>NZ_CP036402.1:0-2400000 GCF_004322855.1 Egibacter rhizosphaerae | reverse complement strand
CGGACCGTCCCTCGTCCGCGGCCGCGAGCGCCGTCGCGGTCAACGGCGCCACCATCAGGGCGAGCCCGAAGCCGAACACCGCGACCGCCGGCAGAACGTCGACCAGGTAGCTCGCATCCGCATCGATACTTGCCACCAGCACGAGTCCTACGGCCATGACGAGCGGACCGACGGCCATCAACCGGCGCGGCCCCGCGCGTTCGGCGACCCCTCCCGCCCGGGCCGACAACGCCAGCATGAACAGGGTGATGGGCAGGAGCGCGGCCCCGGCGAGGAGCGGCGAGGCACCGAGCACCTGTTGGAGCTGCACGACCAACAGGAAGAACAGCACCGCCATCCCGCCGTAGACGATGAACGTGACCGCGTTCGCCGCCGAGAACTGCCGGGCGGCGAACAGTGCGAGGGGCATCATCGGCTCGGGGGTGCGTCGCTGCACCCAGAGGAAGGCGGTGAGTGCGAGGAGCCCCGCCGCCCCGATAAGCCAGACCACGGGCTCGGCGCCCCGCTCGCCGACGGCGATGAGGGCCCACGTGACGAACCCGAGCCCGAGCGTGGCCAGCACCGCGCCCTCCACGTCGAAGCGCCGGGCCACTCCGCTCGCCGCCCGCGACTCGGGCACGTGGCGCAGCGTGATCCACACCACGACCGACGCCACCGGCAGGTTCACCCAGAAGATCGTCCGCCACCCCACGGTCATGACGAGCACTCCGCCCACCAGGGGACCGACGGCTGCGGCGATCGCCCCGAGCCCCGACCACGCGCCGATCGCGCGCGCGCCCTCGGCGAAGGAGGCCTGCAGGATCGCGAGGCTCCCCGGCGTCAGGAGCGCGCCGCCAACGCCTTGCAGGGCACGCGCGGCGACCAGCGTTTCGAGGGTCGGGGCCCGGGCCGACAACGCCGAGGCCGCCCCGAACCAGACGATGCCGATCACGAAGACGCGGCGACGGCCGAAGCGATCCGCCAGGGACCCCGCGAGGAGGATCAACGAGGCGAGCGTGAGCGTGTAGGCGCTCACCGTCCACTGCAAGCCACCGACCGTCGCGCCGAGCTGACGGCCGATCGACGGCAGGGCGACGCTCACGGTGGTCGCGTCAAGCAGGGCGAGCCCACTGCCGGTTACCGTGGCCGCGAGCACCCATCGGGCCGCGGGGGAGCCCCAGGCGATGCCGTGATGCGCGGACTCGGTCGCCCCGGGGCTCACGGCCGATCCGCGACGGCTGGGGTCGGCAGCGATGCCGAAGCGCGGGTCACCGACTCGTCTCCTCGGGCCGCGGGTCGGGCGTGCCGAGATCGTGGAGCAGGTACGCCGTCACGGGCTCGGCCTTCCCCTTGAGCACCAGTGGCGCCAGCGCCTCGACGCGAGCCTCGGCCGGCAGCCGGGCTCGGGTCCCCTCTCCGATCAGGACCCCGCCGATGGGAGCCTGCCCCTCGAGCCGCGCTGCGAGATTGACCGTGTCGCCGATGACGTCGTGTTTGCGGTGGCCCCGTTCCCCGAGCACACCGGCAGCCACCTCACCGGTGTTCACGCCGACACGGAACCGCGGCCAGTCCGGACGGGCCTCGGCGATCTCCTCGGCCGCCGTCTGGAACGCGAGCGCCGCACGCGCGGCGAGCAGCGCATGGCGCGGTTGATCGCCGTTCTTGTTGAACACCACCATGACGGCGTCACCGATGAGCTGGTGCACCTCGCCACCCAGCTCAGCCATGAGCGGCACGAGCCGGGCGAAGTACGTGTTCAGCATCGCTTGGACCGCCCGGGGCTCGCTGCGCTCGGCGAACGTGGTGAAGCCCGCGAGGTCGGCGAACAGGACGCTGGCCTCCTGCGTGTGTTGCAGGGTGCGCTCGAGATACAGCGCACTGAAGCGCTCCTCGTGCCACTCCCGGCGGGCCGCGGCGGCGATCAGGCCGAACGCGGCGAGCATGAGCACGTGCCACTCCCACCAGGACAGCTGCCAGTTCGCGGCGAACGCGATCACGATCATCGCGGCAGCGAGGAGCGCGAACCCCGTGGCGATCGCGAGGACCACGCGCGCGCCGCGACGCCGGTGCAGCCGCAGGTAGCCGATCGAACCCGCGCCGTACCCCAGAACCCCGACACCGGCCAGAACGAGTTGCCATCCCTGAAGGGCCTCCTCGGGCACCGGATCGTGCAACGGGGGGAGGCCCGCGAGGGAGAACCCCGCCCACACGATCATGACGGCCACGAGGACACCCAACAGCCACCCCGACCATCTCGTGATGCGTCGCGCGGTCGACGGTCGGAACTCAATGGCGGACATGGCCACGAGCACGCCACCGATGGTGAGGCCGACCGGTGTCGCCAGCTCGAAGCCAGCGTTGGGGCCGAGCAGAACACCTGGCGTGGCCAGTGCGTGCAGGCCCAGGAAACCCGCACCGGCAAGGAACGCCAGCGAGACCACGAACAGGCGCGCATCCTGACGCCGGCGTGCGGCCCCGACCATGGCGAGGCCGAGGGTGGTGGCGACCGCTGACGCGGCCAGCACCAGCCAGAAGTGCGCGGGGTGGTTCTCCCACCGAACGTCGAGGACGGGCCAGAGCCGGAGCACAACGAGCAGCCCGAGGGCAACGACGGTGGCGGCGGTGATGGTGAGGACGTCGCCGCGACGGAACGCGGCCCAGCGGTGACCCGGTTTGGCGCCGAGCACGGGGCGGCCTCCTCCACTCGCGCGGCCAGGACCGGCCGATGGTGGTTGCGGTCCCCCTGACCCCCGAGCATCGTGGCCGTCCCCATCGGAGCATGCCCCACCCCGGCGGACGGGTCCAGTGGCCCATCGCGCACCCCGAACCAACCAGCCCCACGGCTCAGCAGGGGGAGCCAGGTTCGGGGGGACACGGACCGTTGCCGTTGCCGTTGCCGCCACCCTGCTCGTAGTAGCGCAGCTCCTCCTCGGTCGAGCTCGAGACGGCCGAGGTGCCGCCGAGAACGATGATCTCCTCCGCTTCGCGCTCCCGCAGCTGCTCCAGGACGGGCTCGGGTGCGTGGTCCTGGGCGACGAGCATGACGGGGTCGCCCCCGTACCCGGCCAGCGCGCCCCCGGTCAGGGCGTCCGGGTAGTCCTCGCCAGTGGCGACGAACGCCTGCCGACCGCTGATGAGCTCAGCGACCCGCGCGGAGGTATCGTAGCGGTTCGCGCCCGCGATCCGGAACACTTCCGCGGAGGTGGTGGAACGAATCTCGGAGATGACCGAGTCGGAGATGGCAGCCGTTCCACCGATCACGAACACTCGGTCCGGCGAGAGCCGCGACAGCTCGTCCTCGGTCGGGCTCGGCAGGTGGTCGCGCGCGGTGAGGAGGGCCGGGCCGCCCGCCGCCCGAGCGAGCGGCGTGCCCGACAGGGCGTCCGGGTAATCCGTGCCGGTCGCGACGACGACGTCACCGCCGGTGCCGCTGAAGAACGTGCGCGACACTTCCGCGGCCGTGTGGAACCGGGTCGGCCCGGCGATCCGCTCGACGTCGTTGGCCAGGCGGTAGAGCTCGGCCTCGACCTCTCGCGAGACCGCCGCGGTGCCGCCCACGAGGTAGATCGTGTCGGGCAGGATGTCCCCGATCCGATCCTCGGTCACCGACGGCAACACGTTGCGAGCGGTCAACAGGATGCTGCCCCGACCCGCTCCGGGCTGGTGCGCCGCGGGTCCGGCGGCGAGCGCATCCGGGTAGTTCATGCCCGTCGCGACGATGATGTCCTCGGGGAACTGGTAGTAGGGCTGCTGCTCGGACACGGCCACCGCGGTGCCGAACCGATCGTCCCCCTCCATGCGCCAGACGTCGGCGTCCTCGTCCGCGTGAGCCACGCCGGCGAGCAACGCGGTGAACGCGAGGACGAGGATGGCTATCACCGCGCCGCGCGCACGGGCGGGATGGTGTCGGGTATGCATGGCCCCTCCTTTCGGTCACGGGTGGGTCTTGCCGTCAGACCTCCTCGTCGAGGTCCTGCGGTGTCGCGTCGTCGTCGGGCGTGAGGTCGCACACGCGCCACGACTCGTCCTGTTCGCGGAGTTGGGCCCGCCACGCCTGCTCGCCCTCGGGATGCTCGGTGACGAGCGTCGCGTGCCCGACGGGCGACGATCCGCGTGAGGACCGCGCCTCGGCGTCGCGGAGCTCCCCGAGCCGCGCTTCGACCGCCTCCAGGTCCCGCCACACCTCGGCGGAGTCGCGCGCCGCGTCGGGCGGTTCGCACCAGAGGGCCTCCAGCCCGCCCTCGTCGCCGGCCGCGAGCAACTCGGCAGTCGTTCCGGCCGCCTCGAGCGCCCCGATGCCAAGATCGTCGAACCCGGGGAAGTCGGAGAACGCGTCGTCGAACACCCCGAAAACGGTCGTGAACGTCCACGCGGCGAGGCCGCCGAGCGCCAGCAGGGTCACGCAGACGATGACCGTCACCCAGAGCCACGTGCGGCTGCGATTCGCGTCGCCGGAACCGGCTCGTGCCGCGTCGACCGTCCGGGTCGTCCACTGGGCCCCGTCCCAGTAGCGCAGCCCGCCGGAGCCCTCCGGGTCGGGATACCAGCCGCTGGCGGGTGGCCCGGAAGACGGGTGCGGGGGGCTCGGTGGCTCACCGCTCATCGCGTCCCCCCGGGTCGCCACGTCCACTCGAGGCCCACGCGCGCGAGCTGGCGGCGCGTGATGAGCGCCACGACCGCGATCGCGAGCACGGTTGCCGCCGCCTGGGCCGGTAGCGTCACCCACCACGGGAAGAAGAAGTCGACCCCATCGCCGCCCCAGTTCGCCTGGAACTCGAACGTGCTGGCCGTGTAGGCGAGCGCCGCGGCCCACCACGCCGGGATCAGCCATCCCGCGGGCCGCTGGCGTCGACGCCACTCGCGGTCGCGGAAGCGGATGTGGTCGTCGGGGATGCCCGCGGTGTAGGCCTCCCAGGCCATCGAGTAGGGGCGGATGAGGTTCAGCACCGGCACGAACCACGTGCCCACGGCCCAGCCCGTCCCCAGACGCGAGCGGACGTGGCTGAGTCGCGACACGTTCGAGTACACCTGCCAGAACCAGACGATGAACACGACCGTGCTCGCGACTCCCAGCAGGCCCGTCACCACCCCGAGGCCGAGCCACGGCGCGATTGCCCCCGCGAGATCGCCGAACCCGCCGATGTCGGCGACACCGGGGAAGAACAGCAGAGCGGCGACGGTGCCGAGCAGTTCGAGGACGAACGGCGCGGCCAGCAGCACGACGAGCAGTTTCGCGGTCGTCGACAGCTGCCCCGTGAGGGGCGGTGCCGCCGTGACCGCGGGCTGCCCGGGTCCGCCCCCGACCGCCGGGTCAGCCGGGTGATCCCCTGCGCCCGCGGAGGTGTCCCGGGCCTCCTCGGCGCGCACCTCATCGGTCCAGTGCGAGCCGTCCCACCACCGCACACCCCCAGATCCACCCGGGTCCGGGTACCAACCGGCCGGAATCTCCGCGGACATCAGCGCCTCCTCATCTCGTCGTCTGCCGAACCGATCCGACTCACCCGTCCTCGAAGCTGAGCTCGACCCGGCGGTTGCGCGCCCGCCCGTCCTCGAGGTCGTTGCCGTCCTCGTCCTCCTCCGCCGCGATGGGCTCGCGGGAACCGCGCCCCTCGGCCTCGAACGCGATGCCCGACAGCTCGTCGCGATCGGCGAGCTCGGCGATCACCGCCTCGGCACGCTCGAGCGACAGCTGGTCGTTGTAGTCGTCGTCGCCGATCCCGTCGGTGTGCCCCTCGACGAGGACGTCGTCCGGCTCCGCTTCCGCGAGGATCTCGGCGGCCTCGGCGAGCACCTCCATCGCCTCGTCGGTGAGGTCGGACTCGTCGAACTCGAACAGGATGTCGGCGGCGGTGGAGATCTCGGTCCCGTCCTCGCCCTCGGTCACGGTGACGCCGTCGACGTCGCCGTAGAGCGAGGCGATCGTGGCCTCGAGCGCCAGCGGCTCGCCCTCAAGCGGCACCAGCTCGCCCTCGAGCGGCACCGGCGCGTTGCTCGCGCCCGGGAGGTCGGCCACCCCGGGCGCCTCCGGGGCGCGCTCGTCCTGCTCGTCGGCCACCGCGGGCACCGCGAGGAGGAGCAGACCGGCACCGCCGACCCCGAGCGCAGCGGCGAACACGGTCCACGGCGGCCCCCCAGCGGCCAGGGCGCGGGCAGCCATCACTCGAACTCCAAGTCGATCGAGCCGAAGTGCGGGATCTGCACCGTCATCTCGTCGACGTCATCGGGCGGGGCGGGGTAGGTGGCCGACATCCCGACGCTGTCGCCCGAGTTCAGGTTCGGCGCGTCGGAGCTGCACGTGCACCGTCCGTCCGGGTCGCGCATGGGGTAGTGGCGCTGCGCGTTCTCGCTGTCGACGAGCGTCACCCCGTAGATGCTGTGATTGGCGGGGTCGTCGTCGTCGAGCCCGCCGTCCATCATGCTGGGTCCCTCTCCCCAGCCAGACCCCCAGCCCTCGCTCTCGTGCGAGTTCACGATCGTGAACGACAGCTCCACGAGCTCGCCCCGGCGGGCGAACTGGTCGATGTAGGCCGTCACCTCGCCGTCGAGGGGTCCGGGCAGCTCCGCCAGCGGCTCACCCCGTGTCCGTGTCGTTCCGGGCTGCACGCTCCCGTCCTCGGCCTCCCCCTCGGTCTCCTCGTCGTCGGACCCAGCCCCCTCATCGCCACCATCGGGCCCATCGGCTCCGTCGCCGGCCGCCTCGCGCGCCTCCTCGAGCTCGTCCTCCAGCTCGGCGATCCGTTCCTCGTCCTCCCCGTCCTCGGCCTCGTCGCCCGTCTCGGCCTCGGTCTCCTCGTCGTCGACCGTCTCGGTCTCGGCGTCCTCGTCCTCACCGCACGCCATGAGAGCGAACGCCAGCACCACGAGCAGCCCGAGGAGGCCCCCGTGTCTCCACCAGTCCCGCATCGTCATCCCCTTTCGACCCGAACCTTTGGCTCTGCCCTTCACTCCGTTCGTCGCAGCGCCTCCGACGTCGGTTGCAGCGATCTCGACAAGCGATCTCGACATCAGTCCGCGATCACTCGGACGTCGTGGGTCACCTCCAGCGGATCCCCCTCGTCGGGGACACCGAGCAGCCGCACCGTGGCGACCCCGGGCGTCGAGGTGCGGAACTGCAGACGCGACTGGCCTGCGCGCACGGTCCCGTCGGGCGCGATCCACGCCCACCCGTCGACCCCGTCGAGGTCGGCGACGAAGACGGCGGTCTCACCGACGGGCACCTCCTCGGGGCCGGCGAGCGCCACCGACGCATCACCGGCGGAGCGCTCGACGTGGACGTCGCCGTCGCCGAGATCGCGCAGCTCGACGGGATCCCGATCGAGGAGCAGGCCGCCGAGGATCCCGACGCCCAGCCCCACGCCCAGCAAGGCCAGACCCCGCAGGACCCGAACCGGCATGGACGAAGAGCCCTGCCGGGCCGCCTCGCCAGAGGGGGCTGGCAGATCGTGGCGGTCCTGCGGATCGGGTGGAGGGCCGACCCCGTCGTCCGAAGGCCCCTGCGCGAACGTCCCTGGATCACCGGCCCCGGGGTCACCGCCTCCTGCGCGCGGCCCCGCGCCAGGGCCTCTCGGCGGCGCGACCGCAGCGTGCACGCTCCGCCACCACTCCGTGCCGTCGGCATGGCGCTGCCCCGGGTCGTGGGCGAGGCTGCGCTCGAGCACCTCGCCCAGCGACCGCGGCAACCCCGCGGACGCGATGGCGGCTGGCACGTCCTCGACCTGCTCGGGCGCCCGCCCGACGACCAGCCACACGAGCAGTGCCGACAACGCCCACAAGTCAGCGCCGGGGGACACCACCGCGGGCCCGGCGCGTTGCTCGGGCGGGCGGAACCCGTCGGTGCCCCCTGCCGCGGTGAGGCCGGAGTGGCGGGCGAGATCCTTGCAGAGGCCGAGATCGGCGACGAGCAGACGCTCGTCGGCGTCGAGCAGCCCGGAGCTCGCGGACGTGCTCGGCGCCACGGTCGAGCGGATCAGGAGGTTGCCGGGACTCAGGTCCCGGTGCACGAGATCGGCGCGATGGACCGACTCGATCGCCGCGGCCAAGGGCTCGGCGATGGTCAGGACGTCTTGGGGGTGAGCGGCCCATCCCTGCGCGCGGCGCGTGGCGACCCGGTCGGCCAAGGTGCCGCGGTCGGCGTGCTCCAACACGAGGTAGGGCTGTTGGCGATCGGTCTCGCCGAGGTCGTGAACGCTGACGACGTGTGGACTGTCGATGCGCCGCAACACCCGGCCCTCGTCCAGGAAGCGTTCCCGCACCTCGGGGTCGAGGCTGTGGTTCTCCGCGAGCACCTTCACCGCGACGGTGTCGCCGAGACGTTCGTCCTCGGCGCGGTGCACGGTCGCGAACGCGCCGGTGCCGATCACCTCGACGAGGCGGAACCGCCCGACCCACTCGAGGGCACCCCGCATCAACGCGCGCCCTCGCCCGGGAACGGCTCCAGCATCGTCGCCAGCAGCGCGCGCCCGCGGGCGACATGGGCCTTCACGGTGTTCTCGTTGCGGTCGAGACGGTCGGCGATCTCGCCGTAGGGCAGACGCTCGACGTCACGCAGCCGCACCGGCTCGCGGTAGTGCTCGGGCAGACGCGAGAGCAGCTGTCGCGCGGTCTCGCGCCCCGCGATGAGCGAACTCATGCGCTCGGCGTCACCGACGTCCTCGGCCTCGAGCGGGGATGTGGCGCGCTGACGCCGCAGGTGGTCGACCGCACGGTTGCGAGCGAGCGCGTGCAACCAGGTCGAGAAGCGGGCCTCGCCGCGGAACGATCCCACCGACGTCGCCACGCCCACCAGCACGTCCTGGGCGACGTCCTCGACCGCAGCCTCGTCGACCAGGACCCGCGCGACCGCGCGGCGCGCGAGGCCCGACTCGTCGATCGCCTCCACGAGCAGCTCCAGCGCGACCGCATCGTCCGCGGCGCGCGTCGCCAACTGCTCCATCGCGTCGTCCCACTGCCCCGAGTCCCCACGGAGTCCCGCCAGACGACGGCGCGCAGCGCCCTCGTCGCCACGCGCCAGCGCATCAGTGAGGCCTGCGACGTCCCACGTCACGCGCCCCCCGATACCTGTCGTTCACCGTATCCGCACCCCTTCCCTGGCGGAGTCTAGGCATCCGCTGATCCGGGCGTCGAGCTCGGGGGCGGGACCCTCACCGAGTGGGGCCGGGGCGACGCAGCCGCGAGCGGAGCACCCGCGCGCGAAGCACCCGCGCGACGGTGGTCGGATGCAGCAGCCGGGATGGCGGGTCGACGAGGCCCGCGACGCGCACGAACCGCGCCGCGAGCTCCGGTTCGTGGGCAGCCGCGGCGTGCAGGCTCGCCAGGTAGCGGTTGATGGCCCGGGCGGGCACGCCGCGCCGTCCCTCGACCGCACGGACCGCGAGATCAGCCCCGATCGCCTGGTCCCACGCGGTGTCCACCACCGGCGCGATGGCGGTGAACCAGGTGCGGGGGGTGGGGACATCGCCCGAGCGCAGCAGTCGTCTCAGGCTGGTCGCCTCGATCGAGGCCACCGACATCCCCTGTCCGTAGATCGGGTTGAAGGAGCACACCGCGTCGCCGGCGACCAGCAGGCCCGCGGGGAACGCGTCCAGGCGCTCGTAGTAGCGGCGACGGTTCGCGGGGAACCGGTAGTTCGCCGCCTCGTCCAACGCCTCGCCCTCGCGGATGGCCTCCCCGATGTCGCCGATCGGCAGGTCGCGCGCGAACTGCTCGAAGCCCGCGACGTCGGTGGGGACGCGCTCGCCGGCCATCGTGAACAGCGTGAGGATCCAGCTGCCGTCCTCCACGTGGGTCATCGCCGCGCCGCGGGGCCCGTCGGCCATCGGGCCGACGAGCACGTGCTGATCGCCGTCGAGTGCACCCTCGGGGAGCCGAAAGCGCCGGGTCACGTACCGCAGCTCGATAGGGAGCTCGCCCACCTCCGGCTCGGCGTAGCCGTGAGCGGCCAGCCAGTCCGGCACGGGGGAGCGCCGTCCGGAACAGTCCACGACGAGCTCGGCGCGCAGCAACTCCGGATCGTCCCCGCCGGGGGTGCCGATGTGCACGCCGACCACACGCGCGCTCGCATCATCGAGGGCCAGGTCGACGACCCGGCAACCCTCCCGGAGGGTGACCGTCGGTACCTCGCGCACACGCCGACGCACGTGCGCCTCGACGAACGGTCGGCTGGCGAACAGCGCGCGGTGGCCGGTCCGAGCCGGCGCCAACCGGTGACCGTTGAGGCACATCCGGATCCGGTCGGTCTCCCCGGTCGCGGCCCCGTCGTCGACCAGCTCGTCGCCGAGAGCCGGGAAGAGGCTCTCGAGCGCGGCCGCCCCCGAGGGCAGCAGCAGATGCAGGTGCCGATCCTGGGGCACGCCCTTGCGGTGGGCGACGTCCGGGGGGATCCGGTCACGGTCGAGGACGGTCACCCGTCCGAACCGTTCGGCGAGCGCCTTAGCGATCGCCAGCCCGGCCATGCCCGCGCCGATCACGAGCGCGTGCCCGGCCCCAGTATCCGGGGCTTGCGGCCCCGCTGCTCCTGGACGCTGCCGCGCGGCCTCCTCGCTCATGACGCCCGACTCCCTCCCGCGGAGTGACGGCCTCCGATGCCTGCCGCCCGCCGATCCCGCCGGTCCGGTCGCTCCCTCGAGGCCGCGGGACGCTACGCGTCGCCGTCGGACGAGACCAGCCCGAATCTCCACCGGATGTGCCGGTACGCCGGTGCGGTCCGCACCGGTCACCCGCGCAGGGCGTCGAGGGCTTCGGCCAACCCTGCGGGACCCCGGCAGGGACGGCCGTCCGAATCGGTGATCGCATTGCGCACCCAGGCGGTCGCGAGCGTCCGGGCCCCACGCGAGATGGTCTGTTCCCAGCGAGCCGAGGCGGCCCGCAGTTCGGTGAGCACGGAGGTCACCGTCAGTCGATCGCCCAGGACCGCCGGCTGCTCGAAGCGTACGAGCACCTCGACGATGGGGACGTGAAAGCCGTCGCGCTGCATCCGATCGAGCGGCATGCCGACCGCTTCGAGCGCGGCGACGCGACCGATCTCACAGTAGGTGAGGTACACCGCGTGGTTGACGTGCCCGTACGGGTCGAGGTCCGAGAACCGGACATCCAGTTCGGTCGCATGCATTGGCTTCCTCGGAGGACGGACCGGGGGGCGGGGCGGGCGGCAACGCCCAGGCCAGCAGGTGACCGATCGAGGCCGCGATGATGACCGTGGCAAGCCCCGCGGGACCTCCGGCGAGCCATCCCACCGCGCTCGCGGTCGCCTCGAGCCCGGTGCGCGCCCACCGCATCGGCACCCCGCGTGCGCGCAGGCCCTGGGTCAGCACCTCCACGGCGCCTCCCCCCAATCGCGCACTGACGATGAGCGAAACCGCCGCGACGATCGCGACCAGCGCAAGAGCGAGCATCGCGGTGCCCGCGAAGGCGTTGGCAGCAGCCGGCACCACGGCGCGGGCCGCGTCGACGGTGGGCCCCACGACCGCGACGGTGACCAGCGTCCCGGGTCCGACGGCCCGGCGTCCGCCCATCGCGACCCCGAGACCGATCGCGAGCGCCCCGGCAGCCACCGCCGCGGCCCCGTGACTGGCACCGAGTTGTGCCGCGATGCCGCCGATCAGCACGTCCCAGGGGCCGGCACCCAGTTCGGCCTGCAACAGCAGCGCGATCGCGAAGCCCAGCAGGGTGGAGCCCGCGAGCAGGGCGCCGCCACGAGCGACCGTCGGCGCGGCACCGACCCGGCCGAGTGCGTGGTGAGTGCGCGTGTGCACGGCCTGCTCGACGCGGCGGGCGGCCGCAGCGTCCCGCTCGGCGTGTTCGCACAACACGGTCAGCGGCCGACGCCGGGGGACCGACGGCAGTTCGGCTCCGAGCTCGGCGAGGCGCAGGGTGGCGGGGCTGGCGGCGGGGTGGATGGTCGGGATGGCAGGCAAGGGAGCGCTTCTTCTCGTGGAGGGTCGGGACGTGCGGCGGCGTGCGGGCCCACGGCCCCCATCGGCGCGCACTTCCGCCGGTAAACGCCCACGCAGGGTGGGACGCACTGCGATGGGTGACCGTCGGGGAGCCGCTTTGCCCCTCCCGGGGCCGTCCGGACAGGTGCGCACCGCAGGCCCGCACGCCGCCGTGTGGGCCAACGCGTCCGCGCCGGACGGCATTCCCGAGCCCGGCTTGTCTTTCAGCGGGGGGTGGCCGCGCGAGCGACCGAGGGCAGGTCGACGTGCACCCGCACGACGGTGCGGTGCGCGTGGCTGCGGATCTGGACCAGGTCGGCGAGCTGGCGGGTGCGCCACAGCCCTCCGCCGGGACGCTCGGCGGTCGGCGGGGTGTATCCGGTCAGGGGGTCCAGGGAGCCGTCGGCATCGATCGGGCCGTAGTCGCTCACCTCGCAGACCAGCCGTGCCTCACCCCACCAGAAGCGGCCCCGGTCGGGAAGGGCGTGCACCCATGCGTTGGTGGCGACCTCCCCGACCGCCTCCACGAAGGCCTCGAGGCGGTGATCGGGCAGTCCCGCGCCCCGACCCAGCTCACGCGCGGCTGAGCACGCCTCGTCGGGCGCGGGGCAGATCAGCTCCTGCACCGCCCCCGAGGGCCAGGGCAGGGGCCCGAGGTGCTCGTCGGCCAAAAGCTCCCGAGGTCCGACGTAGGCCTCGCTGGGCCGGCGTCCGTCCCGTTCGACCAACTCGGCATGGCTCCGGCGCGCTTGCGCGATCCACCGCGAGGGGACCGCCTCGAGGTCGTAGAGACAGACCGCCGCCACACCCGCCAGGCCGGCGACCTCGTTGAACGCGGCATCGATCAGGGACAGTTCCCGGGCGTCCTCGTGCGAGGCCGAGGCCAGCGGCGGCTCGCTCAACAGGCGCACCCGCTGCCCCCGAGCGAGCTCGGCCTCGCACCATCGCAGCGTCTCGCCCAGGAGCGGCGACGGACGGGCGTAGCGCTCGTCGTTGCGCTGCCATTGCACGGCCTCGATCTCGGCCTCCTGCAGCCCCGCACGGATCGCAGCCAGCTTCGCCGGCGTGGCGCCGACCAGGACGGCCTCACCCTCGCGCACCCCCTCGCGCACGAAGGGCACAACCGAGTCGACGAGGCCATCGTGACCGGCGTGAAACAGCGCCTCGTGACGCAATTCGTTAGTGGGCTGCTGCAGCAGGGCCCTCACCTTCTTCCACACGCAGACGCCCCGACCACCCCCCGCCGTGGCGGCACCCTTGGGACGGCAGGGGTCACTGGCGGGCGCACGACTCCGCACCGTCGCGGTAGTCCGCCCACGAGGCGGAGTGCCAACCGGCGCCCGAGCTTCCGACACCGCTGACGCTTAGCGCGCTCCACTGTGACCAGGCTGCCGAACTCGAAACCTCCGCTACCGACCCGCGGGCTGCCACGCGGACGGCCGCGCCCCTGCGGTCATCTGCCCACCAGCGCATGCATGAGTCCGCGCCGCGCCTGCAAGACTGCTCGCATGAGCGCACACGACATCGACGTCCAACCCACGGGCACACCCGACACGTTCGACGTGACGGTGAGCAGCGACAGCGGCACGACCCGTCACCGGGTGACCGTGCCCGATCGCGCGCAGGCCGGCCTCCCCCAGGGGGTCGAGGCCGACCGGCTCGTCCGCACGTCGTTCGTCTTCCTGCTCGAGCGCGAGCCCGCCAGCGCCATCCTGCCGGAGTTCTCGCTCGACACGATCACCCGGTACTTCCACGAGTACCCCGATGAGATGACCAAGCGCCACCCCTGATCCGCCCCCGCGGCTCGGTCCCCGGCGTGGGTGAATCCACCCATCCGCCCGCAAGCCATGTTGCGCATTCCGCCCGATGAGGCGCGCGGCACCACGCCCGTAGTGTCCTCCCGTAGCGGCCTGACCGACGGCCGCCGGGAGAAAGGGGAGGCGATGACCACCGACCTCGAACACCGCGGGAGCACAGCCGAGCCCTCACCCGACCCCGCCGCCGTGGAAGCCTTCGCGGAGCGGGTGTTCGGCTACTACACCGGCGGCATGGTCACCTACATGATCGATGTCGGCCATCGCACGGGCCTGCTGGACCGGCTCGCGGAGGCCCCAGCCTCGAGCGACGAGCTCGCCGCTCGTGGCGGAGCGAGCGAACGCTACGTCCGGGAGTGGCTCGCGGCCCTGACCGCTGCCGGCGTCGTCAGCTACGACCCACGGACCGTCCGCTACGAGCTGCCAACCGAGCACGCGGTCTGCCTCACCGGCGGCGGTGCCCTCAACCTCGCGCCGCAGAGCCAGATCACCTCGCTGCTGGCCACCTACGTCCCCGACGTCGCCCGAGCGTTCACCGAGGGCGGCGGGGTCCCGTTCGAGGCCTATCGACCCGCCTTCACCAATGTCATGGACGGCCTCTCACGCGGCGTCCTGGACAGCACCCTCATGGAGGGCATCCTGCCGTGCGCGAGCCCGTTGCCCGAGCGCATGCTTCACGGCATCCGTGTCGCCGACGTGGGCTGTGGCACCGGACACTCCACCAACCTCATGGCCCGCCACTACCCGGCCTCGAGGTTCGTGGGCTACGACATCGCCACCCACGCGCTCGATCGGGCGCGCGAGGAAGCGGCCGGCTGGGCGCTGGGCAACGTCTCGTTCGACGCGCGCGACGCGCGCGAACTGCCCGTGGACCCCCCGTTCGACGCCGTGTTCGCGTTCGATGTCATCCACGATCTGGTGGATCCCGCGGGCGTGCTCCGACGGATCCACGACGCCCTGGCACCCGGCGGCGTGTTCGTGATGTACGACGTCGACGCGGCCAGCTCCCTGGAGGACAACCTCGACCATCCGCTGGCCCCGTTCATCTACTCGGTGAGCACCCTGCACTGCCTGACCGTCTCGCTGTCCGAGGACGGCGCGGGTCTGGGAACCGCGTGGGGGCGCGACCGGGCCACCGGCCTGTTGGGCGACGCCGGCTTCGCCGAGATCGGGGTGCACGACCTGCCCGACGACCCGCTGAACTGCCTCTACGTCGCGTCCAAGGCGACGCGCTGACCGAGCGCGCGCAGCCCGTCGGCCGTCCTCGCACACCGTCAGTTCAACGTGGTGCGCACGAGCGCGTCGCCCTCGGCGTCGAGGTACGGATGCGCGGTGATCGTCAACGCGTCGTAGTCCTCCAGCGCGCCGCCGCAGGTCAGCGACGCGTCGACCTCGCCGTCCTCGTCGGGCAGCACGGTGCCGGCGCTGACCCGGTCCCCGGAGGGCAGCTCCAGCCAGACGTGGTAGTAGGCCACGTCCGGGTCCGGCTGCAGGCCCCGCGCCTCGAGCTGCAGCTGCACGCCGGAGGGGGAGTCGCGCAGCCGCGCCTCGCCGTCGATGGCCCTCTCGAGGCCCTCGTCCGGTCCGCTGTCGCCGAGTGCCACCACATCGTCCGCGGGGGGATCGCCGGCCACCGTCGCGACGGTCGCGGCCGCTCCGAGCGCGACCCCGATCAGCACGGCGGCCGCGACGGTGAGCACGAGCCGAGCCCAGGAGGATGGCCGGTCGGGCTCGGCAGGCTCCAGCGCAGCGCTGGTGACCACGCGGTCGCGCAGGTCCGGCGGCACGCGGGGCGGGGTCTCCGCGGCCAGTTCCAACAGGTCCGGCAGACCGGACAGCTCGTCGAGCTCGGCGCGGCACGCCGGGCAGCTGGCGAGGTGCACGTCGACGACGGCGACCTCGCGCTCCTCGAGGCCCCCGAGCACGTACCCGCCGAGCTCCTCGCGGATGCCCTCGCAGGCTTCGTCGCCGTGTCGATCGTCCCGGGTGCTCACGGTGCCTCCCCCAGCTCCTCGAGAGCCAGCCGGAACGCCTTGAGCGCGTAGTAGGTGCGTGACTTGACGGTGCCCAACGGCAGGCCCAGCTGCTCGGCGGCCTCGGCCTGACTGCACCCGCGGAAGTAGACGAGCTCCAGCACACGACGGTGCTCGTGGGACAGCCGCTCCAGCGCCGCTCGGACCATCTCTGCCTGCAGCAGGTGCTCCAGCTCGTCGTTCTCATCGGGCACGGCGCGGTCCGGCAGCGGCCACGTGGGCCGGTCGGCGGGCCGGCGCCGGTGCAGGTCGACGGTGGCGTTCCGCGCGATCGCCATGATCCAGGTCCGCACCGAGCCCCGCTGGGGGTCGTAGCGGCCCGCGTGCCGCCACACCTGCAGGAGCACCTGTTGCACGAGTTCCTCCGCTAGGGCCGCGTCGCCGAGGCGCCGCAGCGCGAAGCCGTACAGCGGGCCCGCATAGGCGTCGTAGAGCGCGGCGAGAGCCCCCCGGTCGCCCTCGGCCACGCCCGCGACCAGACGCGCCTGCTCGGACCGCTCGCGCTGGACGGCGTCCACCTCCCCGGCCTCAGTAGCCGGTGTCCATCTCGCCCTCGCCGTCCCCGTCGTCCTCGTCGGCGTCATCGGCGGAGCCGGTGATCTCCTCGCCGTCGGGGCTCACGAGGTACCAGACATCCTCGACGCCTTGGCCGTCGGTGTCACCCGGTTCCTCGTCCGCGATCCAGTAGTACAGGGGCCAGTCGCCGTAGGTCACCTGCTCCTCGCCGTCGTCGCGGGTCGTCGTGCTGACGAGGTCCTCGTCGACCCCCTCGCCCGCCTCGACGTCGTCGTCGACGAGCAACGGTGGCCAGTTCTCCGCGCACTCGTCGTAGCAGACACTCTCGCCGCCCTCGTCCTGGGTGAACAGGTAGAGCGTCATGCCCTCCCCGTCGACGAGGAACTCGCCGAGGTCGCCGTCCTCGATCCGGAGCCCCACGTCGGCCTCCGCGGCGTCGTCTTCCTCGGCCGGTTCGTCGTCGGGCTCGTCGACGTCGGGTTCGTCGTCGGCCGGTTCGTCGGGCTCGTCGTCGTCCGGATCGCCGTCGGGTTCCTCGTCAGCGGGGTCGCCATCGGTGTCGGCCGCCGGCTCGTCGACGTCGTCCGCGCACCCCGCCACCAGCAGCAACGCCCCCAGCACGATCAGCAGTCTGCGCAACGGTCCCAGTACCATCACGAGCCTCCGTGTCGACGGGTTCCTCGCGAGGGGATACGCAGCGCACGTCGCGGAAGTTCACCGGCGCGGCCACGGTCCGAACCGGGGGCCACGGCGCGGATGCCCGGTGCGTCGCGAGCGGGCGTCCACGCTGTCACCGGTCACGGCCTAATGCCCGTTCCGTTGAGGACGACGCGGAGGACGTGGCGTTCTCATCCCGGCATCGCATTGCCCGAAAGGGAGTGGATGGTCGTCACCGGAAGGTCACCGAACCCGCTAGTATCAACGCTTCCACAGACGGGAGGTACGTGATGAGGTTGCTTGTCTTCGCATTTACCGCGGGCTTGATGCTACTACTCACGGCATGCGGGTCAGGCGCGCAGGAGGATCCTCGGGGGGCGCTGGACGAGGCGCTAGAGAATTTGGCGGGCAGCGGCGGGACAACCATCGACACGTCAGTACTGGCCGATCAGGACTCGCTGATTGCCCTCTTCCAGGATGACGGACTCGAACCCGAGCATGCCGAGACGTGGCTCAACTCCTCGCTGCGCACGTCGTTCGGGTTCGACGACGACGCGTTCGAGTTCGCTGCGGTCGTGGATGGCGGGGACGCGTTCGAGATGCGTGCCGAGGGTCAGGACGAGATCTTCGTGCGCGTGGACGTCGACCACCTGGTCGAGGTGTTCGACGGCAGCGAGTCCGAGGTCCAGGAGATGGAGATGGCCCTGGGCATGTTCGGCGGGATGTTGCAGTTCCCCACGAGCGCGCTCTTCGACGGCGAGTGGATCGCGATCGTGGGCGTGGAGGAGGCCCTCGAACAGCTCGAGGAGCTCGACGACGGCCAGATGGGCGACGAGTCCTTCTCCGATCTCGAGGAGGCCTTCGAGGAGGCCGAGGAGGAGATCCTCGAGGACCTCGAGCGGCTCTACGAGGAGGACGTCGCGGTCGAGTACGTCGACTCCGACGACGTCGGGGAGCACCTCGCGGTCAGCGCGCCCCTGCCCGCGGTGGCCCGGTTCGTCGAGGACACCGGGAACCTCGTCTTCGACGCACCGGCCGGCCCCGGTGCCGAGGACCTCGACATGGGCGACGTCCCCGACGAGGAGTTCACGACCGACGTCTGGGTCGACGGCGGTGAGCTGACCCGCATCGAGGCGGACTTCACCCAGTTCGCGGACTGGGACGTGGCCGACGCCGACGAGATGCCCGACGACGTCGAGTCGTTCGGTGTGCGGCTCGACTTCGAGGAGTTCAGCGGTGCCATCGACGTGCCCGAGGACGCGGCCGAGTGGGACGTGGTCGGCGTCGTCGAGGGCTTCCAGAGCATGTTCGGCGACATGCTCGATCCCGCCGACGACCCCCTTCTGAACGACGAGGAGCTCTTCGACGACGAGCTCGAACTCGACGAGGACGACCTGTTCGATGACGAGTTCGACGACGAGTTCGACGACGAGTTCAGCGGGCCGGAGGGCGGCTACGCCGTAATGTTCGCCGAGGGCCTGGCCTACCAGCAGGCGCCCGGCAGCGTGCACGAACCGGACTTCGGCTTCGACGAGGGCGACGCGGTCGACGACGTCGACGCGTGGGAGGACCTCGCCGAGCAGGCGCCGGAGCTCGACCCCGACGTGAGCGTGGAGCTGTTCACCGAGGGCGGTGGCGTCACGGCCGTCGGTGTGCACGACCAGTTCGACGACTCCGAGGCCTGCGTGCTGGTGGAGGGCGCGAACGACTTCGACGAGCTCACGGTCGAACCCGAACCCTGCCCCTGAGCCGGACATCCGTGCGAGTCGCGTCATGTCGGCCGCGCTCATTGTTGAAGGTCGTGCCCCAACCGGCCGATGCCCTCACCAATGGGCGCGGGGCAGCGGACACGAGGCCTGACCGGCCGCGAGATCGGCGGCCTGGTCCTGCTCGTGGTCTCGCTCGGGGTCGCGGCGGCGCTCCTGCCCGTCGACGACCCCGAGCCCCCGTCGGCAGCCGAGTCCCGCGACATCGGGTGGCAGGACCCCGCCGACGCGGACGAGCTCGCGCACGACATCCTCGAACGGGTCAACGACGAGCGTGCCGAACGCGGGGGGACCCCCCTCGACTGGGATCCGGACCTCGCGGAGCTGGCGCGCGGGTGGTCCGAGGAGATGATCGCGTTCGGCCGGTTCGAGCACTCCCCCGACGACTACCGTGAGCACCACCGCTTCGTCGCCACCGGCGAGAACATCGCCATCGACTCTCGGACCACCGCGGAGGCCCACGTGGGGCTGATGCGCTCGGAGGGGCACCGCCACGCGATCCTCGAGCACCGGTTCGACGCGGTCGGCATCGGTGTCGTCTGCCGCGACGACGGGGTGCTGTGGGTCACCCAGATCTTCGGGCAGCAGCGGTCGGAGCGGCCGGGACCCGCGATGGACCGCGCCGAGGACCCGATCGACCGCGACGACCGAGGTGTCGCCTGCCCGTCCTCGGACGCGTTGCCCACCGATCCCTGAGCCACGGTTCCGTGCTCGCGCCCAGAGGTCAGCCGGGTGGTTCCGCGCCCCGCTCGGGGGGTTCGGATCCCGGCACGAGGCGTTCGGCACCGACGACGTCGGCGACGAGGTCGGGGTCGAGCTGCTCGTCGTCGCGGGAGTGCAACACCGAGACCTCCCCGGTGGTCTCCAGGATGACCGCCCGCACGTCCTCGTACCGGAAGACGTTCGCCTCTCGCAGCTTGTAGCGCACGTCGTCCTTGGTCAGTTGGCTGCGGCGCAGGTGCTCCTCGACGAACTCCGGTCCGGCCATCAGCAGCAGCGACCGATTGTTGACCCAATCCGTCCCGAACCCGTAGCGCCGGATCTTCGCGATCAGGACTTGCACCACGAACAGCACCGCCACTGCCACCGCCCCATCGGCCAGGCTCACGTCCGCGTTCACCGCGGTGGCGGCGATCATCGAACCCAGGGCGATGTTCACGGCGAAATCGAAGCCCGACAT
Source organism: Egibacter rhizosphaerae (assembly GCF_004322855.1). Classification (NCBI taxonomy): domain Bacteria; kingdom Bacillati; phylum Actinomycetota; class Nitriliruptoria; order Egibacterales; family Egibacteraceae; genus Egibacter; species Egibacter rhizosphaerae. The sequence goes on along the minus strand of NZ_CP036402.1, from coordinate 2,380,125 downwards.
CTGGCTGAACGAGCGCAGTCCCACGATCCGCGTCGAAACGAGCACCACGAGATAGACGCCGACGGTGGACGCCACGACCGTGGCCAGGACCGGCCAACTGCTTGCGAACCACTCCATGGGCGCACACTCCTCAGGGGACAGGGCCACAGCGTGCCCGGGTGCCCGGTCGGCCCACACGGCACACGGCCAACACGCCCCCCGGTCACCGCGGGCCCTTCCCCTACGCCCTCGCGCGCCAGCGGAACGCACGGCTGGCGCCTCGGGTTGTACACCTGCCCGTGGGGCTACCGCGACGCCGTGCACTTGGCCGAGGCCCCGACGAACAGCCGTTGAGTGGCGTGTTCCGATCCAGGAGGTGCCGATGTCGACCACGACGCTGACCATCCCGTCCCGGTTCAACGGTCCGCCCGACTCGGGACACGGCGGGTACTCCTGCGGCACCATCGCCGCGCTGCTCGACACCCCCGCGGCGGTGGACCTGCACGCGCCACCACCGCTCGACACGCCCCTGACCGCGGTGGCGACGGCCGAGGGCCTCGAGGTGTGGGATCGCGACGTGCTCGTGGCCCGCGCCCGGCCGTCGACGCCCCCCGACGTGGTTCCTCCCACGTCCCTCACTCCCGAGGAGGCAAGTGCTGCCGAAGCCAACTTCGTCGGCTTCGAGCACCACGCGTTCCCGACCTGTTTCGTCTGCGGCCCCCAGCGGGAACCGGGGGACGGATTGCGGATCTTCCCTGGCCGCATGGATCCGTCGGAACCGGCTGACACCGCGACGGTCGCCTCCCGGTGGACGCCGGACGCGACGCTCGCGGGTGACGACGGCGCGGTCGCTCCCGTGTTCGTGTGGTCCGCGCTCGACTGCCCCTCGGGCTACATGGTGTTCGAGGGCCGCCGAACGGTGCTCGCCAGCCTGCGCATCCGCCAGGACGCGCCCGTGCCCACGGGAGAGGAGCTCATCGTGCTCGGCTGGGGGCGGGGCTCCGAGCGGCGCAAGTTCTACGCCGCGTCGGCACTGCAGGACGCCCGCGGCGAGGTCCTCGCGGTGGCGGACACGCTGTGGATCGAACTCCAAGCCCGCGTAGGAGCGTGATCGCTGCACCGCCGACTGACGGATGTCACGCGCGGAGTGTGGCGATGGCGGGTCGACGCCCGCCTCGAGACGGGCACCCAGGAACCGGCCGATCGGGTCGGCGAGCACCTCACACGCGCGTGTGTTCGTGGAGGAAGCTGCGGACCTCCTCGTTGAACACGTCCGGCGCCTCGAGGTTGCTGACGTGTCCGATGTCGGGAATGACGACGAGGCGCGACGTCGGGATGCGGGCGTGGAGGTCCTCGGCGACGCTCAGCGGGGACCGCTGGTCCTCGGCGCCGTACAACAGCAGGGTCGGCACGTCGATCGTGGGAAGCACGTCGCGCAGGTCCGCCTCGGCGAACCCCTGCAGCATCGCCCGGATGCCGGCGAGACGGGCGTCCAGCATCATCGTGCGGTATTCCTCGACAGCCCCCGGCGGTGCACCGGCGGCGAACATCCCGGGCAGGTACCCGTCGGCCCACTGCTCGGGAGGCAGCTCGGCCTCCCGCAACGCGCGAGCCAACCGCTGCTCCACGACGTCGGGCGGCAGCGACCCCGCCCAGCCGGCGTAGGCCGCCGCCAGCACCAGCGTGCGCACGATGGCCGGGTGACGGCGATAGACCTCCAGCGCGAGTCCGCCGCCGAAGGACAGGCCCAGCATGTGGGGGCGAGCCAGCCCGAGTGCGTCCACGAGCCCGGCGACACAGTCCGCGTAGTCGGGCAGGCGGAAGTCCGCCGGCGGATCCGCGGAGCGACCGCATCCTGGTGCGGCCCACGCGATCACGGTGAACTCGTCCGCCAGTTCCTCGAGCTGGGGGCGCCAGGCACGGTGGTCGCTCCATCCCCCGTGGAGCAGGAGCAGGGGAGGCCCGGTCCCGGCCCGCTCGAACGCGATCTCGAGCCCCGCAACCGTGACCCTTGCCATCTCCCCACCGAGCTGGCCCTCGCGGACGAGCGCCGTCGCCGAGCACCGTCGTGCGGATGGGAGGAGGTTGCCCTCCGCCCCGGCCCCGCGTCCAGACCCGACCGGCTGCCCGGCATGGCGACCACCTGCCCGCCACGGGCGATCACCTGCGCGCCACGGGCGATCACGGCTCGCTGGGCCGATGACCGACCCTCGCCCCGTATCTCCACAAGCCGCCGAGCGTGACGTGTGCTCATCGGCCCGACCAGCCCGCACACTGCGTCCATGACACGCACACGCGCCAGCCAGGACCCCGACACGCTGCTCGACGCGGCCGCGTGGTGGTGGTCGGTCGACCGCGAACACCACGACGAGTTGCTCGCCCAGCTCGCGCGAGGCGGCACCCGCGCCCGGACGGTCGTCCACGCTCGCCTCGCCGCCGAGGTGGGCGCGCTGTGGTCGCGGGGCTGGAACCCGGCCGCGCTGGTCCACGTGACACAGCGCGAGCTCACCGAGCGGCACGCCGCCGTGGTGGCGCGGCACGCGATCCGGGACGGTCGAGCGCACACGGAAGCCGGCCGCACGCTCGACCCACGGTGGGCGGCCGAGCTGGAGGTACTCGGGCCACGAGCGGACCTGAGCCCCGACGAACCCGGCGAGCTGATCACGCTCGGGGCCGCCGCCTGGTGTGTACTGACCCGGCTCCCCGAGGTGCCGCGGACACTCCCCCCTCCCGGCGCGGCCAACGCGTCGACCACCGCCACCGGCCGCATCGACGACCGGGTGCTCGCGCGCGTGCGCGGCCTGCTCGCCAAGGCCGAGTCCACCGAGTTCGACGAGGAGGCCGAGGCGCTGACGGCCAAGGCCCAGGAGCTGCTCGCCCGGCACGCGATCGATCACGCCCTCCTCGACGCCCAGGCGCGGGAGGCGGGGGCTCCATCGCTGCGGCGGCACCTGGTCGACGACCCGTACGCCAGCGCGAAGTGCCACCTCGTCGCCGCCGTCGCCGAGGCGAACCGCTGCCGGGCGGTGATGACGCCGGGGTTCGGGTGGGTGACGATCGCCGGCGATGATCGCGACCTCGACGCGGTCGAGCTGCTGGCGACGTCGCTGCTCACGCAGGCCACGAGCGCGATGCACCGGCAGGGCACGCGCCGCGACGCGGCGGGACGGTCGCGCACCCGGTCGTTCCGGCGCTCGTTCCTGCTCGGGTTCGCCCACCGCATCGGCCAGCGGCTGCGCGAGGCCGACGAGGCCGAGGTCGCGGCCGCGGCCGCGAGCGACGAGCGCGTCCTGCCGGTCCTGGCCGCCCGCAGCGAGCGCGTCGAGGAGGCGATCCACGACGCCTTCCCCCACCTGCAGCGGCGGTCGACGGAGGTCAGCAACGCCGGTGGCTGGCGCGCCGGTCAGGCCGCCGCCGACCTCGCCGAGCTCGACGCCGCCGCACGCCGCCTGCCGGACACGTGATTCGGACCCGGGCGACGTCGGACGCCTATCGTTGGCGCTGATGGAGTCCACGGCGCCGACCGACGAACCGACCCCTGAGACCGAACCCGATTCGGGGCTCGGGGACCACCTGCGCATCCCACTGGGCATCATCGCCGTCGGCGCCGTGCTGCTCGGCGTCGCGCTGTTCGCCCAAACGCCCGAGGCCGAGGTGGAGATCACCCGGGTGGCGGGCCAGGACCGCTTCGACACCGCGGCTCGCCTGGCCCTGGCCGCCTACCCCGACGGCAGCGACGAGGTGGTCGTGGCCGCCGGCCACGGCTTCGCGGACGCCCTGCCCGCCTCCGGTCTCGCGGGCCGGCAGAACGCTCCCGTGCTCCTCGTCGACGACGAGGCCGACGAGGTCCCCGACGTCGTGGCCGACGCGATCGAGGAACTCGCCCCGACCCGGATCCACCTCATCGGCGGGCAGGGCGTGATCAGCGCCGAGGCCGCAGAGGATCTGACCGGACCCACCGACGCCGACCTCGAGCGGTACGCAGGCGACGACCGGTTCGAGACGGCCGCGCTCGTCGCCGAGGGGTTCGCTGCCGAGGAGGTCGGCTCGTTCGGCGGCGCCACGACCGTGCTGCTCGTCAGCGGGCGCGACTTCGCCGACGCGCTGGCCGCGGGACCGCTGGCCTCCGCCGGCCCGCACCCGGTTCTGCTGACCGAGCCCGACAGCTTGCCGACCGCCGCGGCGGAGGCGATCGACGAACTCCGCGCCGAACGCGTCGTGCTGATCGGCGGGCAGGCCGCCATCGACAACCCGGTCAGCGGGGCGCTCGCCGGCCTCGACGGCGTCGAGCACCTCGAGCGCATCTCGGGCGACGACCGGTTCGAGACGGCCGCGTCGGTGGCCCGTGTGCTCGACGGCGTGCCGCCCTACCGCGACGCCGAGCGGCTGATCCTCACGTCGGGCACCGACTTCGCGGATGCGCTGGCGACCGGACCGTTCGCGGCGGACGCCGGCGCACCGCTCGTGACGGTGCCCGGCGAGCTGGGCAACGCGGCGCGCGACGTGCTCGTGGCGCGTGCCGACCGACTGGAGGAGGTCGTGCTCGTCGGTGGCACGGCCTCGGTGCCCCACGAGCTCGAGGACGAGATCGAGGCGCTGATCCTGGGCGCGCGCGAGTGACTCGCGCCTCCGACCGCGCGCGCCGCCACCGAGCGCGCCGTCACTGAGCGCGCCGTCACATCGGTTGGTCGCCGCCGCCGCTGGAGCCGCGGGCCATGTTCGCGAAGCGGGAGTGGTTGCCGATGAAGGTCAACCGGATCGTGCGCAGTGGCCCGTTGCGGTTCTTCGCGACGATCAGTTCGGCCTCGCCCTTCGCGGCCGTGTCCGGGTCGTAGACCTCGTCGCGGTAGATGAACGCGACGAGGTCGGCGTCCTGCTCGATCGAGCCGGACTCGCGCAGGTCGGCCAGTTGCGGTCGGCGGTCGTGGCGGTCCTCGGGACGGCGCGAGAGCTGCGACAGCGCCACCACGGGGATGTCGAGCTCCTTGGCGAGGATCTTCATCCCGCGGCTGAGCTCGCTGACCTCCTGCACGCGGCTCTCGGTCCGCTTGTGCGGCTGCATGAGCTGCAGGTAGTCGAGGACCACCAGGTCGAGGCCGTGCTGCTGCTTCAGCCGCCGACACTTCGACCGCAGCTCCATCATGTTCACGCCGGGCGTGTCGTCGATGTAGATCGGGGCCTCGGCCAGCCGCCCCATCGCCTGGCTGAGCTTGGGCCAGTCGGACTCGGCGAGCCGCCCCGTGCGCAGACGCTCGCTGTCGACGCGGGCTTCCGCGGCGAGCACGCGCTGCACGAGCTCCATCTTCGACATCTCGAGGCTGAAGATCACGACCGGCCGGCGCTGCTCGACCGCCACGTTGGTCGCGAGGTTGGTCACGAGCGTCGACTTCCCCATGCCGGGACGGGCGGCGAGGATGATGAGGTTCTGGTCCTGTAACCCGGCGGTGAGGTCGTCGAGGTCGTAGAAGCCGGTCGACAGGCCCGTGAGCGAGGAGTCGTTCTCGTGCAGCTGCTCGATCAGCTCGAAGGACTCGGCGAGGAGATCCTTCATGGGCGCGAACTCGCTGTGGCGGTCGCGTTGGCTGACCGCGTACATCAGCGCCTCGGCCTTGTCGATCGTCTCCTCGGCGCCGTCCTCGCCCTGGTAGCCGAGCTGGGCGATCTGCGTGCCGGTGTCGATCAGGCGGCGCCGCAGCGCCTGCTCGGCCACGATGCGCGCGTAGTAGCCGGCGTTCGCGGCGGTCGGCACGCGGCTGATGAGGTCGCTGATCGCGACGACGCCGCCGACGCTCTCGAGCAGCCCCCGACGGTCGAGCTCGTCGCCGAGCACGACGGAGTCGACCGGCTCGCCGCGGTCGTAGAGGTCGACGATCGTCTCGTAGATCGTCCGGTGCGCGCCGCGGTAGAAGTCCTCGGCGCGCAGGATCTCGTTGACTTCGGCGATCGCGTCCTTGGACAGCAGCATGCTGCCGAGGACGCTGACCTCGGCCTCGAGGTTGTGCGGGGGGACGCGGTCGTGCGCGTTGCCGCCGCGACCGGGGGAAGGGGTCCCGAGCTCACGCGGCTCGGTGGCCAATTGCCGGATCCTTCCTAGGCCGGGGCGATCTCCACTCGCACGGTCGCCACGACGTCGGCATGCAGCTGCACGGGGACGTCGTGGACGCCGGTCTCCTTGATCGGCCGGTCGAGGCGGATGCGCTTCTTCTCGACCTTCGCGCCGAGCTGCTCCGAGATGCCCTTGGCGACCTGGGTCACCCCGACCGACCCGTAGAGGGTGCCCTCGTCGTCCGCGTTGGCGGTCAGAACGACCGGGGCGCGCTCGAGCTCGGCCTGCTGCTCCTCGGCAGCCGCGCGCGAGCGTTCGGCACGTCGCTGGCGCGAGCGCTGCATCGCCTCGGCATCGGCGAGCGCGCCCTTGGTCGCGCGCATCGCGAGGCCCCGTGGCACGAGGTAGTTGTTGCCGTACCCGTTGGCGACGTCCACGACGTCCCCGGCCTCGCCGAGGTTGTCCACGTCGCGCTTCAAGATCACCTTCATCGTCTGCGTGCTCCTCCCGGGCTGCTCCGCGAGCGGGCGGGGGACGGACGCGCCGTCCCTAGCGGTAGTGGTACGGCAGCAGCGCCATCTCGCGGGCGTTCTTGATCGCCTCGGCGAGCAGCTTCTGGTACTGCGGGCTCGTGCCCGTCACCCGCGCCGACCGGATCTTGCCGCGGTCGCTGACGAACTTCTTCAGCAGCGCGACGTCCTTGTAGTCGATGTAGCTGATCTTGTGCTTGGTGAAGTAGCACTCCTTGGGCTTGCCACCACCACGCGGTCCTGTTTGCTGCGCCATCGTGTCGCTCCTCCTGGACTGGCTCCTAGAACGGGACGTCGTCGGTGTCCGGCGCCTCGGGCGGCGGCGCGCTCGCTTGCTGCCCGTCGCCGTCGCCGCTGCGGGCAGCGCCGCCCCCGCGCGGGTTGCGGGTCACCTGGGCCCGCGCGAAGCGCAGGGACGGGCAGATCTCGTCGGCCTCGATCTCGGTGACCCAGCGGGTCTGGCCTTCCTTGTCCTCGAACGACCGGCTGCGCAGCCGCCCGATCACGACGACCCGCGAGCCCTTCTCGAGGCTGTCGGCGATGTTCTCGGCCATGTCGCGCCACACGTTGCACGTGAAGAACCCGTCGAGGCGCTCGTCCCACTCGCCGGTCTCCGAGTTGCGGATCCGGCGGTTCACCGCGACGCGCACGTTCGCCACCGCGACCCCGTTCGGCGTGAAACGCAGTTCGGGGTCGTCGGCGAGGTTGCCGATGATGCTGATCTGGTTCTCGACCGCCACGGATGCTCCTGTCGTCGGTCCGGGCCGCGAGCTGCGGCGTCGGGTCAGCCGACCTTCTTCGTCCGGAGGTCCGGGCGGATGGCCTTGTGGCGCACGACTTCGTCGGCGATGTGCAGCTGGCGCTCGAGCTCGGCGAGCTGGTCGCCGGGGAGCTGGATGTCGAGGACGGTGTAGTAGCCCTCGCGCATGTGGTCGATCTCGTAGGCGAACTCGCGTTTGCCCCAGTGATCGACCCGATCGACGCTCCCGCCGAGGTCGCCGACCAGCTTCTGGAAGCGATCGATGACGCTCTGCACGGTGTCCTCGGCGAGGCTGCCGTGCGAGATGATCATGAGCTCATAGGTGTGCATCAGCCCATCCTGTGGTCGGAGTGGCCCCCGGACCGTTGGCGCGGCGCGCCGCCGGGAGCAGGACGGTCAACCCGTGTAGCGTAGCGCCGTCCCAGCCCGGCAGCACCCGCCGCCGGCCCTGCAGGGAACCTCCGCGCACCGGGCCCCGGACGGTGACCCGATGGCGGCAGCCTACGGGCTGGCTGCGACATGCGAAGCGATCGATTCCTCGAGTCTGCGGAAAACGCCCGCTCCTCGGGCTGTTAGCTCGGGGCGTCGGGCCACTAGCTCGGGGCGTCGGGCCACCGGCCCGGGGCATCGGGCTACCGGCTCGGGGCATCGGGCAGGGGCGGCAGCGTGAGCTCGACACCCGGGTACACGAGGTCGGGGTTGCCCGGATCCGGAAGGGCCGAGCGGTTCTCCTCGAGCAGGCACTGCCAGTACGCGTGGACGTCCCCGTCCGACGGCGGGCTGTCCCAGGCATCGGCGAGCGCGGCCTCGGCGATGGCCCACAGGTGCTCGCCGGGCTCCACCCGCCAGACCGCGTCCCCCTCCTCGCCGCCGTCGGTTCCGGGTTGCCCGCCCGGCTCGCCATCTCCGCCTTCTCGGTCGTTACCGTCGTTCGACTCGTCGGCCTCACCCGCCTCCGGCCGCTCGCCCACCTCACCCGCCTCCGGCCGCTCATCCCCGTCCTCCGAGGCCTTGCCCCCGTTGCCCGAGCCCGGGCTGCCCGTGGCCTCGTGCTCGCCCGACTCGACCTCGAAGGTCCCGCCGGTCCCCGCCTCGGGCAGGACACCGGGGTCTTCCCCGGGAAGGGGTGGTGACCCGATATCCGAGCTGGTGCCGGGAGCCGAGCCGGGGCCGGGAGCCGAGCCGGCATCGGGGTCCTCGTCCGCGGCATCATCACGCGGGCCGTCCACCACCACGCCGGCGACGTCCTGCGCGGCGACGAGCACCGCCGCCTCACCACGCTCCTGAGGCGCCGGGGAGGCTCCCGGCACGGTGACACCTGCCACCGCGGCCGTGGCGAGTCCCAGCCCGAGGGCGCCCTGCAGGAGCCGTCGAACGGGCGGCACCGTCAGCGCGTCCGCGCAGCGCACCAGCCGCACCATCCGTGCGAGCCGTGCGACCACGCCGACGGTCGTGACGCCGAGCAAGTACCACGCGAGCGCGAGCACGAGCAGCCGCAGTACCGCCATGAGCGCTTCGGCCGGACCACGCGTCGCGAACCACTGGGCGAGCCCCTCAGGATCCGCCAGCGGCGGCGCCCCCAAGGGTCCACGTCCCAGGCCGTGGAACAGGAGCAGGGCACCGAGGAGCACTGCGACCCAGATACCCAGGGCCAAGAGCCCACGAGCCCGTTCGGTGGACACCCGATGCCCCGCGCCGGCGCCGCCCGTCATTCCCCGGCTCCGCTGGCCACCGTGCACATCGTCGCCCCCTACGTCAGTCGAACTCAGTCGAATCGCATCGTAGAGTCTTACGTATCGGGACAACCGCGTCCATCGGGTGTCCCCAACAGGCCACGGGCGGCGATCCGAGGCGGCGATGAACGAGCAACCCCCCGAGCGGACCTCGAGCGGCGATGGCCCGACCGACTGTTCCCACGGCCCACGGGCTAACCAGCAACGGCCCGACGTCCCGGGCTACGAGCTGCTGGATCGACTCGGGAACGGCGACGCCGGCAGCGTCTGGCGAGCCCGCCGGCACGACGCGTCGGGGCCGTTCGTCGGCATCAAGTACGTGCCCGGCCCGAGCGAGGAGCTCCACCGCGAGACGGCCCTTCTCAGAGGGCTGGACCACCCGCACATCATCGGCATCCTCGACACCGCCGATACAGGGAACGGCGTCGCGCTCGTCATGCGGTTCGCGGAGGGTGGGAGCCTCGCGGACCGGCTCGGATCGCACGGACCGCTCTCGTGGCCGGAGGCGATCGAGGTCATCGCCCCGGTCGCTGAGGCGCTCTCCGCAGCTCACCGCCGTGGGGTCCTGCACGGGCACGTGAAACCGGCCAACGTCCTGCTGACCGAGCGCGATGAGCCCCTGCTGGCCGACTTCGGGAGGGCGGGCACGGATGAGGCCGCCGACTCGGCCGGAACTCCCGGTCCCTCCGACCCGGCGGTGGAGGCCGGTACGGCGCCGAGCCGTGCCAGCGACGTCCGGTCCCTCGGGGCCCTGGCGTACGAGACGATCGCTGGCCAACGTCCGCTGCCGGGGCCCGGCGGCGTTCCCCGGCTGGACATGGTGGTCCAGGACGTCCCACCGGCGATCGCCGACACGATCGACGAAGCCCTGACGGTCGGCCCCGACGACTGCCTCGACCCTGCCGCTCTCGCCGCACGCCTGCGGGCAGCCCGTCCGGGCGCGACGGCCGTCGGACGCGTACCGACAGCCCCCACGACGGAGGGGCCCGGCACCACGGCTGCACCCCCGCTACGTCGCGGGTCGGCCGCAGCGGTCGTACGCGACGCTCGCGCCCCCGGCCCGGGCGCCCTCGACCGCGCCCGTGCGTTCCGCCCGCGGCCGCTCGTCGCGCGGGGGCGCGCCCGTCGGGGGCCGCGGGTCCGGTGGTCCGTCGTGATCGCCCTGGCCGCGGCCCTGCTCGTCGGGCCCGTCGCGGTCGCGGTCTCCTGGCCGACCGACGAGCGAGCGCCCACGGGCGTCGAGGGCGGCGGCGCGGACGAGCGCGAGGGGAGCGTCGAGCCCGACGAGCCCGCTGACGAGGCGGGGAGCCTCGAGCCCGACGCCGCTGGCGGGATCGACGAGGATCCGGGCCCCGCGGGTCCGGGCGCCGGGCACGGGACATGCCCACGGCCACCCACGGGCGAGGCGTCGACGTCGCTCGCCGCCGACGTCACCGGCGACGGCTGTGACGAACGCGTGCTGTGGGACGGCGAACGCCTCGAGGTCCGCAGCGCCGAGGACGCATGGACCTTCGAGCTCTCCGCTCCCGACCAGGATCTCCTGGTGGGCGACTGGAACTGCGACGGCTCCGCCACCCCGGGGCTCTACGCACCTGCGACCGGCCGGATCCTGCTGTTCGACCGTTGGCCGGCGGCGGACGAGCAGGCGCAACCCGCGCGGACCCGCGAGGCGGGCGTGATCCACGGCGCGCCGCGAGTGAGCACCGATTCACAGGGGTGCGACCGCATCGAGGTCAGCCGACGTCGCCCCTCGTGACCGCTCACCGGCCGCAGGTCGCGCTGAACGGCCCGAGGTCGGAGGGATCGGCCACCGCGGTGCTCGACGCGTGGGTCTCGTGGGTCGGCCGCTCGCCGAGCGCGGGCGTGAAGACGAGTTCGACGGTTCCGGCGACCTCCACCGTCACGGCGATGCGGTCGTCCACCACACCCTCGGTGCACCCCGTCCCCTCGTCCACGAGGACGGCTTCGACCGGCCCTGCGTCGCCGACCGCCTGTGCAGCGATCGCACGAACGTCCTCGTCGTCGATGCGCAACGTCCCGTCCTCGCGGTAGAACGCCTCGGACTGCAGCGCCGCGATGACGGCCTCGTTCGCCGCCCCACTCGCGATGGAGGCCACCTCCCGACGCGCCATGTACGCGATGGCAGCGTCGACCGCGAGGCCCGCCAGCACGACCAGGATGAGCAGCCCCGCCGGAACGAGCAGCAACGCGCTGCCCGTGTCGGGAACGAGCGCCCCGCGCAGCGGCCATCTCATGAGCACAACGACCCGCCCTCACCGGGTGCCGGCAGCTCAGGGCCCTCGAGCCCTCCGCGCAGCGGGTTGACGAGCTCGGTGTGGCGGCCCGTGGCCGTGAAGCCGTCCGTCCAGCCGACCTGCGGCAGCAGGATCGGGTCCACCCGCAGCGTGACGGTCGCGGTGGCCTCCGCGCAACGTTCATGGCGTCGGGGCAGGGACGAGGCCCCGGCCACGAGGGTCTCCCGGGCCCATCCCTGGCTCTCGAGTGTGCGCTCGCGCGCCGCGTTCGCCGCTGCGAGCGCCTCGCCCGAGTCCGCCGTGGCGAATGCGCGCGCCGCCTCCCGTGCCGCGGCCGTCGCCGCCAGCCGAGCATCCACGACCGCCCACACGTTCACGACCAGCAGGGCGCCAACGACGAACAGGAGCACGGCGAACGGCAGGACCTCCGCACCGGCAAGCCCGTCCTCCCGGCCCCACCACCGCGCCGGCCCTCGACACCGACCCCGCGAAGACGAGACGGCGCAGACCGGACCGCGCGATCGCGTCGGGTCAGGCGTCACTGCGGGCCCTCGAGGCGCATCCGCACCTCCCGCTCGAACGAGGTGAGGAACCCTTGCGAGGTCGCGGCCGGGGCGAGCCCGAGCGCCTCGGCCTCGACCCGCACGACCACTTCCCCCGACTCGACGCGGGGGGGGTCGAGCTCGACCCGGTCGGCGTAGCCCCCCAGGGCTCCTTCCGCGTCGGCGTACACCGGCCCGTACACCGTGGGGTCGGTGGGGTCACCGCCCAACTCACCACCGGTTCGGACTGCCGCGGAGAGCTGAAGCGCCACTTCGTACGTCACCCCCTCGACGACACTCTGCGCGTAGAGGTAGGTCAGCGTGTGAACCGCGGTGAACAGCAGGACCAGGAACACCAGCACGCCGATGCTCATCCCGAGAAGGCCGGACCCGCGGTCGCCGTGCGCCGTCCGCCGTGCATCCGGGATCAGTCGCCGATCTCCTCGATCTGGGTCTCGATGTCGTCGCCGACGTCGTCGACGAGCGCGTCGAAGATCAACCACAGCGCCACGCCGAGGAACGCGATGATCAGCACCGCGATGGCGACCGATACGACGCCCTCCCCGCGCTCCTCGTGCCGACGTGCCGCCACCTTCCCGACCGCGCCGACCCGTCCTCGGGATCGTGTGATCATACATACCACCGCCACCGGCTCCGCCGATTCAGAACCTTCTCGCTGATAAGACGAAATCGTGTCGCATGTGGATGCTCTCCGCAAGGGTCGTTTCCGCAGTCGTTCATCCCGCGAACAGCTCGACCGCTGCCAGGAACGGGATGAGCATGAAGATCATCCCGGGTACGAGGGTCGCGACCGTCACCGGGATCCACACCTGTTGACCCTTGCGCTCCATGCGTTCGATGCTCTCCCGCTGCACGGCTTTGCGGATGGCCCGGGCCTCGTCGGCGAGCAGGCGCCCCAGGTCGCTGGCCTCCCGGTTCATCGCGAGGACCGGCATGAGGCGGTCGACGGCCTCGACCTGCGCGATCGCCGCCCACTCCCGCAGGGCCTCGACCTCGGAGAGGCCTTGCCGCATGCGCGCCGCGACCCGTCGAAGGTCGGTCGCGACGGCCCCGTTGCCACGCACCGCGACGCGGTGGACGGCGGCGCCGAGCGAGTACCCGCTCGACAACAGCATCGCCAGCTGTTCGGCAACGACGGGTAGTTCGAGGTAGATCCGGCGCTGCCAACGCGAGCTCGCCGTCGCCACCCGCTGCTCCATCACCAGGAAGGCCAGTAGGGGGCCGGCGAGCAATGGGACCCCCGCCAACGGCCCCCGAAGGGGCTCGAGCGCGATGACGAGCAGGACCGCCACACCGACGGCGGCCACGGCCGCCCCGATCTGCCGGACCCGAAAGGCGGTCGGATCGAGCGGCGAGTGGATGCGTTGCAGGCGCAGCGCCAGGTCCTCGGTGACGCCCATCACGCGCGCGAGGCGTTCACCAACGGTCCGCGACAGCGGGGCGATGATCTCGCGGAACGACTCGAAGGACAGGAGGCCCGCCCTGGGTTCCCTTCCCGCGCCGAGAGCCGAATAGGGACGGAGACGCGCGTCCAGGGGCGACCGCGCGAACCACCGACAGTGGCTGAGTAGGAGCGTCGCGCCCGCCCACATGGCGAGACCCGCGGCGACCAGGAGCTCGATCATGCGTGGAACACCCGCCCTTCCGCCGGGAGGCGCATGATCCGGCCCGCCCACAGCCAGCACACCGCGATGAGCGCGATCCCCGCCAGGACCCACAGCTGACCGGTCGGGGTTGCGTAGGCCTCGCGACCCTCCCCGATCGACAAACCCGCGAGGGCCATGCCGACCGGCACGACCAGCACGAACCAACGCGCGAACCGTGCACCCGCCTGCTTGGCCCGTGCGTCCTTGCGTCCCTGGAGGTCCTGCGTGCGATCCTCGGCGAGGGCGGTGAGCCGCGCATCCAGATCGGTCCCGCCGACCTCGTGCGCGACGAGCAGCGTCTCGCAGACGACGTCCGCCGTGGGATCGGCGAGCCGCGCCTTCAGGACCGCGACGGTGCGCGGGAAGTCCGTGGAGATCAGCCACTCCCGGTGGGCCGCCTCGAACGAGGGCCGCAGCTGCTCGGGACCGGAGAGGCCCACGGTGAGCAGGGCGTTCGGGATCGACTTGCCCATCGTGGTGGCCTGCAGGCGGATCTCCTCGATCAGCCGCGGCCACGCGTCCCGGGCCGCCTCGAGCCGCGCCTCCCGTCGTGCCCGCGCGGACAGCACCGGCACGACGCTGGCGAGAAGGGCAACGGCGACGGGGACCAGGTAGCCGGGGAACAGCAGGAAGCCGATCAGTCCTCCGAGGACCGCCAGAACGGCCATGACGGCGCCGAGCTCGATCGGTCGCACCCCCTCCAGCCCGGCCTGCACCAGGTAGTCGTGCACGTGTCGCCGGCGTGGAACGCGGGTGGCCACGCCCGGGCCGAGTCCGACGCCCCGCCACCCGAACGCGACGGCGGTGAAGAGCAGGAACACCCCGTAGGCCCCCAGCAGAGCAAGCCCAAGACCGATCATGGCGCGGGTCCCCGGCCTGCCACCCGTGCGCCGTGTTCGAGCAGCTCACGAGGGTCGTGACCGGCCTCCTCGAGCGCGAACACCGCCCGCGACGGCAGTTCGCCGCTCCACACGAGCGCCCCGTCCCATCGTTCGCGTGTGAAGAGCGGCGTCACGGTGAAGTTCGTCGCCTGGGCTCCCGCCTGCAGGTCCTCCACGGCCAGGATCTCGGTCACCTTCACCTCCCCGCGACGCCGGGCGGAATGGACGACGATGTCGATCGCCTCGCTCACGAGGCTGTTCAATGCGGAGAGCGGCAGCTCGCTCGAGGTGTCGGCGAGCTGGGCGATGAACCGCAGCCGCGTGAGCGCCTGTCGAGCCGAGCCCGCGTGGATGGTCGTGAAGCCCTTGACCCCCGACGACAGCGTGAGCAGCAGGGGCAGTGCCTCCCGATCCCTCACCTCCCCGACGATCGCGACATCGGGGGCCATGCGGAGGAACCCGGCAACGAGACGCCGCAGGTCGACCTCGGCCCGGTCCGGACGCGCCGCGCGCGTCTGCATGGAGGCCACGTTGGGCAGGGGAACGTCGGCTTCGAAGACCTCCTCGGCGACCACGACCCGCAGGCTCGGATCCAGCTCCGCGGCCGTGCACGACAGCAAGGTCGTCTTGCCGGCGCCCGGCGCTCCGGCGAACACCGTCGAAAGCCGGGCCCGAGCGCACGCGCGCAGGAACCGTGCCGCGGCCGAGGAGAGCATGTCGCGGTCCACGAGCTCGCCGAGATGCCGGAACGCGACCCCGGTGAACTTGCGGATGTTGACGAGCAGGTGCCCGTCCCGTCCCACATCGCGGTGCACGATGTGCAGCCGTGCGCCGGTGTCGAGCTGGGCGTCCTGCAGCCCCTCGGCAGGGTCGAGCTTTCGGTGGGACTGGGTCGCGTCGTCGAGGATCTTTGTCAGGGTTCGCACCACGTGCTCGTCGTCGTGGAACACCTCCTCGTGATAGCCCGAGACCCCACGGTGGCGCTTCACGAAGACCTGGTCGGGCGCGTTGATCATCACCTCCCACACGTCCTCGTCGGCCAGCAGCGGCTCCAAAGGGCCGTAGCCCGCGAGGTTGCGCCATGCCCGCTCACGCACCAGCTCGGCATCGGCGAGGTCGTACGGACGCAGCCCCCGCTTGTAGTCGTCGCTCCAGCGAGCGACCTCCTCGTCGATCAGCCGCGCGAGCTGGCGCTCGGCGGTGTCACCGGCCAGGTCGAGGTCGAGCTCCTTCGCGCGGTCCTGCACGCGCCGCTCGACCTCCGCCAGCGGCGATTGCGACGGTGCCGAGGTCATCGGAGCCCCCTCGCGACGACATCCTCCGGGGCGTGGTTGGCCGACGGTCGGGTCACGGCGTCGCTTCCTCGCCGGGGATCGCGACATCGGCCGCGAACGCCCCCAGCGAGCCGGGCACGACCGGCTCGGGACCAGCGGCCTCTCGGGCACCTGCTCCAGCGCGCTCGAGGGTCGCCCGGAACGCCCCTCGCAGGTGGTCGGGCAGCGGCCCGGGCAGCGGCACGCCGTCACGCAAGGCCTCGTCGACCCGCCGCCGCGGCAACAGCACCGGCGCCGACCGCACATCGGAAGGGACGAGTTCCTGTAGCGCTCCCGCGAGGGCCGCGCGCCTCCGGCCTTGCCGGGGGGCCCGGTTGATCACCGGCACGACCCGTTCGTCGTCGGCACCCGCCTCGCGCAGCTCGGCGAGCAGGCGCGCGAGCCCGTGCAGGCCCTTCATGTCGGGGCCGCCGACCGCCAGGACCACAGACGCCTCCCCCAAGGCGGTACGGCTCATCAGGTTGCGCTCCTCGACGTCCATGGAACCGCCATCGGCCTCGCCCTCGAAGTCCGCGGTGACGTCGCACACGACGGTGCCGAACGCCTGGCGCAAGGAAGCGAAGGCCGCCGAGAACGAGCGTGGACGCAGCGCCGACCAGTACCGCGGTCGCCGCAACCCCAGGAGCAGGTGGTAGCCGCGCTCCACGACGCGGAACGTTTGCGCGTGGACCTCGCCGGGGGTGGGCCGGTTACCGCGATGCACCTCGACCAGCTCCTGGACGCCGGGCACCACGTCCCGGGCGTCATGCAGCATCGCCTGCTCGGCGCGCAAGCACAGGTCCGCCAGCAGCACCGGCCGCCGCGCATCCTGCTCGGAGGCGAGCCCTTGGGCGAGCGCGATCGCCGCCGTCGATGCGCCGGTGCCGCCCGGTCCACAGACGGTGACGACCGGAGCGGGCTCCTCGCGGGGCGGCCCGTCGTCGGCGCTGGGCTCACGCGGCAGGGCCTCGCCCGTGCTGACGCGCGGCGCGTGGGCGCCGAGGGTGTCGAGCAGGTCCTCACGCTCGAGCTGTGCCGGTAGGACCGCGACCGCCCCGAGCGCCGACCAGTCACGTTGGACCCCGGGGGCCTCGACCACGATCGGCACCGCGCCCGCATCGCGCACCGCGCCGATCAGCTCGCGGTCGGTGGCCGGCAGCCCGGCATCGAGCAGGGCGGCGCTGAAGATCCGGCTGCTCGACAGGTGCGCGCGCAGCTCCTCGGCCGAGACGCACTTGAGGAACTCCGCGGGCAGCGCGCCGGAGGTGGCCCACGCCGCCACCGTGCGGAACCATTCCGCGCGGGGCTGCCCGAGACCCAGCAGGACGAACCGCTCGCCCATCTAGCCCTCCTCCCCGTCCGGGCCCTCGTCCGGGCCCTCGTCCAGCTCGGGTTGTGACCGCGCATCCGGCAGGAAGCCACCCTCGTCGGGGGCGAACCGCGCGGGCACCTCGTCGGGCAGCTCCCGCGCCGTCGCGCGCACGAGGGTGATGTCGCCCGTGCCCGCCGCGTGCGTCACCGCGAGCGTCTCGGCGGGTGTGTCGAGCGCGACCGTCACGACGAGTTCGTCGCCCACGCCCGCCACGGCTCCCTCCGCCCCGCCGACCCCCGTCAACAGGACATCGCGCACGACGGCTTCGGTCTCGTCATCGGAGGTCACGAGGACGTCGATGCGCTCCCCCGGCTCCAGCGACCCGGCGACCGCCCGATCCGCGGCGACCGGGAACGAGAGCTCATCCCGTCCCACGAGCTCGTCGGCCGGCACCACGTGGCTGGCCTGGACGAGCTCGCCCTCGGACAACGGTGCGCTCGCGATCGTGCCCACGAGCGCCTCGGCGTCGCTGAAGGACCGGGATCGCAGCACCTCGGGCAAGTCGATCGGGACGGTCCCGAGATCCTGGGTGGTGAGCTCCTGGCCGGGCGCGACGTCTCGGGCGGCCACCGCCCACTGCGTCACGGGACCGCGGGTGGCATCCAGATACGCGGCGAACAGCCCGACCGCCGACCCGGCGACGAGGAACCCGCCGACGACGGCGCGGCCACCGGGCAGGCCACGTCGCCGCCGCAGTGGGCGGGCCGCCTTTGTGCCCGCCCGTGAGACCTCGTCCGCCGTGGACTGCCGGTCGAGCCCTGTGGTGACACTTCCCACGGCACCTGCTCCTCGATCCCACCGATGGTGTCGGGATACCGCGGTGAAACGTGTGGTCCCGTCCGCACCATCATTGATGGCCGGGCAGTGTGCCGTGACATCGGAAACACGCAAGCCCTCCGTTCGCAGCCACGACACACGTCACCGGCAGGGGTATACTCCTTAGCTGTCCAAACTTTGTGCCGTGCCGTATGATTCGGAGGTGAACTCATCGGTTTACGCCGATGGTCGACACGGGAAGGCTGATGCCGTAGGATAACGGCATGCAGTGAGGTACCGTGCGAGGGTGCTCGACCGCGTAGTGTGATGCGTGGGGCGGGAGTCACGAGGGCCCTGACCGTGCCGACCGGGGTCCCGCCAGGGCGCCCCAGTGCTGCAGCAGGGACACCGTTCCCTGGAAGCGTCCGGGACGAACCGGGGGGACAACGTTCCGGCGACAACGACCCCCACAGAAGGGAAATACGGATGTCAGAAGAGATCCGCTGGATGAGTACCGCCGAAGCGGCCCGCAGTCTCGGGATCACCCCGCGGACGCTGTATCGGCTCATCGACGAAGGGCAGATCCCCGCCTACAAGTTCGGGCGAGTGATCCGCCTCAAGGAACACGACGTGAACGAGTTCATCGAGGCCAGCCGGATCCAGCCCGGTTCCCTCGAGCACCTCTACCCGGACGCGAAGACCCCCGCCGGGAGCTAGCCGGGAGCCGCGAGCCGGCGGCGTCCGACCAGGCGCCGCCCCCCGCGGTCATCCGAACCGCACCGTCGCTTCCGTCAGAGCGGACAGCGCGACGTAGCAGTTCGTGCCCGCCTCCCGGTCGAGGCGCACGGTGAGGACGTCGACGCCGGCGGCGCACAGGGAGCCGGTGACCGGTTCCGCCGTGCCTGCGCAGCGCAACGACACCCAGGGGCTGTCCGGCGCCAGCCGGCCCAGGACCTCGGCGAGCGTCAGGTCTTCGCCGGCGGCGCTCGCCCCCGCGGTGCCACTGACCGGCGGCGCGTCGGTCCCCGGGGCCGGTTCGACCACCCCAAGGGCCGCGATCGTGATGAACATGTCGCGGTCCTCGGTGACCCGCAGTCGGCAGAAGTCGCGTCCGAGACCCGCGAGCACGCCGTTGTGGGCACGGCCCGCGGTCGTCTGCAGACGCACGACCACCGCACCCTCCACGAGTGAGGCGAGCGCACCGCGCAAGGTGGCCTCTTCGCGGTCCTGCTGCCGCAGCCACCGCTCCCGCGCACGCCCACGGGCCGCGTCCGCCGCGCGCTGCTCGTCGGCCAGACGCCGGAGTTCCTCGTCGGACATGCGTCCCCCCGCACCGATGCCCAAGGGTCGGCGACAGGCTACCGCCCTCCTCGCGACCCATTAGGCTGCCCCCGCACACGCGTCCAGCGTCCAGCGAGGGAGATCATGGCAGGAGTCGAAGGTCGCGTCGTTGTCGTCACCGGTGCGGGCGGCGGGGTCGGTCGCGCGCACGCCCTCCTGTTCGCCGAGGAAGGCGCTCGCGTCGTCGTCAACGACCTGGGCGCCGATCGCGACGGCACGGGCCGGTCGAGCGAGATGGCCGAGAGCGTCGTCGCCGAGATCCGCGACGCCGGCGGTGAAGCGGTCGCCAACGCCGACAACGTCGCGGAGCCGGAGGGTGGCCAGCGCATCGTCGACGCCGCGGTCGAGGCCTTCGGACGCATCGACGTCGTCGTGAACAACGCGGGCATCCTGCGCGACGTCACCTTTCACAAGATGACCGACGAGCAATGGGACGCGATCCAGAAGGTCCACCTCTACGGGACCTACCACGTCACGCGCGCGGCGTGGCCCCGGTTCCGCGAGCAGGCCTACGGCCGCGTCATCGTCACGACCTCGACGAGCGGGTTGTTCGGCAACTTCGGCCAGTCGAACTACGGCGCGGCGAAGATGGGCCTCGTCGGGCTGATCAACACGCTCGCTCTCGAGGGTGCGAAGTACAACGTCAGCGCCAACGCGGTCGCCCCGGTCGCGGCGACCCGCATGACCGAGGACATCTTCAGCGAGGAGATGCTCGAACGCCTCGACCCGCGCTGGGTCTCGCCCGCGGTCGTGCACCTCGCCAGCGAGGACTGCACCGACACCGGCATCGCCGTCGTCGCGGGCGGGGGCAACTACTCACGGGTCGCGGTCATGCAGGCCCCGGGCGCGAACTTCGACGCCATCCCCACCGTGGACGCGCTCGCGGCGTCATGGGACCAGGTCACCGACCTCACGGGCGCGACCGTCGGCCGCAACCCGCCGGACTGATGGCCGGCACCCGGGGCCGAGGCGCCCGTGCGGGCGGCGTGCCACGCACCCCCCAGCGGCCACGCAACGACCCGCGCCAGTACGACGACCTCGCCGACGAGTGGTGGCGCCCCGACGGCGCGTTCGCCGCGCTGCACTGGCTGGCCGCCGCCCGCGCCGCCGCCGTGCCCCGCCCACGCGAACCGGGCGCCCTGCTCGTCGACGTCGGCTGCGGCGCCGGGCTGCTCGCCCCACACCTGAGCGGGCGCGGGTTCCGCCACGTCGGCGTCGACCTCACCGCCTCCGCGCTCACCCGTGCCCGCGACGCGGGGGTCGAGGTCGTCCAGGGCGACGCCGCCCGTCTGCCCCTCGGCGACGCAGCTGCCGAGGTGGTCGTCGCCGGCGAGATCCTCGAGCACGTCGGCGACCTCGCCTCGACCGTGGCGGAGTGCTGCCGGATCCTCGCGCCGGGTGGGACGCTCGTCGTGGACACCATCGCGGGGAACCCGCTCGCCCGCCTCGTCGTGGGTCGGGTGCAGGAGCGCCTCCCCGGCGGACCTCCCCCACGAATCCATGACCCCGCGCTGTTCGTGTCCCCCCGCCGACTGCGTGTGTTGTGCAACGCCCACGGGGTGCGGCTGCGCACCCACGCGCTGACGGTCCACCCCCTCGACTACCTGCGGTTCCTCGTCGACCGGCGGCGGCCGGTACGGATGCGCCCGGGCGGTGCACCCCTCACCGTCTACCAGGCGATCGGCTGGCGCCCGGCCGAGTCCCACTCATACGGTTGATCCGGGTCGCACCAAACGCACGGCCCGTTCACGCCTGTTCGGTCAGGCTCGACCTGGGTACAGGTCACCGAAAGCCGCGCAACTCACGCGACACACGGGGGCGCCCGGGCACCGCCGCGGGCCGACGGACGACAGGATCCGGCGACGATGACGGCTGCCATCACGGGCCTGGCCAACGCACTTCCGCCCCAGCACGATCAGGGCGCGCTCTGGCGCGACTTCTTCGCCGACCACTTCGGCCAGCGGCGCGCGGCGGAGCGGGCGTGGGCCCAGTCGGGGATCGCCCGCCGCCATGGCGTGGTGGATCCACGCATCGAGGACGTCTCCACGTGGGGCACCCGGGCGCGCATGCAGCGCTTCCTCGCCGAGGCGATGCCGCTCGGCAAGGACGCGTTGTCGGCGGCGCTGGACGATGCGGGTCTCGCGGCCGAAGAGCTCGACCAGCTCGTCGTGGTCAGCTGCACCGGCTACGCGACGCCCGGACTCGACATCCTCCTCGCGCGCGACCTGGGCCTTGCCCCACACGCGCAACGCCTGCACATCGGGCACATGGGCTGCTACGCCGCGATCCCCGCGCTCGCCGCGGCGAGCGATGCCGCGCGGGCTCGGGCGCAGCGCGTCGCGGTCCTCTCGGTGGAGCTCACCAGCCTGCATGTGCAGCCCCCCGACCCCGACATCGAGCAGGTGGTCGCTCACGCGTTGTTCGCGGACGCCGCAGCCGCGGCCGTGCTCACCCCCGGGCCCGGACTCGAGATCCGCGACTTCGAAGCGCGCACCGCCACCGCGCACGCCGACCTCATGGCGTGGGACGTCACCGACCGCGGCTTCCGCATGCGCTTGTCGCCACGCGTCCCGACGGTGCTGCGCGAGCACGTCGCCGACGCGGTTGACACGCTGCTGGCCCGGCACGACCTCGATCGCGCTGACGTGGCCGCCTGGGCCGTCCACCCCGGCGGCCCCCGCATCATCGACGTCGCCGCCGACCGGTTGGGTCTCGACGAGGGGCAGGTCGCGGCCTCGCGGCACGTGCTCGCCGAGCGGGGCAACTGCTCCAGCGCGACCGTGCTGCTCATCCTCGAGGAGCTACGCGACCGCGGCGAGCTCACGCACGACGGCCCGGTGGTGGCGCTGGCCTTCGGGCCCGGACTCACCCTCTACGCCGCGCTGCTGCACGCCGGCGGCGCCTGAGCGCGGCCACCGCACCCACTGCGCTCACAACCGCAGCTCGTACCCCTGAGCGTGGACGCCGGGCGCGGGGGTGTGGTCGAGCGAGGATTCGCGCTCGAAGCCGAGCGAGGTGACGAGGTCGCGCGCGGTGGTCATCTCCGGCGGGACCGTCATCACCACGCGGTCCTTGCCCTCGGCGCGGCTCAGCTCGATGGCACGCAGCATCAGCGCCCGCCCAACGCCCTGCCCGCGTTCGTGCGGGGGGACCGCGAGCATGCGCAGCGACGACGAGCCCTCCTGTGCGCCGCGCCAGTTCGGGTAGCGCGTCAGCGAGCCGACCAGGTCGCCGGCGCGCTCGGCCACGAGGACCTCCCCGTCGGACATGCGCCCGGCCACGTTGGCGATGTCGTGCGCGAACGCCGACCAGGCGTCGGGCGACATGTGCGCGGCGTACTCGGCGTACGCATCGACGGTCAGCGACGCGACGATCTCGAGCTCGTCGACGTCGGGGTGGCGGATCACCAGATCACTCAACAGCGCACTCCCCCTCGGGGCGCGGTCCGGTTCCCGGTACGTCGGCTGCAGGGTGGCAGCATTACCCAGCGATGCGAAGCGAACAACTCGGGCCTCGCCGAGCCCCTTTCAGCAGGGTCGGTCAACCATCGGCGGGGGGCTCGCCCTCGCCTTCCGGGGGGTCGGGGGCCCCGGGGGTCGTCGCGGGTGTCCCGTCGGGCGCGCGCGAGGGCTCGGTCGCGTCATCCGAGGGCGCGGGCGGACCCGACGGCCCTCCGTCCGGCGCCTCGTTCGACACACCATCCGACGCACCATCCGTCGACGCGTCCCCCGGGGCATCGGTCGCGGCCTCCCCGTCGGCGTCCGGTCCGACCGGCGGTCCGGGCGTGGCCGGCTCATCGCACGCCGGGTCGCCGGGCTCGCAGAGCGCGTCGGCGAGGTCCTCCGCCAGGGGCAGGTCGTCGGGTGGCGGGGGGAACTCGCTCGGCGCGACATCGGCCAGCGCCTCGGCCACGAAGTCCGCCCAGAGGGCTGCCGGCGCCCCGCCGCCGGTCGGAGCGCCGTGGATCGGCTCGTTGTCGTCGCGATGCCCGAACCAGGCGACCGCCGCGAGGTCGGGCGTGTAGCCGGCGAACCACGCGTCCGCGTGCGAGCTGGTCGTACCGGTCTTGCCGGCGGCGGGACGGCCGATGGCGGCGGCGGTTCCGGTGCCACTGGTGATCACGCCCCGCAGCACATCGGTCACGGCGTGGGCCACCTCGGGCTCGAACGCCCGGTCGCCGTCGGTGTTCGCACGGTACTGCCGCTCACCCTCGTGATCGACGACCTCGAGCACCGCGGTCGGCGCCCGGCGCGTGCCCTCGGCCGCGAACGTGCTGTACGCACCCGCGAGCTCCAGCGGCGTCACCGCACCGGTGCCGAGTACCAGCGAGGGATCGGGCCGCAGCTTCCCGGGTGCGTCGACCCCGGCCCTCCGCGCCGCGTTGAGGACCCGCTCCGGGCCGAGATCCATGGCCAGCTGGGCGTATGCGGTATTGGACGACCGCCAGGTCGCCTCGCGCAGCGTCACGCTCCCGAGCTCCTGCCCCTCGTAGTTCCCGACCGTCCAGTCGCTGTCCAGCCGGGCATCCTCGGCGGCGAACGTCGCCGTGGCCGGGGCGTCGACCATGCTGTCCGGCGAGTTGCCGTCCTCGACGAAGGCGGCCAGCGCGAACGGCTTGAACGTCGAGCCCGGCTGGCGACCGAGACCCTCGGGCCCGCCCGTGACGAGGTCGTACTGGTCCGTGCCGAAGTCGGCCCCGGCGACGTGCGCACGGATCCCTCCCGTCGCCGGGTCGATCGCAACGAGCGCGGCCACCGGTGCCGTCTCGCCCTCCGGGATGTCCAGGGACCCGAGCGCATCCGCGTGCGCGCGCTCGGCGGCGTCCTGGGCGCGGAGATCGAGGGAGGTGCGCACCTCGAGACCCCGGTGCACGGCGGCCGGGCCGACGAGGTCAGCCAGCCGCTGCTCGACCATGGCGAGGAAGTGGGGGGCGCGCTGCGCGGCGAGACCCTGCCCTCCGGGCCGCACCAGCGGCGGCACCTCGCGCAGCTCCGAGGCCTCCTCCCTGTCGAGCATGCCCTCCGCGTGCATGCGATCGATCACCGAGGCATAGCGCTGCGAGGACGCCACGGGCTCGCGCTCGGGGTCGAGCGCGCTCGGAGCCGGGACCACGGCGGCGAGCTGTGCGGCCTCGTCCACCGTGAGGTCGCGCGCGTCCACGTCGAAGTAGGCACGGGCCGCGGCCTGGATGCCGTAGGCGCCGCGACCGAAGTAGATCGAGTTCAGGTAACCCTCGAGGATCTCGTCCTTCGACCGATCGCGCTCGAGGCGCACGGCGAGCACCGCCTCACGGAGCTTGCGCGCGAGCGTCTCCTCCTGGTCGCCCGTGAGGTTCTTCACGTACTGCTGCGTGATCGTCGACCCGCCCTGGCGGACCTCCCCGTGGCGCAGGTTCGACCACGTCGCCCGCGCGATCCCCGACACGCTCACGCCGGCGTGGTCACGGAACCCCGCGTCCTCCGCGGCGATGACCGCGTCGACCACGTGCGGGGGCAGCTCGTCGATCCCGAGGTCCTCGCGGCCGGGGTGCTCCTGAAGCTCGCCGATGTGGTCGCCGTTGACGTCGGTCACGACGGTCGGTTCGATGTCGAACTCCACGGACAGCTCGGGGGTCGTCACCCAGAGCACGGCCGCCGCCGTCGTGGCGGCCCCCAACCCGACGAGGGCGAGCCCCACCAGCGAGCCGAGGGTCCACGCGAGGCGGCGACGCCACCGGCCCCGCCGCGGCGCGCCGGGACGCCGCGGTCGACCCGCGGTGCGGGCCGGCCCGGGAGCAGGCGCGCGACGACCACCTCGATTCTGGGGCATACACCAAGTATGCCGGATGCCACGTTCTGTGGTGGCTGGCCGGTCGGCCCGCCGGCCTGTCCTGCGCGGCCCGCGGACGCGCTCTCGCCCGGCGGGTCACCCGGCGTCGACGGAGCCGGCGTGCGCGCGGCCGAGCAGATAGCTCTCGACCAGATGGTTCCACCCGCACACGAGGCAGCACTCCACCGTGTAGGCCACCAGCGAGCGGTAGCGCACGGCGAGATCGGCCAGTTCGGCGCGATCCCACACCACCGCGCCGGACGGGCGTCGGAGATCGTCGCCGAAGACGTACGTGACCGTGCGCACCGGCGCGCTGTCGTCGGCGGGGACCGCCGCACGCTCGTCGGCGAGATCGCAGATCGGGCAGGAGCGGTCGACGACCGTGCCGATGTTGCGCGCCGCCCGCAACAGCTCCGGGTGCGCGTCGCACACGTCCCGCACCGGCACGGTGCCGTGCGTGACCTGGCGCACCAGCGCGCGCTTGGCCATCCGGTAGTCGGTGAACCCTTGCACGCGCCCGAGTGTAAGCAGCCACCGGACGAGGAGCGACGGCACCGTCCACCGTCGGCGACGAGGCCCCGGACTCGCATGGCATATCGAGGCGATATATCGTGCCGATGGGCGGCGAAGGTGCCGGCAGATGCCCGCTGCCGACCGACCCGCCGGGTGCGGGCCAGTGACCGCGAGACGGGACGAGGAGTCGACGTGCTGGAGCTCGCCGTCCTCGGGCTGCTCCTGGAGCGGCCCCTGCACGGCTACGAGCTGCGCAAGCAGCTCAGCCAACGGCTGGGGCTGTTCTGGAGCGTCTCGTTCGGCAGCCTCTACCCGACCCTCGCGCGGCTCGAGCGGCGAGGCGACGTCGAGAAACTGGCCCCCGCAGACCGCGGATCTCGCCGCAAGCAGGCCTACCAGGTCACCGAGCAGGGGCGGGCCCGCTTCCTGGAACTGCTGGAGGAGGGCTCCCGCGGCACCGACGACGAGCGATTCCGGCTCCGTCTCGCGTTCTTCCGCCACCTCGGGCCCGAGTCGCGGCTGCGCCACCTCGAGCGGCGCCGCGAGGTGCTCGCCGAGCGACTCGACGAGCGCGAGCGCTCCCTCGCCCACGCCGAGTCGACGGGCACCGACGCCTACACCCTCTCGTTGCTCCGTCACGGCGTGCGCACCACCGCGCACGATCTCGCCTGGCTCGACGATCTCCTCGCCGCCGAGCGCACCGGATTCACGCCCACCGACCCGCACCCCTGATCGCGCACCTCACCGATTCATCACCACCGCACCCGTTCAAGGAGACCAGATGGACCGCCCCCCTCAGCCCGACGCACGACCGAGCCCCGTCCGCGTGGCGGTCGTTGGAGTCGGCAACTGCGCGAGCGCGCTCGTCCAGGGCGTGACCTACTACGCGGACGCCGATCCCGACACGGTCGTGCCCGGGCTCATGCACGTCGAGCTCGGTGGCTGGCACGTGCGTGACCTCGAGTTCGTCGCCGCCTTCGACGTCGAGGCGAAGAAGGTCGGCCGCGACCTCTCCGAGGCCCTGGTCGCCGCACCGAACAACACGGTGCGGTTCGCCGAGGTCGCGCCGCTGGGGATCGAGGTCCAGCGAGGCCCCACGCTGGACGGCTTCGGGCAGTACTACCGGGAGGTCGGCGAGGAGAGCGACGCCGCCCCGGTGGACGTCGCCGAGGAGCTGCGACGGGTCGAGGCGGACGTGCTCGTCTGCTACCTCCCGGTCGGTTCGGAGGAGGCGACCGCGCACTACGCGGAGGCCGCGCTCGAGGCGGGCGTCGCGTTCGTCAACTGCCTACCCGTGTTCCTCGCCAGCGATCCCGCCTGGGCCGAGCGGTTCCGGTCAGCCGGCGTGCCGATCATCGGGGACGACATCAAGTCGCAGGTCGGCGCCACGATCGCGCACCGCGTGCTCGCGCGACTCTTCGAGGACCGCGGGGTGCACATCGACCGCACCTACCAGCTGAACTTCGGCGGGAACATGGACTTCATGAACATGCTCGAGCGTGAGCGCCTCTCGTCGAAGAAGCAGTCGAAAACCCAATCGGTCACGAGCCAGCTGTCCGAGCCGATGTCGAACGACTCGATCCACGTGGGCCCGAGCGATCACGTGCCGTGGCTCGAGGACCGCAAGTGGGCCTACATCCGCCTCGAGGGGCGGAACTTCGGGGACGTGCCGCTGAACC
The DNA here is from genome assembly GCF_004322855.1 of Egibacter rhizosphaerae. Taxonomy (NCBI): domain Bacteria; kingdom Bacillati; phylum Actinomycetota; class Nitriliruptoria; order Egibacterales; family Egibacteraceae; genus Egibacter; species Egibacter rhizosphaerae. The sequence goes on along the minus strand of NZ_CP036402.1, from coordinate 2,352,950 downwards.
TGGAGCTCAAGCTCGAGGTTCATGATTCACCCAACTCCGCGGGGGTGGTGATCGACGCGATCCGGTGCGCGGCCCTCGGCCGCGCGCGCGGCGTCGGCGGTCCGCTGTTGGGCCCGTCGAGCTACTTCATGAAATCGCCCCCGGAGCAGTACCACGACGACGTCTGCCGCGAGATGGTGGACGAGTTCATCAGCGGCGACGGGTCGGCGTGAGCCGGCCCGCCCGTTCCCGCGGGTGGTAGATGCTGCGCGCGACCCCGCGGATGGCGCCCCGGGGTAGCGGACCGAGTTGACGGCTGTCGGTGCTCGCCGCAGACGCGTCGCCGGCGACGGCCACCTCGCCGGCTCCCAGCCGCGTCGCGCGACCCGTGAGCTCGACGGTGTCCCCGGCGACGCCGACGACCCGCTTCACGGCCTCCCCCCGCCCGGGCAGGCGCACGACCACGAGATCGCCGGTGACGGCCCGCACCCCCCGGCGGACGAGCAGCCGATCGCCGTGCTCGAGCGTTGGACGCATGCTCCCGCCCCGCACGACGACTCGGCGATGGGCGCACGCCAGCGCCGCGACCACGAGACCGCCCAGTATCGCGGCGAGGCGGGCGAAGGAGGCCCCGACGTTGGCCGCGGAGAGCCGGTGCGACGACATCGGCCCGGTTGATCCACGTCGCATGTGGTTAGGCTACGGGCTCGGAAGCCACGTCCGCGCCATCGATGAGGAACAAGGAGGACCCATGCTCGCAGCGCGTCTCGCAGGGCTCGCAGACCGTCTCCGCGATCCCGCTCCGGTCAACGCCCACTGCGACCTCATGTGCGGCGTGTACGACCCCGCCCAGGCACGGATCGAGGCCCAGTCGGTGGTCAAGTCCGCCGAGAAGTACCAGGACTCCGACGACCCGGTGTTCCGGGACCGCGCCATCATGATCAAGGAACAGCGCGCGGAGCTCGTCAAGCACCACGTCATGGTGCTCTGGGCCGACTACTTCAAGCCGCCACACGTCGAGCAGTTCCCGCACCTGCACGACCTCGTGTGGCGGACGCTGAAGCAGGCCGGCGACGCGAAGAAGTCGATGGACCCCGAGGTCGGGCGGAAGCTGCTGGAGCTCATCGACGAGATCGACGACATCTTCCAGAAGACCCAACAGGGCTAGTTGGGCGACACGGGACGGCAGCCGGCCGGCACCAACCCCGAGCTCGGACGACTCGCGCACGCCCACGGGGTCGCCACCGCCTACCGCGACAGCGACGAACGCGAGCGGCCCGTACCGGAGGACACGGTGCGGGCCGCCTTGCGCGTGCTGGGGGTGCCGTGCGAGGACCAGACCTCGATCCGGGCCGCCCTCACGCAGGCGAACGAGGCGCCCTGGCGCCGTTCCGCACCCGCCACCCACGTGGTCACCGGCGACCGTCCCGTCCCCGTGCCCCTCGCGCTCGACGACGATGCACGCCTGACCGCGGACCTCACCGGGCCCGGGGGCAGGCGCCGGCTCGCCGAGGCGGCGGGACCCGACCAATGGGGACAGGCCGCGACCGCGACGATCGACGGGCGGCGGCATCGGGCCGGCGCGCTCGCGCTGCCGACCGACCTCCCGCTGGGCGACCACGCGCTCACCCTCGAGATCGCCGGTCGTGAAGGCACCGTGACCCACCACAGCACGCTCGTCGTCACCCCCCCGCGCGCTCCCCGACCCGATGACGTCGGCCTCGGATGGGGCTGGATGGTGCAGTTGTACGCCCTGCGGTCGGAAAGCAGCTGGGGGCACGGCGACCTCGCCGACCTGGCGGCACTCGCGCGCTGGACCGGCGGGGCCGGCGGCGACTTCGTCGTGGTGAACCCGCTGCACGCGGCGAACCCGAGCGTGCCGGTGGAGGAGTCGCCGTACTACCCCTCGAGTCGGCGGTTCGCGAACCCGATGTACCTGCGGGTCGACGCGCTGCCCGAGTTCGAACTGCTCGACGCGGCGGACCGCGAGCGAGTGGTCGCACTCGCACGACGTGCTCGCCGCGACAACACGGCCGACCGTATCGAGCGTGACGCCGTCCACGCCCGCCAGCAGGCGGCCCTCGAACGGCTCTTCGCCGCGGGTCGATCCCCGGGGCGCGAACAGGCCCTCGCATCGTTCGTCGCTCGTGAGGGGCGCGACCTGACCGACTTCGCGACCTTCTGCGCGATCGCCGAGCGCTACGGGACGCCGTTCTCGCAGTGGCCCGCGGAGCTGCGCCACCCCCACCGTGCCGAGGTCGCGGCCTTCCGGGCCGCGCACGCCGAGCGGGTGCGCTACCACCAGTGGCTGCAGCTGTGCTGCGACGAGCAGCTCGCCGACTCGCAGCGCGCCGCCGTTGACGCCGGGCTCGGCCTTGGGATCGTCCACGACCTCGCCGTCGGGGTCGACAAGGGTGGGGCCGACGCCTGGGCGCTCCAGGACGAGCTGGGCCTCGGTGTGACCGTCGGCGCGCCGCCCGACGCCTTCAACCAGCAGGGTCAGGACTGGCAGCAGCCCCCGCTCCTACCGAATCGGCTGCCCGAGTCCGGCTACGCACCGTTCCGGTCGATGCTGCGTGCGGTGCTGCGCCACGCGGGCGGGATCCGCGTGGACCACATCCTCGGCCTGTTCCGATTGTTCTGGATCCCCGAGGGCGCCGACGCCGCCGACGGGACGTACGTGGACTACCCGTCGGACGAGATGCTCGGGATCCTCGCACTGGAAGCCCACGAGGCCGGAGCGGTCCTCGTGGGCGAGGACCTCGGCACCGTGCCGGAGGGCGTTCGCGACGCGCTCGCGGACCGCCACGTCCTCTCCTCGTCGGTGCTCTACTTCGAGCGCGACGACGAGGGCGAGCTCCGCTCCGCCGACGACTACCCGCGCGAGGCGCTCGCGAGCGTGACGACCCACGACCTGCCGAGCGCGGCGGGATGGTGGGAGCTCGCCGACGTCGACCTCCGCGACGAGCTCGGGCTGCACGGCGAGGGCCACGATCCCGTCGACGCCCGCGCGGCGCGGCAGGCCGAGCGCGACGAAATGGCACAGCTGCTCGTCGACGACCTCGAACGCGTCGGGGACGTCCCGAACGAGCCCCCCGGACTCCCGGCCGAAGTCCAACAGCAGGTGCTGGCGATGCACGCGTTCCTCGGCCGTTCGCCCGCCCGGCTGGTGGCCGCGAGCCTCCACGACGCGGTCGGGGATCTGCGCCAGCCCAACCTGCCGGGCACCGTGGACGACTATCCGAACTGGCGGCGCCCGATCGCGGCACCCGAACCGGGCGGCGCCCGCCCGATCACGCTCGACGAGCTGACCAGCCACCCGTTCGCCTCGCGGTTGATCGAGACGGTGGCGGCCGCTCGGAGGCAGGCCGCCGAGGCCGGTCAGCGGCCATAGGCGTCCAGGACCCGTCGCGCCCGGAGCGTCTCGATGCCGCGCCACTCCAGGATCGACGCCTCGCTCGGCGGGTCCCACTGGATCGGCCAGCCGCCATCGTCCTGCTGATCGGCCTCCAGCCGATCGAGGTGGGCGGCGATGAGCTCGTCGGAGAACAACTCCCGCCACGGCGATGCCGCGGTGGGGGCCAGGTACAGGGGCGTGACGCCGTACTCCTCGCTGTCGGGATCCCCCCGGTAGAAGCTCGCCTCGGCCAGGGCGTCCGCGACGCCGGCGGCGACCTTCTCAGCGCGGGGCCGGTCGGGTACGTGCTCGAGGAAGCAGAGGCAGTCCGCGATGGCGTGCGCCTCCCGGGGGATCTCCGCCTCCATGGTCGTCCAGCACCACGCCTCGGCGCGGTCGCGCCACGGGTGCACGACACCGAGCCGGTGCAGCAGCCCCACCAGCCCGGCGGTGGGAAAGAGGCTCAGTTCATAGGTCCACTCGGCCCAGTGGTCGGCGCGCGGGTAGCCCTCGATCACCGGGAACCCGAGCGGCACCGCCCCGGAAGGGTCAGCGATCGACACGAGCCAGTCGCACGCGCGGCTGACCATCGGTTCGTCGACCGTTCCGGCGGCGGCCAGCGTCCCGAGCGCGACCTCGACGTCGGCGGGGATGCTGTGCGGGCAGCGCTTGTCGGGCTCGAGCCCGTGGCCGAAGCCACCGTCGGGATTCTGGTAGCCGCGGAGGGCCTCGACGACCCCGGCCGGGTCGGCGCCCTCGAACAGCGCCGCGAACAGGCGCCGCTCGAGCACGCGGCCGTTGCGATACAGGAAGGTGCGGGCGGCGGTGCGTCGTGTGTCATCCATGGCCGGCAGGCTGCCCGGGGGTCCACGCGCCCGTCTTGAACGATTCGGACACCGGCGAGGCGACGACGGGATCGGGGGAGCCCACCAGCACGGTGGGTGCCGCACCCCCCAGCGCGCGTGCCTCGCGGGTGAGGTGCGCCTGGTCCGCATAGCCGGCGGCCAGGGCGAGCTCGGCGAGACCGGCCCCGGGACACCGCTCCGCGAGGTGCAGGAAGCGGCGGAAGCGGACCACACGCTGGAGGGTCTTGGGGCCGTACCCGACCGCTGCCTCACAGTGGCGGCGCAGCCGACGCTCCCCGACCCCGAGGTCGCCCGCCAGCTCCCCCACTCGGCGCTGCGGCGCGCGGAGCAGCTCACCGACCAGCCCCTGGGTCAGGGCCGCATCGACCGAGCCGCGCGCGGACGTCGCGTCCCGGTCGAGCCGAGCGGCGACGAACGCCTCGATCAGCTGCACCTGCGCGACTGCGGTCCCGGCCTCGCCGAGCCGCTGGGTGAGCCGCTGCGCGGGCGCGCCCCAGACGTCCGCTGCCGGTACCCGTCGGTCGCGGAGCACCGACGATGGCACGCCGAGCACGTCCGGCGCACGACCGGTGCGGAAGCGGAGCCCCACGAAGCCGCTGCCCGGGCCGGCCACGACCGGTGCGGGTCGCGTGTCGGGGCCTGCCACGAGCAGGGTCCGCCCGGTCCAGACCACGTCCATGCAGGCGTCGGGTACCACCGCCGCGCCGGCGTCGGACCCGTCCGGGAAGTGCCTGGCCCACGCGCACAGCACGTGCTCGCGCAGACGCTCCCCGGGAGCCCACTCGCGGTAGCTCATGGACGCAGCCTACGCCGTCCTGCGCCGGGCGGAGGCGCCATCGGCCGAGGGGAGATCGAGCGTTCCGGTCGAGGGTGGGGGAGCGCCGCTAGCGCAGCCCGCGCTCCTGCGCCCACTGGTCGAGGAGCGCGTAGGCCTCCTCCTCGCTCATCGGGCCCTGGTCGAGACGGGCATCGAGCAGCATCTCGCGTGCCTCACCGACGAGCGGCCCGGGCTGGAGGTCGAGGTAGCGCATGATCTCGTTCCCGTCGAGCGCCGGACGGATCCTCGAGAGCTCCTCCTCCTCCTTGAGCTGCTCGATCCGCGCCTCGAGATGGTCGACCGACCTCTCCAGCCACCGCGCCTTCTTCTTGTTCTGGGTTGTGATGTCGGCACGGGTGAGCTGGTTGAGGCGCCACAGCTGCTCGTCGCTGCCGCAGTCGCGGACGTAGCGGCGCACCCCCGAGTCGCTCCACGGCTGGTCCGCGTACCCGTGGAAGCGCAGGTGCATCGCGATCAGCTGGCAGATCTTCTCGACCTCGTCGCCGGGATAGCGCAGTTCCTTCAACCGCTGCCGCGCCATTCGCGCGCCCACGACCTCGTGGTGGTGGAACGTGACCTTGCCGCCGGCATGGAACTCGCGGGTGGGCGGCTTGCCGATGTCGTGCAGCAGCGCGGCGAGGCGCAGGATGCGATCGTCGCGCGGGCAGCGCTCCATCACCGCGAGGCTGTGGGTGTACACGTCCTTGTGGTGATGAATGGGATCCCGCTCCATCCGCAGGTCGCTGACCTCGGGAACGAAACGGTCGGCGAGCCCGGTGTCGCAGAGCACGTCGATGCCCTTCGCCGCGGCCGGGGTCACGACCAGCTTGTCCAGCTCGTCGCGCAAGCGCTCGCGGCTGACCGTGTCGAGCTCGACGGCCATCCGCTCGGCCGCCGCGCGGGCGGGCTCGTCGGGCTCGGCGTCCAGCACGCCGACGAAGCGGGCGAGCCGCACCATGCGCAGCGGATCGTCCCCGAAGCTCACCTCGGGAACCTGCGGAGTCCGCAACCGGGAATCCCGCAGGTCCTGCAGCCCCCCGAACGGGTCGACGAATCGCGGTTCGGGGACCTGCACCGCCATCGCGTTGATCGTGAAGTCGCGCCGGGCGAGGTCCTCCTCGATGCGCTCGCCGTACACGACCTCGGGGTGACGCGAGCCCGGCTCGTAGCGGTCGGCGCGGAACGTGGTGATCTCGACGACCGTGTCGTCGCGCCACGCGCTGATCGTCCCGAACCGCGCGCCGGTGGTCCACACGTGGTCCGCCCAACCGTTCAGCAGCCGCTCGGTCTCCTCCGGGCGCGCGCTCGTCGCGAAGTCGAGGTCCTGCGCCCCCGGCCCGTGGAGCAGCGTGTCGCGCACGGTGCCGCCCACGAGGTAGAGCTCGTGACCGGCGGCGGCGAACCATTCGCCGAGCTCGTCGGCGAGCGGGTACACCGCGACCATGGTCGCGAGCTGACGTTGCTGGGAGTCGGCCACTTCGGCGGTCATCGCCGCGCCATGCTAGTGCGTCCACTCACCCGCACGGCGCCTCGGAGCCCGTCCCGTCCGCCCCGTCGACGCGCGCGGCGCGCAGCGGGCCCGCAGCGGCAGGCGAGGTCGTCCGAGCCGGTTCAGGCGGTGGCGAGGCCGGCCGCCCGCACCGCCACCCGGAAGTCGTGCGGGCTCGTCGCCGTTCCCAGCGCGTCGCGCAACGTGACCACCCCGTCGCGGTAGAGGGCCAAGAGGTGCTGGTCGAAGGTCTGCATCCCGTAGTACTCGCCCTCGGCGATGGCGTCCTCGAGCATCTCCGACTTGTCCGGATCCACGACGAAGTCGTACAGGCGCGTGGTCATCACGAGCACCTCGATCGCCGCGATGCGACCACCCTGGACGCGCGGCAGGAGCCGCTGGCTCACGATCCCCTTCAGGGTGTTCGCCAGCGCCAGCCGCGTCTGTTGCTGCTGGTGCGGGGGAAAGAGGTCGATGACGCGATTGATCGTTTCGGCCGCGCTCTGGGTGTGCAGCGTGGAGAGCACGAGATGCCCGGTCTCCGCCGCCTGCAGCGCCGCGCGCACGGTCTCGAGGTCACGCATCTCGCCGACGAAGATCACGTCGGGATCCATGCGGGCCACCGAGCGCAGCGCGGTGGTGAAGTCCCGCGTGTCGATCCCGACCTCCCGTTGATCGACGATCGCCCGCTCGTCGCGGTGCAGGATCTCGATCGGGTCCTCGACGCTGACGATGTGGCAACGACGGTTCTTGTTGATGTGGCTGATCATCGCCGCGCTCGTCGTCGTCTTCCCGGAACCGGTCGGCCCGGTCACGAGGACGAGGCCCCGCTGCTCCTCGGCGAGCTTGCGCACCGCCGCGGGCAGCCCGAGGGCATCGAAGTCCTGCGCCCCTTGCAGGACCCGGCGGAAGACCAGCCCGACGGAACCACGCTGGGTGAAGACCGCCACGCGGAACCGTCCGACGCCCGGCATCGAGTAGGCGAGGTCGATCTCCTCACCACGCTCGAGCCGCGCCGCGGTGTGCTCGTCGAGCAACTGGCGCGCGAAGTCAGCGGTGTCCTGCGGCGACAGCTCGGGCAGCTCGCCGACCTCGGACAGGTCTCCGTCGATGCGGATGTGCGCGGGCCCGGCGGCCTTCACGTGCAGGTCGCTGCCGTCCTTCTCGGCGAGCAAGCGGAGATAGTCGTGGACGTCCGGCACTGCAGCCTCCTGCGATCGGGCACGCGCCTGTGACCGTCCGCGCGCGCCGCTCCACCCGTAAGGGCCCTCATCACCTCCCTCGGCGTCTCGGCGGCCCGACTTGACTCGTCAACGGTGACCGCACCGAGCCGAGAACGGGCTCGACCGTCTATGCTCCGCGGCATGCCCCGCTATCCCACCAAGCGTGCGGTGTCCGCCGGCGGGATCGTCGTGGACCCACGTGCCGATGGCTGGTGGGTGTTGCTGATCGCCCGCCGGAACGCCGCTGGCGAGTTGCAGTGGACGCTGCCGAAGGGCGGCCTCGAACCCGACGAGGACCACGAGACGGCTGCGCTGCGCGAGGTCGCCGAGGAGACCGGCATCGAGTGCCGTATCGAGGAGAAGCTCGGCGTCATCGACTACTGGTTCGTCTGGCGCGACGACCGTGTGCGGTACCACAAGTTCGTGCACTACTACCGCATGGCTGCGGTGGGTGGGGACCCGAGCGCGCGCGACGACGAGGCCGAGGAGGTGCGGTGGCTGCCCATCGACGACGCGCTCGCGTGCATGGCGCACCCGAACGAGCGGGACCTCGTCCGCAAGGCCGTCCCGGAGCACGGCCGCGCCGACGCTACGTGAGCGCGCACGCGCGCGTCCCCGGCGACGGTGGGACCGAGCGTCGATGAGCGATCCAGCGCCCGATCCGGAGGGCGGTGACCCCGCCCGCGAGGGCTCCTCCCAACGCAGTTCCTACCTCGTCGCCGCGGGGATCGGGCTCTCCCGCATCGCGGGTCTCGCCCGTGAGGCCGCGGTGGCGTCGTTCCTGGGCACCGGGCCCCAGGCCGACGCGTTCCGAGCGGCCTTCCGTATCCCGAACCTCCTGCAGAACCTGCTCGGAGAAGGCGTCCTCTCGGCGTCGTTCATCCCGGGTTTCAGCCAGCTGCTCGCCGAGGGGCGCGAGCGCGACGCGGCTCACATGGCGCGGGTCGTCGGCACGCTCCTCGCGCTCCTGACCGGGGGCTTCGCCCTCATCGGCCTGTTGCTGGCCGAGCCCCTGGCGCGCCTCATCGCGTTCGGGTGGATCGGGACCCCACAGTTCGACCTCACGGTGACGTTCATGCGGATCCTGTTCCCGGGGATCGGCCTGCTCGTCCTCTCCGCGTGGTGCCTCGGGATCCTCAACAGCCACCGGCGCTTCTTCCTCTCCTACGTCGCGCCGGTGCTCTGGAGCGCCGCCCAGATCGCTGCGGTCGTAGCGGCCGGTCTGGCCGGCCTCGGGCTCGCCAACATCGCACAGGCGCTCGCGTGGGGCGTCCTGGTCGGCAGCGCCGCGCAGCTGGCCGTGCAGCTCCCCCGGGTCGTCCGCCTGCTCGGCGGGATCCCACGCCCCAGCCTCGACCTGGGGTTCCCCCCGGTGCGGCAAGCGATTCGCGCCTTCGGGCCGATCGTGGCCGGCCGCGGGGTGGTCCAGCTGATGACCTACGTGGAGCTCGCACTCGCCACCCTGCTCGCCACCGGCGCCGTCTCGGCCATGATGCTCGCACAACCGCTCTACATGCTCCCCATCGCGTTGTTCGGCATGAGCGTCGCGGCCGCGGAGCTGCCCGAACTCGCCCGTGGGCGCGCCGCGGCCGACGCCGACACGCAGGCGGCACGGGATGCACTGGCCACGCGCCTGCGCGACGGACTCGCGCGGATCGCGTTCTTCGTCGCTCCGAGCATCCTCGGGTTCGTCGTGCTCGGCGAGTTCATCATCAGGTTGCTCTACGAGCGGCTCGCGTTCGACGCGAGCGACACACGGCTCGTGTGGTTCATCCTCATCGGGTTCTGCGTCGGTCTGCTCGCGACGACGTCGTCGCGCCTCCTCCAGAACACGCTCTACGCGGCCGGGGATACACGGCGGCCCGCGGTCTATGCCGCGCTCCGGATGCTCCTCGCCGCCACGCTCGGCGCGGTGCTCATGCTCCAGTTCGACCGGGTGGCCTTGATGCCCGACGGCGACCTCGCGCTCGTGGGTGAGCTGCCCGCTCTGGGCCCCCTCGACGCCGGTCTGCGCGAGGATCCCGCGCTGCCGCGCCTCGGCGCGCTCGGCCTCGCGATCGCCGCGGGCGTCTCGGCGTGGCTCGAGTTCGGGTTGCTGCGGCGCGCCGTCCGCCGCCGTCTCGGTGTCCACGTGCGGGTCGGTGGGGGGCGCCTGGCCCGCACCTGGGCAGCGGTGGCGGTCGCGGGCGTCGTCGCCGTCGCCGCCGTGCTGCTCCTCGGCGACCTGCCCGCGCTCGTGGGCACCCCGCTCGCGATCGTTACGACGGGCGTGACCTACCTGGCCGCCGCGGCGACCCTGCGCATCGACGACCCCCTGCCCCTCCGATCGCTCTGGCGGCGTGCGCGCGGCTGACCGCCCACGGGCTCAAGGCCGCCCGCATCGGGGCCGATACCTCGCCTGCGGACCGACCGGTGGCCGATTCGCGACCGGGAGTCGGCAACGGGTCAGGGAGGTGGTCCACGTGGAACGCGGCGACGTGATCGTCGACGGACTGCTCAAGCTGATCGTGGCGCTCGCCGTCGTTGGCCTCCTGTTGTTCGAGACGGGCGCGGTCGTCGTCAACACGATGCAGGCCGAGACCACCGCACGGTCCGTCGCGCAGGCGGGCGCGGCCGCCGTCGACGGCGGCACCAGCGACGAGAGCCTCCGGGAGCTGCTTCGAGACACCGCGGACGAGAACGGCGCCGTCGTCACAAGGTTCCGGCGCCACACCGACGAGGTGGAGGCAACCGTCCGCCGGCCGCCGGACACGGTCGTGCTGCACCGGATCGACGCCCTGCTGTCGCTCGCTTCCCCCGAGCGGGCGGCCACCGCCGACATCGGTGACTGAGGTCACGGACGCCCCACCGCCCGGACGGCGGTAACGCTCGACTACACTGCCGGCAGGTGTCGACCACCGCGATCCGTCGGCCCACATGGATGACTCAGGAAGATCGAACCTCAGCGCTGCCAGCGGGAGCGACGCCGACCCCCACGTCGGGGCCGCCGGTCCCGCAGGTTCTCGCGCGCCGATACGTACTCGAAGAGCGGATCGCCGTGGGCGGCATGGCGGAGGTGTGGCGGGCCCACGATCGGACGCTGGCGCGCACGGTGGCCGTCAAGATCCTCCACGAACACCTCTCGGCAGACGACGCCTTCCGCGAGCGCTTCCGACGCGAGGCGGTCGCAGCCGCCAAGCTCGGGCACCCCGGGGTCGTGGCCATCTTCGACACCGGGGACGACGCGGGCTGGACCTACCTCGTCATGGAGTACGTGGAGGGTGTGACCCTCAAGGAGCGCGTGGCCGAGGAGGGTCCCCTTCCCCTGGAGGACGTTGCGAGCCTGGCCGAGCAGGTCGCGGCGGCCCTGGCCGACGCGCACTTGCACGGACTGGTGCACCGGGACGTCAAGCCGGCGAACATCCTCTGGGCCCCCGACGGGATCGTGAAGGTCGCCGACTTCGGCATCGCCAAGGCCGCGCAGTCCAGCCGTGACCTCACACAAACCGGGACGCTGCTGGGCACCGCGACCTACATCGCGCCCGAACAGGTCCGGGGTGAGCCGCTCGACGGCCGTGCCGACCAGTACGCCTTCGCGTGCGTGCTCTACGAGGCGCTCACGGGAACGCCGCCCTTCTTGGGGAACTCGACCATGGAGACGGCCACGATGCGGCTCCAGGAGGACCCGCTGCCGGCACGATCCCTGCGACCCGACGTCCCGGAGGCCATCGAGGCGGCATTGGCGACCGCCCTCACCGTCGACCCGGCCGACCGGCACCGCTCGGTCCTCGAGCTCGGATGGACGTTCCACCCGTGGGCGCAGCGCATCGCCGAGTCCTCCGACGACAGCACCGAGGCCTCGCCGCCGGCCGAGCCCCCCGAGGGGGTGCCCCCTCCCTCGACGACGAACGACACGGCCGAGTCGGCCGACGCGCAGGCGAGCCCCCGACGCTTCCGGCGTGTCGAGGGTGCATGGCTCGCCTCGGTCCTGGCCTCGCTCGCGGTGGTTGCGACATTGGCGGCCGTGGGCCTCGCCAGCGGGCTCGTCGACGTCGATCGCATCCCCCGGCTCGTGGCGGAGGTCGTCGAGGGCGACGACGAGGCCGACGAGGAAACGCCCGTCGAGATCGGGGCCGGCGATCTCACCGCCTTCGACCCTCCCGAGGTGGAGGACTACCCCGGTGGCAACAACGTGGAGCGGGACGAGCAGCTGCCGAATCTCCTCGACGCGGACGCGTCCACGTTCTGGCGCACCGAGCTGTACGAAGACGCGGAGTTCGAGGGCCAGAAGCCCGGTGTCGGCTTCACCGCGGACCTCGGGGAGGCGCACGAGCTCGCGGAGATCACCCTGCACACCCCGAGCGACGGCATCTCGTTCGAGGTGCGAGTCGCCGACGAACCCAGCGACGACGTCGACGACTGGGAAACGCTCGACGAGGTCAGCGGCGCCGACTCCGTCGAGGTCATCGAGGGCGACGGCGTCGAAGCGCGGTACGTGCTGGTCTACGTCGTGCCCCCGCTGGTGGAACCGGACTTCGACGGCGACGACGGGCAGTACGCCGCGGCCTTCAGCGTCCTCGACATCCGGGGGGAGCCCCCCTGATGGGCGCCGGCGACCCCAGGGCCGCGACCGACGAGGAACTGGTCGCGGGTGTCACCGCAGGCGACCGCGGAGCGTTCGACGAGCTGGTCGACCGCTACGCCGATCGCGTCTACGGCATCTGCTACCGCTACTTCAGGGACGCCGACGACGCCGAGGACGCGGCCCAGGAGACCTTCGTCGTGGTCATGCGCCGCGCGGACACGTTCCGCGGCCAGGCCAAGTTCTCGACGTGGCTGTACCGCGTCGCGACCAACGTCTGCAACGACCTGGCCCGCAAGCGGAGCCGGCGGCCGGCCACCGTGCCGCTCGAGGACCGCCACGCCGGCCCGGACCCCGAGGTCGAGGACGCGCTGTCGCGCCGGGAACTCAACGACGAGCTGCGCCGCGCCCTCGCCGAGCTGGACGACGAGCAGCGCGAGGCCGTCGTCCTGCACGACGTGCTCGGATGGCCGCAGCGCGACATCGCCGAGCGTGCGGGCGTCGCGGTGGGCACCGTGAAATCACGCGTGCATCGTGGGCACGCACGGCTCGCGCAGCTTCTGACCGACCGATCCGCCGACGAGGTGGAACCCTCCACCGATTCCCGACCTCCAACGGGACGATGACCGACCACCGCGACCCCCACCATGCCGGAGCCGAGGCCGACGGGCCCGGCGACGAGGAGCTGGCCGCCTACCTGGAGGGCGAGCTCGACGAGCGGGACGTGGCACGGCTGGAAGCACGGATCGCAACGGATCCCGAGATCGCCCGTCGCCTCGACACGCTCGCCGCGGCGCGCGTCGAGCTGCGCGACATCGACGCCGTGACGCCGCCGGCCGGGTACCGCGAGCGCCTCGCCGGCCACCTGGACGCGGCCTGGGACCGGACACGGGGATCCGCCGCAGCGATCGCCACGCCGACCGGTGACACGTCGGCGGCCAGTGACGCCTCGGCCGGCGAGGTCACACCGGCGGCGGTGGGTCGGTCGCGACGTGCGTGGAAGGGGCCGCTGGGCATCGCCGCCGCGATCGCGCTCGCGGCGGTCGCTCTGCCCACCCTGTTGAACATCGGGCCGACCGACGACGCCACGACCGACGACGCCGATGTCGCCGAGGAGGCGGCGCCCGACGAGGAGGCACTCGACGAGGGCGCGCCCGCCGAGGACGCGCCCGACGAGGACGCGCTCGACGCCGAGTCCCGGGACGTGGAACCGATGGAGGAGCCCGACGCGGACGCGCCGGCGGACGACGCACCGGCCGATGACGGGACCGGGCTGGCCCCTCTACGCATCCAGGAGAGCGCCGGACCGCTGGACGACGCCCCGACCCACGAGGAGGCGCTCGCCGAGCGCTACCGGGACGATGCGGGCCCGCAGACGGGTCCTGCGGACCCCGCGGCCATCGACGCTCGATGGCGCGAGGTTCACGCGGCGCTGGAGGAGCTGGGCGCCGAGGAGTGCGCCGGGACGATCGAGGACGAGCTCGGGCCCGACGCCGCGGTACTGGAGATCGCCGAGGGCACCCTCGACGGCAGCCCAGGGATCGCCGTGCTCGCATTGACCGGAGACGGCGAACGCGTGGCACTGCTCGTGACCATCGATGGGTGCGAGGTCACCGCGCGTACCGACCCCACGTCCTGAACCCGGCAACGAGCGATCTCGCGGCCTCGGGCACCGCCGCACCCCTCGCGCCGGCCCGGTCGGGGGCACGCCTCACATCTGCAGCCCCCGCCAAGCGAAGTACCCGGCAGCGGGGTACGCCAGAACGCCGAAGGCCTGTGGTGGGACGAGGCTCGCGTTCACGATCAACGAGCCGACCATCAACCCGCCCAGCGCGATGCCCACGGCGAGATACGGGAACGGCGGGTCGGTCCGCCCGTCGCTGCCCCACGCGGTCAGCTTGCCGATACCGAACCCCACGATCGCCCCCAGGATGATCGAGCCGAACCCGATCTGGGCCACGAGGATCCCGCCCCCGAGCGCGAGGAGAGCGCTGGGGCCGGCGGCGCGGATCATGCGGCCGGCATTGCTGGGACCCTGGGCGCCCGGCGGGGGGCCCGAGCAATCCGGGCACCGTTGACCGACGCTGCTGCGACGGACGCACTGCGGGCAGATCGGCCGTTCGCAGGCTGAACACGCCAACCGCGTGGTGGTCTCCGGGTGATTCACGCAGGGCTCGGGTTCCATCGCTCGGCAGTGTACGGTCGGGGGCGCGCTTGCCGCTCCCGACTCTCGGCGGTCCCGACTCGCCCCGCGCCGATCTCGGGAAGGGTACGTCCCGGCGCTGCGTTGCATCGCGGGAACGCCCCCGGATGGTGGGACAGACAGAAGGAACCCGTACCATGACAGACCGCATCGAGAACGTCGTCATCGTCGGCTCCGGGCCGGCGGGCTACACCGCCGCGCTCTATGCCGCCCGCGCGGAGCTCGAGCCGCTCGTCATCGAGGGCAGCGAGGCCGGCGGCCAGCTGATGCTGACCACGGACGTCGAGAACTATCCCGGCTTCCCCGACGGGATCCTCGGCCCCACCCTCATGGCCGACATGCGCAAGCAGGCCGAGCGCTTCGGCGCCCGTATGCTCACCTCGGACGTCCAATCGATGGACCTCGAGCACGGGTCGCCGTTCGTGGTCCGGGTGGGGACCGACGAGATCCGCGCCCACGCCGTGATCGTCTCGACCGGCGCGAGCGCTCGGTGGCTCGAGCTCCCGAGCGAGCAGCGCCTGATCGGCAAGGGCGTGTCCAGCTGCGCGACCTGCGACGGCTTCTTCTTCCGGGACCGTGAGCTCGTGGTGGTCGGTGGCGGCGACTCCGCCATGGAGGAGGCCACGTTCCTCACGAAGTTCGCCTCCCGGGTCGTCGTGGCACACCGCCGGGACGAGCTGCGGGCCTCGAAGATCATGCAGGAGCGGGCGTTCAAGAACGACAAGATCGACTTCGCGTGGAACACTCGCGTGGCCGACGTGCTCGGCGAGGAGTTGGTCACCGGGGTCGTGCTCGAGGACACCCGAACGGGCGAGCAGTGGGAGCACCGCACCGACGGCCTGTTCCTCGCGATAGGCCACGACCCCGCCACGCAGCTGCTGCAGGGCCAGCTCGAGCTCGACGAGGAGGGCTACGTGCTCGTCGACGAGCCGACGACCGCCACCAGTGCCGAGGGGGTCTTCGCGGCGGGTGACGTCGTCGACAAGACGTATCGCCAAGCGGTCACCGCCGCCGGTATGGGCTGTAAGGCGGCGATCGACGTGGAGCGGTGGCTCGCGGCCCGCGGGCTCGTCCAGTGACTGGAGCGGGGACTGGTGGTCCGCGGGCCCTTCCGGCGACCGGCGGGAGATGGTCCGCGCCTGACCGATCCCCGGGCCCGCTCCAGTAGACACAAGGGCCCGAATACTTGGGTAAGGCGAGAGATTGCGGGTAGACTCCCCGAACACGCGATGTCGGTTCCCGGTCTGCCGCAGGCGCGGCAATCGGACGCGGTTCGGCTGTCCCCCCGTCATCCGAGCCGCTGGCGAGGGGCGCTCCGGCGCCCCTCGCCTCATTTTCCGCCAGCGGCCCACGCAGGATGTACCGACAGGGCCGAGTGTTGCCGGACCCTCGCAGCGGTACGGTCCCACCGACCGCCCGCGTCGCTTCCCCGCGGCCGGAATAGCCGTCGATCGCGGGGCGTTTACCGCCCAGTATCCGCGCGGTGAACGAGCGACCGCGATCCGATCAGACCACCATTTCGGAGGCGCAAGACGATGAGCGCACAACCCGTGACGGACCAGGAGTGGAAGGCGGAGGTCGAGGGGGCCGAGAAGCCGGTCCTCGTCGACTTCTGGGCGGAATGGTGCGGCCCGTGCCGCATCGTGAGCCCGATCGTCGACGAGATCGCGAGCGAACGCAGCGACGACCTGAAGGTCCTCAAGCTGAACGTGGACGAGAACCCTGACGTCGCGCGCCGGTACCGCGTCATGTCGATCCCGACGCTTCTGCTCCTCAAGGAGGGCGAGGAGGCCAAGCGCATCGTCGGTGCGAAGGGCAAGAACGAACTCCTCGCCGACGTGGACGAGGTCGTTGGCTAGCCACGGCCCGGCGATCGGCTAAGCTATCGCCCGGCGAAGGGACAGCGGCTTCGATGGTCAGGGACGAGCAGGCCCCGCCCCGCATCGTCGCGGGTGACGAAGGGCCCGCCGTGCGCGACGTCCAGGAGCGACTCGCGCGCATCGTCGACCCATCCCTTCCCCTCGACGGGCACTTCGGCGCCGCGACGCTCGCGGCCGTCCGGGCGTTCCAGCGGCGACGCGGCCTGCCCGCGAACGGCGTCATCGGCCAGGAGACCTGGGAGGCGCTGGTCGAGGCCAGCTACACCCTGGGCGACCGGCTCCTGTGGCACTCGCGCACACCGATGCGCGGCGACGACGTGCTCGAGCTACAACGCCGACTCGGGCAGTTGGGCTTCGACGCCGGCCCGGAGGACGCCATCTTCGGGCGGCTGACGCGCGCCGCCGTCGAGGAGTTCCAGCGCAACACGGGGTTGGCCGTCGACGGTGTCGCTGGCGACGCGACGATCCGAGCCCTCATGCGCTTGCAACGCGACCACCAGTCGCCCGGTGTCAGCACACGAGTCCGCGAACGTGAGGCGCTGCGGCGCCTCGCCGGCCGCGGGCTACCCGGCACCCGTATCCTCGTCGATCCGGGGTTCGGCGTCGGCCACTCGGGGCCGACGAGCCCGGACGGTGCGCCTGGCCATGTCGTCACCTGGGAGGTCGCCACACGCCTCGTCGGGCGCCTGGCCGCGCTCGGCGCCGAGGCCACCTTGAGCCGCGGACCGGACACGGACCCGCCCCCGAGCGAGCGCGCGCGTCTCGCCAACGAACTGGGTAGCGACGTCGTCCTCGGAATCGGGGTCAACGCCCACCACAACCCCCGCGCCGCCGGTACGGCGAGCTACTACTTCGGTTCTCTGCACGCCACTTCGGAAGCCGGGAGGCGTCTGGCCGAGCACATCCATGCGGGAGTCGCCAGCGCCGGATGGCTGCCCGATTGCCGGGTGCACCCCGTCACCTGGACCCTCCTGCGCGAGACGCGCATGCCGGCTGTCATCACCGAGCCGGGCTTCTTGACGTCGCCGCGTGACGCGGCTCGCCTGGTCGACCCTCAATGGCAGGACTCCCTGGCCGACGCCTTGGCCAGCTCCCTCGCGCGCTTCTTCTCGACGTCGGGCTACGGTGCCTCAGCGGGCGAGTCGATCATCGAGCACGTCGGAGCGTCCACCCACTGAGCTCGTCGGGCGCCCGATCGCTGCACCGGGGCCGTGAGGCCACGCCGGGTCAGGGAGCGCCACCCGGGCCCGTCTCCCAAGCGCGGCGACGGGGCAGTGCCGCAGCGATCACGAACCCCAGCCCCACGCCCATCAGCAAGCCCACGACGGCACGAACGATCGTGCGCCCGGCGCGGGGGCCGTCCTCGCGAGCCGCCACTGCCTGCGGGGCCAGCGCCAGCGCGACGACGCTCGGGTGGCTCACGCGAGCGGCACGATGCGCTCCTTCGGAGCGGTTTCGTGGAGCCCTCACGCTTCTCCTCCTCGATCGCTCGAACGTCCGGACCGGGCGTGGCGTGGATGGTCCCAGGTTCCCCGGTGCCTGCAACGCTACTCTGCAGCGGTCACCCACGGCGAGGAGCACACGGTGAGCGAGATCCGCCTGGACAGCTACGAGGCGCACTTCGCTGCCCGCACACGCGGTATGGCGGCAAGCGAGATCCGAGCGCTGTTCGCGGTGGCGAATCGCCCCGAGGTGGTGTCGCTGGCCGGTGGGATGCCCTTCCTGTCGGCATTGGACCTCGACGCGGTGGGCGACCTGGCACGGCAGGTGATCGCCGAAGAGGGATCCGTCGCGCTCCAGTACGGCGGAGGCCAGGGGCACGCGCCACTGCGTGAACAACTCGCCCACGTGATGGACCACGAGGGCGTCCCGGCCCATGCCGATGAGCTCGTCGTGACCACCGGGGGCCAGCAGGCGCTCGATCTGACCGCGAAGCTGTTGTGCAACCCCGGGGACGTCGTCCTCGCCGAGGGTCCGTCCTACGTCGGCGCCCTCAGCGCCTTCTCCGCCTACGAGGCCGAGGTCATGCACGTGCCGATGGATGGCGACGGCATCGCCCCGGATGTCCTCGCCGAGCGGCTGGGCCGGATCCGGGCGAGTGGCCGCCGACCCAAGTTCTTGTACACCGTGCCCAACCATCAGAATCCCGCTGGAGTGTCCCTTTCCGAGGGGCGCCGGCAGCAACTGGCCGAGATCGCGGCGCGGGAGGACCTGCTGATCGTCGAGGACAACCCCTACGGGCTCCTCGATTTCAAGGGGGAGATGCGCACGGCGCTGCGTAGCCTGGTGCCCGAGCGAACGATCTACATCGGCACACTGTCGAAGATCTTCTCCCCGGGCATCCGTGTCGGCTGGATCGCCGCGCCGGGTCCGCTCCGGGAGAAGTTCGTGCTGCTCAAGGAGGCCGCGGATCTTTGTCAGTCCAACCTCACGCAGCTTCTGGCGAACCGCTGGCTCTCGACCCAGGACTGGCAGGGACTGATCGAGGCGTTCCGGGACGGGCATCGCGAACGGTCCGACGCGATGCTGAGCGAGCTCACCGCTGAGATGCCCGAGGGTTCCACGTGGAACATCCCGGCTGGGGGATTCTTCGTGTGGCTCTCCCTGCCGCCGGGCATGGACGCGCGGGAGCTGCTCCCCAAGGCGCTCAACGCGCGCGTGGCATACGTACCGGGTGCTGCGTTCTTCGCCGACGGCAGCGGGGGAGAGCACATGCGGCTCAGCTACTGTTACCCGACGCCCGACCGCATCCGCGAAGGCGTCCGACGACTCGGCAGTGTCGTCCGCACCGAAGCCGAACTCCGCGACGCGATGTACGGAGAGCACCATTGACGGGCGTCGCGGTGGTTGCGGGCGGTCTGAGCCTCGAACGGGATGTCAGCCTCCGCTCGGGGGGCCGGGTCGCCGATGCCCTGACCGACCGCGGACACGAGGTTGAGCTCCTCGACCTCGATAGCGCCCTGGTCGAGCGGTTGTCCGAGAAGACCTTCGACGTGGTCTTTCTGGCGTTGCACGGCAAGTCGGGGGAGGACGGAACCGTCCAAGCGCTGCTGGACCTCATGGGGATCCCGTACACCGGGCCCGACGCGACGGCTTCCGCGATCGCGTGGGACAAGGGCGTGTTCAAGGGCCTCTCCGCGCGCCACGGGATCCCGACGCCCGACTGGGTACCGGTGAGCAGCGAGGCCATCCGGGACCTCGGCGCCGCGTCCGCGCTGCCCCGCATCATCGAGCGGCTGGGCTCGCCGCTGGTGGTCAAGCCAGCGCAGGGCGGTGCTTTCATGGGGGTGCGCGTGGTCGATGGGGACGACGATCTCCGCGCGGGCCTCGTCAGCGCGCTGAGCTACTACGACGTCGCTCTGGCGGAACGCTTCGTCCGAGGGTCCGAGGTTGCCATCGCCATCCTCGACGGGGAGGCCCTGCCGGCCGTGGAGATCGTCCCCAAGACGGGTCAGTACGACTTCTCCGCCCGGTACACCCACGGCGCCGCGGACTTCTACGCGCCGGCACGGCTCGACGACCGGACGCGGGGGGAGGCCGAGCAGGTCGCACTGCGCGCATGGGAGCTCGCCGGTTGCCGGGACATCACTCGGGCGGACCTGATCGTTGACGCCGATGGCCAACCATGGCTGCTCGAGTTGGACACCTGCCCGGGCATGACCGAGACGTCGCTGGTGCCCATGGCCGCCGAGGCGGCCGGCATCGGTTTCGACGAGCTGTGTGAGCGCTTGGTGCAGCTCGCACTTCGCCGCTGACCTGCGACGACGCCACGAGTGCCGATCTCCCGGGCGTGGAACCCGAACCGCAAGAGATTCGTCGAAGGGTGCGCTGACAGCGGCCAGAAGCACGAACTCGTCGCGTTATGGCTGCTCGTGGCCGAGCTCCTCGCCAGTTCGTGCACCAAGGATCGCCAGCAGCCGCTCCAGGTCTTCGGAGCCTGCATAGTCCACGACGATCCGACCCCGGTCGGCGCTTCCCTCGATCCGCACCTGCGTTGCGAGCGCGTCGCTCAGCGCCTCCTCGAGGTGGGGGAGTGAGGACCGCCCACGGCTCCCGCCGCGCCGGTTCGCCTCATCCGATCCGCGGCCTCCCGATCGTTCCCCCGTGCCGTCTCCACTGTCCGGTTTCGTGCGAGCGGACCCGGCGGCGCCCTTGCGCGCGAGTTCTTCGGTCGCTCGAACGGACAGCCCTTCAGCGACGACCCGCTGGGCGATGCGCTCCTGCTCGTTCTCGTCCTTGATCGCCAGCAACGCCCGCGCGTGACCGGGCCGCAGTGCACCCGTCGCGACCCGCTTCTGCAGCTCCGGCCCCAGCGAGAGGAGCCGCAGGGTGTTCGTGATCGACGGCCGGGATTTCCCGATGCGATCGGCGAGCTCGTCGTGGGTCAACCCGAAGTCGTCGAGAAGCTGTTGCATCCCCGCGGCCTCCTCGAGCGGGTTCAGGTCGACGCGATGGATGTTCTCGACCAGCGCCTCGGTCAGCAGGTCGCTGTCGTCGGTGGCCCGCACCAGCGCCGGGATCTCCTCGAGTCCCGCGATCTGGGCGGCGCGATACCGACGCTCCCCGGCGATCAGCTCGTACTTGCCGTCCTCGACCGGCCGCACCAGGACCGGCTGGAGCATGCCGAGCTGCCGCAACGACTGCGCCAACTCCTCCAGGCCCTGTTCGTCGAAGTCCTCCCGCGGCTGTCGCCGATTCGGCACGATCGCGCCCAGGCGCAGCGTGAGCAGGCCGCTCCGCCCCTCCGTGGCCGTCGGGATGAGAGCGTCGAGTCCGCGGCCGAGACCCCCTTGGCGACTCATGCGCGTGGTCCTCCGGCAATCGGGGCAGGGGTACCGAGTGAGGCGAGTCGCTCCACGAGCTCACGAGCCAACCGGTGGTACGCGATCGCTCCCCGGGAGGCCGGGTCGAAGACCGTGATCGGCTGTGCGTACGAGGGCGCTTCCGCCAGGCGTACGGACCGTGGGACTCGGGTCTTGCAGACGCGCTCACCGAAGTGTCCCGTCACCTCTGCCGACACCTGCTGGCTCAGCCGGGTTCGCCCATCGTGCATCGTGAGCACGTAGCCGATGATCTCCAGGCCCGGGTTCAGGTTCGTCCGGACCAGCTCCACGTTTCGCTGGAGGGCGCCGAGACCCTCGAGGGCGTAGTACTCGCACTGGATCGGGACCAGCACCCCATCAGCGGCGGTGAGCGCGTTGACGGTCAGCAAGCCGAGACTGGGTGGGCAGTCGATCACGATGAGGTCGTAGACCTCCCGCGCCGGCTCGAGCGCACGGCGCAGCTTCTGCTCCCGGCTGAACGCACTGACCAGCTCGATCTCCGCTCCCGCCAAGTCGATGGTTGAGGCGATGAGGGAGAGGTTGCTCCAGGCCGTGGCCTGTTCACCGTCCGCGAAGGTGGCGTCCCCGAGGAGCATCTCGTAGATCGTGGCCGTGTCCTGTGCGCCCCGCATGCCGACCCCCGAGGTCGCATTCCCCTGGGGATCGAGGTCGGCCAGAAGCACCCGGTGCCCTTGCTCGGCCAGTGCTGCTGCCAGGTTCACCGCAGTGGTTGTCTTGCCCACCCCACCCTTCTGGTTCGCGACCGCGATCACGCGCCCCGAGGGGGCTTCCACCTCTGCCGAAGCGCTCACGGGCTCGCTCCTTCCTCTGGGCGGAGAGCCGGGACCATGGTGCCCGCTCACCGGCACCGAGCCACCAGACATCCACAACGGGGCGACCTCGGACGCAGCACGGTACGCGTCCCAGTCTCACCGACCCGGCTGCAACGTCAGGGCGGGCACGGCGAGCATAGCGCCCGAACGAGCCCAGGCGGCCCCCGGAGTCAGGCGCTGGCTTGCCCCACGGTTCCAGCAGCGGGGTCGGCCACTCCAGCACCGCGCGATCGGCCACTCCAGCACCGCGCGGCCGGCCAGTCAGCGAACGGGCGAGTCAGGCTGACACGCCATCCCTCGCTCCTCGGACCGACCAACCGGTGCCCGGGAGTTCGTTCCACGTGGAACCAGGGGTGGAACAGCGACGGGCAGTTCTCCGGCTACTACGGACGGCCGCCGCGGTCACCGTCAAACGGCCTCGCTGTCCTCCGGGCTTCCGCCCCTGGATCGATCCGTGCGATCCGGCCGCCACGGCCTCCAGGCCGCGTCGTTCCACGTGGAACACCGTGCCCACCGCCAGCGACCAGCGTGCGGCTTCGGCAGCGCCCACCGCGACAGAGGTCACCGCGGGCTATCGCTCCCGACGCCCCCGTGTCCGAGCCTGTCACTCCCGCTCACGTCACGGTCGGCTTTCGCCGATCAGGCCAGGGGGTGGCGCTGCGGGACGCCGTCAGCCCGTGGTGTCGTAGCCGGAGGCGCGCCCACTGCTCGGAAGCGCACCAACCGCACCACGGTCGCGGCGTCGGCCACCTCCTCCACGGACTCGATGTCAAGCCCGAGCATGTCGGCGGCGGAGCGGCCAGCCTCAAGCTCGGCATCCACCCCGGGACCCTTCACCGCCACGATCTCGCCCCCGGGACCCACAAAGCCGCGGGCGAGTTCCGCGACCACCGGAAGTGTCCCCAGCGCGCGAACGAGAACCCCGTCGAACCTGCCGCGCAACTCTGGATCGCGGGCTAACTGCTCCGCCCGTCCACACCGCACAGCCGCGTTCGCGACACCGAGCACTGCGCAGAAGCGCTCCACCTCGCGGACCTTCTTCGCGCGGGCGTCCGCGAGCACCACCTCGACGTCAGGACGTTCGATCGCCAACACGATGCCGGGGAGCCCGCCACCCGTCCCGAGGTCGAGCCACGAGCTATCCGGGCGAGGATTGAGATGCTCGACGACAGCGCGGCTCTCCACGATGTGTCGCTCGCGCACGGACGCCCGCGCACCCCGTGAGACCAGATTGATGGGGCTGTCCCGCAGGAGCTCCGCATACCGGTCGAGCCGTTCCTCGGCCTCCTCCGTCACACTCGCCCCACCCTCACGGCTCGGACGCTCCCAGCGCCGTCCCAGTCGTCGGACCCGACGATCCGCTCGGCCGGACACGTCGCTCGCACACGGACGGCGCGGCCGGTGGTGCGATCCTCGCTCCCACCGACCCGGGACCCGACGAAGCTACTGCTCGAGGGGATGGATGACCACACGGCGCCGGGGCTCCGCCCCCTCGCTCGTCGACGTCACTCCACCCGCCTTGGCGATGATGTCGTGCATCATCTTGCGCTCGTAGGGATCCATCGGCTCGAGCCGCTGGGGTTCCCCGCTCTCCCTCGCGAGGGCGATCGCATCCCGGCACTTGTCGCGCAGCTTCTCGACCTGACGCTCTCGGTACCCCTCGATATCGACGCGCACGTGCGCTCGACGCTCCGTGCGCCGCTGCGTCGCGCAGCGCACGAGCTCTTGGAGGGCCTCTAGCGTCGCGCCTCGGCGCCCGATGAGCAGGCCGGTGCCCACGTCCGAGATGTTCACCAGGGCCTGCTCCTCGCGGACGACGATCTCGATGTCCCCCGGCAGGCCGAGTTGATCGAGCAGCCCCTCGATGAAGTCGGCCGCGATCTCGGCCTCCTCGTCGAGCTGCTCGATGCGCTGCTCCGGGGTCAGCTCGCTCGCCTCGGCGGTGTCGTCGCCCTCGAACTCTTCGTCAACAGGCGCCTCATCGGTCGACTCCGAGGCCTCGTGATCCTGTCCGTCGGCCATCGCGTCGGGTTCGGTGGTGTCGCTCACGGTAGGCTCCTCGCCTCGTTGCGCGGCCACGTGGTCTGTGTCGGCCGCAGGTGCTTCGGGCTGTGGTCCGGGCGGTTCGTGGCGGAGCGTGCTCTCGGTGTCGCGCCGCGTCGCATACACGCGCGCCGGCCGTCTCCGCAGCCAGCCTCTGGTGGGCCGCTCCAGCACCACGACCTCGAGCGCGTGGGGGGCCGCGCCCAGGACGACTGACGCCTCGGCGACGGCCTCCTCGATGGTCGGCCCCGTCGCTTCGGTCGAGCGTGCTCGCTCGTTGGTCACGCCGGCTTCGTGGTCGCTTGGGCGGGGGGTGGACCGACGTTGCGAAGCATCAGCCACTGTTGCGCCATCTGCCATAGGTTCGTCGTGACCCAGTAAAGCACGACACCTGACGGAAAGTTGAACGCGAAGATCGTCAGCATCGGGGGCAACACGTACATCAGGATCTTCTGCTGCGGGTTTTGCCCCGCCTGCGGGTTCATCGCCATCATCGTCTTCTGTGTCAGGAACATCGTGATGCCCATCAACGCCACCAGGACGAGGGCTCCGATACCGTTGCCGTCCGCGGCCCGCGCCGAGAGGCTCTCGACAAGGATGAACCCACTCGTTTCCAGTTCCTCGACCTGCACCTGGGCGCTCCGGGAATCGAGGACCCAGAACAGCGCGATGAAGATGGGGATCTGAGGGAGGAGCGGCAAGCACCCCGCCATGGGGTTGACGTTGTGCTCCTTGTACAGCGCCATCATCGCTTCCTGCTGCTTCTGGCGCTTCGCCTTGTACTTCTCCGGGTCCGTCTTCATGAGGGACCGGTCGACCTTGTACTTCTCCTGGATCTTCTTCATCTCGGGCTGCAACTGCTGCATGGCCCGCATCGACCGGATCTGCTTGACCGCCAGCGGCAACAATAGGACCCGCACAGCCACCGTCAGCAGCACGATCGCCACCGCCCACGAGTAGGCAGGGAGCACCGGCTCGATGACGCTCTGGAAGAACCGCAGGACCGACTCGAGTCCTTCCAGGAGGCTGATCCAGATCTGCACTGCGGTCTCCTTACGGAGTGGAGGGGGCGGCTACCGGCGAGGTGGGACGTGGTCGATGCCGCCGGGATGGAAAGGGTGACACCGCGCCAAGCGACGCGCGACCAGGCTCGAACCGCGCCGGGCACCGTGCGTGGCCAGCGCCTCCATCGCGTAGTCCGAACAGGTGGGCGCGAATCGACAGCGTGGCATGCCCCGCGGGATCAACTGGTAGACGCGCACCACGCCACGCAGTACGCGAGCGGGAGCCGACGGGCGCGGGCGCCCAAGCTCGTCAATCGTCTGGTGCGCCATCTCGTCCGCCTGGCAAGAGCGCAGCCAACTCGCTGCACAGTCCCTTGAAGGGTGCCGTCACCGCACGGGGTCGCGCGACCACCACCACGTCGTGCCCGGGTTCCACCCCGACCTCGCGCAGCCCGGCCCGCAGTCGTCGTTTCGCTCGGTTGCGATCCACCGCTCGCCCCACTCTGCGGCCCGCCACCACCGTGGCACGCGGAGGTGCACTGTCACCCCGGTCGTGTCCATGAACGACCATGTAGCGCCCGGTTCGCCGCTGCCGACGTGCAAGAACCGCACGAACCTCGCCGCTCCGGCGGAGGCGTGCGGGCGCGTGGCGCGCCCGAGCCCCGATCACTGCCCCCGCCCCGGCACCTTGGCCGGCCTCCCCCGCAGTCATGGCGCCTACGCCGTCAGGCGCTGGCGACCCTTGGCCCGCCGGCGACGGATCGTATCTCGGCCCTCGCGGGTCCGCATACGGGCGCGGAATCCGTGGCGCCGCTTGCGACGGCGGACCTTCGGCTGATACGTGCGTTTCATGGTTAGCTCGCTTCAAGACGGGCAACGGCGCGGATCGACCGGTGCCGCAACCCCGGAGCCTACCGGTCGACCCATGTGGACTTCGGTGGCGCTGGTTGATCAAAGGGCGCGCGCACCAAGCAGCCATCGTACGCACCCGCGGGCGGGACCGTCAACCTGCACGGACTCCGAGGGTCGAAAGAGCCAGGCCACACGATCCCCAACCGAATGCCCTCAACCGGTTGCGCCCGCTCGAAGCGCCTTCCTATACTCCGCCTTCCTGCGCAGGTCCCGGTCGCTCGGTCACGGTTCGGTCACGACGCAACGATCGAGCACGCCGGCGGGATCCACGCCTCGTGCGTGATGCAGCTTGCTGCGTCCCGACGGTGCTCCGAGCGACGATCCGGGCTGGGGCCCGGTGGTGCCCGCTTCCCTGGTGCCACGGCGGTACGGAGCCGCCGCACACCGGTGCACCGGTAGCGACGAGACCACCGCGAATGAGGAGCGCCCTTCCACATGTGTGGATCAGCTTGTGGACAACCTTCTCGCGTTGCTGGCCTCCAACACCGCCTCCCTCGCCACCACACCGGTCGCCGGATCGTCGGTGGCACCCTCGCGATCCGTCTCGACCGCCTCCCACTCCGCACACCTCACCCGCACGCAACCCACCGAGCCCTCGGGGCTCGCGTTCGACCGCCCGCCCCCCTGCACGCGGCGCGCTCCGCGGCCGGACGAGAGGACCGTCAATGTCTGATGCTGCCGTGATCGACCTCGCTGACCTGTGGCGCCGTTCGCTGGAGCATCTCCAGCACGAGCTGACCGGCGCCGCCCAGCGCACCTGGCTCGCCGAGACCGAGCCCGTGGGCTTCAGCCACGGCACGGTCTACCTCGCCGCTCCGCATCCCTTCGCCCGGGAGCAACTCGACCTGCGGTACGGCGACACGCTGCGCTCCGCGCTGTCGCACGCGGCCGGTGAGTCGGTCGAGGTCGTCATCACGGTGCGCGCCGCTCCCGCACCCGAGGCGTCCCAGTCGCCAGACGCCAGCGCCCCGTCGGACGCCGATCGCTCCCCGGCCGACGGCCCCGCCCTGGAACCCAGGGCCGCGCGGTCCGAGCAGGGGAGCGAACCCGGTCCGGAGGCGTTCCCCTCTCAACAGACGGCCGGTCCGCCCCTCAACGACAAGTACACGTTCGACCGCTTCGTGATCGGGGCCAGCAATCGCTTCGCCCACGCGGCGGCCTTCGCGGTCGCGGAAGCTCCCGCCAAGGCCTACAACCCCCTGTTCGTCTACGGCGGGGCCGGCCTGGGCAAGACGCACCTGCTCCAGGCCGTGGGGCACTACGCGGTCAACCTCTATCCCCGCCTGCGGGTGCGCTACGTCACGAGCGAACAGTTCACGAACGAGTTCATCGACGCGATCTCCAACGGCCGCCAAGTGCCCTTCCAGCGGCGGTACCGCGACGTCGAGGTCCTCCTCATCGACGACGTGCAGTTCCTCGCGACGCGGGAACGGACCCAGGAGGAGTTCTTCCACACGTTCAACGCCCTACACAACGCGGAGAAGCAGATCGTCATCTCCTCGGACCGCCCGCCCAAGCAGATGGGCCAGCTCGAGGAACGGCTGCGCACCCGCTTCGAGTGGGGGTTGATCACCGACATCCAGCCCCCCGACCTCGAGACGCGCCTGGCGATCCTTCGCAAGAAGTCGGCCCAGGAGCACCTCCACGTGCCCCCCGAGGTCCTCGAGCTCATCGCGAACCGGATCAGTTCGAACATCCGCGAGCTCGAGGGGGCGCTCATCCGCGTGACCGCCTTCGCATCCCTGCAGGGGAC
Organism: Egibacter rhizosphaerae; assembly: GCF_004322855.1. Classification (NCBI taxonomy): domain Bacteria; kingdom Bacillati; phylum Actinomycetota; class Nitriliruptoria; order Egibacterales; family Egibacteraceae; genus Egibacter; species Egibacter rhizosphaerae. Next base: position 2,325,167 of record NZ_CP036402.1, on the reverse strand, counting down.
CGAACCCACGCTCGGTCTCGCTCAGACCGTGCTGAAGGATCTCTTCCCGGAGACCAGCACCAACGAGGTGAGCGTCAGCCTGATCATGTCCGAGACCGCGCGCTACTTCGGCATGACCGTCGAGGAGCTCTGCTCCAGCAGCCGCACCCGCCAGCTGGTCAACGCCCGCCAGGTGGCCATGTACCTCGCGCGTGAGCTCACCGACCTCTCGCTGCCCAAGATCGGTGACGCCTTCGGCGGACGCGACCACTCCACCGTCATGCACGCCAACCGCAAGGTCGCCGGGCTGATGAAGGAGCGGCACGCGCTCTACGATCAGGTCCAGGAGCTCACCAGCCGCATCAAGACCAGCGCGCAGTCGGCGGGATAGCTGTGGACATTCGGGGGACGAACGGCGGACGACGGGTGGACAGCTGTGGGGACACTGCCCATCCAGCAAGAATCACAAGGTTGTCATGGGAACTCCACCGGGTCGAGCCCACAGGAGGCCCACAAACTTGCCCGCAGCGTTTCCACAAGCCACCATCCCTCTACGCTGCACAAACGACCGTTATCCGCAGGAAGATCGGACCCCGACGACGGCGTCGGTCTTATGTATTCCTCCAAAGAGTAGAGACCGGTCCGGTGCCGAGCGGTGGACAACCATCCCGGCCCCACCCAGGGAGGCCCCATGAAGTTTCGAGCCGAGCGAGCCGAGTTCGCCGAGGCATCCAGCTGGGCACTGCGCACCGTCGGCGCACGCGCGACGCTGCCCGCCTTGTCCGGGGTGCGTCTGGAGGTGACCGGCGACCGCTTGCAGTTCGCCTCGACCGACCTCGAGATCTCCAGCGAGTTGTCGATCCCGGTGCAGGCCGAACGGGAGGGGGTTGCCCTCGTCCCGGGACGGCTTCTCGGGGACGTCGTGCGCACGTTGCCGCATGCCGCAGTCAGCGCCGAGGTCGATTCCGACCGCTTGCGGCTCGAATGCGGTCGCGCCAGGTTCGAGCTGCGCCTCATGCCCGTCGAGGACTACCCCCCGCTCGCCGCACCGAGCGAGGACGTCACCCCTGCGGTGATGAAGGCCGACGACTTCGCCGCCATGGTCAGCCAGGTCGCGCGGGCGGCGAGCAGCGACGATGCGCGGCCGGTGCTCACCGGCGTGTACCTCGAGGCGAGCGACGGGACAATCATCGCCGCGGCCACGGACTCGTATCGGCTGGCGGTTCGCACGTTGCCCTGGGAGGAAGCGACCGACGGCACCGTGCTGGTCCCCCGGCGCGCGCTTGAGGAGGCCCGACGCAGCGCGGAGAGCTTGGGAGGCGAGGTGCGCGTCATCGTCGAGCCGTCGCAAGTGACGTTCTCGCTGGGCGATCGACGGCTGACGACCCGCCTCATCGAGGGCAAGTTCCCGGACTACCGGCAGTTGCTGCCCGAAGGATTCGATCGGCGGTTGTTGGTTGATCGCGCCGCCTTGACCGAGGTCGTGCGACGTGTCGCCGTGGTCGGGGACGCGAACACCACGGCCACCCCCGTGCAACTGCACTTGAGTGAGGACACCGTGCGGGTCACCGCGGGGTCCGGCGAGGTCGGCGAGGCCGAGGAGTCGTTGTCCGGAGAGCTCGAAGGGGAGCCGTTGCAGATCGCCTTCAACCCGCGGTACTTGACCGACGGGCTCGACGCGTTCCGGTCCGATCGGGTTCAGTTGGAGTTCCGGGACGAGCTCAAGCCCGCGGTCCTCCGGCCCGCCGGTGAGGACCAGGACGACGACGACAGCCGCGACGGGGATCTGCTGTACCTGCTGATGCCCGTGCGGGTGTAGTCCCGGTGGCGCGGCTTTCCTGGCTGCATCTCTCCGACTTCCGCAACTACGAGCAGGCGGAGGCTTCCTTCGAGCAGGGGCCGTCCGTGCTCGTCGGCCCGAACGCCCAGGGCAAGACGAACCTCCTCGAGGCGGTCCATTACCTGGCCACGGGCGGAAGCCACCGGGTGAGCAACGACGGGCCGCTGGTTCGGGAAGGCGCTTCCGCGGCCGTGATCCGCGCGCGCGTGGTCGGCGACGATGCGAGGGAGCGAACCGTCGAGCTCGAGCTGCGGCCACGGGGCCGCAATCGGGTCCAGGTCGACGGTCAGGGCCAACCCCGGGTGCGCGACGCGGTCGGGGTCGTCCGAGCGGTGTTGTTCGCTCCCGAGGACCTCTCGTTCGTGCGAGGGGACCCTTCCGACCGTCGGCGCTTCTTGGACGACCTGCTCGCTCAACGGCGTCCCGCGTACCTCGCGGCTCGCCAGGACTTCGAGCGCTCCCTGCGGCAGCGCAACGCACTCCTCAAGGACAGCCGCCGCCGCGGTGCGGGGCTGGACCCCTCGTTCGATGCGTGGACGGACGCGCTCGCCCGATCCGCCTCCGCGCTCCTCGCTGCGCGCATCGCGGTGGTGCACGCGCTCGCCCGCCCGACCGCCGAGGCCTATCGCGCCCTGGTCGCTCCCGACGACCCGGCCGACGATGCCCCGGTGGACGCGGCGAGTGAGATCACGCTCGAGTACGAGCTGTCCACGGGTCGGCGAATCACGGGGGTCCCCGAGGCGGGTGTCCCCGATCCCAGCGAGCTCGCGGACGAGCTCGCCCAGGGACTCGCAGCTCGCGTCGAGGAGGAACGGGAGCGAGGCACGACCCTGGCTGGCCCCCACCGGGACGAGTTGCGCCTCGCGGTCGGGGACCTCCCGGCGAAGGGCTACGCGAGTCACGGGGAGGCGTGGTCCCTCGCTCTCGCACTCCGGCTCGCGAGCCACGAGGTGCTCCGCGAGATCGGTGATGAGCCGGTGGTGCTCCTCGACGACGTGTTCGCCGAACTCGACGCGTTACGGCGCGCGCGGCTGGCAGCCCGCTGCCACACCTTCGGCCAGGTGCTCATCACCGCTGCCGTGGACGAGGACGTGCCCGTCTCGGGGCCGAGGTTCCGGGTCCGGGGTGGCACGGTGCAGGCTCCCGACGGCGCCGCCGCTCCCTCGACGGTGAACCGGGAGGCCGGGTGAGCACCGGCGACCGGCCTCGCCGCCATCGGGACCATCTCGGGCGTGACCGGCTCGGCGACGACGCCGATCCGGAGGCGGGTCGCCGCCGGCTCCCGGGGGCATTGGCGGACGCCCTGGAGCAGGTGGTGCGCGACCACGGTTGGAGCGAGCGTCTCCAGGGCGCGCGCGTGCACGACGTGTGGGAGACCACGGTGGGTGGCGATCTCGCGCGCCACGTGCAGCCGTTGCGGTTGCACGGCGGCGTGCTCGTGCTGCAGGCGGACTCGGCCGTCTGGGCCACGCAAGTGCGCTATCTCACCGGCGATCTCACCCAGCGACTGAACACGGCATTGGGCGCTGAGCTGGTCACCAAGGTGCACGTCACCGTCCTCGGGGACGAGCGGTCGCGCCGCCGATGACCGATTCGTGACGTTCCGGCGTATCGGGCAGGTCACCCCAGTGCATCGCGTAGCTCCTTGACCTGCACAAACGCGCTGTGGAGCCACGAGCCGGCCGAAGTGACGCTGTGGTAGTCTGGTGGGGTGGCCAGGGTCGCTGCGATTCCCGCGCCCTGGGAACGGCCGCGCAGCCCTACCGCGCGCGGCTGCCACCCTTTCCCACCCGGTCGAGCGGCGCGCGCGCCGCCTGCCCACCGGCCCCTGCCGGTGCGATGCCCACCGAGAGGAGCACGCTGACCCTTGAGCGCAAGCGAGTACGGCGCCAGCGACATCACCGTCCTCGAAGGCCTCGAGGCGGTTCGTCTGCGACCCGGCATGTACATCGGCTCCACCGGATCGCGTGGGTTGCACCACCTGATCTACGAGGTCGTCGACAACTCCGTCGACGAGGCCATGGCCGGCCGCTGTTCGCGGATCGAGATCCGCCTGCTCGCCGACGGCGGTGCGCGTGTGTCCGACGACGGGCGCGGCATCCCCGTCGAGGAGCACAGCCAGGGCCGGTCGGCGCTCGAGGTGGTCCTGACGGTGCTGCACGCCGGGGGAAAGTTCGACAACAAGTCGTACGCGGTGTCCGGGGGCCTGCACGGGGTCGGGGTCTCGGTGGTCAACGCTCTGTCCTCCGAGCTGCTCGCGGAGGTGTACCGCGACGACCGGGCGTACCGGCAGACCTACCGCCAGGGGCTGCCCGCCGGTCCGATCGAGGACATGGGCCCCACGCCGGCCCGCGAGGACGGAGTCACCCTCACGGGGACCACGATCACGTTCTGGCCGGACCCCGAGATCTTCGAGTCGACCGAGTTCCACTGGGACACGATCACCACACGGTTCCGCGAGACCGCGTTCCTGACCGCGGGGCTCGAGATCCACATCGTCGACGAGCGGCCGCGTGAGCCCGACCCCGATGGCACCACGGGTGAGCTCGAGGCCGGGGAATCCGTCCCCGAGCCCCGCGAGCTGACGTACCGGTACGACGGGGGCCTTCGGGACTTCGTGGCCCACCTCAACGCCTCCCGGGAAGCGCTGCACCCCGAGATCGTGCACTTCTCCAACGCCGAGGAGTCGGAGCGGGGGCCTCAGGAGGTCGAGATCGCGCTGCAGTGGAACACGAGCTACAACGACTCGATCCACACGTTCGCGAACACGATCAACACGCAGGAGGGTGGCACGCACGAGGAGGGCTTCAAGAAGGCGCTCACGAGCGTGGTCAACCGCCAGGCCCGCGACCTGGGGATCATCGGCAACAAGGGCAAGGAGAAGGACCTCACGCTCACCGGCGAGGACATCCGCGAAGGACTGACCGCGATCATCTCGGTCAAGCTCTCCGACCCGCAGTTCGAAGGGCAGACGAAGACCAAACTCGGCAACACCGAGGTTCGAAGCTTCGTCGAGCGCACCTCGCACGAGCGCCTGCGCGACTGGTTCGCCGAGCACCCGAACGAGGCCCGCGCGATCGTGAACAAGGCGGTCCAGGGCGCTCGCGCCCGCCTCGCCGCCCGCCAGGCCCGCGAGCTCACCCGCCGGCGAGGCTTCCTCGACTCGGCCGGGTTGCCCGGCAAGCTCGCGGACTGCCAGCTCTCGGATCCCGAGGCCACCGAGCTGTTCGTCGTCGAGGGCGACAGCGCCGGGGGTTCGAGCAAGATGGCGCGTGATCGCGCGACCCAGGCGATCCTGCCGATCCGCGGGAAGATCCTGAACGTCGAGAAGGCGCGCCTCGGCAAGATCCTCGAGAACAAGGAGATCCAGGCGCTCATCACGGCGATCGGCACCGGCATCGGTGAGGACTTCGATCTTGCCAAGGCGCGCTATCACAAGATCGTGATGCTGATGGACGCCGACGTCGACGGTGCCCACATCCGCACGCTCGTGCTGACCTTCCTGTTCCGCCACATGCGCGAGCTCATCGACGCCGGCTACGTCTACATCGCGCAGCCGCCGCTCTACCAGATCCAGCCCAAGGGCGCGAAGTCCAAGGACAAGGTCCGGTACGCGTTCAGCGACGCGGAGCGCGATCGGGTGATCGCCGAGATGCGCAACGGCGACGGCAGCCGCCAGATCCAGGTCGCCCGCTTCAAGGGGCTCGGCGAGATGGAGCCCGAGGAGCTGTGGGAGACGACCATGGATCCGTCATCGCGGATCATGCTGCAGGTCGGCATGGAGGACGCCGCCGTCGCGGATGCGCTGTTCTCGACCCTGATGGGCGACGACGTCGAGGCGCGCCGGGAGTTCATCATCCAGAACGCCAAGGACGTGCGGTTCCTCGACGTCTAGGGGGGCTCGGTCGACGACCGCCACGGTCGTCGCCGCGCGCTCCGCTGCCGTCAGTGACCGCTTCCTTCTCGACCGGGACGTGAGACCGTGAGCGACGAACATCCCCCCACCGACGACGAGCCGACCCCGCCCCCCGACGGGGCGGAGCCGGTGACCGCGAGCCCGGCCACGGCCGAGTCCGCGGGTGACGGCGTGGCGTTACACGTGGAACCGGTCGAGATCGAGGACGAGCTCAGCCGCTCGTACCTCGACTACGCGATGAGCGTCATCGTCGGGCGTGCGCTCCCGAGCGTGCGTGACGGCCTCAAGCCCGTGCATCGACGCATCCTCTACTCGATGTACGAGGGCGGGCTGCGCGCGGGCACGCAGCATCGCAAGGCCGCGTCGGCGGTCGGCGACGTGATGAAGAAGTACCACCCCCACGGGGACTCGGCGATCTACGACGCGCTCGTGCGCATGGGACAGCCCTGGGCGATCCGCTACCCCCTGATCGACGGGCACGGGAACTTCGGCTCGATCGACGGCGATCCCCCCGCGGCGATGCGCTACACGGAGGCACGGCTCGCGCCGATCGCGATGGAGCTCCTGCGCGACATCGACGAGGAGACCGTCGACTTCATCGACAACTACGACGGGGAGGAGGAGGAACCGGTCGTCCTGCCGAGCCGGTTCCCGAACCTGCTCGTCAACGGCTCGGCGGGCATCGCGGTCGGCATGGCGACGAACACGCCGCCGCACAACCTGGGTGAGGTGGTCGATGCGGTCATCGCCCAGCTCGACGACCCGGAGATCGACCTGGATGGGCTCATGCAGTACGTGTCCGGGCCCGACTTCCCGACCGGTGCCTACATCCTCGGCACCGCCGGGATCCGCCAGGCCTACGAGACCGGCCGCGGCACGATCCGGATGCGCGCGGTGACCGAGATCGAGGAGGACGGCCCGAACGCCAAGAACCCGGGCACACGGATCGTCGTGACGGAGCTGCCCTACCAGGTCAACAAGGCCAACCTCGCGATGAAGATCGCCGACCTGGTGCGGGACAAGCGCATTCCCGGCATCCGTGACCTGCGCGACGAGTCCAAGCGCGACATCCGGCTGGTCATCGAGTTGAAGCGCGACGCCAACCCGCAGGTGGTACTGAACCAGCTCTTCAAGATGACCCAGCTGCAGGAGAGCTTCGGGGTCATCAACCTCGCGCTGGTCGACGACGTGCCGCGGACGCTGTCGCTGAAGGACACGATCCAGGCCTACATCGATCACCAGCTCGAGATCATCCGCCGGCGCACCGAGTACCGACTGCGCAAGGCCGAGGAGCGGGCGCACGTCCTCGAGGGCCTCATGGTCGCCCTCGACAACCTCGACGACGTGATCGAGCTGATCCGCAACGCGGCCAGCGCCGATGCCGCCCTCACCCAGTTGCAGGAGACCTACGAGCTCAGCGAGGTGCAGGCGCGCGCGATCCTCGACATGCAGCTGCGGCGACTCGCCCAACTGGAACGCCAGCGGATCATCGACGAGTACGAGGAGCTGCAGGCGCGCATCGCCGACCTGCGCGACATCCTCGCGCGCCCCGAGCGAATCAAGGAGATCATCCGCACCGAGCTCGGCGAGATCCGGAGCGACTACGCCGACCCCCGGCGCACGCGCATCGTGCCCGGGGGCGGGGACCTCGACGACGAGGATCTCGTGCCGGTCGAGGAGGTCGTCGTCACCCTCACCGATGTGGGCTACGTCAAGCGGACCCGAGCCAGCGAGTACCGCACTCAGCGTCGCGGGGGCAAGGGTGTGGCGGGCACGAGCCTCAAAGCCGACGACATCGTCAGCGACGTGCTCATCACCTCGACGCACAACTGGCTGCTGTTCTTCACCAGCCAGGGACGCGTCTACCGGGTGAAGACGTGGCGGATCCCCGAGAAGTCCCGGACCGCGCGGGGGACGCACGTCGCGAACGTCGAGGGCCTCGCGCTCGAGCCCGGGGAGGAGATCGCCCGGGTGGTCGATCTTCCGGAACTGTCCACCCAGGACGAGCGCTACCTCGTCTTCACCACGCGTCAAGGGATGGTGAAGCGCACGCGGCTCGCGGAGTACGATTCCCCGCGGCAGGTACTGATCGCCATCAACCTGCGTGAGGGGGACGAGCTCGTCGGGGTGCAGGTGACCGAGGGGAACGACGAACTCGTCCTGGTGTCCCGACGCGGGATGGCCATCCGGTTCCACGAGAGCGATGCGCGCCCGATGGGCCGTGACACGACCGGGGTCCGCGGCGTGGAGCTGTCGGCGAACGACGAGGTCCTCGCCCTGACGAAGGCCGTGGACGACGGGCAGTTGCTCGTCGTCACCGAGGAGGGGTACGGCAAGCGAACCCCGCTCGAGCGGTACCCGCTGCAACGCCGCGGGGGCAAGGGCGTCAAGACCGCGCAGCTGACCGACGCGCGGGGCGGCCTCGTCGGCGCACTCGTGGCAGCGTACGAGCAAGAGATCTTCATCGTGACCGATCAGGGGACGATCATCCGCATGGATGTGAAGGACATCCGGCCGACGGGGCGTGCGACCCAGGGGGTCCGCGTCATGACGCCCACCGACGGTGCGCACGTGGCGTCTGTCGCGCCGGTGGTCGAGCCCGACGAGCCCGAAGAGGGCTCCTAAGTTCCCGCCGAGGTGTCGTGATGACCGCGCAGAACCCCGGGTCGGCGACCCAACCGACCGCGCCGCAACAGCCCGTGCCACCGGCCCGCCCGCAGACGCGTCAGCCGGCGCGCAGCGGCCGCCGGGTCCTGCAGGTCCGTAAGGTGCATCCCTGGAGCGTGCTCAAGCTCTCGCTGGTGTTCTACTTCGCCTTCCTGCTCGTGGTGATGCTGGGGCTAATCGCCTTCTGGGCAGTGCTGGTCCGCATGGGCGTCATCGACACCGTCCTGGGGCTCGCCGCAGAGGTCGGGCTGCCCTTCGAGATCGACGGGGGTGCGCTGGCCAGCGGGGTGTTCCTCGTCGGACTGCTCAACGTCGTCCTCTGGAGCGGCATCAACGTCTTCGCGGCGCTGCTCTACAACCTCGTTGCCGATCTCCTGGGCGGGCTCAAGCTCACCCTCACCGACGACCGGTAGGCGGCCTGCATCGCGACCGGCTGTCCCGCCCTCGGCGGACGTCCGCGCAGTGCGCATCGCGCGGTCGCCGACTAGACTGTCGACATGATTGGGGCGATTAGCTCAGGTGGTTAGAGCGCACCCCTGATAAGGGTGAGGTCCGAGGTTCAAGTCCTCGATCGCCCACGCTCCGGCCGCTCGACCCGCCGCTACGCCGGTATGTCGGCCGGGTGTCACGGCCCGCTCCGACGGTGGAGGTTCCATTGCGCAAGCTCCTGATCCTTGCTGCCACCGCGGCCGGTGTGGCGTTCGCACTGAAGAAGCAGCGCGAACGCGAGTTGAGCGAAGCCATTTGGGAGGAGCCCACGGGACCTCCCAGCGCGTGAGCGGTCGGCGCGCGTCGCGCGCCGCCACGCGTCACTCCACCGCCAGGGGGCCGTAGCTCAGCTGGGAGAGCACCTGCCTTGCATGCAGGAGGTCGCCGGTTCGAATCCGGTCGGCTCCACCACCATCTCCGTCCTCGATCGCGCGGGGTGTCGAGCGCTGCCGAGCCCCCACATCGGGCGTTCTCCGCGCTGCGGTGGCCGTCATCGGGTCCGCGGGCCGGGACCCTGGCCCAAAGGCCTTGACACGGCTCAGTGCCGCGCAGTACATGGAATTCTCGGGGCCCGAGTCTGGGCGGGGCAGGCTCCGACGCGGAGGACGGCGGCATTCGCTGGCTCCGCGGCCCCGGACCGGTTCGGCCATTGGGCCGAGGTCCTCGGAGCGGAGGCGATGTCCTCGCGCCGCGTCGTGAGAGGAACACGTGATGAACGAACCGACCGCGGGAACGCGGTTTGGCGGTTGGCTGGGCGATCGACCCGCGTCGAAAGGCGCGGTGGCACGAGCGGTCGCGTTGGTGGTCGTGATCGTCGCGCTGGGGCTGGCGCACGTTCCACCGGCGCTGTTCCAGGGTCCAATGTTGGTCACAGCGTGGACGGTGGAGGGTCCGGAGGCGATCCATCAGCTGCACGGGCTGTTCAACGGAGTGTGGGTCGTCATGTTGTACGTGCCGCTCCTGGCGTTGCTCTACCGTCCGGCTCCCCGCCCGGCGGTGGCCGTCTTCGTGGCCGCGGTGGTCGCCGCCGGGGTGCTGAGGGTGCTGGCCAGCCCGGTGATCCTCGCGGACGCCGGGCCCGGGCCGTTGGTCGTCGCGGGCGTCCTCACGATCGCGCTGCTCGCACTGGTTCCGGGACTGCGAGGGGCGTTCCGGCCAATGGGGCGACTCGATCCGATCCTGGGCGGAATCGGCAGCGCTGGGGTGCTCTTGGCGGTGCTCTATGCGGTCCAACAGTCGGTGATCTGGCTGCAGCTGAGCGCCACCGACCCGCACACCCAGTTGGCTCACTGGACATTGATGGCCCTGACGGGGCTGCTGGCGGCGTTCGGTGTCGCACTCGGCGCGGCCAGGCTGCCCGGGGGGCGGTTGCCGTTGTGGCTGGGAGCGATGGCTGCTGCCTACCTCGGAGTGGCCTCGCTGGTCATGCCGGGACAAGCGTCGGCACTTCCGCTGTGGGCGGCGCTCGGCGTGCTCGTGCTCAGCGCCGCAGCGGTCGTGCGGTTCGAGATGCTGGCGTTCGGTGCCGCGCGCGGCGTGGCGACACCGCCCGCGCCCCAACCGCGGCCGGGTCCCGCAGTCGCCGGCGGGTAGCGCCCGGGTTGGAGCCTCCGGCCGGCCCGTGCGCGTGACACCCTCGGTACGGGCCGAGCCGGCTCCGAGTCGCGGATCGGCGGGACCGCGACGGGTGAGCCACCGACGGGGCGGACCGAGGCTGACCCCATGAGCGGCGGGTTCCCCCGGGGTGGGTTCCCGTTGATCGGCCGCGCCACGTACCCTGGTGACCCCCCGTCCCTTGGCGAGCCCGCCGAGCGCGGAGAAGGAGGCCACCATGCGGGATGCGGTCATCGTCGAGGCCCTGCGCGTTCCCACCGGTCGGCGCAAGGGCGCCCTCGTGAGCGAGCACCCCGCCGACCTGCTCGCGCAGGTCCTCGGGCAGCTGGTCGAGCGGACCGGCTTGGAGCCCGAGCGCGTCGATGACGTCATCGGCGGCTGCGTCGGCCAGGCGGGCGAGCAGTCGCTCAACGTGACCCGTCACGGGTGGCTCGGCGCGGGTCTGCCGGAGTCGGTGCCGGCGACCACGGTCGATCGGCAGTGTGGCTCGTCCCAGCAGGCCGCGCACTTCGCTGCTCAGGGCGTGCTCGCCGGCGTGTACGACATCACGATCGCCTGCGGCGTGGAGTCGATGACCCGCGTGCCGATGATGAGCAACGTCGCGGGCGCGAACCCGTACGGCGAGCAGATGAGTGCCCGCTATGACGGCGGCCTCGTCCACCAGGGCATCAGCGCCGAGATCGTGGCGCAACGTTGGGGTGTCACGCGCGAGGAGGCCGATGAGTACGCGCTGCGCTCGCACCAGCTGGCCGCGGCCGCCGCCGACGGCGGACACTTCGACGACGAGATCCTGCCGGTCAAGGTCACCGGTGCGGATGGCCAGGTCCGCGAGGTCAGGGCAGACGAGGGGATCCGTCGCGAGACCTCGCTCGAGGCCCTGGCCGAGCTCGAGCCCGCCTTCTACGAGGAGCGGGTCGCGGCTGCGCACCCCGGCCTCCCGTGGATCGTGACCGCCGGGAACGCGAGCCAGATCTCCGACGGCGCCGCGGCGGCGCTGATCATGGAGCGCGAGACCGCGGAGCGACTCGGGTTCGTGCCGCGCTGGCGCTTCCACACGTTCGCGCTCGCGGGTGTCGACCCGGTCACCATGTTGTCCGGGCCGATCCCCTCGACCCGCCGGGTCCTGGAGCGCAGCGGCCTGGACATCGACGAGATGGAGCAGATCGAGGTGAACGAGGCGTTCGCCAGCGTCGTGCTGGCGTGGCAGCGCGAGTTGGACGTCGATCCCGGGCGCGTCAACCCGCGGGGTGGCGCCATCGCGCTGGGACATCCATTGGGCGCGAGTGGCGCGCGGCTGCTCACGACCCTCTGCCATGGTCTCGAGCAGGGCGGGGGTCGCTACGGACTCCAGACGATGTGCGAGGGCGGGGGCATGGCCAACGCCACGATCATCGAACGGCTCGGCTGAGCCCATGGCCGTCCGGGGCAGGGTCGTTCTGTGGGGCGTCGTCGCGTTGGCGGCGGTGGTGGCGCTCGCGACGGACGTTCCGGCGGCCTACGTGCTCGGACCGCTGCTCGGGTTGGCGATCCTGCGGGTGGGGTTCGCCACGTTCGGGCAGCTGGGTGCCACCGTCCCGGTCGACGAGGATCCCCAGCCGGTGGACCAGGCGATGGAGAGAACCGTGTACTCCTGCCAGCCGTGCGGGGCCGAGGTGCTGCTCCTCGTGCGCGGATCGCAGAGCCCCCCGCGACACTGTGGGGAGCGCATGACCGAACATCGCGAAATACCTCGAGATGCCTCGGATCCCTCGGCGTGATCGGAACTCTGACCGTTGATCTGGACCCTGAAGCCGTACGATGTGATCCTTGTCCCCAGGTGTGGACGATCTTGGGGACGAAGCTCCCGTCGTGTGATTCAGCGCCGTGACAGGGCTTGGTGACCGCCGCACTCGTCCCCAGTTGTGGGCTTCGTTGTGGGAAACCCCAACGTTGTCACGCGAACTCCTGGGGCCTGGACGACGCCCGTGTAATGATTGCCCGTCCGCATCCACAGTTGTGGAAAGCCTTGGGGAAAACCCGTCGGAGGCGGGACCCCCGGCCGTGTCCCGCGGATGTCCCGACGGGACCGTCGCCGGCCAGCGGCGGCCGGTCGGAGGTCGCCGGTCAGGGGAGGCGTGTCAGCGGTAGTAGCTCAGCGCGATCAGCCCACCGGCCATGAGGGCGAACCCCAGCAGCAGGTCGATGCCTCCGCCCGGCAGCTCGAACACGAAGCTGACGACGATCAGCGCGACGCCCCCGAAGATGAGGCCGAGCCCCAGGCGCGGCACCCACTTCGGGCTGCGCGGGGGCTTGCGTCGTGGCGGTGGTTGCGAGCGTGTGCGGCGGGAGCGTGATTTCGGCACGGCGACCCCCTCGTACGGCGGCGTGTCGGATCACGGCGACCCGGCCTGGGGCACAATGGAGACTACCCAGCGGCGCCGGTGGCTACCGTCGCCGCGGTCGCGGATCAGCAGGCAGCCATGCCACAGACAGGAGCGGTGATGGCAACGGGTCTGGATGGCCCAGCGTACGGAGCACGACGATGACCGCGACCGCGGCCCCCGAGGCCCGCTCGGTGCCGGCTCCGCGCCACAGGAGGTCATGGCCCTTGCTCGCGTTGCGGGGCATCGGGTGGACCCTCACGATCGCCGGGGCGGTGATCCTGCTCTACGTCGTGTACGCCCTGTGGTTCACCGGTCTCGAGACCGACCGGGCCCAGACCGATCTGTTGGAGCAGTGGGAAGCCGGCGTCGGCGCCCTCGATCCAGAGGGGTCCTCGGGTACCGGCGACAGCGGCGGGGACGATGCCACGACCGACGGGGACAGCGCCGAGGAGGCTGGCGACCGCGACCCGCCGACCGTCGCTGAGGCAGGTGGGGAGGTCGAGGCGCCCGACGTCGCCGGTGGCGCCAGCGCCGTCGCGGTCATCGCGTTCGAGCGACCCGGCAGCGACGAGCCGCCGGTCCTCGACGAACCGGTCGCGGTCCTCGGTGACGTCACCGTCGCCGACCTCCGCAACGGGCCGGGGCACTATCCCAGCACCGCCGACCCCGGCGACGACAGCAACTTCGCCGTCGCCGGTCACCGTGTGACCTACAGCGCGCCCTTCCGCCGCCTCGACGAACTGCGGGAGGGCGACCGCATTCACGTGTGGGACCTCGACGGAGAGCGCCATGAGTACGAGTTCAGCGAATCACGGATCGTGCTCCCCACCGAGACGTGGGTGCTCGACGACGACCCGGTCGGCCTCGGCGCGGGCACCATCACGTTGACGACCTGCCACCCGGTGTACTCCGACCGTGAACGCCTCGTGACCTTCGGTGAGCTGGTCCCGTGAGCCGGATCGTGCGGGTGCTCGTCGGACTGCTCGTCGTGTCGGTGGCGGTCTGGGTGTTGTTCACCGTCGTGTTCCCGTGGGTCGATCGCACCTTGATCGACGACCCCGTCCTCGGGCTCGCCGGCGTCGGCGGGGCGCTGTACCGCTGGTGAGCCCCTCGGCCCGACCGACCGGTGTCCCGGCCACCTATCCGTACCCGGCGGTGCCGTTCACCCGGCTGCTCGACGACGCCGCACACGACTTCCCGAGCCACGAGGCAGTGGCGTTCCGCGGCCACACGCTGACGTACCGCGAGCTGCTGGACCAGGTGGACCGCTGCGCCGCCGGGCTCGCGGACCTGGGGATCACGCAGGGCGACCGCTTGGCCTCGCTCCTCTCGCCGAGCCCACAGGTGGTCATCGTCACCCTCGCCGCCGCGCGCCTCGGAGCGGTGCTGGTGCCATTGCCCTTCGATATCTCACCCGAACCAATCGCGCACGCCGTGACCGACACGGGGTGCCGGGCCCTCGTGTGCGAGGATCGGGCCTACGCCACCGTCGCGCAGCTCAAGGGGCGGCTGCCGACCCTCGTCCATCTGCTCGTGACCAGCCCGGTCGCCTACGCCGCCTTCCCCCGTACGTTGCGGGGCCGCTTGCCGCGGCAGGCCCGGCGTGACGGCGCTGTCGGCCTCAAGGAACTGATCCGCCGGAGCCCACCGGCCGCTCGCCAGGCACCGGTGGATCCCGCCGGCGACCTGCTGGCCGTGGTGGGCACGTGGGGCGCGGGAACGACCGCGGACCGGGTGCCGGTCAGCGCGTGGGACCGGGGGGTCGCGCTCACCCACGATGCGGCCGTGGTGGCGAGCTTCCAAGCCCGCCTGTGGATCCCCGACGTGCAGGCCGGCCGCGAACGGGTGCTGCTGGCCGCCGACCCATGGAGCGGGTTCTGGTTGTCCGGGGGCCTCGGCCTCTCGCTGCTCTCCGCCGCCCGCATGGGTTTCCCGTCCGCCGAGGCGACCCGCATCGACCGTGACGTCGGTGACCAGCAGGCAACCCTCGCCGTGGGCGGCGTGGCGCGACTGGCGGGCGACCGCGGCGACCACGACCCACCCGCGGCGGACGCGGGTCTGGGTGGCCGCGCCGAGCTCACCTCCCTGCGGGTCGCGCTGGTCGATGGGCCGGTCGCGCCCGCCGCGGTCGAGCGCGCGCACTCGCGGGGCGGGGTCCGGCTGCGCGGCGGCCTCGCCCTACCGGAGCTCGCCGGCCTCGCCATCGCCGACCCGGTGTACGGTCGCGCGCGGGCGGGTTCGTACGGGCTCCCTTTGCCCGACGTCGCCGCGCGCGTCGTCGACGAGGACGAGCGACCGGCCGCGGACGGGGCGACGGGCCGACTCGAGGTGGCCGGCCCCCAGCTGCTGCGTGGATACTGGGGCCGGCCCGAGCAGACTCGGGCGGTACTGCGGGACGGCTGGTTGCGGACGGGTCGATGGGCCGTCCGCGACGCCGAGGGGTTCCTCTGGCCGGCGCCCCCACCCGCGACCGCCTAGAATGTCGGCATGGCGCGGGTCTTTTTGATCGACAACTACGACAGCTTCACCTACAACCTCGCGCAGGAGCTCGGCGAGCTCGGCGCCGAGGTCGAGGTGGCCCGCCACGATGCGTTCGCCCTCGCCGACCTGGAGGCCGATCCGCCGGACGGCATCGTCATCTCGCCCGGTCCGGGCACCCCCGACGACGCCGGGCTCTCCAACGAGACGATCCGCGTCTTCGCCGGACGCGTGCCGCTGCTGGGCGTGTGCCTCGGACACCAGTGCATCGGGCAGGTCTACGGCGGACCGGTGGTGCGCGCGCCCGCACTCTTCCACGGCAAGACGTCCCACATCCGCCACGACGGACGCGGCGTCTTCGCCGGCCTGCCGCAACCGTTCGAGGCCACCCGCTACCACTCGCTCGTCATCGATCCGGCGACGATGCCCGACGAGCTCGAGGTGACCGCCACGACCGACGACGACAGCGGCGTGGTGATGGGACTACGGCACCGCCGCCTCGCGGTCGAGGGGGTCCAGTTCCACCCCGAGTCGATCCTGACCGGCGCGGGGATGTCCCTGCTCGGCAACTTCCTCGACAGTCTCGAGCCCTCGCCGCCGGTCCCCGCGTGACGGCCGGGTGGATGGGGCGTTAGCCCTCCTCCTCGTCCTCCTCGTCGCCATCCCCGTTGTTCTCGTTGTCCCCGTCGTCCCCGTCGTCCCCGTCGTCCCCGTCGTCCCCGTCACCGTCGTCGGGATCCGTGCCAGGTTCGTCGTCCGGTTCGGTATCGTTGTTGTCGTCCGGTTCGGTGTCGTCCTCTTCCTCCTCGGCCCCGCGGGACACGACGATCGAGACCTCCGAGCCGATGTCGACCGAGTTGTTGGGACGCGGATCCTGCTCGATTACGCGACCCTCCGCGGTGTTGGCCGAGAACTCACGGCTGACGGCCACCTCGACGCACGGGTCGCGGTCGCAGGCGTCCTCGAGCCGCTCGATCGCCTGGGCCTCGGGCTGGTTCTCCACATCCGGGAGCTCGACGGTGTCCGGACCCTCGGAGACGACGATCTCGACGGTCGAGCCGGGCTCGGCCTCGGTGCCGCCGCTGGGGTTCTGGCGGATGACGTCGTCCTCGTCGACGAGGTTGTCGGGTTCGTACTCGACCTCGACCGTGAAGCACGGCTCGGGCTCGCAGGCCCCCTCGAGCATCTCGCGGGCCTCGTCCTCGGGGGTGTTGACGACCATCGGGACCGCGACGACATCGGGCCCCACCGCGACCCAGTAGTCGACCGGCTCCCCGAGCCGGTGCTCCTCGCCCGGCTCGGGACGGGCGTCGACGACCTCCCCCTCCTCGGCGTCCTCGACGTCGCGCTCGGTACGCTCGCCAACCGTGAACCCGGCGTCCTCGATCGCGTCGACCGCGACCTCCTCCTCGACCCCGATGATCTCGGGGACGGCCGCGGTCTCCGGCCCGGCGGAGATCACGAGGATGACCTCGGTGCCCTCGGCTACCTCGTCGAGCGGCGCGGGGTCGGTCTCGGCAACCGTCCCCTCCTCGTACTCCTCGCTGGTCATCCGGTCGGGCTCGCGGGAGACCTCGAAGCCGGCGTTCTCGAGGGTCTCCTCGGCGAACTCGGGATCCTCGCCGAGCACATCGGGCACGATGACGGTGTCCTCGCCGCCCGCGAGCAGGTTCGTGAGCAACACCGCCCCGAGCGCGAAGACCGCGAGGATCAGCAGGACGATCATCGCGGTCGCGAGACCACGGCGGGGCGGGGGGTCGTCGGGAGGGGGCTCCGCTTCGTACGTCGCCGGTGGGCCGGGAGGGAGCACGGTCGTGCCGCCGTCGTCCCACGCGCCGCCCTCCGGGATCGCGGCAACCGGGAGGCCCGCGGCAACGCGCTGCAGATCGCTGTGCAGGTCCCGCACCGTGGCGTAACGCTGGGCAGGGTCCTTCGCGAGCGCGGTCAGCAGCACCGTGTCGAGCGCCTCGGGCAGGTGGGGGGCCACCTCGGACGGCAACGGCGGGTCGGCGGTGACGTGCATGTAGGCGAGCGAGACGGCGCTGTCGCCCAGGAAGGGCTGTCGGCCCGTCAGCAACTCGTAGAGCACGCAGCCCATGGCGTAGACGTCGGTGCGGCGGTCGACGTGGCCGCCCTGGGCCTGCTCGGGCGCGATGTAGGCGGCAGTGCCGAAGACGCTGGCGGTCTGGGTGACGGTCTCGGCATTCACCGCGCGGGCGATGCCGAAGTCGGTCACCTTCACCTGCCCGTCCTCGGACACGAGGATGTTGCCGGGCTTCACGTCGCGATGGATGAGGCCGCGCTCGTGCGCGTAGTGGATGCCGAGGGCCGCGTCACCGCCGATCTGCAGGGCGCGCTCCAGCGACGGCTGCTCGTGGTTCAGCATGGCCGAGAGGCTCTCGCCCTCCACGAGTTCCATGACGATGAAAGGGCGGGAGTCGTGCTCCCCCGCGTCGTAGACGGCGACGACGTTCGGGTGGGAGAGGCTGGCGGCGGCCTGCGCCTCCCGTCGGAAACGTTCCAGGAACGAGGGGTCCTCGGCGTAGCGCGCGTGCAGGATCTTGACGGCGACCTCGCGGTCGAGCTGGGTGTCGAGCGCGCGCACGACGTCGGCCATCCCCCCGTGACCGAGCCGACCGCGCACCTCGTAGCGGCCACCCAACAAGCCGGTGCCGCCGCTATCCACCCGCGTCGTGTCGTCCATGTGCTCCTCGCTCGTGCCCGAGCGCCTAGGGCAGGGCCGCTTCCAGCACCGACCGGGCGACCGGGGCCGCGACCGTGCCACCGCTGGCGTCGGCACCGCCGTCGGTGATCACCACCGCGACCACCACGTCGGTGTCCTCCGAGGTGGCGAAGCCGGTGAACCACGCGATCGGGTCGCGGCCCTCCACCCCCTCGGCCGTGCCGGTCTTGCCGCCCACCTCGACCCCCTCGATCTGCGCGGAGGTGCCGGTGCCGTCCTCGACCGCTGCGACCATCATCGCGCGCAGGCCGCGCGCCGTCTGGGAGGAGATCGGGTGGGCGCTCCCGCCCACGAGACCGCCGACCCGCAGGGGCTCGGGGTCATGCGAGGCGACGACGCGGCCGGAGGCGTCCTCGACGTGGCGCACGAGACGGGGCTGCATGAGCTCCCCGTCGTTCGCCGCGGCCGACGAGATCAGCGCCATCTGCAAGGGGGTCATCCGAACGTCACGTTGGCCGATCGCGCTCTGCGCCGCGCCCGGCTCGTCCAGATCCTCGCGCGGGAACGCGCTCGGCGCGACCCCCGGCAGGTCGAAGTCGAGTTCGCCCGCGACGCCGAACGCCTCGGCCGTGTCGACCAGCGTGTCGCCGCCGAGATCGAGGCCCAGCTGTCCGAAGGTCGTGTTGCAGGACTGGGCGAAGGCGTCCTCGAGCGTGATCTGACTTCCGTCGGCGCAGGGACCGCCATCGAAGTTCGAGATCGTGGCCGTGGTCTGTGGCAGGGCCAGCTCGGTGGGATCGTCGAAGGTGCTCGAGAGGCTGTAGCCGTTCTCGAGCGCGGCGGCGGAGGTCACGAGCTTGAACGTGGAGCCCGGCGCGTAGGTCTCTCGCACCGCCCGGTTGAGCGCGGGGTTCGACTCGTCGGCCTCCAACTCCTCCCACGCGTTGGTGACTTCCTCGACGTCGTGGCTGGCGAGCGGGTTCGGGTCGTACCAGGGAGAGCTGGCGAGCGCGAGCACGGCCCCGGTATCGGGCTCCAGCGCGACGATGGCGCCGGTGTTCCCCTCGAGCCCGGCGATCGCCGCGTCCTGTACCGAGGGTTCGATCTCGAGGCGCAGCGTGTCACCAACCGGATCCTGTCCGGCGAGCAGGTCCGCGAGGTTGCGGGCGAACGCGTCCGCGCCGCGACCGGACAGCTCGTCCGTATAGGCGCTCTCGAGCTCGGAGCGCCCGTAGATGAACGAGTGGTACCCGGTGATGTGCGCGTAGGCCGCGCCCTCGGGATACCGGCGCAGGTACCGCAGCCTGCCGCCCTCGCTCTCCTCGCTGCGGGCGACCGAGATCGCCTCTTCGCCGTCGCCGGCGATCATGAGTCCGCGAGGCTCCGCGTACTCGCGGATGAGGCCGCGCGTGTTCTCCGGGTCCTCCCGCAGGGAGCTGCCCTGGACGACCGCCAGGACGTTGAGGTTCACGAAGACGGCCGCGAACAGCACCATGAACACGATCGCGACCCGGCGGATCTGGGTGGCCATCATCGCCGGCCCCCACCCCGATCGGGCGGGCCCCAATCCTCTTCGTCGTCCTCGCTGCCGGGCTCTTCCCCGTCATCGGCCTCCGCATGGGAGGCCCCGGGCGGGGACCCCGTGTCCGCCGGGCTCCCGCTGGCCTCGGGGTCGGGCAGGTCGACGGGGTCCATGGCGCCGGTCGGCTGGTCGACGCCGGTTCCGCCCGGCTGCTCGCCAGCCCCAGCCGCCTCGGGCTCACGCGTCGGAGTGCCCGCCGGTGCGGCCTCCGCGGCAGACGCGGCCGCTGGGACGTGGGCGGTCTGGGCGTCCTCGGGGAACTCGTCGTCGGTGCGTTCGCGGGTGCGGCGCGGGGTGATGGGCGCGCTCACCCGCACGAGGAGCGCGATCAGCACCCAGTTGGCCAACAGCGACGAGCCGCCGTACGAGACGAACGGCAACGTGATCCCGGTGAGGGGAATGAGACGGGTCACCCCAGCGACGATGATGAACACCTGCAGCGCGAAGATCGTGGTGAGGCCGAGGGCGAGCAGCGTGCCGAACTCGTCGCGGGCGCCCAGCGCGATCCGGAAGCCGCGGCCGGCGAGCAGCACGAAGCACAACAGGACCGCGGTCGCGCCGAGCAGGCCCATCTCCTCGCCGATCGCGGCGAACACGAAGTCCGTGCGCACCGCCGGGATGAAGTCCGGCTGCCCCTGGCCGAGGCCCACGCCGAAGATCCCGCCGGTCCCGAAGGCGAACAGGGACTCGAGCAGCTGCCCCGCACCGAACTCGTCGCCGCGCGGGTCGAACCAGATCGCGACGCGCGACGACACGTGGGCGAACTGGGTATAGGCGAACCAACCGCCGAGGGCCGCCAAGAGCAGGCTCGCGATCGGGTAGATCGCACGCCCGGTCGCGACGTAGATCATCACGATGAAGACGCCGAACAGCAGCAGCGACGGGCCGAGGTCGTTCTGCAAGCCCTGTACCGCCATGCCCAGCGCCCACAGGATCAGCAGCGGGGCGAACGCGCGTGGCGGAGGGGACATGAGCGGGCCGAGGCGGCTCGTGGCGAACGACAAGAGGTCGCGCTTCTCGGCGAGGTAGCTCGCGAAGAAGACGACGAAGCCGAGTTTGGCGACCTCGACCGGCTGGATCGTCATGCCGCCGATCTGCAGCCAGATCCGCGCGCCGCTGATCTCCTGCCCGAGCCCCGGCAGCAGTGGGGTGAGCAGCAGGACCACCGCGCCGAGCCCGATCACGTAGCGGTAGCCGTCGAGGGTCCCGTAGTCGCGCAGCACGACGAGCGTCCCCGCGAACGCCAGCACCGCAACCGTCGTCCACACGCCCTGGGTCGGCGCGAGCTGCGCAGCGTCGGCGTCCTGGGCGAGCTCGGCGAGGTCGATGCGTCGCATCATGACCAGCCCGAGCCCGTTCAGCAGAAGCGTGACGGGGATCAGGACCGGGTCGGAACCGGGGGCGAGGCGGCGCTTCAGCAGGTGGACCCCCGCCGCGAGGACCGGCAGGGGCGCGAGGTAGAGGAAGCGCCCGGGCGGGAGGTCGGGGTCCACGACGAGCTCGACGAGCACCGCCGCGAGCGCGGTCACGAGCAGCGCGATGAGCAGCAGCCCCAGCTCGGTGTTCGCGCGGCGACCCGCGGGGGTCATGGTTGCTCGATGCGGCTCGGTCTCGCCGTCGCGTCGAGCGACGAGGTGCCGAACACCACGTGCCGGGTGTCGGCGTTCGCGTCGTCGCCCTCCTGGGTGTCGTCCGCACCGTCGTCGGCGTCGTCCCCGGCCTCGTCATCGCCGTCGTCCCCGTCGACGCGCTCGGTCTCGAGATTGGCGAGGATGTCGCGCGCGTCGGCGAGGTCGCGGGCGTGCAGTCCTGCCTCCACCTCGCGCTGGCGCCAGGCCGGCAACGCGTCCATGGGCACCCGCTCGCTGTCCTCGTCCTCGACGACCCGGAACAACGGCTGCCCGGCGATCTCGGTGTCGACCCCTTGGAAGATCGCCACCTCGCCCTCGTGGTCGCTGACGAAGTAGGAGGTGCCGATGAACAGCCACGCGCCTCCGCCGATGACGGCCGCGAGGACGATGATGCCGAGGATCCACGCGCCCACGACACCGACCCGTCCGCGGCGCCCGGAGCGGGCCTTGCGGGAATCGATGTCGCCGGTAGCGCGCTGCCCGCGGCCCTGGGGCGCGCCGAGCCGGCCCATGGACGAGGCCCAGTCGCTGCCGGACTCGGTGCGCGTCGAGATCTGGCGCACCGGCATCCGCGCGGTGTCCGTGCTGGCGTCGACCCCGTGGGTCGCGAGAGCGGTCCCGGTGTCGGTCGCGTCGGGATCGCTCGTGTCGCCCACGGCACTCGCGGCCACCGGTGCGGCCGACCCGTCCGGCGTCCCGTGGGCCCGCAGCAGCACCACGGTGATGTTGTCGGGCCCCCCGGCCTCGTTGGCGCGCTGGATGAGGGTGGCGACCGCCTCCCGCGCGTCGCTGAGGCCCTCGAGGGCGCCGGCGATCTCGGCATCGTGCACCGGACCGGTCAGTCCGTCGGAGCACAGCAGGATCTGGTCGCCGTCCTCGAGGTGCAGCGGCGGGAGCGTGTCGACGATGACCTCGACCTCGTTGCCGATCGCGCGGGTGATCACGTTGCGCTGGGGATGGGTCTCGGCCTCCTCGCGGGTCAGGCGCCCCTCGCGGATGAGCCGCTCGACCAGGGTGTGGTCGGTGGTGAGCTGGGTGATGGGCTCCTGACCGCGGAGGAGGTAGGCGCGGCTGTCGCCGACGTGCGCGACGTGCAACCGGTCCTCCCGCCACAGCGCGGCGGTCAGCGTCGTGCCCATACCCCGGTAGCTGGGCTCGGCCTCGGCCTTCTCGACGACCTGCCGATTGGCCTCCTGCAGGGCCTCGGCGAGTGCCTCCTCCGCCTCGTCGTCGCTGGCGAACTCTCGCTGGTCGAGCGCGGCGATCGGCTCGAGAGCGGTCTGGGCCGCGACCTCGCCGGCGACGTGGCCACCCATCCCGTCGGCGACCGCGAACACCGTGCGGCCGACGAAATAGTCGTCCTCGTTGCCTGCCCGGACCTGGCCGATGTCGGACTGGCCGTGCGCTTCGATCTGCATCCTCCGCCTCACTATCACTTGCGCACTTCGACGACCGTGCGGCCGATGCCGAGCTGGTCCCCGGCATAGATCGGCGTCGGCTGGGCGATCTTCTGACGGTTCACGAACGTACCGTTCGTCGAGCCGAGATCCTGCAGGACCCACGCCTGCCCGTCGTGGGCCAGACGGGCGTGTCGGTCGCTCGCGTAGGAGTCGACGATCCGGACGGTCGCGTGCTCGCCCCGCCCGAACGTCAGCTCGCGGCCGTTCAGCGGAACGACGGCGGGTGCGGCGTCGGGGCGGTGGACGACGAGCTCGCGCGGGGGTGTTCCCGACGCCTGCCGGCCTCGGGGCGCGGGTTGGCCACCGGAGGCGGTCTGACCGGCCGGGGCGCGCCGCCCCGACGGCGCCGCGGCCGGGCGGGCCGAGCTCTGTTGCGCCCCTCCCGTCGCCTGGCGCGCCTGCTGCCGGGTTGCCTGGTTGACATCGCGCAGGATGGCGCGCATCGCTCGCCAAACGAACAGGTAGAAGAAGAGCAGGAAGACGCCCTGCAGGAGGGTGAGCACGACCTGCGGCATGAGCTAGTTTCCCCCCGTGGGCGAGAACGGCATACGAGACCCGGCGCGGGCGGTCATCGCGCGGAGCCTCCGCCCGCCGCAGCCCGGAAGCGAAGGCGCACGCTGCCGAGCTTGACCTCGTCGCCGTCCTGGAGCGGACCGTCGCCGATCCGCTGGCCGTTGACGCTGAGGCCGTTCGTGGAGCCGAGATCCTGGATGCGCCAGCTCGCCCCGTCGTGGTCGATCCGTGCGTGGCGGCGGCTCACGCTGGGATCCTCGATGGTGACATCGCACTCGGCGAGGCGACCGATGACCGAACCCCCGGCGATCGTCCGCGTCTCGGGTGGGTGGTCGGGTCGTGAGATCTCGAGGGTGGCCTGCTGACTGTCGCCGAGCATGACCGTGGCCGCAGCTGCGCTGCTGCCCGGGGCCGCGGACGCGGAGGGCGCAGGGGAGGGTGGCTGGGACCGTGGAGGGGGGGCGGATGCCTGCTGGCGCCGGGGAGCCTCCACACGTCCGCGCAGCTCGTAGGTGCCGACCCGGATCGCCTCGTCGGGCACGAGCTCCACCCGCGGAGGGCCCTTGAGCTGCCATCCACGCTCACGGGCGGTGCGCTGCACCACGCCAGCGAGCTCGTGCTTCAGGGTGTCGCCGTAGCCGCTGAAGCGCTCGAGGTCGGTCGGGGCGAGCTGGACGCGGTACGCGTTGGGCACGAAGACGCCGTCGACGCCCACCTGCCGGTGGTTGCTCGCGTACCGCTGCACCGCCTTCGCGAGCTCGACAGGCTGCAGGCCGGACCGGAAGGCGCGCGCGAAGAAGCCTTCGACGGCGCCCTCGAGTCGCTGCTCGAAGTCGCGCAAGATGCCCATGCCGTACGGGGGTCCTCTCACGGAGACGTTGTGCACCGAGTTTAATGGGGTTGCAGGGGGCTGGTGCGAGCCTTGTCGTTGTCCCCAGGGGTACGGACGGCCGCCGTCCACGGCGTCGGTGTGGGCCTGTTGCTAGAATCTCCGCTTGCTGACCTCGCTGTCAGCGCCCTCGGGCGAGTGGCGGAATTGGTAGACGCGCAGGCTTCAGGTGTCTGTGGGCTTCGGCCCGTGGGGGTTCAAGTCCCCCCTCGCCCACCAACCAGTCCATATTCAAACCCTGGCCAGACGAGACAGGGTCCGTTCCGGCGGTGACTCCGAGTAAGGGTTGCGGCCGGTCTGCGTTCTGGGGGTCGGGCTCCTGTTCGGAGAGCTCGAGGGCACGGCGGCGAACGTTGGGCTCGAAGTAGATGTCCCAGGGACCGGCCAGCTCGGATGTAACGGTGTACTCGTCGTCGATCTCGATGCGCGTGAAGAAGGCCTGGTTGTACTGCCGGCGCACGCTCTCCGAGCCCTCGATGTAGGCGGTCTGGATGTCGGGGAGCATCGCCAGGGTGCGGTCAAGGTTGGCCTCAATCTGCTCGGCTCGGCCTTCGGTGCTGCGGAGCGTTCGCTCCGCCTGGTTGATCCAGCGGTGCAGCGTGGTCTCGGAGATCCCGACGTCCTCGGCGATCCGCCGTTTGGGCACCTCGCCCTTGAGCGCCATGGCCACCACGTCAGCCTTGAACTCCAGTGGGTAGTGCTTGGTCGTGTCGACATCCTTCCGTGAGCGCAGTCTCGCTCACATCACGGATGTCAACCGAACCGGGGGCAGCCCCCGGGGAAGGCGACCCCGTGCTGGAGGACGCGAGCGTCTCGTAATCGTGGCGGGTGACACACTCGGAAGGGTTCATGCGTGTATGTGGGGAGCAGGCGAGACGGCGAGCGGGACGGCATGGACGAGACAGGACGAGACGAGGCGGAGGGGTTCTGCTCCGCGCAGTTCCCGAGGCTCGTTGGTGGCCTGTCGCTGCATCTGGGTGACCGGCGGCTCGCCGAAGAGGTGGCCCAGGAGGCGCTGCTGCGCGCGTTCGCCCGGTGGGAGCACGTCCGCGGGCTGGACAATCCCGCGGGGTGGACATGGCGGGTGGCGTTGAACCTGGCCAACAGCACGTTCCGGCGGCGCGCCGCCGAGCGGCGCGCCAGCCAGCGTCTTGCTGGTGGCCCCCCGTCAGGCGAAAGCAGCGCCACGGACGGCAGCACCCGGATCGCGATTCGACACGCGGTCGCCAGGCTCCCCAAGCGCCAGCGAACGGTCATTGTTCTGCGGTTCTATCTCGACTTGCCCGTGGCCGAGGCCGCGACGCACATGGGGGTGTCCGAGAACGCCGTGCGGTCGCTCACCAAGCGGGCGGTTGCGGCGTTGCGCGTGTCGTTCGGCGACGACGTGCCCACCGACGGTCCGGGTGTCCCTGTCGATACGGAGGCCTGTGATGCCTGACGATCCGCGCCGATGGTTGCACGACGCCGCAGCCGAGCCGACCGGCCCCGCGGCTTTCGACTTGCTGTGGGCCTCGGGGCGTCGCCGTCGCCGCCGGCGACAGGCCGCTCTTGGTGGCTCAGTCACGGCGCTGGTGGCCGCGGTGGTGGCCGTCGTGCCGATGGTCGCCGGCCCATGGGTCGGCGACGACGCGACCGTCCGGCTCGCCGGGGGCTCGTCGGGCGAGGGCTGCCCGGTGACCGAGCTCGAGGAAGCCCGGTTCTCCCCGCCCGATCCCTACCCTGCCGAGCCGCCCGTCGACGACGGGATGTGGTACGGCACCGCCGAGTTGTGGACCGTGCTGGTCGATGACGCCAGCGGCGGGCTCAAGAGCGTGTGGTGGAGCGCGGACTTCGAGGGCGGCGCCGACGAGCCCGAACCCGACATCGAGGTGGCCTACGAGCGCCTCGATGCCCCCGGCGCCGACCCAGTGGTGCTCGGACCTCCGGGCACGAACGCGTACGAGTACAGACGCGGCTGGTTCATGATCGCCGGGATGACCCCCACTGACCCGGGCTGCTGGCGTGTCACCGCGACCTACCGCGACGCGGAGCTCACCTACGTCTACGCCATCGACGACGAGGAGTGAGGATCGAGACGCCGCCGGGCGCACCCCCGAAGAAGGGACTGCATATGGCCGAGATCGCGCTGTTCCACCATGCCCACGGACGCACGTCGGGAGTCCTCGCGTTCGCCGACGAGCTCAGGCAGGCCGGGCATTCCGTCCACGTGCCCGATCTCTTCGAGGGGCAGACGTTCGAGCGACTGGAGGACGGCGTCGGCTACGCCGAGCAGGTCGGTTTCGGCACCATCGTCGACCGCGGCGTGCTCGCCGCCGAGGGCTTGCCGCCCGCGCTCGTCTATGTCGGCTGGTCTCTCGGGGTGCTGCCCGCTCAGAAGCTCGCTCAGACCCGAGCAGGCGCCACCGGGGCCGTGCTGCTGGAAGCCTGCGTGCCTGCCCACGAGTTCGGCAGCCCATGGCCGCCAGGGGTGCCGTTGCAGGTGCACGGCATGGACGCTGACGAGCTGTTCGCCGACGAGGGCGATGTTGACGCCGCCCGCGAACTCGTGACGAGGGTGGAGGACGCCGAACTGTTTCTGTACGCCGGAAACCGTCACCTGTTCGCCGACAACGGGCTGTCGTCCTACGACCAAGCCGCAGCCCAACTGCTTCTCGACCGTGTCCTCAGCTTCCTGGACGCCGAGGCCTGACCACTGAGCGGCGCCACACAAGAGGTTTGAGGCGTACGCCAATAGATGAGGTGAGACGATCGTGCCAGCGGTTGTCGGCGCTCTGTCGGGGGGCATGGCGGGGTAGGACATTAACAAGGCAGTCAGGTCTGGGTGCGGCGTGTGGCGGCCGCGGCGGCGCTGGTAGAGAGGACGGTGGAAGGCCGCGGGCAGGGGGAAGTAGCGGATATTGCGGTGGTGTGTTCAGCCGGGTGGCGCCCAGCGAGGGCCCAGTCGATGAAGGGCCTCATGCACCACTCGGAGTATGACCCCGCGAACCTAGGACCTCATGGCCGCGCAGACGAATGCCTCGAGCGGCGAATCCATCCGCACATAGCCTTCGGAACCCGCCGGGTAGGTGGGCCTGCCAGACCTGGGCAGGTTCGCCTCCCGGTCACCGGATGGCACCGATGAACTCCGCGGTGTAGGACCGTCTATCCAGCGGACCGCTCCTCTCACGTAACCGGGAAAGGATGTCTGATGCGTAGGCTCTTGTTCCAAATGCTGGTGACCGCCGACGGATCGATGGCGGGTCCCGGAGGCAAGCTGGATTGGCACATCGTCGATTGGGACTTCAGCGCCTACGTCGACCGGATGCTGCGCTCGATCGACGCGATCCTGCTCGGCCGGCGCACCTACGAGGGGCTCGCTGGATACTGGCCCGACGCCCGCGAGCCCGAAGCGGCGCTCATGAACGCCCTCCCAAAGTTCGTCTTCTCATCCACGCTGCGACAGGCCGCCTGGTCCAATAGCCGCATCGTCACCGAGGATCCCGTGGGCGAGGTGCGCCGCCTGAAGGCCATGGAAGGATCCGACCTCGCGTTGTTCGCCAGCTCCACACTCGCTGCGACGCTGGCCGATGCCGGCCTCGTCGACGAGTACCGCATCATCGTCAACCCCGTCCTGCTCGGTAAAGGGAGGCCCGTCCTGCCCAGACTCGCCAAGCGCATCCCGCTGCGACTCGCGCGGACCGACGTGTTCGCCTCCGGGACCATCTGCTTGTGCTACCAACCTGCCTGATGGAGGATCGAGCGTGCTCATCGTCGCTGGATGCTTGCGAGTCCAAGCCGCCGGCCGCGAGGACTACATCGCCGGCTGCAGGGAGGTCGTGAAGGCGGCGCTACGCGCCGAGGGTTGCCTTGACTTCGCCCTGACCGCCGACCCGATGTCGTCGGACCGCATCTACGTCTACGAGCGGTGGACATCACGCGAAGCCCTACAGCGGTTCCGCGGCTCCGGCCCCGACCCCGCTCAAGCCAGCAAGATCCCCGAAGCGGATGTGCAGCATTGCCACGCCCCCTTCCGTGGCCGACTCAGTAGCCCGATGGAACCACGAGCCTGTGACAAGCATACGGCTCAGGGCCCCGAGATTGGCCAAGCGCCGCCATTCCGGTGGTTCTGGTGCGCGGTTCGAACGATCCACGCCAGCCACACGGTTACGGACTGAATGGCGCCGCCACCGCTTCGGCGGAGGGGCTCGCAACGGTGACTTCCGTGCACGGCGAGGCAGCGGCTTCGCCCAGCCACGCTCTCGCGCCTGTGATCGGCGCTCCGACGTAAGGCGCTCGTTGCTCACCTCGTCGGTCACAGGGCCTGTCGATTGCCGGCGGTAGCGACGGAGTGGCCTACGCTACGGTCGGCCTGGCTTGCCGAGCGGATTCGGGATCCCGTCGTCGTTCCATCCGAGGCTTGAGAGCTGTCCCCTCAGGCCCACTGCTCCGGTAGGGGCTTGTTCCGTTCTCGAGCCGAGCGCCCCTCATGGTCACCGGCGCGGCTGCATGGCACAGCTCGTAGCTCTCTGCAGTGGCAGGCGCGGTCCGAGCTGCTGGCCCTCCGACGTGCCGATTGCCACCGTGTAACAGGGGGGCAAGAGCCGCTCGCGCCCGTGGAGACGCACGAACTAATCGAAAGGCAGCGTCACCGACGTCTTGAAGTTGGTGCAGCCAGACAGTGTGCAGTACGTCGTGACCTCGACGACCTATTGGGGGCTGCGGATCTATGAGGAGTCGACGCCCGTCGCCTGGCCGGACGGCGAAGAGTGTGCATACGGACACGAGCAAACACCGGAAGCATTCATTCGCCACACCCTTCTTCCCATTGGTCTCAGGAGTCATGTTTCCCGCGTACATGTCGCGATGGTGGCGGTGATCGCGGCTCGGGAGGTCAGGGAGGCCCTGGAAAGCAGGGTGCCGCAGACGTTGGCGACAGCCTTGCCCAGGTTGCCGAGGGGTTGAGCATCCCGGCAGAGGCCATCGAAGACTATTTCGCTGAGAATGAGTACGGAGAGCTTATCTTCACCAACGACCCCGAGAAGTTTGGCAACAACAACGCTGACCGTGTCCGGGCGCTGGCCATCACGCTCGTCTTCGCACGCAAGGTGGGTGGATATGACCGAGACGGGACGACGTACGACACCTTGAAGGCTGAGTGCGAACGGTTGGGAATCTACGACGCCAAGAACTTCTCGACGCAACTCAACGGCATTTCTAAGTGGGTCATCCCGAGCGGTAGCGGGGTGAGTCGGACCTTCAAGACTAAGCCGTCGACGAAGGATGAAGCACGAAAGCGGATGGGCGTACTGCATGAGTGAGCCGTTCGCGCTTCGGCTGCAGATGCTCCCATCAGCCCGGAAGAAGGTGCTGGTTGCGTCCGTCTTGGTCTCTGCTCGAAACGAAGGGGCCTTTGCTGTCCAGCAGGTTGAGCAGTTGTTCGGAGACCTCTCGGTCCCCGCTCCAGGGATTCGGCAGGCACTCGGTCGCCTAAAACCTTCGGGCTCGGATGGCGGCGGACTCTGCCGTGGTTCGGGCAGTTCCGCCCGTGGCGAGACCCCACGGTTCTGGAACGCTATCGACCGCAGCGCGACGGAGATCGTCCGGCGGCAGGTCAGGTAGGATCTCGCGTGGCGAGGGACCTACGAGCGAGTCGGCAGCTCGACGCGCCACCTCGATGAGCAGCGCGAGGTCGGAGGATGCCTCGACTTGGCCCACACGCCCGCAACCGCCGCGTCGCCTCGGACGGCCACGGTTCGCTGCGGCATGGTCACGAGCTCCTCGAGCCAGCAGCGTAGCTGCCCGTGTGGGGGCTACAGTCCAAGGGGATGTCTCACCCGGCTGCCACAATCTCGTACGCTGACGACAACCGCTGCCAGGGGGATTCCGATGTCACCACGTGTCCTGCAGCCGAGCCGCGCGGAGCTTGAGGCTCGGCGCGCGCGCCTTCTTGCTCGCCTCGCGATGAGCCGGGACGAACTCGACCGTGCAGCGGACTCGGGAGCACTGACCGGCGAGCAGTACTGGCTGCTGGAGGACATCCGCTCGATTGAGTTCCTCCTCGGCACAGACGATGACGGAGGCTGATCCGGCACTCATCGAGACCGCCAGCGAGTTCGCGGCCGAGGTCAGCGACCTGCTGGACCGGACGGTGGTCGATGAACCGCCTATCGGCGCCCAGGTGGCGGACGACCGTGTTGTAGTGGGTGCGTTCGACGATGATGGCAACACGGTCGACATGCCGCTGGCGATCCAGGGCGAGCACCGACTCGACCTGCGCGCCTCGTTCCGGTGCACGTTCGACTTCACCGGATCATTCCTGGCGATCGACCAGTCCGAGTTCGCGTTGATCGTGCCCACGGTCCGGCACCCGGTGGTTCGATTCGACTACGTCCGCGAACGTGCATGGGCATCAGCGCATGTGCAGCTCCACGCAGAGTCCTCGGCAGTCGGCTTCCTTCGCGCCCACGCGGGCAAGGCCTCCGAGACCTGGCGGCTCCACCTCCCCGTCGGTGGCCGGCGATTCCGGCCGTCGCTCGAGGACGTCATCGAGTTCGCGATTGCTGAGTTCAACGTCGACAGGAAGCACGGCTACGCCCACCGCATCGAAGAGGGACGAAAACGGTGGCGGCGGCTCCAAGTCAAGGCTGCCATCCGCGACGTCATCAGGGACGACCCCAGAACGGGACCGGGTGAACTCAATGAGGCCATTGAGCTCGCCGCCCAGTCTGTCGAGGGCGGCACCGGCGAGTAGCGCGCGCCGGGTGATCGGGTATGTCACCGCCGGGTCCCTCTGGTCTCCGGGTTGGGTTCGGGGTGCCGTCGTCGTTCCATCGAAGGTTCGAGAGCTGTCCCCTCAGGCCCACTGCTCCGATAGCGGGTGGCCCATACTCACACCGTCGGTGAGGCGATCGACCACTCCCGGCCGCTGACGTTCATGGCAGATGTTCGACGTCAACCGGTGAGCTGCGTGCGAGCTTGTGGTCGAGGGTGAGTAGGGTGGCGCCGAGCAACTCAGCGCACGCGACGTAGATGGCGTCGCGTGCGGCGACGTTGTCCCGTAGGGCCCACGCGCGCTCCAGCAGTGGCGTGATCGGATACCGCTCGACCGGAAACCGCCCAAGCTCTACCAGGGCTCGGTCCACGCTCGCGGCCGCTGCCGCACCGCCCCCTACCAATCGCGCGAGCGCCGAGAGCACCTCGGCGTCGAGATGGGCGGGTGTGGCCAAGGCAGCGCTGCGCATCGCGCCGGCTACGGCATCGCCGAGCTCGCTGCGGCGCAGCACCTCGACGACGGCCGAGGCGTCGACCACCAGCAGACGAGAACTCACGCCACATCGCTGTCGCGTCGGCCCTCCTCGACGAGCGTGACACTGTCCGGCCCTTCGGCCGGCAGGGGCGGGTCCCTACGGACCTCGTCGAGCCAGTCCTCGACCGTTGGCAGACCGGTGTGCCGGCGCAGAACCTCGACCACGTAGGCCCGCAGGCTCACCCCCGCGGCATCAGCCCGGCGCACGAGCTCTTGATGCGTGGGCTCGTCGAGGTCGCGGATGTGCATGCTGATCGTCATGACGGCTACGGTAGCAGATCGCTACCATGCAGCCACGGAAGCGTGCGCCCGCTTGATTCCGTGGTCGCGTCCCCCATCGCTCGTGGAAGACGACTTCGTTGACGGGGCGACGGGTGGCGGGCGAGAGATCCGTCCCGGTGAAACGGGCCACCGGGATCAGTCCAGCCTGTGACACTCGCGGTGTCCGACGACGTGGACTCGTTGTCGGTCGGCTCGGTGTACTGCGAGCTCGTGTGCCCTGGCAGGGCCTGGCCCAGCACGTCTGAGGAGCTGCGGCTCTTCCCGCCTCGGAGCGGGCCCGCGTCAGCGCGCACCGGCACCTACCTCACCTATCGCCCGGACCCGCAGAGCGACCCCCAAATGGGAGGTGTGAGGTCCTGCCCCAACCGCCTGCGTCCACGCGCCGCGGGTCAGGCTTCCTGCGGTCCCGCCGCGGGACGGCCGACCGCGGCGGGCCCCACCGGCACCGCGTCGTCGGGATCAGGGGGGCCAGCCTGTGCGTCCACCGGAGAGGGCCGAGCGTCCATGCGCCGGGTCGCGACCCGGTCGCGCCCCGCCGCCTTGGCGTCGTAGAGCGCTTGGTCGGCGAGGTCGACGAGGTGTGACGGGTCGACGCTCGCGTGGGGGGCGCCGGCGGCGACGCCGACGCTCGGGGTGAGCCGCCCGCCGATCGGCGAGGTCGCGTGTGGGACCGCCGCCTCGTCGAGGTAGCGACGGAACCGCTCGCAGACCGCCCGCGCCCCGCGGGTTGCCGTGTTGGCGAGCACGGCGGTGAACTCCTCGCCGCCGTACCGGCACGCGAGGTCGTCGGGGCCGGCGATCGCGCGGGCGAGACACTCGGCCACCACGCGCAGGGCCTCGTCCCCGGCGAGGTGGCCGTAGTGATCGTTGTACGGCTTGAACGCGTCGACGTCGACCATCAGCACGGCGAGCTCACGCCCGGTCTCGAGGTGCTCGCGCCACTGCTCGTCGAGGTGCTCGGCGAACGCGGTGCGGTTCGCGAGCTGGGTTAGGCCGTCGCGCATCGCCGAGCGCTGCAGCTCGCCGACGGCACGCTGCAGCTCGCGCTCGGCCCGCCGGCGCGTCACGACCTCTGCCTGGAGTTCCCGGGTGCGGCGCTCGACGACCTGCTCGAGGTAGCGTGCGTGCTGGAGGAGTTCCTCGCCGGTGAACACCCCGTCGATGGCGCGGCTCAGCTCGGTGCGCATGAGGGCGGCGACGCGGGCCGACCCGGTCGACTGCTCGAACAGCAGGTACCCCAGCGGGCGATCGAGCACGGCGAGCGGCTGGAGCACGAGCATTCCGCCTTCCAGCTCGTCGGCGAGGTCCGGCGGGAGCAGTTCGTGGGAGGCGATCGGCTCGGTCGGGGCCCCGTGGCGCTCGCCGTTCCGGTAGGCGAGGACGACGCGCGCGCGGTCGGTCTCCACGCGCGTCGGACCGTCGTCGCCGTCGGGATCGAAGCGGCGCTCGTACAGGCCGAGGTAGCAGCGGATGATGCCGAGGCGGTGCAGGTGGGCGCTGACCGCGTCGACGATCTCGTCGACGGTCCAGCAGTAGTTGAGGGCGCTGCTGAGGGCCAGACTCGCGTCGCGTGCGGCGAGCTGCTCCTTGTCGCTCTTGGCGATGGCGATCGCTTCGTCGAGGTCGGTGACCGGCGGTTCGCCCTTCGGCCGTGTCGACCCGCGGACGACGACGCGCGAGGTCACGGCGACCTCGCGGGCGATCGGGCCGTCGCGGATCTGCTCGAGCATGAGCTCGGCAGCGACACGACCCTGCTCGCCGAAGCTCTGGTCGACGGTGGTCAGACCCGGCCACTGGGTCGCGATGAGGTCGTTGTCGTAGCCGGTGACGGCGACGTCCTCCGGGACCCGCAACCCCGCATCGTTGAGGGCGGCGATCGCGCTCACCGCCGACATGTCGTTGAGCGCGACGACGGCGTCGAAGTCCCGGCGGCGCTCGAGCAGCTCCCACATCGCGGTGTACGTCGGCTCCGGCGTGAACCACCCGGTGATCACGAGGTCCTCGTCGACGGGCATGCCGCGGCGGGCGAGTCCGTCGCGGTAGTGGCGCTCGCGGGCGATCGAGTCGGGGTGGTGGGGGATGCCACGGACGAGCGCGGGGCGGCGGGCGTCGCGCTCGTCGAGCAGATGGGCGAGCAGCGGGCGCATGCCGGCGGCGTTGTCGCCCCACACGCACGCGGCATCACGCCGGCGGAGGCCATCCGCCGGCGGCGCGACGTGCGCGCGGAGTTCACCGGCAAGGAGGTCGACGAGGCGACGCTCACCCGCGTGCTCCATGCCGCGCACGCAGCGCCCAGCGTGGGGATGAGCCAGCCGTGGGACTTCGTGCTCGTGCGCGATCGCGGCACGCGCGAGGCGTTCTGGGATACACGTGCAGCACGAGCGCGCTGCCTTCGCCGAGCAGCTCGAGGGGGAGCGGGCTGCGACGTTCGCTCGTATCAAGGTCGAGGGGATCCTGGACGCCTCGTTGGGACTGGTGGTCACCTACGACCCCGACCGGGGGACCCCCGCCGTGCTGGGCCGCCACGCGATCGCCGACGCCGGCGTCTACTCGGTTTGCCTGGCGATCGAGAACCTCTGGTTGACCGCCACCGCCGAGGGGCTCGGGGTCGGTTGGGTGTCGTTCTACCGGGAGGAGTTCCTCCGCGATCTGCTGGGCATCCCGGCGTCGATCCGGCCGGTGGCGTGGCTGTGCCTCGGCCCGGTGACCACGTGGCAGGAGACCCCCGATCTCGAGCGGCACGGCTGGCGTGCGCGCCGGCCACTGCAGGAGGCACTACACCACGAGCACTGGGGCGGCTGAACAGGCTCGTCGGGCCCTTGGCGGAGCCGAACTCCTGAGCCCGCCGTGAGCCCCAGTTCCGCGAGCACCCGCCGATCGGACGGCGGCGGGGTAGCCGCCCGGCTACGGTCAGAGGTCGAGGTCGCCGCCGACGACTTCGTCGGCGACCTCGTGGATGCGGCGTCGGTGCGAGCGCGCGTAAGAACGCAGGCGCTCGAACGCTTGAGCGGTCGAGAGATCGTGGCGTTGCGCGAGCATGCCGTTCGCGCGCTCGATGACCACGCGGCTGTCGAGCGCCTGCTGGAGCTGCTCGGCGAGCGTGCGATGCTCATCGAGCTTGCGGGCGTTGAGAACGTAGCCGGTGGCCATGTCAGCCAGGAGCTGGCCCATCTCGGCCTCGTCGCCGGTCCACTCGTGAGGCCGCTGGCGGTAGAGGTTCACCGCGCCGACGCGGTGGCCGGCGACCTCCATGGGCAGGCCCGCGACCGCGACCATCCCGTGCCCGAGTGCCTCTGCGCGGTAGTCGGGCCAGCGCTGCTCGTGCTGCAAGTCATTGACGAACACTGCGTGGCCGGTCCGGTAGGCCTGGTGGCAGGGTCCTTGACCGCTGGCGATCTGGGTTGCCTCGACGTGGACGACGTCCTCATCCGTGGCCGCCACGAACCGTAGGCGCTCGTCTTCTGCCAGCGACACCGCCGCGGCATCAACGGCCAGCAGCTCGACGCACTGGTCGGTGAGTCGGTACAGCACCTCCCCTACCGAGTACTCGTCGAGGATGGTCCGCGCGTAGTCAGCGAACGCGCGACGAAGCACGCTGGGGTCGATCATGGTGCTGCCCTTTCCCGGGGTCGCGCCGCGGCTGGGCGAAGCGGCGGCGGAACACCATGGCGAGAAGTGTCCAGCCCCATCCCGACCACCGGCCCGGGCGGGAAACCCCGCGCGGTCGCGCGCGAGCTAGCACCTCACTTCGCAACCGATCACCTTAGCGGACAGCCCGCATCGCGGAAGCCCCTGCGCGCCGCAGGCGCCCGTGAACCGGGTTAACCTTGCAAGGATATGACCCGTCACGTCGCGCTACTTCGAGGGATCGGGCCGTCGGATCCGAACATGCGCAACGATCGGCTGCGTGCCGTCTGTGAGGATCTCGGGCTCGACAACGTGGTAACGGTCCAGTCCAGCGGCAACATCGTCTTTGATGTGGG
Source organism: Egibacter rhizosphaerae (assembly GCF_004322855.1). Classification (NCBI taxonomy): domain Bacteria; kingdom Bacillati; phylum Actinomycetota; class Nitriliruptoria; order Egibacterales; family Egibacteraceae; genus Egibacter; species Egibacter rhizosphaerae. The sequence continues at coordinate 2,289,513 of NZ_CP036402.1, read as the reverse complement.
AGATTCCGAGCGGGCCGATCTCGAAGGCCAGTTGGAGGCGGCGTGGCGGGAAAGCCTGGGCTTCGAGAGCACCACGATCGTGCGCACCTGTGATGAACTTGCCGCACTCACCGATCTCGCTCCGTTCGGTGACCGGCAGCACGGCAGGGAGTCGTATCTGCTCGTCACGTTCGTCAAGAACCACATCGAGCCGACCTTCTCGATGCCGCACACTCCGGCAGGTACAGCGTGCACCATGCTTGGCGGGACAGGCCGCGAACTCTTCACCGTCACGGACGCGACCAAGGCGGGCTCGCCGAACACGATGAGCTGGCTGGAGGGTGAATTCGGCAAGGCCATCACGTCGCGGACGTGGCTCACGGTCCAACGGATCCTCGGCAGGTGTCGCTGACGACACGGAGCGCCGGTTCGACTTGAACCTCGTTGCTTAGGCCAAGTGCTCCTCGGGGGTGGTGGCGGTCGACTCGCGGGTGGCCAGCCTGCGGCCGCTCACGATGAGGGTGATCAGGATCCGTTCCCCGGCTCATCACGACTCCGGGGAGACGAGATCGATACCGTGCTGGGCGAACACCTTGGTGATGCGTTCGAGGTCGGGCTCCACCTCGGGCGGGTCCGGCAAGCGCAGTTCGTCCGTGCGCTCGCCGAGGGCCTCGACCATGGCCTCGAACGCGGGGCCCGTGTGGATGTTGAACATCCGTGCCGGCCCGTCGTCGGTGACCCTGAAGGTGTGGGGACGCCGGCGCGGTAGCCACGCCATTCCGCCTCGGGTGAAAGTCTGCTCGCGGCCGTTGCACCAGAAGCTCACCTCGCCATCGAGGACGTAGAACAGTTCGTCCTCCTCGCGATGGCTGTGCGGCGGCAGCGCGAATCCGGGGGGAAGCTCGAACTCGGCGATCGTCATGCGTCCGCCGGTGGCGTCTCCTCCGACCTTGATGGTGGTGAGCGTGCCCAGCATCCACCAGTGGTGCCCTCCGCCAGGGGCCACCAGACGCAGGGTCGCGCCTCCGTCGGTCATGATGTCGCTCATCTCGGTCTCCTGTCCGCTCGACTCGGGGCCGGTCTCCGCGTTCTCGCGTAGGACGGCTCGTTGGTGACGAACCGAGCGAGCCACACCTGCGTCCAGCCGTCACTCCCCCGTTGCGGTGGCGATCCGTCGTCGCACCCCCCAGAACGCGGGGGTGGCCGATCTCGGGCAGAGGTTTAGGCTCAGGACGAGCCGCAAGTCAGCGAGCCACGACCGATCGGGCTGCGCGATGGCTGCACGCACGACCTCGTTCGCCGCCCGCGATCGCGTGCGCAACGAGATCGGCGAGGTGTGCCGCAGCGGGACGGGGCCGGGGCCGCTGCTGCACGGGGTGCTGGACCGCCTGCGCACCCAGGTCGGCTTCGACGCCGTGTTCATTTCCGCCACCGACCCCTCCACGATGCTGTTCTCTCAGGCGGGGATCGTGGAGGGCATCCCGTCGGCGATGTGCGCGCCGTGGCTGGACAACGAATTCGCCGCCGACGACTTCAACAAGTACGCCGATCTGCACCGCACGCACAGCGGCCCCTCGACGCTGCAGCGCGCGACGTTCGGACGGCCCGCCCGCAGCGCCCGCCACCGTGAGCTCAACACCGCCTACGGGTTCGGTCCCGAGCTGCGAGCCACGTTCAGCGTCGACGGGGAGTGCTGGGGTGCGCTCAACCTGCTGCGCGCCGAGAACGCGGCCGACTTCGATGATGCCGACCTTGACCTCGTCGGCTCGGTCTCCGAGTTCGTCGCCAAGGGCTTGCGACGGATCGTGCTCGCCGTCGACGTCGACGGCGAACCCCACGCTGAGCCCGGCGTGATCCTGCTCGACGGCGACGGCTCGGTGGTGTCCATGACCGAGCACGCCGCGCTCTACCTTGCGGAACTTGCCCACCCCGAGGTCCAACAAGCCGGCATGACACTGCCGGGAGAGGCTTACGTCGTCGGTGCGCGAGCGCGAGCGCGGGCTTCAGGAGTTCCCGGCCCCTCGCCCGTGGCGCGCACGCGGGCACGCAATGGACAATGGTTGACGCTGCGTGCCGACTGCTCGCGGAACGTCTCGGGAGCGGTCGTGTCGACCGCGATCGTGATCGAACCGTCCCGAACGAGCGAGATGCTCCCGCTGTTCGTCGCCGCCCACGGTCTCAGCTCGCGCGAGCAAGCCGTCCTCGCCGAACTCGTGAAGGGTGCGACGACGGCCGAGACGGCCACCGCGCTGCACATCTCTCCCCACACGGTTCGTGACCACGTGAAGTCCCTCCACGAGAAGGTGGGCGTCCGCTCGCGAGCCGAGCTCATCAGCCAGCTCTACCGCCTGCACTACGCTCCGGGCTTCGAAGTGCAGCACCACATCTGACGGCGATCGGGCCCCGCTTGGGAACCCTGATACACGAAGCGTCCGCGGATTGCCGGGATGCGGGGCATGCGCGAGAAGGTTACGCCCAGCGATCACACCACCGACCGGAGCTGGTACCGGTGGCGGGCGATGAGGTTCGTGCTCCTCGTTGCGGTCGGGGTGATCGTGCTGCTGGTCGCGTTCCCGCGCGCAGGGAACGACGGCGAGCCCCCCTCACAGCCGGAGGGTGGAGGGCCGGCCGAGGCAGGCCAGGACACGCTCGACTGGTCGGAGGAACTCGACCACATCGAGGTGACCGCGCGGGACTTTCGCGCCGACTGGAACCGCCTGGTCGATGAGCTCGACTTCGGTCACGAGCTCCAGCCGTTCGCGTTCGACCACGAGCGCCGCCGCATGGGAGTGGAGGCCCAACGCTTCCCCGACGGCTCCGAGCTGGAGGTGGTCGAGCATCCCGACGGGTACGTCTCGCGCATGGAGCTGCGCGGTGAGCCCACCGACGTGGACGAGGCCGCAGACTACGTCGCGATGGTCTACGCGCTGATCCATGCGACCAGTGGCATGGGCACCGACGAGGTCAGGGCGTTCGCCGGGGCCGAGTTGGGCCTCGACGAGACACTCGACGCGACCAACCACTCCGAGCAGGGTGACCTCGGGGGCGTCGCGTACGAGGCCGACGCCTTCCAGGGACAGTGGCTCGTGTGGGCCGGGAGCGCCCACGACGCGAGATAGCGAGGCTCACGGTTTCAGCCGACGAGACCGACGAGCGCGAAGCCCAATGCGCCCACGGCAACGAGGGCAGCGATCCCGGCGCGCAGGAGCAACGCAGCGCCCTGCGCGGAGGGATCCTTGCCGGCCAGCGACACCTTCCCCGCGATGGTCGGCTCGCCACCCTGCTGAGTGACCGTTCCAGCGACGTAGAGCCGGTCGCCGACGAAGGCCGCGTGCTCCTCCACCCAACTGCGCTGATCGCCGCTGCCACTGACGCTGAGGCCGCCGACGTTGACGTTCAAGCCTCCGCTGCCCTGACTGGCGGTGCGCATCATCGGGAGATGGTCGATGTCGATGTCCCCGTCCGGTTGGACCGAGATCCTGGGCGCGCCCTCGTCGCCGGCGAGCACGAGAGGTATCCCGACCTGGCCGAGGTCGTGGCTGCGACGCCGCCGTTGAGAGCGCGAGCCCGAACCCGCCGAGGTTGACGCGCCGCCTTGGCGGCGCTCCTCGACGACCTCCTTGGCCGAGAAGAAGGCGCCGGTCCGCTCACTCCAGGGAGACGTGACCTCCTCGCCAGCGGCGGTGCCGGTGACGACGGCCTCTCCCTCATGGTCGACCGCCTGCTCCGGCGCCAGGACCGGCAGTGCCATCAGCCGGGCTCGCTTGCGGAGCCACAGGACGGCGAATACGAGCGCCACGACGCCGATCGCACCGACGATCGCGGCTGCAACAGGATCGATGTCCATCTCGCCCACCACACTCCGTCCGGGACCCCGGGACGTGGAAAGCGAGACGCGCTCCCCGACAGGAGGTCCGCCACAACGCTGTCAGAAACGTCAGCTTGCGGGCGGTGGCCGCGCAAGTCAAGAACCGCGCCCGAAGCGGTAGAGCCGACAGCCGCATGGATAGGACGGGCAGGACCCGCATGGGGTGGCGTAGACTCACGGCTCCCCACACATCGCACAAGGGAGCCAAGCAGTGCGGGTGCTCGTGACCGGTAGCAGCGGCCACCTCGGCGAAGCGCTGGTCCGAACCCTGCGGGGACGGGGCGACGACGTCGTCGGTATCGACGTCACGCCCTCGCCGTCCACGACGGTCGTCGGCTCGATCACCGACGCCGGGACGGTGCGCGAAGCCGTCGCGGGGGCCGAGGCGGTGCTCCACCCGGCGACGCGACACAAGCCGCACGTCGCGACGCACGGTCGCCAGGACTTCGTCGACGTCAACGTCACCGGGACGCTCACGCTGCTGGAGGCCGCGGTCGACGCCGGTGTGGGGGCGTTCGTGCTGACGAGCACCACGAGCACGTTCGGCCGGGCCATGACGCCACCCGCGGGAGCGCCTGCCGCATGGATCACTGAGGACACCGTGCCGCAGCCGCGCAACATCTACGGCGCGACCAAGCTCGCCGCCGAGCACGTCGCCGAGGTGGTGCACCAACGTGACGGGTTGCCGGTGTTGGTCCTGCGAACCTCGAGATTCTTCCCCGAGCCCGACGACCGCGCCGACGTGCGGGCGGCCTTCGAGGACGAGAACGTGAAGGCCAACGAGCTGCTGCACCGTCGGGTCGACATCGCTGACGTCGTCTCCGCGCACCTGCGGGCGCTCGAGCGGGCCGCGAGCATCGGCTTCGGGCGCTACGTGGTCAGTGCGACCACTCCCTTCGCAGCTGCGGATCTCAGGGAGCTGGGCGTTGATCCCGCGCGAGTTGTGGCCCGCCACTACCCGGACCAGCCGGAGTTGTACGCCGCGGGGGGATGGCGCCTGCCGGAGGCCATCGACCGTGTCTACAGCAACGAGCGCGCCCGCCGCGACCTCGGCTGGAACCCCGAGTACGGGTTCGAGCAGGTGCTCGAGAGCCTGCGCTCGGGGAGCGACTGGCGCAGCGCCCTCACCCACGCCGTTGGCGTCAAGGGCTATCACCGCGACGCGTTCCCCGACGGCTTGTACCCGGTCGAGTGAGCGCGATTACTCGCGACGGAGGCGGCGCTCGGCCAGCGCGCCGGCCACCACGGCGAGTGCGGCGAGGGCGGCGAGGGCGACACCGTCGACCCCGTGCCCGTGCCAGGGGGCGCTGATGGCGTCGACCAGCGGTCCCATCGGGGTGAGCTCGACGAGGCGGTTGACGGCCTCGGGGAGCAGGGCGGGCGGAGGGCCGCCGCCGGCGACGAAGAAGAGGCCGAAGAACAGGAGGAGGCCGAGGCCCTGCGCGGCCCGGGCGGTGGGCAGGACCGAACCGAGCAACAGCCCGATCGCGGCGAACGCCAACGTGCCGGCGACGAAGCCGAGGGCCACGCCGGGCACCGATGCGGGCGCGGTGAGGTCGTACCCGGCGAACCCGATCGCGACCATGGCGGCGACGCCGACGGCGACGAGCGCGGCCATGACGATCAGTTGCGCCGCCATGACCACGAGCGGCGACAGCCCCGACGCCCGGAAACGTCGCAGCACCCCGGTCTGGCGATACATCGCCAGGTGCGTCGGGATCCCGAGCAACCCCATCACCGCGACCGTGGCCGCCGTGTACACGGGCACGTAGAAGTCGGTTCCGCCGACCCCGCCGAAATCGGGATCGGGATCGTTGCCGAAGGAGCCGACGAGCAGGACCATCAGCACGACCGGGAACAGCAGGCTGACCAGCAGCGTGAGCGGTTCACGGGTCAGCAGCTTGAGCTCGGTCCACACCACCTGAGCGGTCACGCGGTCACCTCCGTGGTGAGGCTCCGCCCGGTCCGGGCGAGGAAGACGTCCTCGAGGCTCGGATGGTGGGTGCGGAAGTCCGGGGGGAAGATCCCGTGCTCGGCCAGCGCCGCGGCCAGGCGAACCGGTGTCGCTGGGTCGCCCGCGACCGTGATCTCCCCGTCCGCGACGGCGAACGAGGTGACGCCGGGCAGCGCCCGCAGGAACGCCACCTCCCGGCCGTCCGCCGAGAACGTGACGTGAACGTCCCCGCCCGACCCGGCGGTGAGCGCGGCCGGCGTGTCCAGCGCCACGACACGTCCGTCGTCGACGATGGCGACCCGGTCGCAGAGGGCTTCGGCCTCCTCCATGAAGTGGGTCACGAGCACGATGGTCGCGCCGCGGTCGCGCACGCCCCGGACCAGCTCCCAGGTGGCGCGTCGAGCGGCCGGATCGAGCGCGGCGGTCAGCTCGTCGAGGAACACCACCTCCGGGCTGCCGAGCAGCGCCAGCGCGAGGAACAGGCGCTGCCGCTGGCCCCCCGACAGCACCGCGTAGGGCCGACGGCGCAGCCGCGTGAGATCCCATTCCTCGAGGGTCCGGTCGACGTCGACCGGGCGGTCCTGCAGTCGCGCGAAGAAGCGGACGGCCTCGCCCACGCGCAGGCGGTCGGGCAGCGCCGCCGATTGCAGCTGCGCGCCGATGTGACGCCGCAGGCGATCGGGGTGCCGCGCCGGGTCGAGGCCGAGCACCTCGACGCTCCCGCCGTCGCGGGATCGCAGGCCCTGCAGGCACTCCACGGTCGTGGTCTTGCCCGCGCCATTGGGTCCGAGCAGCCCGAAGACCTCTCCCCGCTCGACCGTGAAGCTCACGTCGCGGACCGCGGGGACGTCCCCGTAAGCCCGCCGGAGCCCGTCACTGCGAATGATCGTGTCCATGCGCGGCACGCTACGGGCCCGCGGATCGCGCCACGTCCGCGCAACGGGCGATCTTCGGGGTCCTCCGAAAGCAGTACGGCGGGGGTCCGGTACGCCGAACGGGGGTCAGGCGCCGGGGGCGAGCCAGCCGGCCCGGTAGGCCAGGGAGGCCGCCTGCACGCGGCTGGTGACCCCCAGCTTGGTGAGCACGCGGGAGACGTGGGTCTTGGCGGTCAACTCCGAGATCGTGAGCCGAGCGGCGATCTCGCGGTTGGAGCAGCCCAGCGCCACGAGACGCAGGACCTCGCCCTCGCGGTCGGTCAGCACCCCGAGTTGCGCGGCGTCGGGACGGTCACGGTGCGGGCGGGCGGCCAGGAGGTGGTCGAGGAGCCGTCGCGTCGTGCCGGGGGAGATGGTCGCACCGCCCGCAGCCGCCGAACGGAGCGCGTCGACGAGTTGCGCCGGCGGGGTGTCCTTGACGAGGAATCCTGCCGCGCCGGCCTCCAGAGCCTCGAAAACGTTCTCGTCGCTGTCGAACGTGGTGACGATGAGCACCTCGGGGGGTTCGTCCAGCGTGCGGATCCGCCGCGTGGCGTCGATGCCGTTGGTGCCGGGCATGCGGATGTCCATCAGGACCACGTCGCACCGGTTGGCCGTGACGGCCGTCACGGCCGCATCGCCCGTCGCGGCTTCGGCGACCACTTCGATGCCCGGCTCGGCGTCCAAGAGCGCCCGGAAGCCGGCTCGGACGAGCTCCTGATCGTCGACGATCGCCACGCGCAGCGGCGAGGCCTGCTCAGGCACCGGCCGTCTCCTCGATGGGAAAGCGGGCGGACACGGTGAAGCTGCGCTCGTCCGTGCTCGTCGTGAGGGAGCCCGCGTACAAGGCGACACGCTCGGACATCCCACGCAAGCCGTGCCCGTGCACCGGGGGTTCCGTGCGACGCCCGGCCGGGAGGCCGTTGGACACCTCCACGTCCAGGTGCGCGGGGGCGTACGTCGTCGTAACCGTCGCGCGGCTGCTGGGGGCGTGCTTGACGACGTTGGTCAACGCCTCCTGGATCACGCGGTAGACGGCGAGCTCCAGTCCTACGGGAAGCCGACGGGCGGCTCCCTGTGTCACCAGCGCGACGTGGATCCCAGCACGCTGCGCACTGTCGACCAGGGTGGGCAGGTCCGCCAGCGTGGGCTGGGGCTCGGGCACCGGCGCGTCGGGGGCGTCGTCCCGCAGCACCGTCAGCATGCGGCGCATCTCGGCCAGCGCCTCGCGTCCCGTGTGCTCGATCACCTCGAGCGACTGCGCTGCCTGCGCCGGACGCTGCCCGACGATGTGCGCGCCCACGCCCGCCTGGACGGTGATCACGCTCATCGCGTGGGCGACCACGTCGTGCAATTCTCGGGCGATCCGGGCCCGTTCGTCGGCCACGGCGCGTTCGGTGAGCTGCTGACGTGCCTGCTCGAGCTCCAGCGTTCGGGCCTCCAGCGTGGCGGCCCGTGCCCGCCGGTCCGCGATCAGCACACCCAGCGCCCACACCGCCACGAAGAACACGCCGACGAAGGTCAGCTCGAGCAGGTCACCGCCCCACAGCAGGGTGCCACCGGACACCATCCACACGGGCGCGGCCAGCCCGGCCGCACGGACCCGCAAAGGCCGGTCCCAGGCGCCCAGCGCGTACATCGCGACGACGGTGGGCAGCGACTGCAGCTCGTGGATCGGGTAGCCGAGCTCGACCCAGGCGGGGTAGGCGATCGAGCACAGCGCCACCACCGCGAGCGGGTTCCGGCGGATCGCCAACAACGGCAGCGTGTTGGCGCCGACCATGAGAAGTTCACCCGGCAGCCGCGTGGGCTCGAAGCCTTCCAGCAGCCAACCCGAACCCGCGAAGACCACCGCGAGAACCGCGGTCAGGGCCCCCACCCTCGGGTTCGAAGCGAACATGAGGTGGTGACGTTACACCCCGACCGCGGTGTGCGGGCACCCCCACCCGGACGTGCGCGAGCGCGTGCGGACGGACGGCCGGGCCGGCGGCTCCGGCGATCCCCGTACTACCCACCCGGGTTCGGAGTGGGCGGCGTTCCGGAGCCGGGGGCGGGCGAGGCCCCCGGCGGCGGGACCTCCTCGGGTCGCGGAGCCGCGGTCGGCGGCCGTGTGCTCGCCGCCGCCAGGAGGACGGTGCCGGCGAACAGACCGACGCCGTACGGCACGTGCACGGCCGTGGAGGCGGCGAACGGCATGTGCCCGAGGGCTTCCTGGACGAAGAGCAGCATGGGCAGCAGCACGGCCCCGATCATGACGCCGCGGCTGACACGACGGTTGCTGTGGGCGACGACGGCCATCACGGCGGGCACGATCGCGCTCCATGGCAGCAACCAGCCGACGATCATGTGGCCGAGGCGGGCACCGGGAACGCCCGCGAGGAAGAGGCCGGCGAGTGCGGCCTGTGCGAGCACCGCGAGCGCGACGAGCCCCAGGAGGACGGCGAGGGCGCGGTTCGTGCTCACGGCTCGACCACCACCACGGTCCCGTCCATCCCCCCGTGGGGCGTGCAGGTGTAGTCGTACTCTCCCGGCTCCTCGAACGTGTGGGTGAACGTGCCCTCCTCCTGCAGCGGGCTCTCGAAGCCGTCGCCGCTGACGTTGTGCGCGCTGGTGCCCTCCCAGTTCCACGTGACGGTCTCGCCGACCTCGACCTCGAGCACCTCGGGCTCGAAGGCGTTGTCCACGACGGACACCTCCGTGCCCTGCACGGGGTCCTCTGAGGTCGGGGTGCTTCCTGCCTGGCCGCAGGCGGCGAGCACGAGGCTCAGCGCCGCGGTCACGGCGACGAGGTGGGCGGCGCGGCGTCGGGACATGGTGATGCGTGGCATCAAGGCCTCCTTCGTCGTTCCATCGTCCTATCTACATGTAGACGACCTACATGTAGGTAGGCAAGCCTATCGCGAATAGATAGGCTGGCTACATGAAGGCAGACGCCCTACGTGGCCACCTGGACGCGTTGATCATGGCGGTACTCGAATCCGAGCCCTTGCACGGGTACGCGATCACCGAGGCCCTGCGGCAGCGCAGTGGCGGGGCGCTCGAACTGCCGACGGGGACGCTGTATCCCGCCCTGCGCCGCCTGGAGCGCACCGGCTACCTGCGTAGCCGCTGGAGCACGGTCGGAGGACGTCGCCGCCGGACGTACGAGCTCACCGATGCGGGTGCACGGGCGCTCGCAACCGAACGGACGGCTTGGCGCGAGTTCACCGGGGTCGTCGAGGAGGTCCTGCGCCCGGGACCCGCGCACTGAGTGAACCGGGCGGGCCCCGACGTCAGGGCACCGTTAGGCAGCGCCGACCGAGCCGTGCCAGGCACGCCAACGGCACGAGCAGGAACGGGACGAGTGCTGCCGCCGCTCGGCCGACGTCGGGACCGAGCACGACCATCACGAGGCCCGCGGCGGTGAAGAGCGCACACGTGGCAAGGGTGAAGTGACCGATGCCGCGCGCCACGCGACGCGGGTCCACCAGCCGTAACCCCGGCCCGCACGCGACCACCGCGACGAGGGCGAGGGCGACCGTCACGGTGCCAAGCCCACCCACCAGGTCGCCCACGAGCGCGTACGTACCGGACGGGCGCCCCGTCGCACCGTCGACGATCGTCCAGAGGTGATCCCACAGCAATGGCTGGAGCGCGAGCAACACGACGATCCACAGCGCCGTCCGTTGGCCCTCCGCCACGCCGAGCTCGGCCTGGAATCCGGGGGCGACCACCGCGACCTCGCCGAACTCCTCGACCGCTCGGCGTTCGGCGGTGGCACGCGAGCAACCGGCCGCCTCGTGGGCATCGGCGGCGTCGTGCAGAGCATCGCGAGCCTCGGTGAGCAGGTCCTGCCGGGCCCGGCGGGGTCCCTGGAGCGCTCGCTCCAGGGCCTCGACGTAGGCGTCGATGGCGCCGCGACCTGTAGCTTCGCTCTCAAGCCGCACGTTCGGGATCATGTCGGTGAAGCTACTCTCATCCGCGCATCGCCGGGATCGGGGATCCCCCCAACCCGGCCAGGGTCAAGCCCGCGGTCGTGCCCGCCTGGCGGTCATCATCGTCCGTGGGCACGGCTCCACCGTCCCTCATGCGCGGATGGTGAGCGGTAGGGAACCCCGAAGCGCTTCTCGGCGGCTCTTGAGCAGTGGCGCGCTCCCGGTCACGTGCACGCGCTGCTACGGCGCCTTCCGGCGGGCACCGCGGAGTCAGCCTCACCGTGCAGACCCGTGGTGGGGGTCTGGCGTCGCCAAGTGCGCTCAACTCGATTTGTGTCGGCGTGTCGGCAGGAACTAAGGTAACCCTAACCTAAGAAGGGAGAGGCGATGGAGCGTACGTCCCGAACCGGGGCTCTCGTCACTGCACTGACCTGCTGCGCGCTCCTGGTGGCCGCGTGCGGCGCGGACGAAACGCCCCAGGAGACGGCCGTCGGCGAGGACGTCGACAACCCCGGCGAGGCGGCGGACGAAGCTGCCGACCCCGACCCGGAGGATGCGGTCGACGCGGATGACGCGGAGGTGACCGTCGAGCACGTGCAGGGCGAGACGACGGTCGAGACCGAGCCCGAGGTCGTCGTGACGTTCGACGTCGGGACGCTGGACACCCTCGACGCCATGGGCGTGCCGGTCGCCGGGGTGCCGGAGGTCGCGAACGTCCCCGCGCACCTCGAGGAGTACGCGGGGGGCGAGACGTCGATCGTCGGCAGCCTGTTCGAACCCGACCCCGAGGAGGTCAACGCGCTCGACCCCGACCTGATCATCGTCGGCGGCCGTTCCTCGGAGGCCTTCGGCGAACTCTCGGAGCTCGCGCCGACGGTCGACCTCACCGTCGACAACACCGACTTCCTCAACAGCTTCGGTGAGCAGCTCGGGGTTCTCGGGGAGATCTTCGACCGCGAGGAATGGGTCGAGGAACGGCTGGCCGTCCTCGACGAGCGGGTGGGGGAGGTCAGCGCCCTCGCCGACGACGCGGGCGACGGGTTGATCGTGATGACCAGCGGCGGCGAGGTGACCGCCTACGGCCCCGGGTCCCGCTTCGGCCTGATTCACAAGGACCTCGGGGTCGCACCGGCCGTCGAGGACGTCGAGGAGGCCACGCACGGTGACGCGGTGTCCTTCGAGTTCATCCTCGAGGCGGAGCCGGACCACCTCTTCGTCCTCGATCGGGATGCCGCGATCGGCGAGACGGGGGAGGCCGCCGAGGCCGTCCTCGACAACGAGCTCGTCGCGCAAACCCCGGCCTGGGAGAACGGCGACGTCCACTACCTCGACGAGGTCGTCTGGTACCTCGTTCCGACCGGTCTGCGCTCCGTCGAGACGATGGTCGACGAGATCGACGCGGCCCTTCGGTGAGCCGAGATGCAGGACCCGGCAGGTCCACGGCGACGACCGCGGGCCTGCCGGGCGCTCGCGCTCGGGCCGCGTCGAGGACGCGCGGCGTTCGGCGCTGGCACCTGGTGGCCGGCGCGCTGGTCCTGGCCGCTGCCGCGGGCGCCTCGCTCTTCGTCGGGGTGACCGATCTCGGGCCCCGGGACCTCGTCGTGGGCGACGACCGGGAGGCCATGGTGTTCCTGGCCAGCCGCGTCCCTCGGCTCGTGGCGATCCTTCTCGCCGGCGCCTCGATGAGCGTCGCCGGTCTGATCATGCAACACCTCGCCCGCAACCGGTTCGTCGCCCCGTCGACGGCGGGCACCGTCGAGTCCGCGATGCTGGGCGTGGTCGTCGCGACGCTGCTGTTCACGGGCGCGTCGCTCGTCGTCAAGATGGCCATCGCCGTCGCGTTCGCGCTCGCCGGCACCGCCATCTTCCTCGCGCTGTTGCGTCGCATCACCTTCCGCGACGTGATCCTCGTGCCGCTCGTGGGGCTCATGTTCGGCGGGGTCATCCGCGCCCTCACGACGTTCGTCGCCTACCGCGTGGACCTCCTCCAGACCCTGAGCTCCTGGACCACGGGCGACTTCTCGGGGGTGCTGCGTGGCCGCTACGAGCTGCTCTGGCTCGCCGCGGTGGTCGCGGTCATCGCCTACACCTACGCCGACCGGTTCACGATGGCGGGGATGGGCCGCGACCTGTCGGTCAGCCTGGGGCTCGCGTACGAGCGCACGGTCAACGTCGGTCTCGCGATCGTCGCGACGGTGACCGGCGTCACCGTCGTGGTCGTCGGTGCGGTGCCCTTCCTCGGCCTGATCGTGCCGAACCTGGTGACCATGGCGCTCGGCGACAACCTGCGGCGCGCGCTTCCCCTGACCGCGCTGAGCGGCGCGGCGTTCGTGCTCGCCTGCGACGTCATCGGGCGCACGATTCGCTTCCCCTACGAGATGCCGGTGGGCACCGTCGTCGGGGTCGTCGGCAGCGCGATCTTCCTGTTGCTCATCACGCGAGGCCGCCACCGTGCACGGTGAGCTGGACGTGGCGCGCTCGTCCGCCGCCCCGGCGCGCGGCGCGGCGACCACCACCCGCCGGCAGCGGCGCGTCCTCGTGACGCTCGGGGCGGCCGCGGTCGTCGCGGTCGTCGCGTTCTTGCTCGTCGACATCTCTGGAGACTGGGGTTTCGCTCTGGCGCTCCGCGGCCGCAAGGTCGCGGCCATGGTGCTCGTAGCGGTCGCAATCGCCGTGTCGACGGTGCTGTTCCAAACCGTCACGCACAACCGGATCCTGACCCCGAGCATCATGGGGTTCGACTCGCTGTACGTGCTGCTGCAGTCGGTCGGCGTGTACTTCCTCGGCGCGGTGGCCCTCGCGAACGCCCCGCCCGAGCTGCGCTTCGCGGTCGAGGCGACGATGATGGTCGCCTTCGCCGTGGTCCTGCACCGGTGGCTCTTCGGCCGCCACGGCCGGGACCTCTACGTGCTCGTCCTGGCCGGCATCGTGTTCGGCACCCTGTTCTCGAGCGGCACCAATCTCGTCAGCCGCCTCATCGATCCCAACGAGTACCAGACGCTGCAGGACCGCATGTTCGCGAGCTTCGGCAGTGTCGACACGCGGCTGCTCGCCTTCTCCGCGGTCGTGGTCGGCGTCGCAGTCGCGGTCGCGTGGGCCTCCCGACGGGAGCTGGACGTGGTCGCGTTGGGCCGGCACCCCGCGACCACGCTCGGGATCGAGCACCGACGCGTGGTCAACCGACAGCTCGTCCTGGTCGCCGTCCTTGTTGCGGTCTCCACGGCCCTCGTCGGCCCGATCACGTTCTTTGGCCTGCTGGTCGCCAACCTCGCCCGGCAGCTGCTGGGCACCTTCCGGCACCACCTGGCACTCCCTGCTGCGGCGCTGCTCGGGATCGTGGCGCTCGTGGTCGGACAACTCGTCCTCGAGCGCGTTCTCGGCTACACGACCGCGTTGAGCATCGTCGTCGACCTGATCGGCGGCACCTACTTCCTCGCCCTGCTGCTCAAGGAGGCCCGACGATGATCGAGGTCCGCAATCTCACGAAGGGCTACGGCGACACCGTTGTGCTCGACGACGTCAGCCTGCGGATCCCCCGCGGAGGCATCACCTCCGTGATCGGCGCGAACGGTGCGGGCAAGTCGACGTTCCTGTCGATCGTGGGCCGGCTGTTGGAGCCCGAGGCGGGGACGGTCACGATCGACGGGCTCGACACGGCCAGCACCCCGAGCCGCGAGCTCGCGCGCCGCGTCTCGATCCTGCGGCAGGACAACCACCTCACCGTCCGGCTGACGGTCCGCGAGCTCGTCACCTTCGGGCGGTTCCCCCACAGCCGGGGGCGTCCGGGGCCGGCCGACCACCGCGCGATCGACGACGCCATCGACTATCTCGAGCTCGGCCCGTTCGCGGACCGGCACCTCGACGAGCTGTCCGGAGGGCAGCGGCAGCGCGCGTTCGTGGCGATGGTGCTCTGCCAGGAGACCGACTACCTGTTGCTTGACGAGCCACTCAACAACCTCGACCTGCGCCACGCCGTGGGGATGATGCGGTTGTTCCGCCGCATCGCCGATGACCTCGACCGCACCATCCTCCTCGTCGTCCACGACATCAACTTCGCGTCCTGCCATTCCGACCGCATCGTCGCCATGCGAGACGGCCGCCTCGTCGCGGACGGGCACCCCAAGCACATCATCGACGCGCCCGTCCTCCGGAACGTCTTCGACACCCATGTCGATGTCCACGACCTCGATGGGGACCGCATCGGGGTCTACTTCCGGTAGGAACGATTGACGCTCACCAGCCACATATGATAAGGGATCCGCGCTGTTGGTGGGTATCGGGTGTCACTACCACTCGTTGGGAAGCATCTGCACACATCGGTCAAGGTGGGACAATGGAACATCATCGTGCTTATGAGGAAGGCATGAGGATCGATCTGGACCTTGAGGACATCGAGACAGGCGATGTCTACACGAGTGCGGGCCGCACGATCACCGGGGCCGACCTCGTGGGGTTCGCTGGGCTCAACGGCGACTTCAATCCCATCCACATGGACGTGACGGTCGCCGAGTACAGTCCCTTCGGTCAGCGGGTGGTGCACGGGATCTTGGGCGTTGCGGTCGCCACCGGGCTCCTCGGCGGGCTCGACGTCATGGTCAACAACGCCGGCATTCAACGCGGTCAGGGGCTCGAGCGCGCGGTCGCGTCGCACGGCTGGCCGGCTCGTCCCCGGCGAACGATCGAGGAGAGGCGATGAGCGAGGTGCAGTGGGGCAGGGGCCGTGGGGGATCGGACCAGTACGGCCGCGCGGACGAGTTGGTGCGCCGGGCCCGGGAGTTCGTGGGCGACGATGATCCGCCGCGCTACCTGGGCCGCGGGCCGGGCCGTCGGGTGCGTGAGTACGTGCTGACGTCGGCGCTGCTGCTGGAGGCGCACGTCGACAACAAGTCCGGGCCCCCCGAGATCAGCAAGTGGGTGGCCTTCCCATTGGGGCAGATCAAGGAAGTGCGTCTGGAGGACGACGTCGTCGTCGCGGTGATGCGCTGGGAGGCCTTCGGTGCCGACGAACTCGCCGTCAGCCTGCCGGGGGAGGCGGGACCGCCCCTGCTGGCGGGGGTCGGTCGCTCACCCAGTGCCGGCGATCCGTTCATGTGACCGGCAGCTCGGCGACCCCGTGCGATTGCGGCCTTGGTCGAGAAGCCTGGAGGGACCGTACGCGACGCCGCGTGGTGGCTCTCGCCGCTACGCCGCGGCCGCCACGTCCCGCACGCCAGCGCGCAGGCTCAGGCTGGCGACGACGACCTGATCGTCTACTGGAAGCCGGGCTGCTCGCACTGCCTCCGACTGCTCGCCGCGCTCGACCGCTCCGAGGGGGCGCGGGTCCGCTGGTCCATCCCCATAGTCATACCGGCGTGGTATTCACGCCGGTACCGCCCTCCGCCATCGGCTGCGTTCCGGCGCGCGCTGTCCGCTAGCTTGACGTTCGCAGGGATCAACGGGAAGGGCGCACGATGGCCGAGACACCCGATGTCCGCCCGGTGGGGGATCTGCCGAACGAGATCGGCAAGACGGCCGCTCGCGAACTCTCCGTCCATGGGATCACCAGCCTCGAGCAAGTGGCTCGGCACTCGCGGAAGGAGCTGCTGGCCATCCACGGGGTCGGCCCCAAGGCGGTCACCATCCTCGGGGAGGCGTTGGCGGCCCAGGGCCTGGATTACACGGGGCCCTGAACAAGCTGCACGAACGGTCCGGTTCCCTCGACGGGTTGTCGCCATCTGCCCCCGGACACGAACCCCACGGAGCTCTCCGGGGGCAGGTCCAGCAGCTCGCGCAGCGACCCCGCCGCCGCGTGCTCGGCAACCGCCGCGATGAGCGCGTCGCTTCGCAGCTGGCGGCTGCGGATGCGTTGCTCTACGGGCGAAGGAGGTACGAGATCTTCGCTGGCTACTGGCCGCACGTGTCCGACGATGCCCACGACGCGGCGCTCGCGCGGACGCTGCACGCGACACCGAAGTTCGTGGCGTCGACGACCCACTCGGCGCCGCTGTCGTGGCACAGCACCAAGGTGCTGGACGGTGAGCTCGGCGCTGAGGTCGCTGGTCTGAAGGCGCGGTACCAGCGAGTGCACGTGACCGGGAGCGCGGCGCTGCTTCAACGGTTGCTACGTGCCCGCCTCGTGGACCTACTCGAACTGTGGACGTTCCCGGTGCTGCTCGGTGGGGGCAAGCGGCTGTTCGCGGACGGTACGTTGCCCGCGTCATTCGACTTGGCGGAGGTGATGAGGGCGGGCTCCGGTGTGGTGATCACCACCTACCGACTCACCCCCTGACGTGGCGCTGCGCCGCGAGCTGCCGCTGCGCGAGCGCGAGTACGCGCACGACCACGACCGGTGGATCGTGGTCGCTGACGACGAGCGCGGACGGCAGCTCGCCGCGGGCGGCCATGGCGGTGGTGACGGCTCGCGCGCCCTCTCGGAGTCGCGCGCAGTCTCCCGCGTCCTCGAGCGGGATGTCGGCCGCCTCCGCAACGAGCAGCTCGATCCACTGGAGCAGATTGGACCATTCGAGCCCGCAAGTGTCCGACGCACGGTGTTCGAGTTCGCGGTGCTCGGCCCCCTCTGGCGGCAGAGATCCGGCTTGGTTCGGGCCCTCATGACGGACGGGAACGCGGGGCATGAGTGGCTCCTCGGCAGCGGGCGATGCCGCCGAGTATGATCCAGTGGTCTCTGCCAATTGTGATCCAATCTGTTGTGAGGTGGTCGTGTCTGCGTTCTCCCCCGAGCAGGTCGCCCGCCGACTCGGCGAGTGGCGAGACGAGGGCGGGCCGCTCTACGAGGCGCTCGCGTCCGCCGTCGCCCGGGCCATCGAGGAGGGCGTCCTGCCGCCGGGCGGGCAGCTGCCGGCGGAGCGGCGCCTGGCCGGGGAGCTCCATGTCTCGCGGGGCACCGTGGTCGCCGCGTACGAGGAGCTCCGTGGTCGGGGGCTGGTCGAGACCCGCCACGGCAGCGGCACGGTCGTGCGCGCGGGCGGTTCCCCCGTGAGCGGTCCGCGCGAGGCGTACGTCGCGTCGTCGCTCGCCGGCGACGGCCTGTTCCGGGGGGCGGTCGCGCGGGAGGACGACGTTCTCGACCTGTACGGGGCGTACTGGTTCGGCACCGAGGCGCTCGACGAGGACGCGGTGGCGCGCGCGACGTCGCGGGTTCTCGCAGCCGGCGCCGATCACGGCTATCACGTGCTCGGCCTGCCCGCGCTCCGCGCCGCGATCGCCGGGTGGCTCACCGACCGAGGGCTCGACACGCGCCCGTCGCAGGTGATGGTGACGACCGGTGCACAGCAGGCGATCTCCCTCGCGGCGCAGCTCTACGTCGGGGCCGGCGACCGTGTGGTGGTCGAGGAGCCCACGTTCGCGGGTGCGGTCGACGCGATGCGTGCCCAGCAGGCGACCGTCCTCCGGGTTCCGGTGGGCGCCAACGGCGCGGACGTCGCCGCGCTCGGAGAGATCCTCGCCCGCGAGTCACCGCGGCTCGTCTACCTCATCCCCTCGGTCCACAACCCGACCGGCGGTGTCATGCCCCGGCTCGCGCGCCAGCGGGTCGCCGAGCTGGTCGCCGACGCGGATGCCGTCGTGCTCGACGACGCGACGCTGTTGGAGACGCAGCGACACGGCGCGATCGTGCCGCCGATCGCGGCGTTCGCCGACGCATCCACACAGCGTCGCCTCGTCACCGTCGGGTCGTTCAGCAAGCCCCTGTGGGGTGGGCTGCGCGTCGGCTGGGTGCGGGCGGAGCCGCCGACGCTCGCGCGGCTCGCCCGGCTCAAGGCGATCGCCGACGTGGGGACGCCGCTGCTCAGCCAGGCGATCGTCGCCGAGCTGCTCGAGGACGCGGACGAGCGCTTCGGGATGCGTCGGGAGGGGCTCGGCGCGCGTCACGACGTTCTCGTGGAACGCCTCGCACGCGACTTGCCGGAGTGGCGGTGGGACGAGCCGCTCGGCGGCCTGTGCCTGTGGGTCGACCTCGCCGGTCAGGACGCCGAGGCGTTCGTGCCGGTGGCCGAGCGTCACGGCGTGGGGCTCGCGCCGCCGGGCGTGTCCTCGGCCTCCACCAGGTACCCCTCCCACCTGCGCGTTCCCTTCGGGCAGCCACCCGAGGTGCTGCACGAGGCGGTGGACCGGCTCGCCGCCGCGTGGGAGGCCTACCGTCACGAGCCGACCGGCGAGCGACGGCGCGTGCTGGTCTGACTCGCCTGCGCGGGTCGCTGGTCAGCTCGAGGGCCCGGAGGCCGTCCCCTCGTCGTACGTGGGGCAGAGCGCGACGGCGTGCCCGGTCTCCTCGAGCACGTGCTCGGCCTGTCGCAAGAGGTCGGTGACGGCCGGCGAGGCAAGGCGGTGGACCGAGGCGCGGCCGACGGGTCGGTCGGTCACCAGGCCGCAGTCCTTGAGGCAGGCGAGGTGTGCGGAGATGTTGGACTGCGAGCCCCCGATGCGCTCGACGAGGTCCACGACGCGCCGTTCACCCCGGAGGAGCTCGAGCAGAATCGCGAGGCGGGTCGGGTCCGCCAAGCCGCGGAACAGCTTGGCTGCGACCGCGGCATCGTCCGGTGCGTGCTCCGCGAGTTCGGTCATGCTCGACCTCCGAACTGATCGTCAAACGCTGTTGTCATCGCCCAGGAGCGATGATAGCCTCAGCATCGATGTCCATCGATGATAGCGGAGTTCGGACGAACTCGGCGACGAACGGCGCCCCGGCCTGTGAGAGCTCCTGCAGCGACGGATGTGGTACGGGCGAGACTGCCCGGGGCCGGACGGTCCCTTCGGTCGTGAGCTGGTGGATCATGGGCGGGGTGGCCGGGATCGTCGTCGCGGCGGCCGTCGGGGAGCGGCTGGGATGGTTCGACGCGGCCCTCGAGCGGCTGCCGTGGTGGCTGCTGGCGGCCGCGCTGCTGGTCGGTGGATGGCCGGTGTTCGCCGGTGTCGTCGCAGCGGCTCGTCGGCGGCGCGTGACCGCCCACACCCTGATGAGCATCGGGGTGCTCGCGGCGGCGGTGATCGGAGAGTGGACCGCAGCGCTCTTGATCGTGTTCTTCATGCGTCTCGCGGACTGGATCGAGCAGCGCACCGGTGAGCGGTCCCGCCAGGCCGTCCGCGAGCTCGCCGAGCTGGCGCCGGTCGTGGCGAGGGTGCTGCGCGACGGCCACGAGATCGAGCTGCCGGTCGAGCGGGTCGCTGCCGGGGATCTGGTCGTGGTGCGGCCGGGCGAACGCATCCCCGTGGACGGCGAGGTGGTCGAGGGGACCGCGCCGGTCGACGAGGCCTCGATCACGGGCGAGAGCGTGCCGGTGGACAAGGCCGGCGGGGATCGGGTGTTCGCGGCCACGATCGCCCAGGCCGGACATCTCGTGGTCGCGACCACCCGGGTGGGGGAGGACACGACCTTCGGGAGGATCCTGCACCTGGTGGGCGAGGCGGAGGCGCGCAAGGCGCCGATCCAGCGGTTCGCGGACCGATTCGCCGGCTACTACATCCCGGTGGTGGCCGCGCTCGCGCTCTTGACGCTGCTGGTCACCGGCGAGGTCCTCAACGCCGTCGCGGTCGTCGTCGTCGCCTGCGCCTGCGCGATCGTCATCGCCACGCCGGTGGCGGTCCTGGCCAGTGTCGGCTCCGCGGCCCGCCGCGGGCTGGTGATCAAGGGCGGCGACACGCTCGAACGGCTCGCGACGGTCGACGCGTTGGTGGTCGACAAGACCGGGACGCTCACCACCGGCAAGCCGGTGGTGACCGACGTGGTGCCCGTCGGTGACGGGCTCGACCCCGATCAACTGCTGAGCGCGGTCGCGGCCGTGGAGCAACGCAGCGAGCATCCACTGGCCCGGGCAGTGGTCGAGGCCGCCACCGCCGCCGGGCACCACCCGAGGTCCGGCCACGACTTCACCGCCCACCCGGGCCGGGGGGTGGCCGCCAGCCTGAACGGCCGGCGTTGGCTCGTCGGCACGCGAGTGCTGCTCACCGAGGCGGACGTCCGGATCCCCGCCGGGGTCGAGCACGTCGCGGGGTCGTTCGAGGCCGAGGGCAAGACCGTGTTCCTCGCCGCCGCCGCCGACACCGTCGTCGGCGTCCTGGCGCTCGCCGACACCGTGCGCGACGCCGTCGCGACGGCCCTCGACGAGCTCCGCCGGCTCGGTCTCGACCGGCAGGTGATGCTGACCGGGGACAACGAGCGGGTGGCGGCGACCATCGCCGAGAGCCTCGGCATCGACCACCGCGCGGACCTGCTGCCCGACGACAAGATCGCCGCGATCGAGCAGCTCCAAGCCGAGGGGCACGTCGTGCTCATGGTCGGCGACGGCATCAACGACGCGCCCGCCCTCGCGCAAGCCGACGTCGGCGCCGCCATGGGCGTCGCCGGCACCGACGCGGCCCTCGACGCCGCCGACCTCGCCCTGATGCGCGAGGACTGGGACCTCGTTCCCGACGCGCTCCTGGTCGGCCGCCGCAGCGCCCGCACCATCCGACAGAACTTGTACTTCACCGCCGGCTACAACCTCATCGGCGTCGCCCTGGCCGCCGTGGGGATCCTTCCCCCCGTCTGGGCAGCCGCGGCCCAGAGCCTGCCCGACGGGGTCGTTCTCGCCAACTCCTCCCGGCTCCTGCGCGCACCGGACCGCACCAAACGCCCCTCGTCCCCCCGGTTGCCGCAGCCTGCGAGGGAAGGCGTCGCGCGGGTTGGGCGCGGTGCCTGAAGCGCCGGAGGCCGATCGGAGCGAAGGCCTCGGGCTGTGTCCCGACGCTCCCGCCCGCGATCGCTCACCCCCGACTCGAGATCTGCTGCACGCCCCACCCGTTCCCGTCGGGATCGGAGAAGAAGACGAAGCCGACGTTGTCGAGCGCCTGCCCGCCGCGGCGGAGCCGGTCGTTGTCGCCGTCGACGGCCCGGACCTCGCTGACCTCCACCCCGCGCTGCGCGAGCTCGGCATGAGCGGCGTGGATGTCCGGGACGACGAGCTGCAGCCCCTGCAGCGAACCCGGCGGCATCTCGGGTACGACGCCTTCGCCGATCACGATCGAGCATCCCGACCCCGGCGGGGTGAGCTGGACAATGCGCTGACCCTCACCGAAGGTGGTGTCGTGATCGACACCGAACCCGACCCGCTCGACGTAGAACGCCTTGGCGGCCTCCACGTCCGACACCGGCACGACGACGACCTCGAGTGTCCAGTTCATGTGTGCCTCCCGTAGCTGTTCGTCCACTGCGTGCTGTCGCGCATACGACGGCACCGCCCCGCCGCTCTCGACATCCGCGCCGCACGGCATGTCCGAAGGGCCGATGGCGATGGTCCCCGGCGAGTTCCCGGGTGGCTGTGAGCGAGCATCCTTGTGCCGGTGTCATGCGTCTACGGGGTGACGAACACGACGCAGCACCGCAGCGACGAGGTGAGGACGAGCCGAGGATGCACACGGGGGGACATTGGTGGTGAACGAAGCGTCGTCGAGGGCCGAGCGGCCCCGAACTCGCCGAGGGATCGGTCCGCTGGGCTGGGCGGTGACGGGGGTGGTCGTGCTTGCGGTCCTGTCGTGGCTCACACCGATCGCGCTCGGCACGCTGCGCCCGGACGCCTTGCCGGGCACGGTGCTCACCGGCGTGCGGGAGTCCGGGGAGGGGGTCGGCCCGGACGCCTCGGGGGTCGACGTCGGGGGCCTCGACGGTGAACAGCTCGAGACCGCGGTCGTCGAGCTCGCGCACGCCCGCCTCGACGAGGAGATCACCGTCGAGTGGGAGGCCCCGGAGGGCGCCGTGGCCGATGACGAGCGGCTGACGGTCACCGCCGGCGAGCTCGGCTACGACGTCGACATCGACGAGACCGTCCAGCGCATCCGCGGCCGCGGCCGGCAGGTGAACCCGATCACGGCGTGGAGCGACCACATCGCGTCCATCCGCAACGGCATCGCGGTGCCCGTCGCCTCCTCCTTCGACGAGGGGCGGGCCGAGGCCTGGGCTCAGGAGACCGCCGACGACCTCGCGCTCGATCCGGAAGAGGGTGAGGTCACGCTCGAGGGGGCCTCGGTGAGCCGGCGCGACCCCGAGACGGGCGCGCGGATCGACGCCGACGAGCTGGCCGGCGAGCTGGCCCAGGCCGCGGCGACCCCGGGGGAGGCCACGCTCACCCCGGAGGTTGAGGCGCTCGAGCCCGAGACGACCACCGAGACCGTCGATGCGGGTGTCGCGGCGGCCGAGACCGCGATCGACGGCGACATCGTGCTCGCCCGGGGCGATGGGGAGGTGCGCCTGAGCCCCGAGCAGATCGGCGATCTGTTCGACGTCGAGCGCTCCGGTGGCGACTTCGCCCTCGATCTCGACACCGACGGGCTCGCCGAGACGATCGACGACGAGACCGTGGAGGCGATCGAGCGCGATCCGATCTCGAGCGAGATCACGCTGGAGGGCGGCGCGATCCAGATCAGCGACAGCCGCCAGGGGTTCGCGTTCGACCTCGACACCGCTGCCGCACAGGTCGAGGCGATCGCTGCAGGGGAGGGCGACCGCGAGCAGGAGCTCGACGTCGAGATCGTCGAGCCCGAGCGCTCCCGCGAGGAGGCCGAGGACATCGGCATCGAGGAGGTCATCAGCGAGTTCACCACCGAGTACACCGCCGGCGAGCCGCGTGCGCGCAACATCCAGCGGATCGCCGACATGGTCGACGGGGAGGTGGTCGAGCCCGGGGAGACGTTCAGCGTGAACGACCACGTCGGCCCGCGCACCGAGGAGGCCGGGTTCGAGGCCGACGGGACGATCATCGACGGGGAGCTCGAGGAGCAGGTCGGCGGCGGCGTGAGCCAGTTCGCGACCACGATGTACAACGCGATCTACTTCGGGGGCTACGAGTTCCTCGTGGCCCAGCCGCACAGCTACTACATCAGCCGCTACCCAGCGGGTCGCGAGGCGACGCTGCACTACGACCTGATCGACTTGGAGTTCCGCAACGACTCGCCGTACGGGCTGCTGATCGACACGAGCCACACCGCGGACTCGGTGACGGTGCGGATCTGGTCGACCGAATGGGTCGAGGTCGAGGCCGAGGCCAGCGACCGCACCCGCCATCGGGAGGGCCAGACCATCGACGGCTTCGACATCACGGTCACGCGCATCCTGCGCTATCCGGACGGGACCGTGGAGCGCGAGCCGCGGCACACGCGCTACGAGCCCACCGACCAGTAGCGCGCCCTCGACCGCGGGCGGCTGTGGGTTCGCTGGGCGGTGGGCTCTCCGTCGCTCCGGCCCCACGGGCAGGGCTCGTCGGCCGTGGTGGTCAGTGCGACACGACCGGTGGGGGGAACGTGATCGCGGGACGTCCCGTCGCGGGGTGGTGGTCGATCACCGCCTCGACGCCGTACACCCCGGCCAGCCGCTGCGGCGTGAGCACCTCCTCGGGCGGCCCGGCCGCCACGACCTCACCCTGGTCGAGCAGCACGAGCGCGTCGCAGAACGTCGCGGCGAGGTTGAGGTCGTGCAGGGCGGCCAGGGTCGTCACCCCGGCGTGCTGGGCGAGGGCGAGCAGCTGCAGGGCATGGGCGATGTCGAGGTGGTTGGTGGGTTCGTCGAGGACGAGCACGGTGGGCTCCTGGGCCAGCGCACGGGCCAGCTGCAGGCGCTGGCGCTCCCCGCCCGACAGGGTGTGCCACGAGCGGTCGGCGAAGCCGGTGAGCCCGACGCGCTCGAGGCAGTGCTCGGCGATCTCGTGGTCGGTGCCACGGGCCTCCTTCCAGGCACGCCGGTGCGGGGTGCGCCCGAGCAGGACGACCTCCCGCGCAGTGACCTCGACGTCGGTGTGGGCATGCTGCTCGACCACCGCCAGTCGCTGCGCCAGCTCGCGTCGGGAGAGTCGCTCGGCGACGTCGTCGCCGATCCACACCGCCCCGGCGTCGGGCGCGAGCAGCCGCGCGGTGGTGCGCAGCAGGGTGGTCTTGCCCGAGCCGTTCGGGCCGATCAGCCCGGTGAAGCTGCCCTCGGGCACGAAGAGCCCGGCCTCGGCGACCACACGTGCCGTTCCGAAGGAGACCGAGACGTCCTGAACGGTGATCGGCTCACCGCGGGCGAGGTGGGTCATACGCGGGCTCGCTGACGACGAAGGATCCACACGAACACCGGCACGCCGACCAGCGCGGTGATGATGCCCACCGGCAGCTCCCGTGGCGCGAACGCGGTGCGGGCGAGGACGTCGACCCACAGCAGCAGCAGACCGCCGGCGAGCAGGCTGGCCGGCAGCAAGCGCCGGTGGTCCGAGCCGACCAGGAACCGCATCGCGTGGGGGACCAAGAGCCCCACGAAGCCGATGGTGCCGCTGACCGCGACGAGCACGCCGGTCAGCAGCGCGCACGCCACGAGCAGCAGCCAGCGCACGCGCTCGACCTGGATGCCCAGCGTCGCGGCCGCGTCCGGGCCGAACGCGAACGCGTTGAGCGCCCGCGAGGAGGCCAGGAACAGCACCAGCACCGGCACCAGGACCGCGGACGCGGTGGCCACCGACGGCCCACGCGCGGCGGCGAGCGAGCCCGACTGCCAGAACTGCACCTCCTGGGTGGCCTGTGGGTCGGCGACCCAGATGATCAGGAACGAGGTCACCGCCGCGAAGAACGCCCCGACCGCGACGCCGGCGAGGATCACCCGGCCGGGTTGCAACGTTCCGGCGTGCTGCCCGATGGCCAGCACCAGCACGAAGCTGCCGATCGCCCCGACGAACGCGCCGCTCGACACCGCGATCAGACCGCCGCCCAACCCGACGACGATGACCGAGACCGCCCCCAGCGACGCGCCGGAGGAGATCCCCAGCAGGTAGGGGTCGGCCACGGGGTTGCGCATCAGCGTCTGCATGACCGCGCCGACGCAGGCCAGCCCTCCGCCGACCAGCACCGCGGTCAGCACTCTGGGCAGGCGCAAGTCCCAGACCAGGCTCGCGCGGATCGGCTCGACCTCCACCCCGTGCAGGCCCAGCGCGGGCCGTTGCACCCACGCGAGGCCGAGCCGCTCGCTGGCGACCGTCCACACCTCGCGTACGGACAGGTCCGCCTGCCCCAGCGCGATCGCGACGAGCACCGACACGACCACGAGGATCGCCCCGAGCGGGAGGATCAGCCGCCCCAGCAGCCGGCGCGCCGCCGACGGGCCTCCCGGCGGTGCGCTCGGGGCCGGGCTGGAGGCTGCTCGGCCGGGGACGGCTCGTCGGAGGGCCCGCCCGCGCGGCGCCTCCGTCGAGCTCGCGCCGCTCACTCCTGGTCCTCGGCCAGCTCCGCGCTGAGGGTGCGCAGGGCCTCGACGTTGTGCAGCCCCGGGGTGGTGTGCGGAAAGGGCAGGACCACGACGCGGTCCTCCTCGAACGCCCGCAGCTGCGACAGGGTCGCGTCCTCGGCGATGAACTCGCGCTTGCGCTCGATGTCGTCGTCACCGAAGTCGACCATGACGATCACGTCGGGGTCCTCCTCGACGACGTGCTCCCAGCTGGCGTCCGACCAGTGCCCGTCGAGGTCGCCGAAGATGTTGATGAGCCCGAGCTCGTCCATGATCATCGCCGGAGCGCCGCAGCAGGCACCGGTCAGCGGGTCGGCGGTGCCCACGTCCCACCAGAACGCGGACATGCCGAGGTTGCCGTCGACCTCGTCGCGCGCCTGCTCGACCTCGTCGCGCGCCTGCTCGACCTCGTCGCGCTGCTCGGCGACCAGCTGCTCGGCGGCCTCCTCCGCGTCGAGCAGCTCCCCGAGGTCGGTGTACTCGCCCCAGATCTCCTCGAACGAGAGCGGCTCGTCCTCGTCGCGGTCGGGGCAGCGGCTCGGGGCGAGGTAGGTGGCCACGCCCAGGTCGTCGAGCTCGTCGCGCGAGGCCAGGCCGTCGTCGCGGAACGTGCTGGGATAGACCGAGTAGAGGAAGTCGGGCTCGAGCTCGATGATCCGCTCGAGGCTGGGATAGTCGTCGCCGCCGGTGTCGAGGGTGTCGACGCCGTCGAGCTCGGGTTGCAGCTCCTCGCTGACGTCGTCGATCGAGCCGGAGGCAGCGACCATCCGATCGCCGAGGCCGAGCGCGAGCAGGTTCTCGATCGATGCGGTGTTGACCGCGACCAAGCGTTCGGGCGGCTGATCGACGGTGACCTCGCGATCGCAGTTGGCCACCGTCGTCTCGGGAACGTCACCCGTCTTCGACGGGTCCGCATCGTCGGCGCCGGTCTCGGCGTCGGGTTCGTCGGTGGTGTCCTCGTCGGGGGAGGAGGGGACCTCATCGGCGGAGGCGTCGCATCCGGCGAGCAAGAGGGCGGACAACCCGATGGCCACAAGCGCGTGCGGGCAGGATCGGACAGGATGCACAGGGGCGAACAGACCCATGAGAGGGACCGCCTTTCCATCACCTTGTGGACGGCTGTGTCGTGCCGTGGCCGGTCTCCTGGCTCCCGGGTCCAACGCGCGATCCGCTACCTTCCCGGACGCTCGTGCGTCCAGTGGCGCCCTGGGCGAGGCCAGAGCACGCGGAGTCCGCTTCCCGGTACACAGTGGCAAGGGCCGCGCCGGGCTTTCACCGGCTTCCCGTGCACCACGACGCGAGGGACGCTAGGGGCCCGCACCCGGCCGGCGCAAGCACGGGCCTGAGCCCCTGGGCGTCGGACGACCGCGAAGGCGGAACACCGGTCCGTTTCGAACGACGATGCAGGGGTAGGGCCTCGCCCGACTGGCGACGTGCCGTGTCGAAGGGCCACCGTGACCGGAGCCGCGGGTGTCGAGAACGAGTTCCTGCTGTGGTGTGTGCGGACCTCGCACCAGTGGGACCCGCTCGGGTTGGCGGTCGCGGGAGCGATGGCCACGATCTTCGGTGTCGCGCTGTGGCGGGGGCGCGGAGCCAAGCGTGTCGCGCGCGCCACGTCGTTCGGCGCGGGTCTCGGGGTGCTGGTCCTCGCGTTGTGGTCGCCGCTGCACGACCACGGGCACTGGTCGTTCGCGGCACACATGGCGCAGCACGTGATCCTCATCGCGATCGTGCCTCCGCTCATCCTCCTCGCACGTCCGGGCCTCGCGGTGCGCGAGGCACTGCCGCGGTCCTGGGTGCGTGGGGTCGCGCCGGTGTTCGCCGCCGGCGCGTCGGCACGTCGGCGGGCACTGAGCGGTCCCGGCCGTGTCTGTATCGCGCTGGCGCACGTGGCCGTCCTCTGGATCGTGCACGCGCCGGTGGTGTACGAGGCAGCCCTGTTCGATCCGACGTTGCACTTCATCGAGCATCTGGCGCTGATCGGCTCCGCCTATGCTGTCTGGTGGGCCGCGATGACCGCCCCGGCGGTTCGTGCCGGCGGAAGCGTGCTGGGACTCGCGCTCAGCGGTGCCGCCGGCGCGGTGCTCGCGACGCTGATCATCGTCTCGCCCACCGAATGGGCCGCCGCCCACAATCCTGCCGCCGTCGGACTTCCGCTCACCCCCGCCGAGGACCAGCAGCTCGGGGGAGGAATCATGGTGCTGGTCGGCAGCGTGGTCTGGACGCTGGCAGCCGCGACCTGTTTCGTCCGCTGGCTGCGCGCGGTCGAACAGCGACAGGCCGTCCGGGAACAGCGCGTACGCGCCGGCACCGGCGCTGGCGCGTCGGCCGACCCGGCTGTTGGGCTGGCCCACCGCGACGTGACGTGACGGCGGTCAGTGGTCGTCGTGATGGTCGGGCATGTCGGCAGTGGCGACGACCGGTACCTCGACCTCCATCGCATCGGCCTCGGCGAATTCGAGGGTGATGGCGAGGCGGTCCCCTTGTTGGAGCGGCTCCGGTTCGAGCAGCATGAGATGGAGGCCGCCCGGCTGCAGGATGACCGATTCGCCTTCGGGGAGCGGGATCTCGTCGAGCTCGGCCATCGAAGCGACCCCGTTCTCCACGGTGGTCTCGTGCAACTCGACGCTATCGGCGACTGGGCTCGAGGCACCGATGAGAGCGTCGTTCTGATCGGCGGTCAGGGTGGCGTAGACCGCAGCGTGCGGGCCAGTCGGTTCGGGCGTGGTGGGCTCGTCGACGGTCACGGTGGGCTGGTCGGCGCAACCAAGGAGCAGGGCGGTCAGGACCGCGAGGGCAGATCGCGGAACGGTGATCGTGCGCATGGGTGCTCCCGACTTCGACTGAACGGTCGACGGCGAGGGGCCGACCCTTATTGCGATTGAATTGCAATAAGTAGTAGTTTGCAGCTCCGTGACCGTGATGTCCATCCGGACGGAGTTGGCGATGCGACGTGAGCTGGTGGTGATCGTGCTGATGGGCGCGACCGTGGGTGTGCTGACCGCCTGTGGCGACCAGGGCGATCCTGGTGGATCGGGCCCGGACCGCACCGGGGCCGACGATCAGACGGAGCAGCACGACGAGGGCGGGGAAGTCCCTGACGACGAGACGCTCGTGATCGCGGTCGGTGGTGAGCCGGACAATCTCAACCCGATCTTCGGCGACATCTTCGGGTCGATCTACGGCGACCACTGGCCGATGTTCTCCAGCCTCCTGTCCTACGACGGCGACCTCGAGCTCCAGCCCGACCTCGCGGCCCGGATGCCCGAGGTCAGCGCCGACGGCACCGAAGTGACGGTCACACTGCGCGACGACGTCGCGTTCCACGACGGCGAGCCGTTCGACGCCGACGACGTGGTCTTCACGTATGAGTCGATCCTCGACGAGGAGGTCGCCACGGGGCTGCGTGAGCAGCTCTATGACTCGCTCGAGGCCGTCGAGGCGACCGGCGACCACGAGGTCTCCTTCTCGCTGTCGCGGCGTGATCCCGCCTTCCTCGACAAGCTCACGCTCGGGATCGTGCCCGAGCATCTGCTAGCCGACGAGGATCTCAACACCGCCGAGTTCAACCTCGACCCGGTCGGGACTGGACCGTTCGAGATGGAGACGTTCGACGGGGGCGAGCGGATGGTGTGGACCGGCTACGACGACTTCCACGGTGGGGAGGTCGCCTTGGAGCGGGTCGTGGTCAGCTTTCTGGGCGACGCCAACGCGCGGGTCAGCCAACTCGAGGCCGGCGCGGTCGACGTGGACGCGGCCGGTCAGCCTCCGCGGGTCGCGGAGCGCTTCGACGGCGACAGCGAGCACGAGGTCGTCACCATCCCGGGAGATCAACTCGCGCTCACCATCCCGACCACGAACGAGCAGATTGACGATCCCGAGGTGCGGCGAGCGATCGGCATGGCCATCGACCGCGACGCGCTCATCGACGGCGTTTACGCGGGCGCTGCCCGGGAGGCGGAAGGGCCCTTCGCGCCCGACCACTGGGCCCACCACCCCGTCGACGCGGGGCACGACCCCGAGGAGGCCGAGGCGGTTCTCGAGGCGGCCGGGTGGACCCGGGACAACGAGGGCGCGCGCACTCGCGACGGTGATCAGCTGTCGTTCCCGATCGTCCACGGCCACGGCGACGAGCAGACCCTCGACGCGATCCTGTCCATTCGTGACGACCTCGCCGATGTCGGCGTCGAGGTCGAGCCCGAGGAGCAGCCGGGTCGCCAGGAACTCGTCGAGCGGGTGGCCGATGGCGCGGCGTCCTTGCAGACACTGGGCAACGCCTACGATCCCGAGTTGGCGATCTACCGCGAGTTCCACTCGGAGCACGCTGACGACGATCCGGGGACGAACCCCGGGCACGTCGAGGACCCTCACGTTGACGCCGCGCTCGAGGCTGGCCGGGAGACCGGCGACCGCGCCCAACGCGCCGAGGCCTATGCCGACCTCGCCGAGGCACTCGCCGAACAGGGCAGCTGGCACTTCCTCGCCCAGCTCGACAACCAGCTGGTCGTCAGCGACCGGGTGGAGGGCGTGGACCCCGCCCGCATGGAGGGGCACATCCACGGGTGGTCGCGCGGGCTCCTGTGGAACCTCCACGAGTGGCGCCTCGAGGAATGACCGCGTGGCTACGGTCCGGCGGCGCTGCGCCCCTCGTCGTTCGGCGCTTGCTCGTCCTGCCCCTCGTGCTGGTTGCCGTGGCGGCGATGACGTTCGGGCTCGTCGCGGTCTCCCCCTACGACCCGATGGATGCCTACATGGCCGCGGCGGGCTCGGTCAGCCCGGAGACCGCGGAACGGATTGCGCGCGTGTGGGGCTTCGACGTGCCGACCCACGAGCAGTTCGGTCGGTGGCTCGCGAACGTGCTGCGCGGCGACCTCGGGCACTCCCGCCTGCTCGGCGGCCAGCCGGTCGGCGAGCAGCTGCTGGCGCGCCTGGGGCCGTCGGCGCTGCTCGTGTCGACCGCGCTCGCGCTCGTCCTCGTCGGGGGCCTCGCCGCCGGGACCCTGGCCGCGGCGTTTCACGGCAGCTGGTTCGACTGGCTCGTGCGGATGGCCTCGTACGTGTCGGTGGCTGCGCCGTCGTTCTGGATCGGTCTGCTGCTGCTATGGGTGTTCGCGGTCTGGCTGGGATGGCTCCCCGCCGGCGGGGCGGCCGACCTACGAGGGGACACCCTTCCGGCGATCAGCCTCCGGCACCTCGTCCTGCCGGCGGTGACCCTCGCCTCGATGCAGTTCGGCTGGTTCGCGATGTACGTGCGCAACCAGCTGCTCGAGGTGCTGGGCGAGGACTACGTGCGCTTCGCCGAGGCCAACGGACTGTCCCGCCTCGCGGTGTTGTTCCGTCATGCCCTGCCCAACGCCCTGCTGCCGTTCGTGACACTGAGCGGGGCGCACCTCTCCGAGCTCATCGGCGGTGCGGTCCTGGCCGAGACCGTCTTCGGCTGGCCGGGCGTCGGGAACCTCGCGGTCGAGGCAGCGACCGTGGTCGACCTGCCGTTGCTCGTCGCGATCACCCTCGCCGGCTCCGTGCTCGTGATCGTCGGCAACCTCGCCGCCGACCTCACCTACCGGGTGATCGATCCGCGTATTCGGGAAGCCGCCCGATGAGGACCGCCGCGCACGTGCGCCCGTGGCGGGCGAGCCGCACCGGGCGGACTCGTCGCCTAGCCGGCACCGGCCCACCGTGGTCGGCCATCATCGCCGGCGCGGGGCTCGCCGGGCTACTTCTCGCCGCCGTCGGGGCCGAGGTGGTGCGCCCCGACGAACACTTGCGCACCGACTTCTCGGTAGTCATGCAATCCCCGTCCTGGTCGCATCCACTCGGCACCGACGACACTGGTCGGGACCTGTTGGCGCTGCTGTTGCGTGCCCTGCGCACGTCGCTGACGGTGAGCGCGCTGGCCGCCGTCGTCGCCCTCGTCGTCGGCGCCGCGGTGGGGCTCGTCGCCGGTGCGGTCGGGGGGCGTGTCGATGCGGTAGCCATGCGGGCGATCGACTTCTTCGCCTCACAGAACCACCTGTTGTTCGGCATCCTCATCGCGGTGCTCGCCCATCCGGTGGTCGGAGGAGCCGGCGCCGTAACCCTCGCCGTCGGGCTGACCCACTGGATGCGGCTGGCGCGAATCCTCCGCGCGGAGGTACTCAGTCTGCGCGAGCGGCCGTTCGTGGCCGCGGCCGTGGGGATCGGCGCGACGCGGCGCCAGGTCATCGCGCGCCACCTCCTGCCGCACGTCTTGCCGGCGGCCGGGGTGGGCTTTGTTCTGCTGTTCCCTCACGCGATCTTTCACGAGTCCGCCCTCTCGTTTCTCGGCGTCGGCATGCCCTCGCACGAGCCGTCGCTGGGGATGCTCATCGCGGACGGACAACAGTCGCTGTTCGCCGGCGCGTGGTGGGTCGTGCTGTTCCCCGGCTTCGCGATCGTGTTCGCCTCGGTGGCGATCGGAACCGTTGGAGAGTGGTGGCAGCAGCGGCAGCAGCCACGGTGGCGCGCGGAGCTCGAGCTGTGAGCACGTTGCCGGTGTGCGCTGAGCGGGTCGCCGAGGAGGTGCTGCACGTTGCCGACCTCGGGGTGCGGTTCCGCACCCGCCGTGGGGTGGTGCCGGCCCTCGCGGGTTTGTCGTTCGATCTCGCCCCTGGGGGGACCCGCGTCGTCATCGGCGAGTCCGGCAGCGGCAAGAGCGTCCTGGCCCACACGCTGCTGGGACTCCTGCCGCGCAATGCCGAAGTTCTTGGGGCCGTGCGCTTGGCGGCGCGCCACCTCGTCGGCGCATCGGCCCGGGAGCTACGAGAGCTGCGAGCCCGGCATGTCGGCTTCGTGCCACAGAGCCCAGCGACCTCCCTCAACCCGGTTCGTCGGCTCGACTCGCTACTCACCGAGCTCGCCCGCGTCAAGGGGATCCCGGCCGAGCAGGCACCCGAGCGGGTCGACGCCGCCCTGCGCGAACTCGACCTGTCCCTCGATGCGGTCGCACGCCGCTATCCGCACCAGCTCTCCGGCGGCATGCAGCAACGGGTCCTGATCGCCGCCGCGAAACTCGGCCATCCCGCGCTCGTCGTCGCGGACGAACCGACCTCGGCGCTGGACGCCGATCTCGCCGCGGACACCGCCGACGGTCTCGTCAGCCTCGCCGAGCATGGCACGGCCGTACTAGTGATCACCCACGACCTACGCCTGGCCGAGCGCCTCGGTGGCGACACCGCCGTGCTCTACGCCGGACATCTCGTGGAGGATCGGCCCACGAGTGCGGTGTTCGACGCGCCCGCCCACCCGTACACCCAGGGCCTCCTCGCCGCTCTCCCCGAGCGCGGTGGCGTGCCCATTCCCGGGATGCCGCCCGAGCTGACCGACCTTCCCCCGGGCTGCCCTTTCGCGCCGCGCTGTGAGCGCCACCAGCTCGCGTGCGACGACGCTGTTCCCCGACCCGTCGCGGTCCGTGGCGGGTACGTGCGCTGTCTCGACCATGCTCACCGCTGAAGCGATCACCTGCCGCTACGGCCGGGGGCCGGGTGCGGTCACGGCCCTCTCCGACGTGTCGCTGCGTCTGGAACCCGGGATGCGCCTCGGCCTTACCGGACCGAGCGGGTCGGGCAAGTCGACGCTCGCGCGTGTACTCGCCCTGCTGTACGCCCCCGACGTTGGGTGCGTCATCGTCGACGGCGTACCAGTCCCCCGGGCAGGTACCGCCGCGCCCCGATGGTTGCGGCGCCGAGTGCAGCTCCTGTGGCAGTCCCCTCGCGCGGCCACCGACCCACGGGCCACTCTGCGACACGTCGTGGGCGAGCCCGCCGCGCTGGTCGGTGACGACCCCGCGCCGGTCGTGGAGCACTGGGCCCCGCGGGTGGGGTTGTCCGCGGAGCTGTTGGGCCGCCATCCGCACGAGGTCTCGGACGGTCAGCTCCAACGGGCCTGTCTCGCCCGGGCGCTGGCCTGTGAGCCCGGTTACCTGGTGGCTGACGAAGCGACCGCGATGCTGGATGTCTCCACCCAGGCGGCCCTCTTGGAGGTCATCGCTCAGGTGCAGGACGATCACGGCATGGGGGTGCTCCTCCTCACCCATGACCGGGCCGTCGCGCGACACTGGTGCGGCGAGGTCGTCCCCATCGACGAGCTCACCAGCGCTCCTGAGCGAGGGTGAGGACCAGGAATCGAGCATCCGATGAGCACACGCGAGTGAGCGGCATGCCCGGACACACCCACTCCAGCGCCGCGCGAGCTCACCGCTCGCGGCTGGCCCTGGCCCTCGTGCTCGTCGCCACGTTCTTCGTCGTCGAGCTCGTCGCGGGTTTGCTCACCGGCTCGCTGGCGCTGCTGTCCGATGCCGGGCACATGCTCACCGACGTCGTCGGGATCGGCATGGCCCTCGCGGCGATCCAGGTCGCGGCCAGCGGGTGGGCCCATCCCCGCCGCAGCTTCGGGCTCTACCGCCTGGAAGTGCTCGCGGCACTCGCGAACGCGGTGCTGCTGCTCGGCGTCGCGGGGTGGGTCCTCGTCGAGGCCGCCCGGCGTGTGGCCGATCCTCCCGAGGTGGCGGCCGTCCCGATGCTGGCCGTTGCCACGGTCGGCCTCGGGGTCAACCTCGTCGCGTTCGTCCTGCTGCACCGGGGGGCGCAGGAGAGCCTGAACATCCGGGGCGCGTACCTCGAGGTGCTCGCGGACGCCTTGAACTCCGTCGGGGCGATCCTCGCGGCGCTCGTGCTGCTGCTCACCGGCTGGCCCTACGCCGACCCGCTGTTCGCGGGGCTGATCGCGCTCTTCATCGTCCCGCGTGCCTGGCGGCTGGGGCGTGAAGCGGGTCGCATCATCCTGCAGGCCGCCCCGCCCCACGCGCCCCCGCATGAGGTGGCAGCACGTCTCGCGCGCGTGGACCAGGTATCGGACGTCCACGACGTGCACGTCTGGACGCTGACGTCGGGAATGGAGGTCCTGACCGCGCATCTCGTCGTCGCCGATGATGCGGAGACCCACGCCGTGCTCGACCGCGCGCGGGAGGTGCTCGCGCGCGAGTACGGGATCGAGCACGCGACGGTGCAGATCGAGCCCGAGAGCCACGAGGGCTGTGAGGAGGTCACGTGGTGAGTTCGGCGTACGCGAAGGAGCGTGGACGCCCCTGTCGCAGGGTGCGGTAGCCTCGCCGGAGCGCGGGGGTCTCGGTGGACTCCGGCGATGACCGGAGAGGGGTTGACCGATCATGGACAGCGACGAGCTGCGCCGACTCCAGTCACCCTTGAAGACGCAGTACCGCAGTGACCCCGACAGCGCGGTCGTCACGCTCGCGGCGGGCGGGAGCGTCGACGGCGACGGCCTGACGTGCTCGGTGGAGACCGGGCGTGCCCTGGTCGAGGCGGGGCTGCACCCCGCGACGGGTGGCGACGGGTCCAGCATCTGCTCGGGTGATCTGCTCCTCGAGGCGCTGGTCGCCTGCGCCGGGGTGACGCTGCGTGCGGTCGCGACGGCGCTGGAGGTGCCGATCCGCGCCGGACGGGTGCGTGCCGAGGGCGACATCGACTTCCGGGGGACCCTGGGCGTCGATCGGGAGGCCCCGGTCGGGTTCCGTGCGATTCGCGTGACCTTCGATCTCGACACCGACGCGGACGCCGAGACCCTCGCCAAGCTGCTGGAGCTCACTGAGCGCTACTGCGTCGTGCACCAGACCCTGGCCGGAAGCCCCGCGCTCTCCATGGAGCTCGGCGGGGCTCCGTCGCCGGCCGACCCGTAGCCGGACCGCATCACTCAATCGGCGGGTCCTCGGGCGGCGAACTGGCCTCGTCGACGCTCGAGAGGGCCGTCTCGGCGTCCATGCCCGAGCAGCGGAGCAGGTCGACGACGGTGCCGCGGACCTGGCCCACGACGCGGCCGAGTGCGACCGCTCGCGGGTCGGGGAGCACGAGACTGGCGCGGTCGACGGCCTTGAGGGCGTGGTAGCGCGTGGCCATTTGCGGGCCCTGCTCGACCGCCTGCTCGCCCAGGGACCGCACCCCGCGGGCGAGTTCCTCCACGGCCTCGACCAGGGCGGGTGGAGCAGCACGGCTCCCCGAGGCGTCGGGTCGCCGCAGGACCGCGATGGCCGCTCGGGCCAGCACGCGGGTGTTGCGTACCGCCAAGTCGACCTGGGTGGCGACGTTGGCGTACGAGTCGACCTGCGCCATCTCGTCGCGCCGCAACGGGGAGAGGTGCGCGGTCTCGTCGGCAGCGGCGAGCGTGTCGTGCAGCGCGCGCACCTGCGGGTCGATCGCGCGCGACGCGTCCAGGGCCTCCCGTGCCCTGGCGAGATCACCATCGGCCAGCGCCCGCGCGATCCGCTCGAGCGAGTCGCTCATCGCCTCGAACACCGGCGCCGCCGCCTGCCGCAGGCTGCGGACCGGGTCCATGGGCAGCAGCACCTGCGCGACCAGCACGGCCACGATCCCGCCGATCAACGCGTGGAAGAACCGGTGCGGCACGAGGCCGGCCATCGGTGGCTCCAGCGTGGCGACCAGCACCGCCGAGACCGCCGCCTGAGTGCCGAGCAGCGGGCTGCGGCTCACCGCGGTGGCGGCGGTCATCGCGAGCACGACGACGACCGTGATCTGCCAGAACCCGGTCCCGAGGCCCAGGATGATGAGGTCGGCGACCGCGATGCCGACCGCGACGCCGACGACCATCTCGATCGCTCGCCGTCCGCGACGACCCGCGGCGGTGCCCAGGGCGATCACCGCCGCGATCGGGGCGAAGAACGGGTCGTCGTACCCGATCAGGGTGCTGGCGACGAACCAGGCGAGGCCAGCCGCGAGTCCGGTCTGGATGATCGGCCGCAGCCCGGTCCGCACCCGCTGCCGGGACGCTGCGACCCGAGGTGATGTCAGGAGCTTGCGCATGGCTCGACAGGATCGCACTGGCGAGGTCGCGACCGCGCCCCGGGTTCGCGACGTCAGCCTCGGACGTTCCCACTCGCCGGGTCCACGACCGGGTTCGCGGGAGGCTCACCCGCGAGGGCCCGCACCACCTCCTCCGCCGCCATCGTGCCCATGCGGTCGATCGCCTCGGCGGTGTGGGCGCTCACGTGGTCGGTGGCGATCAGGTTCGGTGCGGCGCGCAGCGGGCTGTCCGGACCGGCTCCCACGTCGGTCGCGTAACCCCCGAGTCGGCCACTGCGCAGGAACTCGGCCACCGCGGGCTCGTCGACGAGATCCGCGCGCGCGGTGTTGACGAGCAGTGCCCGCCTGGGGAGGCGATCGAGGAGCGCCCGGTCGACCAGCGTCTCGCCGCCCGGGCGGTGCAGGGACACGACGTCGCTGGTGGCGGCCAGCTCCTCGAGGGTGCACAGCCGGACGTTGCCGGCCTCCGCCGGTGGGCGGTCGGCGAACGACGGGTCGTGCCCGAGGACCTGGCCTCCGAAGCCCTGCAGCCGCTCCGCGACGGCGCGGCCGACCCGTCCGAGCCCGACCAGGCCCACCGTGAGGGCTCCGAGCTCACGGGCCTGCGGGGGCGGCGGAGCGGACCCCGGCTCGTTTCGGCCCACGCCCCGCAGGAGGGCGAGCAGTAGCGCCAGCGTGTGGTCGGCGACCGACTCGCTGTTCGCCCCGGGGGTGTTCGTCACCCGGATGCCGCGGGCCGCCGCAGCGCCCAGGTCGGCCGCTTCGACGCCGATTCCGTAGCGGGCGATGACCTCGAGTCGCGGGGCCGCGTCGAGGTGCTCGGTGGTGATCGGACCCGTCCCGGCGATCCAGGCCACCGACTCGTCGAGGAGCGGACGCAGGCCCTCCATCCCGTGGTCGGACGGGCCTCGCCGGACGGTGAGGCCGGCGCGCTCGAGGCGCCGCTCGGGTCCGCGCGACGCGGATGCGAACGAGCGTGACGTCACGAGGGCCGCGGGCTCGGCTGCTGCGGTCACCATCCGTTCCTGCCCATGAAAGCTCTCGGCCTGATTCCGCGGCCGTGGCGTGCTCTCGGGCGACGGTCGGGCGCACCCGCCGACGGCCCTTTGACCACGACAACGCCCGCTGGCTAGACTGCTAGTAAGTATAACCATACAGGTACGAGGACAGCCAGCGGAGTTCGGCCGCGCTCGGTCGCGGGCGGAGCCCGGAGGAGGTGGACGGCGTGGAGAACAGCGGACTTCGAGTTGTCCTGGCCGGAGCGGGGCGCGCCGGGATGGTCCACGGTCGCAACCTCGCTGGCCGGGTCCCGGGCGCCCGGCTCGTGGGGGTGGCCGACGCCGACGCCGACACCGCCGAGGCCGCCGCACGCGAACTGGGCTGCGAGCGGTGGTGGGACGAGCCCGCGAAGGCGGTCGCTGACGAAGGGGTCGACGCCGTGGTGATCGCGTCGCCGACCTTCACGCACGTCGACATCGCGGTGACCGCGCTCGACGCGGGACGCCACGTGCTGTGTGAGAAGCCCCTCGCGCCGACCCTCGCGGACGCCCGTCGCATCAAGGAGGCCGCGGAGCGCTCCTCGGCGGCCTTCGTGATGGCCTTCATGCGGCGCTACTCGCCGAACGTCTCGGCGGCGAAGCGCGCGATCGAAGCCGGCGACATCGGGCGCCCGTTGTTCGCCAGGTCGACGACGCGAGGCCCGGGCCTCCCGCCGGAGTGGGCGTGGGATCCCGAGCGCTCCGCGGGCCTCATCGCGGAGGTGAACTCGCACGACCTCGACAGCGTCCGCTGGTTCGTCGGGCAGGAGTACGTGCGGGTCCACGCCGTGGGCCGCGCGGCGAAGCGGCCCGACCTCGCGGCCCGCTATCCGAACTTCGTGGACCTGATCGCGGCGACGTACGAGTTCGACGAGGGCGGCATCGCCCAGGTCGACGGGGCGTGCCCGGCCGACTACGCCTACGACGCCCGGCTCGAGGTGTACGGGACCGAGGGGGCGCTCTTCGTGGGGGACGCGCGCGAACAGGGGGCGGCCCTGGTCGTGCGCTCCGATGCGGCCCGGAGCGAGCCCGCGCAGAGTTGGCGCACGGTGTTCGCCGCCGGCTACCTGGGGGAGGACGAGCACTTCGTGCGCGTCGCGGCGGGCATCCAGGAACCAGGGACCACCGTCGACGACGGGATCCGGGCGCTCGAGGCCGCGCTCGCCACGAACCGATCCGCAGAGCTCGGCCGTCCAGTGGCGATCGCCGAGCTGTAGCGGTCCGGAGCGGTCCACCAACGCGGAGGAGACACCCATGCGCGATGCCGTCGCCCCCTTCAACGTCCTGATGGAGTTGGACAAGGGCGTGCTCGAACCGACCGACCACACGAAGCGCCGGCACTTGAGCGACATGCACGGCATGTACCTCGAGGAGCCCGACGAGGCGGCCGGCGACGCGCTCGTCTACACCGTGCACGAGATCGTGGTCCCCGAGAGCCCCGACCACATCCAGTGCTCGACGACGATCCTGCAGCCGGGACGGGTCGGGCGCGAGTTCTTCATGACCAAGGGACACTTCCACGAGGTTCGGGGCCGTTCCGAGGTGTACCTGGGCCTCCGCGGCGAGGGTCGCCTCGTCATGGCCACCGAGGGCGGGGACCACGCGGTCGAGCACATCGTCCCCGGCAGCGTGTCCTACGTCCCCGGCGGGTGGGCGCACCGCAGCGTGAACATCGGCAGCGAACTGCTGGTCTTCTTCGCCGCCTACGTCGGGGACGCCGGGCACGACTACGCGACGATCGAGGACGAGGGCCTGCCGGTGCTCCTCACCGATGCGCCCGACGGCCCCCGGGTCGAGCGAAACCCCCGCTACACACAGCGATAGGTATCCCGGGATGCAGGCGCGCGCGACCGCGGACGAGGCCGCGCCGTTGGCGGGACGGGTCGCGGTGGTGACGGGCGCGAGCCGCGGGATCGGCAGGGCGATCGCCACGCGCTTGGCCGAGGAGGGCGCGGCCGTGGGCCTGCTCGCTCGTTCGCGGCCGGATCTCGCGTCCGTCCGCGCGGAGATCTCCGTCGCCGGC
Organism: Egibacter rhizosphaerae; assembly: GCF_004322855.1. Classification (NCBI taxonomy): domain Bacteria; kingdom Bacillati; phylum Actinomycetota; class Nitriliruptoria; order Egibacterales; family Egibacteraceae; genus Egibacter; species Egibacter rhizosphaerae. The sequence goes on along the minus strand of NZ_CP036402.1, from coordinate 2,249,757 downwards.
ATCGCGACGGCCGAGGCGGCTGACGTCGCGGACCCTGCGGCTGCCCGGGCAGCCCTCGCGGCGGTGCAGGAGCGCCTCGGGCCCGTCGACGTGCTCGTGAACAACGCGGGTCGTCTCGTGCCCCGTTCGTTCGAGGCCCTCACCCTCGAGGAATGGGACGCCACGATGGACGTGAACCTGCGCGCGGCCGTCGTGTGCACGCAGGCGTGTCTGCCCGGGATGGTCGAGCGCGGGTACGGCGTGGTCCTGAACGTCGCCTCCACCTCGGGGATCACCGGCGGGACGAGCGGCGCCGACTACGCGGCGGCGAAAGGCGGGCTCGTGGCCCTCACCCGCAGCCTCGCGCGCGAGTTCGGCCCGCAGGGCGTCCGCGTGAACGCGCTTGCCCCCAGCAAGATCGCGACCGAGATGCTCGGCGCAGGGGCGGAGGCCGCGGAGGAGATCGCGGCCCGCATCCCTCTCCGCCGGCTCGGTCACCCCACCGACGTGGCCGAGGCCGCCGCGTTCCTTGCCTCGGACCGCGCGGCCTTCGTGACCGGAGAGGTGCTCACGGTCTCGGGCGGCTACTGAACCCGTGCGCGTGTTCCGGCCTCGCCGGATTCAGCGCGCACGATCGAGCGTGCGTGAGCGCGGGACGGGTCGACGCGATCGTCGGGCGGGTCAGCGGGGACCATGTACGGTATGGCAAGCCCGCCTCGGATGCCCCTCGCTGGTGCACCGGATGGTGCCCCGTTCCTCGGGGTCATCCCGGTGTTCGAGGGTTCGCCAGACGGGTTAGATGCGGCGCGACGGGGCGGGAATGCTCGCCGTCGGCGTCGAGCGCGGTGCGCGCCACTCGGCGAGGCCGAGCATCGGGTGCCGGACCTGTGCGAGCGGCTCCGGTTGGTGGTGGCTCGAACCGAGCGGTCGCCGTGGTGGCACCGTCCATGGAACCGGGGGATCCCGATCCCCTGTGCAGGGGTGATGAACCGATGACCGAGGAACTCGAAGCACGGAGCGAGCCCGGCCCGGCCGATGAGGTCCTCATCGACCGGGAGTCGCCGATCCCGCTGTATCACCAGCTGGAGCGGCGTCTGCGCGACGAGTTCGAGAGCGGCCGTCTCTCGCCGGGCGACAAGCTCCCCTCGGAAGGAGAGCTCGCCGACCGCTACAGCGTCGCCCGCAGCGTCGTCCGTCAGGCCTTGTCGAGCCTGGCGTCGGCGGGCCTCATCTACACGCAACGAGGCCGAGGCAGCTTCGTTGCCGAGCGGAAGTTCCACGGGAGGTTCGTGCCCAGCCCGACGGGGCTCCATGACGAGCTCACGGCGGCGGGTCTGGAGATGCGCACGCGGGTGCTCCGGCAGGAGCGGGTCAAGACGCTGCCCGTGGACGTGCAGGAGTTCCTCGGTGCGACCGGGGGCTTTCGCGTGGACCGGCTCCGGACCGTGAACGGGAAGCCGCTCTCGGTGGTGACGACGTACGTCGCCGAGGACCGCATGCCCGGCCTCGAGCAGCAGGACCTCGAGGACAAGTCCCTGTACGCGTTCGCCGAGCAGGAGTACGGGCTGCGGGTCGCCCACGGGAGCCGCACGGTCGAGGCCGTGCCCGCCGATCCGGTCCTCGCCGAGCTGCTCGAGGTCGAGGAGGGCGCCAGTCTGCTCCTGCTGCGTTCGGCCACCTACGCGGAGGACGGGGATCCCTTCGAGTGGTTCGACGCATGGCACCGGGGGGACCGGACCGCCTTCGAGATCGACATCTCACCGAGCCGGGGCATGCGTCCCGTGCCGGACCGGGTCTTCGAGGCACGGCCCTCCGGCCCGCCCAGGGCCACCACACCGCACGACGACCAGGAGCGAGGTGAGCCCGAGCCAACGGCCGTGCCCCCCACGGCCTGGGCCGAGCTGGTCACGGAGGCGTTCGCGTCCGCGCCGGTGGTCGCGGTTCTGCGCGCGCCCGTCTACGGCGACCCGCAGGCCCTGGCCGAAGGCCTGCGCGACGGTGGTGTCCGGGTCGTCGAGTTCACGCTGACGGGTGCCAACGCACTGGAGGCGATCGACCAGGCGCGCGAGGTCGAGGGCGTCGTGGTCGGGGCGGGGACCGTGGTCACCCGCGAGGAGGCACGGAAGGCGGTGGCGGGGGGTGCGGAGTTCCTCGTGGCGCCCGCCAACGTTCCCGAGATCGTGGACGCGGTCGACGGCCGGGTCCCGGTCGTGCTGGCGGGCTTCACGCCGTCCGAGCTCCTCCGGTCCTGGCAGGCGACGCGGGCAGCCGTGAAGCTCTTCCCCGCTGGGGTGCTGGGACCGTCATACCTCAAGGATCTCGCCGGGCCGCTGCCGTACGTGCCGATCATGCCCTCGGGAGGGATCGACGCGACGAATGCCGCGGACTACCTGGCCGCCGGCGCGCACGCGGTCAACGTGGGCACCGCGCTCTCCCCCGTCGACGCGGTCGAGCGGGGCGACGGCGCGGAGCTCCTGCGCCGCACCCAGGATCTCGTTCGCACCCTGCCCGACACTGAGGCAGCTTGACAGGGTCCCCACTCCGCGCAACGCTACTGTTGTCCGTACAGGCATATCTGATCCGCGGAGGCTGGGTGACGGATCGTTCCTCTCTGGCCCGGCAGAGGAGCGCCGATGCCGCCGACCATGCGCGCCGTCCGCCTTGAGGGCCCGGGTCAGGCCGTCGTCCGCGAGCTCCCGGTCCCCGAGGTCGTCGACGCCGACTGGCGCGTGCTGCAGGTGGAGCGCGCGTCGATCTGCGCGACCGATCGGAAGTGGTTCGCGCGCGGGGCCTCCGAACCCCGAATCCTCGGCCACGAGATGGTGCTTCGTGACGAGGACGGGCGGCTCGTGGGTGTCCACCCCGAGGTTCCCTGCCGCGCCTGCAAGCTGTGCGCCGACGGGTGGGACAACCGCTGTCACGCGCGCTACTCGGTCGGTCTCCAGGCCGACGGGGCCCTGGCCGAACGGGTCGCCGTCCGCGAGGACCGGCTCGTCGACCTGGGCGAGCTGGCCGCCGATCAGGGAGCCCTACTGGAGCCGGTGGCGTGCTGTTGGCACGCGGCCGACATGCTCGGCGCCACCGAGGGCGATGCCGCACTCGTCATCGGTGCGGGCGCGATGGGGATCATCAGCACGTGGGTGCTCCAGGCGCTGGGGGCCCGCGTCGTCGTGATGCAACGCTCTCCCGAGCGCCGGCACCTCGCGGCCGAGCTCGGGGCCGACGCCGCGATCGGCCCCGACGACGATCCCGCCGAGGCCCTCGGGGTGCAGCCGCGGATCGCCGTCTGAGCGCTCCCGGGGCCGAACCGCTGACGTGGGCCCTCGAGCGCGTCGCGGTCGGGGGCGGCGTGCACGCGCTCGCGGGCACGCCCGGAGGCGCGCCGGTCGACGCGAACCTCGTCCACTACCGCCACCTCACGCTCGTGGGCTCGACCGGGTCGGCGCTCAAGCACTACCTGCCAGGATTGGAACTCGTGGCCAGGGGACTCGTGCCGCTCGAGCGACTGCCGGTGGAGCAGGTCGGTCTGGATGAGGTGCCGGACCGCTTGGCGAACGGGCCGGCCGGCTCCGCGCTCAAGACGATCGTTCGGCCGGGCTGAAACGGCCGTCACGTTCGCGAGGGACAAGTGTCGTCCTCTTGTAAGGAGAAGCGACAAGTGCGAACCTGCATTCCGCCGTCCGCGGTTCGGGTTCCGCGACCCGCGCCGGACCGAACGCGACGCCGGTGGCTGGCCTGAGCGACGGGGAAAGGACGCACCATGGCCCTGTTCGTGGGATGTGACCTGGGCACGACCGGGACCAAGGCGGGGGTCGTCAGCGACCGTGGAGAGATCCTGAGCGAGGCCTCCGAGGAGGTCGAGCTCCTGCATCCGCGCCCCGGCGAGGTGGAGCAGGACTTCGCGGACATCGAGGCCTCGGCGCACCGGACGATGAGGCGGGCGCTGGCGGAGGTCGACTCGAGCGAGGTGGCGGGCGTCGCGTTCTCGGGGCAGATGTCGGGGCTGGGGTTCGTCGATGCCGACCACGCGCCGGCGACGAGGTACGACTCGTGGCTCGATCAGCGCTGCGCGCCCTTCATCGAGTTGATGAACCGGCACGCTCGACGCGTGGTCGAGTTGTCCGGGTGTCCCCCGACGTACTCCCACGGGCCGAAGCTGCTGTGGTGGCAGTCGGAACGACCCGAGGAGCTGGCCCGGACGCACTGCTACGTTGTCCCGCACACCTACGTCGCCGGGCGCCTCGGGGGGCTCTCCGGGGACGACGCCTACCTCGACCTCACGTGTACGGGTTTCTCGAACCTGTCCGACACCGTGAACGGCGCGTGGTCGGACGAACTGGTCGGGCTGTTCGACGCCGAGAAGCGGGTGCTGCCGCGCATCGTGCCCCCGACCGAGGTGATCGGCCACGTGACCGCTGCGGCGGCGGAGCAGACCGGACTGCCGACGGGCGTACCGATCGCCGCGGGAGCCGGGGACCAGATCGCCGCGGCGCTCGGGGCGGGCGTCGTGACCCCGGGTGAGGCGTACGACTCGGCGGGGACGGCCAGCGTCTTCGCGGTCTGCACCGACGACTGGCGACCGGACACCGCGCACCAGACGCTGAGCCTCTTCCCGGCCGTCGTGCCCGGCCTCTACATCGCGCTCGCCTTCATCAACGGTGGCGGCTTCGCGCTGCGCTGGTTCCGCGACGAGCTGGCGGGCGACCTCGCCGACGGAGGCGACCCGTTGGAGCAGCTCAACGCGATGGCCGCGGCGGCGGGGCCGGGCGCCGGAGGTCTGCTGTGGTTCCCGAGCTTCCAGGGTGGTGTCCTCCCGCCGCGGCCCCGGGAGCGCAGCGCGTGGATCGGCCTCACGAGTGGTCACGACCGCGGGCACATGTTCCGGGCGATCCTCGAGGGCATCGCCTTCGAGTACGCCGAGTGGGTCGACCTCATCCGCGGCACCGGTCAGGAGGTGCACGACGCGCGCGCCCTCGGGGGTGGGGCGAAGTCGGACCTCTGGAACCAGATCAAGGCGGACGTTTCCGGAGTCACGTGGCACCCCACGTCGCGGCAGGAGGCCGCGATGCTCGGCAATGCGCTCGTCGCGGGAGCGGCCACGGGCTACGTCGACGACCTCACCGGCACCGCGCGCGCGTGGCAGGGGGCCCGCGAGGCGTTCGAGCCCGACGCGCAGCGGCGCGCCGCCTACGTCCCCTACCGCGACGCGTACGCGGAGCTGCGGGAAGGGCTCGCCGGCGCGTTCGCGAAGCTGTCCGCCGCGGTCGAGCAGGGCGGGGGCTGACGGCGACGCCCTCACCGCGTCTGGGCGGGATGATGCCCAATGGCGCACACGCCCCCGCCCGGGCGGGCGCCGCCGAGTGGGGAGGCTCGCCGGCGGGATGTGGGACGGGTCAGAACACCGACCGGTCCACGCCCCCGTCCACGCGGAGGGCCGACCCGGTCACCGAGGAGGCCTGCTCGGAGCAGACGAACATGATCATGGCGGCCACCTCCTCCGGGGTCGAGAGCCGGCGGATCACCGAGGCCGGCCGCTCGTTCGCGATGAAGTCGGCCTCGAACTGCTCGAGGGAGACGCCCTGCTGCTCGGCGAGGCTGCCCATGAACGCCTGGATGCCCTCCGAACGAGTGGGTCCGGGCAGTACAGAGTTCACGGTCACCCCGCTCGCCGGGTAGGACTCGGCGATCCCGACCTGAGCGGTCTTCGTCGCTCCGTAGTGCACCATCTCCGCCGGGATCTGCTGCGCGGACTCACTGCTCACGAAGACGACCCGCCCCCATCCCCGCGCGACCATGCGCGGCACGTGGTGGCGCGCGAGCCGCACCCCGCTCATCACGTTGACGTCGAAGAAGCGCTGCCACTCCTCGTCGGGGATCTGCGCGAACGGCTGCGGCCCGAACACGCCCGCGTTGTTCACGAGCACGTCGACGTCCGGGGCCTCCTCGATGGCTCGTGCGCAGCCCTCGGCCGTGCCGAGATCGGCAGTGATCCCCGTGACCTCGTCGTTGCCCGTCGCCTCCCGGAGGGTCTTGGCGGCCTCATGGACGCGGTCGGGCTCGCGGCCGTTCACGATCACCCGCGCACCCGACTCGGCGAGGCCGAGCGTGGTCGCGTACCCGATGCCGGCCGTCGAGCCCGTGACCAGCGCGCTTCGTTCGCGGAGATCGATCCGCATGTGCGACTCCTGCTCCTGAGGTGTACGCACAACATCCTGTGCTTATGAGGTCAAGCAGGTAAGTGCATCCTGAGTGCTCGGATTCACCGCTCGCGTGTCCGAACCACTACGATGTCGGACACCAGGGTGGCCATCCCGACCCTCGGGAGCGCGGAGCCATGAGCGGTGCGGCGAGTTCACGTCTCGAGCAGGTGCGCGAGCGCTACCACCAGCTGCTCGAGGAGGCCGACGACCCGAACGAGTGGGCCTACGCCTGGCGGTCCGAGCTGAACCGCGGCGGCTTCCGTGCGGTGGATCTCCTCATGGACGAGGTCGTGCACGCGGGGCGGTGCATCGGCTGCGCGGCATGCGTCACGGTCTGCCCCGTGGACGTGTTCGACTACATCGACGAACGCCCCGTCGACACGCGTACCGGCGCGTGCGTGTGGTGCGTGCTCTGCACCGAGGTGTGCCCGGTGCTGCGCCCGCCCGACAAGGACGCGCCCGATCTCGTGGACTACCGCGACGACTGCGTCGACGAGGGCTACGGGCCGTACTCCTACGCGCTGTACACGCGGGCCACGAGGCCGGAGATCCTCGAGGGCGCCCAGGACGGCGGCCTGGTCTCGACGCTGCTGATCCACGGGCTCGAGCGGGGCGCGTGGCAGGGCGCGATCGTCGGGGACACGCTGCCCGAGAACAACCAGATCGGCCGACACAAGCTCGCGACCACGGCCGAGGACGTGCTGACCTGCTCGGCCTCGCGCTACACCTACTCCCCGAACACGCTGGCCTTCGAGGAGGCGATGCAGCGCGACGTGCGCCCGGTCGCCGCGGTCGGCGTGCCCTGCCAGATCGACGGGATCCGGCTGCAGCAGAACAGCAGCATCCGCTCGGCGATGAGCACCTGGTACCGCCGCAACGTCGCGCTCACGATCGGGCTGTTCTGCTCGGAGGCCTTCACCCACGAGTCGATCCAGCGCCTCGGCGAGATGATCGAGGTCGAACCCGAGCGGATCGACAACATCAACATCAAGGGCAAGGTCGTCGTCCGGCTCGACGACGGCGAGAAGGTTGTCACCAGCCTCAAGCAGTACCGCCAGTGGGCGCGGCCTGCCTGCCTGTACTGTCTCGACTACTCGGGGGAGCAGGCCGACATCGGCGCGGGCGGCATCGGCCTCGACGGCTGGACGTACACGCTCGTGCGCACCGAGGCCGGGCACCGGTCGCTGCAGGCCGCGATCGACGACGGCTGGCTCGAGACCCGCCCGCTCGAGGACGAGCCGCGCGGCGAGGAGTTGCTGCACAAGCTCTCGGCCGAGAAGAAGCGCAACCGCCCGCTGCCGGCGAAGATGCCGACGCTCGCCGAGCGCGAGGAGCTCGGGTGGGTCGACCCGAAGACCTTCTACACCAAGGGGCCCGGCGCGCCGGCCGAGGCGGACGCCGGCAGCGCGGGGGAGTCGGGATGAGCACGTCCACAGCAACCGCGCGGCAGGTCGACGACCTCACGGTGATGGTCGCCGGGCAGGGCGGCGACGGGTCGCTGAACCTCGTCAACCTGCTGGCCGACCTCTTCGGGCGGCGCGGCCTGCACCTCTACCAGGCCCGCAACGTCGAGTCGCGGATCAAGGGCGGGCACGCCGCCGCGTTCCTGCGCGCCTCGACCGCCGACCGGCGCTGCCTCGGCGACCACTTCGACCTGCTCATCGCCTTCGACGCCGAGGCCGTCACCGAGGGTGCCCCGTACCTCGCCGACGACGCGGTCGTGCTCTACGACCCCTCCCACGACCCGTTCCCCGAGGTCGCGGTCCCCGACGGCGCCACCGTGCTCGAACTCCCCTCCGGGCGGCTCGCGGTCCGTGAGCTGCGCCGCGAGCTGTACAAGAACAGCCTCGCGTTCGGGCTGGTCGGCCACGTCGCCGGGATCGGCTCCACGGAGCTCGAGGCCGCGCTGCGCCGCGGGCTCGCGCGGCTGCCCTCGGCGGTGGTGGACGCGAACGTCGAGGCGATGACCCAAGGCCTCGCCCACGCCGAGGAGCTCGCCCCGCTCGCCGACGGCGCGACCTGGGAGATCGCCTCGGGCCAGCGCGGCCAGCGGATGTTCATCTCCGGCAACGAGGCGCTGTCGCTGGGGTTCGTCGCGGCCGGCGGCCGGTTCTTCGCCGGCTACCCGATCACGCCGGCCTCGGAGATCCTCGAGACGCTCACCAAGTGGCTGCCGCAGTTCGACGGCGTCGCGCTGCAGGCCGAGGACGAGCTCGCCGCGGTCAACATGGCGCTCGGCGCCGCGATGACCGGGACGCGGGCGATGACCGCCACGAGCGGGCCCGGCGCGGCGCTCATGCAGGAGGGCGTGGCCCACGCCGGCTCGGCCGAGATCCCGGTGGTCATCGTCGACTCGCAACGGGCGGGCCCGTCGACGGGAATGCCGACCAAGCCCGAGCAGTCCGACGTCGGGATGATGGTCAACGGCGCGTCCGGGGACTTCCCACGGGTCGTGCTCGCTCCCGGTGACCCGGTCGACGCGTTCGAGCTCGGCGTGCTCGCGGTGAACCTCGCCGACCGTCTCCAGGGCCCGGTCTATCTCGCCCTCGACCAGGTCGTCTCCCAGGATCAGACCGACGTCGTCCCGCTCGACCTCGACGGGGTCCGCATCGACCGCCACCGGGTGCTCACCGACGGCGAGCTCGCCGAGGCCGGTGAGTACCGCCGCTACCTGCGGACCGAGGACGGCGTCTCGCCGTACGCGGTGTTCGGGGTGCCCGGCGGACAGAGCCTGGTCACCGGCAACGAGCGCGACGAGTGGGGCCTGGTGACCACCAAGCCGCGCAACCGGGAAGCGATGGTCGACAAGCGCGCCCGCAAGCTCGACGCGGTGCGCCCGCACCTGCCGTCCGGGCGGACGTGGGGCGACGAGGCCGCGCCGGTCGGGCTCGTCGGCTTCGGGATGCAGACCGGGGTGATCGCCGAGGCCGCCGAACGGCTGGCCGACCGGGGTCATGCGGTCCGGTGCCTACAGCCCCGCACTCTCTCGCCGGTCACCGACGACACGACCGCGTTCGTCGAGCGCTGCGAGCGGGTCTACGTCGTCGAGCACAACGCGACCGGGCAGTACCGCGACGTGCTCGCCGCCGCGACCTCCGCGGGGCCGCGGCTGCGCGGCGTGCTGCGCTACGACGGCGTGCCCTTCCGACCCGGCGAGCTCGTCGATCGCATCCTCGCTCGGGAGGCACGCTGATGGCGACGCAACAGCTGCCGCTCACCTACCGGCCGGCCGCGCCAATCTGGTGCGCGGGGTGCGGCCATTTCGCGGTGCAGGGCGCGATCGAGAGCGCGCTCGCCCGGCTCGATCTGCCGCCGCACGAGGTAGTGATCCTCGCGGGGATCGGCTGCTCGGGCACGGTGCAGAACAACGTCGGCACGTACGGCTACCACGCCCTGCACGGCCGGGTGCTGCCCGCCGCGACCGGGGTGGCGCTGTCGAACCCGTCGCTCACCGTGATCGGTGCGGGCGGGGACGGGGACGGCTACGCGATCGGCCTCGGCCACCTCGCCCACGCGTTCCGGCGCGACGTGAGCCTGCTCTACATCGTGATGAACAACGAGACCTACGGGCTCACCAAGGGGCAGCACTCCCCGACCCACGACCCGCCGGTGGCGTACGAGAGCCACACCGAGGCCTCGCTCGACGCGGTCGCCCTCGGGCTGTCGGTCGGCGCGACCGGGTTCATCGCCCGCGGCTACAGCGGCTGGTACGAGCAGCTCGAGCGGCTCACCGTCGAGGCGCTGACCTACACACGGGAGCAGCGGGGGTTCGCGTTCCTCGAGGTGATCTCGCCGTGCATCACCTACCGGGACGCCTACCCCGAGTGGGAGCACGCCCTGGTGGACCTGGAGGCCGAGGCGGACTACGACCCCCGCGACCGCGCGGGCGCGTTCGCCCGCAGCGTGCGGCTGCGGGAGGACGGTCAGCTGCCCGCCGGGCTGATCTACCGCGACGGCCGCGAGGCCGGCACCCCCCGACCGTCGCCCGCGCACGCGCGGACCGACCTGGCGGTGATGCACGACCGCTATGTCGAGCTCGCGGCGGCGTACACGCTCGACGTCGACGCGGAGCCCGTTCGCTAGCTCCCGCAGGGAGCCGAGCTGCGCCTCTCACGGATCCCCCGGCCCTGGCGGACCCTTTCCTCAGCAGGCGCCACGAAGGCATGTGCGTTGGTCGCACAGCACGGTTACCCGCGCATGCGCGGGTAACCGTACGGCGATTCTTGGTCACCCCGATCCCGCGCCTGATCCGGCGCCCGATCCCGTGCCAGACTCGGATGCCACTCCGGATAGCGCGCTACGAACCCACCGACCAGTCGCGTGCGGTACAAGGGGGCGCGTGTCGAGCGAGGAACGCGAACCCCGGTGGCTCGGAATCGACGTTGGCGGCCGACGGAAGGGCTTCCACGTCGCCGAGCTTCACCCCAGCGGGCGCCTCGCGTTCGCGTCCGTCCGCGGCCCCCGCGTGGTCTCCGATCTCGCCGATTTCGCGCAGGCCGCACGGCCCGCGTGGGTGGCCATCGACGCTCCCGCGGCCTGGGCACCGCCCGAGGAGGTGTCGAGGGCATGCGAGCGGAGCTTCGCGCGCGCAGGCATCTGCGGGATTCGCTTCACCCCGAGTGCGGCCGTGGCGGCCGCGCGGGCGGATCGCTACTACGAGTGGATCGAGCACGGCCTCGAGCTCTGGGCCGCACTCCGAACTCGCGGAGTTCCCGTGATCGAGTGCTTCCCGACCGCCTCCTGGACGCGATGGCACGGGCCCCGGGGCCCTCGGTCGCGGGCGCAGTGGAGCCGGGCGGCCCTGGCTCAGCTGGCCGCCGGGCTCGATCTGCAAGGCGCCGAGTCGGCGACCAATCAGGATCTCCGGGACGCCGCTGCGGCGGCGCTCACCGCGCGCCAGGCCGAGCAGGGCACGGTCGAGTGGTACGGGCCGCTCGTCGTGCCGGACGGCAGCGACGCGGGCGCCCCCGGCGGTCGGACGTGAGGGTCACCGCGCCCGCGCGAGGTACTTCGCGAAGAAGCCGTCGGGCGAGGACTCCGCCTCGTCGATCGCGAAGCCGCACCGCTCGATCATGGGCTCGAGCAGCCAGGTGAAGGTGGAGTGCTCGTCTCGGATGTGCTCCTCGATCTCGGTGCGGCTCCACGCTCCTTCGACGGTGTCCGCCCCGGTCGCGCACCACGCCTCGAGGCGCTCCTCGGCCTCGGCGACGTCGAAGTCGTAGACGACGTCCCACAAGCGCAGCACCCCGCCCGGTCGCAGCATGCGGTGGACGCGGTGCAGGGCGACGGCCTTCCAGAAGTCGGGCAGGTGGTGCAGGGCGAACCGCGAGTAGACGAGGTCAGCGGGGCGCGAGCCGTGCTCGTAGGTGAGGAAGCCGGCCTGCACGACCTCGACGTTCGCGAGGCCGGCGGCGGTCGTCTTGTCGGTGAGGTGCGCGATCATCACCGGGGACACGTCCACGGCGACCACGCGTGCGCAGACCGCCGCGGCAGCGACCGTGAACTGACCGGTCCCCGCCCCGAGGTCGACGACCTCGGAGTGCTCGCCGAAGCCGACGCCGCGCAGGACGCTGACCTCAGCCTCGGCGTCGGCGTCCTCCTTCGCGTCGTAGCGCGCCACGTGACCGGCGTCCAGGTTCTCCCGGCCGGCGGCCGCCACCTCGTCGAGCGTCCAGGACCGTGCCCGGCTCATCGCATCGGCCCGCCGTGCTGGCGGAAGCGCTCGTGGCGCCACGCGAGGCGTTCGTCGCTGGGACGATCGACCGGCCGACGCGGCAGTACGCGCAAGGACTCGCCGTCGAGGTCCTGCAGTCCGTGGCGCAGCATCGGCCCGTCGATTTCGTCGAGGACGTCCCGAGTGACCTCGATCCGCAGGTCACCCGGTCGCACCCCCAGCAGCCACTGGTCATAGGCCGCGTGATGCAGCTTGCACAGCGACAAACCGTTGGCGGTGACGGCAAGGCCTTCCGGCTCGCTGTGGGGCACGATGTGCGCGGCGTCCAGCAGCGGACCGCGTCGTAGCGCGCACATGGCGCACCGCCGACGGTACGCCTCCAACACGCGTACCCGGAAGCCGTGCTGATGCAGCCGCTGGCGCGTCGGCCGTGTGACGTACGCGCGACCGTCGATCTCCATAGCGACGCCTCGGTCCTCATCCCCGGCCTGGAACACGACGTCCACGGCTAGCTCGGCTGGGCGGTCCCGACCGACGAATGCGGGGTAGACCGGCAGGTAGCGACTCTTGGCGACGCCGTAGAGGTAGACGATCGGCAGCTGGTGCTCGTACGCGAGGCGCAGGGCCGCGTTCTGCCACATGGATGGATCGGTGCCGCGGTAGGCGTAGCGCAGCTGCGTCTCGTCGAGCCAGTCGTCGTCGTACGGCGGCGGCTCACCCGGCTTCGGCGGTGCGGTGAGAATCGACAGCGCGGCGTCGAGGCCGCGTGGCTTCCAGATCCCCGGCCCCTGGCCCATCAGGGTGAAGCGTCGCCCCTGCCACTCGAACCCCTCGAGCAGCCGCGCGGCGGGCACGGCGTCGGGGTGCTGGGCGATGAGCTGGTCGAGGCGCGCGAACGCGGCCTGCCGCACCCCGTGCTCGCGCGTCTCGTCGACCATGCCGAGAGGATCGCAGACCGGCCGCCCTCCTGAGCAGGGCTCGTCGGGTCGGTGCTCGGTGGGCACCGCCCGCGGTCCCCGCTTGACCAGGCCAGCCATCAGGTCGGCATCAAGGTGCTTCATGCTGATGCTATGCGCACCACGATCCGCCTCGACGATGAGCTCTACCGCGCGGCGAAGGACTGCGAGCCACGATGGATGAGGACGAGACGCTTGCACTGGCGACACCCTCTCGACGTGGCTGACGCCCGGGAGTGCGTGAGCGTCTGCCAGCAGGGGCTTCTCGCGGCCTACGAGCGCGACCTCCCGACGGACGAGGCATCGTCGGCCGGGACGTCCAGTCGCGTGCTCATCACCATCACGAGGCCGAGCGTGGCCACGGCACCGCCGGCGAGGAAGGTCCCGGGGCGGCCGAGCCCGGTGGCGACGAAGCCGAGGCCCGCCGGCCCGACCCCCAGGACCACAGCGAGCGGATCCTGGCGCGATCGGAGGCCGGCCGGTCTGTCGGACCGCGAGGTGGAGGTGCTGCGCCTGGTCGCGCGCGGCCTGTCGAACCGGGAGGTCGCGGAGCGCCTGGTGATCTCGCCACGCACCGCCGAGCACCACGTGCAGCACGCCTATGCGAAGATCGGCGTGTCGACCCGCGCCGCGGCGGGCCTGTTCGCCATGGAGCACGGCCTGTTGTGGTGAGGGGCCGCGGAACGACGGCGCGGCGCGCATCAGCGGGGACGAGTTCGTGATGGTCCTGCCGGGGGCCTCACGAACAGCCACCGAGGATCGTGCGGCGGGGCCTGCGGCGCCGTCTCGCCGAGCCGATCCACCTCGCGCACATAGAGTTCGTCGTGAGCGCCAGTCTCGGGATCGCCGTCGACGGCGGAACCGCTCGGACCCCTGACCAACTCCTCAACGCCGCGGATCAGGACATGTACGTCGAGAAGGCCCGCTCCCGCGCGGTGAACCCTGCTCCTGGCCTGCGTGGACACCGCGACACCGAGGACGCTTGATCGCGGTGAGCGCTTCTGGGCTTCGGGTTGGGCTCGCAACAGGCCGAAGCGACTTCGCTTGCTCGTTGCAGAACGAGGCCCCCCGGCCGGCTGTCGTTGGTGAGAGTGCTCATCCGTCGGCGGTGTGGGGACCGATCTCGGCGACCACCTCGACGACGAGGTCGGCGGGGAAGCCGCCGCAGCGGGCGTGCTCGCGGATCGTCTCGACCGCCTCGGTCTCGTGGACGCAGTAGATCTTGTCTCCGGCGACGTAGCTGCGGATCCAGGTGTAGGGAACGCCGAGGTCGGCGACGACCTTGTTCGATGTGATCGCGATGTCGCGCAGCTGATCTTGGCCGAGTTCGCTCGCGCCAGGGATGCTGCGTTCGATGAGGTACGTGGGCATGTCCGCCTCCTGTCTCGGCGGTCGGTGCTGTGGCCGACCGATGGTCGCGTGGCGCCGGCGAATCCGACGCCCGGGGACCAGCTTCCGCCGGAACAGGCCCGCCGCGCATCGGGTGCCGTGCCCTACATGCGCCCTGGGATCGCCCTATATGTGCGAGCTGCTGCGCGTCCTGGGCTGAAGGGGGCGCCCGATGGGGGCCATCTGTCGACGATCGCGGTCCTTTAGGATCCGATGAGGCCGCGGTCGCGGGCGAGGCGGTCGGCCTCCCGACGGTCGGCCACCCCGAGCTTGTCCAGGATCGCCGACACGTGGTGGCCCACCGTCTTGGGGGAGATGTGCAGCGCCGCCGCGATCTCGGCGTTGGTCCGTCCTTCACCGAGCTGACCGAGCACCTCCAGCTGCCGACCCGTCAAGCCCTCGGGGTTGCCCACCGTCGCCCGGGATGGACGCCGAGGCAGATCGTGCACTCCCAACCCACGCAACCTGGCCGCCACCCGGTCGGCCAACGGTGCCGCTCCCAACCCGCCGAGGATCGTGAACGCCCGCCGCAACACGTCTGGGTCGTCCCCATCGGCCAACGCGGCCGCCACTTCGTAAGGGCACCCGATCTGCTCCCACGCGGCTGCCGCTGCGCGCCAGTCTCCGGCGATCTGCAACGCGAAGGGCCCCGCGGCGTGTTCCGGCGGGGCCCGTAGCTCGCCCGCGCACCACAGCCAGAACCCCAGTTCCCCGACCGGCCACGCCTGCTTGAGTCGGACGGCGAGCTCGAAGGTGTCCGCGACCAGCCCGACGATGTCGTCCGGGCGCCCAGCCAGCCACGCCGCCTCCGCACGGCCAGCGGCTACAGGCCACAACCGCTGGAGGTCGCCGGTCGCGCGGGCGAGGTCCCAGGCCTCGGTCAGGGGCTCGTCCGCGTCGGTGTCACCACGGCGGACGCGCAGGCGACCGAGGGTGGTCAACGCCACGATACGTGTGGGTGCGTGCTGGCTCGGACGGTTCGCGGCGTCGGTGGCCAGGCGGTCCGCTTCGGTCCACCGTCCCAGTTCGAGACACGTGCGGGCGAGCCATGCCAGGCAGTAGTCCCCGTGGATGTCCAGGTCGTGCGTCGCGCACCATCGGATCCCCTCGCGGAGCCAGTGGTCGGCGACCTCGTAGCGCCGCACCTCGCCGCTGCCGGAACCCAGCATGCGCATGACGACGCCGACGATGGTGTCGTCGCCCGACCGGTGTGCGGCCTCGAGCGCCCGCGCGAGCGTCCGCTCCGCCTGGTCGGGGTCCACGAACCACTGTGCGGCTCCTACGATGTTGAGTGCCCGTCCGAGCAGCGCGATGTCGTGGTGGTCCTCGGCGATGCCCACGGCCCGCTGCCCCAACTCGATGGCTCGAGGGATCTCGCGAGCCAGCATGTGGAGGTGCGCGCTGTAGGTGTAGGCCGTCGCCAGCGCCAGGCCCGGTGGCCGGGACTCCAACAGCGTGATGGCTTCCTCGACCGACGTCCGGGCCTCCCCGTTGCGCCCCACGCCCCAGAGCGCGTACGCCCGGCGAGCGAGGACGGTCGCGGCCCGCTCGTGATCCCCGACCTCGCGCCAGGCCGTCACGGCCCCGTCGTAGGAGCGCAGGGCGGCGGCTTCCTCGTCGATCGCCGTGCACTCGTCGGCGTGGTGTTCGAAAAGCTCCGCCCGGACGCGAGGCTCGATCCCCTCGGCGTGGGCGACCGCCCGCTCGTAGTGGGCCGCAGCCTCACGATGAGCGCCGAGCCGGCTCGCCCGCTCACCCGCCACCGGCGCATGGGCGAGGACCGCGTCGCGGTCCCCGGCCTGCTCGGCGTGGTAAGCCAAGCGAGCGGGGTCCGCTCCCGGCTGCTCGGTGAGGTGGCCCAGTACGGCCGCATGGAGCGAGAGCCGCCGCGGGACCGAGATCGACCGCTCGACCGCGAGCCGGGCCAGCTCGTGGCGGAACCTCAGCGACCGTCCCGTCGTGAGCAGCAGGCCGGCCTGAACACACGCCTCGATCGCCTCGGTGCCACCGGTCGCGACCGTGTACACCAGCTCGGGGTCGACTCGATCCGGGACGACCGCGGCCACCTCCAACAGCGAACGCGCCGATGGTGAGAGCCGACCCGCACGAGCCAGCACCGCGTCGGTGACGGTGTCGGGCACCTGCTCCGTATCGCCCGCCAGCACCTCGGTGACGAAGAACGGGTTGCCGCCCGTCACCCGGTAGACCTGTTGGCCGTCGGCGTTGCGTTCCGTGGCGAGACCGGTCACCGCGGACGGCGACAACCGTGGCAGGGCCAGGCGCCTGGCCGCAGCGAGCGTCGCCACGCTGCCGAGCACCTGCCGGAGCGGATGGTCGCTGCCGACCTCGTCGTCCCGGTAGGTCGCGACCACCAACGCGTTCACACCAGTCAGGCGCCGCGCCACGAACACCAACAGGTCCCGGGTCGCGTCATCCGCCCAATGGACGTCCTCGAACACCGCGATCGTCGGCTGCAAGGGCCACGACAACGCCTCCAGGAACCCCGAGAACCGCTCGTGGCGGGACGCACCACTGGCCATCAACGACGCCAGTTCCCCGTGCGCCGTCCGGGCGATGTCGTACAACGGGCCCAACGGCCGTGGTGTGCTCAGCGCGTCGCAGGAGCCCCACCACACCCGGGCCGCGTCGTCACGGTCGTCGCAGAACGCCCGGACCAGCGAGGTCTTGCCGATCCCCGCCTCACCGGCCACCAGCACCAGCCGGCCCACGCCGGTGCTGGCCTCCCCCAGCCACGTCCCAAGGGCGGCCAGTGCCCCCTCCCGCTCCACCAGCTCCACGCTGGCAGCGTAGAGCACCGGGTCGGGATCCACCGCCCCAGATTCGACCCCCCCTGGATGACGGGATGTCCGCGGCTCGCGTCACCGCGTCCTGACGGTCCCGTGCGGCAGCACGTGCCGCCTTGATCGCATCGGCGGCCGCGCCGAGGCACCCTGATCAGGGCGCCACAGCGGATCCGGTCATCGTAGGATCTCGGCGCGCAGCGCCCACGCGGTCCCGAACGCGGCGGCGGCCAGGGAGCCGTTCAGCACCATCGCCACGATGGGTGAGTGCCCGAGCACCGCGTGGACCGTGCCGGCAGAGACCATCACGACACCGATCCCGATCAGGCCCACCGGTCGGGTGCGGGGCCACAGCGCGAGCGCCCCGACCGCGAGTTCGGCGGTGCCCACCAGCGTCCGGAACCCCATCGACAGCCCCCAGTCCGCGAACATCGCGACATCGAAGGGCACCGGCAACAGGCGCATCACCCCTGCCCCCGCGAAGAACCATCCCAGCAGCCACCCCAGCCGCAGCGCCCACACGGGGCGGACCGGAAGCCGGACCCATCGCCCGTGCGCTTCCGGCCCCGACGGCTTGTCCACTCGCGTCGTACTCATCGCTCGTGCCTCCCTCTCCGGTGTCTGTTAGGGTTATCGATTGTTAAGTGAGCGATGGCTAGGTTAACGGTCGATAGCCGAGAGGGCAACGGTGAATCGGGAACGTCGAGCGCGCGGCCACGGTGACGAGCTCCGCGAGGAGCTCCTCGACGCGGCCGAGTCGCTGCTCGCCGAGCGCGACGACGAGCGGCAGGTCACGATCCGGGCGATCGTGGACCGGGTCGGGGTCACCCCGCCGGCGCTCTACCTGCACTTCGCGAACAAGCAGGAGCTCGTCAAGGCGGTCGTCGGCCGCCGGTTCGCGGCCCTCGGTGCGGCCATCGAGCATGCCGTGGCCGACCCCGCGGACCGAGGCGAGGCGGCCGCCGCCCTCCGCGCCGGCTGCCTCGCGTACCTCGACTGGGCGCGCGAGAACCCCGGTGGCTACGCCGTGTTGTTCCGCGTCCGGCGCGACACCCAGCTCGTCACCACCGAGGAGGTCGCCTCGGTCGCTTTCGACAGCCTCGTCGGCGGCATCCGCGCGTGTCAGGAAGCCGGCGTCAGCGGCGTCGACGACGCCCGAGCGACGGCCGCACTGGTCTGGGCCTCGCTCCACGGGCTCGCGACGTTGACCTCCCTGCGCACCCAGTTCCCGTGGCCGCCGCTCGAGACGATGGTGGACGACCTGCTCCACGGCGTCGTCGGCATCCCCTCGAAACGGGTGCAGGCCCGGTTGGGTGCGAGCGAGGAGCAAGCGTGAGCGAGATGAAGCAGCGGATGCTGAACGGGGAGCTCTACCTCGCCGACGATCGGGAGCTCGCGGACGACCGGGCGCGCGCCCAGGCGCTGCTCGATCGCTTCAACCGTGCGGCGCACGACGCGCACGGGGAGCGCGCCGCGGCGTTGCGTGAGCTGGTCGGCCATCTCGGTGAGGGCTCCGAGATCCTGCCGACGCTGCGCTGCGACTACGGGTTCCCCATCAGTGTCGGTGCCGGCACGTTCGTGAACTACGACTGCGTCCTGCTCGACGAGGCGCCGATCACGATCGGCGCCTCCTGCCAGATCGCGCCTCGGGTGCAGCTGCTCACCGCCACCCACCCGGTCGACCCGGTCGCTCGACGGCAGGGGTGGGAGTACGGCGAGCCGATCACGCTCGAGGACAACGTCTGGCTCGGAGGAGGCGTGATCGTGTGCCCCGGCGCGCGCATCGGGGAGGACACGGTCGTCGGGGCCGGCGCGGTCGTGACCGGGGACCTGCCCGGCGGGGTCGTGGCTGCCGGGACGCCCGCCCGTGTGGTGCGGGCGATCACCGACGACGACCGCGTCACTCCCGGGTGACCCGGTCGTGGGCCGTGCCGCTGTGGACACCTCTGGGGTCGGCGAGCCCGAACCGGGCCTCGAGGTCGCGGACGTACGCGATGTCGTCGGCGCGCGCCCGGGCGTCACCGGGGGTCTCCACCACCGCCGGCGCGCCGTCGGCGGCCGCGAGCTGGACGGCGATGAGCTCGTCGGGGAGCAGGTTCGCGGGTGCGGCGAGGTTCGCGTGCCGGTCCTGTCGCGAGCCGGCGGGGGCCGCGGAGCCGTTGACGTGCACGAGCTGCACCGTTCCCACGATGTCGAGCAGACCGCGCAGCCACGACTCCGGATCGTGGATGAACGCCGGATCGCCGGCGAAGGTGTGACACGTGTCCAGGCAGAAGCCGACCGGCACGTCGCTCGCGTCGACGAGCCCCCACAGGTGTGCGAGTTGCTCGAGCGTGCGGGCCATCGCCCGATCGCCGTTGCCGGTGTTCTCGATGAGCAGCGGCGTGCGCGTCCTGACGTCGGCGACCGCTCGCAGCAACTCGGTCCACCCTCGCGAGCCGACCTCGTCGGCTGCACCGGCAGTAACGTGCCCCCCGTGGACCACGACGCCGTCGAGCGCGAGCGCGTCCGCGGTTCGCAGGCTCGCGACGACGACCTCGCGCGTCTTGCGGCGCACCTCGGGGTCACCGCTCGCGGGGTTGCACAGGTACGAGGCGTGGGCGACCACCGGCACCGGGAGGTCACGCAGGTGCGGGTGCGCATCGTCGGCGGGAGGCCGCCAGGCGCGGGGCGAGGCCAGGAACACCTGCGCGACGTCCGCGTCCTGCAGCCGCACCTGCCGAGCGGCGGAGGCGGCGGGGACGTGGGCGCCCACCCGGCGTGGCGGGGACGTGGGGGTCATCGTCCCATCCCTACCCTCCGGGGCGCTTCTCGGCAGGCGCAGCCGTCCCCGCTCACGAACGATTCGCGGGAGGCGCGAACCTTTCGGCCCGATACGCTCCGAGTCGTGACGGGGGCGGGCAGCGGCGTGCGGACCAGTCCCGCCATCGCGACGCGGTGGACCGTGAACGAAGGAGGAACCATGGGCAGCGACCATCCGGGCGAGGCCTCCGACCCACCGGGGGCGTCGGAGGCGCTTCCCACGCTCGAGGACGAGGCCGACTTCCTCGACGAGCAGTGGGCGCTCGCGCACGCGCGGGCGGCCGGGGTCCTTCGGCGCCACTTCCCCGAGGCTCGCGGCGTGCCGGCGCCGCGGTCAGGTATCGAGGGGGCACGGGAGCGCCTGGCCGCCGCGGCCGAGCGGGGTGACCCGGCCCTTGCCTGGGGTCTCGCGGCCGCCGAACTCGACCGTGCCGACCTCCAGGAGGCCGACGAGCCCACACTGGTGCGCCTCGTCGCGGCCACGATCGAACTACAGGGCGACCCGGGCGGCGACCCCGAGGAGGACTCCGCGGTCATGGCGATCGAGTTCGCCGACTGGCTGTCGACCATCTCGCACCTGCTGTTGGAGGGCCCCGGCGCCGACGCTGACGCGTCCGCGCTGGCCGAGCGCGCCCTCGCCGACGGTGGCCCCGCCGCCGATGGCGACTTCGATCTGCTGGCCTATGGCTTCGAGCTCGTCGTGCCCCTGTGGCAGCTGGTCGGGGTCCTCGACGAGGAGCGCCGCCTCACCGAGCTCGGGGCCTGGCTGCTGCCACGGGCCGCCTGTCGAGCCTGGGACAGCGACTTCGACGACCCGGACACCCACCAGCCCCGTTACGCGCGCGCCCGCGGCTGGGTGCGCCCGCGCGACCTCACCGACGACGATCCCGAGGGCGAGGCGGGCGAGGAGCCCTCGGGCGGCACGCTGCCCCTGCGGGACGGGCGCGTCGTCGAGCTGTCCGCGCTCTTCGGGCGGGTCGTGGCCACGCACCGCCTCACCGACGAGGAGGTGGGCCACGAGGCGCTGGCACTCGACCCGGATCTGCCCCACTTCAGGTGGGTGGACCGCGAGGACCTGCCGCTCGAGGAGGGTGGGACGGTCGGCGTGCGCTACCGCCACGACGGCGAGACAAGCTTCACCGTCGGTCTGGTGGGCCCTGCGGGCTGGCTGGGCGACGCCGAGCCCGGCGACCTCGTCGCGCTCCGCCTCACCGATGGTCGGCTCGCGGTCGAGACGGTCGCCGAGGCCGACCTCGACACCGCGCGGGGCGAGGACACCGTCGAGCGGCTGGCCGAGACCTACGTCGCCCTGGGGGCCAGCAACGTCGCTGGGGGGCCGCTCGACCTCCCCGAGCTGCTGCTCGAGGCCGTCGGCGCCGACCCGGACCTGCTCGACCGCCCGCAGCCCCCGCTCGGGGAGCTCTGCGATGCCGCTGGCGTCGATCTCGATGGCGACTGGGACTGGGACGACCGCTCCGACCTCCGTGGGTACCAGGACGCGCTGTACGGGGAGGACCACCCCGACGAGCGCGAGCTCATCGCCCGCGAGGTGCACGGACTCGACGAGGAGCGGCTCGCGGCGTGGCACGAGGTGCGCGGTGCGATCGAGACCGTGCGCGTCCACGGCGTCGGGGCGCTGGAGGACCGGTCCCTCGTGCGCCTCGGCGCGCAGCTGGCCGAGCCGGAGGTCGCTCCCGCCGTCGTCGACGACATCCTGGGGTCGGGTCGCGGGGACGTGGAGTCCCTGGACGCGCTGGCCGCCGTGGTGGCACCGCACACGACGCGTACCGGCGCGGCCGCGTGCGCGTTCCTGCGGGCACGCTGCGCCGAGCACGACGGTCGGGACGCCGAGGCGGAGGGCCACGTCGAGGCGGCGCTCACCGCCGCCGGGACCTACGGGCCCGCGTTGCTGGACGCCGCGTGGCACGCCGAGGACCGTGGCCACGCGGCACGGGCGGCCCGGCTCCTCCGTGACGGCGGGGTGCGCGACGACGACGCGCAACTGGTGCGGGTCACCGCGTGGGCCGCCCCGGCGCCGCGCCGCGCCGCCGGTCGGAACGAGCCGTGCCCGTGCGGCTCGGGGCGGAAGTTCAAGAAGTGCTGCGGGGGCGGCGGGTCACCACCGCTGGAGCGTCGCGCGGCCTGGCTGCTCGACAAGGCCGCCGAGTTCGCCCAGCGGCCGCGGCAGCGCCCGTCCGGGATCCCGCTGGCCGAGGCGTGCGCGGGTGATGCCGCGGACTCCTCACGGCTGATGAGCGCCGTGCGCGGCTCGCTCGTCGCCGAGCTCGCGCTGTTCGAGGGCGGGTTGCTGGAGCGCTTCCTCGCGCGCCGCGGCGAGTTCCTTCCGCTCGACGAGCGCGACCTCGCCCGGCGCTGGCTCGACAGTCCTCGCCGACTGATCGACCCCGTCGCTGGTCCCGCGGACGGGAAGGCGGTGCTGCGCGATGCGCAGAGCGGCGAGGAGTTCGACGCCCTATGGTCGTTCGACGAGCCGGCGCCGACGGGTGACGAGGCCGCCTGCGCGCGGCTTCTGGACACCGGCAACGGCCACCTCGTCGGCCGCGGCGTGGTGCGGGTCCCGTCCGACGAGCGCAGCCGGGCGGCCTCGGTGCTGGCGAGCGACCCCGATGCGCTCGACCTCGCTCTCTGGGTCGGGTCGCTGGTGACATCGGCACCCGTCACGGTCGACGGGGACCCGATGATCCGTTGCCGCGCGACGTACCGCGTGCCGGAGCCGGCGGCGGCCGGGGAGGCGCTGAGCGCCCACTTCGAGGAGGCCGAGCCGGGCACCTGGCTCGGCCGGACGCACGTCCACGGCGCGAGCTGGCGGTCGGGCACGATCACGCTCGACGGTGACCGGGCGCTCATCGAGACGCTGAGCGAGGCCCGGCAGGAGCACGTTCAGGCAGCCTTCCTGCGTGCGGTTCCGGCGGCGACGTCGATCGACGAGTGGCGACGGTCCGCCGACCAGGTCGGCCGTGATTGAGATGGACCGGCGCAAGGCCATCGTCGGTCGTGGCTACGACGCGCTTGCGGACGCGTACCGTGAGTGGAGCACGCGGATCGTTGGCGACCCACGCGAGCGGCTGCTCGATGAGCTCGCCTGCCGGCTCGCCACCGGGGCCCAGGTCGTCGATCTGGGCTGCAACGACGGCCTGCCCTGGACGCGGCGGCTCGCGGAGCGGTTCGAAGTCGTCGGGGTCGACATCGCGCCCGGACAGATTGCCCAGGCACGCCGCAACGTCCCCAACGCACACTTCATCGCCGGTGATCTCGCGGCGGTGGAGCTGCCCCGTGAGGAGTTCGACGCGGTTGTCGCGCTGTACACGCTGCACCACCTTCCCCGCGAGGAGGAGGGCGACGCGCTGAGACGGATGGCGGGATGGTTGCGTCCGGGAGGCCGGCTGCTCGCCTCGTTCGGGGCAGGGCAGGTCGACGACGAGGGCGAGTGGCTCGGCGTGCCGATGGTGTTCTCCAGTCACGACGTGGCCACGAACCGCGCGCGAGTGGCCGGTGCGGGTCTCGACGTCACCCGCGAGGAGATCGTCACCATCGAGGAGCCCCAGGGTGTGGCGACGTTCCAGTGGATACTAGGGCGGCGGCCGCAGGCCTCTCGCGTGTGATCGCTGCGTGGGTAGGCTCGGGCCGATCCGACCCCGAGGAGCCCCAGTTGCGCGTCCCCACCACCGCCCGGACGACGCTGACGCCGCGGCCGACGCCTTGGCCGCGTTCGGGGCGTGGCTCACCGACGAGCTCGCACCGCAGGCCCGCGGTCACTTCCCTCTCGGCGAGGAGGCGCTCGGCCGGTTGCTGGCCGACCACCATCTGCTCGACGAGTCACCGGCGGCTGTCGCGGCCCGCGGCGAGGCGCTCTGCGCCCGCACCGACGAGGCGATGGCCGAGCTCGCGCCGCAGGGCGACTGGCGAGCGGCGCTGCACGAGGCCAAGCAGCACCGGCCCGACCACGAGGGATTGCTGCCGGCCTACCGCGAGGCCGCCGAGCGCATGACCGCGCGCTGCGCCGAGGCCGGGGTGGTCACCGATCCGGGCGTGCCGCTCACGGTCGAGGCCACCCCCGAGTTCCTGCGGCCGATGCTGAGCTACGCCGCCTACCTCGCGCCCGGAGCCTTCGACGAGCTCGCCGGTGCCGGCCGATTCTGGGTGACACCGCCGGGTGACGACGGAGGCTTGACCGACCACAACTTCGCCACGATCCAGTCGGTCTCGGCCCACGAGGGCTATCCCGGCCACCATCTCCAGCTGACCGCGGTGGGACGCAACCCGGGCATTGCTCGCCGGATGCGCGTGTCGACGCTGATGACCGAGGGGTGGGGCCTGTACTGCGAGGAGCTGATGGCCGAGGTCGGTGCCTACGACGACGCGGCGCGCCTCGCCCAGCTCGCGATGACCAAGCTGCGGGCGGTGCGGATCTGTGTCGACATGGGGCTGCAGACCGGGGCGATGTCCCCGGAGGAGGCCGTCGACCGCCTGGCGCACGAGGCCGACCTCGCGCGCTCCACCGCCGCGGGCGAGGTCGACCGCTACACGTTCACCCCCGACCAGCCGTTCACCTACCTCTACGGCGCCGAGCAGATCCGCGAGCTCCGCGCGGCCTGGCGGGCCCGCCACGGCGGTGGGCTGCGGGCGTTCCACGACGAGCTGCTGCGCTACGGCCACTTCCCGCCCGAGCTCGCCGCCGAGAGGATGCTCGCCGGGTCGGGCCGGTCCGAACCCGAGGAGTCGCCATGAGCTACCAGCCGCACCCCGAACGCTACGAGGAGATGACCTACCGCCGGTGTGGGCGCAGCGGCCTCAAGCTGCCCGCGGTCACCCTCGGCCTGTGGCAGAACTTCGGCGACGACCGACCGCTCGAGACCCAACGGGCGATCGTTCGCCGGGCCTTCGATCGCGGCGTCACCCACTTCGACCTCGCCAACAACTACGGGCCACCTCCGGGCGCGGCGGAGGAGAACTTGGGCAGGATCCTCGCCACCGATCTGGCCGGATACCGAGACGAGATCGTCGTGTCGACCAAGGCGGGGTACGACATGTGGCCGGGCCCGTACGGCGACTGGGGCTCGCGCAAGTACCTGCTCGCGAGCCTCGATCAGAGCCTCGCCCGCATGGGGCTCGAGTACGTCGACATCTTCTACTCCCACCGCGTGGACCCGCACACGCCCCTCGAGGAGACGATGGGGGCGCTGGACACCGCGGTGCGCCAGGGCAAGGCCCTGTACGCCGGGATCTCGTCGTACTCGGCGGAGCGCACCCGTCAGGCGGAGGCGATCCTGCGCGACCTCGGCACGCCGCTGCTCATCCACCAGCCCTCGTACTCGATGCTGAACCGCTGGGTCGAGGACGAGTTGCTCGACGTGCTCGGGGAGCTCGGCGTCGGGATGATCGCGTTCAGTCCGCTGGCGCAGGGGATGCTGACCGGCAAGTACCTGGGCGGCATCCCCGAGGGCTCCCGCGCGGCCCGCGACGGCACGCTGTCACCCGAGCTGCTCACCGACGACAACCTGGCGCGCATCCGGGCGCTCGACGCGATCGCCCGTGACCGCGGGCAGTCGTTGGCACAGCTCGCGATCGCCTGGGTGCTGCGCGACGAACGCGTCACCTCGGCCCTGCTGGGCGCGAGCAGCGTGCGCCAACTCGACGAGAACCTCGCGGCGCTCGAGCACCTCGCCCTCACCGAGGACGAGCTCGAAGCGATCGACGAGCACGCCACCGAGGGCGGCATCGACCTCTGGCGGGCCTCGGCGCGGAGCTGACCCGACCCCACCGCCTCGATCCCTGCACGGTCTGCGCCTCGTCCGCGGACAACAGTTGTCCGGGTTCCCGGGCAGTGTGCGGCGAGCCGCCCGCACGCGGCTTGATCCCGACCATCCGTTGGCCGAACGAACGGAGTTGCGCATGACCTCCACGAACGGCATCGCCCGCCTGCAGCTGGTCGCGTTCGACTGTCCGGACCCGCGGGCCCTGGCCGACTTCTACGCCGCGATCACCGGGTGGGAACTCGACGAGGACGCGGGGGACTGGGTCCAGTTGCGCAGTGACGCGGGCGCCACGCTCGCGTTCCAGGAGGCCCCGGACCATCAGCCGCCGGTGTGGCCGAGCTCGGACCGGTCGCAGCAAGCCCACCTCGACTTCGAGGTGCGCGACCTCGACGCTGGCGAGGAGCAGGTCCTCGCCCTGGGCGCCCGCAAGACCGAGGTGCAGCCGGGTGAGAGCTTCCGCGTCTACCTCGACCCCGCGGGCCACCCCTTCTGCCTGGTGCTGCACCCCGACGCGGTGACGACCTGATCCCACGCTCCGCGGCCGGGGTCAGCCCTCGTCGAGCGCGTGGCGGACCGCGACCTCACGGCCGGTGGCGAGATGCCCGCTCATGGCCTCCGCTGCGGCTTCGGGATCACGCTCGGCGATCGCGTCCCGGACGGCGGCGTGCTCACGCAGCGCCGCTGCCCACCGCTCGGGGTCGGCGAGGGTGGTGTGGTGCACCGAGTGCAGGTGGAGGCGCTCGATGCTCTGCCGCAGGGTGGGTTTGCGCGCCGCGTCCCAGATGGCGCGGTGGAACCGTTCGTTCGCGGCGATGCGGGTGGCGCCGTCCGCCTCGTCGCGCAGTGCGGCCATCTGCTCGTGGGCGGTGTCGATACGGGCGAGGTCGCTGCTGCGCCGGGCCTCCGCCGCTCGGCGCGCGGCGTACCCCTCGAGCAGCTGTCGGATCTCGTACACCTCGTCGAGCTCGTCGGCGGAGTAGCGGCGGACCTCGAGGCCGCCGTGGGGGGCGCGCTGCACGAGGCCGTCCTGCTCGAGACGCCGCAGTGCCTCGCGCACCGGCGTCCGGCTGACCCCGAACCGCGCGGCGAGCGAGTCCTCGACCAGTGCCGAGCCCGCAGCGAGACGTCCGGCGAGGATGGCCGTGCGAAGACCCTCGTAGGCCTCGCGGGCCCCCGAGCCGCGGACGGTGGCTCGCTGGCCGCTCATGGTCGAGCGCGGTCGGCGACCGTCGGGGTGGTCGGCTCGCCGACCTCGGCCAGGACCTCCGCGGTGTGCTCGCCCACGAGGGGCGGCCTCCGTCGGATCATCCCGCCGAGGCGGGGAGACGAGAAGGGGGCGCGGAGGTGGGCGTAGCGCCCGCCGACGCCGTTGTCGACCTCGTGGACGAGGTCGAGGGCGGCGACCTGCGGGTGGTCGAGCGCTTCCGGCAGCGTGTGGATGGGGCCGCTGGGGATCCCCTCGGCCGCGAACGCCGCGAGCCACTCGTCGCTCGTGCGCAGGGCGAGCGCGGGCCGGACGAGGGCGTTGAGCTCGTCCCGATGGCGCACGCGGGCGTGATTGTCCGCGAAGCGTTCGTCGTCGAGCGCGCCCTCGATCCCCAGCGCACGGCAGAAGCGCGCGAACAAGGCGTTGTTGCCGACGCAGACGCTCACGTGTCCGTCGTTCGTCGGGTACGTGCCGTAGGGGACGATGTAGGGATGCTCGTTGCCGGTGGGCTCGGGCGCCACCCCCGTCGAGAGGTAGGTCGCCGACTGGTAGCAGAGGGCGTTGAGGAGGCTGCCGAGCAGCGAGACGTCGATGACGTCGCCCGTCTCGCCCTGGGGACCTTGTTCGGGGCGGCGTCCTCGCAGCGAGGCGGCGAGGCTCGTCGCCGCGAACAGCCCGGTGACCACGTCCGCCACCGAGGTGTTGGTGCGGTACCCGCCTTCGCCGGGCGGGCCGGTGAGGCTCATCAGGCCGCTGAAGCCCTGGATGATGTGGTCGTAGGCCGCCGCATCGGCCCAGGGGCCGGTGCGGCCGAAGCCGCTGACATGGCACATGATGAGTTCGGGGAAGTCCCGTGCCAGGCGATCGTCGTCGAAGCCGAGGCGGGCGAGGGCGCCAGGGCGCAGGTTCTCGACGCAGACGTCGGCGTGGGTGAGGAGCCGCGCCAGCCTGTCGGCGTCGCCGCCGTCCTTGAGGTCGAGGCAGATCGAGCGCTTGTTGCGGTTCAGCGACGCGAAGTACGGCGAGGTGCCCGGATCGTCCGAGTGGTTGCGGGCCTCGTCGCCGCCTCCGGGACGCTCCACCTTGACGACGTCCGCGCCGAGGTCGCCGAGCAGCATGGTGCACAACGGCCCCGCGATGTTGCGGCTCAGATCGATGACCCGGATACCGTCCAGCGGCAGCCCGCTCATCGGGTGGCCCCGGTGGGGGTGAGACACGCGACGACCTCGCCGACGACGCGTTCGGCCTCGGCCCGCACCTCCTCGGTCGGCAGGTGCCCGAACGGGTGGCGCACCTCGACCACGGTCGCCTCCCGGTGCCCCAGGGCCTGCCACTGCTGGGCGGCCTCGTACGCGAACTGACTGGTGCACAGGGTCACGGTCGGGACGCCCCGGCCTTCCAGGACCGACATGTCGTGCAAACTGCACGACGTGCACGAGCCTCAATCGCCGATCGCGGTCAGCGCGGCATCGTAGCCCTCGAGGTCCGCCAGCAGCTCGGCCGGCGACGGACGCGAGAAGATCGGCTTCTCCGTGAGCTGGGTGTCGGCGACGCCGTGTCGCTCGCGCAGGATCCCACCGAGGGCGTCCAGCAGGACGTTCGCGTTGCCCTTGCGGTTGTCGAGCAGCGCGATCCGGGCGCCGTCGAGCGAGGCCAACCGCTCGGCCATCGGGGTGCCCTCGACGACCTTCGGGTCGACCGGCGGCACGAGCTGGAAGTCGCGGATCGCGGCGTTCAGGTCCATCGGTGGCTCCTCTACGACAGGGCGATCGGTTCGGTGGCGGCGCGGGTCCCCCAGCCGGGGATGAACAGCGAGTGCGGCCCCACGCCACCGGCGACGACCACGTGAATGTCGTCGGGCCGTCGCACGATCGGCACCATCGCGTCGTCCCGGCGGCGGTCGACCCACCGCGGCCACAGGTTGCGGTCCACGTCGTGGCCGTACATCCCCCCGGTGCGCAGCAGCCCGACCGGCAGGCGCGCGTTCTCGAACAGGAACTCCTGCACGGTGTGGCGCTTGAACCCGGCTTCCGCGACGAGGCCCGCGTGGTCGACGCCGAGCACGACCATCACCTCGCCGGAGACGTACATGTTGTTGTTGCCGAGGGACGCCATCGTGTGCGCGATCGCGCCGAGCAGTTCCATCGGGTCGGCCGCGTGGTTGTTGATGTTGTGCGGCGCTTCCCCGGGGAAGACGGTGATGGCGCTCTCCTGGGGGTCGAAGCCGCGTGTGGTGTGGAACGGGGAAAAGGGGCTCTCCTCCTCGTTCTCGCCGAAGAGGTAGGCGTACTTGCCGGGATGCCCGAACGTGGCCTTGTCCAGGGTTCCTGGTGCGGCACCGCCGATGTTGACCATGGCGAGCCGGACCGCACGTCCGATCGCGGCGTTCGCGCGGGTTCCCTGTCCCAGGCAGTTGTGGCCGCTGTTGACGCCCATCGTGTCCCGCGCAGGGCCGTTGACGAGCAGCAGCGGGGCCACCACGTGGGTCGTGCACTGAACGCCGTGGAGGTTGAACCGATCGTCCTTCATCGCGCGGAGCGCGGCCACCACCGCGGGGAAGGTCTCGGCCGGGCACCCGGCCATGACGGCGTTCGCGGCGATCCGTCCGTAGGTCGCGTCGCCCCACACGGGCGGGATCCCACCGATGCCGTCGTCGGGGTCGAGGCCGTGGGCGTCGAGGAGTCGGCGGACCGCTCGGGCGGTGGGCAGGCGGACGGGGTGGCCGTCCGTCCAGCCGGCGTCAGCGAGCGCTTCGTGCGCGGCCTCGGCGTCGTCGTACGTGGACGGGAGCTCGCAGGCCCCGTCCTCGCACTCCGCGAGCGAGGCGGGCAGTGTGGCGGATTCGGTCATCGATTACCTCCCAGGCGGCGACTGTATACAGTCGCATACGACCTGGCAAGGTCACACCGTCGGCCCCTTGCGTACAAGTGACATGTGATACAAGCTCAGATCCGAGCTGAGTGCGCAGTGTCGTTCGTGGGCGCCCGGGCCACGGTGCGCCGGCACGTGCCCAGCTCCTCCACGACCCGAGGAAGCTCGGAACGACCCACGCTAGAAGGGGAGAGGACGATGCGCAGCAACCGCAGCCGTTCGGTCACGCTGGGATTCCTGCTCGGAGCCCTGGCCTTGGTGGTGGTCGGGTGTGCCGAGGACGACGGCGAGGACGAGGCTGACCAGGCACCCGAGGAGGATGTCGAGGCGGCCGACGACGACGACACCGATCCGGACCCCGTGACCCTGGAGTTCGTCACCGCGTTCCCCGAGGACGAGGAGTTGAACGACGGCTTCTGGCACTGGGTCGAGGAGGTCGAGGAGCAGGCCCCGTGGGTGGAGATCGAGTACGCGGGTGGTCCCGACGTGATGGACCCGACCCAGCAGATCGAGGGGATCGGCTCCGGGGCGCTCGAGGCCGGCACGATGCCGGGCGACTACTACGTCCAGCAGGCGCCGTTCGCCGACATGATGCGGTACACGCCGTACACGCCCGCCGAGGAGCGAGAGAACGGCGTCTTCGAGCTCTACGAGGAGATCCACCGGGAGGCGCTCGACGTCCAGTACCTGGGCCGCAGCATGGCCGGGGTCGGGCAGGTGCTCTTCCTGACCGACGAGCAGATCGAGACGCCCAACCTGGAAGGGCTGACCGTTCGAACCTCACCCGCGACAGAACCCGTGGTAACCGGGCTCGGCGGCGCCAGTGCCGACATCCCCGCTGAGGAGATCTACACCGCACTCGAGCGAGGGACGGTCGACGGCTTCGGCTGGGCCGGTGTCGGCCCCCGTGGCTTCGGCTGGTACGAGCAGGTCGAGTACGAGCTCGCGCCCCGCTTCTACGACTCCGCGCAGAGCATCGTCGTGAACGCCGACACCTGGGACGAGCTCGACAGCGAGACCCAGGACACGCTGATGGAGATCACCGCCGAGGTGGAGCCGGAGATCGTCGACATCTACGAGGACATCGCGCTCGAGGAGGTCGAGACCTGGCGCGAGGAGGGCGGCGTCGAGCTCATCGAGTTCACCGACGACGAGGCCGCCGAGGTCCTGGAGCTCGCGTACGGCGACCCGGGCTGGGACGCGATCGACTGGGACGGCATCGTCGAGCAGACACCGCAGGCGGAGGAGATCCGGGACATCTTCGAGGAGGGCTACGGTGACGACTTCGAGGATGCGGTCCCCGGTGGGGCCACCGTCACGCGCGACGGGGAGTAGCGGGCTGGCATGAACGCCGAGCCGTCGGGGCGGTCAACCAGGTCCTCCGGTCGGCCGGATCTGCTCGATGGGGCGGTCTGGACCGGCCAAGCCCTGGCCGGGGTCCTCCTGCTGCTCGTGATGCTGAGTGTGGTGGCGGGGATCGTCGGCCGGGCCGTGTTCGCCAGCCCCTTGCCGTGGGTGCTGGAGTTGAGCGGCACGGCGCTGTTGTTCATGACGTTCCTCGCGACGGCCTACGTGGCGCGTCAGGACGCCCACGTGCGGCTCGAGCTGCTCGACATGGTCCTGTCTCCGCGGGCCATCCGTGGACTCGACGTCCTCGCGCTCACCATCCAGATCCTCGTGACCGCCGCGCTGTTCTACGCTTCCGCGGCCCTGGTTCTCAACGACCTCGACCAAGGGACCACCACCGGGGGCTATCTGCGGCTCGACCGCTGGCCGATCACCGCGATCATCCCGCTCGGGACCGGTCTGTTGCTCCTCCAGCTCCTGCGCACGCTCGTGCAGCGCGTGCGGACCGGGCGGGTGACCCGTGGCTGAGCCCCCTCGCCATCCGCGCACCAGTGGAGGGGGGCCGTAGTGGAGTGGTGGGCGTTCCTCCTGCTGTTCCTCGGCGCGCTGGTTCTGCTGTTGCTCGTGCGGGTGCCGATCGCCTTCGCGATGCTCGGGGTGGGGACCGTCGCCTCCGTCATCATGTTCGGGGGTTGGGATTCGGGCCTGCAGCAGGTCGCGTTGAGCGCGGTGCAGAGCATCGACAGCTTCGTGCTCACGCCCGTGCCGCTGTTCATCCTGATGGGCGAGGTCCTGTTCCGGGCAGGCGTCGCCCACGACGCGCTCCAGGTCCTGAACCGGGTGCTCGGCCGCGTGCCGGGCAGGCTGCCGGTCCTGGCGACCGGGGGCGGTGCGCTCTTCGGGCTCCTGTCCGGCTCCACGCTCGCCAACACGGCGTTGTTCGGCTCGAGCCTGCTGCCGGAGATGAACCGGTTCGGCTACTCCGAGCGGCTGTCGATGGGATCGATCCTCGCCTCCGGGGGACTGGCGATGATCATCCCCCCGAGCGCGCTCGCCGTGCTGTGGGGCGCGATCGCGCAGGTCTCGGTGGGTCCGCTGTTGATCGCGGGGATCGTGCCGGGCCTGCTCATGGCGGTCGGCTACCTGGTGGTGATCGCCTACTGGAGCGTGGCGCTGCGCGGGGCGCCTCGCGACGAGGAGGTCGCCCGCGCGTCCCGCCGGGAGACCGCGCGTGGGCTCTTGCGCCACGTCGCGCCGCTCGCGCTCGTGATCCTGCTGGTGCTCGGGCTCATCTTCTTCGGCATCGCAACGCCCACCGAGTCCGCGGCCGTCGGTGCGCTCGCGGCGTTCGGGGTGGTGGTGCTCGCCGGCAGGCTGAACCGCACGACCCTCCGCGCGGCGATGGTGGGCACGATCCAGACGAACACGATGATCTTCTTCATCGTGGCCGGCTCGGTGCTCTACAGTCAGCTGCTCAGTTTCAGCGGGGCCACGCGCGGGCTCATCGGCGCTATGACCGACGCAGAGCTGGCGCCGCTGCTGATGCTGTTGCTGATGATGCTCGCGGTGCTCTTCCTGGGCGCCTTCCTCGACCAGGTGTCGATCATGCTGGTGACGATCCCGCTGTTCATGCCGATCGTCGAGGCGCAGGCGTGGAACCCGATCTGGTTCGGGATCCTGATGCTGATCAACCTCCAGATCGCCGGGACCACGCCCCCGTTCGGCCTGAACCTGTTCGTCATGAAGGGCGTCGCGCCGCCGGAGACGCGGATGGGCACGGTGTACCTGTCGGCGCTCCCGTTCATCGGCTCCGACCTCGTGGTCATTGGCCTGCTGATCGCGGTCCCGACACTGGTGACGTGGCTTCCGGGGCTCATGACGACGTAGACGGCCGCCCCGCCGGTGGAGGCTGTGCGCCGCCGACGATCACCCCACAGCGGTTCCGGGCGGGGCGGTTGCGGGTGGGGCGGTTGCTGGCCGCGGATGGGCCTGGCCGGGGATGCCCCTGTGACCGCACGCTGGCTACCGGCTGGCGTCCATGATGTCGCGGTAATGAGCAGGGTCGACTCGGACATCGAGTAACCGCGGCCCCGCCGGGCCGCCCGAGACCGCGTCAACCAGCCCGCTCTCACGGTCCACTGTGGTGGCCGGCACGCCGCAGCCCTCCGCGACGCGCGCAAACGCCATCTCGCTGTAGTCGGCGAGCCGCAGACCGGCTGCGCGCGGCGAGGCCTTCACGTCGATCAGTGAGAGCTTGCGGTCGTTCAGCACGGCGACCGTCACGTTCAGCTGCAGCCGGGCGAGCGTCTCGAGCTCGGCGAGGCACATGCCGAGGCCGCCGTCGCCGGTGAAGCACACCACGGGCCGCTCCGGCTCGGCGCGCGCCGCACCGATGGCGGCCGGCAGCGCGAACCCCATCGTGGACAGCCCGTTGGAGATCAGGACGTCGAGCGGCTCGTGCGCCTCGACCAGCGGCATCACCGCGAGCATGTGCGCGCCCGCGTCGACGGTGATCCGAGACCGCGGCCCGGTGGCGGCCGCGACCACGTCGACGACGCGTTGCGGCGCGAGTCCCGCCCCGGCCGGAGCGGCCCCGGACCCGCGACCGCCGTTGCCGGCGGCATGCGCGCCCGTGGCCTCGCGCACCGCTCGGCGCAAGCCTTCGCGCGCGTCCTCCCCCTCGGCGCCGTGCCAGTCGGCGTCGCGTGCGGCGTCGACCAACGGGTGCAGCACCTCGGCGGGCGATCCGACGAGGTCGACCGTCGCCCCGAAGTAGGCGCTGTCCAGCGGCTGCGGGCTCATCGTCACGACCGGTGCCCGGTAGGGCCAGGGCCCGCCGCGGGGTTCGACGGGATCGAGGCCGATCGCGCAGATCACGTCGGCCCGCTCGAGCAGGTCGTGCTCCGGTCGCCCGTTCGTGAAGGGCGGTCCCGTCTGCGGCCACGTGTCGGGAACGAGCCCCTTCGCCTGGTAGGTGGTGAGCACCGGGCAGGGCGTGTCCGCGAGGAGGCTCCGCAGCTCGCCGGCCCACTCGAGCGCGCCGATGCCCACCAGCCACACCGGGCGTCGGGCGCGGCGCACCAGGTCGAGGGCCTCGTCCAGCCGGTGGGCGGCGTCGATCGGGAGCGGCGTGGCCACCACCTCTTCCGGTGGGCTCGGCAACGCGCCCGGGGCGGAGGCGTCCACCTCGACGTAGACCGCTCCCGGAGGCCATCCGCGTGCGTGCTCGTCGCACGCCTCCGCGAACCGGCGGCCGTCCATCTGGCGGCCCAGCACCCCGGTGGCCTTCGTGACGGGCGCGAACAGGGCCTGCTGATCCACGAGTTGGTGGCGTACCCGATGCCGCTGGTCCTGCTGCACCGTGTCGCACGCCAACACGAGCGGGAACCGGTCGAGGGTCGACTGCGCCGCGCCGTTGGCCGCAGAGGCCGCGCCGGGCCCGCGCGTCACGCTGGCCAGCTCGACCCCGCCGCGCACCTTGCCACTGACCCCGGCGGCGATGCAGGCAGCGGTTTCGCCGTGCATGAGCACGTACTGCATCCCAGCCTCGACGGCGGCCTCGCCGATCGCGAGGTTCACCCCGCCACCGGGGACCGAGAACACCGCCTCGCTCCCGGCCTCCCGCAGGGCGTGCACGAAGGTCTCCACGGGGCCCGGCTCGGTCGGGGTGTCGCTCACGGCGCCGCCTCTCGTTCTCGGGTCGGGTCAGGAAAGGCCGCCGCGCAGCGTCGCCGTACGAACCGCGAGATCCACGGCTGCCGGCCGAGGGTGTCCTCGCTGATCCAGGCGCGTTCGACGTGCCACCCGGCCGCGGTGAGCTCGTCGTCGAGCTCGGTGGGCTGCCAGTAGCGGAAGTATCGCAGCTCGCTGTCGCTGGTCGGCTCCCACGCCTCGCCGTCGCCGCGCTTGACGCAGGCGAAGCCCACGCCCGCAGGGCGCGTGAGGCGGTGCAACTCCTCGAGCGCGGCGTGCAGACCCCGGCGGTCAAGGTGCAACAGGCTCGCGGCGGCCCACCAGCCGTCGAGGCTCCCGTCGGGCAGCGGGATCTGACGCATGTCCGCGGCGGCGGCACGCCCGCGCACCTCGGGGGTCGCGAGCATCCCCGTCGACCGGTCGACGCCCACCGCAGCGAGACCAGCCCCGACGAACCACGCGAGGTCGCGGCCGGTGCCGCACCCCACGTCGAGCACTCGCGCATCGGCCGGCAGGAGCTCGAGGAAGGCGCGCTTGGCCCCGACGAGCGGGTCGGTGCCGTGCCATCGCTGACGGTACCGGTCGGCCGTGGCGTCGTAGGCCCGCACGGTGGCGTGCACGAGCTCCTCGTCCATGGCGCCTCCTCGGCCTCGTGATGCCGCGGCACCTTACCGACCTGGGCCGTTCGGACGCGGTGGGGGCACCGCGCTCACGATGGCCGAGCCGACGATCACTCGCTCGGGCGCTCGCCCGTCGGTCGCACCTCGCGCAGGGTGACCGCCGCGACGACGGCCACGGCGAGGAACACCCCGGCGTTGGCGATCGTGACGGTGCGGAGGGTCGCGAGGAAGGCGGCGTGGGCGGCGTCGAGGACCTCGGCGCCGAGGACGACGGGCAGCTCCCGAGCTGTGGCGACCGCGTCGACGATGCTCTCGCGGGCGGTGCCGGCGGCAGCCGAGGGCGTGTCCGGTGGCAAATGCAAGCGCCCGCGGTAGGTGATCGTGGCGAGGCTCCCGAACGTGGCGATGCCCAGCGCGATGCCGAGTTCGCCGCTCGTCGACGCCATGGACGCCGCCGAGCCGGCGCGCTCCGACGGCGCGGCCCCGAGCACGAGCTGGTTGAACAACGCGCCCGGCACCCCGATCCCGGCGAACAGCACGACCGCGCCGGCGAGGAGGAGACCGGTCCGGCCGACGCCCGGCACCGAGGCGAGCACCAACGCCCCGCCCGCGGCGACCACCAGGCCCGTCGCGAGGAGCCGCCCCGGTCGCACGCGGTGGGCAAGATGGGGTGTCGCGTTGATCGTGACGATCAGCGCGAGCGAGGGGATCGCGAGCCAGAGCCCCGCGCGCAGCGGCGAGAGGCCCTCGACCAGTTGGAGGAACTGGGTGAGGACCAGGACGGTGCCGTTCTGCGTGGCCGCGACGAGCAGGGCGATCAGGAGCGTGGCCCCGATCGCGGGGATCCGGAGCAGGCGGAGGTCGATCAGCGGGGTGAGCAGTCGCCGTTGCCGCCCAACGAAGACGGCTCCGAGCGCGAGACCGACCGCCAGGGCGGCCGCGGGCAGCGGCGCCCAGCCGGCGTTGGCCACCTCCTTCAGGCCGAAGACCAGCGACAGCACGGCGCCAAGGGACAGGCCCACGCTCGGGAGGTCGACCACGGCCGGGCCGGGCTTGCGGTGCTCGGGCAGCAGCCAGGGTCCGACGGCGAGCAGCAGGGCCATGACCGGCACGCCCAGCAGGAAGACCGAGCCCCACCAGAACCGTTGCAGCATCAAGCCACCGATCACCGGGCCGAGGGTGACGCCGGCCATGTACGCCGTCGTCCACGCGGCGACGGCGATGCCGAGCTGCTTGGGCTCGCCGAACATGCTCCGCAGCAGCGACAACGTCGACGGCAGGAGCATGGCGCCCGCGATCCCGAGGAGCCCGCGGGCCAGGATGAGCAGCTCCGCGGTGGGCGCGTAGGCCGCGAGCACGGATGCGACCCCGAACGCGGGGGCGCCGATCAGCAGTAGGCGTCGCCGCCCGATGGCGTCCCCGACGGCGCCCATCGTCACGAGGAAGCCCGCCGTCATGAAGACATAGCTGTCGGTGATCCACAGCTGCTGGGTGCTGGTGGCCCCGAGGTCGGCGCTGAGATGGGGGAGGGCGAGGTAGAGCACGCTCAGGTCGAGCGACAACAGCATCGTCGGCAGGGCTAGCACCGCGACCCCGAGCCACTCCCGTGGCCCCGCGCGGCCGGTGTCGCCCGCCCGCATCCCCTGTTCCAGCACGTGCCCACCCTCCCCGATTCGTGGTCTCGAGGGGTGGGACGTTCGGGGACGGCGGGGCTCATCGCCTGCCCGCGATCACCGGACGAGGTGTCCCCGCAGCGTGCGGGGCCGTGTCAACGGTTCGTGTGTCTAGCTCCCGCGGTACTGGCGATCGGCGGCGTCCCATTCGCGGTTGCGTCGCTCGACACGCTGCCGCCACCCGCGGGCGGCCTCCGGCGACTCGTAGGGGCCGAGGCGGTCGACGCCGCGGCAGCCGGGCCCTTCCTCGACCGTGTCGTGCGCGAAACACCAGTAGTAGTCAGCCACGGCGTTGCCTTGCTCTCGGATCCGTTGGCCCGGTGGTGAGCATTGCCCGCGGCAGCCGTGTCGACGCGCTGCTGACCGGCGACGTTGGATACGACGACGAGCGCGCGGCACCGTGCTCGTGTCCGGGTGCCGCGGCGCCGGCTCATCGGCCGAGTCCCCGGTAGCGGTGCAGCGCCGCGGGGACGAACACGAGCAGCAACACGGCGGGCCAGACGACGGCCATCTCGATCGCGTGGGTGGCGACCCACGAACCGTCGGACGGTGATCCGGGATTGCCGAACAGCTCACGCGCCGCCGCGACCGTCGACGACAGCGGGTTCCACTCGGCCACCGCCTGAAGCCACCGCGGCATGAGGTCCGGAGCCACGAACGCGTTCGACAACATCGCCACCGGCAGCATGAGGCCGAAGGTGCGCATCGCGGTTTCGGGTGTGCGCATCAGCAAGCCGAGCCAGATGCCGACCCAGACCAGGGCGATCCGCAGCCATAGGAGCAACCCGATCGCGGCCACGGCCGCCGCCGGCCCGGACTCGATGCGCCAACCGACCAACAATCCGACGCCCACGAGCGCGACGAGGTCCACGAGCGCGAGCGCCAGGTCGGCGCCACTGCGGCCGAGGAGCACCGACCCCGGCGTCAGGGGCATGGCCCGAAGGCGGTCGGTGACGCCACGGCTGGTGTCGGTCACCACGTACATGGCCGTGCCCGCGAGCCCGAACACCATCGTCATGCCGAACAGTCCGGGCATGAGGAACGCGCGGTAGTCGCCCCCGCCCGGGACCGAGATCGCGCTGCCGAAGACGTAGCCGAACAGCAGCACCGCGACCACGGGGAAGGCCAGGGCCGAGATCAGCTCCGCGGGCTCTCGCCGTAGCTGCAGGAGGGCACGACCGACGAGGTTCCCGGCCTCGACCGCTGCGCGGACGATTGGTGGCCGGTCGAGCACGCGGACGGGCTGGCCTTTCGACGTCGCCTCGGCGGAGGTGCTCTGTACCGGGCTCATGCGGGGACCTCCTCGTCGGCGGCCGACGTGGTGGCGTGTCCAGTGAGCTGCAGGAACACGTCGTCGAGGGTGGGTCGGCGTATCCCGAGGTCCTCGGGGGTCACGCCGGCGGAGTGGAGGTCTCGGGCGGCGGTGACGAGCGCCGCGACGCCGTCCGCGACCGGGACGTACAGGCGGCGGCTCGCTGGCTCGTAGTGCGGATCCGTCGTGCCAACGCGTTCGAGGATCCGTTGGGCGAGCTCGGGATCGTCGTCGGCGCTCAGCACGAGTTCGAGCCGCTCGGCTCCTGTGCGCTGCTTGAGATCATCGACCGGGCCCTCGGCGATGACCAGACCGCGATCGATCACCGAGACGCGGTCGGCGAGCCGGTCGGCCTCCTCCAGGTATTGCGTGGTGAGCAGGACCGTCGTGCCAGCGCCGGCCAGCGCGCGCACCGCCTCCCACACCGCTGCGCGGCTCCGTGGGTCGAGGCCGGTGGTCGGTTCGTCGAGGAACAGGACGTCGGGGTCGAGGATCAGGCTCGCCGCCAGGTCGAGGCGGCGGCCCATGCCCCCCGAGTACTCGCGGACCGGACGGTCGGCCGCGTCGGTGAGGTCGAACTGGGCGAGCAGCTCGTCGGCGCGACGCCGCGCGTCCCGCCGCCCGAGGTGCAGCAGCCGTCCGAACAGCGCGAGGTTCTCCCGGCCGGTGAGCAGCTGGTCCACCGCCGCGAATTGTCCGGTGAGGCCGATCCGCGCGCGGACCCGCGCCGGCTCGCGGTGAACATCGAAACCAGCGACCTGTGCCGTCCCCGCCTCGGCTCGAAGCAGCGTCGCGAGCACGCGCACCACCGTTGTCTTACCGGCGCCGTTGGGGCCCAGCAGGCCGTGCACGGTCCCGGACTCGACGGCGAGGTCGAGACCGTCGAGGGCCGTGGTGGTGCCGTAACGCTTGACCAGCCCCTGCGCGCGGACCGCGCAGGGGGTCGTGGGTCCAGGACCAGGGGGTGCGACCATCGATTACCTCCTCGGCAATGAACTGCGTACGCTATACGCAAACAGCGTACACCGTATCCATATCGGTCTCGAGAGGCAAGTGGGGCGCATAGGCTTTGCATCGATGGACCAGGACGTTGAGGAATCCGGCGATGGGGGCGAGGGCCGTCGCGCTGCCGACGAGCTCCGCGACGAGTTGAGGAGCGCGGGGTACGAGGTGCGCCGCGAGCTCGCGGACGCCGCGGGCGAGGTGCGTCGGGAGCTCGCGGATGCGGCCCGAGAGGCCCGCGGGGAGGTGGGGGTCGAGCCGCGGAGGTTCGTCGAAGCCTGACGGTGCTCTGGGGGCTCGACGATCCGCCTCGACGTGGCCCGAAGGCGACGATCTCGCGGGACGCGATCGTGGAAGAGGCGGTGCGGATCGCCGATGCCGAGGGGCTCGACGCCGTCTCGATGCGTGCTGTCGCGAAGGCGCTCGACGTCGGGACGATGTCGCTCTACCGTCACGTCCCGGGCAAGGATGAGCTGCTCGCGCTGATGGTCGACCGCGTGGTCGGCGAGGCACCCCGAGTCGGTGAACGGCCCGGCGGGTGGCGGGCGAAGCTCGAGGCCTATGCATGGGCGGAGTGGCAGCTCGCGCACGCCCACCCGTGGGTTCTCGCGGTGCCGGCCACCTACGCGCGGCCGGTCGCGGGCCCCAACATGCTCGCCGCGTACGAGTCCGTGCTGCACGCCGCCGACGAGACAGGGCTCCCACCCCGGGACGTCGTGCGGCTGGTGGCCGCCGTGGGCTTTCTCGCTGACGGGGCCGCCCGCGCGTCGGTCGACAGCGCGCTCGCCGCGCGCCGTACCGGGATCACGAACGAAGAGTGGTGGGGCGCGCAGGAAGCAGTTATCGGAGAGGTCTTCGACCCGGAGCGATACCCCACCTTCGCGGCCCTTGACGAGGCAGGTGCCTTCGGGTCACCGGACACGGACCAGTACGAGGACCCGATCGACTACGAGGGTGCCTTCGCGAGCGCGCTCGACGCGCTGCTCGACGGGGTCGAGGCGCGGGTGCAGAGGCGCTGACCCAACACTTGACGGTCGGGCACACACGGGTGCGTGCGCTGGCCGTACAGCACGGTTACCCGCGCATGCGCGAGTAACCGTACGGCGACTCTTGACGCCACCCGATACGGGGCAGAGGGGCGCGCAGCTTCCGCCGGTCGCGGTCCGACCGCTCAGGCGGTCGGCTGCTGTGAGTGGGCGGTCGCTCAGGCGGTCGGCTGCTCGTCAGTAGGCGGCTGTTCCGGGGCGAGGCCGGCTGCCCGGGTCACCAGGTACTGCCGCTCACGCGGATTGGTCGCGCGGGCGGCCGCGGTGTCGTAGGCCCGGAGCGCGGCCGCCGCGTCCCCGGCCAGCTCGAGCAGGTGCGCACGCACGGCGTGGAAGCGGTGGTGGTCGCCGAGGTCGGACTCGATGTGGTCGAGCACCTCCAGCGCAGCGGTCGGGCCGTCGGTCATCGCGACCGCGACCGCGCGGTTGAGGCTGACGACCGGGTTCCCGGTCAGCTGCTCGAGCAGGCGGTACAGCGAGGAGATCTCGGCCCAGTCGGTGGCCTCGTGACTCGGCGCCCGGCTGTGGGCCGCAGCGATGGCGGCCTGGAGCTGGTACTCCCCGATCTGACGGCGTCCCAACGCCTGGTCGAGTATCCCGATCCCGTCGGCGATCGAGGCTCGGTCCCAACGCTCCCGGTCCTGCTCCGCCAGGGGGATCAGTTCGCCGTCGGGTCCGGTGCGGGCGGGCCGGCGGGCATCCGTCAGCAGCATGAGGGCGAGCAGGCCCGCTGACTCCGGGTCCTCGGGAACGGCCGCCGACAGCATGCGCGTGAGCCGGATGGCCTCTGCCGAGAGGTCGACGCGGATGAGGTCGGGCCCGGAGTGGCTCGCGTAGCCCTCGTTGAACATGAGGTAGAGCACGTGCCGCACCGAGCGCAGGCGCTCGGTGCGGTCGTCGGCTTCGGGTAGCGCGAACGGGGTCGCCGAGGCGCGCACCTTGGCCTTGGCCCGACTGATGCGCTGCGCCATCGTGGCTTCCGGCATGCCGAAGGCCGTCGCGATCTCACGCGTGGTGAGCCCGCCGATCGCACGCAGCGTGAGGGGGATGGCCGCGCCCGGCGTCAGCGCCGGGTGACAGCACCGCAGCATGAGGTCGAGGGTGTCGTCGTGGCCGGGGACGGTCGGTGGATCGGCCAGCGCCCATGCGGCGGCCTGTGCCTCGCGTCGGCGTCGGCGGCCCTCGCTGCGGTGGTGGTCGAGCAGCCGACGGGAGGCGACACGGATCAGCCAGCCCAGCGGGTTCGCCGGGCGTCCCTCACGTGGCCACGTGGTGGTTGCCGCCACCAACGCCTCCTGGAGGGCGTCCTCCGCCGCGGCGAAGTCACCGTACCGCCGCGTGAGTGCCCCGAGGGCCCGCGGCGCGAGCGCGCGCAGCAGGCCCTCGGTGTCGGTCGCGTCGGTCACGTCCTCGGCCCGTCAGGCGGTCAGGTCGTCGGGCGGTGCACCCATGACCTCGCGCACCTCGATGGGCTGGCGGATTGGCGCGCCGTTCGGGCCGGGGGCGGCCGAGGAGCGCGCGGCGATCTCGATGGCCCGCTCCTGTGAGTCGACGTCGACGATTCGGAAGCCCGCGAGCAGCTCCTTGGACTCGGGGAACGGCCCGTCGGTGA
The DNA here is from genome assembly GCF_004322855.1 of Egibacter rhizosphaerae. Classification (NCBI taxonomy): domain Bacteria; kingdom Bacillati; phylum Actinomycetota; class Nitriliruptoria; order Egibacterales; family Egibacteraceae; genus Egibacter; species Egibacter rhizosphaerae. Next base: position 2,207,796 of record NZ_CP036402.1, on the reverse strand, counting down.
TCACCGGCGCGCTGGCGCCGTCGGAGACGACGAACGTCGCGAGCTCGGGGGCGGCGAGCCCTTGTGCATCGACCAGCTCGCCGAGCTCGGTGAGCTCTGCGTTGAACCCCTGTTGGAAGGCGATGTGCGCCTTGATGTCCTCCTGAGCCCACTCCGTCATCGGCGGCACGCCATCGATGGGCGCGTAGTACTGCATCAGCATGAACCGCATTTCCAGGCCCTCCGTTGCTCGGGCGACGTTCCGTCTGCGCCGCACACCCCCATGACGTCGCCGGGCCCGCGGTCTCGACATCGAGCCCTCCCACAAGGGTCGCACCTCGTGCGTGGGGATGGCAGACGCGGGGAGCGCCGTGGTCATGCTCTGTCCGCGCCACGGCTGCGAGCACGACGGGCTCAGGGGAGGTCGAGGCCGCGCACGACGGGTTCAGGGGAGGTCGAGGTCGAGCGCGCCGGGTTCAGCGGAGGTCGAGGCCACCCTCGAGCGCTCCGAGCGCGTCGTGCAGCAGGTCGACGAGCGAGGCCTCGAAGCCGCCCGCGTGCCACGTCCGCAGTGCGGCTTCGATCGCCGCGACCACGGCCCGTGCGAACACCTGGACGGCGAGGTCGTCGCGGTGCATCGCGCGCGCGTCGGCCACGAGCTCCGCGATCGCCTCCGCCGCCGCGTCGAGCTCCTGGCGCATCGCCGCGGTGACCGCCGGCTCCTCGAACGCGAGCCGCGTGGTGCGCTCCACCCGGGCGCGATCCGGTCCGAGGAACTGCGCGCCCACGAGATCGATCGCCAGACGCATCGCCTCGAGCGGGGGATGCTCGCGGAGCTCGGCGGCGAAGCGCTCGAAGGCGGGCGGGTCGTACTCGTCCCAGAGGACGACCCGCTCCTTCGTGCCGAAGTAGCGATAGACCGAGCTCGGCGACACTTCGGCCTGGTCGGCGATCTGCTCGATGGTCACCGCGTCGTAGCCGTCACGCTCGAACAGCTCGAACGCGGTCTCCTGGATCCGACGCATCGCCGCGAGCCGCTTTCGCTCCCGCAATCCCGTCTTCGCCATGAGGGCAGCCTAGCACGAGCTGATAGTGGCTCCTAAATAGAAGTATCTATGTATAGACAGTGACTATCAACCCGGGTACGATTCGGGCTCGGGCCGCGAAGGAGCAACGTCCGGCCCGGCGCGGCCGCGATCGGGCGGCCGCGCGCTCAACCGGAGGGAGCGATGCTGCGCACCGCCATCGAAGTCGCCGACCTCGCCTACCGTTATCCCCGTGCCGAAGCCCTCGCCGTGGACGGGATGACGTTCGCGGTCGAGCCCGGCGAGGTGTTCGGGTTTCTCGGCCCCAGCGGCGCCGGGAAGACGACCGCCCAGCGGGCGGTGCTCGGCCTCGTCGACGGCTGGGAGGGGCGGATCCGCCTGCTCGATCGCGATCGACGGTGGTGGGGCCGCGATCTCCACGACCGGATCGGGGTGTCGTTCGAGCTGCCGGTCGGCTATCCGCGCCTCACCGCCCGGGAGGACCTCACGCACTTCGCGAACCTGCACCGGCGGGCAGGCCGGGGCGTCGCCGACGTGCTCGGCGCCGTCGGTCTCGGGGACGCCGCCGACGAGCCGGTGGGCAGCTTCTCAAAAGGGATGCGCGCCCGGCTGAACCTCGCGCGGGCCATCCAGCACGAGCCAGAACTGCTGTTCCTCGACGAGCCGACCAGCGGGCTCGACCCCGTCAACGCCGCCGAGGTCCGCGCGCTCGTTCACGCCGAGCAGGCGCGCGGCGCGACGATCTTTCTCACCACCCACGACATGGCCACCGCCGCGAGCGTCTGCGACCGCGTCGCGTTCGTCGTCGGCGGCCGGATCGTCGCGTGCGACACCCCGCGGGCACTGCAGCTCGACCACGGGGAGCGGCGCCTGCGGGTCGAGTACCGGGTCGGTGGCGAGGTCCACGTCGCGGCGCTGTCGCTCGAGGAGGCCGCGCGCCAGCTCGCCGGGCTCCCCGAGGGCGCCATCGTCGAGACGGTGCACACGACCGAGGCGAGCCTCGACGACGTCTTCCGCGCGGTCACGGGACACGCGCTGTGAACGCGCGTGCCTGGCGCTCCGTCGTCGCGACCGAACTGCGGCTGCACCGCCGCCACGGCGTGTGGGGGCTCACCGCTGCGACCGCGCTCGCGTGGGGCGCGGTCCTTCTCGCGCTGCCGGAGGAGTGGCGCACCGAGCTCGTGCCGTGGCTCCTGCTCCTCGAGGTCGCCGGCCTCGGGTTCGTCGCCGCTCCCGCGCTCACCGTCGTCGAGCGCGCGAACGGGCTCGCCGGCGCGCTGCGCCTCGCCGGCCTCACCCCCGCGGTCGCGGTGACGGTGCGCACGGCGCTGCTCGGCGCTTACGCGCTGGCGGTCGCCATCGTCCTGCTCCTCGTCGCCGGAGAAGGCTGGGCTCCGACGGTCCTCGGCGGCGCCGTCGGCGCGACGGTGCTGCTCACGCTCGTGGCGATCGCGGTCGTCGGCGCGGCCGAGACCCTGACGGCCTACCTCGCCCGCGTCCCTCTGCTCGCCGCGCTGCTCATCGGTCCCGCGCTCGTTGACGGTCTCGGGTTGTTCGCGCACCCGCTGCTGGCGGTGTCGCCGCTGACCGGCGCACTTGAGCTGCTCGGCGGCGAACCCTCGTGGCCGGCTGCGACGTGGCTGCTCGCCGCGGTCGCCGTGGTGTGGGTCATTGCCGTGCGCCGCAGCCTGGACCCGCGCCCCGCGGCCGGCCCGGCCACGGGCCGCCGCCACCGGCGCGGGCGCATCAGGCGGCGCGAGCCCGGTAGCGGGTGGCAGGCGGTACGCTCGCTTGCGGCGGTCGACCGCGCCACCCTGCTCGGCGACCGGCTGCTGCTTATGCTGCTGGCGGGGCTGCCGCTCATCGCGATCGCCACGCGGTGGCTGAGCGGTGGCGGTGTCGCCTTCGTCGCGGAGCGTTACGGGCTCGATCTCGCCCCTCACCTGCCCGCGGTGTGGGCGTTCGTGGTCGCGATCCACGTCCCGGTGATCGTCGGGTCCCTGGTCGGGCTGCTGTGGTCCGAGGACCGCGACGCGGGGTTGTTGCCGGTGCTCGCGCTTACGCCGGCGGGCTTGCGCGTGGTGGCCGCCTATCGGCTCGGGGCCGCGATGGTCGCCGGTGCCCTCGCCGTCGCTGCCGTGCTGCTCCTCGCCGGCGCAGCGCCGGGAGCCGGCGTCAGCGGGCTGGTCGCGACCGCCGCCGCGGGCGGCGTGGTCGCGGCGGTACCGGTGGCGCTCGTGGGTGGGTTCGCCCGGGACCGGGTCCAGGCCGTCGCGCTGCTCAAGGCGACGACGGTGCCGTTGTACCTGCCGGTCGCGTGGTGGTTCCTCGACACGCCGGGGGCATGGCTGCTCGGGGTCGTGCCGACCGCGTGGGCGGCCCAGGCACTCTGGGCATCCACGCCGGCGACCGCGGCGCTCTCGGTGCTCGCGGCCGTCGCGACGACGGCGGTCGCCCTCGCGGTGCTCGTGCCCCGTATGGTGCGCAGCCCGGCCCACGCGGCGTAGGGACCGCACCGGCACACCTCCCGCCTCAGCCCGACCATGCGGACACCAGCTGTCCGGGATCTCAGGCACGCTTCCCTGGATCTCGGGCACTCTCCCCGGAGTGGTCCCCCGAGCGCGATCGAGGGAGCGGGCCGATGGCCATCGAGGTCATAGCGGCGACGGCGGACCGGTTCGACGACGTCGCCACCATGCTCGGACCGAAGAAGGACCCCGACGCCACCACCTGTTGGTGTCTGAGCCACCGGCTCGATGCGACGACGAACCGCCAGCTGGTCGGGCCGGCGCGGGGGGAGTACGTCCGGTCGCTGTGCGGCCGCGACGAGGGGCCGGGGGTGTTGGCCTACGACGATGGCGAGGTCTGCGGTTGGGCCGCGGTCGCCCCGCGGTCGGAGCTGCCCTTCGCGCGCTCGCGCAAGATCCCCCACGTCGACGACCTGCCGGTGTGGTCGGTGTGGTGCATCCGCGTGCGGCCGGGTCACCGACGGCAAGGGATCTCGCACCATCTTCTCGCCGGCGCCGTCGCGTACGCGCGTTCCCAGGGCGCCCCGGCGGTCGAGGGCTACCCCGTGGACAACCGGGGCGAGAAGGTCGACCTCACCTTGGCCTTCGTCGGCACGCGCAAGCTCTTCGAGGGGGCCGGCTTCACCAAGGCCGCCGACACCCAGTCGGTCTCCGGCGGATTCCCGCGCGTGCTCATGCGGCTGAGTCTGCTTCCTGAAGGCGGGTGACGGGGTCACCGCCACCCGCTGGCCACCGGGTGCTCAGCTCGACGCGGAGGCATCCCTGGCCTGCGCCCTTGTCCCCCTCCGCAGTCCGGGCACGAGCACGGCGGCGACCGCAACGTGCATCGCCGCGAGCGTGGCGGTGGCCGCGGCGCTGACCCCGGCGAGCGGGCCGGCCAGGGACATCAGGAGGGCGGCGAGCGCGGTGGCGGTCCACACGCCACGAGCGCGCGAAGTCAGGCGCTCGAGGAGCGCCAACAGACCCCATCCGGCAAGGCCAGCGGCGAGGCTGGCAATGGTGACCATGGCCGGGCCGACGGTCTCGGGCTCGGTCGTGCCGGGTTCGACCTGAAGCTCGACCCCGATCACGGCGACGGCGAGGGCCCACACGGCGAGGGCGGCGACCACGGCCCCACCCACGGTGAGGGCGCGGGCCGCGATGCGCGGTCGGTTCCAGCCGCGGTCCTGTGGCTGGTCGGTGCGATCGGGTTCATCCATGGCGATCCCCTTCCGCTTGTCTATGCTTGCGCAAGCATATATCTGTTCGGATGCGTGCGCAAGCATCTTTTTGATAGGGTGCAGCCATGGACACAGCCGATTCCCGCGAACGCGCCAACCCCGACGACACGAGCGCCGACGACGGCCCAGAGCCGCTGGTCGTCGAGCGCGCCGACGGGCTCAAGCACCTGCCGCCCACCCGGGCCCACGCCTTCCTCGGCCTCGTGCGCGCCGGCACGGCGCTGTCCCGGGACCTGAGCGCGCGACTCGAGGCTCGTCACGGCCTCAGCCTCCACGCGTTCGAGGTGCTGTTGCATCTCGCGGTCTTCTCTCCCGACGGGCGTCTCGGCCTCCGCCAGCTCGTCGAGCAGGCGCCCCTCAGCCAAAGCCGCGTCTCCCGCATGGTTGCCCGCCTCGAGGCCGATGGATTGGTCACCCGCGAGCACGACCCCGATGACGCGCGAGGCGTCGACGTGGCGATCACTGACGCCGGGGTCGACGTGTTCCGCCGCGCACAGGAGACCCACCTCGCCGATCTCGACGAGCGCTTCTTCTCGCGCCTGTCCTGGGACGACATCACCCGGCTCGCGACGATCACCGAGAAGCTGCTCGCCGACGAGGACGCGTGAGGGGCGTTCAGGCCGGCGTTGTCGCCGCAGCCTCACTGCTTCGCCGAACGGTCGCTGTCTCCTCCGAACGGTTGGGATGGCGTACGAGGGGGACGCTCTGCCCTCGTGAAGGCGGGACTGCTCACAGAACGAGGGGACGGTGTACGCACACCAACGATCGTGGGTGGAGTATCAGGCCTTCCTGCCGCCCGAGCTGCGCTGCGAGGGCGACCGCGTCCCGCGTGAGGAGTTCTGGGCCCACGGGGACATGCGGGTGCACCTCGACCGCCACGTCGACGAACAGGCGCCCCGGAAGCTCGTCGCCCTGCCCGGCGCGGGCGGACACGGGCGACTCATCGCCTCGGTAGGCCTCGCCGCGAGCGGGATCGCCGAGACCGTCGCCCCCGACCTCCCCGGCTACGGGCACACCGAGCTCGGCGCGCGCCGTGCTTACACCTACCACGACTGGGTCGAGGTCGTCGCCGACCTCGTCGCGAGCGAGCAGCCCCGCGACGGACGCCCGGTCGTGCTGTTCGGCGCGAGCATGGGCGGAATGCTCGCCTACAACGCCGCGGTGCGCTCGCCGGCGGTCCGGGGTGTCATCGCGACGAACCTGCTGGATCCCCGGGATCGTCGAGTGCGCCGGGCGGTCGTCCGTCACCCGAGCCTGGCGAGCGGCGTCCCGCTGCTCTTCCCGCTCGCGACGGTCGCCGGCCGGGTCCGTGTGCCGGTCCGTGCGCTCGCGAACATGCGGGCGATCGCGAACGATCCCGAGCTTGCTGCGGCGTGCGCCCGGGATCCGGTCGGCGGGGGCGATGCGGTGCCGCTGTCGTTCCTGGCTTCGTGGCTCGGGTCGCGACGGGAAGTGCCCCCGGAGCGGTTTGATCGGCCGATCCTGCTCGTTCACCCAGGCGACGATCGCTGGACGCCGCCGAACGTGTCCCAGGCCTTTCTCCGCCGCCTGCGCGGCGCCACGCGGTTACGTCCACCTCCCCGCCTGCGGCCACTTTCCAGTCGAAGAGCCGGGGGTGCGCACGATGGGCGAGGCGATCCGCGCCTTCCTCGAGGAGGTCATCCCGGGGGACCGACCTCGGCGATGACCGCGCCCGGCCAGCGAGAACGACGGCCAGGCCCTGGCCTCCCCCGGGTGCGGCCACCTCGGTCGGGAAGCGACTCACGGTCGGCAAGCGTAGGCGCGGAGGAAGACCTCGACGCCGGCGCGTGCCCGGGTCTCGACCGTCGTGGCCGAGGGCGCGTCCGCTTCGAAGAGGGCCCGATCGAGTGAGGCCCCGAGGACGAGGAACGCGAGGTGCTCGGCTGCGAGCTCGGCATCGTCGATATCCAGCAACCCGCGTGCGGCGAGGCGGGCGAGGCCGTCCGCGAGGGTCGTCATCACCCTCCCGGGCGCGCGCTCGTAGTAGTCACGGGCGAGTTCGGGAAACCGTGTCGCCTCGGCGATGAGCAGGCGGCGCAGCGACACGATCCGCCCGCCGAGCACCGACGCGGCCAGCGTGGAGGCAACCCCGCCGAGCTCCGTCGCGACGTCGTCGGTGTCGCCGATCCCCGCGGCGACCTCGACCGAGAACCGCTCGGCGGTGTCGATCGCCTCGGCGAGGACGGCACGGAACAGCTGTTCCTTACCGCCGATGACGTTGTAGATCGTGCGCTTTGATACCCGCGCCTCGCGCGCGACGTCGTCGAGGTTGGCCTCGCGGTAGCCGTGGGCGAGGTAGTGCGCGGTCGCGGCTTCGACGATCACCGCGCGGGACCGCGCGATCCGCGGATCGACCCGCACGGCGGCGGGAGCGGGGTCGGTGCCCGCCGGTTCCTGCACGGCCATCGCGGGTCGCTCCCTTCGCTCGCTGCCTGAGGCGCGCTGGAGCCGAGGGTATCTCTTGCTCTCATGAGTTTCGTATTGCACTCTTCAGTGTCCAGGCGACCGACAGCGGGCAACGAGAGGGAGCGGGAATGGATACGGCGTCAGGTCCGTCCGAGGGCTTCGACCGTTCGGCGGCGGTCACCCGCTCGCTGCTCGGCTATGGCGTCCTCGCCGGGGCGGTGTACCTCGGCGCGGGTCTCGTGCTCGCGCTCACCCGGGAGGGCTTCGAGCTCGCCCGCCACCCGTTGAGCCTGCTGATGCTCGGCGACGGCGGGTGGATGCAGCGCGCGAACCTCGTCGTCGCCGGCGCGATGGTCCTCGTCGCGGCGATCGGGGTCGCCCGCGCGCTGGGGGGCTCGCGGCACGCGGCCTACGCCGGGGGGCTCCTCGGCCTGTACGGCGCCGCGCTGCTGGCGAGCGCGGCCTTCGCTCCCGACGCGATGGCTGGCTTCCCACCCGGTGCGGCCGGAGGGGAGGCGAGCCTCTCGGGCATCCTCCACCTCGCCTCCGGCGCGGTCGGCTTCGTGAGCCTGGCCGCGGGCGCGCTCGTGGTGGCGTCGTGGTGCGCGCAGCGAGGGGCTCGGGCGTGGGCCGCCTTCACGCGTGCGAGCAGCGCGATCATCGTGCTCGGGTTCCTCGGCGGGGCTGCGCTGTCCACCCAGACACTCGGCGTGGTCGCGCTCTGGGTCGCCGTCGTCGCCGGATGGGCCTGGCTCGCCGCGACGTCGGTGCATCTCTACCGCACGGTGCCCCATCCCGACGCCGACCGCAGGGCTCCCGCTGCGTGAGGTCCGGTGATTCCCGCAGGACGTCGATCGGTTAAAGGCGTTCGAACGGTGGGGCGTATCGAAAGCGCCCCTGCAGTTGCGGGGTATAAGCGGCGAGGGGGCGTGCTTGGAAGTACTCGCCCCACTGTGGGTCGGGCGCTTCGATGGCCAGCTCCGACGCCGTCACGAAGCCGAAGCGGCGGTAGTACCCCGGGTCGCCGAGCAGGCACACCAGCGCCTCACCGCGGGCGTCGGCGGCCTCGAGCACGGTGTGCATCAGGGCTGAGCCGATCCCGCTCCCCTGGTGCTCGGGGAGCACGGCGATCGGCCCGAGGCCGAGCGCGGGCGTGCCCTCGGGCTCGATGGTCCCGCGCGTGCACACGGCGTGTCCCACCACGCCAGCGTCTCCGACGGCCACCACGGAGAGGTGTGGCAACCATCCGGGGTCGTCTCGGAGCTCCGCCAGCAGACCCACCTCCACCGGGGCGTTCGCGCCCTCGGGGGTCGGGAAGGCCGCGCCGTGCACGCTCGCCACGGCGGAGCGGTCGTCGGCCCTCTCACGTCTGATCAGCATGGACGCAAGCTACGCCAGTTCCTCAGAAGTGGCGTGGGATACGGGTTGGCCTTGCGGACAGTGGGTAGGTGTGGGTTATTGAAAAACCGAGCGATCGGTCTATGATCTGACGGAATGGAGAGCGAATGTGGGGGCCGATCGAAGGGCGTGGCCGGCCTCGTCGGCGGGGCCCTGGTGGCGGCGCTCCTCTCGACCGGAGTCTGGGGAGGCCTCCGCTGGCTGGCACCGATCTGCGTCGCCGTCGTGGCGGTCGTCGTGGCCGCGTGGCAGCGACGAGCGCGTCGGGAGCCCTCACCCGAGACGCCCGCCACGAGTGGGGGCGCCGGAGCAGGCGAGGACGGGACCATCAGCCGGCGAGTGGTTCTCGGGGGACTCGGGCTCGGGGTCGCGGCGGTCGCGGGCGGCGCCGGCTTCTACCTCGCGACGCGCTATCCCGCCGGCTCCGCGCATCGGGGCGCGCTCGCGATCATCGGGGGAACCGTCCTCGTCGGTCCGGGGCTCGACCCGCGTCGGGCAACGGTGGTGGTCCGCGACGGGGTGATCGAGGACGTGGGCGACCTCGACGTCCCCGGCGACGCCACCGTTCTCGACGCCGATGGCGCGACCATCCTGCCCGGGCTGATCGATCTGCACGTGCACGTCGGCTCCCCCGAACTCGACGCGGGGGAGGAGCCGGGCCTGCTCGCGATGCCGGGCCTGGTGGCGGATTGGGTGCGCTACTTCCCGCGGCATCGTCGCTCCGCGCTCGAGCACGGCGTGACCGCTGTTCGCAGCCTCGGCGACGAGCACCCGTGGATCGCCGACCTCCGCCGGCAGGTCGGCGACCGCGACCTCGAGGGGCCACGGCTGTTCCTCGCCGGCCCCATGTTCACCACCCGTGGCGGGCACCCGGTCGCGACGTTCGGCGCGGACCCTGACGGGGATGCGGTGCGCGTGCCCACCACGCCGGCGTCCGCTCGTGCCGCGGTGCGAGCGTTGGCCACCGCCGACGATCCCGTCGACCTCGTAAAGGTGGTGCAGGAGCGCGGCGGCCCCGACCGAGCGCTCGAACCGCTCACGACCGACGTCCTCGAGGCGATCGTTGACGAGGCGCACGCGCAGGGGTTCGCCGTGACCGCGCACTGGGGCACGTTCGACGACCTCCGCGAGCTCCTGAACGCGGGGGTCGACGGCCTCGAGCACCTCGACTCGCGAGACCTCCTCGAGGGGTGGCCCGACGACGTCCTCGCCGAGCTCGTGGATCGTGGGCTGCCGGTCACGGCCACGCTCGCCGTGGCGGAGGCCTCGCTCCCGGAGGACGTGATGGGCGTGCTGCGCGAGCGTGTGGGCGAGCTGCACGCTGTCGGCGGACGTGTGGTGGTCGGCAGCGACGCCGCGCGGCCCGGCGTCGGGTTCGGTTCCGGTGTCCACCGCGAGCTCGCGCTGCTCGTCGACAGCGGCCTCACGCCGCGCGCCGCGTTGCGGGCCGCGACCAGCGACGCGGCGGATGTGCTCGGCGTCGGGCACATCGGAGCCGTCGAGGCGGGACGTGCGGCGGATCTGCTCGTGGTCGACGGCGATCCGCTGGTCGACATCGATGCGCTCCGCGACGTGCGCGCGGTGCTGCGGGACGGTCGCAGGGTCGTGGGGTGAGCCCCGACGAGGGCGAGCCAACGGAAGGTGAGTCGTGGCCCGAACGGTCGATCCGCAGCGACATCGCGCGCGGCGCGAGCACATCCTGCACGCTGCGGCGGAGCTGTTCGCCGCCAAAGGGTTCGACGGGACGTCGGTCTCGGACATCTGCCGGGCGGCGGGGATCAGCACCGGCAACCTGTTCCACTACTTCGCCAGCAAGCGCGAGGTCTTCGCCGCGCTGCTGCGGGACGGCACGACGGCGACCGAGGAGGCGCTGGTCGCCGCGCTGGCTGACGACGACCCGTGGGAGGCGCTGCTCGGCTTCGTCGACCACCTCGTCGCGCCCGCTGCCGAGCCGCTGGTGCCAGGCCTCGTCCTGGAGGCGATGCTGCAGGCCAAACGCGACCCCGAGCTCGCGGAGCTGCTCGCGCACGACGCGGACGACGAGCGCGCCGGCGTGGTCGCAATTCTCGATCGGAGCGTCGAGGCCGGGATGCTCGACGTGTCCCTCGACGTCGATCACACCGCCGACTGGGTGATGGCGATGGTCGGCGCGGTCTACCTCCGCGCGGCCACCGACGAGCGCTTCGACGCCGCGGCGCAGCGAACAACGTTGCGTCTGACCGTCGAGCGGTTCCTCGGCCCGCACCGGCGCCATGCGTGAGCGGTGCAGGATCGTGGTCGACGATCGGCTGCCTCGCGCGCGATGAGTCGGAGCAGCCGTGTTCGTCGCCCCTGATGGGAGAAACAGCGCATCGGAAGGAACATTGCGATGGGCAACGTGCGAGTCAGCAACTTCTCGGTCTCGCTCGACGGGTACGCCGCCGGGCCGGACCAGTCGATGGACGCGCCGCTCGGCATTGGCGGCGAGCAACTCCACGAGTGGGCGTTCGCGACCCGCTCGTTCCGCGAGCCGCTCGGCATGGAGGGCGGCGTGCGCGGAGGAGTCGACGACGACCTCGTCGCGAAGGGCAACGGCGGGGTGGGCGCGACGATCATCGGGCGCAACATGTTCGGCCCGATCCGTGGTCCCTGGGGCGACAGCGACTGGAGGGGCTGGTGGGGAGCCGCCCCACCCTTCGGGCACTCGGCGTTCGTGCTCACCCACCACCCGCGGGACCCGATCGAGATGGAGGGCGGTACGACCTTCCACTTCGTCACCGAGGGGATCGAGGTCGTCCTCAAGCGGGCGCAGGACGCGGCCGGCGACGCGGATGTGCGCATCGGAGGCGGCCCCGCGACGGTGCGGCAGTTCCTCGATGCCGGACTGGTCGACGAGGTCCACCTCGCGGTGACGCCGATCCTGCTCGGCGCGGGCGAGCGCCTGTTCACCGACGCGGAGAACCTCGCCAGCGGTTACACGTGCACGGGTCAGACCCCGTCGGACGCGGTCACGCACTATCACCTGCACCGGGCCGGATAGTCGGAGTGCGTGCGGTCAGTCGTCGTGGTGATCGTGATCGGCGTCCGGACCGGACGCCCCCCTGCCCACTCAACAGCCCGGCTGGCCGTGGTTGCCGCAGCAGCTCGATCCCGTGCGCGCCTTGATCCACGTGTTGCGCAGCGCCATGCGCGCCTTGTCGGTCAACGACCCGTGCGAGGAGCGCCAGTTCTCGAGGAAGTCGTTCGAGCGTGAGCGAGCCATGCCGCGACCGTACCCACGTGCCGCGAGCGTGCACGCCGGGAGCAACCTCCCGGCACGGCGCTCGACCTCATCGGCCAGCGCCTCGGCGGGCGGCGTTACTCCCTCGCCCTCAGTCCCCATCGCGGTCCCCCGACGTGCCCGTAGAGGCGTCGCCCCACCTGTCAGGCAGACGCCCGTAGCTGTTGCGGTAGACCTTGCCCGGCTTGGGACGGGTGAACTTCAGGGCGGACCAGGTCGCGTCGACGCTCAGGCACGTGCTCTCGACGAGCACGTGCCGGTAGCCGATCTCAATGACCCTCGGGAGGGTAAGGTCGGTGCCCTGCTTGCGCCCCTTCGGCCATGACACCCAGAGGGACCCGGTGGAACCCAGGTGCGGTCTGAGCCGCGGCAGTTCCCGCTCCAGTTCGACCGCGCCCCGGGTGAACAGGTGGATGTAGTCGAACAGCCCGTCGAGCTCGTCGGCGACGTCCAACGGCGGCGCGTCGATCGCGAGCCACGAGGCCGCGGGAGGATCGACGACGAACGCGCGCGCCCCTTCGCGCAGCCCCATCTTCTGGGCCACCGTCCGACCCAACGCCGCCTCCTCCCCTCAACTGCGGTCGACGGCTCGTCGCAGCGCGGCAGCCGTGTGCGAGCCGCTCGCGCGTAGCAAATCGGTCGGCGGGCCTTCGAAGAGCACCGCGCCACCATCGTCGCCCCCCTCGGGCCCGAGGTCGACGACCCAGTCGGCGTGGGCGATGACCTGCAGGTCGTGCTCGATAACCAGGACGGTGTTCCCCCCATCGACGAGGCGGTCGAGGACGGCGAGGAGCGTATCGATGTCGGAGGCGTGCAGCCCCGTGGTGGGCTCGTCGAGCACGTAGACCGCGCCCTCACGGTGCAGCTGCGCGGCGAGCTTGATCCGCTGGCACTCCCCGCCAGACAGCGTTGTGAGCGGCTGTCCGAGCCGCAGGTAGTCCAGGCCGACATCGACAATCGCCCCGAGGATCGTTTGGACCTTGCGCTCGACCGTGAAGAAGTCCAGCGCCACCCCGGCGGTCATCTCGAGCACGTCCCCAATGCTCGCCCCCCGCAGCCGGTGGGCGAGGACGTCGTCGGTGAAGCGTTGGCCGCCACAGGCGTCGCAGGTCGACGTGAACCCCTCGAGGAACGCAAGGTCGGTGTAGATCACGCCGAGGCCCTGGCAGGACGGGCACGCCCCCGTGGAGTTCGCGCTGAACAGCGACGCGCTGACGCCGTTGGCGCGCGCGAAGGCCTTCCGGATCGGGTCGAGCATGCCGGTGTAGGTCGCGGTGTTCGACCGGCGGTTCGTGCTGACCGCGGTCTGGTCGACGACGATCGCGTCGGTGTGGCCGGCGACGAACGCGCCGTGCACGAGGGAGCTCTTGCCGGAGCCCGCGACGCCGGACACGACGGTGAGGGTCCCGGCCGGGAGGTCGAGGTCGAGGCCGCGGAGGTTGTGCTGGTAGGCATTGCGGATCTCGAGCACGCCGGCGGGCTCGCGCGGGTCCTGGCGCAGGGTCGGCAGCCGGCGCACGTGCTCGCCGGTCGGCGTCGCGGCGGTCGCGAGCGCGGCGACGGCGCCGGTGAACACGACTTCGCCGCCGTCAATGCCCGCGCCGGGGCCGATGTCGACAACGTGGTCGGCGGCGGTGATGACGTCGCGGTCGTGCTCGACGACCAGCACCGTGTTGCCTTTGTCGCGCAGCTCGAGGAGGAGCGCGACGAACCGGTCGACGTCGCGGGCGTGCAACCCGACCGTCGGTTCGTCGAACACGTAAAGCATGTCTGTGAGGCTGCTCGTGAGGTGGCGAACCATCTTGATTCGCTGCGACTCGCCGCCCGACAGCGTCGCCGTGCGCCGGTCGAGGCTGAGGTACCCCAGGCCCATGTCGACGAGGTGGCCAACTCGCTCGCGCAGGTGGCCGGCCACGGGGCCGGCTCCCGGGAGGTCGAGCTCATCGAGAAGCATGTGGAGCTCGCGTGCCTCCATCGCCGCCATTTCGGCGATGTTGTAGCCGTGCACGCGGCAGCCGAGCACCGTGTCGTTCAGCCGTGCGCCCTCGCAGGCAGGACAGGACCTCGACGTCGTGAAACGCGCGGCGATCTCGCGGGTGCGCTCGCTCATCTCGGCGACGTCGCGTTCGATCGACAGTCGCCGGAACTTGGTGGCCGCGCCCTCGTAGCTCGCGTTCACCTGGGCGGGACCGTCGCCGATGGGTACCCTGCCCTCGGTGGCGAAGAGCAGATCGTGACACTCGGCGTCGGTGTACTCGGCGAGCGGCTTGTCGGGGTCGAAGCGGCCGGAGTTGGCGTAGACCTGCCACATCCAGGTGCCGACCTTGAAGTTCGGGTGTCGCAGGGCGCCCTCGTTGAGCGAGCGCGACCAGTCGACGAACGCGTCGAGGTCGACGTCGACAACGTCGCCGAGCCCCTGGCACCGGGGGCACATCCCCTCGGGGTCGTTGAATGAGAACGTGTGGGCGTAGCCGACCCATGGCTCGCCGGCGCGGGAGAACAGCAGGCGCAGCAGCGGCGCGATGTCGCTGATCGTCCCGAGCGTCGATCGGGAGCCGCCACCGAGGCGCTTCTGGTCCACCACGATCGCCGGTGAGAGGTGCTCGATGAGGTCGGCGTCCGGCTGGCCGTAGCTCGGCAGGAACCCCCGCTGGAAGGCGGAGAACGTCTCGTTCAACTGCCGTTGGGCCTCTGCCGCGATCGTGTCGAACACCAGCGACGACTTCCCCGATCCGGATACGCCTGTTACGACGGTGAACTGGCCCTTGGGGATCTCGACGTCGACGCTCTTGAGATTGTGCTGGCGTGCGCCGGTCACACGGATCGCATCGGGATACACGGATCGTCCTTTCCGGGGGCCGGAGGTCGTGCGGGCCACCGGTCGCCGTCGGCCGAGCGGACGCGCAGCGGCCATGAGTTCAGGTGTGTGACCGGCTCATCGCGCGCGTGCCGAGGGCCACGCCGACCACGGCGAGTGCCGCGGCGACGAGCCAGCCCTGGAGGACCACGGCCTCGGCGATCCGCCCGGCGAACAGCGCACGCAGCGCCTCGACGATGTAGGTCAGGGGGTTGAGGTCGCCGGCGGTCCGCATCCAGCCGGGCCCCATCTCGAGCGGCAGCATCATTCCGGACAGGAACACGAGCGGGAACAGCAGTGAGGTCTGGACGAGGTAGAACATCTCCTGCTGCTTGCGGCACGCGATGGCGAGGGCGTGCGACAGCGAGCCCATGCTCACCCCGAGGACCGCGAGCATGGCGAGGCCGAGCAGCGCGCCGGCGGGGTGGAGCGTGAAGCCGAACGGCAGCATCACCACGACGATGAGCACTGCCTGGGCGAGCAGCTCCTGGACGTCCTTGAGCGTGCGGCCGACCAGCATCGCATGGCGGCTCATCGGGGTGACGAGCATGCGCTCGTGCGCCCCGGTCTGGATCTCGGTCAACACGGTGTAACCCGTGCCGGCGGTGCCGAACAGCGACAGCATCACGAGGATCGCCGGGACGAACCACTGCCAGTGCGCGTCGGCGGCCCCATCCGGCATGGCGCCGGCCATCCCAGGTACGCCCTCCAGCAGCGGCCCGAACAATCCCAGGAACACGAGCGGCTGGACCATGCCGAACGCGTGGCCCCATGGCTCGCGCCAGCCGGGCAGCGACTCGCGGACGAAGACCGTGCGGGCATCGCGAAGCACGCGGCTCATGCGGCGACCTGCTCGGGGGTGGCGACGGGCAGGTCGCCGGCCTCCTCGCGAAGGCTGCGACCGGTCAGGGACAGGAAGACGTCGTCGAGGGTGGGCCGGGCGACGTCGGCGCTCGACACCTTGAGCCCTTCGGCGTCGAGCGTGCGCAGCCAGGCGGGAAGCAGCGCGCGCCCCTCCGGCGCGCGGACGGTCACCACGGGCCCGTCGGTGGAGGCCTCGTGGACCTCGCCGGCCGTCACCGCCAGCTCCGCGACTCGTGCGGCGTCCTCCGGGTCGGCGGCGACGACGCTGACGCGATCCCCGGCCAACCCGGCCTTGAGACGCTCGGACGTGTCGTCGGCGATGATCCGCCCGTGGTCGATGATCACGACCCGTTCGGCCATCGCGTCGGCCTCGTCGAGGTAGTGGGTGGTAAGCAACAGCGTGGTGCCGAACTGCTCGCGCACGGCGAGGACGTGCTCCCAGAGGTTCGCCCGGTTCTGCGGGTCGAGCCCGGTGGAGGGCTCGTCGAGGAAGAGCACCGGGGGGGCGTGCATGAGCCCGAGCGCGATGTCGAGGCGACGGCGCTGCCCTCCGGACAGCGTCGCGACGGTGCGTTTGGCCAGCTCGGTCAGCTGCAGGGTGTCGAGCAGCTCGTCCGCGCGGCGGTGCGCCTCCCTGCGGCGCAGGCCGTAGGCGTAGCCTTGCACGACCAGTTCATCGCGGACCCGCTGGTAGTGGCCCGCCCCGTTGCCCTGGCCGATGTAGCCGATGCGCTGGCGCACCGCCGCCCGTGCGGAGCGGACGTCGTGGCCGGCCACCGTGGCGCGGCCCTCGCTGGGCTCCAGCAGCGTGGTGAGCATGCGCAGGGTCGTGGACTTGCCGGCGCCGTTCGGTCCCAGCACCGCCGCGAGCTCCCCCTCGCCCACGGATAGGTCGATGGCGCGGACGGCGTGGACGTACTCGCCGCGCGTCACCTTGAACCACTTGGTCAGTCCGTCGGTGTGGATCATCCCTGCCTCCCGATCGCTAAACGTACAACGTACTATACACTGTACGCCCGACAAAGCAAGGCACAAAGGGAAGCAAGGCACAAAGGGAAGCAAGGGACAAGGGAGTAGGGCCCAAGGGCGCAAGGGGCACGGACTCGGGAACGGGTGCCGGGCGCGGTCAGTACGCTTGATCGCGTCCGCCTGCTGGGAGACGTCATGCCGAGAGCCCACGACTACCCGGACGACCTGCGCGTCCTCCAACTCCTCTGGAGGCGGGAGGAGGCGCCGTCGGCGCGATCGGGCCTCACGGTCTCGAGGATCGTCGAAGCGGCGGTGGACATCGCCGACCGGGAGGGCCTGAAGGCGGTCACGATGCGCCGGGTCGCCCAGGGGCTCGGCGTCAGCACGATGTCGCTCTACAACTACGTGCCGGGCAAGGAGGAACTCGCCCACCTGATGTTCGACCACGTGTACGGGGAGGTCCCCGCGGGCGTCCCGGGCGACGGCGACTGGAGGGCGGGCCTCGAGGAGGTCGCGCGGGGGCTGTGGGCGCTGCACGAGCGTCATCCCTGGCTGGTGGATCTCCCCCTGACACGGCCGCTCGTGGGGCCCAACGCGGTGGACCGGTGGGAGGAGCAGCTGCGCGTGGTTGACGGGATCGGTCTCGCGGAGGTCGAGATGAACGCGGTGCTCGAGCTGGTGTACGGGCACGTCGACGGGATGGCTCGCCGCCGGGTGGAGATCTCCCGCGACGCCGAGCGCAGCGGCATGACCGACGACGAGTGGTGGGAGCACGTGTTCCCGGTGTTCACCCGCGTGCTGGCCGATCGTGACCTGGCGGTCTCGGCGCGGGTGGGCGAGGCGGTGGGCGCTCCGCACACCGATCCGGAGCTGGTCTTCGAGTTCGGGCTGGCGCGGATCCTCGACGGCGTCGCGGCCCTGTTGGAGCGGCGCGGCACGAACAGCGGCTGACGCGCGGGACGAGACTCACCCGGTCACGGGCTCGGCGTGAGCGCAGGGGCGGGCTCGTTGGCTTGGTGGGACAGCGTCCGGTCGAGCCAGTCGTAAACGAGCCCCGCGGTATGGACGACGTTACCCACGCCGCAATGCCCGTCGGCGCCATCGGCGGCGACGAGGTGAGTGAGCGTGGTCGGCGCGG
Source organism: Egibacter rhizosphaerae (assembly GCF_004322855.1). Classification (NCBI taxonomy): domain Bacteria; kingdom Bacillati; phylum Actinomycetota; class Nitriliruptoria; order Egibacterales; family Egibacteraceae; genus Egibacter; species Egibacter rhizosphaerae. Next base: position 2,190,111 of record NZ_CP036402.1, on the reverse strand, counting down.
GTGCGGTCCGCTGCAGCGCCTCGGCGCGGCGGCGCACCGCCTCCCCCTCGCCTTCGGACCACAGGGACAGCACCGGAACGGTGATCTCTGTCTCGAGCGCGCCGAGGCGGAAGCGCCGGAGCCCGGTGATCGCCTCGCCGGGACTCTGCGCACCGCTGGTCCACATCATGTAGCCGTCGATCATGTTGTCGATCGCCCAGTTCGCCCGGCGCGCGGGGGCGACGATTCGGCTCCACGCCTGAGGTGAGAGTCGATCGAGGGGGTCCCGCAGCCACGGGCCCAGCGGCCCCGGGGCGCGCTCGGCGGCAGTGTCGAGCAGCGTCTCGAACAGGTCGGGCAGCGGTGCGCTCGCGATCACCGCGGCGACACGGTCGAGCCGCGCAGCTGCCCGCAGGACATGGTATCCGCCGAAGCTCAGGCCGTAGAGCGCGGTGCGGTCGGCCTCGGCCCACTGGCGGTCCGCGACGTCCTCGATGACCGCGCCGATCGGCATCTCGCTGTCGGGGCGGAACACCTGCGTCGGGTCACGGTGCAACACCCCACGCTGGCCGGGCGCGTGGAACAGGACGACGTTGTAGCCGTGCTCGAGCGCGGTCGGCACGCCAGCGAGGAAGTACATCTCCCTGGTTCCCGCCGACCTCGGTCTCGCGATGGTTTCCAGCGCATTCGTCGGCGCGCTGTCGTGGTGGCTGGAGCATCCCGACCCGCCGCCGGCCGACCAGATCGCCGGCTGGTTCCTCGCGTTCGCGGCCCGCGGCTACCTGCCCGCGATGGGCTTCTCGGGGGACCCTCGTTCGGCCAACCTCGCGTCGTTCTCCACCCCGCCTGCGGACGAGATCCGTCCGCAACGACCGTCAGAATCCGCGCCATCGGCAAGGCGCGGGCGACGGGAGTGAGGTCGTGGACGATGAGGAGGTCGCCCGACGGCGGCTGGCGGTCCAGCGGCTGCACGGCGAGCCGTTCGACCACGCCGAGGGTGTCGTGCGCGCACTGCTCGCGGTACAGGCCCAGGACGTCGAACCGTCGGAGTGGTCGATCGGGATGCGTGCCGCCGACGCGACGCTCGACTCGATCCGCGCCGCGATCGACGGAGGCGCGCTCCTGCGCACCCATGTCCTGCGCCCGACCTGGCATCTGGTCCACCGCGACGACCTGCGGTGGCTGCTCTCGCTCACCGCGCCGCGGGTGCACGTGCGCAATCGCCCCCGCTACGCCGACCTGCACCTCGACGCCGCACTGCTCGACCGCGCGGCCGGCATCATCCGGGAGGCGGTCAAGGGCACCGCGCTGAGCCGTGCCGAGATCGGGGAGGTCCTCACCGACGCGGGCATTGACGGTGCCTCGGGTCAGCGTCTCGCCCACATCCTCATGTACGCCGAGCTCGAGCAGGTCGTGTGCAGCGGGCCGCGCCGCGGCACCACGCAGACCTACGCGGCGCTCGACGAGTTGGCCCCCGACGCCGGCACCTTCGACCGCGACACCGCGCTGCGTGAGCTCGCGCTCCGATTCGTCACGGGGCACGGCCCGGCCACCCGCGGTGACCTGCAGTGGTGGGCCTCGCTCACGGCTGCCGCCGCCGACCGCGCGCTCGATGCTGCCGGCGACGTGCTGGTCCGGGTCGAGGGCGGCGGGCGGACGTACCACCTGGCCCCGGTGCCCGAGCCGCCTGCGCCGCCACGACCGTCGGTGCTGTTGCTCCAGCCGTACGACGAGTACGTCAGCGGCGCGGCCGACAGCCGCGACGTCCACGACCCCGGGGATCTGCTCCGCGCCGCCCGGTGGCCGCGGTACAGCGGTCTGGTCACGCTCGACGGTCGGCTCGTCGGCTCGTGGCGGCGCCATGTCCGCAGTGCACACGTCGACATCGACCTCGCCGCCGACGAGGCGTTCGCCGGCGCTGCGGGTGAGGCGCTCGAGCGAGCCGCCTGGCACTACGCGACGTTCCGCGAGCGCGAACTGAGCCGGCTCACCGTGGGTGCGCCGTGAGCGAGCCCCGAGGCGGACTTCGAACCGCGGCGTGTCGGCCGCACGACCGCGGCTGCCCGCGCCCCCGGAGGCGCCCACAGGGCGTATCCTGCGGACACGATGACCCCCGACGCCCTCCCGCACCTGCGCCGCGCGCGCGACCTGGCCGATCGGCGGTACGCCGAGCCGCTCGACCTGCATGCGTTGGCGACGGAGGCGGGGTTCTCGACCTATCACTTCGCCCGCCTGTTTCGTGAGGCGTTCGGGGAGACCCCGCGCGCCTATCTCACCCGCCGGCGTGTCGAGCGGGCCAAGCACCTGCTCGCGAACGCGAACCTCACTGTCACCGAGGTGTGCGACCTCGTCGGGTTCGCGAGCCTCGGCTCGTTCAGCTCGCGGTTCACCGAGCTCGTGGGCGTCCCCCCGAGCGAGTACCGGCGCCGGCAAGCCGCCCGTGGCGGCCCGCCACCGGTCCCGGGCTGCTTCGTGATGGCGTGGGCCCGACCTCGTGGCGAGGCCACAGTCGAACGCGCGGACGGGAGCGCAAGCGGGGAGAAGCGCGGGGGTCCGGCGCGGGCGTAGGGTCACCTCGTCAGGCTCCAGCCGTCGACGAGAGGAATCGCGATGCTCACCCACCTGTCCCACGCGAACGTGTACGTGCTCGACCAGGACTCGGCGAAGGCGTTCTACACCGAGAAGCTCGGCTTCCGGGTCGCCGACGACATCTCGATGGGCGACGCGTTCGAGGGTGCCGGCGCCGGCTTCCGCTGGCTGACGGTCAGCCCCCCGGATCAGCCCGACCTGAAGCTGATCCTCTCCGACTACCGGATGGGCAACGACGAGGGCACCGCCGCGACGCTCCGAGACCTCGTCGCCAAGGGCACCTTCGGCGCCGGGGTCCTCGCCACCGACGACTGCCAGAAGGCCTACGAGGAGCTGTCTGCCCGCGGCGTCGAGTTCGTGCAGGAGCCGACCGAGCGGCCCTACGGCATCGAGGCGGTGCTGCGCGACGACTCGGGGAACTGGTTCAGCCTCACCCAGGCTCGGGAGGGGTAGCGCCCCCAAGTCGATGTCACAGCGCGGTCGACCTGCTCGTCAAGGAGGGTGACGACGACAGGAAGGAGCGATCGTGCGCATCCTGGTTGCCGGCGCGACCGGCGTGCTCGGTCGAGCGGTCGTGCCGAGGCTGTACGGGGCCGGTCACGAGGTGCTCGGCGTCTCGCGTCGCGATACCTCGGACCGGTTCCTGCGCGACACCGGCGCGACGCCGGTCCGCCTCGACGTCTTCGACGCGGACGCGACCACGGCGCTCGCGGCCGGTGAGCGGATCGAGGCCGTGCTGAACCTCGCGACCCACGTCCCGCGAGGCAACGCCGCGCTGCGGCCCGGGGCGTGGCGGACCCACGATCGGCTGCGCCGGGACGCGTCGCGGGCACTCGCCACCGCGGCGATCGGCGCGGGCGCGAGGTTCGTGCAGGAGTCCTTCGCGCCGGCCTACCCCGATCGCGGGCCGGCGTGGATCACCGAGGACGTGCCCCTCGAACCGGTCGCGCAGACCGCCACCGTGCCCGATGCGGAGGCGAGCGCGAAGCAGGTCACCGACGCGGCCGGCGCCGGAGTGGCCCTGCGCTTCGGGCTGTTCTACGGCCCGGAGGCGTCGGGGGAGCTGCTCGCCGCGGCTCGCAAGGGTCGGCTGCGCCTTCCCGGGGAGCCGGGAGGCTACGTCTCGCTGATCCACGTCGACGACGCGGCCACGGCGGTGGTCGCGGCGTTGGGCGTGCCGCCGGGCGTGTACAACGTCGTCGAGGACGAGCCCACCACCCGGGCCGAGCACGCGGCGATCCTCACCGAGCTCCTCGCTGTGCGGAGGGTGCGCCCCATGCCGCGGTTGCTCGGTCGCCATCCCATGCTGCGGGCGCTCGCGCGCTCGCACCGCGTCTCGAACGCCCGGTTCCGGGAGGTGGCAAGCTGGCAGCCGGCGCATCCGTCGCCACGGACGGGTTGGCGGGAGGTGCTGGAGGTGCTGGAGGTCGTGGATGTCCCGGGTTGATCGCGAGGTTGACCGCGAGCGGACCGAGCCCGCCGGCGCGGCGGACGCGGCCGCGGTGCACGAGCGCCTCGTCCGCGACGAGCAGGACCGGCTGTTCGGCCTCGCCTACCGCATGCTCGGATCGGTCGCCGAGGCCGAGGACGCCGTCGGGGAGGCGTACCTGCGCTGGTCGCGCATCGACACCACGCAGATCGACGAGCCCGCCGCGTGGCTCACCACCGTCGTCACCAGGATCTGTGTCGACCGGCTGCGGTCGGCGCAACGCCAGCGCGAGACGTACGTCGGTTCGTGGCTGCCCGAGCCCGTCGCGACCGCGGTCGATCCCGCCGACGCCGCGAGCACGGCGGATTCTCTGAGCATCGCGTTCCTCATCCTGCTCGAGGCGTTGTCACCGCTCGAGCGCGCGGCGTTCCTGCTGCACGACGTGTTCGGCTACGCCCACGACGAGGTCGCCGCGATGCTCGACCGCAAGCCCGCCGCGGTCCGCCAGCTCGTGCGGCGTGCCCGCGACCACGTCGCCTCGCGGTCCCATCGCTACGAGACCGACCCGGACCGCCAGCGCGAGGTCGTCGAGGCGTTCCAGGTGGCCTGCGGCGACGGGGACCTGGAGGCGATGATGGAGCTGCTGGCGCCCGACGTGGCGTTCGTCGGCGACGGCGGGGGCGTCGTGCCGGCGGTGCCGGCACCGATCGTGGGCGCCGAGCGGGTCGCCAAGCTCGTCCGCGGGCTCTATGTCACCGGGGAGCGCAAGGGCCTGCGCTCGCAGCCGATGGAGGTCAACGCGGCCCCGGCGGTGTGGGTCCGGGAGCCGGACGGCAGCACCTCGTCGGTCCTCGTTTTCGAGGTCACCGACGGGCGGGTCAGCGCGATTCGCGGGATCCGCAACCCGGCCAAGCTCGCCGCGTTCCCGAACCGGCGGCCAGAGGACACGACCGCGTGACCTCGCACGTGCCTGCGGCGTGGCGGGCGGACGGACAGGTCGCCAGCGCGGCGTTGCTCCTCGTAACTTGTGCCCATGGGTGGTGCCCGGGATGACGCGGTGATGCTCGAGCTCGATGGCCACGAGGTCCGGGTGTCGAGTCCCGACAAGGTGTTCTTCGCCGAGCGGGGCGAGACCAAGCGCGACCTGATCGGCTACTACCAAGCGGTGGCCGAACCGCTGCTCGCCGCGATGGGCGGACGACCGGTGCTGCTCGAACGCCACCCGGACGGCGCGAGCGGGTCGTCGTTCTTCCAGAAGCGCGTGCCCAAGTCGGCGCCGTCGTGGCTGATCACCACCAAGGTCAGCACGGTCAACGGCACCGTCTCCGACGCGCTCGTGGCCGCCGACCTGGCCCACGTGGCCTGGGCGGTCAACCTCGGCTGCCTGGGTTTTCACGTCTGGCCGAGCACCGCCGCGGACCAGAACCACTCCGACGAGCTGCGCCTCGACCTCGACCCGCAACCGGGCACGGGGTTCGCGGAGGCCCGGGAGGCCGCCAAGGAGCTGCGGACCCTCCTCCACGAGGTGGGCCTCGAGGGTTACCCCAAGACCACCGGCAAGCGCGGGATCCACGTGTACCTGCGGCTCGAGCCGCACTGGGATCCTTACGAGGTGCGCTCGGCGGCGGTGGCGGTGGCCCGCGAGCTCGAGCGCCGGCGCCCCGACCTGCTGACCGCTCAGTGGTGGAAGGAGGAGCGGGGGCGGCGCATCTTCGTCGACTACAACCAGAACGCGCCGCACAAGACCGTGTTCGGCGCCTGGTGCGTGCGTGCCCGCCGCGGCGCGCAGGTCTCCACCCCGTTCCACTGGGACGAGCTCGACGAGCTGGATCCCGACGAGCTCACGATCGCCACCGTGCCGCAGCGGGTCGCCGAGCGAGGGGATCCGTGGGCACCGATGGTCTCCCGCCCGCAGTCGCTGGAGCCGCTGCTCGCCATGAACGAGCGCGATCGAGCGAACGGCCTCATGGACGCGCCGTGGCCGCCGGTCTATCCCAAGATGCCCGACGAGCCGCCACGCGTCGCCCCGAGCCGGGCCAAGGGCTCGTCGGAGGCCGACGGCGCCCAGCAAGGGGAGGGCGCGTAGTCGGGGTGGGCGGGCCGCAGGGCAGACACCGAGCCCAGGTGCAGGCACCGATGAGTTCCGGTGCCCCGCATCGTCGATCCCGCCGGGAAGGGCACGAGGGCTGACCGTGCCGACCGCCGGAGCCGAGGGGGCACCATGAGCGGACAACACCAAGACGCCGCCACCGACGAGCATCGCGTCCGTTCGGCCGACGGCACCATGATCGCGTTGCAACGCGGCGGCGCCGGTCCGCCGGTCGTCATGGTCGACCCCGCCGGCGGCTACCGGGACTTCGACAACATCCGCGGGCTGGGTGCGCTGCTCGCGGAGCACTTCACGGTCCACACGTACGACCGTCGGGGCCGAGGCAACAGCACGGACACGCAGCCGTACGCCATCCAGCGCGAGGTCGACGATCTGGAGGCGGTCATCGATGCGGCCGGTGGAGCCGCGATGGTGTACGGCCTGTCGTCCGGGGCGTTGTTGGCCGTGCACGCGGCGGCCAGCGGGCTCCCGATCCGGAAGCTGGCGTTGTTCGAGCCACCGATCGACCCTGATGGCCAGCCGGGCGACGACCTGTCGTCGCGGGTCGCCGAGCGCGTCGACGCGGGCGAGCGCGGCGAGGCGGTGGACCTCTTCCTCGGGTCGATCGGCGTCCCGGACGAGGTGATCGCCGGGATGGGACCGGTCAAGCCCGCGCTCGAGAGGGTCGCGCACACGCTCGTCTACGACTGCACGATCGCCGAGTCGACCCCGCTGGAGCTGCTCGGCGAGGTGACCGTGCCCGCGCTCGTGATGGACAGCGAGGCCAGCTCCGACGACCTCACCGGTGGGGCGGCCGCGGTGGCCGAAGCGTTGCCTCTCGGCGCGCACCGGCGCCTCCCCGGCGAATGGCACGGCGTGGCCGACGAGGAGCTCGCTCCGGTGCTGATGGAGTTCTTCCGCGCCTGACGGACCCGATTCCGGGTCCTTCCGCGCCCGTCGGGCCCGGTCGCCGAAGGTCAGCCGTGCCAGTAGTCACTCGGGACGTGCCTGAGCGGCTGCGCCGCGATGTCCGAGCGCACCGGGCCCTGCCGGCCGGCAGGGAGGGATTGCGCGGCGCCTGTGAGCCTCCCGCGGCAGGCCCGGCAGAGCGACGGGGGCCCGCTGGGGGCATCCGTCGAGGTCGCGAACCGGCGTCGGCAGTGCCGGCACCGTTGCGACTGGGTCAAGGAGTGAGCGACCGGCATGCGGGTTCACGTTCTCCTATCACGGTCTTGAGTGGGGTGAGAGCGACGTCCGATTCGGTTCAGCCTTCCAGCCGGGAGCGAGGCGTGTCCACGACGAAGGTCCCCGCGTCGAAGGGCCGACCGGTCCGCTGCGGGTCTCGGGATGCCGTTTTCGGCCACGAGTCGGGTCGGATCGCTCGTAGGCTCGGTCCTCCACCGGCTACCGAGTGATTCAAGTGATCGGATTCGGGCGATGCCGGGCCTCAAGCGAGGAAGGGGGCGAGGGTGCCGTACCGCACGACCATCGAGCCGTTCCGTATCAAGAGCGTCGAGCCGATCCGATTCACCACTGCCGCCGAACGCGAACGGGCGCTCGCCGAGGCCGGCTACAACCTGTTCACGCTCGCCGCCGACGACGTGCTCATCGACCTGCTCACCGACTCGGGCACCGGCGCGATGTCCACCGAGCAGTGGGCGGCACTCATGCGCGGCGACGAGTCGTACGCGGGAGCGCGCTCGTTCGCTCGGTTCGAGCGCGCGGTGCACGATCTGACGGGGATGCCGTACGTGATCCCGACCCACCAGGGCCGGGCCGCGGAGAGCATCCTCTTCCGTCAGGTGGCCGGCGCGGACTCGATCGTGCCGAACAACACCCACTTCGACACCACCCGCGCCAATGTCGAGCAGACCGGGGCGGTGGCGGTGGACCTGGCCTGCGAGGCCGCACGCGACCTACGCAGCGAGGTCGATTTCAAGGGCGACCTCGACATCGTTGGGCTGAGGGCGACGATCGACGAGGTCGGGGCGGACCGCGTGCCGCTGGTGATGATCACGATCACCAACAACTCCGGCGGTGGGCAGCCCGTGTCGATGGCGAACCTGCGCGCTGCTCGTGAGGTGTGCGACGAGTACGGGATCCCCCTGTTCCTCGATGCCTGTCGGTTCGCCGAGAACGCGTGGTTCGTCACGCAGCGGGAGCCCGGTTACGCCGAGCACGAGCCCCGGGAGGTCGCGCGGGAGGCCTTCGCGCTCGCGGACGGATGCACGATCAGCTTCAAGAAGGACGGCTTCGCGAACATCGGGGGGCTACTCGCGCTCCGCGATCCCGAGCTCGCCGAGCGGTGCCGGACCCAGCTCATCCTCACCGAAGGGTTTCCCACCTACGGGGGGTTGGCCGGACGCGACCTCGATGCGATCGCCCAGGGGCTCCAGGAGGTCACCGACCCTGACTACTTGCGGTACCGCGTACGAACCGCGGCGTACCTCGCCGAGATCGCCGAGGCGGCGGGCGCTCCGACGGTCCGCCCACCCGGGGGCCATGCCGTGTACCTCGACGCGGCCGGCCTGCTGCCGCACATCCCGCCGCACGAACTGCCGGCGCAGTCGCTCGCGCTCGAGCTCTATCGCGAGGGGGGCGTCCGGGGCGTGGAGATCGGCACGCTGATGTTCGGCCGGCCCGACCCCCACGGAGGGCCGGACACAGCGGCGCCCTATGAGCTGGTGCGGCTCGCGCTGCCCCGCCGGGTGTACACGCAGAGCCACGTCGACTACGTGGGGGAGGTCATCGCGATGGTCGCGGGGCGCGCGGGAGAGCTCGGGGGCTACCGGATCGTCGGCAGCCTCGCTGGTTGCGGCACTTCACCGCGCGCCTCGCGCCGCTCACCGGTTGAAGGAGCGGGGCATGATCGACCGGCCCCGAGTAGACGTCGTGCGAGGGAATGCGTGGCGGTCGAGCCACGTTGGTAAAGTCCGTACATACGGATGAATGGAGACCTCGATGGACGTGCAACGCCTGCACACCCCCGGTCTGGGGGACCACAGCTACCTGGTCACGCACGAGGGCCGCGGCGTGCTGATCGATCCGCAGCGTGACGTGGAGCGGTTCGATGCGGCACTCGCCGAGGCGGACGTGCCCCTTCGCGCCGTGCTGGAGACCCACCTGCACAACGACTACGTCTCCGGCGCCCCACACCTGGCCAGCGCCCACGGGGCCGAGCTCGTCCTCCCTGCCGCCGCGGGCGCGGCCTACGCCCATCGGCCGGCGTTCCACGGCGAGGACCACGACCTCGGGGGTGGGCTGGTCATCCACCCGATCCACACCCCCGGGCACACCCCCGAGCACACCAGCTACCTCGTGTTCGTGGACGGGGAGCCGGTCGCGCTGTTCACGGGGGGCAGCCTGCTCGTGGGCTCGGCAGGCCGGACCGACCTGGTCAGCGAGGCCCAGGCCCGCCAGCTGGCCCGCCTGCAGCACGGGTCCCTGCAGCGCTTGGCGCAGCTTCCCGGGCACGTGGGCGTCTACCCCACCCACGGGGAGGGCTCGTTCTGCACCGCCACCGGCGCGGGGCAGAGCGTGAGCGACATCGCGGCCGAGTGTCAGGCCAATCCGGCGCTCGGGCACGCCGACGCGGAGGCCTTCGCCGACTGGCAGCTGGCCGGCCTGCAGCCGTATCCCGACTTCTACGCGCGGATGGGATCGGCGAACCTGCTCGGCCGCACCCCCATGCCCTCGACCGCGATCCCGAAGCTCGACGTCGACGACGTCGACCGTCTGGAGGGGGCCGCGGAGCTGATAGACGTTCGCCCACGCCACGAGGCTGCTGCCGGTCACATCCCCGGTTCGCAGCTCATCGAACTCGGTGACGACTTCGGGGTCTGGACCGGGTGGGTCATCGACCTCGATGCGCCCGTGGTCCTGGTCGCCGACGAGGCGGTTGACGTGTCCGAGGCCGTGCGTCAGCTCGGGCGCATCGGCATCGACGACGTTCGCGGCGCGTTGCCGATCGATGCGTGGACCGCAGCGGGACGTTCGCTGCGGACGCTGGAGGTCGCCACGGTCGCGGAGGTCGCTGGTGTCAGCGAGCGCGACGCCAACCGCGACGTCCTGGACGTGCGCAGCCCCGGCGAGGTGGCCGACGGGACCCTCCTCGGCGCACAGCACCGCTACGTGCCGGACCTCGCCGGGGACCCCGGCCGCTGGTTGCCGGTCGGGCGCGATCCGTACGTGGTCTGCGGGTCTGGTCGGCGCGCCGCGATCGCGGCCGGGCTGCTCGCCCGCCGCGGCTACACGCCGGTGCCGCTGCTCGACGGGGGGATGGACGACGTGCTCGCGGCCGCCGACGGGACCTGAACCCGTCCGGTGAGCCGTTCGGAGCCGCTTGCCTCCCCCTCCGACCCCCGACCACGAGGAACAACGGCCGATGTCCAGGACCCACGCCTCGCCGCGCCACCAGCGGCCGAGGATGGTGCCGGCCTGGCTGCGTGGCTACGACGGGCCCACGGCGCGCGCTGATGGGCTCGCCGGCCTCACCGTGGCGGTGCTGCTGGTCCCCCAGGCGATGGCCTACGCGACACTCGCCGGCCTGCCGCCGGTGGTCGGGCTCTACGCGGCGACGCTGCCGGTCGTGGTCTACGCGTTCCTCGGCACCAGCGGCCAGCTCGCGGTGGGTCCGGTCGCCATCGTCGCCCTGCTCACCGGCTCGGCGGTCGCTCCGCACGCCGGCGACCCCACCGAGGCCGTGGGGTTCGCCGCGTTGCTCGCGCTCCTGGTCGGGGGGATCCAGGTGGCGCTCGCGCTGTTGCGCCTGTCGTGGCTCACCAAGGTCCTCACCCACGCGGTGATCGTCGGGTTCACCAGCGCCGCCGCGCTCGTGATCGCGCTCAGCCAGGCCCAGGACCTGCTGGGTATCGACGGCGCCCGGGGCGACACGGCGCTCGGGACGGTGGGGGCGGTCGCAGCCAGGCTCGACGGTGCGCATCTGCCCACCGGAGCCCTCGCCCTCGGGTCCATCGTGCTGTTGCTCGCGTTCCGGAGATGGGCGCCGCGAGCCCCGGGCTTCCTCCTGCTGCTCGTGGCCGGAGTGGCGGTCTCCGCCGGCTTGGGTCTCGAGGGGGCGGGCGTGGCTGTCGTGGGCGACATCCCCGCGGGTCTCCCCGTGCCGTCGCTGCCGCCCCTCGACGTGGCCGTCGCGGTCTCGTTGCTGCCTTCGGCCGTGGCGATCGCGCTGATCGGGCACGCCGAGGGGTGGAGCGTCGCACGGGCGCTGGCCCGCACCACCCGGGAACAGCCTCGTGCCGGTCGGGAGCTCGCGGCCGTGGGCAGCGCCAACGTCGCCGCGGGGCTCTTCAGCGCGATGTCGGTCGCCGGGGGGATTCTCGCGCAGCGCGGTCAACCACGAGGCCGGTGCCCGCACACCGGCGGCGAGCCTGGTCACCGCGGCGCTCATCGTGGTCGTGGCCACCGTTGCGACGCCGCTGCTGGAGCCCCTGCCCCGCGCGGTGCTCGGTGGCGTCATCGTCGTGGCGGTGCTGCGCCTAGTCGATCTCCCGGAGATCGTTCGGCTGTGGCGAGAGCACCGCGCCGAGGGCACCGTCGCGGGGGTCACGTTCGTGGCGACGCTGACGGTCGGTGTCGAGCCGGGGCTCGGCGTCGGCGTCGTGGCCGGGCTGCTCGCAGCCGCGTGGCGGCGTCGGGAGAGCGCCCACGACGCACGCACCGATAGCGGTCACGAGCACCGGCCCCCGACCTCTTCGAGTGCGCCCGGCGCGCGACTTCTGCGCGTTGGATCGAGCCACTACGGCCGACGTGCCTCAGTCAGCGGGGTCGCCGAGATCGTGGCGGGTCTGGCATCTGACGGCAACAGGTCCGTGGTCCCCGCACGGCCGGGCCCTCCGGCACTGGCCCGGCCCGGGTAGCGGACGAGGATGGGTTGGAGGCGTGGGAGGCGCCGCAACAGCCGGGAAAGGCCCACGCGCCCGGCATCGAGACCGCGCAGGATCAGGAGCCGTCTCGCCGCTCGTCACGGACTCGCGCCGTTCCTGGGACTGAAACGCGGGCGGGTGTCCACGCGCGATCCCGCGGAGCTCGCCCGGCGGGCACGCACGGCGCTCGAGGGCGCCGGAGGCATGTTCACCAAGCTCGGGCAACTGCTCGCGACCCGCCCGGACCTCCTGCCGCCCGAGGCGCTGACCGAGTTCGGTCGGTTGCACGCCTCGGCCAGACCGTTGACCCGCGAGGAGGTGCAGGCGGCGATCGCCGCGGAGGTGGGCGACATCGACGCGGTCTTTGCGGAGATCGACTGGGAGCCGTTGGGCTCCGCGTCGATCGCGCAGGCCCACACCGCGCGCCTGCACGACGGCCGCGAGGTCGTCCTCAAGATCCGTCGGCCGGCGCTTGAGGACGTCGTCGAGCGTGATCTGGCGATCGCCGTGTGGTTGGCCCGGACCGCAGAGCGGCGCACGAACTGGGGCCGCGCGTACGAGGTCACGGCCTTGGCCGAGGAGTTCGCGCACGCGCTGCGCGCCGAGCTGGACTTTCGCCACGAGGGCGAGGCCACCGTCGAGATGGCCGCGGCCGTGGCCGATTATCCCGGTGTGCGGGTGCCCTGGATCGACGAGGCGCACACCACCGAGCGGCTCCTCGTCATGGAGCGTTTGGTGGGTCCCACGCTGTCGGCGGCCCCCCGCGAGCGGCTGGTGGGCGACGCGGGGGTCCTCGGCGACGACCTGTGCGCCTCGCAGGTGACGGCGATGATGGCCGGCGAGCGGTTCCACGGCGATCCGCATCCCGGCAACGTCGTGCTGTGCACCGACGGCTCGCTCGGGCTCATCGACTTCGGGGTGACCGGCAAGCTCGACACGTTCGAGCGCTCGTCGATGTTCCAGATGCTGCTGGCGATCAAGCTCGAGGAGCCCTCCCTGCTCTACGAGTCACTGGTGGCCGTCGGCGCGCTGAGCCCCGCCCGCGATCCCGACGAGATCGAGCGCGCACTGGCACGCTTCATGGCCGCCAACCTCGGGCCGGGGCTGCCGCCCGCGCAGGCATTGACCGACCTGCTGCGGCTGACGACCGAGCTGGGCCTGCGCCTCCCGCCGCAGGCGTCGACGATGTTCCGCGCGCTGGCGACGCTGGCGGGCACCCTGGAGCAGCTGTCCCCCGGCTATCCGTTGATCGAGCGGGTCGCCGCGCTCGGCGGTGCCGAGGCTCGTGAGCGCATGACCCCGGCGTCAGTGGGCGAGTTCGTGCAGCACGAGTGGGCCCAGTTGGGCCCGCTGCTGCGCCGTGCCCCTCGCCACCTCGACCGCCTCGCCACCGTGGTCGAGCACGGTGGGCTGACCGCGCGGGTGCGGCTGTTCGCCGACGCTGCCGATGTCCGCGTCGTCGAGCGGTTGCTCGACCGTGCGGTGCTCGCGGTGCTCTCGCTGGGTGTCGGGCTGCTGTCGGTGCTTATGCTCGGGACCGAGGTCGGCCCGGAGCTCGCCGGCGCCGACGTGCGCCTGATCGAGGTGCTCGGCTGGACGGGATTGTTCGCCGGCACCGTGCTGATGTTGCGCGTCCTGCTCGACGTGTTGCGTGCCGAGCCTCGGGGTCCGTGACCCTCCCCACCCCGGGCTCGCGCGTCGGTGTGGCCTCGCGTGGGGCCACCGCCTCGCATGGCCGGTGGCCCCACGCCGATCCTACGAAGGGCGCAGCTGGTGACCCCTCAGTCGTCGAGGCGCTCGATGCGGCCCTCGACGCCGGTGTCGACGGGTTCGCCGTCCCGGTCCTCGATGGTGTCCATCATGAACTGCGACAGCAGCGGGCCGCCGTCGGCGTCGACGATCACCTCGGCCTCCTCGGCGAGCATCTCGTAGGCGTCACCACCGCCGAGGGTGAAGTCGTTGGTCGCGATCGTGTAGGTCGCGTCCTCGTCGACCGGCTCGCCGTTCACCGTGAACTCGGTGACGCGCTCGCCCTCTGGGGCGCTGCCGTCGAAGGTCATCTCGATGCCGCTGACCTGCAGGAAGCGCCCGTCTCCGGTGTCGATCGCCGACACGCTGTGCTCGAGCATCTCCTCGATGATGTCGCCGGGGATCTCCGCACTGACCACGTAGTTGTCGAACGGCAGGATCTCGACCACGTCGAGCCGGGTGATGTCGCCCGGCTCGTAGAGCTCGTCGGAGCGGATGCCGCCGCTGTTCTGGACCGCGATGTCGGTGTCGTGGTACTCGCGCATCGAGTCCGCGATGAAGTTCCCGATCCCGGTTTCCTCATTGCGGACGACGTCGGTGCGGGTGTCCCACTCGACCGTGCGCTCGCCGATCACCTCGCCTAGGGCTTCGTCGAGCTGCTCCTCGTAGTGGTCGATGACGGCTTGCACCTCGGGATGCGGCTCGAGGTCCAGCTCCTCGAGGTCGTGGCGCGTGAAGTCGTGGCCGCGAACCTCGCCGGTGCTCGGGTTGACCGACAGGGTGAGTTCGCCCAGGTGGTCGTACTCGTCACCCACGAACGAGACCAGCGTGCCGTTGCGCTCCTCTGGCTCGTCGAGCACCTCGGAGCAGTGGTCGCCGACCATCGCGTGAATGTCGTCGCGGGCGTCGGCGACATCACGAGCGTCGGAGCCGCAGAGGTGGGAGGCGACGACGATGACGTCCGCCCCGTCGGCCTCCATCTGCGGGACGACCTCGTCGAGGGCCTCGTTCGCGTCGATCTGCTCGGCCTCGCCGTTCAGCGACGTGATCGTGGCCATCCCCTCGGGACCGAGCCCGGTCACGCCGACGGTGACCTCGCCCATCTCCTCGAGGATGTACGGCTCGACGCCGAGCTCGGCCCCGAACACGTCCCCGGTCTCGGGGTCGCGCACGTTCGCGGTCACCCAGGGGAACTCGCTGTCGGCGAGCAGGTCACGGGCGTTGTCCGGCCCGTAGTCGAACTCGTGGTTCCCGAGCGTGGTCACGTCCAGCGGAGATTCGTTCAGGGCATCGATCATGTGCTGGCCGCGGAAGACGCTCGACATCACCGACGGCGCGATCTCGTCTCCGTTACCGACGAAGATCGCATGGTCGTTGGCTTCCTTGCGCTCCTCCACGAGCGTGCTGTAGGTCGCGAGGTTCGGCTCGTCGGCGTCCCCGAACGAGCCGTGCAGATGGGTGTCGTGCAGGATCGTCACGTCCACGTCGTGACCCGGCGGGTCGACCCCGTCCGGCGGGCCCGGCGGTACGCCGTCCGGGGGTCCCGGTGGTACACCGTCGGGCGGGCCGACCGCGTGGTCCGGCGGACCCCCGGCGTGCTCCGGCGGGCCGGGACTGGCCCCCACGGTCGGGGCGGCCAACAGCATCATCGCGGCGATGGCGCCGATGAGGACCATCGTCGGTCGTCGGTGGTCACGGGTCGTGCGTGGCGGGTGGGTCTTCGACATAGCGGTCACCTCCGGTGACGTGAACCGGCATCTCGAACGGTTCGGACCCGGGTTCCAGCACCAGACACGAACCGTTGCCGGTGAAGCCGTGCTGCTCGGAGGCCGACCCCCGTCTCGACCTCCGAGTGTCGGATCGCGGGGGCGCCCGGTTCGGCCGCCCCCGCGAGGGCTCAGTTGCCCGGCGGGCCCCCGCCTGCCGGCGGGCCGCCGGGACGCTGTTCGAGCTCGATGACGGTGTCGCCGAGCTCGTTGCCGTCGGCGTCGAAGGCGGTCAGCGTCGTATCGCCGGCGGTGTCGGTCGAGAACCGGGCGTGGTACTCGCCGTCCCCACCGCGCTGGTTGACGTCGGCCTCGAAGGTCTCACCGTCCGAGGTCTCCACCTCGACGGTGATGTCGGCGTCGTCGACGGGGTCACCCTCCGCGTCGGTCACGGAGAACGGCACGACGTTCGTGCGGACGGTCATCGCCCGGCCGCGGGGATCGCCGAACTCGGCCTCGATCTGCGGCTCGGGCTCCTCCTCGAACTGGAGGCCCAGCAGGATCGGGTCGTGGTCGGACGAGCGGAACTCGCTCTCGTCCTGGTCCTCCTCGTTGTTCCAGGCGTTGTAGTCGAACGCCGCCGGCTCATCGACGTTGATGTGCCAGACGTCGGCGTCGACCAGCCGTCCGGCGTCCACCAACTCGTCGGAGACGAGTCCGTGGTCGAGCCGGCCGTGCTCCCCGTCGAACACGTAGGTGTAGACCTCGCCGAGCTGGTCGGCGAGCGTGTCCTGGTAACCGGCGTCGAGGATCGCCTGGACCGGGTCCTCCTGGGCGTAGGCGTTGATGTCGCCGATGATGGCGATCTCGTCCGCGCCGGTGCCGGTGGGGTCGTCCTCCTCGAGCCAGCGCACGAGCTCCTCGGCGGAGTCGGTGCGCGTCCCGTTGCAGTTGCCCTGCCACTCGTCGTCGTCGCCGATGTTGCCTTCCTCGTCGCACCCGGAGCCCTTGGACTTCAGGTGGTTCACGGCGGCGACGAAGACGTCACCGGTGTCGGTCTCGAACGCCTGCGTGACCGCTGGGCGGTTGCGCTCCTGGTCCGCGTCGCGCGGGTTGACCATGGCCTCCTGGTCGGAGACCGCCGGCTCGCCGACGGGGGTGACCTCCTCCGGCTGGTAGATCAGCGCGTTCGAGATCGCGTCGTTGCCGATCAGTTCGTCCTGACCGACGTAGTCGTAGGTGCCCTCGCCGGCCTCGTCGTTGAGGCGCTCGACGAGGTCGTCGATCGCCGCGTCCTCTTCACCGAAGTTGTTCTCGATCTCCATGAGCCCGACGACGTCGGCGTCCATCTTCGTGATGGCCGTGACGATCTTCGCGGCCTGGAGCTCGAACTCCTCCTCGGTGGAGGCGCCGCGGTCGCCGAGCGTCGTGAAGTAGTTGAGGACGTTGAAGCCGGCGACGGTCACCGTCTCCGTGCCCTCGTCGGCGCCGGCGAGCACGTCCGGCGGCTCGTCCGGCCGCGGGTTGTCCTCGTTAGTGAACTCGATCGCGTCCTTGTCGGTCGGCTGGACGCGGTAGTTGCCGTGCTGGTAGTGGGTGATGCCCTCGATGACGTCCTCGGTCTGCGCGCCGGCGCGGTCGGCGCCGTTCTCCAGCCACGGCGTCGGGGAGGCGTTCTCCTCGCTGCTGGCGTCGTCGAGCTTGATCCAGCTGTTGAGGTTGTCCTCCTGCTCCTGCTCGACGAGGTCGAGTTCGGTGTGCGGGTCGTACAACTCGGTGGGGTTCCAGAGGCGGCCGGTGGCGCTCAGGTCCAACTCGCCGAACTGCCCCTGGAAGTAGTTCTGGGTGACGGTCATGGCCCCTTCGGCGGAGGTCATGTCCACACGCATCCCGGCGATCGCCGCGAGCTCGGTGCGATCGTCGACCGGCATCTCGAGGTCGATGGCCTCGGGGAGCTCCTGCTCACTGTCGAGCACGTCGATGTCGGCCCAGCTGAGCTGGACGGTTCCGTTGAACTCGTCGACCTCACCGGTCACGCACACCTCGTCGCCCACGGCCACGACGTCGTCGTCATCGTCGGGGGCGTAGACCATGATCCCCTGCGATCCGTCCGCGTCGAGGTCGAGCTCGGGCTCCTGGACGAAGAAGGCGTTCAGCCCGTCCAGGAAGTTCGCGGTGACCACGCCTTCGACGGCGACGTCCTCGTCGAGCATGTCGGTGTCCGGCAGCCCGTCGTCGCCGACGGTGTTGATCTCGGAGATCGCGGTCGGGTCGTCGCAGCTCGGCGCCTCGCCGTTCCCGTTGTCGTCATCGACGCTGCGTGCGTCCTTCTCGAAGTCGGTCGCGTTGTCACCGGTGTCGTCGATCCGGTGGTGCGACAGGCCCTGGTCACCTTCAGCTGAGGTCAACTCCTCGGCGGGGTCTCCCTGGGTGCAGTTGTTGTTGTTCGTCCCGAAGCCGACCCCATCGACCACCACATCGTCACCATCGACCACGCGCGCGCCGCCGTCGTCGGAGATGGAGACGCCGTAGGTCGCGTCCGGCGTCCGGTCCCCGGTGTAGTCGCCGTCCTTCGCGACGAGGTAGTCCTCACCAGCCCCGAGCACGGTCCCGTCGTCGATCGAGACCTGCGTACCGACGAAACCACTTCCGGTGTTGTTGCACCGCTCGATCGCCCAACCGGACACATCGACGTTCGAACCGCCGACGTTCTCGATGCGCACGAAGTTGTCCTGCGCACCCCCAGGTCCACGCGTCGACATCTCCACCAACTGGACCTCACCGTCGGCGGTGTCGTCGACGGACCGTGCGGCCTTCTCGAAGTCGCTCGCGTTGTCACCGGTGTCGTCCACGCGGTGGTGGCTGAGGCCATCGTCGCCCTCCCCGGTGGTGAGTGGATCCCCGGGATCGCCGACGGTGCAGTTGTTCGCGTTGGTCCCGAAGCCGACGCTGTCGAGGATCTCGCCGTCGTCGTTGATGCGCGCGCCGCCGTCGTCGGAGATGGAGACGCCGTAGGTCGCGTCGGGCTCGCGATCGCCCGTGTAACCGTCATCGTGCGCGACGAGGTACTCGTCGCCCGGCTCCAGGGTCGTCCCGTCCTCGACGGTGACCTGGGTGCCCACGAACCCGGTGCCGGTGTTGTTGCACCGCTGGATCTCCCAGCCGGACGCGTCGACCGCCTCGTCCCCGTGGTTCGTGACGAGGATGAAATTGTCCGTGGCTCCGCCGGGTCCGCGGGTCGCCATCTCGTTGATCAACACTTCGTCAAAGTCATCGTGCTCATCCGCGATGACGGGGGCGCCGATCACCAGCACGACGAGTAGGGACAGGCTGAGCAGTAACGCTGCCCGGGATGCCTTCATGACCACTCCCTTCGAGGTTGTGGGGCGGTGGATGTGGGGGCCACCGCTGGTGCCGGGGTGGCCCGCCTCGTGGTGCGGGTCCCAGCGGATCGAGGATCCTTGCAAGCCAAGTTGTTGAACGAAAGGAATCCGTAGGGGACGTTCCGGACACACAACATGTAGGGGTCCGGGAACGCACGGAGCCACGAGCGCTTGAGGCGCGTGAGTCCGGCTTCCGCGCGGATCATGCGGTGGTCGCACGCGCGGAGGGGCGCCGTGCCGAAGCCGCGAGCCTGAAGGCGCGGTCCTTCACTGGAACTCGACCGCGTTTACGCTCAGCCTTCGGGAGGCATTGCGCTGACGGTCCAGGTGAGGGCAGTAGAAGGAGGCGGGATGATCACTCGGAGCATCTTTCCGAACGTCGAGATCCCCGACGTCACGGTGCCCGAGCTCGTGCTGGGTGGCGTCGAGGGCAACGGTGACGCGCCCGCGATCGTCGACGGTGCCACCAACCGGGTCGTGTCGCGGAGTGAGCTCGCGCGAAGCGCGGCCGGGTTCGCGACCGCCCTGCGCAGGCTCGGGATCCGCCCCGACGACGTCGTCGCGCTGCACCTGCCCAACGGTCCGGCCTTCGCCGCGGCGTTCCACGGCGTGCTGCTCGCCGGGGCGATCGTGACGACCGTCAACCCCCTGTACACCGCCGAGGAGCTCGGCCACCAGCTCGCGGACTCGGCCGCGAAGGTGCTCGTCACCGCCGACGCGCTGCTGGCGACGGCCGAGCCCGCCGCGTCGAAGGCGGGCGATCTCACCCTCGTCGTCGTGGGGGAGGCGCCGCAGGGCGCGCTCGCGTTCGACGACCTGCTCGCGACGAAGCCCCGGCTGGAGGAGGACCCCCGCGACCCGCACTCGGCGCTGGCGGTGCTGCCCTACTCGAGCGGCACCACCGGCCTACCGAAGGGCGTCGAGCTCACCCACCGCAACCTGGTCGCCAACCTCTGCCAGAGCCAGCCGTTCCTGCAGATCGAGCCGTGGGACCGGGTCGTGGCGGTGCTGCCGTTCTTTCACATCTACGGAATGGTCGTGGTGCTCAACCTCGGGCTGTGGCAGGGCGCGCGCGTGGTGACCCTTCCCCGCTTCGATCTCGCCCAGTTCCTCGGGGTGATCGAGCAGCAGCGCATCACGCGCGCCTTCGTGGTCCCGCCCATTGCGCTCGCGCTCGCCCACGACCCGTCGGTCGACGAGCACGATCTCAGCAGCCTGCGCATGGTGCTCTCCGGCGCTGCACCTCTGAGCCCCGAGGTGGCCGCCACGATCGAGCGGCGGCTGGGCTGCGGTGTCGCGCAGGGCTACGGACTGACCGAGACGAGCCCGGTCACCCACCTCTCGTCGCTGCAGCCGGGTGGGAACCGGCACGACGCCGTCGGGCTCGTCGTGCCGAACACCGAGGCCGCCATCCGCCACCCGGACGGGACGATGGCCGGCATCGGGGAGGAGGGCGAGCTGGTGGTACGCGGGCCGCAGGTCATGCGCGGCTACCTGGGGCGCCCCGATGAGACCGCGAACACGATCGACGACGACGGATGGTTGCGCACGGGGGACCTCGCGGTGCGTGACGAGGACGGCCGGTTCCGCATCGTCGACCGCCTGAAGGAGCTCATCAAGTACAAGGGGTTCCAGGTGCCGCCCGCCGAGCTCGAGGCGCTGCTGCTCGAGCACGAGGGGGTGGCCGACTGCGCGGTCGTCGGCGTGCCTGATGCCGAGGCCGGCGAGCTGCCGAAGGCCGTGGTCGTCGCCGCGGGCGAGCTCGATCCCGAGGACCTCATGGCGTGGGTCGCCGAGCGGGTCGCGCCGCACAAGCGCGTCCGACAGGTCGAGTTCGTCGACCGGATACCCAAGTCGGCATCGGGCAAGATCCTGCGCCGCGAGCTGCGGTAGGCGGCCCGCTCGAGCGGAGGTGCCCAGCCGGCCGGGAGAGGCCAGCCACGGGGACTCGCCTCGCGACGTAGGGTTCGGATCGGGCGCTGTGCGCCCGTACCGAAGCTCGCGATTCCCGGGGGAACCACCGATGTCCGTCGATGATCCGTGGCTGCCCACGGAGCAGGGCCACACGAACCGCGGACGGACCATCCTGCTGCGGGTTCTACGCGTGGTCGCCTGGACCGTCGCCCTGATCGTCCTTCTCGCGCTGATCGCCGTGCTGTGGGGTGAAGGCTTCCAGTAGCACGTCGGGGGCCGTTGCCTCGGACCCACCAACCGCTGCATCCTCGAAGGTCCCGGCGGCGTCGGACCGGACGAGGAGCAAGCCAAGGCTCGCGTCCGATCGAGCGGGGTCATGCAGGGGTTCCGGAACGGTGACCGCGACCAGTTCGCGGAGGTTTTCGCGGCGCACGTCAGCGAGGTGGGACGACTCGCGCAAGCTCTGTGCGGTAACTCGGAGGTCGCCCGGGACGCGACCGCCGAGGCCTTCGCGAAGACCTACGAGCAGTGGAGGCGCGGGCGCGTCGACCGCGTGGCCGGGTACGTGCGGCGGGCGGTGGTCAACGAGGTCAACAGTCACTTCCGGCGTGTCGGGCGTCAGCGCACGTTCGAGAGTCGCCGTCGTGGCGACGGGCGTGCGGACACCCCGGCGCCCGAGCAGCACGACGATGCCGATCGCGTGCGCGTGCTGCTCGAGGAGCTCCCCGAGCGGCAACGCACCGCCGTCGTGCTCCGGTACTGGGCCGACCTGTCGGTCGAGGAGGTCGCGGAGGCGATGGGCTGTCCGAACGGCACAGCGAAGTCGCTGCTCTCGCGCGGATTGGCCCGTCTGCGCGAGGGCGCCGAGCTCGCCGGCGATCGGGAGGGTGAAGCGCCATGACGGATCCGAGGATTCGCGGAGCCCTGGAGCGGCGTGCAGGCGATGGTCCCGATCCGAGCGAGGTGTGGGTCCGCGCGGACCGACGCATCGTGCGGCGCCGCATCCACCGGTGGGCCGGTGGCGCCGCGAGCGCGGTGGTCCTCGTGGGAGTGGCGCTGGCCGGCACCGCTTGGCTCCTACCGGATCGGCATGCCGACGTGTTCCTCGGTGCGGTCGGTGCAGGCGACGAGGTCACCGTCGATAACGCGGTGCTCACGGTGCCCGACGACTGGGAGGTCCACGAGCCGCCGTTCGGGTCCGCCGAGGACTGGGACGGGGGTCTCGGACCCCCCCTCGAGGAGCCTTCCGGCCGCGACGAGGACGTGGAGGCGGGGGGCCCCGGGGCCGACGACTGCCCCGACGTGGATCCCGATGGATTCGTGCTGCTCATCGTGGACGACGGGCCCGCCGCGACATGCGCGGAGCTGCTCGACGACTGGCGGGGTCTGGCCATCAGTCCGCTGGCAAGGGTCCTCCCGAGTCTGGGCACGGCGCCGAGGGTGTTGACCGATGGGGAGCACGACACCGCCGGAACGGTGCCCGCCCACCGAGTGGATGCGCCGCTCGTCACGGAGGTCGCCCGGGAAGTGCCGTCAGAGCCGCACTGGTCCACCTTCCTCGCGCCGGGTGTCGACGTCGCGGTGGAGGCCCGAGGGCTCGACACGGCCGAGGTCGCCGAGGTCCTGGCCACCCTGCAGCCAGCGGCGGAGCTCCGTTCGGACGCGGTACTGAGCTGGCTGATGTCGGGACGGGACCCCGAATCCGAGGGGCCGGACCCCGTTCTCGGCTGGGCGGTGGACGGTGAGGGCCGGTTCCACGTGTGGCACGAGGAGGAGGTCGAAGGCCGGGAGTTCGGCGCGTCTGCATGGCCCGGGCAGACCGCCGAGCGGTTCGGCGGATTGCTGCGCACACCAGACGAGGCACGGGTCATCGCGACCCGAGCGGACGATGACGAGTCATACGAGTACGTGCTGGGTGGGGACGACGCAGCACGGGTGGCCGAGCGCTGGCAGCCGGACGGTGCGGCCATCGCATGGTTGGAGACCGGGCCGCAGCCGACGCTGCGGGTCGCCGACTGGGGGAGTCCCGACCGTCTCGTCGATGGCGCCGATCCCGACGAGTACGAGGTCTCGCTCCGTGGCGACGGGCTCCGGGAGGACCTCGGGGCGCTCGAATGGGTCGATCGTGACGGGGACGAGGTGCTGCGCCTGTTCGAGACCGGGGTCGACGGCGTCGGACCAAGGGAGTACGAGATCGTCGTGCACCGGACCGAACAAGGCACCCTGGAGTTCGAGTTGCCCACCGAACTGGAGGGTGAGGACTGACGCTGTCCGCGCCCGACCGAGCCGCGTCGGTCGCCGGTTCACGCCCTGTTCGGTAATCTATAGAACCTCGGCCGAAGTGCTTGAGGTCCTAGTTCGGGGCTCCTACGCTGCTCGTTATTCCGGTCGGCTGGCGACCGTTACGGAAGAGACATTCCGTGCCGGCGGCGGCACCCGGGACACCCCCACGCTCGGTGCCCAGGAAGGACGGGAGATGATCGCTCTGCTCGGTCGCAGATCCGCCTCGCTCGTGTGCCTGCTGCTCGTCGTCCTCGTCGCGGCCGCGTGCGGAGCCCCGGACGACGACGAGGCCGACGACGACGCCGACGTCGCGGAGGACGAGACCGACGAGCCCGACGACGAGCCGGACGACGACGAGCCCGACGACGCGGGCGACCGGCCCGACTCGCTGGTGGTGGACAACTCGTTCGTGCTCACGACCGCGGACCCCGGTCGCCAGTGGGAGCCCACCGGTCACACGGTGGCCCGCGCGCTCTACGACACGTTGTTCACCTTCGAGGCCGGCGACGTGAGCGAGCCGGTGCCCATGCTCGTCGATGACTGGGAGATGGACGACGACGCGGAGCACTTCACGTTCGAACTGCGCGACGACGTCACGTTCACCGACGGGAGCCAGCTCACCGCCGACGACGTGGAGTTCAGCCTGCGGCGTCAACGGAACCTCCTCGGCTCTGGATCGTTCCTGCTCGAGGAGGTCGAGCGCATCGAGGCGGTCGACGACCTGACCGTGGAGATGGAGACCGAGCGGCCCCTGCCGACGCTCATCAGCAAGCTCACCTCGCCCGCCCTCGGCATCGTCAACCGCGAGGAGGTCGAGGCCGCCGGCGGCACCGCCGAGGAGGGCGCCGACCAGGACGACGAGGCCGAGGCCCACCTCAACGAGCAGTCCGCCGGCAGCGGTCCGTTCGAGCTCGAGAGCTTCTCCGCGGAGGAGCAGGTGGTGTTCACCCGCAACGACGACTACTGGGGCGAGGTGCCCGAGTTCGAACGCATCGTGCTGCGCAACGTCGAGACGGAGACGCAGCGGCTCAACATCCAGAGCGGCGAGAGCCACCTGGTGCTCGATCTCGCCGGGCGCGACCTGGAGGAGGTGGACGAGGCCGGCCTGCAGGTCGACAGCGACGCGGCGCCAGACAGCTGGGTCATGAGCGCGAACGCGGACGAGGAGCTGTCCCCCGTGACCGCGTCGCCCGAGTTCTGGGAGGCGGTGCGCCACGGGCTCGACTACGAGGAGCTCGTCGACTTCGCCGGGCCGGACACCCGCTTCGCCCCGAGCGTGATCGGCGAGCAGTTCCTCGGCGCGCTCCCGCAGGACGAGGTCCCCGAGCGCGACCTCGATCGGGTGGAGGAGTCCCTCGACGCTGCGGGTTACGACGGCGAGGACGTCGAGCTGACGTACCCGAGCGACATCAACTTCAACGGGTTGGCCTTCGAGCCGGTGGCCGAGATCGTGCAGTCGCAACTGGACGAGGCGGGGCTCTCGGTGGTCCTGGATCCCGCCCCCATCGAGACCTTCCTCGAACGGGATCGCGACGGGGACACGGAGCTGGCGCTGTCGCCGAACGCCCCGAACTTCCCCGATCCTGAGGCCTACCTCACGTTCATGCCCGGCGCGTTGCACGGCGAGCGCGCGGGCTGGCCCGAGGACGCCGCGCCCGCGGTCACCGAGGTCGGGGACGCCGCGCGGGTCGCGACCGACGACGACCGGGAGGAGGCGTACCGGGAGTGGCAACGCGCGCTCCAGGAGGAGTCCCCGTTCTTCCCGTTGTTCCAGCCGGCCGAAGCGCTGGTCGCCGACTCCTCGATGACCGGGGTGGTCTACGACTCGAACTGGCGCGTGAACCTGGCGGACCTCGGCTGGGA
Source organism: Egibacter rhizosphaerae (assembly GCF_004322855.1). Classification (NCBI taxonomy): domain Bacteria; kingdom Bacillati; phylum Actinomycetota; class Nitriliruptoria; order Egibacterales; family Egibacteraceae; genus Egibacter; species Egibacter rhizosphaerae. Next base: position 2,165,242 of record NZ_CP036402.1, on the reverse strand, counting down.
GTAGCCGGGGTTCCCCGTTGACGGGCGCGGCGCTCTGGAGGTTCGTCGCCCGGCGGTTGGCAGCGGCGGTGCTGCTCGCCGTCGGGGCGACGCTGGTCTCGTTCCTGCTCACCCAGGTCGTGCCGGGGGATCCCATCTCGGCGAACCTGTCGGAGCAGGCGCTCGAGAACCCCGAGGCCGTCGCCGCGTTCGAGGAGCGGTACGGCCTCGATCAACCGTTGCCGGTGCAGTACGGGCGCTACCTGACCAACGTGCTGCAGGGCGACCTGGGCGAGAGTCAGCAGAGCCGCCGACCGGTCACCGAGGACCTCGCCGACTTCGTGCCCGCCACGATGGAGCTGGCGCTCACCGCGATCGTCATCGCGGTCCTGCTGGGGGTGGCCTTCGGCACCATCGCGGCCGTCCGTGCCGGCCGGTCAATCGACCAGTTCCTGCGGGTGGTGTCGCTGCTCGGCCTGTCGATGCCCCCGTTCTGGTTGGCGCTCGTCGCCGTCTACCTCTTCAACTTCGAGCTCGGCCTCGTCCCGAGCTCCGGGCGCCTCGACCCCGTGTTGATCCCTCCAGAGACCGTGACGGGGGCGATGACGGTGGACGCCGTGCTGGACGGCGACTGGGAGGCGTTCCGCTCGGCGCTGCACCACCTCGTGCTGCCGGCGTCGGTACTCGCGGCCTTCGCGGTGGGGCTCTTCACGCGGTTCACGCGCTCGAGCGTGCTGGAGGTCATCGAGCAGGACTACATCCGCGCCGCCTGGGCCAAGGGCCTGCATGGGCGCCGCGTGGTGATCGGCCACGTGCTGCGGGCGGCGCTCGTGCCGGTCATCACCGTCGCGAGCCTCGCGTTCGGCAGCATGCTGTCCGGTACGGTGCTGATCGAGAGCATCTTCTCCTGGCCCGGGGTGGGCTCGTACGCGTTCCGCAGCGCGCTCAACCTCGACGTGCCGGCGATCATGGGCGTGTCGCTCTTCGTCGCGCTCGTGTACGTGACGATCAACTTCGTCGTCGACGTGCTGTACGGCGTGATCGACCCGAGGATCCGGATCGAGTGAGCACCGAGACCCCCACCCTCGATCGGGCGATGCGGCGCCAGCAGCGCCGCCTCGTCCGTTCGCCCTGGCGCCAGCCGCTCGCGCTCATCGGCGCGGGCATCGTCGGCACGTGGCTCGTGCTCGCGTTGCTCGCCCCGTGGATCACTCCGTTCGAGCCGCTCGCGCAGACCGCCGAGCGGTTGGCGCCGCCCTCGATCGACCACTGGTTCGGGACCGACCGGGTGGGTCGCGACATCCTCACCCGCGTGCTCTACGGCGCGCGGACCTCGATCCCGCTGGCGCTGATCATCGTCGCCGTCGCCGCCACCATCGGTAGCCTCGTCGGCGCGGTCGCGGGCTACGCGGGCGGTGTCGTCGACAACGTCCTGATGCGGCTGGTGGACCTCTTCTTCGCGTTCCCGAACATCATCCTCGCGATGGCGGTCACCGCGGCGCTCGGCCCTGACCTGCGCAACGCGGTCATCGCGATCGTGGTGGTGTCGTGGCCGGTGTACGCGCGGGTGGTCCGGGGCCTCGTCCTGTCGATCCGCGAAATGGACTACTTCCAGGCCAGCCGGTTGGCCGGCGTGGCCGGCCCCGCCGCGCTACGCCGCGACGTGCTCCCGAACGTCGCCGGCAGCGTCGCCGTGCTCGCCACCCTCGAGATGGGCAACGCGGTGCTCCTGCTGTCGGCCCTGTCGTTCCTCGGCCTCGGTGCCCGACCTCCCGCTCCCGAGTGGGGGTCGATGGTGGCCGCCGGCGCGGACTCGTTCGCGGCCTGGTGGGTGGGGATGTTCCCCGGGCTCGCGATCGTGACGATCGTGCTCGCCTTCAACCTGCTCGGCGACAATCTGCGCGACGCGCTCGACCCGAGGACGTCGAAGGGCCTCGGCAGGAGGGCCCTGTGACCGAGGCGCTGCTCGAGCTACGCGACCTGCGGGTCTGGCTCCCGTCGGCCGACGGTCTCGTGCCCGTCGTGCACGGCATCGACCTCGACGTCCGCGAGCGCACGATCCACGGCATCGCGGGCGAGAGCGGCAGCGGCAAGTCGCTGACCGCCTCGTCGGTGCTCGGGCTGCTGCCACCCGGCGGGACCGCCTCGGGCTCGGTGCGGTTCCGCGGGCAGGAGCTGCTGGGGATGCCGATGCGGGCACTGCGCCGGATCCGCGGCAACGAGATCGCGATGGTGTTCCAGGACCCCATGACCACGCTGCACCCCATGCTGCGGGTGGAGCGGCTGCTCACCGAGCACCTGCGGCACCACCGGCGGACGTCGGCCCGCTCGGCGCGCCACCGCGCGGTCGAGCTCTTGCGGATGGTGCGGGTCCCCGACCCCGAGGGCGCGCTGCGGGCATTCCCGCACCAGTTCTCGGGTGGGATGCGCCAGCGGCTCGCGCTCGCGATCGCCCTGGCCTGCGAGCCCCGCGTCCTCATCGCCGACGAGCCCACCACGGCGCTCGACGTGACGGTGCAGGCCGAGATCCTCGGCCTGCTCGACAGCTTCCGGGACGAACTGGGGATCGCGATCGTGCTCATCACCCACGACCTCGGCGTGCTGGCCGCGATGGCCGACGAGCTCGCGGTGTTCTACGCCGGTCGGGTGGTCGAGCACGGCACCGCCGACCAGCTGCTCACCGAGCCGCGCCATCCCTACACCCGCGGGCTGCTGGAGGCCCTGCCCGGGGGAGGCGCCGACGAGGACGCCCAGTCGCCGGACGGGCAGGGACCCGGGTTCCTGCAGTCGATCCCCGGGCGACCGCCGAGCCCGCTCGAGCTGCCCCCCGGCTGCGCCTTCCACCCCCGGTGCGGTTACGCGTTGGCCTCCTGTCGCGAGCACGTCCCCGACCTCGTGAGGCTCGAGGACGGCCGCCGCTCGGCGTGCCCCGTCGATCCGCTCGTGCCGGTGACGGATCGGATGGGATGAGAATGGGGTTGCTCTCGTTCCGCGACGTGCACGTTGAGTTCGCCCGCAAGGGGCGCGCGCCGGTGCACGCGGTCGCCGGGGTCGACCTCGACCTGGAGGAGGGCGAGATCCTCGGCCTCGTCGGGGAGTCGGGCTGCGGGAAGTCGACGCTCGCGCGCGCCGGTGTGGGGCTGATGCCGCTGTCGGGGGGCGAGGTCGTCTTCGACGGCGAGCCGATCCGCCACGTGCGCGGGCGCGCGCGGCCGGAACGCGAGCGCAAGTTGCAGATGGTCTTCCAGGACCCGTTCGCGTCGCTGAACCCGCGGCGCCGGATCGGCGAGCAAATCACCGACGCCCTGCGGGGCCACGCTTCACGGCAGGAGCGCCGCCGGCGCGCCGGCGCGCTCCTCGAGCAGGTCGGCCTGGAGGCGCGCGACGCGCCCCGCTACCCGCATCAGTTCTCCGGCGGGCAGCGGCAGCGGATCGCGATCGCCCGGGCGCTCGCACCCGAGCCGCGGGTGATCGTCGCCGACGAGCCCGTCGCCGCGCTCGACGCGTCGATCCAGGCGCAGGTGGCCAACGTGCTCGTCGAGCTGCGCCGCGATCTCGGACTATCGATCCTGTTCATCAGCCACGACCTCTCCCTCGTACGGCACGTGTGCGACCGGGTCGCGGTCATGTACCTCGGCCGCATCGCGGAGCTCGGGCCGACGGCCTCCATGTGGCGGCTCCCGCTGCACCCCTACACGGAAGCGCTGATCCGCGCCGTCCCGCACCCCGAGCAGGTGGGGGTCGCGCCGAGCGGGCTGCCCGGCGAGGTTCCCGATCCCGCCGATCCCCCCGACGGCTGCGTCTTCCATCCCAGGTGTCCGTACGCTCACGACGCCTGCATGCCGGAGCACCCGTCACTGCGGACCGTCGGTGACGCCCGGCAGGTCGCGTGCGTGCTCCACGAGCCGGGCGGGCAGGCACGGCGTCCGGAGGAAGCAGCACGAGCACCGGCCGGCGAACGACCAGGAGGAGCCCACCCGTGACCGACCTGCTACTGACCGATTGCACCGTGTGGGACGCCTCGGGAGCCGGGGCGCGCCCCGACGCCGGCGTGCTGATCCGCGACGGCGCCGTCGCGGCGGTCGGCCCCGTCGAGGACGTGCGCTCGCGGGCGCGGGAGGGCGATGGGCCGGAGCCGCGCCCGTGCGAGCTCGGCGGGGCGACCGTCCTGCCGGGGCTCGGCAACCTCCACACCCATTTCAGCCTGCGCCACCCGGGCGCGGCCGGCGCCCTGCTGGCGACCGAGAGCGACGCCGAGCTCGCGTTCCGCATGGCCGGCAACGCCGCCGCGGCCCTGCGCGCAGGGGTCACGACGGTGCGCTGCGTGGGCGAGAGCCGTGGCGCGGATTTCGCGCTACAGGCGGCGATCGCGGCCGGGACGGTCCCGGGGCCGCGCGTGTTCACCGCGGGGCAGGGCCTCTGCTGCACGGGGGGACACGGCCACGGGGGCGACGGGACCCTGGAGTGCGACGGCGAGGCCGGGTTCCGTCACGGCGTGCGCGCGCAGCTGCGGGCGGGCGCGGACCTCATCAAGGTGATGATCAGCGGCGGGATCGCCGGCGAGCACGAGGGGATCGACACGCCCCAGCTGGCGACCGACGAGCTCGCGGCAGTGCTGGAGGTCGCCCACGCCTGGGGTCGCCGAGTGACAGCGCACGCGGGACCCGCCGGTGCCATCGCGGAAGCGGTCGAGCTCGGCCTCGACGGCGTCGAGCACGGCTACGAGTTGACGCCCGAGGTCGCGCAGGCGATGGCCGACCGGGGCGTGCAGCTCGTCCCCACCCTGGTGGTGACCCGCTGCCGCGAGTACTTCGAGCGCATGGGCGTGCCGGCATGGATGATGGAGCGAGCGCTCGGGGCGGGCGAGCGGCACATGGCGTCCTTCGCGGCGGCGCTCGAGGCCGGCGTTCCCATCGGCCTGGGCTCGGACATGCTGCCGGCCGAGCCCTACGAGGACACCACCGCCACGGTGCGCGAGCTCGAGTTCATGGTCGAGGGCGGGATGACGCCCGAGGCCGCGCTCGAGGCCGCGACCCTGGAGCCGGTTCGTTGGCTGGGGGCGGCCGACCAGCTGGGCACGCTCGAGGTCGGCAAGCGCGCCGACCTGATCGCGGTCGAGGGGGACCCGCTCGCCGACATCGCCGCGCTGCGGCGGCTGCACCTCGTCCTCCGCGACGGGCGCGTGGCCCGCGACGACCGCGCGCTCCTGCCCCGCGAGCGTTAGCGCAGCTTCGGCAAGACCTCCCGGCCGAGCAGCTCGACCCCCTCCCGGTCGGTGAGGCCGTGGGGGGTGCCGAACTCGACGCGGGCGGCACCGGCCTCGAGCACACCGCGTGCGATGGCCGCGACGTGGTCGGGGTCCCCCGCGAACGCGAAGCGGTCGAGCAGGTCGTCGGGGATCGCCGCGCCCGCCTCGCGGGGCCGACCGGCCTGCAGATGGCCGCGCAGCTCGGTGAGCAGGTCGGATGGCAGCTCCAGCGTGGGGTCGAGGTCGGCGACCACGTCGATGTACATCGCGACCTCGCGCCGGGCGTGGCGGCGAGCCTCGTCGCCGTCGCGCGCGACGACGGTGACCGCGCCGACGACCACGCCGACCTCGTCGACGTCGCGCCCTACGGCGTCCGCGCCGACCCGGATGCGCTCGCGCATGACGCTGACCATGTCGGGGTTGGCGGTGCCGCCGATCTTCACCTCGTCGGCGATCTCGCCGGCCAGGGCCGCCGCGCGCGGACCCCACGTGCCGATGAGCAGCGGCACGCGCGAGCGTGCGGGCTCGTAGGCCAGCCTCGTCCCCCGGGCCAGGCGGAACACCTCGCCCTCGAAGCCCCGATCGTCGGCGCCGAGCAGCCGACCGACGACAGTGGCGGCCTCCCGCAGCGTGGTGACCGGTCGGGTCTGCTCGATGCCCACGTCGCCGAGCCACGCGCCCCGGGCCATGCCGACGTAGGCGCGCCCGTGCGATGCCAGGTCCAGCGCCGCGGTCTGTCCCGCGATCTCGAACGGCGCGAGCGAGTACGGGTTCAGGCACGCGGGCCCGAGGCGCACCCGTTCGGTGACCCCCGCCATGACGAGCAACGGGAAGACCGGCGGTTGATACATGAGGTCGCTGAAGACGCTGAGCACGTCGAAGCCCGCGGCCTCCGCCGCCCTCGCCAGCTCGGCGTACTCCTCGGCGGTCTTGTCGCTCTGGAACCCCAGCCCGATCTCGGGACGGTCACGACGCATGGATGCTCCTGTTCTCGCGCCGGGCGGGGGCGCGTCGGGCGATGGGGTCATGTCAGGTCGTCGGTGCGCAGCGTGACCTTCCGGGTGCGCTCGACCCGCATGATGAGCCGCTCGTCCGGATCGGGGCACGCGACCTCGGCGTCCTGGGCCATCCAGTCGCTGTCGGCGAGCTCCCGCTGCTTCGCGGGCAGCAGCGGCAGCACCGCCTGGAGCGCGTACAGGCAGAAGTGCTTGCCCTCGGGCAGGCGGATCTCGTTCGAGTTGGTCAGCTCGAAACAGTCCCCGGGGGCCATCCCGCACACCGATCGTCCCTCGATCCGGTCGACGGTGACCCGCAGGTCATACAGCTGCATCTCCTCGCTCACGGGCTCTCCTTCATCCCTCGCGAACTCACGGTCCTTCGAACGTGATCCCGATTTTGAGGGCATCGTCCCGCCGCGACGCCGCGTGCTCGATCGCGTCGCCGATCCGCTCGATCGGGTAGGTGTGCGTGAGCCACCCGTCGACGTTCACGGTGCCTCGCTCGATGAGGTCGACCGCGGCGCGGAACGAACGCAGGCCGGGCTCGCTCTGGGCGCCGTACGTGGCGTGCGCGGACGCGCGGCGGCGGAACAGCGTCTCGAACGGGAAGGGCGCGGAGCCGGTGCGCTCGGGGAGGCCGAACAGGCCCAGGGTGCCGTGATCGGCCAGGGCGGCGACGGCCTCGGCCCGAGCGGCATCGTGACCGGCCGCCTCGACGACCAGGTCGGCGCCGCGGCCGTCCGTGACGGACAGGACCGATTCGCCGAGGGCGCCCGCATCCGCTCCGATCGCCGCCTCGGCCCCCAGAGCGCGTGCCCGTTCGCGGCGCGCGGGATCGGGATCGGACACGACGATCGTCCGGACGTCGCGGCGGCGCAGCTCCTGCACGAACAGCAGGCCGGCCGAGCCGGCCCCGACGACGGCGGCATGATCCACGCCGTCGGGTGACCAGAAGCGGTCCAGCGCGGCCAGGACGGTGCCGAGGTGCTGGGCGAGGACGAGCCGCGCGGGCGGGATGCCGACCGGCAGCGGCACGACCGAGCCCGCCGGCAGCGCCTGGTACTCCGCGAAACCGGACGCCGTCGGCGCTTCGGGGACGGTCAGCACGGATCGGCCCGGGGCCAGGCCCGAGGCCTCACCGGCAACGACCGTGCCGACGCCCTCGTGCCCCGGATAACCGGGATGGTAGGGCGGGGACGCCGCGCCGATGCCGCCCTGGACGGCGTGGAGGTCGCTGCCGCACACCGCGGCGAGCTCGGTGCGCACGAGCAGCTCCCCCGAGCGGGGACGCGGGGCGGGGACGAGTCGGCATGTGATCCGCCCGTCCTCCTCGAGGCAGGCCGCGCGCATCATGTCGCGACGAGGTCGGGCGAAAGGTCGGCCACGGTCGGGGCGCCCAGCAGCGTCATCGCTCGCTCGAGCTCCTCGTGCAACTCTGTCAGGACCGCTGCCGCGCCGTCGCGACCGCCCGCGGCGAGCCCCCAGATCACCGGGCGGCCGACGAGCACCCCGCGAGCGCCCAGTGCGAGTGCCGCGGCAACGGCCGTGCCGCTGCGGACGCCGCCGTCGACGTACAGCTCGGCGCCAGCATCGAGGCGCGGCGCGATCTCCCGGAGCGCGTCGACGGTCGACACGGCACCGTCGACCTGGCGGCCGCCGTGGTTCGACACGATGACGCCGCTCGCACCGGCCTCGATGCAGGCCGCCGCATCGTCCGCGCGCAGCACCCCCTTCACGAACAGCGGCAGGTCGCGCAACGCGGCGAGCCAGGCCAGGTCGTCGAAGGTCAGGCCGGGCTCCAGGGCCGCGTCGGAGTACTCGTCCATGGCGCCGCCACTGTCGGAGTTCAGGCTGGCGCGGACGTTCGCGAGTTCCAGATCCTCGGGCAGCTCGAATCCGTTTGCCCGGTCACGCCGGCGAATACCCGGCACGGGGGCGTCGACGGTGACCACCAGCGCCTCGAACCCGGTGTCGGCCGCACGGTCCACGAGATCCCGCGTCATCCCACGATCGCGATGGACGTAGAGCTGGAACCACCGACGCGCGCCCGGCGCGACGCGGGCGACGGACTCGAGCGACTGCGTCGCCATCGTCGCCGCGACGAAGACCGCGCCGACCTGCGCGGCGGCCGCCGCCGATCCCTGTTCACCGTCGACGTGTGCCAGCCGGTGCATCGCGGTGGGAGCCACCATGATCGGCGTGGGGGTCGCGCGGTCGAGGAGGGTGGTCGAGGCGTCGACGCTGCCCACGTCGCGCAGGACTCGTGGCCGAAGTCGCAGGCGGTGCCAGGCGTCCTCGTTGTCCCGGAGCGTCCGCTCATCCTCGGCGCCGCCGACGATGTAGTCGAACGCCGGTTGGCCCATCCGCTCGCGCGCGCGAGCCACGAGCGGCTCGAGATCCATGGCTGCCCTTCCTGCCCTGCCTGCTCGAGCGCCGTCTTCGCCCTAACAGGTCGTCGTCACCACCCCGACGACCGACTTGGCCCGTCGGGACCTCAGATCTCCATCCCCCCGCTCACGCGGAATGATTGGCCCGTGATCCCGCTCGCTGCATCGGAGAGCAGGAACCGCACGGTGGCGGCGACCTCCGAGCCCGTGACGAACCGCCGCAACGGGATCCGTGCCTCGTACTGCTCCTTCAGCTCGTCGAACGGCTGACCCAGGGCCTCCGCTCGGTGGGCGATCACGTCGGTCGACCGTTGCCCCTCCGTGGGGCCCGGCGAGACGACGTTCACCCGGATTCCGTAGGGGCCCACCTCCGCGGCGAGGGTGCGGCTCAACCCTTCGAGACCCCACTTGGACGCGGCATAGGGAGCACGCAGGGGGTAGGACTGCACGCCCGCGACCGAGCCGATGTTCACGATGCTGCCGTGGCCCGCGGCGATCATCGCCGGGAGCGCGTGCCGAGCCGTGAGGAACGGCCCGACGAGGTTCGCCTCGAGGGTGGAGGTGAACGCGTCGGCCGAGAGCTCGTGCACCGGGGCCGTCGGCCCGCTGACCGCGGCGTTGTTGACGAGACAGGTCACGGGGCCGAATGCCTGGTGGGTCTCGTCGAGCGCTCGGAGCACGTCCTCCTCGTGCGCGACGTCGGCCCGGACGGCCACCACCGACTCCCCCAGCTGCTCCGAGGTGGCTTCGAGCGCAGCGGTGTCCCGGCCGGTGATCCCGACCCGGGCGCCGCTGGACGCGAGCTCCTCGGCGATGGCGCGGCCGATGCCGCGGTTGCCGCCCGTCACGAGGGCGACCTCGCCGGCCAGCGAGGGTGGCTCAGCCATGATGCCCCCTCGCGCCGGGCCCTTCGCTCGGCCACGACCAGGGGGCCCGCAGATCGGCGCGCGCCAGCAGTCCGCTGGCTGCGGCGTCGGCGCGGGGAAGCAGCTCATCGAGGTCGATGGTCCGCAGCCGTCCACGCTCGACGAGCTGCTGGCCGTTGACCCAGACGCTCTCGACACTGCGGTCGGGCGCGTTGAGCACCAGGTTCTGGACGGGGTGCAGGAGCGGTCGCCATTCGGGATGCTCGGTCGACCACGCCACGAGGTCGGCGCGCTTGCCGACCTCCAGCGACCCGATCTCGTCGTCGAGCCAGAGGCAGGCCGCGCCCTGTCGCGTCGCCATCTCGAGCGCCGTCTCCGGCGGGATCATGCGTTGGTCCATCCGGAAGTCCTTGTACAGGGTCGCCGCGAGGTACATGAGCTGGAGCATCCGGAAGTGGTTGGAGCCGTTGGCGCTGTCACTGCCGAGTCCGACGGGGACGCCGGACTCGAGCATCTCCGGGATCAGCCCGTAGCGGTGCAGGCCCTTGACGTGCCGAAGGGCGGCGGTCGGGCAGTGGGCGACCCGGACGCCGGCTTCGGCGAAGCGCTCCACGTCCTCCATGTCGACGTAGACCGCGTGGGTGAGCTTGGTTGCGCCGTCGAGCCAGCCGAGCTCCTCGAGCGTCTCGGCGGGCACGAGCTGGCCGCCGTGGTCGGGGTGGACGCTCGCGTGCATCACCGCGGCCCCGGCGCCGCGGTCGGTCGCCAGCTCCTTGGCCTCCCGCAAGAGGGGCTCGCTGGCGGTGCCGAGGCCGAGGAGGATCACCGACGCGCTGACCCGGTCCCCGTAGTCGTCGCGGCAGCCGTCGAGCATCGCCTCGTTCGCGTCGAGCGCCGCACGTGTCGTCTCGAGGCGGGGGAGTCCGTCCGGTCCCTGGTCGCTGGTCCAGCGGCCGAGCTGCCCGCGGATGCCGGTGGCCTCCACCACGTCGGCGGCCGCGCGCCAGTCGAGCAGGGTGCCCGCCTCGCAGAACGTGGTCGTACCGGTCAGCAACAACTCGGCGACCGCGAGCTCCGCGCAGGTGCGTTCGTCGTCGGGCTCCAGGGCACCGTAGAGATGGAACAACCAGTCGGGCAGCCACTCGGTGGGCCCGGCGTGGTCGGGCACCAGACCGCGGCCCAGCTGTTCGCCGAGGTGCACGTGCGTGTCGACGAACCCCGGGGTGATGACCCGGTCGGTGCAGTCGACGATCGCTGCGTCCGACGGCGCCGCCGCGGTCACCTCGTCGGCGGGACCGACGGCCGTGATGCGCCCGCTCCGCTCGTCGAAGGCCACGGCGCCGTCGGGCAGCACCCGCCGACGGTCGTCCACGGTCAACACGAGCGCGTGCGCGAGAATCGTGGTCATTGGGCCCCCTCGTCGCTCCAGGCGAGCAGGCGACGGCGCGCGGTGAGGAACGCGCGGTCGAGGAGCAGCCCCAGCACCGCGATGACGGCGATGGAGACGTACATGTCCGCGGTCCGCAGCAGTCGCCAGCCCACGTCCATCATGTTCCCGAGGCCGTCGCCCCCGGCGATCATCTCGCCCAGGTAGACGCCGATGATCGCGCCCACCAGACCGATCCGTGCCCCGGTGAGGATCCCCGGCAGGGAGGCGGGCAGGACGACCCGGGGGAACGTGCGGCGCTCGCTGGTGCCGAGCGCTCGCGCGGACCACAGCAACCGCGGGTCGATCTGCGAGCTCGCCGCCGCCGTCGCGAGCAGGATGGGAAAGACCGACTCCGCGAAGCCGAGGGCCACCTTCGAGGCCGTCCCCAGCCCGAAGATGATCAACAACGCGGGGTAGATCGCGATCTTGGGCGTCGGGAACAGGTAGGCCACCAACGGTCGCAGTGCGAGGCGCACGGTGGTGAGACGTCCCATGAGCAGCCCGAGTGTCGTGCCGACCACCAGGGCGAGCCCGTACGCGGCGAAGATGCGTCCCAGGGTGGTCACCAGTTCGCCCTGCAGGCTGCCGTCGCCGACCAGTTCCCAGGCGCGTTCCGCCACCGAGACGGGCCCGGGGAGCACGAACGGGGACAAGAGTTCGGCGGTGACGAGCAGCTGCCAGACCACCAGCAGGAGCACGATCGGATAGACCCGCAGCGCGATCCAGCCGAGGCCGCCCACGACACGGACAGGGACCCCGCGATCGATGCTTTCGGTGGCGACAGCCCCGGGCGCGGCGAGCCCGGAGTCGGTCGTGGGACCACGGGGACTCTGCTCGGTGGGGCTGCTCACACCTGCCCCTCCAGCCACGGGACCGCGACGCGCACGAGGCGGACGTACACGAAGTCGAGCAGGAACCCGACGGTGGCGAGGACGAGGCCCGTCGCCCAGACCACCACGTTCTGGCCGTGGTCCCAGTTGGTGAAGAGGAAGGCGCCGATGCCCGCTTGGCGGATCAGCAGCTCCGAGGCCAGGACCGTGAAGATCGAGATCGCGATTCCGATGCGCAGCCCCGAGAGGACCTGCGGCAGCGCGGCCGGCAGGACCACTCGCCAGAGGGTGGCTCGGCGGCTGGTGCCCAGGGCACGGGCCGACCACAGCAGGTGCGGGTTGATGTTCTGTGCACCGTGGTAGGCGGAGATCACGATCGGGATGATCGCGCCGAGGACGACGATGCCCACCATCGACAGCAGACCGACCCCGAACCAGAGCACCAGGATCAGGATCAGGGCCGCCCGCGGGACCGGATAGCTCAACGTGAGGATGGGGTCGATCAAGTAGAAGAGGACGCGCGACCGACCCATCAGGATCCCCACCGCCACCCCCAGAACGATCGCGATGCCGAAGCCCAGCGCCCATCGTCCTGCGGTCGCGGCCATGTTCTCAGCGAAGGCCGGATGTCCGAGCACTTGGACCAGGCCGCCGACGGTGCGGGTGAACGGCGGCATCACGGCGTCGCTCACCCAGCCCACCCGTGGCGCGAGCTCCCACAATCCCAGTACGACGGCCACGGAGGCCGTGGGCAGCAGGACGGTCGCGACGGGCCCCCGACCGGTGGCGCGGGGCGTGGCCGCGGTCGGGTAGGCGTCAGCCGCCATCGACGGGGGCTTCGGCGGTAGCGGCGCCGGTCTGCGTGGAGGGTCTGGTCTCGTGCAGCAGATCCCACAGGTGGTGGTGCAGCTCGGCGAAGCGGGGATCGCGGAGGATCCCCTTTCGATCGCGCGGTCGTGGGATCTCCACGTCCACCACCGACTTGATGCGGGCGGGACGCTGCGAGAACACGACGACCCGGTCCGAGAAGAAGAGTGCCTCCTCGACCGCGTGCGTCACGAACAGGACGGTCTTGCCCGTGCGTTCCCAGATGCTACTGAGCTCGGTCTGCATCTCTGCGCGGGTCTGCGCGTCGAGCGCGCCCAGGGGCTCGTCCATCAACAACACGTCCGGATCGGTCGCGAGCGTGCGGGCGATCGCGACCCGCTGCTTCATCCCCCCGGACAGCTCCTTGGGGTACAAGCGCTCCATGCCCTGGAGGCCCACCATGTGGATGTAGTGCTCGGCGCGTTCCTGCTGCTCGCGCCGGGAGAGGCCCTGCTCGGCGAGACCGTACGTGATGTTGCCGTGCACCGTCTTCCACGGGAAGAGCGCGAACTCCTGGAACACGATGCCCCGCTCGGGCCCGGGGCCGGTGATGGGGGTGCCGCCGACGCTCACCGAGCCGCCGGTGGCCTCGACGAACCCGCCCACGATGTAGAGGAACGTCGACTTCCCGCAGCCCGACGGGCCGAGGATCGAGACGAACTCGCCGGGGGCGACGTCCATGTCGACGTGGGCGATCGCCTCGACGTCGCCGCGACGGCGGTTGGGGAACACCTTCGCCACCCCACGCGCCTGCACCTCCATGCCCTGGGTGGTAGCGCGATCCGAGGTGGTGGCCCGGGGCGGGGGTTGGCTGCGGTCGCTCAGGGCGTCCTCGATGTGCTATCTGGTGGCTGCGGCCGGGGACGCGAGAGGAGGGTGCGCGCCCCGTTGCCCGTTCAGGTTCCTGATCGGGTCAGTCCTCCGCCTCCAGCGTGAACTCCTCGTCCACGTGCTCGCGTACGTCGAGCTCGGGGAGCTCGCCGACCTCGTGGAAGAAGTCCCAGTTGTCCTGGAGCGCTTCCACGTCCAAGCCACCCTGCGGTGGCCGGTTGTAGTCGAGATCGTCGATCAGCAGGAACCCCTCCAGCAGGTCCTCGGGCATTTCCGTGGCCTCGTGGGTCGCGGTGATCACGTCATCGCGGTTGTCCGGATCCAGTACCCATTCGGTGACCGTTTGCCAGTCCTCCTGGAAGGCCTCGACGACCTCGGGATGCTCCTCGATGAACTCGCCCCGGAAGCCCTGGAGCAGCTGCACGAACGGATCAACGACGTCGGTGACGCAGAACAGGGTCTCGAAGTCGCCGCTGTCGAGGGCTTGGATACCGAAGAAGCTGGCGAGCTCCATCACGTCGATCTCCCCCTCGCGCAGCGCTTCCTCGCCCTGCGCGAACGGCACCTCGACGACCTCGTAGTCCTCGTCCTCGGTGAGTCCGGCCTCCTCGAACTCCGCGCGGCCGATGTAGTGGGTGGAGCCCCCGATCGCCGAGGTGCCGCGCACGCGCCCCTCGAGGTCGGCTGGCTCCTCGATGTCGTCGTCGGCCCGTACGACGTACGGGGTCGTGCAGATCTCCCGCTCCTCGATCATCGCGCCGGTCAGGACGATGTCGGCGCCCTCGGCGAGCCCGTTTGCGCTGGAGAGCCCGCCCACGGTGGCTCCGTCCAACGTGCCCGCGGCCAGCCCCTGAACTCCGAGCGCGGTACCGGCGAACTGCAGCCACTCGACCTCGTACTCCTCACCGAGGTTGGGGGCGACCTCGGGGAAGGCCATCATGACGTACTTGTGTTCCTCGACGGGCACGCCCCAGCCCATGCGGATCGTGACGAGATCCTCGTCGTCGGGCTCGTCGTCGTCGGGCTCGTCCTCGTCGTCGTCGGGCTCGTCCTCGTCGGCCGGATCCTCGTCCTCGGGTTCCTCGTCGGGTTCCGGCTCGTCCGGTTCCTCGTCGTCGCCCGGCGGCTCCTCGATCGCGACGTCCTCGTCGTCGCACGCCGCCAACACCAGCGCGAGAAGGACGACCATGGCGAGTATCCCGCTGAACCTCATCGCTGGCCTCTCCGTCCGGTCCCGTGCCGAGGGCGCGGACGAGTGTGCGTGGCGAAGCAGCGTATAACGCGATTGTGACGACGTGCAAGAGCGCAACATACACGGGCTGGCGCTGGTCAATAGCCCTCCGTGCCGTCCACACGCCCTTCGAGATCGCCCTCGGAGAGGTAGGCACGGACGTTACGTTCGATGTGGGCGGCGAGCTCGGGCAGGTGGGCCGACCAGGGAATCCCGTCGTGCGGGTTCGCGATGTGCGGCGTGATCAGGACGTTGGGGAACGACCACAACGGGTGGTCACGCGGCAGCGGCTCGGGGTCGGTGACGTCGAGGGCGGCTCCCCCGAGATGCCCGGAGCGAAGGGAGCGCACGAGGGCGTCGGTGTCGACGAGTCCACCGCGCGCGACGTTCACCACCCACCCGCCCGGCGGTAGGCGATCCAGCAGCTCCTGCCCGACCAGGCCGCGCGTGCGGGGTGTGAGCGCGCAGCAGAGGACCAGGAAGTCCGCGGTGGTCGCCGCATCGTGCAGTTGGTCCGCCGGATGTGTTCGCTCGAACTCCGGAACCGGGCGCCCGTGGCGGTTCACGCCCACGACCCGGGACCCGAACGGCGCGAGCAGCGCCGCGACCCGGCGTCCGATGCCGCCCGTGCCGACGACGAGCGTGGAGGCGTGCTCGAGGCGACGCCCGACCGGGGCGGCACCCCACTCATCGGCCCTGGCGGCGGCGGGGAGCTGCTTCGCGCCCGCGAGCACCATCGCCGCGGCGTGCTCGGCAACGCCCGGGGCGTACACGCCCTTCGCGCACGTCCACGTGCGAGTGTCGTCGATGATGCCCGAGGCCAGCCACTGCTCCACCCCCGCGATCGGCAACGCCACCCAACGGTGCTGTGGGCCGAGCACGGCACGCAGTGCCTCGATGTCCGCGGGACTGGTCCACACGATGGCGTCGGCCGTCTCCGGCGTGGCCAGCGTCGCGCCACCCGCCTGCACCGCCGCTTCGATCTCCTCGACACGCGTCGGCGTGACCGCCACCCGTCCTCGGCGTTGCATCGGGACCTCTCGTCGTCGACGGCAGGGAACTCGGCGATCTCGCCCGGCGCGGCGGGGCCGGCCCGGGTGGCGCCTCGGAGGGTCAGGCCGGGTCCATCGCGTCGTCGAGCGCGTGGAGCAGCCGTTCGGTCTGTGACTCGGTGCCGATCGTGATCCGCAGATGGCCGGGGTGGCCCCACAGACGCCCGCCGCGGACGACGACCCCGTGATCGATGAGCCGTTCCCAGACCCGGTCGTCGTCGCGGCCGGTGTCGGCCCACACGAAGTTGGCCTGGCTCGCCGGCACGGGGAGTCCGCGGGCGTCCAGTGCCTGCGTCAGCAACCGGCGGTTGCGCGCGGTCACCTCGCGGGTGTTGGCGAGGTGCGCATGGTCGCCGAGAGCCGCGACCGCGGCGTGCTCGGCCAGTCGGTTCAATGCGAAGGCGGGGCGCACGCGGGTCACGAGGTCGGCCACCGCCGGATGCCCGACGAGATAGCCCACGCGCAGGCCGGCGAGCCCGTAGGCCTTCGAGAAGGTCCGGACGGCCACGATCCGTGGATCCTGCGCGAGCAGCTCGATGCCGTCGGGGTGGTCGGCATCGCTGTACTCCACGTACGCCTCGTCGAGCACGAGCAACGCCCCCTCGGGCAGGGCGGCCAGGAGCCGCTCGACATCCGCGCGCGCCATCGACGTCCCGGTGGGATTGTTGGGGGTCGCCGCGAACACGATCCGGGTCGCCGGGGTGATCGCGTCGGCCAACGCCGTCGCGTCGTACTCCCAGCCGTCGAGGTCGACCTCGACGGGCGTCGCGCCCGACGCGATCGTCGCGATGCGGTAGACCGGGAACGAGGGGCGCGGCATGACCGCCTCGGACCCCGGCTCGAGGAACGCCTGGGCCAGCAGGCCGAGCGCCTGCTCGGCCCCTCCGGTGGCCACGACGGCGTTCGCTGCGACCCCGAGCACCTCGCCGAGCGCGGCGCGCAGGCTGTTGCTCGCCCCATCCGGATAGAGGTGGGCGTCATGCGCCGCGTCCTGCAGCACCTTCTGGGCGAGCGGGGAGGCCCCCAGCGGGTTCTGGTTGGCCGCGAGCTCGAGCACGTCGGTGATGCCGCGCTCATGGCAGAGGTCGAGCGCCGAACGCCCGGCAACGTACGACGGCAGGCTCAAGACCCGCTCGGAGCCGACCGGGAGCCGGCGATCGATCGTGTCCCCACCGTCCTCGGGCATCTTGATCCTCCGCGGGCGCCGACCCGGGCGCTTGCTCACCGGCCGGGCCGCATGCTGTTGATGGCACCGTGATCTCGGTCGGCAACCTACCAGCGCGCGGTCGGTGGCCTCGCGGTGGCCGGCCCCCGAAGGGCGCGTCAGCGGCTCATCAGCGGTCGGTATCGGCGAACACGTCCAACCAGCCAGCTCCCGGCGAGACCAGCGAAAAGTGGTCGGCATCGCCGCGTTCGTCGAGCTGCACGATCGCCCCGGCTGCGCGGGCGACCGTCGCGTACGCGCGGCTCTGGGACACGGGCACCAGGTCGTCGTCGACGCCGTGCACGAGCGTGAGCGGCACCTCGGTGGGCACCGCCCCGGTGGGGCAGGCCCGTCCGGGGTCGGCGCCGGCGAGCATCCGCTCGAGCGCACCGCCGCCCAGATCGCCCGCGTTGGCGAGGTCCGCGAGGGGGGCCAGGGCGATCACCGCCTCGAGCGGTGGAGCAGTCGGTTGCCCGGCCGCCCAGAGGGCCAGCTGTCCGCCGGCCGAGTGGCCCACCACCATCACCGGTGGGTCGCCGGGACCGCGCGCCCGGTCGGCTGCGGTCAGCACCGCCAGCGCGTCCGCACCGCACCCCGGCCACTCGCCGTCCGTGTCGATGCGGCGGTACTCGGCGTTCCACGTGCGGGCTCCACGTTGCGCCAGGTCGACCGCCAGTCCGTCCATGAGGTCGCGCTCCCAGGGAGCGAGCCAGAACCCGCCGTGCAGGAGCACGACGGTGGACAGCGGGCCATCCGCGCCGGCCGTGTCCGGATCGGGGACCGGACCCGCCCCGGCGCGCTGGGCCCGGTCCGGTTCGCGCACCTCGACGACCTGCTCGGGGTGGCGGCCGTAGGTCCGCGTGCTCGATGGCCACGCGAGCGTCCAGGCGAGGTGGTGCAGCGCCCACCACGCGCCGTCGATGCCGCGTCCGTGCATGACGCGGGCGCCGTGTCGGGCGAGGAACGACGTCCGCGGCTCCGGGCCGCGGCGGGTGAGGTCGCGCAGGTGCAGGTCCACCACCGGGCCGGCGCGTGTGGCCGTGGCCGCACCGACGCGCGGGTCGTCGAAGGCCGCGTCGCCTGCCAGGACCACGACGCCGTCCGCGACGACCTCGGCCAAGCGGTCGGCGCACCGGGAGGCGTCCACCTCCTCGCAGCGGGCCTCCACGTCGAGGTGGGTGGCCCAGCCCTCGATCCAGTCGACGAGCCGGGCGAGCCGCCCGGGGGCGGGGTGCACGAGCCCGCGTCGCGTGGGGTCGGTGCCCGGGCCCAGCAGGACGGCGACCGTGCCGCTGCTCATGCCCCGGCGACCTCGGTGAGGCGGTCGAACAGCGCGTCGATGTCGGCGGGGTCGTGGTAAATGCCGAAACCGAAGCGGATCCGGTCGCCCCGGCGGTCGGTGACGACGTCCCGCTCGGCGAGGCGGGCTTGCAGCGCGCCGGCCTCGGGGGTCTCGAAGGTGAGGAAGTGCCCGCGGTCGGGGACCCAGGGCGGGGGCACGAGGCCATCGAGGTCGACGGCACCGACGGCTCCGGCGCTGAGCATGTCGAGTGCCTGCTGCTGCAGCCCGCCCACGTGGGCGTGGATCGCGGCCACGTCGAGGCCCATCTCGTCGACCCAACGCTGTGCGGCGTTGAAGCGCAGGATCCCGGTGGGGTCGAACGTCGCGCCGAGGAACCGTCGCCCGTCGTCGGGGTAGGCGACCCGATCGGCGGCCCCCTCGTCTCGGGCGCCGAAGGCGGCGAACCAGCCGGTGTCCCGCGGTCGCGGGCCCCAGCCCGGCGGGCAGTGCAGGAAGCACGCCCCTTCACCCGCCATCGCGTACTTGTACGCGCCGGCGGTGTAGAAGGCCCGGTCGGCGATCCCGGACAGGTCGGTCGGGACCGCCATGAACCCGTGATAGCCATCGAGGAGCACCAGCGGATCCTCGGGCAGCGCCGCGACGAGCCCCGGCAGGTCGGGCACCACGTACCCGGAGGAGAAGAACACGTGGCTCACGAGCACGAGATCGTGCGCGCCGGCCCGGGCGGCGTCGACGAAGCGGTCGGGGAACGAGTCGAAGGGCTCGGCGGCCACCCGCGTGACGGTGGCGGCCCCCGCCTCCTCCAGCCGGCGCAACTGGCGCTCGGCCGTGTGGAACTCGGCGTCGCTGGTGAGCACCCGCGAGACCCCGGGCGGCACGCACGAGAGGATCCGCAGCAGGAACTCGTGGGTGTTCGGGGCGAACGCGACCGTCGCGGGGTCGGGCAGCGCGAGGCGACGCGCGACGTGACCGGCCGCCTCGGGCACGACCCGGTCGAAGAGCAGCTCCCACTTGCCGTCGAGGTGGCGCGCGGCGAGGTCCCAGGCGGCGAGCTGCGCCTCGCGGGTGACGTCCGGCCAGGGATGATGGCTGTGCGCGGCGAAGTGCAGCCGACCCGGCGCGGCCTCGAGCGCCTGCCCGAAGTGCGCCTTGTAGCTCACGCCGGGGCGCTCTCGTAACGGAAGGAGAGCTGCTCGCGGACCTCCGCGGGCAGCTCGGGAAGCGCGGATCGTGGGACGAAGAACGTCGGGAGGTCGAACAGGTCGCGGAAGACCCGGTGCTTGCGGGCCGCGGCCTCGAGGTAGGTGTGTCCGGCCGTGCCCCCGGTGCCGACCTTGCCGCCGATCATGCGGTGGGCGAGCAGCGCGTGGCGGTAGCGCCACGCGGCGAAGCCCTCGTCGATGTCCGTGACGGCGGTCAGCAGGCGGAACGGGAGTTGGAACAGCGGCTCGTCACGGTAGAGGCTGATGAGCAGGGCGGCGCAGAACGCGTCCTGAGAGAGTTGACGGTGCCCGCGCTCGCGGAGGCGCTCGTACTGCTCCGCGTCGAACAGCGTCTCGAACTGCGCGGCGCTCTCCTCGACGGCCTGCAGCTGCTCGTCCCGGCTCGCGTCGTCGAGGTTCGGGTGCTCGGAAACCTTCGCGCGTTCGCGCTCGAGCATGGCGTCGACGGCCTCGCGGTAGGCCGCCCAGAAGTCGAAGTCCCCGAACCGCAGGAACGGGGTGCGCGCGAGCCAGCGGTCGATGGCGTCGCGCAGGTTGGGGGCCCGTTCCGTCTCCTCGATCATTCGACGGTGCTCGTCGGACATGACGTCGGTGTAGGACGCCCCGGCGATCGTGAGCCGCTGCTCGGGATCGAGGCCGAGGCGGTTCTCGACCAGACGGAACTGCACGCTCTGGAAACCCGAGGCGGGCGCCAACTGCTCGCGGAAGTCGAGGAAGTCGAGGGGGGTCATCGTCTCGAGCACCTCGAGCTGCCCGGTGAGCAGCCGCTGGATCGCGATGATGCGGTCGAGCCGGTCCACGACCCGTCCCATCTCCTTCTCCGGCACCGTGTCGGCGTGCATCGTGCCGACCGCGTCGTCGAGTTCGACGAGGATCTGCTTGAACCACAGCTCGAAGCACTGGTGGACGATGATGAACAGCATCTCGTCGTGGGCGGGCTCGCCCTCGCCCCCGCTGATCGGCTGCTGGCTCGCCAGCAGCGCGTCGAGGCCCAAGTAGTCCCAGTAGTAGAGCTCGCCTTCGGTGCCCATGGCAGCGCCCTCCGACCGCGTCCGTGTCTCCCGCGTCAGCGCAGCCTACCTGACGAGACGTTGACGGGGGTCATGACTGCGCAATAATCGCGTCCCGCGGCGCGGCGGCCAGCGCGGTGACCGCGGTGCCGACGCGATGGTTCCCGTGTGCCGAGAGGGATCGCACCATGACCGAGGCCGTGCCCGCCGCAGCGTCCGACGCCGAGCTGGGCGAACCCAATCTCCCCGAGACCCTGAACCTGGCCGACTGGTTCCTCACCGCGCGGCTGCGCGAGGGCCGCGGGGACCGGACCGCCGTGCGGACCGGGACCGGGGAGCTGTCGTACACCGACGTCGACGCGCTCGCTCGCCGCTGCGCCACCGCGCTCGCCGAGCTCGGGGCCCGCCGGGAGGACCGGGTGATGCTCGCCCTCCCCGACGGGCCCGCGTTCGTCGGCGCGTTCTTCGGGGCGAGCCATCTGGGGGCCGTGCCGGTCATGGTGAACCCGGGCCTCACGGTCGAGAACCTCGCGGCGATCGTCTCGTACGTGCGGCCGGCGGCGATCGTGTGCGACCGCGGGGACACCGAGCGGCTCGAGCGCGCCACCGGCGAGGCGGGTGCCCGGCCGGCGTGGCTCGACCTGGACCCCGAGGCCGAACCGTCGGAGTTGCCCGCGCCCGGCACGCCGCCGCTCGAGGCCCCCGTGCCCACCCACCGGGACGACCCGGCGGTCTGGCTGTTCTCCGGTGGCACCACGGGCCGCCCGAAGGCGGTCGTGCAGACCCACGGGGCGTTCGTGAACACGACGCGCTGCTACGCGCAGGGCGTCATCGGCTACGCCGAGGACGACATCACGATCTCGGTCCCGGGTCTGTACTTCGGCTACGCGACCGGCTCGAACCTGCTCTTCCCGTTCGCCGTCGGCGCCTCGACGGCGCTGTTCTCGGCGCACCCGACCGCGGACGTCCTGTTCGACGAGATCGCGTGGCACCGGCCGACCATCCTCGTGACCGTCCCGAAGATGGTGCACGAGATGACCAACCACCCCCGGGCGGCCACCGAGGACCTGTCGTGCCTGCGGGTGGCCACGAGCGCGGGCGAGGCCCTGCCGCCGGCGCTGCTGCAGCGGTGGACCGACACGTTCGGGGTGGAGCTCCTGGACGGTCTCGGCACCGCCGAGATGTGGCACATCTTCGTCTCCAACCGCCCCGGCGACGTGCGGCCCGGCACCCTCGGACGCCCGGTCCCCGGTTTCGACGTGCGTGTCCGCGACACCGAGGGGCGCGACGTGGCGCCCGGGGAGGTGGGCCGACTGTGGGTGCGGGGGCACTCGCGGGCGATCTCCTACTGGCAGGACCTGCCCAAGACGATGGAGGCCTTCCGCGGTGAGTGGTTCGTCGCCGGTGACCTGGTGCAGCAGCACGAGGACGGCACGATCAGCTACGTCGGACGAGGCGACGACGCGCTCAAGGTGAGCGGCAAGTGGGTCCTGCCGGGGGAGGTCGAGGACTGCCTCATCGAGCACGAGGCCGTCGGCCAGTGCGCCGTGGTCGGTGTGCCCGACGACCACGGCCTCACCAAGCCGGTCGCCTTCGTGCGGCCGAGCGAGCCCACCGGGGACGACACGGACTCGCTGGCCGAGCGCTTGCGGGCGCACGCGCTGGACCGGCTGGAGCCGAACAAGGTGCCGCGCCGGATCGTCGTGTTGGAAGACTTCCCGTCGACGCACCTCGGCAAGATCGACCGCGGTGCGTTGCGCGCCATGCTCGCCGACGGCTGAGCGCGTCAGCCGAGGCAGTCGGCGAGCCGGTCGATCTGGTCGCGGTCGGCGACCGCGGGGAACAGGATCAGGTGGTCGCAGCCGGCGTCGGCGTAGCCCTCCACGAGCTCGCGGACGGCGAGGGGCGTGTCGAGCAGGCCCTCGGCGATCCGCTCCGCGAAGTGCCCGGTGAAGGCGTAGTAGTCGCGCAGGTACTCGCGGCCGCGGTCCGCTGCGTCCCCGAGCGCGAAGTAGGCCATGCCCCACAGCTGCGGCTCTCCGGGACGGCCCAGGTCGGCCCACGCGGCCCGGGCCTGGTCGGCGGCGCGAGCGAACGCGCGCGGCGGTCCGCCCGCGTGCACGAAGCCGTCGCCCTCCCGCGCCATGCGCGCCATCGCCGGCCCCGAGCTCCCGCCGACGAGCACCGTCGGACGGTCCCGGCCGTCGACGCGTGGGCCGACCGCCGGGTCCTCCCACACCTCGCGGAACGCGCGCAGCTGGTCGTCGAGCCGCCGGCCTCGCTCCTCGTACGGGTGCTCGCCCTCGTCGTAGTCGTCTCTCCGGGCGCCCACGGCGACCCCGAGCACGAGCCGGCCACCCGCGAGCGCGTCCAGGCTCGCGATCTGCTTCGCGAGCGTCGTCGTCTCCCGCAGCGGCGAGATCAGGATCGAGGTCGCGAGCTGGATCCGGCTGGTCACCGCCGCGGCGGCGGAGAGGGCCACGAGCGGCTCGTAGTTGCCGTACCGGACCCGGTCGACGGTGCCGAGGCTGGCGAACGGCCCCGCTTCCGCCGCACGGGCCCAGTCGACGAGCACGTCGGGGCTGCACCCCGGCACGCAGCTCGGCAGACCGACTCCCACCTTCATGTCCAGCTCCTCACAGGTCGTGGGCCCACCCGGGCACGGCGGGATGGGGGCGTCCGAGCACGCACAGGTCGGCCTGACCCCCGGCGAGGACGTGGCTCGCGTCGAGCGGATCGCGGATCGCGCCCGAGGCGATCGTCGGCACGCCCGCCTCGTTGCGGATCAGGTCGGACCAGCCCGCGCCCCAGTGGGGCTCGTAGCCGGGCGCCCCCCGCGGTGTGGTCTGGCCGGCGACGACGTTGAAGAGGCCCACCCCGGCGTCGGCGAGCGTGCGGGCGCCGGCGACCGCGTCCTCGGGCGAGGTCCCGCCCCGCTCGAGGTCGCTGGCGGACCAGCAGACAGAGAGGGTCGCCGCCCCGTCCAGGGCTTCGAGCACCGCCGCGACGACCTCGCCGGGGTAGGCGAGACGGTCGCGCCAGTCGTCGGCGTCGCCCGTGAGTGGTGACCAGTAGCCGCCGAGCAGGAACCCGTGGCCGAGGTGCACCTCCACGAGGTCGAACCCGGCGTGCGCCGCTCGGCGGGCCGCGTCCGCGAAGGCCTCGCGGACCCGCACGCGGCCCTCCGCGTCGAGCGGGGTGGGTGCCGGCGACCGTGGCGTGTAGGGACGGGAGGAGGCGGCGACCAGCGGCCAGGCGTCCCGCAGGGGCACGTCCACCCCCTCACGGCGTGGCCGGGTCGCGCCGCGGGCACCCGCGTGGACGAGCTGCATCCCGACCGCCACGTCGTCCGCGCGCTCGCGTGCGGCCGCCCGGGCGTCGCGCCACGCCGCCTCCTGCTCGTCGGTGTAGCACCCCGGGGTCTCCGGGGTGATGCGCCCCTCGGGGGTCACCGCGACGCGCTCGACCAGCGCGAGACCCGCGCCGCCGGCCGCCAGCGCCGCCAGACGGGTCGGAGTGGCTTCGTCCGGCTGCCCGTCGCGTCCGGTCGCGACCTCCTCGCTGGCGAGCACCATGCGATTGCCGAGCCCGAGCCCGGCGATCCGGGCGGGGGCGAAGGCCGGGGGTGGCGCGGCGGTCGGGGCCGTCGGCTCGCCACGCGGCTGGCTGCGGGCCGCGAACCACCGGTCCACGGCGGTCACGAACGTCGGGTCACGCTGGCGGATGCGCTCGTAGGTCAGGCGCGAACGGGCCAACAGGCCGAACGCCAACTGGGGCGTCGGCAGGTGCACGTAGCGGTCGGTGCGCGAGAACCACTGGAGGCTCTCGCGCGCGACCTCCTGCATGCGCTCGACCACCGGCTTGCGCTCGGCCTCGTACGCGACGAGCGCGCTCGCCACGTCGGTCGTGGTGTCCACGGCCCGGGCGAGCGCGATGGCGTCCTCCATCGCGAGCTTGGTGCCCGAGCCGATGGAGAAGTGCGCGGTGTGGGCCGCGTCGCCGAGGAGGGCGAGGCGGTCGTGGTGCCACGCGCGGTTCGAGAGCGTCGTCCACTCCAGCCAGCGGGAGTAGTTCCCCATCAGGGGGTGTCCGCCGAGGTGGTCGGCGAACAGCTCCTCGCAGAACTTGATCGCGTGCGGGTCGCTCTCGCCGGGCGCGAGCTCACCGGCGGCCCGGGTGTCGAGCCCGGCTCGCTGCCAGACCTCGGGGGCACACTCGACGATGAAGGTGGCCAGCTCGGTGTCGTACGGGTAGGCGTGCGCCTGGAAGACCCCGGCCTCGTGCTCGGCGAAGACGAACGTGAAGGCGTCGTAGCGCCGGGTCGTGCCGAGCCAGATGAACCGTCCCCCTTCGACCCGCCGCCGCGGCGCGAACACGTCCGCGTACTGGTCCCGCACCCGGCTGTTGATGCCGTCGGCAGCGAGGACGAGGTCGGCGCCGCCGAGGTCGGTGGGGTCAACCTCGGTCTCGAACCGCAGGTCCACGCCCAGCTCGCCGCAACGCTCCTGCAGGATCTGCAGCAGACGCTTGCGGCTGATCGCGGCGAAGCGGTTGCCGAGCGCCCGCACGACGCGCCCGCGGTGCTCGACGTCGACGGGGTCCCAACGGGCACAGGCGCGCAGCAGGCGGTCGTAGCTGATCGCGTCGGTGTCCTCGAGCTCGGCGAGGGTCGCGGCGCTGAACACCACGCCCCACCCGAACGTGTCGTCGGGCGCGTTGCGCTCGTAGACGGTGACGTGGCGCGTCGGGTCCCCGCGCTTGAGCAGGATCGCGGCGTACAGGCCCGCGGGGCCACCCCCGACCGTGGTGATTCGCACCGTCTGTCACCCTCCGACGCCGCTCGACGTCACCCCGCGCGGGCCGCGATGCTCGCGCGGGCCGTGACCTGTCGGCATCGTAACCGCCGTCACATCGGTAAGATGCCTCACCCCGCTCCGAGCGTCCGTGAGCGGCCAGCCCGTGAGCGACCCGCGGTGGTCCGCCCACTGAGGGAGCCCGCCCGCAAAGGAGCTGCCATGGCCGACGCCGACCGCCCCGACGACGTGGCCGGGATGACGCTGCCCCTGGATCTCGACGGACGCGTGGATGCGGTGCGCGACGCGGTCGCCTCGTCGGCCGAGGGCGCCCGCGACGACGGGCGGGTCGACCGTGCGCTGCTGGCCGAACTCGGCGCGAGGGGGATGATCGGTCGGATCTTCCCCGAGGAGTTCGGTGGCCGAGGCCCGGCCGCCGCGTCGGCGGTCGAGCTCTGCGTGTTGCGCGAGGGCGCGGCCCGCGCGTCCACGGCCGCCGAGACCGCGATCGCGTTGCAGGGGCTCGGGGCGTTCTCGATCCTGCAGGCGGGCTCCCGGGCGCTCGCGCAGCGGTGGATCCCTGCGGTGGCCCGCGGCGAGGCCGTGGCGTCGTTCGCGCTGACCGAGCCGCAGGCCGGATCCGACCCGGCGGCGCTGGAGCTCGCGGCCGAGCCCGACGGTGACGGCTGGCGGTTGTCGGGCGAGAAGGCCTGGATCTCGAACGCGCCCGACGCGGACGTCTACACCGTCTTCGCGCGCACGAGCCCCGCATCCGACGGCCGGGGCGGCCGTGGGGTGACCGCGTTCGTGGTGGCCGGCGACGCGCCCGGGCTCACCGGGGAGCCGCTCGACCTGATCGCCCCGCACGCGGTCGGACGGCTCGCGTTCGACGCGGTGCCCGTCTCGCGGGACGACGTGCTGGGAGAGGTCGACGCGGGGCTGCGCGTCGCGATGGCCACCCTCGACCGCTTCCGCCCGAGCGTCGGCGCGTTCGCGGTCGGCATGGCGCAGGCCGCGCTCGACGCCGCGATCGCCTACACCCAGCAGCGCGAGACGTTCGGCAAACCGCTGGCCGCGCACCAGGCGGTGGCGCACGACCTCGCGGAGATGGCCACGCGCACCCAGGCCGCCCGGCTGCTCGTCTACGATGCGGCCGCCCGGCTCGACGCGGGTCACCGCGCCACGCAGGCTGCGGCCATGGCGAAGCTGCACGCGACCGAGACCGCCCAGTGGGTCGTCGACCGGGCGCTGCAGTTCCACGGCGCCGCCGGCCTCGAGGAGGGCCACCTGCTCGGGCACCTGTACCGCGAGGTCCGCGCGCCCCGCATCTACGAGGGCGCCAGCGAGATCCAGCGCACCATCGTCGCCCGCGAGCTCCTCGGATGACGCCGGACGAGGCGCGCACCGCGCTGGTGACCGGCGGCGGTCGGGGCATCGGCCGCGCGGTCGTGGCCCGCCTCGCCGCCGAGGACTACGACGTCGTCGCGACCGGCCGGGACCGCGGGACCCTGGAGGAGGCCGCGGCCGAAGCCGACGCGGCGTCGGGACGCCGCGGTGCAGTCACCGTGAGGGAGTGCGACGTCACCGACGAGGCGGAGGTCGCCGATCTGGCGGCGGAGGCCGGGCCGGTGGCGGTCCTCGTCAACAACGCCGGGGTGGCCGGCTCCGCGCCGCTCGGGCGCACGTCCCTCGACCAGTGGCGAGCGTGCCTCGACGTGAACGCGACCGGCGCGTTCCTGATGACCCGCGCGGTGATCGACGGGATGCGCGAGCGCGGGCAGGGCCGGATCGTGATCGTGGCCTCCACCGCGGGCCTCGCCGGCGCCCGCTACACCGCGGCCTACACGGCCTCGAAGCACGCTGCGGTCGGGCTGATGCGCGTCGCCGCGGCCGAGCTGGCGGGCACGGGTGCGACCGCGAACGCCGTGTGCCCATCGTTCGTGCGCTCGGAGATGACCGACCGCACGATCACCACGATCACCGAGGCGACCGGCCGCTCGCGCGAGGAGGCTCTCGACGCGCTCCTCGAGGCCTCGCCGCTCGGACGACTCCTCGAACCCGAGGAGGTCGCCGACGCGGTCGCCTACCTGTGTGGACCGCGCGCGTCGGCGGTGAACGGCCAGACCATCGTGATGGACGGAGGTGAGTTGCAGACGTGAGCCCGTTCCGTGCCTCGCCGGGCTTCACCGGCGCATGGGAGCACTTCGACCTCGCGGTCGACGACGGCGTGGCCACGATCACGCTCGACCGCCCCGATCGCCTGAACGCGTTGACCTTCGAGGCCTACGCCGACCTGCGCGACCTCTTCGCCGAGCTCGAGCACCGCGACGACGTCCGCGCGGTCGTGCTGACCGGACGCGGCAAGGGGTTCTGCTCGGGTGGCGACGTCGAGGACATCATCGGCGAGCTGCAGGGCGCCGAGCCGAAGGAGCTGCTCGAATTCACGCGCATGACCGGCGCGGTCGTGCAGCGCATGCGCGAGGTTCCGCTGCCGATCGTCGCCGGTGTCAACGGCACGGCCGCCGGCGCCGGCGCCGTCCTCGCGCTCGCGGCGGACTTCCGGGTCGTCGCGCGCTCGGCGAGGTTCGCGTTCCTGTTCACGCGCGTGGGCCTCGCCGGCGCCGACATGGGCGCGGCCTACCTGCTGCCCCGACACGTCGGCCTCGGCCGCGCCACCGAGCTGCTCATGCTCGGTGACCGCGTCGACGCGGAGACCGCCGAGCGCTACGGCCTGGTCACCCGACTCGTCGACGACGAGCTGCTCGCCGACGAGGCCGGGGCGCTCGCCCGGCAGCTGGCCGACGGCCCGGCGATGGCGCACGCGGCCACGAAGTCCCTGCTCACGCGCGAGCTCGACATGGGGTTGTCCGCGGCGATCGAGACCGAGGCCATGACCCAGGCCCTGCTGATGGGCGCGGAGGACCACGCCGAGTTCGCCCGAGCGTGGCAGGAGGGTCGATCCCCCGAATGGCGCGGACGATGAGCACCAGCGACCCCGCCCACGGCGAGCCTCCCGAGACCCACGGGGCCCCCGAGCCCCCCGGGGCCGGACGCCCCGGTCACACGCACCGGCTCATCACGGACGTGCCGGGCAACGCTGCGGCCGCCGGGTTCGCGCACGCGGTCGTGCCGGCGGCCGGGCGCACCGTGTACCTGGCCGGGCAGACCGCGCTCAACCCGGACGGGGGCCTCGAGGGCGAGGACATCGTCGCCCAGCTCGACCGCGCGGCCGGCAACCTCCTGCGCGCCCTCGCCGCGGCCGGTGGCGAACCCCACCACCTGGTGTCGCTGCAGCTGTTCGTCACCGACGTCGAGGCCTATCGCGCGCGCCTGCGCGACCTCGGGGGGGTCTGGCGCGCCCATTTTGGGCGCCACTACCCGGCGATGGGGCTGTTCGGGGTGGCTCGCCTGTTCGACGAGGACGCGCTCGTCGAGCTGATGGGCGTCGCGGTCGTGCCGCCGGCCGAGCCGTGAGTCACGTCGCGTCGAGGGTCCCGCCTACCTCGCCGCGTTGATGACCCGCTCGACGTGCAGGCGGGCGGGCTTCTCGAGGCGCTCCAGCAGGGTGTCGAACAGGCGCGCCGCCGTCTCGCCCTGCCAGTTCGCGGGCAACACCTCGGAGGGGAGGCCGGGGTCGAGGTAGGGCATCTGGCGCCACTCGTGCAGCAGGAGCGTGTAGTCCACGAACGCTTGGCGGTGGTCGCCGCCGTCGCGTTCCCAGCGTTCCAGCACCGGCCGCGCGGTCGCCACGAACGAGGCGTACCGGGCCGCGAGGCCGTCCAGGTCCCAGCACCGGGCGATCAGGTCCGGCGGCTCGCGGAACGCCTCGTGATGGGCGTGGAACAGGTCGACGTGGCCCTCGAGGCCGAGTCCGCGCACCGTCTGCGCCGCGGGCTCGAACGTGCGCCACGGGGCGATCCACACGCCGCTCGACAGGTTGCCGAAGCCGAGCCACGTAAGCGCCGACCGCAGCTTGTGCCGTCGATCCCGCTCGCCCTCTGGCACGGAGAACGTCGCGATGACCCAACCGTCGGCGAGGTCGGCCGGCTCGGTGGTCGTGAAGATGGCGACGTCGCCCTCCGCGAACATGCGCTCGGCCTCGTCGCTCAAGGCGTACCCTGCGACGCCGTCCCGGCGTGAGCCGACGAGCAAGCCCTTGCGCTTCATCCTCGACACGGCCGACCGTACCGCCTGCTCGTCGACCCCCAGCTCACCGAGCAGATGGACGAGGTCGGCGACGGCGATCCATCCCCCGGCCGGGCGGACGTACGCGCCGAACAGGTCGTAGATGAGCGACCGGGACCGGGTGGGGCGCATGCGGCATCTCCTGCGACCGAGCGGGCGCCAGCCTACTCATTGGTGGGCGAGGCGATCGATGGCCGTCCGCAGCCGTTCGTGGGCGTGTGCGTCGGCGTGCAACGGGGCGAGGAGCGCGTCGTCCAGCTCGTCGGCGAGCTGGGTGCGCAGGCGGCGCGAAACGGCGGTCTCGTGGCGTCGTCGTCCCACGTGGCGTGCCTGGCGGGTGAGGAGGCCGACCACGACCCGCCCGAGCAGGCCACCCAGGAACAACGCGGTCGGCCACGGGATCTCGCCGACGGCGGTGGGGCTCGGCAGCGGGGGCAGCTGCAGCCACGCCACCACCCCGAGCGCCGCGAGCCAGGCGAAACCGGCGATCAGCGCGAGCTCCGCGGCAGTGCCGAGCACCCGCGCCGCCGCCCACCAGCGTCGCCGCGCCGGGCGCAGCTCGACGCGATCAACCGCTGCTGCCAGGCGCGGCACCGCGTCGTGCACCGCGGTGTCCACGGTGGCGTCGAGGGCGGGCGTGGTCCGTGGCATCTCCTGGTTCAGGGCGCTGGTGAGGCGGCTCGCGGCGGCGTCGCGCGTGGTCGACTCGGCACGGTGGCCGCCGACGACGCCCTCGGTCACGCTGCGCACGATCTGCACCGGCAGCCGCCCGAGGTACGCCATGGGCGAGCGTGCGGCGTCGCGGGCCTCGCGGTCGTAGGCGACCCCGGCCTCCTGGACCGCGCGATGCCCGTCGAGCGCGTCCATGGCCGCGGGCAGCAACGCGTCCCGCTGACGCGGCACGTCCGGTGTCGGCGGCAAGGCGGACCGCAGCGGTCCCGCCAGAGCGGCGGCGTCGGCGGCGATGCGCGTGAGCGCCGCGCTCCGGCTGCGCGCCAGCTCGTCGAGTCGGTCGCGCAACGCGTCGACCCCCCGGCCGGTGTGCGCGGACGTGGCGACCAGCGTGGCCTCCCCGAGCCCCGCCCCCTCCAGCAGGTCGGCGAGGTCGTCGCGGCATGTGCGCAGCGCCTCGTCGTCGAGCTCATCGCTGCGGTTCAGGGCGCAGAGCACGACCCGCGCGTGGGCCGAGAGATCCCGCAGCAGCTCGTCGTGCAGGTCGGCGCGGGCGTACTTCAGCGGGTCGACGACCCACACGAGCGCGTCCACGCGCTCGACGAGTCGTGTGGCCGTCTCGTGGTGGTGGCGCACGACCGAGTCGTGGTCGGGAAGGTCGATCAGCACGAGGCCGGGCGGCCAGGCGACCGGGTGCTGGCGCGGGGCCTCGCTCCTGTCGAGAGCGCGGCGCACGGGGATGCCGAGCCAGTCGAGCAGTTCGTCCACGGCCGCGTCCGGGTCCGCGAACAGGGCGGTGGGGACGTCGGTCGTCGGCCGTCGCACGCCCTCCTCGACCACCGTGGCGCCGGCGAGGGCGTTGGCGAGCGCCGACTTGCCCACGCCGGTGCCCCCCGCCAGCGCGGCGACCGTCCCACCGGCTCCTCGGGCGAGACGCTCGTCCAGACGCGCGCGGAGCTCGGCGGCACGCGCGACGACCGCCTCGTCCAGCCGACCGGGGCCGTCCGCGGCGACGACTCCGAGCCCGTGACGGAGCTCGTCGGCACCCGGTGGGTGGGACGTGAGGTTCCCGGTCAACGGTCCGCCCCCACCGCAGCGCGGAGGGCTGCGACGGCCTCGTCCGGTGGCTCGACGGCCGCGAGCGCGTCATCGAATCGGTGTCGCTCGACGTCGGCCAGGCGACCCACGCGGCCGCGCAGGTCGGTGCGCGCCTCCTCGAGCAGCCGGTTGAGGTTCTGCTCGCCGAAGAGCTTCACGAGCAACGCCTGGCTCGCGGCGCTGGCAGCGGCGGCGATCCCGACCTCACCGCCGGTGAGGCCACCGCTGGTCGCGAAGAGCACGAGGATCGCCGAGGTCGCGACGGCGTTCAGCCCGGTCGACCACCGCCGGGCACGCGCTTTGCGCTCGGCGCCGATCGTGGCGACCAACTCGGCGACGTGCCGCTCCCAGGCATCGATCTCGGCGCGGCCTCGGCGGTCGAGGTCGGTCGAGACCGTCTCGAGCTCGGGGGCGCGATCGAGCACGTGGCGGCCGGTCGCGTCCCCGGCCCAAGCGGTGCGCGCGGTGCGGTGGGCCTCGTGCAGCCGGCGGCGGAGCACTTCGGCGAGGGTGTCGGCGACCTCGGCCTGCACGCGTCGCGCCTCGTCGGCGGGAGGCCGGCCCATGGCGCCACGCACGAACTCCCCCATGCGCTGGGCGGTGGTCTGCACGCGCACGAGCGTCTCGTTGGCTCCCACCAACGCGCGCCAGCGGTTCAGGACGTCGGCGCGCAGCGGGATCCCGGCGTCGAGCTCTGCGTCGACGACGCCGGGGACCTCGCTGAACGGCCGCTCGGCGGCCGCGCGTAGGCGCTCCGCCGCCGCCTGCTCGGCCTCGACGGCCTCGAGCAGCGGTCCGAGTTCGCCGGGAAGGGCGCGCCGTGCCCCGGCGATCGCCCGCTCCCGGACCTCGACGCGCTGCTCGGGGGTCGCGAGGGAACGCAGCCAGTTCGTGATCTCGGCGACCGCGACGTCGGGGATCGCCCCCTCGGTCACGGTCGCGAAGGGAACGACGAACCGGGCGTCGGGGGCGGCCGCGTGCTCGGTGAGCACGCGGGTCGCGTCGTCGACGACGACCTCACGCTCGTGCGGGCGGACCTGGGTGAGCACCAGCGCGATCAGGGCGTGACGTTCGGACGCCCGGCGCAGATAGCCCACCCCGACCGCGTCCGCGTACGTGCGGGGGGTCGAGAGCCACAGCCACGCGTCGCCCGCGTCGAGGGCGTCCTCGGCCAGGAGCCGGTTGGCGCCCTCGACGCTGTCGACGTCGGGGGTGTCGAGCAGCGCGACACCCACCGGCAGCGCGTCCCGCTCGGCGACGATCAGCCGCCGACCACGTCCGCTGGCGTCGTCCGTTTCCGGAGCCCGGGCGAGCTCGGGCAGGATCCGCTCGGCGTCGAACCAGCCGCGGTCGTCGGGGTGGCAGACCAGGACGGGGGTGCGCGTGGTCGGCCGGCGGACCCCCTCAGCGGCGACCGCCGAACCGGCCAGCGTGTTCACCGTCGTCGTCTTCCCCGCGCCACTGCCGCCCGCGACGACGACGAGCAGGGGCGCCCGCGGCTCCGCCGCTCGATCCACGAGGCCGCGCAGGAGCCGCTGGAGCCGGTCGCGCTCGGTACGCCATCCGGATCCGAGCGCCTCGGTCAGCTCGAGTGGCAGCTCCCCCAGCTCGTCGGCCAGACGGCGCAGCACCTCCGGCTCACCGGGCTGCGCGCCGGTGCCGAGGCTGTGGTCGGTCATGGGGCTGCTCCCGCCGGTGACGTCGCGGATCCGCCCGCACAACTACCACACGGGCGGGGCCGCCGCGGGGGAGCCGACCACGAGAGCCCTCCCGACCGTGCCACTCGGAGGGGCCGGCGCCGGGAGGGCTGCTCGGGCGCGGGAGCAGGCGGGAGCGTCAGTCGGTGACGACGACGTCGAGCTCCATGCCGGCCTCGCGGTGGCCGGGCACGTCGCACCAACCTGTGGTGTCCTCCTCGAAGGGGCCGGCCTGGAACGTCCCGGCCTCCCCGGGGTTGACCATGTCGCTCTCGCCTTCGCCGTCGAACACGAGGTCGTGCTCGGCGCCGCCCTCGTTGGCGAGCGTGAACTCGACCGTCGCGCCAGCCGGGACCACGATCTCGGAGGGTTCGAAGAACATGTCGCCCAACTCGAGCTCAATCTCGACGACCGCTCCGTCGGCGTCCGCCTCGGCTTCGTCACCGCCGTCATCGGCCTCGTCGGGTTCGTCCAGCTCCTGCTCCCCTGCGGCGGCGGTCTCCTCGGGCTCGTCGTCGGTCTCGCAGGCGGCCAGCCCCAGGGCCAGCAGCCCGGCGAGCAGGCTCAGCAACAGCGTGCGGGTCATCGGTGTCGTCCTTTCGGCTGTGTCGGGTGGTCGTGTGTGTGTGGTCGTGGGTGGATGGCACGACGCCGGGTGCGAGTGCGCGGGGTGGTGCGACCACCCCGCGCGGCCCGGTTCGGTGGGGTCCCGGTGTTAGTGGCCGTCCTCGTCGGCGTCCACGTCACCGACCTCGAAGACGCCGACCGCGCCCTGGGCCATGTCCGCGAACTCGTGGTCAACAAACGGGTAGACGCCGTCGGTGTCGAAGGTGAACTCGGCGAAGCCCCCCTGGCTGGCCTGCAGGCCGAGCACCTGGGCGCCACCCTCGGTCTCCTCGTCCGGCCGGAGCTGGTAGGAGCCCTCCTTGAAGACCGTGTCGAAGATCGTGCCGATCACGTGGAACGAGCTCGACGCGCTGGGTCCGTTGTTCTGCAGCCACACGCGGACGCGCTCGCCCGGCTCGACGTCGTCGATCGGTTCGTGGGCGTACTGGGCGGGGTAGCCGTTGAACACGACGGCGTCCCAGTCGCGGTCGACCATCTTGTCGTAGTCCTGGATCCCGCCCTGCTCCCCGAAGTAGTACTCGTGCTGGACGAGCCAGAACTCGTGGTCGACGGGCTCGAGGTCGGGCGGGTCGACGATGACCGCGCCGTGCTGGCCCTGGGCGGTGTGCTGCAGCACCGGCTCCGTGCCGCAGTGGTACATGAAGATGCCGGCGTGCTGCGCCTCGAACTCGTAGGTGAGCTCCTCGCCGGGTTGAATGGTGCGCATCTCCTCGTTCGGGGCGACCTTCGAGGCGTGGAAGTCGATCGAGTGACCCATCTCGCCGTCGTTGATGAACGTGATCTCGAACGTGTCGCCGACCGACCCGCGGATCACGGGGCCGGGAACCTGGTCGTTGTAGCCCCAGACGCGTTGGGTGACGCCCGGTGCGACCTCCTGCTCCATCTCGGTCGCGCGGATCTCCATCTCGTGGTGGTCGCCCTCCGGGGCGGGGTCGAGGCGGGGGTCGCGTGCTTCGAAGTCGTGACCCGGCGCGGCGTTCGGGTCGAGCTCGACGTAGTCCCCGCCGTCCTCGTCCGCTTCGTCGCCCTCATTGGCGGCGAGCTCGGGGTCCGCGGGCTCGTCGGCGCCTTCGTCGGCGCCGCCCTCGTTGTTCGCGGTGTCGGGCAGGTCCAGGTCCTCGGGGCCGCCCTCCGCGACGCCGGAGTCCTCGGTGGTTGCACAGGCTGCCGCCAGTAGCACGATCGCAGCCAGGGCGGCCAGCAGCAGGCCTGGTCGCGTCCAGTTCATGGGATCCTCCTCGGCGTGGTCCTTCGCCGGAGGAGTATCCCTTACTGCCTAACTAATCGTTATGTCGAAGGTCACTCGCTGGCGGGACCAACGTCCCTGCGACGGACCGAGGGTCCCGAACGGGTCGTCCGACGCGCGGAGAGCCCGACCGGTGTGACCCTGGCGGGGTGGCCGTTGACCCCCGCAGCACGGACCGCGTACGCTCACGTGCGACGTCGAGCGACGTCGCGACGGAGTGCCACGGCACGGACGCAGGGGGCGCCAACGATGTGGATCGGCATCGCTGCCGAGGGCCACGGGCGACTCGTGTCCGAACGGCGACCGCGCTAGCGCCACCACCGCGCGCCCGCCGGGCCGGCACCGGACGACCCCTCGCCGGTCCTCGCCCCTTCGCATCCGCCCACGTGCGCTCAGAGGCTCCGTGATGTCGCTCCTGCACCGATCGCTGCGCCCGTCCCGTCGGGTCACGACCCCCGCCGCCCACTGGCGCCTGCTCGCCGACCTCGTGCGGCCTCACCGGGGCCGGGTGGCGGTCCTCGCTCTCGTCCTCGCGGTGGCGAGCGCGTTGCCGCTCGCGGGACCGCAGCTGCTGCGAGCCTTCATCGACTCGGCCCTCGAAGGGGCGGCGCTGGGGGTGCTGCTCGGCATCGCCGGCGCCTACCTCGCCGTGGGGGTCGGCGCGCAGCTCGCCACCGTCGGGGTCACCTACGCCGCCAACCGGGTCGCGTGGGACGCGACCAACGCGCTGCGTGAGCGTGCCGCCCTGCACGCCCTGCGGCTCGACCTCGCCTACCACCGCGACACCCGGCCGGGCGCCCTGATCCAGCGCGTCGACGGCGACGCGACCGAGATCGCGCGGTTCATAACCGACTTCGTCGTGCGCGTCGCAGTGGCGGCACTGATGCTCGGCGGCGCGATGGTTCTCGTCGCGCGCGAGGACTGGCGGGTCGCCGCCGGGCTGGGCGCGTTCGTCGCGGTCGGGGCGCTCCTCGTGGTGCGGCTGCGCGACCACGCCGTGCCGGCCTCCACCGCGCAGAGTCGCGCGGAGGCGCGCGTGCACGGCACGGTCGAGGAGCGCCTTGCCGGAGCCGAGGACCTGCGTGCGCTGGGCGCCGCTCCCCACGCGCTCGCGCGGCTGCACCAGGCGAGCGCCGAGCTGCTGACGTCGTCTCGCTGGGCGTTCGCGCGGCAGGCTGACCTGTGGGGCACCCTCACCGCGCTGTCGGCGTTGGCCGCGGTCGGCATGCTGCTCGCGGGCGGCTGGCTGCACCTCACCGGCGCGGTAACGCTCGGGACCGTGGTGCTGCTGTGGCAGTACGTCGACGTGCTGCGCCGGCCGCTCGAGGAGGTCTCCGAGCAGTTGCAGGAGGTCCAGCGCGCCGCCGCCGGTGCGGCCCGCATCGCCGGACTGCTCGACACCGAGCCGAGCCTCGAGCCCGGAGGCGATGCGCGGCTGCCGCCCGGCCCGCTGTCCGTCGTGTGCGACGGTGTCGGCTTCGCCTACCCCGACGACGGCGTGCCCGTGCTCGAGGAGGTCGACCTGTCGGTGCCTGCCGGCACCACGCTGGGCCTCGTCGGGCGGACCGGGTGCGGCAAGACGACCCTCGCGCGGCTGGCCCTCCGCCTCATGGATCCGACGAAGGGAGCGGTGCGCGTCGGAGGCCTCGACCTGCGGGACGTGGCCGACGACAGCCGCCGTGCGCGGCTCGCGATCGTGACGCAGGACGTGCAGTTGCTGCGCGGCACCCTGCGCGACAACCTCACCTTGTTCGGCGCGACCCCGGCGCCCGACGCGACGTTGCGGGCCCTGCTCGGGGAGCTCGGGCTCGGCGCGTGGCTGGAGGCGCTACCCGGCGGCCTCGACACCGAGCTCGGTGCGGGCGGCTCGGGCACGTCCGCGGGCCAGGCGCAGTTGCTCGGCCTGGCCCGGGTGTTCCTGCGCGACCCCGGCGTCGTCGTGCTCGACGAGGCCTCGAGCCGGGTCGACCCGGCCACTCAGGCCCGCATCGACGCGGCCACCGCGCGGCTGCTCGCCGGGCGCACGAGCGTCGTCATCGCCCACCGGCTGTCGACGATCCGTGCCTGCGATGCCACCGCGGTCATGGCCGCCGGTCGGGTCGTCGAGCACGGCCCGACCCGCGAGCTGGCCGCCGACTCGGGATCGCACCTGGCGCGCCTGCTCGCCACCGAGGCCGCCGACGAGGAGCCGGTCTTCCCGATCGACCACGACGACCCTTGGGGGTCCGCATGAGCGCCCCGAGCGGCCGGGCCGCCGCCGACGGTGACGCGACGGTCCGCGACGTCCTG
Source organism: Egibacter rhizosphaerae (assembly GCF_004322855.1). NCBI lineage: Bacteria > Bacillati > Actinomycetota > Nitriliruptoria > Egibacterales > Egibacteraceae > Egibacter > Egibacter rhizosphaerae. The sequence continues at coordinate 2,128,177 of NZ_CP036402.1, read as the reverse complement.
CGCATCGGCGCGGCGATCGCTCGCTTCCGTCCCGGGCTCTTCTGGGGAGCACTCGCGCTCTGGGTCGGCTTCTGGGTCCTGCCGCTCGCGTTCGGGTTGGGACTGCGGTGGCTCGTGGACACCATCGCTGCTGGCGCGCCGTTGCGATCGTTGGTGGGGATCGGCGGGCTCGTGCTGGCGGCGGAGGCCACGCGAATCGTCGTGTTCGGTGGAGCGCTACGCACGTGGATCCGGTGGTGGGTGATCAGCCAGACCCAGATGCGGGCCAACCTTCTGGACGGCCAACTCGCCCGCGAGCCGGACCGACGCGCGAGGCCCGTCGAGGATCCGGCGGCGGCGGTGACCGTGTTCCGCGACGACGTCGACGACGCCACGATCTTCGTCGACACGTGGATGGACGCCGCCGGGGTCGTGGTCTTCGCGGTCGCGGCGCTGGCGATCATGGCGGGCATCGATCCGCTCGTCGCCGCCGTGGTGCTCGTGCCGGTCGCCGTGTCGTTCGCGTTGAACAACGCACTCGCGACGTGGCTGCGCCGGTGGCGCCGCGCCGACCGCGAGGCGACGGAGGGCGTGACCGGGTTCCTCGGCGACGCCTTCGCCTCGGTGCTGACGATCAAGACCGCGGGCGCGGAGCGGGCGGTGGTCGACCGCCTGGCCGTCCGCAACGCGCGCCGGCGCACGACCGCGCTGCGCGACCGGCTGCTCGAGGACGCGCTCCGCGGCGCGAACACCGCCTCGGTGCCCGTCACGATCGGCCTCGTGCTGCTCGTGGCGGCCGGTGGCCTGCGCGACGAGGTCTTGTCCGTCGGGGACCTCACCCTGGTCGCGTCGTACGCGACGACGCTGGTGGCGCTGCCACTGTTCGCCGGGCTGCTGGTCAGCCGCGGTCGCCACCTGCAGGTGGCCGCCAACCGGCTGGCTCGGCTGTTGCCCGGTGACGATCCCCACCGGGCGGTCGCACCCCGCGACGAGCGCGTCGAGGCGCTCACCCGGGTGATCGACCAGCCGGGAGAGACCCCGATCCGCAACGACCCCCCGGGTGCGCCTGCCGGACCGGTCGCGGTCGAGGTGCGCGGTCTCGCGGCCCTGCACCGGGACGGCACCCCGGGCATCGCGGGGGTCGACCTCGACCTGCCGGCCGGCACGGTGACGGTGGTCACGGGTCCGGTCGGGGCCGGCAAGACCACGTTCCTGCGCGCCCTGCTCGGCCTGCTGCCCACGGAGGGCGAGGTGCGCTGGGACGGCGAGCCGATCGCCGACCTCGCCGCGCACATGGTGCCCCCGAACGCCGCCTACGTCGCGCAGGTGCCCCGGCTGTTCACCGAGCCGCTGCGCGACAACCTGCGGCTGGGGCGCGACCTCGACGACGAGGAACTCCACGCGGCAGCGGAGCGGGCCCAGATCGCCGCCGAGGTCGCCGCGATGCCCGACGGGCTCGACACGGTGGTCGGTTCGCGCGGTGTTCGGCTGTCGGGGGGACAGGTGCAGCGGGCCGCGACGGCGCGGGCGTTGGCGCATCGCCCCCGGTTACTGGTCGTCGACGACCTGTCGAGCGCGGTGGACGTCGAGACCGAGCAGGCGCTGTGGAAGGCCCTCCGCGAGGACGGGTCGAGCACCGTGCTCGCGGTCAGCCACCGTGCCGTCGCCCGGCGGCACGCCGACCGGGTCGTCAGGCTCGAGGGCGGCCGCCTGCGCGAGCTCGACTGACCACGCCTGCCGACCCGCGACGATCAGGCCGGCTGCGTGACCTCCACGCCGAGACGGTGCAGGACGTCCCGCGCCGAGTAGTCCTGCGCACCGTCGGGCACGAACCGAGCGACGTGCACGAGGTCGTCCCCGGAGGTCACGATCGGCGCCTCGGTGACGCCCTTGTGGATCTGGGCGAACCCTGCGGTGGCGAGCAGCCCGTTGCACAGGCACTTGCGGCCCTCGGTCTCGGCGACGTCGCCGCCCTTCTTCTCGTAGTCCTCGACCGGCTCGGACGGGCAGCGTTGACCGAGTTTGCCGTCCTCGCGTCGGTAGGTGTGGGTGAGGAAGCCGAGGTCGCAGATGCGCTCGCGCTGCGCGTAGACCTCCGCATCGTCCATGGTCCCCTCCATCTCGGCGACCTTGAACGGGAAGCCGGTGGGGGACGCGTGGGCGTCCGTGCGGACCTTCGCCTCACCCGCAAGGGCCTGCTGCAACAGGCTCTGGCGCAGCGGCTCGCTGATGCCCGACTCCTGGCACATGGCGAAGGCGGTGCCGACCTGGATGCCGCGTGCGCCCACCGACCGGGCGTCCGCGATCGCGCCGGGATGACCCTGCCCGCCCGCGAGCCAGAACGGCAGACCCAGATCGGCCACCTTGTCGAAGTCGACCTCGTCCTTGGCGCCGTAGACGGGCTGTCCCTCGTCGTCGAGCTGCAGGCGTCCTCGCGGCGGGGCGTTGTGGCCGCCGGCCACGTGGGCCTCGACGACGAACCCGTCCGGGCAGGTGACCGGATCGCGGGCGAGCGCCGCCGCGAGCGTCGCGGAACTGACGATCGCCAGGAAGTTGGGGCGTCCGACCTCGATCGGCTCGTGGGCCTCCCCGCTCTTGGGGTCGGTCCACAGCTCCCGCGGGTCGAAGCGCAGGTAGCCGTCCTCGGGGTTCTTCTCGCCCGCGACCTCGACCGCCATCTCGACCACGTCGTGGGTCGCCAGCCGGTCGAGCATCGCGGGGATGTCGCGGGGGATACCCGCACCCATCACGGCCACGTCGACGCCGGCCAGCACCGCCCCGTACAGCGTGGCCGGATTCGGGAGCTTCACCTTGTGCAGCAGGTTCACCCCGACGGGCCCGTCGTGCCCCTCGGCGGCGAGGAAGACCTCCGCGAAGCTCGCGGCGACGGTCAACTCGACCAGCGGCCGCTTCGGCGTGAGGTTCCAGGCGGGCACCGCCTTGTAGGGCTTGCCGGCGGGGCGGCCGCCCTCGACGAAGTAGCGGTCGATGATGCGCTCGCCGACCCCGGGGATCGGGAACGCCTCGAGGGCGCGGCGCATGTGTCCGCCCGGATCGCCGTCCTGCAGTCGGCGGGCGACGACGACGCCGATCGCGGTGCCCGAGACGACGCCCACGCCCCCTGATCGGGCCACCTCCTGGGCGAGCGGCCAGTGGCTGACCGCGACGCCCATGCCGCCCTGGATGATCTCGGGCAGCGGGCCGCGTTCGGCGACGGGTGTGCGGGCAGGGTGGATGGTCGTGCGCACGGTGCCTCCTCGGAAGCGGCTCCGGGGTGGGGTAGGCGCCGGGCTCTGGAGCACCTACGCAAGCGTAGCTTACGGGTCCGTAGCCTACGCCAGCGTAGGTGGTGCGCAAACGTGGTTTCGGCGCTGAATGGCCGCAGATTTCGCTCGCTTCCGCGCCACCGGCGGGTTTCTCGGTCCCGCCCTCGAGGGTGTGCGCGCTCACCGCACGCCCCCGCGGAAGTTCACGCGTGGACGCGTCCCCACAGCCACTGGTGGAAGGTGTCGTCGCCGGCGGCCCAGAGCCCTCCACCCACGGCGAGGCTCACGCCCCGCGCAACGATACGCGCGGAAGGTCGGGCGGGTGCTCGAGGCCGAACACCTGTAGGTAGAACGACAGCTCGGCCTCGAGCGCGGCGATCTGGTTCTCGGCCTTGCGGAAGCCGTGCTGCTCGTCCGGGAAGGCGACGTACGCGTGCGGGATTCCGCGCTCGGCGAGGGCGGCGACCATCGCCTCCGCCTGCGACGGGGGCACCACGAGGTCCTCGAGGCCCTGCAGCAGGATGATCGGACAGCTCGCCTGCCCGGCGTGCTGCAACGGTGAGCGCGCGTCGTAGACGTCGCGCCGCTCGGGGAACGGTGCGATCAGGCCGTCGAGGTAGCGGGACTCGAACTTGTGGGTCTCCTCGGCGAGCAGGGCGGGATCGGCGACGCCGAAGTGGCTCGCGCCGGCCGCGAAGGTGTCGGTGAACGTCAGCGCGCAGAGCGTCGTGTAGCCGCTCGCGCTGCCGCCGCGGATGGCCAGACGTGTCGGGTCGGCGTCCCCGCGTTCGGCGAGGAACCGTGCGGAGGAAGCGCAGTCGTCGACGTCGGCGAGGCCCCATCGTCCCTTGAGCGCGTCACGGTAGGCCCGTCCGAAACCCGTGCTGCCGCGATAGTTCACGTCCGCGACGGCGAAGCCGCGGCTGGTCCAGAACGCCGTCGACAACGACAGCGACGGCGGGCTGTGGCCGGTCGGGCCGCCGTGGCTCGTGACGATCGCCGGGGGCCGTTCTCCCTCCGGGCCCCGGTGCGTCGGGCTCGTCGGTGGGTAGACGAAGGCCTGGGTCCGCTCTCCGTCCCCGGTCGGCAGCCACACCGATTCGGGCTCGGGCAGCCAGTCCGGATCGACCGGCAGGTCGCGGGAGCGATGGACGCTGCGTGGCTCACACGTCGAGGCGGCGACGTCCACCTCCACGATCTCCTCGAAGAGCCGGGGGGACGCGCCCACGTACCAGAGCCGCCGCCCGTCGGTGGCAAGGCTGCGGCAGACGGTGTGTGCGACCGGCAGCGGCGTGACGGTCCCCGCGGCGGGATCGAGGAGGGCCGGCCGCTCCACGGCGTCCTCGATCCGCACCACGGCGATCCGGCCGTCGTCGAGGAAGGCCGCCGGGGTCTGGCCGAACTGCCACGGCGGCAGGGCGAGGTCGTCGGCGACCGGCGCGAGGTTCTGCGGCTGCCGGTCCGCGGCGGCGTCCGGATCCTCGACCCGGTGGAGGTTCCACCAGCCGGACCGATCGCTCATGAAGTGCAGCGCGCCGTCGGGCGCCCACGTGGGCAGGATCACGCTCTCACCACTGCCGTGGCCGCCGGCGACGGCCGCGGGCCGGGACACGGCGGTCCCCTCGAGCCGTGCGACCCACAGCGTCGTCTCGTCCCAGGGCATGCTGGGGTGGTCCCATCCCACCCAGGCCAGATGCCGCCCGTCGGGGCTGGGCCGCGGGGCGGCGACGAAGTCGTGCCCGCCGGCCAGGCGCGTCGGCGCGCCCTGCCCGTCGGCGGGGACCGCGACGAGCTCGTTGACGACGTCGGTCGCGGCCGGGCCGTGGTGGCGTTCGCGCACGCACAGCAGGTGTCGACGGTCCGCGGTCGGGGTGAGGTCGGCGTAGCGCAGCGCGGCGGGCTCGCTCGGCTCGGGGGTGATCGGTCGCGGCGCCCCTCCCGGGTCGAGGCGGTGGATGCGCTGATCCTCGAACTCGGTGTACCAGCACGTGCCGTCGTCGACCGCGTAGGCGCCGCCGCCGTACTCGTGCACCCGGGTGCGAACGTTCGCCTCCTCAGGAGTGACATCGGCCACCGTGCCGTCCGGGTCGCGGCGCACGATCGCGGTGCGGCCGCCTTCGTCGGGCCGCTGCTCGAGCCACCAGAGGCCGGCCCCGTCGACACGCAGCTCACCGAGGCGGCGCGCTCCCTGCACCACGAGTTCGGGCGAGATCGGTGACTCCCAGGCCCCGTACGGCTCGGTGCGCATCCCGCCCCCTCGACGGTCGGCGACGATCGTGGTCCGATCGCTGCCAGCGTCTCATGGCAGGAGGTCGACGGCCACGCGCAGGCGGTCGAGGGTGAGGTCGCCGGCCGCGGTCGCCCAGGCGATGTCCCCGCCGTCGCGCCCCGTGGCGACGCGCACGACCGTGTCCACCGGAGCGAGGCCGGTCGGGTCGAGCTGCCGCCACCCGAGCCCGTCGTGGGCCTCCACGACCGCGTGGAAGTCCGGGGGGTCGAGGCGGGGCGCGTAGACCCCCACCACGCGGGCGGGCACGCCGAGTCCGCGGAGCAGGCTCGTGGCCAGGTGCGCGTGGTCGCGGCACACCCCGGTACGCCGCAGCAGCACCGTGTCGGCCGCCGCCTCGGGGGACGAGTCCTCGCGGTCGTAGGCGATGTGGGTGCGCACCCAGCCGCTCACGGCATCGAGCAGCGCTCCGGTGCGGGGCTCGTCGCCGAACAGGGCCGGTCAGAGGACCGCGCCGGCCCCGCGGGGCGGCGCGGACTTGCGGATCCTCGCACGTGCGTTAGCTTCGCGTGCACTGTCGAGCCGCCGCGGCGCGCGGCGGCTCGGTCCCGGCCTTCGACGGAGGCCGGGCGGGCGACAGGTACCAGGAAGCCGGTGCGAGTCCGGCGCGGTCCCGCCACTGTGACCGAGGAGCGAACCCGACACGCCACTGCGGCCGCCGCCGTGGGAAGGCCGGGGGAGCAACGATTCGGAAGCCAGGAGACTGACCTGCCGCCCCGATCCCGACCGGGGACGAGGACATCCCCACGGAGGTCTCCATGCAGACGGTCACGGCGTCTCCCACCCCGCACCCATCGACGTCGGGGTTCCCGCCCGGCTGGGTTCACCAGGGGTGGCACGTGCGCGACGTGTTCCGCCGCTGAGGGCGGTCATGTCGCGCGCGCAGCTCGCGCGCGGGCTCGGGGACGGCGCGAGCCGTCGCGGCTGTCCCGACGCCCCGTCGCGCGCCCTCGGGGCGTCCCCGCTCGGACCCACGTCCGGCGCGGGCCCGGTGCTGGGGCTCGCGGTCGGCCTCCTCGCCGATCGCGTCGTGGGCGATCCCCGGCGGGCACACCCCGTCGCGGCGTTCGGTGCCGTCGCGACGGCGGTGGAGCACCGCCTGTGGCGCGATGCGCGTTCGGCGGGTGCGCTCCACGTCGTGTTGCTCGTCGGGGCCCCGGCCGCGGCGAGTCATCTGGTCGGACGCTGGCTGGAGCGCCGGGCGGCAGCCGCGTCGCTGACGTGGCTCGCCGCGGCGCTCGCGATCGCGCTCGGGGCCCGGTCGCTCGAGGAGGAGGGGCGCGCGGTCGGTGACGCGCTGGCCGCCGGGGACCTCGCCTCCGCGCGTGCGCGCCTGCCCGCCCTCTGCGGGCGCGACCCGGCACCGCTCGACGCGGCAGGCCTCGCCGCCGCCGCCGCGGAGTCGGTCGCGGAGAACACGGCGGACGCGGTCGCCGGACCGCTCGTGTGGGCTGCGATCGGCGGGCCCGCCGGCGTGGTGGCGCACCGGGCGGCGAACACGCTCGACGCGATGGTCGGGCACCGCTCGGCCCGCTACCAGCGGTTCGGGCAGCCCGCCGCTCGGCTGGACGACGCGCTGGGGTGGCTGCCCGCCCGGATGACGACGAGCGCGTTCATCGCGATCGCCCCGCTCTTCGGGGGCTCGCCGGCGGTCGCCGCTCGCGTCGTGCGGCGCGACGCGGCGCGCCACCCCAGTCCCAACGCGGGCCCCTGCGAAGCCGCGATGGCCGGTGCGCTCGACGTCCGGCTGGGCGGCGAGGTGCGCTACCCCGGAGTGGCCCGGGTCCAGCAACGAGGACCGCTCGGCGACGGCCGCGCCCCGGGCGCGGAGGACGTGCGCCGGGCCGTGGCGCTCTCGCGGGCGGCGGGCCTGGTGATCGCGGTGCTGACCGGGGTCGTGCTCGCGGCTCGTGACCGTGCCCGGCACGGAGGTGGCCCGTGAGCGGGGGGCTCCTGGTCACCGGCACCTCCTCGGACGCGGGCAAGTCCCTCGTCACCGCGGGAATCTGCCGCTGGCTGGCACGCTGCGGGCTCCGTGTGGCGCCGTTCAAGGCGCAGAACATGGCCCTGAACTCCGCCGTCGCCGCCGATGGTGCAGAGATCGGTCGCGCCCAGGCGCTGCAGGCCGCCGCCGCCGGCGCGCCCACCGAGGCGGCGATGAACCCGGTCCTGCTGAAGCCCACCGGGGAGCGCACGAGCCAGGTCGTCGTCCTGGGACGCCCCGACGGGATCGCCGGCGCGCAGGACTACCAGCAACGAAAGACGCGCCTGGCCGGGGTGGTGGCCGAGTCACTCGCGGACCTGCGCGCACGCTACGACGTCGTCGTGTGCGAGGGCGCGGGCAGCCCCGCCGAGATCAACCTCCGCCACGCGGACCTCGCGAACCTCGGCCTCGCCCGCGCCGCGGACCTGCCGGTCGTGCTCGTCGGCGACATCGACCGCGGCGGCGCGTTCGCCTCGCTCTACGGCACGCTCGCGCTGCTGGAGCCCGCCGACCAGCGGCTGGTCGCCGGGTTCCTGCTGAACAAGTTCCGCGGGGACCCGGAGGTGCTCGCCCCCGGCCTCGAGCAGCTCGCGGCGCTCACCGGGCGCCGCGTGCTGGGCACCCTGCCGTGGCTCGAGGGCGCCTGGCTCGACGTCGAGGACTCCCTCACCCTCGAGGCGCGCGAGGTCCTCGCGCAGCCACCGGTCGGCGACGAGGGCCTCGACGTGGCGGTCGCGCGGCTGCCACGGATGAGCAACTTCACCGACCTCGATCCGCTCGCGTGCGAGCCCGGCGTCGACGTGCGCTTCACCACCCGGGCCGACGAGCTCGCGAACGCCGACCTGGCGGTCATCCCCGGTTCGAAGGCGACCGTGGACGACCTCGCGTTCTGTCGGGAGCGCGGCCTCGCCCGGGCGGTGGTCGAGCGCGCCCGGCGGGGCGCCCCCGTGCTCGGCCTCTGCGGCGGCTACCAGATGCTCGGGCGCGCCATCATCGACGACGTCGAGTCGGCGGCCGGTCGCGTGGAGGGGCTCGGCCTCCTCCCGATCGACACGCGCTTCTGGGCCGAGAAGCACACGACGTGGCGAGTGGGCACGAGCCCGCTGTTCGGCGGCGTCCCCGCGGGGGGTTACGAGATCCGCCACGGCCGCGTCTCCTCGGACGGCGACCCGTGGCTCGTGAGCGACGACGGGGAGGTCGAGGGCTGCGTCGCCGGGGCGGTGCTCGGCACGAGCTGGCACGGACTGCTGGAGCACGACGCGCTCCGCCGCCGGCTGCTCGGCTGGGTCGCCGACCGTCGCGGTCGGGCGTTCGTTCCTGGCGAGGTGTCCTTCGAGGCGGTCCGGGAGCGCCACCTCGACCGGCTCGGCGACCTCGTGGCCGACCACGCCGACACCGCCGCCTTGCGCGCCCTGGTCGTCCACGGCGCACCGGCCGACCTGCCGGTGGTCCCCCCCGCTCCGGCCGTCCCCACCACCGACTCCCCCCACAACTCCTCCCACGAGGTGTCCGCGTGATCACCCTGCTCACCACGGCCGACACCGAGCTGCTCGCTGCCGCACGGGCCGCGGACCTGCTCCCCCCGGAGGCACCGACGCTGTCCGCGCGCAACCCGGTGCGCGATCTGCCCGGCGCCGGCGACGTCGATGCGCTGCTCGCGCAGGCACCCGACGTCGTCGTCGTCCGGCTGCTCGGCGGACGTCGCGCCTGGCCCGACGGGCTGGACCGGCTCGCCGCGGGGTGCCGCGAGTCGGACGTGCCGCTCGTGGCCGTCAGCGGCGAGGCGGAGGCCGACGCGGAGCTCACCGCGCTGTCGACCGCTCCGCCCGAGGTGACCGCGGAGGTGTTCCGCTACCTCACCGAGGGCGGGGTCGCGAACACCGCGCAGCTGGTGCGCTATATCGCCGACCGGCTGCTCGGCCACGGCCTGGGCCACGCGCCCCCCGAGCCCTTGCCCGAGGACGGCATCTGGGACCACCGCGCGGCCGGTCCCGACGGTGACCTGATCGACGCGGGCGAGGCCGACGCGCGCCTCGACCCCGCGCGTCCGACCGTGGGGATCGTCTTCTACCGCACCCACTGGATGAGCGGGAACACCGAGTTCGTCGCCGAGCTCTGCGCACGGCTCGAGGCCGCCGGCGCCAACGCGCTCCCCGTGGTCACCGCGACGCTCAGGCCCCGCGCGGACGGGCACGGCGACCGGCGGGTCCCGGCGCTCGACCTGGTCGCCGGGCGGGTCGACGCGCTCGTCGTGACCGTGCTCGCCAGCGGCGGCCGTGGTGCGGCCGACCTCGACGCCGGCGGGGGTGCCCTGAGCGAGGACGCCTGGGACGCCGGCGCGCTCGCCGAACTCGACGTGCCGATCGTGCAGGCCCTGTGCCTGACCTCGTCCCGGGCCGCGTGGGAGGCGAGCGACCAGGGCGTCTCGCCGATGGACACCGCCATGCAGGTCGCGGTGCCCGAGTTCGACGGGCGGCTGGTGACCGTGCCCGCCTCCTTCAAGGAGCTCGGCAGCGAAGGCGTGCCGCGCTACGTGCCCGACAGCGAGCGCTGCGGGCGGGTCGCGGGGATCGCGACGCGACTGGCACGGCTGCGGCACGCCGCGAACGCCGACAAGCGCGTCGCGGTCGTGCTGTCGAACTACCCGACCCGGCACAGCCGCATCGGCAACGGCGTGGGGCTCGACACGCCCGCCAGCGCCGCACGGCTGCTCGACGCGCTGACCGCGGCGGGCTACGACACCGGCGATTGGGGCACCGGCCACTGGGCGCCCGAGCCCGCCTCGACCCCGCCGCCCGACGCGGCCTCGACCCCGCCCCCCGACGCGGGGCGGGCCGCGGAGGACGAGGTCGAGCTCGCCGACCCCCGCGGCGACGCGCTCGTGCACGCGCTGATCGCCGCAGGCGGGTTCGACGAGGAGTTCCTCACCGAGGAGCAGCTCGCGCGCATCCCCTACCGCCTGGGCCGTGACCGCTACACCGAACTGCTCGGGGGGTTGCCCGACGACCTCGTCGCGGCCGTGACCGCGCAGTGGGGCGACGCGCCCGGCGAGATCCACGCCCACGAGGGGACGCTCTGCTTCGCCGGGCTGGCCTTCGGCAACGTCCTGCTCGCGATCCAGCCGCCCCGCGGGTTCGGCGAGGACCCGGTGGCCATCTACCACGACCCGGATCTGCCGCCGACGCACCACTACCTCGGCTTCTACCGCTGGCTCGACGCGGACTGGGGCGCGGACGCGGTCGTGCACCTCGGCAAGCACGGCACGCTCGAGTGGCTGCCCGGCAAGAGCCTCGGTCTGTCGGCGTCGTGCGCGCCGGACGCGGCGCTCGGCGACCTGCCGCTCGTCTACCCGTTCGTCGTCGACGACCCCGGCGAAGGCACGCAGGCCAAACGCCGAGCGCACGCGACCATCGTCGATCACCTCGTCCCGCCGATGACGCGCGCGGACACCTACGACGAGCTCACCCGCCTCGAGCAGCTGCTCGACGAGTACGAGCACGTGAAGGCGATGGATCCGGCGAAGGCGCCGGCCCTGCGCGGCGAGATGTGGCAGGTGATGCGCGCGATCCAGCTCGACGCGGACCTGCGGCACCGCGCGCCCCACCTCGTGCCGGACGAGGCCGCGGACGCCGAGTCCATCGAGCCGGGCTCGTTCGAGGACTTGCTCGTCGAGGTCGACGGTTACCTCTGCGAGCTCAAGGACACCCAGATCCGCGGCGGGCTGCACGTGCTCGGCGCCGCGCCCGAGGGGGACACGCGACGCGACCTCGCCCTCGCGATCCTGCGGCTGCCCCAGGCCGGGCTGCCGGGTCTGCGTCAGGCGCTCGCCGCCGCGCTCGGCCTCGACGAGGCCAAACTGCTCGACGCCCCGGGTCAGCCCGTCGACCCGCCGCCCGCGCTCGCCGAGCGGGGTGAGCCGGTCCGCACGGCCGGCGATCTCGTCGACCGGCTGGAGGACGTCGCCCGCGACCTGCTCGACGGGCTCGCAGCCCGGGACTGGGACACGCGTGAGGCCGGCTCGGTGCTCGACGCGGTGCTGCCCCTGCCGACGGGCGACGCTCGGGAGGAGGTCGAGGCCGTGCTCCGCCTCGCCGGGGACCAGGTCGTCCCGCGGCTCGCCGCGACCGACCGCGAGCTCGCCCGCTGTGTCAGCGCGCTCGACGGGCGCTTCGTGCCGTCCGGACCCTCCGGCGCGCCCACCCGCGGGCGCCTCGACGTGCTGCCCACCGGCAAGAACTTCTACGGCGTCGATCCGAAGGCGTTGCCGAGCGAGCTGTCCTGGCAGGTCGGCCAGCGCCTGGCTGACGACCTCGTCCGCCGCCACCTCGACGAGACCGGCGAGTACCCCACCGCCGTCGGGCTGATCGTGTGGGGGACCGCGGCGATGCGCACCCACGGCGACGACCTCGCCGAGATCCTCGCGCTGCTCGGCGTGCGGCCGGTGTGGAACCGCGAGTCGCGGCGCGTGACCGGGCTGGAGCTGATCGGCCCGGCCGAGCTCGGCCGGCCCCGCGTCGACGTGACCGCACGGATCAGCGGGTTCTTCCGCGATGCCTTCCCCCACCTGGTGGAGCTCGTCGACGACGCGGTGCAGCTCGCCGCCGACGCGACCGACGAGCCGCCCGAGCAGAACCCGATCGCCGCGCGCGTCGCCGCCGACGAGCTCGCCGGGGTTCCGCGCCGCCGCGCGACCGCGCGAGTGTTCGGGTCGAAGCCGGGTGCCTACGGCGCGGGGCTGTTGCCCCTGGTCGACGCGGGCAACTGGTCGACCGACGCCGATCTCGCCGAGGTCTACGCGACCTGGGGCGGTTACGCGTACGGCCGGGGCCTGGACGGCGAGCCGGCGCGGTCGGACATGGAGCGCGTGTTCTCGCGCCTCGAGGTCGCGGTCAAGAACACCGACACGCGCGAGCACGACCTCTACGACGCCGACGACTACTTCCAGTATCACGGCGGGATGGTCGCCACGGTCCGCGCGCTGACGGGCGCGAGCCCGCGCGCCTACGTCGGGGACTCCTCGGATCCCGCCCGCGTGGCGACCCGCGACCTCGCCGAGGAGACCGCGCGCGTGTTCCGGTCGCGGGTGGTGAACCCGAAGTGGATCGAGGGGATGCGCCGCCACGGCTACAAGGGCGCGTTCGAGATGGCCGCGACCGTCGACTACCTCTTCGGCTACGACGCGACCAGCGGGGTCGTGGACGACTGGATGTACGAGCGGTTGGCCGAGGCCTACGTCTTCGACGAGCAGGTCGCCGAGTTCACGCGCGAGTCGAACCCGTGGGCCCGCCGCGCGATCACCGAGCGGCTGCTCGAGGCGGCCGACCGCGGGCTCTGGTCCGCACCGGACCCGGACACGCTCGCCGGCCTCCGGGACGTGGCGCTGGCGATGGAAGCCGAACTCGAGGACCGCACCGCCGGCGAGGGGGATGCCCGATGACCGCACCGTACCCGTTCACCGCGATCGTCGGCGCGGACGACCTGCGCCTCGCGCTGGCGCTCTCCGCCGTGGACCCGGGGGTGGGCGGCGTGCTGGTCCGCGGTGAGAAGGGCACCGCGAAGTCGACCGCGGCCCGCGGGCTGGCCACCCTGCTGCCCGACGTCCCCGTGGTCGACGGCTGCCGCTTCGCCTGCGACCCGCAGCGCCCCGACGCCGACTGCCCGGACGGCCCGCACGCGGCCGACGTCGGCGCGCGGCAGCGTCCGGCGCGGCTCGTGGAGCTGCCCGTGGGGGCGAGCGAGGATCGACTCGTCGGCTCCATCGACCTCGAACGCGCCCTCGCCGAGGGCGCGCGACGGTTCGAGCCGGGGCTGCTCGCGAGCGCGCACCGGGGCGTGCTCTACGTCGACGAGGTCAACCTCCTCGGCGACCACCTCGTCGACGCGCTGCTCGATGCCTCCGCCAGCGGGGTGTGCACCGTCGAGCGCGAGGGCGTCAGCGTCCGCCACGCTGCCCGGTTCCAGCTCATCGGGTCGATGAACCCCGAGGAGGGCGAGCTGCGCCCGCAGCTGCTCGACCGGTTCGGCCTGTCGGTAGATGTGCGCGCGAGCCGCGAGCCGGCCGAACGCGCCGAGGTGGTCCGCCGGCGGCTCGCGCACGAGGCCGATCCGGAGGGCTTCGCGGCCGCGTGGCAGGAGGAGGAGGCCGCGCTCGCGGTCGCGCTGGCGGCCGCGCGCGATCGGCTGGCCCATGTGCGTCTGGGCGACCGTGCACTCGAGGCGGTCGTGGCCGCCTGCACCGCGGTCGAGGTCGACGGGTTGCGCGCCGACGTCGTGACCGCTCGCGCCGCGGTCGCCCACGCCGCCTGGGCCGGCAGGGAGGAGGTCGCGGTCGCCGACGTGCGCGCCGCGGCGCGCCTCGCCCTGCCGCACCGACGGCGCCGAGGCCCCTTCGAGGAGCCGGGCCTCGACGACGACACCCTCGACGAGGCGTTGCGCGAGCACGCGGAAGCCGAGGCGGAGGCGAGCGACGAGCGCACGGGCGGCCCGGGCGAGCCGGAGGGTGGTACGGAGAGCCGCGCATCCGCGGGTAACCGTTCGGCGGGTCCGGGGGAGGCCGGCGACGCGGGCGGTGACCGCGCGGGCGAGCCGGAGGCTGGTACGGAGAGCCGCGCATCCGCGGGTAACCGTTCGGCGGGTCCGGGGGAGGCCGACGGCGCGGGCGGTGACCGCGCGGGCGAGCCGGAGGCTGGTACGGAAAGCCGCGCATCCGCGGGTAACCGTTCGGCGGGTCGGGAGGAGGCGGGTACTGCGGGCCAGGCGGGGGAGGCGGATACGGCAGGGGCAGCGGGTACGGCGGGGGGCGAGGCCGCCACCCGGGTGCTGCCGGCCGGTGAGCGATTCCAGCCGGTACGGCTCGAGGCCGCGGGCGGCGGCCGTCTCGGCGGTGGGCCCGCAGTGGAAGGACGGCGGAGCCCGGCCCCTTCCGAACACGGTCGTCACACCGGGGCTCGGCGGCCCGTCGACCCCGCCCGCCCCGTGCGGGACGTGGACCTGCCGGCCAGCCTCCGTGCGGCGGCCCCCCGGCTCGCTGCCCGTGCGGCCGCCGAACGCGTCGAGGCCCCCACGCAACAGCGTGGCCGCGGTGCGGCCGTCGCCCTGCGGCCGGGCGACCTGCGCGAGAAGGTCCGCGAGGGCCGCGAGGGCAACCTCGTCCTGTTCGTGGTCGACGCGAGCGGCTCGATGGCCGCCCGGCGCCGGATGACGGCGGTGAAGGGGGCGGCCCTCAGCCTGCTCGCCGACGCCTACCAGCGGCGCGACACCGTAGGCGTCGTCGTGTTCCGCGGTGACGACGCCGAGGTCGCGCTCCCCCCGACGACCTCGGTCGAGCGGGCCGCGGCGAGGCTCGAGGACCTGCCCACCGGCGGCCGCACCCCGCTGGCGAGCGGTCTCGAGCGCGCCGCCGACGTGATCGCCGTCGCCCGGCGCCGGGAGCCGCGCCGCCGGCCGCTGCTCGTGCTGCTCACCGACGGGCGCGCGACGTCGGCGCGCGAGGACGGTGACCCGGTCGCCGCGGCCCGAGACGCCGCCGCCGGCCTCGCGGCCCAGGGCGTGCCCGGCGTCGTGGTCGACACCGAGCAGGGTCGTCTGCGGCTGCGGCTCGCCGCCCCCCTGGCGGCAGTGCTCGGCGCGCCCTGCATCCGCCTCGACGAGCTCGCGAGCGGCGCGCTCGCGGGGGTGGTGCGGACCGCGACGGGCCGCACCACCGACCGGTCCACCACCCACAGGAGGGCTCCGAGATGACGACCGAGCCGACGGAGAAGACGGCGCTGTCCGGCGCCGACGAGATCACCCTGCGCAAGCGTGACCGACCGCTCGTGCTCGTCAACACCGGGAACGGCAAGGGCAAGTCGACGTCATCGTTCGGGGTCATCCAGCGCGGATGGGCGCAGGGATGGCACGTCGGCGTCTACCAGTTCGTGAAGTCGGCGAAGTGGCCGACCGGCGAGCAGCGTGCCGCCGCCGCACTCGACGCGTCCGAGGACGGCGGTCGCATCAGCTGGTTCAAGGGGGGCGACGGATGGACGTGGCTGTCCCGCGACCTGGAGCACTCCGCCGACCTCGCCCGGGAGGGCTGGGCGGAGGCCAAGCGCCGGATCGAGGACGCCACCTATCGCCTCATCGTCCTCGACGAGTTCACGTACCCGATGACGTTCGGCTGGGTCGACACCGACGAGGTGGTCGACACGATCGCGAATCGCCCCGGCTTCCAGCACGTGCTCGTCACCGGGCGGGACGCGCCGCAGCAACTCGTCGACCTCGCCGACCTCGTGAGCGAGGTCCACAAGGTGAAGCATCCGTTCGACGACGGCCACAAGGGCCAGAAGGGCATCGAGTGGTGAGGCCGAACGACCACACCGCGGACGCTGGCCACGCGCCGGCCCCCGCCGGTCCGCTCGTCGTCGCGGTGCCCGACGGCGCGCCCGACGACCTCGGTGCGGCGGACCGCGACGGGCGGCCCACGACGCTCGAGCTCGCCGCCACCCCCGCGCTCGACGACCTCGTCGCGTCAGGCCGGCCGCGGCGGGTCACGACGATCCCCGAGGGATTGCCCGCCGGTACCGAGGTCGGGCTCGCCGGGCTCCTGGGGCTCACGGTCGACGAGCCCGCGGCGCGCGGCCGTCTCGAGGCTGCCGCTTGCGGTGAGCCGCTCGAGGCGGGGGAGGCCGCCTGGCGGCTCGACCTCGATCCCCCCGAGGCGCCCCCTGCCGACGCGGTCGCGGCGATCGGCCGCGCACTGGCCGCCAGGGGCGCGCGGGTCCGCGCGCTCGGAGGGCACCGGCTGCTGCTCGTGGGACCGGCGGCCTGGGGTGACGGGCCGCCCGGCCCTCACCAGACCGGTGAGCCGCTCGAGAACCTGGTCGGCGGTCCGCTCGCGGAGGCAGCGGAGGCCGCGGCCTGCGCGCTGCGCCGTTCGGGGGTCGACGCGCGCGTCTGGCC
Organism: Egibacter rhizosphaerae; assembly: GCF_004322855.1. Classification (NCBI taxonomy): domain Bacteria; kingdom Bacillati; phylum Actinomycetota; class Nitriliruptoria; order Egibacterales; family Egibacteraceae; genus Egibacter; species Egibacter rhizosphaerae. Next base: position 2,111,724 of record NZ_CP036402.1, on the reverse strand, counting down.
CTGGGGTCGTGTCGGCGGAGCCCACGGGTCGGCGCCGGCGGTGCTCGGACGCGAGGTCGACGTCGTCGCCGGGAGCCCGGCGGCGGCGGGGCTCGCGGCGCTGGCGGGCGCCTCGGTGCATCAGGTCCCGACCGCCGCCCTCGACACCGGGGAGATCGCCGCGCTCGTCCGCGAGGCACCCTCCGACGCGATGTTGCTGGTCCACGACGGACGACCGGACGAGGCCGCGCACGCGGGCGAGCCACCGGCGAAGGTCGCTGCCGTCGAGACCTTCGACGCCACGATCGTCGCGCCCGTGGCCGCCGCGTTGCGCGAGCGTGGCGCCGGCTCGCTGCTCGTGTGCGCCGATCACGGCTGCGACCCCGCGACCCGGTCGCACACCCGGGCGCCGGTGCCCGCTGTGACCTGGCACCCCGCTGCCCGCACGTCCCGGGAAGGGGAGGCCGCCCCGCGGGCCACCGAGCGTGCCGTCGCCGCGCTGCCGGCCGAGCCGGTGGCCGAACTCGTCGCGGCACTCGCGGGCGGGTCCCTGCGGACGCGCGGGGCGCTGGCAGGCGCCACGGGCCCTCGAGGCGGGGGGGTGGTGGCGTCATGAGCCTCACGATCCCGCGGTTGGTGGTCGCCGGCACCCATTCGGGGGTCGGCAAGACCACGGTCGCGACCGGGCTGATGGCCGCGTTCGCCGACCGTGGACGCAGGGTCACGTCGTTCAAGGTGGGTCCGGACTTCATCGACCCGAGCTACCACCGGCTCGCGACCGGCCGCCCCGCCCGCAACCTCGACGCGGTGCTGTCCGGCGCGGACCGTCTCGCCCCGCTCTTCGCGCACGGTGCCCGCGACGCCGACATCGCGGTCGTCGAGGGTGTCATGGGGTTGTTCGACGGAGCGGCGCGCCCGCTGCCCGAAGCGGGCGACACCGGGCCGGGCGCGCCGGCCTCCACCGCCCACGTCGCGCGGCTGCTCGACGCCCCGATCGTGCTCGTGGTCGACGCGGGCGCGCTCAGCACCTCGGTGGCGGCGATCGTGCACGGGTTCGTGAGCTTCGATCCCGCGCTGCGCGTCGCCGGGGTGGTCTGCAACCGGGTGGGCTCCGAGCGCCACGCCCAGTTGCTCGCCGAGGCCCTCGATCCCTTGGGGGTGCCCATGCTCGGGACCCTGCCGGTCGACGAGCGGATCGCCGCGCCCTCGAAGCATCTCGGGCTCGTGCCCGCCGCGGAGCGGGACGCCGACGCTCGCCGCGCGGTCGGCTCCCTCGGCCAGCGGCTCGCCGAGCGGCTCGACCTCGAGCGCGTCGAACGCATCGCGGCCGACGCCCCGCCGGTGCACGATCCGGCGTGGGACCCCGCGGAGGCCGTCGACGGCGAGGTCCCGCACGAGCGTGCCCCGGGGCCCGCGCCGCGGGTCGCGGTCGCGGGAGGCCCCGCCTTCACGTTCACCTACCCCGAGCACCGTGAGTTGCTCGCCGCCGCGGGAGCCGACGTCCTCGACGTCGACCCGGTCCGCGATCCACGCCTGCCCGAGGGCACGGACGCACTGGTGGTCGGCGGCGGCTTCCCGGAGACCTACGCCGACGAACTGTCGGCGAACGCGACCCTGCGGGCGGAGGTCGCCGCCCTCGCGGCCCGGGATGCGCCGATCCTGGCGGAGTGCGGCGGGCTGCTGTACCTCGCGCGTGCCCTCGACGGACGGGAGATGTGCGGCGTGCTGCCGGCCGAGGCGGCCATGACCGAGAAGCTCGTGCTCGGCTACCGTGAGGCGACGGCCGCCACCGACTCGGTCGCGTGGCACGCCGGGGAGCGCAGCCGCGGCCACGAGTTCCACCGGACCCGCATCGCCCCCGGCGTGGGCGCGCAGCCCGCGTGGCACCTCGACGACCGCCCGGAGGGCTTCGTCGCCGGCTCGGTGCACGCGAGCTACTTGCACACCCACTGGTCCGCGACCCCGGCCGTGGCCGCGCGGGTGATGCGAGGAGCCCGCGCGAGGGGCGGCCGGCGGAGGGTGGCGCCGTGAGCGGTTCATGGCTCGTCGGCGTCGGTGTGGGCCCGGGGGACCCGGAGTTGCTCACCGTTCGCGCGGTGCGCACCCTCGCGCGCGCCGACGTCGTGACCGTCCCCGCGAGCCGCGACGGCGGGCCGGGCCGGGCGGAGCAGGTCGTCGCCGCCCACGTCGTGCCCGCGCGCGTCGAGCGGCTCCCGTTCGCGCTCGGTGGCGACGCGAGCGAGCGAGGCCCCGCGGTCGACGAGAGCGCCTCGATCGTCGTCGCACACTTGGACGCTGGCCGCACGGTGACGTTCGCGACGCTCGGGGATCCCCACCTCTACGCGACCTTCACGCCGCTGGCCGCGGAGGTGCACGCGCGGCGCCCCCGGGCGCAGATCTCGAGTGTGCCGGGCATCACCGCCGCGCAGGATCTCGCCTCCCGGACGGGCGCCGTGCTGGCGGTCGGCGACGAATCGCTCACCTGGATCCCGCTCGCGCGCCCGCCCGAGGGCGAGCCCGACAACTGGACCAGGCTCGAGGAGGCGCTCGCGGACGGCGGGCCCGTGGTCGTCTACAAGGCGGGCCGGCACCTCCCGGCGCTGCGCCGCGCGCTCCGGCGTGCCGGTCGCGAGGGGGACGCGGTGGTCGGTTCAGACCTCGGCGGCGTGCACCAACGGCTCGACCTCCCCGACGACGGGCCGGCGCCCTACTTCTCGACGGTGCTCGTGCCGGGCCCGTCCTGCCCCCGAACCGGAGGTGCCTCGTGAGGACGCCCGCCCATGCCAGTAACGGCGTCACGCCCGAGGCCGCTCCTCGCGGTCGGGTGACCTTCGTGGGCGCGGGGCCGGGGGCGCCCGACCTGCTCACCCTCCGGGGCCGCGATCGCATCGCCGCGGCCGACGTGGTCATCTACCCCGGCAGCCTCGTGCCCGCCGAGGTCACCACCCACGCGCCTCCCGATGCCGAGGTCCTCGACTCGCGGGCGCAGACCCTGGAGGGACTTGCCGACGTCTACGACCGCGCCCGAGCCGAGGGGCTGCACGTCGCACGCCTGGCGTCCGGCGATCCGAGCCTGTACGGAGCGCTCGTGGAACAGCTCGCCGAGGTCGCCGTCCGCGACCTCGACTGGGAGGTGGTCGCCGGTGTCTCCTCCCTGGGAGCCGCCGCGGCAGCCCTCGGTGCCGAGCTGACCGTGCCGGAAGTGGCGCAGTCGACGATCCTCACCCGCCTGGCAACGGCCACACCGATGCCCGAGGGCGAGGACGTCCGCGCCTTCGCGGCGCACGGCACCACGATGGCGCTCTTCCTCTCGGCCAAGCGCAGCAAGCGGCTCGAGGCCGAGCTGCGCGCCGGCGGCTACCCGCCGGAGACGCCGTGCGCCGTGGTGTACCGCGTGACGTGGCCGGACGAGGCCGTGCACCGCTGTCGGCTCGACGAGCTCGCGGCCACGCTGCGGGCCGGCGGGTACGTCCGCCACACGCTCGTGCTCGTCGGCGACGCGATCGGTGCGACACCCGGCGCGACGCGCAGCCACCTCTACGACCCCGGCTTCCGCCATCATTCCCGTCTCGGTCCCGCGGTTCGGGCGACGGATCCCGGCGGCTCGGGGACCGGGTGAGCGCGGTGAGCGAGCCGACGGATCGCGACGCCGGACGCGCAGCGGCCCCGCCACTGCGAGAACCGGACCTGCCGCGCACGGCCAAGGACCGGCCGGAGGCACGCCGCACCGGCTGGACGACCGGCACGTGCGCGGCGGTCGCGGCGAAGGCCGCGGCACTGCAGCTCGCGGGCCGGGCCGTTCCCCGCGAAGTCGACGTGGCGCTCCCCGAGCCGTTCGAGGGCCGCCTGCGCGTCGCGCTGCCCGTGTCCTCGACCGCGCGCGACGACCGCGACCCGCCCGGATGGGCGGAGGCCGTGGTCGTGAAGGACGCGGGCGACGATCCGGACGTGACCGACGGAGCACACGTCACCGTGCGGCTCGAACGCTCCCCTGACACGGTCGCCCCTGACGCGGTCGCCCCTGACGCGGCCCGCACCGACGCGGTCCGCGAGCCCTCGCTCGCGTTCGCGGCCGGCGAGGGCGTCGGCACGGTCACCAAGCCGGGGCTCGGCCTCGAGGTCGGGGGTCCGGCGATCAACGCCGTGCCGCGCAGGATGATCGGCGGGAGCGTCGGCGAGATCCTGCCCGCGGCGGCGCTGCGGTGCGTGATCTCGGTGCCCGGCGGCGAGCAGATGGCCAAGAAGACCACGAACAAGCGGCTCGGTATCGTCGGCGGGATCTCGATCCTCGGCACGACCGGGGTGGTGCGCCCGTTCTCGACCGCGTCGTGGCGCGCGTCGGTGGAGCAGCAGATCGACGTGCTCGCCACCCAGGGCGGCCGGCAGGTGGTGCTCGCGACCGGCGGGCGCAGCGAGCGCGCCGCGATGCGCCTGCTGCCGGACCTGCCCGAAGCCGCGTTCGTAGAGGTCGGCGACTTCACCGGTGCGGCGCTCCGCCGGGCGGTCGAGCACGGCCTCGAGACCGTGCGGTTCGTCGGGATGGCCGGCAAGCTCGCCAAGCTCGCGGCCGGCGTGATGATGACCCACTGGACCCGCTCCAAGGTCGACCCGGCGATCCTCGCGTGCCTCACCGCCGAGGCGGGCGGACCCGCGGAGACCGTCGCCGCGGTCGAGGAGGCGAACACCGGCCGCCACGCCTACGAACTGTGGACGGATGCGGGGCTCGTCGGTGCGGTCGGGACGCGGCTGTGCGACCGGGTGGCCGACAACCTCGCCCGGTTCGTCGACGGTGCCCTGGTGGCCCATGTCGCGCTCGTGGACTTCGACTCGTTCGGGCTCGTCGCCGCGAGCGCCGGCTGGGACACCCCCGTGCGGGGAGGCGCAGCGTGAGCACTGCGACCGAATCGTGCACGGTGATCGGCCTCTCGTGCGCCCACGACGACCCTGTCGCGGGTCTGTCCGCGGGTGCTCGCGCCGCGCTGGAGCGGGCGGCCGTCGTGGTCGGCAGCGACCGCCAGCGCGCAGCGATCGCGCCGCTCGTGCCCACCGGGACCGAGCAGCTCCCGATCGGCGGGGACCTCGCTGGCCTCGACGTCGCGGGCGACCGGCCCGGGCCGACCGTCGTGCTGGCCTCGGGCGATCCGGGCTTCTTCGGCGTGCTGCGTGCGGTGCGCACGCGGTGGCCCGAACCGGACGCGATCACCGTCGAGCCCGCGCTCTCCTCGGTGCAGGCGGTGTGCGCGGCGGCGGGGGAGCCGTGGGACGACGCGGTCGTCCTGTCCGCGCACGGCCGCGACCCGCGACCGGTGCTGCACGCCTGCCGGCGGCTGGCCAAGGCCGTGGTGCTCACCGGACCCGCGTTCGGTCCCGCCGAGCTGCTCGGCGGCCTCGACGCGCGGCCCCGACGCGCCGTCGTCGGCGAGCGGCTCGGCAGCACCGACGCCCGGGTGCACACCGCGCGCACCCCGGCCTCCCCCGGACCGGCCTCCCCCGGACCGGCCTGGCCCGCCGCCTGGCTCGACGCCGGCGCGTGGCACGAGCCGAACGTCGTCGTGCTCACCGACGAGTCGCCGGAGACCGGCGCGGGTCGCACACGGTCGTGGGCGACCCCCGAGCGGGAAACCCCCACCGCCTGGGCGCTGCCCGAGGAGGCGTTCGATCACCGCGACGGGATGATCACCAAAGCGGAGGTGCGTGCCCTGGCGCTCGCATGGCTGGGTCCCGGCCTGGGCGACCTCGTGTGGGACGTCGGCGCGGGCTCGGGGGCCGTGGCGGTCGAGTGCGCGCGCCTCGGCGCTGCAGCGGTGGCGCTCGACCGCGACCCGGGACAGGTGGCCCGGGCGCGCGCGAACGCGGCGGCCCACGGGGTGCCCGTCGACGCGCGGGAGGGCGCGGCCCCGGGAGCGCTCGCCGACCTGCCCGACCCGGATGCGGTCTTCGTCGGCGGGGGAGGCCGTGAGATCGCCGAGGTCGTGGGCGCTTGCGCGGCGCGAGGGCCCCGGGTGATCGTGACGGCGGTGGCCGCGCTCGAGCGCGTCGCACCGGCGGGGGAGGCGCTCACCGCGGCGGGCTACACCGTCGACGGCACGCAGCTGCAGTCCGCGCGTCTGGCGCCGCTGGGAGAGGCCCGCCGTCTCTCCGCGCAGAATCCGGTGGTGCTGGTGCGGGGCGTCGTCCCCTCCGCGGGCGCCCAGGAGGTCCGGCCAGCGGGCGCATCGGAGGTCCGGCCATGAGGGTCGCGATCCTCGCGGCCACGGACCACGGCGCACGGCACGCGGGCCACCTCGCGGCGGCGCTGCCGGACGCGCACGTGTTCGCAGGACGGCTCGGCGACCGGATCGAGCAGGCGTGGCGGCACGGCGACGGGCTCGTCGTCTGCGGCGCCGTCGGCGCCGCCGTGCGAGTGATCGCGCCGCTGCTCGACGACAAGCACACCGATCCGGCGGTCGTCGTCGTCGACGACGCGGCCCGCCACGCGGTCGTGCTCGCCGGCGCCCACCGCGGCGGCAACGCGCTCGCCGACCGGGTCGCCGACGCGCTCGGCGCGCAGCCGGTGGTGACGACGGCCACCGACACGCTCGGGCGGGCGAGCCTCGACGGGCTCGGCACGGCGTGCGGGGGACGGCTCGACCCGGACGTGGCCGACGTCGCGGAGGTCACCGCCGCACTGCTCGCGGGCACGCGGGTGGCCCGGTGGCGCGAGCAACCGTGGCCGACCGGCCCGCTGCCCGGACCGGTCACCGACGTCCCCAGCCTCGAGGAAGGGGACCCGCCGCTCATCGCCGTCACCGACCGACGGATCGCCGTGCCACGCCCGGCGGTCGTGGTGCGCCCCCCCTCGCTGATCGTCGGCGTCGGCGCGAGTCGCGGGGCCACCACGGCCGAGGTGGCCGCAGCCATCGACGGCGCGCTCGCCGACGCGGGGCTGTCCTCGGCGAGCGTCGCGTCGCTGGCCACGGTCGAGGCGAAGGCCGACGAGCCCGCCCTGCGGGCTGTCGCCGAGGCGCGCGGATGGCCGCTCGAGCTGCACCCCGCGGGGGCACTCGCCCGCGTCCCGGTGCCCAACCCCTCGGAGGAGGCCGCTCGGGCGGTCGGCACCGCGAGCGTCGCGGAGGCCGCGGCGCTGGCCTCCGCGCAGGGCACGCTCGTCGTCGAGAAGCGCCGCTCCGCACCGGAGGCCGGCGCGGCCATGGCCACCGTCGCGGTCGCGCGTCGACCGGCGCGGGGGCATCTGCGGCTGGTCTCCACCGGGCCGGGCGATCCGGCCCTGGTGCCTCAGATGGCCCGGGATGCGCTCGCGGGCGCGGAGGTCGTCGTGGGGCTCGATCAGTACATCGAGCGCGTCCGCGGGTGGCTCCGCCCGGGCTGCGTCATCGACGCGACGCCGATCGGCGACGAGGTCGGCCGTGCCGACCGGGCCATCGCCTCCGCCTTGGAGGGTCGGGTGGTGGTTCTGCTGTCCGGGGGCGACGTCGGAGTGTACGCTATGGCCTCGCCGACGCTGGAGCGGCTCGCCTCGGCGACCGACCTCGAGGTCGACGTGGTGCCGGGCATCACCTCCGCCAACGCGGCGGCCGCCCGGCTCGGGGCGCCGCTCGGCCACGATCACTGCGCCATCAGCCTCTCGGACCTGATGACGCCCTGGGAGACGATCGCGCGTCGGCTGGAGGCCGCCGCCTGGGGCGACCTCACCCTCGCGCTCTACAACCCCCGCAGCCGCGATCGCGACTGGCAGCTACCCGAGGCCCGCCGGCTGCTGCTCGCGCACCGGTCCCCGGACACGCCCGTGGGGATCGTGCGCGACGTGTTCCGCGAGCCCGAGGAGGTCCGCCTCACCACCCTCGGCGAGCTCGACCCCGCGACGGTCGACATGCGCACCGTCGTGGTGATCGGCTCGAGCCGGAGCGTCGTCGTCGGGGGACGGTTCGTGACCCCACGCGGCTACGAGCCGCAGGGGGATCGTGACGACGTCGCCGCCGGCGACGGTCCTGCCCGGGCCGACGACGGTCCTGCCCGGAGCCCCGCGGGCCGGACGGTCCACCCGATAGAGACCGAGTCCTACCGGCGGATGCGCGAGTGGCTCGACCTCACCCACCTGGCGCCGGCGACGCGGGCCGTCGTCGAACGCGTCGTGCACGCCAGTGCCGACCCCTCGTACGTCGAGGATCTCGTCACCGACGAGGCCGCGCTGCGTGCTGGGCGCGACGCGCTGGCCAGCGGCGCGTCGCTCGTCGTCGACGTGCGGATGGTGGCCGCCGGCCTGCGCGCGCGGCTCGATCCGATCGTCGCGATCGACGAGGCCCCGCCCACCGCGCCCGAGGGCTCGACCCGCACCGCGGGCGGCATGCGCCGCGCGCTGACGAGCGCCGGGGCGGGAGCGGTGGTGGTCGTCGGGTGCGCGCCGACCGCGCTGTTCGCCGTCATCGACGCGTGTCGCGAGGACGGCCTCGCGCCGTCACTGGTCATCGGGTTGCCCGTCGGCTTCGTCGACGCCGCCGAATCGAAGGCCGCGTTGCGGGCCAGCGGGCTGCCGAGCTGTTCGAACCACGGCCCCAAGGGCGGCTCCGCGGTCGCGGCGGCCGCCTGCAACGCGCTCGCCGACCTCGTGGAGGTCCCCCATGTCCCCTGATGCCCGACCGAACGGCCTGCACCCAGACGGCGGCTCGAGCGGCCCGAGGGCCCAGGATCCGGCACTGCTCATCGCTGCCCACGGCACGCGCTCGCCGGCCGGGGTGGCCGAATGCGCGGCGCTGGTCGACCGGGTGCGGGCCCGCGCGCCGGAACTGGCGGTCGCGCACGGGTTCATCGAGCTGAGCCCGCCGCCGATCGCCGCCTCCATCGACGAGCTGGTCGCGGCCGGCCGCCGCTCCATCGTGGTCGTGCCGCTGGTGCTCTTCGACGCCGGGCACTCCAAGACCGACGTCCCCGCGGTCGTCAACGCCGCCCGTGCCCGCCATCGCGGGGTGACGTTCACGTACGGACAGGGGCTCGGGATCGATCACGACCTCGTCGCGGCGACCCACGAACGGCTGGCCGACGTGGTACCGGAACCCGAACGGAGCGAGACCGCCGTCCTGCTGGTCGGGCGGGGCGCGACGGACCCCGCGAGCAACGCGGAGGCCCAGCGCCTCGGCCGGCTCCTGTGGGAGGGTCGCAGCTGGTCGGAGGTGGAGGTCGCGTACGTGAGCCTCACCGCACCGCGCGTCCCCGAAGGCCTCGACCGGCTCCACCGCCTCGGCCACACCCGGGTCGCGGTCGTGCCGTACTTCCTCTTCGCGGGCGTCCTGGTCGACCGCATCGGTGAGCAGGCACGGGCCTTCGCGGCCTCCCGGCCAGCGACCGAGGTCCGCGTCGCGGGTCACCTGGGATCGTGCGACGCCGTGGCCGACCGAGTGCTGCAGCGGTATCGCGAGGCCCGGGATGGGCAGGTCCGGCGCGACTGCGACACCTGCGTCTACCGGGTGGAGGTGCCGGGGTTCGAATCGAAGGCCGGCGCGCCGCTCGTGCCGCACCACCATCCCGACGACCCGTCGACGCACGGGCATGGCCCCCACGCCACACGAGATCTCCACACCCACGCAACCCCCGAGGCCCGGGGTGTGGACGGAACCGCCGGTTCTCACTCGCCCTCCGGTCCACACCCCGTGGAGCAGGCAGCCGGTGTGGACCGAACCGGCGGTCCGAACGGGGCCTCCCGTCCACACCTGTCGGATGGCGCGTCCGGCGAACGCATGCGATCGCGTCCCGACCCGCGCGCACCGCGGGAGTAGCCGTGGCGCGACGCGTGCTCGTCACCGGAGGCGTGCGGTCGGGGAAGTCCGCCCGCGCCGAGTCCTGGCTCGCCGGGGACGGCGACGTCGTCTACCTGGCGACACTGCGGGCGGACGAGGCCGACGAGGAGCTCGCCGGCCGCATCGCGCGCCACCGGGCTCGCCGCCCCGACGATTGGCGCACCGTGCAGGTCGTCGGCGAGGCCCCGCCGCTGCCCGACGCGCTCCGCGCGGCCGGCGACGAAGCCGCGGTGCTGTTCGACGGTCTCGGCGCCTGGCTGGCGGACCGGTTCGACGACCTCGACGCGGCCCTCGACGAGCTCGACGCGTTCTGGCGGGCCGCCGGGCACCGCCGGGGCGGCCCCGTCCTGGTCGTCGCCGAGGAGGCCGGCCTCGGCCTCCTCCCGAGCGACGGCGCGTCGCGCCGGTGGCTCGATGCGCTCGGCGACGCCCGCCAGCGCTTGGCGGCCGAGGCGGACGAGGTCGAGCTCGTCGTGGCGGGGCGGGTCGTTCCGCTTCCCGCGGGGGAGTCTGCGTCGTCGAGCCCGGCGGGGGAGGCCGCGCCCTTGAGCCCGGCGGGGGAGGCCGCGCCCTTGAGCTCGGCGGGGGAGGCCCGGCCGCCCACGTCCGGCGCGGCCGCTGAGCCGTGGGGCGGCCCCCACGGCGCCGCCCGACCGGACCCGTTGCGCGTGCACGGCGATACCGCGGCCGGTGCGGCGGAGCTCGACCTCGCCGTGAACGTCCACTGGTCGGGGCCGCCCGAGGGGCTGCGCACCGCCCTCGTGCAGGCGCTCGAGGGCGTGGACCGCTACCCCGATCCCGCCTCCGCCGCCGCGACGATGGCCGCACGGTTCGGTCGCGACCCGTCCGAGGTCCTCATCACCGCCGGGGCGGTAGACGCCCTGTGGTTGCTCGCCTTCGCCGGGGGCGTCCGCCGCGCCTGCGTCGTGCATCCGCAGTTCACCGAACCCGAGGCCGCGTTGCGGACCGCGGGCGTGCCGGTGCATCGGCTCTCACGGGACCCCGCCGCCGAGTGGCGCCTCGACCCGGCCGGTGTGCCCGACGACGCGGACCTCGTCGTGCTCGGCAACCCCAACAACCCCACCGGCACGCTCGATCCCCCGGACGTCATCGCGTCGCTCTGTCGACCGGGGCGCCTCACCGTCGTCGACGAGGCGTTCATGGACTTCGTCGACGAGCCCGGGGCCGGGCTCGCCCACGTGCGTGACCTACCCGGCCTGGTGGTCCTGCGGACCGTCACCAAGCTCTGGTCGATCCCCGGGATCCGTGCGGGGTGCCTGCTCGGCCCGTCGGACCTCGTGACGCGGCTCGCTGCCGCGCACCGGCCGTGGCCCACCGGGACGCTCGCGCACGTCGCGCTCGCCTGGTGCGCCGGCGACGAGGCCTACCGCCGCACGGTGGCGGCCGAGGTCGCCACCGCCCGCGACGAGCTGCAGCGCGGCCTCACGGGGATCGCGGGCGTGGTCAGCTGGCCGAGCGCCGCGAACTTCGTACTCCTGCGCGTCCCCCACGGCGAGGCCGTGGCCGACGCGCTGGCCGCGCGGGGGATCGCGGTGCGACGGTCGACGTTCCCCGGGCTCTCGCGCGACCACCTGCGGGTCGCGGTCCGCGCCCCCGGGACCAACCGCGGGTTCCTGGACGCACTGTCCAGGGCCGTCGTCGAGGCCGGCGCGTGATCCCCGCCGACGGCGCGCCGCGACTCCTCGAAGGGGCGCTCGTCGTGCGGTTCCCGCAGACCCGGCCCTGCGCCTCGACCGCCGTGCTCGGCGGAGGGGTCGGCTGGATCCGTTCGTGGCTGAACCTCGAGGTGCCCCGCGACTACGCGCGTACCGATCCCGCCGCGCACTTGGCCGAGCGGGCCCGAGGCCTGCGTCTCAGCGGGCCCGTCGTCGGGATGCTCACGGCCGCGGCCGTCGGCGATCACAGCGAGGGGTTCGGTGACGGCGCCCGTGCGGTGGCCACCGTGGGGCTCGGCCGGCCGCTGGCCGCGGCCGGTGGCTCCCGCTCGTCGGTCTCCACGGGCCTGGAGGCCGCGAACGTCGAGGTGGGCACCATCAACCTCCTGGTGACGACCGCCGTGCCGCTCAGCCCCACGGGCCTGCTCGGCGCACTGCAGACTGCCGTCGAGGCCAAGGTCCAGGCACTGTCGGGACGAGGCGTCGTGGGCCCCGACGGCGTCACGCCGGCGACCGGCACCGCGACCGACAGCCTCTGCGTCACCGCAGCAGCCGCGGAGGCGGCGCCCCCGTGGACACCGCACCTCCCGAGGACGTCGACGCCGTCCGACTTCGCGGGCCCGGCCACGCCGGTCGGCGCGGCGATCGCCTCGGCGGTCCACGACGCCGTCGGCGACGGTGTCGACCGGTGGCGGTCCCGTGTCGCGTCCGGCGGGTCGTCCACAGCCGTTTGACCGAGCCGCTGCCGCCTCGCCCGCGCGGGGGCACACTGCGGTGACCGCCCACCCTTGGGGTCGGGGAAGCGGACAGCTCGCGGGGGAGGGCGATGCGCCGACCGATGCGCCGCACCAGGCGCGTGGTCGTCGTCGCCGTGCTCGCAAGCTTGCTGGTGCTGGCGCTCGTGGCGCCCGCGGCCGCTCACCCGCCCGGTTCGGGGCCACCGCCGACCGCCGAGCTCTCCGCCGACGGTCGCGCGGTGACCCTCGTCTGGAGGGCACAGGACGACGACGTCGCCGACCTGCTCGAGCATCTCGACCTCGTCCCCGAGGGCACGAGCGAGCAGTATCGCTGGTGGGCGGTCGGGGACCCGCTGCCCGAGGACGAGCGCCTGGAGGCATCGGCGGATCCCGTGCTCGTGGAGTACGTCCACGAGCGCGTCGCACTGGATCAGGACGGCGTCGGCTGCGAGCGCACGGTCGAACCCGCCCGCGACGTGCTCGACGGTGGGATCGAGGTGCGCTTCGCCTGTCCCGAGCCGGTCGACCGTGTGGAGCTCGAGATCGTGCTGCTGCACGACGTCGATCCCGGCTACCGGACCGTCGCGTTCGCGGGTGAGGCGGGGGAGGGCGACTTCGCGGCCTTCACCTCCGACGTGCCACGCCACGTGATGACCCTCGACGGCGGCAGCGACCCACTGGGGGCGTTGACGGCCTGGCCCGGCCTGACCGAGTCCGCCCAGGCCCGCGTCGACGCGCTGGCCGACGTGGAACCGACCGTGCCGGCACTGGCCGTGGGCATCCTGCTCGCGCTCGCCGTCGGTGCCGGCCACGGACTCGCGCCGGGTCACGCGAAGGCCGCGACCGCGGCGTACCTGAGCGGGGGGAGGGGACGACGGCGCGACGCGTTGGCGGTCGGCGCGCTCGTCGCCGTCGCGCACACCGGGACCGTGCTCGCGCTCGGCGCGATCCTGCACCTGGTGCCCTGGAACCCGGCCCGCAGCGCCGCGATCGGCCCCGCGCTCGCCGTCGTGGCCGGATGCGTGATCGTCGTGGTCGGTGTGACGATGCTGCGGCGTCCGGGCCACCACCATCACCACGGCGGGCACGGACACGTCCCCCGGCGTCGCGAGCTCGCGGCGGTCGGGCTCGCCGGTGGGCTCTTGCCCTCGCCCACCGCTCTGGTCCTGCTCGGTACGACCTGGCTGGCCGGGCGGGTCGAGGTCGGCCTGCTGCTCGTGGCCGCGTTCGGGGTCGGGCTGGCCGCCAGCGTCGCTGCGATCGCGACCCTCGCGCTCGCGGGCCGCGATGCGCTCGTCCGGCGCAGTACGGACAGCCAACTGGCGCACCGGATCGCGACCGCGGTGCCGGTCCTCGGCGCGACCGTGGTCGTCGGCAGCGGTACGCTCCTCGCCGTCGTCGGCCTGCTCGGTCTCACCTGAACGGCCGTTCGGGTCCACCCGGACTGCGGGCGCGTTCGACGGGAGCGCCGGGGGGTGCCATACTCCCATTGACTTTCGTTCGTATCGGTGGCACGAGGCGAACGTCTGGCGGGATCGATGTAGGCGGCGGGTCGATGACACCGCCCCGACAGGGGATCGACAGGCATGGGCGACGCGGGGACGCCGGGCGACGCGCCGTCGACCGCAGCGACGGCGATCGGTGAGTCGGGCACGCCGACCGCGGGCGAGAGGATGCGTCGCCGCGTCTACCTGCTGGCGCTCCTCGTCGGGGTGCCGGCGGTGTTCGCCACCTGGGCGGTGCGCGGGGAGACCGATGCGTTCATCGGGGTCCTCTACCTGCCGTTCGGTGCGCTGCTGACCCTGCTCGGCCTCGGGATGCTCACGCGCCGGCTCAGCGTCGCCCGCGCCGAGCGGGTCGCGCTGGTCACCGTCTCGGCCTTCGTGCTCGCCCAGGTGGCGTGGCTCGTGCACACCGCCCCGGACCTCGCGTCCGCGCAGCTCGCGTTGAGCGAGTCCTCGTTCCTGAACGTGGTGATCCTGTTCCTGTTCTCGTTCCTCGCGTTGGAGACCCGCGACGGCGTCCGCCTGTCGACGGCGATCTACGCCGCGCTCACGGTGATCATCGGCAGCCGTGTGCTGCCGGAGGTGCTCGCGGGCGCGCCGGTGACGGGGCTTCTCGGGTTCGTGCGCGCCCTCGTGGCGCTCGGGGCGATCCTGTTGCTGTTGCGGGGCCTCGCGCACCTGAAGGACCAGCTCGCGGCGTCGGAGGACGACGCTCAGCGGCTCGAGGGGCTCGCGCACACCGATGCGCTCACGGGGCTGCCCAACCGTCGGGCGCTGCAGGCGGCCCTGACCGAGCGGCTCTCGGGCGAGGACGACTGCTCCGTCATCGTCATCGACGTCGACCACTTCAAGCTGGTCAACGATGCCCACGGCCACGAGGTCGGCGATGCGGTGTTGCGCGCGGTCGGCACCGCCCTGGAGCAGGAGACACGGCGCGGCGACCTGGTGGGCCGATGGGGCGGGGAGGAGTTCCTCGTCCTCGCCAGCGGGGGTGCGGACGCGGCCCAGCGGCTCGCCGGCCGCGCCCGCGAAGCCCTGGCCCGGCTCCACCACCCGGTGGTCGGGCGCGTCACCGCGAGCTTCGGCGTCGCGACGCAACGGGGCGCCGAGTCGCCGCACGAACTCCTCTCGCGCGCAGACCGGGCCGTCTACGAAGCGAAGGCCGCCGGGCGCAACCGCGTGGCCAAGGCTGCCTGACGCGCGCATATCAGCCCGCGCTGCCGATCCGCTGGACAGCGCCCGGTCGAACGCCCGCCGATGAGCGCGAGGGACGGACGACGTCTGACTTGGCTGATAGCGCAATGTCTGCCAACAAGGTATCGGTCGATGGTCAGCGATGAAGTATCAACACTGCAGGACGGTCGAAAGGTCATCGGTTGGGCGCACGTCTCCAGCGATGGAGTCGCCGCGGGGCCGGACGAGGGCGTGTCCCTACTGGCCGAGAATGTGCGGCACGAGCCGATGACGGCCTACTTCGAGGGCTTGTGGGGCGGTGCGGACACGGTCCTGCTGGGGCGCACGAACTACGAGGAGTCGTCGGAGGTTTGGCCGCCGGTGGCAGAGACCCGCAGGCCCCGGCACGCGATCGGGCGTTCGCCGCCTGGCTCGACGGGGCCGAAAAAGTCGTCTTCTCCCGGACGCTGTGCGCCGTCGATTGGAAGCACGCTCGGGTGACCGCCGATCTCTGCACCGAGGTGCGAGCACTCAAGAGGACGCGGGGCAGCGACATCCTCGTACTCAACAGCGCGAGCATCATCCGTGCGCTCCTCGACGTCGAACTGCTCGACGAGCTCTACGTGGACCTGCTCCCCGGCATCGGCGGCGATGGGACGCGCCTGCTGCCACCGGACGGCCGGCCCGCATTGGCTTGGCGTCTCGAGGACGTCACCACGTTCTGCACGGGCGCGCTCGGCCTGCGCTACAAACGCGGGCGATGACGCCGGCGTTCGCCGTGAACCCGGTGTGTCCGTCCGCGTCCGAACGCGCGTTGCGTTACGCGTCCGCTTGCTCGGTGACGGGCGGGCAGGTGCAAACGAGGTGCTTGTCGCCGTACGCGTTGTCGATGCGCGCTACGGGCGGCCAGTACTTCGCGTCACGCCGCGCCCCGACCGGGTGGGCGGCCTCGTCGCGGGAGTAGGGGCGATCCCAGTCGTCGCGCAACAGGTCGCTCGCGGTGTGCGGCGCGCGCCGCAGCGGGCTGTCCTCCAACGGCACCGCGCCGGAGCGCACGGCATCGACCTCGTCGGCGATCTGCAGCATGGCCGCGCAGAAGCGGTCGAGCTCCTCCTTCGGCTCGGACTCGGTCGGCTCGACCATGAGCGTGCCGGCGACGGGGAACGACATCGTCGGCGCGTGGATCCCGTGATCGATGAGCCGCTTCGCGATGTCCTCCGCGGTGATCCCGCTCTCCTTCGCGACCGGCCGGATGTCGACGATGCACTCGTGCGCGACCGTGCCGGCTGGGCCGGTGTAGAGGATCGGGAAGCGTTCGGACAGCCGGCGCGCGACGTAGTTCGCGGCGAGGATCGCGACCTCGGACGCGCGGGTGAGGCCCTCGTCGCCCATCATCGCGATGTAGGCCCACGAGATCGGCAGGATGCCCGCCGAGCCCCACGGCGCCGCGCTGATCGCGCCCACCCCCGTCTCCTGCGGGCCGGCCTCGGGGCGCGCGCGGCTCGTCGGGAGATACGGGGCGAGGTGCGCCCGCGCGGCCACCGGTCCGACGCCGGGCCCCCCACCCCCGTGGGGGATGCAGAACGTCTTGTGCAGGTTGAGATGGCTGACGTCCGCGCCAAACTCGCCGGGCCGGCCGAGGCCGCAGAGCGCGTTCAGGTTCGCCCCGTCCAGGTACACCTGCCCACCGTGCTCGTGGACCATCCGGCAGAGGTCGGTGATGCTCTCCTCGAACACCCCGTGGGTCGAGGGGTAGGTCACCATGATCGCTGCGACCCGATCGGCGTGCTCGTCGAGCTTCGCCTCGAGATCGCCCAGGTCGACGTTCCCGTGCGTGTCGCACGCGACGACGACCACGCGCATCCCGACCATCGCCGCGCTCGCCGCGTTCGTGCCGTGTGCGGACTCGGGGATCAGGCAGACGTCGCGCTGGTCGTCGCCGCGCTCCTCGTGGTAGCGCTTGATCGCCAGCAGCCCCGCGAACTCGCCCTGCGCGCCGGCGTTGGGCTGCAGGCTCACCGTGTCGTAACCGGTGATCTCGACGAGCCAGTCCTCCAACTCCCCGATGAGCTGCAGGTAGCCCTCCGCCTGGTCGACCGGCGCGAACGGGTGCAGCTGGGTGAACTCGGGCCAGCTGATGGGCTCCATCTCGGCGGCCGCGTTGAGCTTCATCGTGCACGACCCGAGCGGGATCGACGTCCGGTCCAGGGCGAGGTCCTGATCGGACAGCCGGCGCAGCTCGCGCATCATGGCGGTTTCGGAGCGGAAGCTGTGGAACACCTCGTGGGTGAGGTAGTCGTCCTCGCGCCGAAGCTCCTGTGGCACGCGGGCCCCGGGGGCGGACACCCCCGCGGGATCCGCGCCGAACGCCGTCAGGACGGCGTCGACCGTCGCGTCGTCGGTGGTCTCGTCGACACTCACGCCGACGGTGTCGCTGTCGATGTGGCGCAGGTTCAGCCCCTGGGTGCGCGCGAGGTCGCAGATCGCCGTCGCGCGACCGGGGACGCGAGCAGTGACGGTGTCGAAGAACGCCTCGTGGGCGAGCTCGGCGTTGACGGTCTCGAGGCCGTCGGCGAGCCGCGACGCGTGCCGGTGCACCCGCTCGGCGATGGCCCGCAAGCCCTCGGGTCCGTGGTAGCAGGCGTACATCGCCGCGACGATCGCGGGCAGGGACTGCGCGGTGCAGACGTTGCTGGTCGCCTTCTCACGGCGGATGTGCTGTTCCCGGGTCTGCAACGCGAGCCGCAGGGCACGGTTGCCGTGCGCGTCGACCGAGACGCCGACCAGCCGCCCGGGCAGCTGGCGGGTCACGCTCTCCCGCGCCGCGATGTAACCCGCGTGGGGGCCGCCGAACCACATCGGAACCCCGAACCGCTGCGTGGACCCGACGGCGATGTCCGCCCCCTGCGCGCCGGGGGAGGCGAGCAACGTGAGCGCGAGGAGGTCGGCCGCGACGACCGTGATCGCGCCGACCTCGTGCGCGGCGGTGATCGCCGGTCCGAGGTGCCTCACTCCACCGGTGGAGGTGGGGTACGACAGGAGCACGCCGAACGTGTCGTCGGTGAGGTCGGCGACCGGGTCACCGACCACGACGTCGAGGCCGAGCGCCCGCGCCCGGGTCGCCACCACGTCGATGGTCTGCGGGTGCGTGTCGGCGTCGATGACGAAGCGCTCGCCCGGGCCGCCCGGCGCGCCCCGCGCCGCCGCGCGTCGCGCCATGGCCATCCCCTCGGCGGCGGCGGTCCCCTCGTCGAGCAGCGACGCGTTCGCGATGTCCAGACCGGTCAGGTCCGTCACCATCGTCTGGAAGGTGAGGAGCGCCTCGAGCCGGCCCTGGCTGATCTCGGGCTGGTAGGGCGTGTAGGCGGTGTACCACGCGGGGTTCTCGAGCACGTTCCGTCGGATGACCGCGGGCGTGATGGTGCCGTGGTAGCCCATGCCGATGAGGCTGGTCATCGGCTCGTTGCGGTCGGCGAGCTCGGCGAGGCGGGCCTGGGCCTCCTCCTCGCTGCGGGCCGCTGGCAGGGCCAGCGGCCGGTCGCTGCGGATCGCTTTCGGGATGGTCTCGTCGAGAAGTTCCTCGACGGAGTCGTACCCGAGTGCTCGGAGCATCTCGGCCTGGTCAGCCGCCGACGGTCCGATGTGCCGGTCGCTGAAGGTCGTCTCGTGCGAGCTCACGGTGTCTCCTCGGCCGGGGAACGTGGATCAGCGGACAACGCGATGGGGAACGAACGGCAGGGCGGCGACCTGTGCGTCGAGCGGACGGCCCCGCTCCACGGCAACGAGCGGTGTGCCGGGCTCGGTGTGGGTCGGGGGGACGTAGCCCATCCCGATGGGCCCCCCGACGGTGGGCCCGTGCGACCCGCTGGTCAGCGGTCCCAGGGGCGCGGTATCCGGGTCGGTGAGCTCGGCTCCGGGTCGAGCGAGTCGGCGCCCGACCAGTCGCACACCGACGCGCACGCGCTCGGGGCCCTGCTCGAGTTGTCGAGCGACCGTCTCCGC
Organism: Egibacter rhizosphaerae; assembly: GCF_004322855.1. Lineage (NCBI taxonomy): Bacteria > Bacillati > Actinomycetota > Nitriliruptoria > Egibacterales > Egibacteraceae > Egibacter > Egibacter rhizosphaerae. The sequence goes on along the minus strand of NZ_CP036402.1, from coordinate 2,092,861 downwards.
TCCCGGGTACCCGCCGTCGGGCCCACGTCGGCGTTTGGGGATCGCCCAGGTGAGGCCCGCCTCGACGGGCGTCGTGGTCTCGTCGAGATCCTGGCCGTACAGGCACAGGCCGGCCTCGAGCCGCAGGCTGTCCCGCGCACCGAGACCGGCGAACGCGACCTCCTCCTGCGCCAGCATTCGCTCCGCGAGCGGGGCGAGATCGTCGGCCGCGGCCGCGAGCTCGAACCCGTCCTCGCCGGTGTAGCCCGAGCGACTCACCCGGACGTCGACACCGTCCACCGACACGGTCGCGCCGTCCATGAACGACAGCTCGCGGACCTCGGGGGCGAGTCTGCCGAGTGCATTCACCGCGTGGGGCCCCTGCAAGGCGAGCAGGCCGCGGTCCCGGCGGAGCTCGATCCGCACGCCGGAGGGCAGCTGCTCCTGGAGATGCGCGAGGTCGGTGTCGATTCGTGCGGCGTTCAGCACGAGCGTGAAGCCCGAGCCCGTGTGGCTCACGAACAGGTCGTCGACGATCCCGGCGCGGTCGTTCGTCAGGAACGTGTACCGGCTGCGGTCCGGCGCGAGCGTCGTGATCCCGCCGGGCACGACCGTCTCGAGAGCCGCCGCGGTCTCCTCGAGCGAGCGGTCGGGGGCCTCGACGGAGGCGATCCCCATGTGCGCGACGTCGAACAGTGAGGCGGCCGCGCGCGTGTGCTCGTGCTCGGCGATCATGCCGCGGTACTGGACCGGCATCTCGAAGCCCGCGAACGGCACCATCCGCGCACCGTGCGCGACGTGCAGCGCGTGCAGCGGTGTTCGGGCGAGGGGTGGGTCGCTCGGGGCTGTGTCGCTCACGGTCGATCCTGACAGTCGCGCGGGCAGCCTGCGGTCGGCAAGCTGCCCCGGCTCTGTCGTTGAGACCTGAGAGTTTCACCGGGTCACGGGGACCCGACTCGCCCCTTCGGTACCGGCCCGCGGGCCGATGTCTCCAGAGGTGCCTCGTCGTCGCAGTACGGGTGCCTGAGAGATTCCCGGGGCGGGTTGCTCCTTCGGCGCTCCGGCCGCCGGGTGCCGCTGGTGGCGGCATCGGCGCGCGGAGACTCTCCTGCGACGCGTCCTTGGCTGCCTCTTGACGGTAGCCGGTCGTGCCGTGGGTCTCAAGGCCCGCCACCGGCGGGACGGTCTCCGGAGGGCGTCCCTTCCCGGGAAGCACCACGGATGCGAGCTGCCTGGGAGACTTCCGGCATGATCGATCACTCGCACTCCGATGGGCTCAGTCTGCTGAGCTGGAACGTGTGGTGGAGATTCGGGCCTTGGCGGGAGCGCCAGCCCGCGATCCTCGAGGTCCTGCGCCGAGCCGACGCTGACGTCGTGACCCTTCAGGAGGTTTGGGCCAGTGGGGGCGAGAACCTCGCGGTCTAGCTCGGGGAGCGCCTGGGACTGGAGGTCGCATGGGCTCCGTCGCCTGCCCCGTGGGAACTGCAGCGGCAGATCGGGGACGACAGCGTCGACTTCGGGCTCGCGGTGCTCAGTCGGTGGCCCATCATCAGCGCTCGCGTCTGGCGCCTGCCCATCGGCGGCGGCGTCGACCTGGCTCGTATCGCCCTCGGAGTCGATCTGCAGACACCCGGCGGACCCCTGCCCGTGCTGACCACCCACCTCAGCGCGTTGCGGGACGGGTCCTGGCTGCGGCAACGGCAGGTCGCCGTGCTCGGTGAGGCCTTACGCACGCTCGACGCCGGTTCGCGCAGGTCCATCGTGACGGGGGACCTCAACGCGACCCCGGACGCCGACGAGGTGCGCGCTTTGACCGGCGGCACGTCCACGCCGCACGTGGGTATGCGATTCGTCGACGCCTGGGCGCAGACTCGTCCCGCGGAGCTCGGTCGGACGCTCGACCCCGCCAACCCCCACGTGTCCGGGGATGTCCCCTCGGGGCGGATCGACTACGTGCTCGCCGCCGCCGGGGGCGCCGAGGCGCGTGGCCGAGTGCGCTCCACCGAACTGGTCGGCGTCGAGCCCGTGGACGGGGTCATGGCCTCCGACCACTACGGCGTGTTGGCCCGACTGCGGTGCTAGCTGGCTGAGGTGGCTCGGTTTCAGCGCGTTGCTGCGACGTTCGAGGAGAGAATTTGTTTTGAATGGGGTCCGCCCGCGCAAGGTTTCCGTATCGGAAGTTCCAGAGTCAACGTTGGAAACCGTAAACGTTGGCCATGTGGATGTATTGTTGAGTTGCCGGGAAGTAATCGTGTCGGGCTCTCAATTTCGCTTCGTGTGTTCGTCGGGGCCACCTGAACGTTCGTACTCCCGGCTTTCGAGTTGTCGGTCGGCCGTTCGCACACGTTCCCCATCGGGTGAGTCGGCGGGTACGGACACGGCGCTTGAGCGCTGGCGCCCTACGGCCGTCCCGCACGCTGCCCGGCACGGGTGCGTTCTGGAATCCGACGCGAGTTCGGACGACGGCTACGACGTCGATGGTGTTATGGCAACAGGCGGGATCTTTCTGTTCGCTGGTCCTGGCACCTGGCCCAAGAGGCGTTGTCCGTCCGGGCTGTTGTTGGCTACGCGCAGAACTTGCTGAATGTTCCGCGTCCGCAACACCGATGGACCAGGAGGTGTCCACATGCGGAGGACATTCACGCTCGTGGCCGCGCTCGCGGCTTTGATGCTCGTTATGGCACCGCTCGCGGTTGCGCAGGAGGATGGAGAGGTTCCCCCGCCGAATCCCCCCTGCGTGGGTCCGGGCGCCGCCGGAGAAATGAACCCCCACTGCGACGAGGACGGCAACTTCAACCCGCCGGGCTTGCAACCCGCCGAGGAGGACGAGGCGCCGGAGGACGAGGCGCCGGAGGACGAGGCGCCTGAGGAGGAGGCCCCTGAGGAGGAGGCTCCTGAGGAGGAGGCTCCCGAGGAGGAGGCCCCTGAGGAGGAGGCTCCCGAGGAGGAGGCCCCTGAGGAGGAGGCTCCCGAGGAGGAGGCCCCTGAGGAGGAGGCTCCCGAGGAGGAGGCCCCTGAGGAGGAGGCCCCTGAGGAGGAGGCTCCTGAGGAGGAGGCCCCTGAGGAGGAGGCTCCCGAGGAGGAGGCCCCTGAGGAGGAGGCTCCCGAGGAGGAGGCTCCCGAGGAGGAGGCCCCTGAGGAGGAGGCTCCCGAGGAGGAGGGGCCTGAGGAGGAGGCTCCCGAGGAGGAGGCTCCCGAGGAGGAGGCCCCCGAGGAGGAGGCCCCTGAGGAGGAGGCCCCTGAGGAGGAGGCCCCTGAGGAGGAGGCTCCCGAGGACGAGGCGCCGGAGGCGCCGGAGGCTGGCATCGAAACCGGCATCTTCGCGGAGTTCGTGCTGTTCATCGAGCACGTCCAGAACCTCATCGTCGGTGACGGCGTCGAGTTGATCGACGAGGCGCCGGAGGACGAGGCCCCGGAGGAGGAGGCCCCTGAGGACGAGGCTCCGGAGGATGAGGCTCCCGAGGGCGAGGCGCCCGAGGAGGAGGCGCCGGAGGACGAGGCGCCCGAGGAGGAGGCGCCGGAGGACGAGGCGCCCGAGGATGAGGCGCCGGAGGATGAGGCGCCCGAGGAGGAGGCGCCGGAGGATGAGGCGCCGGAGGACGAGGCCCCTGAGGACGAGGACGAGACGTCGGATGCCGAAGCCGACGTCGTCGCCAACACCTGGGTCTCGGCCGAGGTTGTCCTCATGGTCGACTACGTCGAAAACCTGTTCCTGCTCGACGCCTAGGCTCCTCGAGCGAGCACCTGAAGGGGGATCCCGGTCGGGATCCCCTTTCTTCGTCTCGCCGCACCATGCGCCGCGGCCACGCTCCGGTGCTGGAGCAGCAGCTGTCGGTAGACGAGAACCGCCCTCACACGGAACCAGACCCCCGGGCGCTGCCCCCGGGGGACCGTGTCGGACGGGTGTCGGCACCCGGGGGGAGCGCGCGCATAGGCTGGTCAGGGCCAACCCGCATTGCTTGGGGCACGTCCCCGGTTTCCTTCCACGGGCCAGCCTGTCACGCTTCCGAACAGCGACGCCGAGCTTGGCGGGAGGCTCCGCGAGCTGAGAGGAGCAACGAGACCATGACTGATCCAGGTTCCCAGCAGCCTTCCGGGCAACCGCCCCATCAGTACCAACAGCCCCATCAGTACCAACAGCCCTATCAGTACCAGCAGCAGCCGGGCGGGCAGAAGCAGCACACGACGACCGGGATCGTCTCGCTCGTGTTCGGGATCATCCAGTTCTTCGTGCTGCCCGTAATCGGGGCGATCGTCGCGCTCATCACCGGCTACATGTCGCGCAACGAGGCCGAGGACAACCCCAACCTGAGCGACGACCTCGGTCGGGTGGGGCGCATCCTCGGATGGGTCGGGCTCGCCCTCACCGTTGTCGGCATCGTGTTCATGCTGCTCGTCTTCGGAGTCGTCCTCGGTACGGGCTTCCTGGGAGTCCACCCGTAGCGGCGCCGGACATCGCCGAGTTGTCCGTGAAGGTCCGTCGTCGCGTCATAAGGGTCTGATTCTCCATCACCGATGGCCAAGGGCATCGGGATCGGCGGGAACGTAGGGTCGGCGGTCGAGGACGAGATGCGGCAGGCGATGACGTGGAACCTTCACCGGTTGCGGTGCGTCGCAATGGTGACCGCACTACCGAGGGGCACGGCCCCAGAGTCGCGGTGGCCCGTGGCGAGGAGGAGGAGATGGCCCGGCGAGGGATGCGCATCGGTCTGTTGCTGATCGTGGTCCTGCTCGCGGCGGCCTGTGCCGAGGACGCGATCCCCGTCGTGGACGAACCACCGGAGGAGCAGGCGCCCGCGGCTGAGATCGAGATCGCCGTGCAGCCCGACGAGGACGCCACGACCACCGAGTACGCCCTGCGGTGCGGTGACGATCCCGGGTGGTCGGGCGACGCGCCCACCGACCGCGCCGAGCTACCTGCGGACGAGGTGTGCGACGACCTTCCCGACCGGATCGAGGCGGCCCGGGAGGCGCTCGCGGCCGAGACCTGCACCCAGGAGTATGGCGGGCCACAGACCGCGAGTGTGACGGGTGTGATGGACGGCGAGGACGTCCATCTCGACGTCCACCGGACCGACGGATGCGGAATCGGCGCCTGGGAGGCGCTCCAACCACTTCTGGGCCCGGCGGAGAACGGGGAGATGGTCGAGTAGGGTCACGGCCTCGCCACAGGAGGAGGCCACATGCCCACGCTTGTCGAACAACCCACCACCGTCGAAGCCGTCGGGACGAAGCCCAAGGTCATCGACGAGTACGTCGGACGCGTCAACACGGGCGACGACACGATCAGCATCGCTCGCATGCGCAGTCCGGGTGGCTGGGAGGAGCCGGGGCAACGCCCCGAGTTCCAGGAGTGGACGCTCGTTGTGCACGGCGTGCTCGTCGTCGAGCACGAGGGTGGCCGCCTCGAGGTGCGCGAAGGTCAAGCCGTCCGTGCCGAAGCCGGTGAGTGGGTGCGCTACAGCTCCCCTTATCCCGACGGCGCCGAGTACGTCGCCGTCTGCCGCCCCGCGTTCGCGCCAGAGACCGTGCACCGCGACGAGTGACAGCGAAACGGGGCGACGCGAACGCCGCCCCGTTCAGGCACTATCTCGCTCAGGCCGCGTGGCCGGCCTTGGTCTTGCCGTTCTCGTTGTCGTCGGCCTCCGACGGGCTGCCCGGCTCCGTTGCGGTCGTCTCGACCGGCGCCTCCAGGAGTTCCGAGTGCCATTCGGTGTCGTCCTCGCGCGCGGTGAAGACCTCGCGAGCGTCGGCCTCGGGGGGTGCCGGGACGTCGCCGTCCTTCCACATGCGGGACGCGCCACCATCGACGGCTCGCACCGAGGTCAAGTAGGCGATCGTTCGGTGCGCCTCGTCGTAGGCACCCGCGCTCCCGGAGCCGACCGAGGTCCAGCCGAGATCGGAGCTCCAGCCCTCGTTGCGCAGGCGTTCACGCAGCTCCCCTGCGGCCTGCTCGGTCAGCTGGCGGTCCGACGTGCGGTCGCTCATCGTCTTGATCCGTTCCATCGTCGGTGACGTCCGGTTCGCTTGAGTGGGCTGGCGTTGGTTCGTCCTCCCACTCTGCCTCAACGCCTGCGGGGCCGTCAGTCTTCCCGTTCGCGCGTGTGGAACGCCAGATCCTCGGTCGGTGGTGGGGGGTGTGCCATGGCCGGAAGTCCGCCCCCCGAGCTCTTCGCGCCGTGTGGTGTGTGTCATCCGGATCGCTCGGGTCCTGTCGGCACGGAACCCGACGGGTTCAGTTGTGTGTACGAGGCCGCAGTCCCGACGCCTACTATCCATCGTCGCCGCGTTCACCGTTTCGCACCCGCCTTCTGCGTCCCGGGCGCTCACCCGGCTCCGACGGTGATGGCCGCGACGCCCACGAGCGCGAGGACAACGCCGACCAGCTGGACGCCGGCGAGCCGTTCACCGAGTACCGTGCGCGCCAGGAGCATCGTGGGCGCGGGCGACAGGGCCGCGACGACCGCGACGAGGCTGAGCAGGCCCTGCATCGTCGCTAGAGCCAACGCGAGGCTCGCCAGGGCGCCCAGAGCCCCGGCCCCCAGGATCGTCAGGAGGTCGCGGCGAGTGGCGCGCGGCCGGGGCCGGCGCCGTAGCAGCAGCGTGCTCAGGAGCGCGAGGCCCACGGCGGCCGCCGACACCACGGGCCACAGGGGGTCCCCTCCGGCGGTGCCCTGGCCGATGCCGATCACGAAGGCGCCGAATCCCACTCCACCGATCGTGCCGCCCAGCAATCCGGCGGACGGCGGCGCGTCGGGCTGGGGGTCGTGCGGCGCGTGGGTGAGCATCGGGATCGCGGCGAGCGCGGCGAGCATCCCGATCCCGGCCAGCAGGGACGGTCGCTCCCCGGCGACGAACCCGAACCCCACCGGCACGAGAGCCGCGATGACCGCCGTGACCGTCGCGACGAGACCCATACGCCCCGCGGCAAGCGCGTTGAAGTACGCGATCGTGCCGACGCCCAGGCCGACTCCCCCGACGGCGCCCCACCCCACGGCCTGGCTCGTGGGCGCGCCCGTGAGCGGTGTCGCTGCCAGCAGCAGGAGGAACGTCACGACCTGCACGCCGACCGCGACCGGTACCGCGCTGATGCGTCGCGAGGTCAGCCCGGCGAGGAAGTCCCCGGCGCCGTAGCCCACCGCGGTCACCAGCGCGAGCGCGACGGCCACCCGCTACCCGCGAGTGGCGGCGCTCAGCGCGACGCTCACGATCGTCACGACCAGCGACCCGAGCAGTGCGGCGAGGAAGCCGTCGACGGTGAAGTCGAGGCCGAGGACTCCCCCGAGCCAGGCGGAGAACCAGAGCAGCAGTGCGTTCACGACGAACGTGAAGAGCCCGAACGTGAGCAGGACGAGGGGGAACGTCAGCGTCCGCAGGATGGGGCCGAGCACGGCGTTGACGACGCCGAACAGGACGGCCACCAGGGCGATCGTGATCGCCTGGTCGGTGGCCTCGGTGCCGCCGATCTCCACGCCGGGCACGAGCAGCGTCGCGATCCAGATCGCGACGCCGTTGACGATCGCTCGGAGGAGGAATGCTCGCATGGGCTAACGGTACATGTCGGCTTCACACGGCGGGGCGGGGCGCTCTTGCCTGATCCGACGGTGGCGTGTGAACGTTATCCGGACGCCTCCGCGACGTCCGGGCGATGGGCGGCGATGTACCGCTCGTGGTCCCAACCGGCGAGGAACCCCGTGGCCGCTCCGTGCCCGCGCGTGCGGAGTTCCTCGGCCTCCTCCCGGGACAGGTCGAAGTTGAGCGTGGAGACCCCGGAGGTGTCCACGAACATCGTGCGGTCCTGCACCCCCGGGTCGTCGAGGTGGCGCGCATCGTGGGCGCCACGCATCGTCGCGACGAGGGAGGCGGCGAGGCTCAGCGGCCCCCGAACCGGGGTCACGGCAAGACCCGGCGGCTCGCGTTCCGAGAGCTTCACGCCGAACGTCGGCCAGCGCGGGCGCAGCCCGTCCGTCCGGTCGAAGAGTCCGACGGGGAAGTTCGACAGCAACCCACCGTCGACCAGGGTGGAGGCCCCCGCCGTGCCGTGGTGGCGCACTTTCGCGGCACGGAAGAAGAACGGGATCGCCATCGAGGCGCGGACGGCGTCGACGACGCGCTGGCGGTCCGGATCCAGGCCGAAGTGTTCCTGATAGTCCCAGGGCAGGCGCACCAACCGGCCCCGCGACACGTCGGCGGCGACGACCACGAGGCGATACCGCAAGTAGGTCGGCAGGTCGGAGCCGGGATCGTCGACGCGCAGGTCGCCGAACGTGGTGACCCCGTGCTCGGCGAGCAGGGCCTCCAGCCACGTCACCAGTTCCTCGCCCCGGTAGATGCCGCCGTGCCGGAGGATCCCGACGAGGGGGCCGAGCAGGGGGACGCGTCCCAGCAGCCCGGTGTCGGTGAATCGGCGGTAGTCGAGCTCGCCGAGGACCGTCCGCATCTCGGACGTCGGCATGTCGGCGGCGGTGAGCGCGCCGACGATCGCGCCCGCCGAGGTGCCAGCGACGCGCGGGAAGGCGTAGCCTTCGGCGGTCAGCGCCTCGATGGCCCCCACGAGCGCCGTACCCTTGACTCCGCCGCCCTCGAGGACGAGGTCGGCGTACCACTGCTCGTCGCTCATGCGGGCAGCCTGCGCCGGTTCCTCCCCCATCGCAAGGGCCAGGTGCAGTGGGCCGAAGCGGATCTCCGGGCACGACGTGTGCCAGCCTGGGGACGTGGAGTCCGCGCGCGTCGACCGGTGGCTGTGGGCGGTGCGCCTGTGCAAGACCCGTTCGCAGGCCACCGAGGCCTGTCGGGCTGGGCACGTGGAGGTCAACGACCGCAAGGCCAAGCCCGCCTCGACGGTGCGGGTCGGTGACACCGTGCGGGCGTGGCTACACGGTCGCGAACGCGTCGTCGAGGTCGCTCGGATCATCGACGAACGCGTCGGTGCGCCGGTCGCGAGGGAGTGCGTGGTGGATCACAGTCCGCCTCCCCCACCGCGCGAGGCACCGCCCCCGGGAGCTCGACGGCCGCGCGGCGCCGGCCGGCCCACGAAACGGGAACGCCGCCAGCTCGACCAGTGGTGGGGTCGTCGCGGCCGCTGACCCCCGGCGCATGGAAACCGCTGCGCCGTGCGTCGAAGCCTGTGATCCCGAGCGGGACCTTTCCTTTCGTCATGCGGGCGTCCCGTTCGCAGCGCACACAGGAGATCGACGGAAATGGCGCGAGCAGTCGGGCGGGTCGCAGTGGTGCTGGCGGTGCTGGCCGTCGCGTTCTTCATCCGGGCTCCGGATGGGACGGCCGATCAGACGGACGCCCACGAGCTCACCGGCGACGATCCGGTGTCGAGCGCGGTCGAGTTCGCGCGGCTCGCCCACCCCGACGGCGCGGTGGAGGAGGTGGTGCTCGGTCGAGCCGACGTGTTCAGCGACACGCTCGCCGCGGGCTCGGTCACCGGCCAGCCGGTCCTGCTCACCCCCACGGACGAGCTCGCAGCGCTCACCGCCGAGGAGCTCGATCGGCTCGGGGCGCAGCGGGTGACGATCCTCGGTGGGCCCGCCGCCGTCGCACCCGAGGTGGAGGAGGACTTGCGCGCCCGGGGATACGAGGTCGAGCGGCACTGGGGCGAGGATCGCGTCGGGACCGCGTTGGCCGTCGCCCGAGAACGGCACGCGGATGCGAGCGACACCACCGTGGTGCTCGCCCGCGCCCATGGCGAGGGCACGCAGGCCTTCGTCGACGCGCTCGGTGGCTCGGCGCTCACCCATGCCATGGCAGGCCCCGTGCTCTTGACCCCCAGCGACAATCTCGACGAGGACGTCGCCGCCTACCTGCAGGAGGCGGATGCCCGCGAGGTCGTGATCGCCGGTGGCTCGGCGGCCGTCTCGGAAGCGGTCGAAGAGGAACTGGCCGCGCTCGGGGTGACCGCCGAGCGCGCCGCCGGTCAGGGACGCAGTGGCACTGCGGTCGCGCAGAACGTGCGGCGGGGCGTGGCCCACGCCAGCGACGCGTCCTCGGTGTTGCTGCTCGACGGCGACGACGAGGGCTCCTGGGCAGCGGGGTTCGCGGCCGGCCCGTGGGCCGCGGAGACCGGGGCCGCGCTCGTGCTCACCCGGGGCGGCCGTCTCCCGAACGAGACGACGACGTTCCTCGCGAACGCCAACGGGCCGCAGTTGCGTTGCGGATCGAGCGTGACCGCGAACGTGTGCGAGCACGCCGGTCGAGCGCTCGAGTTGCCCCCGTTCGCCTCCGCGGGTGGCATCACGCTGCACCAGCCGTCGACGCTCGTGGAGCTGATCGGCTGGCACGAGTCCAACGACCGCGGCGCGCAACAACTTCAGCCCGCCTCGTCCGCGTCACCGCATCTCACCCTCGACAGCCGGGGCCGTGACGCGCCGTCGCGGTCCTCGGCCGACGTCGTCATGGACCCGGACCGACCGGTGCGCTCGCCGGTCAGCGGGGAGGTCGTCCGCACCGGCACCTACCAGCTGTACTGCCGCCACAACGACGGGTTCGCGGTGATCGCGCCCGACTCCCGCCCCGAATGGGAGGTCAAAGTGCTGCACATGCGCGGCCTACGGGTGAACGAAGGCGACCGGGTCGTGCAGGGTGAGACGCTGCTCGCGGACGGGCCTCGACCGTTCCCGTTCCGATCGCAGGTCGACGACGAGTCCAGCCACCACGACTGGCCGCACGTCCACATCGAGGTCCTTGACCCGTCGGTGTGGAACCCGCCGTCCTCGGGTTGCTGAACGCGTCGCACGCCGGGCGCGAACGGGCCTTCGCCTCTCAGGCAGCGGCCGGCTCGTCACATCGGGCCGCCGTCAGCCTCCCGACACCGCGGGGACGAATGCGATCTCGCTGCCGGCACGCAGCGGTTGGTCCGGCTGGCGCAGACGGGTCGGTTCGCCGTCGACGACGCAGAGCACGTGGGTCCGCAGCGCGCCGCCCTCGTCGAACAGGTGAGGACGGAGCTCGGGGTGACGGGCGAGGAGCGACGCGATCGCGTCGCCGACGGTCGACGCCTCCACCTCGACCTCGCGCACTCGGCCGACGGCTGGCTGCAGGACTCCCGGAAGGCGGACGGTCACCGGCATCGCGCTAGACGACCGCCACCGAGAGGACCCGCGGCAGGGTCACGGGCACCGGCGACCAGCGCTCGCCGGCGTCGTCGCTGGCCCAGACCGCGCCCGAGGTCGTGCCGCAGAACACGCCGCCGTCGCCGTCCCCGGTCAGCGCGCCCCGCAGCACGGCCGTGTACGTGGGATGGCCGGGCCAGCCGGTCCCGGCCGGGCGCCAGCTGTCGCCGTCGTCGTCGCTGCACCAGGCGCCGAAGCGGCCGTCCACCGGCACCCGGTTCTCGTCGGCCTCCAGCGGCACGACGAACAATCGGCCGCTCGCGTCGTCGCGCCACATCGGGAAGCCGAACGCGGCCGGCAGACCCCGCTCGATGCGCTCCCACGTGTCGCCCCCGTCGGCGGTGCGGTAGACGCCGGAGTGGTCCTGGCGCCAGATCCGCGCCGGATCCCGGGGATCGTGGGCGAGACCGTGCACGCACCACCCGGCGGGCGTCCCCTCCTCCTCGCTCTCCGGTATGACGGGTGCGACACCCTCGTCGACGCGCCGGAACGTCGCGCCGTCGTCGTCCGAGCGGAAGACACCCACCGCCGAGACGCCGACCCAGGCACGGCCGTCAGCAACGAGAACCCGGTGGGCCGCCAGGCCGCCGAGCCCGGGGAACCAGTTCGCACGATCGGGGAGCATGTTGAAGCTCTCGACGCCCTGCCAGGTCACGCCCCCGTCCTCGCTGGTGAACAGGCCGGCGTCCTCGACTCCGGCGACGATGGAATCGCCCCAGTGGGTGAGTGTCCAGATCTCCTGCAGGCGCGGAGCCCCCTCGGCGTCCTGCTCGTACGTCGGGACCCCCGGTGCTTGTTGCCATGCCTCGGGGTCGGCGTGACGCGACCGGGGCGCGCGGTGGATCGAGGCCCCGAACCAGTTGCTGGCCAGCGCCGCGATCGTCTGGCCGTCGTGCGAGGTCCATGCGGTGACCTTCCAACCGGGGAACAAGGGGCCGGCGAGCTCCCACCCCCGGTCGGGCGCGCCGTCGACGAGATAGCCGCCCTTCTCGGTGCCGACGGCCAGCGTGACCATGTCCACCCCCTCTGGCCGCGTGCCGGGCTCGCGACGAGGATCGACCGGCGGGCCCGCACCGTCAATGCCGAGATGCTGTGGCGTCAGCGGCTGTCGGCCTCGCGCAGCAAGCCGGCGATCATTCGTTCGAGTGTCGCCGGTCACGCGGTCCGCGGCTGACGTGGCCATCGGCGACCGCGACGCCCTCGGCCCGTAGGTGCGCGGCCTGCTCGACCTCGAGGCCGGGAGCCAGGCGCCCGGTGGCGGTGACCACCCGCCACCAGGGCAGCCCGTCGGCCTCGCGCAGCACGTGGCCGACCGCCCGGGCGGCGCCGGGGGAGCCGGCCTCCGCCGCGACGTCGCCGTAGCTCACGACCTCGCCGGGCCCGAGTGCACGGACCACGGCGACCACGCGGTCGCCGAAACTCGACTGCGGTACGGACCGGCGCACGTCGAACGCCTCGTGTTACGCGGTGCGCGAGGCGTTCGCCTCGATCGCCTCGTGCAGGAACCGGGCGAGACCTGGCGCGACGCGCTCGTAGTAGGCGGTGAACCGCTCGTCGTCGACGTACATGCGCCCGAGGCCCCGATGCATCTCGTGGCCACAGTCGTAGAACCAGCGCACGAGGTGCTGCCGATGCGCCTCGGCGAGGTCCATGGCCCGCTCGCTGTCCGGCGCCTCCCCGTCGGCGAGCGCGGCGGCGAGCCCTTGCTCGATCTCCGCGCCCTCCGCCTGGATGGCCCGCCAGTCGTCGGCGGTGTACCGCGCGGTGCGCTGCTTCGACTGCGCCCACGCGTCGGTGTCGCCCCAGCGTTCGTACGCTTCGTCCTCGTAGTCCTCCGGCAGCCAGTCGCCGAAGAGCTCGAGTCGCTCCTCGGGTGTCAGGTTCACGTTCATGTCGTCGGCCTCCAATGCCTCGTCGACGGCCGCGAGCATGTGCTCGAGCCGCGCGATCCGCTCGCCGAGGATCTTCCGCTGCCGCGCGAGGTGGTCGCGCGGGCGAGCCGCCGGGTCGTCGAGCAGGACCGCGATCTCCTCGAGGCCGAACCCGAGCGCGCGGTAGGCGAGGATCTGCTGCAGCCGCTCCAGCTCCTCGGACGTGTAGCAGCGGTAGCCCGCCGCGGTGCGCTCGCTCGGGACGAGCAGCCCGATCGCGTCGTAGTGGTGCAGCGTGCGCACCGTGACGCCCGCCAGTTCGGCGACCTCCCCGACCGTGTATCGCATGGGTTCCACCTCCTTGCTCGACGAAGGCTGCGGCCTGACGTCGCGGGAGGGTCAACCGCGCCGCGCGTTTCGGGTCGCAAATTGTGCGCGGACCGCGCGCATCGGTCGCGATGCATCTCGTGGGCAGGGACGGGCCGAGCCGGGTGACACTCACGCCGCCCCGTCTCCCTCAACCTTCGCGGATGATGGCGAGCAGTTCGAGCGCGGCCTCCCCGAGCCGCTGGTCGCCATCGATCCGAGCGTGGGACCGGGCCGTGTGCGGATCGGTCATCCGCACCGCCAGCCGCCATGTGGTATCGGCATCGAGCGTCACGCTCGTTCCGGCCTCGGGTCGCTCCTCGAACCCCCAGCCGTCCGTGTCGCGCGTGACCGTCCATCGTCCGCCCGCTGGTTCGGGCACGACGAACGCCAGGCGGCTCCCGGCCGGCGCGGGGGTGTCCGCGAGCGTGTGCGGGAGTGCCCGGAGGAACGTGTCCAGTATCGGCTGCAGCGTCGCCGGGTCATCTTCGACCGGCAGGCCGACGGCCTCCCAGATCTGTTGGTGGTGGACCCAGACCTCGGTGAGGTCCCGGGCCGCGTCCAGCCACACCGGCGCGGCGCCGGGACCCGCCCACGAGACCTCCTCGCCCAACGCGTCGAGCTCCGCGGCGGCCCACAGATCGGCGATCTGCGGGCCCGTCCAGGCCAGCAGCTCCACCAGGAGGCGGGGACTGAGCCGCTGCGCGGCCTCCACCCACTGGGCGTTGTGCCGGTCGATGAAGCGCGTCAGCGGCTCGCCCGACGCGGGCCCCGGACCGGGGTGCTCGTCGCGCGTCCGGGCCAAGCGGGAGAGGTCGGTGCCGAGCAGGTGCGCGGCCACGTCGGCGACCGTCCACCCCGGACAGGCCGTCGGTCGGGTCCACTCCGAGCCGTCCAGGCCGCGCAGCGTCGCGAGCAGTCCGGAGCGTTGCGGACCGAACCGATCGCGCACGTCGAGGCGCGGCCCGAACGCGCGGGCGAGCCCGGCCTCGTCGGCACGTCCGTCGCTCATGAGCGGTCGCTCGCGCGGGTTCAGCCGCGCGTGACCAGGCGGCGGTCGAGCGCGGCCCGCAGACCGCCCTCGGGATCGAGCACGTGCCAGAACCCGTCGGCGGAGCCGTGCTCCTCGCCCAGCGCCGCGAGGAACGCCGCCAGCACCTCCGCCGGTGCGCCGAGACGTACGTCGCGGTCGATGTCGTCGGCGGTGAGCTCGGGATCGTGGCGGGGCAGGGTCATGCGCATCGCGGCGTGGCTGCGGACGTAGTCGTCGATGACGAGGCGCTCCTCGACCCCGACTCCCAGGAGCGTCAGCGCGGTCGTGACGCCGGTGCGGTCCTTGCCGATCGCGCAGTGCACGAGCACCGCACCGTCGGCGTCCGCGACCCGCGCGGCGACCGCGCGCAGTTGGGCAACGTTCTCGGAGGCCATCCACGCGTAGTAGCGGCCCACATCGGCTGGGCGGATCTCGTCGGAGGCGAACATCGCGTCGCTGACGTGCGGCGGGGCCTCCACCGCGAACGGGATCGCGTGGCGCTGGACACGGTCCGCCAGCGCCGGTGGCAGCGGCTTGCGCTCCGCCTCGTCGTCGCGGCGGAGATCGATCACGTCGGTCACCCCGAACCGGTCGGCGAGGGCGACGGCGTCGTGCGGCTCGGCGAGCGAGGGCGACTCGCTCCGCAGCAGCACCCCGGGACGTATGCGGCCACCGTCGCGGGTGGGCAGTCCTCCGAGGTCGCGCAGGTTGGGCAGGGACGGCAGGGCCACGTCGAGGGTCGTCATGCCCCTAGCTTGCCGCACGCGAGCGGCGCCTTGGCGACCGCGGGGTGAACGGTCGGGGTGGGTGCCCCGGGCGTGGCAGGAGGACGGCCGCCACCGCGCTGCCGACGGCGAGCAGGAGCCAGCCCGGCCAGTAGCCGCCGGCGAGGGTCGCGAACGCGCCGATCAGCAGCGGGGCGCCGGCCTGCGCGAGCTGCACGACCCGGACGGCCCTGCCCTGGGTGACCCCGAACCCCCGGAGCCCGAACAGATCGACGATGTAGAGCGGCTTGACGACGGTCATGGCCCCGGAGCCGAGGCCGAACAGCACGACCATCGCGACGTCCGCGGTGAGGGTGGGGACGACCAGCGGTAGGAGCAGGCCGACCGCTTGAGAGCCGAACGACACGGCCATGGCGGCGCGCGCGGTCAGCCATCCGAGCGCCGGCCCCACCACGAGGCGCCCGAGGACCTTGGCCACGCCGACGCCTCCCGCCAGCGCGGCCGCGAGCGCGGCGGACCGGCCCGCTTCGAGCAGGAAGGCCACGAGGTGCGCGCCGACCGCGACCATCGGGGTGGCACCGAGCACGAGCGCGAGGACGAGCCGGCGCAGCGTGGGGCTGGTGGCCAGCGTCGGCGGTTGGTGCGCGGGTGCGCCGGCCGCCGGCGGGGGAGCCGGTGCCGGATGCGCGGGAGCCGCGGGTCCGGGCGCGGCTGGCGGTTCAGCGGCGGGTTCCGGGCCGGCCGCGGCGTCGTCCGGCGCGGTCGCGCCCGCGCCCGCAGGATCGGCGGGATCCGGGGCGACGACCCGCCCGCGCGGGGGGAGGCCGAGCAGGTGCAGCGGCGTGGCGATCGCGGCCAGGGCGAGACCCAGGATCAAGAGGGCGTCACGCCAGCCGAGCGCGCTGGCCAGCGCCTCGGTCAGCGGGATGAAGATCGTGCTCGCGAACCCGGCCGCGACGGTCACCACCAGCACGGATCGGCGGCGCCGCCCGGGCGCGTGCCGGGTGATGGCGGCGAACGCGGGCTCGTAGAGGGACATGGCCATGCCGAGGCCGATCACGACCCACGCGAGCACGTAGGTCACGAAGCCCGTCGTGCTCGCCCACGCGACGACGCCCGTGCCGCCGACCAGGGAGCCGGCGACCATCACGCCCCGTGCGCCGAACCGGTCGATCGCGCGCCCGATCGTCGGCGCGCACAGGCCGGCGGTCACCAGGCCGACGGTCAGCCCGGCCGAGGCCTGTGCGCTCGACCAACCCAGCTCGGCGCGCATCGGCTCGAGGACGACGCCGAACGCGTAGAGCAGGACCCCGTACCCGACGGTCGCCGTGACCGCGAGCGCCCCCGCCAGCGCGTGGGTGCGGGCGGGGGCCTCCCCCTCGGCGGGCGGGGTCCTGCGGCTGCTCACGTCTCGCAGCACCCCGTCCCGATGGTCGCGAGCTCGGCTGTCGGGGTGGGGGCGCCGCACACGCCCGTCTCGGGGAGCTCGAGATCGATCCGCTGCGCCGACTCCGCGTCCCCGGCCAGCGCGGCGGCCACCGACCGCACCTGTTCGTACCCGGTCCGCGCGAGGAACGTGGGGGCACGCCCGTAGCTCTTCATCCCGACCACGTAGAGGTCGGGCTCGTCGGGATGCGCGAGCTCGGCGGCGCCGTGCGGGGGTACGGTCCCGCAGCTGTGCACGTTCGGATCGATGAGCGGGGCGAGCGCCCGCGTGCTCTCCACCGAGGGATGCAGGTCGAGGCGCAACTCGGCCAGCAGCCGCAGCTCGGGGCGGAAGCCGGTGGCTCGCACCACGACGTCGAGGGGGCCGATGGACCGGTCGCCGGCGTGCAGGACGACGCCCTGCTCGTCCCGGGTGACGGCGTCGGTCGGGAAGCGGGTCACCAGGTCGATGCCGGGGCGATCCACCGCGGCCTGCGCGGTCTCGCCGACCGCCGCGCGGGCGGGCAGCTGGTCGGCGCTCCCGCCGCCGAAGGCGGGCCCGTCGCCGCGGGTGACCCACACGACCTCGGTGCCGGGCTCCTCGTCGACGAGGCGGGCGAGATCACCGATCACCTGTTGGGCGGAATGGCCGCTGCCCACGATCGCGGTGCGCCTGCCGGCGTGCGCGGTCCGGTCGGCGCCCAGGACGTCGGGCATGCCGCTGGGGATCCGGTCCCCCTCGGCCTCCTCCCCGAGTGCGGGCAGCCCGTCCGCGCCGAGCGGGTTCGGGCTGAACCAGGTTCCGGTCGCGTCGATCACCGCGCGGGCGCGCAGCCGCCGCTCGCCGCCCGGGCCGCGGAGGTGGAGCACGAACGGACGTCGGTCGCGGTCGGTGTCGGCGAGCCGGTCCGCGCGCTCCCGGCTGACCGCGACGACCCGCGTGGAGAGGCGCAGCGCGTGCGCGATCGCGGGCGTCTCGGCCAGCGGCTGGAGGTACTCGGTCACCCACTCGCCGCCGGTGGGCAGGCCCTCGGGGTCGGGCTCGCGCCAGCCGGTGGGTGCCAGGAGCTCCCGAGCGGCCGGATCGACGAGCATCGCCCACGGGCTGAACAACCGCACGTGCGCCCATTCGCGCACGGCGGTCGCGACCCGGTCGCCGGCCTCGAGCAGGACGACCGGAAGGCCGCGCGCGTGCAGGTGGGCGGTGGCGGCGAGCCCGACCGGGCCGGCGCCGAGCACCGCCACCGGCGTCTCGGTATCGGTGTCGAAGGTGTGTGCTGTGGACATGGAGGCTCCTCGTTCTGGTCGGGATGGTGCACTCGCGTCGTTGCGTCCGGGGAGACGAGGAGGCTGCCCGGTGGACGCAGGCGAATTTCCCTGCGTCCATCCTCGCGGTTGCACGTCCTAATGGGGAAGGAGTCACGTAGGAACCGAGGAGCCGACCGATGCGTGTTCATGCCCTCGAGCGCTCGCTGATGACGTCCGGGCGTCGCGCGGTGGCACGATGACCGGCATGGCTGACCCGTCGGCATCACACCAGGCGGCGAGTGCCCGCGCCGCCTCGCTGGACGAGGGGACGTGGCGGGAGTTGCTCCGGCGGCTGGGTGGGTTCGTCCGCAAGCGGGTCGCCGACCGTGACGACGCCGACGACATCGTCGCCGACGTGCTCCTGCGCATCCACGAGCGCATCGAGACCCTCGATGACCGCGACCGGCTCCTGCCCTGGGTCTTCCAGATCACACGCAACGCGATCGTGGATCACCATCGCGCGGTCGGCCGCCAGCGCGAGCAACCCACCGACACCGTGCCCGAGCCGCTCGAGCCCGGCGAGGAGGACGATGCCGAGACCGCCGCCCTGCGCGCCGAGGTGGTGGGCTGCCTGGCGCCCCTGCTCGACCGCCTCGACACCCCCTACCGCGAGGCGCTCGAGCTGGTGGAGGAGCGGGGCCTGACCCACACCGAGGCCGCCGAGCGCGTCGGGATCTCGGTCTCGGGGATGAAGTCGCGGGTCCAGCGGGCACGCCGACAGGTCGCCAGCGAGTTGGACCGGTGCTGCGAGTTCGCGCTCGACGGCCGCGGGTCCCCGATCGGGTGGCGCAAGCGCGCCGGTACTCCGGAGATCCGCTCCGGGGCGTCCTCGAGCACGGGGGAGGGACGCGAGGACCCCTCGACCTGAGGGGCGGTCCATCCGACCCTCGGTGCGTCCGGCCGGGTCGGTCGCGGTGGCGGTCAGGCGGGTGTCGGGGTCAAAGCCTCGATCGCCTTGCGCGTCGCCTCCGGGTCACCGCCGCTCGTGGCCAGGGCCGCGAGCAGCAGCATGCGTGCCTTGGCCCCGTCGAGATCGCCGACCGCGACTGCGCCCACAGCCGCGAAGTGGTTCGCGGACCCGTCACCGGGTTGCGACCACACGCCGCCCGACTCGCACCGCGACGCGAGCAGCACGATCGTGCCGCGTCGTGTCACGTCGTCGACGGCCGTGACGACGTCCATGGGCGCGGTCCCGGCGCCGAACGCCTCCAGCACGATCCCTGCTGCGCCCGCGTCGGCAGCGGCGCGCACGAGGGCGCCGTCGGTGCCCGCTGCCAGCCGGACCAGATCGACCCGGTGCCCGAGGGGTGCCACTGGCCACGCGTCGCGGCGAGCGACCGCCTGGTGCCGGAGGAAGGCGTCCCCGGCGACTTGACCGACGGTGGCGCGGGCGGGACCGAACGGCTCCAAGGACGCGGTGTGACGCTTGCCGGCCGCGGCTGCCGGGATGACGGTCCCCCCGAGGCACACGAGGACGCCGACGTCGCGGGCCACCTCGCTGGCGGCGACGAGAATCGCGTCCCGAATGTTCGCGGGCCCGTCGCCCACCGGGTGCCCGGCAGGGCGTTGCGCCCCGGTGAAGACGATCGGGTCGTCGCCGCCGTGCCAGAGGTCGGCGAGGAACGCGACCTCCTCGAGGATGTCGGTGCCGTGGAGCACCACCACGCCGCCGATGTCCTCGCGCGCGGCCTCCATCACCGCCGTTCTGGCCACGAGTTCGACGGCGTCGAGGCCCATGAGATGGCTCGGGAGCCGCAGCAGGTCCCGGCATTCGAGCGCCGCGAGCTCGTCCGCCTCGGGAACCTCTGCGAGGAGCTCCTCGCCCGTGCGGAGCGACACCCGGTCACCGCGAGTGACGGTCGCGATCGTTCCGCCGGTCGCGAGAACGCACACGCGCGGTCGGGTCACCTGAACCTCCGGATCACCTCGTTCCACTCAGGACCGCCGGGGACTGCGCTGCGCGAAGTCGTCGGCGATCTCCTCGAACGTCGCCCACCGCACGCCGGGGTGCGCGTTGATGTGCGCGAGCAGCCGCTCGAGCATGAGCAGCACCTGGGGCCGCCCCGAGACGTCGGGGTGGACGGTGAGCAGGTACACCCCGTAGTCCATCTCCCGGTACATCCAGTCGAACTGGTCGCGCCAGAGGTCCTCGATGTCCCGTGGGCTCACGAAGCCGTGGCTGTTCGGGTTCGCCTTGATGAACATCATCGGCGGCAGGTCGTCCAGGTACCAGCTGGCCGGCAGCTCGATGAGGTCGCTCGGCGTGCCCCGCTGGTACGGCTTCATCCAGGCCTCCGCGGGCTGGCTGAAGTCGATCTTCGTCCAGCTCTCGCCCACCGGTGCGTAGTACGGGGTGTGGTCGTCGTGCATGAGGCTGTTGTCGTACTTGATGCCGGCCTCGAGCAGCAGCTCCACCGAGTTCTCCGACAGTTCCCACCACGGCGCAACATAGCCCGCCGGCCGCCGGCCCGACACCCGCTCAACCAGCTGGATGCAGTTGTGCAGGATCGCCTGCTCCTGGTCCCGGCTGAGGCTCAGCGGGTTCTCGTGGGTGTAGCCGTGCAGGCCCAGCTCGTGCCCCGCCTCGACCACGGCCTCGGCCTGATGGGGGAAGGACTCGATGGAGTGGCCGGGCCAGAACCACGTGCTCGGCAGCTCGTAGCGCCGGAAGAACTCGAGCAGGCGCGGGATCCCGACCTCGCCGGCGAAGGCTCCGCGGCTGATGTCCATCGGCGAGTCCTCGCCACCGTACGAGCCGAGCCACCCAGCTATGGCGTCGACGTGCACGCCGAGCGCGCAGAAGATCTCCTTGCCACCAGCAGCGGTGTCCATCTCGTTCCTCCTTGCTCGGGATCGTTATATGCCGAGGTACGCCCTCCGCACCTCGTCGGACGCCGAGAGCTCCTCGGCGGAGCCGCTCATCGCGACCACCCCGTTCTCGAGCACCGACCCGCGGTCGACGAGCTTCAGGGTCTGCGCGACGTTCTGCTCGACCATGAGGACGGTGACGCCCTCGCGGTGGATGTCCTGCACCCGCTCCATCACCTCGCGGACCAGAAGGGGGGCGAGGCCGAGCGACGGTTCGTCGAGCATGAGGAGACGGGGGCGCGTCATGAGGGCTCGGGCGAGCGCGAGCATCTGCTGCTCGCCGCCGGAGAGCGAGCCGGCCATTTGTTCCCGGCGCTCTCGCAGGCGCGGGAACAGCTCCAAGGCCAGTTCGAGGGTCTCGGCTTCGCCGTCGCGGGCGCGGGCCGCGTGCGCACCCAGCCGGAGGTTGTCCAGGACGCTCAGGAAGGGGAACACCATGCGCCCCTCGGGCACCTGGACGAGTCCGCGCTCCACCCGCTCGTGTGGGGGGTCAGCGGTGATGTCGTCGCCGTCGAAACGGATCGCGCCGGCCGTCACCGGGACCAGCCCCGAGATCGCCCGCAACAGCGTGGTCTTCCCGGCCGCGTTCGCGCCGAGCACCGCGACGGCCTCGCCCTCCTCGACGGCCAGGGAGACCGACGACAGCGCGCACATGTCACCGTAGTGGACCGCGATGTCCTGGACCTCAAGCAGTGCCATCGGTGTCTCCGCCGTCGGTCGCGTCCTCCGCCGGCTCGCCCAGGTAGGCGGCGACGACGTCCGGGTGGTGGGCGATCTCCTGGGGGTTCCCTCGGCCAGCTTCGCGCCGTGGTTCAACACGACGATCCGGTCGGCGAGCTGCATGATCGCCTTCATGTTGTGCTCGATGATGAGGAACGTGAGCCCCTCCCCGTTGAGACGCCGAAGGATGTCAAGCGTGCCGTTCACCTCGGTGGGGGTGAGCCCACCCATGATCTCGTCGAGGAGAAGCAGGCGCGCGTCCGTGGCGAGTGCGCGGGCGAGCTCGAGGCGCTTGCGGAGCGCGAGCGGGAGACCACGGGCGTAGCTGTGCGCGAACTCCTCGAGCCCCAGGGTGCGAAGGGCATCGCCCGCCACGTCGCGGGCAGTCGGGACTCGCTGCCCGCGCGTCAGCGCCGCGACGACCACGTTGTCCAACACGGACAGGTTGCCGAAGGGCTTCACGATCTGGAAGGTCCGCCCGATCCCCCGGCGGCTGCGGTCGGCGGGACCGAGTCGCGCGATGTCCTCACCGCGGAACGTGATCACGCCGCTCGTGGGGCGGACGAGGCCCGAGACGACGTTGAACGTCGTGGTTTTCCCGGCCCCGTTGGGTCCGATGAGGCCGAGGATCTCGCCCTCCGCGACCTCGAAGCTCACGTGATCGACGGCACGCAACCCCGTGAAGTCGACCGTCACCTCCGAGACGCTGAGCATCACCGGGCCCCCCGTCGCCGGGCGAGCCGTCGTCCCGTCGCCTGGAGCCAGGGCAGCGCTCCCCGCGGCGCGAGCACCACGATCACGACGAGCAGCAGGCCGTAGACCATGAGGGACGGCCCGCCGCCGAGCTGGGCCCGGAGGATCTCGCCGAGAGGGATGACGATCACCGCTCCGAGCATCGGCCCCCACGCGGTGCCCATCCCTCCGACGATCGCGACCAGCGCGATCTGCACCGAGAGCTCGAACTGGGTGGTGCTGTCCGGGTCGATGTACTGCACGAACTGGGCGTACACCGTCCCGGCCACCGCGGTGAGCGCGGCGGAGAGCGCGGCGGCCACCAGCTTCCACCGCACCACGCGGACGCCGACGGAGCGGGCCGCGTCCTCGTCCTCACGGATGGCGACGAGGTAGTAACCGAAGCGGACGCGCTCCAGCCAGAGGGTGACGCCGACCACGAGCCCCACGAGTCCGAGCCCGAGGTACCAATACGCCTCGAGGGAGGCGAACAGCATGTTCTCCCAGCCCCCGTCGAACGGGACGACGAGGCCGGCGGCGCCGCGAGTGATCTCCCGCAGGTTCACCGCCAAGATGTGGACCACGAACCCGAACGCGAGTGTCGCCAGCACGAAGAACGGCCCGCGAAGCCGGAACGTGATCGCCCCGAGCACGAGGCCGAGCAGGGCCGCGAGGCCTGCGCCGGCGAACAGGCCGAGCCAGGGTGAGATGTCGAACTCGAGGAACAGCAGGGTGGAGGTGTACGCGCCGACGCCGAGGAAGGCCGCGTGGCCGAGCGACAGTCCTCCGGCGTACCCCGCCGCGATGTTCCAGGCGCTCGCGAGGGCTCCCCAGATGAGCACCTGGATCGCGAGGTCCACCCAGTAGCCGCTCGGGAGCAGATGCGGGAAGACCAGCAGCACGGCGATGACGACGAGCCCGCCGATGAGCATGCCCCCCTGGCGCACCCTGCCCGGACCGGTTCCCGCGGCGGGGTCCGGGTGGTCGCTGGGCGGGGAGGTGGAGGTCGTCTCCGATGACATCTAGGCCCCTTGGTAGACCTCGGCGCCCCGCCGGCCGAGCAGGCCCTGCGGACGCAGCACGAGGACGGCGATGAACACGAGGAAGTAGGCGATCTCCGCCCAGGCGGCGCCGATGAGGAACCCGACGACCGACTGCACCACGCCGATCAGAAGTGCGGCGACCACCGCGCCTACTACACTGCCGAGGCCCCCGAGGACGACGATCACGAACGCGGTGATCACGAAGGACAGCCCGACCCGCGGGAAGGCGGAGAACACCGGCATGGCGAGGGCGCCCATCGCGCCGGCGCCCGCGACGGC
This sequence comes from Egibacter rhizosphaerae, assembly GCF_004322855.1. Lineage (NCBI taxonomy): Bacteria > Bacillati > Actinomycetota > Nitriliruptoria > Egibacterales > Egibacteraceae > Egibacter > Egibacter rhizosphaerae. Next base: position 2,069,392 of record NZ_CP036402.1, on the reverse strand, counting down.
GATCGCGTAGGTGAGCATGTAGACGCGTCCCACGTTGATGCCCATGAGCGCGGCCGCGTCGCGGTTCTGCGCCACGGCCTGGATGGACTTGCCGAAGCGGGTGTAGGTGAGGAGCGCCCAGAGCGCCAGGGCGAGGCCGAGGGCGACGACGAAGGACACGACGAGAGGGACGCTGGCCCGCACCTCGCCGAGCGAGAAGGCGGTGCCGGTGTAGCCGGTGGTCACCGAGCGCGTGTCCGCCGACCAGACCGTGAGGGCGAAGTTCTGCAGGAAGATCGACAGCCCGAGGGTGGCGAAGACCACGGTGACCTCGGGTGCGCCGATCGTGTGGCGGATGATGAGCCGGTCGGTGAGCAACCCGAGTGCGAACACCGCAGGCACGACGGCGAAGACCGACACGTACGGGTCGAGGTCCCACAGGGCCCACATCCAGAACGCCCCGTACATGCCGAGCATCATGAACTCGCCGTGAGCGAAATTCACGACGCGCAGGACACCGAAGATCAGGGTCAGCCCGACGGCCAACAACGCGTAGATGCCGCCCGTGAGCAGGCCTGAGGTCACGATCTGCAGGACAAGGTCCACCTGGGATCCTTCTCGGTGGGGTGGTGGCGGGGCGACCCCGGAGGGGGGAGTCCGGGGTCACCCCGGTCGGAGGCCAGAGGGAGGGGTCGTGCCGTCGCCGCGGGGCGGCCGGAGCCGCGCCGCGGCGCTCGGTCACTCCTCGTCCTCGGGCTCCTCGATCTCGTCGCGCTCGGCAGGGGGCGGCAGCGGCACGTTGATGAAGTCGGCCACCGCGAACTCCTCGGGGAACACCACGGCGAGCTCCTGGTCCTGCCACTGCTGGACCACCGGCTCGGCGCGCAGGTTCTGCCCCGGCGTCTCGTGGTCGTCGCCGGCGAACTCGAACCCGAACCCGGTGATGGAGTCCTCGGGCGCGACATCGACCTGCTCGGCCGCCTCACGCAGATCCTCCGAGCTCGTGGAAGCCGCGTTCGGCAGGATCTCGTTCAGGAACACCCAGGTGCCCATGAACCCCCAGTCCGTGTACACGCCCTGGTCGTAGCCCTCCTCCTCGAGCTTCTCCTGCATCCGCTCGAGCAGCTCGACCGTCTCGTCGTTGAGCGCCTCGGTGTCGATCGACCCCGAGGTCGGCGGCACGATGTTGAAGATTCCGTCGGACGCCTCCCCGAGGGGCTCGGCGAAGTCCGTCTGGCCATAGCCACCGCCGGCGCCGATCGCGGCGGGGATCTCCACGTCCAGCTCCTGGGCCTGGCGCCAGAACAGGATGCCGTCCGAGATCTGCGACACGTGGACGACCGCGTCGACGTCGTTCTCGTCGATCTGCAGCAGCGTGGAGGAGAAGTCCGAGATCGTGCCGGCGTCGTAGCTCTCCTCGACGACGACCTCCGGGGCCTCCCCCTCGAGGACGTCGAGCGCGGCATCGGCGATGGACGTGCCGAACTCGTCGTCGGTGTAGACCATCGCGACGTTCATGTCGTCCGGGCTCACGCCGAGCTCGTCGGCGAGGCCCGAGCCGATGAACTCGGCGGCGTAGCCCCCGAGGTCACGGGACGAGATCGTGGTGCGCAGGATGTTCTCCGGGCCCTCCGTGAGGCTCGCGGCGAAGGCCGTGGTCTCGAGGTAGGGCGTGTCGAGCCGCTGGGCCGCCGGCACGGCGGCGCTCGCGATGGCGCTCGAGTAGGTCCCGACGATGACGTCGACGTCGTCCTCCTCGACCAGCTGCCGCACCGCCGAGGTGCCGGCCTCTGGATCCGGGGCGTCCGCATCGACGAGCTCCACGGGGGTCCCGTCGAGCCCGCCGTCCTCGTTGAACAGCTCCACGGCGACTTCGACGCCCTGCAGCGCCTCGGTCGCCTCGAACGCGAGGTCGCCCGACTGGGGGAACATGGCCCCGAGCCGGACGTCGGCCTCCTCGTCGGGGGCTTCCTCGGCCTCGGCCTCGTCGGCCTCCTCGTCGGGGGCTTCCTCGTCGGTCTCGTCGTCGGGGTCGTCGGCGGCCTCCTCCGCCTCGCATGCGGCGAGAGCGAGGAGCAACGAGGACAGCAGCAATGCGAGCAGGGCGGATCTGTGTGCGATACTCATTTGTTTCCCTTCAGTCGCGGCAGGCTCGTGCGGGTCAGCGTCGTCCACCTTGGATCCGGCTCGTGAGCACCTCGGTGAGGACCCGCTGCGACTGCGCGAGGTGAGCCTCGACGGCTTCCTGCGCGCGGTCGGGGTCCCCCGCGGTGACCGCCTCCACGAGATCGTCGTGCGAGAACATCATCTGGGTGTCGGGTCCCAGCTCTCGGTAGACCCAGTGCCAGAGGCGTGCGCTGGCCGGCAGCAGCCGGGTGAGCGCGTCCTCCAGGAACGGGTTCCGGCCCAGGGCGGCAATGGCCAGATGCAGCGCCTGGTCGTGCTCGAGGAACCGACGGGCCATCGCGTTCTGCGGCTCCTCCCCGCCACCGTCGCCCTCCGCGTCCGGCGCGGAGTGCTCCCACAACACCTTCGCCTCGTGACGGGCCGAACGGATCGCCGCGAAGCGCGCGGCCTGGGTCTCGATCGCCAAGCGTGCGTCGTAGACGGTTGAGACGTCGAGCGCGTTGATGCCCGCCACTCGGATGCCCTTGCGGGCGAGCGGCTCGACGAGGCCCAGGGCGGAAAGCAGCGTGACGGCGCGCCGGAGTGGCTCCCTGGTGAGTTGGAGATCGGCGGCGATCTGCCGCTCGGTCAGGAGTTCACCGGGCTCGTATTCCAGCGTGACGATGCAGCTGAGCAGACGCCTGAACGCCTCGTCGCTGTGGAGCATGGCACGCCCGCCCTCGGGCGGGTGCTCGCCGGCGAGCTCCCGCCGCAGCGTGTCGAGTGCTGCTGTGCCCATGATGGTACGTGTAGCAGCCACCCCACTGAACAGTCAACTGGAATGTCAGTCATCAGTGCAGGGGCGAGGGCGCGTGACTTTCGTCGGATGCGACGGGGTGCCCAGGGACTCCCGAGCTCGGGGGAGCGTCGAGCGAACCGTCCTCGCGGTGCTGCCTGGAGTCCAGTCGGTAGACGACCCCGTGTATGCAGTCATAACAGTAGCCATGCCACGGGTTCGTGTATGTGGAAATAACTTGGAAAGGCATGGATGCGTGGTATCCTATCGATCAGATGTTCGAGATGGGTGGTGGTCCGGCGGGGAACCGGGCGAGAGTGCGGGGGCAGAGCCCGCTGCCGCACGCGGGCGTCGCGTGGGAGCGCCCCTCGGGGTACGACCCCGGGCTGGAAGCTGCGGAGACGCCGTCGCCGTCGTCCGGTCCCGGCGCGTTGGAGCCCGCCCTCGAGCACCTCGATGCGGCGCTCGACGCCCTGGCGGCGGTCGACCCCGAGGTTGAGCCCGCGGACGATCTCGCCCACGCGACGGTCGAGACCCAGCGTCTGTCGAACCGACTGGATGGGGCTCGGCTGGGACTCCTGGAGGCGTTCGACCGTCGCGAGATCCACCGCGACGACGGGGCGGTGACGGCCGCCTCCTGGTGGCGCAGCCGCACGCGGGTCGACGACGCCCGGTCCCGACGAATGCTCCGTGCGGCCTCGCGCGCGCCGGAGCTACCGCGGATGCGGGCCCAGCTCGAGCGCGGCGAGATCACCCTCGCCCACCTGATGGTCGTGACCGACGCCGCCACGCCGCGGCGCTTCGAGGCCGTTGCGGCCTGCGAGGAGGCGCTGTCGGAGCTGGCGGCCACCAACCCGCCCACGGACGTGCGTCAGGCCGTCAAGCGCATCATCGAGCTCGCCGACCGTGACGGTGCGGACAAGGGCGGCGAGGACCCGGACGAGCAGGACCGACGCGACGATCCGCGCCGGGAGCTGTTCCTCGCCAGCATCGTCGACGGGCTCGGCGACCTCCAGGGAACGCTGGACCCCGTCACGAGAGAGGGGCTGCAGGCACTCCTCGGTGCGTTCGACGAGCCCGACCCCGTCGAGACCTCCGCCGAACAGCGGCGCACCCCCGCCCAGCGGCGGCACGACGCGTTCGCGGCACTCATCGCTCACGCGCTCGGAGTGCCCGACCTCCCGCAGGTGCAGCGTGCCCGCCCACACGTTCTCGTCACGATCGACCTCGCGACCCTGCTCGGTCTCGATCCCCAGCATCCGATCGCGGGGCACTCCCTGGCCGACATTGCGCGGTTGATCGGCGTCGATCCCGAGGATCTCGTGGGAGGTGCCCTGGCCACGGCCGGGGACGAGGGCGGGGTGGCCACGACCGAAGCCACCACGGCAGCAGACGACGGGGCCGACGAGGCGCACTCCGTCGGGACCGGCGAACACGGCCACGCTGAACCCACGGCCGTTGCGCCCGCCCACGCTGCCCGACCCTGCCGACCGGACGGCACCCCTTTGCTGCCGCCGCCGGCTGCGCGGTTCGGATCCGGCGCTTCGCTCGACGCGGCAACGGCGCGGCTGCTCGTTCGCGAGGCCACTGTGCGCGCGGTGCTGACCATGGGGCCGTGGAAGGCCGTCAGCGTGGGCCGTAGCCAGAGGACGTTACCCGGGTGGCTGCGCACCGTGCTCACCGGCATCCACCGGCACTGCCGCGGGCCCGACTGCGACCGCCCGATGGCGTGGACCGACGCCCATCACGTGGACCCCTGGGACGAGGGCGGCGAGACGGACCTGAACGCCACGCTGCCCCTGTGTCGTGCGCACCACCAGCTGATCACGCGAGACGGGTGGGACGCGAGACCCGACCCGACCACGGGTGAGGTCGCGTGGACGGGTCCGGACGGTCGCCGCATCGTGGTTCCGCCGCCGATCTGACGGGCTCTCGGGTCCCCGCTGCCGCGTCAGCTGCGATCGCGTGCGGTGAACGCGAGCAGGTCGGGTTCGAAGAAGACCGGCTCGTCCGGTGCCGCCGCGGCCCACTCGCGCATCGCTTCGATGCCTGCGGCGAACTCGTCGTCGGGGATGGAGTGCAGGAGCGAGTCCGCTCGTTGGCGGGCGCGCTCGACGAACGCGAGCCGGTTCGACGCGGTGGTCTCGCGGGGTCGGCAGTACCAGGCGAGCTCCAGTCCGGCGAGCTCGAAAGCGTCGCGTACCTCCTTGAGCTCGGGGAACGCGGCCGCCCTCCGTGCCGAGGAAGGGAAGAACCGCGCCGGGTACTGGTCCGTGTAACCCATCCGCGATGAGAAGCTCGTGCGCACCAGCGCGACCCCCTCGGGAGCCAGGACGCGAGCGGTCTCGCGTGCGCCGGCCACGAGATCACGGAACTGGTGCACGACCGTCGACAGCCACGCCGCCGCGCAGCTCGCATCACTGAGGGGGAGCGCTTCCGCCACGGCCTGGACCGCGTCGACCGCCGCGAGCTCCTTGCGTGCGAGCACATCGAGCATTGCCGTGGACGGTTCGACGGCGACCACGTGCGCCCCAGTCCAGCGAACGATCCGCTCGCACCAGAGCCCGGTCCCCGCTCCGAGGTCGAGGATTGGGCCGCGGGGCCCACGGGCGAGCTCTGCAGTCACCCGATCGCGAACCTCGACGAGGTGCTCGTCGGGTGCGGCTCGCTCGAGGTCGAACGCCGCGGCCCGTTCATGGTCATAGTCGCGCCACCCCATGACGGGGATCGTACGGCCCACCCGCCGTCACCCGGGCGGGCTCGTGCACAGCCCGCCCGAGTCACGGTGCCCCTTGGCCCTCAGGGATCGATCGCGTCCTCCACCGCCTGCTCGACGTCGCTGCTCACCGCGGCGGGCCCGCCGAAGATCAACGCTCGCTCGATGTCGTCGGCGCGATCCTCGAGGTAGGTCTCGACGACCGGCGGCAGCGCGTCCTGCCGGACGAGCAGCATCGGGCCACCGAGCTTGCCCAGCTGCACGCCGCCCGACAGGGCGTCCGCGAAGTCCCCGCCGGTGGCGATTCCCACGGACTCGGGCGAGCTGAAGAACTCCTCGGCCACGTCGATCGCCGTCTCGTATCGGTCGGCCCCGACGATCGGAGTCGCGTCGGGCGCGGCCTCGGCTGCCGGCCCACCCATCGCGTAGACGTCCGGGTCGTCCGTGCGGCTGTCCAGGTAATCCTGGGTGTCGTCGGCCATCCGCTCGCCACGGGTCAGCAGCACCCCGCCGTCGATGGCCTCACCCGTCGCCCCGGCCAGCGGGTCGGGAAAGTCCACGCCGGTGGCGAGCAGCAGCGCCCCTGGGTCGTTGAGGCCGTGCTCGACGATCTCTGTAGCGGTCTCGTAGCGGTCGGCGCCGCCGATCCGGATCGCGTTGTAGCCCAGCTCCTCGACGCGCTCCTCGACCTCCTCGCTGAGGGCGGCGGTCTGCCCGAGGAGATAGACGTTGTTACCCGCGGGGAGCACGCGCTCGAGCTCGGCCGCGGTGCCCGCGTGCAACCGCTCGGGCATGCTGAACAGCAGCGGGGCGTCCTCCTGCACCGCGAGCGGGGTGCCCGACAGGGCGTCGGGGAAGATGTCCGCCCGCGTCAGCACGACCGCGCTGGCCTCTCCGTCGTCGTAGCACTCCTCGCTCGTCTCGATCGCGGTGTCGAACCGGTCATCACCCGCGATCCGGTCCGTGCCGGTCGGGAAATCGTCCGCGGGGCACGGGGTCGTGAAGCCGATCCACACGTCCTCGCTGTCCTGCGCCGGGTCGGTGGTGTCACTGTCGGCGATGGCTTCGTTCGTGGCCGACGAGGTCTGGGTCTCCGCGGTCACGGTGATCGTCACCGTCGTGCTCTCGCCCGGTGACAGGTCGCCGAGGTCGCAGGTGACCTCGCCGCCGGCCTCGCTGCAGTCGCCCGACGGGTCCACCGACTCGAACGCCACCTGGGCGGGCAGGGTGTCGGTGAGCGTGGCGCCCTCCGCGGTCACGTCGCCCTCGTTGGTGACCTCGATCTCGTAGTCGAACTCGTCGCCGACCAGCACCTGGTTGGGTGCGGATTTGTCGACGCCGAGGCCGACCTCGGGGTCGGCGACCTCCCGCTCGTACGCGCCGATGTCGCACGCGGCCCCCTGCGGACGGCTCACCCCCCGCTGGTCGTCGGTGGCACCGCAGCCATCCATGTGCTCGACGGCGGGGCTGTCGGAGGGCAGCGCGTGGGTCTCGGTGTCACCGGGCGCGTTCAACGCGAGGTCGTCGAGGTCCGGGTCGGTGTCGGTGAGGTCGCCCGTCTCGCCGAGGTCGCAGGTGTCCGCGTCCTCGAGGTTGTCGCCCAGGGAGGTGATGTCCCCGACACAGTTGGGGGCGTTGACACCGCCTGTCGCCTCGTTGTCCGCGATGATCGTCGCCAGGAGCGATACCTGCTCTCCCTCGGCATTGGCGATGACCCCGGCCACTGGCTCGCCGTGTTCCAGGACGTTGTCGGCGATCGTCACGTGTGTGAGGTCGAGAGTCGACCCGGCCGCGTCATCGGATCCTTGATTGGCGATCGCGGCCGCGTGCTGGTCGGTGCTGTTGCCGCTCACCGTGGTGTTCAGGAGACTCAACTGCCCGCCGTTCTGCGCCAACGCGCCGCCAGCCCCGCTGCTGCTGTTGTCGGCGAAGACGGAGTGCGCGATCTCCACGGTCCGGGACTCCTGGTCCTCCGGCGTGAAGCTGGCGATCGCGCCCCCGCTGGCGAAGCCGCCCGTCGCGCTGTTGCCGCGGAAGGCCGAGTTGCTGACGTCGATGTGCCCGCCGGGTTCGAGTCCTCCGTCGTGCCGGACACCGTTGGTGACGGCGCCGCCGGGGCCGCTGGCCTCGTTGTCCTCCAGGACGGTTCCGTCGAGGCTCAACTCCGGGGAGAGGTCCCCGAGTCCGAGCAGCGCGATCCCGCCGCCGGCCTCCGCGGAGTTGTCGCTGATCGTGCTGTTGGAGATCGAGGCGGAGATCCCGCCCTCCAGAGCCTGGAGTGCGATCCCACCTCCGAGACCCTCGGCCTCGTTCTCGTCGACCAGGCTGTCCTCGCTGATGGTCATCTCGGGAGCGGGGCTGGGGGCGGCCACTGCGATACCTCCACCGTTGCCGCCGGCCATGTTGCCGGTCACCCGAGAGTCTTCGAGGGTGAGGGACGCGTCGCCGTGGACCAGGGTCCCCCCGCCATCGTTTGCAGTGCCCCCGTTCGTGACCTGAACGCCGTCCAGGCTCAGATCGGCACCGTGGTGGACGGTGAACACCCGGTACTGCTGGCCGAGGGGGTTCGCGTCGATGACAGTCTCGTCCTGGCCAGCGCCTTGGACGGTGATGTCGCTCGCGATCTCGAGGTCTCCGTACTCGCCCGAGTCGACGCCGGCGGCCAGCGTCAGCGGATACGTCTCGTCCTCGAGGACGATCGTCGCGGCGTCGTCCGGCGAGTCGTTGGCCTCGAGGATGGCACCGCGCAGGCTGCACTCGTCGTCGTCGCAGGTGCTCGTGTCGTCGGTGGTATCGACCTCGAACGTCTCGTCCGCTCGCGCCTCGGGTGCGGTGGCGACGAGGCCCGCGATCATCAGCGCGAGCGCCCCTGCGATCACGCCGAAGGCCAGCAGCGTGGGTCCGTGACGTTGGCTGGTGGTCGTGTGGCCAGGTGCCTGCATGGTCTCTCCCTTGACGCGGTCCCGGATCGCGAGCCGTAGGCCCGCGCGCACGTCCAGTGACGTTAACCAGCGGCCCGGCATGGGCGAAGGGCGGCGAAACCTCGATACCGGGACAGCGCCGGGATACCGCGGCGTTGCGGCACGGCGAGGACGGGGCATTGCGGCAGGACGAGGGCGGGGCGATTACGGCAGGGCGAGGACGGAAATCCCCCAGGGGGATCGCGCGCTCGCACCCAACCCCGTTTCGCGACCGTGGAGGGCGGCATGTCGGATACCGGCACACCCCGCAACGTGACCCAGAAGCTCATCGCCGAGCACCTCGTCGAGGGTGAGCTCACTCCCGGAGCCGAGATCGGCGTCTCGATCGACCAGACCCTCACGCAGGACGCGACCGGGACGATGGTCATGCTGGAGCTCGAGGCGATGGGCCTCGACCGCGTCCAGACCGAGCTGTCCGCGCAGTACGTTGACCACAACCTCCTGCAGACCGACCAGCGCAACCCCGACGACCACCGTTTCCTGGAGTCGGCGTCCCGGCGCTTCGGCCTGTGGTTCTCGCCGCCCGGCAACGGGGTCAGCCATCCGGTGCACCAGGAGCGGTTCGGGCGTCCCGGTGCGACGATGCTCGGTTCGGACAGCCACACGTGCGCCGCCGGGGCGATCGGGATGCTCGCCATCGGCGCCGGCGGGCTGGCGGTCGCGGCCGCGATGGCCGGCGAGCCGTTCCACGTCCAAATGCCCGAGGTCTGGGGGGTGCGCCTCAGCGGTGAGCTGCCCGAGTGGGTGTCGGCGAAGGACGTGATCCTCGAGCTGCTGCGTCGCCACGACGTGAAGGGCGGTCAGGGCCGAGTGATCGAGTACTACGGCCCGGGGCTGGCCGGGTTGTCGGCGATGGATCGCCACGTCATCGCGAACATGGGCGCCGAGCTCGGGGCGACCACGACCGTCTTCCCGGCCGACGACGAGGTGCGCCGGTACCTGACCCTGGAGCAGCGTCCCCAGGACTTCCGGCCGCTCGAGGCCGACGACGGCGCCACGTACGACGTCCACGAGGAGATCGATCTCGGCCGGCTCGAGCCGCTCGTGGCCCTGCCGTCCTCGCCGGGCAACGTGGTGGGGGTGCGTGAGGCCGCGGGTGCCCCCATCTATCAGGCGTACATCGGGTCGTCGGCCAACCCTGGACTGCGCGACTTCGCGGTGCCGGCGATGGTCGTCAAGGGGCTGCGCACCGACCCGAGCGTGTCGTTCGACGTCAACCCGACGTCGCGGCAGATGCTCGAGAATCTGGGTGCGATGGACCTGCTGATGCCGCTGTTGCACGCCGGCGCCCGGTTGCATCAGGCCGGCTGCAACGGGTGCATCGGGATGGGCCAGGCGCCGGCGACCGGGATGCCGAGCCTGCGCACGACCCCGCGCAACTTCCCGGGGCGTTCGGGCACGCGGGAGGACGCCGTGTACCTGGTCTCGCCCGAGACCGCGGTCGCGTCGGCCCTGACCGGCGAGATCACCGACCCTCGTGACTTGCCCGACCGGTTCGGGATCACCTATCCGCGCTACCGCGACCCCGATCCCGGGGACTACATCGTCAACTCCCAGATGCTGGAGCCGCCCCTGCCCCTGGAGGAGGCGCGACGGGTCGAGCTGGTCCGCAGCGACAACATCGTGCCGCTGCCGGAGTTCGACGCGCTGCCCGACACGCTCGAGGTGCCGGTGCTGCTGAAGGTGGGTGACAACGTCTCGACCGACGAGATCCTGCCGGCGGGCCAGCGCGTGCTGCCGTACCGGTCGAACATCCCCAAGATCAGCGAGTTCTGCTTCGAGGTGCTCGACGAGACGTATCACCAGCGGGCGCGTGAGACCGGTGACCACGCCATCGTCGGCGGCGAGACCTACGGTCAGGGATCCAGCCGCGAGCACGCGGTGATCGCGCCCCGCTACCTGGGCCTACGGCTCGTCGTCGCGAAGTCCATCGCGCGCATCCACTGGCAGAACCTGCCGAACTTCGGCGTCCTCGGGCTGGAGTTCGACGATGCCGCCGACTACGACCGGATCGTGCAAGGCTCGGTGTTGCGCATCGAGGACGTGATCGCACAGCTCCGCGCCGGCAAGGACGTAACCGCCACGGTCGACGACGAGCCGATCACCCTGACCCACCGCCTGTCGGAGCGCCAGGTCGGGATGCTGGCGCGCGGCGGCTACATCAACGAGCTCGCCGACCGCCGGTAGGGGGCGGACTGCGGGGTGGCTCGCGTCAGTGCGCACCTCGCGCGATGCTGGAGTGCCGGGATCCCCGTGACGTCAAGGAGCAGCTGTGGAGTCGTCGGTCCACCTGACCCAGACCGCGGAGTGGGAGGCCCTCGCGGCGCACCACCATGAGCTTGCGGACACGCACCTGCGCGACCTGTTCGCCAGCGATCCGGACCGGGGGGAACGACTGGTCGTCGAGGCCGGCGACCTCTACCTCGACTACTCGAAGCATCGCCTCACGTCCGAGACGATCGAGCGGCTCACCGACCTCGGCGCACGGGTCGACCTGCTCGGGCGGGCGGCGGCGATGATGGGCGGCGACCGGATCAACACGACCGAGGACCGCGCCGTCCTGCACACCGCGCTGCGCGCGCCGCGTGACGCGGTGGTCACCCTCGACGGCGAGAACGTCGTTCCGGCGGTGCACGAGGTCCTCGACCGGATGCGCGCGTTCGCCGAGGCGGTGCGGTCAGGGAAGTGGACCGGGTACACCGGCAGGCCGGTGCGCACGGTCGTGAACATCGGGATCGGCGGCAGCGACCTCGGTCCCGCCATGGCGACGCGCGCGTTGCGCAGCTACTGCCATCCCGCCCTCGACGTCCGCTTCGTGTCGAACATCGACGGGGCGGACCTCGCCCATGCCCTCGCGGATCTCGACCCTGCAGAGACCCTGTTCATCGTCGCGTCGAAGACGTTCACGACGCTGGAGACGCTCACCAATGCGGCGAGCGCGCGCGACTGGCTCGTGGCGGCCCTCGGGGACGAGGCCGCGGTCGCGTACCACTTCGCGGCGGTGTCGACCGCCACGGAGAAGGTCGAGGCGTTCGGGATCGATCCGGCGAACATGTTCGAGTTCTGGGAGTGGGTCGGGGGTCGGTACTCGTTGCCGTCGGCGATCGGCCTGCCGCTCATGATCGCGATCGGCCCGGAGCGGTTCGACGAGTTCCTGGCCGGCTACCGCGTGATCGACGAGCACTTCGCGAGCGCGCCGCTCACGGAGAACCTTCCGGCGCTCATGGGGCTGATCGGCGTGTGGTACGTGAACCTCTTCGACGCTCCGACCCACGCGATCCTGCCGTACAACGAGGAGTTGGTGCGCTTCCCCGCCTTCCTGCAGCAGCTCGACATGGAGTCGAACGGCAAGCGCGTCACGCGGGAGGGGGAGGCCGTCGACTACCACACCGGGCCCGTCGTGTGGGGTGAGCCGGGTACGAACGGCCAGCACGCGTTCTTCCAGCTCCTGCACCAGGGCACGCGGATCGTCCCGTGCGACTTCATCGGGACGTGCCGTCCCACCCACGAGCTCGACGTGCACCACGACCTGCTGACCGCGAACCTCTTCGCCCAGGGCGAGGCGCTCGCGTTCGGCAAGCCGGCGCCGGCCGTGTCAGCCGAGGGAGTGCCCGACGAGCTCGTGCCCCACCGCGCGTTCCCGGGGAACGTGCCGTCGAGCACGCTGCTCGTGCCGCAGCTCACCCCGCACGTCCTCGGCCAGCTGATCGCGGCCTACGAGCACAAGGTGTTCACCCAGGGCGTGGTGTGGGACATCAACTCCTTCGACCAGTGGGGTGTCGAGCTCGGCAAGGCCCTCGCCAACCGGATCTCGCCGGAGTTGCAGCGGGCCGCGGAGCCCGAGCTCGCTCACGACAGCTCGACGAACGCCCTGATCCGCCGCTATCGCCGACTGCGGTCACGGCACGCCTAGGTGGCCACGCCTCGCTCACCTGTCACCGGGTTGCGGGCGTGGGGATCGGGCGTGCCGTTGTCCCACAGATCCGGGCTGAGGCCCGCTCGCCGGACGGTCTCCTCGGCGTCGTCGCGGGCGTCGGCGGCGACCACCAGGAGCAGCCCGCCGGGTGCCCAGCCCTCCCGTGCGAGTGCCTCGGCGACGCGTTCCACCGGCTGGGCGTGCACGGCGTCCGCTCCGAGCGAGCGATACGTGTCGGCGACGAGGACCAGACGCCCGCCGTCGCCGGGGATGAGGCCGACCAGCGCGACGAAGTGGCCCACGTCCCACTCGGGTCCCACCGGCTCGGCGGTGCCCGTGTCGAGGTAGCCGAGCAGGTGCCTGATCGGGGGGCGGGAGCCCCAGAGAAGCCCGGTGCGGATGTTGGCGATCGCCGTGACCGGCGACCGCCAGGCGGAGAGGTCCTCCAACAGCTCGGTGACCGCCTCGGCCGTCCACGTGCCGGACGCGGGCACCGTCGCCACCGCACCGGCGCCGTGGAACTCGATCGCGCGGGCGAGCCCGCTGGCCGACGTGCCGGCCTCGTCGGGGGAGGCCGCGCGGGCGATCGCGGGATCGGTGATCGCCCGCCCGATCTCCCCGGGTGGGAGGGAGGCACGAGGGTCGGCGGAGCGCCGTGTGCCCGCGGCGGCCGCAACGGCCTGCTGGTCGACCTCGGCCACGCCCGCGGCGGCGAGCGCCAGCGACCCCCAGAACGCGCCGCACAACTCGTCGCGCTGCGGCAGCGCAGCGTGGTGGAGAGCGAGCAGGGGTTGGCTCCCCGGCAGGAGCATCGTCACCGCGTCACCTCCGGTCAGTACCTCCAGCGGTGCGCCGCGATCGTCTCGTCGAGTGGGCGATCGGCCGCCCAGGCCGCGTCGGACCGGCGGGTGGCGAGGAACGAGCCGAGCAACGCGTCGCCGAGCGCCTCCCGCACTCGCGGGGAGGCATCCAGCGCGGCCGCCTGCTCCCCGAGGGACGAGGGCAGGTGCTGGATGCCGTGGCGCTCGCGGTCCTCGTCGCTCCAGCGGCCGGGATCGTCCTGGACGGGCTCGGGCGGGGTGAGTTCGTCCTCGATCCCGGGGTGGCGCCCGAGGTAGAACTCGAGCTCGTAGCGGACGTGCAGGTGCAGGCCCCGCTGCGCGGCTTTGCCCACCTGACATTCGAGCGCGCCGCGTTGGTCGTCGCCCAGGGTGTTCCGTCAGCGGTGACCTGGCGCCCGGGAGCCCAGGCGAAGCGCGGCTGCCCCGCCAGGCGGCTCAGCCGGTCGACGAGCGGGATCAGCCGCACGTCACCGCTCGCGTTGGGGAGCCCCTCGTGGTCGAAGGTGATGACGTCGTGGGTGTCGAACACCGCGAACAGCGTGGTGATCCCGATGCCCCGCCGAGCGGCGTCGGGTAGCCGGTGCACTGGCACCGTGCGGGAGCGGGGGATCCCGTTGTTGTCGGCCCAGGCGATCGTGACGCCGGCGATGCCGTCGGCCTCGAGCTCCTCGGCGATCGCGGCGACGTGGTCGGGGTCGGGGTTGCCGACGACGTCGTCGGTCGAGCCGTGCGTGGGGGTTGGCACGTCGCGCACCTCCTGCGGCCTGGCAAGGACGTTGTGGGGTCGCCGGCAACGATAGGCCGTACGTCCAGCATCGTGCGTCGCCCTACCCTGAGACCGTCATGCCCTCATCCCCGAAGGAGCTCCGCCGGCGGCTGTCCGGCCTGATGCTGCGCGACGAGCGGCGCCTGGGGCGTCGACTCGAACGGGCGCGGCGCAGGTCCGAGGGCCGGGACCGCGCCCTCGACGAGGTCGCCACCGAGATCGCCGAGGCCGAGGATCGCGTCGCCCGGCGCCGCGCGTCGGTTCCCGAGATCTCCTACCCCGAGGAGCTCCCGGTCAGCCAGGCTCGCGACGAGATCGCCGAGGCACTCCGGGAGCACCAGGTCGTGGTCGTCGCGGGCGAGACCGGCTCGGGCAAGACCACGCAGCTGCCGAAGCTGTGCCTCGACCTCGGCCGCGGCGTCCGCGGCAAGGTGGGGCACACCCAGCCACGGCGGCTCGCGGCCCGCACCGTCGCGGCCCGCGTCGCCGAGGAACTCGCGGTCGAGGTGGGTGACGAGGTCGGCTACCAGGTGCGGTTCACCGACCGCTCGCGGGACGACACGCTGCTCAAGGTGATGACCGATGGGATCCTGCTCGCCGAGACGCAGGGCGATCCCGCGTTGCGCGCCTACGACACGCTGATCATCGACGAGGCGCACGAGCGCAGCCTCAACGTCGACTTCCTGCTCGGCTACGTGAAGCAGCTGCTACCGCGCCGTCCCGACCTCAAGGTGATCATCACCTCCGCGACGATCGACGTCGAGCGGTTCAGCGAGCACTTCGACGGTGCACCGACCGTCGAGGTCTCCGGGCGCACCTACCCGGTCGAGGTGCGCTACCGACCCTTGGAGGCCGAGGAGGACGACGACGAGGACCAGGATCAGCTGACCGGGATCGGCGCCGCGGTCGACGAGCTCGTGGCGGAGACGCGCGGCGACATCCTCGTGTTCCTGCCCGGTGAGCGCGACATCCGCGAGACCGCCGAGATGCTCGAGGGCAAGCAGCTGCCGGGCACCGAGATCCTGCCGTTGTACGCGCGACAGACGCCGGGAGAGCAGCAGCGGGTGTTCCACCCCGGGGGCCAGCGTCGCATCGTGCTGGCCACCAACGTCGCGGAGACGAGCCTCACCGTGCCGGGCATCC
Source organism: Egibacter rhizosphaerae (assembly GCF_004322855.1). Lineage (NCBI taxonomy): Bacteria > Bacillati > Actinomycetota > Nitriliruptoria > Egibacterales > Egibacteraceae > Egibacter > Egibacter rhizosphaerae. Next base: position 2,054,147 of record NZ_CP036402.1, on the reverse strand, counting down.
GCGCGGTCATCGACCCCGGGACCGCGCGGGTCAGCCGCTACAACCCGCGCACGAAGGTGCAGCGCCTGCCGATCGAGAAGGTCAGCCAGGCCAGCGCCCGCCAGCGCGCCGGCCGCTGTGGCCGCCTCGGTCCGGGGATCTGCATCCGGCTCTACGCCGAGGAGGACTTCGAGGCGCGCCCCGAGTTCACCGACCCCGAGGTCCAGCGCACCAACCTCGCCTCGGTGATCCTGCAGATGACCGCGCTCGGGCTGGGCGAGGTCGAGGACTTCCCGTTCCTCGACCCGCCCGACCAGCGACGCGTACGGGCGGCGGAGCAACTGCTCGCCGAGCTCGGCGCCGTCGAGCGGACCGCCGACGCGGAGGCCGAGGGCGAGACCGGGCCGCGGCGCCTCACCCCGATCGGTCGGACGCTCGCGCGGCTGCCGGTCGATCCCCGGCTCGGCCGGATGCTCGTCGAGGCCGACCGTCGCGGCTGCGTGCGGGAGGTCCTGGTCCTCGTTGCGGCCCTGTCGCTCCAGGATCCGCGTCAACGCCCCGAGAAGCGGCGCCAGGAGGCCGACGGCTACCACGGCCGGTTCGCCGACGAGACGTCGGACTTCGCGGGCTTTGTGAACCTGTGGGAGTACCTGCGCGAGCAACGACGCGCGCTGTCCGGCAACCGGTTCCGTCGCCGGTGCCGCGAGGAGTTCCTGCACCACCTGCGGGTGCGCGAGTGGTTCGACCTGCACGCGCAGCTGCGCGAGCTCGTGCGCGAGCAGGACCTCGCGTGGAACGACTCGCCCGCCGACCCCGGGCAGGTGCACCGAGCGCTCCTCTCGGGGCTGCTCGGCCAGATCGGGGTGCGCCAGCGCGAGGCGCGCGAGTACCAGGGGCCCCGCAACACGCGCTTCGCGATCTGGCCCGGCTCGGCGGTCGCGAAGTCCCCGCCGACCTACGTGATGGCCGGGGAACTCGTCGAGACCTCGCGGCTGTGGGCGCGGGTGGTCGCGCGGATCGAGCCGGAGTGGGCCGAGGAGCTCGGCGGCCATCTCGTCGCGCGGAGTCACTCCGAGCCGTGGTGGGACCGCGAACGGGGTGCCGCGGTCGCGTACGAGCGGGTCACGCTCTACGGGGTCCCGCTCGTCGAGCAGCGTCTCGCCACCTACGCGCGCATCGACCGGCGCAAGGCGCGCGAGCTGTTCATCCAGCACGCGCTGGTCGAGGGCGAGTGGGAGACCCACCACGCGTTCTTCGCCGAGAACCGGCGGCTGCTCGAGGAGGCCAGCGAGCTCGAGGACCGCGCCCGCCGCCGCGACCTGATCGCGGGGCAGGACACGCTCCACGCCTTCTACGACGCCCGCGTGCCCGATGACGTCGCGACGGTTGCCGACTTCGACGCGTGGTGGAAGGACGCCCGCGCCGAGCAACCCGACCTCTTGACGTTCACCCGCGAGCTCCTCTACGAGGGTGCGGCCGCGGAGGTCGCTGCCGGCCAGTACCCCGATCACTGGCCCTACCGCGACCACCGGTTCACGATCTCCTACCGGTTCGAGCCCGGCGCGCCCGACGACGGCGTGACCGTCCACGTCCCGCTGGCCGCGCTCAGCGAGTTGCACCCCGCACCGTTCACCTGGCAGGTGCCGGGCTTGCGCGCCGAACTGGTCGACACGCTGCTGCGGGGGCTGCCCAAAGGCGTGCGCCGCGAGCTCCCGCCGATCGCGGACCTCGTGGGTGCGGTGCTGGCCCGGCTGCAGCCCGCCGCGGAGCCGATCACCGCGGTCCTCGCCCGGGAGGTCGAGCACCTCACGGGTGTGGACGTGCCGCGCGACGCCTTCGACCTCGACCGGCTGCCCGACCACCTGCGCGTGAACTTTCGCGTCGTCGACGGCGAACGAACCGTCGCCGAGGGCCGTGACCTCGCCGCGTTGCAGCGGGAGCTGGCGCCCGACCTGCGTGAGGTCGTCGCGCGGTCCTCCGGCGAGCTGGAGCGCTCCGGGCTCACCGACTGGGAGATCGGGGCGCTCCCCGGAACCGTCGAGGTGGCGGGGCGCGGCGCGGTCGTCACCGGTTATCCCGCGCTGGTGGACGAGGGCGAGACGGCCGGCGTGCGGGTGTGGTTGTCCGAGGGCGAGCAAGCGCGCCACCACTGGGAGGGCACTCGCCGGTTGTTGCGTCGGTCCATCCCCTTGCCCGCCAAGACGGTCGACCGCCACCTCGACCGCGAGACCAAGCTCGCCCTGACCCGTGCGCCGCACGACGACGTCGCCGCGCTTCTCGACGACGCCGCCTGCGCCGCGATCGACGCGCTCATGGCCGCGCACGGTGGTCCGGCGTGGGACGCGGAAGGGTTCGGGAAGCTCCGTGACGCGGTGCGGGCCGGCCTCGTCGACGAGGTGCGCGACGTGCTCGGCGGCGTGCGCGAGGTGGTCACCCGCGTGGGGGAGGCCGAGCAGCAACTTTCGGCCGGACGGGCGCCGCAGCACACCCAGGAGGATGCGCGGGCGCAGCTCGACCGGCTCGTCCATCCCGGATTCGTCACCGCGACCGGCGCACGCCGACTGTCCGATCTCGCCCGGTATGCGCACGCTGTCGCGTTGCGCCTCGAGAAGGCACGACAGGATCCGGCCCGCGATCGTGAGCGCCAAAGCAGGATCGCCGAGGTGCAGCAGGCCTACGTGGACCTGCTGCGCCGCCTCGGCCCCGACGCCGGGCACGAGGTGACCGAGATCCGCTGGATGATCGAGGAGCTGCGCGTGAGCCTCTTCGCGCAACAGCTCGGCACTCGTCAGCGTGTCTCCGAGCAGCGCATCCTGCGCGCCATCGCCGACGCACAGCCGTAGCGGCGGGCCCCGGACCGCTGACCGTCGAGGTCGCGGCGCCGGGGGAAGGCGTCGCGGCGGGTCAGAGGCCGAGGAAGCCGTGCGTTCCGAGCTGCCAGGTGAACGCGAGTCCCAGGACCGCCAACGCGGTCTGGTGCACCCTGACGGGTCGCGACCAGGCTCGGTGCCGCCACGCGTACCCGGCACCGGCGACCGTCGCCAGGGCGAGGATCGCGACGACGTACGGTGCGAGGTATGCCAGCCGCAGCGGCAGGGGCTCGGTGATGAACGCGAGGTCGCCTCCGCCGGCGACGAAGCCGGTGGCGAACAACCCGGCGAAGGCGACCCCGGCGATCGAGAGCCCGGCGGCGGCCAGCCGTGCGGCACGGACGCCGGTCGGTTGGCCGGACTGCTCGCCACGCTCCTGGACGGTGCGCCGGCGGCGCCACGCCCGCCCGACCCCGACACCCGCCCAGGCTATGAGCGAGAGCGCGAAGGCGGCGAGCGGTAGGCCCAGCGCGACGGCAACGACCGGGAACCGGTCGGGCCCGGTGACGGGCGCGAAGGTGTCCGGGGTCGCGCTCGAGAGGTGCACCGCGGCGACCTGCCCGTCGTTCGCCTCAGCGGCGAGCACGTCCGGTCCGCCGACCTCCTCGTACACGTACGGCCCCACCTCGACCCATTCACGGTCGGGACCCATCGGCGAGTTGCTCACCAGCCGGCCGTCGCCCTCGGTGGTGAGGGTGAGCCGGCCCAGCAGGCCGAGTAGTTGCGCGGGGCCGTGATCGGGCATCGCGTGACCGGCGTACTCGCCCGAGACGGTCTCGGCGCGCTCGCCGGCCTCGGCCTCGGTCGGCACGTCCTCGGTGCCATCGGGCGCGTGGAGCCCGTAGAGGTCGAGGAACTCCTCGACGACGTCCCCCGGGTTCGCCTCGCCGCTGCGGACGTTGTACGTGACGAAGATGCCGAGCTCGTGGTCCGGAACCAGCAGGAACTCGGTGGTCTCGTGGAGCGTGGCGCCCCCGTGGCCGAAAGCCTCGACGTCGACGCGAGGGTCCTCCATGAAGCCGAACCGCCAGCCCGTCACCGCGGGGTGGCGCTCCTCGTGGACCGCGTGCATCCGGTCCAGCGTCCCCGGTTCGAGGATGCGCTCGCCGTCGACCGAGCCGTCACCCAGGTGGGCCCGCATGAACCGTGCCATGTCCGTCGCCGGCGCGCTCATCGAGCCCGCCGGGTGCCAGTTGACCTAGCTGCGCTCGATCGGGGCGAGGTCGTCGCCGAACCCTTCGTGCGGGGCTGCGAGCCGCGACGGGTCCTCGTCCGGCACCGGCTGCTCGAACGTGGTGCGGTCCATGTCGAGCGGCCCCAGGACCTCGTCCTGCACGTACGCCTCGAACGTCGTGTCGTACGCCTCCGCGACGACGTGCCCGGCCAGCGCCGTGCCGTAGTTCGAGTACGCCACCGTCTCGCCGGGAGGACGAACCCGTTCGGGCGCTGCCTCGGCGAGTGCCTGCTCCAGTTCGACCAGCTCGTCGGCGTCGTCGACCGCGCCCGGGTTCGCGGGATCGTCGAAACCCGCGGTGTGAGTGGCCAGGTGGCGCAGGGTGATCGGCTCGTCGAAGGTCTCGTCGATCTCGACCGCGGAGTCCTCGAGGTACGTCGCGACGTCGACGTCGAGGTCGAGCGCGCCGTCCTCGACTCCCTGCATGACCGCGGTCCACGTGACGGGCTTGGAGGTCGAGCCCACCTGGAAGGCGGGCTCGTCCGCGGTCACGGGGACCCCGGCATCGGTGTCGGCGTCGCCGTACCCCTCGGCGAGCACGAGCTCGTCCTGGGCGACGACGGCGACGCTCGCGCCGGCGACGTGCTCGCCCAGGTCGGGTTCGATGCGCTGCGCCACGCGCTCGGCCAGCGTCGCGGGATCGACCTCGCCAGCGGCGCTGGCGCCGTCGCCGGCCGCCTGCGCCGCGGCGGCGCCGGACGCCCCGGCTGCCCCGGCCGCGCCGGCCAGCAGGCCGGCGAACGCGACCACGCTGACCGCAAGCGCGGCACCGAAACGGGCGGCGGCCCACGCGGGCCGGGCGATCGGGGACGTGGGTGTGGGGGGCGCGACAACCATGACAACCACCTCGTGTTCGTTGATTCGGGTGCGGTGCGTGCTGGCACCACACGGTGGTTGTCGCTGGTGTGGGTGACCTCTGCTGGCAGGGGGGTCTTCGACTCAGCCGCGCTCCCCACCTCGAGGTTCCGGGCTCCGACTCGCGGGGGAGACCGGCTCCGACCCCTGTGGGGGCGGGGGATCGCTGGTGCGCCACCGCGACGGGGGACGGACCGCCGCGGCGAGGCCGCCACTGACGAGCAGCAGCCCCGCCAGGCCGGTGGGCGTGAGCGGCTCACCGAGCAGCAGCAGCCCCAGCAGCACGGCGGTGACGGGCTCGGCCAGGGTCATCGTGAGAGCCCGCGGTGCGGGCACGGTGCGCAGCCCGGCGGCGTAGAGCGCGTAGGCGAGGCCCGCCGTGACCAGCCCGAGCCACAGCGCGACGCCCACCCCGGCTGGCGACTCGAGCCAGCCGTGATCGCCGAACGCGATCAGGGGGCTGAGCAGGACCGCGGATCCTCCGAACGCCGCAGCGGTGGTGGGCAGCAAGCGATCGCCGAGCGCTCGGTGGCGTTGCAGCACGAGCGTGTAACCCGCGAACGCGGCGCCGGCGACCGCGGCGAGGGCGATGCCGAGCGGATCGGCTGCGCGTTCGCCGGTCGGGAGCAGGAGCAACGCCACGCCGGCGACGGCGAGCGTCGTGGCGAAGGCCCAACGCGGACTGGGCGGTCGCCCCGTGGTGAGCGCGCGGACGATCCCGCCGACGATCGGGGCAGAGCCCAGGGCGACGACCGTGCCCAGGGCGACACCGGTCAGGTGGACGGCCGTGAAGAACGCGACCTGGAAGAGCGCGACGGCGACGGCCGCGCACACCAGCCACGAACGTCGTGGCCCGCGCATCATCGCCGTGAGCGCCCGGAGCTGGCCCGCCGCCACCGTGGCCAGGAGCAGCGCGGCCGCACCGAGCACGCCTCTCCACGCCGCAGCCTGCGCGGCTGGCGGGGCGATGTCCTCCAGCGAGGCGGTCGTCCCGGCGGTACCCCACAGCACCGCCGCGGCGAGCACCACCGCATTCCCTGTCCGATGCGACCACCGGTTCACGGTCTGGCCTCCGAGCGATCGAGGGTTGGTGTGTCCGCTCAGGATCCATCCACGAACGTTCACCATCAGCGCTGAGTCACGATCGATTGATCAGCTACGATGATCGGTCGATGGAACTTCGAACATTGCGCACGTTCGTCGCCGTGGCCGAAGAGCTGCACTTCGGTCGCGCGGCCGCCCGGCTGCACCTCGCCCAGTCGGCGGTCAGCCAGCAGGTGGCGCAACTGGAACGGGACGTCGGTGTGGCGTTGCTGGCGCGCACCAGCCGACGCGTCGAGCTGAGCCGGGCGGGCGAGGCGTTCCTGGTCGAGGCCCGCCGCACCCTGGATGCGGCGGGCTCGGCGCGCCGGGCGGCGCGGCGCGCGGCAGCCGGGGAGACCGGGTGGTTGCGCATCGGGTTCGTGGACTCGGCCGCCTACGACCTGCTCCCGCGACTGCTGGCGGCCTTCCACCAACGCCGACCGGAGGTCCGCCTGGAGTTGCAGGAACTCTCCACCGAAGCGCAGTTGGAGGGCGTGGGCGACGACGTGGACGTGTCGATCACCCGGGACACCGACCCCCTAAACGGTGTGGAGCTCACGCCGCTCGTGGACGAGCCACTGCTCGCCGCGGTCGATGACGGGCACCCGTTGGCCGAGCGTGAGGCCGTCGATCTCGCGGAGTTGGCCGCGGAGCCGTTCGTGCTGTTCCCCCGCGAGCACGTGCCGATGGTCTACGACCACCTCGTCGCCGTGTGCCGGCTCGCCGGCTTCCGGCCGCGGGAGGGCGCGCAGGCGCTGCAGTACGCGACGATGCTCGGGCTGGTGACCGCGGGCTACGGCGTGGCCGTGGTGCCGGCAGCCGTGCGGGTGGTGGGCAGCGCGCACGTCCGCTACCTGCCGCTGCGGGATCCGCAGGCGACGAGCCGGCTCGCCATCGCGGTGCCGGTCGGTCGGGCGGACCAGCTCGCCACCGTGTTCCGGGACCTCGCCCGCGATCTGGCGCCGTCGATCGACGCACTGCTGGATCCCCTGCGCGGCACGCGTGAGACCCCCGGGTAGGCCTCAGGCAGCGGGTGTCTGCCGGAAGCGCTCGCGGTACTGGGCCGGTGAGGCCGCGGTCACCCGCCGGGAGCGACCGGCTCGGTCCAGCCCCAGTGGTCGGGGGCGACACCACGCTGCACGGCGACGAGGGCCTCGCGCAACCGCTGGGTCCGCGGCCCGACGCCGCCGTCGCCCACCCGCACCCGCTGGTCGCCGTACACCAACGTGCCCACGCCCGCGAGTACCGCCGCGGTGCCGACGAGGGCGGCCTCGGCGGTGGCGGAGCGATCCAGGAGCTCGTCGACGAGCAGCGGGCGCTCCTCGACCTGGTCACCGAGATCGCGGGCGAGGGTCAGCACGGAGTCGCGGGTGATCCCGGCCAGGAACGTCCCGTCCAGTGGCGGGGTGATGAGGGCGCCGTCGCTGATGAGCAGGAAGTTCGCCGGACCAGCCTCCTGCACGAACCCCTTCGGGGCGAAGAGGAGTTGGTGGGCCGACAGCTCGCGGCGTGCCCGCTCGGTCGGTCCGAGCGCCATCGCGTAGTTCCCGCCGGCCTTCACCCCACCGAACTGCGGGGTCGTGCGCGGGAGGTCGGTCTCGACCGCCACGGTCAGCGGCCGGTCGGCCGCCACGTAGTCCCCCACGGGGCTGGCGAGCACGTAGAGCAGCGCCTCCCGTGAGGGGTGGGTCGCCGCCCCGATGTTGGGGTCGGTGCCCAGCAGGGTGGGACGCAGGTAAAGGGCGCCGGGAGGGTCTGGGACCTCGTCGAGGTTGGCCGCGACCACCGCGTGAAGCATCTCGGTGATCCACTCGGGGTCGGGGACGGGCAGGCACAGTCCGGCGGCGCTCCCGGCGAGCCGCTGGGCGTGATCTCGGGCACGGAACAGGCGGACGGTGCCGTCCTCGCCCCGGTGCGCCTTCAGGCCCTCGAAGCACGCGCTGCCGTAGTGCAGCCCGTGTGCAGCCGGGTGCAGCGACAGTGGTCCCACGGGCTCGAGTTCGAAGGGCGCGAACGAGCCATCGTTGGTCCGGCTCGTGGCCATCGTGCCCGCCATCACGCTGCCGAACGGCGCGGGCGTCGGCGTCGAAGTCGTGGACTCGGACAACGTCTCCCCCTGGCCTCACCATCGGCGACCGTCGCCGGATCGGCAGGGTACCGGCCGGTGCCGGTCACGGGAGGGCGGAAGGCGCTGCGATCAGGTCGCCGAGGCCGGAGCCGGGACCCCCGCGTGGGCCAGGAAGGCGCGCAGCAACCTGCCGGCTCGCTCCTCGGCCCGTGGCCCAGCGGCCCGTGCGGGTCCGATTACCTGACCTGCCGACACCCCCGCGGCGGCGAGCATGTCGGGGCTCCCGTCGACCCACGCGTCGAGGAGGTCGGGCGTGACCTCGGGACGGAACTGGATGCCCAGGTGGCGACGCACGGCGAAGGCGTGGCCGCTGCGCGGGGTTCGGGCGATCTCCCGGGCGGTGGGGGGTGGCTCGAACCCGTCGTTGTGCCAGACGACCCACGGGCCCGAGGCGATCAGCGTGGGGTCGTCGGTGTCGAGTTCCAGCCACCCGATCTCGGGGGTCTGGAGGGGGGCCACGGTGCCCCCGAGAGCGCGGGCGAGGGCCTGCCCGCCGAAGCAGACGCCCAGGATCGCGACGTCGTGGGCGTCGGCACGGCGGAGGAGGTCCAGTTCGTCGGCCAGCCACGGGACCGTGTCGTCAGCCGCCGAGGCGAACGAGCCGAGCGGAACGAGCACGTCGACGTCGGAGGGGTCGGGCAGGCCCTGGCCGCGGTCGAGCCGCACGACCTCGATCTCCAATCCGAGCGCGTGGGCGTGTTCTCCGAGGTGGCCCGCGGGATCGTGCTCCTCGTGCTGGACGAAGCACAGCCGGGTGGTCATGGCCGTTCACCTCCTGGTCCGCGGAGCGGCCGGGTGTGTCCCGGCGTCGACGCTACCCCGCCGACGAGGGTCCGCACCCGGACGTCCGGATCAGCCCGACGCGTCCCCGTCCCTCGTCTCGTCGGCCTGGCAGTACCGCGCCGCGGCCCACTCCGCCCACTCGACGTAGGCCCGTTCGACCCGTAGTCCGGCCTCGAGCGCGATCCGCGAGGCATCGACGGCCGCTGAGTCGCACGGCCAGTCGTGAGCCAGTTGCTCGTAGAACGCGAGTTGCTCGGCGTGGCGGTCACGTTCCCTCTCGAGGTAGGCGCGGGCCTCCTCGGGTTCGAGGAGCCAGAGGAGGAACACCCGCAGGATCGGCTCGTTGCGAACGCTGCGGCTGGGCTCGGTCTCGCGCAGCCAGCGCGTCGCCTCGGCGCGACCGGCCTCGGTCGCCGCGTAGTCCTTCCGCCCGCGTGCGCCCGTGCCGACGACCTCGATGAGCCCTTCGACCTCGAGCTTGCCCAACTCGGTGTAGACCTGACTGTGGGAGGCGGTCCAGACGTTGCCGAGGGACTGCTCGAAGCGTTTCGTCAGGTCCCATCCGCTGTGCGGGTGCTCGCTCAGCATCCCGAGCAGTGCGTGTCGCAGTGGCATCGCGCCCTTCTCGTCCGTCTCCTGGGCACAGTCTATATGTCCCGTTCGACAGATGCCAATTGACATGTCAGTCTCGACATGTAAGATTCGAAGTTCACACCGGATCGGGGGAGTCGTGAGCCGGCAACCCTGCGGCTCCGGAGCGGAGGGCAGCAGCGATGGGGAGGACATCCGGGCTCGTGCGGGAACTCCGGGGCGCGCTCACCGCCTACTGGCGGGAGGGGGACACGTCGCAGCGCTGGCTCTTCGCCGTGGGCACGATGCTGGTCATCGTGGGGCTCGTGCACCTCGTGCCCGCGGTCCTGACCGACCGTGCCTGGCAGGGGCCGATCTCGTTTCGGAAGCCGTTCCTGTTCGGGGTGTCGTTCGGGTTGACGTCGATCACGGTCGCTTGGCTGACGAGCTACCTGCGGACGGGTCCTCGGGCCCGGCGCACCGTCGCGTGGCTGCTCGGCGGTGGCTCCGTCGTCGAGGTCAGCGCGGTGTCGCTCCAGGCGTTCCGGGGCGTGCCGTCGCACTTCAACCTCACGAGCTCATTCGACGCCAGCGTCTTCGTGATCATGGGGGTGGCGGTCACCGCGATCGCCCTGTCGATCCTGCTGGTGACGTGGTGGAGTTTCACCCGTCTGGAGGCGCCGGGCCCGATGGTGCTCGGGGTCCGCACCGGGCTGCTCGTGTTGCTGGTGAGCCAGGCACTCGGCGGGCAGATGGTCACCCACGGGATCGAGCAGACGCTCGCTGACACGGGACGGGAGCCGAACGTCTTCGGCGCGGCCGGCCAGCTGAAGGTGCCGCACGCCGTGACCGTGCACGCGGCGCAGGTGCTGCCGGGGATCGCCTGGCTGCTGGGGTTCGGTGCCTGGGGCATCGCGCGCCAACGCCGGGTCGTGGTCGTCGCGGCCGTCGGGTACGTCGGGCTCGTCCTCGCCGCGGGGCTGCAGACGTTCACCGGCCGCTCTCCCATGGACCTCATGCCGGTGTCCGGCGTCCTGTTGGTCGCAGGGGTCGCACTGCTCGGCGGGGCCGGGTTGGTCACGCTGTTGGCGCTCGCGTCCCGGAACGCGACCGCCGGGACCGGTGCGCCCGACCAGGCGGCGCCGGCCGTCCCGCCCCGGGAGGGCCGGCCGTGACGGTGACGACGGCCTTTTCCGCCAGCTTCCTGCTCGTGGCCCCCGTCTGGGCGCTGATGCTGGCCGCCCCGCGATGGTGGCTGACGCGACGCCTCCTGGCCTCGCCGCTGGTGGCCGTTCCGGCGGCCGCCGCCTACGCGGTGGCGGTGGCGCCGATCGTCGGGGACGTCCTCTCGACGGTCACGCGACCCGAGCTCGGAGCCGTGGCCGCCCTCCTGGCCGAACCCCGCGGCGCGCTGGTCGCCTGGGCCCACTTCCTCGCCTTCGATCTGCTTGTCGGACGCTGGATCTACCTCGACGCGCGTGCATGGCACGTGCCGCACTTCGTGGTCCTTCCGGTCCTGCTGCTCACGCTCCTGTTGGGTCCGGTCGGGTACCTGCTGCACGTTCTCACCCGGGCGCCGTTTCGTGCCGGTGACGAGCCGGGCGTGCCCGCGGCCCGGCCACCGGCCGGCTGACTGCGTCCCCGGGCAGGTCGGCCCATAGGATGCGGGTCCGTCCGACCCCATCCCGTAAGGCTGCTTGGTGGCGCTCGCGGACCCCGACCTGTGGCTCGTGCTGACCGCCGCGCTCGGTGCTGCGGCTGTCGGCGCCGCAGGGGGCATCGGCGGCGCCGTGCTGCTCGTCCCCGGTCTCGTCCTGGCCGGCGTGCCGCAGGCGCTCGCGGCCTCCCTGGGACTGCTGACGGTGGCAGCCGGCTCGTTGGCGGCGGCGCCACGTCAGCTCGCGCAGCGGCTCATCAACCATCGACTGGCGGTGGTCCTCGAGCTGACCGCCACGATCGGCGCCGTCGCCGGCGCCGTCCTCGCGGGCGTCGTTCCCCCCGAGCTCTTCAACGTGGTGCTCGCGGTCGCGGTCCTCACCGCCGCTGCCGGCAGCTTCGGCCGGCGAGGGATGCGCAACCGTCCGGACCCGGCGCTCGGCGCGGACGAAGTCGGGGAGCACCCCGGCCGACTCGCCGGCGTCTACCGGCTCGGCGAGGAGGTGGTGCCGTATTGCGCCCGCCGCGTGCCCGCGGGTCTGGGTCTCTCGGGGGTGGTCGGGGTGGTCGCCGGGCTGACCGGGACCTCCGGTGGGTACCTCAAGACCCCGCTGATGAGCGAGGTGATGCACGTTCCCGTCAAGGTCGCCGCGGCGACCACGACGCTCGCGAGCGGGCTGACGGCGGTGGCTGCGCTCATCGTGTACGTGGGCCGGGGCGACGTGGACCCGCTCCTCGGGGCCGTCGCGGTGATCGGCGCGATCGCCGGCGGCATGCTCGGCGCGTTGGTGCAGGAGGTCGTCCCGCCCGTCCTGGCCCGGCGCGTGCTGGCCGGCGCGTTGGTGGTCGTGGCCGTGGTGCTGGTGGCCGCCTGATGCAGGGAGATCCAGCGCAGGGGGATCGATGAACCAGCCGACCGATCCGGTGCCGAAGGGTGCCCGGCTGCTGACCGCGATGGCCGCGTTGGCGGTCGTCACGGCGCTGGTCAGCCTGTTCGCCCCGGCTCCCTGGGGCCCGCGCGTCGCGTGGGTCGCGATCGGGATCGTGGTGCTCGGTCCACCGTTGCGGTTGCTGCTCGCCGCCCGCGCATGGCGCGGGCCGGGGGACCGCCGCTACCTGCTCGCCCTCGCCGGTCTCGCGGCGGTCTTCGCGCTCGCGGCCCTCGTCGGCCGCTGAGCCAGTGGGCCAGGCCCGGCCGGCGCGAGGGCCGGCTCACCAGCCGGCTCATCCGGCCGTGTCCGCGCGGGTCCAGCTCGCGCGGCCGATCTCGTCGAGTCCGGCGTAGCGCACTGACGTGCGCACCCCGACCCGCCAGGACGCGCTCGTCGCGGTGAGCCCGTGCGTGTCCGTCTCGAGCTTCGCGCGCTCATCGTCCCCGAGCCCGAGGGCGTCCTCGGCGGTCAGGAACCCGGGCAGGCCCAGCCGCGGCACCCGGATCCGCAGCCCCGCGGGAGTGAGCCCGGTGACCACCGCGGTCTCCGCCCCGCGAATCTCCCCCTGCTCGAGGAGCAGGGCCCACAGATCCGCGCGCTCCCTGCCCTCCAGCCGGGCCAGCGCGCCTGCGCGAGCACCGAGCCAGTCCGACAGCGGCCGCAGCAACTCCACCTCGTGGGGCGGGGGCTCGCCCGCCAGGGCGGCGCGCACCTGGCGGTGCACGACGAGGTCGGCGTAGCGCCGCAGCGGCGAGGTGAAGTGGACGTAGGCCTCCGACGCCAGCCCGCGGTGCTGGTGCGGATCCGGTTCGTACGTCGCACGCGCCGTCGACGACGTCGCGGTCGAGATCAGCAGATCGCGGCTCTCGATCCGTCCCTCGCGGTCAAGCCGGTCGATCTCGGCGAGCAGTTCACCGGTGACCCGGTCGGGGTCGCCGTCGTCGGCCTCGACCGAGGGCAGCGACGCCCCCGCGAGCTCCGCTGCCGCGCGCAGCCGCTCCCGCCGCCCGGGATCGATCCCCTCGTGCGCGCGGTAGAGGGCCGGCATCTCGTGGCGCACGAGCCATCCGCCGACGGCCTCGTTCGCGGCGACCATCAGGCGCTCGATCAGCCGGTAGGCCTCCGCGTGGGGCTCGGCGGAGGCCAGCGTCAGCTCGCCGTTCACGACGGTGGGGGTGAGCTCCGCCTGGTCGAACAGCTCCTCGAGGGTGAGGCGCGCGTCGCGCTCGACCGACAGCCGCCGGGAGGCCTCCAGCGCATCGCGGAGGGCCCGCTCGACCGAGGGGGCCTGCGTGCTCGCCTCGAGTTCCACGGCCTTGCCGTCGCCAGCCAGCCAACGCTCGACCGCACGGTACGAGAGTCGCGCGCGAGAGCGGATCCAGGCGGGCTCGACGGTGACCCGGTCGACGCGCCCGTCGGGCAGCACCGCGAAGCGGGCCGACAGCACGGCCCGGTCCTGCCCGACGACGAGCGAGTGGGCTCCCTCCGACATCGAGGGGTCGAGCATCGGCGCGTTCGGTCCGGATGCCAGGTAGGCCGTCGCCGCGAGTGTGCGGGCGTACTGGTCCGCGGGGGAGTCGAGCCCGATGTCGCCGGCCACGTCGGTGATGTGCACCGCGACCCAGACCGGGCTGTCGGGATCGCGGTCCCAGCTGGCGCCGACCGCGTCGTCGAGGTCGCGGCTCGCGAACGCGTCGACGGTCACGCACGTCTCGTCGCGCCGGTCCATCGGCACGAGGTTCTCGCCCGGAACGGGTCCCGACCGGTCGAGCCCGGCGGCGGCACCGCGTCGCCCTGCCGCCAGTTGGCCGGTGATGCGCACGTGCGTGGTTTCGGTCGCCTGCGGGTCGAGGCCGACCGCGGCCGGACCGCCGGGAACCACCGAGGGGGCGGCGCCCCCCAGCACGAGCGGGACGGCGCGGGCGCGGGTCGCGTCCGCGGTGCCGGCGGGGTAGGGGCCGGCTGCCACGGCTTGTGCGACGGGGGCGCCGCCCTCACCGGGCACGACGAGCACCACCACCCGCTCGCCCTCGTGCGCCGCGAGGGATTCTGCGACGGGCTCGGCCAAGGTGATCCAGCCTGTGCCCTGCGCACCGTCCTGCTCGATGACCATCTGCCCGCGGCGTCTGGCGGTCGTGCCGGTGAGCAGCCGGCGCGGTCGGGTCACCAGCTCGGTGGCGGCGGCGGTCGCGCCCTTGTCGGCGAGCTCGATCGTGGTGAGGACGAGGTCGTCGGCCACGAACGCGCGGGCCGGCTGTGGGGGCACGAAGACCCGGTCGACCTCGACGGGTTCGCCATCGGCGCCGGGGACCGCGACCGTGGTCTCGGTCACGCCGTCCTCGGCAACGGGCGTCAGGAACCCGAACCCCCGGCGGTGGGGGCGGAAACGGCAACGAACCTGCACGGCAACCTCACGGGACGGGACGTCGGGGATCGCACGGTCGCGCGACAGTCTCGCAGGCTCGGGCATCACGTGGCCGCCCGGAGCCGCCCGGACTCCCGGGGACGGTATCGTGGGGCGCTGTCACCCAGGGTGGTGCGAGTGCGTCGTACCCATCGAGAGGCCATGAGCGAACCGACCGAAACCGCCACCGAGGACGTCCGCTCGCGTCCCCCCGCCCGGGAGTACACGCCGATCATCCGCCTGCTGCGGCGGCTGCTCTTCGCGGCCTCACTGATCCTGTTCGTCGCGATCGTGCTGTACGCGGGGCGGGGCGGGTACGTCGACGAGGCGGGCGGGACGATCGGTGTCATCGATGCGCTGTACTACGCCTCGGTCACCGTGACCACGACGGGGTACGGCGACATCGTGCCCGTGACCGACGGTGCCCGAATGGCGACCGCGCTGCTGGTGACGCCCGCGCGGATCGTGTTCCTGTTGCTGCTCGTGGGGACCACCGTCGAGCTGCTCACGTCCCAGTGGCGCGAGGACCTGCGCCGCTCACGCACCCGCCGCAGGCTGCGTGACCACTACATCGTGTGCGGCTACGGGACGAAGGGTCGCGCGGCGGTCGAGGCGTTGCGCGAGGACGGGGTTGCTGACCGGCAGGTCGTGGTGATCGACATCGATGCGGATGCGGCCGAACAGGCCCGCCACGACGGGTTCACGGTGGTGAACGGCGATCCGGCGCGCGTCTCGTGCCTCGACGAGGCGAAGGTCCGCGAGGCGCGCGGTGTGATCATCGCGACGAACCGCGACGACACCTCGGTGCTCGCGACGCTCACCGCGCGTGAGCTGAACCCCGATGCCCGGATCGTCGCCGCCGTCCGCGAGGAGGAGAACGCGCACCTGCTGCGCCAAGGCGGCGCCGACGCGGCGATCACCACCGCCGAAGCGTCCGGCCGGCTGCTGGGGCTCACGACGAGGAGCTCCTTGGTCGGTCGGGTCGTGGACGATCTCCTGCACACCGCCGAAGGGTTCGCGCTCTCCGAGCGCGAGGTGGGAATACGGGAGGTCGGCTGCGCGGTTGACGCCACGGAGGGCCAGCGCACGCTCGCCGTGGTGCGCGACGGAGAGCTCCTGCGGTACGACGACCCGCGCCTGGGTGCGCTCCGCGAGGGCGATCGCGTGCTCGGCCTGCCCGACGAACGTGACGGTGCGCGCTCCCGCGACCGTCAGGGTTGACGCGCCCCGGCGCGGGAAAGGCCGCACGGTCCATGTCCGACGGTGCCCCCCGGCCCCGCCTCCTGCAGACGTCCGCGGGACGGCTGTCGGAGGCCTTCGGCGCCCCCGAATGGGGGTTGCTCACGGCGCTCGCGTTCATGTGGGGCTCGTCGTTCCTGTTCATCGACATCGGTCTGGAGGCCTTGCGGCCCGGGGTCGTGACCCTCGCCCGCGTGGCGCTGGGTGCCGCCGCGGTCGCGCTGGTGTCGCGGGCCCGCCGCCGCGTGGCCCGCGAGGACCTCCCGCGCGTCGCCCTGCTGGGTGTGGTCTGGATCGGCATCCCCCTGACGTTGTTCCCGATCGCCCAGCAGTGGGTCGACTCCTCGGTGGCGGGGATGATGAACGCGGCGATGCCCATCTTCACCGCGGTGTGGGCGACGGCACTGCTGCGGCGCCTGCCCGGCAGCCGCCAGGTCGTCGGCCTGCTGCTGGGCTTCGTCGGTGTCCTCTCGATCATGTGGCCGGGGCTGGGCGACGCGGACGCCACCGCGCTCGGCACCGCCCTGCTGCTGGTGGCCGTGTGCCTCTACGGGCTGGCGGCGAACCTCGCCGTGCCGCTGCAGCAGCGCTACGGCTCGCTGCCGGTGCTGCTGCACGCCCAGGTCGCGGCGCTCGTGATCGTGACACCGCTCGGTCTCGTGCAGTTGCCGGGCTCCGAGTGGGCGTGGGGTTCCGCGCTCGCGATGGTGCCGCTCGGTGTGCTCGGCACCGGACTGGCATTCGTGCTGATGACCACGCTCGTGGGACGTGTCGGGGGGCCACGGGGCTCGGTGGCGATCTACTTCACCCCGATCGTCGCCATCGTCCTCGGCGTCGCGCTCCGCGGTGAGCCGCTGCACGCGACCGCGCTCGTGGGCACCGCCCTGGTGCTGGCCGGTGCCTGGCTGGCCTCGCGGCGCGAGACGTAGGCTCGGTTCGCGCGGTCACCGGACGGCCGGTCCCGGGTTCGACACGACGCCGATGGCCGCCCGGGAGGCGGGCGCGGGGGCGCCGTCCACGCGCGTCGGGATCGATCGAAAATCCTGTTCCCAGTGCCCTCGCGGAGGGGTGACGAGCAGTAGGCTGCGCCACGTGTCCATGCCGCCGCGGCCCTCGGGCCGGGGGCCAGTAGAGGATCGCGTCGCGGTGGCACGGATGAGCCAGGGTCGGACGGTTCGGGGATCGTCGGTCAGGGGGTCGGACCGCGGTGCCGTCGCGAATGATTGACGAGTACGAGGGTGCCTTGGACGCATCGGGGAGCACACGGATCATGCGGGCAGCCCTCATCGGCGTGCTGTTGGTCGGTGCGGCCGCAGCGATGGCGTGGTGGTGGAATGCCGGCGCGACCGACGCGCCACTCGACGTCGGCACTGGGGGCGAGGGTGAGGCCCCGGACAGCGATGAGGCCGGCGTCGAGCTCGCCCTCCGCGGCCTCGACGACGGGGACGTTGTCACTGCCGAGGATCTCGAGGAGGGCCTCGACGTCACGGTCGTCGGCGAGCCGGCGGAGCGCGTTCAGCACGCCGCCGTGCGTCGCAACGGCGCGCGGCAGCACCCGTTCGACGAGGACGGCGAGGTGCCCCTGGACCTCGACCGCATGCCCGAGGGCGAGCAGGTCATCGAGGTCGAGGTGCCCGAGACCGAGGACGCCCCCGCAGCCGAGGCGTCGTGGTCGTTCACGCTCGACACGCGCCCCCCGCCCCTGCGGCTCGAGGACCCCGACCTCGCGGTCGGGGACGAGCCGGTCGGGATCGCTGGTTCCACGGATCCCGACGCCGAGGTGGAGGTGGGTGGCGAGCCCGTCGAGGTCGACGAGGACGGCGAGTTCGCGACCGAACTCGAGGTGCCACAGGACGGGGCGGCCACCGTCCACGAGCTCACGGTTACTGCGACGAGCGAGGCCGGCAACACCGCGACCGCAGAGGCCGAAGCGGCCTGGGTGCCCTCACGCAGCGACGTGGAGCGCATCCGCGGCGTGCACGTCTCGCCGCACGGGTGGGCGAGCGACGAGTTGCGCGAGGGCGTCCTCACCCTCGCCGAGGAAGGTCGGATCAACACCGTCGTCCTGAGCCTCAAGGACGAGGGTGGTCACGTCGGCTACGACACCGACCTGGAGCTCGCGAACGAGATCGGCGCGAACCTCGCGGTCTACGACCTCGACGACACCGTCGCTGAGCTGCACGAGCGTGGGATCCGGGTGGTGGGGCGCATCGTCGCGTTCGCCGACCCGACCTGGGCGCCGCACGCCTGGGAGAACGGCGATCGTGATGTCGTGGTCCAGCGGCCCGAGGGCGTGATGCACACCGGCAGCTACGACGGCTTCACGAGCTTCGCCCACGAGGACGTGCGGCAGTACCAGATCGATCTCGCGGTCGAGGCGGCGCGAGCCGGGGTCGACGACATCCTGTGGGACTACATCCGCCGTCCCGACGGGCCCTTGGACGAGTACCACTTCGGGGGCCTCGACGAGGACACCACGCCGTCGGAGTCGATCGTCGACTTCCTCGAGGAGGCCGACGAGGCGATCGCACCGTACGGCACGAGCCACGGCGCCTCCGTCTACGGGATCGCGGCGACCCGGCCTCACGAGATCGCGCAGGACATCCCGGCGATGTCCGAGCACCTCGACTACGTCGCCCCGATGGTCTACTACAGCCACTGGGGGCCGGGGGAGTTCGACGTGAGCGACCCGAACGCCGAGCCCGGGCTGATCACCGAGCGATCCCTCGAGGAGTTTGTCCGCCTCGCCGAGGAGCAGGGCGACTCCCACGTGGTCGCGTGGTTGCAGGACTTCCAGCTCGGCGGGCCCCACGGCGAGTCCGAGGTACGCGCGCAGCTCGAGGCCGCCGAACGCGCCGGGGTCGACGAGTGGATGATGTGGAACGCGAGCGTTCGCTACACGCGCTCCGCGTACGACCCGCTCGAGGAGGACTGAGCCCGCACCGTCCGCCTCCTTGCTGGCGGCCCGATCGCCTCGCACTCTGGCGGGCATGGCCCGGTTACTGATCGTCCACCACACGCCGTCCCCGGCGACCCAGGAACTGTTGGAGGCTGCCGTCGAGGGGGCGAGCGACGAGCTGCTCGAGGGGCTCGAGACGGTCGTCCGCCCGGCCCTGACGTGCAGTGAGGTCGATGCGCTCGAGGCCGACGGCTACGTTCTCGGCACGCCCGCCAACATCGGGTACATGTCGGGAGCGCTCAAACACTTCTTCGATCGAATCTACTACCCGTGTTTGGAGGCGACCCAGCGACGCTCCTACGCGGTCTACGTGCACGGGAACCTCGATACGACCGGTGCGGTGCGGGCGGTCCAGTCCATCGCGGGCGCGCTGGAGTGGCGCGAGGTGCACGAGCCGGTGGAGATCATGGGGCAGCCCGGGGAGGCGGAGCGCGACGCCGTCCGCGAGCTCGCAGGCACCGTCGGCGCGGCGCTCGAGACCGGTCTCGCGTGAGGGCGACGGCCGCGCAGCTCGCCGATCCGCGGGGCTGACGGTCGGGTACGAGGGTTCCGCCTCGCAGCCGGGCGGTCTACCCTTGGTGGTCCAACGCGTCGTCATCCGCACGCCCCGGGGGCCACATGTCGACGAACCGCTCGGCGTACCGGACGCTGTTGCTGATGGGCCACGGCGGGACGGGCAAGACCGCTCTGGGTGAGGCGCTCCTCGAACTCGAGGGCGGGGAGCGTGGCCGCCACGGCGTCCTGGACCACGAGGTCGAGGAACGGGAGCGCGGACATTCGCTGAGCCTCGCCGTGGCGAGCCTGCCGTGGCGCGAGCGGGTCCTCACGATCGTCGACACCCCCGGCGGTGCGGAGGCACTCGGGGACGCGTTCGCCGCTCTGGCCGCCGCGGACCTCGCCGTGTTCGTCGTGGATGCCAGCGTCGGCGTCCAGGCCCAGCACGACGAGCTCTGGGCGGCGTGCGACGAGCTCGCGATCCCTCGCCTGCTCTGGTTGAACAAGTTCGACCTGCCCCAGGCCGCGTACCAACGCAACATCGAGGCGCTCCGCGAGCGCTACGGCAAAGCGCTCGCTCCCGTGCACATGCCCATCGGGGTGGGCGACGACTTCACGGGGGTCATCGACCTCCTGCGCTTCGTCGCGGTCGAGCGACGAGACGGCCAGCGCGTCGAGGTCGACGTGCCCGATGAACGTCGCGAGCAGGCCGAGCGCAACCGCGAGCTGCTGGTCGAGGCGATCGTGGAGAACGACGACGCCCTCCTCGAGCGGTACCTCGAGGGAGAGACGCCGGGTACCGAGGAGCTCGCCGCGACCTTCGCGACCGGCATCGCCGGCTGCGGGTTCTTCCCGCTGCTGTGCGGCTCCGTGGCGACACCGATCGGGGTGCGGTGGCTCGCGGACTTCGTCGTCGACGAGGGTCCCGCCCCGGAGATGAGCGGGCCGGCCACGGCGCGCGTCATCAAGACCCACACCGACCGGTACGTCGGTCGGGTCAACCTCGTGCGAGTCGCGAGCGGCGAGTTGACCGCGGAGACGACGCTGCAGGTGGCCCGTACGGGCGCGACCGTCAGGCTCAACCACCCAGCGCGCCCGAAGGGGGCCGAACAGGAGCCGATGAAACGTGCGCCCGCTGGCGCCATCGTCCGCTACAACAAGCTCGAGGACGTGCGCACCGGGGACCTCCTGCATCCCGCGGGCGAACCCGTCGATGTCGTGGAGGTCCGCGCCCCGCGCCCGCAGCACCGGACCGCGATCGTGCCGGCCGCGCCCGGGAGCGAGGATCGCCTGGCGATGGCGTTGAGCCGCCTCGCCGACGAGGATGCGGCCCTCGAGGTCGAGCACGATCCCGACACGGGACAGACCGTCCTGTCGACCTACGGTCCGGAGCACTTCGCCGTGAGCCAGGCCCGGCTCGCCCGCAAGTTCGGCATCGACATCACCGAGGAGCCCCTGCGGATCGCCTACCGGGAGACGCTGCGCGCGACGGCCCGGGCCGTCGGGAAGCACGTCAAACAGTCGGGGGGCCACGGGCAGTACGGGATCGCCGAGATCGAGGTCTCGCCCCTGCCGCGGGGCGAGGGGTTCCGCTTCAGCAACGAGATCGTGGGAGGCGTGATCCCGCGGCAGTACATCCCGAGCGTCGAGAAGGGCATCGTCGAGGCAATGGCCCGCGGCGTCCTGGCCGGGTATCCCGTCGTGGACGTCGCGATGCGGCTCCTCGACGGCAAGCACCACTCGGTGGACAGCTCGGACATGGCCTTCCAGGCCGCGGGGTCGCTCGCGTTCCGCGCCGCCGCCGAGAAGGCGGGGCTCGCCCTGCTGGAGCCGATCATGCACGTCGAGGTGACCGTGCCGGGCGACCTGGTCGGAGACGTCATGGGCAACCTCTCGGCCCGCCGTGGCCGCATCCAGGGTTCCGAGCAGATCCCGGGGCCGGGACCTGCGCTCGACCGCACCCGCGTGCACGGGTTCGTGCCCCAAGCGGAGCTGACCACGTACGTGCCCGAACTGCGCAGCCTCACGCGCGGCACGGCGCGGGTCGACATCGTCCACGATCACTACGATTTCGTGCCCGAGCACCTCGGTGCCGGCATCGCCGCGCGTGAGGGGGCCGCGATCGGTTGAGCGCGACTCGCGCTCGCGGCGCGACGCGCGTGGGGACGGCCAGTCGGCCGCCCCCACGGCCTCCGCCGCTACTCGCAGCCGGCGCCGTGCAGCCGTGCGGTGCCGGCGCGCAGGATGTCCTCGCTCAACGCCGCGGGGCCGCCGTAGGCGACGGCCGTGTCGCCGACGTCGAGGGTGTCACAGACGTACTCGCCGACGCCGTCTTGCAGCGCACTGCTCGGGGTGAGCAGCACCGGCCCCCCGGCGGCCGCAGCGTTCGGCCCCCCGGCGAGGGCATCGGGGAACTCGTCGCTGCGAGCGAGGCCCACGAAGTCCGGGTCGTCGAAGAACGCCTCGGCGACCTCGAGCGCGGTCTCGTGCCGGGTCTCGCCGACCAGCGCCTCGGCGTCGGGGTGCGCCTCGGCCGCTGGACCTCCGATCGCCCACTGCTCACCCTCGTTCTCGACGAGGTAGTCCTGCACCGCCTCGGGCGGCTCCTCGGGGCGGGTGAGGATCACCGCGGCGTCCGTGTGTCCCGCGGCCGCACCCGCGGCGATGGCGTCGGGGAAGTCCTCGCCGGTGGCGATCAGCCGTGTCGAGGGGTCGTCGAGCTCGGCCGCGACCTCGAGCGCGGTCTGGTACCGCGTGGCCCCGGCGTGCCGTTCCACGTCGACGTCGAGCGCCTCGACGTCGGCCTCGACCTGCTCGGAGAGCGCGGCCGTGCCACCCAGCAGGCGCACGGTCGCGTCGTCGAGGACGCGCTCGAGCTCGTCGGCGGTCTCGGCCGACAGCTCGTTCGACGCGCTGAGCAGCAGCGGCCCGCCGACCGACTCAGCGAGCGGCGCGCCGGTGAGCGCGTCGGGGAAGTCGTCCGCGCGGGCGAGCACGGCCCCGTCGGCCGCGCCGTCGTCGAAGTCGTCCCGCGAAACGGCGACCGCGGTCGCGACACGGTCCGCGCCGGCGATCCGGGTGGCCGGGTCGGCGACGCGCACGCCCAGCCCGTGGAAGTCGCTGCGCTCGAACTCGTCCTCGTCCTCCTCGGCGGGGTGGACCGTGTCGATCGGTTCACCGGTTTCCCCGTCGAGCACCGAGAACCCGGGGTTCTCGCCGAACGCGACGTGCGCCGCGCCCGAGATGGGGTTCGGGCCACGCAAGGACACGTAGAAGTGCTCCCCGTCGGGCGAGAAGTCCACGATGTCGGGCGTACCCCCGGTGTCCTCGATCTCGTCGACGATCTCGTCGGTGTCGGTGTCGACGACGACGCCCTCCCCGGTGCCGCGGTTGACCTGCCAGAGCGCGTCACCGGCCGGGTGCAGCCGGACGCCGTGGGCGTCGACGCCGCGCACGTCGTCGCTGGCGGCGATCAGCGAGTGGTCGCTCGTATCGAAGACGTACCACTCGCCGGTCTCGTCCTCCTCGACCCCCGCAGCGGGGTCGTCACCGTCGATCGGGGTGCCGGGGTCGCCCCAGTTCGCGTAGATCTTCTGCCCGTCCGCGGAGCGGGCGAGGCCGCAGTTCGCCTTCACGTCGTCGCGCTCGAACACCTCGACGATCTCGGGCTCGTCGGCGGCGATGTCGACCACGACGAGGCCGCCGGCGCCCGGCCCGAGGGTGAGATAGGCGTACTGCCCGTCGGCGGTGTACTCGTGGCAGACCGGCGTCGGGACGCTCTCGGCGTCGTCGGGGATCTCCTCGATCTCGTCGAACCCGTCGACGCGTGCGCCTGCGCCGCCGCCCTCGACGTCGGCGAACTCGGCGAGCCACGGTTCGGAGTCGAGTACGTCCAGCTCGCGGTCGACCGCGAACTCCTCGGCGTCGAGGTCGGCGGTGATCTCGCTGAAGGTCGCCTCGTGGATGTTGGCGACCCAGATCGACTCGTCCCCCGGCGCGAACGAGGCCATGTGGGCTCCCGCGCCGGTCTCGATCGTCTCCACGACCGCACGGTCATCGGTGCGGATGATCGACACGGTGCCCGAGGCGGTGCTCGCGACGACCGCGTACTCGTGGCTCGAGTCGAACGCGATCATGTGGGGGGTGGTGACGTCGTCCTCGTGGCCCTCGAAGTCGATGACGTCGCCCTCGGCGAGGTCGGGGTCGTGGACGTGGATGCGGTTGAGGTCCTCGCCCTGGTCGAGCGCCCAGATCTCGTGGTCGGAATCGGCCGCGTCGTCGGCGGTGGCCGGCTCGGCGCCGAGCGCGACGGCCGCGCCGACGGCGCCGAGCGCGAGCACCGTGACCGTGGCGCGCCGGCGGATTCCCGGGGCCGGCAGTGTCCTGGCAAGCATGGGTCTTCTCCGTTGATGATGGCGAGCGCGGGGGCATCGGCCTGCGCGGTCCCGACCCGATGCGCACCCCGCCGGGGCATGGCGCCGGATGCACCATGCCCGCGGCGGTTCGTCGGCTCCAGCGCGCCGATGGTGGATAGCTGGAAAACACGGTCGGGACCGACGGGGCCTCAAGTCCTGCACAATGCGGAGTGAGATGACCGCTCCATGCGGGTCGCGAAGCGAGAGAGGGACATGATCCGAGCGACCCTGCGCGCCGCCCGCGACGTCGACCTCGTGCACCTGGCGTCCGCGGTCGCCTTCCGGATCGTGCTCGCGTTCTTTCCCGCGCTGCTGGCGGGCGTGAGCGTCCTCGTCCTCGTTGTGGACGGGGCGAGCGTCGTCGCCGTGCTCGAGCGGATCGAGGTGGTCCCGGCGCAGATCGTGGAGATCGCGGAGCAGCCCATCGCGGACGCGGTGGATCGTGCGCGCGCCGGTGCCGGGGGCGCGATCGCGCTCGGCACGCTCATCGGTCTGTGGGCGGCGACCGGCGCCGCGGCCGCGCTGGGACGGGCGCTCACCATCATCCGTGGGGTGGACCCGTGGCGGCGCGGGCTGCGTCGTCTCGGAGCGGCGCTCGTGCTGGTGGTGATCGGCGCGCTCGCACTCCTCGCGTTGCTCGTCCTGCTCGTCGTGGGTGAGGCCGTGCAGGAGTTGTTGTTGCCCGGACAGCTGCCGGCGTGGGCCACCCCGCTGGGCACCCTCGTGCGGGTCGCGGTGGCGGGAGCGGTGACCGCCGTCGCGGTCGCGGCCGCCTACCGCATCGCTCCCGACGCTCCCCCCGTCGATCGCCGCCTCGTGACGCCGGGCTCCCTGTTCGCGGTCGGTGCGATCCTGCTGCTCTCCGCGGTGGTGGGGCGCGTGGTCGGCGGGGGTCTCACGCTGAACCCCACCCTCTCCGGGATCGGCAGCATCGTCGCGGCACTCATCTGGTTGCAGGCGTGCTGCGTGCTGCTCCTGCTGGGCGCGCTGATCGACGTGCTGCGGGCCCGACGCGAAGGGCCACCCCCGGAGCCCGGCCTCGTAGCGGCCCGCTCAACCGCCGAGGCCGCGAGCGATCGCCAGCACACCGCCGATGGCGGCGAAGGCGAGCACCGCAAGTCGTAGCCACCCTCCGTCGAGCCATCGCCGAAGCGGGCGACTGACCGCGAAACCGGCAAGCAGCGCCGGCAGCAGGACCAACGCGAGCAGGGCGTGGTCGAGTTGCAGACGGCCGGCCACGGACAGACCAGCGAGGGACAGTAGGGTGCCGATGAAGAACAGCGCGGCCAGGGTGCTCCGGACCTCGGGGCCCGGGCGATGCTGGTAGAGCAGGGCCACCGGCGGCCCCCCGATCGCCGCCGTCGTCGCGAACAATCCCGACCCGGTGCCCGCCAGCAGGCGGGTCGTGCGTGTGACCGGGACCCGGGGGCGGGCGACGTTGAGCGCGACCACCCCCAGGATCACCGTCCCGAAGAGGACCTCGAGGAGGGCTTCGGTGACGGCCAGTAGCACCACGACGGCGATGACGGTGCCCACGAGGCGGCCGGCCAGCAGCGCGGGGAAGCCGTCACGATCGATCGCGCTGCGCTCCCTGCGCGCCGTCAGCGCGGTCAGCGCGACCGCCAACAGCAGCGGGGTCGCCGGCAGGGCCGTGGGCGCGAGCAGCGCGAGCGCCGGCACGAGCACGATCCCGAACCCGATGCCGACGGTGCCCTGCACGATCGCCGCGCAGGCCACCACGACGCTCACTGCGACGACGCCCAGCGGGGGAAGCCCCAGCAGCGTGGGATCCTCGGGCACCCGTCCTCCTCGGAGCGTGGGTCTCATCCGAAAGGGCGAGCCTAGCGAGGGGGCGCACTGCTAGGCTCGCACGCCGGCCGTGGGCTGTTGGAACGGGTTGGTTCGAGAAGGGGGGCTCGTGCCGCGATCGACGGGGGAGGCTGCGCGCGGCGACGCGATCTCCGCGCGCGGCCTCGAGAAGCGGTATGGCGACCTGGTCGCGGTCGACGGCATCGACGCGGACGTGTTCCGGGGGGAGTCCTTCGCCTTCCTCGGTCCGAACGGCGCGGGCAAGTCGTCGACGATGCGGATGGTCGCCGCGATGTCCCCCCGCTCCGGCGGCGACCTGCGGGTCCTCGGTGAGGATCCGGACACCGACGGCGAGGCGATCCGCGCGCGCCTGGGCGTCGTGCCGCAGGAGAACAACCTCGACCCGCAGCTGACCGTCGAGGAGAACCTGCTCATCTACGGCCGCTACTTCGGCCTTCCGCGCCGCGAGTTGCGCCCGCGGATCACCGAGCTGCTCGAGTTCGCGGAGCTGACCGATCGCCGCGGCGCCAAGGCGGAGTACCTGTCCGGCGGCATGAAGCGGCGGCTGGTCATCGCGCGGGGTCTGGTCAACCGTCCGGACCTGATCCTGCTCGACGAGCCGACGACCGGGCTCGACCCACAGGCGCGCAACCTCCTCTGGGACCGGCTGCGGCGGCTCAAGCGCGGCGGTGCGACGCTCATCCTCACGACCCACTACATGGACGAGGCCGAGCAGCTCTGCGACCGGCTCGTGATCATGGACCACGCCCGGATCGTCGCCGAGGGCACCCCGGCCGAGCTGATCGCCGTGCACGCCGGCCGCGAGGTCGTCGAGCTGCACGTCCCCAGCGACGAACTCGACCGGACGGCCCTCGACGGGCTCGTCGAGACGATCGAGGTGCTGCCCGACCGGGTGCTCATCTACACCGGCGACAGCGACAAGACGGCCGCCGCACTCGTCGAACGTGGCCTCGCCCGCGCAGGGATCTTCGCCCGCCGCGCGAGCCTCGAGGACGTCTTCCTGCGGCTGACCGGCCGCACCCTGGTGGACTAGGGGCTTCAGTGGCCGCCACGCTCGCTCCCGCCCTGCGCGTCCTCGAGGGCCGCGCGATCGCGGCGCGCCGAACCTTCCGCAGCGTCGTGGTCAGCAATGCCGCCAACCCGCTGCTCTACCTCCTCGCGGTGGGCTACGGGGTCGGCGCGGTCGTCGACCCCGGCGAGGCCGCGGGGCTGCCCGGCGGCTCCTACCTCGCGTTCCTCGCGCCGGGGCT
This sequence comes from Egibacter rhizosphaerae, assembly GCF_004322855.1. Taxonomy (NCBI): domain Bacteria; kingdom Bacillati; phylum Actinomycetota; class Nitriliruptoria; order Egibacterales; family Egibacteraceae; genus Egibacter; species Egibacter rhizosphaerae. Next base: position 2,027,465 of record NZ_CP036402.1, on the reverse strand, counting down.
GATGGTCGCGGTCGCGATGCAGCTCGCCGCGGCCGAGTCGCTCTGGCCCGTGATGGTCGGCCTCGAGTGGCAGAAGACGTACCACGCGACGATCGCCACGCCCGTGCGGCCGCGCGACATCGTGCTCGGCCACCTCGGGTGGGTGATCTGCCGGGCCGTGCTCGCCGGCGCCATCATCGGAGTCGTGATCGTCGTTTTCGGCGTGATCGAGCCCCTTCGGGCACTCGTGGCGATCCCCGTGGGGGTGCTCGTGGCGACCGCCTTCGCGGGTCCGATCGCGACGTTCACCGCGCTCGTGCGCAACGGCGAAGCGCTGACCACGCTGTTCCGGTTCGCGATCATCCCGCTGTTCCTGTTCAGCGGGACCTTCTTCCCGATCGACCGGCTGCCGGACGCCGTGCAGCCGATCGCGGCGGTCTCCCCCCTCTGGCACGGCGCGGAGCTGGCCCGCCTGGCCGCGCTCGGGGCCCCGACGACCTGGCCGGCCGCCGCGCATCTCGCCGTGCTGGCCGGCCTCACCGTCGTCGGTGGCGTCGCGGCGGCTCGGGTGGTGGGGCGGGTGTTGCGCCGATGAGCGCATGGCTGGTCCACACGCTGAAGCTGCGCGAGGGCGGCGGGCGGCACGTGCCGCTCGTGCTCGAACGCAACGCGATGTTCTACCGCCGGTTCTGGCCGGTCATCCTGACCGGCTTCTTCGAGCCGGTGTTCTACCTGCTCGCGATGGGCCTGGGGCTCGGCGCGCTCGTCCCGGCCGTCGAGGGTCCCGACGGCCGGGCGGTGGAGTACCTCGCGTTCGTCGCGCCCGCGCTGCTCGCGGTCAGCGCCATGAACGGGGCCGTCTTCGAGTCGACGGTCAACACCTGGGTGAAGCTGCGGTTCTGGAAGACCTTCGACGCGATGCTCGCGACGCCGCTGCGCCCGCTCGACATCGCCATCGGCGAGGTGACCTGGAGCCAGCTGCGCGGCCTCATGTACGCGGGGGCCTTCCTCGCGATGGCGGCGGCACTCGGCGGGATCCCGTCGTGGTGGGCGCTGGCTGCCCTGCCGGCGGCAATGCTGGTCGGGTTCGCGTTCTCGGCGCTCGGCACGACCGTGGCGACCTGGATCCGTGACTGGCAGGACCAGGAGCTCGTGCAGGTCGTGATCCTGCCGATGATGCTGCTGTCGGCGACGTTCTTCCCGATCGACGTGTATCCCGAGGCCGTCCAACCGCTGGTGTGGCTGTCACCGCTGTTCCACGGCGCGGCCCTGTTGCGCGGCCTCACGCTCGGGGTCCTCGAACCGGTCCTGCTCGTGCACGCGGGCGTGCTCGTGGTCCTGACGCTCCTCGCCGGCGTCGTCGCCGCGCGCCGCTTCGAGCGGTTGCTCAAGCCCTGATCATGCGCGCGCGGCGCGCTCGAGTGCGAGGTCGCGGTTCGGTCGCCTTCGCGACGCGCGTGTGCCCCGCGCACGGGTGGGTGCGCGGGGCGGGGGTGTGTGGGGGTTAGAAGGGTGGCGGGTCGTGCTGGTCGGGTTCGTGGTTGTCTTCGGGGTTGTCCTGGGGCGGGTCGGGTGGGTCGGGCGGTGGTTCGGGTTCAGGAGGGGCAGGTGCGGGTTCGAGTGGGGTGCCGGGCGGCAGGCTGTGCCATTGGCGGTCGCCGCGGCGGATGGTGAGTTGTCCTGAGTCGGGGTCGAGGGTCAGGTGCCAGTGGTGGTGGTGCACGCGGGTGTGCCATCGGCGTGAGAGCGCGACGAGGTTGTCGGGGTGGTGGTCGCCGCCGGCGGCGCGGGCGGTGAGGTGGTGCAGGTCGGTGTGGCCGATGGGGTCGCGTGAGCCGGGCAAGCGGCAGCCGCGGTCGCGGGCGCGCACGCTGGTGCGGGTGGCGGCGGGGATGTGGTCGGCGGCGATCTTGTCGGTGACCGCCAGGGGGCGGGCGCCGTCGAACACGACCGCGCGCACGTCGCCGCTGGCGGCCAGCGCCTCGATGGTGGCCGCGGACACGCGCGGGTATCCGCCGCGGGTGTTGAGTTCGATGCGTCCGTCGGCCAGGCCGAACAGTTGCGACAGTTGCACGTGGGCGATCACCAGCGGCCGCGCGCGCCGTCCCGCCCCTGCGCCCGCAGGCCCGGCAGAGCTCGCGCCCGCAGCCGAGCCGCCGGCGGCGCCCGCAGCCGAGCCGCCCGCGCCCGCACCGCCCGCGTCGTCGGTGCCCGTGCCGGTGCCCGAGCCGCCCGCAGGATCCGCGCCGTTGGGGTGGTTCGTGGTGCCCGCGCCGTTGGGGTGGTTGGGGGTGGCCGCGGCGGCGCGTTCGGTGTCGCTGGCGCCGGCGAGGTAGTGGCTGGCGATCGTGGTGAGCGCATCGGCGTAGGCCCGACCCCGCCGGGTGGGCGCCACCCCCTCGGGCAGGCCCGCACCCGCACCCGCGCCCGCGTCGTCGTCGTCGCGGTCGTCGTCGTGGTGATGCGCGTGGTCGCCGTCGTCGTTGGTGGGGGTGCCCGCGGCCGCGTCGAGCGCGTTGATGATCACCGCGCCGGCGAGAGCGTCGCAGTCGCCGAACAACTGCACGCGCCCGTCCAGGCCCGGCTGCAGTTGCAGGTAGTTGCTCGCCCGCGCGCGTTGGTCCTGGCGCGTGGCCGCGCGCTGCTCGCGGCAGTCAGCGACCGCGTCGGCGACCGCGTCGACCAGCCCGTCGGGGTCGTAGCCGTCCACGCCGCCGCGCGCGGCGATGGTGGCGCCGATGCGCTCGTCCACCGTCGCGCGCGCCGCCCGACCCAGCCGGCCCAGCCCGCCGGCGACCGCGCGTGCCTGCGAGTACGACACCTGCCCCTGCTCGACCAGCCCCGCCAGCACCGGCATGTCGCCCAGCACCTCACCGATGCCCACCAGCGCGCGGGCGTCGCGGCCGCTCCAGCGGACCGCCAGCGACACGAACCGCTCCAGCGGCAGCCCTTCCTGCTGCTCGCACACCCCGCTGCCGGCCAGCCGGCCGGCGGCGATGACCGCGCGCGCCAGGGCGGCCTCGGCCTGCTCCAGCGCCGCCTCGAGTGCTGCGAGGTCACCCCGGGTGCCCGCGGTGGTCTCCACCGGCCCGCCGCCGTCGCGGCCGTCATCGCGCGAGCCCGGCGGTGCTTGGTGCAGCGAATACCTGTTCGACATACCCTCATAATACCCGCCACCTATGACAACCCACCGACCCACACCAAATCTGTGGAAAGATCCAGGCAGTGCTCCGAAATAGCGATACTTCGCCGGATGACGAGGCTCGAGCCCTCACCCTGCTGTCGGGTTCGTCCCGGGGAGCGGCTGGTCGGCCCCGGCGTCGTAGACCACCCGTTCGCCGAGTTCGTCGAGCCGGGCGCCGGCGTTCAGTCGATGATCCTCCCGACTCCCATCGTGGCGTAGATGTCGGACCTCGAGGCCGCGCACGAGCGCGACGTGGTCGCCGATCATGCGGCGGTGGCAGCGTGACCAGTCGCCCTCCGCGCACATGATCGCTACGGGCCCCTCCCGACCGGAGGCCAGTAGCTCGTCGAGTGCCGCTCGGAACTCGGGCGACTCCATGTGGTCGGCGTAACCGCGGAACTGCGGGTCGGTGAGCGCGTGGTGGGGGGAGTCGTCGCGAGGTTCCCGCCGACCCCCGAGTCGCTCGTCCCAGCGGTAGCTGAGTTCGTGCCCCTCGAGCGTCGCGGCGAGCGTCGGACGGTTGAACTGCGGGTTTCGGCGGCTCGATGGCATGCGGCGGACGTCGACGAGGGTCGCGACCCCCGCAGCGACCAGCAGCTCCGCGAAGGCCTCACCCGACAACGTGCCGTGGCCCACGGTCAGTAGGCGCGGGTGCGCTGGTCCCATGCCGTCGTCCAAGTCCACGTCAGGGCCGGAATCCATTCCCCGGATGGCCCAGCGAGAGTGCGGGCCAGCGGGGTCAGCCTATTGTGCGCAGGCCGTCGCGTCGCGGGCGGTCGTCGAGGTCCGTGCCCCTACCCGATGGTCGCCGGCCGCGGTGCGACCGCACGGCCCGTGCGCTCGCGGACCAGCTCCGGTGTTGCCGCACCGCAGTCGACCGCCCACTGCACCCGTGCGGCGATGGTCGCGATGGTCGCGGGCTCGTCGAGGACCCCGCCCCCCGCGTCCCCCGCGTCCCACCGCGCGAGCCGATCGAGCGCGTCGTCCAGGCCCGCGAGCGCGTGGGTGAACACCGCCGCGTACCGGCTCACGAGGTGCGAGGGGTGCAGATCCCAGCCCTGCGGCACCCCCTGCGTGAACGCGCGGCGCACCGCGGCGGCGTGCCGCGCCCAGACGTGGTGGACCTCGGCGGCGCTGTCGCCGGCGGGCACGGCGTTCACCGAGCCGTCCGAGATGCGCACCTCGCCGCCCGCGAACGTCGCGACCATGAGGTGGCGCACGAGGTCGCAGGCGGGGTGGTCGATGCGCTGCTCCTCGGGGGGTAGCCCCAGCCCGGCGCTGTAGTCGTAGACACCGAGGTGCGCGCCGCACAATCGCCCGTCGGCGGCCTCCCGCAGGTCGCGCAGCGCGACGCGTCCGTCCGGGCCGAGCACCGAGGCCGTGGTCTCGATCTGGGCCTCGAACACCAAGCGCCCTTCGGGCAGCCCGTGCGCGTGCTCGAGCGCCTCGAGCGTGTCCACGAACGCGCGGACGTGGTCGGTCGCCACGATCTTCGGGAAGGTGATCGTGAACCCGGCCGGCAGTGCGCCCGCGGCGTCGAGGAGCGTGCCGAGGAACCGGTCGAGTGTCGCGACGCTCCGGTGGGCGAGTCCGTCGGCGAACGCCTTCACGCGCAGCCCCACGAACGGCGGCGCGCCGAGCTCGTCGCTCATGGCGGCGACCGCGGCCGCGGTCCGCTCGGCGTCGGCGTCCTCGGTCCCGTCGTCCCGGCGGCCGTAGCCGTCCTCGAAGTCGATGCGCAGGTCCTCGACGGGCTCGGCCGCGAGCTTCGCGGCGGTGCGTGCGCGTACCTGCGCGGCGACCTCGAGCCCGTCGAGTCCGTCGAGCCGCGGATCGGCCACCGCGTCGGCCAAGGCGCGGGCGTCGGGCGCGTGCGCGTCCAGCAGGCGCGCCGCCTCCTGCCCGAGTTCGGCCGGGGTGCGCGCGGTGACGCGGTCCCCGGGCACGTAGTACACCTCGACGGGCTGGCGGGTGGCCGGTGCGCCGGGCCATCCGCGCCGGTGGGCGTCCTCGGCCGAGGGCACACCGGCGAGGAGACGCGCGACCTCGTCGTCGGACAGGCGCGCGGTCACGCCGGCTCCGCCCTCGCGGCCGAGGGTCCGTCGCGCGCGATCGTGCCCTCGATGACCCCGTACGGGCGGTCGGTGACGACGAACACGTGGTTGGGGTTGTCGAGGCCGTACGGCTCGAGGTCGGCGAGGATGTGGTGCTCGTTGGGCATGCGGAACGAGATCCACGTGAGCTCGTCGTGGGCGGCGAGCGCTGCCTCGCCCATCTCGTACAGCGTGTGCTGCACGGATTCGCTCTCGTCGTGGGTCGCGAACCGCGCGCAGAACGTCGCCGGGACCTCGTCGAGCAGGCGCTCGTGCTCGGGCGCGGCGTGGTCGGCCACCAGCGGGTCGACGTAGCCCCACGAGGCCGCGACCGTCGTCGCCATGATCCGGTCGCGGGTCTCGGGCAGCGTCGTGTACTCGTCTTTGATGTAGCTGTCGAACGCCGAACCGGTGGTCTTGAGCACCCGCACCCCGTCGGCGCCGGCCGACACCGTCGGCGCTTGGCCGCGTGGCTGGCGGATCGTCGTGAGCTGTCGGCCGCCGGGACCGGGGCGGAACGTGTGGGTGTGTGGCGCGCCGTCGACGGCGAGGCGCTCCCACGGCAAGCGCGCGAGGTCGACCCGTGCGTGCGACGCGGCCGGGCAGGCCTCGAGCAGGCGCTCGGCGATCCGCGAGCCGAGCGTCGCCGGCGACCGCGCGCCGTAGTGGCGAGCCAGCGCGTAACACGTCCCGCGCATCGTGTCGGTCGTTAGCACCGGCGAGTTGTCACCGCGGGTGTGCACGGCCTCGAAGTCCCCCTCGAGCCGGACATCGATGTCCAGGTCGCTGAAGACATGCCGGTCGCCGTCGCGCTCGACGGTGGCGAGGCGGACCCCGGACTTGCCGAAGCGGTCGGATGCCAGGTGGACGGACACGGGTTAGCTCCCTCGATAGGTGCTGTAGCCGAAGGGGCTCAGCAGTAGCGGGACGTGGTGGTGCTCGTCGGGCGCGGCGATCTCGAACGTGACGGTCACCTCGGGCCAGAACGTCTCGCGGCCGTGCGCGGCCGCCCACGCGCCCGTGGCGAAGGTGAGGCGATGCACGCCGGCGGTGAGCTCCTCGCGGCCGAGGAGGTCGCCGATGCGGCCGTCGTCGTTGGTCTCGCGGGTGGTGAGATGCTGCCAGCCGTCGCCGTCACGGCGCTCGCAGGTCACCTGCAGCCCGGGCGCTGGGCGGCCGCGGGCGGTGTCGAGGACGTGGGTGGACAGGCTCAACGGTCGGCCTCCTGCTCGGTCGGCTACGTGCGGTGGTCGTGGTCGGCGTGGTCGGCGAGCGGCGGGCCCTCGACCAGTAGCCGGTCGAGGCGCAGCCGCGTGATCTCGGCCTGCTCTCCGGCCGCGACGCGCAGCTCGGTCTCGGGGTCGTTGGCGAGCCGCTCGCGCAGCTGGGCGAGCATCTCGTCGGCCGAGCGCCCCGCCGCGCGGATGAGGAACACGTGGCCGAACTGCTCCTCGTAGGTGCGGTTGCCCTCCTCGAGCGCGGCGATCGTGTCGTCGCTGGCGGAGGCTGCGCCGGCCTGCTCGGCCTGGGACCACGGCGCTCGCGTGCGCTCGCCGATGCGCGGGTGCGCCGCGAAGGCCTCGAGCCAGTCGTCGGGCCCGCACGCCCACCAGGCTTCATCGGCGGCCTCGGCGAGCGCCTCGGGGTCCGTGAACGGGCGTCGCGCGGCAACGGCCCGCGCCCACGTCGTTGACGCACAGCAGGCCCGCAGCGCGGCTTCGGCCCGTGACGGCTCCAGCGCGTTCAGTCGGGCGAGCCCCGCGCGCCGCCAGCCGTCCTCGGTGACCGGTCCGAGGGCCCGCAGGCGCGCGACGCCACCGTCGGGGTTGATGCGCAACCGCAGGTGGGTCGCGGGCGGCACGTCGGTGACGGCGAACCCGTGCCGCTGGTGCGCCTCCAGCGGGCGCGGGGCGAGGATCTCGGTCCACGCCTCCTCCGGCGGAGGGCGCAGGGCCCGACCGTCCGCGGCGGGCGGCAGCAGCTCGGGGGCGTGGGCGACGTCCACGGCGGCGCGGGCCGGGTAGTTGCCGACGAAGTGGGTCGTGTCGAGCTCGACACGCTCGACGATCCCCGTGGTCGCCAGAGCCAGGACGGCCCAGTCCTCCGCGTCGAGATCGCCGCGTCGGCGGCGGGTCTCCCACCCGTCGCGCATGTCGTGCGGCAGTCCGGGCGCGATGAGGTTCTCGGGGGAGGAGAAGCGCGCGTCGCTCGTCGTCAGCGGGTGGCCCCCGTTGGTGGCGGCGGCGAGGTCGAGCCGCCCACCGCCCCACGCCGCGGCCACGAGATCGGGCAGCGGCTGGCCGTGGAGGCGGAGCCGCGCGACGCCGCCGTCGGGGTGGATCGTGAACCGCACGTGGGTGACCCTGCGCAGCGTCTCGACCGGGAGGCGCTGAGCGGTGTCGCCGCTGACCGGGACGTGCTCGAGCAGTGGGAACCAGTCGGCGTCCGGGCCGGGCGTGCCGCCGGTGACCGCGCAGCCCTCGAGCGTGACCGCGGCGGGATGGTTGCCGGTGAAGTGCGTGGTGTCGACCAGCGCCGTCTCGATCACGCCCGGCACTCCGAGGCGGACGATGCACCAGTCGTCCGGGCCCGAGCGCCGACGACGGCTCTCCCAGCCGTCCATCACCTTGCCGCGCTCGGTGTAGGCGTCCGGGTCGAAGCGCGGCGGGCGTGGGTCGAGCAGGCGCTCCTTGGGGGCGAAGAAGTCGTCGCTGCCGTCGACGACGAGCCCGCCGAGGCGGCGGGCCGCGAGGTCGGGCAAGGGAGGCGCGTCGTCGGTCATGTGGCGTACTCGCTCATGAGGGGTCGCGGGCCAGGAAAGGCGCGGTCGGCGGCGCCGCATCGGCGTCGCCGGCCGGATCGGGAAGGAGCCGCCCCTGCGGGACATCCAGTGGAGCCCCGTCACGGGCGATCAGGCGCCCGCGCAGGTAGACGCGGCGGACCGCGCCGGTCACGCGGCGGTCCGCGTACGGGGTGAGGGGGTGGCGGTGCTCGAGCCGAGCGGCGTCGATCGTCCAGGGCTCGTCGGGATCGACGATCGTGAGGTCGGCGTCGTGGCCGGGGGAGATCGCGCCCTTGCGGTCGAGGCCGGCGAGTCGTGCGGGCTCGGCCGCCATCCACCGGGCGAGGTCGGCGAGGTCGTGGCCGCGCTCTCGGGCGGCGGTCCACACGACGGGGAGCCCGAGCTGCAGGGAGGCGATGCCGCCCCATGCGGCCATGAAGTCGCCCGCCTCCACCGCCTTCTCGTCCGGTGAGGAGGGCGAGTGATCGCTGACCACCGCATCGAGGTCGCCCGCCGCGAGGTGCCGCCAGAGCCGCTCGGCGTTGGCCGCGTCACGGATCGGCGGGGCGCACTTGTGGATCGTGGCCCCGTGCGGCACGTCCTCGGCGGCCAGCGTGAGGTAGTGCGGGCAGGTCTCGGCGGTGACCGGCACCCCGTCGCCGCGGGCGGCGGCGATCAGCTCGGCCGCTTCCGCCGCGGACACGTGCAGCACGTGGACGTGGCCACCGGTCCGGCGGGCGGCGTCGACGAGCGCGCGCACGGCGACGATCTCGGCCTCGGCCGGCCGCGTGTCGAGCCAGGTGCGATGGCGGCGCGGGTCGGGGTCGCCGGCGACGACCTCCCGCGACGCGCGGTCGAGGGTGACGGGATCCTCGGCGTGGACGAGCAGCGGCAGGCCGACCTCCGCCGTGGCAGCGAGCAGCCGTTCGGCGTCGCCGGGCGCGAAGCACCCGTACTCCGGCACGCCGCTGTCGCACAGGAACGCCTTGACGCCCCGTACGCCGGCGTCCCGAAGTTCGGCGAGTCGCTCCTCGGATCCCGGCACGAGCCCGCCCCAGAACGCGACGTCGACGTGTGCCTGCGGCCCGGCGGCGGCGCGCTTCTCGGCCAGCGCCGCGGGGTCCGTGGTGGGCGGGAGACTGTTCAGGGGCATGTCCACGAGCGTCGAGATGCCGCCGGCGGCCGCGGCTCGCGTGGCGGTGGCGAAGCCCTCCCAGTGCGTGCGGCCGGGTTCGTTCACGTGCACGTGGCTGTCCACCAGGCCGGGCAGCACGGCGAGGTCCCCGAGGTCGACGACCTCGGCGGATGCCGGCAGGCGGGCCGTGTCTGACTGCCCCGTGCCCTCCTGCCCCATGCCTGCCTGCCCCGTGCCCTCCTGCTCTGGATGCGCCGTGACCCGATCGATCCGCCCGCCGGTCACGATGACGGCGGCCGGCTCCACGCGCTCGGGCGTGACGACCCGACGGCTCACGAGGACGAGCGGTCGGTCGGGATCGTCGCGGAGGTCGCTCATGGGCCGGAACGCTCGGGCGCATTCAACGACCTGTCAAGATCGCCCCTCGACGCCCTCGCTCGTGGAAGTACGATGCGGCTCGTGGTTGGGAGCGAGGGGTCGGTCGAACACGAGCCGCGGGGCCTCGCGCCGCCGTCCGGGGAACCGGTCGACGCGCGCGGCCACGCGGCCGCGGAGGCCTGGCATCCGGTGCTCGTGTCCGTCGCCCCGCTCGTGACCGCGCTCGACGGCAGCCTCTACGACGGTCGGGGCACGTGCCTGCTCGGCCCGGACGAGCCCGGCGGACGCGAGATCCCGCTCGTCTACGAGGGCCAGCCCGTCGGGAGGGTCCGTCTGCCCGAGGAGCGGCGCATCCCTCCGCTCCACGACGCGCTCGGGCAGTTGTTGGACGAGTTGGCCGACCGCCACGGGGGTCCGCTCGACGCACTGTCGCGCACCCAGAAGCAGGAGGTCGTCGCCGAGCTCGACTCCCGTGGCGCGTTCGTGCTGCGCAAGGCCGTGGAGGACGTGGCCGCCAGACTGGGGGTCTCCCGATTCACCGTGTACAACTACCTCGCTGCGGCGAGCGGCGAGGACGGTGGCCGAACCGGCTCGGGGGTCGACGGCGGTCGCGAGGCGGGGCGATGAGGTTGCGCGCCGAGTTCACCGTCGAGCCGTTCGTCCCCGGCCACCCGGGCGCCCACGTGCAAGCCGCGGTGGAGGCCGCCGCCGCGGAGGGGCTCGCCGTGGACATGGGGCCGTTCGGCTCGAGCGTCGAGGGCGAGGCCTCCGCCGTGCTCGCCGCGCTGGCGCGCCTGAACGAGGCCGCCCTGCACCGCGGCGCCGATCGGATCGCGGTGCAGATCGAGCGCCTCGACCGGCCCGCCGCGACGGGCGGTGACGCGCCGGGCGACATCGAGCCGTCACACCCCCGAGACACCCGTGACCCTGAACGCTGACAAACTGTTGCGACCCTACGAGGAGCCGACGTGTCCGTGACCCGACCACGCAGCCTCGGCGAGGCCGTATCCGCCCTCGCCGAGCACCCCGACGCGCAACCGCTCGCCGGGGGCACCGATCTCGTCGTGGAGACGAACCTGGGCCACCGCCATCCGGAGCGCATCGTCGCGCTGCGCCGGGCCGAGGAGCTGCGGGAGCACCGCATCGACGACGGCGCGCTCGAGCTGGGCGCGATGGTGACCTACGGGGACATCGAGACGCGCCTGGCCGACGAGGCGCCGGGTCTCGCGATGGCCTCCCGGACGGTCGGCTCCCCGCAGATCCGCAACGCGGGCACGGTCGGGGGCAACCTCGGCACGGCGAGTCCGGCCGGCGACACCCTCCCGTGGTTGCTCGCGCTCGACGCGGAGGTTGAGCTCGTGTCCGCCGAGGGGTCCCGCCGGTTGCCGCTCGCCGAGTTCATCACCGGGCCCAAGCGCACCGCTCGGCGGCCCGACGAGCTGATCCGAGCGGTGCGGGCACGGCGTGTCGCGGGGCCCCAGCACACCGCGAAGATCGGCCCGCGCAACGCGATGGTGATCTCGATCGCGTGCCTGTCGCTGATCCTCGACACCGACCACCGCCGCGTGCGGGTGGGGCTCGGCGCGGTCGCGGCGACCCCCGTGCGTCCCGCCGAGGCCGAGCAGGCCGTGAGCGCGGCCGTGGACTGGCACCGCCTGACGTGCCCCGACGACGCGATCGCGCGCTTCGCCGATGCGTGCGCGGCCGCGACGAACCCGATCTCCGACCACCGCAGCACGGCCGAGTACCGACGCCATGCCGTCGGCGTGCTCGCCGACCGTGCCCTCAGGAGGTGTCTGTCCGCATGACGAGCCCGACCGGTCCACGCGATCCCGACGATGTGCGCCGGGGGGGTTCGGACCCCGCGCCGGAACCCGATCCCGAGCTGGTCTACGCGTTGACGATCAACGGTCGCACGCGCGAGGTGCCGGGCGCCTGGGTGGGCGAGAGCCTGCTCTACGTCCTCCGCGAGCGGCTGGGGATGCCGGGCTCGAAGAACGCTTGCGACCAGGGCGAGTGCGGCTCCTGCTCGGTGTTGCTCGACGGAGTGCTCGTCTGCTCGTGCTGCGTGCTCGCCGCCGACGCGGTCGACGCCGACATCCGCACCGTCGAGGGCCTCGCCGGCGATGACGCCGAGGAGCTGACCGACGTGCAGCAGGCGTTCCTCGACACCGGTGCGGTGCAGTGCGGCTTCTGCACCCCGGGGCTGATCGTCGCGGTGCACGACCTGCTCGACCGGGCGCCCGACGCCGACGATCTCACCGTCCGCGAGGCGATCAGCGGCAACCTCTGCCGCTGCACCGGCTACGGACGGATCCTCGAGGCAGTCGAGCAGGTCCAGAGCCGGCGGGAGGAGGCGCGATGAGCACCGTGGACGAAGGCGCCACGATGAGCACCGTCGACGAGGGCACGACCACCCGCGGCGGGGTGCGCGGGGGGCTCGGCGAGAGCGCCGACCGCCCCGACGGCGTCCCGAAGGTGACCGGCGACTTCGCGTTCTCCAGCGACCTGTACGCGCGCGGGATGCTGTGGGGCCGGGCGCTGCGCAGCCCGCATCCGGCAGCCCGGATCCGCGACATCGACACCTCCGAGGCCGAGGCGATGGAGGGCGTGGCGTGCGTCCTCACGGCCGCGGACGTGCCGGGCAAGCCCGTCTACGGGCTCGAGCACGCCGACCAGCCGGTGCTCGCGAGCGACGTGGTGCGCTTCCAGGGCGAGCCGGTGGCCCTGGTGGCCGCCGAACATCCCGAGCTGGCGCGCCGGGCACTCGACTCGATCACCGTCGACTACGAGCCGCTCGAGCCCCTCACCGACGGCGAGGCCGCGCTGACCGAGCCGGCGATCCATCCCGACGGCAACATCGTCCGATACCTGCCGCTGCGCCGCGGTGACCCCGACGCCGCCGGTGAGGTGGTCGTCGAGGGGACCTACGAGGTCGGAATGCAGGACCAGGCGTTCATGGGCCCGGAGTCGGGTCTCGCGATGCCGACCGACGACGGCGGCGTGGAGCTCTACATCTCGACGCAGTGGCTGCACGTCGACCGCGATCAGGTGGCGGCGTGCCTCGCCCTGCCCGCCGATCAGGTCCGCCTGACCCTCTCCGGCGTCGGCGGCGCGTTCGGCGCCCGCGAGGACATCAGCCTGCAGGTGCACGCCTGCATGCTCGCGCTGCGGACGGCCCGTCCGGTCAAGATGCTCTACAGCCGCGAGGAGAGCTTCCTCGGTCACGTGCACCGCCACCCGGCCCGGATGTGGTACCGGCACACCGCGACCTCCTCGGGCGACCTGGTGAGCGTCGAGGCGCGGTTGTTGCTCGACGGTGGCGCCTACGCCTCGTCCTCCACCGCGGTGCTCGGCAACGCGGTCTGCTTCTCGGCGGGTCCCTACCGAGTGCCCAACGCCCGGATCGACGGCTGGGTGGTGCGCACGAACAACCCGCCGTGCGGCGCGATGCGCGGCTTCGGGGCGGTGCAGGTCTGCTTCGCCCACGAGGCCCAGATGGATCGCCTCGCCGAGGCGCTCGGCATGGACCCCGTCGAGCTGCGGCTGCGCAACGCGCTCGAGAGCGGCGACGAGCTCATCACCGGACAGGTGCTGCACGGGACGGCACCGGTGCGCGCGTGCATCGAGGAGGCGATCGCCCACGACGAGCCGCCGGAACCCTCACCGGACGACCCGGAGACCCTGCGACCCGGGGGAGCGGGCCTGACGGCGGACCCTGACGGCGTGCGCCGCGGCACCGGCGTCGCGGTCGGCTTCAAGAACCTCATGTACTCGGAGGGGTTCGACGACTTCTCGACCGCGTCGGTCCGTCTCGAACGCGGGCCGGACGGCGAGCCGCTCGCGAGCGTGCACTGCGCCGCGGCCGAGGTGGGGCAGGGCTTCGTCGCGCTCGCCCAGCAGATCGTCCGGACCGAGCTCGGTGTCGAGCAGGTGCACTTGCTTCCGGCCGACACGCTGATCGGCTCCGCAGGGTCGACGAGCGCGTCTCGGCAGACGTGGATGTCGGGCGGTGCGGTGCAGCTCGCCTGCCAGGCGGTGCGCGACGAGCTCGCGCAGCGGGCCGCGGAGCGCCTGGACGCCCCGATCGACGGCCTGCTCTTCGAGGGGCGGGCCTTCTCGACGCTGGACGGCGAGCGGGCACGGATCGGCGACCTGCTCGACCGCCCGGCCGAGAAGGTGCGCGAGCACCACCACGTGGAGACCGAGCCGCTCGACGAGCACGGGCAGGGCTCCGCGCACGTGTCGTTCGCGTTCGCCGCGCACCGCGCGAGCGTCGACGTCGACCCCGAGCTGGGCCTCGTCCGCGTCCGCCAGATCGCGACCGGGCAGGACGTCGGGCGCGCGCTGAACCCGCGGTCGGTGGTCGGCCAGATCGAGGGCGGCATCGCGCAGGGCCTCGGGCTCGCGGTGATGGAGGAGATCGTCGTCGACGACGGGCTGGTGAAGAACCCGTCGTTCACCGACTACCTGATCCCGACCGCGCTCGACATGCCCGAGGTCGCGGCCACCATGATCGAGCAGCCCGAGCCCGGGGCGCCCTACGGCGCGAAGGGCGTCGGCGAGCCGCCGACGATCTCGTCGACTCCCGCGGTCGTCGCGGCTGTCCGCGCGGCCTCCGGCCGTCGCCTGCCGCGGGTGCCGGTGCGCCAGGAGGATCTCGCGCTCGGGCGCGCCGACGGGGAGGTCACCGGTGTGGTCGCTCCCCACGTGGCGGGGGCTCCGCGGTGAGCCGCCTGGTCCTGCGCGGCGCTCGGTGGCCCGGCGACATCGCCATCTCGGGCGACCGAATCGAGGCGGTCGGCGAGGTCGCGCCGGCCGATGGCGATCGTGTCCGCCGGGTCGACGGGGCGATCGTCACCGCCGGGTTCGTGAACACCCACCATCACCTCTACCAGTGGATGACCCGCGGCCGCGCGGTCGGCTGTGACCTGTTCAACTGGCTCACGACGCTGTACCCGACCTGGGCACACCTGGACGTCGACGACGTCCGCGCCGCGGCCCGCGTCGGGCTCGCCGAGCTCGCCCTGTCGGGGTGCACCACCGCCGCCGACCACCACTACCTCGTGCCCGGCGGCGACGAGCGGGTCTTCGACGCGCTCGGCGAGGCCGCCGGCGAGGTGGGGATCCGCCTGCACCTCGCGCGCGGGTCGATGGACCTCGGCGAGTCCGACGGCGGACTGCCGCCCGACCACGTCACCGAGGACCGCGACGCGATCCTCGCCTCGACCGAGCGGATCGCCGACCGCTGGCACGACGGGGAGCGGATCAGCGTCACGGTCGCGCCCTGCAGCCCGTTCAGCGTCACCCCGGAGCTCATGCGCGAATCCGCCGACCTCGCCAGACGGCGCGGCCTGCAGCTGCACACCCACCTCGCCGAGACCCGTGAGGAGGAGGCCGACTGCCTGGAGCGGTTCGGCTGCCGCCCGCTCGAGTTCCTCGACGACCTCGGCTGGGTCGCCGACGACGTCTGGTTCGCCCACGGCGTCCACTTCAACGACGCCGAGATCACCCGGCTCGCCGAGGCCGGCGCGGGCGTGGGGCACTGTCCGTCGAGCAACGCGCGCCTGGGCGCCGGGATGTGCCGGACGACCGACCTGCGTGCGGCCGGCGTCGCGGTCGGCCTCGGCGTCGACGGGGTTGCCTCGAACGAGCAGGGCACGCTCCACACCGAGTTGCGCCAGGCGCTGTTCACCGCGCGCCAGCGCACGGGCCGACCCGACGCGCTGATGCCTGCCGACGTGCTCGACTTGGCCACCGCGGGCGGCGCCGCGTGCCTCGGGCGCGACGACATCGGGCGGTTGGAGCCCGGCGCGCGCGCCGACCTCGTGGTCTGGCCCGCCGACGATATCGCCGATGTCCCCGACGCCGTCGACGGGCTCGTGCTCGGCCCGGACCGCCGGGCCGAGACGGTGCTCGTCGGGGGGGAGCCGATCGCTGAGGAGGGGAACCTGGCCGGCCTCGACCTCGAGGCCAGCCGACGCGACCTCGCGCGGCGTGCTCGCCGCCTGTGGTCGTGAGCGGTCCCGAGCGCGCCTCCACGAGGGTGGGGTGGCGGGCCCGCGGGCGCTGACCGGTACGGGATAGCCACGCTGTCGCGGCGCACCCGCTGCGGGAGCCGGACGAGGGGAGTGACCGATGCGCCTGAGACACCTACTGCTCATGCTGCTCGCGCTCGCGTTGCTCGCAGCCGCTGGCTGCGACACCGACGAGATCGCCGACGAGCCCGATGACGACGACGACGCCGTCGCCGACGAGCCGGACGACGAGGCCGACGACGATGGCGACGACGATGGCGACGACGATGGCGACGACGATGGCGACGAGGACGACGAGCCCGTTGACGAGCCCGACGACGACCCCGACGACGGCGAGGCCGACGAGGACGCGCTGAGCGTCGCGTTCGTCTACGTCGGGCCCGTGGGCGACGCCGGCTGGACCTACCGCCACGACGTCGGGCGCCAGGACATGGAGGAGAACCTCGGCAACCAGGTCGAGACGACCTACGTCGAGAACGTCGAGGAGGGCGCCGGCAGCGAGGAGGTCTTCGACGACCTCGCCCGTGACGGCCACGACCTGATCTTCGGTACGAGCTTCGGCTACCAGGACCAGATGGCCGCGGTGAGCGAGCGCTACCCCGACGTCGTGTTCGAGCACGCCACCGGGTTCACGACGACCGAGAACATGGGCAACTACTTCGGCGCGGCCGAGGAGGGCCGCTACCTCGAGGGCATGGCCGCCGGCGCGGTCAGCGAGACCGGCGAGCTCGGCTACGTAGCCGCGTTCCCGATCCCCGAGGTGGTGCGCGGGATCAACGCCTACGCGCTCGGTGCCCAGGAGATGAACCCGGACGCGACGGTCCAGGTCGTGTGGACCTCGACGTGGTACGACCCCGAGACCGAGGGTCAGGCCGCCGAGAGCCTGCTGGACGCCGGGGTCGACGTCGTCGGCATGCACCAGGACTCGCCGGCGGTCGGTCAGGCCGCCGAGGACGCGGGGGCGCACTGGACCGGCTATCACTCGGACATGGAGGAGTTCGCCCCCGACGCGTGGCTGACCGCGACCGCGTGGGACTGGGGTTCCTACTACACCGAGACCGCCGAGATGGTGCTCGACGGGACCTGGGAGCCGCGCGAGTACTACGGCGACATGGCCGACGGGCTCGTGAACCTCGCACCGTTCGGGGAGTCGGTGCCCGACGACGCGATCGAGGAGGTCGAGGCGCGCCGGGACGAGATCGTCGCCGGCGACTTCGCGCCGTTCACCGGACCACTCACCGATCAGGAGGGTGAGGAGCGCGTGCCCGAGGGCGAAGAGATGTCGCTTGAGGAGTTGCTCGAGTTCGACTGGTTCGTCGAGGGCGTCATCGGCGAGATCGAGGAGTAGCCGGTGACCGGAGCGGCGGTGCCCGCGGGCGAACCGTCCGTGCCCCGGGCGGAGCCTGCCGTCCCCGCGCTCGAGGCACGCGGGGTCCGGAAGGTCTTTCCCGGCGTGGTCGCCAACGCCGGGGTCGACCTCGCGCTCTGGCCGGGCCGGGTCCACGCCCTGCTCGGTGAGAACGGGGCGGGCAAGTCGACACTGGCCTCGATCCTCACCGGCCTCTACCAGCCGGACGGCGGCGAGCTCCGCCGCGACGGCCGTGTCATCGAGCTGCGCAGCCCGCGCGACGGGCTCGCCTGTGGCATCGGCATGGTCCACCAGCACTTCCGGCTGGTGGACCGCTTCACCGTCGCCGAGAACCTCGCGCTCGGCGACCGACGGCTGCCGTGGCGCTGGTCGGCGCGGCGGGTCGGCGAGACGGTGAGCGCGCTGGCCGACCGGTACGGCCTCCCGGTCCATGCCCGGGCGGTCGTCGGCGACCTCTCGGTGGGCGAGCGCCAGCGCGTCGAGATCGTCAAGACGCTCTACCGCGGCGCGGAGGTGCTGCTGCTCGACGAACCCACGGCTGTGCTCACGCCCCAGGAGGTCGACGCGCTGTTCGAGACCGTCCGTGCGCTGGCCGCGGACGGCAAGGCGGTGGTGTTCATCAGCCACAAGCTGCGCGAGGTCACGGCCGTGAGCGACGACGTCACCGTCCTGCGCGACGGGCGCGTCGTCGGGCAGCGGGCGATGGCCGAGAGCGACGCGGACGAGCTCGCCCGCCTCATGGTCGGCCGCGACGTCGACCTCTCCCCGCAGCGTGCCGCCGGCCCCCCGAGCCAGCCGGTGCTCGAGCTCGCCGGGCTCGGCCTCGACGCCGTCGACGGCCGGGGCGCTCTGGAGGGCGTCGACCTCACGGTTCACGGCGGCGAGATCGTCGGCGTCGCCGGTGTGGCCGGCAACGGGCAGCGTGAGCTCGCTGAAGTGGTCGCGGGGTTGCGGGCTCCCAGCCATGGCGCGGTCCGGGTCGCTGGCCGGGACGTCGCCGGCCGTGGGCCGCAGGCCGCCCGCGCGGCCGGGCTCGCCTACGTGCCGGAGGACCGGCTCGGCTCCGGTCTCGCGCCGAGCCTCTCGATCGCCGAGAACCTGCAGCTCACCCGCTCGTTGTCGATCGTCCTCGACCGCCGGGGCGCGGTCGAGGAGGCCCAGGCCGTGATCAGCCGGTTCGACGTTCGCACGACGGGCCCGGGCGCGGCGCTGCGCGATCTGTCGGGTGGCAACGCGCAGAAGGTGTTGCTCGCCCGCGAGCTCGAGCGCCCCGAGGGCGTGCACGCCATCGTCGTCGCGGCCCCCACCCGCGGTCTCGACGTCGGGGCCACCGAGTTCGTCCGCGGTCTGCTGGACCGTCGTCGTGCCGAGGGCTCTGGGATCCTGCTCATCAGCGAGGACCTCGACGAGGTGCGCGGGCTGTCGGACCGCATCGTCGTCCTGAGCGAGGGGAGGCTGGTGCTGGAGCGCGCGGCCGCGACCGCCGACACGACCGAGCTCGGTCTCGCGATGGCCGGCCAGGTCTCCGCCGCGGGCGCCGGTTCGCCGGACGATCGGTCACCGGAGCCCGGTTCCGACGCGAGTGGGGGCGCGCCGTGACGGCTCCCTCGACCACGGCGGCCCCCGCGCGACGCGTGCGCTTCGAACGCCGCGCCCGCGCCCCGCGGTGGCTGCAGGTTGTGGTCCCGGTCGTGTCGGTCGTGGCGGCGTTGCTGTTCGGCGCGGTGTTCCTCGTCGCGACCGGCCACGACCCGGTCGAGGTGTACCGGACGATCCTGCGCGTTTCCTACACCACCGGCTTCGGGATCACCGACACGCTGCGCAGCGCGACGCCGTTGATCCTCACCGGCCTGGCCGCGGCGGTCGCGTTCCGCTTCAAGCTCTACAACATCGGCGGCGAGGGTCAGCTCTACATCGGCGCGGTCGCCGCTTCCGGGATCGCGCTGGCCGTCGGGGAGGTCGTGCCCGTACCGGTCGCGGTCGCGGCGGTCGTCCTCGGCGGCGCGATCGGTGGCATGGCGTGGGTCGCGGTGCCCGCACTCGCGCGCGCCTACCTCGGCACGAGCGAGATCATCACCTCGCTCATGCTCAACTTCGTGGCGCTCTACGCGATGCGGTACCTCATCTTCGGCTCGGACACCTTCTGGCGGGATCCGGGAGCGACGACGTTCCCCCAGGGCCGGCGCCTGCCCGAGAACGCGACGTTCTACGAGTTCGGCACCACCCGCGTGCACCTGGGGCTGGTCATCGCGGTCATCGCTGCCGTGGCGGTCTATCTCGTCGTCACCCGCACCCGCTGGGGCTATCGGTGGCGCGTGTTCGGCGACTCCCCGCCGGCCGCGCGCTATGCGGGGATCAGTCGCACGAAGGTCATCGTCTCGGTGCTGCTGATCTCCGGCGCGCTGGCCGGCCTCGCCGGCGCAGGGGAGGTCGCCGGTCGCGCGTTCCGCCTCGACCCCCAGGGGCTCGCGATCAACCTCGGCTACACCGGGATCATCGTCGCGGCGCTCGCGCGCTACAACCCGCTGGCCGTCGTGCCCGTCGCCGTGCTCGTCGGCGGCCTGCTGAACGCGGGACCCGCCCTGCAGAGCCTCCCCGAGCGCGTGCCGGACGCGATCTCGACGATCCTCACCGCCGCGATCCTGCTGTTCGCCCTGGGCGGTGAGCTCTTCGTGCGCTACCGCCTCCGGCTGCACGGTGACGGGGAGGCCGAGGCCGCGCCCCCCGAGCCGGGCGAACCGGTCCCCGAGGCCTCGGCCGCGGACTCCGACGACGAGGAGGGCGCGCGGTGGATGTGACGATCGTCGTGCTCACCCTCGCCGCGGCAGTGGGCGCTGGGACGCCGCTGGCCCTCGCGGCCCTCGGCGCGTTGCTGTCCGAGCGCGCCGGCGTGCTGAACCTCGGGATCGAGGGGCTCATGCTCGTCGGCGCGGTGAACGCGTTCATCGTCGCCGAGGTCAGCGGCCAGCCCCTGCTCGGCCTCGTCGCCGGCGCTGCCGCGGGCGGCGCGCTCGCGATCATCCACGCGTTCCTGTCGATCACGATGCGGGCCAATCAGATCGTCGCCGGACTCGCGCTCGTGCTCCTCGGCACCGGGATCGCGATGTTCCTCGGCCAGCCGATCGAGGGCCAGCCCCTGTCGGCGCGCCTGCCCGACACCTCGCTGCCGCTTCTGTCCGAGATCCCGATCCTCGGGCGGATCCTGTTCGACCAGGACGTCGTCGTCTACGGCACGTGGGTCGTGATCGCCGCGGCGACCTTCTATCTCATGCGCACCCGCACCGGGCTCGCCGTCCGCGCGGTCGGGGAAGCGCCAGCCACCGCGGACGTGATGGGGATCCGCGTCGCCGCGGTGCGCTACGCCCACGTCGTCGCGAGTGGCGTGTTCGCGGGCGCCGGCGGCGCCTACATCATCCTCGCCCGCGTGCCCGCCTGGGCCCAGGACGGGACGACCGCCGGCCTCGGCTGGATCGCGATCGCCCTCGTGGTGTTCGCGTCGTGGCGACCCTGGCGGGCCCTGGCCGGCGCCTACCTCTTCGGCGTCGCGCTGCGCGCGAACTTCGCGCTGCAGGCGGCCGGCTTCACCGCGGTTCCCGCGGAGTTCCTGTCGATGCTGCCCTACCTGGTGACCGTCGCGGTGCTCATGGTGATCACCGCGACCGACACCCGCGAGCGCCTCGGCGCGCCCACCGCGCTCGGGGTCCCCTACGTCCGCGACGAGCGCTGAGGCCGCTGGGTCGGCTCGGCGTTCGCCGCGCTTGGGGCGCCCTGGTCGAAGCGCGTGACGTGCGGCGTTCACGCAGGCCTGGTAGCCGTACCTCTACTACGTGATCGCCGCGGTGGTACCCACGGCCGCGATCAGTGTCGCGACCTGGACCAGCATCAAACGGCCGAGGTCGCGCTTGTGCTCGCCGCGTAGCTCGGAGATCTCGCCACGGACCTCGGAGATCTCGCCACGGACCTCGACGATCTCGCCACGGACCTCGACGATCTCGCCACGGACCTCGGCGACCTCGCCGCGCAGCTGGGTGCCGAGGACGTCCAGCCCCTCGGCCAGGTCCGCGCGCGTCGCGAGGTCAGGGGCGGGCACCGGGGCGAGATGGCTCATGATGAGGGAAGCGGTTGGCTCGTCCAGGCGGTCGCGCAGGACGTCGAACGCATGATGGCGGCTGACCTCGTCCATGGTGCTCCTCGGTCACGATGACCACAAGCGGCGGATGCGGGGGGACGGGGTTCGAGTCTGCCCGGGCGGCGGGCCAGGACGGGCGATCGCGCCGCTCGGGCTGTGGAGGACCCTCGGGGCAGGTCGCGCGCGTCGGCCCCGCGCACTGGTGGGTGCGCGGGGCTGACGTGTTCTGCGTTGCTTTGAGCCCGAGGCATCGGGCGGTGTCGCGGGGTTAGAAGGGTGGCGGGTCGAGGCCGTCGTTGTCGAACAGGCTGGGGTCGTCGGGGTCGTCGGGTTCTGGGGATGCGCTGGGGGGTGCTCGGGACGAGCCGGGCGGTGGGGGTTCGGGCGGGTCGGGTTCGGGTTCGAGGGGGGTGCCGCGCGGCAGGGAGTGCCAGGTTCGCCCGCCGCGTTGGGCGATGAGCTGCCCCGAGGCGGGGTCGATCGACAGGGTCCAGTCGTGGTCGTGCACGCGGGTGTGCCAGCGGCGCGATAGGGCGGCGAGGTTGGTGGGGTCGTGATCGCCGCCGTGTTCTCGGGGTTGGAGGTGGTGCAGGTCGGTATGGCCGATGGGGTCGCGGGAGGCGGGGAAGCGGCAGCCGCGGTCGCGGGCGCGCAGGGCGAGGCGCGTGGGGGTGGGGATGGTGTCGGCGGCGACTCTGCCCGACACCGCAAGGGGTTGGGCGCCGTTGAACACGACCGCGCGCACGTCGGCGCTGTGGGTGAGCGCTTCGATGGTGGCTGCGGACACGCGGGGCAGGCCACTGCGGGTGTTGAGTTCGATGCGCCCGTCGGGGTGTCCGGTGAGCTGGGAGAGTTGCACGTGGGCGATGATCAGCGGGCGCGCCCGCCGACGGCGCGGCGTGGCGGGTGAGGCGTTCGCGTTCGTGTCGGGGTCTCCGGGCGCCGCGTCGGGGTCTCCGCCTGCCGCGCGGGTGTTCGCCGCGCCGGCGGCATCGGTGGGGTGGGGGTCGCCGGCGAGGTAGCAGGCGGCGAGGTCTTCGAGGGCGTCGGCGTATTGGCGGCCGCGGCGCGTGCCCGCCGGCCCCGTGCCGTCACCGTGGATCCCCTCGCTAGCGGGATCGTCAGGCGTGTCGCCCTCGCGCTCGCCCTCGGGGTCGCGGTCGTGGGGGTCGCCGGCGTTGTTGTTGTTGTTGTTGTTGTTGTTGTTGTTGTTGTCGTCGTCGTCGTCGTCGTGGTCGGGGTCGTTGTCGTTCGTGGCCTCGGGGTTGGGGTGGGGGGTGCCGGCGGCGGCGTCGAGCGCGTTGAGGATGATCGCGCCGGCGATGGCGTCCCAGTCGCCGTACAGCTGCACGCGCCCGTCCAAGGCGGGTTGGACTTGTAGGTAGTTGGCCTGCGCCGCGCGCTGGTCGCGGTCGCGGTGCGCGCGCTGCTCTCGGCAGTCGTCGGCGGCGGCGTGGACCGCGTCGACCAGCCCGTCGGGGTCGAACCCCTCCAGGCCCCCGCAGGCGGCGATGGTGGCGCCCAAGCGTTCGTCGATGGTTTGCCGCGCGGCTTTGGGCAGGCGCGCGAGCGCGTGGCTGACCGCTCGGGCTTGCGAGTACGACAGTTTGCCCGCTTCGAGCAGCCCGGCGGTGACCGGCAGGTCGATCAGGGTCTCGCCGGTGCGCGCGAGCGCTCGCGCGTCCCCGCCGGTCCAGCGCGCGGCCAGCGACACGAACTGCTGCAGGGGCAGCCCCTCGAGCTGTTCGCACACCCCCGAGCCCGCCAGTCGGCCCACACACAGCGCCGCGCGCGCGAGCGCGGCCTCGGCCTCACCCAGCGCGGCCTCCAACCCCTCGAGATCCTCGGGGGTGCCCGCGGCGGTCTCGACCGGCGCGCCGCCCTCGCGCGCGTCGTCGCGCGACCCTGGCGGTGCGTGGTGCAGCGAATAGGTGTTCGACATACTGGAAGTATACTCGCCACCTACGACAGCATCTGGAACCCACCCGAATCTGTGGAAGCACCGTGTGAGTGGCCGAGCGCTGCCGTGGTCACGACGGGCCGTGGCCGGTCAACGGCTCGTCGATGCCCACCTCGTAGCACACCCGCTGACCGCCGGGATCGTGACCGGCGCTCGGGTCGGTTCGCTCGCTGCCGGTCTCGCCGGCGAGGTGTCGGGTAGCCTGCTACCAATGTCCCCCAACGACCGGCGCCGTGTGGACGACGAGGCAATCGCACGTGTCATGGCGGACTGGGACGGCGTCCTCGCCGTCTATCTGTTCGGGTCGCACGCCAGCGGGACCGCGCGCGTCGACAGCGACGTGGACGTGGCCGTCTTGCTGGACCGGGACCGCTTCCCGACCGCCGCAGAACGCTTCGAGGAGCGGCTGCGGCTGACCAGCGCGCTCATCGCCGCCCTGCGTCGGGACGACGTCGACCTCGTGGTGCTCAACGACGCGCCGCCGATGCTGGCGCGGACCGTCCTGCGCCACGGCCGGAGGTTGCAGTGCCGCGACCCTGAGGCCGACATCGCATTCCGACGCCACGCCCAGTTGCGCGCGGCCGATCTCGACCTGTTCCTCGGTCGGGCGCGTCGGGTGGCTCTGGAGGCGCTACGGACCGGAGCGTGAGAGCGCCATGACCTACCTGGTCGAGCGCCTCGGTGAACTGCGCCGGCATCTGACCCATCTCGAGCAGCTGCGCGCCCGGGTGACATCGGCGGACGATCTGCGCGGTGACTTCAGCCTGCGCAACGATGTGCTGTTCTCGCTGCTGATGGTCGCCCAACTGGTGGTCGATATCGCCGGTGAGCTGTCGGCGCGTCGCGCATTGCCGTTCGACGACTACACCACCGCCGTCAGGAACCTCTTGACCGTCGGGGTCGAGCCGGCCGTCGTCACCGAGCTGGAGGCACTGCCGGGTCTCCGCAATGTGGTGCTTCATGAGTACGTGGGGCTGGACCTCGAGCGTGTCGTGGAGGCCACACGCCGCCTGGAGCCGGTGCAACGGTTCGTGAGGACGGTGGCCGAGCTCGAGGCCAGCGATGCCGACTCACCGTGACGGTGACCGGGCTCAGATCCGGAGTGGACCGACCCGAGCATCCGGGACGCGAACGGGTTCATGACGTGGATGCGCACGCGCTCCCACCGACAACCGTCACGAGCGCGCCGCCCCCCGCAAGGTCCAGGACCGCGCGCTCCGGGCTCTGCGCCTCGCGGTCGAGCGGCGCGGCCTCGGGGCCGACGACCAGCAGGTTGCCGATCGCGCGGGCGCCCGCGGTGATGGCCGGTCCGTCGGGTGCGTCCCCGCCGACGTCGAGGGCGTGACGCAGGAGCGGGGACCCCGCGAGGTCGGCCCACAGGGTGCTGCGCACGCGGCCGCCGGCCTCACCGGACCGTCCGAGCACGAGTTGCTCGCTCCACCGCAGCGTCGCGTCCTCGGCCAGGTCGATGGACGCGGAGGCCTCGTGGTCGCAGCCCGCGATCGCGACCGTCGGCTCCGGGGCCCAGTCCAGGTGCCCGCCCCGGTCCACACGGGCGGTGACCGCCAGCCGCGAGGGGCCCGTGCCCGGGTAGACGAGCGACGCGGCGACGGTGCGCACCGTCAGGCGAGCGCCCGGGCCGACCTCGACGTCTAGCGCGAGGTCGTCGCCGCCGAGGGGGCCGGCGGTGCCGCCGACGAGGTGCACGGCCTCCGGGGTGGGGCGCAGGACCAGCGGCGGGTCCGACCGGCGCTCGACGATGCGGGTACGGCCGCGCGCGGTCACGTGTGGGTCTCCGCGGCGCCGAGAGGATCGTGGACGGTCACGAGCTTCGTGCCGTCCGGGAAGGTCGCCTCGACCGCGATCTCGGGGATCATCGCCTCCACGCCGGGCATGACGTCGTCGGGCCCGAGCACGTGGCGGCCCGCCTCCATGAGGTCGGCGACTGAGCGGCCGTCGCGGGGGCCCTCGAGCACGACGTCGCAGAGCAGTGCGACGGCCTCGGGGCGGTTCAGCGCGACGCCCCGGGCCTGGCGTCTGCGGGCGACGTCCGCGGCGACGTGCAGCAGCAGTCGCTCCTGCTCGTGGGGGGTCAGCAGCACCTGGGCACCCTCCGGCGCGTCGGGTGGGCCGCAGGCGGGCGTCGTCTCCGTGCGCCCGTGCCTCGGCCCGCAACGTGCGCGGCACGGTATCCAGGCGATGTGTCGTGGATGTTGCGGGGCGGTTTCGCGTCGTGACGACGGTTCCCGCCGACCCGTATCGGAGGGCCGGGCCCCGTGACGGCCGTGCCCTCCGCTCTTACCATGCTGCAAGGACGGGGGGACACGATGGTGCACCGCGCGACCCGAGATGTGTCGAGCCCGCGCCTGGCCGGCGCGAGCCTGTGGTACGGGGCGGCCGGGGTGCTGGTCGCCCTGGCGTTCGTGGGCAACCTGCTGGTCGAGTTCGAGGTCGCCCTGGTGGCCGCCTCCCTGATGATCAGCCCGGGCGTGACGCTCGGCGCCGTGGCGTTCCTCGTTGCCCAGCTCCTCCTGCTGTGGAGGTTGAGGCCCGTGAGCGCGGCGGCCCCTGTGGGCCTCGGGCTCGCCGCGCTCGGGGTCGCCGCGGCCGTTGTCTGGTCGGTGCTCGCGGTGGCCGCCTACGCGGACACGGCGCTGCCTGGTCTTCGCGCCAGCGCAGCGGGCGGGCTCGCCCTGCTCGCCCTGTTCGGCAGTGTCGTCGTCGCCGGTGGGGTGCTGTCTCGGCTCGAGGGACCGACCCGTCGTGCAGCCGTCGGCCTGTGGGCGATCGTGCTGTTGGTCGTGGCCGCGGGCGCGGCAACCTGGCTGGGCGTGCCGGCGGACTGGGCGATCACCGCGCTCTACGGGACGCTCGCCGCTGCGCTGGCGACGACCGCCCACCGTCTTCGGTGACCGCACGCGGGGCGCTCGACGCGGTGCGAGGAGAGGGGGAACCATGCACGGCAGGACGCTGCTGCGCCTCGGGACCGCGATCCTCGCAGTCGTCGTCGCGCTGTCGCTGCGGGCGCCTGCCGAATCGGTCGTTGCCGAGGCGGCGCTCGTGGTCTGGGTCCTCGCCATCTGGGTGTGGTTGGCGACGAGCCCGGAGCCGCACCGGCCGCTCGGCGGCGCGGTGTCGCCGGTGCGAAGGACGCTGCGGGCGATGGCGCTGGGTGGCGCCCTCACGGCGTTCGGGGTCGCCGCTGTCGCGGGCGAGTTCCCGCTCGTGTTCGGGGGCTTGCTGTTCGCGCTGCTGCCGCTCGCACGAGCCGTGGTTGCCCGGACCCTCGCCCGATGGGAACGCGAGGCGAGCGAGGTCTGACGCCGGTTTCGCCCCGTGGCGTCGTCGGGCCGACGTGACAGGGGAGAAGGCGGCGGCGCTCGCGCCCGCTCAGGCGACGGTTGCCGCGGGCACTGCTTGGTAGGCCCGGTCAACGGCCGTCCTCGGGACGGCGGTGGCGGTCACGATGCTGGCGGTGACCTGTCGGCTGAGCTCGAGCCACCATGTCGCGGGCAGCGTGTCTCGCTCCTCGGCAGGCCCCCGGTCGCGGAGGACGGCCTCGCGGATCTCCGCCGTCCGGGTCTGCGAGAGCGCGTGACGCCGCCCCCACGCGTCGAGGAGGGGGTCCAGCCGCTGCGGGTGCTCGGTGGGCATGGTCACGTGTCCAGGTCCAATTCTGCCGCGAGCCGGGTGCGCGCACGGTGGAGGTGGTAGCGCACCGTGCCGGCGGGGCGGTCCAGTGCCTCGCCGATCTCGTCGCTGGTCATCCCCGCCACGCTCGCCATCGTCAGGGCCACACGCTCCTGCTCCGGCAGGCGCGCGATCGCCGCGTCGAGGCGCGTGAGCTGCCCGCGCAGGGCTACGCGCTCGGTGTCGTCGGGCTCGCTGCCGTCCCGCACGCCGGGGTCGCGGGCGAGGTTGGCGACCGTGGCGGTCCGGGTGGCCTCGGCGCGGTACCCGTCGATGACGAGGTTGCGCGCCACGGTGATGAGCCAGGCCCGCTGGCGTGGTTCCTCGAGCGTCGCGACTTCGCCGAGGTGCCGCCACAGCCGTAGGAACGCCTCCTGCAGCAGGTCGCGAGCGGCCTCCGGATCCGAGGTGCGGCCCAGGAGGAACGCGTGCACGGTGTCGCGGTGCCGCTCGAAGAGGTCGTCGAAGGCGGCGACCTCAACCCCCGTCGACGACATCCTCTGCCACCGCGATCGTGCCGTGGTTCTCCGTGGTGAGGAACTGCACGGCTCCCACGAGCTCGTCGGGAGCGACGAGCGTCCCGACGAGCGAGATCTCGGCGACCTTCTGGCCGAGGAGGTCCACACCGACGTCATCGCCCAGCTCGAATCGTCCGACCAGCACCAACGCGAGGGGCTCGTCGACGAGCTCGAAGAACCCGCGGCCGAGGCGTTCCTTGCCGACGAAGAACCGTGGACGCTCACCCCCGTACCAGGCGAGTTGCCCCTCCATGGTGAGGACCGGGACGAGCCGGGTCTCGCTCGCGCGCGGCGCGACGAGCTGTCCCGC
Source organism: Egibacter rhizosphaerae (assembly GCF_004322855.1). Taxonomy (NCBI): domain Bacteria; kingdom Bacillati; phylum Actinomycetota; class Nitriliruptoria; order Egibacterales; family Egibacteraceae; genus Egibacter; species Egibacter rhizosphaerae. The sequence continues at coordinate 1,999,900 of NZ_CP036402.1, read as the reverse complement.
GGCGACGATGCGCTGGTACCCGATCCGCGGTATGGGGCCGGTGATGACGGTCTGGCCGGAGAGGAACAAGACGTCGCCCTCGGTTCCTCCCTCGTTCGCGAGGGCCTCACCACTCAGGCGCTGTTGGCCGGACAGCGTCTTGAACTGCTGCCCCTCGACGAGGTGGAAGTACTCCACCGAGCCCGTCACCCGTGTCAGGCCGCTGGCGAGGGCCGCCTCGCTCCCGTGGGGGCGAGCACCATCCCGGTGACGACCACCCGGGCGAACGCCACGTGCTCGACGGGGTTCGACACCGCGAGGGTGCCGGTCACGACCAGCACCGCGCCCTCGGCCGACGGATCGGCCAAGGCGTCACCGCCCATGACGACCGCGCCGGTGTGGACCCTCAGATCCGCGCCGTCGGGGACCGGAACGACGCTGGCCACGTTCTTGGTCGGGATGCGTGCCAGCGTGCCGGCGAGCGACTCGGGGACGAGGACGAGCGCGACGTTCTCGATGCGGTGGACCGCGAGCAGCTCGTCGGCCGAGCGCATCGTGGTGAGGTCCAGGATGGCCACGTTCTCCACGGCTCCCGGTCCATCCGGTTGCTTCACCTCGGTGTCGTCTTCTCCCACCTCAGACCCTCCTCGTCGAGAACGCGGCCCGTCGAGCCCCTGTCAGCCGCCGCCACGCCGCACGCGCCCTGCCGACTGCAGACACCGCAGTGTGCCGTGCGCCGCCGGGCTCGGGCCCGTGCCGGTGCGCCTCGCGGGCCAGGCGACGCTGCTGGGCGAGCTGCAACAGCTCCTGCCGCCGAACCCGCGCCGTCTCGTACTCCAGTCCCATCTCGCTACCACCTCCCGATGCGCCGTCTCTCCTCTGGAAGACGGAGCCGGCCGGCGGCTGTTGGCAACGGATGGCGTTCGGACGTGCGACGGGAGGCGGTGGTGCTTTAGCCCGCGCCGAAGCAGACGAAGCCCGACGCGCGCGGTGCCGATCCGTCGGCCCCGGTCCGCGACTGGGCCCGTGCGAGGGCGGTCGCGGGCTCCCGCCCCGACGCGAGTTCTGCGTGCACGTCGCCCATCAACGCGGCGGTCTCAACGTCCCCGACGGGGATCACCGAGGCGATGACCGATCGCGTGCCGAGGCCGAGCAGCGCCGCGGCCAGACCGCGCAGCTCGTCGCCGGCGCTGACGTCCGACAGTCCGGCGTCACAGGCCGACAGCACGAGGTGTGGGGGTGGCTGCCGAATCCGTTCGAGGTCGTAGACCATGAGCGGGCCGTCGGCGAGGCGCAGTGACGAGAACTGGGGGTTGTCGGCGCGGAACGTGCCGTGGGCCGCCAGGTGCCCCAGCGAGGCCGCATCGAGGTCGGCGAGCACCGTCTCGGCCGTCGAGTCGGCACCGGTCCGCAGGGTCGCGTTCGGGTGGTGATCGGCGATCGCGGCGAGTTCGTCGGCGGCGGCGGGCACGTCCGGCCCTTGCGCGAGCACGGGTGGGTCGGTGCCAGGTGCCGCCGCCGACTCGTGCGCCCGGAGCCACAGCTGCGACGAGGGCGCGACCGTGACCGGCCGACCGTCCAGTGACGGCAGCGTGCCCCACGGCAGGGCGTGGAGGGAGCCCGTCGGCACGACGACCAGCGGACGGTCGCCGACGTGGGAGCGAAGCTGGTCGAACAGCAGGCGGTCGAGCTCGTGCCGCGCGTGGTCGAACGCCGTGTGCGCCGCCGCGCGACCGGCTTCGGAGCCGCGCGGGTTCGTCAGTCGCCGCGCCGCGAACCGCACGGCGACGACCTTGCGGCTCACCGGGTCGTCGGAGCCGAGCGGAACGAGCGTCGCGCGCTCACCCACCACGACCACGGCATGCAGCGACCCGCCGACCCCCACGAACTCCACCAGCGCGCGGTCCCCGAGCCGCTGGTGGAGCGCGTCCAGCGACAGGTGTCCCGACGGCCCGGTCCCGGTGCCGCGGGCCTGGCGGGCGAGGTCGGCGACCTCGCGTTCGAGTCGGGTCTGCTGCTGGATGAGGTCGGTGGTGCCCTCGCCGGCGAGCGCGGCCCGGTCGAGGTCGCGCACTGTCTGACGCAGCCGACCCAGGGCTGACGCCAGTCGCTCGTCGTCGGGTGGGCGGGTCGGCGGGGTCGCGAGGCTCGCGGCGCGCGTGCGCTCCGCGGCCATGAGGACCCGGTCCGCGCGCTGCTGTTCCAGAGCGAGGTGGAGGCCGAACTGTGCCAACTCGGCACCGTGGACCGTGGTGTGGGTACGCAGGTCGGTGGCACCGAGGAGGTCCCGCTGGGCGTCCACCAAGCGCAGGCCCGCCTCGATCGCGCGACGTGCCCCGGTCCGGTTGCCGGCCGCGTGACGGCGGAGCGCCTCCGCGTGCCAGCCGTGCACCCGCGGCTCGAGGGGGCCGCGGTGCCGCCGTTCGCCGGCCACGCCGAGTTCCCGGTCGGCGATGATCGGGTGACCCAGCTCCAGGGCGAGGCGTCCCGCGGTCAGCCGCGCCTCCTGGGCGGGCGCCATCCATCCGGCGTCCTCGAGTTGGTCGGCGGCCCGCCGGATGCGGCCCAGCACCCCGCGGCTGTGCTCGCCCTGATGCCACGCGGCGCGGGCGGCGATGTAGCTCGCGAGGACGCGGTGGCGGGGCCGGCCCTGCTGGGCGAAGGTCCGGGCTGCGCGGTCGGCCTCGATCCGTGCCGTGTCGGGATCGTCGTCGAGGATCGCGGCATGGGCGAGCAGCAGGCGCGTCTCCGCGGCATAGCCGCGATAGCCGTGGCGGGTGAGCCGGGCGAGTCCCTGCTCGGCGGAGGCTCGGGCCTCGGCGAGGAGGCGGGCGGGTAGCAGCGCCTCGCATCGGTCCCGGAGGCCGATGGGGTCGACCTCGCCGCGCTCGTCGAAGAACGCGGCGGCCTTCCCGAACCATTCGAGCGCGGCGGGCAGGTCACCACGCTGGCTGCTGACGAGGCCGAGGTTCTGCTGGATGGTCGCCGCCAGGCGGGGTTGTCCCGACGAGCGGTGCAGGGACTCGGCCTCCCGGAGATCGGCCTCGGCGACGGCGAGGTCACCGCGGTAGCTGTGCAGCATGCCGCGGTTCCAGAGGGTGGCGGCCACCAGCTCGGTCTCGCCGGCGGCGCGCAGCACCGGCAGCGCCCGGTTGAAGTCGGCCAGCGCCGCGCCGAGGTCGAGACCCTGGGCCACCAGGACGGTGGCGCGCTGGAACTCGAGACGCGCCAGGTCCACCCCCTCGACGTCCTGCGCGGCGCGCGCGGCCTCCTGGAAGGCCGCCTCGAAGCGGCCCTGGAAGGCCAGGGTTCCGAAGAGGCTCGTGCGGGCGCGCGCGGCGACCACGCGTTCACCCGCCCCCTCGGCGGTCTCGACGGCGCGCGAGAAGTGCCGCAACGACAGGTCGAGGTCGTGATCGGCCCGGGCGGCGAGGCCCAGCGCCCGGTGGGCGATCGAACGCGACGCGGCGCTGGCCGGGTCGTCGGGTGGCGCCTCGGCGAGCACCCGTCCGGCGAGGTCGCGGGCGTGCTCGGGATCCTCGCGCGCGCAGTCGAGCGCCTGCGCGGCGAGATCCGCGAGGATCGCAGTGCGCTGGCCGCCGGTGGTCATGCGCTCCCGTGGGCTGAGGTGTCTGCGGGGATGAGGTCTCTGCCGGGAATGTGCCACGCCGCCGTGGTTCGTCCGATGTCGTTGGTGATCGCGGCGGCGACGCTGATACTGGTCCCCGGCAATCGGGCGCGAGGAGAGATCATGGCAAGAGGCGGGAACGCACACGACCATCGCGGACGCGGCCACCGGGGACACGAGCCACCACTGCCCCCGGGCGTGGCGGAGACGGTGGACCGCACCGCGGGCGACTACCTGTACGAGCCGGACCGGTTGGTCAGCACCCTCGACGACCTCCCGCGGGTCGAACGGTACCTGGACGAGCGACGCGGCACCTCGGTGACCGACATCGCGCGCCATGAGCGGCTCGGCGTGGCGCTGCTGGAGATCAAGACCGGTCGAGGCGCGGACGTTCCGACGATCGTCGACGAGCTGCACGCCCTGTCCGGCGGGCTCCGCGTCGGGCCCAGCCACGTGTTGGGGGTGAACGCGCACCTCGCGATGGTGCCCGTCGCGCCACCTCGCCCGGCACCGCCGCTGCCGCTGCGCGCCGACGAGCCCGGGCTGCCCGGCGAGGGGGTGCGGATCGCCGCCCTCGACACGGGCGCCTGGGCGCACCCGTGGTTCATGGGTCGGGTCGACTTCCGGTACCCCGAGGACCTCGACGTGCCCGACCAGGACGGCGACGGCCGGCTCGACTGGGCCGCCGGGCACGGGACGTTCATCGCCGGCACGATCCTGCAGTACGCACCCCGGGCGACGGTGGTCGCGCGGCGCCTGCCCGAGGATCCGGGGCCCGCGCCGAACCCGGCGCACCTGACCGACCTCGAGCTCGCCACGATGCTGCTCGACACCCCCGAGCTGCTCGCGTGCGACGTCCTGACCCTCTCGGTGGGTGGGTACACGCACGACGCGATGGGGCTGCTCGCGTTCGAGGGCGCGGTGGAGGCGTTGCGCGACTTGACGCCGGGCCTGGTGATCGTCGCCGGGGCGGGCAACGAGGGGGCGGCGCACCCGTTCTTCCCCGCGGCCAGCCCGCTCGTGGTGGGGGTCGGTGCGCTGGACAACGACGGTCGGCGGGCCTGCTTCTCGAACCACGGCTGGTGGGTGGACGCCTGCGCGCCCGGCGTGGACCGGCACAGCACGTTCCTGGAGTGGGACGGGCCCATGGCCCCCTATCCCGATCACCCCCCGGAGCCCTGCAAGGGCGAGATGGTCGTGGAGCCCCCGAAAGGCGACGTCGAGTTCACGGGAGGGGCGCGGTGGGACGGCACGTCGTTCGCGGCCCCCCAGGTCGCCGCGGTGCTCGCGGGGCTGATCAGCGAGGGCCGCAGCGGTCCTGAGGCGGTCGCGGACCTCCTCCACGACCCGTCGGCCCAGCGTCTGAAGGGTCTGGGCACGGTGGTGATCCCGGCTCGCGTCTGACCACTCGACGCAGAGCGTGTGTCACCGAACCGTGCTGGCGCCCCACTCCTCGGGATCCAGGTCGCGTACGCGTTGTGCGAAGCTCCACGAGTGCCCCTCGGGGTCCAGGCAGTTGTAGCGCCGGTTCTTCGGGAGTCCTGCTCGCACTTCGCGCGCCGCCCGCCCGTCGCCGGCGCACGTTGACGGAGGCGGCCTCCTTGGACCGGGGCGTACTAGCCTTCCGTCATGTCCACGCCCGCGTCGACATCGACGAGTGACCTCGCCGACGCCCTGGCTGCTCGGTTGCAGCGCGAACCCGACGTGCTCGTCGCCTACCTCTTCGGCTCGTGGGCGCGCGGTGAGGGGGGAGCCGTCTCGGACGTCGATGTGGCGGTGCTCCTCGGCGCCTCCCCGACCCTGGCGCGGTACGCCGCGCTCACCGCCGCCGTCGGCGAGGTCACCGGAAGCGAGCGCGCCGACGTCGTGGTCCTCGACGACGCGCCGATTCCCCTGGCCTATCGAGTGCTCCGCGACGGACGGCTGTTGTTCAGCCGCGACGAAGGCGCGCGCGTGAGGCACTGGGTGCGAACGGTGGACCGCTACCTCGACATGGCGCCGCTGCGGGCCGTGCTGCAGGAGGGGACGCGGCGACGGCTGAAGGAGGGTCGATTTGGTCGACCCTGAGGTCGTCACCCGCCGTCTGCGCGAGCTCGACCGCCGCCTGGCGCAGCTCGAACGGCTTCGCGAGCACGGCCGCGACACCTACGTGGCGGACGAGGCGGTGCAGGCGCAGGGCGAACGCCACCTGCAGGTGGCGATCCAGTGCGCGATCGATGTCGCGCTGCACGTGGCCGCGGAGCGTTCTGCTGCGACGCCGGAGGATTACGCGGACGCGTTCAGGGTCCTGGGCGAGGCGGGGGTGATCGACCGGGTGCTCGCGGGGCGCCTGGCCGAGGCCGCCGGGTTGCGCAACGTCCTCGTTCATGCGTACCTCACCGTGGATCCGGAGCGGGTCTGGGAGCACCTGGGCGGGTTGCAGGATCTGCGGGAGCTCGCCTCCGCGATCCTGGTCCTGCTCGAGGACGGCCCTCCGCGAGGGTGAGGTCGCGCCCGCGGGGTCAGTAGTGGTACGGGAACGCGGCCCAGTCGGGGTCCCGTCGCTCGAGGAAGGCGTCGCGACCCTCGGTGGCCTCGTCCGTGCCGTACAGCAGTCGGGTGGCCTCGCCGGCGAACAGCTGCTGGCCCACGAGCCCGTCGTCGAGCGCGTTCATCGCGAACTTGAACAGGCGCTGCGCGGTCGGTGACTTGCGGCACACCTTGTGCGCCCACTCGAGCGCGACCCGCTCCAGGTCGGCGTGCGGCACGACCGCGTTGACCATCCCCATCGCGTGCGCCTGCTCGGCCGAGTACTCGTCCCCGAGCAGGAACACCTCCCGTGCGCGCTTCTGGCCGATCATTCGGGCGAGGTAGGCCGACCCGAAGCCGCCGTCCACGCTGGCCACGTCGAGGTCGGTCTGCTTGAAGCGGGCGTGCTCGGCCGAGGCGAGCGTGAGGTCGCAGACCACGTGCAGGCTGTGGCCTCCCCCGGCGGCCCACCCGGGGACGACGGCGATGACGGTCTTCGGCATGAATCGGATCAGGCGCTGCACCTCGAGGATGTGCAGCCGGCCGGTGCGCGCCGCGTCGATGCCCTCGGCGGTCTCGCCGTCCGCGTAGCGGTAGCCGTCGGCGCCGCGGATGCGCTGATCGCCGCCGGAGCAGAACGCCCAGCCGCCGTCGCGGGGCGAGGGACCGTTGCCGGTCAGCAGCACGCAGCCCACGTCGGGTGACTGTCGGGCGTGGTCCAGGACCCGGTACAGCTCGTCGACGGTCCCGGGCCGGAAGGCGTTGCGGACCTCCGGGCGGGCGAACGCGACGCGGACCGCGCCGACGTCCCGGGCGCGGTGATAGGTGAGGTCGACGAGATCGAACCCGTCGACCTCCTCCCAGGCGGAGGCGTCGAAGAGCTCGGACACGCTCGGGTCGGGCACGGCGGGCCTTCCGATCGGCTGGCTCGGTGGCGGCCGCGGAGCGTCGGGCGGTCGACGCTGTCGCAGGCCGGCGCAAGCGTGCCATCGATCGGCGGGGCCTCGCGATCCGGGGTTCGCCGCCGGCCGGTTCCCCCGTGGTTGCCGGCGCGCCGTTACGTCTCGGCGGGTTCCGTGGCCCCGATGACGTGGGTGATCGGGATGTCCAGGTTGCGGCGGAGCTTGCTGACGAGGTCGAGACCCAGCCACTTGGAGACACTGGCCGGCAACGTCGACAGCAGGATCTCGTCGTAGATCGGACCGTCCCGCTCGATCGTGTCCAGGACCGCGTCGAACGGGCGGATGTCGCCGATCTCGCTCGTGGCCTCGGCGCCCATCTCGTGCAGTCGAGCGAGCATGTGCTCGACCCGCTGGGCCGCCTCGCCCTCGTTCTGCACTTCGGTGTACGCGCCGCTGCGGGGCTCGTGCGCCGCCGGCGCCAGGACGTGGAACCGGCACGGACCCGCGGTCATGCGCTCACGGACCTCGCGCCACAGCTCGGCGCGGCCCAGGGTGAGGTTCGCGACGATCAGGTATTGCCGCATGGTGCACCACCCCCTTCCGGAAGCGAGCGTACGGGTGAGCCGGTCCGCACGGAAGGGCACGTTTCGCCATTGTCGGTCAAGCGCGGGGCGCGTGCGTGGCCGCGAGGCGCTCGCGTGCGGCGGTCGGCAGGCGCCAGGCAGCGGCGACCGCGTCCTCCAGCGCTTCCCAGCCGCCGGGATCGTCGGGGTCGCCGGCGATGGCGCGAGCGATGGGATCGAGCCGCGCCGGCAGGTCCGGGTCGGGAAGGGGGATGCGGGCCAGCACCACGTTGTCGAAGTGCATCGTGCGGATGGCACGGTTGTACGCGGCGACGTGGACGAACCAGCTCGCGAGGTGGCTGAGCAGTAGGCCAGCGAGACCCCACGGCGGCAGGGTCCCGGTGCGGGGGAGCAGCAGGTTGACGGTGTCCAGGCATGGCCACGGCTCGGTCAGCACGGTGCCGATGAGGCACGCGTGGTCCGAGGGGCGGGTGCGGTGCGCCACGATGTTCTGGAACGCCGCCTGCGGGGGGTCGGCGCGCCGTACCCGGTCGGGCGGGCACGCCGCGAGGTCGAGCCGGCGGGTGGGGGCTGTCGGCCGCAAGGGGGCGAGGTCGCGGCCGGCGACGAGCGGTTCCGTGCCCGCGGCCGGCTGTGGTGGCAGGTGTCGCCCCCCTTGCGGGTGCGGTCCGTGGGGAGCGGTTGCGTCGCCGGTCGAAGACGGTGCGCCCGGCTCGAGGGCCCACGCCTGGGAGCCGGCGCCGCGGACGGTGCGCACGAGCTCGCCGAGCGGCAGGTCGGCGCGCCGGGCGAGGTGGGCGAGGAGCCGTTCGTCGTCGGCGTCGACCCCGGTGGGCAGGGTGCCGATCCGTCGCACGATGGCAGCGGGCACCGCGCGGCGCGGACGCCCGAGGCGCCCCAGTGAGACGGTCTCGCCCGGTCGACCGTCCGGGCGGGTCACGAGCACGACCTGTTCGAGCCGCACGTTGGTCCAGGCCCGCGTGACGTCCAGGACGTCGACGACCGACGGCTCCAGCCAGTCCCGCAACGGTGCCCACGTGTGCGCGTAGGTCAGCGACTTCGGCAGCACGAAGCCGACCCGCCCTCCGGACCGCGTGAGTTCGTGGGCGCGCACGAGGAACGCGGCTGCGGTGTTGCCGGCGCGCCGGGCGGGTGGGTAGCGTCGGGCGAGCCAGCGGCGCGAGGCGGGAGCGAGCGCCCCACCGTGCGGCGGGTTGCCGATGACGGCGTCGGCGGGGGCGGCGGTGATCTCGTCGCCCAGGGCATCCCCCACGGTGACGAGGTCGGCGACGTCGGCGGGACCGGGACGGTCCTCGCGGTCGAGCCACAGGGCCGCGCGAGCGAGCGCCGCGGCGGTCGGGTCGCGCTCGATGCCGTGCAGGCTGGCGGCCCCGCCGTGCTCGCGGAGCCGTCGTGCGGCCGCGAGGAGGAAGCGCCCCGACCCGCATGCGGGATCGAGCACGCGCACCGGCGCGCCGGCTGGCGACCCGCCGACGCTCGTTCCGGGGGTGGACAGGAACGGCTCCAGGGTGCGCTCGAGGACCGCGTCGACGAGCCCGGCGGGCGTGTACCAGGCTCCGGCGGCACGCCGAGCCCCGTCCCGGGCGCTCGTCGACGGCGCGGCGCGGTCGGGGCCCTCGAGCAGCAGGGTGTGCAGCTCGCCCAGCGGGCCGGCGATCAGCGTGGCGGGGTCGGTGTCGAGGGCCGTGCCGAGCAGCCCGGCGTCGATGTCGCGGGCCACGCGCTCCAGGGTCGACCCGTGCAGTCCGACGGGACCGGATGGGAACCCGAGCGCGGCCGCGCAATCCTGTCCCGCTTGGCGCTCGACGACCGCGCCGAGCACCGCGCCGACGACGCGGTCGCTGGGGGCGTCGCAGGTGCGTGCGATGTGCTCGACCCCGTCGAGAGCGGCGTCGAGGGGCGCCTGCGGCGGGGAGGTGGCTGACACTGCCGCGCAGCGTAGCGGGACGCCCGCGCCCCGCGGGCGAGGCGCTCGAGGGTTAGGCGACGCGGCGGATCGTGGTCGGCGGCTGGCTGCGGATCGAGTCGTACTGGACGTCCTGGCCCGTCCGCGGGGCGTGCATCATCTCGCCGTCGCCGGTGTAGATGCCGATGTGGTTCGCGCTGCCGCCCGTGCCCTCCCAGTACAAGAGGTCGCCGGGCTGAGCCTGCGACAGGTCGGGGACCTCCTGGCCGGCCCGGGACTGGTCCTTCGACACACGGGGCAGGTCGACACCGATGTCGGCGAAGGCCTGTTGCGTGAAGCCACTGCAGTCCAAGCCGACGTTCGGGTTCGTGCCGCCCCACTTGTACGGCACCCCGAGGTACTGCTCGGCGGCCGCGATGACGGGGTGTCCGCCCCCGCCGCGGGCCCCGGCGCCGCTGGTACCGGTCAACGCATGAGCGGCGTCGATCTGCGGCGCGCCTGCGGCGACCTCAGCGGGTGGGACCGGCGGCAGGCCCAGCATCTGCCCCAGGGTCGCCCCGGCGACGCTGTTCTGGATCGGGAGGTCGCTGGTGCCGGTCCTGGCGGCGGCCTGCGTCAGGGCGTCGGCGAACCCGTCACGGCCGTCACCGTCGGCGCGCTGGACGTCGGCAGCCGGGGATGGCGCCTGCGGCGAAAGGGCCTGCACCGTGGGCATGGAGTCTCCTGCTTGGTCTCACGTCGGCCCGCCCCGGTCGGTCGGAGGCGGCCCCGGTCAGGCCCGCCCCGTCGGCAGCGCCGGATCCGGATGAAGGAGTCGCGCAGGATTCCGTGCTGTCCGCGAGTCGTCCGTGGCGGAGGTCGCCTGTGTCGACGGAGGGGACGGACGAGCGCGGGGTTCTTAGGACACGGGGCGGTCGCCGTAGAGGTAGCGCGGGCCAGGGCCGAGGCGGCTCGCCGCGTCGCCGGGGTTGCGCAGCCCGCACCGGGCGAGGGAGAGGCACCCGCAACCGATGCAGCCGTCGAGTTCGTCGCGCAGGCCCTGGAGCAGCCGGATCCGCTCGTCGAGGAGTGCGCGCCAGTCAGCCGAGAGCCGTGCCCAGTCCTCCTGTGTCGGTCCGCGGTCGTCGGGCAGTGTCGCGAGCGCTCGACCGATCTCCTCGAGGGTGAGGCCCACCTGCTGCGCCGCTTGGATGAACGCGATGCGCCGCAACACGATGCGCTCGAAGCGGCGCTGCCCGCCCGACGTTCGGCTCGCCGAGATCAGCCCGCGCGACTCGTAGAACCGTACGGCCGACACGGTGATGCCGGCTCGCTCGGCCACGGTTCCGATCGACAGCGTCCCTTCGGCCATCGCGCGTTTAGCCCCTCGCGTGCGTCCCTCGGCGACCTCGAACTTGACCTAAAGCAAAGTTTAGGTCCTACGGTCTCGCGACGCGAGACGACAACTGGCGTCTCCACGGAGACGGAACCGGTTGGACGAGGAGGTCACCGTGCATTGGCCGCAGATGGGGGTCGAGGCGTTCGCCCACGCCGAGCATCGTCGGCTCTTGCTGGAGGCGCGCACGTTCCGGGAGGTCAGCCAGGCCGGAGCGGCAGCCAGAGCCGCCTCACCACGTCACGTTCGGGCGCGCCTCCCGGCGGTGCGGCGCACCGTCGGGAGGTGGCTCGTTGGGCTGGGCTGGCGCCTGGCAGGATCCGCATCGAGTACGCACCCTCCCGCGGCACCGACGCGCTCGGTGGAAGCGGCGGCTAGCGGTTGCGGGCGCGGGGCATCTTCATGCCGCCGGGCAGGGGCCCCTTCGGGATCGGGATGTCGCTCGACGGCAGCGACGTCAGCCGCTTGTTCACCGCCGCGACCTCGCGCTTCTTGAGCGCGCGCTTCTTCTTCATGAGGTGCTGACGGAGCTTTTCGATCGGCACCCGGCCGTCGCCCTCCCCGACGAGCACGGTGTGGATGGGCGTGTCGCCCACCACCCGCTTGGCCTTGCGCTCCTCCTGCTTGAGCAGGGTCCTGGTGCGCGCCGGCGCGCCTTCTCCCACCAGGACGACTCCACACCGGCCGACCACGCGATGCACGAGGTCCTGCTTCCGGCTGAACGCCACTCCGGCCGTGACGAGCCACTGGCCGCGCATCGACTCGAGGACGCTCGCGGCCGCGCCGGGTCGCCCGCGCATCGCGGCGAACTGCGCCTTGGAGGCGCGCTGCCCGAAGATGACCACAGCGAGCAGCAGCGCCAGCGGGACGGAGATCGCGGTGAGGAGCGGGAACCAGCCGACGAGCAGGTCGACCGCCACCAGCACGGCGAGCGTCGCGAGCGGGATGCCCAGCAAGAGGGGCAGGAGCTTGCGGTCCGCGTGCTTGGTCGCGACGAACGCCGCGCGGACCGTGCGCATGCGCGCGCGGATCGTGTCGGTGACAGCCATGCCCGAATGCTAGCGATCGCGGGTTGGTCCGTGGCGGTTACTCGCCCCCCTCCCGCGAAGGGCGTGGACGCAGCACCCCGAGGGCCCCGAGCCCGAGCGCGAGGAGTCCCAGCGCGGACAGTGGGACCCCGAGGGTCCGGGCCGGATCGTAGAGGCCTCCCGCGACGAGGAGGCCGATACCGGCGGTCGAGGCCGCCAGCCCGACGGCGGTGCGCACCCGTCCCCGCCGCGGAATCGGCTTGCCGGAGCGCTCAAAGCGTGCGAAGACCGCCACGAGGCCGGCCAGCGCCGCGGCGAGCAGGGCCCACCAGAGAGGGCGCATCGCCCACCAGGTGGCGTCGATCTCCGAACCCGCCGGCCACAGGCCGGTCGGGTAGGTGAGGGCGATGACGAGGACGAGTGCGGTCATGTGCCAGAGGTAGACCGTCATCGCCAACGACCCCCCGATGACGACGCGCGCCCACACCGCCGGGCGTTGCAGCCATCGTTCGGCGGGGCGGCGCAGCGCGAGGACGAGGCCCACCTGCGCCACCCCGAGCGCCGTGAGCGCCACGGTGGGTGGGGAGTTGTTCGAGCGCTCGTCCTCGATGCCGGTGCCGACCAGCGAGAGCGGGTAGTCCGCCAGTTGCGTGAGCGCTACGAGAGCCGCGAGCCCGGCACCGAGCAGGGTGAGCGCTGCCGGCACGCGCGTGGGCAGGCGCTCGGCGTACCAGAGGTACCCCAGCTGGTGGATCCCGGCCCAGACGAACACGAAGTTGGCCCAGCCGAGCAGGGGCACGCCGAAGAGATGGACGATGTCGACGAGGGCCGCCGCGACCGCGAAGGCGACCACCGCCCATGCTCCGAGCCGTTCGTGCAGCGCCCACGTCGTGGGGACGATCGCGCAGACCAGCAGGTAGGCCGCGAGGAACCACGCGGGGATGAACGCCACCTGCGTCCCGAGTTGCAGCAGGTCGCCGGGAACGCCGAGGGTCCCCAGGATCGCTGCCAGGGGTACCCAGAGGACGAGGAGCGGAAGGACCGGCCGTAGGAGCCGCCGGGCCCGCACCCGGATCCACTGCGCCCAGGGCTGGCCCCGCTGGCGGGCGGACCGCCACGCCGCCGCGTTCGCGTAGCCGCCCACGAAGAAGAACAGCGGCATCACCTGGAAGATCCAGGTCAGCCACTGCGTCCAGGGCTCCATGGCGAGCAGCGAGCCCGCCTCCCACCCGTCGTCGATGAGCACCACCGCGACGAGCCAGTGGCCCAGCACGACGATGCAGATCGCGAGCACACGGAGGAAGTCGGCGTAGCGGTTGCGGTCGAGCGGGGTCAGCTCGGCGATCCGTGCGGCCGTCAGGCGCTCCGCTGGATCCTGCGTCGTCCCCGCCTCGTCGGGGTACGAGGGCTCGGTCACGGAGCGGCAGCGTCGTGAGGGGCGGCCGGGCGGTCAAGCAGCACGTGCGCCGCGGGTGGTCGGCCGCGGCCGGGCGAGTGGGTGCGCTCGGCCCGGTTCACGTGGATGCCGGCGTGGCCCCGCGCTGGGCGAGCTGCAGCGAGATCAAGTGTCGCCGCAACCTGTCCTCGGCCGGCCGCGGGATCCCTCGGAAGGCCAGGCCGTAGCCGCGGAGTGGGGCGTCGCCGGTCTCGCGGTCCTCCCGCACGACCTCCGCCGACAGCTCGATCTCCCCCTCCTCGGTCGAGACCACGAGCGTCACGTGATCCCCGCACACCAACGTGGCGCCGTCGGGACGGCGGATCCGGGCGCCGGTCTCGCTCAGGTCGGCCAGCTGCGCGGGGAGGGGGTCGCCCTCGGCCCGGTCGGCGGGGAGCAGCCTGGCCCACACGGTGACGGGCACCCGCACCGCGTCGCGGCGCTGCACGATCTCGGGGCCGCGGGGCAGGGCGAGTGCCCAGGTGGGCACCGGTTCCTCCTCCGCCGCGATGAGTTCCGCGTCGGCACAGCAGAGCCCGCGTTCGTTCGCCCACGTGATCTCGACGACGTCGCCGGGGCCGGCTCGGGCGGCGCCGCTGCCCGCTCGTCGCGGCGCGGACACCACGAGCGCCATGGTGCCGTCGGCCAGCCGAGCCGTGTCCTCCACCCGCGAGCGAGCGGGGCCGTCCCACTCGTCGCGCGCGAGCTCGACGCGTTCGTTGATCTCCGGGTAGATCTGGTTTGCCGTCATCGTCGTCCCGCCAGGTTCTTCGGGCATGCGGGGAACGCACGCGGGCGGTCACGATGGGTGATCACCATCTCGCCCCTCGTTGCGTCGGCGAGTGTCGGCCCAGGTGTAGCAAGGGTCGAGGGCCGATCGGACACTTCGGCGGCGTGAGGTTCTTGACGGACTCACGCATACTTGGCGTAGGGCTGTCAAGCCGGGGCCGAAGCCGCCGGTCCACGGCGAGCGGGGGACGCGATGACGGCCGTAAGGAGCGCCATCATGGCTGTGGAACTAGTGCACTGGCCGGCCGAGGCCGAGCATCTCGACAAGTTGCGGGCCGAGGGCACCCCACGACTGCTGCTCGTCGAGGACGACGCCATCCCCCCCGAGGTGACCGACTGCCTCGAGGACTGGGTTCGGATCCCGGCCATGGAGCGGGACATCCTGGCCCGTACCGCGACGCTGACCTCCCGAGCGGTGCGCGGGGAGGTCTCGTTGCGTCCGGAGCTCGACAGCGCGGGAATCCTGCGGTACCGCGGGGACTGGGTCAGTCTCGGCCCGGTCGACACGGCGATCGCCCGGGCACTGATCGAGCGGTTCGGGGAGCTGGTCGAACGCGACGATCTGGTCGCGCGCGCCTGGCCCGGGGCCTCGGATGCACGGAACAACCTTGACGTCCAGATCATGCGTCTGCGCCGGCGCCTCGCCCCGCTCGGGCTGCGGATCCGGACGGTGCGAAGCCACGGGTACGTGCTCGGCACGGCGAGCCAGCCCACCTTCCGCGATCGAGCCGGCAGGGCGGACAGCGTTCAGTGATGCGCGGTGCCCCCTGGGGTGGCACCGGCCTGCTCGGCGCCCGCGACGGTGAGTCGCACCCTGCCGCGTCCGGCCCGCCTGACCCGTCCGACCCGCCTGGCCCGTCCGACCCGCCTGGCCCGTCCGACCCGCCTGGCCCGTCCGACCCGCCTGAATGGGCCGGCGAGGCCTCGGCCGTGAGAGCCGCAGTGCGTGCGTAGACTCGGGGTGCGCGACGCGGCGGGACGACGTCAGGGGCAGCGACCGTGGAGTTCAACGAGACCGTGATGGCAGCGCTCGCGGGCGGTGCGGCGCTGTGCGCGCTGGCCGCGCTGGCCATCGCGGTCGTCTCGCTGATGCGCGCGCGGCGTGTGCAACGCGCCTACGCGGTGTTCAGCCAGGGGCGCAGCGAGGACGTGCTCACCCTCCTGCGGCGCCACATCGACGAGGTCACGGCGTTGCGGGGCGAGGTCGTGGGCATCGAGGACCGCGTCGACGGGTTGCGCCGGCTGCTCTCGGGCTGCGTGAGCCGCGTCGCCACGGTGCGCTACGACGCGTTCGACGAGGTCGGTGGCCAACTGTCGTTCTCGAGCGCGATGATCGACGAGCGCGGTGACGGCGTCGTGTTCACCGCGATCCACGGCCGCAACGACTCCCGGTCGTACGCGAAACCGATCCGGGCCGGCGAGAGCCAGTTCCACCTGAGCGACGAGGAGCGCCAGGTGCTGCGTGTCGCGCTCGAGACCGGTCCGGTCGCCCCCGTGTCGTCCTCGAGCCAAGGAGACGCGCGATGACCAGCACCCGCGAGCCGTCGCGTCCGCGGGAGGAGCGCCCGGCGGGGCCCCGAGTCGCGTTCCTCGGCCCCGAGGGCACGTTCGCCAGCGAGGCCGCGCGCCTGGCCGCCCCCGACGCGGCGCGCGACGCGCTCTCGTCGATCGGGGAGATTCTCGACGCCGTTCGCGCGGAGACCGCCGACCTCGGCGTGGTCCCCCTCGAGAACTCGATCGAGGGGTCGGTGAACCTCACGCTCGACGAGCTCGCCTTCGGGGAACCGGGTGCGATGATCCGCGGCGAGGTCACGCTGCCGGTCACGATGAACCTGCTCACTCGCCCCGGCAGCCAGCTGTCGGACATCAAGGCCGTGCGCAGCCAGCCGCACGCGCTGGCGCAATGCCGGGAATGGCTGGAGACGCACCTGCCCGCAGCCCAGCACGATGCCTCCACCAGCACCGCGGAGGCCGCGCGCGAAGCCGCCGAGAGCGACGGAGCGGTCGCCGCCCTGGGCACGCAGCTCGCGGCGGAGCTCTACGGGCTCGGGGTGCTCGCCCGGGACGTGCACGACTATCCCGGCAACACCACGAGGTTCGTCCTGCTCTCCCGGTCCATGCACCCGGCCACCGGCGCGGACAAGACGTCCCTGGTCGTGTTCTTCGGGGAGGACCGCCCCGGCCTCCTCCTGCGGATCCTCGAGGAGTTCGCGCTCCGCGGGATCAACCTCACCAAGATCGAGTCGCGGCCGACCAAGCAGCAACTCGGCGAGTACTGCATCTTCATCGACTGCGCGGGCCACGTGAGCGACGCGCGGGTCGGTGAGGCGCTGCGCAGTGTCCACCGGCACGTCGCCAACCTGCGCGTGCTCGGCAGCTACCCCCGTGCCGATGCCGTGCGCGAGACGCCCCCCGTCACCGATACCGAGACGGCCTACGAGGACGCGCGACAGTGGTACGAGGGCCTGCTCAGTCAGGTCGGAGAGGCACGGGGCGGATCCATCGACGGCGGGTTCGCCGGTGGCGCCGGGGAGCGCCGGGACGGCTGATGCGCGCGTCGCACCGTGGGCTCCTCGTCGCGGTCGCCGTGGTGGCGGCCGTCGCGGCCGCGGGCATGGTGGCGCTGTGGCCCGATGGGGACCGGGAGCTCGAGGGAGTCGGTGCCGAGGACGCCGGCATCCAGGAGGAGGCCGCGCCCGAGGACGAGGCGGAGCTCCTGGACGCCCGGATCCTCGAGGTCACCGAGCGAGCCGACGAGTTCGACGACCCGACCCTCCTGCCGGGTGCGGCGATCGTCGACATCACCGCCGAGACCGAGGGCGGCGAGGTCGTCACGTTCGAGATGGGCGACGACACCGGCGACACGTTCGCCGAGGGGCAGCGGGTACGCCTCGCCGAGGTCGGGACCGCCGACGGGGAGACGTCCTACTACGTGGCCGACTTCCGGCGTGGCCCGCAGATGGCGCTGCTCGCCGGCTTGTTCGCCCTGGCGGTCATCGCGCTCGGCCGCTTCCAGGGCGTGCGGGCGCTGGTCGGCCTCGGGCTCTCGTTCCTGGTCATCATCGGCTTCATCGTGCCGGCGATCCTCGACGGCTCCGACCCCGTGTGGGTCGCGCTCTTCGGCGGTCTCGCGGTGATGATCATCACCCTCTATCTGTCCCACGGGGTGAGCGCGAAGACCAGCGCCGCGATCGTCGGCACCGCTGGCGCGTTGTTGCTGACCGTGGGTCTCGCCGCGGGCTTCATCGAGGCTGCGCAGCTCACCGGGTTCACCGACGAGGACGCCCGACTCGCGAACTACCAGGTGGGTGGGCTGTCCCTGCAGGGGTTGCTGCTCGCCGGGATCATCATCGGTGGGCTCGGAGTACTCGACGACGTCACGATGTCGCAATCGGCGACGGTCTTCGCGCTGCGACGCGCCGACCCGACCCTGGGCTACGGCGAGCTGTTCCGCTCCGCGCTCGCGGTCGGCCGCGACCACGTCGCGGCGACGGTCAACACGCTGTTCCTCGCGTACGCGGGCGCGGCGTTGCCGCTGCTGATCCTCTTCTCGACCGCGACCGACCCGGCGAGCCAGGTGCTCACCAGCGAGATCGTCGCGGTCGAGGTCGTGCGGACACTGGTCGGCTCGATCGGGTTGATCGCCGCCGTACCGTTCACGACCGCGCTGGCGGCCGCCGTGGCGCGTGAGGAAGCCGACGACCTCGCGGACGAGGGGTCCGAGCATGACGCCGAGGGGGCCGTGCTCGCGGCTCCCGAGGAGACCTCGCAGGCTGGCGGTGCGACCCCGGCACCGCGGTCCACCCCCCCACCGCCGGACGGCGCGGCGCGGGTCGGGCCGGCGGCCGGGTCGCTGACCGAGGACCTCGTGAACCCGGTCGACGAGACCGGCGAGGAGGACCTCTGGGTGCAGCGCCTGCGCGACGCGTACCAGATCGACGACACCGCCGGCGACGGGACCGAAGGGCCGCAGGATCCCGGCCGCGGCCCCGCCGGGACGTAGCCGTCGCATCGGGGGCCGCGTCGACCTCGTTCAGGTCGGTGCCGCGATGCCTCCTGCTAGCCTCAGGTCCATGATCGACATCCGGGCGTTGCGCGATGATCCCGACCGCGTCGCGGCCGCGTTGGCGCGCCGGGGCGTCACGCGCGAGCAGGTCGACGAGGTGCTCGCGCTCGACGTCCAGCGGCGCGCGCTCATCGCCGAGGGCGACCAGCTTCGTGCCGAGCAGAAGCAGAAGTCCCGCGAGATCGGCGCGGCCAGCGGCGACGACAAGCAGCACCTCATCGACGAGGTCAAGCGCGTGTCCGCGCGGCTCGACGAGCTCGAACCGCAGCAGACCGAAACCGAGCAGCGACTCGAGGCGTTGCTCGCCCGCGTGCCCAACCTCCCCGAGGACGAGGCGCCGGACGGGGAGGACGAGGAGGACGCGGTCGAGCTCGCGCGGTTCGGCACGATGCCGGACATCGACCAACCACGCGATCACGTCGAGCTCGGCGAGGCACTGGGGCTCATCGACCTGCCGCGCGCCGCGAAGGTGAGCGGCGCCCGCTTCTCGTACCTGATGCGCGACGCGGTGCTGCTCGAGTTCGCGCTCGTGCGCTACGCCATGGATCGCCTCATGCCCGAGGGCTTCGTGCCGGTGATCCCTCCGGTACTGACCCGCGAGGAGGCCCTGTACGGCACCGCCTTCCTGCCCGAGGGCGCCGAGCAGATCTACGAGATCGAGAAGGACGAGCTCTACCTGGTGGGCACGAGCGAGGTGCCGCTCGCGGGGCTGCACATGGACGAGATCCTCGACGACGGCGACCTGCCCGTGCGCTACTCGGGCTTCTCGACGTGCTTCCGCCGCGAGGCCGGCACGTACGGCAAGGACACCCGCGGCATGTTCCGAGTCCACCAGTTCGACAAGGTCGAGATGTTCAGCTTCTGTCGGCCGGAGGACTCGGCCGCCGAGCACGAGCGGCTGCGCGACCTGCAGGTCGATCTGCTCAGCGGTCTCGGGCTGCACGGGCGCGTCGTCGACATCCCGACCGGCGATCTGGGCGCCTCGGCGGCGCGCAAGTTCGACTGCGAGGTCTGGCTGCCGGGGCAGGGCCGGTACCGCGAACTGACCAGCGCCTCGAACTGCACCGACTATCAGGCCCGCCGACTGCGGGCGCGCTATCGCGACGCCGACGGCGAGAATCGCCTGTGCCACACCCTCAACGGCACGGCGATCGCCGTCGGACGCACGATCATCGCCCTGCTCGAGACCCACCAGCGGCCCGACGGACGGATCACGGTCCCCGAGGCGCTGCACGCCTACCTCGGTGCCGAGGTCATCGGATAGCACGATGCCGGTCGCGGGCGTCGATCTCGGGGGAACGAACATCGCAGCCGCCGTGGTCGACGACGCCCACCGGATCATGGGGCGCGCCCGCCGTCGGACCCCGACCGAGGGGCCGGAGTCGGTCGTGCGTGCGATCACGCGGTTGGTGGGGGATCTCGACCCGGCGCCCGAGGCTGTGGGCGTAGGGGTGCCGGGTCCGATCCGCGAGGGGGTCGTGCAGACGGCGCCGAACCTGAGCGGCTGGCAGGGTCGCGTCCCGGTGCAAGCACAACTGGAGGCCGCGCTCGGTCTCCCCGTCGTCGTCGACAACGACGCGAACGTCGGAGCCCTCGGCGAGTGGCTCGCCGGTGCGGGCCGCGGCGCGCGATTCCTGCTCGGCGTATGGCTCGGGACCGGGATCGGGGCGGGCCTCGTGCTCGACGGTCGGCCGTACACCGGGGCGTTCGGGGGTGCTGGCGAGATCGGGCACGTGGTCGTCCAGCGGGGCGGAGACCTGTGCGGCTGCGGTCGCCGCGGCTGCCTGGAGGCCTACGCGGGGCGTGCGGCGATGGAGCGGATCGTGGTCGGCCACATCGAGGCGGGGCGCGAGACCGTGCTGCCCGAACTGCAGGCGCAGAAGGGCAAGCGGCGGATGACCAGCGGCGTCTGGGCGGAGGCCCTCGAGCGTGGCGATGCCGTGGCGGTGGAGGTGTTCGACGACGCGATCGACGCCCTCGGCGTTGCGCTCGGGGGAGCGGTCAACCTGCTCGATCTCGACGCGATCGTCGTCGGTGGCGGGGTCGCCGAGAAGCTGGGCCCGCCGCTGGCCGAGCGGCTCGAGCGTGCGATGCAGGAGTGGCTGCTCGTGCCCGACGTCGATCGTCGGGTGGTCGTCGCCGAGCTCGGCGACGACGCGGGTGTCATCGGGGCGGCGGCGCTGGCCCGGGAGCGCGTCCTGACGGCCTGAGTGGTGCCGGGCTGAGCGCCCCGGGGCGCGCCGTGACGGTCTGGGTCGTGTCGGGCTGAGCGGCCCGGCCGTCCCGCCCGGTCGGTCGGTCACGATCCTGCCGAGCCGTCGTGTCTGCCGAGCCGTGGTGCGGTTACCCGCGCCCGCGCGGGTAACCGCACCACGGCTCGGCAGGGGCGGTTGTGGGGTGCGCCCGGCGACCGCTCGGTGTGCGGTCACCCGCGCGGGCGCGGGTAACCGCACCACGCCGTTGGCCGCGCAACCCGGGCGCGGGTAACTGCACCGTGAGCGTCGTGAGGGGAGTCGGAAGCCGGAAAATTCCCCCGAAAGGGGGAGCCCGGAATCCGCCCACCTGCGGAGGCACGAGGCCTGCGCTGTGCGATGCTGTGACTCGGCGGTCGGCGCTGGTCGGGAGAGGGTCGACCGCCGCGACCGGAACCGTGTCCGTGGGGGTCGCGGTCCCGGTCCTGCCCGACGCGGCGTTCGCTCCACGAGCGGGCGCCGCGTCGGCGGTCCCGGCCCCGTGGATGCCGGGACACCTCAGTCCGCGACCTCGACGAACGTGCTCACGCGCCCCGGAGGGGCGAGGACGAACGCGACCGCATCCATGGTGCCGAGCCCCACGCGTCGGGCGGCCACCGCCTCGAGCCCTGCTTCCCGACCGGCGGCCCGCACGAGGTGGTGCACCGGCGTGAGCCAGACGGCCCGCCCCGCGTCGGTGAACCGCTCCGCGAGCCGCGCGATCGTTCCCCGGTAGAGCGGGTCGATCACCTTCGGGCTCGCCACCCGCATCCCGTACGGTGGGTTCGCGATCGCGCAGTCCACCGCTTCGATGTCGTCGAGCGTGGTGGCGTCGCCCCCCGCGATCCGTACGACCCCGGCGAGATCGGCCGCGGCGAGGTTGCGCTGCGCATCGGCCACGTGCCGCCCGTACTTCTCGACCCCACGGATGTCCAGCGGCCGTGCCCCTGTGTCCACGGACACGCGCGCGGCCTCGAGGCGCTCCTCGACCTCGACGGCGATGCGCGTGTCGTCGAGGTCGAGGGGCGCGAGGCGTGGGAGCACTCTCGGGCCCACGGGCCGTCGGAGCGCGGCCAGCGCCGCTTCGATCGGGATGGTGCCGCCACCGGCCAAGGGATCGAGCAGGCGTTCGTCGACCCGCCACCGAGCGAGCGCCACGAGCCCGGCCGCGACCGTCGGCTTGAGGGACGCGTGGTGGTGCGCACGGATCCACGTGCGTCGGTGCAGGCTGCGTCCGGCGAGGTCGTAGCCGACGCGCAGCCGCCGATCGTGGAGCTCGGCGCGAATCTCGACGGTCGGGTCGTCGAGGTCGACCGGCAGGCGCTGTCCGGTCCGCTCGCGGAAGGCGTCGATGATCCCGGCGCCCGCCTCACGCCCGATGTCGGGCGAGCGGAAGCCGTGCTCCCCGTGCCGTTCGGGGCGCACACCGAAGGTCGCGTAGGGCAGGCGGTCCCAGTCCAAGCTGCGCACGGCCTCGCGGATCTCGGTGACCTCGTCGACCTCGGCGGTTCCCAGCAGCAGGACCACGCGCGTGACCGTGCGAGCCGCCCGCAGGGTCATGCGCAGGGTGGCGAGGTCGACCGTCCCGTACACCGCACCGCGTTCCCACTCCAACCCGGCGGTCGTTCCGCCGGGTTGGTCCGGGGGCCGCGGCGTCGTCGTCGGGGGTGGCCGCCATCCCAGTGCGGCCAGCTCCGTGGCCGCCTCGCGCTCGAGGCCGCCCGCGCAGCGTGCCCACACGTGCGCGTCCGGCCCACCCCGCAGATGCACGGCGCGTGCGGCGGCGACCACGACGGGCTCGCCGCCGGCGTCCAGGGACATGGCGGGCCGCTCCTCGGGGGTAGTGGGGCTCGTCGGGGTCCCTCGGGATGCCTCGGACCGAGCACGGACTCTACGATCCGGCGGCGCGCCCGGCCGCGCGTCCACACACCCGACCAGTGGAGCACCCATGCGCTGCATCGTCATGCTCGAACCGCAGGAAGGTCTGTCGTACGCCGATCAGCTCGCCGTTGCGCAACACGCGGAACGCAAGGGCTTCGAGGGCGTGTTCCGCAGCGATCACTACGGCTCCACGACGGGCACGGAGGCCAGGGCCGCCACGGACGCGTGGACCGCGATCGCCGGGCTCGGCCGGGAAACTGACCGGATCCGCCTCGGCACCCTCGTGACACCCGCGACCTTCCGCCGCGTCGGGGTGCTCGCGAAGGCGGTAGCGACGGCAGCGGAGATGGCCGGCACGACGCCCGACGGCGTCCCCCGCATCGAGCTGGGCATGGGTACGGGATGGCTCGAGCAGGAGCACCGTGCGCACGGGCTGCCGTTCGGGGACTTGGACGAGCGGTACCGGCGCCTGACCGAACAGCTCGAGGTGCTGCAGGGGTTCTGGTCCCGACAGGCGCAGCCGTTCTCCTTCGACGGCGAGTTCGTGCGGGTGGAGGAGGCCGTGTTCCGCCCCATCCCGGAACCGCGGCCGCGCCTGATCATCGGAGGCAAGGGGCCGACCCGCACCCCGCGGCTCGCCGCCCGCTACGCCGACGAGCTGAACCTCATCCTGCCGACCAGCGACGACATCCGCGCGCGGCGCGAGACGCTCGACGCTGCGTGCGGTGACCTGGACCGTGATCCGGGGGAGGTGGGGCTGTCGGCGATGCTGCCCGTGCTGGTTGGCGCCCACCGCGAAGAGCTGCACGAGCGTGCTCGCCGGTTCGCCGAGCTCGTCGGCAGCGAGCGCGAGATCGACGAGCTGCTGGAGCGGATGGGTCGCGTCGGGGTGGTCGGGACCCCCGAGGAGGCCGCGGACCGGCTCGGCCGGGCTCGCGAGGCCGGGCTCGACCGGGTGATGCTGCAGGACTTCCTCCCCGACGACCTCGAGATGCTCGACCTCGTCGCCGACGAGGTCGTGCCGCGGGTCGCGGGGACCGCGAGCGCGTGACCCGTGGCGCCTGATCCGTGAGCGCCGTGCCGGCCCGGTGCCGTCGGGTCGTCGACTCGGGCCGGCAGCGGGGGCCTGCAGCTCGAAGCGTCAGGGGCAGGCCCCCTCGTCGATCTCGCTGCCGCCCTCGGGGTCGTCCGGGTCAAGGTCGATGCACACGGTGTGCTCGCCCTCGGTGAGCTCGACCTGGTCGACTCGGCCGTCGGTCTCGGCGACCTCGAACTCCGTGCCGGGCATGAAGTCGCCGAGCTCCGTCGTGAGCTCGTCCCACAGACTCGGGTCGTCGACGGCGCGCTCCAGGAGCGCCGCCTCCGCATCGGCGGTCTGCACCAACCGTTCCGCGTCGGTCAGCAACACCTCGACGTCGGTCTCCGCCTGCTCATCGGGCCCGTCGGTGCCGTCCGTCGGGTCGGTGCCGTCGGTCGCGTCCTCGGTGCCGTCGGTCGCGTCCTCGGTCACGCCGCCGTCCGAGGCGCGCCCGTCCGGGTCCGCCTCGGCATCGCCGGACGCGTCGTGCTCCTCGCCCTCGACCCCGTCGTCCGCGCCCTCGACCCCGTCCTCCGCGCCGGCTCCCGGCGCGAACGGGAAGCCCTGGAACAGGCCGCCCAGGTCGAACGGGGTCGCCTCGTCCGGTGCGGTGACCGCGGAGCCGTCGGCATCGACGTCGACGTGCAGCACGAGCGAGTCGCCCCCCGTGTCTCGGAGCCGCTCGACGTCCTCGGGCTGCGCCTCACCGGCGTCCACAAACGCCTCGCCGATGTCGGAGAGCCCCTCGCCGATGGGCGCGCGCACGGACGTCACGGCGTCGTTCTCGACCCCCACGTCGATCGAGACCTCGGTCTCGGCCACCTCGTCCGGGACGTCGTCGGTCAGCGACCCGTCGGTCGGACCGCCCGGCGATCCGGGCAGTGCCGGCAAGCCTGGGAGGCCCGAGAGCCCACCCGCGCCGGGCAGGGTTCCGAACGCCCGGTCGGTGAAGGCGGCGAGCTCGGCGACCGTGGCGCTGACCCGCAGGACGTGCGTGCCGTCGTCGGAGTCGAGGTGCTCCACGATGAGATTCTCCCGGTAGAAGGTCTCGAAGAGGTCCCCGAGCTCCTCGCGCTCCGCCTCCTCCGAGGTCCCCGTCCGCTCGAGCGTGTCGAGCGCGCCGTCGAGCCGGAGCCACCGACCCTCGGCGACGGCACCGGCCACGTCGGGGCCCAGGAACATCTCGAGCTCGGCGGTCAGATCGTCCGGCGCGGCCGCGCCGAGCCCGAGGGCGTCGAGGGCACGGTCGGTGTCGACGCGTGCGAACACCTCGCCGTCGACGGCCCGCGCCGCGAACGCCGGAGAGCCGTCCAGGCGGAGCTCGAGCTCGCTGTCGTGCTCTCGCAGCCGGGCGGCCGGCCCGTCGCCGACATCCCCGTTCGCGCCGGCGATGTACAGCTCGCTGTCCAGGATGAGCCCTTCCAGACGTTCGGCCTCCCCCTCGAGCGTGTCCGGATCGGCGGCGAGGTCGAGTTGCCCGTCGATCCGGAACGTCATCGCGAGATGCTCCCCGTCGAGCGTTGCGGCGAGCGCATCGGCGAGGGCGCCGCGCGGATCCTCCTCGTACGGGCTGTCGGGTTCGCATCCGGCGAGCAGGGCGAGCAGGACGACCACGAGGCCCGCACTGAGAAGGCCCGCGAGACGGGTGTGCCGGTTCATGTTCGCGACGGTACCAACACGGCGCTCGTCGGGGGCGAGTCCTCAGGGAGCCCGACGGCGTCTCCACCTTCCGGAGGAGCGTCGACGACGCGCGTCCCCCCGGCGGCCGAGGTCAGAACGGTCCCATCAGGAGAGGCGGTACGGCGGCTCGGCGGCGATCGTGTGCTCCGGTTGTCCGGCGATCCCCGACGAGAAGGAGTCCCGCGTGTCAGCGATCGCGATCGTCGATCTGGAGAAGCACTACGGCAACGTACGGGCGGTGGACGGGCTCTCGTTCACCGTGCCCCACGGACGGGTCACCGGGTTCCTCGGCCCGAACGGTGCGGGCAAGACGACGACCATGCGGACCCTGCTAGGCCTCACGACACCCGATGCGGGCAGTGCCCGGATCGAGGGCCGCCCGTACCAGGAGCTCGACGACCCGTCGGGCACGGTCGGCGCGGTCCTCGACGCCGGCGGGTTCCACGACGGCCGGTCCGGACGGGCGCATCTGCGCGCGGTGGCGACGGCGGCCGGCATCCCGAGGCAGCGGGTGGACGAGGTCCTGACGCACGTCGGCCTCGACGCACCCGGCGTCGCGAAGCGGCGCGTGCGCGGCTACTCGCTCGGGATGCGCCAGCGCCTCGGGATCGCGACCGCGCTGCTCGGGAAGCCGCGGATCCTCGTGCTCGACGAGCCCGCCAACGGCCTCGATCCGGCGGGGATGCGCTGGCTGCGCGACGAGCTGCGCGGCTTCGCGGCCCGCGGCGGCGCGGTGCTCGTGTCGAGCCACCTGCTCGCCGAGATCGTGCAGGTCGCCGACGACGTCGCGGTGGTCGGCCACGGTCGGCTGCTCGCCCACGCGCCGATCGACGACCTCGTCGCCGACGGCGCATCCCTCGAGGACGTCTACCTCGACCTGACGCAGAGCACGGAGGTGCCCCGATGACACGGCTCGTACACGCGGAACTGATCAAGCTCACGTCCGTTCGCACCCCCTGGGTGCTGGCGGTCGCGATGGTGACGCTCGCGGTCATGCCCGCCCTCGCGTTCGCCGCGGTGCCCGAGGCGCGGGCCGAACTCGGTACCGCCGCGATGCAGCTGGAGATCCTGCGCGGCGGTGACCCGTGGATGTTCGCGGCGATCCTCGGCGTGCTGCTCCTGGCCGGCGAGCATCGCCAATCGACGATCATCCCGGCGGCCCTCGTGGCACCACGGCGGTGGCCGCTCGTGCCGGCGAAGGTCGTCGTCGCGATGCTCGGCGGCGTCGCGCTGGTGGCGATCAGCGCCGTGAGCGCCGCCGGGCTGCTCGCGGCAACCCTGGCGATCGCCGGGGAGCCGTTCGCGCTGAGCGCCGCCGAGACGGCCGGCGTGCTGGGGCGCTCGGCCCTCTTCGCGGCGCTCATGGGCGTGGTGGGGCTCGGTCTTGGAGAGGTCCTGCGCAGCCAGATCGCAGGCATCGTCGCGCTGCTCGTGATCGCGCTCCTGGTCGGTCCGGCGATGTTCGCCCTCAACCCGTTCGACCTCGGTTGGTGGCTGCCCACCGGCCTCGAGATCGCGCTCGTGTCCACCGAGGGTGGCATGGTGAGCATGGGCGGTCCCGGCGCGCTGGGCGAGGCGCCCTTCGGCGCACTGGGCGCGGGGCTCGTGCTCACGTCCTACGCTTCGGTGGCGGCGGTCGCCGCGGCGATCTCGCTGGTCCGCCGCGAACTGGGCTGAGCCGCCGACCGGAGGCAACGAGGGAGTCCGACGCGATGCAGCGGTTGCGCCGTGCACTCGCGCGCGTGGGGATCCGAACGCCCTTCGCGCGCGACGTGCTTCTCGCCGTCCTGATCGGGCTGCTGAGCGTCGCCATGTTCGCGGGCAACCATGTGGTCTCGGCGGCCGTGGGGATGCCGATCGAGCGGACGCCGCTGACGATGGCGGTGGAGCTCGGCGGCGTCCTCCTCGCCTCCGGGTCGCTCGCGTGGAGGCGACGGGCACCGCTGGCCGTCGCGTTGGCCGCGACATTCGGGTACGTCACCACGGTCGTGGGGCCGGCCGAAGAGGGCAGCCAGAACCTCGCGGTCTGGATCGCGCTGTACAGCCTCGGGGCCTACGCCGGGCGCCGGACCGCCCTGCTCGGCGGGATCGCGTCGGCCTCGATCTCCGCGCTGAGCTTTGTGATCATCCCCCGCGAGCTGCCCGGACAGATCACGATCAGCGCCGGTCAGCTGGTCGTCGCAGAGTCGGTCGCCAACGCCGTCAGCATCGGGATCGCGATCCTGATCGGCGCCTACGTGCAGACCCGGCGCGCCTACCGCGCCGAACTCGTCGAGCGTGCCGAGCGACTCGAGCGCGAGCGGGAGCTCGAGGCCGACCGCGCGGTCGCCAGCGAGCGCGGTCGCATCGCCCGTGAGCTGCACGACGTCGTCGCGCACCACCTGTCGGGGATGGTCGTGCAGGCCGGCGCCGCCGAGCGGCTCGTGGACCGGGATCCGGAGCAGGCGCGCGAGATGCTCGGGCAGATCCGCGCGGACGGGAAGTCCACCCTCGAGAGCATGCGGCAGCTGATCGGCATCCTCCGTGAGGAGGCCGACACGGACGGGACCGCGCCCCAGCCAGGGCTCGACGCGCTCGACACGGTCGTCGCGCAGGTCCGCGCGGCAGGGGTGCGTGTCACGGTCGACCTCGAGGGGGAGGCGCGGGACCTGCGTCCGGAGCTCGACCTGGCGGCGTTCCGGGTTGCGCAGGAAGGACTCACCAACGTACGCAAGCACTCGCCGGGGGCGAACGCCACGGTCACCGTGCGCTACCAGCCCCGCGACCTCGTGATCGAGATTGCCAACTCGCCCTCGGACCCCGACCAGGGGGCGCCGCTCGAGGAGGAACCCTCCAGCGGCGTCGGCCTCGTGGGGATGCGCGAACGCGTGACGATGCTGGGCGGTGACCTGTCCGCAGGGCCCCGCAGCGATGGCGGGTGGAGGGTCCGCGCGCGGCTCCCGTTCGAGCCGGCCCACGGTGGGCCCTCCGGGGACGCGGCCCTCGGACGACGGACGGGGGATGGTTCGGACCCCTCCGAGGATGATTCGGACCCCTCTACAGAGGGCCCGCACCGCTCGGCTGACGGTCCGGACCCCTCGGCTGACGGCCCGGACCCCGCGAACCCCTCGACCCGACGGCCGGGGACGGAATCCGAGGAGATCGAGCGATGACCGACCCGATCCGTACCGTGCTCGTGGATGACCAGTACGTCGTCCGCGCAGGGTTCCGCGCCATCCTCGAGTCGGCGGACCCCGACGGCGGCGATCCGATCGAGGTCGTGGGCGAGGCCGGCGACGGCGACCACGGGGTCCGCACCGCTCGCCGCGAGCAGGCCGACGTCGTGCTCATGGACATTCGCATGCCGGGCACCGACGGGTTGGAGGCCACCCGTCGGCTGGCCGGACCCGACGTCGAGGACCCGATCAACGTGCTCGTCGTCACCACGTTCGACCTCGACGAGTATGTGTTCCAGGCGCTGCGCGCGGGAGCGGCCGGATTCCTGCTCAAGGACCTCGAGCCCGAGGCCCTTGTCCAGGCGGTGCGCGTGGTCGCCCGCGGCGAAGGGCTCGTCGCCCCCGCGGTCACCCGGCGGCTGATCGAGGAGTTCGCGCGTTCAGCGGCCCCGCCGAGCGAGAACCCGCCCGGCCTCGAGAAGCTCACCGAGCGGGAGCACGAGATCGTCGCGCTCGTCGCCCAGGGGTTGTCGAACCACGAGATCGCCGATCACCTGTTCCTCGGCGCGGCGACCGTGAAGACGCACGTCGGCAACGTGCTGCTCAAGCTCGGGCTCCGGGACCGCGTGCAGGCGGTCGTGTACGCCTACGAGCACGGGATCGTCACGCCCGGCGGGGTGGACCCGCGCCGTTAGGGGCGGCGCACCCTCCGCTGAGCGTCGGCGGAGCCGCGGTGCGGTCATGGCTGGCGGGGGCGGAGGGATTCGAACCCTCGAGGCGCAGGACGCCTGCTCGCTTTCCAGGCGAGCCCCTTCGGCCGCTCGGGCACGCCCCCAGTGTTGCCGGCCCAGCGCGCGAACGATCGGCTCGCTCCGCCACGGTGGCCCGGCACGGCTCTCCAGCTTCGCGCATCTGCCGGCGACGCGCAGCCCGTTCGCGACCGGCAACCGGCCACCCGCACGTCGTGAGCGCCATCACGTTCTGTGAACCAGACCGCCAAGGCGAGCGAGGAGATCGGTCAGCGAGTGTCGACCATCCGACACGTCGGAAGCGGTGCCCGCCGAGTTGCCATGGGGGCCTAAGTAGTCCGCAACGCGGGTACTGTGCCGTACTGGCGGCCCGTGCCGACTTCCGCCGATGGCTCGTGAGGAGTGTCCGTGGAGCGTGACGCAGGCTCCGTCGACCGTCGCGGCGACCTCGAGGCCGACGCGGAGGCCGGCCGTCGCCTCGACCGGCTCGTGACCTGGGTGGCGTCCCGGTTGATGCCGGTCCGTCGCGACGAGGCCGACGAGGCCGTGGCGGGGGTGCTGCAGCAGCTGCGGCACTTCTTCGACGTCGACACGGTGTTCCTGCGCCGCAACGATCACGAGCGAGGCGCCTCGGTGCTCGTCGACGAATGGCCTCGGCGCCCGTCGCCGCCCCATCCCGATCCGCTCGGTGAGGTTGCGTTCGACGCGGACCCGGTGTTCCTCGCCAGCCGCGACCTGCGGGACGCGTTCGTGCTCCGGCCGAGGTCGAGCAACGACGAGTACCAGGAGCGCATCCGGCGTGGGTCGGGTGTCCCGTTCGTTTCCATGGCGATGGTGCCGCTGATGGGAAGGGAGACCGATGGCGTGCTCGGTCTCGTCTCGTTCGCCGATCGTGCCTGGTCGGCCGAGGAGACCGGCGCGCTGCAGGCGATCGCGTCGATGCTCTTGCAACTCTGGGGGCGGCTCGCGGCCGAGGACGAGCTCCACCACCAGGCCACCCACGACGCGCTGACGGGGCTGGGCAACCGTCGCGCCCTCTTCGAGGAGCTCGACCGGCGGCGTGCCGCACCGGGACGACAGGTGGCCGTCGTGTTCGTCGACCTCGACAACCACAAGGACGTCAACGACGTCCTGGGGCACGAGGTGGGGGATCGGCTCCTGATCACGATCGGGGAACGCGTGCGCAGCATGATCCGGGAAGAGGACTTCCCCGCTCGCATCGGCGGTGACGAGTTCGTCGTGCTGCTGGACGGCGTCGCCGACGAGGGTGAGGCGCAGGCTGCCGCGGAACGGATGGTCGCGCTGATCGCCCAGCCGGTGACGATCCAGGGGCACGAGCTGCGACGCACCGTCAGCGCCGGCGTCGTGCTGGCTCGCAATCCCGAGACCAGCGCCGACGAGCTGGTCGGTCAGGCGGACACGGCGCTGTACCGGGCGAAGGAGCTGGGCTCCAACCAGGCCGTGGTGTTCGACGAGTCGCTCCGGGTCGCCGCCCAGGAGCGCTTCAGCACCGAGGCGTTGTTGCGTCGAGGTCTGCGTGAGGGGACGTTCGAGCTGTACTACCAGCCCGAGCTCGACCTCGCCTCGGGACGACTGCTCGCGGTGGAGGCGCTGCTGCGCTGGCACCACCCGTACCGCGGGCTGCTCGGCGCTGACGCGTTCATCGAGGTGGCCGAGTCGAGCCGGATCGTCCTCGAGCTCGGCGAATGGGTCCTCGAGGAGGCTGCTCGCCAGGCCGCCGAGTGGGCGGAGCGCTTCCCCGAACTCAAGATCGACATGCGTGTGAACGTGTCGCCGTTGCAGTTGCGCAACCCGGGCCTGACGCGTGTCGTGGCCTCCTGCCTCGAGGGTCGGCCGCTCGAGGGGCGCCTGACGCTGGAGATCACCGAGCACGCGGTCATGCACGACGTCGAACAGGCCCGCCACGTGCTCGCCGAGCTGCGAGGGCTGGGTGTGACGGTCGCCCTCGACGACTTCGGCACGGGGTACAGCTCGCTCGCCCAACTGCGACGACTGCCGCTGGACTTCCTGAAGATCGACCGGGCGTTCGTGACCAGCCTCGGCACGGTCCCCACCGACCGTGCCGTGCTCGACGCGATCATGCGTCTCGGGGCGGCGTACGACCTCGAGCTGATCGCCGAGGGGGTCGAGTCCCGCGCACACATCGAGCACCTGCTCGCGGTGGGGTGCCGACGGGCCCAGGGGTACGGGTTGGCTCGGCCGCTGCCGGCGCAGGCGCTCGAGCCGACCCTCGTGGCAGGCGGGGTGGACGCCCGGTCCTTCGCCCCGTCGGCCTGACCGCCCCGTCGGCCTGACCGTCCGATCGCGCGACCGTCCGACCAGGGGGTCCGGTCGCCGGGCGGTCGACGGGGACCGTCAGGGAGTCGTGCCCGCCAGCCAGCGGATCGCCTGATCGAGGGTTTCGACGGGTACCACCGTGGTGCCCGGCAGCGCCAGGTCCTCCACCTCGTGGGCTTGGGACGCCGGCAGCAACAGCACGTCGGCGCCGGCTCGGTTCGCAGCCCCCGCCTTCGCGGGTACTCCCCCGACCCGGGTGGTCGAACCGTCGCCGCGAATGCCACCGGTGCCGGCGACGTGACGGCCTTGGGCCAGGTCCTGACCGGATGCGTGCGCGTAGGTCGTCAAGGCGACCATCATTCCGTGCGATCGCCCGAGGGACAGTTCCCGAAACCAGTCGCCCGGCAGGAGTTCGGCGACCTCGAACGAGATCCCGGCTTGCAGGTCGGCTGGCGCGCGATCGACCATGTTGATGGTGGCGTAGGGCAGATCCGGCCCTGGAGCGGTGAACTGCCGACCGTCGCGCAGCTGGAAGGTGACCTGCTCGCTCACGGTTCGGGCGCGGGTGCTCTGGGGTGTTTCGCCCGTCGGCAGCCCCGCGGTCGCCTCCCAGCCGGTCGCGGCTTGCTGCCACGCCGCCCGGTCGGTCAGGGAGATGCCGTTGACCGAGGTGAGCTCGGCGCTCGCGGGGTAGCCCTCCAGGAGCGGGTCGCGGACCTCGACGAGCAACCCGAGATCCACCGCGTGGCCCGCGTGGCGCAGACCCACCGCGGCGGCGGCGGGCTCGGCCACGCCCGGTCTCCGGGTCACCGATCCGCTCCGGAGGTCGGCCGCGCGCTCCTCGTTGTCGATGAATCGGTCGTAGAGCATCTCGCCCACGAGCTGGGGGCGGCCGACCGCCAGCCACGTCCATTCACCCGGCGGATCCACGGAGATGCCGTTGACCTCGAGTCGGCCGTCGAGACGCCACGCGGTGCCCGGGGGGTCATCGGACACGACGTGCAGCCACGGCACGGGGATGGCGAGAACCGCAACCAGCAGCACCGCCAGGGCGCTCAGATAGCGCCGGGGCCTGGCCAGCAGCCACCGCGTGAGCCGCCGGCACCTCCCGCGAGTACGTGGGTGCTCGGCGTCGCGTCGTCGTGCGGAACGGACCCTGGTCACTGGGGACCTCCGTGCCGATTCCACCCTGTTGTCATTCCCAAACCTGAACAGTGTACCAGCGCGTACTGTCCTTTCGACCAGTGCATGGTCTCCCGTCGGCGGATGATGGGGACGATTCAGCGATCTCTCTCGAGATGCGACCGAAGGAGGGGTGACCGATGCCCTCGCCGGATGCCCGTCGACGTGTTCAGGCGCGGCTCGATGAGCTGCACGAGCGTTGCCGAGCCGAGCCACCCGGTGCCGTGCAGCGCTACTACGCGTCCGGACGGGGTTACTACCCCCCGAACGAGGCGGGAGTCGAGAGCGAGCACTTCGCGATCGCGGGCGTCACCATCGACGGGGACGTCCACGAGGTGGGCGACGCCGAGCACGTCTTCCCGCTGCAGTCCCTCTCGAAGGTGTTCAGCTACGCGCTGGCCCTCGCCGACCGCGGGCGCGAGCACGTCCTCGCCCGTGTCGGGGTCGAACCCAGCGGCGACGCCTTCAACTCCCTGCGCTTCGACGAGCGACACAAGCGCCCGTTCAACCCGATGGTGAACGCGGGCGCGCTCGTCACCAGCGAACTCGTCGCGGGCGACGACGCGGACGAGCGGCTGGCCCGCATCCTCGCGGTGCTCCGCGCCTGCGCCGGGAACGAGGCGCTGGCGGTCGACCCCGAGACCTTCGCGGGTGAGCTCGCGACGGCGGACCACAACCGCGGTACCGCCTACCTGATGCGCAGCCTCGGCATGCTGCACGGCGACGCGGAGGAGGTCCTGCGCCTCTACCTTCAGCAGTGCTCGGTGGGAGTCACCGCTCGCGACCTCGCGGTGCTCGCCGCAACGCTCGCGGACGGCGGGGTCAATCCGCTCACCGGGGATCAGGTCCTGCCGCGCAGGCTGGTGCGGGACGTGCTCAGCGTCATGTACTCCTGTGGGATGTACGACTTCGCCGGCAGCTGGAGCTTCGATGTGGGGCTGCCCGCCAAGAGCGGCGTGAGCGGTGGGATCTTCGCCGTGATCCCGGGGAAGTTCGGCATCGGCGTGTTCTCGCCGGGCCTCGACGCATACGGCAACAGCGTGCGCGGTATCGATGTGTGCAGCGAGCTCTCGGACCGGTTGGGGTTGCACGTGTTCGCCACCGAGCAGGAGGACGCCGTCCTCGCCCGTGCGGCGGCCGCCTCGTAGGACGGCCCGGGGGCCTCACCCTGCGTTTCGACACCCCCTGACCGGGGACAACCGGTGCCGTCCCACGCCGGATACGACATCGAGGGGCTCGATGCAGACCGAACAGTTCTTCGACCGCGTGCAGAACCTCCTGGGTTTCCACGACCGGATCGAGGTGGTGAACGCGACCCGATCGACCCTGCGGGTGCTCGGCCAGCGGCTGTCGGGGGGTGAGGCCGAGGACCTCGCCGGCCGCCTCACCGCGGAGCTCGGGGGCTACCTGAGGGAGCGTGCCGGCGGGCAGCCCGAGCCCTTCGGCATCGAGGTGTTCATGCAGCGGGTAGCCGGTGAACAGGGCCTCGACGTCGATGAGGCGGTCGCGCGCGAGCGAGCGGAGGCCGTCGTTCAGACGCTCAAGGAGACCGTGGGCGACGACGAGCTCGAGGCGGCGGCCGCGCAGCTGCCCGACGAGTACGTCAAGTTCTTCGCCGAGGCCGGTCGGAACTAGCGTCACGAGCGTCGCCGATGACCTTCCCGCTGCTGCTCGCCCTGATCGGCGGGTTGGCGGTCGCCCTCGGGCTCGTGTCGCGCCCGCTGCGGGACGTGCCCCTGACCGAACCGTTGCTCGCCCTGCTCCTCGGCGCGCTGGTCGGTCCCGGTGTGCTCGGCTGGGTCTCTTTGGAGCCCGCGGTCGGCGAGGAGGCCCTGCGGATCAGCGCGGAATTGGCCGTCGCCATGGCGGTGATGTCCGTGGCGCTCAGGTTCTCCCCCGGCGAGATGCGCTCCCGGCTCGGCGCGCTCACCGTGCTGCTGCTGGTGGGGATGGCCGCCATGGCGCTGCTCTCGTCGGTCGCTGCAGGGGCGATCCTCGGGTTGGCGACCCCCGCCGCGGTGCTGCTCGGTGTAATCGTCACTCCCACCGATCCGGTGCTGGCGGCCAACGTCGTGGAGGGCGAGCCCGCCGAGCGGCAGCTCCCGCAGCGCGTCCGGTTGCTCCTGTCGGTCGAATCGGGCGCGAACGACGGACTGGCCGCCCCGATGGTGATGCTGGCCGGCGCCGGCTCCGGTGCCCTGGTCGCGGGGGTGGGCCAGGCGGCCGCGAGTCTTGTCGTATCGGCCGCCGTCGGGGTGGCCGCCGGGTGGATCGCCGGCCGCGGCCTGCTCTGGTCCGAGCGACATCGTGACCTCGAGGAGTCGGCGTTCCTCGCGTTGACGCTCGCGTTGACGCTCGCGGTGCTCGGAGCGGCGACCCTGGCGGGTGGCGTCGGGGTGCTCGCGGTGTTCGTCGCTGGCCTGGTCTACAGCGCGCAGGTGGACCGCAGCGACCGCCGTGAGGAATGGCAGGTCCAGGAGGCGATCAACCGTTACATGGTGTTGCCCGTGTTCGTCCTGTTGGGCGTGACCGCGCCCTGGGAGGCTTGGGCGGAGCTCGGCTGGGCGGGGCTCGGCTTCGTGGCCGCGGTGCTGGCCCTGCGTCGTCTCCCGGTGCTCCTGGCGCTGACTCGAGTCCTGGGGGTGCGGGTCTCCGAGGCAGCGTTCATGGGCTGGTTCGGGCCCGTGGGGGCCGCCGCGCTGCTCTACCTTGCAGAGCAGCGCGACCTGGGCCAGGTGGACGACACCGTGTGGGCGGCCGGGACCCTCCTGGTCGCGATCAGCACGGTGGTGTTCGGGCTGACGGCGGCCCCCGGCCGTCGCCTGTTGGCTCGACGCTAGGACGCGAGCAGCTGCTTCATCTGGCGTTGGATGAGATGGGTCGATCGGCGCGGAGCGAGCCGGTTCAGGAGATTCATCAGACGCGCGTCACGGCCGACGTAGACGTGGAACCGGTTCTTCTCGATGCCGTCGACGATCGTCCTCGCGGCGTCGTCCGGTTCGGCCATCATGCGCCGGGACGCCTTCTCCGACGCGGCGGAGGCGGGCCGATCAACGCCCGAGTTGGTCGTGATGTCCGTCCGTACGGCCCCCGGGAACACGGTCGACACGCCGACGCTCGTCTCGAGCAGCTCCGCGTACAGCCCCTCCGTCATGAGCTTCACCGCCGCCTTGCTCGCCCCGTAGATCGTCTGCCCCGGCACGGGTAGGAAGCCCCCCATGCTCGACACGTTCGCGATGTGGGCCTCCGGCCGCGCGAGCAGGTGCGGCAGGAAGGCCCGCACGGTGTGGAGCGTGCCGTAGAGGTTCACGCCCACGACCCGCTCGATGGCTCGGTCGTCGAGCTCGGCGAGCCGCACAAAGGGCTGGATGATGCCGGCGACGTTGACCAGCCCGTCCGCGTGATCGAAGATGTCGACCACCCGATCGGGCAGCGCATCGACGGCACCCCGATCGGTGATGTCGACCTGGAACGTGGCGAGCCGATCGCCGGCGGCAGCGAGTTCGGTGACCTCGTCCAGGCTGGCCTGGTCCACGTCGACCGCCGCCACGCGGGCCCCTCGCCGCAAGAACTCGAACACCACGTGCCGGCCGATCCCCTTCCCTGCTCCGACGACCACGATCGCCTTGCCTGAGACCTGCACGTCGCCCTCCTCCCTTCCTCGGGTGGTGGTGGTCCCGCACGCGGCCCCCGGTCGCGCGGCGACGCTCGCTCAGTGTCGCTGCGCCGCCATGTGGCGCGCTGCTCGGAGGCCGAAGACCGCGGCGGGACCGAGGGTCGAACCGGGGCCGGGGTAGGTGTTGCCCATCACCGATGCGGTGTTGTTCCCGGAGGCGTAGAGGCCCTCGATCGGGCTGCCGTCCTCGCGGATCACCCGGCCGTCCTCGTCCGTCAGCAGCCCGCCCTTCGTGCCGAGGTCGCCGGGCACGAGCTGGACCGCGGTGAACGGGGCCTTCGCGAGTGGGCCGAGGTTGGGGTTCGGGCGGACGAGCGGGTCGCCGTAGTAGCGGTCGTAGGCCGAGCTGCCCCGAGCGAAATCCTGATCGACGCCCGTGCGGGCGAAGCCGTTGAACCGGGCGACGGTCGCGCGCAGCCGCTCCGGCGGGAGTCCGATCGCCACAGCCAGGGCGTCCAGGGTGTCGGCCTTGTGGAGCAGCCCACCCTCGCGCAAGGCCTTGGTCGCACCGGGCTCGACGGCGAAGCTGCGCAGGTAGCGGCGGGTGTGGCGCGCGTCCGAGATCATCCAGAAGGGCCCACGGTCGGCCTGCGCGCGCTCGAGCATGCGATGGCCCACATCGATGTAGGAGGCGGACTCGTTCACGAAGCGCTCGCCTTGGCTGTCGACGATGATCGAGAACGGCATCGAGCGCTCGCCCACCAGGAACGCCGGGCTCTTGTCCGTTCCTGGGGCCGGGATCGAGGCGCCCCACCAAGCGTCGTCCATCAGGTCCACGGCGCCTCCGGCGCGCTGGCCGACCTCGATGGCGCTGCCCTGGTCTCCCGTGATCGCCGATGAGTAGCCGGGGACGCCGTGGTACTTCTCGCGCCAGTCCTCACGGTGGGCGAAGCCGCCGCCGGCCAGCACCACGCCCTTCCGCGTGCGCACCCGCAGCTCACGTTCCCCACGTCGGACGGCCGCGCCGACCACACGGCCCTCGTCGACGACCAGCTCCTCGACCGGCGAGGACAGCCACACCGGGGTGGCCTGCTTGAGGGCCACCTCCAGGAGCGCGCACACGAGGGCGGCACCTGCCCCCACGAGCTTCTTGCGCTGGGCCGCGCCGGCCACCGCGCGACCGACGAAGCGGGCGCCGCGGACGAAGCCGCCCGGGGTGGACCAGGCTCGCGACAGCAACCAGACGTCGTCGGTCTTCAGCGGGAACACGACCCCGTCCTGCGCCCGCGCGGTCTCCCACCACGTGCCGATGCGGTGGGTGTCGAACGGCTCGACCTCGATCGCGCGGCCGATCTTGCCGCCGGGACGCTCCGGATAGTAGTCGGGGTAGTCGGTCGCACGGGCGAAGCGGATGCCCCGGCGTTCGCAGAGGATCACGAAGTCGGCGACCGAGTCGACGAACGCCTCCTTGCGCTCGCGGGACCGAGGGGCTTCGAGGCGGTGTGGCGCCGTGTCATGGAGCTGACACTCGAGACCTCCGCGTTCGTGGAGGCTGCCGTGGAAGCGCGAGCGCAGCTCCGCGACAGCCCGCACACCCGGCGGCTCCTCGCGCTCCTGCGCGATCCGCTCGCCAGCGCGCAGTCCGCGGGGCTCATCGATCCCGAACTGCGGGTCGAGGACCTGGCCCTGGCCCAGCGCATGGCCTACGGCGTGATCGTGACCGACTCCGACCCTGCCGCGGCCAGGCGCTCGGTCCAGCGCGCCCTCGCGCTGATCGACCCCGCGCTCTCGTGGTCGGACCCCACGTGAGGGCCACAACCAGGCGACCCCGCGCGCCCCGCCCGGCCCGCGCGACCCGCCCGGCCCGCGCGACCCGCCCGGCCCGCGCGACCCGCCCGATCCCGCGTCGCGAGTCCGGTCACCAGTCGTCGCCGGGTCGCTCGTGGCAGGCGATCGGCGCGGACAGGTCAACCGACCGGCTGGGGCCCGCACGGAGCACCATGACGCCGCCGTCCTCGTCCTCGGTGCGCACGAGCCGCGGGCCGCGCCGCACGAAGGTGGGTCCGTGCCAGAGCTCCCAGCCCAGGGACTCGTAGAAGGCGGGACGCTCGGTCGACAGTCCCCCGATCTCGAAGTCGTGGTCAATCATCTGGCCGATCCGTCGCATCACGGTGGAGCCGAGCCCCCGACCCTGGACGGGCGCTGCCGTCGCCACGCCCTCCACGTAGCCGCAGCGCCACTCGTGCCCGTCGATCTCGAGCGTGCGCGGTACCAGGGCGGCATGGCAGAGCAGCTCCTCCCCATCGCGCGCCACCACGTGCTGGCCGCCGAGGCAGTGCTCCCAGTCGTGATCGGAGAACTCGCCGTCGAAGGCGTCGTCGAGGAGGCGCCGCAACGTCGGCACCCACGCTGACGGGAGCTCGCCGCTCTCGTGCATGTCGATGGTGGTCATGCGCGCACAGTCTCGTCGACGCTCCCCCGAATCGGTAGGGGAGCGTCGCGAGGGCGAGCCGTTGCTGGCGGCCGGGGCGATCCGGAGCCCGGGCACCGGCGCCGGGTCGTCAGGCCCACGCGAGCACGGCCACGAGCGCGAGGGAGACCGCGATCGACAGGCCGGTCGACGCGAGCCGCCGAGGTCGGGAACCGGCGACGGTGTCAAGGTCGGGCCACCGGGCCAGGGGGCTCGCGATCGCCGCAACGGTGACGACGGTGATGACGATCCAGGCCGCGGGCGTGAGGATCTGCCAGCTGCCGAGCGCCCGCAGGAGCGCGAGCCCGGCGATCACACCCGCGATGGTGCTGAGGGCCTCGGCGCGGTCGCGTGGTCGGGTGGCGCGCTCGCCCCGCGCCGCGGTGACGAGCGGCGGCCCGACCACCGCTGCGGTCAGCAGTACGGTGAAGGGCAGCCCGAGCAGCCCCGGCTCGCCCCGGGGCTCGGCCTCGACGCCGAGCAGTCGCAGGCCCACGTGGTCGACGCTCGTGGTCGTGCGGGCGAGCACGACCACCCCGTGCTCGCGCTGCCGGTCCGTCCCGACGAAACTCGAGAACCCCCCGGTACCGCCGTTGTGCCACGTGACCGTCGCTTGGTCGTGGGCGGTGCGGTGCCAGCCGAGCCCGATCTCGGTGTCGTCGCCCGCGGCGCGGCGCGGCTCGAGCGCCGCCGTGCCCGGTGCCTCGCCCGCCAGCAGTGCGCGGACGAGCGTCGCGAGGTCCTCGGCGGTCGACCACACGCCCACGCCCGCGGGCGCGTACCCGGCCCCGAGCCACGGGTCGGCCGACAGTCCCGCGGCGGTGCGTCCGTGCGCGTGTCCGTCGGGCAGGGCGGGTGCTGTTCGGGCGACGACCGTGTCGTCCATGCCGAGCGGCTCGGTGAGCCGTGCTCGGAAGAGCTCGGGATACGAGGTGTCGAGGTGCGTGGCAAGCGCCTGGCCGAGCAGCCCGACGCCGAAGTTGGAGTAGGCGTACGCCTCCGACCCGTCGAGGTCCCGACCCTCGGCGGCGTCGATGAGCCGCTCGCGATCCCAGCCGGCGTACGGGTTGCCGCCCACCGACGCGAGGGTCGCGCGCGGCAGGTTGGCTGGCGGGAGCCGAGGCAGGCCCGCGTGGTGGGTCGCGAGATCCTCCAGGCTGATCGCCGCCAAGCCGGGATCGTCGGTGTCGAGGGCCTCGGCGACCGGGTCGGTGGGAGCAAGCTCGCCCACCTCGGCGAGGTCGGCGAGCAGTTGGCCGGTGAGCGCCTTCGCGACCGAGCCGATCTCGATCGGCGTGGCCGCCGACATCGCCTGCTGCCCGTCAGCGGCGCCCAGCACCGCGGCCGTCACGTCGTCGCCGCGCACCTCCGCCACCGCGAGGCCGTGGAGACCGTCGGCGTCCTCCGCGACCTCTCGGACGCGCGTCAGCAACTCGGCCTCCCCGGTCGCCTCGGCCTCCGGGGCCGGCCGCGCGGGGGCGAGCGGGGTCGCCGCGAGCCCCGCGAGGACCACGGCGACGCCCGCGACGCGCAGGCGGGGGCGGGCCGCCAGCGAGCGGATTCGGCTCACAGGCGGAACCGCAGCACGATCGTCGCCGCGATGTGGGTGAAGCCCCCGACGGCCGCGATCAGCGTGAACGGGCCGGGCGCGCCCTGCGCGAGCTCCCAGAAGAAGCCGACGACCGCGACCGCGACGACGGCGATGTAGGCGGTGGACGTCGCTCGTAGCTGGATCGTGGCGTGGCGCTCCTCGGTGTGATGGTCACGGCTCAGGATCTGCACGACCTCGAAGCGCTGGCCCAGCCAGAGGATCGCGGCGAAGGCGGTCATGATCCCCAGATTCCGTAGGCCGACGTCGAGCGCGTCGGCCGCGAGCCACGGGACGAGCAATCCGATCACGCCGAGGGCGAGGCTGAACAGCGGGACCCACACCGGGCGTCGGCGGCCCGGTGCCGCTGGGCGGTGCGATGGGCGGTCAGCCGTGGTCATCGAAGACCTCCTCCACGATTGCGCCGAAGTACCGCGCCACGGCGATGGCCAGTGGCAACGACGGCGTGTAGCGACCCTTCTCGATCGAGTTGATCGTGTTGCGCGAAACCCCCAGCTCATCGCCGAGCTGGGCCTGGGTGAGACCCTTCTCGATGCGCAGCTCCCGCACGCGGTTCCGCATGATGACAAGCGTACTTGTCACACACGCGCGTGACAAGCACGCTTGTCAAGCGGCGTCGGGTTGCTCGCCACCTCGGACGGCGCGTACGGCCGAAAGGGTGTCGAGCGGCTTGCGCCCACGTGCATAGCTCACCCTGGCGCGAGATCCTGCGCCAGGGTGATCAGGTCATCCGGCGGCAACCCGCGCCAGCCGGTGTCACCGGTGGACTACTCCTGATGGAGCGCGTCGAGCACGTCCAGCCGCGCTGCCCGCCGAGCGGGCAGCGCCCCGGCGACGACACCGGCGACGGCGGCGAGCACGAGGCCGATGGCGACCTGCGTCCAGGGGACGACGAGCCGGCTCACGCCCATGCCCTCGGCGGCCTCGACGAACGCCACCCCGAACACCAGCCCGAGGGCGAGGCCGAGCGCGGCCCCGAGCAGTGACACGATCCCGGCCTCGCCGCGGACCATCGCGCGGACCTGCCGACGACCCATGCCGACCGCGCGGAGCAGGCCGATCTCGCGGACCCGCTCGACGACGCTCAACGCGAGCGTGTTCGTGATCCCGAGCAGCGCGATGAGCACGCTCAGCGCGAGCAGCGCGACGACCACGGCGACGAGTTGTCCGAGTTGCTCGTCGAGCTGCTCCACGAGCCCCGCCCGGTCGAGCACGGTGACCTGCGGGTAGCCGTCGAGCGCCGCGGACACCGCCTCCACGCCGTCGGTGCCGGCCACGCCGTCCGCCAACGCGACGTAGACGCCCAGCGGCGCCTCGTCGCCGGCGTCGCCGTAGGTCTCCTGCGCGAGCAGCCACTGGACGTCGAGCCCGCTGCCGTCGACGACGGTGGCGACGGGCACGTCGGCCTCCCCGTCGGGCAGCCCCACCGCGATGGTGTCGCCCGCGGCGAGCTCGAGGTCGTCGGCCGCGGACTCGGCCACGAGGAGCCCTCCGTCGCGGAACGTCTCGAACTCCCCGTCCACCGCCTCGAGGTCGAAGACGGTGAGCAGTTCGTCCGCCTCCATCACCCCGACGAATCGGTCGTCGCCCGCGACCTCGAGGGACGCGGCCCGCATGGGAGCGACGAGCCGGGTCTCGTCGAGCGCCTCCACCTCGTCGAGCGCGGCGCTGGTCACGCCGGTGGCGGTGGTGGCCTGCAGGATCACGTCGGCGGCGAAGACCCGCTCGATCGCATCGGACGCGCTCGCGCGCAGGCTCTCGGCGAAGATCCCGACGAAGCCCACGAGGGCCAGGCCGATCATGAGCGCCGAGGCCGTGGCGGCCGTCCGGCGCGGACTGCGCATCGCGTTGAGCCGCGCGAGGGCGCCGTGCGGGCCCGTCGCGATGAGCGGCCAGCCGAGCCCGCCCGCGAGTGGACGCGCGATGAGGGACGACAGCGCGGCAGCACCGAGGATCATCGCCACGGCCCCGCCACCGGCGACCGCGATGCCGGCCTCGCCGACGATCCCCGCCGCGAGTCCGGCCGCGCCGGTGACCGAGAGCAGCCCACCCAACGCGACGCGCGGCCACCGTCGACCGCTCGAGCTCCCGACCGCGACCTCCTGGAGCGCGGCGACCGGCGGGACGCGCACCGCTCGGCGCGCGGGGACGAGCGCGGCCACCAGGGTGACGACGAGGCCCACCCCGATCGCCACGATCGCCGTTCGGGGCAGCACCACGAGCCCGCTGCCCGGCAGCTCGAGGCCGATCACCTCGAGCAGCTGCTGGAGACCCGCCGCCACGCCGAGGCCGGCCAGCGCGCCGAGCGCACCGCCGCCGAGCCCGAGGATCGCGGCCTCGCCCAGCACGGAGGCGAGCAGCTGACCGCGGCCGGCGCCGACCGCGCGGAGCAACGCGAGCTCGCGCAGGCGCTGGGCCAGCACGATCGAGAACGTGTTGAAGATCAGGAACGCCCCGACCAGCAACGAGACCCCGGCGAAGACGAGCAGCGCGTAGGAGAAGATCTGCGTGAACTCGGCGATCGCCTCCTGGTCCTCGGCGGCGACGTCCTCCGCCGTGCGCACCTCGTAGGCGTCGCCCACCGCCTCCTGCACCGCGGTGGTCAGCTCGTCGGGGCTCGTGCCGTCGGCCGCGTTCGCGTAGATGGCGGTGAGGTCGCCGCCGGTGCCGAGGCGCTCCGCCGCCGTCTCACGGTCGAGGACGACGACCGTTGCCCCCGCGAGGTTGTCGAGGTCGCCGAGGCCGAAGATCCCCACGAGCTCGACCGTCTCGGCCGGACCGTCGAGCACGACCTCGACCTCGTCGCCGACCTGCCAGCCCTGGCCCTCCGCGGCGGCCGCGTCGATGACGATCTCCCCGTCGCGCTCGGGCCAGCGGCCATCGCGCAGCTCCGCGGGGTCCAGGGACGGCTCGTCGAAGACGTTGTAGGCGAGCGTCGGGGGGCCGAACTCCCCGATGGCCTCGCCGTCGTCGCCGATGAGGATCGCCGAGCCCTCGATCTCGCCGTCGGCGATCGCGACCTCGTCGAGCGCGCGAACGTCCTCGAGGAGTTCCGGTGGCATCCCCTCGCGCTCGGCAGCGGGATCGTCGACACCCGGCGGGCCCGCCCCCTCGTCGGCCTCGCTGTCGACGCGCACCTGCACGTCGGCGGCCCCGGCGATCTGGGTGAAGAGGTCCTCGAACCCGTCCTCCAGGGTGTCGCCCAGCGTCATCGCCCCGGCGACGAACGCGGTTCCCAGCACGACCGCGAGACCGGTCATCACGAACCGCAGACGTGCTGCGGCGAGGCCCTTGATCGTCACGCGCCACACGGTGTCAGCCCCCCAGGCCGGGCTCGGTGGCGGGAGGTACGGGACCGTGCCCCTCCAGCGCGCGGATCCGGTCGAGGACGCCGTCGATCGTGGGCTCGTCGAGGCGGTCGGCGATGCGGCCGTCGGCGAGGAACCACACGCGGTCGGCGTGGGCTGCGGCCGCCGCATCGTGGGTCACGATGACGATGGTCTGGCCGAGGTCGTCGACGCTGCGGCGCAACAGCGCGAGCAGTTCCCCCCCGGAGGTGCGGTCGAGGTTGCCCGTCGGCTCGTCGCCGAACACGAGGGACGGTCGGGTGACGAGCGCCCTTGCCACCGCGACGCGTTGCTGCTGTCCTCCGGAGAGCTCGGCGGGCCGATGCCCCAGGCGGTCGCCGAGGCCGAGGGCCTCGATCACGGTCATGTACCACGCCGGCTCCGGGTCGCGTTTGCCGAGCCGCAGCGGCAGCAGGATGTTCTCCTCGGCGGTCAGGACCGGCACGAGGTTGAACGCCTGGAAGACGAAGCCGACCTGGTCGCGCCGCAGCCGCGTGAGCTGCTTGTCGTTGAGCCCCGAGAGGTCGGTGCCACCCACGTGCGCCGTTCCGCTCGTGGGACGGTCGAGGCCGGCGAGGCAGTGCAGCAGCGTCGACTTCCCCGAACCGCTCGGCCCCATGACGGCGACGAACGAGCCGGCGGGGATCTCGAG
Source organism: Egibacter rhizosphaerae (assembly GCF_004322855.1). Lineage (NCBI taxonomy): Bacteria > Bacillati > Actinomycetota > Nitriliruptoria > Egibacterales > Egibacteraceae > Egibacter > Egibacter rhizosphaerae. Next base: position 1,955,731 of record NZ_CP036402.1, on the reverse strand, counting down.
ATCGATCGCGTCGACGGCCCGCACCGCCGCCTCGCCCGACCCGTAGACCTTGCTGAGCGCGACCGCCTCCGCCGCGGGGGGCTGGCCATCCGGCTCGGAGGATGCAGCGTAGTACGACATGTCAATACCTAACGTATAGATTTTGTCGAGTATCCCGTTACCCGACGAGGATGAGGGCGTTCCGTGCTTATCCGAGATGGTAGCGCGACCGATGTTCTCGCGAGGGTGGCCATGCCGCCACGAGGGATGGCCCTGATCCGACCCCGATGAAGGGCGGGTCGGATCGGTGGACCCACCTACGCCCCACGCCCGTCAGCGGGTCGCGGTGCCGCCGTGCGCGACGCGGCCGCCAACGATCGTCGCGCTGACCTCCAGCGAGTCGTCGAGCAGGACGAGGTCGGCGTCGTAGCCGGGCGCGACCTCGCCCTTGCGATCGCCCAGGCCGAGCGCGCGGGCGGGCGTGCGGCTGGTGACCGGCCATGCGTCGGCGAGCCGCGCGCCGGTCGCGGCGAGGAACGTGCGCAGTCCCTCGTCGACCATGCGGACGCTCCCGCTGATCGTGCCGTCGGCGAGTCGCACGGCGCCCTCCTGCACGAAGAGCTCGCGGCCGCCCCGCTCGTAGCGGCCCTCGGGCATGCCGGTGGCCTTACCGGCGTCGGTGACGAGCAGCATCCTGTCGGGGCCCTTCGCGCGCCAGACCAGCGCCAGCATCGCGGGATGCACGTGCACACCGTCGGCGATGACCTCACAGGTCAGCGAGTCGAGGGTGAGCGCGGCGCCGGCCGTGCCGGGCTCGCGGTGGTGCATGCCGCGCATGCCGTTGAACACGTGGGTCACGTGGCGCGCCCCGCGGTCGACCGCGGCGAGGAGATCGGCGTGGGTGGCGTCGGTGTGCCCGGCCGAGAGCACGATCCCGCGGTCGCGACACGCGTCCATGAACCACGCGTTCTCCGGCAGCTCGGGCGCGATCGTGACGAGGCGCAGGACGCCGGTCGCGAGCAGCGCCTCGGCCTCGCCGGGATCCGGTGCGCGAATGAGGTCCTCGCGGTGCGCGCCCTTGCGTCGGGTGCTGATGAAGGGCCCCTCGAGGTGCGCCCCGAGGATCGTCGCCCCGTCGGCGACAGCGCCGACGGCCTCCCCGATCGCCCGCAGTGCCGCGAGGGTCGTGGGCGGGTCGGCCGTCACCAACGTCGGCAGGAACGCGGTCACGCCGTGGCGAACGTAGTGGCCCGCCATCGCGTGGAGCGCCGCGGGGTCGCCGTCGATCGTGTCGTGGCCCACCGCGCCGTGCACGTGCAAGTCCACGAAGCCGGGCAGCAGCGACGCGCCGGAGGCGTCGAGCCGTTCGACGTCGTCGCGGTCGGGCGTGGCGCCGTGCCCGACCTCCGCGATGCGTCCGTCCTCGAGGCGCACCCACCCGGTGGGGGCGGGATCGTCGACCGTGACGAGGCGAGCGTTGGTGACGAGCAGCGATGGGGGCACGGCGTCTCCGGGGGCATGCGCGGTCAGCGCAGCGCGGGGATGCGGTCCAGGTAGGGAGCCTTGCGGGCGCGGTTCTGCTCGTCGCTGTCGTCGAGGTTCGCGCTGCGGATGAGCGGCGGCGTGTGCCCCTGCCCGTCGAGCGTCTCGACGACCATGCAGACGAGCGTCTGCGCGAGCGCGGTGCCGACCACGGTCGAGGTGGGCCCGTAGCGGGCGCCGCTGCCGGGGAGCTCGAGCTGCCCGTCGCCGGGATCGGCACGGTTGTCGAGCGCGACGTCGACGACATCCATCAGGCGCTGGCCGCTTCCGTGGCGCGAGGTGACCGAGGAGGAGTGCCCGAACGACGTGAGCGCCAGCGTGAGCAGACCGAGTTCGCGGCCGCGCAGCGCCGCCTCGACCGGGACGGCATTGCGTCCGGAGTTCGACACGACGAGCAGCGCGTCGCCGGGCCGCAGGTCGTGACCGTCGAGCACGACGCGGGCGTAGCCCGGCAACCGTTCCGCGCGGGTGCTCAGGCCCCCGCCCGCGTGCAGCATCAGGGTCTCGTCGAGGATCGGGTTCACGAACGCGGGGCCGCCGGCTCGGGCGAACAGCTCCTCGGCGACGATGTGCGAGTGCCCGGTGCCGAACACGTGGAGCACCCCGCCGTCGCGGACGCGGTCGGCGAGCTGCTCGGCACAGCTGCGCAGCGTCGTGTCCTGCTCCGCAGCGGCGGCGAGCAGGCGGTCGACGACGCCGGCGACGTAGGGGTGTGCGGACTCGGGGGACGGCATGCGCGGCTCCTGGGATGACGGACGGGCTCCTCGCCCGCGGGTCGCTCGCCGACGGCAGTGGACCAGTAGCCTAAGTGGTCTACACCTTTCGGTCAACCACCCGTCCTGCCCCCGCGGGCCGATATCACTGGCATGATGCGTCACACCGTCGTGACACCGAGTGCTGCTTGCGGTGAGGTTCGCGCCCGGGCTACTCTGATATTAGACCAGTGGTCCACAGGGTGGAGACGCGACGTTGACGGTGGCCGAGGGCTCGAAGCGGGAGCGGGTGCGCGCGTCGGTTCTGGACCTGATCGAGGGCCTGTCGTCGGGTGATGCGTTGCCGTCGGAGCGCGAGTTGGCCGCGGAGCTGGGGGTGGCCCGGATGACCCTCCGCCGGGTGCTCGACCAGCTGGAGGAGGAGGGTCGGGTCGCACGACGTCACGGCAAGGGCAGCTTCGTGGGGGACGGCAAGCTGGCGCACCCGAACGCGATGTCGTCGTTCTCGGAGGACACGAGCCGCCGTGGCTTGTGGCCCGGCAGCCGTGTGGTCGAGTTCGAGACGGTGCCGGCGGGTGCCCGGATCGGCCGGCGGCTCTGGGTCTCGCCCTCGGATCCGGTCGTGCGCGCGACGCGGTTGCGGCTGGCCGATGGCGAGCCGATGGCGATCGAGCGGCTGCACGTGCCGGCGGGGTTGGTGCCGGGTCTCGCGCGCGAGGACTTCGAGGCCCAGTCGTTCTACGCGCTGTTGCGGGAACGGTACGGCATCCGGGTGCAGCACGGCTTGCGCACCGCGGAGCCGACGGTCACCAACGAGGGGGAGTCGGCGCTGCTGGGCGTGCCGCTGCACTCCCCGGCGTTCCTCTTCGAGCGGGTCACGCGCGATGCCGACCATCGCGTGGTCGAGTTCGTCGCCTCGGTGTATCGCGGTGATCGCTATCGGATCGTGAGCCGGCTCCACCCGGATGACGCGGCAGCGGGCGAGGGCGAGATCGGCCACCCGGCGGTCGAGGAGACCACCCGCGAGCTGCTCGACGGCGGCCCCGAACGGCTCGGCGAGCCGACGGGATGACCCGCGTCCTCGCCTTCGACGGCGGCAAGAGCCACACCGCGCTCGCGGGCTACGTGGACGGGCGGGCGGTGGCGCGGGCCCGCGGGCCCGGTCTCGCGCACGTCGCCGAGCCCGGCGGTCCGCGGGCGGTCCGGGAGGCGCTGGAGGCCACGGTCGTCGCGGCCGGACTCGATGGCCAGCGGGTCGACGCGGCGTGTCTGGGGCTCACGGGGGTGCACGCGCCCAGCCAGCACGCCGCGACGGTGCTCAAGGTGCTCGCTGTGGCCACGGGCGCGGAATCCTGCGGGGTCGCCAGTGACGTGGTCACGACCTTCTGCGGGGCTGTGGGCTCGCAGCCGGGTGCCGTCGTCGCCGGTGGGACCGGCACGATCGCGCTCGCGATCGATGCCCGCGGTGCGACCGCGCGCGTCGACGGCTGGGGCTATCTGCTCGATGACGCGGGCAGCGGGTTCCGGATCGGCCAGCAGGGCCTACGCAGCGCGCTGCGTGCGACCGACGGCCGCGGCGGCTCGGAGCGGCTCGCGCAACTGGCCACGGCGCGCTACGGGGAGCCGGCGTCGCTCACGACCCTCGTGTACGGCAGTGAGCGGCCGGCCGAGACGATCGCAGCGTTCGCCGTCGACGTGGCGACCGCCGCACGTGAAGGCGATGAGGACGCGCAGCGCATCTGGTCGCGCGCCGGGGCCGCGCTCGCTGACGCGCTCGCCGCCGCGGCGCGCCGGGTGTCCCTCGATCCGCAGGCCCCGGTGTCGTGGAACGGCGGGCTGTTCGACGCCGGCGATCTGCTCGTCGAGCCCTTCCGGGGACGCCTCGCGGCCCTCCTGCCCGGCCAGCCGCTGCGGCCACCGCGCGGGAACGCGCTCGACGGCGCCTACCGCATCGCCGTCGCCGACGAACCCACCCTCCTCGATCCCCTCGTGCAGCGAACCCCGCCGCGCGCCAGCTCCCCGCCTTCCACGGGTTGAGGCGCTCGTGCAGCCCGCGGGTACGAGCTTCCCGCGAGCCGCCCCTTCGGGCCGTCGCCCATCGGGGCCGTGCGCTCAAGGAGCGAGGGGTAGCGGGGATCGCGCCCCGTCGGCGCCCCGAAGGCCGTGGGTCCCTGCGGCCGGGGGGCCAGAGGTCCCGCGCGGACTCCCTAAATGGCCCGCTGAAGTGGGGCGGTTCGGCACGGTGACGGGTGGGGTCGGGCGAGCATAGTTCTGGTTGACGTCACCACGCGGGGCGTTGCCACTGATCGGGGCGTCGAGGCCCCTGGTTGGAGAGAGGAAGAACGATGAGCGCCACCACTCACGAGCCCATGATCACTGTCGCCGACGTGCCGGCGGCCGAGCAGACGCCGCGGTCGCGCGCGTTCGCGCGGATCTTCGCGGTGACGCGGATCGCGACCGGCTGGATCTTTCTGTGGAGCTTCTTGGACAGCGCGTTCGGGTTGCGGTTCTCGACCGCGCCGGCTGAGGCGTGGGTCGCCGGCGGGAGTCCGGCGGCGGGCTGGTTGGAGCACGGCACCAGCGGTCCGTTCGCGCCGGCGTTTCAGGCGTTGGCGGGCACGGCGTTCGCGGACGTGATGTACATGGTGGCGATGTTGGGCATGGGGTTGGCGTTGATCCTGGGGATCGGGCTGCGCGTCAACGCGGTGCTGGGCGGCGTGGTGGTGGTGATGATGTGGGCGGGCAGCCTGCTGCCGGAGAGCAACCCGTTCATGACCTATCACCTGCTGTACGCGCTGCTGTTCGTGGCCTTCGCGGTGGGTGCGGCCGGGCACACCTGGGGTCTGGGTCGTCGGTGGGAGCAGCTGGCCATCGTGCAGAAGGCCCCCTGGCTCAAGTAGCGCGGAGGCCCCCTGCCACGCGGATCGCGGCGCAGCCCCCGGACCCCGGGCTGCGCCGCTCTCGTCTGTCGAGGGAGCGGCGACGAACGCGGCCATTGCGCGCACCGGGTGCGATGGGCACGATCATCCGATGAGGCTCGTGGCGGCCGCGTGCGGCTACGCCGACCAGGCGCACCTCGCCCGCGAGTGGCGGGAGCTGGCGGGCTGCACCGTCTGAACGTGGCTCACCGAGGAACTCACCGCAGGGGGTCGAACGGCGTGAGCTCGGGTGGGGCGATGCCGGTCGCGATCGACTCGGCGACGAGCTGGCCCGTGACCGGCCCCAGCAGCAGACCCCACATCCCGTGACCGGCGGCGACGAGCACCCGTGGCGAGCGCGTCGGTCCGATGAGCGGCAGCCCGTCGGGCGTGACCGGCCGCGCCCCGACCCACTCGTCGGAACGGGCGTCCAGGTCGAGGCCGGTGAGCATCGGTCGGGCGGCGTCGGCGATCGCGTTGACGCGTCGGTGGTCGAGCGGCGCGTCCGGCCGGCGAAACTCCATCATTCCGGACACGCGGAGCCGGTCGCGCATCGGCGTGCACACCACGCGCTGGGTCGGCAGGTGGATCGGCCCGCTCGGTGGCCGCTCGGCGGGGACGGAGAAGCTGTAGCCGCGGCCGGCCTGGATGGGCTGACGTACGCCGAAGGGCCGAGCGAGGTCCGTCGACCCGACGCCTCCGGCGAGGACGACGGCGTCGAACGGCTGGGTCTCGCCCCGATGGGTGGTGACGTCCAGGCTCGTGCGGCCCCGGTGCCGGATGCCGGTGACGTCCACACCCTCGCACAGCTCCCCGCCTCGCGCGGTGACTGCGTCCGCGAGGGCGTGCACGAACTCCGGGGTGTCGATCTGGAGCTGGCGGTGCAGCCGGATGGCGGCGCCGACCTCGTCCGAGAGCATCGGCTCGAGGGCGCGGGCCTCGTGGCCCTCGAGCAGTTCGAAGTCGATCTCCTGGCCGAGGGCCTGCTCGCGCGCGAACTTCGCGAGCACCTCCTCGCGCTCCTCGAGGTCACGAAAGCAGGCGAGGAACGGCTCGGCCTCGCGCGCGCCGACACGCACCCCGCCGGTCGCGAGCCGGTCGAAAGCGGCGAGTGCCTGGCGGTTGAGCGGGACGAGTGCGCGCACCCCCAACCGCCAGCGGCGCGGGCTCGTGTGCCGGGCGAACGCGGCGAGGAAGCGCCACAACCGTGGGTCGGCGGTGATCGGGATCGACACCGGCGACGAGGGATCGAGCACCGCACGCGCGCCGTAGCGCAGGATGCCCGGCTCGGGCAGCGGCGTCGAGAAGCTGGGGGTGAGCAGTCCGGCGTTGCCCCAGGACGGGCCGGCGGCGACGCTCCGCCGCTCGAGGACACTCACCCGGAGGCCCTGCTCCTGCAGGAACCACGCCGTCGACAGCCCGACCACGCCCGCGCCGATCACGCCGACGTGCTGGGGCTGGGGCCAACGATGTGCCGGGCCCGCTCCCGACATCTGCGGGTGTCCTCCTCGAGCGCTGTGGCCGCGATGCGCGGTGACACGGCGGCCCCACCCGGATGCGCGCGACGGTAGCCGGGGCCACACGGATCAGTGGACAACGTAGCAGAGGTCGGTGGTGGCGCTCGGCCGCCACCGGGCGCTACCCCCGCGGGTGTTGGCGACGCGTGTGGTAGGCGAGTGCCGCGGTGGCCAGGGAAGCGCCCCACACTGGCCAGAGCAACTCGGGTCCGAGCACCGCCCAACTGGTGCCCGCGAAGAAGTCGTCGAAGGCACCTGCGAGGTGCAGTCGCACGAACGAGAGCCCCGCCATCGTGACCAGCGCGGCGACGACGAACGCGGGAACGGTCGCCGCCGTGGGTGGCACGGTCTTGCCGCCGAGCCCCGGGATCCAGCGCGGCACCGTCTCGCCCCAGGATTGGTGCAGGCCGAGGGTCAGGCCTGCTCCGGCCACCGCGAGACTGGCGAGCGCCGCTCCCTGGAGCCACAGGCCGGTGGCCTGCCCTTCACGATGCACCTCGTCGGAGATCCCGAGCGGGAGCCCGAGCGCCCAGGCGTAGCGCGTGGCCGCGTACGCCAAGGGCACGGCGACGGCCACGGCGACCGCGCGGCGGCCCCAGCGCCGCGCGGTGGCTGCTGTGGCCTGGGGCACCGGGTGCGGCGAGCCGTCGGTGGCGCGACGTCGCACGGCCGCGGCTGCGAACGCGCTCAACAGTCCGCCGGTCAGCGCCAGCGCTTCGTAGGTCACCGGCCACGGCCAGACGATGGCCAGGGAGGCGCCTTGTGGCCAGTCGAAGGGCGCGCCGAGCAGCAGCAGCGGGGTGTACGCGACCGCGGCGAGCACCCGGATGCCGGGCACGATCAGCAGTGTCGCGGCGCTCGCCAACGCCAACAGCGCGACCACCGCCGTGGCCACGGGCCCCGGACGGCGCACGAGTCCGCCCGCGAGGGCGGCCAACAGGCTCACGGCCCCCACTGTCGCGACGGCCGCCGCCCCCAGCGGCGCGCTCAACCCTGCGAGCAGCGGGTCGAACGGACTGGCGGGATCGGCCACGAACGGGTAGCCGGTGGCACCCATCGCCCACGCCGTCCCCGCGACCAGGTTCAAGACCGACCACACGCCGACCGCGATGAGCAGCGCGGTCGTCCGCGTGATGGCGAACGCTGCCCCTTCCGTTCCCGCGCCGGGCTCTCTGTCCACGGCCCCCACGCCCGCCCCCGTCCATCGCTCGGCCACCCTGAGAACGCCAGCATGCCGCAGCGGCGTGCGAGGAACCCATCGGGGATTGCCCCCATCTACTCGGTGCCCTCAGCGGTACGAGCCGTGCCACGGCGTGCGCGTCGTCGGGCGAGCTGATCGGCGACGAACGCGCCGGCGGCGACCACCACGAGCGCGGTTGTGGCAGGGCTGTCGCCGGCGACTCCGGCGGCACGGATCGCACGGTTGGACCGGTAGGACAGCAGGGACCAATGGCTGGCAGCGGACAGGACCGAGCCGATGGAGCCGGCCGACCGATCGACACGATCGAGCAGATCGAGCCGATCGAGCCCACGGAGGCGGTCGACCCGATGGAGGCGATGGACAGCGCCGAGCCGTGCGAGGCGATGCTGAGCGTCGAGTCGCGAGACCACAGCGACCAGCGGCCACGGTCCTGGCAGGATTGCGTGCGGTCGGCCATGCGCCGCAGGCTGCCACACCATCCGACTGGAGACGAGCATGCGGAGTCGACCGATCGCCCTCGCAACGGCTGCCGGTGTCCTTGCCACGGGCGGCTATCTCGTGTACCGGCGGCCGTGGCCGGCGAGACGAGCGCGACGCGGATCATCCCCGAGCTGCAGCACCTCGCGGTGGGCGATCGCATCGACGACGCGACCGGCCCGTTCAGCTTCAAAGTCGCCCGGCTCGAGGAACCCCGGGTGCTGGTCTTCCGCGCGACGATCCATCCGGTCACTGGCCGCCCGCTCGACCCCGCCGACACCGACCCCGACTCCCGTGGGTACGCGCGAGCGTTCCTGGACTTCACGTGGGCGTTCGTCCTGGAACCGGTCGGGGAGGGCCGCGCCCGCCTGCTGGTCCGGGTGCGCTATCGCTGCCAGCGCAGCCCGTGGGTGTGGGCGATGCTGCACGGCTATGAGCTGGTCGACGCGGTCTTCGCCCCACGGATGTTCGCCGGGTTGAGGGCCCGCTGCGAGGGCCAGCCCATCCGAGCGTGAGCGGCGGTGATGTGCCTTGACCGGACGGGCTCACTCGAAGTGACCCGCGGGCTTGCGGAACTGCTCGATCATCGCGGCGTAGTCGCTGCCGCCGTGGCCGGCTGCGACGGCGCGGTCGGCGAGGTCCTTCACGAACCGCGGCAGCCCCGTGTCGATACCGAGGGATTCGTTCTCGTCGAGGAGGTGGCCCATAGCGGCCACGTGGATGTCGAGGCTCGCATCGACGGCGGGATACCTGCCGGTGTCCACTTGCTCGGCGATGCCCGGCAGCCAGTCGACGACGGTGCGCACCCCTGCGGAGGCCAGTGGGGCGAACGTCACGGCGTCCACGCCTGCGGCCTCGAGCAGTGCGGCACCGTGCAGGTAGGCGTTGAGGATTCCCCACATCAGACCGAGCGTCGCCGCGTCGTACAGCGACGCGAGGCCGTGGTCCTCGCCGAGGTACGTCGTGCCTGCCGCGAGGGGCTCGAGGATCCCCGCGTGCTGGTCGAACGCCCACCGGGGGCCGGCGTAGAGGATCGCGGCGCCCTCGCCCCCGATGTCGGACGGTGAGGCGGAGATCGCGCCGGCGAGGTAGGTCGCGCGGCTCCCCGTCGCCCACTCGGCGATCTGCCGTGCCTCCTCTGACGTGCTCGAGGTGAGGTTGACCACCACCCGCCCCTCGAGCACGCGAGCGTCGACGGAGCCGAGCACGTCGCGCACCGCGTCACCATCGGTGACGCAGACCACGACGAGCGGACTCGCCGCGACCGCCTCGGCCGCTGATTCGGCTGGCACGGCGCCGTCGGCGATGAGTTGCTCGGCCTTCGCGGGAGTGCGGTTCCACACCGTCGTCGGGTGTCCGCTGCGCAGGAACGCGTGGGCGAGCGCCCGGCCCATCAGGCCGAGGCCGAGGACGGTGACGGTGGTGTCGCTGGGAACGTGAGGTTGCATCATGGTCTCCTTGCACGTGGGTGAGTGGCTGACGGCGAGAAGTGTCAGCCTTCACACCGGTGTGAAGGTCAAGCGCGGGTACGCGCACGGGCTTTGTGGCGAGGGGAGGGCGGTCGTGCTGATCGGTGAGCTCAGCCGGCGGACCGGGGTGAACACCCACCAGCTGCGCTACTACGAGGGCCAGGGGCTGCTCCAGGCCGATCGTGGCGCGAACGGCTATCGCGAGTACGCCGACGACGCGGTCCTGCGGGTCCGCCAGATCCGGGGACTGCTCGCCGCCGGACTGTCGACTGCGGAGATCGCCTACCTGCTGCCGTGCGCGAGCGGCGAAGCACCCGAGCTCGAGCCCTGCGAGGAGCTGCTGGCAGTCCTGCGTTCCCGCCTGCAGGGACTCGACGAGCGCCTGGACGCGCTCACCCGTGCTCGCGACGAACTCGGCAACTACCTCGCGATCACCGAGCAGCGTCACGCGCGGACCCCCGCGACCTGCGAGGCCGCGCCGATGTGATGGTCAGCGTCCCCTCGGTGGTCGTCAGCGGGTGCGTGCTCGCCCGAGGACGTCCAGGGAGGTCGGGGCCGGGATGCGACCGGGTGGGAAGCGGAACCACTCGACCCCAGAGCGCTAACCGACCGACCCGGCGAGGTCCCCCCTGGTCGCGGGAGGGGTCTCCGCGTGTGAGCCCGCAACTCGTTAGGGTGGTTGATTGCGGAGTGAGGTGCTGGCTCGCGCGATCCTGCGCGGGGTTTCCCATCCCTCGGGGCCCATAGGTCAAGAGGGCGGGCTGGATGCTTCTCGCCATGGTGTTCCGTCGCCGCTTCGTCTAGCCGCGGCGTGACCCCTGGGAAAGGGGCGAGCACCATGATCGATTCGACCGCGCTGCGTCGCGCGTTCGGCGACTACGCCCGCACGATCCTCGGCGACTACTCGGTGGGTGAGGTCCTGTACCGGTTGACCGACCAGTGCGTCGAGGTGCTGGGGATCGATGGTGCCGGGGTGTCGCTCGGGGAGGGCGAGGCGTTGCAGTTCGTCGCGGCCACCGACGAGGACGTGGTCCGCGTCGAGGAAACGCAGGTCTCGGTGGGCGAGGGGCCTTGCTACGAGGCCTATACCACCGGCCGCGCCGTGTTCGTGGTCGACCTGCGCCACGAGGACCGCTGGCCCTCCTACCGCGCGGGGGCGACCGGGGTCGGCCTGGCCGCGGTCGCGGGGCTGCCCATGGCGGTGGCCGACGAGCGGGTCGGGGCGGTGAACCTGTACCGCAAGGCGCCGCACGAGTGGACCGACGAGGAAGCCGAGACCGGGCAGCTGCTGGCCGACATGGCCACCGGCTACATCCTCAACGCCCGCAAGCTCGACGAGCACCGCACCTTGGCTGAGCAGCTACAGCACGCGCTCGACAGCCGCGTGATCGTCGAACGCGCCAACGGGATGCTCGCCCAACGCCACGACCTGCCGGTTGCTGAGGCGTTCGAGCGGCTGCGCACCTACGCGCGCGCCCAACGCCGCCGCATCCACGAGGTCGCCGCCGAGATCGTCGCCGGCGAGCTCGATCTGTGACGCCGCCACGGCCCAACCTGAGAAGGTGACGGGCGCGGAGGGGGCGGCTAGCCTATTTGCCTGGCAGCGCCCCGACGCTGCCCACGTCCACCACCGACGGTGGGTGTCCGTTCGGCCTTGACCTCGCCGGCGCCTGTGGTGTCCAGAGTTCGTCGGGTGGCCGTTCTCGTCGGGAAGGCGGCGACCCCAAGAGGCATGGAGGGGCTGGCCATGGTGGATCAGGCTGAGCTGGTGCGGGTGTTCGCCGACTACGCGCGCACGCTCAGGGACGGCTACGAGGTTGGTGATGTGTTGTACCGGCTCACCGACCAGGTCGTGGCCGCGCTCGACATCGATGGCGCCGGTGTGTCGCTGGGCGAGCACGGAGAGCTGCAGTTCGTGAGCGCGTCGGACGCGCAGGTGGTGCGCATCGAGGACCACCAGACCGAAGTCGGTGACGGTCCCTGTCACGAGGCCTATGCCAGCGGGGACGTGGTCACCAGCGCCGATCTCACCGCGGAGACGCGGTGGCCCCGCTTCACCCCGGTGGCGTTGCAGCAGGGTTGGTGCGCGGTCGCGGGGGTCCCGCTGTATGCGGCGGGACGCCCCCTCGGCGCGCTCGACCTCTACCGCCGTGGCCCACAGGAATGGCCTGCCGACCGGGTCGAGGCCGCCGGGGTGCTGGCTGACATGGCCGCGTCCTACATCCTCAACGCCCAGACCATCGTCGAGCGCGACACCGTTCGCGAGCAGCTGCAACACGCGCTCGACAGCCGCGTGGTGATCGAACAGGCCAAGGGCAAGCTCGCCGAACGCCACGGCCTCGACGCTGCCACCGCCTTCGAGCGGCTCCGCGGCGCCGCCCGCAGCCGCCGCGAACGCATCCACGACGCCGCCCGCGCCGTCGTCAACGGCCACCTCGACTGCTAGCCGGCCGGGGCGCACCCGCGCGGTTCGGGCGCGCACGCGCACGCTCATGTCGGAGCTGCTCGTACTGCTCCGACCCTCTCAGCCCCTGTAAGGGCACTGTCACTGTCGGCGGAGCTGCTCGAGCATGTGGGACAGGGTGGCGTGGAAGCCGCGCAGATCCCCGGCGGATACGTCACCGAAGAGGCGTCCCGCGAGCTGTTCGTAGCCTTCTCGCCAGCGTGCCAGCAGCTTCTCGCCCTGGGGGGTGAGGGTAACGAGCATGGCGCGCCGATCCTCGGGGTGGGGTTCCCGCCGAACGAGCCCAGCGGCCTCGAGCGCGTCGACCAGTCCCGTGACGTTGCGCGGGGTGCACCGTAGCGCCTCGCTGAGCGCGCGCTGGGTCGAGGGCCCGGCGACGTGCAGGCGCCACAAGAGCTCGGCGCGGGCCTGGGTGAGCCCTTCGCCCTCCAGCTCATCGCCCATGTCGTCGGCGAGGCGGCCCGTGAGTTCGAAGACGCCTTCCAACAGGGCGCGCCGATCCGGGCCCGCTGGGTCACCATCGCCTTCGCCGTCACCTGCACCGCCGTCGCCCTTGCCATCGCGTGGCCCTGGCTCGCCGCCCGAGGGATCACGTTCGACTTCGCTGACACCGGCAACCTGGCCACTATCGCCGGCGTCGCGCGGCGACCGTTGCCTTCGCGCTGATCGGCGTGGGTCTCGGCGCGCTCCTCGAGGACCAGACCGTCACCGTCGTCGGTCTGCTCATCTACCTCTTCGTCGTCGAACCGGTGCTTACCGGGGTCGGCGCCATCCACAGCTGGACGGTCTACCTTCCCGGTCCTGCGCGCAGCGCGCTCACGGGCAGCACCCTGACCAACCGGGCCTACCTCGACGCCTGGGAAGGAGGACTCGCGTTGCTCGCCTACGCGCTGGTGCTCGTGGTCCTCGGCGTGATCCTCACCAAGCGCCGGGACGTCACCTGAGCGGTTGGTAGCGCGCGTAGATCAACCCGCTGTCGTCGAACGTCCGCTCCTCGACTAGGTCGAGATCAAGGCGCACGCCATCCGGGAAGAAGCGCTTGCCGCCGCCGACCGCGCTCGTGGTGATGAAGAGGTGGTACTCGTCCACCAGTCCGGCCGCAATCGCGTGGGCGGCGAGGGTCGGGCCGTCGATGGTGAGGTCGTGATCTACGTGGGCCTTGAGCCGACGGACCGCGTCGGGGTCGAAGGTCCGCTCGATCCTCGTCTTCGCGCTCGACACCGACTCCAGTGTCGTGGAGTAGACGATCTTGTCCGCAGCCTGCCAGTCGCGCGCGTACTGCAGCATGTGCGGCGGCAGGCCGGGCTCGGTGTGCGCGGTCTCCCAGAAGACCATCGTCTCGTACATCCGCCGGCCGTAGAGGAACGTGCCGACGTGGCGGAAGGTGTCGTTGATGAACGTGTGCACCTCCTGGTCTTCGGCGGGCCCGGTGCCGAGGTCGCCCTCAGCCGCCTCGACGTAGCCGTCGAGTGAGGTGATCATCGAGTAGATGAGCTTGGCCACGTGCGTCTCCTTCGCGTACGAGGGCGTCAGTCTCCCAGCGGTTCTGGAGGACTTTGACGTCCCGACGACACGGAACTCATCGATCAGCTGTCGAAGCCGCCCGTCGACCGTCAGATCTGGCCGTCCGGGCGCCGCCATCTGGTTCGACGATCAAACGCAACCAGCGTCCGGCAGGCAGCCGCAGGGCAGACGGTCCCGCTGGACGAGCTATAGCCGTTGGCTCGGGTGGAACTCGCCGAGAGCGCGGTTGAGGACCTTCACTGGCTCATCCGCACCCACAGCCTTCCCGAGAACACTCGCGCGCGGGTGCATCCCGGGCTCGTGCAACTTCCGCGGCGAGTTCGGCGCGCCCGTCGACGTCGACCTTGGCGTACACGCGGGTCAGGTACTTCTTGACCGTATTGACGGAGATGAACAGGCGCTCGCCGATCTCGGCGTTCGTGTGGCCTTGGGCGACGAGTCGCACGAGGTCGCGTTCGACGGGGGTCAGCGACGCCCAGCCGATCCGCGGGCGTAGCCGTTCGCCCCGTCCGCGGCGGGCGTAGGCGACCGCGTCGGCCAGCGACAGCGGGTCGCCCTCCTCCCAGCAGGTGGTCGCCTCCGTGTCATCCAGTGCGGCCCGTGCGGCGTGGCGGGCTCGATCGAAACGGTCTGCCTGAGCCGGGAAGCGGGCGATGCCCGACTCGGTGTGGAACCGCTCAGATGCGGCGAGCAGGCGCAGCGACCGCGCGGGCTCGCTCAGGGCGGTGGCCAGGTCGGCGATCGTCTCCAGCGCGGCGGCGGCCCCGACCCGGTCACCGTAGTCGTCGAGGGTCTCGAGGCCGTCATGGGCCAGCCCCCACGCGTCCTCGAGGTCCTCATCCTGCTTGGCGAGCGCCGCGAGGCCGAGCAGCGACCGGCCCAGCGGCAACGGCATGCGCGGGTCGGCGGACAGGGCGCGGCTGGCCTGCAGATGGGCTCGCGCGTCGTCGGAGCGGCCCTGGCCGTGTGCGAGCATGCCCAGCAGCCACTGGCCGATGGCCTCGTCCCAGCGGCTGCCGCTGCCACGGCCGATCCGCACGATCGCCTCCGCGGTGGCCCGAGCGGTGTCCAGATCGCCGGATGCGTAGGCCGCTAACGCGAGCCAGGGACGCAACCACGTCTCGAACTGGGATCCCTCCAGGGCTCGTGATCGCAGCATCTCCTGCGCCTTGGCCAGCCGTTGCTGCGCCTGACCGTGATCGCCCTGCAGGACGGCGGCCGCGGCAAGCCCGGTGAGCCCGATCGCCTCCCATCCGGGACGTCCGATCTGCCGGGCGAGCTCGACGGCCCGTCGGGCGTGCCGACGTGCCCGGTCGAGCTCCCCAGACCACACCGACCACAGCCCGAGGGCCGCGTGGACGGACGGCAGCTGGAAGACGAGTTCGCCCGCCTCGCAGACCCCAACGGCCTGCTCCAACAGGTCACATCCAACATCGTTCGTTCGGCCAACGAGCAGCGCCCCCGCAGCCATGACGAGCACGTAGGCGTGGGTCGCAGCATCGCCACCCCGCTCCGCGCGGCGACGTGCCTCCTCGACGTCGGCGTCGATCTGGTGGTTGGGCGACAGCCCCGACCACGCCCCCATCCAGGCTCGCAAGCTCAGCGCGGTGGCGAGTGCACCGCCTGCATCGGCGGCGCGTCCCGCGTCGACCGCGCGACTGGCCAACCGATAGGCGGTGGCCGGCTCCCAGCGGGTGGCGAGGGTCAGAGCCGCTGCCGCGAGCAACCCCCGTACGCGCTCGTCTTCGCGGATGCCCGGGGCATCGGCCGCGTCGCGCAGCCGTCGCTGCGCCTCTGAGGATAAGCCGTGCTCGAACCAGAAGCGCACGATCGGCTCGATGAGGTCCACCAGCGCTGGGAGATCTCCGGACGCCGCCGCCCAGTCCATCGCCGCGCGCAGATCATCCAGAGACACCGCCAGCCGCGCGATCCAGGGCTCGGGCTGGTCACCGTTGATGCCCGCCTGGGAGCGCCCCACCAGCCCCACGTAGAACGCCAGATGGCGGTCGCGCACCCGGTCGGGGTCGTCGAGCTCCGCCAGCCGCTGGCGGCATAAGCCCGGATGGTTTCCAGCAGCCGGTAGCGGGCCCGGCCACCACGCTCGACGACGGCCACCATCGACTGTTCGACCAGCCCGCCGACCAGATCAAACACCTCGTTGCCGTCGGTGCCCGCCCCGCCCACGACCGCCTCCGCGGCGTCGAGCTCGAACGAGCCGGCGAGCACCGACAACCGTGCCAACGCCAGCCGCTGCACGTCATAGCTCCACGCCAGTGACGCCTCCAGCGTCCGCTGCCGTGCCGGTGCGCCGCGCACTCCGCCGGTCAGGAGCCCGAAGCGGTCCGACAGGCGGGCCGCGATCTGGCCCGGCGCCAGCACCCGCACCCGCGACGCCGCCAGCTCGATGGCCAACGGGATCCCATCCAGCCCCCGGCAGATCTCGGCCACCGCCGTGGCGTTGCCATCGTCGATCCGGAAGTCGGCCACCACCTGCCGGGCCCGCACCTCGAACAGCCGCGCCGCTTCCGCGGCCGCGACCCTGTCGGCGGACCCAACAGTGGCGTCGAGCACCGGCAGCCCGGCGACCTCGAACGTCGCCTCACCCGCAACCACCAGCGGCACGCGGCTCGTGGCCAACACGTGCAGGTCTGGACACAACGACAACAACCTGGCGACCAGTTCCGCGCACGCCGCCACCACGTGTTCGCAGTTGTCCAGGACCACCAGCATCTGCCGTGCGTGGAGCTGCTCGGCGAGCGCATCGACCAGCGGCCGCCCGGGCCGCTCGCGGACGCCCACCGCTGCGGCGAGGGCCGGAGCAACCATTTCAGGCTCGCTTACGCCTTGCAGGTCCACCCAGCCGGCCCCATCGGGGAATCGCGACGCCACGTCCCCCGCGACCTCCACCGCCAAGCGCGTCTTGCCGCAGCCGCCCGACCCGGTCAACGTGACCACGCGGGCATCCACCACGAGGCCAGTCACTGTCGCACGCTCACGCCCGCGGCCGACGAACGCCGCGACCCCCACAGGCAGCCCGCTGGGCATCTCCATGGACTCCACGCTGTCCCGGATCCTACGAGCAGCGCCAGCACACGCGCTCGCGCGTCTTCGACGGCGCCGACCCCGGTGGTCACGCCGCAGCGCAGCGGCTGCGTAGGAGCGCGACCCCCTCGCCCTCGAGATCGTCGCAGTACGGCGCGCGGCCGGTCATCCTCATCGTCAGCGCCAGCGTGGTCCCGGACACCAACCATGTCGAAGGAGGACTGCTGCCGCGGAGAGAACTCATCGGTCCCCAGCAAGGCCCCCTCGTCGGTTGCCCGCGACCGTCTGAAAGCCCCGTCCCTGGCCAGGTTGGCCCCGTGAATGTCCGTCAGCGAGGGTCGGTGCCGTACGCCTATGCTGGTCACGAGGGCGGGCCCCGGCGGGGGTCTTACACATTCGGGTGGGGCGAGGCCGGCGCGCTGGTCGTCTGGCGGAACCTGGAGAACGGGGAGGGGCTGTGGAGGCGTTCCGACGGGCCTATGAGGATGCCACCGGCATGCCGCTACCGAGGGAGTCGTTCGCGTTCGGGCTCGACGCGCAGACGGCCGACGAACTCGCCGCGCTCGTCCTTGCGGGGCGGAAACGGGCGACGACCTCGCTGCTCGCGGAGTACGAGGCCGAGGGGCAGCCGCGGCCCGCCGCTGGTGATCGTTCGGTCATCCTTGATGGAGGGGGCGACCCCGTCTGCGTGATCGAGACCGCGCGCGTGGACGTTCGTCGTTTCGATGACGTGGATACCGAGTTCGCGAGGGTCGAGGGGGAGGGGGAGGGGGAGGGGGAGGGGGACGGTTCGCTGGGCCACTGGCGCGAGGTCCACCGCGACGCGCTCGGCGCGACATGCGACGCGCTCGGCATGGCGTTCACGCTTGATCTCGCGGTGGTGTGCGAGCGGTTCGAGGTCGTGTGGGCACCGACGCCGGCGCCGGAGCAGTCGCCGTAGCCTGCCGCGCCCCGGCGAGGCGGAACTCGGCGGCAGCGCGGAGGGGGTTGGACCGCGGGCGCCGACGCGTCGCCGCACGCCCTGGTGGAGTCTCGCGTACATGTACAATCGACCGACGTCGAGATGTACAGGAGGTGATGATGTCCGAGGTTGGGGTTGCGGAGCTGCGCCGGGAGCTCAAACGCTGGATCGAACGGGTCCAGGCGGGTGAGGAAGTGGTCATCACCGATCGGGGCCGACCGGTGGCGCGTCTTATTCGGGCGGGGGTCCCGTCGATGCTGGAACGACTCACTGCTGAGGGACACGTAAGCCGTCCGGCACAGGATCGGCTCTCGGCCCGTGAGCTGCGACGCATCGAGGCACAGGGCGGAGTGTCGGAGTATGTCACGAGCGAGCGTGAGGCTCGCCGGGCGTGATCGCGTACTTCGATTCCAGCGCGCTGGTCAAGTTGGTGATCGAGGAACACGGCAGCGACGCCGCCGCCGCGCTGTGGGATGGCGCTGATGCGGTGCTCTCGAGCCGGGTCGCGCACGCTGAGGTTCGGGCGGCCCTCGCTGCCGCGCATCGCGCAGCGCGGTTGACCACCGAGCAGAACGAGGGCGCCAGGCGTCTTTGGGGTCAGCTGTGGTCAGCATTGCGCCTCGTAGAAGTATCCCAAGGGGTGGGTCAGCGTGCGGGGGATATTGCCGAGGAGCACGCACTCAGCGGATTCGACGCGATCCATCTCGCCAGTGCCCTGCTCGTCGACGCCGACGGACTGATTGTCGCCACATGGGACACGCGCCTGGCGACTGCCGCCATGGCAGTGGGCGTTCCAACACTGCCTGACCGGTCTTGAGACTGACTCCGACATCCACGTCGTCGCCCCGGAGGGCGGCGGTGAAGCTCCTATGGGTGTCAAGCTGCGAGCTGGTCACTCGTTCGCCAAGGCGGCCACCGGTGAGGTGCGCGCGGCGCGACGACCCGGCAGGACCGACGCGGTGACACCGGCGAGCAACGAGATGGCGACCAACGCCGCGAGCTGCAGCCACGGCACCGCCAGTCGAACACCGTCGGCCAGCTCGCCGAGCACGGTCATCGAACCGACGTAGCCGTAGAACGTGCCGAGCAGCGACCCGATCACGGCGCCCGCACCGGCGATGAGCATCGCCCGGATACCGAGGTTCTCGCTGGCGTTCAGAGCGGTAACTGCGTACGCGTTGGCTAGGGGGCTGTGGCCGCGCATAGTGTCGATGGCGCCACGATCGGCTCGTCGTCCGAAGTCTGGTAGACACGGGTCGCGCCCGAGTAAGGGTGGCTGCGGTGTGGTGCACGCAGCCACGTGACAGTCCGAGGAGCTGTTCCATGACCGACGATGACGCCGAGGTCTCCCGCAACGTGAAGGTCACTCGTGAGGTGGCCGCCAGCGTGGAGGTGATCTTTGATCTCATCGCAGACCCGTCCCAGCAAGCGCGGTGGGATGGCAACGACAACCTGGCTGAGGCGCCCGTGGGGCAACGGGTCCGTGGCGCGGGGGACGTGTTCACCATGGTCCTTACGAGGGGCAGCGTCCGCGAGAACCACGTCGTGGAGTTCGAGGAGGCGCGGCGCATTGCCTGGCTGCCGGCCGATCCGGGTCAGCGACCGGCCGGTCACCTGTGGCGGTGGGAGCTTGAGCCGACGGGAGGGTCGACAACGAAGGTGACGCACACCTATGACTGGTCACAACTAACGGACGAGAATCGATTCGCCCGCGCTCGGTCCACAACGTCCGAGATGTTGCAGGCATCTCTCGACCGGCTTGCGGATCTGGCGGAAACAGGGACCGGGTCCCGCACGTGAAGCCAGTGTCGCTCGCCAGGTGGATGGGACCGGGGTGCCGCCGCGAGGTAGGGACCGGCTCGCGACATCAGGACGCCGAGCCGATCGCTTCGTCGGCCAGTCGGCGGTGATGGCACGCGCCCGAGCGGTTGGCGCTCGTGGGTTCAGCAGCCCCGGGAGTGCTCTTCGCGAGCGTTGCGCTCGAAATCGGTGAGGCCCTCGTCGGGCATGACGGTCTCGACGTCCTCGATGACCTCGACGAGGTCGCCGTCGGCGTCGAGCAGCGCGTAGGCGACGCACTCCTCTGCAGGCGGGACCCGCCCCCACATCACTGAGGGCTCGAGCTCGGTGACCACGTGGTCTGCAGCGTCCTCGGCCTCGGCAGCGCCCTGACGCGCGCCTTCGGTGAGCAACTCGACCTCGGCTGGCTCGACGCCGCCGCGCGCTCCGACGAGCATCTGGGCGGCCTCGACGCCGTCGGGCACCGGCGCCAGGACGACGGGAGACAGCGAGCGGGCGGTTTCCCCGTCGGCCTCGCGGGCGCCGTGGTCGACGAAGGCCACCGATGGCTCGCCGTGGGGGTGCTCGGACAGGTCGGCGCAGTGCTCCGTGCGCCCGTCGGCGTCGACGAGGCAGGTCTCGCCAGCGGGGGTGATGAACAGCTCGCCGTACTCGCCGAGGTCATGCCGTTGCTGGGCGCGGGTGAGGTCGTCGTCGGCGTGGTAGAGCCCCTCGGGGTCGCTGGTCTCGCGTCGCAGCTGGGCTAGGGCGCCGACCGCGCCGTCGTCGATGCGGACGAGGAACCGCCCGACGGTGGCGCCCCGGTAGCCCTCGAGGGGCTCGTCGTGCCACCAGCTCGAGGCAACCGTCACGCCGGCGTCGCTACAGCCCTCGCGGTCGGCATTGCACAGCCGCGCCGGGTCGGCGTCGAGGTCGAGGGTGGCCTCCACCACGGCAGTGGTCCCCGACGCGAGGCTCTCGAGATCGGCCACGTCGATCGGGTGGCGGTGGAACGGGGTGGGCAGGAGCACCCCGTCGGGCTCGGCGGCGAGGTCGCCGTCGCCGTCGATCATCGTCAACTCGTCGCATTCGCCGGGCAGCGCCTCTCCCTCGTCGCTGGGGCGCTCCGGCGGCTCATTCAGGTAGCCGACTCGGGCGCGCGTCTGGCCGTCGTGCTCGACCACCTCGACGTCATAGGCGGCCAAGCCGGCATGGGCCGGCCCACCCTGCCACTGCCCATCTGCCTCGTACACCGTCGCGCCCACCGGCTCGATGAACACCTGCTCGGGCGCGCACCAGACCACGAGGTGGTCGAGGTGGGTGCTGACCGCCGACAGCACATCGACGTCGCCGTCGTCGTGGTGGACGACGAACACCGGCGAGCCGTCATCGAGCTCAGCGGCGGCGGTCTCGCCCTCGGGCGGCACCGCTACCTCCGACACGGTTCCATCATCGTCGGACGGGACGAGCTCGACAGTGGTCTCGCCCTCGGGCAGCAGCCCCACCAAGGACACGCCGGCCAGCACCACGAGCACAGGCAGCGCGGACCAGCCGGCAACGCGTTGCCGGTGACGGCGTCGACCGCGGCGCGCGACCTCCGACGCTGCGAGGTGGGGGTCGAGGCGGGGTGTGGCCGCTGCACGGGACAGGCGATCGCCCAGGCCCTCATCTGTCATCGGCAACCTCCCGGCTCGGCTCCCGGGCGGCCTCCTCGCGAATGCCGGCTGCGCGAAGGCGTGTGATGGCCTGGTGGCACAGCGCCTTGACCGTGCCGGGCGCCCGTCCCATCACCTGCGCAGTCTCGTCGACCGAGCAGCCAACGTAGTAGCGCAGAACCAGCGCCTCTCGCTGCCGGCGGGGCAGGTCCGCCACCGCGGCACGCACCGCCATCGCGTCCCCGGGATCGGCGCCCCCCTCGGACTCCTGCACCGCAGGACCGTGGCGGCGCCTGGCGCGTTGCTCCGCCTGCCAGCGCCGCCACCACGAGTTCGCCAGGTTGGCCGCCACGCGGTGGGCCCACGCCTCCGGGGCATCCAGCCCGCGCACGTGCGACCAGCGTGACCACACTCGGACCAGCGTCTCCTGCGCCAGCTCCTCGGCCACCCCCGAATCGCCGACATGCAAGCTCAGCGAGCCCACCAGCCGGGGCCGGATCCGGTCACAGAACATCGCCCCCTCGTCCATCGCTCCCACGCATCGTGCAGCCTCACCCAGTTCACGCACGACGCCGTCCAACGGTTTAGCGTCATCAGACCGCCTCGCCGCCCCGCGGAACCATCAGCGCGCCGCCGCAGCCCCTCGGCGACGCTCCCCGCTGCGGCGACCCCGCTCGATCGACCCGTCAACCCGCCCCAGCAACGCCGTAACGCGAGTTCTGAGCGCGACACCGACACAGTTTTGAGACCATGCCCGCGGCGGCTTGATCTCGAAACTCGCTGACCTGGGCGTTCGTGGGGCACCTGAAGGTGGCTCCACAGGTTAGTAAGGCGAGTCTCCACACGGGCAGCGGATACTGGACCCGGACATTGTCTCCGGTCGTGGTGTGCTCGAGCCAGGGTAGACCTGCACCCCTTGATTGAGGAGCGCGTCGGTCAGTTGCTCTGCGAGAGGACTTGATGCGGGTCTTGGGCTCCCCTGATACCTCGCGTAGCAACTCCGGGACGTCGGTGCGTGGAAGGGTCAGGAGCGCCCGCCTTCCGCAGTTCTCGAGCAACGGCAAGGAGGTCCGTGCGGTTGCCCCCCCGTGTGACGGCGTTGGGACGAAGTCACGTAGGGGTGTCGCCTCGTTGGGTTCAGCGGGTCCGCCGTGCGGCGTCGACCTTCTCGGTGAAGTCTCGGGGGCGAAGCACGAAGGTTCGCTGTGGCCCCCAGCGGGGACCGAGCTTCACCAGATCGGGATGCGCTGCCACCAGCATGTTCCCGGCTCTGCTTGCAAGCTCAAGCGGTACCTCCACATGCGGAGGATTCGTCGCGGGCAATGGCGGGTCCGCGACGATGCTGCCGCCACTTGCCCGGGCGAAGGTGAGCAGGGCGAAGATGTACTCGTCGATGTCACGCTGGGCCAGGCCGACGTCGTCTGCGAGCACCGCCTGAACCTGCGTTAGCAAGCCGCGGCTGAGCACAAGACCGAAATCGGTGCCGTGCCTTGGCGAGGAAGACACGATGCCGATGCAGTCCGCCTCAGGGTTGGACGTGTATGGGGGCACGTCAGGCCATGACTGGTAGGTGGCACCCGCGAACGCTGTGGCGGCAGCGAGCAGCTGCGCGTCGTAGACGACCAGCGGCACCGTCAGGCATCCGCGGCCGCAGGGGATTCTGTGCTGGCAGCGGACATGAACGCCTCCGCGGCTTCGTGGTTCGCTTCCACTTCATCGAGTTCGGACCCGTCTGCGAACTGCTCGATCAGGGACGCCACACGCTGGGCATGACGGCTGTCGGGATTCGCTGCCGCCTCTGCGATCAGACCGGCGAGAACGTCGCGGTCGATGCCTCGCCGCGCCGTGAGCCGGTCGCCTCTGGCCTGCACATCCGCCAAGGTGTCGAACAGGGCCTTCTCCTCGAACAGGTCGATGGCCTGACGCAGCCACGAGCTACGGTTGCCGTGGGCGTAGCGGTCGGCAAGCCGCTGGACACGCTCCTGGTCGGAGGGGCCCACTGAGAAGCCGATCGTCGGGCCTGACATGGCAACGGCCTTCCTACTCGGGAACGCTGGCTACGGTACCGGGTTGCAGATACTATGCAACTGGTTGGCCCCTCGGGCCAGGTACCCGCGCGTGGCCTTGGCGGCTTGATCTCATGACGCGCTGACCAGGGAGTTCGCGAAGGTCTGCGGGGAAGGGTCCACAGCTACGCACCTGAGTCTCCGCAGGAACGCTGCAGCTGCAGTCGACTTGAGCGACGTGGTGCGCAGGCTGTCAGTTGCTCGCTCGCACGACTCAAGCAAGTCGAGAGCTTCGATCTATCGGAAGGAAGCGTGTAACCGCGCGCCGGGTGGGTGCGTCTCATGCGGCATGTATGGACGGCGCCAAGATCGACCTCAGCGATGTGTTCGCCGCGTATCAACAGGATGTGTACATCTACATCCTGCGGATGGTCGGCGACCGCCACCTCGCCGAGGACCTCACCCAGGAGACCTTCGTGCGCGCCTTCCGAGGCGCGTTGAGGTTCCGGGGCGACGCGCACGTGCGCACGTGGCTGCTGACCATCGCTCGCCGGGTCGTGGCGTCGCACCTGCGCAAACGCCGAATCGCCGAACCCTCGGACACCGAACCCGGGGACGTGGCTGCCGCTGCCAGCAGCGACACGCCCACGCGGCTCGCGATCGAGCAAGCCTTGGCCGCACTGCCCAGCAACCACCGCGAGGTGTTGGTGCTTTGCGACGTGCTCGACCTTCCCCGAGAAGAAGCAGCGACGATGCTCGACACGACCCCGACAACGCTGAAGGTGAAGCTGCACCGGGCACGCCGCGCCTTCAAGGACCACTACCCCGATGACTGAGCCTTCCCCTGCGCCACACGAGCTCCGCGACCTCGCCGACGAGCCCTCACCGGAGACCGTCGGGCTGGCACTGCGGCGCTTCCGTCGCCGCGTGATCTTCTGGACGCTCTTGGTCGGCGGTATCGGCGGGCTCGGGATCTTGGTGGTCACCGCCCCCGACGATCAACATCTGACCGACCGGTACGACGCTCTCGACACCCACACCCCCATCGGCGCAGTCGAATCGACCGAAGGGAGCTCGATCGCGCTGCTCGACGCCGCCCGACTCAGCGACGACCGGTACGCCGTGCGCGCGGTGGCCTGGCTCGACGAGGCCGAGGCACACGAGGGGCGCGTCTGGGCACGCAGTCCCTCGTTCCCCGGCGACGGTGATGGTGAGGTCACCGAGATCACCTCACGCCGGCAGGGTGACGGGGTCACCGAGCTGTTCTTCACCCTCCCCCTCGGTGAGCATCATGCGATTGTCGAACTGCACGAGCACGACGCCACAGGCGAAACGGACGAGCAGCCGCTGGCGGAGTTCGATCTCGACCTGCGCGGCTACGACCTCGGGGAGGTCACCGAGCCATGAGCGCACCCACCGACCTGCGAGAGCGAGATCGTGCGACCTGGAGGCTGCGGCGAGCCTGGCACCTGGCTGGGTGGCCTCTGCTGGGGCTGACGCTCGCCGCAGTGGTCACCGGACTGGTGGAAGCGCTCGTGCAGCAGCGGCTCTACTGGCGTCTCGAGGCGCACAGCATACTCATTGATCCGCAGCCTGTCCTCACCGGCCCAGGCCTCACGCAGACGCTGCTGACCGCCGCCGTCGCCGGGGCCGCCGGCGTCATCATCGGAGAACTCGCCGGTCGCAGCTCGTGGCGCCCCCGGGCAATCGCAATCGCAGTTGCGGGCATGTACACCGGTGCGCTCGCTGTGCTTGCAGCGCCCGCCACTCCCAGCGTCTTGATCGCGCACATCCTCGCCGCTGCCCTGTCGATTCCAGCGAGCTACGTGACGGCACGAACGCAGGAACCCCGCTTCTGACGTGCGACGCCGTGGTTCTACTGGACATGCTCATCTCTTACTTGACTTGTGAGCACATCCCGCTGACGAGGGAGTTCGCGAGGGTCTGGTGAGAGGCTCACAGGGTTGGCACCTGTGTCTCCTCACGAGCGATCCGGGCGTGGTCGCCTTGAGCGTCCTGCCGCGCCGGCGTTGTGTGCACCACCGCTGTGAACGGCTCCCCGCCCGCTGGCTGGGCCCGGCTACTCGGGCGGGGCTCCCAGCAGCACCTGTCGGTCGTCCAAGGGCTCGTCAAGCTCTATTCGGTCCTGCCCGCCGACGGCTACCGGGGTCTCGTCAGGCCGCTCTCGCCACAAGTGGGGCCACCGGCGGCACTCGCGCACGCTCACGGTCACGACCACGCTGTCCTCGGTCTCGCTGACCGCCACATCGCGACGCTCTTGAAGGCAGTTCTGGTCCGAGTGCCACTCGACGAGCAGTGCCTCCCCGCCCTCGCCGACCTCGTAGTCGTACAACTCGACCTCGGCGAACTCCGGCTGGGTGAGCAACCACGTCAACGTCAGTGCCAGCGCCAGCACGCACCCACCCACCAAGAACATCCATCGACGTCTCGCCTGAGCCATCACCCTGCCCCTCTCCGTGAGGCCCTTCGCGCGTTCGCTCACGGTGAGACGCCGCACCCCCGCCCGGAGTTGCTACCCCTGCGGAACTTGGGGGCTCCCCATACTCTGCGACCGCCCTGTGGCCTCCGACACCAGCTTGCGGGATCGCGGTCCTGACACGACGGGATCGGCCCTTGGCTCGCTCAACGCGTGCCGTGTCCCGAGTGCTCGGTTGCAGCCGAAGGTCGGCGGATCAGCGGGCGCAGCATCGCTGCGACTGCCAGGCCCACAACGACCCCGGTCGTGTTCGTGATCGTGTCGGCGAGTTGGCAGGTTCGCCCGAACCATGGCATGAGGAGGAACTGGGCGGCCAAGATCGCCGCCGCCGGCAGCAGCGCGGCAGGCAGCAGCCGTACCCGGCTGCGTTGGCGCCACAGCAACCCGACGGCGAGGCCGAGGGGCACGAACATCGCCGCGTTGAGGGCGTCACGAAGCTCGAGGTGGGCCGGCGCGAGCGTGCCGAGACCCAACGCGCAGTGGCGGCCGCCTCCGGTCAGCCCCATCGGTCCGAGTGCCGCCGAGGTCGGCGTCAAGGTCACGAAGAGCGGACCGGTCGCTCCGAAGATGAGCAGCGCCGCAGGCAGCCGTGTGGTTCCCAGTCGCCTGGCAAGCCACCGTGATGCGACCGCGGCGATGACCGCGGAGATCAGCAGGCCGGGCAACGCCAGCGGGACGGCTTGGAAGTGCAGGCTTATCACCGCAGATCGCCTCCTGCCATGAGGCGCATGCCAGTGTCACCCAGTGGGTCGTGCCCATACCCGCGCCGTCGTTGCTCGATGTGGAGGGCACGCGGATGGCCGGAGGGGTGCGGCGCCCGACGGAAGCGCACCTCACCCCACCCACCAATCCGACCGGCGCGCTACTCACCACCGAGGAGTTCGAGTATGTGCCCCCCGTCGAGCTCTTCGGTCTCGATCTTCACGGACTCGACCGGCTCGTCCAGCTCTCCCTCGTCGGGCGTGAGTGCAGGCTCTGTGTGATCGTCAGGATCATCGGGGCTCTCTGTCTCGCCCGAGTCGGCCATAGCGCCACCGGCCAAGCCGAAGGTCACCACGCCTATGGCAAGCACCGTCAGGAGACTTCGCTTCATCAGGCTGCCCATAACACGCCCTCCTCTGTTCCACCGGCCCCGGGCTCCGAGGGCCGGTCGGGCGCCGCCTCCCCCCACGAGAGACGGCGCCCGACGGCCAGGCGGCCGCGGAGCGAGGCCCCGTCGCGCCGGTCTCGGCCGTCGAGCCGGACCGTCGCGACGCCATAACATACAGAGCATGCATGTCAAGTATGTATGTGCACCCACAGGAGAGGGGTCCTCGGGTGCGGCGGGACGAGCCACGGACACGTCCCGGGTCTCGGTTGTGCGTCGGGTCGTCAGGCCGGTCGCCGGAGTGCGAGGTGGCGCTCGCGGGCGATGCTTCGGGTGATCGCCCAGGCGGCCAGCGGCAGCCCGATGAGGGCGACGGCGAGCGTCTCCCATGGTGGGGCGGGGGGTCGGCCGATGAGGCCGAGCGCGGCGGCGCTGCCAGGCACGAGCCCGACCGGTATGGCGAGCGCCCCAGCCACAAGGGCGAGCGAGAGCGCTTGGGCGGCGAGGAGCCGGCGGCGGGCGCGGGGGCTGGCGCCGACGGCGGCGAGGGTGGCGCGCTCGCCGCGACCCTCGGCAGCTGCCAAGGCGGTGGCGATCGCCACGACCGCGCCGGCCACGAGCGCGGCCAGCACCAGGACGACGCGGGTCACGATGCGTCCCGGATCGGTGGGCGTGTCGCCGAACCGGAGCATGGCTGAATCGGCCAGCCGCCCCTCGGGGTTGACCTGCACTTGCTCGGTGGCGGTGGCGACGTGACCGCGGATCGCGTCGCGGTCGGCGGCGGCCGGCGGCTCAGCGGCGGCGATCAGCGTCGAAGCAGCCTTGTCGACAGCCAAGTCGTGCGCTTCGGCGGTGGCGGTGATCAGCGCGTTCGCTCGCAGGCTTGGCCAGTCCCCGCCCGGCACCGAGACGGCCGGGAGCTCGGCCACCACTGCGAATGAGGGCTCCCCCTCATCCTCGCCTGGCTGATCGTCAGCATGAGCGTTCGGGTCGAGGGGCACGACGATCTCGACGGTGCGGCCGCGTGGCCCGTTGTCGTCGCCGAGCAGCACGATCTTGCCGGCAGCGAGTGCGTCCTCCGCGGAGGCGAGGGCGTCATCGTCGGCGGCCTCGTCGGGACCGAGGACGGCCGCGACCTCCTCGGGCTCGTCGAGGGCGGCCATCGCGAGCCGGCCCGAGAAGCCGCCGCCCTCAAAGCTGGCCATGGCGGGCTGGCCGGTATCGGGGTCGCGCACCGCGGCCAACGATGCGGCCGATTCGACCTCGAGGGACTCGGCGGCCGCATCGACCGCTGCTGCTGGTACGCCACCGTCGCCGTCGAGCGGCGGGCGAAGTAGGACATGCTCCTCGGCCAGCGATGGGCGGGGCGGCTCCTCGGAGACGAGGATCGTGCCGATCGCCACGGGCAGCGCGAGCGCGGCGGTCACCGCGGCCAGCGCCGCGCCGGTGCGGGCGCGGTGGCGGGCCAGGTCGCGCAGAGCCAGGCGCGGCAGCGTCGGCAGCCGCCCCGCCAGCCGGCCCAGGGCGCCGGCGATGGCGGGGCTGGCCAGCGGGACGCCGAGCACGACCAGCATCGCCCCGACGGCGATCGCCACCAGCGCGGGATCCTGGTCGAGCGTGCCGGCGGCGGGTCGGGCCAGCCATGCGGCGCCGCCGGCCAGCAGCACGCCGAGGGCAGCCAGGGCGACGCCGACCGTGGCCGCGCGCCGCGGTGGGGCGCCCGGTGGCAGGCGCCCCGCCAGCGACTCGGTGGCGGTGAGTCGAGCGGCGGTGCGCGCCGGCGCTGCTGCCGCGGCGAGGGCGGCGCCCAGCCCGCCAACAACGGCGAGCGCGACGAGCCCGACCGGCACGGTCAGCCCGCCGGGCAGGCGCTGGCCGAGCCAGCTCTCCAGCCACGGCTCGAGCAGCGCCACCGCCGCGATACCGCCGGCAGCGCCGAGCACCGCGCCCACCGAGCCGGCGACCACCCCGCCGGCCACCATCACCCGCCGCAGGTCGCCGGGTCGGCCGCCGACGGCAGCGAGCAGCCCGAGGTCGCGCAGCTGGCGGCGGACCCCGACCGCGAACGCGGCGGCGGCCACCAGCGCGGCTTCGGCAAGCGCCAGGGCAGCCACGACCGCGAACGCCGCCTCCAACCCGCCCCCACCGGTCACCGGCACGACGTCCGCGCGCGCGGTGACGCGCCAGGCCTCCCCGCCGTCGGTAGTGCCCTCCTCCCCAGCCTCGGGGGCGTCAGCCCCGGGCTGGTCGCCTCGGGGCGCTTCGTCGCCAGGGGTGGGAGCCAGCGCCGTCGCGACGGCCTCGTGCTCGGCCTCGCCCGCGGTGACCACCCACCCAGCCTGCCGGGTGGCACCGGGCAGCGCGTCAGGCGCGGCGAACACGGTACGCCGCGGCAGTGCCGAGGGCCACTCGGCCAGTCCTACGACCTCGCCGACGGGGTCCCCGTCAGGGTCGGCGATCACGTCGCCAAGGTCGACGTCGAGGTCGTCGGCGAGCGCAGGGGTGAGCGCGACCTCTTCCTCGCCCTCCGGCGCCGATCCCGCCACGAGGTCGAGTCGGCCCTCGTGCACCGAGGCGGTGAGGTCGACGCCGATCGACTCGGCTCCCACCGGCCCGAGCTCGCCGGCCAGCAGCAGCTCGCCACGGTTCAGCGGTGTCGCCTGCGCGCCGTCGGGCAGCTCGCCTGGCACCCAGTCCAGGTCGACGTCGCCGTCGCGGGCGCGCACCTCGAAGTCGGCGGCGCCGAACTGCTGCACGGTTTCCTCGGCCGGGGACACGTCCTGGGTGGCCCACAGCGTCGCCCCGCCCGCCAACAGCGCCACGGGGATGGCGATCAGCGTGACGACGAGTCCCGTGCGGCCCCGATGACGTCGGGCGTCGCGCGCGGCAAGGCGCAGCGCCACGCGCCACCGCGCCCACCTGCCAGCCAGGCCAGACGCGGCTGTGCTCATGGGGTGACATCCGAATCGGCGAGCAAGGTCTCGGGGCCCGCCGGCGGCCCGGCCTGGTCCTGGGCGCGGCCGTCGCGCAGGAACACCACGCGGTCGGCCCACGCGGCGTAGCGCGCCTCGTGGGTGACCAGCACCACCGCCAGGCCAGCATCAGCCCGCTCCCGCAGCACCGCCAGCACCTGCTCACCAGCCAACGAGTCCAGCGCGCCGGTCGGCTCGTCGGCCAGCAGCAGCCGGCGCGGGCCCACACACGCGCGGGCGATCGCGGTGCGCTGCTGCTCCCCGCCGGACAGCGCGTCGGGGAAGCGGTCAGCGAGCCCGGCCAGGCCCACGGCAGCCAGCGCCTCGTGGGCCTCCCGGCGCGCCGCCCGCGCACTCGCACCGTCGAGCTCCAACGGCACGGCCACGTTCTCGACAGCGGTCAGCGTCGGCAGCAGGTTCAGGTCCTGGAAGACATAACCGACCGTGCGGCGACGCAACCGGGCCAGCGCCTCCGCGTCCGACGTCGCCAGATCCGCATCACCGACCCGCACACCGCCGCTGGTGGGCCGGTCGAGGCCGCCCGCGAGCGTGAGCAGCGTCGACTTCCCCGAGCCGCTGGGCCCCATGATCGCCACCAGCTCACCCGCGGCGACCGACAAGCTCACCCCATCCAGCGCCGTCGTCGCGCCGCGACCGGTGCCGAAGACGCGGCGCACCGCATCCAGTTCCAGCATCGCCCCGCTCATCGGGATCCCCCCGCCTCGGACTGCACATCGCGCGAACCGTCCGCGGCAGCGCCCTCGGCGTCCTCGCCGCCGCCACCTGCTCGCCCCGCAGCCGCCGCGCGCCGGGCGGCCGCCGCGACGGCCTCATGCCCCGCCCGAGCCAGCCGCTGCTCGCACAGATCGAGCCACCGAACCTCGGCCTCGGCTTGGAAGATGAGGTGATCCACCACCAGCAGCCACGCGAGATCCCCGGCAGGATCGGCGCCGCGCGCGAGCTGGTTGAGCCGCTGCAGCCGCTCCAACGTCGCGGTCCGCTGCGCCTGGATCACCACCGCCGGATCCGCAGCGCTCGCGGCCAGCACCACCAGCAGCTTCACCGCCAGCTCGTCGCGCTGCGGCGGATCCCGGTCCACCGGCGCCGCCAACCACGCATCGAGCACCTCACGGCCCGCGTCGGTGAGCTGATACCGCCGCTGACGCGCATCCGAACCACTCGCCTCAGCCGGCTCAAGGAGCCCGTCGCGCGCACATCGCTGCAGGGTGGTGTACACCTGCCCGATGTTCAACGGCCACGAGTCCCCTGTGGCCGCCTCGAACTCGACCTTCAACTGATAGCCGTGCTTGGGCCCCTCGGCCAGCAGAGCCAACAGTGCATTGCGGATCGCCATGGGCAGCCCAATCGACTCGGCGGCACGGACAGGCCTCCCCTATTGCTTGCGCCGAATGTATGCGAGGTATGCATCGAGCGCAACGGTCGCGGCGACGGGACGGCGGCGAGCAGGTCTCACGTGTCGAGGCCGGCTTGACGGTGCAGCCTTGTTCGCTGCCGGGGAGACGTCAGCTCAACTGCGGCACGAGAGCGCCTATCCACCACAGCGCGCCCGGGGCAGCGACCGCGACCGCGATCGCGACGAGGAGAACCGAGGGCACGGCTGGGCGGCGGGAGGCCCACGCGGCCAGCGCTCGGGCTGCGACAGCGACTCCAGCGCCCAGCGCAGTGGCGAAGATGAAGGTGATGCCGAAGACACCGTCCCAGCCGCCCAAGAACCAGAGGCCCGCCAACGTCCCCAGGGTTGCGCCAGCCGCGGTGTAGACGGCCAAGTGCGCATCGACGCGGCGGACGCGGCGCTGCACCCACACCGGGCCGGACAGCGCTGCCGCACTGAGCAGCAGCGCCGCGGCGGCGGGAATGCTGGCGAACTCCACCACCTCGAGCAGCAGTGCCAAGGGGGGATCGTCGGCCAGCGGCGCCCTGCCGGCGAACCACTCGTAGGCGAGAGTGCCGACGCTCAGCGCGACGAACAGCCCGGCGGTGGCGATAGTGCTCAACGCCGCACCGGCCAGCAGGTCACGAACGGTGAGGTCGTCCGCGTCCTGCGACGAGGTCGCCGCCATACGCTGGCCCTCCTCGTTGTCTCCGTTACCCACTCTCGCTGAAGCTGCGCAGCAACGGGTTGGTGATGTAGAGGAACTGCCCGACGCCGATGTCGCGTTGTGCGAGGGAGCTCGGCCGTGGCTGCCTGACACTACGTAGCTTCCTTCGTGAGCGGCCACCACCGCCAGGTTGCCCTGTCAACGTGCTGGCTGGCGCGGCGGAGGCGGTGGGATTCGAACCCACGGGACACACGAAGTGCCCGGCGGTTTTCAAGACCGCTGCCTTCGTCCGCTCGGCCACGCCTCCAGAGACGGCAGTGTAGGAAGTCGGACGGATGAGGGCAGGTCCATGGCCGCTGTCGAGACTGTGCGAGCACGGTCGCGGGCACGAGGAGACGTGGCTACACTCGCCGATGCTCTGCGCGGCAGGGCATTGGAGGCTTCGCCTAGTCTGGTCTATGGCGCGGGATTGCTAATCCCGTTGGAGCTCCGGCTCCTCGAGGGTTCGAATCCCTCAGCCTCCGCCATCCCTTCCCGCCGTCCGGGGCCCGAGTGCGCGGGCAGCCTCGCCCTGACGCGGCATGTCCTCGGCGGCTTCGCGGCGTCCTCTGACGGGCTGCTCGCAGAGGACGCCGTTGTCATCGGGCGAGCGCCGAACGCACGCCCCGGTTGACGGTGGGTGCGGGGGCCGGCACGCGGACCATGCTGCGCCTACGCGAACTCATCCCCCGCGGGGACCCACTGCCCGAGGCGACCTTGCAACGGCGTCACCGTCTGCTGACCGCCGTACTGGTGCTGCACGTCCCACTGATCGCCGTCCTCGGTTCGCAGAGGACGGCCAGCGGGCCGCGGCCGAGCAGGCCCAGCAGGGCGCCATGGCCCAGGAGCGACGAGCGGAGGAGTCCGCGCAACAAGCCGCGCGGGTCGCCCAGGGCGCGGAGGCGATCACCCACGAGGTCGCTCAGGCCAGCGAGGCGGTCTCGACGGCGGCGACGAGCGCGGCGGAACTCGAGGCGAGCATCACCGAGGTGGCCGGCAACGCCGAACGCGCCTCCGAGATCGCGACGCACGGCGCCAGCCGCGCCGACGACGCGTCCGGGACGGTGCAACGGTTGACCGACGCGTCGGAGG
The DNA here is from genome assembly GCF_004322855.1 of Egibacter rhizosphaerae. Lineage (NCBI taxonomy): Bacteria > Bacillati > Actinomycetota > Nitriliruptoria > Egibacterales > Egibacteraceae > Egibacter > Egibacter rhizosphaerae. The sequence continues at coordinate 1,922,737 of NZ_CP036402.1, read as the reverse complement.
AGATCCGCGAGGTCGCCGACCTGATCGCCACCATCGCCGAACAGACGAACCTGCTCGCGCTGAACGCCACCATCGAGGCGGCGAGGGCGGGCGAGGCCGGCAAGGGGTTCGCCGTCGTGGCCGGGGAGGTCAAGGAGCTCGCGCAGCAGACGGCCTCGGCCACCGAGCGCATCAGTGCTCAGGTGAGCAACGTCCGCGAGCAGGCAGGTGCGACGTCGTCAGCTCTCGACGGCATCGGGGAGGTCGTCCACGAGATCGCCGGGCTGCAACAGCACGTGGCCGCCGCCGTGGAGGAACAGTCGACCGCGAGCGAGGACATCGTTCGCCGGATGCGCCACGCCTCGGAGGCGGTCACCGGGATCGAGGGGCAGGTCCGCGCGCTCGCGCCCACCGCGGGGACCGAGGACGGGCGTCCCGAGCAGGCGCGACCCAGCGGGGACGGTCGAACCGCCGGGTCGTTCGACGGGGTGGCGCCGACAACCGGCACGGCTGAGGAGGCTCGGGTCGCCCTGACCCGTCCGCGGTGAACCCGAGCGGCTCGCCCGACCATGCCAACCGGTCGTCCGCGGCCGTGCGGACGCGGGCTCCCACCGGATAGGGGTGGCCCGCGGGTCGCTTCGCGGGACAACGCCGGGACACGGTGGGCCGACACTCCCACGACCTGCGTGGCCCCGCCTGTCCTGGAGATGTGGAATGGCTTCCCGTCGGTCCCGTGTGATGCTCGTGTGCTTGATCGTGGCGCTGCCGCTGCTTCTCGCGACCTCGTGGCAGGGTGCCCATAGCCCGGCCGCGGGCTCGGACCGGGACACCCCCACCGGTGCGGACACCGGAGGGCCTCGCGCCCAGAGCGCAGGGGTCACGGGGTCCGACGACCCGGTGACGCGCCTGGCCGGAGCGGACCGCTACGAGACGGCGGTCGAGCTCAGCCGCCACGCCTTCGACGGGACGGTGGAGGTGGCCTATGTCGCCACGGGTGAGGCGTTCCCCGATGCGCTCGCGGCCGGGGTCGCCGCGGCTCGCGATGACGCGCCCCTGCTGCTGACGCGCGCCGCCGGGGTTCCCGAGCCCACACACGACGAGCTCGAGCGGCTCGACCCCGACCGGCTCGTGGTCCTGGGCGGGGAGGCCGCGGTCGACGGAGTGGTGGAGGCCGAGCTCGGGGCCGTGGCGGAGGCGACGGTCGAGCGCGTCGCCGGGCCGGAGCGGTTCGCCACGGCCGCTGAGGTCGCGCGTTCGGCCTTCCCCGGCGGGACGGACACCGTGTTCGTGGCCACCGGCGAGGCCTTCCCCGATGCGCTCGCCGGGGTACCGGCGGCTGTGGCTGCGGAGGCGCCGATCCTGCTGACCCGGACGGGTACGTTGCCGGACGCGACCGCCGATGCGCTCGCCGAGCTGCAGCCATCGGAGATCGTCGTGCTCGGCGGACCCGCCGCCGTCGACGACGGGGTGCTGGGTGAGCTGCGCGACCACGCCTCGCAGGTGCGCCGGATCGCGGGCGCGGACCGGGTGGAGACCGCGATCCGCATCGCCGAGGACACGGTGGGCGCCGGTGGTGAGGCGTACGTCGCGACCGGGTGGGCCTTCCCCGACGCGTTGGCCGCGGGCGCCGTCGCCGGGGCGCAAGCCGCCCCGGTGCTGCTCGTGCAGCCCGACGCGATCCCCGCCCCGGTGGAGGACGCGGTCTGCGCCTTGGACCTCACGTCGGCGCGGGTCGTCGGTGGCGAGGCCGCGGTCGCGTCGGCGGCGGTCGGGGACCTCGGGGCCGCGCTCGACGCCTGCCATGCGGCGCCCGCGAACCTGCCGCAGCCGCCCGACCTCACGCCCACGACCACTCGGGCGCTGATCGAGGAGGCCGTGGCGTCGGGAGACATCGACGAGGCGACGGGCCTGCAGTACCGGCTCTTCGCGCGGTTCGACGACGACCGGCTGCCCGACAGGTACGCCGGCGAGCGACGCGAGTGGGAGGATCACGCGGTGTTAGGCGAGCTCGCGGCGGCGTGGGAGGACTTGCCGGGCGACGTGCGCGACACCGTCGAGCCCTACCTCGCGGCCCCGAACGACCCCGCGAGCGTGTTCACGGCGGACGACGCGACCTCGAGCCTGGCACACGGGCGGGCCGACGGGAGCGAGTTGGTGCCGCCGTGCGCGGAGGCCAGGTGGCGCGAGCACGAGCACGACACCCACCCGTTCGTGGTCTGGATGTGCGAGGACCACGGCGATCAGGGTGACGCCGACGCGGTCGCGGCCGAGCTCGAGGCCGTGTGGGAGCCGCTGACCCGGGATGTACCCGACGGCCTGGGACCACCCGAGCTCGATCCCGCCGCCGACCCGCCGCAGGACCGGATCGAGGTCTTCGTGATGCCCTCGGGCGAGATCGCCGACGCGGTCGGGTCGCCGCGGGCCCCGCGCGGCGCGGCGGCCGCCGTGGAGCCGACCGACCATCCGTCGGTCGGCACCTCGTCGAGCGGGATGATGCTTCTGCGCCGAGACCTGCTCGACGACCCCGGCGAGTTGCGGGGCGTCGCGGCCCACGAGCTGTACCACGTGCTCCAGTACGCCCACCACCACTCGCTGGACGATCGCTGGTACTACGAGGCCAGCGCGAGCTGGGCGATGCTGCCCCACTTCCCCGAGGACCACGAGGTACTGCGCGAGTTCCACGAGGACGCGGTCGGGGACTTCATGCCCACCGTTGCGCCGCTCGACGAGCGCGACGCCTACGGCGCGTATCTGTGGCCGGTCATGATGGAGCAGACGGCGGCCGCCGAACTCGTTCATCAGTCGTGGGCCGACCTCGCGAACCAGGCCGACGACGTCCGCATCGTGGAGGAGCTCGACGAAGCGTTCGCCTTCGCCGACCACTTCCACGAGTTCGCGGTGCGCGCCTCCAACCTCGACCTGCCCGGCGACCCGGTCACGCCGCGGTTCGCCGACGTCGCGCCGGGCTTCCCCGACGACCTGGAGCCGGACCTGCCCGGCCAGCGGCACGCGCTCGAGGCCGGTGGCGACCACGTGGAGATCGACCTCGCGGACTGGGGCACCTCAGGCGCGCCCGCGGGGGTGCCCGGCCGGTCGATGCGCTACGACCACGTCGAGGTCGGCGGCGACGTCGCCTCCGAGGGCGAGGTCGTCATCACCGCGGACGACGAGCTGGTCGACGACGAGGACGTTCGCGTCCAGGGCATCCTGCGCGACCGGGACACCGGTCTGTACCGCCGGGTGTCGCTCGACGAGCCCGACGGACGCGGCTTCTGCGATCCCCGTGACCTCTACATCGTGACGAGCAACGCGTCCCTGGAGGAGGGCGCGCTGGCCGACGGGTCGATCACCGTGGAGCCGCAAGGGCCGCCGTGCCCCCCGTTCGAAGGGACCCTCGACATGGACTTCGAGGGCTCCTACCGCAACATGCAGTCGATCCCGATCACCGAGGACTCCCACGTCCGGTGGCGTGCCCACTGGTTCATCCGGGCCGAGGACCCGCAGCCGGTGTACGACCATCCGGCGCTGTCGCCCGAGATGCGGGAGCAGATCGGGGTCGAGTACGACGCGAGTGGCAGCCGCGTGCACGTGAGCGGTGCCACCAGCTGGGAGGGTTGCCCCAGTCCGGGGGGTGCGTGCGGCACCCGCCAGCGCACGTACGCGCACTCGGGATCGGTGGCCGGCGAGGACCTGTCCCCGGGGTACGAGCCGACGGTGTTCGTGGACGACGACGGGACTGTCACCGTCGACCTGCAGGTGGAGGTCGGCTACCGCGAGGTGCACGTTCGGCCGATCATCTCGTACGCCGACCTGCTCTACGAGACGACCGTGTCCGAGGGCACCGAGAACCTGCGGGTGCAGTGCGTCGATGGCGGCGTGCTCTGGCCCGACGCCGGGGATGGTGTACGCCCCGACAGCGGGACCCACCTTCCCACCGGCCGCGAGGGACGACCCCTGGACGGCGTTCTATCCGACGACGGCGAGAGCGTCACCTTCGGCTGTGAGGAGTTCACGGACCTGTCGACCAGCTACAGCGACGGGGCGGTCCAGTTCACCGCCGCCGGGACGCTGCGGCTCGACGACTGAGCGCCGCGCCGCCACTCGTCGCGCCGCCGATCACTCGGCGGCGCGACGGTAACGGCTGACCGCCAGCGGCACGAAGATCGCGAGCAGCACTACGACCCAGACGGTCACGCGCGCGAACGCGAAGCCCGGGCTCATCTCGAGGATGTCGATGGCGGGCTGGCCGAGCATGAGGATGCGGGCCATGTCGACCACCGAGCTGATCGGGTTGACCAGCGCGAACGTCGCGAGCCAGTCGGGCATCGCCGCCGGTGGTACGAACGCGCTCGAGGCGAACACGAGCGGGAAGACCCACACGAAACTCGTCGCCTGCGCGGTCTCCGCGCCCTTCGAGGTGAGTCCGACCCAAGCGGAGACCCACGCGAGCGCGTGCGCGAACACGACGATGATCGCGAACGCGGCGAGCACGGACCAGATCCCCGTCTGGAACCGGAACCCGACGAGCACGCCGACCCCGGTCATCAGCAGGACGACGAAGCCCGCGCGGAGGGTGTCCGCGAGCGTCCGGCCCGCCAACACCGCCGAGCGGCTCATCGGCAGCGAGCGCAGCCGGTCGATCACGCCCTGCTCGAGGTCCTCGGCGAGGGCCACGCCGGTCTGCACCGCCCCGAACGCGACGGCCTGCGCGTAGATCCCGGGCAGGAGGTACTCGATGTACCCGTCGACGCCCGGGATCTGGATCGCCGAGCCGAACACGAAGTTGAACAGCAGCACGAACATGATCGGCTGGATCGTCGACACGACGAGCAGCCGCGGCAGGCGGACCCAGCGCATCAGATTGCGCCAGGTGACCACGAGCGCGTCGCTGATCTCCCAGCGCAGGCGCTCGGGCAGACCCGGCCGTTGCGCGGTTCCGGCCGGGGGCCCGGGGCTCGCGGCGGTGGGTGAGGTGTCGAGGCTCACGCGCCCCTCCCGTTGGATCCGTCGGGACCGCCGTCGCCCGTACCGGCATGGTGGGGCCCCACCGCGGTGCCGTGCAGCGCTGCCTCCCCCGACTCGGCCGCTGCGTCGGGTCCCTCCCCGTTGCGCGACGGCGGCACCGAGACCTCCGCGGCTGCCCGGCCGGTCAGCGCGAGGAAGACATCGTCGAGCGTCGGGCGGCGCAGTCCGAGCTCGATCGCGTCGATGCCTGCGCCCTCGAGCCCTCGGGCGGCGGCGGCCACGTCGGTCGTCCCGTTGGCGGGGACCGTCAGGTGCCCGTCCTCGGTGCGGTGGCAGGCGCCGGTGCCCAGTGCCTCGAGCGCGTCACGGGCGCGAGCCTCGTCGTCCGGCGCCACGCGCGCCTCGACGACGGCGCCTCCGACGCGGTCCTTGAGCTGGTCGCTGGTGCCCTCGGCGATGACCCGGCCCTGGTCGATGACGGCGATGCGGTCGGCGAGCCGGTCGGCCTCCTCCAGGTACTGCGTCGTCAGCAGGACCGTCGTGCCGGCGTCGACGAGCGACTCGATGAGGTCCCACAAGGCGAGCCGGCTGCGCGGGTCGAGGCCGGTGGTCGGCTCGTCGAGGAACAGCACCGGTGGGTTGGCCACGAGGCTCGCGGCCAGGTCGAGACGGCGGCGCATCCCGCCCGAGTAGGTGCGCACGAGTCGGTCGGCGGCGTCGGTCAGGGCGAACTGCTCGAGCAGCTCGTCGGCCCGGGCGCGGGCGGGGTCGCGGCCCAGGTGGTACAGCCTCCCGACCATGCGGAGGTTCTCGCGCCCGGTCAGGTTCTCGTCCACGGCCGCGTACTGGCCGGCGAGCCCGATCTGACGCCGCACCCCGTGCGGGTCACCGGTCACGTCGACGCCCGCGACCGTCGCCTCACCCGCGTCCGGGCGCAGCAGGGTGGTGAGCACCCGCACGGCGGTCGTCTTGCCGGCGCCGTTCGGCCCCAGCAGGCCGAGCACCGTGCCAGCCGCCACGTCGAGGTCCACCCCGTCGAGGGCGACCGTGTCTCCATAGGCCTTCCGCAGGCCGCGGGCGCTGATGACCGCCATGGCTCCTTCTCGTCTCGAACGTGTCGCGGACCATAAGCCCGACAGGGGTCGACCGCACTCGCGCCAGGGCGCGTGGTGCCCGTGTGGCGATGGGACGGCCTTGTTCCTCGGTCGTGAACGCACCAGCAGCCCCGAGCCTTCCCGCGTGAGGCGACGCTTGCAGCCTCGGCCGGACAACCGCTGCGCGCGGCGTGGCCGGTTCCATGCGACGAACCGGGACCAACGGGCCGAGTAATAGGGTCATTCCGGCGTTCCGGGCACTCCACCTCCAGGCCATCTTCCTGAGAGGATGCAGAGTGCACGCGCTGCAGACGAGAGAGCACGATGCCGGAGACGGCGCCGGCATCCGAGGAGAGGTGATCGCGATGTGGACCGCGGTGGTGGGAATCGACGCATCGACCGGTGCCGATCGTGCGCTGCGGTGGGCGGTGGACCTGGCGCGGCATCGTGGTGGGGGCGTAACTGCCGTGCACGCCTACGTGACCCCGGAAGGCCTGGGTTCCGCGACCGCGGAGCAGGTCTCGACCGAGTCCCAGCAGAGGGCCGAGAAGATCGCCGACCAGGCGCTCGCGGACCTCGGCGACGTCGACGTGCCGGTCAAGCGTGAGGTGCGGCCAGTGCGGGAGGGCAACGTCGCGAAGGCGCTGCTCGACGCGGGCGAGGGCGCCGACCTACTCGTCAGCGCCAGCCGCGGAGTGGGCGGGTTCTTCGGCCTCGTGATCGGGTCGGTGAGCATGCAGCTGCTGAGCAACGCGTCCGGGGCGGTGGCCATCGTGCCCGGGCCCGAGCGCGGCGCCGAGCCGCTCGGGGAGGGCGGGCACGTGCTCGTCGGGTTCGACGGGTCCGACCATGCGGCGCCGGCGCTGGACTGGGCCGTTCAGGAGGTGCAGGTGAGCGGTGGGACGGTCGTGGTGCTCTACGCCGATCCCGACCCGAAGCCTCACGGCCGGGACCGCGTGATGGAGCAAGCACGGCAGCGCATCCCCGATGGGGTGGCGGTGGAGGAGCAGCCGCTCACGGGTACGCCTGCCGAGGTGCTCATCAATCGCAGCTCGGAGGCCCGCACGGTGGTCCTCGGCTCGCGCGGGCGCGGCGGGTTCGCCGGCATGTTGCTCGGCTCGGTCGGCATGCAGGTCGCCCAGTACGCCCAGTGTCCGACGGTGGTGGTGCACGACCGGAAGTAAGGCGGTCGTCGCGCGACTCGCAGCGGCGGTTCACCGGCGTGGATCTCCTCCTCGCGGTGTGGTGTGCGCCCGCATGGGCACCGTTCCGAGCCGGTGTCCGCTCGGTGCGAGTGATGTCGCCGTGCGCTAGCCTCTCGGAATGCGGTTCCCCGCACGCGCCGGTAGCTCAGCTGGATAGAGCGTCTGACTACGGATCAGAAGGTCGGGGGTTCGAATCCTCCCCGGCGCGCCTTCGATCCACGGTGTGACCAGGGCGCGTTCGCCCTGGTCACACGCGTATCGGGCTCCTCTCGGCGGGTCGGCGGGCACCCATAACGGGGTGCGCCGATGCCCACCGCGACACAGCCGCGACACAGCTGCGACACAGCCGAGCCCGCCGCGGGCCACCGCCGGCGGGCGGGCGGCGACCCGCGCGCCCATCCCCGTCCCGGGGGGCGCGGGGGAAGGGCACGCGCGGGGTGGTGGCCGCCGGTTGTCACCGGTCGCAGAGCTCGCACCGGTCCCGGCATGTGCGAACACACCACCACCGCAAACCAGACCCCTTCGGTGCCGCTGCTGGTCGACCGCGGCGAGCTCATCGGCCTGCTCGGCGTCAGCCGCGAGCACTTCGCCGATCTTGTCAACGCCGCCGCGTGGTTCGACGACGCGATCCCCGAGCCGCTGTGGATCGGCCCCGGCTCGGCCGCTGCGCCATGGGCCGGGCGGCTCACGGTGCGCACCGCCGAGCTGGATGACTGGCTGGCGCGCCGCCACCACGCCGCCGGCGCCACGCCCCGCCAAACCCCGCTCGCGCCGCTGGCCGGCTGCGCGCTGCTCGACACGCGCGGGCTCGCCGCCGCGCTCGGGCTGCCGTTCGACACCATCAAGAAGTGGGCCGCGGCCCGGATCTGGGAGCAGGGCGAGCTTCCCACCCCGATCACCGTCGCGACCCTGCCCCAGGCCTTCGGCGGGTCGGCGCCCGCCTCCGGGCAGCGACGCTGGCAGCGCGCCGAGGTCACCGCGTGGCTCGCCGACCGCCAGCAGCACCACGCCCGGCTCGAGGGGGTGGCCTGAGATGGGCCGCTGGCGCTGCTACCCGCTGGTGCCCGTCGACGCGCGCGATGCCACCGTGCGCGACGCCGACGGCCAACCCGACTTCGACGCTCCGACCGCCCAGAAGCTGTTGCTGCGCTGGCGCGCGCCCGGCGAGCGCAACCCGCGCCGCCGGCGGTTTGCCAACACCAAGGGCGGGCTCGCCGAGGCCCGCCGGCTCGAGACCCTGCTCACCGCCGGCGCGCAGCACTGCTGGCCCGCCGACCCCGACGGGCTGCCCCAGTCCACCTCGGCGGCGACCAGCCCCCGCGCCGGCGGCGCGGACCGCCACGACGCACCCGCCGCCAACGCCGCCGAGCCGGCCGGTGAGGGCGACGGCGCGCGCTCGCCGCAGGGCCACACCGGTGAGGGGGGACCGGTCGATGGCGGTCGGCTGGTCGCCCTGCCGCCCCAACCGCCGCCGCCGCGGTCGGCCGCGGAGGCGGCGCGCTGGACCGTGGCGCAGCTGGGCAGCTACTACCTCGCCACCGTTCTGCCCGCCACGCCCAAGGCCCCCACCCGCGCGCAGCTGGACACGAGTGTGCGGTTCGCCGTGCGCCTGCTCGTCTACGGCCCCGATGACCCGCGGGGCGCAGAAGGCGAGAGCATGCGCGTGGGCGATGTCACCACCCCCGACGGCCAGTACGCGGTCGAACGGCGCCGTGCCACCAATCTACGGGCCTACATCAACGGCCCCACGCCCCGCCAGGACGGCGCCAAGGTCGGCCTCGCCTCCGAGCGGCACTTCTACAACGACCTGCGGCGGGTGTTTGCGTTCGCACACAGGATGACGCCCCCGCTCATCGATGCCAATCCCATGGACGAGGTGGTTGCGCGCCACCACCGTCGCGGCAAGCAAATGCGCAGCACCGAGGACGAACGCCAGGCCGCCGAGCGCGCCCGTGGTCGCGAGACCGGCACCGTCGAGGATGTGCTGTGGGTGCTCGACAATCACCTCGACGCTTTCTGGGAACCGCACGTGCTCAACGTCATCGCCACGCCCAAGCGGGTCGGCGAGCTCGCCGCGCTCGCGGTCGACGACTTCGACCTCGACGAGCGCGTGGTCGCGATCGACCGTACGGCGACGCCCGTGTCGGCGCGGCTGAACAACGGGCAGACGTGGCAGCACGGCGCCCCCAAGTGGCGCGAGTACGGCGACCGTTCGGTGGTGCCGCTGCCGCAGTGGCCCCGCCTGCTGGACTGCCTCGCCAGGTGGTTGCCGCAGGCCCAGCAGTTGCACGACCGGCGCGTGGCGTGGCTGCGCGAGGAGCTCGAGCTCGCCGCTCGCCTCGGCGATCAGCAGCGTCATGAGCAGGTCGCGGCCTGGCTGGGCGAGCAGCAGCGCTTCGTGCGCGCCTTCCCCTCCAAGCAGGGCGCCCCGTTTCGCGGCAGCAACTTCAACGAGCGCGTCTGGCACCCCGCGGTGGCCGCGGCGTTCCCCGACAAGCCCGGCGAGCCGCGGCACCCCCTGCGGGGGCGGGCGTTCGGGGAGTTGCGCCACATCGTCACCAACGACAGCATCGACAACGCCGGGCTGAACTACGGGCAGGTCGCCGACCTCGCGGGCAATAGCGAGAAGACCATCCTCGAGCACTACCGCCACGGCACCAGCGACGCCGATGCGCAAGCCCGTGCGGCGCTGGATCGGCGCTGGCAGGACCACGGCGACGAGGACGCGGACGACGCCGCGCCGGCCCCTGACGCGGGCAACGTCATCGACTTCGCAGCGGCGCGGGCGCGCCGCCGCAAGGGGGTCGGGGATGTCGGCTGAGCCCGCCAACGCGGCCCCCGAGCCCGGTCGCCACATGCAGGCGCTGGCCTACCTGCCCCGCGACGCGCGCGCGGGGGTGTGCCACCTCGAGCTCGCCGACCCCGCGGTCAACCTCGCGGTGGTCCGCAGCGACAGCCTCACCGCGCTCGCGGGCCCGCTGTGGGCGGTGCCCGGCTGCTACGTGCTGCTCGGCCCCGGCCCCGAGCCCGGCAGCACGCGCCTGTACGTCGGCCAGAGCCCCCAGGACGTGCGCGGGCGCTTGGGCGAGCAGGTCGAGCTCAAGGACTGGTGGGAGGTCGCCGTCGCGGTCTCCTCCGCGGCCGCCAACCGCGCGGGTCGGTGGACCTCGGCGTGCGTGGGCTACCTCGAGGGCGCGCTCTACCGCCGCCTGCAAGCCGAGGCCACGCTGGTGGACAACCACCGCACCCCCGGCGACCACAGCATCGACGCGTTCCGTCGCCACCAGCTGGACCGGGTCACCGCGCCGGTGCTGAGCCTGCTCCGCCTGCAGGGGCTCGCCGCGGCCACAGAGGTGCTGCGCGAAGCCGACGACGCCCGCGTCGAAACCACCGAGACCCAACCCACCTGGCGGGCCGCCGCGCAATGGGTGCTGCGCCGCAGCGCCACGCCGCTCAGCGTCGCCCAGGTGCTCGACAGGATCCGTGCCCATCGGCTGCGCGACACCGACACCGCCACACCCGAGCAGACGCTGTTTCGCACCCTGCGCGAGGCCGCCACCGACCCCGCCGACCCCATCACCAGATCCGACGGCACCCCCCTGCGCTACCACGCCCACCCGCCGACGCGGGCGCACTGATGCGCGCCGCAGCGCTCGGCCACCGCAGCGCGGCGACGAGGCGCGCTGCGACCGCGCCGGCGAGCCCATCGAGCCCCGACCGGTCCACCGCCGCGACCGACCCTGCCACCGGCGCCGGGGTCGCGTGTGGCGACCTCGTCGGCCGCGCCACGCCGCGCTTCGCCAGCACGACAACCGATCTTGTCGCGGCTCGCGGCCCGGCGACAACCGAGCCTGTCAGTGGTGTGGGGAAGGCCCGTTGATGGATCGACACCGCGCTGCCGACCGCGTCGAGCTGGCGATGCGTCGCGCGCTGACGGCGGCGGACGTCGTCGAGGAGGAGCACCGCGTCGCGGTGCTGGCCGAGCTCGCCCGCCGCGTCGCCGAGCGGCGCGACGAGGCCGCTGCGCAGGCCCTCGGCCACGGTGCCCAGTACGCCGACCTCGCGCGCGCGCTCGGCATCTCCCGCCAGGCGGCGCGGCAGCGCTTCTCGCCGCCGCGCGAGGACCGCCACTCTGGCGCTTCAGGGGTGCCGGCACCGAGTCGTGCCTCGCCGCGAGGGGACACCGGCTCGTAGGCGGCGGGAGATCGGTGCAGTCGTCGACTGAGCCCTCGAGCGCGACGTCCACAGCCAATGGGGACCGGACCGACAGCCTGGAGGTCGAGACCGGACCTCTGCGCACTGTGGCCGCGCGTAACGAAGGTCGGGGATGGCTCCCCGACGAGACGTGATCGCTGCCGATCTTCCACTCGGCCTGCTGCGTCACCGCGCAACGAAGGTCGGGGATGGCTCCCCGACGAGACACGCGGTCGGCCGCGGCCACGGTCATGCGCTGCTTCGCTCAACGAAGGTCGGGGATGGCTCCCCGACGAGACGCGACCTGCTCGAGTTCGGTGCCGTGCCACCAGGCCACGGCTCAACGAAGGTCGGGGATGGCTCCCCGACGAGACGAGCTCGCTCTCGCGGAGCTGCGCCGATGGAAGGGCGACGCTCAATGAAAGGTCGGGGATGACTCCCCGACGAGACGCGACTGGGCGCTGATCGGCGAGTCCGGCAGCGAGAACGTTCAACGAAGGTCGGGGATGGCTCCCCGCCGAGACACGAGCTCGAGCGCGAGCCCGATCCGGTCGTAGATGACCGCTCAACGAAGGTCGGGGATGGCTCCCCGACGAGACCGGGGTGACCAAGCGGCCCTCGTCGCTCACGGGCACCTCCGCTCAACGAAGGTCGGGGATGGTTCCCCGACGAGACTCGTCGCCGCGGACGATCGCGTCGACGTTGAGGTTCGCTCAACGAAGGTCGGGGATGGCTCCCCGACGAGACCGTGGAGCACGCGCCGGAGTCGCCGCGCGCGGAGACCGCTCAACGAAGGTCGGGGATGGCTCCCCGACGAGACGCGAGTTCTCGATAGAGACCGAACGCGAATCCACCGTCGCTCAACGAAGGTCGGGGATGGCTCCCCGACGAGACGGATGAGCTCGACCGAGCCGGCGAGCTCGTTCATGGCTGCTCAACGAAGGTCGGGGATGGCTCCCCGACGAGACACATCGCGACGATACAGCATCAGCTCAACGAGTTCGTCGCGCAACGAAGGTCGGGGATGGCTCCCCGACGAGACTGCCCGTTCAGGGCGAGCAGTCACTCGAGGGCGTAGGGCGCTCAACGAAGGTCGGGGATGGCTCCCCCGACGAGACCCGATGGTGCGGGTGACCGCGAGAGCAGAGGAGGCCGCTCAACGAAGGTCGGGGATGGCTCCCCGACGAGACCTGGCGGGAAGACCCGCGCTGGGACCAGCTGATGGACGCTCAACGAAGGTCGGGGATGGCTCCCCGACGAGACCGAGCAAGTCCCCGTGCACGCGGACGGGGGTTATTGCGCTCAACGAAGGTCGGGGATGGCTCCCCGACGAGACGGACCGGACCGGCCACCCCGGCCCCTGTGAGGCCACAACGCTCAACGAAGGTCGGGGATGGCTCCCCGACGAGACCTGGCGGGAAGACCCGCGCTGGGACCAGCTGATGGACGCTCAACGAAGGTCGGGGATGGCTCCCCGACGAGACGCCGGGGTCGCGGTCGAGCAGCAGCATGTCGTCGACCGCTCAACGAAGGTCGGGGATGGCTCCCCGACGAGACCGGTCGGCCGCGCGCTTGGCCATGACGTTGCGGCCGGTCGCTCAACGAAGGTCGGGGGTGGCTCCCCGACGAGACCGGTGAGCGACTGTCTGCTCGCGCTCGGTGGCTGGTTCGCTCAACGAAGGTCGGGGATGGCTCCCCGACGAGACGCGGTCGCGCAACCCGGTGGGAACGCGGACCTGCGCCGCTCAACGAAGGTCGGGGATGGCTCCCCGACGAGACCGTGGACGGAGATGGTGCACCCCGAATGGTCCGCGCAGCGCTCAACGAAGGTCGGGGATGGCTCCCCGACGAGACTGCAAGAGCGTCATCGCGTACTTCGGCTGGCCCGTCGCTCAACGAAGGTCGGGGATGGCTCCCCGACGAGATGACGCTGGCGCCCCGGGGATGACTACTGCCCCGGTGCGCTCAACGAAGGTCGGGGATGGCTCCCCGACGAGACGTGACTCGTGACGCCGCGCCACTGTCCCGCGTGTCTCCGCTCAACGAAGGTCGGGGATGGCTCCCCGACGAGACCCCCGTTCGGTGTGCCGGAGGCCGACGACGAGGTCGCTCAACGAAGGTCGGGGATGGCTCCCCGACGAGACGACGCGGTGTTCTTGCAGGCCACGCGCGAGTTCGGCCGCTCAACGAAGGTCGGAGATGGCTCCCCGACGAGACGCGCGCTGTAGGTGGTGCCCGAGTCCCACGCGCCGCGCGCTCAACGAAGGTCGGGGATGGCTCCCCGACGAGACCTTCGGCTCCCCCGTCCTACTGGCTAGCTGGTTATCGACCGCTCAACGAAGGTCGGGGATGGCTCCCCGACGAGACCTTGTCGCCGATCAGGTCGAGCGACTTGAGGCACTCCTCCGCTCAACGAAGGTCGGGGATGGCTCCCCGACGAGACACCGTGTGGCCGTGCGACGCGCCGTCCGGGGCGAGGTCCGCTCAACGAAGGTCGGGGATGGCTCCCCGACGAGACTCGAACCGTGTGGCCAGTGCTTACAAGGCACAGCCAGTCGCTCAACGAAGGTCGGGGATGGCTCCCCGACGAGACATGAGGTCCCACGCGATCGCCTCTTGCTCGGTCGAGCTCGCTCAACGAAGGTCGGGGATGGCTCCCCGACGAGACCCCCCGACCGGCGGGCGAGGTCGATGATGCCCTTCGCTCAACGAAGGTCGGGGATGGCTCCCCGACGAGACGTTGTGGACCGCGACTGGGACCGGACGACGTACGACGCTCAACGAAGGTCGGGGATGGCTCCCCGACGAGACCCGGCGGTCCTGCAGGGCATCGTGCCCGACAGCGGGCACGCTCAACGAAGGTCGGGGATGGCTCCCCGACGAGACCCCCCGACCGGCGGGCGAGGTCGATGATGCCCTTCGCTCAACGAAGGTCGGGGATGGCTCCCCGACGAGACGTTGTGGACCGCGACTGGGACCGGACGACGTACGACGCTCAACGAAGGTCGGGGATGGCTCCCCGACGAGACCCGGCGGTCCTGCAGGGCATCGTGCCCGACAGCGGGCACGCTCAACGAAGGTCGGGGATGGCTCCCCGACGAGACCGTTTCGCGTGTCCGGGGTTAGCGCGCGAGGATCTGCGCTCAACGAAGGTCGGGGATGGCTCCCCGACGAGACATAGCCGCGCTCATTGATCGAAGCCACACCCACGTCCGCTCAACGAAGGTCGGGGATGGCTCCCCGACGAGACCTCGGCTGAGGGCGCTCACGATGTCGGGGTAGGAGTCCGCTCAACGAAGGTCGGGGATGGCTCCCCGACGAGACCTCGCGTGACGGTCGAGCGACTGGCGGGCCCGGTCCGCTCAACGAAGGTCGGGGATGGCTCCCCGACGAGACCCTCCTTGGGGCACAAAGTAGCTGGTCGATGACGTGACGCGACGTGGCTGCCTCACGCTTCCGCCTTGACCGTGGCTTGTGTCAACGTGCTGTATCCGCAGCGTGACGCCAGGTTACGATCAGCCGTGCGGGCTCTTGTGTTGTCAAGGATCACCGACGGTTCGGCCTACACGATCCAGGGGCCGGCCGGGCCGCTGCCCCGTCTGCGACCCAGTGCTTGCCGGCTCGTCCGCAGATCGCCAGGGAAACGATAGATGAGCACCGAGTCGTCACTCGGGAGGATGGTGGCCTCCAGTTCAACGACCAGCGACTCCGCGGCCGTGGCCGTCAGCCGGCACTCGAACACAGAGTACTGCACTCGAACCCCGTAGCGCTCGCACACGGCGGCGACCTCAGCCAGACGGCGCTCTCCCTCCCGGTCGCGGGTTGCGACGTCGTATGCAACGAGCAGGTCCACGACGGCTCACCCCGCGAGCGTGAACGGTGGGTAGTCAGCCAGGTCGCCGCGCACATGGCGGGCCATCAGTGTGGCTTGCACCGACAAGGCGCTCCACCGCGGAAGATCGCGACCCAGCACCGGATGGAACACTTCCTCTGACTTGAACTCCTCGAACGCCTCAATGAACTTGCGGCGCCCTTCGTCATTCAGGTGGCACGCATCACGGTTGGAACGGACGAAGTCATCGTCAGTGAGTTGCCCGCGCATGAGCGCAGCGATGCCGAAGCGGTCACCGAACGCTGGGCGGAACTCCTTGACCAGGTCGAGCGCAAGTGCGGGCCGCCCGGATCGTGGTTGGTGCAGGAAGCCGATCTGCGGGTCGAGACCGGCAGCCTCGAGCGCTCCCACCGCTTCGGTCAGCAGCAGCCCGTAAGCGAAGCTAAGCACTGCGTTGACGGGATCGCGGGGAGGCCGCCGCGAACGGCCGGCGAAGTGCACCGAAGTTTCCTGGGAACCGAGGTGTAGGGCCAGTCCGCGGAAGTAGCGGCGCGTGCCGTCGCCCTCGATGCCGCGGATCCGGTCCCCGTCGAGGGAGCCCTCGAGCGCACGTAGCCGCTCCTCGACCATTCCTCGCTGATCGGCGAACAGGGACCGCAGTCGAGCGGGCGCGTCCCACTCCCACCGTTGCAGCATGCGACGGCAGTTCTGCAGCTTCCCGGCGACGACGGTGCGAGCGACCTGCGCCGAAGGCGCGGCCTCCGTCGCTCGGCGGTACTGCTCGAGCCGGAGGTGGACGCTACCCCCGGTCGGACCGGCGACCACAAAGCGGACACGGCCGTAGCGGGTCAGTGCAGCGACGCGGATGTTGCGCCTGGAGCACTCGGCAAGAAGCTCGGCCGACGGCTGCGCGCGGCCGAGGAGCACCACTGTGTCGACAGCGTTTATCGGCACCCGTCGTTCTCTGCCATCGCGCAACTTGACGGCTAGAGAGCCCTTCCGCAGTCCTACTCGCGCGCCGTGCTCGGTGACGTACAGCGTGTTCAGGAGCCGCACGCGAACACCTCCTCGGCGAGGTAGCGCGCGACCCACGGGGCATCGTCGATGACGGAGGGGAGGCACTGGTCCAGGAACTGGCACTGCGCGCAGCGGGCATCGTTCACAGCAGGGGGAAGGCGGCCAGCAGCAAGGGCGGCGCGGACCTCGTCGATGAGCGCGCGGGTGCGGGCGCGCAGCCCCTCGTCGATTGGCACTGCGGTGCGCCGCCGCGGGCCGCTGTGCCACAGCGCTCCCTCGGGTACCCGGCGGTCGGTCATCTCCTCCAGGCAGAGCGCCTCGGCGCACAGCTGCACCTCGGCGGTATCCCCATGCCTGCCACCGACCTTGTACTCGACTGGAACGACGGTCCCATCGCGGTGAACCTCCACGACGTCGGCGCGGCCGATGAGCCCGAGGTGGTGTGAGTGCAGCGGCACGCCGCGTAGCACGCGCCGGCCGCGCTCGACGCGATCTGTCCCCGTGTCAGGGCGTCGGTGGCCCCAGGTGCCCCGCACCGTGTGCGGGTTGTCCTGCCACAGCCCCTCGACGTGGATGAAAGCGCACTGGCGTGGGCAGTACACCCAGTGCTCTAGTGCCGAGATCGGCAGCGGCTCGGGGTCGAGCATGGCTACCACAACCGTCGGGACGCGTAGCCGCGGCGGACATCGCTCTGCCCGGTCGGCTGGTAGGGGACCGTCTCGAACACCGCCGCCACGCCCCAGCGGCCTATCCGATGAGCCTCGTGTGCTGCGGCATGGCAGCGATCCAGCAGCCCGTCGACTGCCCAGACATCGAGCCAGTCAGACCAGGCGGGCCAGCGAAACGAGCCGCCCCGTAAAGCGGGACCGCGCCAACCACGCGTGGTGGGGCGCACGCCGTCGCCGCGGATCGGCAGCAGCGCGAGGCCGAATAACGCCAGGCACTCCACGATGGGATCGACGGTGAGTTCGTCGCCCCCCGCAGCGGGGTCAATGCGGCGCACGTCGAAGCCAAGCCCGTTGGCTTGCACCCGCGTCGGCACGCCCTGAAGCGACCGCGCCGCAGCCTCGACCGTGTTCGGCGCTTGGGCGTCGAGCTTCTCTCGCACCCGCACCAGCCGGTCCCACAGGGTTTGCCCCTTGGGCGCCGGCGGGTCGAGCGGACTGTGCGGGAGCTCGCGGGAGGCGTCGGATGTCAGATCGGTGACCGACACGCTGAGGGAGAAGTCGTGATCCGCGCGCGCGAGCGCCGCGCGAGCGCGGTAGTCATCCAGCGAGGGATTGCGCTTGAACGGCCTCGAGCTGCTGGGATGCTCGCTGGCGATCGCGAGCCGCTGCAGCGCCGCGAGGTCGGGCAGTGCCTCGGCGATCGCCGAGGCAGGGTCGCTGCCGGGGGCGTGCAGCCGAGCGTGTGGCACGGGATCGGTGCTCCAGGCCACTCGGGCGGCCGGCTCGAGCCAGAGCAGCCCGATGGCAGCCAGCCACGCGTTGAGCCAGTCGACCTGCCAGCCGGGCGCGTCAGCCACCTCGCCGGGGGTCGCGCTCGTGTGATTGGTCTCCGTGGTCATCGCACTGTCACCGCTCCAGAGGCTGCGTGGTCGGCTTGGCGAACGGCGGCCTCGAGTAGCACCAGCCCCCAGTAGCCGTAGCGCTCAGACAGCCGTTGGAACCGTTGTGGCTGCGTCCAGTCGGTCTCGGCGAGGTCACCGGAGACGCTGACGTCGTAGCCTTCGAATCGAGCGGCGACCCGCATCGGCATGGAATCGGCGACCGGCGGCAGCGTCGGCCGTCCGTGCCCGTGATGACTGGCGACGAGATGGAGCAGCAACTCGTCGTCGTCGCTATGCGCGCCGCTTGTAGCGAGCCACTGGTCGAGCACACGGGTGCTGAGGAGTTCATGGCGGCCGCCGCGTGGCCAGCCCGAGGCAGCTCTCGTGAGCTCGACGTCGTCGAGCCGTCGGGCGGACTTCGCGAGCGGTTCCTCGGTGGCGCCGAGCCATCGTTGGAAGCGCGCGTCGATCTTGCCGGCGTCGTGCCAGCGCCCCGCCTCCCTGGCGACGGCGACGAGCGTGGGCGCGACCCCGATCGCGGCGAGGACGGCTGCGGCTGACGCGGCAACGGTCTGGTGATGGTCCCCTAGGCGTACAGAGTCGGCGACGAAGCTAAGCTCGTCGAACGCATCGGTGCGCACCGCCGAGCGCGCCGGGCTGCGCTGCGGAGGGGCTTGCAGGCGGGGCACGTCGTCGACGGGGCGGCGCAGTGCGCGGTCGACCCGGTCGAGGAAGGCCGCCCACTCGTCGCTGTCGACGCCGTCACGGGGTCGGAGGCCGCGGAGCCGGTCGACGATGAGCGCGGCGGCGTCGTCCATGTCGGGGTCGGCCTCGTCCGCGGTCGCGGCTCCCAGCCGTCTTAGGGCTGCCGCCAGTTCGGCGTCCTCGAGCGCCGTGGGTGCGAGGTTCGCGACCGCGGGGCGGGCCAGCGGCAGCACTGCGCCTTCGAGTAGCCCCAGGTCGAGCACCTCCTCGGTCGACCCCGGGTTCCACCCCCGCGGGTCGTAGCCGCCTACGCGCGCGTGGAGCACGACACGGTCGCCCGGGCGCAGCGATGTGACTGCCGCGTCTTCGGTGGTGACGCCGTCGCTGGCGACCACGCGCACGGTCGTGAGCTCCCGTGCCACGAGCGTGTCGCGAAGCTCCCCGATTGGCACCTCGACGCTCTCGCGCGCGAGCGGCGGTGGCGCGAGCGCGACACCCGCGGGTGGCAGGTGCGCTCGCCACAGCACGCTCGCGGTTCGGGCAGGCTCGTCGAAGCCGTCGATGAAGACCTCGAACGGGGCGGCGTCTGGGGGCGGCGCCGAGGTCTTGGCCCACTCCCGCACGTGCGCGGGCAGAAGCTCGCCGGTGCGCGGGGGCTCGTCGGACGGCGGGTCGAGCGTCGCGGCCAGCGCCGCCGGGGAGACGTCGATGACGCCTTGCTCGTCGGCGGCGGTGTCGAGCTCGGCCCACAGCTCGGCCGGCTCGGTGCCGTACAGGGGCCATTCCCGCTGTTGGCGTGGATGGCACAGTACCGCGGGGGCGTGGGCCCGCGCGCCGAGGCGGTTGCACCGCCCGAGTCGCTGCACGAGGGCGCGGCGACCGGTGGCTTCGGTGACCAGCGCATCGAAGTCAAGGTCAGCGCCGACTTCGAGGGTCTGGGTCGCGACGACCATCAGCGGGGGCGCGGCGGGATGGGGCTGGGCCCCGGAGGCGATGCCGTGCTCGGGGTCGAGGAGCCGTCGCCTGATGCGCTCGGCCTCGCGGGCACGCACTCGACCGGTGAGCAGCTCCACCTCGGCCTCAGGTGCCGCCCGGCGAGCTTGGGTCGCGACCGCATCGGCCACGGCGCGAGCACGAGCCGGCGAGTTCACGAAAGTCACGACGCTGTTGACGTCGTCGACGCCGACGAGGTCGAGGGTGGCGCGGGCGAGCTCCTGCTCGAGCTGGCTTTCCCGCACCTCCCGCAGCTCGAGGGCCTTGGGGGCGTGAACGCGTTGCCGCACGAGCGGATGCGCGTGGTCGTCAGCGTCGAGGTCGAGATCATCGGCGGCGCCGGTGGCGCTGAGCGTGACCATCCGGGGGCGGGCCCGTTCGGGCGGCAGCACCGCGCCTGCATCACCCGCGTCGCACTCGACCACGGTGGGCACGAGGTTGACCAATGGTCGGCTGAGGTGCGCCTCGTCGAGCAGCACGAGCGCGTCGGTACCGGCCAGTGCGGCGTCGATCGGCCGCATGCTGCGGCTGCTGCCGTAGCCCTGGAAGAGCCAGCGGCTGGCGTACATCGCGACGGTTGCGAACAGCAGCGCCGGCTGGGAGGGGTCGGGAACCCGCCCGTCCGGGGCGGCGCCGCCACGAAACCGGGCCACATGCAGCGGCCCCTGCTCGGTGCCGAGCGCGCCGACGGCGCCGAGACGCTCGGCGACTGCCGAGAGTGCCTGCCGCTGGTCGACGGGCCGGTCGGCGGCGGCGCCTTGTGGGTCGGCCAGCAGCGCCTGCAGGCGCAGCCCGAGGTCGTAGGCGGCATCGACGAGCAGCCGCCGGTTGACGACGTACCACACGCGGGTCGGGGCGCTGCGCTCGCGTGGCGCTCGGTCGGCTTGCGTGGCCAACGCCCAGACCGCGACGGTCAGCGTCGATGTCTTGCCGAGCCCGGTCGGCACGCCAATCCCTGACGGCCACCTTCCGGTGGCGGCCTGCTCGGCTAGGCGTCGTTGCCATGGCAGCGGGGCGTGGTCGTCATGCACCGCGCGATAGAACACCTCGAACGGCGGAGCCTCGACCCCGACACTGCTCACTGGCCGACCTCCTGCGCGGTCACTGTTGTGTCGGGGTTCGGGGTGTCGTCGACCGGCGCCATGAGGCCGACACCGAAGTGGCGGAGCCGACCGAGCGCCATTGGGCCGGCGACCGGCTCGGCGAAAGTCACTTCGACGTGGGTGAACGGCCGCCGGCCGGCGGCGTTGCGGCGCGCCTCGTGCGCTCGCAGCGCGACGCCGCCGGGAACGAGCGGCGGTCGGCTTGCTCTGAACCCCACTGGCGCTGGCAGTCCCGCGTGGGCGCACCAGCGAGCGACCTCGTCGAGGTCCAGGCCCTTGCCGGTGAAGCGCTCGTGTACGACGGGAAACACCGAGGCCCAGCGGCGCGCTGGCTGCGTCCATCGTCGGGGGTGCGTGCTCCA
Organism: Egibacter rhizosphaerae; assembly: GCF_004322855.1. NCBI lineage: Bacteria > Bacillati > Actinomycetota > Nitriliruptoria > Egibacterales > Egibacteraceae > Egibacter > Egibacter rhizosphaerae. The sequence continues at coordinate 1,901,739 of NZ_CP036402.1, read as the reverse complement.
CACGCGCTGCCCCGCAGCGCCCGCTGGTTCGACCTGGACACGGAATGCGCCGGGAGCGACGAGCTCGCGTACGTGCCACAACGCGCTGCGCAGTCCTTCCAACAGATGCGCACGTTCGTCGGCGCTTACCCCCAGCCGGGCGGCGGGCGGCAGAGCGACCGCTGCGCCGAGGATCCGCCCGCGCGCGTGGCGGTGGCCGACATCGGGCAGCGCCAGCCAGTAGGCGTGGTCCAGGCCAGTGCCGGTGTAGCCGTGGCCGTGCAGTGCCGCGGGCACCTGCTCGCTCGCGCCGGCGACGTGCCGCTCGTAGTGCTCCAGCACGGCGGCCCGCAGTGTCTCGGTGACAAGGCGCACCCGCCGCCCGTCGAGCGCTGGGCGCAGCCGCAGCCACACCCCCGCCCACGTCTCGTCAGCGTCGTCGCGTCGGGTGTGCGGCGCCGTGTAGCGCGCGTGCCCGGTCGGTAGCCAGGCGCGGCGGACCGGCTGGCCGGCGCGCCAGCGCTCGTAGGCGTCGTCGAGCACCGCGAGGCTGCCCTGCCAGGGTACCGGCAGCACGTCCATGCCCTGTTCGCCGACGCGCCAACGCCGCGACGCGGCGGATCGCGCGGCACCGGCGGGCGCGTCGTCCTCCTCCATCGGGTTAGTCGGGGTGGTCGCGACGCGCATGCGGACCGGGCTGTCGGCACAGCCGAGGTAGCCGACCCGGGCGGCGCGACGCTGCAGCCCTTCGACGACGTGGGCTGGCGGCGTCGCGTCCGGCCACTCGTAGACCACCCGCGGTCGGCGCGGGCACACCCGCACACCCGGACGCACCATGGTGGCCTTGCGCGCTGGATAGTCCTGCACCGTGCCCGCTGCGCGCTGGTCGTCGACGACATAGCGAGGGGTCACCGGCGAGACGAGCACGTCGTCACGGTCGTCGGCGATCAGCTCGGGCGCACCCGCCGACTCCAGCCACTCAAGCTCGCTGCCGTCGGTGACCGTGCAATGCCGACCGGTGCCATCAGCGGCGACGAGCGCCGCGAACAGCCGGGCCGGGCTCGGTGGCCACTCGCCCGTCGTCGGCACCCCCGTGACCGCCGCGTCGGACCCGGCCAGGCGCAGGACGCCGTGCAGCAACTCCACCTCCACCGCGATCACGAGTCAACCTCCGGGTAGGTCTTGCGGATCGCCTTGGACAGCTGCTCGTGCGGCTCAACGACCAGCGGCTCGGAAGGCCATGCGCTGCCGACGGGCAACCCGACCTCCTCTGCCGCCGCGGCGCAGCCCTCCAGCAACTCGCGCGCACTGGCGACGTCGAGCGGGTCCACCGGCGTGTCGCCGGCCTCGCCCAGCCACGTCCACGTGCTGCCGGTCGAGCGGAGATCGCAGCCCGAGCGCAAGCTGAACGCGCGGTCGAACGCCGCCGCGTGCGCGAACAGCCCGATGGCGGCGACCACGGCTCGGGCAGGAGCGTTGCGCGGATCCTCGGCACCGAAGGTCAACCGCCGCAACCCGGCGAGCGACAGTGTCGCCTGCTGCTCGATCGACGCGAACGACACACCGCCGGGCGCGGCGTCGTTGACCGAGATCGGCACTTGCCCGTGCCCGAGCTCGGACAGTCGCTCTCCCCGGCCGCCGCCGCGCGCCTCCTCGGTCAACTCCCACGCGCTGCGGTCCGACTCGTCGAACTGCACCCGCTGCTCGACGCTTAGGTTGAGCGGGTCGCCCTTGAGGCCGAGCTGGCGGGTCTCGGTCGTGGCGGGCTCGTAGCCGACGGTCTCGGAGATCCAAGAGCGCGCGAGCTTGGCCTGGCTCTGCCCCTTCGCCAGGTGGGACTGCCAGAACCCGAACAGCAGCGCCTGCGGGAACCACTCAAGCAGCGCAGCCGGATGGTCCGAGGTGGCGTCGCGCAGTCGCCGGCCGATCTCGGTTCGCTGGAACGGGGTGCCGTCGAGCATCGAGTCGCGCAGATACGCGTCAGCGTGCCGATGGGGGAACCGAAATCCGCTGATCGTCGCCGGCAGATGTGGCGGCAGCGCCCCAACCCCGGAGAGATCGAGGACCACACGCGGTAGCCCGAGCCATCCGGCGTGGCGTTCGAGAGCGGCCTCGAGGCGGTTGGCCTGACTGGGCACGTTGTCGACCACGAGCACATCGACGGGCTCCGCACGGCCATCGGGTGGCCACCGCCGATCGTGCTGGTACACGCCGCCCTCGTAGACCGCAGGCTTGATCGGGCTCCCCTCGCCCCCGAGTGGTTCGAGGCTGCTGTGAATGTGCAGGCCGGCGTCGACGGCGGTGTCACGACACGCCGCAATAAGCCCGCTCGCAGAAATCGACATGGGGCCTTCCTTCCCGTCGGCTTCCCCTCATCGCGCTATCGCTGCGCCGCGCGTGTCCCGCCACAGCAACAGGAGGACCTTGGACGATACCGAAGGGTTGTGACATGCACGATGCCGGTCAAGGGTGGCCCCAGGGGTGTTCGGTGTCGCGCGCCCGGGAAACGCCTCGCTCAGCTGGGACTGCGAACCACGGCGGCCCGAAGCTGCGGTGTGCAGCTGCAGGAGGCTGGGGATGGCACCGACTGCCGCGGGTGTATCTCCTGATCGAGTTGCCAGCACTCCCACGAGCCTGCGCCCGTGTCGCGCCCATCGGGGCTCGGCGTCCCCAGCGGGTTGACGCTCGCGGGTCGTCACCTCGGCGTGCCTGACGCCGACGACAGGCGCGCCCTCGTGCCGCGCCGCAGTGCTGGGAAACGGGCTGCGCGCACGGGTGTTGCGGGCCTTGGCCGCACGAACGTGTGCGGGGCCGCTACGTGACTGCGCGACCCTGTCGCGTGTTGCCGCGGATGCCCGATCGGTGGGCAGCCGCGCCCGCTGGCGCACTGTCCCGGCCCATGGGCCGGGACATTCCCGCTCATCGGTGGAAGAACCCGTCGTCGCGATCCATGGTCAACGTCGTTCGCGGACGGTCCGCGGACGACTTGCCGAGGAGGACCCGTTGGGCGACGAACACGAGGATCACGACCCCGAGTCCCAGAACGCTGACGAGGATGACGCCGTCGAGCCGGCCGCTCCCGAGGGGCTGACCGCGCCCGACGAGGTGTCGCGCGGCGGAGACGAGCTCGCCGACGCGCCAGGACCCGGCGAGGAGGGCGATGAGGGCGGAGCGAGCGTCGACGCGGGCGGCGAGGACGAGCTACCGCCCCCGCTGGCGGTCGAGGCCGCCAACGGCCTCACGCACGGTCACGTCACGCTGCACTACTCATCGCGCGATGTGGTGGTCCCGTTCGACGGCGCGAACGCGATGCGGCTGCTCGGTCTGTTCCAGCGGCGCGCGGTCGCGGCCGGACCCCGCGTCAGCGCGGCGACCACGAGCTCGCTGCAGGGCTGGCTCGTCGCCGCGCTCGACGGCGACGAGGCGCCGCTGGCGGTGAGCTGGCTGCCGGCGGTGGCCGACCGAGCTCCGCGGCGCAGCGCCGTCGACCCCGATCTCGCGGTCGCGCTGCTCTGACCTCGCGTTTCGCATCATCGGTCGGGTCGCGCCTTTCCGGCGCGGCCCGATGCGACGTTGAGGCGCCCCGATGCGCGGCGTGTGTCCCGGCGAGACGGCCGCGCACGCTCGGCCTGCGATGCAACCGGCCAACCACCTCGACACGCGCCTGCGGCTGACGCCGAGGGACTACTGCGCTGTCGGGCCACATGAGTTCGGCCACAACGAGACTGCCGAGTTCGTCGTCCCCGCCGGCGGGAACGCGACCAGCGCCCGCATCGCGCGGGTCCAGCATCTGCTCGTGTGCCGCTGGCGGGCGCAAGGTCAGCGACCCAGCGGCGCCTGGCTCGGCCGGCGATGGGGGTTCAGCCGGCAGGTCTTCTCACGCTCGATGCTCGGCGAGCGGTGGGCCGGCAACAACGTGTTCGCCGCGCTGGTCTACGCCACGTCCTTCGCATCGCACGCAGCCGTTGGCCCCAGCGCGCCACCACCCCAGGGATTGCCGCAGCCGTCGGTCCGCGCCCACCGCGAGTCCCCGTCAACAGCCGTGCGCCCCGACACGACCTGACCGCGCCACGACCAGCGGTTCGACGTGAGACCCTCCGGCGCGGCGGCCTATTCGGGGACGGCCTCGTCGGCGGGCGGCGGGGAGGCGACCCGGTCGAGCAGCCTGGCGGTGGGGTTGTTGGCCCAGTCGTTGGTGGGGCGGTAGTAGGTGTAGACGTGGCGGGTGTCGCGGCGGCGCTGGTGGCGGGCGATCTCCTCGGCACTGAGGTCGCGGTGCAGCATCTCGGTCGTCTGTCCGGCGCGCAGCGCGTGGCTGCTCATCCGCTCGTTGGCGCCGGGCTCGATGCCCGCGGCGGCCGCCCAGTGCTTCACCAGGTCGTTGATGCCGTGATAGCCGAGCCGCCCCCCGACGCCACGGTTGAGCTGCGGGAACGCGGGGTCGTCGGCGACGAGGTCGCGCCCGAGGGCGGCTTGGTAGCGGGTGAGCCACTGCGCGGTGCGCTCGAGCGGGCAGGCGATGAACCCGCGCTGGTGCACGATCGGGGTCACCGCGCCGTGCCCGTAGGGGTCGTTCTTGCTCCGCCTGACGCGCACGGTGAGACCGCGGTCGTGGTCGAGGTCGAGGTCGCCGACGTCGAGCCGCTCGGTCTCGTCCGCCCGCAGCCCCGCCCACCACATCACGCTCAGCACGGCCAGGTCGCGGATCTGACGCAACGTGGGGGCGTTGAGGTGCTCGAGCAGCAGCTGGCGGTCGGTCACCGACAGGCGCGCGAGCTCGCCCAGCCGTGCGGAGGCGGCCACGCCCGCGCGGTCGAGGAGCTGGTCGACGCGTTGGGTGAGGCCCTGGCGGCTGGTGGGCCGGTCCGCATCGCGCGGGGATGGGAAAACCGGCCCCTCGCCGGCGCACTGGGCGTGCCAGCGCACCAGGTGGCGCACGGGGCAGATCGCGGGGGTGTCCTCGGGCGGGATCCACACGGTGCCGATGCGGCCGCCGAGGTGCAGTCGGGCCGGCAGGCCCGGCTCGTCGGGCAGCTGCACGTGGTCCCAGCGCAGCCGCGACAGCTGGTTGGCGGTCGTCTCGACCAGCGGGTGGGTGGCCAATGCGAGCAGCGTGGCGTCGCGCAGCTGCTCGGGCGGCGGCAGCTCGCAGCGCACGGCCATCAGGCCGAGCTCCTCGAGCGTGATGCCGTGCGCCTGCTGCGTCGCGCGGGCGTGCTGGCGGCTGTAGCCGCCGATCAGCGCCCGCACCCGCGGATGCGCGGTGGGGTCGGTGTGCCCGTGGTTGCGGTGCACGGTGCCGATCGCGGTGGCCACGAGCGCGAGCGTGCTCGGCGCGAGGCGGCCAGGCTCAGCGTCCGACGCGCCGCGGTCGCCGGTGGTGCTGGTGGTGCCCTGGTGCGCGATGGTGACGAGGTAGGCGGCGACGACCTGGGGGCTCGCGGGGAGCGCGTCCGCGCCGATGCGGGCGCACCACTGCTTGAATCCTGCGAAGTGCTCGCGGTAGGCGTTCACGGTGCTCTCGGCGAGCACGGCGTCGACGAGCTGCTCGCCGTGGGTGCCGAGCTGCTCGAGCTCGGCGGCGCTGAGCGTATCGGCTTCTGCGGCCAGGTGCTCGCCGAGCCACGCTCGCCACCCCTCGCTGCCGGTCACATCCACCATCGTCGCCTCGCTGGGTGAGGTCACGTTCGGTGATGTGATCATAGATCGGGGTGACGACACGCCAGGGTCGGCGCGCAGCGCGGCGGCGACCGCGTCCGCGAACGCGTCGCGTGGCGGGGGCGCAGACGCGACGTCACGGTGGTCACGGCAGTGGGTCTGCGGCGCGGTGACCAGCTTGCGGCAGCGGCTGCCGCTCGCGGTGGCGGCTTCGCACTGCACGGCCTCGGAGATGGGGCCCCGCTCGTTCATGCCGAGCGCTCCGAGCGCTCCGAGCGCTCCGCGTCGCCCTCGTCCGCTCCGCGCCGGGACGTCGTGTCGTCGGCGGCGGCGGAGGTGAGCTGGTCGGTGGTGTCGAAGGCGAAGGGGTCGAGGTCGGCGATGTAGCCCTCGGTATGGTCGCGGCGCCGGTGGCGCAGCAGCCGCTGGATGGCGATGAGGTCGTAGTGGGTGTGCCAGTCGTGGGTGGCTCGCGACCGGCGGAAGCTGTGCCCGGTGAGCGCGATCCCGTCGAGCTCGGCGAGCTGGCCGACCAGCTCGCGGGTGGTGTCCCTGCTGGCTGGCTCCACCGCGGCGGCCTCGTGGGGCGCGAGGTTGATGTCGCCGGGCAGCAGCGGGCCGGTGTCGTGCTGCCAGATCGCCAGCCACCCCTGGATGGCTGCGACCGGGCACAGCGCGTCGCCGGTGCGGTCGAGGGGGATGGCCTCGGGCTCGCCGGCGCGGTTGAGCTTCGAGCGGCCCAGGTGCAGCTCGTAGCCGTTGCGCGTCGGGGTGAGCTCCTCGATGCGCGCCTCGCGCAAATCGCCCATGCGCAGCGCGCCGGCCCACGCGACCGCGACCAGCATCCGGCGGCGCGCGGCGTGTCGCAGCGCGTAGCCCAGCACCCAGGTCGCCTGCTCGAACTCGGCGCGGCTCCACTGCTCGCAGGACTGGCTGATCTGGTGCGGCACGAGGCTGGCGGTGGCGAGCTTCCACCGGTCGATGAGCACCCCGTGCTCGCCAGCAGCGTCGAGGAGCCGCTCGACCGCGCGGACCGGGCAACACAGCGGCGTGGGTCCCTCAGGCAGCCGCACCGTGCCGGCGGGCGCGTCGATGTCGACCCACTGCCGGTCGGGGGCCACGCGCACGTCGCCGCCGCGAAGCGCTGAAGCCCGACGTCCGGGCTTGAGCGGCCACGGCGCGCCGGCCTGCGCGAGGTGCCAGCGCAGGATCGCGCGGTCGAGCGTGGCGGTGGGGGCCTGGCCGGCGCGTTCAGCGAGCACCTCGAAGGCCTCGCGGGGGTGCACGGGCGCGCGGTCGGGCGTGCGGCCGGCGTCGCGGCGCTCCAGCGCGCGCGCCACCGCCTCCGCGAGGTGGGTCGGGGGGGCGGCGCCGGGGTCGGTGAGCGTGAACCACCAGCGCAGTCGCGCCAACTCGCGCGCGATCGAGGTGGGTTTGACGCCGCGGCGGTCGGCGTCGGCGACGAACGCCGCGACGGCCTCAGGGGGCGGATCGATGGGGTCTACCGGCTCGCCGGTCGTGGGTGGCAACGCGGCGGCGAACCGCTGCCACGCCCGTCCCACGCGCGCCACCTCGGTCTCCTCTCGCGCGGTGAGCAGGGCGTGGGTCTGCTGCGCGGTCGCCTCGGCGAGGTCGCGCAGCGCGTCCAGCGGCAGCGCGTCGCCGTGCTCGTCCGCGCTGGCGCGCGTGGTGAACGTCCCGCTCGGCTGCGGCTGGCGGCGCGGCAGCCCCTCGACGTCCGCGCCGGGGGGGCGCGTGGGGGACAGGTGCCAGGTGCGCGCGTCGGCGACCTCGGTGGCGGTGCGCAAGTGCGCGATGTAGCGCTCGGTGATGTGGGCGCTGCGGTGGCGCAGCAGCCGCTGGATCGCCTGGAACGGCCATCCCGCGAGATAGGCGTGGGTGGCGGCGCTGCGGCGGAAGGAGTACAGGGTCAACGCCTCCCGCGGGTGGCCGGCGCGCTCCGCGGCGGCGTGCAGCCGCCGCGCTGCGGTGGCGGGGCTGAGCGCCACCCCGTAGCGCGTGCCCGGGACCACCGCGGCCTCGGGCAGGTCGCCGCGCACCGCGAGCCAGTCGGTGAGCAGCTGCCCCGAGCCGATCGGGTCGTGGTCGGCGATGAACACCCGCTCGGCGTGGCGGGCCTTCTGGTTGGTCTTGCTGCGCCACAGGGTGACCTCCCACCCGCCGTCGCGGCGCGCGAGCTGGGTGGTCTCGACCGTCAGCGCCTCGCCGGGGCGCAGCGCGCCGCCGTACAGCAGCGCCACCAGCGCGCGGTCGCGGGCGGCGCGCCACTCCCCGTTGAGCTCGTAGCCGGGCGCGTCGGCGCGCAGCTCGCCGAGCAGCTCGCGCAGCAGCCACACCGCCAGTACAGGGGCGGGGCGGCGGGCGCGGGCGGGCAGGCCGCGCCGCGCGGCGGCGAGCACCAGGCGGGCGGGTGCGGCGATGTCGTCGTCGCGGCCGGTCTGGCGTTGCCACTCAGCGGTGATGCCGTACAGGTACTCGCCGACGCTCTTGGGCTTGAGGTGGACGTGGTACAGCGCGTGGTAGGCGTAGGCGGCGAGGTCGAGCGGGTCGGCGTCGACGAGGTTCACGGCGGCGGCGCGGGCGGCGACGAACCGCTCGAACCGGCGGGTGCTGGCCCGCTGCTCGAAGACGGTGCACGGCGCGAGGTCGGCATCGCGCGCCAGCAGCTCGCGGGCGGTGGCCAGCAGCTCGGACGGGTCGCACGAGGCGGGGTGGTCGTGGGACACGGCGGGGACCTCCTGGGGCTTGGGCCCGCGCGCGAGCGCGTGGGTGCAAGCGCCACCCCCGCGAAGGTGCAAGCTGCAGGCGAGGAAACCCCCCTTCCCTTGGCTGGGTGCTTGCACCTGCGGGAAGGCTCGGGTCGCGCTTGCACCCACCCCCGCCGCGGGCGATGGGCACATCACGCCCCCGACCCGTGCGCGCTAGCCCCGCTGCGGCAACCAGCCCCGCGGGCTGCCGGCCAGCACGTGCCGCCACCAGCGACAAACCCCGCGCCCACAAGCGCCCGGACGCCAGCGCACACGTGGCCGAACGCGCCGGGCTCGCGTCGCGAGACCCCAGCACGCGAACCCCGACGAAAGGTCCGGGGGTGTCAGTTGATCGGTGTAACGGGGCTGGCCTGACAGGCTGAGCTATCCGCTCGGCCAGAAGGGACAGCTGATGACCGACACGACTGGAGACAACGCCGAGCGGCAACGCTCGGACGACGACCGCGAGGTCGCCGAACGCCTCGTCGAACAGGCGCGCGAGGAAGGCCTCGACCTGGTCGGCCCCGCCGGGGTGCTGACGGGGCTGACCAAGCAGGTGTTCGAGACCGGGCTCGAAGCCGAGCTCTCCGAGCATCTGGGCTACGACAAGCACGCCGCCGAAGGCCGCGACGGCGGCAACTCGCGCAACGGCACACGCGCCAAGACCGTGCTGACCGAGATCGGCCCCGTGCCGCTTGAGGTGCCCAGGGATCGGGAGGGTTCGTTCGAGCCCAAGCTGGTCAAAAGGCGCCAGCGGCGCCTGTCAGGCGTCGATGAGATGGTGCTGTCGCTGACCGCGAAGGGGTTGACCACCGGGGAGGTGTCCGCGCACCTGGCGGAGGTGTACGGCGCCGAGGTGTCGCGCGAGACGGTGTCGAAGATCACCGACCGCATCCAGAGAGGAAATGGGCGACTGGCTCAAGCCGGCCGCTCGAGCGCGTCTACGCCGCAGTGTTCGTCGCGCGCGTCGTGGCCCGAGGTCCGCGACGGGCAGGTCACCAACCGGCCCGCGGACACCGCCATCGGCGTGACCGCCGACGGCACCAGAGACATCCACAGGCATCTGGATCGGCCAGGGCGGCGAAGGCGCCAAGTTCTGGCTGCAGGTCCTGACCGAGACCCGAGAACCGCGGCACCGAGGACGTGTGCATCGTCGTCTGCGACGGCCTCAAGGGGCTACCGGAGTCGATCGAGGCGACGTGGCCGCTGGCGGTGATCCAGACCTGTGTGCTCCCACCTGCATCGGCCACACCTTCCGGCTGGCCTCACGCCGCGACTGGGACGCCATGGCCCGCGACCTGCGGCCGGTGTACACCGCGCCCAGCGAGCACGCCGCCAAGGAGCGCCTCGCCGACTTCAACGAGCTCTGGGGCGAGCAGTACCCCGCGGTCACCAAGCTGTGGGAGAACAGCTGGACCGAGTTCGTGCCCTTCCTCGACTACAGCCCCGAGATCCGCCGGGTGATCTACTCCACCAACGCGATCGAATCACTGCACGCGCGCATGCGCCGAGCGACCAGGGCGCGCGGTCACTTCCCCAACGAGCAGGCCGCGCTGAAGTGCCTGTACCTGGCGGTGCGCAGCCTCGACCCCACCGGCCGCGGTAGAAGGAGGTGGATGAACCGCTGGAAGCCCGCCCTCAACGCGTTCCAGATCACGTTCGAGGGCCGCCTGCTACCCGCAGGAGAGTGACCACGTGGCCAGCCCCGATACACCGTGCATCTGACAGTCCCACGCCACATGCACACGTTGGCTACAGGGTTCATCCTAGGGGACCGGTACTGGACTAGCGTCATCCCGCCGTAGGGTCCGTGAGGGAGGCAACTTGGAAGGCAAGGGGCTCACAACATGAACGCTGCTCCACTATTGGCGTTGGTAATCTTGATGGGCGGCGCAGTGCTGCTCGTGTACGTATTGGTGCTCCTCCGCCGGATCACGACGGCTGTCGAAGGCATACACCGGCGCTTGGAGGAACTGAGCGATAGCCGGGAGGTCTGAGCGTCGGGGAGAGCCACCGGCCCATCAGTAGACGCAGGAATCGGCACGGGCGCGCCCGCGACCTCCTCCGGCTGCGACGCAGGGACCGGATTGAAGTGTGACAGACTCCAGCAACTGACAGTGCTGTGACCAGCAGTTTCGTGGGTCTAGTCCGGTGTTTGTCCTGGTCAGAGCCTTGGACTCCATCACATCCGCAATCCGGTCCCTGCTGCGACGGGCTTCGTGCACCGAACCCCCGCATCTCTGCCGAGCCCGCCAGCTTGCCGCGGGAGCTTGATTACTGCCCCTAGGTTACAGCTTGCTGCCGCGCTTGGGCGCGGCTGTAATCGGCGAGGACGCCGCGCGCCGCCACTGCTTCGCGTCGACGGTCCGCCCAGATCTTCGGCGCACCCTCGTCACGCAACCGATGATACGGCCACTACTGAGGGTCCTTGTCAAAGGCTGCGCCGAACCGCGACCGCTTCGCCAGCGCCGCTCCACGCAACCGCGCCGTCTTCTCGGTCAGTGCCCACAGCACCCGCTCGTCGATCTCGGACGGACGCACGTGCGTGGTGCTGGTCGCGCACTCCGGCTGGTCGACCACGCTGCATAGTTGCCGCGCTGACTCCACCGATTATCGCGTTGCGCACCCATCGCCAGTCACGATGCGGCAGTCGCCGCGAAGTGCAGTCACCCACCCGCAAGACCTTGTGGGCACTGGAGCAGACTGACCACCCCCTTATCGATGGCGGCTTGCGGCACGGTCGTGGGGCTGGTGCGCATCGCGCCGCCGTCGGACGCGCCCCAGGACGGCCTCACCCCGCCCGCGTGACGATTGCCGTGCCGCCGAAGTCGGTGGCCTCCCACCCGTGACGGGAGGGCAGCCAGTAGCCGAGGCGGTCAAGTACATCGTCGGCGGCCTCGGTCTCGGGGTCCCCGTCGGCGCGCGATGGGGTCGCCGGGCTCGATGATGCCGGCCTCGTCGTACGAGGCGTCGAAGATGAGAAGCTCGGGATCGCCCGCCGTGCGCACCGTTTGGGCGGTCAGTTTCCTGCTCATCGGCTCGCCCCTTCCCCGTCGGGCGAGGCGGGCAGCTGACCGAGCCAGCTGGGGTCGCGACCTCGCTCCGGGGAGCTGCGCTCTACGTCACGCCACCGCCTCGACGCATGCGTCTCGACAGCGACACCATCGCCACTCGGGCAGGGCACTCCGGTCATCTCCAACCAGGCGGGACCTCCGCCGGCCACCAGCGAAGACATTCACTGGCCACGAGCGGGGACCTCAACTGGCCACAGACGGGGGACTTTCTCATGGTGTGAGCGGACACGGCTCGACGGCGAAGGTCCTGACCACCCGGCGAGGGCATCGACGAGCACGAGGCGCGGGAACTCCGCGCCCCGCGTCGAAGGGGTCCTCGCAAGGGCCCTACCGCCTCGCCCCCACGGTCGTGGAAGCCCGCGCCAGCGTCGGGTTCACGCTCTCCCCTCCCCCACGGCGGACCCGAGGCGCTCATCTCCAGCGCTGCCGATGCCATGTACGCCCACGAGGCGCAGCGGACCGACGAGGCGTCGCCTTGAGCCGGGAAGGTGCGCGTCGCGGAGCGACAGTGACCCCGGGCGCCACCAACCCCATCTCCCCATGGACCGCGAGGGCTCGGAGCATCCTGCGAGCCGCGTGCACAACCGGTTGACGCGCTTGACCGCGATCCGACAGGTCAGTCGCCCGGGCCGCTCCCCTACCTCGGGTGCGCACCCCGCGCGCTCCCTGGCGGGCCCCGCCGGACAGCAGCATGAGCACCCTTCCTGGCGAAGCCAATCAATCCAGACACCCCTTGCGTTCGCGCTGCCTTCTGTTAGTTTCGCCTCGCCACTGCGCGTCACGATGCCATGACGTGCTTACACTTGCCCTAACAGTGGTTCTCGTGGTAGCGCAGTGGACAGGGGGAATCACAGCACCGTGGCAAAGGAGCCGCAATGCCGGTCCGCATAACTGCTCACTGGGGTATCACGGCAGTCGCTACCTTCATCATGCTGGCTGCGGTTTGCGTCGCATTCCTGGTAACGGGAACAGCGCACGCGGACGTCTCAGATGGGGCAAACGAAGCGAACGACGACGTTTATGACGCGTTCCCGGACGCGACCCCGGAAGAACGCGAAGAGATTGTGGAGATCGTCGAGAACGCCGCGACTAGAGGCCTAACCGACCGAGAAATCGAGTACGTCGAGGAAACCTATCCAGAGCTCGTCGAGATCGACCTGCCCGACCCGAACGCGGACCCCACTGTCAGCTACGAGATTCGCGACGCCGCGGGCAATGTGGTTTCCAGCGCCGAGGACGTCGATGCCGATGATTTCGATGGTCCAGCGATCGAGGAGGTGCCAAGTTCAGATGACGTAGGGACTCAATCGACTTGTTACGATTGGTTCGGCACGGTGACAGTGCCTGGGACATGGGGCACCCTCCTAGTTCTGGAGCGCCACGCGACCTACTGCTTCAACGGCGACAACGTCACCTCGTTGTACAACACCTTCAACCGTGTCCAAGAGTCTGCGATGCAGATGACACGGCAGGGCGTCGTATACGAAACCGATGATGCTACACCAAGCAGTTACGTCGAAAGCGCCACCCAGGAGCTTTGGTCCTATAACCTCGCTGGCACCATAACCAACTATCACCCAGAGGTGATCTTGCAGATGTGGGGTGGTGGCGGCTCGAACGTGCAATCAGACTATTGATCGCCAAGCCGGCAAGCTAGCCTCGACTATTCACGCCAGCGAGGTGGGTGGCGGGGCGCCTGAAGTGTGGTGACCCCCTGACCTGCGAGGGTGCTGCTTGTCCAAGAGCAGTCCCTCGAGACCAGGGGGTCACCGTGCGGGTGAAGGCTAGCAAGTCGGCGGGCGGGTTCGTTGTTACCGGTGATGGGGTCGGGCTGGAGGGTCGGGCGGGGTTGTCGTTGCCGGCGCAGCTGGCTAACCAGGTCGGGTTGACTGGGGCGCTGCGGCAGGCTTTGGCGGGGGTGCGGTCGTGGCGGGATCATCATCCGGGGGTGGTCGCGCGGGATCTGGCGGTGCTGCTGATCGACTGGGGCGAGTGCGTCTCCGCTCCCGCGTCCCGCGATCCGGTGCTGTTTGGCGAGCATCCCGGGCAGGCGACCGCGTCGCAGCCGACCGCGTGGCGCCCCCCGTGTGATCTCGTTGGGATGAAGTCAGGCCTCTCGCGGCCGCGTGTCGGTGCTCCCCTCGGTGCTATGGCCGGAGCCGCGGCCGTGTCTGTCCTGGTCAGCGGCGTACAATCCCGACCGCGCCGGCGCGTAGCGCAGCGCCCGCGACGGGGACCGCGCGGGGTTTATCCCAACGGAATCACACGGGGGGCGTGGCGCACCATCGAGGCGATCGCCGATGGCGAGCGGCGATCACCCGAATCGAGGACGCGCTGGCGCGGGTGCGGGCGCATGTGCGGGGTCTGCCCGGCGGCGCGCCGCCGGGCCTGGACGCCGACATCGACGATGGCGTCGTCGATGGTGTGTCCAGCGATACCCAGGCCGAGCTTGCGGCGCTGAAGCGACGCAACCGCCAGTTGGAGCAGGAGAACGAGATCCTGCGCCGCGCGGCGGCGTACTTCGCCAAGGACACGCTCCCAAAATGATGCACCCGCTGGTCCGCGACCTCGCCGCCGAGGGGTTCCCTGTGGTGGTGACCTGCGGGGTGCTGGGGTTCACACCCCAGGCCTACTACCAGTGGGCCGCCTGCCCGGTGACCCAGCGCGACTCGGTGCGACGCGCACCTGGTCAACGCGATCATCGACATCCACGCCGACGATCCCGAGTTCGGCTACCGGTTCATCGCCGACGAGCTCGCCGCGGCCGGCTGGGCGGCCTCGGAGAACCGCGTGCAGCGGCTGTGTGGCCAGCACGGGATCGCCCCGGTCACCCAGCGGCGTCGGCGTGGCAGGGGCGGCCAGGCGCCCGGCCCGCCGGTGCACGACGACCTGGTCAGCCGACGCTTCGCGGTCGACGGGATCGATCGCGTGTGGTTCACCGACATCAGCGAGCACCCCACCGCCGAAGGCAAGCTGTACATCTGCGCGGTCAAGGACACTTGCTCGCGACGGATCGTGGGCTGGGCCACCGGCGCGCGCATGACCAGCGATCTCGCCGATGCCGCGCTGCGCACCGCTCTCGCGCGCCGTCCCGGGGCCACCGTGGTCGTACACAGCGACCGTGGCGGGGAGTTCCGCTCCCCCCGGTATCAGCGCACCCTGCGCGCCCACGGCCTGTCCGGGTCGATGGGCCGCGTCGCATCAGCCGGCGACAACGCCGCCATGGAGAGCTTCTTCGCGCTGCTGCAACGCAGGCGTCCTCGACCGCAGGCGCTGGGCCACCCGCGAAGACCTCGCGGTGGCCATCGCCCTGTGGATCGAACGCACCTACCACCGCCGTCGACGCCAACGAGGCCTCGGCAAGCTCACCCCCATCGAGTACGAAACCGTCCTCGGCCACGAATCAGGGAAGCCGATCCGGAAGGTGCAGCGCCCAGACGCGCTCGTTGTCGCGCCGCACCCGCGGCCCACACTGGGAGATCGCGGGCGGCCCCGAGTGCCAGCCAGGCGGGGCTGCTCCGCCCGCGAGAGGTGGGTGACCAGGCCACGCGGCTGGCGGCGCCGAGCAGACGGTGGCTGTCGGCGGTCGGCTGGTCGACCTGCACGAGCTCCCCGGGTGAGTCGGCGCCGGTCACTCGGGCCAACTCGAGCCCGCCCGCGCAAGGCGGCTCGGCAGCGAGCACGAGCAGCGGCGCCTCGGGGGCTTCGATGGCATCGAGCGCGGCGATGAACGCCGCGGCGAACCGTTCGCGGGTTCTGGCGGTCACGGGCCGGTAGTGTGCGCCTCGGTTGGTCATGCGCTGATGGTGCGGGGGCGCCGAGCTCCGGCGCACTCGCCCCTCGCACGCGACGGGAGGCGCGCGGTCCCCCGGGGGTGGGTGACCGGCGCGCCAAGCGCCTACCACACGGCGTGGGCTTCATTGGGCGTAGCTGCGCGCATGAGGTTCCCGCTACGTCCACTGCGGGGGTGAGTTCGCACGGCGCGTGTGCGCCGTCTGCCTGCTCAGCGCCGACTGCTTGCGGTTCGCGTTCGACGCCACCTCCTCACTCGCCGGGGTGTGGGGGCGCCACGGCGCGCGCCAAATGCGCGTAGCTCGCCGCCGAGCTCGACCAGCGCCGCCGCCCCTCGACTCCCGAGGAGGGAATCGACGGCGATCTCGAGCCGCTCCTCGGGTCCCCAGCCGGCTTCGCGCCAGCGCCCTCACTGCCCGCTCGTACGAAACTCTCGCAGCGCCGACGCTGCGGCCCAGCCCAGCACGGCAGACCGACCGGGTGCGCCCGCCCGCGCTGCGCCGACGGGCTCAGCCTCTCCCGCCGAACTCCGCGTCGCCGAGGCCACCGTCCGCGACGACCTCCGCGTACGAGGACCGACCCTGCAGCTGCGGGGCGCGTGGCGCTGACGCACCAATGTGGCATGCTCCCCCGACGGCATCCCGAACAAGGATCGCGAGGAGTAGGGATGGTCACTGACGCGCAGCACCGCCTGCTCACCGTGTGCGCACTCCGCCACGATGGCTCAGGTCCGGACTGGAACGTGGTGGCCCGCGAGGCCCTCCGCGGCGACGGGCCCGACCTGTTGGGCGAGGGGCAGGTACACGAGCGGTCGACGGCGGCCGACAGCACCCGCGAACTACTGCGTGCTGTCCTGCATGACGATTGGGACCGCGCCAGCGAGCGCGTGCAGCAGGAGCTGCAGCTCGCGGAAGAGGCAGGCGCCTCCCTGGTCACGGTCCTCGACGAGGACTACCCCGCCACCCTTCGGCTCGTCCACGATCTGCCGCCGTTCCTGTTCATCCGAGGACACCTCACCGAGGACGACCTCGTGTCCGTCGCGGTCGTCGGCACCCGCCAGCCAAGTGACCTCGGACTGCGCCGCGCTGCTCAGATCTCCCACAAGCTCGCAGCTCGTGGCGTCACCGTCGCCTCCGGGCTCGCCCAGGGCATCGACGGGGCAGCGCACCTCGCCGCGATGGATGCCGACGGCCGCACCATCGCCGTGATGGGAACCGGCATCACCCGCATTTACCCCGCCCACCACGCCGAGCTCGCCGACCGCATCCTCGACGAGAAGCGCGGCGCGCTGGTCTCGCAGTTCTGGCCCTCGATGCCGCCGGCGCGGCACACCTTCCCGCGCCGCAACCGCACCATGTCAGGCATCACCCAAGGAACGGTCGTGGTCGAGGCAAGCCAGACCAGCGGCGCGAAAATGCAGGCCAGACTCGCGCTCGAGCACGGCAAGCGCGTGTGGCTACTGCGCAGCCTCGTCACCGGACAGACGTGGGCGCACAAGTACGTCCACGAGCGCGGCGCCGTCGAGGTAGCCGACGTCGATGACGTCCTTCGGGAGCTCGCCAGCCCAGCGCAGATCGCCAGGGCGGGGCAGCGCGCCCGCCAGCTCGCACTTGACGTCCTCTGACCGGGCCGCACGAGGTCTCGCGTGACCTGGGAGCCACCTCCGGAACCGGCCGGCTTCCCCGACTGCGCGGAGTGCGCCTACCAGCTCACCGGCCCGGTGGAGACCTGTTACGGCTGTGCACATCAGAGCATGGAGGCGGTCTCGGCCTACGCTTGTCCGGTCTGCAGCCAGGCACGCGAGTCGTCGGATGACCCGTGCATCAACAGCCTCTGCAACGACCCCGCTCGGAGCATCGAGGCGATCGACGCGATCGCGATGCACTCGGGGGGACTCAAGCGCGCCATCGAGCGATACAAGTACCAGCGGCAGTGGGGGTGGAAGCTCATCTTCGCGCGGCTACTGCTCGGCTACCTCGACCGCCACTACGCGCCCTGGGACGTCGGTCTCGTAGTAGCGGCGCCCACCTGGACCGGGTCAGGAGGCCGCAGCTTCGGCCACACCGAGGAGGTCGTACGACAGGCGGCCGAGTCGGACATGCTCGGCTATTGGCCGCTCGACGACAGCCCCCAACCCGTCCTCACCCTGACCCGTGCTACGCGGACGTCCGCTCGCGGGACTCTGCCCGAGAAACGCGCCGCCGCCGACGACCTCGCCGCCGCCACCGTCGTGCCAGACCCCAGCCGAATCCGCCGCCTCGTCCTCGTCTACGACGACGTCTGCACCTCCGGGCACACCCTCGACGCGCTCGCGCGAGTGCTGCGCCGCCACGGCGCCGAGAGAGTGCGCGGCGTCGTCCTCGCCCGAAGGGGCTGGGGATAGCCCGAGTCCGGCTTAGCGCTCCCACCTCGACATCAGATCCGCCATCCCCGCCATCTTCCACCGTCCCCCGCGCCGGCGGCCCCCCGCGTCGCAGGGCGCGAAGTGCAGATCGTCGCCGTGCCCGTGTGACGATGCCCGCGTCGGCCGCGCCTCGTCTCCCTTTCACCTGTGGGCGGGAGGTGGGGGCTCAGCGCATTCGTCACAACCGCGATCTACATTGCCTAGTGGACGAAGCGTCCGGTCGGGGGCACACCGGACGCGGAGCGGGGCGGGAGCATGGACCCAGCAACGACAGCGCCACCGAACAGCGGCCCTCCGCTGCACCCCGATCGCGACGACGACTGGGTCGACGAGCTGCTGGGCTACGAGGGGCCGCCCGACTACACGGTCGCGGCGCTGCGCGAGCTGCGTCTGCGCGACGACGGCGCGGATGTCTGGCTCGGCGCGTTGGACCAGGTACTCGCCGCGCTCACCTGCTGGCTGGCGCGACTGCGGGTGCGCCACGGCGCGACGGCAGCGCTGCACGTGCAGCTGCCCCGCGGCGCGCACGAGGTCGCCGCCATGCTGGGGATCTTCGCCCAACTCGCGCGGTTGCGGTCCACGCTCGACGGCGCGCGCCGCGAGCCCCCGTTTCACGGGTCGGTCACGGTCATCGGGATGGACAGCGCGCTGCAGCGCCGTCTGCGCCGCGTGAGCCTACACAACGTCGGCCTCGCCGAGGGGCTCGCGGTGCACCGGGTCCGCAGCGACGGACAGCTGGTCGACCCCTCGGGGGCGATCGTGCCCTACCGCGTGGGCCGCCAGCGGATGCTGTACCTCAACACGCGCGTGGGCTATCCCCCCTGCCGGGCGAGCGCGACGGGCTGGTGGTCATCGATCGCACCACCTTCCGCAACCCCGACCTGCGCGCGCGGGCGCTTGACTGGGCAGAGGCGCACGAGGCGCGCCGGCTGGTCGTGGTCAGCGACCTCGGCGACCGCGAGACCGCCCGCGTGGTCGACGAGCGCTGCGCGGTCGTGTCGCACTGGCCGGTGATCGACGAACTCGTCGCCGCCCTGTGGCGCTCGGGCGGGCGCGAGCGGACCCGCTCGCCGCTGACCACCAGCGCGCTGCTCGACCGCGACCCCGGCGAGGTGGCCTACAGTGACGTGCACGCGCCCGCGTTCGACCGCAGCATGCGGCAGGCGATCACGCTGCTCACCGACGCCCACCGCGTCGCCGAGGAGCTGCCCTACCCGCTGCAGGCCGCGCGCCGCACACTGAACACGCTGGTGCAGCTGGCCAGCACCGCCGAGGCGTTCAACCGCTCCGCGGCGCTTGACCACCGCGCCCGCACCCTCAACAGCCTGCGCGCCGACGTCGCCCGCACCCGCAGCAGCGACCTCGGCGGGATGTGGCACCGGTACGCCGCAACGCGCTGGGAGGGGCTGCGCGCGCTCATCCTCGACCTCGTCGACGGCCTCACCGCGGACAACCCCAAGTTCCTCGCACTGCTCAGCGCCCTCGAAGTGAGCGCGCGGCGCTACCCCGAGCACCGCCTCGTGGTGCGGGTGGCCAGCGAGGCCGCCGCGGCCGCGGTGGTCGACGACCTCCTCGAGTACGGCGAGCACGAGTTGGCGCTGGGCGACCAGCGCCTGCAAATCGTGCCGTGGACCGCGCGCCTGCCGTGGTCCGAGCGCGACACCACCGAGATCCTCCCCGCGCTGCCGCCGCGGTCGCGCCGCGAGGCGCTGTGGTCGGGCGAGGCCAACCGACGCATCGTGCTTGCCTACCCGTGGGAGGTCGAGGCGCTGCCCGGCCTCCTCGACGCGGAGGCCGACCGCGCCAGCGCGGCGCTGCGGCGCTCGTTCCCGCTGCAGGGCCTGGACGCCGACGCCGCGCCGCGCGCCGCCGCCGCCACGCCGCGGCGGTTCGACGGGATCCCCCCCGGCCCCGAGCCCGCGGTCACCCCGGTCGACCTCGACGTCGACCTCGCAGGGCTCACCGCCGACCTCGCCGCGCTCGAGCGCGTCGCCGACGATCCCGGCGACCGCGACGCGCCGCGGCCCGGGGGCGGCGCGTCGCACGCGCCGGTGCCCGGCTACGCCGTCGAGCTCGAACCGTCGGGGCAGGTGTGGCTGGTGCCGCAGGACTCCGCCATCGAGCGGGTCGCGGCCATGAGCTACCGGCGATGGCACGTCGAGGATCTGGCACCCGGCGATCAGGTCATCGTCGCTCGCGGCACGGGCCGCGAGGACCTGTTCACCCGCCTGGTCGAGGAAAAGCACCGCGACCACGACGTGCAGGACCTCAAAGTCGTCATTGAACGCTGGCGGCGCGCCTGCCGCGCGGTCGTCGCCGACTGCGACCAGCACCAGCCCACCATCGAAGCGCGGTTGCGCCACGCCGGCTGCCAGGTGCGCACCCAGCTCGACGCGTGGGCCCATGGCCGCACCATCGCGCCACAACACCCCGAGGACATCGCCTGCATCGCCCGTCTCGCCGGCGACGAGTGGCTGCAGCGGCACTGGCGCCGCGTCGCCGAGGTCGCCCGCGAGCTCCGCGGCCTGCACCAGCGCATCGGCCGGGTGATCTCCGGCGCCATGCGCGAGGCCGCCGACGGGGCGGGCCCCAACCTGCGGGCGCTGGCCGCCGAGCTCGGCGGCGACCCCTCGGACGTCCTCGACGAGTTCGAGGTCGCCACCGTCCGCCGCATCGAACCACGCGAGGAGATCCCCGCCCACGCCCTCGGGGGCGTGCACCCACCTGGCACCTGACCCCGGCCCTTGAGCCCGGTGGCAGTCAGCATTCACCGCGACGACGACCCCACCGCACCGACCTAGCGCCCACCGCACCGACAGCAACGTCATCACCCCAGACGGCAGAGGAGCGGTTCGTGCACCACGCCGACAGCGTCCACCCCGACTTCGGTCCCGCGGCCACCGCCACCGGCGGCGCGCCGCACCCCGGACAGCGACCCGAGAACGCCGCCGAAGGCGCGCTGGTCGACCACGTCCTCGGGGTCGTGGCCACCGAGCTCACCGACCGCGCGGGCGGGCGGCACGCACCCCCGTGGGATCCCAAGCAGCAGGTCCGCGTCGGGGTGCTGCGCCCCCAGGTGCGGCCCCCGCGCGAGGAACGCGACGGTCAGCCGCGTGGCGACGCCAGCGACGACGAGGAGGATGACGAGCGGCTCGACGTCAACCACGAGCCGCTGGCGCTAGGCCTCGACTTCGCGGCGCAACCCGACCAGCCCACCCACACCGCCCCCAAGCTCACGCTGGCGGTGGACGTGCGGTTCGCGCTGTACCAACCGCTGCTGCCCGCCCGCGAGGAGATGGCCCGACACGTGCGCGAGCAGGCCGCCCAACACGACGCCACCGACGGCGCGAGCGACGAAGGCGACGAAGACGGGGGCCGCAGGCCCACGCGCGTGCCCGTGCCCCACGCGTGGCTGCGCACCGACGTCGAAGCCCTCGACCTGCCCCTGACCCTCACCGTCGACGGCTCCCACACCGTCGAACGCGACGCCGTGGCCGCCGCGGCCCGGGACGCGGTCGAGGCGCACTACCGCCGCGCCGACGCCGCTCGCCCGTTCACCAGCGCACGCACCGTGGCAGTGCGCTCGCTCGATGGCGACGCGGCGTGGACCGAGGCGGCGCGCGAGCGCACCGATCCCCAGTGGACGCCCGACGCCCCCCGGCCCGAGGTCGTGGCGTTCGCCGAACCGCTGCCCGACGGACGCGCCATCGTGTCGGTGTCGCTAGTCAACCGCACCCAGGTCGACCTCGGCGCGTTCCAGGACCTCGCGCTGTACGACTGCCGCGTCGCGGTGCGCCCACGCGCAGGTGCCCGCGTCGTGCGCCAACGGTTCAGCCTGGCCTCCGAGGACTACCGCTACGCGGAGCAGCGCGACGTCATCGGCCACGGCCGCAACTGCGTGGCGGCCGGCGATGAGCAGGAGCTGCGGTCGGAGACACTGCCCCGCCACGTGCAACGCATCGTGCGGCCGCGCACCGACCATGTCCCAGGGCTGCGCTGGGCCGCGCTCGCCACCGACCCGCAGCCGGTGCTCGGGGGCGTCGAAGACGCGATGCGCGACTACCTCGCCGCGTGGGACCGCTTCCTCGCCGAGGCCACTTTCGCCGATACCCGCACCCGCGACGACGCCGAAGCCGAGCGCGCCGGCTTCGCCGCGGAACTCGAGCGCTTCGCGCTCGGCCGCCAGCTGCTGCGCACCGACTCCGAGCTGCGCACCGCGTTCACGCTGGCCAACCAGGCGTTCGATCACGCCAACGCCGCCGACCCGCAGGTGCACTCGTGGCGGCTGTTCCAGCTCGTGTACATCGTCTCCCAGCTGCCCGGCCTCGCCGCGCGCTGCCACCGCAATGACCCACAGCTCCGCGCCGAGCTCGACAGCGCCGACGTGCTGTGGTTCCCCACCGGCGGCGGCAAGACCGAGGCCTACCTCGGGCTCGTCCTCGCCGCGGCGTTCTACGACCGGCTCCGCGGCAAACACGCCGGCGTGACCGCGTGGCTGCGGTTCCCGCTGCGGATGCTGTCGGTGCAGCAGCTCGCCCGCGTGCTCGACGTGCTGGTCGCCGCCGACCGGGTGCGCGAAGAGCAGCTCGACGGGCTCGGCGCCCCCTTCGAGCTCGGCTACCTCGTGGGTTCGACGAACACGCCCAACCAGCTGCAGTACGAGAGCCGCTGGTGGCCTGGCATCGACCGCGCGGACGAACTGACCGAAGAGGACAAGCTGCACCGGCGGCTGGTCGCGGCCTGCCCGCACTGCGGCGACCACGACGGCGTGCGGCTGGAACCCGACCCCCCGCGCGTGCGTATCCTGCACCGCTGCAAGGTATGTGATACCGACCTGCCGATCCACATGAGCGACGACGAGGTGTACCGCTACCAGCCCACCGTGCTGGTCTCCACCACCGACAAGATCACCGGCTTCTCGCACTTCGGCGAGTTCACCTCCCTGAACTGGGGCCCCGCCAAGCGCTGCCCCGACCACGGCTACTTCACCTACCGGTGCCTGGCCGGCAACCGCTGCGAGCGCGCCACCCAGGAGATGGCGCAGGTAGACGCGTGGCCCGACCCGGTGCCCGCCCTGGTGATCCAGGACGAGCTGCACCTGGTCCGCGAGGAGCTTGGCACGTTCGCGGCCCACTACGACGGGCTGCTCGCCGAGTTGCAGCGCAGCGGACCGTCGCAGCTGCCGAGCAAGATGTTGGCCGCGACCGCCACCATCGAGCAGTACGAGGACCAGCTTCGGCAGGTGTACGGGCGACACCCGCGACGGTTCCCCTCCCCCGGCTTCGAGGCGGCCAAGAGCTTCTACACCGCCGAGACCCCTGACGTGCGCCGCGTGTTCCTCGGGCTCATGCCCACTGGCGGGGGCACCACCAAGGTCGAGGTCGCCGGCAAGGTGCAGTCCACGTTCGTGCGCGTCATCGCCGAGCTGCAAGACGACCTGCCCGCCGCACAACACATCATCGAGCGGCGCTGCGGGCAGACACCGACCGCCAACGAGGCCCTCGAGCTGCTGTTCCAGTACGAGGTGTCACTGGGGTATGTGAACAACCGCGGCCACGGCGCGAGCATCGCCGACGACCTACGCGAGCTCAGCCGAACGCTGGAGGAACGCCACCGTGAGCCGTTGTTGTTCGACCAGCTCACCGGCGACGTGCCCATCGGCCAGCTCGCCGCGGCGATCGACCAGGTCGAGGACGCCGACCCATCGACCGCGCGCGGGCAGCGGCTGCGCGCCCTGGTCGGCACTTCGGTGGTCTCGCACGGGGTGGACATCAGCCGCTTGAACTTGATGGTGATGACCGGGCTGCCGACCACGATCGCCGACTACATCCAGGCGACCAGCCGCGCCGGCCGCTCCCACGTCGGCGCGGTCGTTACCGTGTTCGACCACTTCGCGCGCCGCGAGGCGTCGTCGTTCGCGCACTTCGACACCGCGCACCGGTTCCTCGACCACACCGTCGAGCCGGTCCCGGTAAACAAGTACGCCCGCAACGCGGTCGACCGCACGCTACCGGGCCTGGCCATGGCGCTGCTTTGGGACATGACCCGCGATCCCGCCAACGACCCGCCGGAGGGCGGCATCCGGCGCGTGCGCAACTTCCGGCCGTGGTGGGAACCGCGGGCGGCGATCCTCGAGCCGGTGTTGCGCGACCGGCTCGAGCGGGCCTACCGCGCGGTCGTGGCCACTGCGGTCGACCGCACCCTCGAGGACCAGCTCGTCGAACGCGCGCTTGACCGCTGGGACCACTACGAACGCAACCAGATGGTCACCTACGAGCAGGACAACACCAAGGAACTGTTCCTTGAACGGGTGATGGAGAACCTCCGCGACGTCGACGAGGCCGTGGGCTTCGACCCGTGGCCGCGAGCCGGCCAGATCTACGAGGCGCTGCTCGGCCAGAGAGGGACGTGATGCAACGCAGCCGCTCGCAGACGCTGTACCGCTACCTGCCCGGCGCGGTGTACCTGCACGACGACGAGCTGGTCGTGCGCACCTCGGTGGTGCGCGGCAACCCGCTGGGCCCCACCATCAACAAGAACGCGCTGCTCGCCGAGGTCGAGCACGAGCTGCGCCGGTGGGACGAGGACAAGCGCGCCGGCATCCGGGTGCCGCGGGACACCAGCGACGAGGCCTTCGTGGTCATCGAACCCGTGCTCGTGCAGTGGGAGGTGTGGCCGCTGGTGTTCCAATGCGCCAACCGCCACTGCCAGCGCGTCCGCCGCTTCTACCGCGACGAGCAGGTCCTCGAGGCCCGCGAAGGCGACCAGCGGGTGCGCTGTGAGCACTGCCGCTCGCGGCTGCGCCAGCTGCGCTACTACAGCGCGCACGCGTGCGGGCGGATCCAGCCAATGTTCGTGCCGACCTGCCGCGGGTGCGGCAGCGACGAGAACGTCTTCCTCGAGGACACCGGCTCGTTCGAGACCGCGGCTTGGCGGTGCCGAACCTGCGGCAACGCCTACATCAAGGGCACGCGCATGTCGCCGTGCGACTGCGGTCAGTACCTCTCCCCCCAGCAGACCA
Source organism: Egibacter rhizosphaerae (assembly GCF_004322855.1). NCBI lineage: Bacteria > Bacillati > Actinomycetota > Nitriliruptoria > Egibacterales > Egibacteraceae > Egibacter > Egibacter rhizosphaerae. The sequence continues at coordinate 1,877,043 of NZ_CP036402.1, read as the reverse complement.
GCAGCCAAGCGTTCATGCGCCAGTACACCGTCCGAGACCCCCGCAGCTTCTACCCGCAGACCGTGTCGTTGCTGAACTTGAAGACCAACGCCTACGAGCAGCTGCAGCGCCACCACGCCCGCGGGCGCATCGCCGCCGCCTCCTACCTCGGCGACGAGGCCCGCGTGGGGATTGCGCTGAACGAGCTCGCGGGCGGGGAGTCCGGCGAGCGCATGAGCCAAGAGGAGTGGGAGGAGGCGATACGCACCAAGTACAGCCAACTCGACGACGACGAGATCGAGGCAATCCGCCGCCGCCGCGGACCCGCCACCGAGGGGGTGGCGGCAACCAGCGACCTCAGCGCCGCGGCCTGCGGCCTCGCCGCCGAGCGGCGCATGCTGGAACGCGCGACCCTGTACGACCCTCAGCAGGTCGCCCGCTACCGGCTCGAGGACGCGCACGACGAGGCGCAGCGGACCGGGCGCACCGCGCAGGAGCGCGCGCTCCTGCGCGCCCGCGAACGCGCCGGCGAGCTGGGCGTGGACGAACTTGCGGTGACCGACCAGTTCCCCATCGCCGTGGCCGCCTACGGCTACACGCGCACCTCCAAGCGCCCCAACACCTCGACGCTGCGTGGGTTCGCGCGCCGTGGCGAGTACGACAACAAGGACCCGATCTTCGCGGTCACTACCGACACCGAGGCGGCGCTGGTGGCGTTGTCGGCCGTCGACGTGCTGGCCTGGCTGCGGCGCCGCGGCAGCTACCCCGCCCCGGTGCCCTCCGACGAGCGCGACGCCCGCGCCGCGGTGCTGGAGATGTTCGCCGTCGAGGAGACCGCCCCCGAGGGGCCGCAGGACACCCGCGTGCTCGTGCACACGCTCTCGCATGTGCTCCTGCGCGCTCTCGACGATGGGCGCACCGGGTTCGGGGAGGCGTCGCTGGCCGAGTGGCTGGTGCCCGAGACGCTGACGATCAGCATCTATGTGTCCAGCTTCCAGTCTCACACCCTGGGGGCGCTGTGGACGCTGCTGCACAGCCGCAGCCTCGAGTGGATGGAACGCGCGTTCGATGCGAGCTGGCGCTGCGACAACGACCCGCTGTGCCACCACCGCCGCCCGCGTGCGTGCGAGCGCTGCTTGTACCTCACGTTCGGCTGCCGACGGTTCAACAGCGATCTCTCGCGCGAACTCGCGATGGACTTCTGGCGCACCTAGGGGGAGCGGCGGCGCGAATGGACGATCTGGTCACGTTTGCCGGGCAACTGGCCGATGTCACGGGCGGCTACGGCGGGGCCGCCGCGCTGGCGTACCGGATGGGCGAGCAGGGCGCCGCCGCGCTCAACGTTGCCCACGGCGACGTGCGCGTGGCACTGCGGAGGCAGGCTCGTGAGCTCGGCCTGGTCGACGCGCACGACCGCGGCACCCTGGCGCGCACGGCGCTGCTGACCACGGTGTGCGAGGTGCTGCGCGCTGCACCCCCCGCGCCCCGCCGCCGCCGGGCCGCGACCCCTCACTGGTGTTCACCGTGCCCGAGCCCGCGCAGGGGCTCATCGAACCGCGCGAGCGGCTCGACCTCTTTGTTGAGCGGGTGATCCGCATGGCCACCAGCGAGGTGCTGCTCGGCGGCCCGTTCTGGAACGACCCGGGCATCCAGCGGCTGCTCAACGTGCTGGCCCCCGCGATCACCGAACGCGGCGTGGCCTGCGCCTTCTACGTGCACGCTTGGCCCGACGCCGCGGCGCGTGACCGGCTGGGTGCGCTGATCGGTGCGGTCGGCGCACCCCCGCAGGTGCGCACCTGGTGGTACCAGGGGCCTGCGCGGTCGCTGATGCACGCCAAGTTCGTCGCCGACTGCCGCGAGGGCTACCTGGGCACCGCCAACCTCAGCTCGCAGGGACCGGAGCAGCACGTCGAGATCGGTGCGGCCTGGGCGCCCGCCAGTGCGAGCAACTGCGCGGGCTGCTGGGCTCGCTCACCGAGGCAGGCCTGTTCGTCGCCGACCCCGCGGAGGCGGGCGCTTGCCCACCTGATCCCCCTGCCGGGCGGTAGGTTGCCGCGCGTCCACTGGCCAGCATGCGCGCTAAAGCGCACGCAAGACGCACTGGAGGTGCACGAGTGGGTGGTGTGGCAGTGACCTCAGACCCCCAGGAAACCCCGGGGGGGCGACCTGCCGCGCCGCCGGGGGTGGTCAGCCCACTGCGCCACCTCGACACCTCTGCGGTGTCCGCAGCCGCGCGGCGCGAGAGCCGCGCGCGCGAGCGGCACGTGCCGCCGGTGTCGACCTACCGGTGGTGGGCGCGCCGCACCGAGGCAGTCACCGGCGGGGTACTCGATGCCGTCGCCGCAGATGCGCCCGATCCGCGGCTGCTAGTCGTCGACCCGTTTGCCGGCGGCGGCACGGTTGCGCTGTCGGCCACCGTGCGCGGCCACCGCGTGTACGCCCAGGACATCAACCCGTGGGCGGCGGCGGGACTGGCGACGATGCTGTCCCTGCCGCCGCGGGAGGCGCTGCTCGAGGCCGCCGACGCGCTGCACGAGTCCTGCCGCTCGCTGCTAGAGCGCGCCTATGCCACCCGCTCCACGACCGGTGAGCCCGCTGCGGTGGCGCACACGATCCGGGTCGCGGCGGGCCGCTGCCCGGAGTGCGACGCGCGCTGGCGGCTGTACCCCTACGCGCTGGTGAGCCGCCGCCAGCGCGTCGACACCCTCGCCAGCGGCGACGACGCGTGGCTGGCCTGTGCCTACGGGCACCTGTTCGCCGGCCGCGCGAGCGCGCCCTCGACCTGCCCCGTATGTCGGCTTCGGGTCTCGCCCGAGGACCGCTACACCGCGGCCCGCGTGTTTCGCTGCCCCTGCGGCGCGGCCGCACCGTTGAGAGATGTCGCGGCGAACGGCCTCGAGTGGGACCCTGTGCTCGTCGAACGCGTCGCCGAGAGCCGCCGCGACCTCAGCCCTCCCACCGCGGCCGAGATCGCCCAGGCCACCGAGGGGTGGGCGCCTGACCGCGACCTCGGCGCGATCCCTGTGGGCGTGGAGACCCGAGCGCTGCACAGCTTCGGCTACCGCCGGTGGCAGGACTGCTACCCGCCGCGCCAGCAAGTAGTCCTCGAGGGGGTGCTACGCGCGGTCGAGGAGCTGTCCGCGGCCGAGGAGGTGCGCGCCGCCCTGCGGCTGGCTGTCCTCGGGTCGACCGAGATGGCCGGTTACCTGTCGCGGTGGGAGCGTCGCTACCTCAAGGCCTACGAGGCGGTGTCCTCGCACCGGTTCAGCCTCACCACGCTGGCGTGTGAACCGCACGTGTGGGGCGTGGGGCCGGTCGGACGCGGCACGGTGCGCCGCCGCGTGGACGCGCTGGCCCGCAGCGCGGAGTGGCTGCGCGCCCACGCCGGCGAGCTCACCGTCGACGGGCCCCGGTCCGCGCAGCAGCGCCGCGGTCGCATGCCCGCGCGCGTGGATGTGCGGGTGACCCGCGGCTCGTCGCACCGGATGCTGCTGCCCGCCCACAGCGCCGACGTGATCTGGACCGACCCGCCCTACCACGACGATGTGCACTACGGCGAGCTGTCCGGACTGTTTCGGGCGTGGGACGGCACGGGCGAACTGCTGGCTGACGAGGCGGTGGCCACTGCCTTAGACGACGTCGACTACCAGCGGCTACTCACGTGGGTGTTCGTGGAGTGCCGCCGCGTCCTCAAACCCGGCGGGCATCTGCTGTTGAGCTACGCCAATCGCGAACCGCGGGCGTGGGCGGCGCTGTTCGCCGCCCTCTCGGCTGCGGGGTTCCGCGCCTGCGGCTACGAGGTGGTGCACGCCGAGAACGACGCCGACCACGGCAAGCGCGGCGTGCGCGCGTGCACCATGGACGCGGTGCTCGATCTCGTGCCCGCGGCCGCGGGCACGCCGGCCGCGCCGCACCGCCCGCAGCGTTGCTGCGGCGACGCGCAGGAGCGGTTTCTGCTGCGGGTGGGGGAGTGGTTCCTCGCCGCCGTGGACCCCGCGGCGGGCGCGTGGTGGGAGCCGATGGTGGCGCAGCTATGCGCCGAGCCGTTCCTCGCCCCTCACCCCCCCGGCTAGCCCACGGGCCGCGGCAACCGGGAGGGCTGGCAGAGGTTGCGCGGTGCTGGCGAGGCGGGACGGTGCGGTGAGCAACGCGAGATCCCGTTGTGTGTCCTCGTGGTCACTGACGCCCCCCGACCCTCAGCCTGCCCGAAACACCACCCCCCGCGCACTGCACGCAAGCGGTTGACACGAGCGCGGGCGCCGCATTTACTTGCGCGACCGTTGCCGACGCGTCTACGCGGGCCGCCGGTATCGGGGCGGGCAGTAGATCGGGTGGGAGGGAATCGCGATGCCCTATGACAAGTCCTGTCGAGACTGTGAACGTTGCCGCGTCTGCAAGGGCGCGGGGAAGGCGCCTGCGACGTTCGGCAACTGCACCGAGTGTCGGGGACGGGGCGGAACGCCCTGCGCCCGCCACCGCTAGCCGACGCGCGCGACCGGCCGAGCGGCCGGTCGCGCCTGAACCAGGATGGGCGGGGCGATCCTTGAGGCGCTCTACCGCGTCCCCTGATCAAGCGAGTCCGGTATGGCCAAAGCAAGGTTCTACGACATGGACACGAGCCTGCGCGCCGAGGCGCTCGAAACGGTGTTCCGCGACGCCGTGCAACGGTCGAGCGGCTTGGGCGCCAAGGCCGACCTGTTCTCCCCCGAGGACTCCGACGAGCTGATCGACGGTGCTGAGGAGTTCGTCGTCGAGCCGGCGCTCGAGCTCGGCGCAGAATACCGTGCTCGCGGCTTGGGGGCGCACGTCGGCGTGCTCGTGCTCTCGGTGTACGAGGAGGACGGCAGCGACCGTCGGTTGGCACGGCTGCGGGAGACGCGCGCTGGCACGCTGCTGTCGTTGCGCGTCATGCCCGCGGCCGCGCAACGAGTGGTCGACGAGGTCGGCGAACGTGACCGCACCATGATCGTGCACAAGGAACGCGGCCGTATCTAGTCGGTGGCGCGGGCACGCCGCGACCCCTCGGTGATGAGGGCGTGGCGTGCGATCGGTTGCGGCGCGGCCGCGTTCGCAGGCTGCTCCCACCCAAACCCGACGGGCCGACATTGCGCGCCCACCTCGGCCGCGGCACGCCACGACGCAGGCTGCTGCCCGGCCACGTGGCTGACCTCTGATCGGCTAGCCAAAGCGGTGTACCGCCGGGCGTGGCAGCAGCGGATGGAGTCCGTCGCCCCTCCCGCCTCGGCTGCGGGTTGACGCGATTGTCGTGCGAGGTAAGATCCGGACTCTCGCTCAGTAACGAAGCGACACGCAGAGTGGCACGCGTCGCCCGCGACCGGCACCGACCGGCAGGAACGGCGACACAGCTGGCAGGACAAAACCGCAGGTCACGCCCGCACCGACCGAGCCGAGGGTTACACTACGGATCAGAAGGTCGGGGGTTCGAATCCTCCCCGGCGCGCCAGCACCATTCGTACGTACAACTGACGCATCGCCGCTGGTCAAAGCGCTGCGAATGCGCTCCTGCCGAGTGCTCGCCCATTAGCGAGCGGGTTCAGTCGGCCACGCCGTTCTCGAACATCTGCGGCCTCCTTGCGGACGGCACTCGCCATAAGCCTGGGCTGCATGGCGCGCCGAGCCTCAGGAACGTCTGCGGTGGGTGAAACGACGACCGTGTCGGCGGCCGACCCCTCATGCGCCTTCGGACCGGCTGTCTGCGTCAGCTGGGAACTCGCCGAGCAAATCGGAGGGCGATACAACGCGCAGGTCGTCGGCACCGTCAAGGGCGCGGTGGATGCCCCGATCGCCAGTAAGCAGGCGGTCTGCGCGCCTGCGGCGGGCGAGGGCCACCAAGTAGTCATCGGAGGGATCGGCAACGCCGACCGCAGGGACGTGCGCCGCATCCTCTGCGACTTCAGCGAGTTCGGCGAGCTGTCCCGCCAGTTCCTCAGCGCCGGCGACGCTGAACCACCGCCGAAACCGCTCCTCACGCGCACGTTGCACGAAACGATCAAGCAGCTCCGGAGAGGCGATCGGCGTGGCGTGGACAACGATCCTGCGCACCGCCTGGTCGCTGGCGCCACCAGGCGCGATCAACGCCGACAGCAGCACGTTGGGGTCGATGACGACCCGCAACGTCAGCGTCCGTAGACGATCTTGGCCGCCTCGTCTTCGGACCGCGGGTCAAGATTGCTGGCCTGGACCTCGTCGAGCTTGGCGAGGAACAGGTCCCGCGCGAGCTGGTCGTTGACCCACTGCTCTGGGTCCAGGCCCTGGGCGGCCGCGACCTCATCGACCCTCGCTGCCACCTGCTCGTTCAGTCGCACGGTCCGTGTCTTGGCCATCGCTGCCAGCGTACGCGTCTCACCCGACGCGCGGGCCTAACCTGGCAAGGCTTGAACGCGTCGCCCGGTCCGGGGAGTCAGACCGAACTCGGTCTGCCCCCACCGTGACGATGCGCAACCCGCACCCACCCGAGCCGCCTACCGTGGCCGCCCGGTGGGGCAGCATGTCAGGTACACTTGCGGTCCTAGACTGGGTTCGCAGACTGACTCCGTGACCCGTGCGGGGATGCCGCGACCGTGGCCGACGAGGTGCCGACCACACGGGAGGATCAGTCATGCCCGCCACCGGGCGCGAAACCCTCGTGTTTGACCGCCAGGACCTCTCCAGATCCCGCTTTCGGACGGTCAGGCTGAACGAGGCCCGATTCCACCTCGTCGACCTCCGCGGCGCCCGGTTCGATCAGGTGGTGCTCGATGGCGCCGTGATGCGCGGCGCCGACCTGATCGACGTCGAGATCGACGGCGAGGTGTCCAACCTTGTCGTCAACGGCGTGGACGTCGCGCCGCTCATCGAGGCCGAGCTGGACCGGCGCGACCCGGAACGCCGAAGGATGCGTCCGACCGACCCGGACGGGTTCCGTGAGGCCTGGGACATCATCGAACGACGGTGGGACGAGACGGTCGCCCGCGCGCGGGGCCTGGACCCAGCACTGCTGCACGCGTCGGTCGACGGCGAGTGGTCGTTCATCCAGACGATGCGGCACCTCGTGTTCGCCACCGACGCGTGGGTCCGGCGCGCCGTCCTGGGGCAACCGCGCCCCTGGGACCCCCTCGGCCTGCCGCACACCACCTTCCGCGAGCTGCCTGGCGTCCCGAACGACCCAGACGCGCGCCCCTCCCTCGACCAGGTCCTCGCGCTGCGCCAGGACCGGATGCAGACGGTGCGTCAGCTGCTCGACGGTCTCACCCAGGAGCGTCTCGACGAAGAGACCGAGCCGGTCACCGAGCCCGGATACCCGGAACCCGACCACTACCCGGTCCGTGGCTGTGTGGAAACGATCCTTGAAGAGGAGTGGCGCCACCGAGAGTTCGCCGAGCGTGACCTCGCCGTGCTGCAAGCCCGCGAAGGAGACGGCGACGGCGCCGGGACGCGCCCAGGCGAAGCCGGCTGACGTGGAGGTCGCGTTCCCTGCCGCATCGGCCGGTAGCGCCACCCGGGCGTCGACGAGCTTGGCAAGTCTCGGCCGCCGCGCCAGCGTGGCAGACGCGGCCATCCGACCCGGCCCCCGTTGGGACATGCCACACCACGACCTACCGCTTCGATCCCCGGGACCCCCCTCCGAACGTGGGCGGCGCCGTGCCCGACCTGCCGTTCCGCTACGGCGCAAAGGACACCCGCCGGCTCGAGGCCCGACCAGACGTGCTGACGTTCACCAGCGACGCGCTCGAAGACCAATGCGACGTGGTCGGCCCGGTGGCGGCACAGTTGCACGTACGATCGAGTCGGGACCACACCGACTTCTACACCAAGCTCTGCGACGTCACGCCCCGCGGGAGATCGATCCATATCTGCGATGGGATCACTCGTCTCTCACCCGACCAGGCACGCCCCGACGACTCCGGCATTCACCGGGTAGTGATCGACATGGCCGGCACCGCCTATCGCTTCCCAGCAGGCCACCGCATACGCCTGCAAGTCTCCAGCGGAGCCCACCCCCGGTTCACCCGCAATCTCGGAACAGCAGAACCGCTCGCCACAGCAACCAGCATGCACCCTGCCGAGCAGGAACTCATGCACGGCGGCCCATACCCTTCCCGGCTGCTGCTGCCAATACATCGCTGATCATGAAGGCTGGAACACGGATGAGGAGCTGGATATCGTCGTGGAGACGGCCGCGACAACGCGTCGTCTTTGTGTCCAACGGGCGCGAAGTGGTCGCCTCGTCGTACCCCGCATGCCGGAGGTTCGCAATCCCGTCCTCGTAACTCGCCAATGACCGTAGACATCACGAAGCCGCCGAACCGCCGTTGGCTAGGGTGTCGCCCGTCCGGTCAGGCGCCGTCCGTGAGGTGGGGGATGAGTCGTGAGCGCCGCATCATCGAGAACTTGGTCTATCTGAGCGATTCGCTGCTCGAGGATTTCGATGCTGATGAACTCTTGGGCGAGTTGTGCGAGCGCTGCGTGGAGCTGTTGGACGTCGACGCGGCTGGAGTGATGCTCGCGATGGACCCCGAGCAGCTACGAGCCGTCGCGGCCAGCAGTGTGAGCATGGACCAGTTGGAGGTGTTCGAGGTTGCCGCCGCGGAGGGCCCGTCCTATGGGGCCTACGTGGCAGGAGCGCCGGTGGTGGAGGCCGACCTCAACAACGCCGCCGACCGGTGGCCACGGTTCGTGCCGCGGGCGCTCGAGCTCGGGTTCGTCGGAGGCTACGGGTTCCCGCTGCGGCTGCGTGGGCGCACCATCGGGGCGCTGAACCTGTTCCAGGAGGCGCACCGCCAGCCCCTCGGCGACACGGATGCGGTGGTCGCCAAGGGACTCGCGGATGTGGCGGCGATTACTCTCATGCAGGAAGAGATCATCCGATCGAGGGACACCACGGTCTCCCAGCTCACCCACGCACTCGAAGCGCGCGTGGCGGTGGAGCAGGCCAAGGGGCTGCTCGCCGAGCGGCTCGGAATCTCCCCGCACACGGCGTTCGAACGGATGCGCGAGCACGCCCGCTCGCATCGCCGCAAAGTGCGGGACGTCGCCGACGATCTCCTGGCTGGGCGCCCGCTCCAGATCTGAACGCCACCAAGGTTGCACCCCTGTTTCCGGGGAGCCTGTTGGAAGCCACTTAGCTAGCGAGCAACTCCTTGAGGGCCTCGTCGATAAACTGGATATCCACCGGGTTCGCGCCGCCGCCAGCGAAATGACCCCATACCCCGGGAATTACGCGCAACTCGGCATTAGTCATGTGGGAGACCGCATACTCCTCGTCCTCGGGCGGGAAATAGAGATCCTTCTCGGCAGGCATGACGAACGCCTTCGCCTTGATCGACGCTAGAGCGCCCTCGTGGTTCCCGTCGAAGCCCGGCGTCTGGCCGATGTCGCCATTCTGCCAGGTCCACGCCATCGCCAGCAGGTTGTTGGCGTCCTTGTTAAGGAAGAAGCCTTCCCAAAAGCCAACGAGAAAGTCCTCAAGCGAGGCGTAGTCGAGGGGGTCCTGCTTGTAGAGCTGTTGCCAGTAGAAGGCCTGCGAAAACCCCCAACCAGCGTAGACCCGTCCCACTGCGCGCAGGCCCTTCACGGGCTGCTCGTCGTACAGGCCCTCTTGCCACGCGGCATCAGTCATAATTGCGTGCCTCACGCCCTCAAGGAACACGATGTTGTGCTCGGACGTCTTAGAGGAGCCGCAGAACGGCAGGATGCGTTCAACCATGTCGGGATAGCTGACTGCCCACTGATAGGTCTGACCGGCGCCCATGGACCAGCCGGTGACGAGAGCGAGCTTCTCGATGCCGAGGTGCTCGGTCACCAAGCGGTGCTGCTGCGCGACGTTGTCCTGGAACGTCACGTTGGGAAACCGTGGACTGTTGTGCGGCGGCGGGGTGTTGCTCGGCGAGGACGAGAGCCCGTTGCCGAACATGTTGGGGACGATGATGAAGTACTTCGACGGGTCTAGGGCCATGCCCTGGCCGATGAGCCACTCGTTGTCGTGGTGTTGCCCGGAGTACCACGTGGGGTAAACGATGGCGTTGCTCTTATCGGCGTTCAGTTCGCCGTACGTCTTGTAGGCGAGCTTGGCATCGCGCAGGGTCTGACCCGTGCTCAGCTGAACGTCACCCAACTCGAAGGTCTCGTAGTCGACCATGTGGAACTCCTCCGCACTCGTCATCCGGCTACAGGCACGGGGCACGCTCGGCGACCTCAAAGCGCTCCGCCACTCCGCGGGCTACCTGCGAGGTTGAGCCTACACACCACTCGATCCGGCGTGGCTCGACTGCGACCGGGAATCAGCGGTCCCGGCGGTCGCGCAGGGTCCGTGTCCGCTCCCGGTTCGCGGCCACCCGAGCTTCCTCGCCGAGCGCTGCGCGGAGTTTGACCAGGGTGGCGATCAGCGTGTCGATCTTCGCGAGCGTGTTGCGGCGGTGCGCCGGAGATCCCAGGTCGAGGTCGAGGCTGATGACGCGGTCGCAATCGCTGATGCGCAGTGTGTGATCGGCGTAGCGGGCGTCGTCGTCAGCGAGGACGCGGGTGTCCTCGACGGCTGCGAGGACGTACGCGCCGGTGTGCATTCCGGGCCGGTTCAGGAACCGGCGGCGGTAGAACCGGTAGATGGGTGCGTCGTGCATCGTCGTGCTCCCCGGTCGGGTCACTGGCGTTGCACGACGACCACTCCCTTCTCCGGCGCGGCGGCTTGTCGGAAGTTGACCATGGCCCGGAACGGATAATCAACCCTTCCTGAGACCCTGGGCTCGCCTCACGAACTCGGGCGGCGAGGCTCAGGTTTCGCGGATGCGTCGGCCCTGGTCGAGGTAGCGATGCCCCGCGACGAGCGAGGTCTTGAGCTCGGCGGCATAGGCGCCGTCGGCTGATGCCGTGGTGTGGATCCTTCGGTCGATGGTGACCTCTGCGCGCTCGTGCTCACCGGTGAGCAGCTCGTGGGCGACGCGCCCGTGTCGCCCGTCCGCCTCGTCTGGAAGGCCCGTGAGGGCGAGCACGGTAGGTGCGAGGTCGACGTTGCCAACGGGCACCTCGGACCGGGTCCGCGCGATGTCGGCGCCCCACGCGCGGAAGGTGGTGGTCACATCGGCGGGGCTCAGGTTGCCGTGGTCGCCGCCCCCCGGGGCGGAGGCCGTGCTTCCCCCCGTGCTCGCATAGAGGCCGGTCCAGCCGCCCGTCGGCTCGGCGAGCTGGTTCCAGGCGAGGGTGACGTGGATGTCGGGGCTTCGGGTCGGGTGGGTGGAGCCGAGCAGCTCGAGCGCGAAGGTGCCGTCGACCCATCCGAGCGGGCTCGCGGCGTCGTGGCTAGCGGTGAAGATCAGGTCGGCCCAGTCCTGTCGGCGCAGCCACTCGACGGTCGAGGGGACGCGCTCCTCGGAGTCCGCGAAGATCCCGACACACCCGGTTCTCGCGACGACGAGGTCGGTCGAGTCCGGTCCTTCCTTGCACCCGGCGGCCACGAGGTCCTGCGCGACGTCGACGGTGCGGGCGGCCTGCGAGAACCCGTGATCGGAGACCACGAAGAGGTTCGCCTCGTCGCGCAGCCCGAGACGCTCCAACTGGTCGACGAGCTGTCCGACGTTGCGGTCCGCGCGGCGGAGGGCGTCGGTCGCGGCAGGCGAGCCGACCCCGTGACGGTGCTGGGCGCTGTCCGGCTCGGTCAGCCACAGCATCACCACGCTCGCGTCGAGCATTGGCAGGACGTAGTCGGTGACGATCCGCGTCGCGTAGTCGGAGGAGTCCGCGTTGCTGTGGTCGCGTCCCTTCGGGGGCGGCGGCCCGAAGCGCGCGTGCACCTGGTCGCCGACCTCGGGTGGCCACGCGAAGGGGGCGCCCTTGGCGGGGTCGTCGGCGTTCACGAGGGTGCCGACGCCGTCGGGGGCGCGGGGGTTCAGGCACAGGGTGCTGCCGGACGAGCCCGAGCCCACGGCGACGAACCGCCCACCTGCGTGTTCGATCCGTTCGGCGAGCGTGACGGTGTCGACGATGGAGCCGGTGCGTTCGCGCAGGCGGAGCAGGTTGCGGGCGTCCGCGGTGGTGAAGGGCGCTGGCGCGACCTCGGGGACGTGCAGCAGGTTGCCGGTGATGCCCGTGCGTGTCGGCAGTTCGCCGGTGGCCATCGAGGCGGCGTTGACGCGCGTGACCGCGGGCGCGACCGCGCGCCCTTGGGTGGCGACGGCGCCGTCCTGGCCGAGCGCGTGCAGGACCGGGGTGTCTTGTGGCGTGATCGCGTCGGGGCGGAGACCGTCGATCACCACGATGATCCCGAGGCGTCGCGATCCGGCCAACTGTGCTCCTTCGCCGAGACGGCTGGGGCCGAGCACGCCGCCGCCTGGGTCACCAGTCGAGCCAGGCCCGGCCCGCCCGGAGCTTACGGGGTGGCCCCCCAAGCCCCTCACCCCGGGGGACCCGAGCACTCCGCTCGACGGCGCGCGCAGCGCCGCCGGGATCGAGTAGCCGGCTGGGGCGGGCGTCTTGGCCCGCTACGCCTGATCGCCCGGGTGGGCGGCCCTCGCGGCCGTTCACCCGGCCTTTCGTCGAGCCGCCTCCAGCAGGTCCAACGCATGCTATGCTCATGCTCATGGCGACCTTGACACGACGGTTGCAGGTGCTCATGCAAGAGGAGCGTTTCGCGCATCTCGAGCGGATCGCGCGGGAGCAGGGCACCACCGTCGCGGCGCTCGTGCGCGACGCGGTCGACCGCACCTACCCGCCGGAGGGCCGCTCGGCCGCCGACGCCGCCGATCGTCTCCTGGCTCGCGCGCCGATCGAGCTGGGGACATGGGAGGACGCCAAGGCCGAGGTGGAAGACGCTCTCGGGCGCGGTTCACGGGCATGAACCGGTTTCTGGTCGACACCAACGTCTTCCTTTACCTGACTTCCGCAGCTCGTAGGCAGATTCGGGGGGTCGGGGGTGTGTTGTTGCTGGTCAGGGTGGCGGGTGGGGTCTGACGCTCGGATTCATGTAGACACACGAGATGTTCGGGTTACTTGGCGGCTGGTTGTGGATGCTCTACGTTCGTAGACATGTATTTGCGGGAGACCAAGCGGCGCAACCGCGACGGGTCGGTGGTGTCGTACCTGGCGCTGGCCCACAACGAGCGCGATCCGGAGTCGGGAACGCCGCGGGCGCGGATCTTGTACAACCTCGGCCGGGCCGATCGGGTCGACCGGGCGGCGCTGGGACGGCTGGTCGACAGCGTCGGACGGTTCCTCGATCCCGAGGCGAGCCGGGCAGGCGAGGTCGAGGCGGCGGGGGTGCCGCCGGTGGTCGACGCGCGGCCGATGGGCACCAGCTGGGTTGCTGATCAGCTGTGGCAGCGGCTGGGGATCGCCACCGCGCTCGGGGAGGCGGTCGCCGGCGGCCGCGTGAACGCGGCGGCGGTCGAGCGGGTGATCTTCGCGATGGTGGCCAACCGGCTGTCGGCCGAGCCGCTGTCCAAGCGTGCGGGGACCCGCTGGGTGGCCGAGCGGGTGTTCATCGACGGGCTCGAGGCCATGAGCGACGACGACTGCTACCGGGCGATGGACCGGTTCGGCGACGTGGTCGGCGAGGTGCAGCGGCGGGTGTTCTTCAGCGTCGCCAACCTGCTCAACCTCGAGGTCGACCTGCTGTTCTTCGATTCGACGTCGACGTATTGGGAGACCGAGACCGGCGACGCGCCCGCCGACGGCGACGACCTCGCCGGTCTGGCCGACGACGAGGACGGCGACGGGGATGTGGCGGCCGAGGCGGTCGAGGCCGCGGTGCGCACCTGGGGCCGGTCCAAGGACCACCGCCCGGATCTGCCGCAGGTCGTCATCGGCATGGCGGTCACCCGGGAGGGCATCCCCGTCAGGCTGTGGACCTTCCCCGGCGACACCTCCGATCAGAAGCTCATCCGCCGCGTCAAGGACGATCTGCGCGACTGGCAGCTGGGCCGGGTCATCTGGGTGCTCGACCGCGGGTTCACCAGCGAGCAGAACCGCCGGTATCTCCAGCGCGCCGGCGGCGGCTACATCATGGGCGAGAAGCTGCGCGGCGCCTCGAGCGAGGCCGCCGCCGCGCTTGGCCGCCAGGGCCGGTATCGCACGGTGGCGGGCAACCTGCGCGTCAAGGAAGTCAGAGTCGATGACGGCGCCGGCCGCGACCGGTTCGTCGTCTGCCACAACCCCGAGGCCGCCGAGCGCGACGCCGCCGTCCGCGCGGCGATCGTCGCCCGCCTCGAAGACGCAATCGCCGACAGCGACGGCCTGTCGGCGCGCAAGCGCGCCGAGCTCGCCGGCGCGTTGAAGACCAAGCCCGGCTACAACCGGTTCCTGCGCACTACGCCCAACGGCTACCTGCGCGTCGACCGCGCCGCGGTGCGCCGCGACGCCCACTACGACGGCAAGTACCTGCTACGCACCTCAGACGAGTCGCTGACCGCCGGCGACATCGCCGAGGGCTACAAGGCCCTGTACGAGGCCGAGCGCGGCTGGCGCGACCTCAAGACCGGCATCGACCTGCGCCCGGTCTTCCACCACAAGCCCCAGCGCATCGAAGCCCACGTCCAGCTGTGCTGGCTGGCGCTGCTGCTCATCCGCGTCGCCGAGCACGCCACCGGCGACACCTGGCGCAACCTGCGAGCCGAGCTCGACCGGCTGCACCTGGTCACCATGGCCACCAACGACGGCCACTTGGCCCAACGCGGCGAGCTCACCCCCGGACAGCGCGACATCCTCACCGCCCTCGAACTGCCCACCCCGCCGCGCATCTTCGACTTCACCCCCGCCGACAGCGCCCCGTAACCAGAACACCACAGCCGGTGGGACTGTAGTAACACGACCCCATCAGGTCGTCACGCCCAAAACCGCAGGTCAAACCCCTAATCCCGACCTCCCGTATGACCACGAGCTGCGGAAGTCAGGCTTTACGCACGGGGTACCGAGCATCCTTATCGCCAGCCCTGTCGGGACGTGTTGCACGCCGTGGGACAGGGCCGCGTGGTGCTCGAGGCGAGCGTCGAAGTCGTGCAGGAGTTCGCGCACGTGCTCCTGCGGCGTGGCGCCGATCGATCGGTCACGCTGGAGGAGGTCGATGAGCTGCGCGGTGTCTGCCATTTGTACGCGTTCGACGAGGACGTGCTCGGGGAGGCGACACGACTGCTCTCGCGCTACCGGCAACTCGGCGTGCGGGATGCCGTGCACGCCGCCACCGCGCTGCACGCGGGCGTCGACCAGATCCTGAGCACCGACCGAGCCTTCGACGAGGTGGCAGAGGTCGCACGAGTCGACCCGAGCGACCCGTCAGCGCCGTGGGCCTCGTGAGAGCCGTGAACGCGACCACCAGCATCACGAGGGACAGCCACCGCGATGACGATTCAGCGTCCAGGTCGGCGAGGGGCTCACTGCACACCGCCGGTCTCCGTCGCGTCGGCCCTGTCGTCGCTGGACGCGGTGCCCAGGCGTAGGTGACGCAGCCGGGTCACGACCAGCAGCGTCACGGCGATGATGGCGGCGAGCGCGACCACGTACGCGCCCTGGGTGCCGGTGGTCACCGAGGAGCGCACCGCCTCCAGCAGCTGCTCGCCGGCGTGGGCGTGCAGCCCGTCGGCGACGGCGACGCCGGCCCCGGCGCTGTCCTCGGCCGCACGCAGATCGGCCGCCGCGACGCCCGAGGGCGCGGACCCGGCCAATCCCGTGCGGTACACGAGCATGCTGACGCTGCCGATGAACGCCATGCCCAGCGCGCCGCCCAGCCCGCCGCTGAGGTCCTGCAGGGCCGTGGCCGAGCCGGTGCGCTCCAGCGGGGCGCTGGTAACGACGACCTGGCCCAACGGCACGAGCGCCAGCGCGGACAGCCCGGCCAGCGCCGCGATGAGCACGAGCCAGACCACGCTTCCACCGTCGGCGGTGGCGGGCAGGACCCAGATGGCGAGCACGAACCCGACGAGGGCCGCGGCCAGCCCCCAGGCGATGGCGAAGGCCGGGCGCATCCACCGCAGCAGCACTGGCGCAAGCATCGATCCGGCGATCGAACCCGCGCCCGAGATCATCAGCACCAGCCCGGCCTGGGCCGAGGAGAGACCGGCGCCCACCTGGAGGACCTGAGCGAAGAGCATGTCGGTTCCCATGAAGGCGGACCATCATGAGCACCATCGACACGAGGCTCACCCGCACCGCCCGGGTGGCGAACAGCCGCAGGTCCAGCAGCGGATCGTCGAGACGTCGCTGGCGGCGCACGAACACGGTCGCCACCGCCAGCCCGAAGACGACCGCCGCGAGGTAGCCCGGCTGCACCGCGCCGCGGTCGGCCATCTCCTGGAGCCCGAAGATCGTGGTCATTACCGCGGTCACCGACAGGGCGATGCTGGTCAGGTCCAGTCGCCCCGCCGACGTGTCGCGGTAGACCGGCAACAGCAACGGGGCGGCCACCAGCAGGTTCACCGCGGCCGGGACGTTGGCCAAGAACAAATGAGGACGGCATGATCGTCGCCGCGGCGACACCCAGTAGCGCCCGCGCGGCGATCAGCAGCTCGGCCGAGGGTGACAGTGCCGCTCCCATGGATGCGACCCCGTAGACCGCCACGCCGATCGTCAGCAGGCGGCGACGACCGATGCGGTCGGTGAGCCGGCCCATCGTGATCACGAAGCCGGCGGCCAGGAACTCGCCCACGTGCAGGATCCACAGCGCCTGCGCCCCGCTGGGTGTCAGATCGGCCGCGATCGCCGGCTGGGCCATGAACAGCACAGTCATGTCGGTGGCCATCATGAACACCGGCGCCAGCAGCGCGGCCAGCCCCAGCCACTGGCGCCAGCTCGCCCGCGCCGGCGGAACGTCGGTCGTCGTCGATGAGATTAGCCCGGTGCCCTCTCGTTCGTCAGGTGCGATTGCACCAGAAGGCGCGAGGTCGGCTCTCGCATCGCGAGCACGCGACCGGGGGCAACTATGTTCAGGCCGCCGGGCGTTGCGAGTCCGCGCCCCCTCCATCGGTCATCGTCACCGGGCCGGGAAGGGATTCGTGGTAGTGAATCACCTTCCACCCTCCGCCCTTGCGGCGCAGAATGAAGGTGTTTCGTCCATCAGCGATATGGCTTTCCCCCTCAAGCTCGCCCTCGAAGTGGAAGGTGCAGAACGCATAGGCGGTATCACCAAGAACGTCCACCGACACGTCGGCGATCGTCATGGTGCTAACCGATCCCAGGAACCCGGTTACGTTCTCGTAGTACTGTTCTATGACGGCCCATCCCAGGATCGGCCCGGCTGCTTCCTGGGCGATATAGATGAGGTTGCGGTAGTCACGATCCCAGATTGATTTCAGCGTCTCCGCATCCATCGTGGCGAACCCACGCCGATATTGTTCGATGATCGCCGTGATCTGTTGCCTGTCCTGCGCGCTTGCGGTCATGAACTGTCCCACTTCTGATTGGTTGGCCCCCTTCGGTCAGGGAGCCATCGGACGGCACCGCATCCAAACGTGGAGGCGAATCATCACCTCGACGATGATCAGGACGGCTTAGCGTGAGGCGATGCCCAGCGCCCGGTGCTGCGTGGTGGGGTCGTCGAGGACGTCGAGCATGGCCCGGGCGAGGTCTGCGCGGCGCATGGCGCCCGGGACGTTGGCCTCGATCGCGAGGCGGTAGCCGGTCGCTGGATGATCGGTGAGGTAGCCGGGACGCAGGACGGTCCAGTCGAGGCTGCTGGCTGCCAGCACCTGTTCCATGGCCTCGAGGTCGGCGTACACGCGTCGAAAGATCGTCCGAACGATGGGCCGCAGGGTCAGGCGCGACACCATCGGCTCCCCGGCGCCACCGCGCAGCACGGGGCCGCGCTGAGGACCACCAACCGCCGCGGACCGACCGCCGACATAGCCTCGACGAGCGCGCGGGCCGACCGGGCGCACACTTGCTCATTGCGGCGTGTCGGGCCCAATGCCGACAGTACCGCGTCATGCGCACCGAGCGCCCTCTCGAGAGGAGCACGGTCGGTCGCATCTGCCGCGACGACCCGCAGGCTGGGGTGGGTTCGCGCAACGCGGCGCTTGAACGTTCACACCGCCAGCGGGGCGCTGATAATCGTGATCGCGGCGGATCTCTTCGATCAGGCTCGAGAAGCCGTCCTCGCCGTGCCCGGAGGCCACCCGCCGGTTCATGAGCGGCTGGACGTGGCGTAGCCCTTGCGCGTCCACCCCGCGGGCCTCCCTGTTCTCGATCAGGTCTCCCATCAGGGCGGCCTGGGTACGCAGCGGGCCGAGATCTGGCGGGTAGACGGCCTCGTCGATCTCCCGGGCCAGCTCGGGCAGGAAGCCGACCATCTCGGTGAGGACCTCGGTCACCAGCGGCGTGAACGAGGCCACATCGATGCCCTCCGTGTCCAACAGCGCCGCGGTGTGCAGGTAGCCGACCTACAGCTAGTGCGTTCCTCTGCCCACGAGGCGCGAGAGCTCACCTCGCGACGCGAGATCGCCCGGTCCGCTCGCTTGCCCAGAAGCGTCACGTCCACGGCTATCCTCGGCGCATGGCGATGGAGACGACATTGCCCGGCCGTGAGCACGCTGTCGGGGTGCTGCGCCGTGAGCTGGACCAGACGCTGGCGAGCCACGGCGGTCTGGTCCTGGTCACCGGTGAGGCGGGGATCGGCAAGTCGACCCTGGTGACCGACGCCCTCGCGTGGGCGCGCCAGGAGAACGCGCTGGTGGCGACCGGGGCGTGCTGGGAGCACGGCGGTGCGCCCGGCTACTGGCCGTGGACGCAGGTGCTGCGCGCCGTCGAGCGGTCGGCGCCGGCCACCTGCTTGGGCGACCCACCGGATCCGATGCTGTGCCGACTTCTGGGTGACGACGACACGCCGGTTCCGGCGCGCGACGGTCACGCCGAGTTCCAGCTCGCCGACGCCGTCACGTCGGTGCTGGTCCGCGCGTCGCAGTACCGACCGGTCGTGGTGGCCCTCGAGGACCTGCACTGGGCCGATCCGGCGTCGCTGCGCCTGCTCGAGTTCGCCGCCGCCCACACCTGGTACGAGCAGGTCCTGGTGATCGGCACCTACCGCGACGACGAGGTGGAGGCCGGTGACCACCCCGCACAGGCGCCGTTGTCGACGCTCGCCACCAAGGCGACCCATGTCGCGCTGTCCGGTCTCGACGAGGCTGCCGTGGGTGAGCTCTACGTGAGCGTGACGGGCCACGTGCCCGAGGATGCGCTCGTCGCCGAGGTGCGCCGCCGCACCGGCGGCAATCCGTTCTTCGTCGAGCAGACCGCTCGCGTGTCGGGGCCTGGCGACTCGCTGGGCGTGGCGGCTGCCGGCCTTCGGGCCACGCTGGAGCGTCGCTTGTCGCTGCTGCCCGACGAGGTCCGCAACGTGCTGGCCCTGGCTTCGGTCTTGGGAACCGACTTCCCCATCGGACTGCTCGTAGCAGTCGACGGGCGACCCCGTGAAGAGCTTCGGGAGTGGCTTGGGATCGCGGGGAGGGCGCGGTTGCTGTACGAACCCGAGCCTGACCGGCTGGCGTTTTCCCACGAGCTGGTGCGCGAGGCGCTGTACGACGCGCTCGACGACAAGGAGGCACGCCGCCTGCATGCCGAGGTGGTCGCGGCCATCGAGCAGGCGCCGCATCTTGCCCGCGGGGCGGCCCTCGCCGAGCTCGCTCATCACGCCTGCCGTGCCTACCCCGAGATCGCTCACGACCGGGCGCTCGGGCACGTGCTCGCCGCGGCCCGCGAGGCCGCTTGCCGCTTGGCGTTCGACGAGGCGATCGCCCACTACGTGCTGGCGCTGGACAAGGAGGCTGACCCTGGCTGCCCGGCCCTCGCGGTCGAGCCGTCGACGCGAGGGAAGCGCGCTCAGGTCACGTTGGAGCTGGCCGAGACCCGGCAGCACGCGGGCGACTTGGCAGGTGCCCGCCGGGCCTATCTCGATGTCGTGGCGACCGCCCGCGAGCTTGGCGATCCGCGGCTTCTGGGCCAAGCCGCGCTGGGCATCCATGAACTCGGCAGCTCCGAGGACGACTGGCTCGGCGACCTCGCGCTCCTCGAGGAGGCTCGCGAGCACCTCGAAGACGGAGTGGTCACCGACCCGCTGGCGGTCAGGCTGATGTCGGCGGTGAGCCGTGTCCGCCACCACTGGTCTGCCAGCGTGGCCGACAACCGCGAGCTGGCCGCGCGCGCCCTCGAGCTGGCCCGCGACGCCGGTGACGACCACACGCTCGGCTTCGCGCTGCTGGCGCGCCACGACGCGATCTGGACGCCGGGCACCGCCGACGAGCGGCTCGCCCTGGCCGACGAGATGCGCGTGGTCGCGCACCGACGCGACGACACCGACCTGGACCTCCAGGGGTCGCTGCTGCGGATGACGGCCCTGCTCGAGCGCGGCGACCCGCGCGGCCTTCGCGAGCACGAGGCGTTCGTGGCCGCCACCGACCGCTCGGGGTTGCCGCGCTGGCGCTTCGTGGCCCAGTCGCGCCAGGCCACGCTGGCCACGCTGCAGGGACGCTTCGATGAGGCCGAAGCCCACCTGGAGGCCGCCCGGGAGCTGGGCGGGCACCTGGGCGAGGTCGACACGGTCCACCTGTGGCAGGCCCAGCGGTTCGAGCTGGAGCTGTTGCGGGGCCGGTTCGACGAGGCCGCGGCGGTGCTCGACACCCTCGAATCCCCCCATGGCTTGTCGGCCTTCGACGCGGCGAAGCTGGCGGTCAACCGCGGGGACGCGACGGCCGCGCTCGGCCACCTGGAGGCGGCGACCCTGGAGGCGGCCTCGCTGCCGGGGGAGTTCGGAACGGCCGGGCTGCGACTGATGGCCCAGCTCGCCGCGGCCTCGGGCGAGTCCGAGCGGTGCGAGCAGGCGCGCGCCGCGCTGGCGTCGGTGATCGGCGACTGGGGCATGCAGGGCGCGGCGGCGGCCATCGACGGGCCCCTGCGACTGTGGGCCGCGGTCATCGACACGGCGCAGCAGGGCTTCGACGAGGCGGTCGAAGGGTTCGCCGCCGCAGCCCGAGCCGCCGAGCGTTTGGGGGCACGCCCCTGGATCGCCGAGGCGTGGCTGGGTGAAGCCGAGACCCGGCTGCGGCGCGGCGGCGCCGACGACGCCGAGATGGCTGCGCGCTTATTGGCGTCGGTCGTGGAGGAAGCCGACGACCTCGGCATGGCGCACGTCATCTCGCGAGCGGATGTGGTGCGGGCGTCGCTGGGCACGGTGTCGTCGACCGATGCACCCAGCCCACGTGAGTCCTCGGACCGTCGAACGGGGCAATTCAGGTTCGACGGTCAGGTCTGGACGCTCGGCTTCGCGGGCGTCACGGTCCACATGGGCGACGCCAAAGGCCTGCACGACCTGCAGACGCTGGTGCGACACGCCGGTTCGCAGATCCAGGCGGTGCAGTTGGCCAACCCGGAGGGCGGCGCCGAGGTCGAGGCGTCCAGGCGTCTCGGCGGCGACGCGATGCTGGATGAGCAGGCCAAGGTCGCCTTCCGGGACCGGCTGACCGAGCTGGACGAGGCCATCGACCAGGCCACCACGGCCCACGACGACCGGCGGGCCGCGCAGCTCGACGCCGAACGCCAGACACTGCTCGACGAGCTACGCCGCGCCACGGGCCTGGGAGGGAGGACACGGCGCCTGGGCGATGAGGCCGAGCGGGCCAGAAAGACCGTGACCGCTCGCATCCGCGACGTCCTACGCCGCCTCGATCACCGGCACCCTCCGCTCGCCGAACACCTGCGCGCGTCGGTCTCGACCGGGGCTAGTTGCCGCTACGACCCGACCGAAGGCGTCGCCTGGACCTTCTGAGGCCCCCCGGGGCGGACGACGTCACGCCGGTTCGCTGCCGACCTCGGCGAGTGTGGCCTCCGAGTCGGCGTCGTCGTCTGTCGCGGCCGGCTGCCTCAGCAGCCACACCACGAGGACCGCGACGCCGGCCAGGATCGCGGCGCCCACGGCCAGGCCGGTCTGAAGCGCTTGGGTGAACCCCTCCCGGGCCGTTGCCAGCAGTTCGGCCCCGACCGCTGCGGGTAGTTGCTCGGCAACGGCGGAGGCGCCGGTGACGCTGTTCTGCGCGGCGTCGGCGGCGTCGGGCGGGACGCCGGCCGGCATCGCACTGCCCAGGAAGGCCCGATAGGCGAACATGCCGATGCTCCCGATGAAGGCCATCCCCAAGGCTTGTCCGAACTCGCCGCTGACTTCCTGCATCGCCGCCGCGGATCCAGCTCGCGCCACCGGTGGCGTCGAGATGATCAGGTCGCTGCCGAGCATCATCGCCGCGCCTTGACCGAGCCCCGCAACCGACAGGCCGGTCAATGTGAGGACGAGGTCCGCATTCGCGCCGACCACGGCGGCGAACGTCAGGCCCGCCGCGGCGAGCGCCAAGCCGGCACCCATCACGTAGGCGGTGCGAAACCGCCGGACCAGCACTGGTGCGGTCATGGCCCCGGCGATGTTGATCACGATGTAGGGGACGGTCCACAAGCCTGCTTGCAAGGGGGTGAGCTCGAGCACCCACTGCAGGTACTGGGTGAACAGGTAGAAGGCTCCGACCATCGCGAAGCCGGTGAGCAGCACCGCTGCCAACGAGGCGCTGAACCGGCGATTGGCGAACAGGCCGAGGTCGAGCAGCGGATCGGCGAGTCGCAGCTGGCGGCGCACGAACCACAGCGCAAGGCCCAAGCCGAACACGACGGGTACGGCGTAGGGCCACACCGACTGGTGCTCGAAGCCTTCCTGGAGTCCGTAGATGATGCCCAGCATCCCGCCCAGCGACAGTGCGACGCTGGACAGGTCGAGCCGTTGGGCATCGGGGTCGCGGTATTCGGGCAACAGCAGCGGACCGATGAGCAGCAGCAGCACCAGCGCGGGCGCGTTGACCAGGAACACCGACCCCCACCAGAAGAACTCCAGCAACACCCCAGCAAGTAGGGGACCGATCGCGCCACCGGCCGAGAACGCGCTGAACACCACCGCGATCGCGAAACGACGCTGGCTGTCGTCCGCGAACATGTTGCGCAGCAGCGAGAAGGTCGACGGCATGAGCGTCGCCCCCGCGATGCCGAGCAGGGCGCGCGCGCCGATGAGCATCTCGATGTTGACCGCGTATGCCGCGCACACCGCGAGCACCGCGAACGCGCCCGCGCCGAACAGCAGCAGCCGGCGACGGCCGATTCGGTCGCCCAGCCGACCCATCGTGATCAACAGGCCAGCGATGATGAAGCCATACACGTGCAGGGTCCACAGCATCTGCGACGAACCGGGCTGCAGGTCGGCGGAGATCGACGGCATCGCCAAGAACAGCACAGTGAGATCGGTGGCCAACACCAGCATCGGCAGCGTCAAGATCGCCAGCCCCAGCCACTGTCGCCAGGTCGCTCGTCCCGAGGGGCGGGTCGAGCTGGCAGGTGCGTCTTGTCGGTCGGTCATGGGGATGCCTCCGGGGTCGAGGGGCCGTCACCCACGAAGGCGCCAGATCTCGTCTCGCATCGCGAGCACCGGCCTGGCCCGTTACTCGGGCGACCGATTCGCCGCCGCCCGGAAGTCAGCTGGCGCAGGTGGCGCCCGAGGGCGGGGTGGTCGCGCAGGGCGTCCTCGACGGCCTCGCACGCGAACGCGATCGATCTCCTGGAGAGGGTGGTGGCTGGGGATCGACGGTCAGGGAGCCGGCGGATCGTGAGCGCCGGTGCGCTGGAGGTGCTCGAGCAGGGCCCCGACGACGCCTACGTGGGCGTCCTCCTGTACGAAATGCCCGGCATCGGGGATCCGTGTGACGACGGCGTTCGGGAAGGTAGCCAGCCAGAGTTCCTCGAGGGCCTGGTCAGGGATTACGACCAGGACGAGCTCGCGTTGCTTGCCGACTTCCTCGAATGAACTGCTCAGGCCGGACGCGAAGCCACCGAGGAACTGGGCCACGAATAGGGCTCGCGCCGGGTCGGGTGACGTGGCCGCGCGGCCCGAGGGCGCCCGGAATCTGGCGATGCGAGATCGTGTCTCGCGCCTGGGGGTGGAGCGAACGACGGAGAGAGGAGGTCACTATGTCCATCACCCCCCAGTCCCCCGACCAGCTGCAGGCGACGCCGCCCTTGCGCTTGGGGGTGATCATAGGTAGCACCCGCCAGGGCCGCGCCGGTCGGCCGATCGCTGACTGGCTCGTCGCCCATGCCCAGCCGCGCACCGACTACGACGTCGATCTCATCGACCTGGCCGAGACCGCGCTGCCCACCCTGCTGCCCGACTTCGACGTCGAGCAACTGCCCGAGCCGGTCGTCTCCTTGGGCGAGCGGCTGTCCGCCGCCGACGCGTTCGTCGTGGTCACCCCCGAGTACAACCACAGCTTCCCTGCCGCGCTGAAGAACGCGATCGACTGGTACCACGAAGAGTGGCACGCCAAGCCGGTCGGGTTCGTGTCCTATGGCGGCCGCGCGGAGGGCGCCCGCGCGGTCGAGCAGCTGCGCCAGGTGTTTCCCGAGCTGCACGCCACCACCATCCGCGACGTCGTCGGCATCGACCTTGACATGGTCGACGGGCGAGGCTGGCCGGTCTCGCCCGGTTGTGACGGCGCTGCGAAGATCGTGCTCGACCAGCTGGCCTGGTGGGCCCAGGCGTTGCGCACCGCGAGGATGCGTGAGCCATACCGGGCGTGACGATTGCCGGCCCGAGCGGTGTCACATTTCTGCCCGCAGTCTCGTCCTCCCGGTATGAGCCAGCCCGCTACGCCCGATCCGTCCGACGAGGTCGCCGCCGCTTTCGAGCGGCTGCGACCGCGTCTGATCGGGGTTGCCTACGGTCTGCTCGGCACCTTGGGCGAGGCGGAGGACGCCGTGCAGGAGGCCTGGCTCAGGCTCCAACGAAGCGACGTGGAGACGATCGACGACCTCACCGGCTGGCTCGTTTCGACGACCTCGCGCATCGCCATCGACGTGCTTCGGTCGGCTCGGGTCCGCCGCGAGGCCTACGTGGGCCCGTGGCTGCCGGAGCCGATCGAGACCGTTGACGATCCGGCCGACTCGGTGGGCCTGGCCGACACGCTGAGCTGGGCGATGATGGTCGTGTTGGAGACGCTCGGCCCAGCCGAGCGCGCTGCCTTCGTCCTCCACGACGTGTTCGGGTTGCCGTTCACCGAGGTGGGCGTCGTGCTCGGACGCACCCCGGCGTCGTGCCGGAAGCTGGCGTCGCGAGCCCGCGAGCACGTGCGGGCACGCCAGCCGCGCTTCGACGTGGATCCCGAGTCCCACCGTGAGGTCGTCGAGGCATTCGCCGCGACAGCCATGTCCGGTGACGTCGACGGGCTCCTCGACGTGTTAGCGCCCGACGCGGTTCTCACCGCTGACGGCGGCGGCGTCGTCCCTGCGGCGCTGGAGCCGATCCCGGGGGCCCATGTCGTCGCTCGATTCCTCGCCGCGACGCTCGGCAGTACCGAGTTCGCATCGAGCCGGATCACCGTGATCAACGGCCTTCCAGCCCTGCTCACCGTCGACGTCGCGATGGTCCGCACCGTGATCACGCTCGGCATCCGCAACGGGCGGATCGTGACCATCGACGCCGTTCGCAACCCCTACAAGCTCCGACGCCTGCGCTCATCGGGCGCGGTCGCCTCCTGACACCGAAAGGAACGCCCCATGAGTACGATCCGCCTCGATCCCGCCGAGGTCGAGACCCTGCCGATGATCTGGAAGACCCTGGGCACGGCCGGGCGAACGATCACGAAGGACACGCGCCTTGTGCCCCAGGCCACCCTTGAGCTGATCAACCTGCGGGCCAGCCAGATCAACGGCTGCTCGTACTGCACCGACATGCACACGCTCGACATGGCCGAAGCCGGCGAAGACGCCCGCCGCATCGCGCTCGTGGCCGCGTGGCGCGAGGCCCCGTACTTCACCGAGGCCGAACAAGCCGCGCTCCTGTTGACGGAAGAGGCGACCCGCATCGCCGACGGGGACACGGGCGTGTCCGACGAGGTGTGGGCCACCGTCCGCAAGCACTACGACCAGGAGCAGGCCGCCGTGCTCATCGCCCAAGTAGCGATGATCAACCTTTGGAACCGGCTCAATGTCGCCCTGCAGAACCCCGCCGGCCAGTACGAGCCCGGCCAGTGGGGATGACCCACGACCACCCGGAACCGTCTGCGACCGCCCTGAGGTGTCCACGGTGACGACCGACCCCTACGGCGACCCCGAACTCGTGGCGCTCTACGACGTCGACAACCCCGGTGGGGCCGATCACGACTTCTATCGCGCGTTGGCACACGCCGTGGGGGCCCTTCGCATCGTGGACCTCGGCTGCGGCACAGGGCTGCTCACTCGCAGCCTCGCCACCGCAGGCCGCTCGGCCACCGGCATCGACCCGAGCCACACCATGCTCGACTGGGCCCAACGGCAGCCCGGAGCCGAGAACGTCACCTGGATCCGGGGCGATGCCACGTCGATCGCACCTACTGGCGACATCGACCTGGTGCTGTGCACCGGCAACGCGATCATGCACCTCGAGCCCGACGAGCTCGCCACCGCCCTCGAACGCAGCAGTGCAGCGCTGCGGCCCGGCGGCGTTTTGAGCTTCGAGTCGCGAAACCCATCAGCACGCGAGTGGCACCAGTGGACGCGCGACGCCACCTACGCCGAACGCCACACCGACCTCGGCCGGCTCACCGAGTGGCTCGAGGTCGCCGACGTCGCCGGCCAGCGCGTAACCTTCGACGCCCACAACGTCCTGCCCGACGGCGCCGACAGGGTGTACACCAGCGTCTTGTACTTCCGCGACGCCGACACGCTGCGGACCACGGTCCACGACGCCGGCTTCGACGACGTCGAGATTCACGGGGGATGGTGCGGCGAGGACGTCACCAGCACGTCCCGTCTGCTGGTGGTCCGCGCCAGGCGAGCCTGAATTGGCTGCCGCGCAGATAGATGGCCCGCGGGCTCAGCTTCGCTGGCGCCGCTCCGCCAGGGTCTCCCACCAGCCGACCACAGTGTCGGGGGGACCTCCCGGACGATCACCCGCACGGACTCGTCCCGAACCCCGAGGCTGGACGTGACGGCCTCATGCGTCGTTCGCGTCAGCTGCCGCAGTTGCTGCTCGTCCCTGCCCTCGCTCACGCTGATCTCGACCAACGGCATGGTCCCTCCGATTCCCTGCGGCTGCTGAACGGCTCTCCTCGAGCCACGCCGCGGCGCGCACCCCGAGGCTCGAATCGACGTGGTCGAGCGCGGCCTTGGCGGCGCCCTCGGCGTCCCGGCTCTCGATGCAGTGCAGCAACGCTTCGTGCTGCTCACTCGTCTCCTCGCGCTCACCCTCCTCGCGCCCGGAGCGCAGGGCATACCACCGGTAGCGGTCGGACTTGTCCCACAACCGATTGAGGCTCTCGAGCAGGAGCGCGTTCCCGGCCGCTCGATAGACGAGATCGTGGAAGCGACGATGCGCCTCGAGGTCGGCCATCCCCGGCTCCTCGGGGATGGGGGCGAGTTCGTTGGCGGCTTGGCGCATCCTCGTCATCTGCTCGTCGGTGTGTCGCTCGGCCGCGAGCGAGGCGGCGTAGGGCTCGAGTGCCCGACGCATCTCGAGGATGTCCCTGCCCTCCTGGGCGCTCAGGGTGGACACGCGGGCATCCCGGTGGGGTCCGAGCTCGACCAGCCCCTCCGCCTGCAGACGCCGGAGCGCCTCACGCAGCGGCGTGATGCTCACCGAGAGCTGCCTGGCCAGGACCTCCTGATGGACCACCTCACCGGGAGTGAGGGCTCCGGAGACGATCTGTGCCCGCACCGTCTCGTAGGCGTACTCGCTCTTCGTCTGATAGGGCCCCGCGGTGGTGGGCGGGCCGTCCGGTCGTTGCATTTCACCCTCCCCGGGGTCACCCCACGCTTGGCCGAACCCTCGGCACGGTCTCGGTCAGGGTGCGACGCAGACCCGCCAGTGCCGTGGGAGTCTATCCATCGACGTTTGACCCTCGTAGCCTGCAACCTACAAACTGTATTATCCGCCGCCGCGGGTCGGGCTGGTCGTCGCTCTGCAGCGCCCAAGGGTTCACGCATCGGGGAGGGCATGTTCGAGGGATTCCAGGAGGTCGACTTCGTCACGCGAGGGGCGACCATTCGCGTGCGCCACGGCGGAAACCCGGGCGGGTCGCCGTTGGTGTTGCTCCACGGCAATCCGCTGACCAGTGCGAGCTGGCACAAGATCGCGCCGCAGCTGGCCGAGCGCTTCTACGTCGTGGCGCCGGATCTGCGCGGTTACGGCCGCAGCAGCGCGCCCGAGGCGACCGAGGACTACGGCAACTACTCGTTCCGCGCGATGGCCCAGGACCAGCTGGAGGTGATGGGTCAGCTCGGCTACACGAGCTTTCACGCCGTGGGGCACGATCGCGGGGCACGTGTGGTGCATCGGTTGTGCCTGGATGCGCCGCAGGCCGTCGAGCAGGCCGCGGTGCTGGACATCCTGCCGACGCACCACGTGTGGACCAACACCAGCAAGGACTGGGCGTACAAGTCGTGGCACTGGCTGTTCATGGCCCAACCCCCGGATCTGCCCGAGGGGATGATGGGCGCGGTCTCGGCGCGCTGGTACATGGAGAAGAAGATCGGCAAGCCGGGCATCGGGCTGCGTCCCTTCAGCGAGGAGGCGCTCGAGGAGTACATCGAGTGCTTCGACGAGCAGACCATCCGCGGCAGCTGCAACGACTACCGCGCCACCATCGGGTTCGACTTCGAGATCGACGACGCGGACTACGGGAAGCGGTACGTCGAGTCGCCGCTGCTCGTCCTGTGGGGCGAGAGGAGCCACACCGGCAGCGTGTGGGGCGACCTCGTGCCCATCTGGCAGCGCTACGCGCGTGACGTCCGGGGTCACGGGCTGCCCTGCGGTCACTACGTGCCCGAGGAGGAGCCCGACGCGGTCCTCAAGCACCTCCTCGAGTTCCTCGACCCGTGAGCCAGCCACCCCTGCAGCTGGGTTGCGTGGCGGACGATTACACCGGTGGTGCGGATGTGGCGGCGGCGTTGCGCCGCGGAGGGCTGCGGACGCTGCTGTTGTTCGGAGGGACGCCCGAGTCGTGCGCTGGGTCGCTGCCGCCTGTTGATGCGGTGGTGGTGGCGCTCAAGACCCGCCACTGTCCCGCGGGCGAAGCGGTGGAGGCGACCAGGGTCGCGGCTCGGTGGCTGCGCGAGCTGGGGGCGCCGCGGCTGTTCGTGAAGTACTGCTCGACGTTCGATCCGAGCGACGAGGGCAATATCGGGCCGGTCTGCGACGCGCTCGTGGACGAGGCGGGCGCCTCGCTGGCGGCGATGTGCCCGAGTTCACCGGAGCATCGACGCACGATGTACCAAGGGCACTTGTTCGTGGACGACGTGCTGCTGTCGGAGTCGTCGTTGCGTGATCATCCGCTCACGCCGATGACGGATTCGAGCATCGTGCGGGTTCTGGGTCGCCAGACCCCGCACGACGTCGGCTTGGTCGATCTGCCGACTGTCCACGCGGGCGCGGAGGTCGTGCGCGACCGGCTCGAGGAGCTCGCGGGCCGGGGCACGCGCTATGCGGTCACCGACGTCGTCAGCGAGGACGACCTCGACGAGCTCGCGCGGGCGACGGTGGACGACCCCGTGGTCACCGGGGGCGCGGGGCTCGCGGGCGCGCTCGCGCGGCACCTGCCGGCCGCAGCGCTGCCTGCGGACGACGACGCGGGTGGTCGCGGGGCGGGTCCGGTGTTGGTGCTGTCGGGCAGCTGCTCGGAGGCGACGCTGCGCCAGCTGGCTGTCGCGAGGGAGGCGATGCCCGCGCACCGACTCGACCTTGTCGAGCATCCCTCCGGGTCGGCGCTGGCTGCTCGAGCGGCTCGATGTCGGCCACGTCGAGGTCCTCGAGGAGCAGGAACGCGGCGTGCCCTGGTGCCGCACCATCGACGGATCGCACGTCCGGCTCCTGTTGAAGTCCGGGAACTTCGGCAGCGACCGGCTCCTGGTCGACGCCGCGGGGCTGGGCACGGCATGAGCGCCACACAGGTCGCGGCCCTGGTGCAGTGAGGGGTCATCCCAGCCCACGAGGGGGACCTTTGTGGACTGGGATGATGCAGCGGGAACCCGATGGGGTCACCACGGATGGTGAGGGCGAGCCGGACGTGCCGACGGTCAGGGCGCCGAGGCGAGCGCCTCCTCTTCGGTGTCATCCGCCAGTGAACCGCGGCCCTGCCCACGCGACCGGAAGACGCCGACGCTTCGACGCTGCTCCGACGCCGCGTCCGCGCGTCGTTGCGGCTGGCCGGTGCTGGGGCCGCTGTCTGTGTCTCGATCCCCACGGGCGACCGCGGCGACACGCCCGACGCCTTCGGAGACCTCGTCGACCCCCTGGGCGGCTTCACTCACGTTACGGGCGATCTCGGCGGTCGTGGCCGATTGCTCGTCGACCGCCGAGGAGATCGTCTGTTGCAGGGCGTTGATCCTGTCAATTATCTCGCTGATCCCGCCGATCTCCTCCACGGCGTGCGCCGTGTCGGTCTGAATGGCGGTGACGCGCTGACCGATGTCCTCAGTGGCCTTGCTGGTCTGCTGTGCGAGCGCCTTGACCTCACCGGCTACCACGGCGAATCCCTTCCCGGCGTCGCCGGCACGGGCGGCCTCGATCGTGGCATTGAGTGCGAGGAGGTTCGTTTGCTCCGCGATCGAGGTGATCAGTTCCAGGACACGATCGATCTCGCGGGTGGACTGGCCGAGCCGGTCGACTGTGTCGTTCGTGCCGGCGGCGCGCTCGACGGCCTCTCCGGCGACCTGACTGGCCTCGTTCGCGCTCTGCGCAATCTCGCGGACGCTGCTGTTCATCTCTTCGACTGCGGTGGCTACGGTGGTCACGTTCTGGCTGACCTGCTCGGAGGCTGCCGACACGACGTGGGCCTCGTTCGCCGTCGACTCGGACGTGACGTGCAGGGACGCGAGTAGCTCGCTCGTCTGGGCCATCTGATCGTTGAGTGCCTCGGCGAGCCCCCTCGTCTCGGCGGTGCCCTGCGGCACCAGGCGGAAACTCCGGTCGTCGGGGTCGCGGGCGTCCAACGCCTGCCCGAAGCGGCTGATGGGGCGCGAAACCTTGGTTTGGATCAGCCACAGGAGCCCGGCGATGCCCACCGGGATGGCGAGGGCGAGCGTCAGCAGGAGCCCCTGGCCCAGGCTGTTGCGGGCTTCCGCGTCGGCCGCGGCGGCGTCAGCCTGTTCGGCTAGGCGCTGATTGAACTCCGTGAGCGGGCCCATGATCGATTCGACGTGGCCGCGGTACTCGTCGTCGAACACGAGGGACTGCGCGGTCGCGACCTGCTCGTCGGGGGACGCCGTGACGTCGTCCGTGCTGAGGTCGAAGTCGGCGACGGCACCGGGCATGGCTGCTTCGCTGACCCCCTCGGCCTCCAGCATCAGCCGCATCGCCCGGGCCTCGGTGTCGACGAGCTCAACCGAGTTCGCGTTGGCCTCGTCGACCAGTGCGAGATCCTCGTCGGGCACGCCGAGCGCCTCGAGTTCCTCGAGCGCGGCGTTCTGGCTTTGCGTGACCTCAACCTCCTCCCAGTAGTCGTCAAGGAAGTCGGGATCGCCGGTCATGACGTAGCTCCGCACTTGATCGGTGAGGAATGCGGAGGAGTCAGCGACCTGGTCGCCCAGGGCCGACAACCGCATGCGGTTCTCTTGTGCGTCCGCGAGTTGGTCGTTGGCGCTGCTGGAGAACCAGACAGCGAGCAGAAGAAGGACCGTCACTGCCGCCAGGAAGACGGCGGCGATCAGCATGACCGTGGACTGTTTGATGGCACGTGAACCCATGAATGATCCCCGACTTCCGTGGCGTCGATGCTTCGGCGTTATGCAACCGACGGTCGACTTACCCCGTGCGGGGTTAAGCATGGCTTAATAAGGTCGTGCGCGGCTCAGTGCACTATTCCCGGGGGCCAGCCATCCTGCCCGTGGCCCCTACCGGCAGGGCGCGCTCTCCCGGGCCGCTCGATCCCCGCGCACCTCGGCGGGCAGGAACGCCGAGAAGAGGTGGCCGATGCTCACGGCGATGACCACCGTCCCGAGGCCGATCGCGCCACCGAGCAGCCAGCCCGTGAGGAACATGGTGAGCTCCATCACGGTTCGCACGCGCCCCACCGACCAGCCGCGGCCGGTCAACGCGAGCATGAGCACCTCGACCGGGCCCGCACCGAACCGCGCGGCGATCACCATCGACAGGCCGTAGGCGGCGAGCGCGAGTCCGCCGATGAGCGCGAGCAAGCGCGCGGCGAGCAGCTCGGGCACCTCGGGGTACAGCCATCCCCACAGGTCGATGATCGGACCGAGGGCGAACACCAGCAGGACCGTCGCCGGGCCCACCTCGCCGCCGAGACGCCAGCCGAGCACGGTGACGATGCCCGACAGGAGCACGCTCGCGACCCCGAACGTGACGCCGAGCTGCGTCGCGACCCCGTCGATGAGCAGGTCGTACGGCCCGATGCCCAGCTCCGCCCACAGCATCGACGAGATGCCGAACCCCGCGATCAGGACCCCTGCGGCGAGCGCAGCAGGTCGCGCCCTCCCCGTGAACACGGGCAGGCGCACGTGTCGCAGCGTGCGACGCAGAGCGGACCGTTCGATCTCGTCCTCACTTGGCTCGGCCGGGGGCAAGTCCGACGCTTGTTTGCCGCGTCCGGTAGCCGATCCAGGCGACGGCAGCCAGCCAGCCTATCGACTCGACCCCGTGGTGGCCGCGGCCCAGCCCTTACCACCCTGATCGGATGCGAGGTCGCTCCTCGTGGCTTTGCAGCCCCCGATTTCGAGGCCCGATACTCATCGCGTTGCCGAGGAGGGGATGTCGCATGGCGGAGGGCGCGCCCGGGCCCGGTGCCGCGCCTGGGGACTCGGGTGACGACGGGGGCGACGAGGGCGCCCCTCGGGCGCCGGTGCGCGCGGAGGGCGCTCACCAGCCGGAGTACGCCGAACGGACGGCGTCCTGGCCCGGCCTGCTCGGGGTGTTCCTCAAGCTCGGTGTGGTCGCGTTCGGGGGGCCGGTCGCGCACATCGCGATGATGGACAAGGAGGTCGTCGAGCGACGCCGCTGGGTGCACCGGCAGCACTTCCTCGACGTCATGGCGGCGACGAACCTGCTGCCGGGGCCGAACTCGACGCAGATGACGATGCACATCGGCTACGTGCAGCGCGGCACCGCCGGCGTGTGGGCGGCCGGCAGCGCGTTCATCCTGCCCGCGGCGCTGATCACGTTCGCGCTCACGTGGCTCTATGTCGAGCTCCGCGACCTGCCTGCGATGGACGCGGTGTTCTACGGCGTCCAGCCGGTGGTGATCGCGGTCATCGCCACCGCGATGGTGCGGCTGGCGCCGACCGCGGCCAGCGAGTGGAGGACGCGCGGGGTGTTCGCCGGCGCGCTCGCCCTGGGGTTGCTCGGGGTCAACGAGCTGGTGGTGCTCGCGTTGGGCGCACTCGCGGGTGTGGTGCTGTACCGCTGGCGACCGTGGCAGCGTCGGCCGCGTCGCGGGGTCAACGGCATGGTGATCACGCCGCTGGCCCCCTGGCTCGCGACGACGCCGACGCCGACCGCCGCGCCGGATCTCGTCTGGCAGCTCGCGTGGCTGTTCGCGAAGTTCGGCGTCACGCTGTTCGGCAGTGGCTACCTGCTGGTGGCGTATCTGCAGACCGACATCGTCGACCGGTTCGGGTTGCTCACGACCGAGCAGCTGATCGAGGCGATCGTGATCGGCGAGATGACCCCGGGGCCGCTGTTCACCGTCTCCACCGCGGTGGGCTACATGGTCGGCGACGTGCCCGGTGCCGTCGTCGCGACGGTGGCGATATTCTTCCCGTCGTTCTTCCTCGCGATGCTGCTGGGCCGGTGGATGCCGGCGATCAAGCGGTCCGAGGTCGCGAGCGCGGTGCTCAAGGGGCTGACCGCGGCGGTGCTGGGCGTGATGCTCGCGGTGGCGGTGGAGATCGGCATGCGGGTGATCGTCGACGTGCCCACCGGTGCGCTCGCACTGGCCGCGCTCGCGGCGCTCGTGTGGACGCGGGTCAGCGCGATCCTGCTGATCCCCATCGGGGGACTGCTCGGCTACCTGTGGATCACGTTCGTCGCATAGGAGCGTCACGCTCCCGTTCCAGCCGGCGTCGTGCCGCGTTGTACTCGGCGCCGGTGAGCAGCGCGAGGTTCAGCAGGTACAGCCAGAGCCCGAGGACGATCGCGGTCGCGAGCTGCTCGGGATACTGGTCCCCGAAGCCCTGGACGAAGACGAGCGCGGCCGTGAACGCCAGCGTGCCGAGCACGACGCCGCCGGTGGCGAGCACCGCCCCCCGCCACAGTGCTCGCCACGGGAGTTGCTCGCTCGGTAGCCACCGGTAGATGACGAGGTTCACCGCCAGCTGTACCACGATCGCGCCGGGAACGATGACGAGCGCGATCAGCACGCCTTCGCCCACGAGCGCCGTGCCGAACGACACCGCGATCAGCAGCAGGAAGGCGGCGACGAGGAGCACCGCGCCCGGGATCAGCCCGCGCAAGCGCCCCTTGAGACCGGTGGGTCCCGGCCCCTCGAAGCCGAAGGCGTCGTTCAGGGCGCGCGCCCAGCCGCTTGCCAGCGTCGTGGCCGGCCACAGGAGGAAGACGGCACTGAAGCCGGCGATCTGCCCGGCTTGATCCTCCACCTCGTGCAGCACGTCAACCAGGCCGAACCGGTCGATGGGCGTGTCCTCGAGCAACTCGATGACGGCGTCCACGGCCTCCGAGGAGGCCAGGAACTGCAGCAACCCGAAGCCGATGGCGATCGACGGTCCGACCGAGATCAGCCCGAAGAAGGCCAGGCCAGCGCCCAGCAGCAGCACGTTGCGAGCGCCGGCACCCCGGAGCGTCTCCACCCACAGGGAGGGCGTCTGCTCGCGGGCGCGCGCGGCGTGGCGGCGAACGTCGGACATCTCTGGATGCTCCCCCTCTGCAGGGGGCCTACCCGCGTCCGGGGCATGGGAGTCGTCCCGACGGGGTGGCAGGGCTGGCGAGCCGAGCCGGTCGATCCCATACTCCCGGCATGGACTCGGATCCCGTGGACCGATACTTCAGCGTCGAGCAGGCGCGGGCCGCGCTGCCCGACATCGTCGAGCAGGCCGAACGGCTCATCGACCTGCGTTGGCGTCTCGCGGACGCGCAGTTCGACCTCCAGCACGCGGAGGCACCGGACAGCAGCGTGCCCGAGGCCAAAGCGCTCGAGGCGCGCGTGCACGACATCGTCGAGGGCTTCACCCAGCAAGGGTTGCAGGTCAAGGGCGTCGCGCCGCTGCTGCTCGACTTCCCGGCTCAGGTCGAGGGCCGTGAGGGCCTGCTGTGCTGGCTGGAGCGCGAGCCCGACCTGGCGTACTGGCATCCGGTGGAGCTCGGGTTCATGGGTCGACGCCCGATCCCCGACTGAGGAATCGATGACCGATCGGCGGCACGTGCTGGCACGCCGGGCGGCGGTCCAAGGGCTGCACCGACACGAGCGTCGAGGCGAGGCTGAAGTGCCCGACCTCCGAGTGCTCGACCTCGGGGTGCAGGACACCCCGCCGGGCTCGGCGGCCCAGGCGCTGGCCATCCGCTTGGGCCGGGCGCCTCCCGGCGCCGCCGACGATGACCGGCTCGCGGTCACCTGGACGTTCCGGGGCGCGCCGCATGTCCATCGCGCCGACGACCTGCTCCCCCTGTCCCGTGCGCTGTGGCCGGTGAGCGAGGACGACGCACTGACCCGCTTGGACACGTCGGCCTCCCCGCTTCGGGGCATGGGCATGACCCCCCGGCAGGCCCTGCGGTTCGTCGCGCAGCAGGTGCGCGAGGTCGTGACCGAACCGATGGCCAAGGGTGAGGTGAGCGCGGCGCTAACCCCGCGGGTGCCGGCTGAGCTGACGATGGACTGCCAGCGGTGCGAGGCCACGCACATCATCGAAACATTGTTCCGCTCCGCGATGCTTCCGGCCGGTCTGAGCTTCGTGCCGGGTCGAAAGGGGGTGGTGTTCGCACCGATTCCGGGCTGGCCCGGACCGCCCGAAGAGGCCGAGGCCCCCGCCCACCTACTGCGGGCCTACCTGCACCTGCACGGCCCCGCGACCTTGGCCGAGGCAGCCTCGTTCCTCGGGGCCCGCGGACGTGATCTCCAGGGCCACGTCCCCGCTGATGCCGTCGACGTGGAGGTGACTTCGGCCGACGGCGCGGCCAGGCCGGCTTTGGCCCTCCGGGAGGACCTCGAGGCGCTCCGTGAGCCACCTGATCCCCCGCCGTTGCGCCTCCTCCCGCCGTCCGATCCGTTCCTGCAGGCGCGGGACCGCCACCTGCTGGTCCCCGAGGACGGGCTGCGCGCGAGCCTCTGGCCGAGCGTTGGCCGTCCGGGAGCCGTGCTCGCCGAGGGCGAGCTGGTGGGCATCTGGCGTGCGCGGCGGGCGGGCAAACGGCTGGAGGTCGACATCGAGTCCGCCGATCGCCTGCCCGACGTGGTGCGGCCCCACCTGGACGCGGAGGTCGAGCTGATCGCCGAGGCTCGTGGGGCGCACGGGGCCACCGTCGCGGTGCGCTGACCGCGGCACGGACGCTGACCCCGGCACGCGTGCTGCCCCCGCCGGTCGCGGCCTGGCGCTCGTTCGGTCCGCCGCCGGGACCCGGAGGGCCTGCTACGTTGACCGATCGGCGAGTCCGCTGGCATCCCGACCGGTCGAAGCCCCGGCGGGCGCGGACGTGAAAGGCGGCGACTGTGCAGTTCGGCATCTTCTCGGTCGGGGACGTCACCCCCGATCCCACGACCGGCTACACGCCCTCCGAGGGAGAGCGCATCCAGGCGATGCTCGCCATCGCGCTCAAGGCCGAGGAGGTCGGCCTCGACGTGTTCGCCACCGGTGAACACCACAACCCCCCGTTCGTGCCCTCGTCGCCCACGACGATGCTCGGCTGGATCGCCGCGCGCACCGAGCGGATCGTCCTCTCGACCGCGACGACGCTGATCACCACCAACGATCCGGTCAAGATCGCGGAGGACTTCGCGATGCTCCAGCACGTCGCGGCCGGGCGGGTCGACCTCATGCTCGGCCGCGGGAACATGGCGCCCGTCTATCCCTGGTTCGGGCAGGACATCCAGCAGGGGATTCCCCTCGCGATCGAGAACTACGACCTCCTCCACCGTCTGTGGCGCGAGCGGGAGGTCGACTGGCAGGGGCGCTTCCGCACGCCGCTCGAAGGGTTCACGACGACTCCCTGGCCGCTCGACGGGATCCCCCCGATCGTCTGGCACGGGTCGATCCGCAGCCCCGAGATCGCCGAGCAGGCGGCCTATTACGGCAACGGGTTCTTCCACAACAACATCTTCTGGCCCATCGAGTTCGTCGAGCGGATCGTGGGGCTGTACCGGCAGCGCTTCGAGGAGCGCGGCCACGGCCGAGCGGACCAGGCGATCGTGGGCCTCGGCGGGCAGGCGTTCATGCGCCCCAACAGCCAGGACGCGGTCGAGGAGTTCCGTCCCTACTTCGACGTCGCACCGGTGTACGGCCACGGGCCGTCGCTGGAGGAGTACATGGCGCAGACGCCGCTTGCCGTCGGGAGCCCGCAGCAGGTGATCGAGCGGTACGCGGGCATGCGCGACCACGTCGGCGACTATCAGCGTCAG
Organism: Egibacter rhizosphaerae; assembly: GCF_004322855.1. Lineage (NCBI taxonomy): Bacteria > Bacillati > Actinomycetota > Nitriliruptoria > Egibacterales > Egibacteraceae > Egibacter > Egibacter rhizosphaerae. The sequence goes on along the minus strand of NZ_CP036402.1, from coordinate 1,839,520 downwards.
CTGTTCCTGATGGACCACGCGGGCCTCCCGTTGTCCACGGTGCTGGAGCAGATCGAGATCCTCGGGGAGGAGGTCGTGCCCGTCCTCCGCAAGGAGATGGCCCGGGACCGGCCGGAGCACGTGCCCGGCGCGCCGACCCACGAGAGCCGCAAGCAGGCTGCGGGTCTCGAGTAGGCGGAGGGGCCGGCGGGTCCGGTCAGCTCCGCCGTGGATCCAGCGAGACGCCCTCGGCCATCGCGCGCTGGCGCAGCCCCTCGACCGCTCGGTCGAGCTCGCGGACCTCGGGTCCGAGCCGGGGGTCCTCGCCGAGCTCCCGCGCCTCGTCCTTCAGCGTCCCCGCCCGCTCGAGCAGCAGCGAGCCGAACAGGGACACCTCCTCGCGGTCGAGGGTCCGGATCCGTCCCAGCAGGTCGGAGATGTCCCGGCGCAGGCCCTCGGACTCGACGAAGCGCTGGCGGCGCCGGTCGGCTTCGACCACCGCGTCGGGATCCAGTTCGAGCCTGCGCGCGAGGGTGCGCAACGCCTCCTCGTACTCGTGGTCGCTGTCGTCGCCGAAGACGAGGACCGCCCGCTCGATGTCGACGAACGGTTCGGGCGGCGGTCGCAGCTTCGCCTTGTAGAAGGCGTCGTCGCACGTCTCGGTGAAGACGTCCGCGTGCCATTGCCCGACCGCGTAGTAGGCGTTGGTCGCGCCGAGTCGGTCACCGTCGGCCGTCCGCGCGGCGGCCTCGTGGAGCTGGTGGCCGCGCTCCTCGATCGCGCGCACGTAGAGATCCCGCGCCAGCTGCGCCGGATCCCGTTCGGGGCGCCGCCGGAACAGTCCCACGTCCGCTCTCGTGTCGAGGTCCGATCGGTCCATCACCGTAGCTGGTCAGCCGGGCCATCATCGGAGCGGTTGGCGCCCGAGGCCGTCGCGGACGTGCCCCGAACCCCCGGCCCGTCGTTTCGAGGCACCCGATCCCGGGCACACGGGCGGCCCCGGAACGAGGAGGACCACATGGGCAGCGCGCACACGCCAGCCGACGACATCGTCTACAACCTCGTCAGCATCCAGTTCCACGCGCTCAAGGCCGCGGAGCTCTACGAGAACTACCTGCAGGACGCGGACCCCGAGCACCAGGAGGTCGCCGACTTCATCCGCGAGTGCCAGCGTCACGACGCGTGGCGCGGCGAGCGGGCCCACGAGCTACTGCGCGACCTGACGAAGGACCACGGCCTCAACCCGCAGTCCGGCGCCTGACGCGATCGGGGCGGATCAGTCCCATCGGAACCGGAGCGTGGCGATCGCGACGGTGGCGACCGTCCAGACCGCGAGCACCGCGAGGTGCCACGCATTCACGCCGGCACCCGTCCAGGCGTCCTGAAGTCCGTGCATCGTCGCGCCGACGGGTGTGAACTCGCCGATCCGCGCCAGCACGTCGGGGAGCAGCTCGGCCGGGACCATGAGCCCGCCCAGGAACAGTTGCGGGAAGAACAGGCCCAGCCCGTACGCGGTCGCGGCACTGGCCTTCGGGGCCACCGCGGCGATGGCCACGCCCAAGGCGTAGAGCGCGAGCATGCCGAGCCCGAGCACCGCGACCACCCCCCCGATGTGCTGTGGCGCCGACACCCCGAACACCGCGCCCGCGATCGTGGCGGTCAGGCCCAGGCTCACGACCACCACGCCGACGTGGACGATCAACTGCGCGAGCAGCACCGACAGCGGGTTCGCGGGGGTCGTGGCGAGGCGACGAAGGACCCCCCGCTCGCGATAGGTCGACAGGGTCACCGGGAAGACCGAGATCGCCATCATGGCGAGCACGAGCACCAGCGCGATCGGCAGGATGAACACCTCGAACGCCGAGTACCCACCCAGGTCCGGGTCGGCCTCGCGGAGGTCCGGGGCGCTGCCGAAGCCCACCAGCAGGGCGAGCGGCAGCGCGAACGGCAGCACGATCGACGCGATGTCGCGCCGGAACAGGGTGAACTCGATCGCGGTCAGCTTCGTCAGTCGGCTCACGGGGACACCTCGCCGGCCGCATCGGCTCGCAGCTCCTCGGGGGCGTGGTCGCGGCCGGTGAGCGCGAGGAAGGCGTCCTCGAGCGTCGCTTGACCGAGCCGCGCCGACACCGTGACCGCTCCGAGGGCACGGACTCGCGTGGCGATCGCGTGCAGCACGTCCCCGTCGCCCCGGATCACGAGCTCCTCGCCCTCCGTGGCGACCGCGTGCACCTCCGCGAGATCGGCGAGCGCGCTTGCCTCGATCGGCGGCACGGTCCGCAGGCGCAGTTGGGCGCTGGTCTCGACGCCACCGATCAGCGCAGCGGGGGTGTCGGTGGCCACGACCCGACCGCGGTCGATGATCGCGAGGCGGTCGCACAGGCGCTCCGCCTCGTCCATGAAGTGGGTGACCAGCACCACCGTGACCCCGGAGGCGCGTACCTGCTCGATCAGGTGCCACGTCTCGCGCCGGGCGTTCGGATCGAGACCTGTGGTCAGTTCGTCCAGGATCGCGACCCGCGGGTCGCCGACCAGTGCCAACGCGATCGACAGCCGTTGTTGTTCGCCGCCCGAGAGGTTCCCGAACGCCGTCGTCGCTCGCTCGGTGAGCCCGAGGTCGGTGAGCAACCGGTCGGGGTCGGCGGGCGCCTCGTAGAGATGCGCATACAACTCGAGAGCCTCGCCGACGCGCAGGGCGTCGGGAAGCCGGCTCTCCTGCAGCTGCACGCCGATCTGCTCGCGCAACGCTCGGCCGTCGCGCCGAGGATCGAGACCGAGCACGCGGATCCGTCCGCGGTCGGGGCGGCGCAGGCCGATCAGGCACTCCACCGTCGTGGTCTTGCCGGCGCCGTTGGGTCCCAGGATCCCGAAGATCTCGCCGTCCTCGACCGTCAGCGAGACCGCGTCGGCCGCGACGGTCTCGCCGTAGGCCTTGTGCAGCTCGTGCACCTCGATGACGGACATGGCGCCTCTCCAGTGGGTCGGGCGGGCGGCGAGCGTCAGTGTCGGGGAGGGCCGGCGGGTGCGCATCGGCCGTCGGTCGACGGCTCCGGGCCTCCAGGTCGACGTCGGGTGGTGGAGGGTGTCGACCCTGGTCGAGCGGGCGGTGGACCAAGGTCGGTGGTCCGCCGCCAGGCGGACAGCGTAGGCTCGGCACGTGGACCCCAGCCGGCAGCGCGGGTGGCTCATCGAGGCCGGCGTCGTCGTCGCGACGGCGGCCTGGCCACTGGTGCTGTGGTATCAGCACCGAGCCGGGGAGTTCGCGTGGCCGGGGCGCGAGCGGTTGGCCGTCGAGCTGCTCGCGACCGTGCTCGCCCTCGGGGCGCTGGCCTGGCGCCACCGCCACCCCACGGCCGTGGCGCTGGTGATCCTGCCGCTGTCGGCCTCGGCCTTCGCGGTCGTGCCCGCCTTCGTGGCCCTGTTCACCGTCGCCGTGCACCGCGAGCGCCGCGCGGTGGTGGCCATCGCCGCCGGCTATCTCGCCGCCGCGCTCGCCGGGGCCGCCGTCCTCGACCCGCCCGAGAGTTGGCTGCCGCACGTCGCGACGATCGCGGCCTTCCACGCGCTCCCGGTCACCCTGGGCATGGTGCGCGCCTCGCGGCTCGCCCTGCTGCGCGAGTACGAGGACCGCGCCCGGCGCGCCGAGGCCGAGCAGCAGCTGCGGGTCGACCAGGCCCGCCGCCTGGAACGTCAGCGCATCGCCCGCGAGATGCACGACGTCGTCGCCCACCGGCTCTCGCTGGTCAGCCTGCACGCCGGGGCGCTGACCTACCGTTCGAACGCGTTCGGCCAGGACGTCGCCGAGGCCGCCGAGGTGATCCGCACGAGCACGCACGAGGCGCTCGACGAGCTGCGCGGGCTGATCGGGGTGCTGCGGGAGGCCCCGGAGAGCGCCGAACCCGAGCGACCGCAGCCGACCCTGGCCGATGTGCCCGCCCTGCTCGACCGTTGCCGCGCCGCCGGCACGAGGCTGACCGTGCACGACACCGCCGACGGTGCCGATTCGCTCCCACCGGCCATCGGCCTGGCCGCCTATCGCGTGTTGGAGGAGGGGCTCACGAACGCGGCGAAGCACGCGCCCGACGCGCCCGTCGCGGTCACGATGGACGGCCGGGCGGGGGACCGGCTGCTGGTCGAGGTTGCGAACCCCCTGCCGTTGCCGCTCGGTGCGGGCCGTGACCGGCACCGCACCATCCCCGGCGCGAACGCGGGCCTCGTCGGACTCGTCGAGCGGGTGACGTTGGCCGGCGGGCGGCTGGAGCACGGACCGACCCAGGACGCGAGGTTCCGGCTGCGGGCGGAGCTGCCGTGGCGAGAGTGAACGACGCGAGCGTTCGCGTGCTCCTCGTCGACGACGATCCGCTGGTCCGCTCCGGCCTGCGCCTGATCCTCGACGGTGCGGACGACGTCCGGGTCGTCGGCGAGGCGGCCGACGGCGACGAGGTGCCGGACGCCGTCGCCGCCTCCCAGCCTCACGTGGTGCTCATGGACCTACGCATGCCGCGGGTGGACGGGTTGGCGGCGACCGAACGCGTCCGCGGGCGGACCGGGGCGCCGGAGGTGCTCGTGCTGACCACCTTCGACGCCGACGAACACGTCCTGCGGGCCCTCGAAGGCGGCGCCAGCGGCTTCCTGTTGAAGGACACGCCGCCCGAGGCGATCGTCGACGCCATCCGGACCGTGGCGGCGGGCGAAGCCGCCCTGTCCCCGTCGGTCGCGCGGCGGCTGATCGCCCACGTCGCCGACGACGAATCCGCGGAGTGCCGCAACGACGCGACCGCGCGTCTCGCTCGGCTGACCGACCGTGAGCACGAGGTGGCCCTGGCGGTCGGCCAGGGCTCCTCCAACGCCGAGATCGCGGACGACCTCGCGATGAGCGTCGCCACCGTCAAGGCGAACATCACGCGGATCCTCGCGAAACTCGGGGTCGACAACCGGGTGCAGGTCGCGCTGCTGGTCCACGAAGCACGCGGACGCTGACCTGCGATCGGCAGGAGGCTGTCCCGGAACTGATGGGCGGATGGCGTGAAGATTGGACGTTTCAACGTACCACTACTGGCGGCGCGTTCCCGGCAGTAGGTTCGCTCCGCTCCCGGGTTCACCGGGACCTCGATGGGAAGGGGCGAGGATGAGGGGAAAGACACGGGCCGTCGTGGTGCTGCTGGCGACACTTCTGGCGGTCGGGATGATGGCGGGGCCGGCGGCGGCGCACTATCTGGTGGTCGATCCGCCGGGCCAGGACGAAGCACAGGTCCAGTGGGTGGGCGGTCCGGCACTCCCGGATGCGACGCTCGGCAACGAGGCGTTGGCGGTCGTCGGCGGCGGGCCGGATGCGGGCCGCATGCAGTCGCCCGCGCATGAGAAGGGGCTGAACACGGCCTGTGAGCGCATGCGGGAACAGGGTCGCAGCGCCGCGGACATCTTCGGTCCACCGGGCCCCCCGATGGTGCCGACGTCCGGCTGCCCGCACGGCCAGTAGCGGGCGGCGCACGTCGCCCGCGAGGCCGCACCGTTCGAACGGCGCGGCCTCGCGGACGCTGAGCGCCGGTTCCAGGCGGTCACGCCATCCTCTCGGTGCCCCCCGGGGAAACCCCTGATCGCACGGTCGTGGGCCGGGCGTCACCATGCGTCCGTCATGGCACGCCTCGACCGTTTTGTCCGCACCTCCCGTCTCGGCAAGGCCTGGCTCGGGCTGCTCGTCGCCGGGGCCGTCCTCGCCGCGGTCGCTCCTGCCGTGCGGGCGGCCCGCGAAGCGGATCCCGTGAATCGCGTGCGCACGGACGCCGCCGAGCCCGCGGCAGCCGAAACACTGGACGCCCATCTCGAAGATCTCGAGGGCTATCTCGCCGAAGAGGTGGCTGTGAGCCCGCTGCCGGGCCTGGCGGTCGCGGTCACCCACGGCGACGAGATCGTCCACCTGGCCGGCTACGGCAGCGCGGCCCACGGGGAGCCCATGACCCCCGACACGCCGATGCGCCTGGCCTCGCTCAGCAAGTCGTTCACCGCCCTGGCCGTCCTACGGCTCGCAGAGGAGGGCGCGCTCGACCTCGACGACCCGGTGCGCGATCACGTCCCGGGCGTCGTGCCCGCCGACCACCACGCCGGCACCCCCCTCACGCTGCGGCACCTGCTCAACCAGACCGGTGGGCTCGCCGACCGGTCCTTCGACAGGCTGTGGGACCTCGACGTGGAAACGCCCGCCGACCGGGTCACTCAGCTCGCGGGCGCCGAGCCGGTCGCGCAGCCCGGCACGGCCCACCGCTACTCGAACCCGAACTACGAGATCCTCGCCCGGGTCGTGGAGGTGGCCTCCGGTGAGACGTTCGACGACTACCTCGACGAGGCCGTGTTCGGCCCGCTCGGCATGGACGACACGGCCGGTCATGCCCGGACCGATCTGGCCACGCCCGAGGTGGCGCAGGGCCACGTGGTCGCCTTCGGGGTGCCCGTCGCGCGCGACGAGCCCCCCGGGTTCATCGCGGGCTCCGGCGGCGTCGTCTCGACCGCCTCCGACTCGCCCGAGCGGTGATCGCCCAGAGCAACGGGGGCCGCTTCGACGACGAGCAGGTGCTCCACCCCGAGAGCGTCGAGCTCGTGCGGACGTCACCGGCCGACGTCGACGGCGACTACGCGATGGGCTGGTGGACCGACGAGTCGAGCGGGCATCCGACGCTCGAGCACAACGGGGTGCTCGGCACCGCCTACGCCGAGCAGGTCCTGTTGCCCGACACCGGCCACGGGATCGTGCTGCTCGCCAACGCGAACCACGCGTTCACCGAGGTGCCCCGGATCAAGGACGGCGTCGTGGCGCTGCTGAACGGCGAGGCCCCCTCGAGCGGTCCCGTGACGCACCGGCGTCTCGCGGGCCTGTTCGTCGTACTGATCCTGTTCGGGCTGCTCGTCCGGGCTCGAGGGTTCCTCCGGCGCGACTCGTGGGCTCGTCGCAGCCTGCGGCGGCCCGCCTGGCTGCGGTGGCTCGGCATCGCGCGGCTGTTCCTGCCCGCGGTGCTCCTCGTGGGCCTGCCGAGCCTCATGGCGACGCTCGCCGGTCGGGTCTTCCCGCACCGCATGCTGCTCCTGGCCGCTCCCGAGCTCGTGATCTGGCTCGGCGTCGCGACCGTCACCGGCGCGGCACTCGCGGGGGCACGCGCGCTCGCGTTGCGCCGAGCGTGACCGCACGACTGTCAGTCGTCGGCGTCGTTGCTGAGGCGGATGAGGTCGGTGGGGTCGTCGTCGATGGCGAGGTAGATGTGACCGGTGTCGGGGTGGGTCGCCAGGTCGCGGATGCGCCAGCCCTGGTCGGCGAGCAGGGGGTCGTGTTCGGTGAGTTCGCCGTCGCGTTCGCTGAAGTGGGCGAGGTGTTGGCTGGCCAGCCCGCCGAGGAGCAGGTCGCCGTGCCAGGTGGGGAACTCGTCGCCGGTGTAGAACATCGTCCCGGCGGGGGGGAAGCCGCCGGTGTTGCATTCCCAGGTGTGGACGGGGTCGGTGATGTCGTCGTGGTCGCCGGGGTGGTCGCCCAGGGGCGTGTCGGTGCCGTAGTGGCAGCCGGTGTGGGTGGTCGGCCAGCCGTGGTTGCCGCCGGGGGAGAGGCGGTTGATCTCGTCGCCGTCCTCCTCGCCGTGTTCGCTTTGCCAGATGTCGCCGGTGTCGGGGTGGATGGTCATGCCTTGGACGTTGCGGTGCCCGTAGGTGTAGATCTCGTCGGCGATGTCGTCGGTGTCGGTGAAGGGGTTGTCGTCGGGCACCGTCCCGTCGGGGTCGAGGCGGATCGTGGTGCCCAGCGTGTTGCTGGGGTCTTGGCTGGGGTGGTCGTCGAAGTCCTTGTTGCCGCGGTCGCCGATGGTCATGTACAGCTGCCCGTCGGGGTCGAAGATCACGCGTGAGCCGTAGTGCTGGGTGCTGTCGACGAACGGTTCGGCGGCGAACAGCACCTCGACGTCGTCGAGGGTGAGCTGGTCGGTGTCCAGCTGCCCGCGGACGAGGTGGGTGCTGGTCGCGCCGGTGTCGTCGGCGGCGGAATAGGTCAGATAGACCCAGGGCGTGTCGGCGAAGTCGGGGTGGGCGGCGACGTCGAGCAGGCCACCCTGCCCCCCGGTGTGGACCTCGGGCACCCCCTCGATGCGGTCGAGCTCGCCGGCGGCGGTGTCGACCAGCGCCAACGAACCCGCCCGCTCGGTCACCAACAACCGGTCCGGCTCATCGGGCAGGAACGCCAACCCCCACGGCTCGGACAACCCCTCCACCACCGACTCCACCGCCAGCTCCGGCTCGGGGTGTTCCTCCTCGTCCGCGTCGTCGGGGCCGTCAGCCGGCTCGTCGTCGCGGGGCTCGTCCTCCCCGTCGAGGGGCTCATCGGGTTCGTCGCCCTCGTCGCCCTCGTCGCCGTCGTCGGGCTCGTCGGTCGCCTCGTCGTCCGGGTCGTCGGTCGGATCCTCGGCGTCGCCGTCCGCGGCTGGCTCGGGTGGCTCCTCCTCGGGCTCTCCGCCGGCGAGGGCGACGTACGCGCCCACTCCGGCCAGAATCAGGACGAGCGCCACGGCGACAACGGCCAGGGGTCTCTTGCCCATTCAGTCCCTCACTGGGCCGGTCGGTGCCATCGGCGTCCCTCGACTGTAGCGGGGCAGGGCGGGGCTCGGCTCGGAGCAGCTGCGCGGGTGCGCCGGTGCTTGCGCTCGGTCCCGGCGCCTCCCTAGGCTCGCCGCGCTCGGTGTTCGCGGGGGCCGTCGACCTCCCCCGGTAGCGGCGCGATCGGCGGGGACGGAGGGGTCACGTGGTCCGGCGCGGCGCCCGCTCGGGTACGCAGTCCCTGAGCCGTGCGCAGGCCCGCGGGGTCGCGCTCGCGGCCCAGGGGTTCGCCGACGCCTCGCCCAGCGGACGGGTCGACGCCCGACACCTGCGGCGGGTGCTGGCCCGAACGCAGGTGTTGCAGATCGACTCGGTCAGCGCTGTCGCGCGGGCCCACTACTTCCCCGCCTTCTCACGCCTCGGCCCGTACCCGCGTGGGTTGGTCGACGACCTCGCCTACCGGCGTCGGGAGCTCTTCGAGTACTGGGTGCACGAGGCCTCCTTGGCGCCGGTCGACCTGCACCCGCTCCTGCGCTGGAGGATGCGGCGCTTCGGGTACCGGCCGGCGAGCCGGGTCCTGGCCGACGCGCCGGCCGGCTGGCTCGATGCGGTCGAGCAGGCCATCCGCGAGGGCGGGCCGGCGACCGCGGCCGAGATCGAGGGCCATCGCGCCGCGCGTGGCCCGTGGTGGGACTGGTCGGAGGTCAAGGCCGCCTGCGAGGAGCTGTTCGGCCGGGGACGCCTCGCCGTGCGCGAGCGACGCGGGTTCGTGCGCGTCTACGACCTCGCGGGACGCGTCGTGCCCGAGGGGGTGCTCGCGGCGCCGACTCCCAGTGAGCCGGATGCGCACGCGGCGTTGGTGGAGCGGGCGGCCAGGGCCCACGGCGTCGCGACCACCGGCGACCTGGCCGACTACTTCCGGCTGCGCAAGGGCGAGGCACGCGTTGCGGTCGACCGGCTCGTGGAGGAGGGCCGGCTCGAACCCGTCGCGGTCGAGGGCCTCGACGGCGAGGCGTACCTGCACGCGGAGGCGCGGGTGCCCCGACGCGTGGAGGCCTGCACCCTGCTCGCCCCCTTCGATCCCGTCGTCTGGTATCGGCCGCGCGCCCGGTGGCTGTTCGGGTTCGACTACCGCATCGAGATCTACACACCAGCGGCCAAGCGGGAGTACGGCTACTACGTGTTGCCGCTGCTGCTCGGCGACCAACTGGTCGCCCGGGCCGACGTTCGAGCGGACCGTGCGAACGGAACGCTGCGGGTGCCCGGTGCGTTCGCCGAGCCCGCGGCCGACCCGGGAAGCGCCGCCGACGGCCTACGAGACGCGCTCGGCCGGCTCGCGACGTGGCTTGGCCTCGAACGGGTCGAGCCCGGCGACCGAGGCGACCTCGTCGGCCGCCTCGGCGCCTGAGAAGCCGGCACTCGCGCTCACGCCTTGCGGCGGTAGACGTACATGGTCAACGGCCCGAACACCGCGACCAGCGCGGCGCTGATTGCCAGCACGACGCCGATCTCCGTGCCCACTGCATGACCGTGCGCGAGGCCGCGCGTCGCGGTGACGAGGATCGTGACCGGGTTCAGGCTCACAAAGCTCTCGAGCCAACCGGGGAGTGTCTCCGGGGGCACGAACACGTTGCTCACGAACGTGAGCGGGAACAGGATCATCATCGACAGCCCCATCAGGGCGTTCTCTGAGCGCATCACGATCCCGAGCACCGTCCACACCCACGACAGGCTGAACGCGAAGGCGAGCAGCAGGGCGACGGCCATGAGCATGCCGCTCGCCCCGGCGTCGGGGCGGAAGCCCAGGACGAGCCCGAGGGTGATCATGATGGTCGACGCGAGCGTGTAGCGCACGACGTCGGCCAGGAGCGGACCGACGAGCGTGGACGGCCGCCAGATCGGCAGCGACCGGAACCGGTCGTGCACGCCCTTCTGGATGTCCCGATTGAGCGTGAGCCCCGTGTACATCGTGATCATGGCGACGGTGAGCACGAGGATCCCGGGCAGCACCTCCTGCAGGTAGGCGCCGGTCGATCCGGCGAGGGCGCCACCGAAGAGGTAGGTGAACATGAGCAGGAACATGACCGGGAACGCGGTCACGTCGAAGAGTTGCTCGGGCACGTGCTTGATCTTGAGCATCGCGCGCCACCAGAACACGAGCGAGACCGTGAGTCCGCTCGGCCGGGATGGCCGCGCGCTCGTCGACAGCACGGTCCGCACCGCGTCCTGCTCGAGTTGTTCGGGGGCGGCAGCGGTGGTCATGCGGTCAGCTCCTCTCCTGCGGCCCCGGGGGCCTCGTCGTCCGGTGTGTCGGGATCGTGGGGTTCCGCGGGCCGGCCGGTCAGGGCCAGGAAGACCTCGTCGAGGCTCGGCTGGCCCAGCGCGAAGTCGGCGATGTCGATGCCCGTCCCGGACAGCTCGGTGAGCGCGTGCGCGACGCGTCCGGCGTCCGAGACGCGGGCGGACAGCGCGGCCGGGTCGGCCTCGAGACGGACCGGCGCGTCGAGCGCGGTGACGAGCACCCGCTCGGCCTCGGCGCGCTGCTCGGGGTCGAGCACGCGAACGTGCAGCGCCCCCGCCCCCACCGACGCCTTGAGCTGGCTGCTGGTGCCCTCGGCGATCACCCGGCCGTGGTCGATGACGGCGATCCGACGGGCCAGCTGGTCGGCCTCGTCCAGGTACTGCGTGGTGAGCAGCACCGTCGTCCCCGCCGCCACCATGGTGCGCACGATCTCCCACACCTGGTTGCGGCTGCGGGGATCCAGCCCGGTCGTGGGCTCGTCGAGGAAGATCAGCTCAGGGGTTACGACGATGCTGGCCGCGATGTCGATCCGGCGGCGCATGCCGCCCGAGTACGTCTTGACCTGGCGTCCGGCCGCATCGGCGAGGCTGAAGGCCTCCAGCAGCTCCCCGGCGCGAACCCGGGCGGCGCGACGGTCGTGGCCCCACAGCCGGCTCAGCAGCACGAGGTTCTCGAAGCCCGTGAGGTCCTCGTCGACCGACGCGAACTGGCCGGTGAGGCTCACCCGGCTGCGCACCGCGTCCGCCTCCCGTTCGACGTCGTGCCCGAGCACGCGCGCGTGCCCCTCGTCGGCCTGCAACAGGGTGGCGAGGATGCGGATCGCGGTGGTCTTGCCCGCGCCGTTCGGCCCGAGCACGCCGTACACCGCGCCGGCCGGGACCGAGAGGTCGAGGCCGTTGACCGCGACGGTCTCGCCGAACCGCTTGACGAGGCCGCGGGCCTCGATGGCCGGGCCGTCGGGCCCGGTGGGTGCGTCGCCGTTGCGCGCGACGCGTGGTTCTGCGGTGGACATGAAGGCTCCTGTCTCGTGGCCCGCGGGCTCGTGGTGCCCGTGAGCGAGCGTGGTACGACCCTCCCCCGGGGGAGGGCCCAGCGGCGACCGCGGCCCGAGTCTCCGGCCGCCGCGGACAGATCGCGTCCGCAGCGGGTCGATGCCCGGAGCTCGCCGGTGGCGCGCCGTTCGCACGGTTCGGCTCGGGTGGTCAGGCTCGGGTCGTCAGGGGGTGTGACGCGCGCCCGGGCCGAACCTCATCGGTGGGTCGACGCGAGAGGCCGTGCCGGCCCCTCGGACGCGGTCACCCCAATCGGGCAGGCAGCCCGAAGAGCGGGAACAACCGGTCGGTGTCGAGGAACGCGTTCAGGCCCACGATCCTTCCCCCGGAGATCTCGACGACCTGGAGCGCCCACGGTTCGTGGCGGCCTCCCGGCCCGCTGGGGCGGTACTGGCCGTAGGCCGGCAGCCCGTTCGCGGCCGTCGGGACCAGCCGAGAACCACGGCATTCGGCGCCCGGCCCGAGCATCCAGTCGCGGATCTCGCCCGCTCCCTGAAGCCACAGGTCGAACGGGGGCATCGTTTGGACCGCGTCCTCGGCCAGCAACGCCGTGAGCGCGTTCATGTCGTAGCGTTCGAACGCGTCGACGAAGCGGGTCAGCAGCGCTTGCTGCTCGGGATCGTCGGGTCGCAGCGGGTCGGCGGGCGCCGGCTCGATGGCCGCCAGGGTGGCGCGTGCTCGTTGCAGCGCGCTGTTGACGGACGGGACGCTCGTGTCGAGCAGCTCGGCGACCTCCGCAGCCTTCCACCGCAGGACCTCCCGCAGGATCAGCACCGCCCGCTGGCGCGGCGGCAGGTGCTGAAGGGCTGCCACGAACGCCAAGCGGACACTGTCGCGGCTCGCCACGACCTCGGCCGGGTCCTCGCCATCGGTCACCACGTGACCGTCGGGAACGGGCTCGAGCCAGGTGTTCTCGGGTCGGGTGACCAGCTGTGCCTCCGCGACCGTCGAGGACGGCGCCAGGTCCATGGGTCGGGCGCGCCGATCGCGGCCGCGGGTCATGTCGATGCAGACGTTCGTCGCGATCGTGTAGAGCCACGTCCGCACGCTGGCGCGTCCCTCGAACCGGTCCATCGCGCGCCAGGCGCGCACCATGGTCTCCTGCACGGCGTCCTCGGCCTCGAACGGGGATCCGAGCATGCGGTAGCAGTGCGCGGTCAGTTCCCGGCGGTAGACCTCGAGGTCCGGCTCGCCGACCCCCGGCGTTGCGGACGAGGGCTCGTGGGTTCGAGGCCTCGATGGGCGCGAAGCAGCGAGATCACTCAATTCCAGACCCTCCCGTCCGAAGCCCTTCCGAGGCCCACAACAACATTGCGCCACAGCCGAGTGCAGCAGGTCAGCGTAGACCATCGGTCGTGCTGCGCCACTGTCCATCGATCCAGGTGGTCGTTCGTTCCGCTCGCCGGTTTGCTGGTGGATCCCGATCCCGACCTGGATCGGCCCAGGACCGTCACGATGAGCCGACGGTACGGAAGAAGGCCCGAACATCGTCGACGAGGAGGTCGGGTGCCTCCATGGCGGCGAAGTGGCCCCCGCGCTCGAACTCGGTCCAGCGCACGATGTGGTTCTGCTTCTCAGCGATGCCGCGGACGGTCACGTCCCCCGGGAAGACTGCCACCGCGGTCGGAACCCCCGAGGAGGCGGGCTCGGCGTCCCACTGCTGCGACTCCTTGTACAGCCGGAACGACGAGCCGATGGTGCCCGTGAACCAGTACAGGCTGATGTTGGTGAGCAGTGCGTCCCGGTCGACGGCGTCGTCGGGCCGCTCGACGTCGGGGTTCGAGAAGGTGTGGAAGATGTCGACCAACCAGGCGAGCAACCCGACGGGGGAGTCCCGGAGCCCGAACGCGAGGGTTTGTGGCCGGGTGCCCTGGATGGCCGCGTAGCCGAAGCCCTCCTCCCATGCCGCGTGGAGCTCGGCGAGGCGTGCCTGGTCGGTCTCGTCGTAGCCGCTGCCGTCGTCATCCCACGAGGGGATCGTGACCATCGCGTTCATGTGGACGCCTACGACCCGCTCGGGAGCGATCCGCCCGAGTTGCGGGGAGACGAAGGCTCCCACGTCGCCGCCCTGGGCGCCATAGCGGTCGTAGCCCAGCCGGGCCATCAGTTCCGCGACGATCTCCGCGTACCGCTCGGTCGTGCCCTGGCCGGCCGCGAGGGTGGGACCCGAGAAGGTGAAGCCCGGCAGGGTCGGCACGACCAGGTGGAAGGCGTCGCCCGGGTCGCCCCCGTGTCGGCGGGGGTCGGTGAGGGGTCCGATGACGTCGAGGAATTCCACGATCGAGCCGGGCCATCCGTGTGTCAGCACCAGTGGGAGCGCATCGGTCTCGGGGGAGCGCACATGAACGAAGTGGACGGGCTGCCCCTCGATCTCGGTGGTGAACTGGGGCAGATCATTGAGCCGCGCCTCGTGCGCTCGCCAGTCGTAGCCAGTGCGCCAGTACTCCGCGAGTTCCCGCAGGTACGTGACCGGGACGCCGTAGGACCATCCCACCCCGGGCAACTCGTCGGGCCAGCACGCACGTGTTAAGCGGTCGTGCAGATCGTCGACGTCGGCTTGGGGGACGTCGGTCGTGTACGGGCGGATCGTCGGGTCGGCCACCGCTGGGTCCTTTCGTCGTCGATCGGTGGCCGGAAGGTAGGTGGTCCGCGGTCAGATCCTGTCCGCAGGCTCGGCCATGCTGTGTGGCATGGATCCCACCAGCCGCATGTTGCAACTGCTCGGGTTGCTGCAGGCCCGCCGCGAGTGGTCGGGCGAGCAGCTGGCGGAGCGGCTGGGCGTGACCCCGCGGACGCTGCGCCGTGACATCAGCCGCCTGCGCGACCTCGGGTACGCGATCGACTCCGCTGCCGGCACCGAGGGGGGCTACCGCCTGGCGCGCGGGCAGGCGCTGCCCCCGTTGGTGCTCAACGAGGAGGAGGCCGTTGCCGTCGCCGTGGGACTGCGGACGGCCACGACGAGCGGTGTCACCGGAGTGGACGAGTCGGCGGTGAGCGCGCTCGCCAAGCTCGAGACATCGTTGCCCGCCCACCTGCGGGGCCGGGTCGTGGCGCTCGGAGCCGACACCGTGCAGCTCGGTGCCGCCGGGCCCTACCGCGGCGTCGATCCCGACACCCTGGCGGTGATCGCTCAGGCCAGCCGGCAGGGTGAACAAGTGCGCATCGCCTACCGGGATCGGACCGGCACGACGAGCCGGCGTGACATCGACCCGTATCGCCTGGTGCGTACCGAACGCCGTTGGTACCTGGTGGCGCGGGACGTGCGCAAGGATGCGTGGCGCACCCTGCGGGTCGACCGCATCACCGAGGTGGCACCCCTGGGAACGCGTGTCGCGTCGCCTGGCCCGCCCGATCCTGCCGCCATGGTGGCCGAGGCGGTCGCGTTCGGGATGCACCAGCGTCGCGTCATCGTGCGCCTCATGATCCCGGTCACCCGCGCGCGGCGCTTCATCCCGCCCACGGAGGGCACGTTGGAACCCGACGGCGAGCGCGCGACCCTGATGGAGCTCGGCGGCGACGATCCGTACTGGGTCGCGCGCTACCTTCTGTCGCTCGGGTGCCGCTTCGAGGTCGTCGAGGGCGATGATCTCGTCGAGGAGCTCCACCGGCTCGGCGCCGAGCTGCTCGACGTCCGGGCGACTCCCCGCTGAATCGCTGCTCGTGCCCGTGCTCGGTGCCTCACCGCAGGCTCCCGTCGTGCTCGTGCGTCCTCGAGAACGGGACGGGGCCTCGGGAGGGTGGAGACGAGATCGGTGACGGTGTCGAATGTGCGGGGTCGGGTTCGTGGAGGGGGTAGAGGGGCCGGTAACGGAGCCGCCCCCGGATGACGAGGAGGGACCGTCATGTCGCACTACCTGCTGTCCGTCGTCTACCCGGCGGACGGTGTCCCGCCGTCCCCGGAGGAACTGCAGGAGATCACGGGCCGGGTCGAGGCCTTCAAGGACGAGTTGAAGGCGGCCGGTGCCTGGGTGTTCGCCGGAGGTCTCCACGACCCTGACGCCGCGACGGTCGTGCGCGTGGAGGGGAACGAGGTGCTGACCGCCGACGGCCCGTTCGTCGAGACCAAGGAGCAGCTCGGCGGGCTGAACATCATCGAGGCACCCGATCTGGACGCTGCCCTGCGCTGGGCGGAGAAGGCCTCCCGGGCCACCGGTACCCCCATCGAGGTCCGCCCGTTCCAGTGGGCGAGCCTCTAGCACGCGTGTCCGCGAGCTACACCGACGAGATCAGCCGGGTCTTCCGCGAGGAGTCCGGGCTGGCGGTCGCGGCGCTCATGCGCGCCTTCGGCGACCTCGACGTGGCCGAGGAGGCCGTCCAGGAGGCGTTCGTCGTGGCGAGCCGGCGCTGGCCGGCCACCGGGGTTCCACCGAACCCCGGTGGCTGGATCACGACCACGGCTCGTCGGCGGGCAATCGATCGGCTCCGGCGCGAGGCCCTCCGTGACGATCGTCACGCCGAAGCGGCGCGTCTTCGCGCCGAGCCCGATCCTCCGACCGGCGCGCCGATGCCGGACGACCGTCTCCGCCTCATCTTCACGTGCTGCCACCCCTCCCTGGCCGTGCCCGCCCGTGTCGCCCTGACCCTGCGGATGGTGGGAGGGCTCCAAACCGGCGAGATCGCTCGCGCCTTCCTCGTGACCGAACCGACGATGGCCCAGCGCCTGGTGCGAGCCAAACGCAAGATCCGCGCGGCGAACATCCCCTACCGGGTCCCGGACGAGGAGGAGCTCTCTGATCGGCTGTCGGGCGTGCTCGGGGTGCTCTACCTCGTCTTCAACGAGGGCTATCTGGCCGCCAGTGGCGAGGGCCTGGTACGCGATCACCTGTCCGCGGAGGCGATCCGACTTGCGCGTCTGTTGGTTGGGCGCCTGCCCGACGAGCCGGAGGTGCTCGGCCTGCTCGGGTTGATGGTGCTGTCCGAGGCGCGGCGCGCGGCGCGGACGACCGATGACGGGTCGCTGGTGCCGCTGCGCGAGCAGGACCGGTCCCTCTGGGATCCCAGGCTCATCGCCGAAGGCCAGGCCCTGGTCCGCGAGTGCCTGCGCCGTGACCGGCCGGGTCCCTACCAGATCCAGGCGGCGATCAACGCGGTGCACACGGACGCGCGGACGGCGGTCGTGACCGACTGGCGACAGATCCTGGCGCTGTACGACCAGCAGATGGCGATGGCGCCCACCCCGGTGGTGGCGCTCAACCGGGCGGTGGCCCTGGCCGAGGTGCGCGGGCCTGCTCCGGCGCTGGACGCGGTCGAGGCGCTCGGCCTGGAGGACTACCACCTGTTCCACGCGACGCGGGCCGACCTGCTGCGGCGCCTCGGACGTGACGCCGGGGCTGCTCGTGCCTACGAGCGCGCGTACCGGCTCGCGACCAATGCCGCCGAGCGCCGGTTCCTCGAACAGCGGGCACGCGAGTTGCCGGAGGCGCCCTGACCGGTCTCGACCGCGCCCGACCTCGTCGGCGCGGCGTGCGATGGCCTGAGCCCGGCACGTCCGGCGATGACCGCGGACCCCACCTGTCGTCTCATGGGTAGCGAGGCGAGTTGCGCGACGGGTCGCCCCTCCTGCCTCTCTGCGAACCCCGGACCGGATCGGTCCGGGTCCGCCCGTACCGTCGCACTCCGGCCAGGGAGGAAAGGCAACCCCGTGGGACCCATCGACACTTACGACCTGATGGAGTACCGCGCGCGCGAGTT
Source organism: Egibacter rhizosphaerae (assembly GCF_004322855.1). Classification (NCBI taxonomy): domain Bacteria; kingdom Bacillati; phylum Actinomycetota; class Nitriliruptoria; order Egibacterales; family Egibacteraceae; genus Egibacter; species Egibacter rhizosphaerae. The sequence continues at coordinate 1,821,931 of NZ_CP036402.1, read as the reverse complement.
GCGCCGAATCGCCGAGCGGGAGCGGCAGGTGTCCCGAGCGCGGCAGCGGGCGCGGTACTCCGCCGGCGCTCGTCCCACCCGCGTGGCCATGGCGCGGGCGCGGGTCGCGGCCGGCCTCGAGCGCCTGGCCGCTCGACTCGACGCGCCGACGGTCGACCCTGCGTCGCCGGATGCGAGGCGGCCTACCTAGGCCTCGCCGAGCGCCCCTCGGTCAGCCGCCCACGCTCGGTGTCGGTCCACGCTCAGCCGGGATGAGGCAGGTTTCGTGTGCGATGATCTCCCATCGAACCCGCTGAGGAGACGACGCCGTGCCCGCACGCCAACGGTTCCACGATCTGCATTCCGGCGATTTCTTCATCATGCCCAATGCTTGGGACGTGGGCAGTGCCGTCCGTTTCGCGGCCATGGGCTTTCCGGCCCTCGCAACGACCAGCTCGGGCCACGCGATGTCCCTCGGCCGCGACGATCAGCAGGTCGGATTCGACGAGCTGTGTGCGCACGCCGCGAGTCTCGTCGCGGCGGTCGACGTTCCGGTGAGCGTGGACTCCGAGCGGTTGTTCGCGACCACGGCCGCCGGAGTGGCGGCCAACGTGGCGACCCTGGCCGCCGCAGGGGTCGCGGGGCTGTCGATCGAGGACTACGACCCCGCGACCGGGGCGATCGACCCGTTGGAACCGGCCGCCGAACGGGTGGAGGCCGCAGCGACGACCGCTCGTGCGCACGGGCTCGTCCTGACGGCGCGGGCGGAGAACCACCTGTACGGGATCGACGACTTCGATGACACAGTGCATCGCCTCGACACCTACCGCCGCGCGGGAGCGGACGTCGCCTATGCCCCGGGGCTGACCGACCCGGAGCGGATCCGCACCGTCGTCACCGCGACCAGAGCTCCCGTCAACGTGCTCCTGTTGCCGGACGGCCCCGATCCAGCCGAGCTCGCCGGGCTCGGCGTGCGGCGGGCCAGCACCGGTGGGCGCCTCGCGAGGATCGCCTACGACGCGGCTTGCTCGGTGGCCGGGGAGCTGTCAGCCGGCCAGGGCCCGCCGGAGCGGGCGACCACCGAACCGTGACGGCGCCCGCGCGCGGGCCCGGTCACGGGTGCGACCTGGATCTGGGCGGGCTCGTGTGCACGTGTGCACACGAGCCCGCCCAGGCGGGATGGCGCGAGCGTCAGGACACGGCCTCGCCCGCGGTGCCGCCCCCAAGATCGCCGTCGTTGAGGGTTCCGCGCGGCTCGAACATCAGGATCCGCGTCCCAGGTGCCGCCGAAGGCTGATGTGACACACCGCGTGGCACGGTGAACACCTCACCGGCAGCGATGACGACCGAGCGGCCCTCCCCCGGCAGCGTCAGCGTGAGCTCCCCGGCGAGGACGTGGAAGTACTCGTCGGTGTCGTCGTGCACGTGCTCGACGTACTCGCCCTCGACATGGGCGATCTTGACGTCGTAGTCGTTCACCCGGGTGACGATCCGCGGTTGCCACCGCTCGTCGAAGGACGCGAAGCACTCCTCGAGCGACCGAGGCTCCTCCATCGGCATCCCCTTTCCGTCCGTGGTCGGTGTGACCCATCCGCCGCTGGGGTGTGGTCGGCGTGATGGCGTTGGCGGCGCGCGGCGTGCGCGGCCTGATGGCGTTGGCGGCGCGTGGCGCGATCGATCACGCCGGCTTGCCGCACCCGCCATCGGTGGGCTGGGCCGGTCCGGGGGCGATACGCCGGGCGAGACGCCGCAGCACTCGGGCCGCGGTTCGGCGCGCCGCGGGCAGCCGCACCGGCCTCTGCCGGGGTTCGCCCGAGCGGAGGCCGGGGCCATGCGGGGGCGGCGGGCTCGGGTCGTCGAGCGTAGAGCCCGGGTGCGGGTTCGGTGGCGGTTCCATGTCGCTCCTCGCCGGGGCCGGGTGTGTGATGGGTCGTGCGGTGCTCGGTGCACGCAGACTAGGCACGTCGGGGTCAGTTCCGGTCCGCGGAGCCGCCCCAGTCGTCCCTCACTGCCGGCAGCCCCACCGCCGTGTCGCCTCCGTCACCAATGGCCGAGTCGACTGGCAAGAGGAGACGATGCAGGTGCGCGCGGCTCATCGGTCGGCGCCCGCTCTGATCGGTGGGCGCCCCGCCCTCACCGGTTGGCGCGCGCTGGCCGGTCAAGGCGTCGGTGGCGAGCCCGAGCGCGCGCTCGTGACCGACGGTCCGGCGTCACGGTGGCTCAGCCCTGACGCGCCTCACGGATCCCACGCTGGACCGGCGTAGCCGGCCGCGAGTTCTGGGTGACGACCAGGCCGTCGAGGAGTCTTCGCGTGGCTGCCGCGACCTCGTCGACCGCGGTGTCGAAGGCCTCCTGGTTGGCCGAGGACGGCGAGCGGTAACCGCTGACCTTGCGGACGTACTGCAGCGCGGCGTCGCGCACCTCCGCGTCGGTGGCCGGCGGATCCGCGCCTCGTAGCTGCTGGATGTTGCGGCACATGCACTGAAGATAGCCGCTCGACGCGCGTCCGCACGACCGATGAGTCGGCGGCGCGAACGGGGTCTGCACCAGTAGCGCCCCAGTGGGGGGCGACCGGCCAAGGAGACGATCATGACCCGCCCCGCCCTCGACAGCCTCCTGCTCGCCAGCCCCGAACCCGATCGGCTCGGCGACTGGTACGCGGGCACGCTCGACCCCGCCGAGGACTCGCGCGTCGACGGGTACCGCATCCTGCGCTTCGGCGACGTGCACGTGCTGATCGACCGCCGCGACGACGTGGCGGGCCCCACGGTCGACCCGGGTCGCATCATCCTCAACTTCGACGTCGCCGACGCTCGCGCGATCGTCGCCCGCATGGAGGACGCGGGGGTGCAGTGGCTGGCCGCGCTCGAGGATCGCGAGGGCAGCCTCTTCGCGACGGCCATCGACCCGGATGGCAACTACGTGCAGATCATCCAGCTGTCCGAGGCGCACCGGGCGGGCATGGCGCAGGGCTGAGGGTCCCGTGTTCCCGGACTGGGCGTGAACGATGGATGATCCCCCGACGACAGGGCACGACGACGCCGACCTCGTCGACGTGGTCGGGCTGGTCACACGTGTCGACCTGCCGGGGATGTTCGAGCGGTGGTGGGTCGTTCTCGGGCCCGGGGCCGAGCAGCCAACGGAGGCCGCCGACTGGGGAGGGTCGCTCGTGGTGGTCGAGCGGGGGCGCCTCGAGGTGGACTGCGAAGCCGGCGGCCGGAGGACGTTCCGGGCCGACGACCTGCTGGTGCTCGGGTGGCTGCCGCTGCGGGCGGTGCGCAATCCGGGTCACGTGCCCACGAGGCTGGTCGCGGTCCGACGCCGCCGCGACCGTCCCGCGTCAAGGTTGCTCGACGTCATCGAGTCGATCCGGCGTCAGCGGGCCGCGCTCGAGCTCCTTCGCGCGCCGGGCCGTCGGTGATTCCCTCCTCCCGCGACGCCCTCGCTGGATGGTGACCGATCGCTCGCTGGCCCTGGAGGCACGACCATCACGTGGAGCTGGAGGACCCGGTCGCGTGATGGCTCAACGCCCGGTCTCCCACGCGGGACGCAAGACTTCGCGAAAGCCGGGTGCCAACCGGGTGGGCAGCACCGGGGGCTCGCGCTTGCGCACGGTCAGCCAGGCCCCGTCGACGCGCGGCACGGGGCGGAAGGCCTGCCGGGGGACGACGGGGCCGAGCTCGAAGGTCCACCAGGGGGCCCAGGCCGACGACTGCAGCGTGGCGGGCGGCTCGGCGGCGCGCTTGACCGCCACCTCGTGCTGGACCAGCAGGTCGGCGCGTTCCGGTCCGCGGTCGGGGTCGTCGCACAGCCGGCGCATCAGGTCGGTGGTCAACGCGAACGGCGGGCTGCTCACCACCCGGTAGGGAGACCGCGGCAACGCGTACGCGCGCAGATCCGCACGGACGACCTCGACCCGATCGTGGAGGCCTTCCGCCCGAACGCGCTCGCGGAGTTGCCGTGCCCACGCCGGGTCCCGTTCGACAGCGATGACCCGGGCACCAGTGGTCGCGAGCGGGACCGTCAGCGCGCCTGTCCCGGCGCCGAACTCGACGACCCGCTCGCCGGGCGCGAGCTCAGCCCGAGCGAGGAACTCCCGGACGACCGACTGCCGAACGAGAAAGCTCTGGCCGTGGGTGCGTCGACGTGCGTCCCGGCTGGTGTGCCGCTTGCGCCCGCCCACGGAACCGCACCGTCATGATCGCCGCCATCGCGCCCTCCGTTCGCTCGCGTCGGGTCCGTGCAGGCTACCCCGAGGCGGGTCGCCGTGCTGCTCGAGCCGAGAGCACCGCCACGTCGTCGTCGTGCTCAGCCGGGGTTGCCGGGCACCAGAGAATAGTGAACACTCTATTCACTATTCGTCGAGAGCGAGGACCCGCGATGCCCACTTCACTGACACCCGACGACCTCCGCCGCCTGGACGCGCTCGCCATCGCCGATCTGGTTCGGCGCGGTGAACTCGACCGCGCGGAGGTGACGCGCACGTTCGCATCGCGTATCGAAGCGGCGAACCCTGATCTGGCCGCCTTCGTCGACATCGATCCCGAGGCAGCCCTGGGCGGGACCGAGGGCCAGCGCGAGGGACCGCTGGACGGGGTGCCGTTCGCGGTCAAGGACATCGCGAGCTACCCGGGGATGCGCTGGGCGATGGGCTCCCGCCTGTTCGCCGCGAACCGGGGACACGAGCACACGCCCCACAGCCGCGCCGTCGACGAAGCCGGTCTGGTCACCCTCGGCAAGACCGCGACCTCGGAGTTGGCGCTGCTCGGCAGCACCGAGACGCTGCTCGAAGGGGTCACGGCAAACCCGTGGAAGGAGGGCGTCTCGGCAGCGGGGTCGTCCGGCGGAGCGGCCGCGGCCGTGGCCGCCGGGCTCCTGCCGCTCGCCCACGCCTCCGACGGCGGCGGATCGATCCGTGTCCCGGCCTCGGCGTGTGGCGTGTTCGGGTTCATGCCGAGCAACGGGCGCTGCCAGCCGGCGATGCCGGCGGCTGGGGGGCTCGGACGCCTCGTCGTGGAACACGCCGTCAGCCGGTCGGTGCGCGACAGCGCCATGCTCCTCGCGCTGACCGAGCGCACCGACGAGACCGCACCGTACGATCCGATCGGCTTCGTGGACGCGGCGCTCGATCGGTCCCTGCGCGTGGCCACCTGGCGCGTCACGCTCGGCGGCCACCAGCCTGCTCGGGAGGTGGCCGAGGCGCTGGATTCGGCCATCGCGCTGCTGGTCGCGCTCGGGCACCGGGTGGAGGAGACCACGCCGCCGGCGATCGACGGTCGCGCGGCGAGCGACGCGTTCTTCACCCTGGCCGGCCAGTCGGTCGACCAGGTCGCGACGATGATGGCGCCGATGCTGGGACGCGAGGTCGGCTCCGACGAGCTCGAGCCCTTCACGCTGGAGCTGCTCGACCGGTACCGGGGTCTGCCGGCCGACGCCTCGGACTGGGCGGACCGAGTGCTCGGCGAGGCGGGCTCGGCGTACCGCTCGGTCTTCGACGACGCCGACGTCGTCGTGACGCCGACGATGGCGATCCCCCCGTGGCCGGTGGGCTACCTGGCGCCGACATTGCCCTACGAGACCCTGGTCGCGCGGACCGAACGGGCGGTGGGCTACACCCCGATTCACAACATCGCGGGCTGCCCGGCCATGTCGGTGCCCTTGTCCTGGTCGCCGGACGGCCTGCCGATCGGCGTCCACGTCGCGGCTCGGCCCGGCGACGATGCGCTGCTGTTGCGACTGGCGTACCAGCTGGAGACGGCCCGGCCGTGGCGTGACCGTCGGCCGGCCAACGGGTCGGGTGACCGCTGATGCCGCAGGTCCGCAAACCCGAGGTCGACGCGCGCATCCAGAGCGCTGCGCTGCGGTGCTTCGCCTCCACCGGTTTCGGACACACGTCGATGGCGTCGATCGCCGCCGCGGCGGACATGGCACCCGCCAACCTCTACCGCTACTACCCCGACGGCAAGCGCGAGCTCTTCGAGACGGTGGTCCCCGAGGAGGTCGCACGACAGCACGATGCGCTGATCGAGCAGCGTGTGAGTGCCCTGTTGCTGCCGACGGATGAGGGGGGGACGCCCGGCCCGGAAGCTGAGCAGTTGCTGGCCTTCTGGATCGCCCACCGCCTCGAGGTCGTGATCCTGCTGGATCGTGCCGGCGGGACGCGGTTCGAGGGGTACGGGGAGCGGTTCGTCGAGCGGCTCGTGGGCCTCGCGATCGATCGCCTGCGGGCGGATGGGGCCGAACCGGGCCCACTGGAGCGACAGCTGCTGGAGGTCGTCTTCGACAACACCCGCCGCGCGATCGTGGCTCTGCTGTCCGAGGTCGAGAATCCGGTGCAGGTGCGCCGGGCGGTCCAGGGCTTCTGGAGCTACCAGCTCCCGGGCCTCGGTGGGCTGCACGAGTGGATCCTCGCCCAACGGGCCGGTGGGCCATCCCCGCGGGAGGGTGGGGACCACCTCCAGCGGGAGGACGGTGGGGCCAAGGCCGCGGGGAAGCGCTGAGACCCCCGTGTGGTCATCGCGCGGCCGAAGCCGTCGTCCGTTGCGTCAGCCGGTGTGCGTCACTGTTGTGCGAGATCTCGCGCCGGACTGACATCAACGATGGAGTGCAGCCCACCGTCCCGTTGCGTCAGCCGGTCTACGTCACCGCGACGCGAGATCTCGCGCAGGACTGACGTCAACGCCTGAGTGCAGCCCGTCCGACCGAGCGCGGCCCGTGTCACAGCGAGAGCGCCGTCCTCGTCATGAGGGGGACGAACCCAACGAGGAGGGTCAGCACATGCGATTGACGCGGCTCTGCCTGGCCGTCCTGGCCGCGGCCCAGCTGTACACGGGCGTCTGGGCGCTGGCGGCGCCGGCCAGCTTCTATGCGGACTTCCCCGGTTTCGGAAGCGCTTGGGTGGCCCCCGACGGGCCGTTCAACCACCATCTCGTGGTCGACGCGGGCGCGGGCTTCCTGGCGACGGGCCTTGCGCTTGCCGTGGCCGCGGCGTGGCCGCACTGGTGGGCGCGTCTGGTCTCCCTCGTCGCCTACCTGGCCCACGCGCTGCCGCACCTTGCCTACCACGTGGTCGATCCGCCCGGCGCGCTCCCACCCCTCGAGCGGGCGCTCTCGTGGGGGCTGCTCGCAGTGGGGGCGGCCGCCGCGACGGCACTCTTGGCATGGACCGTTCGTACGCGCGAGCGAGACCTCGCACCGGTCTCCCGTCGTGCCTGCACATGCCCGCCCGATCCGACCTCCGGCCCCCGAACGCGTGCGTGATCGCTGGTGGCCCGGCCAGTGGTGTGCGAGTTCCCACCCCGCAAGGCGAGAAACGAGATCGACTGCGCCACTCGTCGAGAGGAGGACGAAAGTGCCGCCGCCCTCGACGAGGAGCGTGCCGCGTTGCTCGAGGAGCTGCGCACGTCCACCGGCCTCGGGGGGCACGCTCGGCGGCTCGGCGAGGACGCCGAGCGCGCCCGCAAGACCGTGTCAGCGCGCATCCGTGACTCGCTGCGACGTCTCGAGGGCGTGCACCCGGAGCTCGCCGAGCACCTCCGGGCCTCGGTCTCGACCGGCGTGGCGTGTCGCTACCAGCCGGCCCGGCGCACCGAATGGAAGCTCTGAGCGCGGGTCCCGTCCCGATCTCGCGATGCGATACCCGGTCTCGCGCCTCCTGTGGTGACGTTGTTCCCGTCACCACAGGAGGAGCCCATGACCGCCGTCAGTACCCACCCCGACCGCACCACCGGCGTCACCGATCCGTTGCGCGTGGTCGTCATCCTCGGCAGCACTCGTGAGGGCCGAGCCGGGGAGCCCATCGCCGAATGGTTCCTGCGGCAAGGCGAGGGGCGTGACGACCTGGAGTTCGACCTCCTCGACCTCGCCGAGGCCGATCTGCCGGTGGTCCTGCCCGATTCCGAGGACGTGCCCGCGTCGGTCGAGGCGGTCGGAAGGCGCCTCGACGCCGCCGACGGCTTCGTGATCGTCGTGCCCGAGTACAACCACAGCTTCCCGGCGGCGCTCAAGAACGCGATCGACTGGTTCTACAGCGAATGGAACGCGAAGCCCGTCGGCTTCGTCTCCTACGGTGGCCGTGCGGAGGGGATCCGGGCCGTCGAGCAACTGCGGCAGGTGTTCGGCGAGCTCCACGCGGTCACGACGCGTGACGCGGTCAGCGTCAATCTGGAGCACGTCGACCGGCGCGGTCACCCGACGCTGCCCGGCTGCGAGGCGGCGGCGAAGGTCTGCCTCGATCAGCTGGCGTGGTGGGCGCACGCCTTGCGGGAGGCACGGCGCGCGCATCCCTACAACGCCTGATCCCCGTCGGGCCGACGAGCCGGCGTCCGCGACGATCGGCCTCCGCTGCTCGTCGGGCGCTGCGCGGCCTCGCGTCGGAGCATCGCAGGCGGTGAGGTTCCTCAGTGCTGGCAGGCCGGTCCGTGCTGGTGCTCGACGGCGACGTCGAAGCGGCGGCCGAGCAGGCCTCGCTTGATGTCGATCGTGATGCGGTTCGACCAGCGCGCCATCGACGGTGCGACCAGGACCTCGACGTCACCGTGCGCGGCTTGGGCGTACGCGCTGGTGTTCTTGCCTTTGAGGTAGGTGTCGACCGACACCTCGGGCTGGCCGCCTCACCCGACGGCGCGGATGAAGTTGAGCGCGGCCGTGCCCCCGCGGCGGCGGATGAGCTCGGAGGCGTCCGGCGTGAGGTGGATGTCCAATGGGCCGTTCCCGACTCGGGTGAAGGGACGACGGCCAGCGTAGCCCTCGGGGGCGCCCGGGATGGATTAGTGCTTGTGCTGCCCATGCAGCACAAGTACTATCCTCGGCTGCTGCGACGGGAGGGGACAGTCAGAATGCGAACCGCCGATCATGCCGAGCCGAACGGCCTCGCCGTGGACACCACCGGGCCGCCGGTCAGGGTCCGCGGCCTGCGGATGCGCTACGGGGACGTCGACGTCCTCACCGGCGTCGACTTCGAGGTGCGGCGCGGCGAGGTCGTGACCCTGCTCGGCCCGAACGGGGCCGGGAAGACGACCACCATCGAGATCCTGGAGGGGTTCCGTCGCCGGTCCGCGGGCGATGTGCTCATCCTGGGCGAGGACCCGGCGAGCGCCGACGAGGACTGGCGGGCGCGGGTCGGTGTGGTCCTGCAGTCGTGGCGCGACCACGCGCGCTGGACGCCCCGGCAACTGCTCGCGCACCTGGGCCGGTTCTTCGAGCCCTACTCCACTCAGGAGCGGGTGCGCCCGTATCCGGCCGACGAGCTGATCGAGATGGTGGGACTCGGGGAGCAGGCCGACCAGAAGATCCGCCTGCTGTCGGGTGGTCAGCGGCGCCGGCTCGACGTGGCGGCGGGCATCGTCGGCCGACCCGAGTTGCTGTTCCTCGACGAGCCGACCGCGGGGTTCGACCCGCACGCGCGCCGCGAGTTCCACGACCTGATCCACCGCCTCACCGACCTCGAGGACACCACGATCCTGCTCACGACCCATGACCTCGACGAGGCGGAGAAGCTCGCGGACCGGATCCTGATCCTCGCCGGCGGGCAGGTCGTGGCCGATGGCACGGCCGACGAGCTCGCCCGGCAGGTGGCGACCGAGGCCGAGGTCCGCTGGAACCTCGACGGGCAGCGGTTCGTGCACGCGACCGAGGAGCCGATCGCGTTCGTGCGCGAGCTCCTCGCCCAGCACGGTGACGAGCTCACCGAACTCGAGGTGCAGCGAGCGAGTCTCGAGGATACCTACATCGCGATGGTCCAGCAGCACGAGACGGGGCGCGGGGACCTCGCCGCGGTCCGCTTCGCGGGGGCTGCCGGCGCCGACGGCGAGGAGGTCGGGCGATGAACCGCACGTTGGACGCGATCGGGGTCGGCCTGCGGCGCGGATGGACCGAATTCCTGCTGAGCCTGCGCAGCCCGCAGGACCAGGGCTTCTACCTCTTCGTCGCGATCGGGACCCTCACGTTCCTGTGGTTCAACCGCGACAACGAGGTCGGCGAGGGACTCATGCTCCCGACGGTCGCGATGCCGAGCATCCTCGGCGGCCTCATCGCCTTCGGCGTGGTCATCGGGCCCGCGTACGCCCTGGCGATGGAGCGCGAGGATGGCACGCTACTGCGCCTGAAGGCGGCTCCGCGCGGCATCGTCGGCTACATCAGTGGCCAGCTGCTGTTCCAGATGGCCAGCGTCCTCCCGCTGCTCGCCGTGGTGCTCATCCCGAGCGCCGTGCTGTTCGACGGGCTGTTCCACGGCGGGTGGACCGGTGTGCTCACCGCCGTGTGGGTGCTGGTGCTCGGCATGCTCGCGATGCTGCCGCTCGGCATCATCATCGGCTCGTTGGTGCCCAACGCCCAGAAGGTGGGGACGTGGGGGATGCTGCCCGTCGTCGTGCTGGCCATGATCTCGGGCGTCTTCTACCCCGTCCAGGAGCTGTGGGGGTGGGTGCAGGGGGTGGCGCAGGCCTTCCCGATGTACTGGATCGCCCTGGGGATGCGCTCGGCCTTCCTGCCGGACGCTGCGGCCGCCGGCGAGATCGGGGGCAGCTGGCGGACCGGGCTGACCGTGGTGGTGCTGGTCGCCTGGGCCGTCGTCAGCTCCGTCGCGGCCACGTACGTCGTGCGCCGCATGGCACGCCGTCAATCGGGCTCACAGGTGGAGGCCGCCCGCGACGCCGCGGTGCAGTGGGTCAGGTGACCGGGTCACGCCCGAACGACGAGGCACGGAGGCGGACGTGAGCGAGAGGGTCCACAACCGGATCGCCCAGCTCCGCGCCGAACAGGGCGTGAGCCGCCGGGAGCTCGCGGACGCGCTGGGCGTCCACTACCAGACCGTCGGCTACCTCGAGCGCGGGGAGTACAGCCCGAGCCTGCATCTCGCGCTGCGGATCGCGGCCTTCTTCGAGCTGCCGGTCGAGGTGGTGTTCTCGATCGAGCCGTTCCCGCGGATCAGCGACGTCGAACGCTCCGCTTGACCAGTCGGGTGCCGCTCACTGCACGCAGAACTCGTTGCCCTCGGGGTCGGCCATGGTGGTGTGTACCGACCCCGGTTCGTCGACGCGGTACTGCTCGGTGGCTCCGAGTGCGCAGAGCCGTGTGACCTCCTCGTCGATGCGCTCGCGCCCGACGTTCAGGTCCAGGTGCACGCGGTTCTTGCCGGCCTTGGACTCGGGCACCGCCTGAAAGAGCAGGCGGCGCGGGGCCGGATCCTGCAGGCCGCCCAGTCCGAAGTCGTCGGGATGGCGGATCGCCGTGGCCGCCCGGAAGGCGAGGCGTCCGTCGACCTCCGTCACGTCGTCGTCGGTGACGTGCCCCTGGTCCAGGAGGTCGCGGATGAAGGCGTCGTAGTCCTCCACCACGAACCCCAGGGCCTGGGACCAGAAGCGGGCCTGCTCGTGTGGATCCCGGGCGTCGATGGTCACCTGGTAGCCGATCGGGCTCATGGGCGGGCCTCCTGCGACGGTTCGCCGTGTCGCGCGCCACGATGGACTCCCACCCGGACGAACTCGGTCCGGATTGCGGTCAGGGCTCGGCGGTGAGCAGGACCGCCGGCGCCCACCAGAACTCGGTCAGCCGCGTGACCGTGAGGTGTCGGAAGCCGTTCGCGCGCAGCTGGGCCTCCCATTCCACGGCCGCCTGCTCGTGGGTGTGGCGGGTCCGCTCGGGGTCGAACTGACCGACCAGCACGGGCATCAGGAATCCGTCGACGACCTCGGGGTGGTCCCGGTACTCGGCCACGCCCGACTCGAAGCGGGCGGCGGCGTAGGCGGCGTGCTCCACGGAGCCGTCCTCGAAGTCGGGGACGTCGAACTCCACGATCAGCAGCCGGCCGACCCGTTCGGCGAGGGCCGCCAGGACAGTGGCCCGGGTCGCCGGGTCGAGGGTGTGCAGGGCGAACGTGGCCTGCGCGAGATCCCAGCGGCGCTGTCGCCCGTCCCCCTGAAGGAAGGTCTCGACGTGCTGTTCGTGTGCTGTCGCCGGTGCCTCGACGTGGGCCAGGCGTTCGCGGGCATGCTCGAGGAGCGGGGGTGACGGCTCGACCAGGTCGACGCGGCGGGTCTCCGGCACGGCCACCGCGGCGGTCACGCGACCGTCGCCGCAGCCGATGTCGAGCACGCTCGACGGCCGGACCTCGCGGTGGTGTGCGGCGACCGCCGCGATGGCCCGATCGTAGAGATGCGGGTTGCTGCCCCCGTCGATGAATCCCTCGAACGCGCTCGGCTCGTCGTAGACACCGTGCGAGGCCGCCCTCTGGAGGTAGGCCAGCAGGGCCGGTGCGAGAGCGCTGCGTGGACAACGGTCGGCAGCGGCCCGGGTCGTGCGGATCGCGGCGGGCAGGTCCCCGTCCGCCACCGCGAGAAGGGCGGCCGCCACGTTGCTCGAGCTCTCGGTCGCGCCCATCACGCTCCGTTTCGTCGGGGAGGTCAGACTCGTCGGGAGGTCGGAGCGTAGCCGGGTGCGGCGCGACGGCGGACGACGCGGACCGAATTCGTCCGTGAACATGCGAGGATCCCGGTATGGACACGCTGGCGCGCGTGCTGCAGCTGCTCGCCCTCCTGCAGCAGCAGCCGACCTGGACGAGCGATGCGTTGGCCGAGCGACTCGGCGTGACGCCCCGCACGGTGCGTCGGGACATCGCGCGGTTGCGCGACCTCGGCTACGTCGTCGACGCCGAACCGGGACAGCACGGCGGTTACCGCCTCGCCGGGGGACGGGCCGTGCCCCCGCTGGCGCTCGCCGACGACGAAGCGGTGGCCGCGGCGGTCGCGCTGCGAGGCGGCGCGGGCAGCGGTGTCGTGGGCGCGGAGGAGGCGGGCGTGACGGCCCTGGCGAAGCTCGAGCAGGTCCTCCCGCCGCGGCTGCGCGAGCAGGTGCGATCCCTGGAGACGGCGACGGAGTTGCTCCAGCACGGCTCCGACGCGCACGTGGAGCCGTCCACGCTCGTGGGTCTCGCCCACGCGTGCCGGGCCCGTGAGCGGGTGCGATGCGCGTACACGGACCGTGCCGGGACCCCCGGGAGCCGCGACCTCGAGCCGTACCGGCTCGTCCGCGCGCGCGGCCGCTGGTACCTCGTCGCCTTCGACCGCGGTCGGGATGCGTGGAGGACGTTCCGCGTCGACCGGGTCCGCAGCGTGCAGCCGCAAGGGGTGCCCGCCGAGCCCCGCCCCCTGCCCGATGCGGCCGCGCTCGTGGCCACCGCGATCAGCGTCGCGCCGTATCCCTGGCACGCACGCGTGCGGCTGCACGCGCCGCTGTCCGAGGTCGCGGTCAAGGTCCCGCCCACCGTCGGGACGCTGTCCGCCGACGGCGATGCCTCCCTGCTTGACATCGGAGCCGACGACCTCGAGTGGCTCGCCCACTACCTGCTCGGCCTCCAGGTCGCGTTCGAGGTCCTCCGGCCCGATGAGTTGCGTGCCGTCCTGGCCGACGTCGGGCGCCGGCTGGTGACCGAATTCGGCTCGGACGGGGCGCCGTCGGGTTGAGGAGGACCCCGCCCGGTGGTCCGGGTCGCCTCGCCTGCGGACGTACCCGGCCGGGGGCAGCATGGCCGCCACGAGGCCGGACATTCGTGCGCCGGGGGAGCCGCTTGGGGACTTCGACTCCATCGACGCGAGGACACGCAACGCGCGGGATCGTGCTGGTGGTGGCGCTGGCGTTGGCGGCGCTGGCCTGCGATCCCGATGCGGGCGAGGAGGAGGCCGAGCCGGAGGCCCCCGTCGAGGACGAGGAACCGGAGCCGCCCGCCGAGGATCCCGACGAAGGCGACGCGGGTGCGGAGGCTGACGACCCCGACGATCCCGAGGACGGGGACGAGCCCGATGGCGACCATCCCGAGGACCCTCGCGACGAGGAGGACGACGAGCCCGAGGAGCAGGGGCCGGGCGAGTTCGCGGTGAGCGCCGGCCACCCGCGAGCGGTCGACGCCGGCATGGAGGTGCTCGAGGCCGGGGGCAGCGCCGTGGACGCCGCGGTCGCGGCGGCCTACGCGGTCTCGGTGGTGGAGCCGTTCGCCTCCGGCATCGGGGGCGGGGGTCAGACCCTCGTCGCCGCTCCCGGGGAATCACCGCAGGCGTACGACTACCGTGAGGTCGTCCCCCAGGACGGTCAGGTACCCGAGAGCGGGGCGGGCATCCCCGGGTTCGTCGCCGGCATGGAGGCGCTGCACGACGAGTACGGCGAGGTGTCCTGGGAGGAGCTGCTCGACCCGGCCGTGGAGCTGGCCGAGGGCGCCGAGACGAGCGGCCTGCTGGCCGACCAACTGCAAGGCGCCAGCGGCCGCTTGCCGGTCGGCGAGCTCGGCCATCTGTACCCGGGCGGGCAGGCGCTGGCGGCTGGCGAGCCCCTCGTGCAGGAGGAGCTCGCGTCCACGCTGCGGCAGCTGCGTGACGAGGGCGCGGACACGTTCTACGAGGGCGTGCTGGCCGAGCAGCTCGCCGGGTCGGTGGCGGGCATCGACCTGGCGTCCCTGGGCGCGTACGAAGTTCAGCGCTCCGAGCCGCCGTCGGGGGAGTTCGGCGGCTACGAGGTCGTCGGCGCCGCCCCTCCGCTGCCGGGCTCGACGCTGATCCAGCAGCTGCAGATCGCGGAGGCGGCCGGCGTGGCCGACGTCGATCCCGCGTCCGCGGACGCGATGCACACGACGGCGATGGCGTGGCGCGCGGCGCGGTCGCACATCGAATGGGATCTCGGGGACCCCGACTTCGTCGATGTGCCGACCGAGGTGCACACCGATCGCGGGCGCAACGAGGCGATCGCCGAGACCGTCCCCGCCGATGGTCTCCTCCCGATCGATCCTGGCTCGCCGCGCGGCGGTGTCGACCCCAACACCACGCACGTGACCGTGGTCGGCCCCGACGGGCAACTCGTGTCGATGACGAACACGCTGACGAACTTCTGGGGCTCCTCCCAGTACGCGTCGGGCTATTTCGTCAACAACCAACTGGCCCGCTTCTCGATCGGTCAGAGCGACGCGAACAACCCCGAGCCGGGCCGCAGGTCGGTGAGCTGGAGCCTGCCGGCGATGGTGCTCGACGAGGACGGCGACCCGGTTCTGGGGATCGGGACGCCGGGTGGGGAGCGGATCCCCAACGTCCTCACGCAGCTGCTCGCGCGCTGGGCGCTGCACGGGCAGTCGCTCCAGGAGGCGATCGACGCGCCGAGGTACCACCTCGAGGGTGCGCGGTTGCAGGTCGAGCAGCCGCTCGGGGGCGGGGTCGGTGACGACCTCGGTGCGCGTGGCTACGAGGGGTTCGATCAGCAGCCGGCGTTGTACTTCGGGTCGGTGCAGGCCCTCGAAGTCGGCGAGGACGGGATCAGCGGAGCACGCGACGGGCGTCGCGAGGCGGATTGGCGTGCGGATTCCCCCTGACCTCCGCCGTCGTCGGCTCGTTGGGCGGCGCGGGCTCGGCTCGTGGTGTGATGAGCCACGGCAGGTGCAACAGCGATTCGAGTGGTCCGTAGCGCCAGACCGAGCGCCAGAGCACCGCGACCGTCCCCGCCACGGCGGCGAAGCCACCGAGCAGTGCGAGCGCGCCGGACACCTCGTCGCTGGTGAGCAGCGTGGGGGCCAGGTGCAGCGCGACGAGGTGTCCCACGTAGATCGTGAGCGCGAACTGCCCGGTCGCGACCAGCGGCGACGCCACGCGGTCGATCGCCCGCGCTGCGAGCAGGCATCCCCCGAGCACCGCGACCGCAAGACCGGTCGATGACCACAGCCACAGCGGCATCTGGCTGTGGGCCCCGCGCGCCAACAGCATCCGCGGATCGCCCCAGCCCGTGGGCTCTCCCATCAGCCCGACGAGGATCACCGACACCATCCAGGCGCCGATTCCCACCGCGAGCCCGCCCAGCAGCAGCCGTCGCTGCACGGCGCGGTCGCCGATCGCTCGGCGTCCCAGCCACATGCCGAAGATGAACGGGGCGGCCCACACCAGCAACGGGAACGCGCCGGTGGCCAGCAGCGCGTGTGCGATCGCTGCCGGCCCGTCGGCGAGCACCGGGCCGCTGCGCTCGAACGTCGCCGGCGCCACTGACTGGCCGAGGAAGTAGGCCACCGGTCCGAGCGCCGCAACAGCCCCGGCGGCCCCCAGCAACTGTCGGTCGCTGGCGTCGAGCAGCAGGATCGCCAGCGCGAACAGCACGGCGTACTCCGCCAGGATCACGAAGGCGCCGTGGTCGAGGAGCTGCAGCGCCAGCCCGGCCGGCAGCAGCAACGCCGCCCGCCAGGCGAGCCGCCGACGGGCCACCGCGCCCGACGTCCGCCGCGACCGGGCCAGCAGAGCGACCCCGACACCGGCGAGGACGACGAACAGGACCGACGCCCGCCCGTGCGGCAGCGCGTACAGCCGTGTCGCCAGAGCCGAGCCGTTCGTCGGGCCGACGTGCACCGCCAACATGCCCAGCACCGCCAGTGCGCGCGCGACGTCGATCCCTCGAAGGCGGGCCGAGTCCCCGGAGGACGCGCCGAGGGGCCGGGTCAGGACGGGGCCCGTCGCGCGTACGGGAACGAGGCTCACGCTCGGCCCCGCCAGCGGCGACGAGTCGCGCAGTCGGGGGTCGTGCCCATCGGTCGCCTCGCCCACTCGGTCGGTGCGGCCCTTCGTGTGCCATGATCTACCCACACCCGGGGCCTGCCACGATGACCCGATGGCCAGGTCGCGGGCGCGCGCCTCCCCCCTGGGGGCGCGCAGCTAGTCCTCGACGATCACCGTGCCCTCCATGCCGGGGTGGTAGGTGCACTCGTAGGCGAACTCGCCCTCCTCGTCGAAGGTGCGGGTGTAGCTGTCGCCCTCCTCCAGGTCCTCGGAGGCCTCCCCGTCGTCGAACGCCACGTCGTGGACCATCTGCTCCTCGTTCACGAACTCGACGGTCTCGCCGGGCGCGATCTCGACGGTCTCGGGTGAGAAGGCGACGTCCGACATCGTCACGGTCGCGGCGACGGTGTCGTTCCCTGCGTCCGGCTCCTCCGCGGTGTCGGTGTCGCCCTCGTCGCAGGCGGTCAGCAGGGCCACTGCTGCCACGGGGCCCAGTAGACGGATCGCGAACCGTGAACGTCGCACGGCGGTACCTCCCGTTCGGCTTCGGTGCCACGGGGTGTACGAACGAGGGCCCCGGTGCGGTTCACGCCGTCCCGACCGGGCGCGGTCACCCCGCGCCGCGCTCGTCCCGGCCGGGCGGTCACCCCGCGCCGCGCGACGCGTGGACGCGCTCGGTGTAGTGCGTGAACGCGGCCTGGTAGGCGGGCGCGTTCGGACCCGGTCGCTGCGTCGCCCGCGGCCGGAGGGGGGACGGACCCGGGCCCGCTTCGCCCTCCAGCGCGGACAGCGCCAGGAGGCCGGCGCCGCGGAGCGTGGCCTCGGGCTCGTCGACGACCTGCACCTCGGTGTCGAGGACGTCCGCGAGGAGGGCCTGCCACCGGGGCTCGGTGGTGCCGCCACCGACCAGCCGCACGGGCGCGTCCCGGGCGGGCCCATCGAGCGCGTCGCGCGCGGCGCGGATGGCGAAGGCCACACCCTCGAACACCGCCCGCAGCAGGTGTGCGCGCCGATGCGCGCGCCCCGCGCCGAGCCAGGCCGCGCGCAACCCCGGATCCAGGTGGGGTGTGCGCTCGCCGGTGAGGAACGGCAGGAACACCACCCCCTGCGCCCCGGGCTCGGTCGCCTCGAGCGCTCGGTGGGCCTCGTCCCAGCCCGCGTCGAGGACCTCCCAGGCCCACTCGAACGCGAGTCCGGCGTTCTGGACCGCGGCCATGGCGTACCAACCCTCGCCGGCCGCGCGATAGCAGTGCAGACCCTGCTCGGGCTCGAGCGTCCGGGTGTCGACGGTGGCGCCGTCGAGCGGCCGGACCCACTGCGCCCCGGTGCCGATTCCCAACTGCAACGCTCCCGGCGGCGTGTCGGCGCCCCGAAGCGCTGCGGCAGTGTCCGCCGCGCCGGCGATCACGGGCGTGTCCGGGATGAGCTGGAGCTCGGCGGCCGCGCTCGTGGTCAGGCGGCCGACGATGCGCTCGGACCTCACGATCGGGGGTAGCAGCCCTCGCGGCAGCGCGAGCAGTTCGACGATCTCGTCGTGCCAGTCGTCGGCTTCGAGGTCCCACAAGAGCGTGGCGGAGGCGTCGCTCGGCTCCGCGCACGGGCCGTCGACGCCCTCGGGTCCGGTCAACCGGGTGCGCAGCCAGTCCTTCGGGCTCAGCGCCCATCGAGCCCGGGCGACGACCTCCGGTTCGTCGGCCCGGAGTGACGAGAGGATGGGCCCCATCATCCCGGGAACGAGCGGGTTGCCGAGGCGTCGCAACGCGGCATCGTCCGCCTCGCGGTACCGGGTCAGCTGCTGCTGTGCCCGCCGGTCGGGCCACAGGACGGCGGGGCGTAGGGGTGTCCCCTGTCCGTCGGCGAGGACGACGCCGTGCATCTGTCCCGCGATGGCGACGCCCGAGAGATCGTCGAGGGGGTCGCTCGGCAGGGCGCGCAGTTCGCGTACGACCTCGCGGGTGGCGGCCCACCAACGCGCCGGATCGGCCTCGGCACGGTCCTCGCCGGGTGTGAGCAGCGGATAGTCACGGGCGGCGGTCTCGCCGAGTCGCCCGTCGGGGCCCATCACGCCCGCCTTCACCGAACCGGTCCCCAGGTCGAGCGCGAGCACCCGTTCTGCCGCATCGTGAGCGCCCGTCTCGCCCGGGGTTCCCGTGATGTCCACATCTCCGACGATACGCCTGCTCCGGCGCCGCGACCGCTCCACGGTGGCGCATCGAAGGTGACGGGACCGAACGTCGGGCCCGGCCGATTCCCGCGAACGCGTCGGCGCGCCTCGTCAGTCCGGCACCGGCTGCTCGCCCGGGCCCACCACCTGGCCCTTGCCCGCGTGCTTGGCGTGGTACATCGCGAGGTCGGCCGAGCGCAGCGCGGCATCGGACGAGGTTCCTTCGAGCAACGCGACCCCGACGCTGGCCGAGATCCGGAACACGCCTTGCGAGAGGTGGTGCGGGCGCTGCAACTCGCTCGACGCCCTACGGGCCGCGGCCTTGCCGTCCTCCACCGACTCGACCCCCTCGAGGAGGACCACGAACTCGTCCCCACCGAGCCGCGCCGCGGTGTCGCCGGGCCGGATGGTGTGGCGGATCCGATCGGCCACCGAGCAGAGCAGCTCGTCGCCGAGGGCGTGCCCGTGCCCGTCGTTGATGCTCTTGAAGTCATCGAGGTCGAAGAACGCGACCACGCCCCGCGGCCGGTCCCCCCGGGGGCCGCGCCCGAGGCAGCTGCTGATGCGCTCCTCGAAGAGCTTGCGGTTCGGCAGCCCGGTGAGCGAGTCGTGGAACGCCTGGTGCTCCAGCGCGTCCTCGAGCCGCTTCTCGCGCGTGACGTCGGCCATGACCCCGTGCGCGACGAGTTCGCCCTCGCGGTCGTGCTCGACCGCGAACTCGTCGCGCACCCACACCTCGTCGCCCTCGCGCCGATGCATCCGGTAGCGGATGGTCGTCGGCTCCGTCGAGGGACGTCCGGCGCGCTCCAGCCACGCGTCGTGGACCGCCGCACGGTCGTCGGGATGGACGCGGGCGAGCCACAGGTCGGGCTGCTCGAGCCACTCGTCAGGGGTGAACCCGAGCAGGATCTGGACCTGGGGGCTCACGTACTTGCAGGGCCGATGGGGTGCGAGGGGCGCCACGTAGACGACGCCGGGGGAGCGTTCGACCAGCAGCCGGTAGGTGGCCTCGGCCTCCTCGAGTTGCTGCTCGAGCCGCCGCTGCTCGGTGACGTTCTCGAGCATCCCCACGTGCAGGGCCGGGTGTCCGTCATCGTCCCGCAGGAGCGAGACCGTCAGCCGGCACCACAGTTCGGAGCCGTCGCGCGCGTAGAAGCGCTTGTCCATGTGGAAGCGCTCGCGGTGGCCGGCCAGCATCTCGCTGACGAGTTCGCGGTTGCGGACGGTGTCGTCGGGGTGCGAGTAGTCGTCGAAGTGCATGGCGGCGAACTCGGCCTCCGAGTAGCCGAGCATCGCGCGCAGGGCGGTGTTGCTGAGGACGACGTGCCCGTCGAGATTGACGATGCCGACCCCGATCGGGGCGATCTGCAGGATCTCCCACAACCGCTCGAACGTGGCCACCGAGGGGTCGACGGCCTCGGGCTTCGCATCATCGGGCGGTTGCTCCCGCTCTCGAGCGCGTTCGGGTTCGAGCTCCTGCTGCACGGCTCCCCGCTCCTCGCGTCACCGCTGAGGGCACGGCCGTTGCCGAGTGCTCAGCGAGCGCGACGTGTCCCGCCAGCTGCTTGCACCCCACCGGTCGTCGCGTCGACGGCGAACTTGAGCGTGACGCCCCGACGAACCGTGACGAAGCCGTCGACCCGGCACGTGTCGTGTTCGCCGCGCCTCGGTCCGATGCGGTTCAGAACTCGAAGAGCTCGATGGCCACGGCCGCGTCGCGGCCGGCGCGGGCGCCCGCATCGGCGAGCACCCAGCGCAGGAACTCCGGGTCGGCCATGGGATGGTCCCCGAGCCCTTCGAGGTAGGCGCGGTGCTCGGCGAGGGACGCCACCGCAGCGTCGACCGTGCCGCTCACGTCGATCGCGTGGCGCGCGTGGGGGCTACCGGCGACCATCGCCCGGCGAACCGCGTGAGGGTGGCCCCCGACGCCAGGGAAGATCCAGCGGTTGCCCGCGTCCTGGACCGCGTCGAGAACCGCGGCGCCGAGCGCGCGGTGGTCGGCCGAGTTCAGTGCGCCCGGAGGGCCCCACGTTTCGCGGTGGTTGACCGTGATGACGGTGTCGGGACGCTCCCGTCGGATCGCTGCGACGAGGTCTCGCCGCAGTTCCGGGCCGTGGACGAGGGTCCCGTCGGGATGGTCGAGGAACTCGACGCGGTCGACGCTGACCACCGCGGCGCTGCGCTGCTGCTCGGCGCTGCGGAGCGGCCCGGCCTCGTCGGGACTCACGCTGTCGATGCCCGCCTCGCCGCGGGTGGCGAGCAGATACACGACCTCGTGGCCGGAGCGGGTCCACCGCGCGACGGCGGCCGCGGGCCCGTACTCCAGGTCGTCGGGGTGGGCGGCGATCGCGAGGACACGGCCGATGTCGCCGTCGAACTCCTCCAGTTCCGGACTGGTCATACGCCCCTCCTTGCGCCGTCGAAGGTGAGATCGTGGTGCGGTTACCCGCGCCACTCGCCGGTTGGCCTCACCGCCGTACGGTTACCTGCGCCGGCGCGGGTGCGCGTACCGCGGGCGGGGCGGTGCGCGGCGGGTCGACGGCCGCTCCTGGCCCGTGGTGCGGTTACCCGCGCCGACGCGGGTAACCGCACCACGAGTCGGCGCAGGTTGGGCGGCCGGGGGTTCGGTCGGGTGTCGAGGTCAGGTTGGGCGGCCGGGGGTTCGGTCGGGTGTCGAGGTCAGGTTGGGCGGCCGGGGGTTCGGTCGGGCGGCCGGTCAAGCGCGCATCGCCTCGGGGTCGAGGCCACGCTGGAGGCACCAGTCACGATAGGCGAACGGGCTGACCTCGCTCGGCTTGATCTCGCTGCGCCCGCCCCAGAACACGTTGGTGTACTCGACCGGGATCCCGACGGCTTCCAGATGCTCGTCGATCGCCGCCTTGTGCGCTAGCACCCGGTCCTTCTCGGTGCCGTGCGACACGCCCATGATGTTCACCCCGGCGAACTCGGGGCCGCCCTCGCGCCAGTAGGCATGGGTCATGCAGTGGTGGCGCCCGACCTCTTGGCCCGCGCGGATCTCGGCGCCTTCGGGCACGCGCCAGTGGAACAGGGCGTTGTAGCGGGTCACGCGCGTGCCGTCGCGGTGCTGCTTGTAGTGCTCGAGGAAAGTCGAGAACCTCCCGACGATGTTGCGCTCCGTGAGGTCCTCGGCGATCGCGCAGAAGTCCTCGAGCGTTTCGCCCGCCTCCTGGGCGCGCGGCGCCCACGGGTCGGGTCGCAGCTCCTCGGGCTCGAACTCGCGCTTGAGGGCGGTCAGGACCCGCCATTCGCGCTCGGTCAGGTCCACCACCTCGGTGTCGAGCACCCGACCCGGTTCATCGGTCCGGTCGCCGGGCTCGATCTCGCGGCGACGCACGTGGCCGACGCCGAGCGCGAACAGCTTCTTCGCCGGCAGGAGCTTGTACGCCGTGGCGCCGGTCCGCTCGGCGAGATACCGACAGTGCGCCTCCATGTCGTACGGTCGCGGCACCTTCAGCGTGGTCCAGAGCTTGTAGTCGCTGCCGGGGGTGTCACGGTCGGTGCTCCGCGTCACGACGTGCCCGCTGAAGGGGTCCTCGCGGAACATGAACTCGAAGGCGGGTTTGATCCGCTCCCCGGGAAGTCGCCACGCCACGAGCGCCCCCGGAGCGAGGCTCGTCGACATCAGCGTCTGGCGCACCCGGCGGATCGTGCCCTCTCGCAGCATCGCGGCGATGCGGGTGATCACCGTGTCGAGCTCGACCTCCGACTGCTCGGCGATCGTGCGCAGGGGCTCGCGGTGGAATCCCTGCACGCGATCCTCGGAGACCGCGAGGATCTTCGCGTTGACGGGGTCGTCGACGTGCGCGGGGATGGTTGTCGGAGCCATGCCGCGAGTGTAGGTCGCAGCCACGGTCGGCTCCCGACCGCCGACGCCTCGGCCGCGTTGCGCGGGAGCCACGGGGGAATCGAGCCGGCGGGGTCGCGTCGGCGGCCATCGCGTCGTGACGCCGCTGCTACTCCTCGCCGGGGGCCCGGTGCGGGTAGTCCAGCTGATCGAGGGGCATCACCACGGCGGAGACGATGTTGAGCAGGTTCGCGAGCACCCGCGACAGCTGACGGTAGGTCATCGCGGTCGCCGCGGGCTGAGGCACGGCGACGCGCTCGAGCAGCAAGTCGTCGATGCGGCGGCGGCAGTCTCCCTGGAGTCCCCGAGCCCGTTCCAGGAATCGTTCGGCCTCCTCCGTGCGCTCCTCGGCGAAGATCCGCGCCGCGTCGGTGATCATGGGCGAGACCTCGGCCCGCAGCCTCGCGAGCTCGTCGAACAGCTCGCTGTGAGGCTGCGTGCCGACCGTGTCGGCGATCCCGAACACGTTCTTGGACAGGTCGGCGACCCGCTCCGCGTCCTTGGCGACGCTCATGTAGAGCAGGCAGGCGGAGATGTTCGCGCCGCCCTGCACGCTCGCGTGGGTGAGCAGGAGGCGCCGGATCCGGCGTTCGGCCTCGTCGGTGCGCTCCTCGGTGGCCTCGAGCTCGCTCTTGATGCTCTCGGGAGCGGCCTCGCCCAGTCGCGCGTCGAAGGCCAGGTCGAAGACCCGACGGCCGTCGGCGAGCATCTCCTTGAAGGCCTCCTCGACCTCGGCGAGGCCATCGGAGCTTCCACGCAGCCAGCGGAACATGGCGCCTCCAGTCAGCGGAGTACGAGGATGCCGACGAATGGCACGACATAGAAGAGCAGGATCACGTACGCGAGCACGGTGCTCCGCCGTTTGACCGCCTGGTCGCCCATCCAACGGGCCGCGCGCAGGGGAATGCGGCGCAGCGGCGGGATCGGCCAGAACAGCAAGAGGCCGACGACGTTGAACGCGAGATGCACGAGGGCGATCTGCAGCCCCGCGATCCCGGGGACGGCGAGCGCGGCCAGCAGGGCGCTCACCGTCGTGCCGAGGTTCGCCCCCAGAGTTACCGGATAGGCATGGTCGAGCCGGAGCACGCCCGCGGCGATCATCGGGATGAGCAGGGCGGTCGCGATGCTGGAGGACTGCACCGCGACCGTGAGCACGATGCCGATCAGGATCGCGAGCGTGCCGGCCCGGCCGAGCACCGCGTTCAGCCAGCGTTCCGCGGTGCCCGCCATCACCACGCGCATGTTCCTCGTGATCGAGTAGAGCGTGCCGAAGATCAGGCCCAACCCGAGCACGAGCAGGGTGCCGGCGGCGACGAGGTCCCCCGGCGCGAGGGCATTGACTCCCGCCTCGATCTGTTCGCCGACCCCGGCCACCACCGCGCGCACGGGGCTCTCGAACTCGCCGGTCTGCGCGTCGCCGACGAAGTCGCTCAGGAACACGGCCGTGCGCGAGAGCAGACCCGTCAGGAGCTCCACCGGGAGAAGGATGACGATGCTGGCCAGGTTGAACACATCGTGCATCGTCGCGCCGGTGAAGGCGCGGCGGAACTCCTCGGTGCGGCGAATGCTTCCCAACGACGCGAGCGTGTTGGTGATGGTCGTGCCGACGTTGGCGCCCATGATCACCGGCACCGCCTCGTCGACGCCGACCACGCCGCTCGCGACGAGCCCGACGAGGGTGGCGGTGGTCACCGAGGACGACTGCGCGAGCACGGTGGCGAGCACGCCGACCAGCAGGCCGACCGCGGGGTTGCCGATGCCGCGGAACAGCTGGTCGGTGAAGCCCTCCCCGAAGCCGGCGATCCCGTTGCCCAGCGTGTCCACTGCCAGCAGGAAGAGGTAGAGCAGGGCGACGAGCAGCAGGAGGCGCAGAAGCCGCTCGCCGCGCGACATTCCGGTGACGCGGGCGCGCGCCGGCCGTGGTGAGGGGTCGTCCGGGACCGAGGGCACGCGGCGACTACTCCGTGGCGTCGGTGAGGCTCTCCGCCGGCGTGGCGGTCGCGGGGAAGTCCGGCCGGCGGGAGGATAGTGCGCTGACGCCACTACTTGCGAACGCCGGCCCCGGCCGTTCTCGGCCATCGGGTGCGCTTCGGAGCTCGAGCGGCACTCGATGCGACCGGGACGCCAGTAGTTCGGGCCCTTATCTCGTCGTCCGTCGGGTCGACCGGCGGGAGAACAGGCTGCGCGAAGGGACCGTGGCGGGTGTCGTTGACCGGACCCGGCGCCTCGCGCAGGACACCAGGCCGGGCGGTTCGCGGACCCTCGTCGGCCGAGCAAGAACCATCCGATTCCAGGGGGACCACTGTGCTATCCCGGTTCAAGCGCGCGTCGCTCAAGTTCAAGCTGTTCGCATCGTTCGGGGTGGCCGTCGTTGGCCTCCTAGCAATGGGGTGGGTTGCGTATGACGCCATCGCTGACCTCGACGAGGCCGCCACCGATCTGGAGAGGACGGCGGCCATCAACGCCGAGCTCGACCGCTACATCGCCGCGATGAGCGAAGGCGAGGCTGCGGTGTTCGAGTACCTCATCACCGGCGACGCCGGCGAGCTCGAAACCTACGGGGGGACCCAGGAAGCCGCGTTCGAGCACCTCGACACGGTCGCCGACATCACCCAGGTCGACGAGGTGCAGGCGTTCGTGACCGACGTACGACCCCGGACCGAGCAGCACTTCACCCTGCTCGACGGGATCCTCGAGACGTCCGAGGCCGACGGTTCCGAGGCCGCGCAGGAGTTCGCCGCCCAGGGCGAGGTGGACGACAACATGGACGTCGTCGAGGCCGAGTACGCGGCGCTCATGGGCGAGCGCGACCAGCTGATGGAGCAGCGCCGGGACGACGCGAACGCCGAGGCGGCGCAGGCGCAGACCCAGATCCTCGTCGGGATCCTCATCGCGCTGCTGATCGTGGGGGCGCTGGCCGTCCTCGTGACCCGCCAGATCACCCGGCAGGTCGGGTCGTCCGCGGAGGGGCTCGCCGAGTCCGCCGACGAGTTGAGCGGGGTGTCGACCGAGATGAGCTCGGCGGCCGAGGAGACCGCGAGCCAGGCCAATGTGGTCGCCGCGGCGGGCGAGCAGGTGAGCCAGAACGTCGCGACGGTCGCCACCGCGGTCGAGGAGATGACCTCGACGGTGCAGGAGATCAGCCAGAACACCGACGAGGCGAACAAGGTGACCGGCCGGGCCGTCGAGTCCGCCCAGCAGGCGAACCAGACCGTCTCGCAGCTGGGCGAGTCGTCGGCCGAGATCGGCAAGGTCATCGAGGTGATCAACTCGATCGCGGAGCAGACGAACCTCCTCGCCCTCAACGCGACGATCGAGGCCGCGCGCGCCGGGGAGGCGGGCAAGGGCTTCGCCGTGGTGGCCAACGAGGTGAAGGAGCTGGCGCAGCAGACGTCGCAGGCGACCGACGACATCTCGCAGCGCATCACGACGATCCAGACCGACTCCTCGTCCGCCGTGACGGCGATCGAGCAGATCAGCGAGGTAATCGACCAGGTCGCCGAGATCTCCCAGACGATCGCCTCCTCGGTGGAGGAGCAGAGCGCGACCACCAACGAGATCGCGCGCAGCGTCAACGAGGCGAGCGAGGGCTCCAGCCAGATCGCGTCGAATATCGCGAGCGTGGCGGAGGCCGCCGAGAGCACTGCGGCATCGGCGAACCGGACCCACTCGACGGCGCAGCACCTGACCGCGCTGTCCGCCGAGCTGCGAGAGGTGGTCGAGGGGCAGGCCGGTGAGTCGGTTGATCGTTCGGGCGCCGGCGCCGCGGCCCATCGGGCGGTGGGAACCGACAGCCGCTCCCCGCAGGAGTCGCACTCCGCCGAGCGCGGCGGCTGGGGACAGTCCGACGACTCGCAGCTCAGCGGCACCGGCTCGCACCGCTAGCCGCGCCGAGCCGCGTCGCCGCGCGACACGCCCGAGAGGGGCGGGGAGGAACGTCCCCCCTCTCGGCGTCCCGGCCCCTCGGGCGTGCCCCGGTGACTGGTCGGGGCTGCGACCGGCGCGCTTATCGGTCAAGCTAGCCGCATGCATCGCCCCGGCGCTCCATTGCGGATGGTGAGCTACCTCGTGCCCGCGGGTCCGGTATGGCTGTTCGAACGTCTCGCGTCCGTGGTCGCGCGCACGCTCGACCGCCCGGTGGAACTGCACTTCGACGCCAGCCGGTCCGGGCCCGGCCCTGACGGCGTGCCGTTCACGTCGTACGGGGCCGACATCGGGTTCGTGTGCGCACCCTCCTACCGTTGGCTGCGGCACGGAGCGGTCCCCGTCTCCCTGGTCGGGGTCGCGCCCGTGCCGAGCGACCCGCGCAGCGCAGGCGTGGCCCGGCACGTCTCCGAGGTCGTGGTGCGCCCGGAGCATCCCGCCGGCTCGGTCGAGGACCTCGCGGACGCGACCTGGGCGGCGAACGATCCCTGCTCGCAGAGCGGTTACCACGCGATCACCGAGTTCCTGCCCCGCGCACGCACGGTGTTCTCCGGGAGTCACGAGCGGTCCATGGCCATGGTCGAGGCGGGGGAGGCCGATGCCGCTGCGATCGACGCACAGGTCCGGCGGGGCGCCCACGACGGTCTGCGGCCCCGCGACGGGCTGCGTTGCGTGGGCGTGCTGGGGCCGCATCCCACGCAGCCGATGGTGGCGGGTCCTGCCCTGACCGCGGCCGAGCGCGACGCCCTCGCCGTCGCGATGCTCGCCCTACGAGGGGGCTCCGCGCTGACCGACGCGGGCCTCGCCGGCTTCGGGCGGGTCGCCGACGAGACCTACGCCGGGGTGCGGACCGTTCGTCCGGCGCTCGAGGCTCCGTGACCGGGCACCGCCGCGGGGTGGCCGCGGGTTGGGTGTTCGCTGTGGCTGGCCTCGTGCTGCTCGGCTGCGAGGCCGAGCCTCCCGGTGACGCTCCCGGTCGATCCAGCCCCGACGAGCGGGAGGAGGCGACGGGCGACCCGGCACCGGACCGTCCCACCCTCGACGACGAGCCGCAGCATGACCCCACGAACGGGACGGCGACGGGCGACGCTGACGAGGAGGCCGAGGGCACGCCCGATGAGCCGGCCGGGGACGCGGTCGCGCAGGCCGAGCGGGTCCTCGAGCGTCTGTCGTGGGAGCAGAAGGTCGGCCAGCTGCTGGTCGCCGACGTGCGGGGCGATCACCCCACCGAGGTGAGCGCACCGGCGGCGGCCGAGAACGCGGCCCGCTTCGGCGCGCCCACACCCGCGGAGGTCGTGGCGCGCCACGACCTGGGTGGCGTCATCTATTTCACGTACGCCGGGGTCGACGACGAGCCCGATCCCGAGCTCGGCAACATCCAGGGGCCCGAACAGGTCGCGACGCTGTCCGACGGGTTGCAGGAGGCCGCGACCGAAGCCACCGGGGTGCCGTTGCTCGTGGCCACCGATCAGGAGCACGGGTTCATCACCCGGACCCCTGAGCCGTTCACGCGCATGCCCGGTCCGATGGCGCTCGGTGCCGCCGACGACGTGGCGCTGGCCGAGGAGAGTGCCCGGGCGGCCGCGGTCGAGCTGCGCGCGGTCGGGATCAATGTCACGCTCGCCCCCACGGCCGACGTCAACACCGAGCCCACGAACCCGGTGATCGGGGTGCGCTCGGTCGGCGCGGAGCCCGAGCTGGTCGGTCGGATGGTGGCCGCGCAGGTACGTGGCCTCGACGACGGCGGGGTGGGAGCGACCGCCAAGCACTTCCCGGGGCACGGCAGCGTGGACGTGGACAGCCACGAGGCGCTCCCGACCGTCGACGACGCGGAGGAGGCGCTCCGAGCGGTGGCGCTGCCGCCGTTCCGCGAGGCGATCGAGGCGGGGGTCGGGGCGGTGATGCCCGGACACTTGGCCGTTCCGGCCTTCGACGACGAGGGCCGGCCGGCGACGGTGTCCCCCGCGATGATCGACGGGTTGCTGCGCGAGGATCTGGGCTTCGACGGTGTGGTCGTGACCGATGCGCTCGACATGGAGGGCATCACCGGCCGCGGTGAGCCGGCCGAGGTCGCCCTCGAGGCCCTGGAGGCCGGGGTCGACGTCCTGCTCATGCCACCGGACCTCCCCGACGTGCGGGCGGGGTTGATCGACGCCGTCGAGACCGGCGCCCTGGACGAGGACCGGCTCGATGCATCAGTGCGCCGGGTGCTGATCTGGAAGGCCGAGCTGGGGCTTCTCGGTGACGACCGGGCCGCGCGGGCCCCGATCCCCGACGGCGCGGTCGGCGTCGACGAACACACCGGCCTGTCCGAGGAGGTCGCGCGTGCCGCCGTCACCGCGATCGAGGCGGCCTGCGACGTCCTGCCGTTCGCCGAGGGCGAGGCCGTCGCGGTCGTGGGGCCGCGCGACGGCGGGGTGGAGGAACTCGCGCCGCTGCTCGACACGGACGGGGCGTCGATCGCGGCGGTGCCCACCGACCAGCAACCGAGCGCCGATCAGATCGCCGACGCCGTGTCGGCCGCGGTCGACGCGGACCTGGTGGTACAGGTCACGACCTCGGCGTGGCGGTCGACCGGTCAGCAGCAACTCGGCGCCCGCCTCGCCGAATCGGACACGAGCGTCGTCGCCGTCGCCTCCGCGGAGCCCTACGACGCCACCGTGACCGACGCCGACGTGCACCTGGCGACCTACGACCGGGGCCGCGCGGCGATGACGGCGGCGGCCGAGGTCCTCCGCGGTGGCGAGGCCCCCGGCCGGCTGCCCGTCCCGGTGGGTGCGCACGCCGTCGGCGACGGAGCCGCCCTGGCCGACTGCGACTGAGAACGCCACCGCGAACCGAGGAGACACCGTGGCCGCACTGCGATGGGGTGTGATGGGGACCGCCAGGATCGCGACCGAGAAGGTCGTGCCCGCCCTTGGGCACGCGCGCGACTGCGAGGTCGTCGCGATCACGTCGCGGGACCCGGGAACGGCCCGCGAGGCGGCGTCCCGTCTCGGGATCCCACGAGACCACGGCACGTACGCGGACCTGCTCGCCGACGCCGAGGTCGACGCCGTCTACATCCCGCTGCCCAACCATCTGCACGGTGAGTGGGCGATCGCCGCCGCCCGGGCCGGCAAGCACGTGCTCTGCGAGAAGCCCCTCGCGCTGACCTCCGCCGACGCCCAGCGGATGGTGGACGAGGCGCACGCGGCCGGCGTCACGTTCATGGAAGCGTTCATGTACCGCCTGCACCCCAGCTGGGAGCGGGCCCGAGACCTCGTGGCCTCGGGGCGGATCGGGGCATTGCAGGCGGTGCACACCTGGTTCTCGTACTACAACGACGACCCCGCCAACATCCGCAACATCGCCGAGGCCGGCGGCGGCGCTCTGCTCGACCTCGGCTGTTACGGGGTGAACGTCGCGCGGATGCTCTTCGGTGCCGAGCCGAGCGACGTGGAGGGCGCCATGATCACCGAGCCCGCGCTCGGCGTGGACACCACGACGAGTGCGGTGTTGTGCTTCGACGACGACGGGGTCGCCACGCTCACCTGCTCGACGCGCGCGAAGCCGGACCAGTACGTGACGATCCACGGCACCGAGGGACGCATCCACGTCGAGCTCCCGTTCAACATCCCGCCCGACCGCCCGACGCGGGTCCATCTCTCCACGGGCAAGGGGCTGCCGGCGCTCGAGACGCCGGAGACGTTCGAGTTCGCGGGGGTGAGCCCGTACACCGTCCAGGGTGAGCGGTTCGCCCGAGCGGTTCTGGACGGCACCGGGGTGCCGATCCCCGCCGGGGACGGGGTCGCGAACATGCGGGTGCTCGAGCGGATCGTGGCTGCCGCGCAGTGAAGGCCCCGGGGGCTCGTGGGGCCTCGAGACCGCTCGCGGCGAGCGGTGCCGCGCCGAACCCGGCGGGCCGGGGCCCGTGGCCGGTGCCACGAGCCCCGGATGGGGAACCGACTACTCCTCGAGCAGTGCGCCCAACTCCTCGAGGACCGCGTCGTCGATGGCGGCCGTGCCACCGACGGCAGTGAGCCCGTCGAGGGTCTCCGAGCGGTCGGCGACCCAGCCCCGGGTTGCGGGGGAGGCATCCAGGCTGCCGCCGTCGACGAGCAGCAGGTTGCCGGTCGGAGCCGTCCCGGCCTCGGTGGTCGCACCGGCGACGGGTGCCGCCGCCAACGAGTCCGCCCAGCCGTGGCCGCTGGCCACCCAGGCGTGGTCGTCGGCGATGCCGGCCTCCGCCGCCCGATCGGCGACCGCCGCGGAGGTCTCGTAGCGGTTCTCGCCCGACAGGCGATCGAGATCGCCGACGATTCGCTCCGCCTCGGCCGCGACCTCGTCCGAGACGGCCGCCGAGCCGCCGACCACGACGACTTCGTCGGGGTCGAGCGCCTCGAGCGCCGCCTCGGTCCCCTCGGGCAGGTGGTCCTGCAGCGCGAGGAGGATCGGCTGCTGCTCGTACGCCGCGAGGGTGGAGACGCTGACGGCGTCCGGCCACCCGCGGTCGGGATCGGGATGGTCGCCCTCGACGAGGAAGACCGTGTCGACGTCGGTGTCGAGTGCGTCGGCGACCGCCGCCGTCGTCGCGAACCGGTTCTCACCCTCGTGGCGCTCGATGGTCGTGATACCGGCGTCCTCGAGCTCCCCCTCGACCTCTTCGCTCAACGCGGCCTCGCCACCGAGCACGTGCGCGGTGTCCGCGCGGAGCCGGTCGATCTCGGTGGCGACGTCCTCCCGCAGGCCGTCCTGCGGTGTCAGCAGGAGCGGGGCCTGCCCGGCCGCGGCCAGCGGTCCGCCGGCGAGGGCGTCCGCGTAGTCGTCCGCGCGCCCGATCACCACCTCGTCGGACGCGTCGAACGTGCGGGCGAGCTCGAGCGCGGTCTCGATCCGGTCGTCCCCGCTGATGCGGTCGACCGGATCGGGTGCCACGTCGGTGTAGGCGCCGTGCGTACGCGGATAGTCCGCGTGCAGGTCGTCGTCGTAGCAGTTGACCATCTCGGTGCCCGGGCCGCCCATGTCCTGGCTGGCCGGCGGGGTCGTCTCGCTGCGGTCGCCCTCGAACTCCTCGCCCTCGGGCTCGCGGATGTCCCAGTTCGTTCGCAGGTCGTCCTCGACCTCGTCGCTGAGCGCCATCGCGAGGTCCATGCTCTCGAGCAGCCGCTCCCCGACGTTCTCGGTGAGCAGCTCGCGGGCGGCCTCGGCATCGCCAGCGTCGAACAGCTCGCGGGCCTGGCTCTCGAGCTCGTCACGCTCGGCGAGCAGGTCCAGCTCGAAGTCCTCGATCTCCCCGGTGACGTCCGTGTAGAACTCGCCCGGCTCCTCGCAGGCCAGGTACATCAGCCGCTTGAACTCGCGGGTGCCGTACCGGGTGCCCTCCTGCGCCTGGTAGTCGTCGCTCAGGAAGTCGGAGGGGGAGCCCGAGGTCATGTAGCGGTGCTGGCGGAACTCCGGCGGCACCTCCTCGGCGCCGATCGGGATCGGCACGTACGGCGTGGTGACCGAGCTGGTCGTCGCGGTCCAGAGGGTCTGCAGCTCCTCGTGGGTGTCGGGCCGCAGGTGCGCGACCTGC
The DNA here is from genome assembly GCF_004322855.1 of Egibacter rhizosphaerae. Lineage (NCBI taxonomy): Bacteria > Bacillati > Actinomycetota > Nitriliruptoria > Egibacterales > Egibacteraceae > Egibacter > Egibacter rhizosphaerae. Next base: position 1,789,931 of record NZ_CP036402.1, on the reverse strand, counting down.
CCGTAGCCGGCGTGATCGGTCGACCAACGCGGGTCGCGGACCAGCGCCAGCATGTCCTCGAGGCTGATGTCGCCCCGCTCGTCGATCAGGTCCCGGACCTCCTCCTCGCGTTCCTCGGGGTCGCGGGCGTCCTGGTAGAAGGTCGGGGCGACGTAGTCCTCCTCCTCGTCGTCGTCGGCGGGGAACTGCCCCACGCCGAACACCTCGAGCAGGTCGAGGGTCTCGCCGTCCTCGGCGGGGTCGTACCAGCCCTGATCGACGGCGAAATCGACGAGCTCGTCCGAGGCCTTGAAGTCCGGATCGTCCTCGTGGTCGGCCGGAAAGTCGCGGATGTAGCCCGGGTAGGAGACGCGGACCTCGTCCGAGCCGAGTCGCTCGGCGGCCCAGAGCTCCCCGTCGGGATGGGCGTAGTTGATGAACACCCAGCCCTCGTCCTCGTCGGCGAACAGGTGCGAGTTGCCGCCGTAGGTCGAGTAGCCGTGCTCCTCCATGAGCCCGCCGACGATGTCGACGGCCTCCTCGGCAGTGGAGGCCCGCTCCATGGCCGCACGCGCGAGGTCGGAGTACTGCGGGCCCTCCTGAGGCTCCTCCTCCTCGGCGATCTCCTCGATCTCGGGCCGCGAGGGCGACCAGATGTCGCGGGCGGCCACGCCCTGGTCGTTGAGTCCGCCGTTGGTCAGCGGCGGGGGAAAGCCGGCGAACTCGGAGTAGAGCGAGGAGATGTACTTGTTGGTCTCCTCGGCCTGGGGGATCTCGATGAGCTCACCCGGGATCCGGGCGTCCTCGGTGACCCCCACCTGGGTGGTCGAGCCCGCCGGGTGCTCCTGACGCGGGATGATCTCGAGCCAGTGGCTCGAGGGCTCGTGGCCGAACCCGCCGAGCAGCGTCGAGCCGTCATCGGTGAGGTCGCTGCCGACGTAGAACCCGATGCTCTTCGTCGGAGGGGGCTCCTCCTCAGCCGTCGCGGAACCCTCGGCGACGTCGGGAGCGTCAGCCTCCTCGTGGTCGGCGTCGGCGAGCACGGCCGCGGTCGCCACGCCGGCGACCGCGACACCTCCGAGCGCGGCCGTCAGAAGCGTTCGTCGCCACTTCGAGAACACGGTGCGCCCTCCTTGCGGACGGTTGCGCGGCACACGCATCACGGATTCCTGTAAGAAATCAGGCCGCTCCGGCACCGTGCAAGCCCGGCAGGCAGGGCTTCAGGTGGAGGGCGCGGAGGTGCGCTTCCATGCCCGGCGCGCGGCGAGGCCGGCCAGGACGAGTGCGGCGCCGGCGAGCAGCAGCGGGATCGCGCCCACGGCGAGCACCAGCAGGGTGCCGGCGACCTGCACGAACCCGTCGGCGGCCTCGGACCAGTAGCCGCCGAACGCCGCGGTGTCGGGCTCGCGATCGTCGACGTCGTAGCCCGCCGGGACGAGCTCGACGCGCAGGGTCGAGGTGGCGGCTCGGTCCTCGAGCTCGTCGAGTTGGCCGCGCAGCCGCTCGATGCGCTCCTGCACCTGCTCGAGTTGCTGGCTGATCGCCAGCGCTTCGTCGACGTCCTCGGCGTCGTCGTAGAGCCCCAGGTAGAAGTCCTCCAGGGATTCCGCGTGGCGCAGCCGGCTCGAGAGGTCGACGTGCTCACCGGTGACGTCCTCGGTGCGAATGTCGCGGCGCTCCACCTCCCCCAGGTCGGCGACGGCGCGCAGCAGTTCGTCGTAGGCGTCGACGGGCACCTCGATGCCGACGGTGCCGAACTCCGCGCCGTCGGGGCCGGTGTCGGTGTCGATGTCGCCGATCGCGCCGCCGAGGTGTTCGGCCAGATCGTCAAGCTCGTCGAAGGTGCGCTCGAAGGAGCCGTCGTACACGAGCACCAACGAGCCCTCCCGCACGAGGTACTGGCCGTCCCGCGCGGTTGTGTCGTCGAGGTCGCTGGCCGGTGCGGCTCCGCCGACCCCGTCGTCCGCCTCGGCCCCGTCGTCCGCCTCGGCCGCGTCGTCCGCCTCGGACGCGGGGGCCTCGATCGGCTCGTCGGCGTCCGGTGACTCCATGTCGGCTTCGTCGACCTCCTCCGCGGCATCCTCGACGGCCTCGTCGCCTGCGCTGCAGGCTGCGAGCAGCAGGGCCAGGCCCAGTGCGCCGAGGAGCGCCGCGGGCAGTGCGGGGGTGCGGGACCGTGGGCGGGTCATCGGGGCCTCCGATCGCGAGGGCGGTGTCGGTCGCGCGGTTCGACGTGCCGTCCGAGCGGTTCGTTCCGGCGGCTCGCGGAGCCTGCGCTTGCGGCGACCGCGGGTCCCGTCCGGCCTGCGCTCGCGGCGACCGCGGGTCCCGTCCGGCCCGCCTCGCGGCCCCGGAGGCCTCGAGCCCCTACACTGTCCGTACGGGCGGCCACGCTCGCCCGGAACACGCGCGCCGCACGGATCCGCCGAATCGGTGCATCCGACCGCCAGGCGCCGGACGTGATCGCGGGATCTCGCCGTCACCTCTTCGGGCGTGTTCGCCCATGCGCGCGGCGACGCGTCGTGCGCCCACTGACCGTCCGGCTCGAACGCAGCCGGTCAGGAGCCAAGACCTTGACGAACACCTTCACCGAGCTCGGCGTGCCGTCGAAGCTCGTCGACACGTTGGCACGGGGCGGCGTGACCGCCCCGTTCCCCATTCAGGCCGCGACCATCGCCGACGCGATGGCCGGCAAGGATCTGACCGGCCGGGCGCCCACGGGCTCCGGCAAGACCCTGGCGTTCTCGGTCCCCCTCGCCACGCGGGTCGGCGAAGGCTCACCGCGCCGACCGCGAGCGCTCGTGCTCGTCCCGACCCGTGAGCTGGCCGGCCAGGTCGCCGACGAGCTGCGGCCCCTCGCCGACGCGCGAGGCCGCTCGGTCGCCACCTTCTACGGCGGCACCAGCCTGAGTCGCGACCAGCGGTGCCTGCGGCGCGGCATCGACATCGCGATCGCGTGCCCCGGGCGACTGGCGGATCTGGTGCGCCGCGGCGACGCCGACCTCTCCAAGGTGGATCTCGTCGTGATCGACGAGGCCGATCGCATGGCCGACATGGGCTTCCTCCCCGAGGTCCAGCGCCTCCTCGACAAGACGGCGACTGACCGGCAGACCCTGCTGTTCTCCGCGACGCTGGACGGGGACGTGGACGTGCTGATCCGCCGTTACCAGCGGGACCCCGCACGCCACGAGCTCGCCGGCAGCGCGGAGTCGACCGGCGACGTCCGCCACTTCTTCTGGCACGCGCAGCCGCAGGGGCGGGTCGCGTACACCCGCGACGTCGTGAACACGCTCTCCCCGGCGATTGTGTTCACCAGGACCAAGCACGCCGCGGACCGCGTCGCCAAGCAGCTGAACCGCGAGGGGGTGCGTTCGGCGGCGATCCACGGCAACCGTTCGCAGGGGCAACGCGAGCGCGCGCTCGCCGACTTCTCGAACGGTCGCGTCGCGGCCTTGGTGGCCACCGACATCGCGGCGCGGGGCATCCATGTCGATGACGTCGGCGTGGTCGTGCACTACGACCCGCCCGCGACCGACAAGGACTACGTGCACCGTTCGGGGCGGACCGGTCGGGCCGGTAACGACGGCGTCGTCGTCACGTTCGTCGCCCCCGACAAGGTCGGGGACGTCAAGGGTCTGCAGCGCCAGCTGGCGATCCGTCCGCGGATCGACGCGGTCGCGGTCGAGGAGCTGACCGGCGAGGGGGGCTCGCGTCGCGGCGAGGTCCCCGTCGAGCACGGTGGACAGGGCTCGTCCAGGCGAGGCTCGAACGGGTCGAACGGCTCGAACGGGTCGAACGGCTCGAACGGGTCGAACGGCTCGAACGACGGGGCGAACCGCCCGCGGAGCCGCTCCCGTGGGGGGCGTTCGTCCGGGAGCCGTTCGTCGGCGAGTCGGCGCGCCGCCTCGAATCGCCCTTCCGCCTCGAACCACCCCTCCGGGTCGTCCTCACGCCGCTAGAGGCGACGGGCTCGACACGTGTCAGGATGTCCGCGTTCGAGCGGCCTCCGAAGGGCTGCGCGACCAAGGAGCCGGACCCGTGGATCGCCGCGCGCGATGGAACAAGCTGCTGGAGCTGCTTTCCGACGAGGGCAGCCTCGATGTCGCGACCGCCTCGGAGCGGCTCGGCGTGTCGCCGGCGACCGTCCGACGGGACTTCAAGGAGCTCGCGGAGCAGGACCTCGCGACGCGCACGCACGGAGGGATCGTCGCGACCGCCGTGGCCTACGACCTCCCCCTGCGCTACCGCAGTGCGCGGCGAGCGGCCGAGAAGCAACGGATCGGTCGGATCGCCGCGAACCTCGTGGCGCCGGGTGAGGTCGTCGGGCTGAACGGGGGAACGACGACCACGGAGGTGGCTCGCGCGCTCGGGGGACGCAGCGACCTGCGTGAAGCCGCGAACGTCACGACGGTCGTCACCAACGCGCTCAACATCGCGAGCGAGCTGGTCCTGCGGACCGGGTTCAAGCTCGTGGTGGTCGGAGGGCGGGTGCGCTCCCAGACCTACGAGCTCGTCGGGCCGTTCGCCGGCGCGATGCTCGACGACGTCGTCCTCGACGTCGTGTTCATCGGCGTGGACGCCATCGATTCCGTCCTCGGCGCGACCTCGAACGACGAGGACGAGGCGACCACGAGCCGTCAGATGGCCAGCCGCGCGCGACGCACGGTCGTCGTCGCCGACAGCCACAAGCTCGGCAAGCAGGCGTTCGTGCGCACGCTGGCCCTGTCGGGGGTCCAGACGCTCGTCACGGACCCGGGCGCAACGAGCGAGGAGCTGGACGCTTTCGCCGAGGCCGGTATCACCGTGCTCACCAGCTGAGCACTGCGCAGCCAACTCGTGATTACTATCGCGCGGCTTGCTGACCTAATATGCACGATCGCGCATGAGCCGTGCTTGGCCTGGGTCACGTGTCCTGGATGGCGCCGGCTGTGCGGACCGGACCCGGATCACGGAGGTCGTGGGAGGATGGGCCTCGAGCTGCGCGTCGCTGGACGCGAGTTCCGCGCCGAGGCGGCGTTGTTCGACAAGGACGGGACGATCATCGACCTCCACGGGCCGTGGACGGTCTGGGGTGAGGCGGTGATCGACGAGTTGGTCACGAGGCACCCGTCGTTGTCGGCCCCCGCCCTGCGCGGCGCCATCGGGCTCGCGGACGGGCGCGTGCTGCCCGACAGTGCGCTGGCCGGCGGGACCGTCGAGGTGCTGAACCACACCCTGTCCCGGGAGCTGGCGGACCTCGCCGTTGTCCGGGCTGACGAGGAAGTGGCGAGGGCGATCGAACGCGTCGACGCCCGCATCGACATCGAGGCGCACGTCGCCGCACTCCCGGGGGCGGTGGAGGCGGTCGAACGGTGCCGTGTGGCCACCGGCTCGGTCGGCGTGGTGACGGCCGACACGACGGCCCGGGCCCGGGCACACCTGCGGCGCGTGGGGTTGGGTGACGCCGTACGCGTCGTGGTGGGCGCCGACCAGGTCGACCACGGAAAACCGGACCCCTCGGCCGTGCACGTGGCGTGCGCGCAGCTCGGTGTCGCCCCAGAGCGGGTCGTGTTCTTCGGGGACAGCGCGCACGATGCCCTTGCGGCGGAGCGCGCGGGGGTGCCCGTCTGCGTCCTGGTGCGCACGGACGCTCCCAACGACGCGCTCGATTCGGCCGTCTGGGCCGCCGCCTGGAGCGAGGTCGCGGTCGAGAAGGTTCGTGTCCGGGAGCGTGATCGCTAGTGATCGATCGTGCGTGTTTTGCGCTCCGAGCAATCGCGAGTAGTCCCCATTTTTGGGTGCCTCTCGGGCCGCCAGGCCCCGAGAGCCCGAAAGGCGGCGCGGACCCGCGCAGCGACACAGCGAGCCGTCGCGAGTCGGGATCACCGGGGCTTGACGGGGCCGGCCCGCGCCCGCAGGCTGCCGGACCGTCACACGTCAGCCACGCGACGTGAGTGAGAGCGGCGGAGTCCCCCCACGCACGGGGGCTCGGTCGGGAGGGACGTTCCCCGCGCTTCCAGCGTTGCGGCCAGCCGGGAGGCCGTGAATGACGACCGCCACCAGCGACGTCCGCTACCCGTGGTTCAAACGCCAGGACGTCGACGGGTTCTTCGCGCTGTTCCAGAACAACGCCGCGAACTTCATCATCGTGGCGGTGACCCTCCTGGGGTTCGGGTACCCGCCCGAGATCGTTTTCGGGCGCGTCATCCCCGGGGCCGCGGTCGCGGTGCTCGCCGGCAACCTCTACTACGCGTGGATGGCCGCGCGACTCGCCCGCCGCGAGCAGCGGACGGACGTGACCGCGCTCGCCTACGGCATCAGCACGCCGGTCATGTTCGTGTTCCTGTTCGGCGTCTCCCTGCCGGCGCTGGAGCTGACCGGCGACCCGGAGACCGCCTGGCGGGTCGCCACCGCCGCAGCCCTGCTCGCCGGCGTGGTCGAGGCGGCGTTCGCGCTGATCGGGCGGTGGGTGAAGCACCACCTCCCGCGCGCGGCGATGCTCGGCGCGCTCGCCGGAGTCGCGCTCACGTTCATCGCCGGAGAACTGCTCTTCACGGTGTTCGACGCACCGATCGTGGGGCTCGTCGCGCTCGCGATCGTGCTCGTCGCCTTCGTCGGCAAGGTGGCACTGCCGTTCCGGATCCCCGCCTCGCTCGTCGCGATCCTCATCGGCACCGCCCTGGCCTACGCGATCGGCGTTGCCGACACCGGCGAGGCCGCCGAGGGCCTCGACCGGGTCGGGTGGTGGCCGGCGGTGCCGACGGTCGCGGGGTTCGACGGCCTCACCCTGTTGTTCGGCGCCGCGGCGACCCTGCTGGCCGTCGTCCTGCCGATCACCCTCTACAACGCCGTAGAGACGATGAACAACGTCGAGGCCATGGAGGCGGCCGGCGACCGGTACGACGTGCGCGAGTGCCAAGCGGTCGACGGGGCCGGCACGGTCATCGGGGCGCTCTTCGGCTCGATGTTCCCGACCACCGTGTACATCGCCTCGGTCGGGTCGAAGTGGATGGGCGCCGGTCGCGGGTACAGCATCCTCAATGGCGCCGTCTACCTGCTTGCCGCCCTCTCGGGGCTCATCGCCGCGATGGCGGCGATCATCCCGCTCGCGGCGGTCGGGCCGATCCTGGTGTTCGTGGGTATCTCGATGATCGCCACCGCGTACCAGACGACCGAGGTCCGCCACCACGCAGCCGTGGCGATCGCGATGTTGCCGTACTTCGCGAACTGGGTGATGACGCAGTTCGACGGGGAGGCACCCGAGGTCCTCGCCGACGTCTCCGAGGGCATCGTCCCGCTCGGGCAGGGCGCGTTGTTCACGGCCATGCTGCTCGGCGCGATCACCGTGTTCGTCATCGACGTCCGCTTCTACCGCGCGGCGGTGGTCGCCCTGGTCGGCGCGGGGCTCTCGTTCGTCGGTGTCATCCATGCCCCGGAGCTGGGGTTGAACGCGTCACCCGACTACAGCATCGCCTACGTGCTGGTCGCGGCGTTGCTCGCGGGGTGCGGCGCGGCCCGACTCGGTGAGCGCAAGGTCGGTGAGCCGGTACCCGATCCGATCGTCGAGCAGACGGTCAGCGCCGACGACGAGCCCCCGCCCGACCGCGGGGGCCACGGGGGCTGACCGGGGCGAGTGCCGCCGCTGTCGTGCTTGCCGCCGGCCCTTTGCGGGCTGGTGCGCGCATCGGTGTGTCCGAACCGTGACCGGTGCGCCCCCGGCCGTGACCCGCCGCCCGATTCGCAGCCTCGGGCGCGAACGGGGATGATCGGGGCATGCCGTTCTGGACACCGTCGACGCGGTTCGACCGCGCGCGACCCGCCCGCGGGGTGCTCGGATTCGCGGCCGCGCTCGTGGTCATCATGGCGGTCGCAGCGATCGTGCAGTTCCTCGTCGGCGCGCTCGCGCCGTTCATCGCCGAGGACCTGGACACGACGCGTGCCGAGCTGGGGCTCCTGACGAGCGTTCTGTTCACCTCCGCAGCGGTCCTGTCGCCGGTGGCCGGTCCCCTGGTCGACCGCCTCGGCGCTGGCGTCATGGTGGTGACGCTGCTCGTCGCGAGCGTCGCGACGTTGCTGCTGATGGCGGCGGCGCCGGCGGTCGGGTGGCTGCTCGTCGCGATGGTCGTCGGCGGTGTCGGCATCGCGGTCATGAACCCCGTGACGAATCTGCTCATCGCGGAGCGGCTGCCGGCGGGGCGGCGCGGCGTCGTGACCGGGGTGAAGCAGTCGGGCGTGCTCGCCGGCAGTGCGCTGGCCGGGGTCGGCGCCGCGCCGCTCGCGGCGTGGGTGGGGTGGCGCAGCGCGCTGGTGATCCTGGCGGTCGTGACGCTGCTGCTCGCGGCCGCCGCGGTGCGCGCGGTGCGCGGCCGGGTCGTGCCCGACGAGCGCGCGGCGCCGAGCGTCGCGCCCGGGGCGGTTCCCACGGTCCGGGTGGGTTGGCTCTCGGCCTACGCGCTCGCGATGGGTGCGGCCGCGTCCTCGTTCGGCGCCTTCCTCGTCATCTACGCCGTGGAGTCCCTCGACTTCGCGCCGAGCACGGCGGGCGCCGCGTTCGGCTTCGGGTCCGCGGTGGGCGTCGTCGCCCGGGTGTGGTGGGGACGGGCGACCGAGCGCAGACAGCGGGTCGCGCCGGCGTTGCTGCTGCTCGCCGTGCTCGCGACCCTCGGCCAGGCGGCGATCTGGGCCGCGCAGCTGCAGGGGGCGCTGCTGTGGATCGGGGCGCTGCTGTTCGGCTGCAGCGCGATGTCCTGGAACGCCGTCGGGATGCTCGCCGTCATCCGCGGAGCGCCGAACGGTCGGACGGGACGGGCCTCGGGGATCGTGCAGGCAGCCTTCTACGGCGGGTTCATCGTCGCCCCGGTCCTGTTCGGCGCGGCGGTGGACCACACGGACGGCTACGACCTCGCGTGGGCGGGCACGACCGCGATGTTCGCGCTCGCGGCCGTCATCGCGGGCGTGCACGTCGTGTTGGAGCGGCGCGATGCCGTGGCGCTCGAGCACGACGCGCCTTGATGGCGGGTCGGGCGGGCGGCTCGACAGGTCTCAGGCGACGCTGAGGAGGAAGACGCCGACGGCGATGACCGCCGCGGCGATCACCCGCTGCGCGGTGCTGCGCTCGCCGAGCAGGAGCACTCCCATGGCGGTCGCGACCACGATGCTCGCCTCGCGCGCGGGCGCGACGTACGAGACCGGGGCCAGGGTGAACGCCCACAGGACGAGCATGTAGGCGAGCGGCGCGAGCAGGGCGATGCCGACGATGGAGGTACGGGCGTCGCGGCCGACGCGACGGAGCTCGTCCCAACGTCCCCACACGGCCGGGGCCAGCAGGCCCACGCGGCCCACCGTTCCGCCCCAGTGGTAGAGGATCGGCGTCAGCGTGAGCGTCTGCATGGCGTACCCGTCCCAAACGGTGTAGCCCGCGATCATCGTCGCCGTCGCGAGCGCGTAGAACAGCGGAGGGCCCAGGGGGTTCCGCACGACCCCGACCCCGGACGATCTGGGGGCGCCGCCGCGGGCGGTGAGGCCGATCCACACCACACCCCCCGCGACCGCGACGGCTCCGGCGAGGGCCAAGAGCGTGGGCTGCTCCCCGAGGAGCAGCACGGCACCGCCCACCGCGATCAGGGGCGCGAGACCTCGCGCGAACGGGTACACGAACGAGAGGTCGCCGGTGGCGTAGCCGCGCTGCAGCAGCACGACGTAGGCGCTGTGCAGCACGGCGCTACCGAGCATCAGCACGAGCGCCGCGACGCCGACCTCCGCGGAGGTCACGAGGGCGGCTCCGAGGGCGATCGGTGCCCAGAGCACCATCTCGACCACCGTGTAGATCCAGACGAAGGCGACCCCGCGCGCGCCCCCGCGCTTGGCAAGCAGGTTCCACGACGCGTGCGCGAGCGCGGCGAGCAGGACGAGGGCGACCGCTCCGGCGGTCACGCCGGATCACCCTTCAGCGGTTCGGCGTGCATCCCGCCACGGGACGCGCGGTGGGTGGATCGGGGGGACGGACAGGGGGTCACGCGGCTCCGGGGGTCGGGGCGCCGGCCGCCGGTCCCACTCCCCGCGCGTGGGACCGCCACGGCCGCAGCATCGTGAGGTGGATCGGATGCTACGGGTGCGCGGCCGTGCGCCCCAATCGGTCCACCTCGACGCGTTGGCCGGGTGCGGGTGGCCGATCCGGCGTCAGTCGTTTTCCATGGACTCCAGGAGGATGTTCCGGAGGTCCTCGGCGGTCACCTCGCGCGGTGCCCCGACGAGCAGGCGCTGCTGGGCGAGCGCGCCCTCGACGAGGGTGTCGAGGTCGGCCTCGTCGTAGCCGAACGCGGCGACGCCGCGGGGCTGCCCGACGTCGGCGAACAGCGACACAAGGGCGTCGGGTAGTGCGTCCCGTGGCGAGCGCGCGCGGTGCACGTCCGCCCCCAGCAGCTCGGCCGCGTGGGTGTGCCGCTCGGGCTGGGCCGGCTGGGTGAACCGGAACGCCGCGGGCGCGGTCACCCCCACGGACTGGCCGTGGGGGACCAGCGGCGCGTCGGGGTAGCCCTCGGGCCGGTAATGCTCCACCCGGCCGGCGATCGGGTAGCCGCAGGCATGCGGGACGTGGACACCGGCGTTGCCGAACCCGAGGCCGGCAAAGGTAGCGGCGAGCATCATGTCGCTGCGTGCCTCGAGATCGTGGCCGTTGTGCACGGCCCGCCGGAAGGAGCGCGCCAGCAGCGACAGCGCTCGCTCGCACCAGACGTCCGAGATCGGGTTGGCGCCGCAGTAGGCCACGCGCTCGTGGGGCTGCCCCCGAGGGCGCGCGTCGTAGGGGCGCGAGGTGTACGACTCGAGCGCGTGCGTGAGCACGTCGACGCCGGCGGCTGCGGTCACCTGGGGCGGAACCGACAGGGTGGTGAGCGGGTCCACGATCGCGAGCGACGGGCGCAGGCGCGGGTGGCTGATGCCGGACTTGACGCCCAGCCCGAGGATGTCGAGCACGCACACCGGCGTGCTCTCCGAACCGGTGCCCGCGGTGGTGGGGACGGCGACGATCGGTGTCACCTCCCCGGTGGCGCGTGGCCTCGGCCGACGGGCGGGTTGACGTAGTCCATCAGGTCGCCGCCGTGGCTCGTGAGGAGGCTCACGGCCTTTGCGGTGTCGATGACCGAGCCTCCGCCGACGGCGAGGAAGGCGTCCCACTCGCCCGGTGCCGCGTGGGCCGCTGCCGCCCGCAGGCTCTCGTCGGTGGGCTCGACGTGGACGCTCGCGTAGAGGTCGCACTTGATCCCCGCGTCCGAGAGCTGCTCGAGCACGCGCTCGGGCAGGCCGGTCGCGGCGACACCGGGGTCGGTGAGCAGCAGGATGCGCTCCGCCCCCCACCGGCCCAGGTCATGGCCGAGCTCGTCCACGGCCCCGGCCCCGAACTTGATGGGAGGGCCGCCCCAGGTGAAGACCGTGTCGGTGAGGTAGGAGGTCATGGATCCTCGTGTCCTCGGCCGTGGGTCGATGCCACGTGACATGATGCCCGAGGTGCGGTGCGATGGCGTCACCCGGATCGGGCGGAGGCAACCATCGCACCGACGGTGCCGAATCCGGAGGGTCCAGTGAGCACGGTTCGAACGATCGAGCACGGCGACGGTGTACGGGAGCTCGTCCTGTCCGCCCCCGAGCGGCGGAACGCCATGAACCTCGAGATGTCCACCGAACTGCGCGCGGCGGCCGCGGCCTGCCGGGAGGCGGGCGATCGGGTCGTGGTCGTCTCCGGCGAGGGGAAGGCCTTCTGCGCGGGGGCGGATCTGCCGGAACTGTTCGGCCATCCCGATCGGCCGGTGGCGCAGACCCACGAGCTGTTGCAGGACTACTACCGGGCCTTCCTGGACCTGCGTGACCTGCCGGTACCGGTGATCGCTGCGGTCCAGGGCGCCGCGGTCGGGGCGGGGCTCAACCTCGCCCTCTCGTGCGACATTCGGATCGCCGGGCACGACGCCACCTTCGGCGCGACGTTCGCGAGGATCGGCCTGCATCCCGGAGGAGGCTGCACCCTGTTCCTCGTGCGTCGTCTGGGGGCCTCGCGGGCGTTGCGCACGCTGCTGCTCGGCGAATCACTGGACGCGGCGCGTGCGGTCGAGTGGGGGCTGGCCGACGGGCCGTACGAGGAGCCGCGGGACGCTGCCCTCGAGCTCGCGGCCCGCTGCGCCCAGGTGCCCGACGACCTCCGCGGACACATCGTCGCCACCACGCGCCTCGCAGAGGACACGGACGATCTCGACGCGGTCCTCGCGCAGGAGACGTGGGCCCAGGCCGTGTCCGCCAGCAGCCCCCAGGTGCAGGAGTGGGTCGACCGCTTCCGCTAGCCGTCGATCCCGGCGACGGGCCCGGCTCCGTCGGTGAGGAACGCGGTGAGCTCGACCGCCACGATCGCCGGGGCGTCGAACTGGACGAGATGGTCGGCGTCGGGGATCGCTCGGAATCGTGCGTCCGGGATGCGTGCCGCCAACTCCCGGCCCTGCTCGGCGGGGAGCCACTGGTCCTCCTCGCCCCACAGCACCAGGGTCGGGATCGCGATCTCGTCCAGCCGCTGCTCGACCTCCTCGGTCCAGCGCTGGTCGTTCTGCGTGATCTGCCGGTACAACGCGGCCTTGCCGCGCTCGCCCAGCCACGGCGCCGCCAGCCGATCGACCACCCCGGGCGCCGGCCGTGACTGCATCGGCCAGCCGACGTAGCCGCGCACCAGCCCCTCGTGGACCGGGTCGGGCAGCTGGTTGAGCGTGTCGGCGTGGTCGCTGGCGAGTTGGAAGAAGCCCGTGCCCCAAGGCGCGAGCGCCACCGCGTCGAGCAGGGCCAGGCGAGCGTAGGGGCGCTGCTCGACCAGCAGCGCCCGCAGCGCGACGGCGCCCCCAAAGTCGTGACCGACCACGTGCGGGGAGTCCAGCCCCCAATGGTCGAGCAGCGCGGCGAGTACGCGCCCCTGTGCGGCCAGGGACACGTCCTGGCCGTCGTGCTGTGCGCTGCTGCCGTAGCCCGCGAGGTCGTAGGCGTACACGGTGAACCGATGCGCCAGCGCCCGTGCGACCTCGTGCCACACGAACGACGAGAACGGTGTCCCGTGCACCAGCACCACGGGCGGTCCCTGGCCCCGGACGTCCCAGCGAACCTCCCCCTGCTCGCTGTCGAACGACCGGGTGAGCTCCCAGTCAGCGGTCATCTCCTTCTCCTTCCTCGCGGGCTGCGGGCAGTCGTGGTGCGGGTTCGGACGGGCTGTCCCGGCGCTTCGCTCGGGATGGCAGGGCGAGGGCACCGCCGAGCGCGGCGAACGTTGCCACGGCGAAGGCCCACGCGAGCCCTGCCTGATCGGTCAGCGCGCCGGCGAGCGGGGCGCCGGCACTCTGACCGATCGCGAGGATCGCGAAGGCCGCGGCCACGGCGGTGGCGGGGCGGTCGGGACGATCGCGGACGCTCCACACGATGAGGAGCCCGGTGAGCACCATATAACCGGCGCCGAACGCGCCGGCGGCGGCGTAGGCGGGTACGGGCGAGGACGGGCCGCTCCCCAGCCACGCGAGGGAGGCGGCCAGCGGTGTCCAGCCGATCAGCAGCGCGGTTCGTAGTCCGTAGCGCACCGACAGACTGCCGGCCCCCGCACCGGCCAGCCCGCCCACGCCGGCCGCCATCCACGCGGTGCGTCCGACCAGCGGCGACAGGCTGCCGAGCGTCTCGAGCGCCTCGCGCCCGAAGCTCCAGAAGGCGGCGCTGGCCACCCCCAGGAGCGCAGCCGCGGCGACCAGGGCAGGGCTCAGCACGTGCCGGTGAGCGGTCCCGGCGGTGACGGGCACGAACGGGTCGTCAAGGGCTGTCGAGCCGGTGCCCGCGCGCCCGGCCCCGCCCGCACCCGTGTGCCGGGAGGCCGCAGGGTCGGTGGCGGGGGAGCGCGCTGCCCCGCGATCCGGCCGCGGCGCACGGCTCGGCGCCCGCAGCGCGACCGCGACGGAGGCGGTAGCCAACAGCGCGACGCCGGCGAAGACCCACCAGGCGGTGCGCCAGGCGGCGGCGACGGTGAGCGCGACCGGGACGGCCGCGATCAACCCCAGGGACGTGCCGGCGTTGATCACCGTCTGCGCGGCCGGCCGGACGGCCACGGCGAGCCGGTGCTCGACGGCGCTGGCCAACGCGGGTGAGGCCAACCCGGTCGAGGCGCCCCCGACGAACGCTGCCACCCCGAGCGCGACCGCGACGGGCGCGGCCGCGACGCCGGCGGTACCCGCGACCGCCGCGAGACCTCCCCCGACGGCGACCGTGCGGGCACCCAGGCGCCCGACGAGCCGGCCGACCGCCAGGAGCGCGGTGAGATAGCCGGCGAACGAGGCGCCCATCACGACGCCGATGACGGTCGCCGTCACGTCGAACGCGGCCTGCAGCTCCGGTACGAAGAGTCCCAGGGCGAACCGTGCGAGCCCGTAGGTCACCGCGATCAGTCCGGCACCCGCCGCCACGAGCTCCCGCATGTCCGCACTCCAGTAGTTAGACAGATCGGTCTGTCTAACCGATGGTAGGCTTGCGGTATTCCCGAGAGGGGAGACGAATGCCGCGACCCAGTCGCCGGGACGATCTGCTGCGCGTCGCCGGGCAGCACTTCTACCGGGCGGGCATCACCGCGACCGGCGTCGACACGCTCGTGGCCGACGCCGGCGTCGCGAAGATGACGCTCTACAGCAACTTCGGCTCCAAGGACGAGTTGGTCGTCGCCTACCTCGAGGACCGGGACGCGCGCTTCTTCGCGCGGCTCGAGGCCGAGATCGACGGGCGCGACGAGCCCGTCGCCCGGGCGCTGGCACCGGTGGACCTCTACGTGCGCTACCTGGACGAGCGGGGCTTCCGCGGATGCGCGTTCGTCAACGCCGCAGCCGAGCTGCCCGACGAGCATCCCGGCCGCGCGGTGGTGGCACGCCACAAGAGCCGGATGCTGCGCCGCTGGGTCGAGTTGATCGCCGAGGCGGGCGTGGACGACGCCGAGACGGTCGCGAGAGAGTGCGCGTTCGTGCTCGAGGGCGCGTTCGCCCTCGCGGGTCTCGGACTCGTGACCGACGGCCTGGCGAGCGCGCGGGAGCTCGTCCGGCGACGGCTGGCAGGTGACTGACCTTTCCACAGCCTCGCCGGGCTGTTTCGGCCGGGATGTCGGCCCTCCCCGGTACCGTTCCGGGCATGGGGCAGCGGAGGACCGAGAGGATCGAACTGAACGAGGTGACCACCGCGACGCGTGAGCGTGCCGCGACGTTGTTGTGCGACCTCGCCGGGGACGATGCGGCGTTGCGAGACGACCAGGCCGAGGCGATCGGCGCGCTCGTGGACGAGTGTCGTCGTGCGCTCGTGGTGCAACGGACCGGGTGGGGGAAGTCGGCGGTCTACTTCATCGCCACCCGGCTGCGCCGTGACGCGGGGGCGGGGCCGACGTTGCTCGTGAGCCCGCTGCTCGCGCTCATGCGAGATCAGATCGCGGCCGCGCAGCGGATCGGCCTCGCGGCGGAGACGATCAACTCGACCAACGTGGGCGATTGGCAGGACGTCGCCAGCCGTACGACGGACGGCGGGGTCGATCTCCTGCTGATCTCCCCCGAGCGGCTCAACCATCCCGGGTTCCGCCGCGACGTGCTCGAGCCCCTCGCGGGACACGTCGGCATGGTCGTCATCGACGAGGCGCACTGCATCAGCGACTGGGGCCACGACTTCCGGCCGGACTACCGGCGCATCCGCGACGTGCTCGCCGCGCTGCCCGACGGCACACCGGTGCTCGCGACCACCGCGACCGCGAACGAGCGCGTCATCGCCGACGTCGCCGACCAGCTCGGTGCCGACCCGATCACGCTCCGGGGCGACCTCGACCGCGCGAGCCTCGTGCTCGACCTCCGCGACCTCGGCGGGATGCCCGAACGCCTCGCGTGGCTCGCGGACTGGGTGCCCACCACTCCGGGTTCGGGGATCGTCTACTGCCTCACTGTCGCCGATGCCGAACGGGCCGCGCAGTTCCTCGCCGCCGAGGGCCTCGACGCGGTCGCGTACACCGGCCGCACGGATCCCGCGGAGCGTGAGCGGATCGAGGCCTTGCTCGTGAGCAACGAGGTGGCCGTCGTCTGCGCGACGACCGCGTTGGGGATGGGCTACGACAAGCCCGATCTCGCGTTCGTCGCCCACCTCGGCCTGCCGGCCAGCCCCATCGCGTACTACCAGGCGATCGGGCGGGCGGGCCGTGCGCTCGACCGCGCCGAGGTGGTCGCCTTGCCGGGCCCCACCGACGAACGCATCTGGGAGCACTTCGAACGGCAGGCGCTCCCGTCCGAGAGTCGGGTCCGGGAGGTGCTCGACGCGTTGACCGCGTACGACGAGCCGGTGTCGACCGCGAAGCTCGAACGCGACGTGAACCTGCGGCGCACGATGCTGGAGCTCGTGCTCAAGGTCACCGACGTCGACGGCGCGGTCGATCGCGTCGACGGGGGATGGGTGGCGACCGGGCGGCCGTGGCGCCCCGATCCGGAGCGGTTGGCGCGGGTGCGAGCCGCCCGAGAGGCCGAGGCCGAGGCGATGCGGACGTACCGGGCCCGCACCGGTTGCCTGATGGCGTTCCTGCGGGCCGAGCTCGACGACACCGACGGTCGGGGACCCGACGATCCGGCCGTGGCCTGTGGACGCTGTGCTCGCTGCACCGGCGAGCGCATCGGCCCTTCGGCACCTGACCCCGATCGCGTGTCGCGGGCGCAACGCAGCCTGCGCGGCCGGGACGTGGTGCTCGACGCCCGGCGCCAGTGGCCCGTCGGGCTCGCCGACCGCCGGGGGAGGCTCGCGCACCCGCCGCGGCCGGGCAGAGCGTTGGCGATCGGCGCCGACCACGGGTGGGAGCACCCCCTCGACCTCCTCCTCGAGCATGCTGGCGACCCGCGCGCGGGCGGTGCCACGGCCGCGCTGCGCTCCGCGTTCGCCGAAGTCCTCGACGGTCTCGTCGCGGTCCTGGCGCGCTGGGACTGGGACCGCCGTCCCACGTGGATCGCCACGGTGCCCTCCCGCCGCCGGGGCCCGATGGTCGCCGCGATCGCCGACGAACTCGCCACACGTGGACGCCTGGAACGGGCCGACCCGTTGGTCCGCGTGGACGACACCGCACCGCAGCGGCCCCGTGCCAACTCTTCTCAGCAGGTCTCCGGTGCCCTCGCCGCCCTCGGGACCGACCCCGACGTGACCCTCCCCGCGGGCCCCTGCCTGCTCATCGACGACGTCGCGCACTCCCGCTGGACGGTGGCGGTGGCCGCCGAGCTCCTCGGCGAGGCCGGCGCCGACGAGGTGCTCCCGCTCGTGTTGCACCACGATCCCTGAAACCGCTGCGAGCGGGCGGGCTCGTCGGGCGGCGGGGTGGCCCCACCGAGCGGCTCAACGGGCGGTGAGCAGCCCGGCGGGGGTCCAGCCCCGCCGCCGCGCGTGGGGGCTCAGCCGCAGTCGGAGTCCGGAACCGAGCATGGCCCCGAGCTGGTGGCGATAGTCCTCGTCGTCCACCGCCCACGGTTGGAGCGCCATCACGGCGATGTCGCGGATCCCGGGCGGGAAGTCCTCGTTCCCGTCCAGCGTCGCCCACCGCAGCCACATCCTCTCGTGCGACCAGCCGAACGTGCGGCACGACTCGACCCAACCGTCGGCGACGTGCTGCACGTCGGCGACCCAGACGAGGCCGAGCCGGCCACCGAACCGCCCGCCGTCCCGCACCCCGACCGCGGCCTGAACTCGAGCCGGCCGCGCCATTTGAGCGCACACCAGCGTTTCCGCCAGGGCCGAGCCTCGCCCGCCGGAACCCGGGGTGCGCGCGCCCACGAGCAGGTGTGGCGCGTGTGCGTCGCCCACCACGACCGTGAGGAGGTCGCTGCTGCCGCCGCGGACCTGACGCCCGAGGTCGCGGCGGATGGCACGGATGGCGCGGTTCCAGGTGCGCATGGGGGTAGGTTGCCGCGAGGGATGCCGGACACCCGGGAATCGGTCGTATCGGCTTGTGGATCGTGAGCGCGGAGCCCGTCGGCGTCAGGTCATCCCGAGGAGAACGCGCCGGCGTCGCGGGCTCGCCCGAGCTCGGTGCGGGAGAGCCCGAGCACCTCCGCGAGCAGGGGTTCGGTGTCGCCGCCGAAGGTCGGTGCCGCCGTCGGGGGCGCGATCGATCTCCCGCCGGTGCTGAGCGCGCTGCCAGCGGCGAGCAACCGGCCGATGCCGGGCTGGTCCAACCATGAGACGACCCCTGCGGTCACCTCGGGTGCCGGTCGCGCGTTTCCCTCGGGAGCCCGGTCGGACTCGAGTGCCGAGGCCTCGCCGGCGCACGCGTGCACGAGCTCGTCCACCGTGCGGTAGCGCTGAACCAGTACCGCGGCGTCCGCGAAGGTCGCGGCCACCTCCTCGGCGGTCCGTGCGGCGAACCACGGTCGCAGCAGCGCCGCGAGGGCCTCGCGCAGTTCGAATCGCCCCGCTTCGTCGTCGAGGTCCACGCCGGTGCCCTGTTCGAGGGCGGCCACGGCCTCTTCCAGCCCGGTGATGGCCACCAGCTCCCGCCACTGGCGTGGGGTGATCGCAACGACCATGACGCGCTCCCCGTCCGCGGTCGGGAAGTCGGTGCCGAACGTGCCGTACACGAAGTTGCCGTCGCGATCCCGATCGTCGATCCCGAGCGACCGTTCGGCGAGGAATCCGAGGTGCCCGAGTGTGGAGACCGCGACGTCCGCGAGCGACAGCCGCAGGTGCCCGCCCGAGCCGGTGCGGGCGCGCTGGCGCTCGAGGGCGACCGCGGCGAGCGCCGCGAGCTCGCCCGCAGCGACATCCCAGGCCGGCAGGACGTGGTTGACCGGCACCCCCAGGTCCCCGGGGCCGGTGAGCAGCGGCACCCCGGTCGCCGCGTTGATCGTGTAGTCGACGGCGGCACCGCCGTTCGGAGTCCCGGTGAGCTGGACGTGCACGAGGTCCTCGCGGTGGGTGCGCAGCTCCTCGTCGGCGAGCCAGGGCCTACCGATGACGTTGGTCAGGAACACCCCCGCGTCGGGGGCGGCGTCGGTGATCAGGCGCGTCGCGAGCTCGCGACCGGCGATGTTGCGCAGGTTCAGGGCGACCGACCGCTTGCCCTTGTTGAGGCTCGCCCAGTAGATGCTCTCGCCGTTCTCGCTACGGGGGAGGCGTCCGAGGTCGGCCGCGCCGCCGGCCGGGTCGAGCCGGACGACCTCGGCGCCGAGCTGCGCGAGCAGCATCCCCGCGAGGGGGATGGCGACGAACGAACCGTGCTCGACGACCCGAACGCCCTCCAATGGCAACGCCACCCCGTCCTGAACCATGGTGGACGAGGCTCCCACATCGCCGGCGGTCCCGGCAAGGCGCCTACCCCCCGACGGGGCTGGACCTTAGCCCCAGAACCACGTCTCGAAGGGGAGCGTGTGCTGCCGGCGGGCGCGGCTGCGCCGACCGGCCGGGAACCATGCGAGCTCGCGGCCCGCGCCGTCGGGCGTCTGCGCCGACCGGCAGCGCACCCCGCGCAAGCCCTGCTCGTGGGCCTGCGCGCCGATCGGCTGACACGTCGCGTGCCCGACGAGGGCCCCGGTCTCGTCGAGCGGGTAGGTGGTGGGAAGAGCGATCGCGGCCACCCCCTCGGGGGTGTGGACATCGACAGCGTGTTGTCCCGACGGCAGGGTCGCCGCGACGAGGATCGGCCCGGTGTCGTCGCGCAGATCCTCGGGCTCGTAGGGCCAGTTCGCGATGAACGCGCGTAGGTTCAACCGCGCGGTGACGACGTCCTCGTTCACGTACAGGGTCGGGAAGCTGTCGGGCGGATTCCAGCGGCCACCTCGCTGGGCCGCGAACGTCGGATCCAGCGGGTCCTGCCAGGCGGGGTCGGCGACCCGCAACCAGTGGTGCCCGTCGCGCAGGCGTTCGGTCCGCATGGTGGGGCTGGAGCTACGCGTGAACGCCGGTCACGTCGAACATCTCGCGACAGGCGCGTAGCACCTCGCCCGTCTCGCCCTCGGCGGCGATCTGCAGCAGCGACCGGTCAGAGAGCGCCGGCGCGGGCCGGCGCACGACCGCCGGGATCCGATCGCGCTGCAGGTAGCGGGTGAGCAGGTCGCTGGCGGCGGCCAGATCGGCGATCGCCTCGGCCCGCTCACTCGGCACGCCGCGACCGAGCCACTTGCTGACCGCTTGTCGCGAGACACCGAACACGCGGGCGGTCTCGGCTTGCGAGAGGCCCCACACGGAACGGACGCGCTCGAGCTGTTGGGCGCCGCGCTGTCGATCGAGAGCCTCGGCGAAGCGGTCGAGCCAAGCCGTGTCGTCGCCGTGTGCCGCCACCAGCTCCGTCGCCGCCTGCGCGGGATCGTCGTGCAGCAACTCGGGTGCGGCCACGGGCTCTCCTTCCTCGTGCGACCCTGGTGCGACCCTCGTGCGACACCGACAGGACAACCGTTCGTCAACCTCGATCCTACGTGGGGCGCAACCGGTCGTCAACCGTGGCCGAAGCAGCACAGGGTCCCGTAGGTCAGCCGCGCACCGCCTGGTCGAAGAAGTCGTACTCGCGTGCCATGGCGGTGCGGTAGTGGCGATCGAGCGTCCGGCTGCCGTCGTCGTGGGTGTCGAGGACCGCTTCCATGCGGGCGGCGAGCGCGTCGAACTCCGGATCGGCGTACGTGTCGACCCACTCGTGGTAGGGGCTGTCGGGGCGCCCGTCCTCGGCGAGCCGGGTACCGAGGTGGGCGTACAGCCGCATGCAGGGGGTCATTGCGGCCATGATCGAGGCCACCGGCTCGCTCCAGGCGACGCGCAGCAGGAAGTCGGTGTACGCTGATGTGGCCGCCGAGGGCTCGGGTTCGAGCGATGCTCCCCACCGCTGGGCGTAGCCGCGGTGCAGCTCGAGCTCCTCGAAGACCCCGTCGAGCAGCGCCCGGATCTCGACCATCGTCGACGTGTCGGGGGCTTTCGCGAACGCGAGCGCGTAGGCGCGGGCGAAACTGGCGAGGAAGAACGCGTCCTGCTCGACGTAGAACACGAAGCTGTCCCTCGCCAAGGCGCCCGAGCCGATCCCCTGCACGAACGGGTGCTCGAGGCACGCGTCGGCGAGGTCCCGGTGGGCGTTCCAGAGGTCGGCGGCTCGTCCCATGGTCTAACGGTCCCTGTCGCGGTCGGTGTAGCGAGCCACCGGGGGGCCGCCGTCCCTGGGCAGGTCGTAGACCTCGCTCGCGCCGGCCTTCTCGAGCAGCTCGACGGTGTGTGGATGGCAAGTGAAGTAGAGCACCTGGTGATGGGTGGCGACGTCGGCGAGCAATCGCGCGACCTGCTCGGCGCGGTCGGGGTCGAAGTTCACGAGCACGTCGTCCATGACGAACGGCATGGCCGTCTCGCGGTCCCCGAGGTCCTCGGCGAGCGCGAGCCTCAAGCACAGGTACAGCTGCTCGGCGGTGCCGCGCGAGAGCGACTCGACCGGCCACGTCCGATCGCCTGGGTCGGCGACGAGGAGGTCATCCTCGCGCTGCACCACGCGCGTGTGCGCGCCGTCGGTGACGGTGGCGAAGTGCTCGGCCGCGCGCCGCAGCACCCCCGGCTGTCGATCGCGCTCGAAGCCGGCGAGGGTCTCGTTCACGAGGTCGCGCGCGAGCGCGGCCACCCGCCACTCGTGCACCTGCGCGTCGCGCTCGGCGAGCGCGGTGTGCCGCTGCCGCTCGAGCTCCGCGATGCGCTCGCTCGTCTCGAGCTCCTCCCGCCGTCGGCGAGCCTCGTGCAGTTCCTCGAGCGCCGCGTCCCGGGCCTCGCTGAGCTCCTCGCGCTGCTCGGTCGCGCGGTCGCGCTCGGCCCCCCACGCATCGGTCCGGCCCGTGGCGAGCGCTGCGCGCAGCTCGGCGGCTCCCTCGCCCTCGCCGAGCTGCTCGGTCAGGGCGGCCTCGGCCTGCCGCTGCTCCTCGCGCCGTCGCGCCTGCGCCTGGGCGCACTCGGCGAGCTCGCGGAAGGCGTCCACGTCGTCGACGCCGGCGTTGCCAAGCAGCGTGTCGCGTTCGGCCCGGGCGGCGTCGCGGCGGCGGGCCTGCTCCTGCGCCTCGCGCTCCAGCTCGGTGTCGCGTTCCGTGAGGCGGTCCCGTTCGGTGCGGGCCGCGGCATCGGCCCGCACGTCGGCGGCGAGCTCGCGGACCGCGTCGAGCCGTGCCCGTAGCGTGTCACGTCCGGCACGGTCAGTCGCCGAACTGCCGTTCGCGCCGTCCCGCCCCGCGGTGGCCAGCGCCCGCGCCGCTCGGCGGGCGAAGCCGTCCACGGTCTCGGCGGCCGCGTCCCGCTCGGCCTCCAGCGCGGCGACACGGTCGCGGTGCTCGCGGGCCCGCGCGACCTGCGTGAACACGTCGGCGGCAGTGGCGGGGATGAGTTTCGGGTCGAGCTCGCGCGCGGTGCACCACTGCCGCCAACGCCGGGCAAGCGCGTCGCGGTCCGCGATGCGCGCCTCTCGGCGCTCGGAGGCGGCATCCCGCTTCTCGCTGGCGCGCTCCGCGGTTCGCTCGGCGGTGCGGGCCTCCTCTTCGAGCCGGTCGAGACGCTCGCGTTCGCGCCGCGCGCGGTCCAGTGCCTGCGCCGCTCGCTCGATGGCGGCGGTGGACGGTTGGGCGGGCAGCCCCAACAGGCTCGCGTGCTGAGCAACGCGCTCGACGGCCTGCTCGCGTCTCCGGTGGGCGTCGTCGGCCCCGGCCGCGCCCGGTCCGCTGCCCCCACCGGACCAGCGACGCAGGGCCAGCGCAGCGACCACGAGCAGTGCGGTGAGCGCACCCGCCCCGGCCGCGGGCACGGTTGCGCCGGCCAATGCCTGCCAGACCGCCACGCCGCCGGCCGCGAGCGCGGCGACGCCTCCCGCTGGGGGAGCCCAGCCGGGCACGCCGGATCCAGCGCCGGCAGCGCTGGTGCGCTCGATCGCCGCGAGCTCGGCGTCGGCCGCGTCCCGCTCGCCGGCCGCGACCCGCACCTCGGCGAGCGCGGCCCCGCGCTGCTCGAGCGTCTCCAGGCTGGGCGGGGCGCCCGCGCTGCCGTCGTGGTCCGCGCTGCCGCCGTGGTCCGCGCTGCCGCCGTGGTCCTGCCTGCTCGCGTGAGCCTCGCCGCCGTGGTGGCCCTCGCCGCTCCGGGCACCAGGAAGGGTCTCGTCGACCGCATGGCGTGCGCGGGCAGCGATGGCGTTCGCCTCGTCTGCCTGCTCGGCGGCGGCGGCGAGGTCGCGCTCGGCGTCCGCGACGGCCCGGTCGGCTTGCTCGAGCTCGGCCTGCCACTCGCGCAGCTCGCCGCGGGCGGGGATGGAGGCGTCGAAACGCTCCAGCGTGTGGCGGTCCCAGCCGGGGCCGAGATCGGCGAGCGCACGGTCGAGCTCGACGGTCGCCTGGTGGAGCTCCCGGTCGAGCTCGTCGAGGCGGTCGAGGCGTACGCGCTGGGCCTCCCGCTCGGCGTCGAGTTCGGCGGCCTCGGTGGCGAGCTCCGCGAGCCGGTCGTCGACCTCGGCGGCGTCGCGTTGCTCGGCGAGCGCCCCCCGCTCGGCGGTGATGTCGGCGAGTCGTAGGTCGGCGGCGGCGATGCGCTCGTCGAGCCGTTCGAGACGCTGCACGCCGTCAGCCGGGAGCTCGGGCACCTCGCCGAGGTCGTCGAGGGCTTGCTCCGCGCGGCGGCGGCGCACCCAGGCCGGCCAGGCGGCCAGCAGCCGCTCCGCGCGGCGGCGCGCGGCCTCGACCTCGCGCACTTTTTCGGTGAGTCGGGCCACCTCGTCCTCTTGTCGCTCTTCCTCGCGCAACCGCTCGGGGTAGTTCCGAGCCGCCCGGCGTACCTCGGCGAGCTCAGTGTCGATGCGCTGGAGCGCGTCCTGCTGTCGATCGATCTCGCGCTGGCGGCTCGCCGGGGTCCACAGCTCCTTCACGCGCCCGTCGAGCTCCGCGATCGCCGCGCGGGCGGACCGTCCGGCGCCCGCGATGCCGGCCGAGAACAGCCGGTCGCGCACGGACTCCTCCTCGAGGCTCGACAGGGTGGCGAGTTCGTCGAGGCCGAACGCGTACACCGCGCGGAACAGCTGCTCGTCGCACCCGCCCGTGATCCGGCGCAGCTCGTCCTCGCCGACCACGGTCTCGTCGGGCAGCAGGACCTGCAGTCGCCCGCCGCGTCCTGCGTGGCGCTCGACGGTCACCGGTCGGTCGGCGGCGTCGAGGCGTACGCGGCCGCCCCGCCAGGCCGTGCCATCGACCGGCTCGTAGTGGTTGACGTCGCGGCGGTTGCCGTGCGGGTAGCCGAACAGCGTACGGCGCAGGAACGCGAGCAACGTCGTCTTGCCCGAGGCGTTCGGTCCGTGCACGACGACCAGGCCGTCGGGCAGGTCGCCGACGCCGGTGTCACGCAACGTGCCGAGCGCGTCGACGTGCCAGCCGGTGATGCGCACTCGCGTCACCCCCCCGCCCCGTCGTCGAGCGCGTCGAGCGCGCGCGTCTCGGCCTCGCCGAGCAGATCGGCCAGGGGTCGGCCCTCCGGTACGTCGTGGCCCAGCGAGCGCAGGATGCGGTCGGCCTCGCCCCCGAGCCGGGCGAGCTCGTCGGGTTCGGCGTGCAAGCGGTCGACGAGGCGCACGACCTCGCCCGTGACATCCGGGCGCGCGCGCAGGGCCTCGCGGTCGAGCGGGGGACGGGTCTCGTCGCGGACCCGGTCCCACCAGACAGGCGGGTCGCCGCCCGCGACCTGGTCGCGGAGCCCCGTGAGGAGGTCGTCGACCACCCCCGGCCGTGCGAGGTCGCGGTGGACCGGGCCACGGCCGGTGAGGCGGGCGCGCAGCACGAGCGCCCGACCCTCGGCCCCGGTCCGCGCGTCGTGGGCGGCTGTCGCGAGTGCGTCGGCGACCTCGCTGATCTCGGTGAGCTCGTCGGTGTCGACCGCCACCTCGGTGAAGCGCACGCGGTCGAGCGCCACGAACTCCGGCTCGCGCGGCTCGAGCCGGCCGCCCGTCTGCTCGACCGGCACGACCAGCGCGCCCTTCGCGCCCTGCTCGGACGGCTTCGGGCTGCGGCCCTGGGTGTTGCCGCTGTAGACGACCCAGGGGTCGTGGCGGTGTACGACCGCACGGCGGTGGATGTGCCCGAGCGCCCAGTAGTCGAGCCCGGTGGCGCGAAGGTCCTCGACGGTGCAAGGGCTGTAGGGGTCGTGTTCGGGCTGGTGGCCGACGGTGCAGTGCAGGACCCCGACGTGCAGGCCCGGATCGTCCGTTCGGGCGAACCGGCGCGCGAGGTTCTCGTGCACCGCGCGCTGCGGGTAGCTGATGCCGTGCACGGTGGCGAACGGTGCCCCGCCGAGCTCGACGCGGCGCGTCTCGACCTCGTGCGCGCTGAAGATCGTCACCGCGTCGGGCCACGAGCGGATCGCCGACCAGCCGTCCTCGACCGGGTCGTGGTTGCCATGGACCACGAAGGTGGGGGTCCCGGCCTCGGCGAGCCGGGCGAGCCCGTCGCGGAACCGCAACTGGGCGCGGAGCCCGCGGTCGGCGCCGTCGTAGATGTCGCCGGCGATCGCGAGGAACGCGGCCCCACGCTCGAGGGTGAGGTCGACGAGCCGGTCGAAGGCGTCGAGGGAGGCGTCGCGCAACAGTTCGGCCATCTCCGGCGCGTCCTGGCGCACGCCCTCGAACGGCGTGTCGAGATGCAGGTCCGCGGCGTGCACGAAGCACGGCTGGTTCATGCTTGGGGCCTCCCGGGCGGTCGCTGGTCTCGTCGGTCGCCGGTTGCCGCTCTCGTCGGTTGCCGCTCTCGTCGGTTGCCGCTCTCGTCGGTCGCCGCTCTCGTCGGTCGCCGCTCTCGTCGCGGGCCGCTCTCGTCGCGGGCCGGGCCCACCGGCCCGATCATCGGCACCGTAACTCGCGGGTGTGACACCGCCGCGGAGGCGGGACGGCCGTCCTGCGGACCGCGAGACGGCTCCGAGCCCGTGCGCGGGGGTGGCCCGCGCGAGGCGTGTCCCGATTGTCGGCGCATCAGCCACGGAACCGTCCCAGTCGCAACGGCTCCGTTGTGGACTAGTCCACTGTCATCCATGGCAGGCGCGTGTTCGCCGTGAACTGCCTGCCGGATTGGCGATTCGAGAAAAGATCTAGACCACTACGCGGATCGTTGCTACGGTGCCCCATCGTCGTGCCGGGGAGAGCAGGTGGCGTGCCTCGGCTGCTGCCGACACACGAAGCGAGGAAGGCCGTGATGATGAGACGACTCGCGCCGTTGGCGCTGATTCTGGCCCTCGGGCTTCTGGCCCTCGCCTGCGAGCCCGAGGTCGAGGACGACCCCGCGGACATCGCCGATGACGAGCCCGACGAGGAGCCCGACGAGCCGGACGACGATCCGGACGACGATCCCGACGACGAGGATGAACCCGACGACGAGGACGAACCCGACGACGGTGAGGCCGTGACGCTCTCGATCGAGAGCTGGCGCAGCGACGACATCGATCAGTGGGAGAACGAGATCATCCCGGCCTTCGAGGAGGAGCACCCCGACATCGAGCTCAGCTTCGATCCGACCGCCCCCACCGAGTACGACGGGGCGCTGCGTTCGCGCCTCGAAGGGGACACGGCCGGGGACATCATCACGTGTCGCTCGTTCGACCGTGCTCGCGAGCTGCACGGTGACGGCTTCCTCGAGCCGATCGACGACCTCGAGGGCCTCGAGAACTTCGACGAGTTCGCGCTGAACCCCTGGCAGTCGGCCGACGACGGCGAGCAGTTCTGCCTGCCGCTCGCCTCCGTGATCCACGGCTTCTACTACAACACCGAGGCGTTCGACCAGGTCGGCGTCGAACCGCCCGAGACCACCGACGAGTTCCTCGACACGCTCGGGGCGCTCGAGGATGACGGCACGTACACGCCCCTGTCCTGGGGGACTGCCGACGGCTGGATCGCCGTCAGCACTGCCTTCGACCTCGCCGGGCCGAACTTCTGGGACGGTGAGGAGGGCCGCCAGGAGCTGTTGGCCGGCGACCGTGCCTACACCCACGACGACTTCGTGGCGGCGTGGGAGTTCATCGACGAGTGGCAGCCGTACTTCCCCAGCGGGTTCGAGGCCATCACCTATGAGGACACCCAGCAGTTGTTCGCGATCGGCGATGCGGCGATCATGCCCGCAGGGTCCTGGGAGATCAGCCTGTTCGAGGACATCGGCGAGGTGGAGATCGACGTGTTCGAGCCGCCGGTGCCCGAGGGTCAGGACCAGTGCCACATCAACGACCACCCGGACATGGGCATGGGGATGAACGCCGACACCGATCACCCCGAGGAGGTCAGGACCTTCCTCGAATGGGCAGCCACCCAGGAGTTCGGCGAGATGTACGCCAACGAGGTGCCCGGGTTCTTCCCGCTCGGGGAGTACGAGGTCGACATCGACCACGAACTCGCCAGCGAGTTCGTGTCCTGGCGTGACGACTGCGAGAGCACGGCGCGGATCAACTTCGAGGACCTCACTGCCGGGGATCCCGGTGCGGAGGAGGAGGCCCAGCGGTTGACCGTGCAGATGTGGAACGAGGACCTGCCTCCCCAGGAGGTGGCTGCGGGCGTGCAGGAAGCGCTCGAGTCGTGGTACGAGCCGCAGCAGTAGGCTCCGCACCCGCCACGCTGCGATCCCGACGGGGGTCGCAGCTGGCCGGCCCCGCGGTCGTCGGCCGCGGGGCCGGGCACCGTCGATCCAGGAGGGCGCCTTGCTGAGGCGTGGCTACCGTCTCCCGTTCGTCGTGTTCCTGGCCCCAGCGCTGCTGGTCTACACGATGTTCGGGATCTACCCGATCGTCGACTCGCTCCGTCTCAGCCTCTACACCGGTGCGGACGACGGCGGCGTCGCGTTCGTGGGGCTCGCGAACTTCGTGTACCTGTTGACCGACCAGTTCGCGGCCCCGCGCTTCTGGAACGCGTTCGTGAACAATGTCCAGTTCTTCGCGATCCACCTCATCGTGCAGAACCCCATCGGGTTGCTGATCGCCGGACTACTCACCTCCGGGTTCCTCCGCCGCAGCGAGGGCTGGTACCGCACGCTGATCTTCATCCCCACGACGCTCTCGGTGGTGGTCGTCGGGTTCATCTGGCAGCTGATCCTGAGTCCGCTGTGGGGCTTCGTCGAGACCCCGCTACTGGGGCTGGAGAGCACCGCCCTGCCGACGCTGTCGCTCATGAGCGTCTGGCAGTACGTCGGGATCCCGATGCTGTTCCTGTACGCGGTGCTCGTGAACATCCCGCGGGAGCTCGACGAGGCCGCCCGCATCGACGGCGCGAGCGGCTGGCAGACGTTCTGGCGCGTGAAGTTCCCGCTGCTCGCGCCGATGTTCGGGATCATCTCGGTCATCACCTACATCGCGAACTTCAATGCCTTCGACCTGATCTACTCGGTGCAAGGGCCGTTCGCGGGTCCGAACTTCTCGACCGACATCTTCGGGACGCTGTTCTACCGGACGTTCCTCGGCGCCCAGACCGCCACGGGGAGCGTCACCCTCGGAGCGGCGGTCGCGAGCCTCATGTTCATCATCATCCTCATCGGCGTCGCGCTCTACCTGCTGCTCGTCCATCGTCGCCTGCGGACCTACGACCTGAGCTCATGACTACGACACGGGACACCACCGACAGCGCGACCTCCTCACCGGAGCCGTCGGCCGGGCAGCTCGTCCGCGAGCGCCAGTCGCGACGGCGGCAGCTGCGCGCGAGGATCGCCGTCCACGGCATCCTCGTGGGCTACACGTTGGTCGCGCTCGCGCCCATCGCCATGATCGTCATGAACTCGCTCAAGGAGCGGGCGGCGATCTTCGATTCGCCCTTCGCGCCGCCGACACCCGAGACGTTCTCCGGGGACGGCTACGAGTCCGTATTCAACCGCGCCGACTTCGTCACCTATTTCGCCAACAGCATCACGGTGACCGTCGCGAGCGTCGTGCTCACGGTGCTGTTCGCGGCGATGGCGGCGTTCGCGCTCACCGAGTACCGCGTGAAGATCGCGCCCTTCCTGCTCGCCTACCTCGCCCTGGGGATCATGGTGCCGATCCGCCTCGGCACCGTGAGCATCCTGCAGCTCATGAACCAGTTGGGCCTCGTCAACACTCGAACGGCGCTGGTGCTCGTCTACGTCGCGATGGGGTTGCCGCTCGCGGTGGTGCTGCTCACCCAGTTCTTCCGGCAGGCGCCGACGGAGCTGCGGGAGGCCGCCCGCGTGGACGGCGCGAGCGAGTACCGCGTGTTCGCGATCCTGTTGCCGATCGTCCGTCCGGGGCTCGCCGCCGTCGCGGTCGCGAGCATGCTGCCGATCTGGAACGATCTCTGGTTCCCGCTCATCCTCGCGCCGAGCGACGCGACCTCGACGGTCACCCTCGCGGTCCAGCAGTTTATCGGCCAGTTCAGCGCCGACTGGAACGCCGTGCTCGCGACGCTGACGCTCGGCGCACTGCCGCTCATCCTGCTCTACCTGGTGTTCGCTCGACAGTTCGTGCGGGGCCTCACCGCGGGGGTCGGCAAGTAGGCAGGCCCCGATCCGCCCAGCGCGACGGCCGGACGAGCACCCGGGCCCGCGCAGGGCGCGGGCCCGGCGTGGCACTGACCGGCTCAGCGTTCCAGGTCGTCGACGTCGTCCGGCTGGGGCATCCCCTCGATCTCGCCGGCCTCGACCACGTCGCCGTCGTCGGGGAAGGCGAACTCGACCTCCGCGCCGAAGTCGAAGAACTCGATCGTGGTCGTCTGGCTGAGCCCTTCGAGGAGGTCCCCGGCGAGTTCGTCGAGCTCGTCCGACTCGGGTAGGTCGGCGCCATCGGGGAGCTCGTCCGAGTCGGGAATATCGGTGCCCTGCGGGAGCTCGCCCTCCTCCGGCAGGAGCGTGCTCGTATCGAGGTCCGAGAGCTCGACGGCGGCGTCCATGCGCACCACGCGGTCCCGGTCGTCGACCCACACCTCGGTCGGCATCTCCGCGATCCCGAGCCCCGTCAGCATCGTGTCGACCGCCTCGCGCTCGTCGGGATCATCGACCTCGTCGAGCGCGAGTGCCTCGAGGTCGGTCGTCATCTCGTACCGGGTGGCCTGCTGTCCCCGGACCTCGCCCTCGCCGACCTCCTCGACGGTGGTGGCGGCCTCCTCGAGCAGCGTGAGCTGGGTGTTGGGATCCCAGTCGAGCTGCCCGCCGAAGCCGGCGGTCTCGTCGGCCTGGAGCTGTGCGGCGTCCATGCGGATCCACTCCGCGTCGACGTCGAGCTGGTCGGCCGCCCGGGGCATGCGCAGGTACGCGGTGGTGCCGTCCACGAGGATCTCCATCTCCTCGTCCCCCCCGACGCTGGCGTCCGCCTGCGCGGACGCCCCGTCCGGCATGTCGTCGATCGCCATCGTGAGGTGCATGCGCTGCTCGGCGAGGTCGAGCTCACCCTCGCCGCTGACCCCGAGTGCGCCGGTGCCGGCCTCGTCCGGCAGCCCCTCCATCCGCGTCTCGAAGCTCATCCGCGCGGTCTCGTCCGCGGTGGCCTCGGCGGCGGCCGCGACCCGCTCGCCCGCGGGCCCCCCGTCCGGGGTGTCGAGCGCCGCCGAGCATGCCGATACCAGCAGGGCCATCCCCGCCGCCAGCGCCATCAGTGGTGTCCGTCGATGCATCGTCGTTCCTTTCGGTCGTCGCCGCATCGGTCGCCAGCGACGGTAGGAACGGGGCTGGTCGCACGAATCGGTGTCGGAGACGATTTCACGCTCCACCCGAAGGTGGACGCGACTGGACCCGCCTCCCACGCGGGGTGGGGACGGTGGGGACGGCCCGGCCGGTGCGAGCGTTCGGTTCCCGCCGGCCGCGTAGGCTGCCCGCATGAGCGACGAACCCACCCGCCCGACGGCCGACCTCGTCATCGTGGACGCGACGCTCCGCGGCCTTTCCGGGCGCGCGAGCGTCGCCGTGCGGGACGGGCGCATCCTCGCGGTGAGCGCCACCGAGCCCGCGCCCCGAGCCGCGGAGGTCATCGACGCGGGCGGGGGCCTGGTGTTGCCCTCGTTCGCGGACGCCCACCTGCACGTCTGCAAGGCGCACACGTTCGCGGCGGCGGGTGATGGTGCGGTCGACCTCTACACCGGCGAGGCGATGGCTGGCGCGGCGGCCGCGGTCGACCGCGCCGCGGCGGTCAAGTCCCGGTACGAGACCGACTGGAATGCCGACAACGCTCGAAGGGCCCTCGCGGCCGGTCTGCGGCACGGGGTCACGCGCGTGCTGGCGTTCGCCGATACGGACACGGCAGCCGGTCTGCACGGAGTGCGCGGGGCCTTGCGGGCCCGGGACGAGTTCGCGGGTCTGGTGACCGCGAAGGTGGTGGCGTTCCCCCAGGACGGGATCGTGCGCGACCCCGGGGCCGCGGGGCTCGTCGAGCAGGCGCTCGGCCTGGGGGCTGACGTGGTCGGTGGGATCCCTTGGATCGAGGACGGCGAGGCCGCGCAGAAGGCGCACATCGACCGCATGGTCGCCCTCGCGGTCGACAGCGGCCGGGACGTGGCCATGCTGACCGACGACGCGGCGGATCCCCGCCTGCGCACGACCGAGTGGCTCGCGAGGGCCCTCGTGGCGCGTGGCTGGGAGGGCCGCGGGGTGGCGTGCCATGCACGTGCCCTCGGGGCGTACACGCCCGAACGATTCGCGCAGGTGCTCCCGATCGTTCGCGACGCGGGGCTGCGCTTCGTGACCGACCCTCACACCGGTGCCGCGTTCCTGCGCGCGCTCGAGCTGCGCGAGGCCGGTGTCCCGGTGGCGATCGGCCAGGACGACATCGCGGACGCCTACTACCCGTTCGGGCAGCACAACCTCCTCGAGGTGGCCTTCCTGGCCGCTCACCTGTGGCGGCGTTTCGATCTCCCGACCCTCGAGGCGCTGCTCGATCTGGTGACCACCGAGGCCCACCGCGTGCTCGATGGCAGCACCGTGGGGATCGAACCCGGCGCTGCGGCCGACCTCGTCGTGCTCGGCGAGAGCGACGCCGTCGAGGTGCTCCGACGCCACGCTCCACCCCGGGTGGTCCTGCGAGACGGCCGTGTGGTCGTGCGCAGCACCGAGCAGGTGACGTTCGCGCCGGAGGTCCCCGACGTGCCGCTCGAGCGTCACTGAGCCGGGCAGCGGTGGATCCGGACGGCGCGCCGGGCGTCAGGCGAACGGCGTGTCGGGGGGTACCTGGCGTACGCCGTCGACGGTGACCTCCACCCGCTCGTCGTAGAAGCAGACGTAGCCGGCGATCAGGGCGCTCTCCCACGTCGGTGCGGGATACCACCACGCGAGGTCGGGACGGCGGGTCCCCTGCACCTTCACGGCGTAGTAGCTCGCGGTGCCCTTGTAGGGGCAGCGCGTCACGGTGTCGGTGGGCTCCAGACACGACATCGCGACGTCGGGCTTGGGCAGGTAATACCGGGGCGGAAGCCCCGTCTCGAACAGGATGCGCGGCTGGTGGCTGTCCGCGATCGTGATCCCCTCGACGGCGATTTGCACGTGGCGGGAGCTCTGCAGCACGTCGACACGCTTGTAGGGGTCGCGGGGATGGACGAAGACCTGCTCGTCCTCCTCGAACCACGCGTCCATGGCGCCCCAGTCCAGGCGCACGTACCCGCGTAGCGCGTCCGCGGCGCCGTCCCGGTACCAGTGCGCGGCACCGGGCACGATGCGCTCACCGACGGCCAGGCCGTGCGCCTCGGCGTGGCCGCCAGCCGGTGTCGACCTCGACTCGCCTTCCGCCCTCAGCAGGTCGAGGCGCACGTCCGCCTCGGGTACGTAGTAAGTGGGGTAGTGGGGATGCTCCCAAACGAGCAGAGGGCGGGTCGTGTCAGCCACGAACGTGCCCGCGAGCTGCGCCCGCACCCGTTTCGCGCCTCGTTCGACGCGCGCGGCCCCGTCGTCGGTCCACCGATCGCCGGTCGCGTCCTCGTGCACGTGTCCCCCGGATCATCGCTGGCGGTGTGACGCCTCGCGGCGTCCCAACGATCGTCTCGGGCCGGGGATTCCCGAACCTCCAACATGGAGTGCCGGCGTGTCCGCGTGGGCCGTGGCCAACCTCGAGGCTCGTCGATCAGTGCCCCGGTCCAGTGGATGCAGTCGAGGTCCGGTGACTGCCCAGGCACGGCGGTAGCGGGGGAGTGGCGAGCACGGCCAGCTCGTAGGCGCACCCCGCAGCCCGTTCCGGGGCGTGCAACCGCTGTCCGACGCGTCCCGCGGCGCGCTGCAGCGCCGCGTCGACCTCCGACCAGAGGCTCGTCGTCGACGGGGAGCTGGCCTCGGCGGCCACGCGTACCAGCGGAGCGAGCGCCTCGAGCAGGTCGTTGGCCTGCCGGGTCAGCAACTGGCGATGCGTGTCGACGAGCTCGACACCGTCCCGCAGCGACACCGGGTCCTCGGGGAGGGCGACGAGGCGGGCCTCCTCGACGTGGGCACGAAGGGCACGCCCGCATTCGCCGAACCCGACCGCGACGCGGCCGTCGGACATGTCGAGAGCCTGGTTCGGGCTGAGCAGCGCCCCCACCGCGAGCTGCCCCAGGAGCTCGGCGACCGCGCCGACGAGCTCCGGTGCGGCGTCGTCGATCGTGAGCTCGGACCGGTCCGCCCGCTCGGCGAGCCCCCGCGCCACGTGGTCGGGGGTCCACAGTGCTTCGAGCCACTCCCACCGATTGATGCACGCGGCCTCCCCGTCGCCGCCGAGGCAGTCGAACCCGAGGGCCTGACAGCGGCGTCCCATCACCGCGGCCGGGCAGGTCGGGATCGACGACAGCGTGACGGGTGGACTGGCACCGTCCACGTGCGGGAAGGTCCGGGGGTCGCGGGTCATCGGCGGGCCTCTCGGGAAGGCGTGCTCGGCCGCGTCGAGATGTAGCGCGAAAGCGGGTGCGACGCAAGGCGGGTGCGCCCGAAAGGGCGCGGAATGGCGGGTCAGCCCGACACCTCGTCGGTCGGCCGATCGCGCTCGAGGACACCGAGCGCGGCCAGGGCGGCGAGGAGCGCCACGAGCGGCCACAGTGCGAGCCCGAGAGGGCCGTCGGCGTCGTACACGCCACCCGCCGACAGGGTGCCGACGGCCACGGCCGTGACGAGCGCGCCCGCGGTCGTCCCGACGGCACCCGTGGGCGAGACCGACCGGTTCCGGGGCACCCGCTCGGCGCGGCCGAGGAGGGCGACCAGGACCGCCAGCACGACCGCGCACATCAGCATCCAGACGGGGCGGCTGCTCCACCAACCCCAGTCGAGCGCGTCCCGCAAAGGGAGCCAGCCGGCGGCCGCGAGGCCGGCGGCGACCGCGATCATGGCGGTCATGTGCCACAGGAACACGGTCATGATGCGGCTGCCGACCAGCGCGACCGCGCCCCACAGGCCGGGACGGGCGAGTGCCCGCTCCAGCGGTGGGCGCAACAGGGCGACGAGCCCGAGTTGCGCGACGGCGAGTCCGAGCATCGCCAGCGACGGCGGGGTCGCGTTCGTGCGTCCGTTCTCCTCCGCCACCATGTCCACCGGGTAGCCGGCCAGCGTCACGAGGACGCCCAGCGACGCGACGCCGGCCACGAGCAACGCGATGCCGCCGACCGGGCGCACCAGCCCGCGACGGTGCCAGCGCAGTCCCAGCTGGTGGACGGCGAACCAGACCCACACGAAGTTCGCCCACTGCACCTCCTCGCTGGCACCGAGAGCGAGCGCGTCGGTCCCGGCCACCAGAGCGGCCAGGACCGCCGGCAGTGCCAGACCGAGCCGCTCCTCGAGGCGCAGTGTGATCGGGACCGCGACCGTGACCACGACGTAGACCGCGAGGAACCAGGCGGGCACCAGGGCGCTCTGCGAGGCGAACGTGAGCCAGCGCGCCTCGACCCCGACCGCCTGGCCGACGGCGACGAGCACCACCCAGGCCACGACCACCGGCGCGAGCGGACGCAACAGCCGTCGAGCACGGCGACTCGCCCAGGCGACGGCGGATTCGCCCGCGGCCTCGGCCCGCGTCCAGGCCACGGCGTTCGCGTAGCCGCCCACGATGAAGAACACGGGCATGACCTGAAACAGCCACGTGGCCCAGCGGGTCCACGGCTCCTGGGTCATGATGAAGTGAACCGCGAAGTCGCCGTTCGCGGGCACGAACACCGGGATGATCCAGTGACCGACGACCACGGCGCCGAGGGCCGTCACGCGGAGGAAGTCGACGTAGCGGTTCCGGTCGGCCGGCGTGGCCCGCGCGACCTGCCGCACGAGCTCGCCCGCCATACGCCCTCCTCCTGCGTCGGGTCCCAGTGCGTGGGTCTCGGTGCGTGGGTGTCGTGGGGATCGCGCCCGATGCTCCCACACGCCTCCGAGGGGCATCGTACGTGCTTGCCGCGCGCCACCTTCCACGCTGCGCGTCGGCCGCGCTGCATCATGTCCCTTCGGAAGGGTGAGCCTGAGGTCACCCCGGCCGCCGACAGGTGAACGAGCGGAACGAGCAGGAGGTGAGGGTGTCCCCCCGCGAGAACCGAGGGGAGTTGCCGGCCTGCGGCAACCAGGCGGGCGAACTGTGTCCGAACTGTTGGCAGACGGTCCTGCGCCCCGAGGGTGCGCACGGGCGATGCGACGCGTGCGGGTGGGTCGGCAAGTGCTGCGAGTAGTGCGGTGGGCCTCGGGCGCGTGGGCCGTCGGGAATCGGGGAAGAATCTTCACTCGGCGCGCAACCTCCGAGGGGGTTGATGCGTCGAACTGGGTGACGGCGCGATCCCGGTAGGCGCCTCGCAGGTGTCGTGGGGGGTGCCGCGAGGATTACCGGCGAGTTGTTCGTGGGGGACCGCTCGTCGGCGCCACCGGGGTCGTGCCGCACCCTCCTGTCGGTGCCGCACCTCCGCCTCGCGCGGGCCCGTTATCGCTCGTCGCCGGGGGCCTCGCCGGGCGGGCTCTCCCCCGGAGGCGCGTCGCTGGTGGAGTCGATCCCCCGTAGGCCCGCCGCCTGGCTCGGGTACTGCGCGCGCACGGCATCCCGGAACCGGGGATGAACGCCGCGCAGCACGACCTCCTCACCACGCAGCGCCGCCGTGGGCTCCCGGTCACGCCGCGCGAGCCAAACGACCAGGGCCGTCGCCAGGGCCGCCACGCCGAGCAGCGCGAAGGGCGCCCACTGGGTGAGCAGCCAGACGAAGAGCGCGAGCGCGCCCACGGCAGCGCCGAGCCGCGCCGCCTGGCGGAGCAGCGCGATCTCGTCGGAATGGTGTCGGGCCAGCGGCACCGAACCCTCGACGACGCGCAGCGTGAAGAAGAGCGCGATGAAGAACGGGATCAGCCCGAACGCGAGCAGCGGCCAGATCCACAGGGGCACGCGGGTCGCGCGGCTGGGCACCGTCGCCTCGGCGTCCACACCCGTACGGACGCACACCGGCGGCAAGGCGCCGCCAGTGAAATCGTCCCGCGGCACACGCACGGCCGTCATGACCCGACCGTACCCTACGAAGGGGGTGGGTAGACGCCGGGGGTGGGTAGACGCCGCCCCTGGCCGGGTTCCGGGACCGAACCTGCACGCGTGGCCATCGCTCGCGGGCCCCTCGACTGGCTGTCGACGGCGAGAGACGGCACGATGCACGCGACCGGGTCGGCGGAGATCGGTGCCCGGGCAGGATGCCCGAGCGCGTCGTCCCGATGGAGGGTCGTCCCGATGTTGTTGTTCGTGCCGCGGGAGCGCGCTGCGGGTGAGCGGCGGGTCGCGGTGAGCCCCGAGACGGTGACGGCGTTGTGCGAGGCCGGCATCGACGTGCGTGTCGAGCGCGGCGCGGGGGAGGGCGCGCGGTGGTCGGACGATGCGTTCGCGGCGGCCGGCGCCGAACTCGTGAGCGCTGAGGGGATCGCCGACGCGGATGTCGTCGCGCGCGTGTCGCCCCCGAGCCCCGACGAGGCCAGAGCACTGCCCGAGCGCGCGGTCCTGCTGGGATTCGTCGCGCCGCATCGCAACCGCGAGGCCGTCGGTCTGCTGGCCGAGCGGAAGATCACGACGCTGGCCTTGGAGCTGCTGCCGCGCGTCAGCCGAGCGCAGGCGATGGACGCACTGTCCAGTCAGGCCAACGTCGCCGGATATCGGGCCGTGATCGTCGCCGCGCACGAGATCGACAAGTACTTCCCGCTCTTCATGACCGCCGCCGGGACGATCCGTCCTGCGCAGGTGGTCGTGCTCGGTGCGGGCGTGGCGGGCCTGCAAGCCGTCGCGACCGCAAGGCGGCTCGGCGCGATCGTGCATGTCTCCGACATCCGTGAGGCCGCCAAGGAGGAGGTCGAGAGCCTCGGCGGGAAGTTCATCGAGGTGCCCGAGGCCAGCGACCTCTCCGCCGAGGGGGGCTATGCGGCGGAGGTGGGTGAGGACTTCCTGGCGCGTCAACGAGCGGTGCTGACCGAGCGGTTGCGCGAGGCCCACGCGGTCATCACCACGGCTCAGGTGCCCGGCCGCCCCGCGCCACGGCTGGTGACCGCCGAGATGGTCGAGGCCATGCCCGCGGGCAGCGTCCTGATCGACGTAGCTGCTGCCGACGGCGGCAACTGTGAGCTCACCGACCCCGCCGCCGAGGTGCACCGCGGTGAGGTGCGGATCATCCCCGGCCAGCACCTGCCCTCGGACATGGCCGGCGAGGCGAGCGCGCTGTTCGCGCGCAACATCCGCGCGCTGATGAAGCTGCTCGTCGACGACTCGGGCTCACTGGCGCTCGACCTCGACGACGAGGTGGTCTCCGGTGCCCTGCTCACGCACGACGGCGGCGTGGCGCACGCCCCCACCGCCGAGTTGCTCGCGGAAGGAGCCGCCTGATGGGGCCGCTGCTGGTCAGCATCTACGTGTTCGTGCTCGCCGCCTTCCTGGGGTTCGAGCTCATCACCAAGGTGCCTCCCACGTTGCACACCCCGCTGATGAGCGGTGCCAACGCGCTCAGCGGCATCACGGTCCTCGGGGCGCTCTCGCTGGTCACCGTCGCCGATCCCAGTGTCGGAGTGGTGCTCGGCACGCTGGCCCTCGTCCTCGCCACCATCAACGTGGTGGGAGGGTTCCTGGTGACCGACCGGATGCTGTCCCGGTTCGGCGGCGGGGGTGACCGGTGACCGGTGATCTGATCGCGCTCGCCGCCCTGGCGAGCATCGCGTTGTTCGTCGTCGGGCTGAAGCGCCTGTCGAAGATCCGCACCGCGCGGAGCGGGAACCTGCTGATCGCCAGCGGGATGTTGCTGGCGGTCGTCATCACGCTCGTCGAGCAGGGGTTGGTCGACTACCGGTGGATCGCGGGTGGTCTTGCCGTGGGGGCCGTGGTCGGGGTCCTGATCGTGGTGCGCGCCAAGGCGACCCAGATGCCCGAGATCGTCGCGCGGTTCAACGGGTTCGGCGGTGCTGCCTCGGCGCTGGTCGCTCTCGCGCTGTTCTGGCTGGAGGTCGTCGAGGCCGGCGCGGACGATCCCGCCGCGGTCGTTCTCGGGATGGCCAGCGCGATCACGGTCTCGCTGTCGATCCTCATCGGCGTCACGACGTTCACCGGCAGCATCCTGGCCGAGCTGAAGTTGCGCGGCACCGTGAAGGGGCAGCCTCGGATCCCCCTGCGCGGGATCCTGTTGACACTCCTCCTCGCGGGCGGTCTGGCGGCGGGGCTCGGCGGTCTCTTCGCCCTCGCCGATCCGCTGACGGCTTCGGCGCTCGTCGCCGGCCTCGTCGCCGCGAGCCTGGTGGCCGGTGTCGTGCTGGTCCTGCCCATCGGTGGGGCCGACATGCCGGTCGTGATCAGCCTGCTGAACTCGCTGTCGGGGCTGGCGGCCGCGGCGACCGGTTTCGCACTCGAGAACAACCTCCTGATCATCGCCGGCACGATGGTGGGGGCCGCCGGTCTCATCCTCACCCAGATCATGTGCCGGGCGATGAACCGATCGCTCGCGAACGTCATCGTCGGCGGCTACGGCGGGGACGCCACCGGCGGCGAAGGGGCCGAGGCGTACGAGTCCGTGGTCTCCAGCGACGCCGAGGAAGCGGCGATGGTCCTCGAGTCCGCGCAATCGGTGATCATCGTCCCGGGATACGGCATCGCGGCAGCGCGCGGACAGCACGCGGTCAAGGAGCTCGCCGCGGCACTGGGGCGTCGCGGGGTCGAGGTGCGGTTCGCCATCCACCCGGTGGCCGGGCGCATGCCCGGACACATGAACGTCGTGCTCGCCGAGGCCGAGGTGCCCTACGAGCAGCTCTTCGAGATGAGCGAGATCAACCAGGACTTCGCGCACACCGACGCGGTCATCGTCGTCGGCGCCAACGACGTCGTGAACCCGGCCGCGAACACGCAGCCGGGCAGCCCCATCGCCGGTATGCCGATCCTGGAAGTCGGCCGTGCGCGGCGCGTCTTCGTGATCAAGCGCTCGCTGGCCCCCGGATACGCGGGGATCAAGAACGATCTGTTCGAGGCCGACAACACGGTGATGCTCTTCGGCGATGCCAAGGGCGTGCTCGACTCCCTCACCGCCGAGGTCGCGGAGGGCGCCCCGGCCGGCTGAGCGCCGGCGATGGGGGTGCACCGACCGGCTGGCGGGATCCCGGTTATCCTTGGGGCCGCACCGGCGGTACGCGCCGACCGGGTAGGCCGGGAGGTGGAGCAGGAGGTGCGCTGCTGAGCGCCGAAGGCCCGGTCACGGTCGTCGAGCTGTTGCGCCACGCCAAGGCTGTCGGCCGGCGCTCCTGGACCGACCACGACGAGTCGCGGCCGCTGGACGCCGGAGGGCGGGGGCAGGCCAAGTGGCTCTCCGATCGGCTGGCGAGCGGCGGGTCGGGTGACCCCTCACCCCTCTCGGGGGTGCGCACGAGCCCGCTGACGCGCTGCGTCGAGACCGTCGAGCTGCTCGGTCAGCTCACGGACGCGCCGGTCGTGACGGACCGAAGGCTCGCCGATCGACGGATCGCTCCGCCGGTCGACCGCGGCTCGGCCTGGGTCGGATCCGCGTGGCTCGGCGGGCGCGCCCTCGCGGCGGTCGACGAACTCGTCCGCTCGCACGCTCGTGGACGCGTCGTCGTGTGCTCGCACGGTGACGTGCTCGCCACGCTGCTCGCGGTGCTCGTCGGCCGCGACGGCGTCGCGGTCGCCGATGCGCGCGTCCGCAAGGGCGCTTGGGTCACGCTCACGTTCGCCGCGGGCATCTGCGTCGAGGCGGTCGCTCACGAACCCGCGCCGAAGGGCTGAGCGCACCGACGCTCGATCGCCTGGGGTGCTCGCGAGCGCCGCTACGCGGGCACGCGCGGTCCTCGACGAGCGTCGCCGGGCGCGTTCGCATTCTCCGACCCGTCACCCGGCGGCAGGTCCCGTTCGCCGATCACGCCGGGCCGCAACGGCACCGCGGCGATGGTGCCGATCGCGGCGGCGCAGAGCAGCAGGAAGGCGCCGAGCCGCCCCACCGAGCCTTCGGCGAGCCAGACCAGGGGGGCCCCGGCCCAGGGGACGCGTCGGTCGACCACCCCGGTGACCCGGTCCGCGTTGATCTCGGCGACCGGTGACCGGTGCCGGTCGGCGATCATGCGCAGCGCCTCCCCCTCCCGCACGACGCGGTGCACGTGGGCGGCACCCCGGTCGTCGACCCATCGCACCACGATGCCCTCCGAGATCGCTCCCGCCGGCTGCACGAGGGCGACGTCACCCCGTTCCAGGGCGCCGGTCATGGCGTCGTCCGTGACGACGTGCGCTTCCGCGCCGTCCAGCCACGTGAACGCCCCCACGGTGAGGGCGGCGACCGCGAGGGAGACGAGGAACATCGCGGCGAGCCCGCGAAGCAACAGCGCCGGCACGGGCGGGCCGTCCTCGCGTCGGCGTGGCCACGGCCGCCTGCGCGGCGTCGCCGGTGCGGCCTGCCCGTTGTGCGCGTTCTGCTCGCCCCTTCGGCCGTTCCCGCCGGGACGGGCGGGCCGGTCGGGGGGGTCGAGTTCCTCGGGTCCGTCGGAGGGCGGAGGGTCGGTCATCTGCGTCGCCGCCTGGTCGCCACGGGGTCCTTGCTCCCCTCGGCCGGACGATACCCGGTCGGTGTGCCAGCGGCGCGGATCCGGGACCGGGCGCTGTGAACGGGGCGCATGCGCCCGGTGAGCTGCGCTGTGAACGGGGCGGATGCGCCCGGTGAGTCGGCGCGGTTGACTGTGCGCATGCAGCTCATACCACGGATTCGCGTTGGCGCCTCCGAGCTACCCGCCACCCCGCTCGGCATCGGGCTCGCAGCGGTGGGCCGCCCCGCGTACCTGACCATCGGACACGCGGAGGACCTCGGGCAGGCGCGTGGCGTGGCCGACCTGGAGCGGCGCAGTCACGAGGTCCTTGACGCAGCTCTCGAGGCGGGGCTGCGCTACGTCGACGCCGCACGCTCGTACGGTCGAGCCGAGGCGTTCCTCGCGAGCTGGCTCGATCGCCGTGGGGCCGACGCGGACGGGGTCACCATCGCGTCCAAGTGGGGATACGCCTACACCGGTGGTTGGCGGATGGACGCGTCGACCCACGAGGTGAAGGACCACTCGGCCGCTGCGTTGCGCCGGCAAATCGGCGAGACGCGGGCGGTGCTGGGCGACCGACTCGACGTCTACCAGATCCACTCGGCGACGCTCGATACCGGTGTGCTCAGCGACCCGGAGGTCCTCGATCTGCTCGCCGACCTGGCGGCGGAGGGCGTGCGGGTCGGGTTCACGACGAGCGGTCCGCAGCAGGCCGACGTCGTGCGGGCGGCGCTCGCGGCGCTGGACCGCTGCCCGTTCGCGGTGGTGCAGGCCACCTGGAATCCGCTCGAGCCATCCGCCGCTCCGGCGCTGGCGGAGGCACACGACGCGGGCCTCGTCGTCGTGGTGAAGGAGGCGCTGGCCAACGGGCGGCTCGCCCCCGGCGGGGACGCGGCGACCGGGTTGCTGTCGTGCGCCGGGGCAGGGGCGGAACCCCCGACGGCCGATGCGCTCGCGCTCGCGCTCGCACTGGCGCAGCCGTGGAGCGACATCGTGCTGTCCGGAGCGGCCACGCCGGGCCAAGTGGCGGCGAACGCGCGCGCGGTCGGACTCGCTTCGGCGGTGTCCACCGGTGCCGTCACCGAGCTCGCCGAGGACCCCTCGGCCTACTGGGGACAGCGGAAGGCGCTGCCCTGGAGGTAGGCCGCGGCATTCCGTGCAAGGTACTGCCGCCCCGTCGGCCTTGTGGGCGAGCCGAGTGGCGTCACCGGATCCACTGCGCGATCCTAGGGCGCCGTCGACGTCCTCGGCGGGTCCCGCCATCGACCCCCAAGTCGCAAGAGCCCCACGCTGATGCCCTCATGAGCCCGATCCCGCCGACGCCGCACCACGCCCCTGCGCGCCGGGAGGCCGGCGCATGATCCTCGTGGGCGTCCTTGCGGCCACCTTCCTCGCCGCCGCGATCGCGAAGCCGCTCGCCACGGCCATGGGTCGCGACGCCGGATGGCTGCTGGCGGGCGTCCTGGCGGTCTTCACCGTGCTGGTCGCGACCGAGGTGCCGGGTGTGGTCGCCGGCGAGCCTGTGACGGGGGAACTCGCCTGGATCCCCTCCGCCGACCTCACCCTCGCGCTGCGCATGGACGGCCTCGGGCTGCTGTTCAGCCTGATCGTGCTCGGCATCGGTGCCCTGGTGCTCGCGTACAGCGCGCGGTACTTCGGCACGGACCGGGCGAAGGCGGGGCGCTTCCTCGCGCTGCTGACCTTCTTCGCCGCCTCGATGCTCGGGCTCGTCCTCGCCGACGATCTCATCGCGCTGTTCGTGTTCTGGGAGTTCACCAGCGTCTCGAGCTTCTTCCTGATCGGCGGCAAGGGCGAGGGCGCGCAGGGCGCGACGCGAGCGTTCCTCGTCACCGCGGTCGGCGGGCTCGCGCTGCTCGCCGGGTTCGTGCTCCTCGGACTGGCCGCCGACACGTTCGTGCTGTCCGAGATCCTTCGGAGCCCCGAGGCGGTGCTCGCGGCGCCGACCATGCCGGCCATCGTGGTGCTCATCCTGCTCG
Organism: Egibacter rhizosphaerae; assembly: GCF_004322855.1. Lineage (NCBI taxonomy): Bacteria > Bacillati > Actinomycetota > Nitriliruptoria > Egibacterales > Egibacteraceae > Egibacter > Egibacter rhizosphaerae. The sequence continues at coordinate 1,747,045 of NZ_CP036402.1, read as the reverse complement.
GCGCGTTCACCAAGAGCGCGCAGTTCCCCTTCCACTTCTGGCTGCCTGGGGCGATGGTCGCCCCCACCCCCGTCAGCACGTACCTGCACGCCGCCACGATGGTCAAGGCCGGCATCTACCTGCTCTTCCGGCTGACCCCGGTGTTCGGCGGGGAGCCCGTCTGGCAGGTGCCGCTCGTCCTGTTCGGCCTCGGGACCGCGCTGCTCGGCGCGGTCGTCGCGACCAAGGCGAACGACCTCAAGCGCCTGCTGGCGTACGGCACGGTCAGCCAGCTCGGCTTCCTGACCGGATTGATCGGCATCGGCACACCGCTCGCGCTCGGGGCAGCCGGGGTGCACCTGTTCGCCCACGCGCTGTACAAGGCCACGCTCTTCATGAGCGTCGGGATCGTCGACCACGAGACGGGGACGCGCGACCTGCGCGAGCTCGGCGGGCTCAGGGCCGACATGCCGCGCACGGCGCTCGCCGGCGGGCTGGCCGCGGTCTCGATGGCCGGGCTGCCCCCACTGCTCGGGTTCGTGTCGAAGGAGGAGGCCTTCGCCGCGTTCGTCGAGTCCCCCGGTGCCGCGTGGCTCGCGCCGACCTCGGCCACGCTGGCGGTCGCGGCGAGCGTCTTCACGTTCGCCTACAGCGCCCGCTACTACTGGCGCACGTTCGAGGGGCCGTTGCGTACGCACGCGCACGCGCCACCGCTGTCGTTCGAGGCCGCCCCGCTGCTCCTCGGCGTGGCCGGCCTCGCGCTGGGCCTCGTCGTCCCGCTGCTCAGCCCGTACGCCAACGTCGTGGGGCTCGACACCACCGGGGAGAGCCCCGAGTTCGGCCTCTCACTGTGGCACGGCCTCACCCTGCCGCTCCTGATGTCGGCCATCGTCGTCGGTGGCGGCATCGCGTTGTTCCTGACGCGGGAGCGCGTCGAGCGGCTCCAGGGCCGGGTCCGCCTGCCGATCGACGGCGAGGGGACGTTCGACCGGCTCTACGATCAGTCGATCGCGCTCGGCAAGCGCATCGGCGCCCCGGCCGCGTCCTCGTCGATCGCGGTGCACGTGGCGCCGGTCCTCGTGGTCCTCGCGGTGGGCGGCACCGCGGTCGCCCTGGCCGCGGATCTCACCACCGCCCAGCCGCCAGCTCCCCACGAGCCCCTGGACTGGGGAATCGTGGCGTTGCTCGTGCTCTCGATCGCGGGCATGGCGCAGGCCAAGAGCCGCGTCGGCGCCGTCGCGATGCTCGGCTTGACAGGGTTCCTGATCGCCGCCTGGTTCGTGCAGATCGGCGCACCCGACCTGGCGCTGACGCAGCTGCTCGTGGAGACCCTGACCGTGGCGCTGGTGGTGCTCGTGTTCCGCCGGTTGCCTCCGGACTTCCTGCGGGTCCGCCGCCCCCGGGTCGCCGGCGCGGGTGTCATCGCGGCGGTGGTCGGCGCGCTGGCGTTCGCGGGGACCTATCTGCTGACCGGACGGCGCGGGGAGTCCGATCCCGCCGCCTACTACCTCGCTGAGGCCGAGGAGGTGACCGGCGGCAGCAACGTCGTCAACACGATCCTCGTGGACTTCCGCGCCCTCGACACCTTGGGCGAGGTGGGCGTGCTCGCGATCGCGGCGGCCGGCATGTACGCGCTGGTCCGCCTCGTCCCGGACGGCCGCGCTCGCGCACAGCCTGGTGAGGAGCCGCGGGACGTCGATCCGTACTCCGGTGCGGCACCGGGCGACGACGGGGATGCGGACGAGGGCGAGGAGGTGACGCGGTGAGCACCGTGATCCTGCGCACCGGGCAGCGGGTGCTCGTCCCGTTGATGGTCGCCTTCAGCCTCTACCTGCTTCTGCGCGGGCACAACGAGGTGGGGGGAGGCTTCATCGGGGGTCTCGCCGCCGGCGCCGCTGTCGTCCTCGAGTACCTGACCCTCGGCACCCGGGGCGTGCTCCGGTACCGGTTCCTGCGCTTCGTCCCGCTGTGCGGATGGGGGCTCGCGCTCGCGACCGTCTACGGAATCGGTGGTCTCGTGCTCGGCCAGAGCTTCCTGCAGAGCGCCAAGTTCGAGTTGGGACAGTTCGAGTTGGCCGCCTCACTGGTGTTCGACGTGGGCGTCTGGCTGATCGTGGTCGGGATGGTGGTCGCCATCATGACCTACCTCGGCGAGCCGCGTGACGACGATCGGGTGACACCGGGACTGCCGACGTGGGTCCCCGATCCCGACACGGGGTCGGAGAGCCCCCGGGAGGGCCGCCGATGACCGCGGCGCTGATCGTGGGGCTCTGCGCCGCGGGGGGGACGTACCTCATCCTGCAGCGAGGCCTCGTCCGGGTCGTGCTCGGGTTCGTGCTGCTCGGTCACGCCGGCACCACCGCACTGGTCGCCAGCGGCGGTGTCGCTCGCCGCGCGGTGCCATTCATCGGGGAGAACGGGGCCCAAGCCGACCCGCTGCCGCAAGCCTTCGCGCTCACGGCGATCGTCATCGCGTTCGGGATCACCGCCTTCCTGCTCGCCCTGGCCTATCGGAGTGCGGACGTCCTCGGCGACGACGACATCGAACACGGTGAGGCGGAGTCGGTCCCCGGGAGCGACGAGGCGGGTGGCTCGTGAACAGCCTGCTGACGCTGCCCGTCGCGTTGCCGCTGCTGGCGAGCGCGCTGAGCCTCGTCGCCCGCCATCGCCGCCGGGTCCAGCGGGTGCTGACGATGGTGACGGTCGCGGCCGTCCTGGGGCTCTCGGTGGTCTTCGTCGCGGTGACCCGCGACGGCGACGTCCTCGGTCACCAGGTGGGGGGCTGGGAGGTGGGGATCGCCATTCCCTTCGTCGCGGACGGGTTCGCGGCGCTGCTGCTGGCGATCGCGTCGTTCATGACGCTCGCGAGCGTGCTGTTCTCGATCGCCAGCGGCGAGGACCGCCACCCGCTGTTCCATCCCATGGTGCTGGCGCTGGTCGCGGGGGTGTACGGCTCGTTCCTCACCGCCGACCTGTTCAACCTGTTCGTGATGTTCGAGGTGATGCTCATCGCCTCGTACGTCCTGCTGACTCTGCGCGGGGCCGCGGCGCAGGTGCGGGCGGGCGCCTTGTACGTCGGGGTGAACCTGCTCGCGTCGACGGTGTTCCTCGTCGGCATCGCGCTGGTCTACGGCACCGTCGGCAGCGTCAACTTCGGGGTCCTGGCCGGCGCCGGGCGGGAACCGCTGGCCGCCGCAGCCACCGGGGTGGTCGCCCTCGCGGTGTGTGTGAAGGCCTCGATCGTCCCCCTGCACACGTGGCTGCCGCGGAGCTACGTCGAGGCGTCGCCGGCGGTGACCGCGTTGTTCAGCGGGCTGCTGACCAAAGCCGGTGTCTACGTCCTCTACCGGCTCTACGCGGTGGTCTTCGACGGCGATCCCATGTATGCCGGGGCGCTGCTCGCGATCGCAGGCCTCACGATGGTCGTGGGGGTGCTCGGCGCGGTCGGCAAGGGCGACATGCGCGGCATCCTCGCGTTCCACATGGTCAGCCAGGTCGGCTATCTCGTCCTGCCGCTGGGCCTCTGGACCGTCGCCGGCGTGACGGCCGGGATCTTCTACTTCATCCAGTACATCGCGGTGAAGGGATCCCTGTTCCTCGCGGCCGGGGCGGTCGAGGCGATCTACGGCACGGGCACCCTCGCGCGGTTGGGGGGCATCGTGCGTGCGCGTCCGCTGCTCGCGACCGGGTTCATCCTGTCCGCGCTGGCGCTCGCCGGCCTGCCGCCGACCAGCGGGTTCGTCGGCAAGTACCTGCTGGTGCGCGCCGCATTCGACGACGGAGCGCTGCTCGCCGGTGCCGTCGCCGTGATCGTCTCGTTCTTCACGCTCATGTCGATGATCAAGATCTGGAACGGGGTCTTCTGGGGTGAGCCCGCGTCGGAGCACGAACCCATGAAGATGGCCGAGGGCATGCCGGTGCCCGCCGGGGGGGCCGGAAGCGCCGCCGGCCATGGCGACGCCGCGGGCCACGGGGACGCGACCGGCCACGGGGACGCGACCGGCCACGGGGATCGTGTCCGGCGTGGTGTCGGGATCGTGGCGCCGTGCGTGGTCATCGGCACGGCGACCCTGTTGCTCGGGATCGGGGCGCAGCCGCTGCTCACGGTCGTCGAGTCGGCGTCCGAGGCCCTGCTCGACCCTTCGGCCTACCTCGACGCGCTCAGGACGGAGGGCTGAGCGATGGCGATCGTCGCGATCCTCGCCCGCCTGCCCCAGGTCGTGGCGTACGTGCTGTTCTTCATCTGGGAGCTCATCCTGGCCAACGCCCGGGTGGCCTGGGAGGTCTTGACCCCCCGCTATTCGATGGCCGCCGGGATCGTGCGTGTGGAGACGGCCTGCGAGACCGACACCGAGATCATGCTGCTCGCGAACTCGATCTCGATGACCCCGGGCACCTTGTCCATCGAGGTGGAGGAGGACCGCAACGTGCTGTACGTGCACACCCTCTACGCCGACCCGCTGGACGACTTCCTCGAACAGGTGTGGCGCATGGAACGGCGGCTGCTAGCCGCCACTCGTGGCCCATCGAGCCCAGCGCGTCCCCCGGAGGGCAGGGTGGCGAGGAGAACGCCGGGTGACCGAGGGGAGGCCACGTGACCGGGATCGATGTCGCACTCGCGGGGCTCGGTGTCGCGTTCCTGCTCGGCCTCATCCGAACGGCGATCGGCCCCACCGTCGCCGATCGGGCCGTCGGCGCCGACGTGTGCTTGTTCACGCTGGTTGCGGTGTTCGGCCTCATGGGTGTGCGGTCGGGCAGCGAGATGTTCCTCGACGTCGTGCTCGTCGCGACCCTGCTCGGATTCCTCGCCACGGTCGCCCTCGCTCGTCTGGTCGGCAAGCGGGGTGACCAGTGAGCATCGTCGGCTCTGCCCTCATCGGGCTCGGGGTGGTGCTCGTCCTGCTCGCCGGCGTGGGCGTCCTGCGCTTCCCGGACCTGCTCACCCGCGTGAACGCGTCCACCAAGGCGGTCGGCCTCGGCGTCGCGCTGGTCCTCGCGGGGGTCGCCTTCCTGGAACCGGGAGTGTCCGCGACGGTGAAGATGGTCGTCGCGATCTTCCTGCAGTTCGCGACCGCGCCGCTGGCTGGCCACGTGCTCGGGCGAGCTGCCTACCACTCGGGCACGCCGCTCTGGGAGGGCACGGTGCACGACGACCTGGCGCCGCACTCACCCCATCGGGATCGTTCCTAGGCGGTCCCCCGCCCCCTGGACCCCCACGGCGGGCGCCGGGTGCACGCTCGAGCTGATTGGTTCTCTGTTCGTGGGTTTACGGACTGCTCCACCGTGGTGGAACGGCGTGCTCGAACTGGCGATCGCTCACCCGCCCGAGCAGAAGCCGCGGCGCATCGAGGTCGGTCAGGGATCGGGCCGCGACGTGGTCGACGTGAACTAGCCACCGGCCGGCGCGAACCCGGTCACTCACGAGGCCCCGGCACTCGGCCGGGGCCTCGCGCGTGCGACCGCCGAAGGACGAACCAGCGCACCACCGACCCGGTACCCTCAGCGACGTGACCGATGACGGCGCCTGGGAACAGCAGACCGTCCGCGCGCGGCGCGGGTCGCGCCGCGGTGCGCTGGTGGCCCTCGGCCTCGTGGCTGCCGGTGCACTCTGGGTGTGGGCAGGCAGCACCCCCTTCGGGGAGTCCGGGGTCCGTTCGCCCGAGCCGGTCGAGCGCACGCCCGTCGAGCCGGCCGGCGAGTGGCGCGAACTGCCCGACGGGCCGGTCGGGCCCCGCACCGGTGCCACCGCCGCGGTGCTGGACGGTGACGGAGGAACGGGGGAGGCCGTGATCTGGGGCGGGACCGCCGCCCCCAGCGCACCGCTCGGTGCCGCCCTCGACGCGGACGCGGGGCGGTGGCGCGAGCTGCCCGAGGCGCCGCTGGAGCCCCGCGTCCATCACGCGGCGGTCTGGACCGGCGAGGAGTTCCTCGTATGGGGTGGACGCGCGCGTCACGGACCCGGGGGCGCCGGTGGCCGGGAACTCGGGGACGGTGCCGCCTACGATCCGATCGACGACGCCTGGCGGCCGCTGCCACGGGCGCCGATTCCTGGTCGGGTCCACCACCGCATGGTGTGGACCGGCTCGGAGGCGATCGTGTGGGGCGGGCGCGGTGAGGGGTTCCGGGCCGATGGGGCGGCGTACGACCCGGCCCGGGACGCGTGGCGCACGATCCGCGACGCGCCCATCGAGGCGCGCGCACGGCACGCCGCGGTCGCGGGTGACGGCGAACTCCTCGTCTGGGGCGGGGAGGGGGAGGGCGGCCAGCGCTTCGCCGGCGGCGCCCGCTACTTCCCCCGACTCGACACCTGGTCCGTGACGCCCCCGGCCGACACGGGCCGTGCGGACGCCACGGCGGTCTGGAACGCCGGCGCGTCCGCAGCTGCCGGCGGCTCCGAGACGTCCGACACCTCCGCTGGATCCCCGGTCGGGGGCCAGATGATCGTCTGGGGCGGGGTGCCGATCGGCGACGAGCCGGATCCGCTGCGTGCCTACGACCCCATGCGGGCCAGCTGGCACCGGCTCACGGCACCGCCGCTGGCCCCGCGCTCGGACCACGCTGCCACCTGGACCGACGACGCCCTGTTCATTTGGGGTGGGCGCACCTCGCGGCCGCTCGAGGACGGCGCGGTCTGGGATCATGCGCAGGGATTCTGGCGGCCGTTGCCGCCTCCACCCCTCGGCGGCCGCGTGGGCGCGAACGCCGTCTGGACGGGCGAGGAGGTCCTGGTGCTGGGCGGGTTCGGAGGGGAGCGGCCCGGAAGGTCGATGGCGTGGCGGCCCGATTGAGTCGGGGACCCGCGACGGATCCCGTTGCGCCGCGCGATACTGGACGGATGCCTGGCCTGACCCACCGGATCTGGATGGACCGCGCCCTCGAGGAAGCACGGGCGGCCGAACGCGACGGCGACGTGCCGGTCGGCGCGCTCGTGGTGCGCGACGGCGAGAAGCTGGCCAGCGGCCGCAACCGTCGCGAGGTCGATGCCGACCCCACCGCGCATGCCGAGCTGGTCGCCATCCGGCGCGCGGCTCGGGCGCTGGGCCAGTGGCGCCTCGACGACTGCTGGCTCTACGTGACCCTCGAGCCCTGCGTGATGTGCGCCGGAGCGCTGGTGAACGCCCGCTTGCCCGCGCTCGTGTTTGGTGCGCACGATCCCAAGGCCGGCGCCGTCGGGTCGCTCTACGACGTGTGCCGGGACGAACGCCTCAACCACCAGGTGGCCGTGACCGGTGGAGTGCGCGCGGACGAGGCCGGCGAGATGCTGCAGCGCTTCTTCCGTGCCCGGCGCGCGCGGTCGCGGCGTAACCACCGGATTGCTAGCCTCGGGCCCGCGGGTGGAGTCGCATAGTCAGGCCTAGTGCGCCCGCCTCGAAAGCGGGTAGGGCGAAAGCCCTCGTGGGTTCGAATCCCACCTCCACCACCGGTGGCACGTCTGGACACGTGCCTTCTGTCGTGCTGAATGGGACGTGAACGAGCGCTCATCCCGACCATGGCCGATCACAGTCTTCCACCCGGCTCCTGGGCCTCGTCCGAGGCCTCCCGCGCGGTGATGCTGGGGAACCGAGGACGAGACACCAGCCCTGAGCTCGCACTGCGCCGAGCCTTGCACCGTCTCGGCTACCGCTACCGCGTCGACCATCCTCCGATTCCCGAGCTGCGGCGGCGCGCCGACCTCGTGTTCACCCGACGCCGCGTCGCCGTGTTCGTCGACGGCTGCTACTGGCACGGGTGCCCCCAGCACTACGGCGAGCCGTCCACCAACGCCGAGTACTGGCGCTCGAAGATCGCTCGCAACCGAGAGCGCGACGCCGACACCGACGCGCGGCTGCGCCAGGCCGGCTGGACGCCGGTGCGCATCTGGGAGCACGAGTCCGTCGACGACGCCGTTGTCAAAGTCGCCTGCGCCCTCGACGCCCCCGGCTGAGCTGATCGTCCGCTAGCCTCGTCCCCGGGCGTCGGCGAGGCGGGAGGGCCAGGTTGGTCGAGTGGGATCGCAGCGCGCCCATCGCCGGCCGCTCGTACGCCAACGCCTACCGCTCCCGCGGCAAGGACGACCTCGCCGTGTGGCTGCGCGACGCCGCGGAGGCCTCAGGTGGGACCGTCCTCTCGGAGAGCGGAGCCGGGGTCTCGCCGATGCACCTGGGCATCCGTCTGCCAGGCGACGAGCGGCTCGGCGCGATGGTCTATGCGTTCCGCTCCAAGAGCCTCGGCACCGGCGGGAGACCCGAGGACGAGTACGAGATCCAGGTCCGGCTCATGTCCGAGAGCGCCTGGGAGGACTGGGAGCATCCGGTGGGCTTCGACCCCGCCGGGGTCGACGCCACGGCGGTGATTGGGATACAGCTCGACGCGGGCATCGGCGTCGCGCTTGACCCGCGCCTGTACGACCCACTGCCGATGGGCAACTCGGTGCAGGTGCGCCACCACGACATCGCCGTGGCCCAAGAGGGCGGCTGGCACGTCTGGGAGCGCGGCAACGCGCCCGGCACAAGACGGGAGGCCCGCTCGGCGCAGGGTTTCGAGACCTGCATCGCCTTCCGGTCCGAGCGCCTGGTCGACCTGCTCCGCTTCGAGCGCGACGCCCGCGAACTCGAGCTGGACCAGGCGCTCCGGCATCAGGCCGCGGTCCGAGCCGGCCAGCGACCATCCGAGGGGCTCCGCCACAGCCTCGAGGACGAGTGGGGCCTCAACGCCCACGAGATCCTCGACCTGATCGCCGATCGGCGGCGCCTCGGTACGGCGGTCAAGGGCGGCGTCGCTGAGCTGCATCTCGAGCGGCATCTGCGCGAGCACCTGCCCGAGGCGCGAGTCATCCCCCTCGACAAGGACGCCCAGCCCGACTTCGAGGTCGTCGTCGACGGCGAGTCACTCCGCGTCGAGTGTAAGAACGTGCTCTCCACCCGCACCGACCCCGCGACCGGCGCCCCGCTCGTCGAGCTCTGGAAGACGCGTGGCAGCGTCCCCGGGCGGCTGTATGACACCGACGCGTTCGATGTCGTCGCCGCATGCCTGTACCCGCAGACCCACGCCTGGGAGTTCCGCTTCAAGCGGACCGCCGACATGCCGCGCTACCCGGACTACCCCGACAAGCTCCACAACTTCCACACCGTCGACGAGACCTGGCAGCCGACGCTGCCCGGGACCTGACCCCCCGCGGACATCCGATCGGGTCCAAGCTCTCATGCCGCCGCCGGCAGCCCGATGTCCACAGCCACCGGGCCCCGCTTGCCGAGTCTGGTCACATCCACGTGGCATGCTGCGGGCATGATCGACACCACTACTGCACGCCGACGCGTGGCGATCTCGCTGTTCTCGGGCGCCGGCGGCCTTGACCTTGGCATAGAGCAAGCCGGCTACGCCGTCGCCGCCGCTGTCGAGCCCGATGACGACGCCGCCGACACACTCGAGAAGAACTTCCATGGCCTCGCCGCCCCGGTCATCCGCGAGGACATCCTCCACCTCCCTACCGAGCGGATCCTCGGCGCCGCCGGCCTTGTCGCTGGCGAGCGACCGGACCTGCTCGTCGGTGGCCCTCCGTGCACGCCCTTCTCCAAGTCCGGCTTCTGGCTCGACTGGAAGCGCGCCGGTCACGACCCCGACGCGAGCCTCCTGCAGGAGTACACGCGGGTGCTCGCTCAGGCGCAGCCGTGCGCGTTCGTTCTCGAGAACGTCTACGCGCTCACCTACGACAATCGGGCGAGCCGCCCAGCCTTCAGGCGGCTGCTCCGCGAGATCGACGCTGCCGGCTACGACTACCGCTGGAAGGTCCTCAACGCCGCCGACTACGGTGTCGCTCAGTCTCGGCCACGCCTGTTCATCGTCGGCGTGCCCAAGGACGAGCCGTGCCCCGAGCTGCCCGCCCCCACGCACGGTGGCAAGTGGGAGCGCCGCGACACCGGCAACCTCGCGCGACCGCACGTCACCGCCGGCCAAGCGCTCGAGGGCCTGGCCACCGAGCCCGAGGCTGGCGAGGAGGTGCGCGGCAAGTGGGGCCACCTGCTGCCCCAGATCCCCCCGGGAGAGAACTACCTCCACCTCACCGCCGAGCGCGGCCACCCCGAGCCAGTCTTCGAGTGGCGCAGCCGCTACTGGTCGTTCCTGCTCAAGCTCTCCCCCGACAAGCCGTCGCCCACCATCCAGGCTCAGCCCGGACCGAACGTCGGCCCCTTCCACTGGGAGAACCGCCGCTTGCGCGTCCCCGAGCTCAAGCGCCTATTCGGCTACCCCGACGACTTCGACCTGGCCGGCAATCGTGCCTCGGTCCAGTCCCAGCTCGGCAACAGCGTTCCGCCGCCGCTCGCCGCCGCGGTCGCTCGGGAGGTCGTGACGGCGTCGGAGCAGCGCGATCACTGACAAAGCTTCTGCGATCGCAGTTCCGGCTACTGGTCGGCGCCGGCGCGCCAGGCGAGCGAGACAACGCGCCGTTGTTGGGGCGGCGGGTGAGCCTCGAGGAGGGCACCGATCTGCTCGGCACGGTCCGCGGTGAGGCACAGGTGACGTCGCAGGAACGTCGTCGCGTCGTCGCCCGGGCGGTCGGCGCGCTGGGGCTGCTCCCACCGGTCGATGCGTGGCTGGCGCCCGTGCGCGCGGACGAGCGCGATGAGGTGCTCGCTCGTGGGGCCCTCCGGGCGCTCCAGGCCGTGCAGCGCTCGCCAGAACGGCGCCGTCCAGCTGAGCGGATGCGTGACCGTCGCCTCGAGGAGCACGGCGCGGCGCGCGTGGGCGGTCAACGCGGCGAGGAAGGCGTCGATGTCGGGCACGTTGTAGGCCACGTGGGTGCAGACGACGACGTCGGCGATCGGAACGCGCCCGGCCACGTCTGGCCAGCGGCCGCCCACCGTCTCCGCTCGTAGCTGCTCCCGGCGAGCGCGGTCGGCGAAGGCGTCGAGCAATGCCTCGGACTCGTCGACACCGATGAGGGCGCCCGCGCGCCCGGCGAGGGGCAGGCTGGCCGCTCCCGCTCCGCACCCCACGTCAAGCACGGTGCCACCCGCCGGCAACAGGGCGTGTGCACGCTGGGACGTGGGGGTGCTCGGGCCGTCGCGCCGGGCTTCGTCGGCCCTGGACGCGAATCGCTCCACGCTGAAGCCGTGCGGGGACCGTGGAGCGGCGGCGAGGATCTCGTCGGGGATCGCCCACGCGTCGAGCTCGTCGGCCCAGCGCTGTGCCAATTCCGACACCGTCGGTGGCGTGTCGGCGTGCCGGGTCATGGGGACGACGGTCGGAGTAGATGAGAATGTCTTGACAAAGTTGGCGTCCTCTGCCTACCTTCCGCACGTGACTGTCCTGGACTCCGTGGAGGGGGTGGGCGTGCCAGCCGCCGCGGTTCTCGTCGCCGAAGGCACGCTCGGATTCGAGAACCGCCCGCAGCCCGCGCTGTTGCGCGCCGACGACGTGCTGGTCGAGGTGGAGGCGTGCGGAGTCTGCGGCACGGACCTCCACATCCTCAGCGATCCGCCAGCCCATCCGGCCACGGTGGGGATCGTACTCGGTCACGAGATCGTCGGGCGCGTGCACGAGGTCGGCGCCGCGGTGGACCGACCGGCGCACGGCGAGCGGGTCGCGATCGACCCGATCCTCGCCTGCGGGATGTGTGCCCTGTGCCGCCGTGGTCACCCCAACCTCTGCGAGGACCTCGACGCGCTCGGGGTGTTCCGCGACGGCGGCCTCACCCGGTTCGTCCGTGTGCCGGCCCCCAACTGTCATCCCATCGGCGAGGAGGTGCCGACCGCCCTGGCCGCCCTCTCCGAGCCTCTCGCCACGGTCATGAACGGGCTGGAGAAGGTCCGGGCCGTGCCGAACGAGGTCGCCGTGGTCCTCGGCGCGGGTCCGGTGGGCCTCATGTGGACCGCCCTACTGGCGGCAGCCAGTGCGGTGGTCGTGATCGTCGAGCCCCGGGCGCCGCGCCGCGAGATCGCACTCGAGGTGGGGGCCGCAGCGGTGATCGACCCGAACGCGGCCGAGCCGACCGGCGAGCTGTCCGCGCGCACGGGCGGGCTCGGGGCGGACCTCGCGATCGACGCGACCGGAGCGGCCTTCTCCGAAGCCGTGCGGATGGTCCGGCCAGCTGGGCGCATCGTGCTGTTCGGCATGAACAGCGGGGCGCGGCCGCAGGTTCCCCAGATCGACATCACCGAGCGCGAACTCTCGGTGATCGGGTCCTTCGTCGGCAAGGGACGCTTTCCGAGCGCGATCCGCGCCCTCGAGCACGGTACGCCGGACCTGGCGCCGATCATCAGCGGTACGTGGTCTCTGTCCGAGCTGCCTGCGGCCCTCGAGGAACTCCGGAACGGTGACGCCGTCAAGGCGATCATCACCCCCGACGACGCGGACGGAAGGATCTCCGGGTGACCGAGCGAACGATCCTGGTGGCGAACGCGCCGGTGAGCTACGGCGCATTCGAGCTGACCGTGGGCCGAGAGGGCACGAACGTCCCGGGTCCGGAGGAGGTGGTGGCGTCCGTGGCCGAGAGCGGCTACGACGGCATCGATCTCGGCCCCCCGGGCTACCTCGGTGACCCGGGGGAGCTGCGTGATCGGCTCGCGCGCCACGGGCTCCTGCTCGCCGGCGCGTTCGTGCCGATGCGGTTCTCCGAGCAGCCCGGATACGAGGACGACCTCGGGGGGCTCGGGGACGCGATCGGTCGCCTGCGTGACGCGGCGGACCACGGCCTCGCGCGCGATCCGAAGGTGACGCTGGCCGACGCCGGCGATCCGACCCGCCAGGCTCATCCCGGAGAAGGGGGAACGTCCCGCGCGCCCGGGCTCACCCGCGACACGTGGCAGGCAGCCGGAGCACGCCTCGACGATGCCGTCGATCGGTGCGCCGCCGCGGGGCTCGCCAGCACGTTCCACCACCATGCGGGCACCTATGTCGAGACCGCCGACGAGATCGACGCCTTGCTCGACGCCTCACGCGTCTCGTTGTGCTTCGACAGCGGTCATCTCGCCATGGCCGGCGCCGACGTCGTCGTCGGGTTCGACCGCTGGCGCGAGCGCATCAACCATCTCCAGCTCAAGGATGTGCGCGAGGACCGGCTACGCGCCGCTCTCGACGAGGGCGGCGGGATGTACGAGGTGTGGAGCCGGGACATCTTCTGCGAGCTGGGCCAGGGCAGCCTCGACCTCGACACGCTGTGCGAGCGGATCAGGGCCGGCGGCTTCGAAGGCTGGCTCATGGTCGAACAGGACCGTATCCACGGCCCCGAGGAGACGATCGCCGACGCGAGCGAGGCCCAGGGGCGCAACCGGCGGTTCCTGCGGGAGCGCGGCTTCTAGGGCGCACCACGCGCGTCGCGCCTCGTGCTTGGTGCCTCGGCTCTCGCTTCCCCGAGTGTCCGAACCCCGGGTCCGGGTCGCGGGAGGCGGGTGCGAAGGGCGGGCCCGGTCAGCGACGTTGCGCCCAGAGCCTGGCGATCGCGCGGTAGTTGTCGGCGATCGCGTTCACGAGAGCTTCGTCGTCGAGTCGGCCGCCGAACCAGTCGCTGGCGGGGCCGGCGAAGATCGAGCGTCCGACCGCGAAGCCCTTGCAGAGCGGTTCCCGGGCCGCGGCGGCGAAGCTCGCGGCGAGCTGATCGGTCGCGGCGCTCTGGCCGAGCACGAGCAGGCCGTGGCAGTGCGGGTCCCCACGTCGCACGACCTCGCCGCTCGCGTACCACTGCTCGGCGTCCTCGACGGGCGGCAGCTTCCACCACTCGGGGCGGACACCGATGCGGTAGAAACGCTCGAGCGTCCGCGGGAGGTCGTCGCCCTCGTACCTGCGGCCGGACGGCGTCTGGAGCTCGAGCATCAACGCGCGATCGAGGTCCATGCACGCCTCGGCGAGCCGCAGCACGCGGCTCTCCTGCGTGTGCCACAAGGCGGGGTCGTCGTCGGGGTGGCAGTAGACCATGCACTTGACGACCTGTTCGGCGGGCCAACGGCGCAGCGTCGCGGTCACGTCGTCGCCTCCGGCCAGGGCGACCGGGCGGCTGCCCGCCAGCTCGACGGCGCGCGCGACCCAGTAGCCCTGCCCGGTCACGGCCTCGAGGGGTTCCCGCCCGTACACGTCGTCGAGGAGGATGCCCGGCGTGCCCTCGAGGTCGGCGGCAACGCGTGTGAACGCCTCGGCCAGCAGCCCCTTCAGCCGGGCGACGCTCGTGCGGGGCGCCCCCAGGTCCTCGGCGAGCTCCTCGAGCTGCCACCGGTGGTCGACGGCGAGCACCTGCAGGTCGTCCACCGCGGGGCGCGTCGTGGCCTTGTGCAGGTGCGCGAGCCAACCGTCCTCACGCGGCCGCTCGAGGGTCCGTGCCTGGGGCAGGAAGTAGTCCAGCTCCGCCGTGGTCGGCATCGCCGGGGAGCACCCGTGCCGCGAGACCACGAGCGCCCCGGCGGCGTTGCCCCGCTCGATGCACCGCGCCGGCGCGTCGCCGTCGAGCCAGGCCCGCAGGAACCCGCTCATGAACGCGTCGCCCGCACCGACCGAATTGAAGACCTCCACGGGGAAGCCCGCGACGTGCTCGCCCTCCGAGATCGCCCCCGCGTAGGCGGTGGCCCCCGCGGCGCCGTGCTTGATCACGAGGAGCGCGCTGGTCTGCTCGCGCACCGCCCGCAGCGCCGCCTCCGTGTCGTCGGCGTCCACCACCGACCGGAACTCCTCCTCGGTGCCCACGACGAGCTCGCAGGAGGGCAGCACGCTCTCGTAGGCGCGCACCACGTCCGCATCGGTGCCGGTCATCTGCCCACCCTGCGCGGTGTCGGCCACGCCCCAGAGCACGGGACGGTAGTCGAGATCGAGGGCGACGGGGGTGCCGTGCTCGCGGGCACGCTTGACCGCGGCCTGCATCGCCGAGCGCATGGCCGGCTCGATCAGCGCGGAGCCGCCGAGCAGGAACGCACGGGCACGCTCGATCGGGGCGGCGTCGACGTCCTCCTGGCGGACGCCGAGGTCCGCGGGCTCGGGGTAGTAGAAGATCCGGGGGAAGTCGTCACTGGGGCGCACCGCGAGCAGCACCATCGGCGTGAGGCGTTGGGGATCGGTCGTGACCCACCGCGTGTCGATGCCCTCGGCGGTGAAGCGCTCGCGCACGAGTCGTCCCAGCTGCTCGTCGCCGACCCGCGTAAGCACCGCGACGTCGAGGCCCTGCCGGGCGGCCCCCACCGCGATGTTGGCAGCGCTGCCGCCGACGTAGGTGCGGAAGGACTGAACGGCTTCGAGCGGGGCCCCCTCCTGCTCCGCGTACAGGTCGACGCACACCCGCCCGACGCTGATCAGGTCGGGCTCGGGGGCGGCGCTCGTTTCGGGGCTCGCGGTGCTCAAGGGGGCTCCTTCTCGTCGGTCACGTCGCGGGAGCGAACTCGTCGAGCCGGACCGGCCGCCCCTCGGTGAGGGCGCGCTGCCCCGCCAGCGCGGCCGCGACGGCCTGCCGTCCGTCCCAACCGGACGGCTGTGCGGGCCCGCCGGTGACCGCGTCCCGGAAGGCGGCGAGCTCGGCGCGGTACGCCGCCGCGTACCGCTCGACGAAGAACGGCGGGGGTGGGGCGCGGTGCAAGCCGTCACCGTCCCCGACGCGGACGGAGGTCGGCTCGACGTTGTCCATGAACGCCGTGCCTCCCTCGCCGTGGACCTCGACCCGCTGGTCGTAGCCGAGCGCCGAGCGACGGCAGTTCTCGATCGTGGCGATCGCGCCGTCGGTGAGGCGCAGCAGCGTCGTGGCCGTGTCGGCCTCCCCCGTCGGGGTCTCGGGCATGCGCGCCGTGCCCCAGGCGCTCACCTCGGTGATCTCCGAGCCGGTGACGAAGCGCACGGTGTCGAAGTCGTGGATCGTCATGTCGACCAACAGGCCGCCCGCCCGCGCGGCGTACTCCGTCGGAGGCGGCGCCGGGTCCCGGGAGGTGACCCGGACCTGCCAGATGTCGCCGAGTTCGCGGGCCACTCGGTCCCGCAGAGTCGCGAGGTGCGGATCGAATCGCCGGTTGAAGCCGGTCATCAGCAGCGTGCCGCGACGGGCGACGCGCCCGAGGAGCTCGTCGATCACGGCCAGGTCGGTGTCGAGGGGCTTCTCGCACAGCACGGGCGTGCCCGCGTCGGCGGCCGCACGGACCTGCTCGGCATGCAGGTCCGTCGGGGAGGCGACCACGAGCGCGTCCACCCGCTCGTCGCCCACGACGTCCTCCCAGCGAGGGGTCACCGCCGTCCCGAGCTCGTCGACCAGTCGTGAGCGGGCGGCCTCGTCGGGGTCGGCGACGATCTCGAGCGAGACGCCGGGAACGGCGTGGGCGGCGTTCGCGGCGTGCAGCCCGCCGATGCGGCCGGCGCCGAGAATGCCCAGTCGCAGGCTCATGGGGTAGCCCCTCCGGACGGTGCGGTGGTGAGCGGTTCGACGGTCACCCGTGAGCCGGTTCGCGCCGCACGCTGCATGGCGCCGATCACGGCCATGACGGCGGCGGCCTCGGGGAGACCGGCGGCGCGGGGTTCGTCGTCGACGATGCCCTCCAGGAACCGGTGCACCTCGATGACCTTCAGGTCGTCGAAGCCCAGCCCGATCCCCGCGGAGGGTTGGAACCGACCGTGCTCGGCGGTGCCGGGCCCGCTCAACACGCGCCGGTAGCCCGGGTCGGGATCGCGGCGGTCGTATCGCCACAGCTCGTTCATCCGCTCGAAGTCCCACGCGAGCGCGCCCTCGGTCCCGTGGAGCTCGAAGGCCATGCGGACGTGCGGGCCCACGGTGACGCGGCTGGCCTCGAGCGTGCCGCGGGCACCGCCCGCGAACCGGACGAGGCTCGCGGCGTAGTCCTCGTTCTCGACCGGCGCGAGCGCGGCGTCCTCGCTGACGTCGAAGTGGCTGGCCTCGAGCGAGACTCGCGGCCGTTCGGGGACGAACACGGCGCGTTCCGCCGACAGCTCGTCGATGGGGCCGAGCAGATGGCAGGCCATGTCGGCCGCGTGGCTCATCACATCGCCCAGTACGCCCAGCCCTCCGTAGGCCTCCTGGAAGCGCCACGAGCGGCCACCGCGAGGATCGCTCGCGTAGTCGGCGAGGAAGTGCCCCCGATAGTGCGTGGGCGTGCCGACGGCGCCCGCGGCGAGGAGCTCCCGGGCCCGCTCGACCGCGGGGGTGTAGCGGTAGTTGAACCCGACGGCCGTGTGGATCCCCGCCCGTTCCACCTCCTCGGCGATCTCGGCGGTCTCCGCCGGCACGCGCCCGCAGGGTTTCTCGAGCCACAGGTGCTTGCCTGCCCGAGCTGCGGCGATGGCGATCTCACGGTGCAGGAAGTTGGGGACGGCGATGCTGACCACGTCGACGTCGGGATGCTCCGCGACGCGCTGCCACTGGTCGGTGGTCTCGCGGTAGCCGTGCACGTCGGCAGCCTCGGCGCGGCGGTCCGGCGAGGCATCGGCCACGATGACCAGCTCCGGCCGCGCCACCGTCTCGGGGAAGTGGTCGCGCAGACGGCGATACGCCCGACTGTGTACGCGGCCCATCCAGCCCAGGCCGACCGTCCCGACTCCGATCCGGCGGGTGGTCACGCGTGCCTCCTGCGGGTCGACGGCATCGGTCCTGGTGGTGGGGAGGCGGTGCCCGAGAGGCGCATCAGCGTTCCACCAGCGTCATCTCGACCTCGTAGCTGTCGGCCGGGTACAGCAGTCGGGCGTACTCGATCGGGCGGGCCATCGTGTCGTAGGTCGTTCGGGTGACCGCGACCAGCGGGTTCCCGCGCTCGATCATCAGGCGGTCGGCCTGCTCTGAGTCGGCAGCGGTGGCGCCAAGGCGTTGCGTCGCGGCGTGCAGCTCCACGCCGGCGTCGCGCAACAGTCGGTACAGGCTCGTGTGCTCGAGTTGTGTGGCCCCGAGCTCGACGAGATCCCCGGGGAGCACGTTGTGCATGAGCGCGATCGCTCGGTCGTCGGCGTAGCGCACGCGCCACATGTCGACGACCTCGTCCTCCTCGGAGAGACCCAGGGGCTCACGGGCCTCCGCCGGGCAGGGGGTTCGCTCCAGCCCGAGCACCCGGGTGGTCGGCGTGCGCCCGCTCTGCGCGAGGTCGTCGTGCAGGCTCGTGAGCGCGAGGGGACGCGTGATCGGCACGGCCGCGACGACGGTGCCCACACCGCGCCGTCGGACGAGCATCCCCTTGTCGACCAGTTCCTTCAGCGCGGCCCGCATCGTGGGTCGGCTGATCCCCAGACGCTCGGCGAGCTCGACCTCGCTCTCGAGCTTGGCGCCCGGCGGCAGTCCGCCGTCGACGATCAGCTGCTCGATCGCCACGGCCGCCTGGTGGTAGAGCGGCACCGGGCTGCCGTGGTCCAGGCGAAGGTTCATCAGCGCGTCGGCCAGCGTTCCCACCTCCCCGTGGTCTGCCGGCATTCTCGCGGCTGATCGCCCGCGGAGCCGTTCGGTCGGACCCTCGAGGCGGGCTGCCGGAACCGGATCCCGACTCGAGCCGATTGAGATTAATGTCTTGACAACTGGATGAACCGTACCCTACGGTCGCGCTCGGGGTCAATCCCCGTCCGCGGCCCCTCGTCGGCGGGGGGCGGGCGGACCGACAACCACTCGGTGGGAGGGGCAGATGGGTGCGCCGACGGCAGGCGGCGGTCGATGAGCCGCTCGGCGGTGAGTCCGCCACCCCCCTTTCCGTCCCGACCAGCCATCGGTCAACACTGCCGTCCCGACACGGCGATAGAGGAGCCGAGATGACGCAGAGAAGGACACGTTGGGCGCTCGTCTTGCCGCTCGCCCTCGTCGCGCTGGTGCTCGCCGCGTGCGAGACCGAACCGGCGGAGGACATCGACGAGGACGTCGCGGATGCGGAGGACTCCGACGACAACGGTGAGGTCGCGGTCGAAGGTGGGGAGCGCGACGACATCGAGATCGTGATGATCACCCACGGCCAGGCGGCGGACCCGTTCTGGACGGTTGCCGTCAACGGCGCCGAGGTCGCGGCCGAGGACCTCGGCATCGACTTCACGTACCAGGCCCCCGACGAGTTCGACATGGTCGAGATGAGCTCGTTGATCGACGCCGCCGTGGCC
This sequence comes from Egibacter rhizosphaerae, assembly GCF_004322855.1. Classification (NCBI taxonomy): domain Bacteria; kingdom Bacillati; phylum Actinomycetota; class Nitriliruptoria; order Egibacterales; family Egibacteraceae; genus Egibacter; species Egibacter rhizosphaerae. The sequence goes on along the minus strand of NZ_CP036402.1, from coordinate 1,728,052 downwards.
GACGAGCCCGACGGCATCGCGGTGTCCATTCCGGATGCCGATGGGCTCGAGGACGCCATCAACTCCGCGGTCGAGGCCGACATCCCCGTGGTCTCCTTGAACTCCGGCGACGATGTCTACGAGGAGATGGGCGTGCTGGCGCACGTGGGGCAGAGCGAGGAGCTCGCCGGATACGAGGGCGGCGCGGAGCTCGCGGACGCCGGCGCCACGAACGCCCTGTGCGTCAACCACGAGCAGGGCAACGTCGCCCTGGATCTCCGGTGCGAGGGCTTCCTCGAGTCCATGGAGGAGGCCGGCGCGGAGGCGGGGCAACTCGCCGTCGAAGGGACCGACGCGGTCGAGAGCCAGGAGCGGATCGAGGCCGCGCTGATCGAGGACGACACCATCGACGGCATCCTCGCGCTCGGTCCGCTCGGGGCCGATCCGGCGATCAACGCCCTCGAGGAGCAGGGCATGACCGACGACGTCGCGATCGGCACGTTCGATCTCGGCCCCGACATCCTCGACGCTGTGGACGCCGGCGACATGCTCTTCGCGATCGACCAGCAGCAGTACCTGCAGGGCTACCTTCCGGTGCACATGCTGACCCAGCAGGCCGAGACCGGCACGATGCCGGTGGGCGAGGTGCTCACCGGCCCCGGCTTCGTCTTCCAGGAGGACGCAGCCGATGTCATGGACCTGACCGAGGAGGGTCTGCGCTAGGACGGCGCACCGCACCTCGCGGCCGGGGAGCGCGTGACACCACGCCGCGTCCCCGGTCGCGGGGCCCGGCGAGAGGAGTGTTGCCGTGGCCGCGACCAAGGCCCCCAGCGAACAACGATCGACCGAGGCGGCCAGCGGGGCGCCGGACGAGCGCGTCCGCGAGGTCAGCCTCTTCACCCGACTGTTCCGCCGTCCCGAGTTCGGCGCCATCGTCGGGACCGTCGTGGTGTGGACGATCTTCGCCGTCTGGGCCGGCGGGGGTTTCCTGACCCTCGGCGGGGCAGCGAACTACCTGCTCGTGGCCGCCTACCTCGGGATCGTGGCGACGTTCGTCACCCTGCTCATGATCGGCGGCGAGTTCGACCTCTCGGTCGGGTCGATGATCGGCGCGAGCGGCATGATCGTCGCGCTGCTCACGGCGTTCTACGGGCTGCCCCTGAGCGTCGCGGTCCTCGTGGCGTTCGGCTTCGCGGTCGCGTGGGGCTCGCTCAACGCGTACATCGTGCGCAAGACCGGCCTGCCGTCGTTCATCGTGACCCTCGCGGGCCTGTTCGCGCTGCGGGGCCTGACGATCGCCGTGAGCCGGCTACTCACCGGCCGCACGCAGGTCGGCGGGGTGAGCGACGCGACCGAGGGCAGCCCCCTCGTGGCCCTGCTGGCGGGTGAGGTCGGCGGGTTCGATGCGCCGATCCTCTGGTGGATCGTGCTCGTCGCGGTCGCCACCTACATTCTGCTGCGCACCCGGTTGGGGAACTGGATCTTCGCATCGGGCGGCCACGGGACCGCGGCCCGGAACGCGGGGGTGCCGATCTACCGGGTCAAGTGGCTGTTGTTCATCGGAACGGCCTGCGCGGCCACCCTCGTCGGCGTCCTGCAGGTCGTGGCGCTGGGCAGCGCGGACTCGCTGCGAGGCGAGCTCGTCGAGCTCGAGGCCATCGCGGCGGCGGTCATCGGCGGGGCCCTGCTGACGGGCGGTTTCGGCTCAGCCGTCGGGGCGGCGTTCGGCGCGCTCACCCTCGGGATCGTGCGGCAGGGGATCTTCTTCGCCGGGATCGACAGCGACTGGTTCCGCGTGTTCCTGGGCGTCCTGCTGCTGGCGGCGGTCGTCGCGAACAACTGGTTGCGACGCAAAGCGATGGAGGCCAGATGACCAGCGAGGAGATCACTGCGGGGACCTCCGTCTCCGGCCACGACGGGGCCGCCGACGCGCGAGACCCGCTGGTGGAGCTGCGCGGCGTCTCCAAGTACTTCTCGGGGGTGATCGCCCTCAAGGACCTCGACATGACCGTGCGTCCCGGTGAGGTCATGGCGTTGCTCGGTGACAACGGGGCCGGCAAGTCGACCTGCATCAAGATCCTCTCGGGGGTGCATCACCACGACGAGGGCGAGTTCGTCTTCGACGGGCGGTCGGTGCGGTTCGAGAGTCCCCGCGAGGCGATGCAGCACGGGATCGCGACCGTCCACCAGGACGTCGGGACGATCCCGCTGATGAGCCTCACCCGCAACTTCTTCCTGGGCAACGAGCCGCGGAAGGGTTGGGGCCCGTTCAAGGTCTTCGACCAGAAGTACGCCGCGCAGGTCGCCCGCGAGCAGATGGCGAGCATCGGCATCGACGTCCGGGACCCGTTCCAGCTCGCCGGTACGCTGTCCGGCGGCGAGCGCCAGTCGATCGCGATCGCGCGCGCCGCCTACTTCGGCGCGAAGCTGTTGATCCTCGACGAGCCGACGTCCGCGCTGGGCGTAAAGGAGGCGGGCAAGGTCCTGCACTACGTGCTCAAAGCCCGCAACCAGGGCCTCGGGGTGATCTTCATCACCCACAACGTGCACCACGCCTACCCGGTCGCCGACCGGTTCACGATCCTCAACCGCGGCCGCAGCTACGGCACGTTCGACCGTCAGGACACCAGCCGCGAGGAGGTGCTATCCATGATGGCCGGTGGCGAGGAGCTCGAGGAGTTGTCCCACGAGCTGCGCGAGTCGGCCGACAGCGAGGTCGACAGCGAGCTGGCTGACGCCCTCGCCGAGGAGCTCGAGCAACTGCCGACCAGCGGCGACGCGGCACCGGACGGGCACGGCGGGGACGACGGGCACGGCGGGCCGAGGTCCGGTTCCCGAGACGACCGGGCGTGACCGGCGCGCCCGATCGACGTGCGGCTCGCGACCCTGAGCCCCAACACGACGCTGAGGAGACGCGCATGAGCGACGAGCACGTGTTCCTGCCCCGTGGTCGGGCAACCGAGGGCGACGACCCGCTGCTCATCACCCCGGCGCGCGCGGGCTGGGACCACGCCGGCCTGCGGGTGCTGGAAATCGCCCCCGGTCGGTCGCGCACGATCGCCACGGGGACGACCGAGCTGGCCGTGCTGCCGCTGTCCGGCGGGCTGACGGTGACCTGCGAGACCGAGCGATACGCGCTGGCCGGACGCGAGAGCGTCTTCCACCGGGTCAGCGACTTCGCCTACGTGCCCAGGGACAGCGAGGTCACGCTCGAGAGCGAACGCGGGGCCCGGGTGGCATTGCCCTTCGCCGAGGCCCGCACTCGCCGGCAAGCCGTCTACGGGCCCGCCGAGGAGGTGCCCGTCGAGGTGCGCGGCGGCGGGAACGCCTGTCGTCAGGTGAACAACTTCCTCCAGCCCGAGGCCTTCCCCGGCGCCGACCGGCTGATAGCGGTGGAACTCCTCACGCCCGACGGCCTCTGGTCGAGCTGGCCGCCGCACAAGCACGACGAGGAGCGTCCCGGCGAGGTCATCAACGAGGAGATCTACTACTTCGAGGTGGCCGGTCGCGACGGGTTCGCGGTCCACAAGCTCTACACGCCCGACGGGGCCATCGACGCGACCGAGACCGTCCGCGACGGCGACGCGTTCCTGATCCCGCGGGGCTACCACGGCCCCTCCATCGCCGCGCCCGGGTTCGAGCTGTACTACCTGAACGTCCTGGCGGGACCGGGCGAGCAGCGGGCGATGACGTTCTGCGACGATCCGACCTACGCCTGGCAGCGGTCGTGGCTCGACGAGCTCGAGCCGGACCCGCGGCTGCCGTTGACGAGCCACGGGGGTCGGGTCGGCCCGTGGCCGGCGGCCCTCGAGCGAGCGGAGGTGGAACGGTGAGCGAGGCGACGCACCGGTTGACCACGGGGCAGGCGATCGTCGCGTTCCTGACCGCGCAGTACACCGAGCGGGACGGCGTCGCGCAGCGCTTCGTGGACGGCTGCTACGGGATCTTCGGGCACGGCAACGTCGCGGGGCTGGGCATCGCCCTCAAGGAGCGCCAGGACGCCCTGCCCTACTACCTTTCGCGCAACGAGCAGGCGATGGTGCACTCCGCGGCCGCCTACGCGCGGGCGCGTCGGCGGCTCTCGACGCTCGCCTGCACGAGCTCGGTCGGCCCGGGCGCGACGAACATGGTCACCGCGGCCGCCGGCGCGACGATCAACCGGTTGCCGGTGCTGCTGCTGCCGGGCGACGTCTTCGCGACCCGCACCCCCCGGCCGGTGCTGCAGCAGCTCGAGGACTTCGGCGACGGCAACGTCAGCGTCAACGACACGCTGCGCCCGGTCAGCCGCTACTTCGACCGCGTCGAGCGCGCCGAGCAGCTGCCCCACGCGCTGCTGGAGGCGCTGCGGGTGCTCACCGATCCCGCCGAGACCGGCGCGGTCACGATCGCGTTGCCGCAGGACGTCCAGGCCGAGGCGCACGACTTCCCGGCCTCGCTCTTCGCCGAGCGGGTCTGGCGGGTGCCACGGCCGGAGCCGGCCGAGCGGGAACTGCGCGAGGCGGCCGACCTGCTCCGCGGCGCGCAGCGCCCGCTGATCGTCGCCGGCGGCGGCGTGATCTACAGCGACGCCACGGACGCGCTCGCCCGTTTCGCTCGGCGGACGGGGGTTCCGGTCGCCGCGACCCAGGCGGGCCTGTCAGCGCTGCCGGCCGATCACCCGGCGGCCGTCGGCGCCCTGGGCGTCACGGGCACCGACGCCGCCAACGAGCTCGCCCGCGAGGCCGACGTGGTGGTGGGTATCGGCACCCGCTACAGCGACTTCACGACCGCGAGCCAGACGATCTTCGCCGACCCGGACGTGCGGTTCGTCAACGTCAACGTGGCCGCTCCCGACGCCCGCAAGTTCTCGGCGGTCCCGCTGGTCGCCGACGCCCGCGCGGCGATCGAGGCCCTCGACCGCGCCCTCGAGGGGTGGGCGATCGGCGACGAGCACCGCGCCGAGGTGGGGCGGCGCAAGGCGGCCTGGGAGGAGGCACTGGCCGCCAGCCTGAAGGGGGACGGTGGCGTGCTCACACAGCCGCAGGTGATCGCCGCGGTCAACGAGGCGGCGGGCCGGGACGGCGTGGTCATCAACGCGGCCGGGAGCATGCCGGGTCAGCTGCACCGGGTCTGGCGGCCGGGGGAGCCGGGCACCTACCACGTCGAGTACGGCTACTCGTGCATGGGCTACGAGATCCCGGCAGGGATCGGCGTGCGCCTCGCCGAGCCCGAGCGCGAGGTCTTCGTGCTCATCGGCGACGGCTCGTACCTCATGCTGCCCGGGGAACTCGTCGTCGCGCTGCAGGAATCGCTCGACCTCACCCTCGTGCTCGTCGACAACCACGGGTTCGGGTCCATCGGCGCGCTGTCCGGCGCGGTCGGCGCCGAGGGGTTCGGGACCCGCTATCGCCGGCGCGACCCCGCCACCGGCGACTACACCGGCGAGCGGCTGCCCGTCGACCTCGCCGCGAACGCCGAGAGCCTCGGCGCGCGCGTGTGGCGTGTGGGGACCACCGACGAGCTGCGTGCCGCGCTGGCCGAGGCCGCGAACGTGACGGGGGTGCGGGTCGTCTACGTCGCCGCGGAGCCCGGTGACGTGCCGGGCGGCGCGTGGTGGGATGTCCCGGTCGCGCAGCAGAGCGACGAGCCCGGGGTCACCGCGGCGCGCGCGGACTACGAGCAACGGCGCCCCGACGTGCGCAGCCACGCCGAGCCGGCACGAACGACGAGAGCAGGGAGCCCGCGATGAGCAACGCACCGATGGTCCCCCACTGGATCGCCGGGGAGCGCGTCGAGGAGGCCGCCGCCGAGACGGTGGGTGTGACGGAATCCGCCACCGGCCGGGTGGTCGGCCGGGTGCCCGCGGGCGGCGGCGAGGCGGCGGACCGCGCGGTCCGGGCCGCGCGCGCCGCCTTCGGCGAGTGGCGCCATGCCTCCCTGGGACGGCGCAAGACGACGATGTTCGCGTACCGGGAGCTGCTCAACGCGCGCCGGGACGAGCTGGTGGACCTCCTCGTCACCGAGCACGGCAAGGTCGCCGACGACGCGGCCGGGGAGGTGCAGCGCGGCCTCGAGGTCGTGGAGTACGCGTGCGGCATCCCCGATCTGTTGAAGGGTGAGCACACCGAGAACGTGTCGACCAACGTCGACAGCTGGTCGGTCCGGCAACCGGTGGGGGTGATGGCGGGCATCACGCCGTTCAACTTCCCCGTGATGGTGCCGCTGTGGATGCTGCCGATCGCGATCGCCTGCGGGAACGCGTTCGTCCTCAAGCCCAGCGAGAAGGACCCCTCGGCGTCGCTGCGCCTGGCCGAGCTCGCGCACGAGGCCGGGGTGCCGCCCGGGGTCGTGGGCGTCGTGCAGGGCACCGGGGAGGCCGCGCAGACGCTGCTCACCCACCCGGAGGTCGACGGCGTGTCGTTCGTCGGCTCGACACCGGTCGCCCGGCACGTGCAGCGGACCGCGGTCGAGCACGGCAAGCGGGTCCAGGCGCTCGGCGGCGCGAAGAACCACGCGGTTGTGCTCCCCGACGCCGACCTCGACGTCACGGCGGACGCGCTGGTCGGTGCGGCCTACGGCTCGGCGGGTGAGCGCTGCATGGCGATCAGCGCCGCGGTCGCCGTCGGCGGTGTCGGCGACGCGCTCGCGCCGGCCATCACCGAACGGCTGAAGGGCCTGGAGGTCGCAGCCGGCACCAATCCCGACGCGCACATGGGGCCGCTCATCACCGCCGAACACCGCGACCGGGTCGCCGGCTACCTCGCAGCGGGCGTCGCCGAGGGCGCGACCCTGGCCTACGACGGGCGCGACCACCCGATCGACGGCGACGACGGCGGGCACTGGCTCGGGCCCAGCCTCTTCGATCACGTCACCCCCGGCATGACCGTGTACACCGACGAGATCTTCGGCCCCGTGCTGGTGCTGTTGCGCGCGGACTCGTTCGAGGAGGCGATCGACCTCGTGAACCGCAACCGGTGGGGCAACGGCACGGCGATCTTCACCAACGACGGGGGCGCGGCGCGCCGGTTCCACCACGAGGTGGAGGTGGGCATGGTCGGCGTGAACGTGCCGATCCCGGTGCCGATGGCCTACCACTCGTTCGGAGGCTGGAAGGAGTCGCTCTTCGGTGACCTGCACATCCACGGGCCCGAGGGCGTGCAGTTCAACACGCGCGGCAAGGTGGTCACCTCGCGCTGGCCCGACCCCACCGAGCGCGGCATCGACCGCGGGTTCCCCACCGCACGGTAGCCTCGCGGGGGAGGCCGTCCCGTGGCGGCCGGATCTCCGGAGCCCGAGCAGGGAGGCGCGTGGTGCGGTTCGACTTCGTCGCTCCGCGACGGATCGCGTTCGGCGCCGGGCGCGTCGCCGAGCTCGGCGCGGCCGCGGCAACGATGGGCTCCCGCGCGCTGCTCGTCACCGGCTCCCGTCCGGAACGCGTGAAGGTCGCCGCGGAGCAACTCGACGCCGCCGGCGTCGCGTACGACACGTGGTCGGTCAGCGGGGAACCGACGGTGGAGGTGGCCGAGCAGGGCACGGCACACGCTCGGGAGGCCGGCGTCGACCTCGTCGTGAGCGTCGGGGGAGGCAGCGTCCTCGACACCGGCAAGGCGATCGCGGGTCTGGCCGGCGCCTCCGGCCCGGCCCGCCGCTACCTCGAGGTGGTGGGGGACGCGCAACCGCTCGACGGGACGCCCCTGCCGCAGATCGCGGTCCCGACGACGGCCGGCACCGGCTCCGAGGCGACGAAGAACGCGGTGCTCGGCGTTCCCGAGCGCGGGGTCAAGGTCAGCTTGCGCGATCCCGCGATGGTCCCCGCGCTCGCGCTCGTGGACCCCGAGCTGACCCGTGGCGTCCCGCCCACGGTCACGGCCGCGAGTGGCCTCGACGCGCTCACCCAGCTGATCGAGCCCTTCACCAGTCACCTGGCGACGCCCACGACCGACGCGTTGTGTCGGGACGGGATCCCTCGGGCCGCACGGGCGCTGCCGAGGGCTCACCGTGACGGCGACGATCTCGACGCCCGCTCCGAGATGGCGCTCGCGAGCCTCTACGGCGGTTTGGCGCTCGCCAACGCGAAGCTCGGCGCCGTGCACGGGTTCGCGGGGCCGCTCGGCGGGCTGCGCCCGGCGCCGCACGGCGCCGTGTGCGGGCGGCTGCTGCCCGTCGCGACCGCGGTCAACGTGCGGGCGTTGCAGGAGCGCGACCCCGACGGGCGCGCGCTCCTGCGCTACCGGGAGGTCGGCGCGCTGCTGACCGGGGACCCCGACGCCACCGTCGAGGACGCCGTGGAGTGGCTGCGCGCACTGGTCGAGTCGCTCGACGTGCCCGGCCTGGCGGAGTACGGCGTGACCGAGGAGGACCTGCCGGCGGTCGTCGAGGCCGCGGGACGGTCGAGCTCGATGCAGGGCAACCCGATCGAACTGACCGTGGACGAGCGCCGCGAGATCCTCGCCCGCGCCCGCTGACCGGCCGGTCAGCGCTCGAGCACGTCGTTGAGTGCGCTCGCGTCGCCACCCAGCGAGTCCACGATCACCGACACGTTGTCGACCATCATGCCGACGTAGGAGTGCTCCACGTCCCCGGGCTCGCCGGGAAGCTGGTCGTCGGCGAGGTCTCCGACGTACGCGGCGCCGGTCTCGTCGGCGATCGTCGACACCACGTCGGCGGGGAACTCCTCGCTGCCGAAGAGGGCCGGTACGTCCTCGGCCTGGATCTGGTCGATGATGTCACGGACGTCCGAGGCGGACGGCTCCGAGAAGTCGCCGGGCTGTACGGCCGCCGTGACCTCGAGGCCGTACTCCTCGCCGAAGTACGACCAGGCGTCGTGGTAGACGACCAGCCGGCGCTGCCCGTCGGGCACGGTCTCGACGCTGTCGGCGATCGCCTCGTGCAGCGCGTCGAGCTGCTCCGTGTAGTTCGCGGCGTTCTCCTGGTACACGTCGGCACCGTCGGGATCGAGGTCGGCGAGCTCCTCCGCGGTGGACTCCACGTAGGCGGTGACGTTCGGCACGCTTGTCCACACGTGCGGGTTGGGGGCGCCGTCCTCGTCGTGGGCGTGGCCGTCGTCGTCGTGGGTGTGGCCGTTGTCGTCGTCGTGGGTGTGGCCGTTGTCGTCGTCGTGGGTGTGGCCGTCGTCCTCGTCGTGGGTGTGGCCGTCGTCTTCGTCGTGGGTGTGCCCGTTGTCGTGGTCGTGCCAGTGCTCGTGAGAGAGGTCGTCGGCCTCGAGGGCCTCGTCGCCGAGCAGCACCAGTGGTGCGTCGTCGGGCAGGTTCGCCTCGGCGAGGTCGACCGAGGCGTCGTTGAGGCCCAACCCGTTGCCGATGAACGCGTCGGCCTCGCTGAGCGGGGCGACATCGCTGGGTGACGGTTCGTAGGTGTGCGAGTCCGCGCCGTCCGGGACGAGCGTGGCCACCTCGCCACGGTCGCCGAGCACGCGCTCGATCGGCTCGGCGATCGGCGCGACCGAGCTCACCACGAGCAGCCCCCCGTCGTCGGCCTGCTCGTCGGCGTCGTCCGCGTCCGCGCGGTCCGCGTCACCGTCCTCGCCGCCGTCCTCACCGGTCTCCTCCTCGGGCTCGATGTCCTCGGAGCCGGTGTCACGGTCGGACTCCTCGCGCCCCTCGGTGGTGTCGTCCCGTGATTCGTTCGCCGTCTGCTGTGTGTCGTCCCCGCAGCTCGCGAGGAGCACCAGGCCGAGTACGCCGGTCAGCGTCACCAACGTTCGACGCCCTGTCGGTCGCATCTGGGAGCCTTTCCGCCGAGCAGGCCTCGCTGGGCTGCGCACCGCTACTTGTTGCAAGTGACTTGCGACAAAGGCTAGACAGTGGGCGCGGGTCGCGCAACATCCCCGTGCGAGCGTGCCCGACGCAGTCTCGAGCGGGTGCGCAGCGCCGTGCCGGTGAAGGCGACCGCGAACAGCGCGGCGCCGGTCAGCACGATCATCGGGCCGCTGGCGACGTCGAGGTGATACGACCCGTAGAGTCCCACCACGCTCGAGACGACGCCGACCGCCGTCGCGATCGCCACCATCGCGCCGAACGAGTGCGTCACGAGGCGCGCGAACGCGGCGGGGATCACGACCGCAGCAGCGACCAGCAACACGCCGAGCACGCGCACCGACACGATCACCACGGCGGCCGTGAGGACGTTGAACAGCAACTCCATGAGGCCGGCGCGGACGCCGTGCACCCGAGCCACCTCCGGATCGAACGACACGAACACGAGCGGCTTGTAGTACGCGAACAGGGTCGCGGTGAACGCCCCGGCGACGCCGACGGCGAGCCACAGGTCCGTGGAGGTCACCGCGAGGGGGTTGCCGAACAAGAGCGCCTCGGTACTCACGCGGGGCGAGTCCAGACGGCTCACCACGGCGATGCCGAGCGCGAACAGTGCCGTGGTCACGATTCCGATCGCGGCGTCGGCGTGCAGCCCGCGCCGCCGGGTGATCCGGTCGATCAACAGCGCGCTGACGAGCGTCGCGACGACCGCCCCCAGGTACTCGTGGTAGCCGAGGGCGACGCCGACGGCGACGCCCCCCAGGACACTGTGCGCGAGGCCGTGGCCGACGTAGCTCATCCGCCGCAGCACGATGAACACGCTGATCGCTCCGCACAGGGCCCCGACGAGCAGGCCGGCCGCCATCGCCCGCACGAAGAAGTCGTACGTGAACGGCTCGGTGAGCAGCTCCGGCCAGCTCACGGTGTCACGGAGGCCGCGGCGTCCCGTAGAGCCGGTGGGTGCGGCGCCTCCGAGGTCCCGTCGAGGGCCCCGTACTCGTCGGTGACCACGACGCGACCGTCCGCGTGGACCACCCGCATCCGGCTGCCGTACGCTTCCTCGAGGATCCCGGGCGTCACGACATCGGCCGGGGCGCCCTCGGCGACGATGCGGCCGTTGAGGAACGCGACCCGGGGCAGGTGCGCGGCGACCCAGTTGAGGTCGTGGGTGGTCAGCACCACGGTCAGCCCCTCGGCGTTCAGGTCGCCGAGCAGCTCCAGGATGTCGAGGCGCGTGCGCAGGTCCACCCCGCTGGTCGGTTCGTCGAGCAGCAGCACGTCGCTGTCGCGCACCATCGCGCGCGCGAGGAACATGCGCTGCTGCTGGCCGCCGGAGAGCTCGCGGATGTGGCGTCGCGCGAGATCGCCGATCCCGAGCCGGTCGAGCAGCGCGCGTGCGTGGCGCCGCTCACGTCGGCTGAACCACGGGGTCGGTCGGCTGTCGGCCGTGCCGCCGAGCAGCACCGTCTGTTCCACGGTCAGGGGGAAGTCCCAGTCGATGGTTCCGAGTTGAGGCACGTAGCCGATCCGCCGGGTCCCTCCACGCGCCACGTCGTGGCCGTGCACCTCGACCCGACCGCGGTGACGCTCGGCCTGCCCGGTGAGCAGGCGCACCAGGGTCGTCTTCCCGGCGCCGCTGGGACCCGCCACACCGACGAAGGCGCCACGTTCGACGCGCCAGTCGATGCCGCCGTCGCCCTGCCCGATGACCGTCCGGCCGCCGTAGCCGGCGGCCACGTCACGAAACGCGACCGCGGGGGGCTCGCTCGTCGCGGCGCCGTTGCCCGGGACCAGCTGCAATCCGACCTCTCCTGCGAGTGACTTGCGGCTAGCGTACGGGATCGGCCGGCCACGCGCAGCCCGAGGATCGGCGCCGCGCTCAGCCTGCTCGGGTGATGAGGCTCAGCCCGTCGCCCACGGGCAGCATGAGCACCTCGACACGCTCGTCGGCCGCGACCCGGGCGTTGAAGTCGACGAGCGTCGCGGTGTCGCCGGACGGCTCGGAGTCGAGCACTCGGCCGCTCCAGAGGACGTTGTCGACGATGATCATGCCGTGGGGGGAGAGGCGGGCGAGCAGTTCCTCGTAGTAGGCGTGGTAGCCGCCCTTGTCGGCATCGACGAACGCGAGGTCCACCGGCGGGTCGTGGGGCAGCCGGCTGACCGTCTCGTGGGCGTCGCCGAGGCGCAGGTCGATGACGTCGTCGAGGCCGGCCCGCTGCCAGTAGCGCCGGGCCACGGCGGTGTACTCCTCGCTGTTGTCGCAGCAGGTCAGCCGGCCGCCCGGGGCGAGGCCGCGCGCGATGCAGATGGCGGAGTACCCGGTGAAGGTCCCGACCTCGACCGCGGTGCGCGCGCCCGCCAGCCGGGTGAGCAGCGTGAGGAGCCCGCCCTGCTCGGGGGCGATCTGCAGGTTCGTGCGGTCGGCGTAGTGCTCGCGTGTCTCCTCGATCAGGTCGCGCAACAGCGCGTCGGGGCTCGAGCTGTGGTCGAGCAGGTATCCCTGCAGTTCGTCGGACAGGCCGACGGTCTTGGTGGTCACGTTCGCCTCCGCTCCCTGGTCGCGTGGGGACGATGATGTCGCGCGGCCACGCTACGCCAGCGCGCCTCGATCGTGCTGCTGCACGGCAGAGGACGCGAGACGCGCGTGCAGCATGGCCCGCACCGGCTCGGCCTCCACCCCGAGAGCGACGTCGGTGAGCGGAGCGTCGCCGGCGGCCGAGCCCCCGCGGCGCGAGCGCAGGTCGACGACCGTCATCCCCCGGGTCCAGCCGCCGGCGGTTTCGACCCGGACCGGCAGCGCCTCGGTGGTCACCACCGAGGGATCGACGGCCGCCGCGACCGCGAGCGGGTCGTGCAGCGCGCAGCGCCGTTGGCCCGTGCGCGACGCCGCCACGTCGAGGTAGTGCGGAAGGATCCCGGCGGCGAACGCCGCGGCCGGGTCGCCGGAGGCCGTCAGGGCGGCGAGATCCTCGTCGTCGAAGTGCACCCGGGTGGTGACGCCCCCGAGCGCAGCAGGACCGCCGCCGCCTCGGGATCGGCCCACACGTTGAACTCGGCGACCGCCGAGACGTTGCCGAAGTGGTCCGCGGCGCCTCCCATCACGTACACGCCCGCGAGCCGTTGGGCGAGGCCCGGGTCCCGGGTGAGCGCGGCCGCGACGTTGGTGAGGGGTCCGAGGGTCACGAGGGTGAGCCTCTCGGGGCTGGCGTTGATGTGACGCACGAGGGCGTCAACGGCGTGCTCCGGCTCGGGTGGTCGCGCCGGCACGGGCAGGGCCGAGTCGCCCATGCCGTCCGAACCGTGCACGTCGGTCGCGGTGACGGGATCGCGCAACAGGGGGCGAGCACCACCCGTGTGCACCGGCACGTCGAGCGCGCCGGCGATCTCGAGCGTGGTCAGCGCGTTCCGTGTGCACTGCTCGACCCCGACGTTGCCCGCGACCGTCGTGACGGCATCGATCCGAGCGTCGGGCGCGGCGACCGCGAGCAGGAGCGCGATGGCGTCGTCCGACGCGGTGTCGGTGTCGATCAGCAGGCGTCGTGCCTCGCTCATTCCGGACTCCTCGTCGATGGTCCGCGGAAACCGCGGGTACCCGCGGTGTGAACGTGCGGTTGAATGCGCGTGTCCGGTCGGCACCGCACGGGACCCACCCAGCCAGTGGGGCCCCAGCTCGCCCGGCCCACCCCCCGACGTCGAGAGGACGCGCGATGCCCCACAACGACCGGACCGGCCCGACGCCGGTCATCCTCGACTGCGACCCCGGCCACGACGACGCGGTCGCGATCCTGCTCGCCGGCGCGCATCCGACGATCGACCTGCGCGCGGTCACCACGGTGGCCGGCAACCAGACGCTCGAGAAGACGACGTTGAACGCTCGGCGCGTGTGCACGGTCGCGGGCCTCGACGTGCCGGTCGCTGCCGGGTGCGACCAACCGCTCGCGGGCGAGCTCGAGACCGCCGGGGACATCCACGGGGACAGCGGTCTGGACGGGCCGAGCTTCGGGACGCCGACCGTGCCGCTCGACCCGCGTCACGCGGTAGACCTCATGCACGAACTGCTGGCGGAGGCCGAGCAGCCGCTCACCCTCGTCGGCGTGGGACCCCTGACGAACCTGGCGACGCTGCTCCGTCGGTACCCCGAGGACCGGGAGCGCATCGAGCGCATCGCGATCATGGGCGGTTCGACCGAGCGGGGGAACCGCACCCCGTACGCCGAGTTCAACATCTTCACCGATCCCGAGGCCGCCTCCGAGGTGCTGCACAGCGGGGTCCCGACCGTGTGGCACGGGCTGAACGTCACCCACCAGGCGACCGCGACGCCCGAGGTGCTCACCCGGATCTCCGAGCTCGGCACCCCGCTCGCCGGGATCTGCGTCGAGTTGCTCACGTTCTTCCGCGAGGCGTATCGCGAGGCGTTCGGGTTCGACGCACCGCCGGTGCACGACCCCGTCGCGATCGCTCACCTCATCGATCCCGAAGCGGTGAGCTGTGCGTTCGTGCCGATGCGGATCGAACTCGACGGCACGCACACCCGGGGGGCCACGGTCGTCGATCTGGCGAGCCGCACCGGGTGGGAACCCAACGCGCAGGTTGGTCTCGAACTCGACCATGCCCGCTTCTGGGACCACATCCTCGCGGCGGTAGGTGCGCTCGAGCCCGGCGACGCATAGTCGTTGCGACGCAGCGATCGAGGGGGGACGCCATGGCGCAGCTTCGTCACCGGGTTCTCAGCGTCCTGGGCGCCGGCCCCGTCGATTGGCGCACGACCACCCAGGGGGCGAGCTGCAGTGCCCGCGCGTTGGTCGTCTCAGCGTTCATCAGGTCCAGCAGAAGCGTCGTCGCCCGCTGGCCAACCGAGCGGATCGGCTGGGCCACAGTAGTCAGCGCGGGCATGCTCAATTCTGCGTAGGGGATGTCGTCATAGCCGATGATCGAGAGATCCTCCGGCACCCTCACGCCGCGGCGTTGAGCGGCGCGGAGCAAGCCCAACGCCAGCAGGTCGTTCGCGGCCACCACAGCCGTCGGGGCCTCGCTCGGCGGCAGCGCCATCAGTCGCTCACCGGCCGATTCCCCCGATTCCATCGTGAACGGTCCGGCATCCTCCCACACGGGCGCGAGCCGATGCCCCTGCATCGCTTCACGCCAGCTGGCCCGTCGCCCGCGAGCGAGCGGCAACCGTTCGTCGCCCCCCAGGAACCCGATGCGCTGGTGGTTGAGCTCGACGACGTGCTCGACAGCGAGTCGGAGGGCTTGGCGGTCGTCGGTGGTGACGCTGCTGGCCGACCAACCGCTGGGGACACGGTCGATCGCGACGGCTGGGTGGTCGCCCAGGACCCTCCCGAGGGCCGCGCTGTCGGCGGTCACCGCCAGCAGCAGGCCGTCGACCCCACGCTCCAGCAACTCCGCGATGTAGATCGACTCTCGCTCGGGGTCGTTCTCGACACCGCCGAGGACGACGCAGTAATCACGAGCCCGGGCGGTGTTCTCCACGGCGGCGGCCAGCTCCGCGAAGAACGGATTCGCGATGTCCGGCACGACCATGCCGATCATGTGCGTTTGCTGCAGGATCAGGGAGCGTGCGACACGGTTCGGGCGGTAGCCGAGCTCGTCGGCTGCACGCATGACGCGGTCACGTGTCGTGGGCGCCACGGGCGCCTTGCCCGACATCACGTGCGAGACGGTACCGATCGAAGTCTCCGCCCGCGTCGCCACGTCGTGAATCGTTACCGCCTTGCGTCGCAAGCGCCCCCGGTCATTCATTGGCTCCCCCACGTTCGCTGGGCGGGGCGCCGTGCTTCTGTGGGTTGCCCCCCGCCGGGTACGGACGCCGGAGCGCCTCGGAGGCGGTGACGACGCGCACTTGTTCGGGGAGTCGGCGCGCCGCCGCGATCAGCCCCGAGTGGCTCTCGGGGTCGGGGCCCACGACCGCGTTCTCCACGAGGCTGACGGGGACCCCGGCGTCGACAGCCGCGAACAGGGTCGCCGCGACGCAGCAATCGGTTTCGCAACCCGCCAGAACGAGCTCGGTCGCCGGGCCGCTGAGCCGTTCGCTCAGTTCCGGGGCGGGATAGGCCGAGTAGGTGTGTTTGTCGATCAGCGAGGCGCCCTGCGGCATCGTCGCCGAGACCTCGTCGAGCAGATCCCACCACTCGGGTTCCTCATCGAGCGCTGCCCAGCGCTGAGCGAAGGCGGACCAGGTTCCCGGTCCGGAATGTGCGAGCCGATGTCTCGTTAGCACCGTCGCCGAGCCGAAGGCGCCGATCAGTTGTCGCACCGAGGGCAGGATCCGTTCGATGCCGGGAACCTCCCAGGGGCCGCCGGGGCCCACGACGCGCTGCAGGTCCAGGACCACCAGCGCACGGCCGGAGTCGACTGCCATTCCACCCCCTTGTGTGAGCCTTCTAGGCTCGGACCAGTTCGACGTGCGCGGGCTCGGGCCGCGGGGGAATCACCAGGGTCGCGGCGTCGTCTACCGTCTCGATGTTCGTCGCGACCCCGTCGACGAGCCCCGCGAGCACCCCCAGCGGTGCCGGGGACCACGTCACGCGGATCGGCACGGTTGCAGCCGGCACCGTCGCGGCGACGACGCGGGCCTCGATCCGGACGTGCGTGAGGTAGCGAACGCCTTCCGCGCGCAGCTCGCCGCCTCCGGGGGGCCGCAGCCGCACGAGGTCGCGGTCGGTGGCGACACCCCACCATCGGCCGTCCAACAACACCTCCCCCGTGCCCGGCCCGACCCGGACTCCGTCCCAGGGAGTTACGTCTCCCGCTTCTAGGAGTGCCAGCAGGGGCAGCAACGCCGCCCAGCCGTAGAAGTCGTCGACATCCGGGTGCCGATGCTGTCCATCGGCTGCGATGTGGTAGCTCTCGAGCGCGACGCGATCGTTGCGCCACAGGCGGTGGAACAACTCCGATGCTCCGTGAGCCAGCTCGGCGGCCGTGGTCCGTTGCCCTGACCGGTGCAAGCCGACGTGGACGAGGTACGAGAGCGGGGGCCAGACCCGACCACGCCAGTACGACCGTTCGTTGGTCGCCGGTTCGTACAAGGCGTTCGCTGGCAGGGCCGGGGCGCCCCAGAAGGCCGCCGGGTCCCGGATGTGCTCATCAACCAGTGCGCGGGCCTGGTCAGGATCGGGGATACCAGCGAGAAGGGGGAAGAAGCTCGTGGGTGTCAGCGACTCGACGAACCCACCGTCGCGCCATCGGCCGGCGAACACTCGGCGCTGCGGGTCCCACAAGTGCAGGCGCACAGCCTCGGCACGAGCCTCTGCGGCAGCCGTGAGCGCCTCGGCCTCCTCGGTCCGTCCCAACTCGCGCGCCATGCTCGCGAGGACCTCCGCGTCGAGGACGTGCAGCGCGTTCACGCCCACTTCGGTCATGTTGAGCACCCGCGCGTCGTCGGTGAGCGAGACCCCGTCGAACATCGGAGAGTTGTCCATCGAGGATTCGTTGCGGGCCGCGAGCTCCGTGCCCGCGTACAGCCCCCGTCCGGTCGGCGACGTCCCGTACGTCACGAGACCGGCACCGGCGGACCGCGCGTCGTCCCACCAGCGGTGCGCCCGCAACAGCGTGTCGAAGTGGCGGGCGGGCAGGGAGCGATCACCGAGCCGCGCCGCGCAGCTCCACACGACCCAGGCGGCGATCGGGGGATGGGCACGGTCGACCCACTCGCTGCGCTGGCTCAGCAGGCACGGCAGGTTGCCGGCCGGTTGGGCGCCGTGGAGCACGGCGTCGAGGTTCGCCGTGGTGAGCTCGGCGTCGCCGAGCGTCGCTGCGAGCAGGGCGTTGTAGAGGACGTCGGTCTGCCAGACCAGCCATCCGCCGAACTTCGCGGCCGCCCAGCGTCGACTCGGACCCGTGTACCAGCGCACGTTCTCAGGGTCGTAACAGGTGTTCCATGCGACCACGTCGCGGATCGCCTCCGCTGAACGCGCGACAGCCCGTCCGTCGTGGTTGCGGCTTTCAGGCCCCTCGTGTTCCGTCCGCGAGACGCTGACGGCGGCGTCGATGGTCCCGTCGGCCTCCGCCAGGGCCATCCGGGCCTTCGTCGCCGCGGTCTCCGGATCGGTCGCCAACGCGGCGGCGAATCGCACCACACTCACGGCCTCGTGGTTGAATCGTGCCACCGCGGCGCCGGGGGTGCTCGGGACGTCGCGAGCAGGCGGAACGTACCCCTCGCGTTCCAGTTCGTCGAAGGCGTCCGTCGCGGACGCGTAGCCGCCACAGATCGGTGGTTCGGGATCGGTGACCAGCGCGAGGTGCTCGCTGCGGGCACGCGCCTGGATCAGCAGCGGGGCCTCGTCGAAGCCGGCAGGGCGCGCCGGTACGGGTGCGAGGGCCGCGTCCGCGAGACGTCCCGCGGCTCGATCGACTTCGACGATGAGCAGCGACCACAGGCGCAGCTTGAGCTCGGCGGCTTCGACGAGCGTCGTTCGGCCGATCACCACGGTGGGGTCGTCGGTCGGCTTGGCCCATTCGAGTCGGAAGCGACTGTCGCCCACGGCCAGGTCGAGCTCCACGTACCCCGAGTCGAGTCGGTGCGTGCCGAACACGACCCCTGCGGCGCCCGCGAAGTCGATGACCGCTCCCGCGCGCCCGCTGTAGGCCGCCAGACGAAGCTGGAGGCCGCTGGATACGTCGCTGAGGGCGGTGGGGTATCCCGGGTGCCAGGTGCCCCAGCGACGGGCCACGCTGCTCGGTCGTACCACGCTGGCTCCTTGCTCGCTCGTGGGGCGGCGTCAGGTCACCGTCGGTGTCGTGGCGTCCCCGCCGACGGCCTCCCGAGCCGATCCATGATCGAAGACGTGCACCTCCCGGGGGGCCGCGCGCAGACGTACACTCGTGCCCTCGCGCGTCGTCCGGGCCTGCGGGGACAGCACCGTGACCGCCACCGATCCGAGGATGGTGGAGGTTCGGCAGTCGACCACCTGGCCCGCGAGCTGGACGGTCTCGATGCGAGCGTCGAGGAGGAGTCCGTCGGTGGGTTGACTCGGGACCTCCGCAGCCTCCAGTACCTCCCAGTGTTCAGGTCGGACGCAGACCTCGACGAGGTCACCGGTGCCCGCGTGGTCGGGCAGATCGAGTCCGCGGACCACGAGTCCCTCGCCCAGCGACACAACCGAGGGCTCCGACGATTCGACGCGCCCGGGGAAGAGGTTCGCGGCCCCCAGGAACGTCGCGACGAACCGATTGCGTGGCCGACGGTAGACATCCTCGGGGGAGCCTTCCTGCTGGACCCCCCCGCCCTCGAGCACCATGAGGCGGTCACCGAGGGCCAGCGCTTCCTCCTGGTCGTGGGTGACGATGATGGCGGTGACCCGCGTTTCCCGTTGGATGCGTCGCAGCTCGGCCTGCATGTCCTGGCGGATCTTGCGGTCGAGCGCGCTCAGCGGCTCATCGAGCAGGAGGGCCTTTGGTTCGGTGATGAGCGCCCGCGCGAGGGCGACCCGCTGCTGCTGTCCGCCCGAGAGCTCATCGGGATAGCGGTGCTCCAGTCCCGGCAGTCCCACGAGGTCGAGGAGCTCGGCGGTCCGGCCCGACCGCCGCTTTCCGCGCACGCCGCGCATCCGCAGCCCGAATCCGATGTTGTCGGCCACGGTCATGTGCGGGAAGAGCGCGTAGCTCTGGAAGACGATGCCGAGGTCGCGGTCTTCGGGGGGCACTCCGTTGATCGTTCGACCGTCGAGTACCACGCTCCCCTGATCGGGCTCCACGAATCCCGCGAGCACCTTCAGGATCGAGGTCTTCCCGGACCCTGACGGGCCGACCATCGCGTAGAACTCCCCGTCGGCGACGCGCAGTGTGAGCCCCCGCAGGACCGAGGGGGAGCCGGGGTACGACATCCAGACGTCGTCGAGCTCCAGATCAGCCATCGCCTCGCACCTCACAGTCCGCCGTAGGTGTGCCGGATCCTTGGCCGGGCCCGGACCTCACGGCGCCCCGTCACGCCACAGCTGCAGGCCAGAGGTCGCTCCCGGTGCACGGGCACGGCGACGCGTCAGCAGCAGCACCGCGATCCCGAGCGTCACCGCGACGCCGATGAGTACGGTCGCGAGCGCGTTGATGTCGGGGTCGTAGCCCGTGCGCACGTACGCGTAGATCTCCATGGGCAACGTGTTGAAGCCGAACGGTGCGAGGAAGAAGTGGATCGGGAAGTTGTTGAACGTGATCACGAACGCGAGCAGCGTCCCGCCCAGGACGGCTTTGGATATCAGCGGGAGGGTGACCACCAGGAAGGCTCTGAGGGGCCGCGCTCCCAGTGAGCGTGCTGCGAGCTCGAGCTCGGTCCCGAGCCCCTGCAAGCGCGAGAGGACGACGAGTACGACATAGGGCAACGCCACCGCCAGACTGCCGAGGAAGAGCATGGGCAGGCTGCGGCCGAGACCCACGGCGTTGGCCACGAGGAGCATCGCGACCGAGAGAATGAGCCACGGGATCGTGATCGCCGTGGTCAGTAGGGCGGTGAACAGCGTGAACCCCAGGCGAGCGAACCGGACCATCCAGAGCGCGAGGGCGGTACCCAAGACGGCCGCCGCAGCCGCCACGCTCGCGGAGAGGACGATGCTGCGGCTGGTGGCTTCGACGAGCGCCGTGTTCCGAGCCAGCGCTGCGTACCACTCCGTGGTGGCCTCGAATGGCAGTGTCCCGTACTGCGAGGCGTTGAACGACAGCACCATCACGAGGAGCACCGGGGCGTAGACGAGGGCGAGGACGAACCAGAGCCAGGCGACCCACCCTCGGCGGCCGCGGCGAGCGCGGGCATCCTGCACCGAGGGGCGGGGGGTACGGGAGGCGCCCGTCGCCGCGTTCGCGTCCGTGGCCGTGCCGACCGGTTGCCCGTCCACCCGAGTCGAGGTGCTCATCGGGTTCGCTCCCGTCGCATCGCTCCCGGGAAGCTGCGCTGGCCAGCCGCGCGCAACGCGGCGAGCAGGAGCAGGATCGAGACGAGCAGGATGATCGACATCGCCGCGGCGCGGGGCTGGTTGTTGACCCTCGACACCTGTTCGCTGATCACGGTGCCGAACATCATGCCGTCCGTCCCCCCGAGGATCTGGGCCTCCACGAACGAGCCCGCCGCAGGCGTGAAGACGATGACGAGTCCGGCCATGATGCCCGGGAGCGTGACGGGGAACACGATGTGCCAGAAGCGCTGCCATCCGTTCGCGCCGAGGCTGCGGGCTGCGAGCAGCATCGTCGAGTCGATCCGCTCCACGGAGGCGTAGAGCGCCATGACCATGAACGGCAGGAACAGGTAGGCCAGCATGATCAGCACCGCCCACCTGGTGAACAGGATGGTGTCACTCGCATCGGCGACGCCCGTGGCGCCCAGGGCGGCCATGAGCGGCCCCCCCGGCTGGAGGAGCACGTACATCGCGTAGATCAACAGGAGCGAGGACGTGAGGTGCGGGATGATGATCAGGGCGAGATAGAGCGACCGCACGCGGACCGCGTGGCGCGAGAGGGCCCAAGCGGTCGGCCATCCGATCGCGATCGTGATGGCGGCCGCAGCCAGTCCCAGGATCAACGAGCGAGCGAGCAGCCGCCCGTAGAAGGCGGGATCCGAGACGATGCCGCGCCACTCCGCGCCGGTGATCGGACCGTCGACCCCCGGGCCGCTCAACAGCCCGAAGTAGACCAGCAGGATCAGCGGCAGCACCACCAGAAACCCCAGGACCAGGGCACTGGGCCCCATCAGGGTTCCGCGGGCGAACCGCTGCCACCGCAGGGAACGCCCACGAGCTCCGGTCGCCACGCCACGAGCGGCGCCCGGTTCGGCGGCGCCGCCCGCGGGGCGCGTCCTGCTCACTCCGCGCCGGCCTTCACCTGGGAGAGCAAGTCGGTGTACTCCTGCTGCTCTTCCTGCGACAGCGTGCTCATGATCGCGAGGTTGTCCACATCCTCGGCATCGTCCTGAATGCGCTCCTGCGCTGCGTCGGAGAGGCCCTCCGCAGCCAGCTCGTTCGCGGGTGCCGGGGCGCCGCCCTCCGGGTCCTCGGCCCACTCCGAGAGGAACTCCTCGCTGATCATCCAATCGATCCACTCGTGAGCCAGCTCGGGGTTCGGCGCGTCGGCGATGACGGTCCAAGCGTCAATCCAGCCGACGGCGCCCTCCTCGGGAATCGTGTACCCGACGGGCTCGCCCTCCTCCATCATGCGTCCCGCATCCCCGGCCCAGAAGTTGCCGACGCTGATCGACTCCGTCGTGAACGCACGGTTCCAGTCGTCGAACGACGACCAGTAGAGCTCGACGTTGGGCCGCATGTCGATCAAGGCCTCCTCCACCGCGCCGAGATCGGGATCATGCGGATCCTCACCGAGGTAGAGGGCGGTGAGCATGATCGCTTCGATGGGGCTGTCCATGAAACCGACCTGGCCCTCCCATTCCTCGTCCCAGAGGACCTCCCAGGAGGTGGGCTCCTCATCGAAGTGATCGGTGTTGTAGGTGAGCCCCGTACTGCCCCAGATCCACGGTGCGCCGTAGAGTTCGTCGCCGGCGTACAGCTCCTCGCTGTCCATGAAGTCGTCGTACACGTGCTCGAGGTTGGGGATCCGGTCGGCGTCGAGCGGCTGGAGCATGTCCTCCTCCACCATCTGCTGGAGGAAGCTGAAGTTCGGGTTCGTCACGTCGATCTCGCCGATCCCGCCCGTCCGCAAGGTCTCCCGCAACTCCTCGCCACTCGAGTGGTAGACGTGCTCGACGGTCGCCCCGGTGCGCTCCTCGAAGCCTTCGATGGCGTACTCCGTGTCCGAACCGAAGTCCTGCCAGTTCAAGACCGTGAGCGTCTCACCCTCGAAGGGCCGGTCCCCCGTGTCCGCGTCGTCTTCCCCGGCCTCGGCGCTGTCGTCCTCCTCGGGGTCGGCTGCTGCGTCCTCGTCCTCCTCTGGTTCCGTGTCAGCAACCTCGTCGTCCCCGCAGGCACTGACCAGCAGCAGCGCCCCCACCGCCACGGCGAGCAACTGCCAGAACCGCGTTCGTCTCATGGCGCATCCTCCTGTCAGGTCGCCGGGAGTGGTGAGCCGACGACGACCTCGTCCACTGCGTGTCGTTGGCTGGAATCGCCGCGAGTGCCCACTCGCGGCTGTGGCGCGACCTTCGACTGAAACCCTTCAATCGGCAGCATACGACCGAGGTGGGATTCGTCAAGGACCTCCGGTGGCGGCGATACGGTGAGCCCGGCACCAGCACGGTCTACTCGGCACCGGCATGTCACACGTGGGCGGTAGCGTGTGCCGTTGCCGGCGACCGGCGCATCCGCGGGGGCGCGTGGGCCCGGGCGTAGGACGGAGTGGACGCTGTCGTCGACCAGCGACGTGCGGAACCAGCGGCATTCGAAAGGAGCGCGACGCTGCTCGAGATCGTGCGTGATCACCGCCTCGAGGTCCTCGTCGAGTCGCTCGCCGCCCGGCTGCGCGACGAGCCCCTGGGTGATCCGATGGTGCTCGAACCGGTGGCGGTCCCGAGCCGGGGGTCGGAGCGCTGGCTGTCCCAGCGACTCGCCGAGCGGGGGGGTCGTGCCGGGCTCCACGACGGGATCGCGGACGGGATCTGCGCCGGGCTCGAGTTCCCGTTCCCCGGCGGGCTCGTCGAGCACGTCGTCGAAGCCACGATCGGGACCGGGGCCGCACACTCGGCATGGCGGCCCCAACGCCTGACGTGGCCCGTGCTCGAGGTGCTCGACGACCTCGCGGCCGACCGAGGGCCGTCCCGGGATTCGCGCCTCGCCCCGCTGGGCGAGCACCTGACCGACGGGGGGGAGCCCGCGCTCGCCCGGCGGCTGCCCCTCGCTCGACGGATCGCCGACACCTTCGACCGCTACGCGCTGCTGCGCCCGCGCATGGTCGCCGCCTGGGAGGCCGGACACGACGTCGGTCCCGGAGCGGACCTGGGCCACGCGTGGGCGGGTGGCTCGCCCGCGCCGCGCGAACGGCTGGATCCACGCTGGGCTTGGCAGCCGTGGCTCTGGCGCCACCTCTGCGAGCGACTCGGCACGGCGAGCGCGGCGTCCCGGCTCGAGCACGCCATCACGGCCCTGCGCGCCGGCGAGGTCGACCCCGCCGGGCTGCCTCCCCGCGTCAGCGTCTTCGGGGTGACTGCCCTGCCCCCCGCGCACCTGCGGCTGCTGTCGGCGCTGGGCGAGGTGGTCGACACGACCGTCTACCTGCTCGTCGCCTCGCCGGCGCTCTGGCCCGCGGCGCCTCCGACGAACATCGACGATGCCATGCCCGGCGAGCTCGCCGTCGCCGAGCCCGACCACCCGTTGCTGTCGTCGTTGGGCGGGGTCGGCCTCGGCATGGGGTGGGCGTGCGCCTCGATCCCCTCCGAGGTGCGCGATGCGACCCGCGCGGCCGGGGACGTCGACGACCGGGGGACGCTGCTCGAGCGGGTGCAGCGTGACCTCGCCGCGGACCGCCGCCCGGACGAGACGCCGTCGTGCGCGCGCGACACCACCGTGCAGATTCACGGCTGTTACGGCCCCGCACGGCAGGTCGAGGTGCTGCGGGAGGTCCTGACCGGCCTGCTCGCCGATCATCCGGGGGGTGAGAACGTGCGGGCCCTCGAGCCCCGGGACGTGCTCGTGATGACCCCCGACCTGGACACCTACGCACCGTTGATCGCGGCGGTGTTCGACGATACGTCGGACGACACCGTCGCCGGCGCCCCGCCGCTGCCGGCGCGTATCGCCGACCGGCGACTCGACGCCGCCAACGAGGTCGCCGTGGTGCTGCTCGGGCTGCTCGACCTGCCCGACGCACGCGTCAGTGCCTCCGCCGTGCTCGACCTGTTGGCCGCTGCCGCGATCCGCCGTCGGTTCGACCTCGAGGACCGGGACCTCGATGCACTCGACGCATGGGTCCGCGCGACGGGGATCCGCTGGGGCATCGACGCCGAGTACCGGGCCTCCCACGGGTGGGTTCAGGACGCGGCCCACACCTGGGAGGCCGGGCTCGATCGCTTGCGGCTCGGCGTGGCGATGCCCGACGTGGCCGACCGGGTCGTCGGCGAGGCCGTGCCGTACGACGATCTCGAGGGCGACGACGTCGAGCGGTTCGGTCGCGTGAGCAGGGCACTGCAAACCGTGTTCGCCCACACCCGAGGGTTGCGCGAGCCGCGGTCGGTCGCGCAGTGGCGGGACGCGCTCCTCGACGCGCTCGACGCCGTCGCCTCGGTCGGCCGTGACGATGCGTGGCAGCGCGAGCAGGTACGCGAGGTTCTCGAGGGGCTCGTCGACGACTCGCGGCCGGATCCCACCCGTCGCGACGGGTCCGGGGCCGAGCCCCCGCCGAGTCCCGTCCTCCTCACCCTGACCGAGATCCGCGGCGAGCTCGCCGCCAGGCTCGGACGCCACCCAGCGGCCGCCGCCTACGCGACCGGTGCGATCACCGTCTGCGAGCCGGCGCCGCTGCGTGCGGTCCCGCACCGCGTGGTGTGCTTGCTCGGCGTCGACGACGAGGTGTTCCCTCGCGCGTCCTCCCCGCTCGGCTTCGACCTCGTGGCGTCCGCACCCCAGCCGGCGGACCGTGACGCGCGCCGGGAGGACCGCCAGCTCCTGCTCGACGCGATCATGGCCGCGCGCGAGCACCTGGTGGTGACGTACACGAGCCACGACCCGCGCACGAACGAGCCGTCCCCACCGTGCGCCCCGGTCGCCGAGCTCCTCGAGACGGTCGCGTGCACGACCGGGCTTCCCGCCCGCGACGCCGGGCAGCTCGTGGTGCACCACCCGCTGCACCCGTTCGATCCCGCCTACTTTCGGGAGGGCCCGGACGACGAGGCCGGAGCCGTGCCCGGGCTCCGGAGCTTCGACCCCCAGCGGCTGGCGGCCGCCCGCGCCTACACCGAGGGACGGCGGCCGGCCGGTGCGTTCCTGTCCGGGGGGTTGGCCGGCGATGAGCCCGGCGATGAGCCGGTCACGGTCGACCTCGTGGTGCTCGATCGGTTCCTGCGCAACCCGTTGCGCCAAGTGCTGCGCGATCGCCTGGGTCTCGCCATCGCCTTGCGCGAGGGCGTGATGGACGACCGCGACCCCTTCGAACTCGCCGGGCTGGAACGCTGGAGCGCCCTCGAGGAGCAGCTCGAGCGCTGGCGCGGGGGAGCGGATCTCGAACGATGGCGGGAAGCCGCGCTGCGTCGGGGAGCGGTGCCGGCGGGCACGCCGGGCGGGTACGTCCTGGACGACGTCGGGGGCGACCTGCGTGCACTGCTCCGTGGGCTCTCGGCCGAGGACGTCACCGACCCCGCCGACTGGGCCGCCGAGCCGGTCGAGGTCGATCTGGCCCTGGACGTGGACGGGGTCGCTCACCGGCTGGTCGGCACGATCGACGAGCGCGTCGGGGAGCGTCTCGTCACCGTGCAGGCCTCGCGGCTCGACGCCCGAGCGTCCCTGCGGGCCTGGCCGCGCCTGCTCGCCGCCGGGGTGACTGCCGGTGTGTGCGAGGCGGTCGTCGTCGGACGCAGTTCCCAGGGGCGCGGCCAGGCGAGCAGCGTGCGCCTCACCCTGCCCGACGAGGCGCCGGCGTCCTACGCCCGCGACCGGCTGGTCGAGCTCCTGCGGCTGCTCCGTCGGGGCCAGGGCGAACCGCTCCCGGTGATGCCGAAAACCGGGGCGGCCTACGTGGACCGGCTCGGTCGGGAAGGCGAGGCCGCGGCGCTCAAGGCGGCGCGGACCGCCTGGGACGGCTCCCGTGACGACGGGGAGCGCACCGACGACGCCGTGGCGCTCGCGCTCGGCGACGACGTGCCGTTGGACGCCCTCATCGATCAGGCCTGGATCACGGCGGCGCGGACGATCTGGGACCCGCTCCTCGACCGTGGGGGCAAACCGTGAGCGCGCTGGAGGACTTCGATCCCCGGGGCCCTTTGCCGGACGGACACACGCTGCTCGAGGCGAGTGCCGGCACGGGCAAGACCCACACGATCACCACGCTCGTGGCGCGACTGGTCGCCGAGCGCGGGATCGAGCTACCCCGTCTGCTCGTCGTCACGTTCACCCGAGCCGCGGCCTCGGAGCTGCGGGAACGGGTCCGGACTCGCCTTGCGGAGGTCGCCCGGACTG
Organism: Egibacter rhizosphaerae; assembly: GCF_004322855.1. Lineage (NCBI taxonomy): Bacteria > Bacillati > Actinomycetota > Nitriliruptoria > Egibacterales > Egibacteraceae > Egibacter > Egibacter rhizosphaerae. Next base: position 1,701,264 of record NZ_CP036402.1, on the reverse strand, counting down.
TCACGGAGGCCGATCCGGGCCGGGCTCTCGAAGACGATGCGGCGGCCGCGCTCATCGTCGGCGCTGGCGAGGACCCCACCGAGGTCGCCCGCCGCGGGAAGGCGTTGCGGCGAGCGAGCGAACAGCTCGACGAGGCGACGATCACGACCATCCACGGGTTCTGCCAGCGCATGCTCACCGTGAGCGCGCTCGAGACGGCGGTGGATCTCGACGCCGAGCTGCTGCAGGACGAACGGCCGCTGCAACAGGAGGTCGCCGACGACCTCGCGGCGCGCGAGCTGCGGGGCGCGGACCCCGGCTGGTACGCCTACCTGCGCGATGTCGCCAGGATCGACCATGCCGACCGGGAGGAGCTCGTGGTGGCCGCCACCGCGGGGGTGGCGCCGCGCCTGCTGCCCGATCCCACGGCACCGGCGGGAACGCAGGAGTGGTCGGCGGCGTGCCAGGCCTTCGCCGACGTCTGGGCGGCGCACCGCGATCGGCTGGCCGAGGAACTGCGGGCCCTCACGGGCCCCGACGGGCTGACGAGCTGGAGGCGCAGCAACGGCGACGACCCGTGCGAGCGGACCGTCGAGCGCGTCGACGCGTGGCTGGACTCGACGCCTGGACTGCCGGACAGCCGGGACTGGATGGCCGAGTGCGGGATCGGGTGGTTGCTCGGCCGATTCCGTGGCGACCGGGAACGGGGATGGCACCCGGTCCTCGATGCGGCGATCGACCTCGTCGAGGCCTGCCACCGTTCGTCCAGCGACTGGTTGGCCCGGTTCGCGGCGAACGCTCGCGTCGAAGCCGACCGCCGCAAGCGCGAGCGGCGGGCCCTGGCGTTCGACGACCAGCTGCGTCGCCTCGCCGACGCGCTCAGCGATCCGGAGCGCAGCGGCGCGGTCGTCGATGCCGTCCGTGGCCGCTACGACGCCGCGCTCGTCGACGAGTTCCAGGACACCGACCCGCTGCAGTGGACGATCTTCGCCCGGGCGTTCGGGGACCAGCGACTCGTCCTGATCGGGGACCCCAAGCAAGCGATCTACGGCTTCCGCGGGGCCGACCTCCCCACCTACCTGCGTGCGCGCGATCAGATCCCGCCCGACCGCCGGTTCAGCCTGCCGGTGAACTGGCGCAGCGACCAACGCTTCCTCGATGCGGTGAACGCGCTGTTCACGCCTGCCGGCGCGTTCGCGGATCCACGCTTGCACGCCCCCCCCGTACGGGCCGTTGCCCACCATCGCGACGACGGGCTCGCGTGGCCCGACGGCGGCGTCCGCCCAGGACTGCGTCTGCGGTTCGTGTCCACCGACGCGGCCGCCCCCGACGCCGGATTGACGGGCAAGGAGCGACCGCGGATCACGAAGGGCTGGGCGGAACGGCACCTGCCCACCGACGTCGCGTCCCAGATCCGGGGGTTACTGGCCGAGGGTCCGCGGCTCACGCGGGACGGGGAGACCCGCGAGCTCGCGCCGGGCGACATCGCCGTGCTCGTGCGCACCAACCGTCAGGCCACGCGGGTCCACGAGCGGCTGCTCGCCTGTGGGCTGCCCGCCACGCTCGCCCGCGCCGGCAGCGTGTTCGCCTCGACCGAGGCCACCGAGCTCCTGCGGTTGCTGGAGGCGCTCCGGGAGCCCGGCCGCGAATCGCTCGCCCGCACGGCAGCCGCCACCCGGCTGTTCGGTTGGCGGGCCGCCGACCTGCTCGACCCGGCCCACGAGGAGGCGTGGGAGCGCTGGGTCGGGCGTCTGCGCGAATGGAGTCGGCTGTGGCACGAACGGGGGGTCATGACGGCCCTGCGCACCGTCTTCGCGGACGCCGAGGTGTGGCCGCGCCTGCTCGCCACGTCCGACGGTGAGCGCGCGACCGCGAACCTCTCGCACCTCGCCGAGCGGCTGCACGCGGTGGAGCACGCGGAACGTCTCGGGCCCGCCGCGTTGGTCGGTTGGTTGCTGGCGACCCGCGAGGAGGCGCGCGAGGGCGAGACCCCGGCCACCGAGGACGCGGAACTGCGTCTCGAGCGTGACGACGCCGCGGTGCAGGTCGTGACCGTCCACGCGAGCAAGGGGCTCGAGTACCCCGTGGTGCTGTGCCCCTTCCTCTGGGACGGGCGCCTGCTCGCCGAGCGCGACAAGAAGGTGCTCCGGTTCCACGATCCCGACGACGACGCCCGGGTGCTCGACGTGCACACCGACCAGCGGGGCGAGCCCAAGCGGGACAACCTCGAGCTGGCCCGCCGCCAGCGCCACGAGGAGAACCTGCGCCTCGCCTACGTCGCGCTCACGCGCGCTGCGCATCACGCCGTCGTCTGGTGGGGCCGGTTCAGCGAAGCCGAGGAATCCCCGCTCGCCGCGCTGCTGCACCGCCCCGCCGGGACGGACTCGTTCGAGGCCGGCAAGGCCGCGGGCGCGCGCGACGAGGCCGACCTGCGCGCCGACCTCGGGTCGCTGGCCGATCGGAGCCGCCGGGAGGCGGCGGTCGACGAGGGCCCGATCATCGGGATCGAGGAGCTCGCTGCCCCCCCGGACGCGCCGGAGCCGTGGACCCCGCCCACCATGGGCGAGGCCGGTCCGTTGGCGGTGCGGCCGTTCGCGCGACGCCTCGACCGCGCCTGGCAGCGTGCGAGCTTCACCCGCCTCGCTCGCCACATCGAGACCCCACCGGAGGAGGCGCGGGGCGAGCTCGGTCGGGGCGACGACGAGGCCGACCAGCTCGAACTCGTCGACGCCACGGCCGGCCTCGACCACCCGGCCGCCGGCCCGGAGCCCGACCTGCCGCTCGCCGATCTCCCACGGGGGCCGGCCTTCGGCGACGCCGTGCACCGGATCCTGGAGCTCACCGACTTCCGCGCGGCCCCAGGGGTCGGCGACGGGTTGGCGTCGGTTACAGGGGTCGGCGACGGGTTGGCGTCGGTTACAGGGGTCGGCGACGGGTTGGCGTCGGTCACCGATCGGATCGTCGCTCGCTCCAGCGTGCTCGATGCCAGCCATCGCGACCGCCTGGTCGCCGGGCTCGGTGGCGTGCTGGCGACTCCCCTCGGAGCGGATCTCGGGGACGCACGACTGAGCGACATCCCTCGAGCCGACCGGTTGGACGAGCTCGCGTTCGAGCTGCCGCTGGCGGGCGGGGACGAGCCCACCGGGTGGGTCACGCTCGCGCGGCTGGCGGAGGTCCTGGACGCACACCCGGACGGGCGCGACGTCGCCGAGGTGCTGCGCACCGGGCCGCACGATCGCCGGGTGCGGGGTTTTTTGACCGGATCGGTGGACCTCGTGGCCCGCATCCCGGTGGCGGGCCGGAAGCGCTACCTCGTCGTCGACTACAAGACCACGTGGCTCGGCGAGCGCGCGGACCCCGCGAACGATGTGCCCGCGGAGCGCTCCACCGTCTGGCACTACCGCCCCGAGGCCCTGCACGCGGCCATGCGCCCGCACGCGTACCAGCTCCAGGCCGTGCTCTACCTCGTGGCCGTGCACCGGCATCTGCGCAGCCGGCTCGGCTCCGCCTACGACCCAGACCGCGACCTGGCCGGGGTGGCCTATCTCTTCGTCCGCGGCATGGCCGGTGCCGCCGCGAGGCGCGCGGACGGCGGCTCGTGCGGGGTGTGGGCGTGGCACCCGTCCGGTCGGCTCGTCGAGGACTGCAGTCAGCTGCTCGCGACCGGATCGGAGGGCGCGTGACCGGCCAGCCCGACCACCCCGGGAGGATGGTGACCTCGGGTGGCGAGAGCCTCGCGACCCTGCCGCCCGCGACCGAGCGTCGCCTCGGTCCCGAGGCGGCCGCCGGGCTGGGGTCGTTCCGGGCCGCCGGGGTGCTCGCCGACGCCGACGCCGACGTCGCGGCCGGCCTCGCCGCGCTGACGGGCGCGGAGGATCCGCGGGCGGTTCTCGCGGCCGCGCTCGCGGTCCGGGCGCCTCGGGTCGGTCACGTGTGCGTCGACCTCGCGCACGTCCACGAGCACGTGGTGCTCGACCTGGGGCCCGAGGAGGAGCTCGAGCGCCTCGGCTCCCTCGATTGGCCCGATCCGGCGACCTGGGCGGAGGCGGTCGCCTCGAGCCCCATGGTGCGGGCGGCGACCCGGCACGAGCATCCCGGGTCCACTGCCGACGGTCAGGCGCGCCCGCTGGTCTGGTGCGACGGCCGCCTCTACCTGGAACGGTACTGGCGCTACGAGCAGGAGCTCGCACGGCGGCTGCGCGACCTCGCGGGCACGACCGTCGCGAGCGCCGGGTCTCCGCCGAGCGATCCCCAAGCCGCGGCGGTCGAGCTCGGTGTCACCCGCGGTCTCGCGATCGTCACGGGCGGACCGGGGACCGGGAAGACCACCACCGTCGTGCGGCTGCTCGCGACACTGCTGGAACGGGCCGGTCGGCCGGTCGACGCGCCGCTCGTCGGGCTCGCGGCCCCGACGGGCAAGGCCGCGCGGCGCTTGGCGGAGTCGCTGCGTGAGGGGCTGGCCACCCTGGACCTGCCCCCGTGGGTCACCGAGCACCTCTCCGCCCTCGAGCCGGTGACGCTGCATCGTCTCCTGGGCGTGCGCCCCGACCACGGCAGCCGGTTCCGCCACCACCGCGACCGTCCGCTGCCGCACGACCTCGTGGTGGTGGACGAGGCCTCGATGGTCTCGCTGCCCATGATGGCGAAGCTTGCCGACGCTGTCGGCGAACAGGGACGGCTCGTGCTCGTCGGCGACCCCGACCAGCTCACCAGCGTCGAGGCCGGCGCGGTGCTCGGCGACCTCGTGGGTCCGGCCGTCCCCGCGAGCCGGGCGGTCCCGTCGACCTCCGGGACCGAGCCGCCGATCGCTCGCTCGGTCGTTCGCCTGACCCGGGGTCACCGCTTCGAGGCCACCGGCGGGATCGGCCTGGTCGCGGAGGCGATCCGGCAGCTCGACGACGATCCCGCGCCGGCTCTCGACGCTCTCCGTGCCGTGGGGGACGACCCGCACCACGAGGTGGACTGGCGGCAGCCCGACGCCGATGGCGGCGGTCCCTCGGAGCTCGTCGCGTCGGTGGGCGACGCCTACCGGCTCGTCTGCGATCTCGCCGAGGCCGGCAGGACGGGGGAGGCCCTCGAGGCGTTGGCGGCGGTGCGGGTGCTCTGCGCTCACCGTGACGGCCCCGGCGGCGTGGCCTGGTGGAACGCCGCGGTGAGCGAATGGCTCGGAGAGCGAGGCGTGCGCATCGACGAGCCCTGGTTCCCCGGTCGACCGGTGCTCGTCACCGAGAACGACTACCAGCGGCAGCTGTTCAACGGGGACGTGGGGGTCGTCACGGAGACCCCGACCGGCGACGGTCACGCGCGACGCCTCGTCGCGTTCCCGGCGGCCGACGGCGGCGCGACCCATCTGGCGCCGGCGCGCCTGCCCTCCCACGACACGTCGTTCGCGATGACCATCCACAAGGCGCAGGGCTCGCAGTTCACGCACGCCGTGGTGGTTCTGCCGCGACGGGACTCGCGGATCTGCACCCGTGAGCTCGTCTACACCGGGCTCACCCGCGCGCGCCAAGCGGCCACGCTCGTCGGCTCCGAGGAGGTCGTGCGCGCCGCCCTCGCGCGCCGGATCCAGCGGCCCAGCGGCCTCCGGGCCGCGCTGGCGGACTGGTCGGGCTGACCGAGCGCGCCACGGAGAGCCGCCCCGACGGGCCGGCGATCGGCGGACCTTAAGAACCGTTGCAACCCCGACCGCCCACCCCTCGGGCCTCGTTGCCCGCTATCCAGGGTCGCAGCGCGCCGTCCACGCGGTGCGCGGACGGGGTCACCCCGTCCGTTCACGTTCTCCACCCGCGAGGAGTCCCCGCCATGCCCTTGCATCTGATCGAGCTCTCCCCGGCCGAACCCGAACGTGCCGCGATCGACGGCCTGCTCGAGCGCGTCGCCGACGTCATCGCCGGCGACGGGGGTGACGTCATCGAGGCGCAGGTCACCGCCGACGCGAAGCGGGCGTTCATCGTCGCCGAGCACGCCGCGGACGACGGCCCGCGCCGCGCGCTCGAGGCCGGCGGCGTCGCCTTCGACACCGTCGATCCGGTGCGTCTGGTCGGTGCGGAACTCGAGGACGTCAAGGCACGTCGCGGCAGCGGCCGTTACCTCGTCGAGTGGGACCTGCCCGCCGATCTCACGATGGACGCGTACCTGGCCCGCAAGAAGGCGAACGCGCCCAAGTACGCGGAGGTCCCCGAGGCCACCTTCCTGCGCACCTACGTGCGCGAGGACGTCGACAAGTGCCTCTGCTTCTACGACGGCGAGGACGCCGACGCCGTTCGTCGCGCCCGCGAGGCCGTCGAGGCCCCGATCGACCGCTTCCACGAACTCGAGGAGCGCTGACCGCCGTGACGACGCTGTCGACCGCCACCGCTCCGCACGTCGCCTCCAACCTCGACGAGGTGGAGGACTGGTTCGGCGCCCGCGTCGCCGAGATCGATGCCGACCGAGCCCCGACCCGCGGCGGGCTCGGCTGGCTGGGCGAGCGCGGATTGCTCGATCTCGGGGCGCCGGGTCTGCCCGGATCGCTCGCCGACATGGTCGCCATCGTCCGAGCGGTCGCCCGCCAGGATCTCGCGAGCGCCTTCAGCGTCTGGGCCCACCGTGCGGTCATCGAGTACCTCGCGCGCTGGGGAGGTGAGCGAGACGCGGGGACCCTCGACGCGTTGCGGCGAGGCGCACGCCCGGGTTCCACCGCGATGGCGAGCGCGTTCCAGCAGGCCGCCGGGCTCGGCGAGTTGACCGTGACCGCGACCCCGATCGACGGGGGCTGGCGACTCGACGGGCAGGTCCGGTGGGCGTCGAACCTCTACCCGGACACGGTCGTCGTGCTTCCCGCTGCCACCACGGGCAGCCGCGATCCGGACGACGGGCACGACCTGGTCGTGGCGCTGCCCCTCGACCGGGAGGGCGTGGAGGTGCGCGACGAACCGCCGCTGCTCGCGCTGCAGGCGACCCGTTCGTCCTCGATCCGCCTCGAAGGGATCGAGGTCACCGGGGACGAGGTCCTGACCGAGCGGATCGATCCGTTCCTCGCGAGCGTGCGCCCTGCGTTCCTGCTCCTGCAGTCGGCGTTCTGTCTCGGGCTCGCCGAGGCCGCCGCGGCCTCCGCCCGCGATCGGCTCGACGGTGCGGCCGCCGTGTTCGCCGAGGATGCGGACTCGCTGGAGGGGCGCCTGCGCACCTCGGACGCGCGGCTCGCCGCGCTGGCGGCCGAGGCCGACGCATCAACGACGGCTTGCGACGCCGGCGAGCTGCTCGCGCTGCGGCTCGAGGTCGCCGGGCTCGCCGGCGAGGCGACCACGCTCGAGACCACGGTCGCCGGCGGCGCCGGCTACCTGCGCACCAGTCCGACGGCGCGGCGCCTGCGCGAGGCGGCGTTCCTGCCCGTCCAATCACCTACGGAGGCCCAGCTGCGATGGGAACTCTCACGCTCCGCGTAGCCGACGGCACCAAGCGATACGGCCCCTACGAGCCGGCGGTCCTGTGCGGCCTCGACCTCGCGGTCGGCGAGGGGGAGTGGTTCGCGCTGATCGGCCCCAGCGGGTCCGGGAAGTCGACGCTCCTGCGCATCCTGGCCGGTCTCGACGAGCTCAGCGACGGTCAGGTCATGTTCCCGGCCACCGGCGCCCCGCCCCGGGCGGCGACGGTGTTCCAGCAGCCGCTGCTGCTGCCCTGGCTCGATGTGCGAGCCAACATCACGCTCGCCGAGCGGTTCCGAGCGAACGACGACCTCGTCGTCGACGCCGACGCACTGCTCGCCACCGTCGGGCTCGGCGAGCTGATCGACGCCGACGTGACGCGGCTTTCCGGGGGACAGGCACAGCGGGTCGCGCTGGCCAGGGCCCTGGCCCGGCGCCCCGAGCTGCTGCTGCTGGATGAACCCCTCGGGGCGCTCGATCCCGCCAGCCGAGCCGATCTGCAGGACCACCTGCGCCGGGTGCGCCGGGAGACGGCGCTGACCGCGGTGTTCGTCACCCACGACGTCGACGAGGCGCTGCTGCTCGGCGACCGCGTGGGCCTGCTGTCCGGCGGTGCCGTCGCGCGGACGTGGGACGTCGAGGGGATCGACCGCGACGGGCTCCGGGACCACCCGCTGCGCGATGAGGTCGTCGCCGCGTACCGCGAGGACACCACTGCTGTCTCGGACGCGGCGGAGGCGCCGTGACCGGTTCGACGACCCGTTCGCGCGGCGCGGCTCCCGTCGGCCGCGGGACCATGAGCCGACGTCGGCTGCTCCGCTCGCTCGGTGCCACGGGGGCCCTCGCCGCGGGCGGCGGCGTGCTGAACGCCTGCACCCCCGGACTCGCCGAGACCGGCGCCGCGGAGCCGGTCGGCGATCCCGAGCGACCGCTGCGCATCGGCTACCTGCCGATCACCGACGCGACCCCGCTCGTCCTCGCCGAGGCCAACGGCCACTACGCGGACGCGGGACTCACCGTCGACGAGCCGAGGCTGTTCCGGGGCTGGGCGCCGATCGCCGAAGCCTTCCAGGCGCGCCAGGTCGACGTCGTGCACCTGCTGATGCCGATGGCGGTGCACCTGCGGTTCGACCAGGGCTATCCCGCGCGCATCGTCGCGTGGAACCACACCGACGGGTCGGCCCTCACCGTGCGACACGAGATCGACTCCATCACCGACCTCGCCGGCGGGACGGTCGCGGTGCCGTTCTGGTACTCGATCCACAACATCGCGTTGCAGATGCTGTTCGCCGAGGGGGGCCTGCGGCCGGTGCTCCGCGGTGAACCCGATCCCGAGGCCGGGGAGGTCAAGCTGCTGGTCATGGCGCCGCCGGACATGCCACCGGGGTTGGAGGCCGGGTCGATCGACGGCTACATCGTGGCCGACCCGTTCAACGCGGCCGCCGAGGTCGGCGGGATCGGCCGGATCCTGCGCTTCACCGGCGACGTGTGGCGGCAGCACGCCTGCTGCGTGACCGTCGTGCACGACGACCTGGTCGAGGGCCATCCCGATCGTGTCGCCGCCATCGTCGGTGCGGTGGCCCGCGCGCAACTCGACGCCCGGGAGGATCGCGAGGCGACCGCCCACGTCCTCTCCGGGGACGGCGACGGCTACCTGCCCCAGCCGCGCCCGGTGATCGAGCGCGCACTCACCGGCATCGACGATCCCGCCTACCGGGAATCGGGCGCGGTCTCGCGCCCCGAGTGGGAGAGTCCGCGCATCGACTTCCAACCGTTCCCCTTCCCCTCCTACACCGAGGAGCTGGTGCGGCGGATGCGCAACACGGAGGTCGAGGGCCGCGACGGGTTCCTCGCCGAGCTCGAGCCCCGGCGCGCACACCGTGAGCTCGTCGCCGGCGCGTTCGCACGCGACGCGATCGACGAGCTGGGCGGGCCCGGGGCGTTCGGCCTCACCGACCTCGCCCGCGACGAGCAGATCGGGGTCTGACGTGGCAGCCACCCCCACGCCCGAGCCCATCGCCCCGGCCTTCCTCCCCCAGCGCGGCGCGGGAGGCGGGCGTGCCCGCGCCACCGGCCGGCGTGCCGGTCTCGCGCTCGTCGGAGCCGGGCTGACCGTCGTGCTGTGGTGGCTGGTCACGGCCGTGCTGCCCGCCGACGACGCGATGCTCGTCCGGTTCGGGCCCGGTCCGGCGTTCGCCGCGCTCGTCGAGCTGGTCGGCGGGGGAGTGCTCGCTCCCCACGCGCTCGACAGCCTCCGTCGGCTCGCGGGCGGACTCGCGATCGCGGCGGCCCTCGGCGTGCCCGCGGGGCTGCTCATCGGGCTGGTCTCGACCGTCCACCAAGCCGCCGGCCCGGTGCTGCAGTTCGCGCGGATGATCTCGCCGTTGTCGTGGGCACCGGTCGCGATCATCGCGTTCGGGGTCGGCGACGGGCCGGTCGTGTTCCTCATCGCGGTCGCAGCCGTCTGGCCGCTCCTGATGAACACCGTCGCGGGCGTCGGCGAGCTCGAGCCGGGGTGGCCGATGGTGGCGCGCAGCCTCGGGGCGAGCCGCTGGGAGGTGGTGCGCCACGTCGTCGTACCCGGGGTGCGGCCCCACGTGCGCACGGGCTCCCGGGTAGCGGTCGGGATCGCCTGGGTCGTGCTCGTGCCCGCGGAGATGCTCGGCGTCGACTCCGGGCTCGGGTACTACGTGCTCGACAGCCGCGACCGGCTCGCCTACGACGACCTGACGGCGACGATCCTCGTCATCGGGGCGCTCGGGTTCGTGATCGACGCCCTCACGCAGCGCTTGACCGCGTCGCGCCGCGGTTGATGGCGTCGCGCCGCGGTTGATGGCCAACGCAGCACCGGGCCGGCCGCACCGGGCCGTCCCCACCGAACTGTCGCGGGTCCGTCGGCCGGGGGATGCCACTCGTGCGACCATGGGACCATGACCGAGCGGAAACCGCCGGGAATGCCGCACGAGACGTGGGTCGATCGCCAGATCCGCGAAGCGCAGGAGCGCGGCGAGTTCGACGACCTGCCGAGCAAGGGCAAGCCGCTGCCCGACCTCGATCGCCCCCGTGACGAGATGTGGTGGGTCAAGCAGCTCGTGCGGCGCGAGAACCTCTCGCTCACCCCCGAGACGATCGCGCTGCGGCGGGAGGTCGAACGCACTCTCGACCGCATCGACGGGATGCGGTCCGAACGCGCCGTCCGCCGGCTCGTCGACGAGCTGAACGAGCGGATCCGCGAGGTCAACGCGCGTCCCGCCACCGGACCGCCGTCCGATGTGGCGCCACTCGACCCCGACGAGGTCGTGCGGCGCTGGCGCGACCACGTCCGCCGGCAGGGGGATGGCTCCACCGGGAACTAGAAGAGCGAGATCCGCAGCCGCTCCGCGAGGTAGGCGAGGGCCGCGGTCCCTCCGGCCGAGTTGCCCGACGGCGCCAGCGGCGGGGACCAGACGCAGACGCCCATCGTGTCGGTGACGGTCCCGACGATGCCGCCGGCGACCCCGCTCTTGCAGGGCAGCCCGACGTTGAACGCGAACTCGCCCGCGGCGTCGTACGTCCCGCAGGTGAGCATGATCGCGGCGACGCGGCGGGCCGAGGCCGGTTCCAGGACCTGGCGGCCCGTCGCCGGGTCCACACCATGGTTCGCCAGGAACCGCACGGCCCGCGCCAGCTGACGGGTGGTCATCGAGACGGCGCACTGGTGGACGTAGGTGTCGAGCACTCGATCGATCGGGTTCCGGAGGTTGCCGAACGAGCTCATCAGGTAGGCCATCGCCCGGTTGCGGTGACCCGATTCCCCGTCCTGCTCGAGGACGGTCCCGTCGAGGTCGAGCGGCTCGCCGGCGAGCTCGCTCACGAGCGACCGCATGTCGCCCGGCGGGTCCTCGCAGTGGGTCACCAGGACGTCGTCGACGATGAGCGCACCCGCGTTGATCATCGGGTTGCGCGGGACACCTTCCTCGTGCTCGAGCTGAACGAGCGAGTTGAACGGGTCCCCCGAGGGCTCGACGCCGACCCGCTGCCAGAGCTCGGCCTCGATGCCGCGCCCGTCTTCGGCCTTCTGCATCGCGAGCACGAGCGAGAAGACCTTCGAGATGCTCTGGATGGGGAAGGGCGTGTCGGCCTCACCGGCCACGTGCTCCGTCCCGTCGAGTTCCACCGCGGCGATGCCGAAGCGGGTCGGATCGACCTCGGCCACCGACGGGGCCCGGGTCGGAAGCGTGCCCTCCTCGGCGTACGGGCGGGCGTGCTCGAGCGCTCCCGCCAGGACCTCGTCGAGGTCCCCGGTGACCGTCGGATCGAGGTCGTGCGGCCCTTGCGCACCATCCGCGGACGACCGTTGGTCGCGCTCGTCCGCGCGGGTCATGCCAGTGCCCGCGTGTGTGCGAGCTCGTCGCGGGCGCGTAGGAGCCGTTGGCGGACGGCCTCCCGGCGCTCTGGCCCGAACCGCACCGTGGGCACCGAACACGACAGGGCGTCCTGAGGGGGATCGTGCAAGGGCACCGCGACCGCGAGGCACGCGATCCCCTCGCTGTTCTCGCCTTCGTCAGCCGACCAGCCCTGGGCTCGGATCTGTGCCAGCTGGTCGCGTAGCTCCCCGCGGTCGGTGAGGGTCGCCTCGGTGAGCGCTTCGAGCCGCTCGGGAAGGTGTGCCTCCAACCGGTCCTCGGGCAGCTGGGCGAGGAGGGCCTTGCCGAGCGCGGTCGCGTAGGCGGGCAACCGGCGTCCGACGGCCGAGAACATGCGCAGCTGCTGAGTCGACTCGCGCTTGGCGAGGTAGACGATGTCCGTCCCGTCGAGACGGCCGAGGTGCACGGTCTCGTCGAGTTCGGCGACCAGCTCGTCCAGGACCGGGCGCGCGAGTGCCACGACCGGGTCGGCGTCCAGGTAGGCGGTGCCCACCAGGAGCGCTCGCCCGCCGATGCTCAGCCTCCCCGCGCCGTCACGGTCGACCCATCCGCGGCGGATCAGGGTTTGCACCACGGCATGGATGCTGCTCTTCGGGGCTCCGAGGTCGCGCGCCAGTTCCGCGAGGGTCGGCCCGTCGGGTTCGGTGAGCCGTTCGAGGATCTGGATGGTTCGGACCGCCGACTTGGCTTCCCGCTCGCTCGTCTCGTTCGCCACGGGCGAAGTCTCCCCCTGTTGACAGTGCCGTGCAAGGCGTCCATGCTGTCGTTCACGCTAGTGGATATCGTCCACCTATGTGGACGGACCGTCGTCGCTGCCGCAACGCAAAGAAGGGTGCATGGCTCGGTTCACTCGCCTTGAGGCCCTGGTGGTGATGCTCCGCCAGGGCTTCGTCCCGCTCTTCCACGATCCGGACCCGGACCGTGCGTCGAAGGCGCTGCACGCCGTCGCAGCCGGCGGGGGGCGGACCCTCGAGTTCACGCATCGCGGCGATGGTGCCTACGAGGTCTTCCTGGAGCTCGAACGCGTCTGTCAGCGGGAACTGCCGCACGTGGTGCTCGGCGCGGGTTCCGTGCCCGATGCGGAGACCGCGTCGCTGTACCTGAACGCGGGGGCGTCGTTCGTCGTCTCCTCGACGCTGGACCCCGACGTCGCGAGAGTCTGCAATCGTCGCAAGGTCGGGTACCTGCCGGGCTGCGCGACCCCGACCGAGATCGCGCGGGCCGAAGAGCTGGGCGCCGAGATCGTCAAGGTCTTCCCGGGGGGCGCGGCTGGGGGTCCCGAGCTCATCCGTTCGGTGCTGGGGCCGTCGCGATGGTCGCGGCTCATGCCCACCGGGGGCGTCGCACCGACGACGGATTCGCTGAGCGCGTGGTTCGACGCGGGAGCCGCGTGCGTCGGGCTCGGCTCGCAGCTGCTCCCGTCGAACGAGCTCGCTGAGGGCCACTGGCAGGCCATCACCGACCGTGTGGCGGCGACTGCGCGTCTGGTTACCGAATGCCGCCCCCGGCCCGCAGAGGAGTGGTCATGAGCCTGGACATCAAGGAGGCGGGGGCAGCCCGCTGGGACTGCGTCTCGCTGGGGGAGGTGATGCTCCGACTCGACCCTGGTTGGACACGGATCCGCGCGGCTCGCTCATTCGACGTCTGGGAGGGCGGGGGCGAGTACAACGTGGCGCGCGCGCTCGCGAGCTGTTTCGGACTGCGCACGGCCGCGGTCACCGCACTGGTCGAGAACGAGGTCGGGCGGCTCGTTCAGGGCCTCATGCAGGCCGGCGGAGTCGATACCCGCCATGTGCACTGGACGCCCTACGACGGGTTCGGGGGCAACGGCCGGGTCGGCCTGAACTTCACGGAGAAGGGTTATGGGATCCGCCCCGCCCGAAGCGTGTACGACCGCGGACACACCGCGATCGCGGAGATGCGGCCCGGGGACATCGATTGGGCACAGCTCTTCCACGAGGAGGGAGTGCGGTGGTTCCACACCGGCGGGATCTACGCGGCGTTGGCGCCCCAGAGCATCGATGTGCTGTTGGAGGCGCTGCAGGTCGCGAAGGCGAGCGGTGCGCTCGTGTCCTACGACCTCAACTACCGCCGGGGGCTCTGGGCGGCTCAGGGGGGGCAGGAGCGTGCGATCGAGGTGAATCGTGCCCTTGCTCCCTACGTCGACGTGATGTTGGGCAACGAGGAGGACTTCACGGCCGCCCTCGGCTTCGAGGTGAAAGGCACTGACCCGGACCTCGCGGAACTCGACCCGACGAACTTCAAGCGGATGATCGGCGAGGTCGTCGGGGCTTTCCCGAACGTTCAGGTCGTCGGTACCACGCTGCGGCATGCCACCACGGCCAACCGCAACGACTGGGGGGCGATCGCCTACGCGCAGGGCGCGTTCCACCAGGCGACGACTCGAGAAGGCCTGGAGATCTACGACCGCGTGGGGGGCGGCGACGGCTTCGCATCAGGGCTGATCTACGCGCTGCTGGCCGGCAAACCGATGCCCACTGCCGTCGAGTACGGGGCCGCCCACGGGGCGCTGACGATGACGACGCCCGGGGACACCTCGATGGTCTCACTCGACGAGGTCGAGGCAGCCATCGATGCGCGCACGGTGCGAGTTGTCCGTTGATCCGACACCACGTATTCGCTCATCACTCGCCAGTGCACGACCCATCACCGAACGAGGAAGCGATCGGAACCGGAGTAGCACGAACGAGGCCTTGCTCCGAGCGCGGCCTCACTGAGACCCCGCCCGCGACGAGCGCAAGGACCAACGCAACGCAAGGAGAGCCGATGCACACCGACACTCGTAGAGCAGTGCCCCGCTGGATGCTGACCCTCGTCGCCGTGCTGGTGCTGGGGCTCCTGGCGGCAGCTTGTGCGGAGGACGAAGAGGCTGTCGACGATGAGGAGGACGAGCCCGGGGAGGAAGAGCCTGCCGACGAGGAGGACGAGGCCGACGCGGACCCCGCGGACGAGGAGGATGACGGCGAGGACGTCGCCGAGGACGCCGAGGACGGCGACTTCGATTGGGATCGCCACGAGGGTGAGACGATCCGCGTGGCCCTCAACCAGCACCCTTGGCAGGAGGAGATCGAGCCGCTCATCCCCGAGTTCGAGGAGTTGACGGGAATCACCGTCGAGGCCGACGCGCAGCCGGAGGAGCAGTTCCGCCAGCGGGTGACCACCGAGCTCACGGCGCGGTCCGACGACATCGACGTCTTCATGACCAGTGCTCTTCAGGAGGGTGGGCGATACCACGACTCCGGGTGGTACGAGGACCTCTATCCCTACCTCGAGGACGATTCACTGACCGCTGACGACTACGACTTCGACGACATGGCCGACCGTCCGGTCGCCGACCACGAGCAGGACGGTGAGTTGATCGGCATGCCGATCCAGATCGAGACGGACATGCTCTTCTACCGCGAGGACGTCCTCGACGAGCACGGCCTCGAGCCTCCGGAGACGCTCGAGGAGCTCGAGGAGGTCGCCGCGGAGATCGACGACCCCGACGGGATGCGAGCGTTCGCGACGCGTGGCCGCACCGCCGCCGCCGTCACGAAGATCGCCGCCTTCCTGTACGCCCATGGGGCGGATTGGAGCGATGACGAAGGGATGGCGGACTTCGACAGCCCCGAAGGCGTCGAGGCGTTCGAGTACTACGGCCGCCTGCTGGGCGAGTACGGCCCATCCGGGGTGATCAACAACTCCTGGGAGGAGAACATCCCCCTCTTCCAGCAGGGTGAGGTCGCCATGCTCACCGACGCCAGCGTGTTCTCGGCCGACCTGATCGACCCGGACGAGTCGGCCGTGGCCGATGACGTGGGCTTCGCACCGGTGCCCGAGGGGCCGGGCGGGCACGCCCACACGTTCTGGGCCTGGGCGATCGCGATCAGTTCCGCGTCGGAGAACAAGGAGCCGGCGTGGTACTTCGTCCAGTGGGCGACGAGCCCCGAGGTTGTTCAACAGGTGCAGGACGCCGGGGTCACCGGCGCCCGCGAGTCCACCGAATACGGAGACTTCTACCCCGACGAGTGGGTCGAGGTGTTCGAGGAGCAGCTACCCGAGGCGCGGCGCACCACGCCCGACGTCGTGCCGGTCCCGGAGGTCCGCGACGCCATCGGTGAGGGGATCGTGCGATCGATCGAGACGAGCGGCGAGGAGGCTGAAGCAGCGGCTGAAGCCGCCGCCGAGGACTTCAACCGGATCGTCGAGCAGGAGTAGCAGTCCGACATCGGGCCATGGCGGGCGGCGCGAGGCGCCGTCCGCCATGGCCCGCGTACAGGAGCGAGGCCATGGCGTCCGAGGTCGCAACCCAGGGGGAGGGTCCCAGCGGGCCCCCGGGGAGCCGGGGGTCGAGAGGGCTCGGCGACCGCGTCGCCTCCTTCGTGGACCGCCACGTCGTCGGCGTCTTCGTCTCGCCGGGCGTGGCGTTCGTGGTCGTCATGATGGCGTTCCCGGTCGCGTACACCCTCTACCTCTCGGTTCACGAGTGGGTCGGGGGCATCGACCAACCGCCGCAGTTCGTCGGACTGGACAACTTCCAACGGCTCCTCGAGGACCAGCGATTCCTCCTGGCTCTCGGCCGAACCTTCCTGTTCACCGGTGTGGCGATCACCTTCCAGACCGTCCTGGGCGTCGCGATCGCGGTGTTCCTCCATCGCGAGTTCCGCGCCCGCGGGATGATCCGCTCGATCATGCTCATGCCCATGATCGCCACACCCGTCGCGATCGCCCTGATATTCCGCCTGATGTTCCAGCCCCAGTTGGGCATCCTGAACGACATCCTCACGTCGATCGGCATGCCGCCGCTCGCGTGGACCTCGAGCGCCTCCACCGCGTTGTGGTCACTCGCGGCGGTCGATGTGTGGGAGTGGACGCCGCTCATCGCGTTGATCACGCTCGCGGGGCTGTCAGCGCTCCCCGAGGAGCCGCTCGAGGCTGCGTCCGTCGACGGTGCGAACGGTTGGCAACGGTTCTGGTTCGTCATCCTGCCGATGGTGCGACCCGTGGTCATCATCGCGGTCGTGTTCCGCCTGATCGAGGCCCTCAAGACGTTCGACATCATCCTCGTGATAACGCAAGGAGGGCCGGGCTTCGCGACCGAGACCCTCAACATCTACGTCTACAACACGACCTTCCAGTACATGCGGTTCGGCTACTCCGCCGCGATGCTGATCGTCTACTTCCTCGTCGTACTGGGCTGCGCGGTGCTCCTGCTGCGCTTCCGTCGAGCAAAGGACTGAGGGATGGGCACCACCACCGACACCGAGCGCTCTGACGAGATGGCCCCCGTTGAGCGCGAGCCCCGTCCCGTGCGCGACCCCAACAGCACCTGGGTGCGGGTGCGGGGACCGTTGCGGACGATCGGGTTCTACACGTTGCTCGTGGTCGTGCTCGTTCCGTTCCTCTTCGTCTTCTACTACATGGTCACCACGTCCCTGATGTCGCCGGTCGATATCACGGCCGCCGACCATCAGTGGACGTTCACACCGACGCTCGACAACTACCGGGCCGTGTTCGAGCAGACCGACTTCGTTCGATTCGCCTTGAACTCGCTCGTCATCGCCGCCGGGGCGCTGGTCATCTCCTGGGTGGTGGGCCTGCCCGCGGCCTACGCCGTCGCGCGCTGGAACGTGCCGAAGTTCGCGCTGATCATCCTGTCCTCTCGCATCACACCCGGGATCACCTTTCTGATCCCGTGGTTCATCCTCTTCAGTCGGGCCGGACTCATCGACAGCTACCGCGGGATGATCGCGGTCCACCTGATCGTGGTCCTCCCACTCGTGACGTGGCTGATGATCAGCTTCTTCGAGGAGCTGCCGACCGAGGTGCTGGAGTCCGCCGCGGTGGACGGGGCGAGCGTGTTCCGCACGTTCCTGCTCGTCGCGCTGCCGATGGTGCGTGGGGGGCTCGTCGCGTCGAGCATCGTGGGCTTCATCTTCAGCTGGAACCACTTCATGTTCTCGATCCCGATCAGCGGACGGTCGACCGAGACGCTGCCCGTCGCCGTGTTCAACTTCATGAGCTACGGCCAGGTCAACTGGGGCGCGATCGCGGCCGCGGCCACGCTCATGGTGCTACCCGTCGTCGCGATGGCGCTGGCAGTGCAACGGCACATCGTCCGCGGCCTCGCGATCGGCGCCGTCAAGGGCTAGCCCGCTGCCACCACCGAAAGGATGGCTCTCCCATGCGCATCACCGACGCGCGCACCCTCGTCTGCAGCCCGGGGCGCAACTTCGTCACGCTCCTCATCGAGACGGACCGAGGGTTGCGTGGCTACGGCGACGCGACGCTCAACGGGCGGGAGCTCGCCGTCGCGAGCTACCTCGACGACCACGTGCTACCTCTGCTGATCGGTCGCGACGCGACGGAGATCGAGGACATCTGGCACTCGCTCTACAAGGGCGCCTACTGGCGTCGGGGACCGGTCACCATGACCGCGATCGGAGCGGTGGACGTCGCGCTGTGGGACCTGAAGGGGAAGCTGCTCGACACACCCGTGTACAACCTGCTCGGGGGACGCGCTCGACGCGGGGTCACCGTCTACGGACACGCCAACGGGTCGACCATCGACGGTGCCATCGCCGCCGCCCGCGGCTACATCGACATGGGATACCGCGCGGTCCGACTGCAATCGGGCCTGCCGGGTCTCGAGCAGCCCTACGGCGTGGGGCGAGGCGATCTCTACTATGAGCCGGCGGCACCTGACCACCCCATCGAGGAGACCTTCGAGCCCGGCCCGTACCTGCGAGGCGTGCCCCAACTCTTCGAACGCGCCCGCGCGGAGCTCGGCTGGGAGGTGGAGCTGCTGCACGACGCCCATCACCGTCTCACCCCGAGGGAGGCGGCCCAGCTCGGCAAGGCGCTCGAGCCCTACCAGCTGTTCTGGCTCGAGGATCCCGTGCCGGCCGAGGCGCAGGAATCGCTACGGCTCGTCCGACACCATACGGTGACCCCGATCGCGATCGGCGAGGTGTTCAACACGATCCAGGACGCACACCAGTTGATCGGCGAGCAGCTACTGGACTACATCCGAACGACAGTAGCGCACGCCGGGGGCCTCACCCATCTCCAACGCATCGCGCACCTCGCCGAGCTCTACCACGTGCGCACGGCCTGCCACGGACCCACGGATCTGTCCCCGGTCAACCTCGGGGCGGCGCTGCACTTCCAGACGGCGGTGCACAACTTCGGGCTTCAGGAGTACATGCGGCACCCTGAGGAGGCGCACGAGGTCTTCCGTGTGGGGTACTGGCTCGAGGAGGGCATGCTGCACGTCTCGGACAGTCCGGGCCTCGGGGTCGAGGTCGACGAGGAGCGGGCGGCGGACTTCCCGTACCAGCGGGCCTACCTTCCGGTGGCTCGCCGTTGGGACGGCACCGTCCACAGTTGGTGAGCCTGGCCGAGGGCCCCTCCGCATCCGGATCGAACGAGGGTGTCATGCGCGCGGTGGTGCTGTACGAACCGGGTCGTGCCGAGGTGATCGACCGTGCCGATCCGGTTCCCGGGCGGGGTGATGTGATCGTCGAGGTGTCCGGAGCCGGCCTCTGCGGTACGGACGTGCACATTTTCGAGGGCTTGTTCCCGCCCACTCCGTACCCCATCGTCCCTGGTCACGAGTTCGCAGGTCGGGTGGTCGCGGTCGGCGCCGAGGTCGACGGGTTGGACGAGGGAGAGTTCGCCGCGGCCGATTGCACCCTGACCTGTGGCCGATGTCGCTACTGCCGGTCCGGGCGCTACAACCTGTGCCTGGGCTGGGGCGCCATCGGCGACACCGTCGACGGCGCCTTCGCGGAGTATGTGTCGGTCCCCGCGGTCAACGTCTTTCGTTGGCCCGAGCACCTGCCCGAGTCCTGGACCCCGCTCACCGAACCGCTGGCTTGCGTGGTGCGGGGAGCCGAGCGGCTCGGCTCCGTCGCGGGCATCTCCGTACTGGTCGTCGGGGGCGGCGTGATCGGTGCGCTGGCCGGGAAGCTCATGCGGGCTTCCGGGGCGACACGCGTCGACTTGTGCGAGCGCGGTGAAGTCCGGCGCACACGGGCGGCCGATTGGGCCGATACCACCTTCGACGATGTCGCTAGGACGGACGAGGCCTCGTACGAGGCGGTCGTGGACGCGACGGGATCGATCGCCGCCATCGAGGCCGGCATCGCCCGACTCGCCCCTGGGGGCCGGTACCTGCTGCTCGGGGTGGCGCCCGCCGACGCCGTGGCCGGCTTCTCACCCTACGAGCTGTTCAAGCGGGAACTGACCCTCCTCGGCTCGATGTCGAAACGGTACAGCTTCCAGCCCGCCCTCGATCTGTTGCATCGTGGCGCGATCGATCTCCACTCGCTGGTCGACCAGCCCCTGCCGCTCGAGAGCTACGTGGATGCCGTGGAGCGCGTCGCTCGCGGCGAGGGCATGAAGACCGTGCTGGCCCCCGATGCCGGATGAGTCAGTGCCGCCCGGGGCGGTGTGCCAGGACCCCGGGTCGGTGGGCGTGGTGGGAACCGCATCGGTCGCGGCCTCGTTTTCGTCCATGCCAGAGCGTCCCTCATGCGGCCGGTCGAGCGGGAACCCGGCGCGCTCGACAGGATGGGGCGTAGCCCGGAAGGACCGCCGCTACGGGATCGCACGAGCCCATGAACCGCGAGAGCGCCGTCGCCGCGCTGAGCCGCCCCGTGATGCTGCGGACGGCCACGCTCGCGACCCCGCACGGGCTCACGGTGCGGGTCCACCTCTCGTGGCTGCTGGTGTGCGGGCTCATCGTCTGGGTCCTCGTCGATCGCTTCGCCACGCTGTTGTGGCCGTTCGGTTGGGCGGGGATCGCGGGTGCGGTCGCGGTCGGCGTGACCCTCGCCCTCGCCAGCCTGCTCGCTCGAGACGCCGCGCAGCTCGCCATCGCGCACGAATTGGGTCTGCGTCCCCGCTCGTTGACGTTCGCGCTCGTGGGCGGGACCGTGCGCGGATTGCACGCTGCTCCACGCCCCCGTGATGCCGCCGCGGTCGCGGCCGCCGGCCCCTTCACCAACCTGGCGCTCGCGAGTGCCAGCGGCCTCATCTACTCGATCGCGCCGGCGCAGAACCCGTTCGGGGTGGTCACCGGGTACCTCGCGTGGACGAACTTCTTCCTGGGGATGGCCGCGCTGGTGCCGGCGCTGCCGCTGGACGGAGGACGCCTGGTCAGCGCGGTCGCATGGGCGCTGGGCGCGCGGCCGGCACGGGCGGCACGGGCCACCGCGACCGGGGGGATCGTGGTCGCCCTCGCCCTCCTCGCGGCCGGCGTCTACGGGATGGCCGGAGGGCCGCAACCGCTGATCACCGGGCCCTTGCTCTATGCGGCCCTGCTCGGCCTCACGAACTGGGTCTTCACCCTGCTCGCCGGAGGGTTCCTCCTCCAGGCCGCCTGGCAGGCCCGACGCTGGGCGACCTGGCGGCAAGCCCTCGCGAGCACCCGCGTCCGTGATCTGATGCGTCCCCTGCCATCGGACGTGAGCGGGGCTGACGCGCCCGGACCCCCCGGGGCCACCGGTGTCGCCATGAGCGTGACGCCGGCAGCGGAGCTCCTCACTGACCACCACGTCGACGCGGACGAGGCGGCCGAGTCCCTCACCGACCACCACGTCGAGGCGGACGAGTCGGCCGAGGATGCCCTCGACCGCCTGTTGGAGTCCCCGGGCGAGAGCGTGCTGGTCACCGAGCTGGGTCGGCCGGTCGGCCTCCTGGTCGGCGACGACGTGAGAGGGGTCGGCCGGTGAGATCGCGGATGGGCTGGCTCAAGCGGTGGCCCGCCTGGTTCCTGGTGGTGGGGATCGTGCTGATCGTGGCCGCGGGATTCCGAGCGCCGTTGCCCTACTTCGTCGAGACCACGGGCAGCGTCGTGACCCTCGGCGGCTGCGTCGACGTCCATGCCGAGGACACCCTGCCGGTGCACGGCGACTTCATGCTGACGACCGTGAGCCTCAGGCGCGCCACCCCGTTCGGGGTGGTCGCGAGTGCGGTCGATCCTTCGGCTCGGCTGCGGCCCGACGACCGCGTCGTGACCCCCGGCGTCGACGACCGGGACCACTTCGCGGGGCAGCGGCGCGTGTTCTCGCAGACCGCGCAGCGCGCGGCCGCCCTCGGGCTGCAGGCCGCCGGATTCGGAGTGGACCCGGACCGCCTCATCGGGGACGGCGCGCGGGTCACCGGGATCGTGGAGGACAGCCCCGCTGAAGGCCTGTTGCGCGGCGGTGACGTGATCATCGGGGTCGACGGGCAGGCGATCGGCACCGAGGCGGAGCTGCGGGCGGCCATCGACGACACCGAACCGATGGTCCTGCGCATCGAGCGCGGGGGTCAGCAGCACGACGTCGAGATCACCCCGTCCGAGTTGACGATCGACGGGCAGGAGCAGCCCGCGATCGGGGTCAACCTGGAAACCCTGAACTCCCGGGTCGAGTTGCCCGTGCCCGTCGATGTCGAGAGCGGACGGATCGGGGGCCCCAGTGCCGGGCTCATGATCGGTCTGGCGGTGTACGACCAGAGCGACCCGTCGCTCAACCTCGCCGGGGGGCGCCGGATCGCCGGGACCGGAACCCTCACGAGCCAGGGCGTAGTCGGGCGCATCGGGGGGGTGGACCTGAAGGCCCTCGCCGCGCACGAGCGGGGGGCGGACGTGTTCCTCGTCCCGGCGACCCAGTTCGAGGAGGCCCACGAGCTGCTCCCGGACGACACGAGCATGGAGCTGTATCCGGTCGCGTCGTTCGACGAGGCGGTGAACGTGCTGCTCCAGAGCGGCGCGCCGAACATCCGGCCGGTCGACGTCGAGCCGCTCGACTGCCCCTTCCGTCCCGCGGCCTAGGCGCGTGCCCGGGTCGGCCCGCGAGATGGTCGGTGCCGCTGCTACCATCGCCACCCCGCCGCGGACAGCACCGGGCGGGCGACGGGTGAGGTCCCGTGCGACGTCGCGCCGTGAACCTGGTCAGGGCCGGAAGGCAGCAGCCATAAGCGGTCAGCGACGGGCGCCGCGGTCACGCCGCACTTCGTCGCCCGTCCGGTGGTGCCCGCGGCGGCCCGCACGGAGCGCCGCAGTCAGTATCCCGGGTACCGGATCCCGGACCGTGCCCGTGCCACGGGCAGAAGCGCCGGCGTGGCGGACCGTACCGAGCGCAACGTCCTCACGGCCGGCGCAGGACGCCTCGTAGTGACCGGAGTGTGGGCGTGGCTTCCATCTCGCTGTACCGCAAGCACCGTCCGCAGACCTTCGAGGAGGTCGTCGGGCAGGCGCACATCACCGAGACGCTCTCCCAGGCCGTCGACGACGACCGCCTGCACCACGCGTACCTCTTCACCGGACCGCGCGGGACCGGGAAGACGTCCACGGCGCGCATCCTCGCGAAATCCCTGAACTGCCGGGACGGCCCGACCGCGACCCCGTGCGGGACCTGCGAGCACTGCGAGCAGATCGCGGGTGGCAGCCACGTCGACGTGATCGAGATCGACGCGGCGAGTCACGGTGGGGTGGACGACGTGCGCGAGCTGCGTGACCGCGTCGCGTTCGCGCCCGCGTCCGCTCGCACGAAGGTCTACATCGTCGACGAGTGTCACATGCTGTCGACGGCCGGCTGGAACGCCTTCCTCAAGACCGTCGAGGAGCCCCCCGGTCACGTCGTGTTCGTCTTCGCGACGACCGAGCCGCACAAGGTGCTCGACACGATCCTCTCCCGCACCCAGCGCTTCGACTTCAAGCGGGTCGGCGGGTCCGAGCTGGCCGCGTTCCTCGAGCAGGTGGCGGCCGCCGAGGGCCTCACCGTCGAGAGCGACGCGCGGGATCTCGTCGTCCGTGCGGGCGACGGCAGTGTCCGCGACACGCTGTCGATCCTCGACCAGGTCGTCGCGTTCACCGGGCCCGACGTCACCGTCGACGGCGTCGCCGACGTGCTCGGCTCGGTACCCGACGCACTGCTCACCGATCTGGCCGACGCGATCGGGACCGGGCAGGTGGCGGATTGCTGCGCCTTGCTCGACCGAGCGATCGAGCAGGGCCATGACGTCCGCCAACTGGCTCGGGATCTCGTCGAGCACCTGCGGGCGGTCTTCCTCGTGCAGGTCGCTCCCGGCGAGCAGCTCGTCACCACGACCGCCGAACGCCTCGAGCGGCTCCGCGCACAGGCTGAGCGGATCGGGCGCGCCGAGCTCGTGCGAGCCATGGAGCTGCTCACCGAGGCCGAGACGCAGATGCGCCGGGGCAGCGCCCGGCTGCCCCTCGAGCTCGCGCTCGCGAAGGCCGCCCTGCCCGATGTGGCAGGGGATCCAGGGGCGCTCGCCGCTCGGCTCGACCGCCTCGAGCGCAGTTCGGCGGCGGTACCCGCCGGCGAGAGGGCTGCGGACTCGCCGGAGCCCGAGCCGGTGCCGGAGCCCACCCCGCCGCCGCAGCCGGGCCCGGTCCCCGAGCCCGATCCGTCACCGATCCCGACCCCGACGCCGGATCCCCGTCCCCCCGATCCCGAGCCCACGCCGGAGCCCGAGCCGGTGCGGGACGCGCCGCCCGAGCCCGGTGGCGTGCCCGAGCCCGGTGGCGTGCCCGAGCCCGGTGGCGTGCCCGAGCCCGGTGCCGTGCCCGAGCTCGAGGTCCTGCCCGCCGACGATGGGGAGTCCGAGCCTAACGCGGGCTCCGATCCGGGTGCGGTGTCCGCGTCCGAAGTGGGGCCGGCCACGGAGCCCCGATCGGCCCCTGCCTCCGACGCGGGGGCCCCGACTGCGTCGGGTGTGGATGTCGGGCAGCTGCGCCGGTCGTGGGACCGGATCGTCGAGGCGGTTCCCCGCAAGTCCGTCGCGTCCTTCCTGGCGCACGGCCGCCCGCTCGCGCGCGAGGGGGACGTCGTGACCGTCGGGTTCCCCTGGGCATATCACGTCGATCGCTGCAGCCAGCCCGACAACGCCGAGCTGATCAGTGGGGCGGTCGAGCGAGTGCTCGGTGAGCGCCTGCGGCTCACCTGCGTGTTGCAGGAGGACCTCGACGCCGCCCCGACGGGGTCCACGCCCAGCGTGTCTGCCGACGCCGAAGGGGAGTCGGTGGCCGAGCGCGAGGCCCAGGAGGCCGTCGGCGCGACTCCCGACCCGGATGCCCTGCAAGAGCAAGCCATCGAGACGGTCACCCGAGAGCTCGGGGCGACCGTCATCGACGACCACCGCGGCTGACCGATCTCGCGGTGCCCGGGTAGGCTTGTCCCGGAACCGCAACCCGACCCCCGACCGCCGAGGCTCCGATGGATCCGCAGATGATGCGCCAGGCGCAGGAGATGCAAGCCAAGCTCGAGCAGGCGCAGCAGCAGATCGCCGCAGCCGACGTCTCCGGCAGCGCGGGCGGCGGCATGGTCACCGTGACCCTCAACGGCACCGGCAGCGAGGCGCGCGCGGTCGAGATCTCCCCCGACGTCGTCGACCCCGAGGACGTCGAGATGCTGCAGGACCTCGTGGTCGCGGCGGTGAACGAGGCGCTGCGTGCGGCGAACGAGTACGAGCAGGACCAGCTCGGCGGCTTGGCCGGCGAGCTCGGGCTGCCGCCCGGCATGGTCTAGGCGGGCGCCGGCCGATGTACGAGGGTCCCGTCCAGGACCTCATCACCGAGCTGGGTCGCCTGCCCGGGGTCGGACCGAAGAGCGCCCAGCGGATCGCCTTTCATCTCCTGACCGTCGACAGCGCCGACTCCGAGCGGCTCGCGAACGCGATCACACGCGTTGCGAGCGAGGTGCGCTTCTGCGTCCGGTGCGGGAACGTCAGCGAGGCCGAGGAATGTCGCATCTGCCGTGATGCCCGGCGCGACCCACGGCTGATCTGCGTCGTCGAGGAACCACGCGATCTCATGGCCATCGAGAAGACGAGCGAGTTCCGGGGCCGCTACCACGTGCTCGGCGGTGCCATCAGCCCGATCGATGGGGTCGGGCCGGAGCAGCTGCGCATCGCCGAGCTCATGAGCCGGCTGACCGACGAGGACGTGCAGGAGGTCGTGCTCGCGACGAATCCCAACATCGAGGGGGAGACGACCGCGAGCTACCTCGCGCGCCAACTCAAGGCGACCGGAGTGCGCGTCAGCCGCATCGCGTCGGGATTGCCGGTGGGAGGCGATCTGGAGTACGCCGACGAGGTGACCCTCGGCCGTGCTTTCACCGGTCGGACGGAGGTGTAGCGCCGCGGCCTCTCTGGGCCGCGGCGCAGGGTGGTCGCGACGCTTGGCTGCGTCGGTGGCGAGGCCTCGGCCTCGCCGGTGCGGCTAGTCGAGGTCGTCACCCTCGTCGTCGAGGCCGTCGCCCTCGTCGTCGAGGTCCTCGTCGAGCTCGTCGTCGGGCTCCTCGACCCCGTCATCGGCCGGCTCGTCACCGGCATCCTCGATGTCCTCGCAGGCCACCAGGCCCAGGGACAGCAGCGCGGCCGACATGATGCTGAGACGGCGGATCGTCTTCGTGCGCATGGCGGTTTCCTCCTCTCCGATCGATGTCGGTGTCCACCAGCGTGAGGACCGCGGGCGTGCGTGGCAGGCGCGTGGACTTGCCCCCTTCTCGCCCCGTGGTACGGGGCTCGTCGTGGGGACCGCCGATCCACGAGCGCGAGCGGTGACGGTCACTGGCTAGCATGGGAGCGTCCTGTCCGCGACCGTGGGAGTGCGTGGGTGCTCGTCGTTCAGAAGTTCGGTGGGTCGAGTGTCGCGGACACCGATCGGGTCCAGGCGGTGGCGGATCGGATCGCGCGCGCCAAGCGCGACGGTGACGATGTCGTCGTGGTCGTCTCCGCGATGGGCAAGACGACGGACCAGCTCATCCGCCAAGCGCATGAGATCAGCGAGATCCCGCCGGGGCGCGAGTTCGACATGCTGCTCACCGCGGGCGAGCGGATTTCGATGGCCCTGCTCGCAATGGCCATCAGCGAGCGCGGCCTCACCGCCCGGAGCTTCACCGGCAGCCAGGCCGGCATCATCACCGATGCGAGCCACGGCAAGGCCCGCATCATCGACATCACGCCGGGGCGCATCACCGACGCGATCCATGAGGGCCACGTCGTCATCGTCGCCGGGTTCCAGGGAGTCTCCCGCGACTCGAAGGACGTGACCACGCTCGGGCGCGGTGGCAGTGACACGACCGCGGTCGCGCTCGCCGCCGCTCTCGAGGCCGACCTCTGCGAGATCTACACCGACGTCGACGGGGTCTACACCGCGGACCCGCGCATCGCCCCGCGAGCACACAAGCTCGACCGCGTCACGCACGAGGAGATGCTCGAGCTTGCGGCGAGCGGCGCCAAGGTGCTGCAGGTCCGCTCCGTCGAGTACGCGCGCAATCACGGGGTCCGCATCCACGTGCGGAGCTCCTTCACGTTTCACGAGGGCACCTGGGTCGAGAGGGACGGAACCATGGAGCAGGCGATCATCTCGGGCGTCGCGCACGACACGAGCGAGGGCAAGCTCGTCGTCCGCCGGGTGCCCGACAAGCCCGGGGTCGCGGCCAAGATCTTCTCGGCACTCGCCGACGAGAGCATCAACATCGACATGATCGTGCAGAACGTGAGCGACGACGGGACGACCGACATCTCGTTCACCCTGCCGATCGCCGACGGCCCGAAGGCGGTCCAGCGGCTCGAGGAGTTGCGGGCCGACGTGGGGATGGAGGAGGTCGTGCTCGACGAGGCCGTCGGCAAGGTGAGCCTCGTGGGAGCGGGCATGAAGACCCACCCGGGCGTGGCCGCGGCGATGTTCCAGGCACTCTCGGACGCGGATGTGAACATCGAGGCCATCTCGACCTCGACCATCCGCGTGTCCGTCGTGGTCCGGCAACAGGACGTCGAGACGGCGGTCCGGGCGGTGCACGAGCGCTTCGGCCTCGGGGACGAGGTCGAAGCCGCCTTCGGCGAAGGGGAGGTTCACGTATGACCCGCACCGTTGCCATCGTCGGCGCGACCGGCGCGGTCGGCCGCGAGCTGCGACGCCTGCTCGCCGAACGCGACCTGCCCGCCGACGAGATCCGCCTCGTCGCGAGCGAGCGATCCGCGGGGACCGAGCTCACCGTCCGGGGCGAGCAGGTCACCGTCCGAGCGCTCTCCGACCCGGACGTCTTCGAGGGGGTGGACCTCGCCCTGTTCAGCGCTGGCGGCGGGCGCTCGAAGGAGTACGCGCCGCAGGCCGTCGACGCGGGCGCGCTCGTCGTGGACAACTCGTCGGCGTGGCGCCTGGACCCCCAGGTGCCGCTCGTCGTCACCGAGGTGAACGCGGGCGTGCTCGATCAGCGGCCCCCGAGGGGCATCGTCGCGAACCCGAACTGCACGACGATGGTGGCGATGCTGCCGCTCAAGGCGTTGCACGACGCGTTCGGTCTGACCGGGTTCACGGCGACGAGCTTCCAGGCAGCCGGTGGCGCGGGGCAGAAGGGCATCGACGAGTTGATGACCCAGGCTCGCGAGCTCATCGACGATCCGGAGTTGCTGCGCTCGGACGGTGCGGCTGCCGCCAAGCGCGTGAGCCACGAGGTCCACGCCGCGCCGCTGGCGTTCAACGTCGTACCGAAGATGGGAGAGGTCGACGAGCGCGGCTACACCGACGAGGAGATGAAGCTCCAGAACGAGTCCCGCAAGATCCTGGGTATCGCGGATCTGCCGGTCACGCCTACCTGCGTGCGAGTGCCCGTCGTGGTCGGCCACGCGATCCAGGTGCGGGCGACGTTCTCCCGTGAGGTAACCGCTTCGGCGGCGCTCGAGGTGCTGGAGGCGTTCCCGAACCTCCTCACCGACGAGCTTCCAACTCCACTCGAGTGGGCTGGCCGGAGCGAGACGGTCGTCGGCCGGGTTCGTGACGACCTCGTGGACCCGCAGGCGCTGAACCTCTGGGTGACCGGCGACAACCTGCTCAAGGGCGCAGCGCTGAACACGCTGCAGATCGCCGAGGAGCTCATCGCGCGCGGCCACGCCTGAGGCAACGAGCACCCGCTCCGTCGCGGCAGTGTTGACTGAGCCACGCCCGGCGTCGGCTGATCAACGCACGTTCCGGTGTTCCGATCGGGGCTGCGTTGACGGACCGTCGTCGGGGGTCGGTTGATCGACACATCCCGGCGCGTGACGTCCCGGGTTACGCGTGCAGAGCGGCGCGCAGCTCCCGAGCGACCCGCTGCGGCTCGCCCACGACGTCCTGCCAGGTGAATCGCAGCAGGGGATAGCCGGCGAGCGCGATCTCGTTGGCGCGTGCGCTGTCCTTGCGGCGCTGTGCGGGTGAGCCATGGAACCGCAGGCCGTCGAGCTCGACCACGAGCGGTGGGTCGAGCCAGAGGGCGTCGACGACGATGTGCGGGTGCCCGGGCAGCGGAGTGTTGAAGACGGGTGGCGGCAACGCCGCAGCCCGCACCACCTGGTCGAACCGCCGCTCCAGCCAGGACCAGAAGACGCCCGGAGCATCGGTATGGGTCACCCGCGCCACGGTCCGCACACCGGAGCGACCGACTGACAGCGCCGTCGCCCGGGCGTGCAGCCACGTGCGCGAGGTGACCCGGGCGCAGATCGCGTCGTCGACGAGCGCGATCACGTCCTCGGCCGACAGTGTCGCGGCGAGATCGATGATCGTTCGGGCCCCGGTCGTACAGCGCAGCCCTTCGACGACGCAGACGTCCTTGGCGGGCAGAGTCCGTGTCCGTCGCACGTCGACGCCTGGCAGCTCGCTGCGGTGGCTGCCGCTCACGAGCAGCTGTGGTCGGAGCGGCCGAGGCACGCGTTCCAGGCCCAGCAGGTGGGCCGCGCTGCCGTGGGAGGCCGCCGCACGATCGCCCAGGGCCAGCAGCGCGGCTGCCACCGGCTGGTGCGCGGTGTGAGGGATGCCGGCCACGCGGTGCACGCCACGGTGCACCGTCTCCAACACGCCTTCTCGGCGCAGCTGACGCAGTTTGCCCTCGCCGATTCCGAGCGCGTTGGCCTGGGCGGTGGTGACGCACCCGTGCGTGGTCGTGGCGGCCGAGAGCAGGGCGGACATGGACATGGGACGAGCCTGCGTGCCGCGGACAGCAGCGCACGCATCGAGTCCCGTGCGACTTGTGGACGGTCGCTGGCCTGCCCCGGGTGCGTTGATGAGCCGTCGGCACAGCGCGGCTGGCCAACGCACCTGAGGGGACTCGGGGGTGGAACAGCACCCGAGGGGACCCCCGGGATTGACACTAGCTTGCTAGTATAGTAGCCTCCCTTCATGGCCTACGAGGATAAGCAGCAGTTCAACGTCTACCTACCGCCGGAGCTCATCAGGCGAGTGAAGCACGCGGCGGTGGACTCGGACACGTCGTTGTCGGGTTACGTCGAGCGGGTGCTTGCCACGCATCTCGACCGGGTCGAGCGCCACGGGTTGGACGAGGCCTCGACCGTGGAGGGCGGCCCGAACCCGGACGCGTGAGCCGGCCGCGTGAGCCGGACGCCACGCCGGACACCGCAGGGGGGATGCTGATGCAGCCACAGCCGATCGTTCTGTCCAGGGCCCTCGAACGCTCGATCGTGTTCTGGCGCGCCCTGGGGTACGAGGTCGACGAAGGGACCCGGACGAGCACGTTCGCGGCGATGGTCCGCGAGGGCCACGTGGTCGGTCTCCATACGGCGGACGAGTTGCCCCCGGCCGATGACCCGAGTCGGTTCTGACTAAACCTGATCGCCGACGAGCCGCTCGAGAAGGTCCGGGGACGGTTGGAGGAGGCCGGAATCGCGGTCGACCGGGACATCGCCGACGAGACGTTCGGTCGATCCATGCAGATCCGCGACCCGGACGATACGTGGATCTGGATCGTCGAGTACGACGACACCCTCCGCCGGTAGGGGCTGCCGTGATTCAGGCGGGGCGGTAGATCGAGACGTGCATGCCGCTGGACGCCGTGAACGGCTCGCGGCGCCAGCCGCCCCAGCGCTCGGCCAGTCGAAGGCCCGCGAGTCGGGCCATGAGATCGAGCTCCGTGGGCCAAGCGTAGCGCACCGACACCGGGTACGTCCGAGCGCCCTCCCGGCCCAGGCGCAGGATCGTGCTGTCCACCCGCTGGGTCACCGGATCGTGGAGGCTGCTCTCCAGCAGGACCTCGTTGCCGCCCGCGCGCATGCTCTGGGTGCGCTGCCCCCGGTCGAAGCGTCCCGGGTCGGGCACGAACCCGTCGAGGACGAACGCGCCGTCGGGGGTCAGGTGTCGCGCCGCGTTCGTGAAGCACACGACCTGGACCTCCTGCGTCGGCAGGCCGAACAACGTGTTGGCCGCGAGCAGTACGATCGTGAACCGGCGGTCGACCGCCACCTCGACGAAGTCCCCCTCGATCCCCTCGATCCCCTCGCTGCCCGGCTTCGCCCGCAGCCGGGCGAGCATCTCCGGGGAGGCATCGATCCCCACCACCTCGAGGCCCCGGTCCGCGAGCGGCAGCGCGATGCGGCCCGTGCCGACCCCGAACTCGAGCACCGGTCCGCCACCGGCCAGGTCCGACACCGCATCGACGGTCGGGTTCGGGTCGGCCCCGTGCAACTCGTCGTAGTCCTCGGCCCAGTCACGCCCGTACTGTGTGGGATCGTCCATCGTCGTGCCCTCTCGACGTCCGGGAGGACGCAGGCTAGCGGCGAATGGCCGGACAGATGCTCCATAGCGGCGCACTTCGACCCTCGGGCGCGGAGCCACCTCGGGCGCGGAGCCACCTCGGGCGCGGAGCCACCTCGGGCGCGGAGCCACCTCGGGCGGGGAGCTACCCCCGGTCGCGGGCGCTCTCCTCGAGGACCGCGGGACCCGCGGCGTTGTCCGGCGGCAGGGTGCCGGAGCCCGCGAAGCGGAGCCCTCGCGGCCCTGCGGACTTCCCGTGGACGATCGCCACCGTCAGCACGCTGTCGGGCCAGGCGACCAGCAGTCGATCGCCCTCGTCGCGGACGTCGCCGCCCAGCAGGCCCCAGAGCTCCCGAGCGACGCCGAGGTCCGGGTGGGCGAGCAGGGGGCCGCGCAGCTCGGCCGCCTCCCGGTGCGGCGCCTCGGGGATCCGCCCGAACTGCGCGGCCCATTCCTCCGCGGACAGGGAGGACTGTGCGACCTGCACGATCAGGCCACCGACCTGCGAGGGCCGCATGAAGCCCTCCCACCAGTGGGGGTGGGTGTCCTGAACATCGACGACCTCGTAGCCCGCCGCCTGCATCTCCCGCAGTGCAGGGTGCAGCTCGGGCACCTTTAGCGTCACGTGGTGGACGCCCGCGCCACGCCGGTCGAGGAACCGCCGAACGAAGTTGTCGGGGGAGTCGTCGTCGGGCGGGGGCGCGAGCAGCTCCAGCTTGCCGCCGCCGGTGTAGCGGATCTGGCGGGTGGCGAAGTGCTCACCCGAGGCGTCGTTGAGCGTCCCACCGCCCAGCTCGTCGACCCAGCGCTGGCTCGCGACCCGAGGGTCGGGCACCGCTGCCGCGACATGGTCGATGACGGACGTGATCGGCACGTGGCCTCCTCTCGGTCCGTGGGGCGACGAGCCCGGCGCCCCGCCGTGTCCCGCAGTCAGAAGAAGTCGATCATGCTCGGCGACGACCCCGCGAAGGCCGCATCGAGGAGCTCGAGCGAGTCGCTCGGGCCCCGGACCAGCCCCAGCATCCGGAGGTCGCTCGCGCTGCGGAAGCCCGTGATCAGGGGTCCCACCGCCTGCGGCGCCAAGCGCACGTCGGCGCCGGGGACGTCGACGAGGCGGCCCTCGCCGCCGGCCACCTCCAGACGCCACGGCCCCGACGGCACGACCTCCTCGAGCGCAGGTTCGTCCTCGACCTGCAGGGTGACCGCCAACGCCAGGCCCGCCGGGAAGCCGCGCGCGCCGATGGCGGCCGGCAGGTCCAGGCCGCGGGCCATCCAGTGCAGCTGCCCCGCGATCTCGAGCTCCTGCTCGGGCAGCACCGCCGACCAGCGCGCCGGCGTCGTGTCGACGAAGACGGCAGCGCGGGCGATCGAGTCGCTCTGGCCGACCAGCGCGACGACCGCGTCCAGACCTCCACGGTCGGTGGCGGCCCAGTCGCGCAGGCGGAGACGGAACTGCCAGTCGGTCGGCTCGTGCTCGTGGTCGACGAGGGCGTAGGCGCGGAGCTCCCCGGGCTGCTCGGGGTCGTCGAGCGCGTAGCGGTAGCGGGCGTCGGCCAGCTGTTGCCATCGATCCGGCGGGCGCACCGCGGTCCCCGCGACGTCGGCCACCGACCGTTCGCGGCACCGCTGCAGCGCGGCCCAGTCGGTGGGACGGTCCGCGAGGCGCATGGTCGGGCCACGCGTCGTCGCCGCCCGCGTCAGGACGCGATAGCGCGAGCGCGTGCCCGCGTGCTCCCATCCCAACGCGCGATAGAACGCGGTCGTTGCCGGATAGAGGACCGAGGCGCCGAAGCCCTCGACCGCGCCCAGCACGGTCACGTCACGCACGAGGGTGGCCGCGTAGCCGTGTCGGCGCTGCTCGGGGGGCACGGCCACGCCGGCGAGACCCAGGCAGGGCACGGGCCGGCCGCCGAGGCGGTGGAACGTGGGCACGAGCCGCGCCTGCGCGAGCACGGTGTCACCGTCGACGAGGCCCCACAACTCGCCGTCGGCGAGCTGCCGCTCGATCCGCTCCGACTCGGTCTCGGGGGCGGTGCCGAACGCGGACGTGCGGTTGTGCAAGCACGAGTCGAGGTGCCGTGGCTCCAGGCGCACTGCGGCTCGATGTGCCCGCTCGGGGCGGTCGGGTGCCGTGTCGCGGGCGGGCGAGCCGGGAGTGCTGCCCGGTGCGAGGCCGATCATCGTCCGCATCCACAGGGTGTCGAGCCGCAACGCGGACAGCCCGAGGCGTAGCGCTCCGCCGCGGTGGCGAGGTCGACATCCGCTTGCTCCGCGAGGGAGGCCAGCCAGGCGAGGACGTCGGCGAACTCCCGCTCTCGGTCGGCGTGGTCGCCCCGGAACAGCGCTCGCGACAGCTCACCGCACTCCTCGGTGAACCACGCGAACGAGCGGGCCAGGCCGCGGGCCCGATCGCGCTCCCCGTAGAGGGTGGCCATTTGCTGTTGGAACTCGGCGAGGTGCATGGCGGCAGAGTCTGTCACTCGCGGGCTGCGTGCGCCGCACGCAGAACGGCCCGCGGCGAGTGACCGCGGGCCGATTCAGCCGTCGGGATGCCCGGATTTGAACCGGGGACCTCCACGTCCCGAACGTGGCGCGCTAACCAAGCTGCGCTACATCCCGTCAGACCGTTCGAGCGGCCAGCCTAGCCGCACGGGCACGGCCCCTCAAAGCTGCGCGCGGCGCGGTTGGGCGGCTGCCCGGTCGGGTGCGTCAGGGCCGGCGGGCACCAGACGCAGGATCGTGGCCTCGGGGCGGCAGGCGAACCGGTAGGGCGAGTAGCGATTCATTCCCAGCCCCGCGGAGACGTGCAGCGGCAGTCCGTTCCATGCCGAGACGCCCGAGGCCTGGCGCCTGGGGAGGTCGCAGTTCGTCGCGAGCGCGCCGATGCCGGGGACCCGCACCTGACCACCGTGCGTGTGACCGCACACGGCGAGATGGCAGCCGCGTCGCGCGAGCTCCTCGAGCACCCGGGCGTACGGCGCATGCGCGACACCGAGACGTAACAGCACGTCGGGCGCGATCGCGCCCGCGGGTACCGCCTCCGGTCGATCGGCGTCGATGTGCGCGTCCCCGAGACCGACGACATCGATCGGTCCGCTCGGCGTGTCCACTCGCGCGCCGGCGTTCTCAACGACCGTCCACCCCGTCGTGGAGAGTCCCCGCAGCAGTCGGCCGGTGTCGACCGGGGGTCCGAAGGGCTTGTCGGGGTCCCTGCCGTCGGGCTGGAGCAGGTAGCGCAGTGGGTTGTGGGGCGTCGGCCCGTAGGCGTCGCTCGAGCCGAGGGTCACGAGGCCCGGGCGCTCGGCCACGAGGGGCGCCAACGTGGCGATCACCTCGTCGATCGCATCCGGGTGACCGGTGAGGTCGCCGGTGACGACGACGAGATCGGGGTCCTCGGCGAGGCAGCGTTCGAGGAAGCGGCGCAGCGTGTTGGCGCGCGAGGCCCTCCCGGCAAGGCCGCTCGGCTGCAGGTGCAGGTCCGAGAGGTGCAGCATCGACAGGGGTCGCGAGGCCGTGCGGGGCAGCGACGGGACCACGCGTTCGCGCAACGCGAACCAGCGGGGCTCGACGAGCGTTGCCCAGCCCGCCGTGGCGACCGTCGTCGCCGCGGCGCCCGCGACGATGCCGCGCAGGCCCGAGCGCGTCACGAGTCCTCGCCGATCTCGTCCTCGCCGATCTCGTCCTCGCCGATCTCGTCCTCGCCGATCTCGTCCTCGCCGATCTCGTCCTCGCCCGCCCCGTTGTCGTTGTCCTCGCCTGCCGTGTCGCTCTCCTCGCCCCCGTCGTCCTCGATGCGGTCGGGCAGTCCGGGCAGGCCGGTCTCCACGCCGGGCTCGTCCGCGGTCGCCGGTACCCCGACGGCGAGGACCACCGGGACCTGGTCGACGCCGTCGAACAATGGGGTCCCCGGCGCGGGGGACTGATCGAGGATCCGGTCCACTGCGTCGGGATCCTCGACGGGTACCTCGTCGACGTCGAAGTCGATCCAGGTGAGCAGGTCGACCTCGTCGACTCGTCGGCCGATGAGGTCGAGCATCTGCGGCACCTCGTCGGTGCCGTCGGAGATCTCGAGCGCCACTTGGCTGCCCTCGTCCACGCGGCTGCCGCCCTCGGGCGACTGATCGACCACGATGCCCGCGGGGGCCCAGTGGCTGGTGGTGGTGGAGGAGGCCGTGAGGTCCTCGTCCTCGAGCGTCTCGGCCGCATCGTCCTCCTCGTCGCCCACCACGTCGGGCACGGAGGTCTCGGGGATGGCGGGCGGCTCCGGGAACTCCTCGGGCTCGAGGTCGAGCACGTCCACGGCGGCGCGCATGTAGTCGGCCCAGAGGATCGTCGGCAGGCAGCTGCCGGTGACCGGTCCACCGCAGGCGTCGTGGGTCATCTCGCGAGGCTGCTCGTGGCCGATCCAGGCGGCCGTGGTCAGCTGTGGCACCGAACCGACGAACCACGCGTCGCGGTGGTCGCTGGTCGTGCCGGTCTTGCCGGCCGCCGGGCGGCCGATCTGCCCGTGCTCGCTTGCGGTGCCCGATTCGATCGGCTCGCGCAACAGGTCGTTGGTGCGATCGGCCACCTCGGGGGCCACCGTGCTGGCGCACTCGTCGTCGCTCTCCGTGATCAGATCTCCGCGGCGGTCGCGGATCTCGATGATCGCATGGGGCTCACAGCGCTCACCGGAGTTGGCGAGTGTCGCGAAGGCCCCGGCCATCTCCAGGGGGAACACGTCCTCGCCGCCGAGCACGACCGAGCACCGCTGCTCGGCGATGACCTGTTCGGCGTGGGGAAGGGTCAGACCCACGCGCTCGGTCACGTCGATGAGCGGTTCGATCCCGACCTCGTCGAGGAGGTGGGCGAAGTAGACGTTGCTCGAGATCTCGGTGGCGTCCGCCATGTCGAGGGTCCCGTGGGAGGCCCCGCCGTAGTTGCTGGGCCTGTAGTCGTCGCTGCCGCACTCGAGCTGCTCGAACTCGTACTCCTGCCCGCCGTCGTGCACGTAGCCGGGCGACAGCCCGTCCTCGAGTGCGGCGGCGAGCATGAACGCCTTGAAGACGCTGCCGGGCTGGCGGCCGCTGCCACCGAGGTCGGCGCTCGCCGGGTTGACCTGCGTCTGGCCCTCGTCCTCGCCGTACTCGCGGGGTCCGACGCCGATGGCGAGGATCTCCCCCGTCGTGGGGTCGATGGTGGTGAGCACGCCGTCGGGGTCGTCCGCGCCGTCCAGGACGTCGCGGATCGTCTCTTGAGCGAGGTCCTGCAGCTCGGGGTGCAGCGTCGTGCGGATCTCCAGTCCCGCCTGGCGGATCCGTCGGCGACGGTCGTCCCGGTCATCGCCCAGCATCGGCTCGTTCAGCAACAGCTCGTGCACGTAGTCGACGAAGAACGGCTGCTCGGGCTCGGGCAGCGGCTCCACATCGAGGTCGAGCGGCTCCTCTGCGAGCTGACGGGCCTCGTGCTCGGACAACCAGTCCTGGCGGGCCATCTGGGCGAGGACGATGTTGCGACGCTGGAGGGCTTGGTCGGGATGCTCGATGGGGTCGTTCGCGGTGGGGGCACGGATGACGCCGGCCAGCAGGGCCGCCTCCTCGACCTCGAGATCGCCGACCTCTTTGCCGTAGTAGAACTCCGCGGCGGTCGCGATGCCGTAGACGCGGTTGCCGAAGTAGGCCTCATTCAGATACGCCTCGAGGATCTGCGCCTTCGACAGGGTGTTCTCGAGCTCGATGGCGTAGACCGCCTCCTGCAGCTTGCGGTCGACCGTCTGCTCTCCCGAGAGCGCGATGTTCTTCACGAGCTGTTGCGTGATCGTCGAGCCACCACCAGTGATCTCGCCGGCCCGGACGTTGCTGACGGCCGCGCGCGCGATCGCTGACCAGTTGACGCCCTCGTGCTCCAGGAAGCTGGCGTCCTCGGTCGCCAGCACCGCGCGCTGCACGTGCCGGGGCACTTCGTCGAGGTCGACGGTGGTGCGGTTCTCCTCCCGGATGACGGCCAGTTGACCGCCGTCGCGATCGGTGATGACGCTGCGCTCCCACGGGTCGCCGAGGTCGTCCGACAACGGGGGGAAGTCGAAGAAGGACTCGAGCGCCCGCGCTGAGCTCGCCGCGAGGGCCGCCGCCGGGGTGAGGCTCGCCGCCACCAGGGCACTCGCGCCGAGGATCAGGAAGATCATCCCGAGCAGCGCCTCGGGTCCTGGCGTGGTCCGGAGCGGCGGGCTCGGGGACCCGCGCGAACTCGAGGAACGGGGTGCGCTCATGCAGTCGCCGGTGGGGGATCGGTGACGTGGCCGGTCAGTGGCGGGGTACGCGATCGGATCCGCCTGCCCGGGTCGCCGGAACGCGCCCCGGATGCGACACAGTGTAGCGGGCGGGGTGGCCGACCCGAGGCGCAGTCGCCGTTACGCCACGCCCCGCAGGTGTGCGCCCACCCAGTCGAGCCCGCCGATATCGTGGATGTCCTCGGCGCGCTGCGGGATCTCGACGAGCACGCCGGGGTCGGTGCGGTGCAGCCCGGCGACCAGGGCCCGGTGCTCGCGGTGGGCGACGGCGTCGTCCTCGGCGGCCAGCTCCAGCAGTGCGGCGGCGGCCGGGGCAGGTTCCTCGCCGTCGGCGAGCGACGCCGCGGCGGTGCGAAGGTGCGGCGAATCGGCGAGCTCGTCGGGCAGCGGGGGGGTGGTGCGGTTCACCACGAGGCCGGCGGTGGGCATCCCGTCCCGGGCGAGGCGTTGCAGGAAGTACCGTGCCTCGCGCAGCGTGTGATCCTCGGCGGTGGACACCACCACGAAGCCCGATTCGCTGCTCTGCAGCAGGTGATAGACGTCGTTCGCCCGTTGCTTGAACCCCTCGTACATGCCCTCGAACGACTGGAAGAACTCACCGAGGTCCTCGAGCACGCCGGAGCCCGTGATGCGGGAGGCGGCTCGCATGAACATCCCCGTGCCGAAGCCGACCGCCTTGCCGGCCCAGCGTCCCGCGGTCACCCCAGGGGACAGGAACATCCGCAGGAAACGACCTTCGAGGAAATCGGTCAACCGTCGTGGTGCATCGAGGAAGTCGAGTGCGTTTCGTGTCGGTGGAGTGTCGATGACGATGCAGTCATACGTGCCCTCCCGATGCAGGTCGTACAACTTCTCCATCGCCATGTACTCCTGCGTGCCCGCGAGGCTCGAGGACAGCTGTTGGTAGAAGCGGTTGCGAGTGATGTTGCGCACGTGCTCCGCGCTGTCGGCGTGCCGCTCGATGACCTCGTCGAACGTGCGCTTCATGTCGAGCATCATCGCGTCGAGCCCGTCGACGGCCTCGACCGGCCGGGGCCAGTTGTCGAGCGAGGACAGTCCCAGCGACTGGGCCAGGCGGCGCGCCGGATCTATCGTCAGCACGATCGTGCGCCGGCCCTTGCGCGCGGCGGCCACCGCGATCGCGGCAGCCGTGGTGGTCTTGCCGACCCCTCCCGAGCCCGTGCACACGATCACGTGCGACCCGGCGATGACCTCGTCGAGATCCCCTGCGCGCGCGGCCTCGATCATCGCCGCGTCCCGGCTCGGGCTCACGGGTGCACCGTCCCGGTGTCGATGGGGCTCATGTCACGACCTCGGCGATCTCCTCCGCAAGCCGCCCGACCTCCGCCTCCCCGAACGCACGGGTCGAGAGGAACGGCAGCTCGAGCATCGGCACCTCGCTGCGTCGGACCAGCTGCTCGCGCATCCGTTCCTGCAGGGCGATGCGGTGGGCATGCCGCTCGCCGCGGGCGAGGAGGTCGGCGACGGTGTCGTCGCTCACCGGCAGCCCGGCCCCGTTCAGCATCGTCGTGAGCTCCCCCCCGTCGAGGCCCGCGGCCAGCAGCTTCTGGACCGAATCGTCGCCCTTGGGTTGCAGCACGCGGTTCACGAGCAGTGGGCCGACCGTCACGCCGAGCTCGCGCAGGGCACCCACCGACTGCACGGTCTCCTCCACCGGCATCTCCTCCAGGAGCGTCACGAGTTGCAGGTGCGTCCGCTCGGGATCGAGCACCATGTCCACGAGGGACTGCGCCTGGTTGCGGATCGGGCCGACATTCACGAGCTCGGTCGTGGCGTCGGGGGCGCGCAGGAAGTTCACGATCCGTCCGGTCGGCGGCGCGTCCACGACCACGAGGTCGTAGTGGAACCGGCCGTCGGGATCCCGCCGCCGCTCGAGTTCTTTCACCTTCCCGATCAGCAGCACGTCCTTGATCCCGGGAGCGGCCGTCGTCGCGAACTCCACGGCGGTCGACCCGACGACGAGCTTCGAGAGCCTCCGTGCGCCGTAGAACATCTCGAGGTACTCGGTCAGCGAGGCCTCGGGATCGATCGACATGCCGAACAGGTCGGGGCGGAACTCGCGCTCGTCGAAGTCCCACGGCTGCGTCTCGAACAGGCGGGACATCGTCTGCCGACCCTCGACCTCGACCAGGCACGTGCGCCGGCCCGACCGTGCGCCCGCGAGCGCGACCGCGGCCGCGGCGGTCGACTTGCCGACCCCACCCTTGCCGGTCACGAACAGCACGCGCGGATCGAGCAGGTCGGCTGCCTGCACGGGCGCTCCTCTCGGTCATCGGCTACGGCCCCGCGCGACCGCGCGCTCGGCGGAGGTGTACCCGGCGGGCGGCCGCGCCATCCGGCTAGCCGGCGGGCGGCCGCGCCATCCAGCTACCGACGGGTGGCCGCGCCACTCAGCGGCCGCGGGCGGCCCCGCCTAGACTGACGTCCATGCGCTTTTCGCTCGTCCGGGCGGGTGCGTGCCGCACCGGTACCCCCGCCCGAGCCTCCCGCAACGGAGGTCCCGCCTCACCCCCTCCCATCGCGACGGACGCGTTCCGCTCGGCGCGGCGGGCACTCGGTGCTGCGGCACTGGTGGCGGGTCTCCTGCTCGCGTTGTGGCCGAGCATCGCTGCTGCCGAGTCCGACTCCGGGGAGGGCGGCTCGCAGGTGGAGGTCGTTCAGGTCGAGGGGCCTCTGGACGGCCGAATCGTCGGGCAGATCGAGGACGCGCTCGAGCGGGCCCGGGAGGCCGACGCCCAGGTGCTGGTCCTGGAGCTCGACAGCCCCGGGGCACTGCGCACGGACGCACTGGCGCTCGCCGAGCGCATCGACGCGAGCGAGGTGCCGGTCGTCGCCTGGATCGGCCCCGCGGGGGCCGAGGCGACCGGGGGCGTCGCGGTCGTCGCCCAGTCGGCCCACGTGCTGGCCATGTCCCCGGCCTCGGTGCTCGGCGGCGCGGGCGCCGTCGACCTCGCCGACGCCGACCGGGATGCCGTCCCCGAGCCCGACCCCGACGAGGCCGAGCGCGTGGCGGACGTGCTCGGTGACTACGCCGACGATCGTGGTCGGGACCCCGACCTCGCACGGGACATGGTCACCGGTGGTGCCGTCGTGGCGCTCGGGCCCGGCGAGCCGACCGATGTCGACCCGGACGCGCTGCCGTGGGCGGTCGACCCCGACGCGGCGACGATGGGATCCGATGCGGAGCTCCTGGACGCCGGCGCGCTCGATGTCGCTGCGGGCGAGCTGCCGGACGTGCTCGCGGCGGTCGACGGCGCCGAGGTCATGACCGCGGGGGGCGAGCGGACCATCGCGATCGATCCGGGTGGCGCGGAGGTGCGCTTCGACAACCTCGGGGTCTGGGACGCGATCCTGCACGGGGTCACCGACCCCACGCTGGCCTACCTGCTGGTGGTCGGCGGTTTGCTCGCGATCCTCTTCGAGGTCTTCCAGCCCGGCATGGGCGTCCCGGGCATCGCTGGCGCCGGGCTGCTCGCGGCCGGGGCATGGGGTCTGTGGGTCCTCCCCGTCGCGTGGTGGGCGCTGCTGCTCCTGTTGATCGGGCTCGCGCTCCTGGCGGTGGACCTGGCGATCGGCGGGTTCGGGCTCGTCACCGCCGGTGGCACCGCGGCGCTGGCCCTCGGCTCCTGGCAGTTGTTCAGCGGCCCGCCGCCGCTGCAGCCCGTTGGCTGGGCGGTCGCGCTGGTGGTCGTCTTCTGCGTGGTGTTCTTCGTCGCGATCATGACGGGGGTGCTGCGGGCACAGGGGCAACAAGCGCTCGCCGGGGCGGAGGACGCCGTCGGCGACACCGGTGTCGTGCGCTCGATGCTGAACCCCGAGGGCCACGTGTTCGTGGACGGCAAGCTCTGGCGGGCGCGGGCACCCGAGGACGTCGGCAAGGTGCCGACCGGTACGAGCGTTCGGGTGACCGGCCTGGATCACGAGCGGCAGGCCCTGGCCGTCGAACCCGCCGAGCGCGAGCCCGCCGGGGACCCCTGAGCCGCGCGGACGTCCGCTGGCCGGCAGGAGCTCGTTGGCCGGCGGGAGGCTGTTGACCCGCGGGAGGACGGTGGCCGGCAGGGACTCCTGATCGGCCGTCGATCGCCGCCGATCGAGCCGGATTCTCACGCACCCCTTGGGTGCAGCGCCGATCGTGACGATACTGCCCACACGGGTCCATCGTGTCCACCATGGGACGGCGTGGCCACCGGGGGTCACCAGCGAGGCCTCGATCTCCGCGCTGGCCCGGCTCGTGTGGTGGACCCGTGAGACACGCACGATCACAGGGGACGATGGGACAACGCCGCTCGCCTACCCGCGGGCGAACATCCGATCTAGTGCGGTTTGAGCGCACAAGGTACGCTCGCCGCCGGCCGTCAACGGAGCAGCATTGGCTCGCTCGAGATCACCACAACCCGACCTTGCGCAGGCGACCGAGCGTGATTGGCAGGACTACGCGGCCTGTCGCGAGGTCGACGCGGACGTGTTCTTCCCGCCGGTCGACGTGGAACCGACGGCGGACCGTCTGGCCCGTGAGGCCGCCGCGAAGGAGGTCTGCGCGGGGTGCCCCGTGCGGCTCGAGTGCTTGCACTGGGCATTGTCGGTCGGTGAGCCCCACGGGGTGTGGGGCGGTCACACGGAATCCGAGCGCCGGCAGCTGGTGCTGCAGCGGCGGACCGCAAGCTAGCAGCCGTCGAAGGGGCAGCGTGGCCGTGCATCCCGACGAACGCCTGCGCGAGCTCGGCATCTCGTTGCCGGAGCCGCCCGCTCCGGCCGCAGCCTACGTCCCGACCCGAATCCACCAAGGGTGGGTGCAGGTCTCCGGGCAGATCGCCGCGGCGGGCGGGGAACTCGTCCTCTCCGGACGCCTGGGCGCCGAGCTCGACCGTGAATCCGTCCAGCCTGCCGCGCGCCAGTGCGCGATCAACCTCCTCGCCCAGCTCCGAGCCGCCGCGGAGGGCGACCTCGGACGGGTCACCCTCCTGCGGGTCGGCGTCTACGTCGCCTGCGACCCGAGCTTCAACGAGCAGCACCTCGTCGCGAACGGGGTGTCGGAGTTGCTCGGCGACGTGCTCGGCGACGCCGGTAGCCACGCACGCGCCGCGGTGGGTGTCGCCGCGTTGCCGCTCGGCTCGCCCGTGGAGGCCGACGCGCTCGCTGTGCTCGACTGAGCAGCCCGGTCACGGCGCCTGCACCTCCCGCTCGTCGCCGACGCGGCGCGTGGCCCCGCGCTTGTCGAGGAGCTCCAGCAGCGGGAGGGCGAACTTGCGGGTGGTGGCGAGCACGTCCTTGGCTCGTGCCGCGGTGAGTGGCCCCTCGGACACGAACGCGGCGTGCAGGCGGGCGTGCGCGTCCTCGATCGCGTCCGCCGCGAGCGCGAGGTCCTCGCCGAGCCGCACGATCTCGCCGCGGCGCTCGAGCTCCCGGACGAGCGCGGTCGAAGCGCCCGCGTCGCGCGCGAGCGACGACAACGGCGGCGGCGCGAAGGGCGAGTCCCGCAGTGCGGACAGCAGTTCGTCCCGGGCGCGGGCCTCCTCCTCGCTCAGTACGACGCGGTGGTCGGGGATGCGCGCCCCCGGCCCCTCGAGCACGATCCGTCCCTGGGCATGCAGGGTCGCGAGGAGGTCCTCGGCGTTCGCGCGCGGGCAGCCGGCCCGGACGGCGGCGTCGATCGCGAGCGCCT
This sequence comes from Egibacter rhizosphaerae, assembly GCF_004322855.1. Taxonomy (NCBI): domain Bacteria; kingdom Bacillati; phylum Actinomycetota; class Nitriliruptoria; order Egibacterales; family Egibacteraceae; genus Egibacter; species Egibacter rhizosphaerae. The sequence continues at coordinate 1,657,979 of NZ_CP036402.1, read as the reverse complement.
TCGGGGCCGTCGCCTGGACCGGATGATCGGTGTGGTGCGCGGCGAGGGCCGAGACGACCTCGTCGCCCCATCGCGCGACGGCGGCCGGATCGGCGACCTGCTCCCCCACCGGGAGAAGCTCGGCGGCGGCGACGTCCGCGCGCGTCCCACCCACCGCGGCCGCGGCGTGGCTCGGCGCGGCGAGGCCGCGCTCGGTGACGTGTGCGACGACGAGGGCGACCCGGTCGCCCGCGGCGAGCGCGCGCTCCCGCTCCGTGAGCACGGTGCTGCGCCGCTCGCGGGCGGCGCGCCCGCGCCGCCGGTGCGGTGGTGCGGCATCGAGCACGATCCCACCGCCCAGCGTCGCATCGCGCCCGCTCTCCCGAAGCACGAAGCGATCGCCGGCGGCGAGCGGCAAGGGCTCGTCGAGCGTGATCCGGCACGGCGCCTCCGGGCCCTCGGGGTCGTCGCCCCGCGCCGGCCGCCCGATCGGGGCGAGCCCGGCGGGTACCACGGCGGTGCCGGCATGCAGTTTCCACGCGCCTCGAGACCCCAGCTCGGCGCCGGGCAGGGCACGGACCCGGGCCTCGAATTCGGCCACCGGCAGCCACGCGTCCGCCCGCCCGACGGCCGTGCCGCGCGGCACCGCGCCGCGCTCGATCCGCGCGAGGTTGATCGCCACCCGCGAGCCCGGTCGGGCGACCCGCGTGTCGCGGCCGAGCTGCTGCAGGCCCCGGACCCGGCCCCGTGGACCGTCCGGCAGCACCGCGAGCGTCTCGCCGACCTCGACCGCACCGCCGAGCAGTGTCCCGGTGACGACCGTGCCGGCTCCCGAGATCGTGAAGGCGCGGTCGACCCACAGCCGGGGCCGGCCGACATCCGCGGGTTCGGGTGCGGTGGTGACGAGATCACGCAGCCGGGAGCGCAGCTCCTCCAACCCGTCGCCGGAGGCGCCGCTCACCGGCACGATCGGCGCGTCGTGCAGGCCCGTGCCCGCGAGCTCCTCGCGGACGAGCTCGACGGCCAGCTCGGTGGTCTCGGCGTCGACCGCGTCGGTCTTGGTGATCGCCACGACGCCGTGACGCACCCCCAGCAGATCGAGGATCTGCATGTGCTCCCGGCTCTGGGGCATCCAGCCCTCGTCGGCGGCGACCACGAGCAGCGCGAGCGTCACCGAGCCGGCGCCCGCCAACATGTTGCCCACGAAGCGCTCGTGACCGGGCAGGTCGACGAACGCGACGGTGCGAGGGTCGGCCTCGCCGGGCGTCAGGTCGGTCCACGCGAACCCCAGATCGATCGTCAGCCCGCGTTCCTGCTCCTCGGCGAACCGGTCGGGTTCGGTCCCCGTGAGCGCGCGCACGAGCGTCGACTTCCCGTGGTCGACGTGCCCGGCCGTGCAGACAACGCGCATCACCGGCGAGCCTAACCGTCGGCGGCGGTCACGGGCGATCGGGTGGCGGCCCGACGAGTCGCCACAGTTCGGCGGTGCTGCCGGATCGCTGCAGCGCGACGAGCTCGTCGCCGGCTTCGAGGACCGTGTCGCCGTTCGGCACGATCAGCTCGTCGCCCCGACGGACGCTGGTGAGCACCGTGCCGGCCGGCCAGTCGACCTCGCTGACCCGGCGGCCCGCGGCCGACGAGTCGGGGGCCACCACCAGCTCGGAGAACCGCGCGCCCGCGAGATCGCGCAGGCGTGAACGCTGGCGCCGTTGACTCTCGCCCAGGCTGCGTTGCAGCGCCTGGCGGTAGGCACGGACGATGTCAGCCCGACGAACGAGCCCGAGGAGCCGTTCGGGATCGCGGCGATCCACCACCGGCAACCGGCCGACGTCGAGGGCCGCCATCCGTTGCACGGCCCGGTAGATGGGGGCCTCGGGGGTGACCGTGACGATGTCGCGGGTGCAGATGTCGGCGGCGGTGAGCTCGCGGATCCGGGACGACATCGAGAAGATGTCGCCGGTGTCCCCGAGCCGCCCGGGACCGGGCTCGTCGGCCCCGGCGATGTCGGTGAGGGTGACGACACCCACGAGGCGGTGGGTGCCGCTGTCGTCGACGGTGACCACCGGCGCGCCGTGGTGGCGGGTGTCGCGGAACCACTCACGCAGGTCGGGCAGCTGGGTGTCGGCCGTCACGATGTCGGGGTCCGTGTTCATGACCTCCCGGACGGTGACGGTCTGCAGGACATCGACGTCCTCGCCCACCTCGTAGGTGATGCCCCGGCGGCGCAACGGCTCGGTGTAGAGCGAGGGCCCGAACACCCGGTCGCCGAGCACCGTGGCGACGCCGGCGGCCAGGATGATCGGCAGTACCAGGTCGTAGCTCCCGGTGAGCTCGAACACGAGCAGCGCACCGGTCAGCGGGGCGCGGCTGGCGGCCGCGATCACCGCCGCGGTGCCCGCGAGGGCGAAGGCACCCGGCTCAGCGGTCGGGATCAGCACCTGTGCGCCGTGGCCGAACGCACCGCCGAGCGCCGCGCCGAGGAACAACAGCGGACCGAAGGAACCCACGGCGTTGCCGGTGCCCAGCGAGAGGCACGTTGCGACGAACTTCGCCGCGAGCAGGGTCAGGAGCATGGTCGGGGCGACGGCACCGGAGAACATCGCGGCCACCGGCTCGGTGAGGCCGCCCGCGACGTCGGGGATACGATCACCGGTGCCGAGGACCTCGGGCACCGCGAGTGCGAGAAGCCCCACCCCGAGCCCTCCCAACGCGGTGCGCAGCGGGAACGCCATCGGCAGCTGTGCGGCGAGCCGTTCGCTCAGGGCGATCGCTCGGACGTAACCGACGCCGACGATCACGGCGACGAGGCCGAGCAGCCCGTAGAGGAGGAGTTCCTGAGGCTCCCCGAGGGAGTAGGCCGGCGGCCGGTAGATCAGTTGCTCCCCGAGGATCTGGCGGGCGGTCACGGACGCCACCACGGCGGCGAGCACGACGGTCTGGAGGTGGCGGATGCCGAAACGGCCGAGGATCACCTCGAGGGCGAAGAGCATCCCGCCGATGGGCGCGTTGAACGACGCGGCGATCCCGCCCGCCGCGCCCGCGGCGATGAGCGAGCGGGTCTCGTCCTCGTCGGTGTCGACGGCACGTCCGAGCAGCGAGCCGACCGCCCCGCCGATCTGGACGACGGGCCCCTCGCGGCCGCCGGAGCCACCCGTGCCGAGGCCGACCGCGCTCGCGGCCAGCTTTCCCCCCACCACGCGGCCACGGACGTGCCCGCCGCGCAGAGCGATGGCTTCCATGAGTTGGCTGATGCCCGAGCCGCGGGCCTCGGGGACAAGCCGCCACACCAGCAGGCCGACGAGCAGCCCTCCGATCGTGGGCACGCCGACGACGATCGGGACGCTCGGCGCGAACTCCGCGGTCCCGTCGAACACGGTGTCGCGTGCCCAGGAGATGCCGAGGAAGAGGGCGGCCGCGAGGAGGCCGGTCGCGAGTCCGATCACGATCGCCATGGCGGAGAGGACCGCGCTGCGGGAGCCGAGACGCGCGGCGCCGGCACTGACCAGACGGCGGAGGGCAGTGGCGCCGTGGGCCGTTGCGTTGGCGATGCGTCGGGCGACGGGAGCGCTCATGGCGGGCGCAGGTTACCGGCCCGAGTGCTCAGCGCGGCGCCCGTTCGGTCCGAGCGGCTCGGATCGCGTCCACGAGCCGCTCGTCCAACTCGGCCGGGACCGTGCGCGGGTCGAGGTGGACGGCATCGTGCTCGACGCGGGGCCAGACAGCCGGATCACCGGTGCGCAACGCGTGCGCGAGCGCGTCGGGATCGGTGTCGGGCAGCCGGATCGCCGGGGAGGGGAGCTCGCGGCCCGGCGCCGCTCCGCCCCCCACGACCGATGCTCCGGTGACCACCCTGCCCCCCAACTGCTCGGCCAGCCGACCGGCCCGCTCGGCCAGGTCGTCCGGGTGGGCCTCGAGCATCGCCCACACCGGGAGCGACGCGCGCCGCCCGTCGAGATGGGCCCGCAGCGTGGCGACGAGGGCCGCGATCCGGAGCTTGTCGAGGCGCACGGCTCGGGCGAGGGGGTGGCGGCGGCAACGGTCGACGAGCTCGGCCCGGCCGGCGAGCAGGCCGGCCTGCGGGCCCCCGAGCAGCTTGTCGGCGCTCGCGAAGACGAGGTCGGCTCCGGCGGCGAGGGATCCCGACAGGCTCGGCTCGTCGGCGAGCCACGGCGCGTCCTCGTCGGAGAGCAGCCCGCTGCCGACATCGTGCACGAGCGGGACGTCGCGTTCTCGTGCGACCGCCGCGAGATCGCCGATCGCGGGAGCCTCGGCGAAGCCCTCGATCCGGTAGTTGGAGGGGTGGACGGAGAGGATCAGCGCGACGTCGTCCCCGGCCTCGGCGAAGTCGCGGGCGCGCGTGCGGTTCGTGGTGCCGACCTCGACCAGGCGCGCCCCGGCGGCTTGCATCATCTCGGGCAGGCGGAAGGACCCTCCGATCTCGACGAGCTCGCCCCGGCTCACCAGGACCTCGCGGCCGCCAGCGAGCGCCCCGAGCACGAGCACGAGCGCCCCGGCCGCGCTGTTGACGGCGAAGCCGGCCTCCGCGTCACAGGCGTCGGCGACCAATGGCTCCAGGCGACTGAGACGCGAGCTCCGAGCGCCGCTGTCGCGGTCGGCCTCGAGATCGCATGCGTCCGCGGCGGCGTCGAGCGCCCGGCGGGCCTCTCCCGACAGGGGCGCCCGGCCGAGGTTGGTGTGCACGATCACCCCGGTGGCGTTGATCACCGGGGCCGGGGGATCGGGCCGCCGTGCCGCGAGCTCGGCTCGGGCGGTCTCCTGCAGGGCCGTGGTCTCCGCGGAGGCTGGCTGTCCGGCGACGAGGGCGGTCCGCGCGGCCTCCACCGCCCGTCGCAGGGCGGCGGTCGCAGCGTCGCGCCCGTAGTCGTCGACCAGTTCGGGTGAGGCCGCGACGAGATCGTCGATCCGGGGGAGGTCCCGCAGTGCGGCGCGGTTGCTCATGACGACCATCATGCCTGCTCCGGGCGGACCGCTCGCCCCTCGCCACGGCTGGATCGCTCGCCCTTGGGTGGAGGGTCGGTGTCCGAGGAGCTCGGCGCACTGCTTTCGGCGCGCTCGCGGTACGGTTACCCGCGCGTTCTGATCGGCGGTGCGGTTGCCCGCGCATCCGCGGGTATCCGTGCCAGCGGTGTTGGCCAGGAGTCGGGGGCTCGGGACCGGCGGTGCGGTTGCCCGCGGATGCGCGGCCAACCGCACCATGAGTCCGGCTGGAGGCCTCCTGGGTGCGGCTGCGGGCGTCCTGGGTGCGGCTGGGGGCGTCCTGGGTGCGGCTGGGGGCGTCCTGGGTGCGGCTGCGGGCGCCATGGGTCCGGGTGTGGAGGTGCCGGGTACGCTGCGGGCGACATGGCCGATGACGCCGACGACGGGCCGCCCCGCCCGGCACCGGCAGGCCGCCGCGACACGCCGCCGGCCTGGCTCGTTGCCTGGGAGCGACTGCGAGGTCGCGCGATGGCGCTGGGTGCTGTGCTCGCCGCGGCCGCCATCCTGCCCACGTTGCTGGCTCCGAGCCCCGAGCTCCTGCCCGTGGCCCTCACAGTGGGGTGGGCCGGGCTGTTGCTCATGATCGCTGCGCTGTGGCAGCCGCGGCGCTTGCAACATCACGAGGCCTGGGTGCGCGACGTGCGCCCGCCGATGGACGACGCCAACAGCTTCCCTCGTCACGCGATCGCGTGCTGCACGTGCGGGTGGTACGGGATCGAGCGGGGCGAGGTCGCCGAGGCGTTCTCCGATGCCGCTGCCCACGCGCCCGTCGTCGACCCCCAGGTCGACCGGCCGATGGGCTAGATGGGCGCGGGCGACGGCCGCCCGGCGGGCGAGGTGCGGTGGTTCCAGGTGTCTACCGGCCGCCGGTCAGGGCACGGGCGATGACCATGAGCTGTACTTCGCTTGCGCCCTCGACGACCCGGAGCATCCGCAGGTGGCGCAGCACCCGTTCGATGGGCCCGTCCCGCAGCAGCCCCTGGCCGCCGAACACCTGCAGGCAGCGGTCGGCGATCCGGTGGGCGTACTCGGTGTTGAACCACTTGACGACGGACGAGTCCAAGGGCACGCCGTCGCCGGGATCCCGCTCGGCGGCGACCTCGTCGCAGCTCCAGGCGAGGTGATAGGTGAGCCAGCGCATCGCCTCGATCTCGGCCTTCGACTCCGCGAGGGGGAACGTCACGCCCTGGAACGAGGCGAGCGGTTGTCCGAACGCCTCCCGCGTGCGGGCGTGCGCGGCTGCTTGGTCGACGCACCATTCGGCCATCCCGAGGCACTGCGCTCCGATGTACGCGCGCCCGGCGTTCAGGAAGCGCATGGCCGCGTAGAAGCCCTGCCCCACCTCGCCCACGACATGGTCCGATGGCACCCGAGAGCCGTCGAAGAACAGCTCGACGGGGTGGCTGTCGGCCATGGTCAGCTGGGTCGCTCCGACCGCGTACGCCTCGCGCGGCACGAGGAGGGCGGTGATGCCGCCCTGCGCGCGTTTGTCGGGATCGGTGACGGCGAACACGATCGCGAGGTCGGCGTCCTCCCCGTTCGTGATGTAGTGCTTCATCCCGTCGAGGACCCACTCGTCGCCCTCGCGTCGGGCTCGGGTGGTGATCGCCTGCGCGTCGCTGCCGGCCTCCGGCTCGGTGAGGGCGAAGCACATCGTCGCTTCGCCGCGCATCAACGGAGCGACGTAGCGGTCCCGCAGGTGCTCGGGGAGCTCCAGCAGCAGCGGGGTGGGGGCGTGCGGGTTCGGTGGGCCGAGCGCGTACCCCGCGAGGGCGAGTCCGGAGCGTGCGGCGTCCTCCACGAGCAACGTCATGCCGAGGGCCGAGAGGTCCCACCCGCCGACCTGCTCGGGCATGTGCGCGGCGTAGAACCCTGCCTCGCAAGAACGCCGCCGGACGCTGTTCGCCGCTGCCTGGACGTCCGGGCCGACCGGCTCGCGGCGCAGCGCCTCCGCGAGCTGGTCCTCCAGGGGGCGCACCTCCCGGTCGAGGAAGGTCGCGAACGACGCCCGCAACGCGTCGAGCTCGCTGGGGATCGTGAAGTCCACAGATACTCCTTCGGGCTCGGCGCGTCCCAGCCCGCTGCATGTTAATGGCCGTTCGCCTGCCCTGGTCCGACGGGCCGGTGCGGTGTCCGCGCACGGTCGCGTGGGTGCACGGCCACTCGGGGGCATCGATACGCGGCCGCGCGGACACGGCGCGCACGGCCACGGCGCGCACGGCCACTCGGGGGCATCGATACGCGGCCGCGCGGCCGGGTTCGTGGCGGTTAGCCTCCCACCGTGCCCAACGCGACGCCACGTTCCGCCACGGACGGGATACCGACGCCGGTCCCGCCGCGCCCCGCAGCGACGGTTGTGCTCGTCCGTGACCGCCCGCACGGCATGGAGGTGCTGCTGCTGCGCAAGAGGGAGGACAGCCCTTTCGCGGCGGGAGCGTGGGTGTTCCCCGGTGGCGCCGTCGACGAGGCCGACCGTGCGGTTCCTCTCGAGCGGCACGCCGCGATGGACCTGTCGGACCGGGCGAGGCGGCTGCGCTCGCGGGTCGGTGAGGTTGCCGGCTGGCACGCGGCGGCGGTGCGCGAGACGTTCGAAGAGGCGGGCATCCTCTTGGCCCGCCGGGTCCGGACCGACCACGAGCTCGCGGCAGGGGCCGAGCTCGTCGGCGGGCGCATCGCACAGCGGCAGGGGCTTGTTTCCGGCTCCGCCACGGCGGCCGATTTCCACGCGTGGCTGTGGAGCAGCGGGCTGGCACCCGACACCGGGAGCCTGACGCCCTTCCGGCGTTGGCTCACCCCTCGCCGCGAGCCGAGGCGCTTCGACACGCTCTTCCTGCTGGCCACCGCACCCGACGAGCAGGTCGCGGTCTCGGACGAGGTCGAGACGACCGCGCACCGGTGGATGACCCCGGCCGGCGCGCTCGCGGCGGCCGAGCGGGGCGAGCTCCCGTTGATCCATCCCACGATCCGGACCCTGCACGCGCTGGCCGACTGCGAGTCGACCGGGCAGGCCCACGGTCTCGCGACGGCCGGCGAACTGCGGCCCCACCTCCCCCACGTCGCCCGCGATGCGGGGGGCCGCCCGACGATCATCGATCCGGGCGAGGACGGGTATCCCGAGGGCCTGTTGGCCACCGAACTCCCCGAATGGGGAACCGGGACCCCTGACCGGGATGCCGGTCGCACGACCGGTCCCACGAGAGGAGGCTGTGTGGAGGCGCGCGCCGAGCTCGATCCCCTCACCACGCGGGTGCTGGCCCCGAACCCGTCGCCGATGACTCTCGACGGGACGAACACCTACCTCCTCGGTGCACCCGGGTCGGGCGAGGTCGTGTGCGTCGACCCCGGCCCCGAGGACGCCGAGCACCGGCGGGCGGTCGAGCAGGCGGCAGGCGATCGGGACGCGGAGATCGTGGCGGTCATCGTGACCCATCACCATCGCGACCACGCGGAGGCGGCGGGATGGGCCGAGGCGTGGGGTGTACCCCTCCGCGCGTTCGACCCCCCGAAGGTGGCGAGCGCGGCGGCCGCCGCCGAGCGGGCCGAGCCCCGGTCGCTGTCCGACGGGGAGGCCGTGCATGCCGCCGGCGTGACGGTGGAGGCGGTGCACACGCCCGGACACGCGAGCGACCACCTGTGCCTGCGCGTCGTCGACACCGGCGCCGTCCTGACCGGCGATCACGTGCTCGGTCGGGGATCCAGCGTCGTGGCCTGGCCCGACGGGGACCTGGCCGCCTACCTCGAGTCGCTGGAGCGCCTCCGCCGCCTGGACGCGACCGCCCTGTACCCGGGCCACGGCCCGTCGCGGGACCGGCCCGGTGATGTGGTCGACGCCTACCTCGCCCACCGGCGAGAACGTGAGCAGCAGGTTCTCGCCGCGCTCGAGCGGGGCGCTCGGTCCGCGCGGGACGTCGTCGAGGTCGTGTACGCCGACGTGGATCCCGCGCTGCACCCCGCCGCGGCGCTCACCGTCCGCGCCCACCTCGAAAAGCTGGTCGCGGAGGACCGCATCGTGCGCGATCCTGGGGGCTGCGGCGACGACGAGGAGGCGTTTGGTGTCCGTCCGGCGAGGCGGCGTTGAGGGCGGTGCGAACACGACCGCCGACCAGCAGCGAAGCGATCGGCGCATGCTGCTGGCGCTGGGGCTCATCGCGCTCGCGGTGCTCGCACTGGGGATCATCGCGGGAGTCCTGGCCACCGGCGGAGAGCGCGGCGGCGAAGGGATGATCCCGGCTCCCGAGGACCGGCAGGGAGAGGAACTCGACGAGCTGCCCGCCGACCCCGAGGCCGATCGGATCCCTGACGCGGACGAGGGCTGATCGCGGCGCCATGCGCCGGAGGGGTGGGGGTCGCCTCTCCCCGAGGTGCCGCCTAAGGGCCCCGAACGATTTCGGGTCTGTCCGGACTCGGCGTTACGCTCACCACAGCGCGGCCGTTCACAGACTGCGCGACGGGGCGTAGCAACGGCCGTCGAGAAGGGAGGTGCCGTCGTGGGCACGTTGCCGCCGGCCAGATCGATCGTTGCGAACCCGACGCAGGACGAGTTGCGCGATTTCGTCCGCACGATGCCGAACGCCCAGCGGACCGAATTCGGCAACTTCAACGTCACCACGGAGGTGACCGCGCGCTCGGCGGGCTCCACGTTCGTGGTCACCGACGATCCGTCATGGTCGTCGAAGCCGACGATGCCCCGTGACCAATACCTTGCGGAGGCGGAGCGGCAGAACGCCTACATCGCCGAGCAGGACATGGTGCTCGTCGAGGGGTACATCGGGCCCGAGAACTCGCCCCTCAAACGCCCCGCGCGCGTCTTCATCGAGGCGTCGAACGCCAACATCCCGGGGATGCAGCAGCAGCTGTACTACCCGAAGGACGCGGACTGGCGGGAGGAGGAGGCCTTCACCGTCCTCTACACGCCCAACCTCTCCGCCCCCGGGTACCCTGAGGAACGGCTCGTGACGATCGACGTCGACGAGTGGACGACCCGCGTGTTCGGGATCGACTACTTCGGCGAGTCGAAGATGGGCGGCCTGCGGATGTGGATGGACTGGGCCTTCCGCCAGGGTGCGCTCGCCATGCATGCCGGCGCGAAGGTCATCCCGACCGAGGACGGCGAGAAGGTCGGACTGATCATCGGCCTGTCCGGCACGGGCAAGACGACCACGACGTTCACCCGGCAGAACAACTCGTTGCCCGTGCAGGACGACATCGTCGCCCTCACCGAGGCCGGGGACGTCTACTCGACCGAGAACGGTTGTTTCGCGAAGACCTTCGGGCTCGATCCCGAGTTCGAACCGACGATCTACCACGCGCTCGCCTCCCCCGAGGCATGGCTCGAGAACGTGGCCGTCGACGAGCACGGCCGGGTGGACTTCTTCGACGACAGTTACACCGCGAATGGACGCGGAACGTTCTCGTTGTCGGCGATCGACCATTTCGATCCGCGCAAGCTCGGCAAGGCCGACTTCCTGCTGATCCTGAACGCGAACGAAACCCTGCAACCCGCCGTCGCGAGGATGGCCTCGGTCGAGCAGGCCGTCGCCTACTTCATGCTCGGTGAGACCAAGGGCACGAGCGCGGGCGGCGCCGCCGAGGCCGGCAAGTCGTTGCGGGTGCCGGGCACGAACCCGTTCTTTCTGGGGCACGAGTACCTGCAGGGCAACCGGTTGGCCGAGCTGATGCGCTCGATGGACTATGACTTCGGCGTCTTCGTGCTCAATACCGGCCGAGTTGGCGGTGGCGAGGACGTGCCGGGATCGAAGAACGTGAAGATCCCGCACTCGTCCGCGATCGTGAAGGCCATTGCCGAGGAGACGATCCGCTGGGAGCGCGACCCCGACTTCGGGTACCTCGTGGCGACGGAGGTGCCCGAGTTCGACGATCCCGAGCTCCTGCAGCCCCGCCGCCTGTACGAGCGGTTGGGCCGCAGCGACGAGTACGCGCGGGAGGTCGCGGCGCTCAAGCAGGCTCGGCAGGCGTTCCTCGCCGAACACGCAGGGCTCGAGCCGGGCATCATCGAGGCGGTGGGCTGATCCCCGAATCGGATTCCGGTCGGCCGGATCGCGCCCACCGGCCGGCCCGGTCGGCCCGGTCGGCCCGGTCGGCTCGGTCGGCCCGCCCGGCCCGGTCGGCCCGCCCGGCCCGGTCGGACCGGAATCCCTCCGACCCCGCACCCGACCGTGAGCCGGTCTACGCCGCGGTGGTCCGCGTACTCGATCTGTGGGTCCGGGGGCGGTACCGGTTACGGGTCCGCGGGCTCGGGCACATCCCCCCGGCCGGCCCGGCCTTGCTCGCGCCCAACCACGTCTCCTACGAGGACCCGGTCGTCATGGCCGCGCTGGCCCACCGAGCCGGCGGTCGGCGCGTGCGCGGGATGGTCGCGGCCGGCGCGTTCGAGCATTCCGTGGCCGGCCCCTTCCTGCGGGTGGGCCGTCAGATCCCCGTGCAGCGTGGACGCGGCGGGGAGGCGCTGGCCGGAGCGCGGCGCCGTCTCGCCGACGGGGAGCTCGTGCTGCTCTACCCGGAGGGCCGCATCACCGTCGACCGGCCCGTCGAGGCCCGCCCGGGGATCGGTCGTCTCGCCATCGCGGCCGGGGTCCCGATCGTGCCGATCGCTTCGTGGGGTCTCGCGCGTGCGGGTGAGGGGCAGCGGCAGCGCGCGGTCCGCACGCCGGCGGGAGTGGCAATCGGCCCGCCACTGTGGCCTCCGCCTGCGGTGAGGCCGGGTGACCGTGATGCCGCGAGGGTGCTGGCCCGGACCACGCTCTCCCGCATTCGGAGTCTGATGCCGGCCGCGCGCCTATTGGCGGGCGCCGAGCCGCACTGACCACGGGGCGTTGCGAGGCCAGCCATCCCCGCGTTGTCGCCTTCCGTCGGGCGCGGATCCTCCAGCCTATGCGTCGACGATTAGCCCCGCTGCACGCCCTGCCGTGCGCAAACTCTGCGCGTGTTCGGCCGGCGTGGCGTGGGCGTTCAGGCCGCTGGGGTTGTGCAGGACCCACCACCCCGGGGGGTCGTTCTGAGGACCCACGCGCGCGTCCGGGCGCTCGAAGGCCACGCGGAACGCGGTGACGCCGAGCACGGCGACCACCCGTGGCCGCCAGTCGGCAGCGAGGCGGCGCAGGCGGGCCGCCCCCCCGCGCAACTCGTCCGCGGACACCTCGCTGGCCCTCGTGGTCGTGCGAGGGCACAGGTTCGTGAGTCCGATCCCGAAGGCGGGCAGGAGGTCCTGCTCGGAGGGGCGGAGACGCCGTGAGGTGAGTCCGGCGTCGGCGAGCGCCCGCCAGAACCGGTTGCTCGGCCCGGCGAAGTGGCAGCCCTGCGTGCCGGATGTCGTGCCGGGGTTGATGCCGCACAGGAGCAGGGCGATGCCGGGACGGCCGATGTCGGGCAGCGGCCCTCCCGAGGGATGGCGCACGACCGCGAACGTTTCGACTCGCGCTGCTTCGTCCGACACGGCCGGTACGTGCCGTGAACGCGATCGTGTGGGGGTCGCGCTACCGGTGGTAGAGCCGCGGAGCCCGGCCGGGGCCCTTGTGGTCCGGATCCGAACCCTGGTCGCTCACCCGTCCGGCCTCGACCTCCTCCTGCACGACGCGACGTACCACGGCCGCGGACGCACCCGTGGCCTCCTCGACCTGCTTGATCGTGAACGTGCCCTTGGGCAGCGCCTTGCGGACCTCGTCGGCCGAGACCCGACTGCGGCGCTGTCGACGCGTGCCGCTGGTCCGGCGGCCGTCGCCACCACGCACCCCCGTGAAGCCGGCCTTCCGGAGCACCCGTGGCGGTACCCCCTCGGCTTGGAACGCACGGTCGCTGATCCCGTGCTGCTCGGCCCAGGCTTTCGCATGCTTGATGAACGCCTGCTCGAACTGCTCGACCGGCGGACGCTCGGCGTCGAGTACCTCCTGCCGCAGTCGCAAACGTTCGAGTTCGTCGTCGGTTTCCTCGATCTTCCGTTTCAGCTCCGCGAGGCGCTCGTCATCACGCATCGCGTCCGGATCCCGCAACGCCACGAGATAGTTCCGGACAGCTTCATCCTGCGTCTTCGTTGCCATTGGGTTCCTCCGCCAGGATTAGAAACGTCCAGGGCACCCACAGTCTAACGCGCGAAGTGCTTGACGCGTAATCACGACTGGCAGAGAAGATGTCTGGACGCGATTTTCGTCATGGTTCGCAGCTCGGGCTCGGTGATCCGCTCGGCGGACACCGCCCACCCGGCCCCTTTCCTTTACCCCGTCGGTGCGCCATCCTGCAGGCGCGGCCCGAGGTCCGTCGCAGCGCTCGAACCCTCGGGCGCGAAGGAGGGGGCATGCGTCCGACCGCCCCGAGTGCGCGATTCGACCCGGCGGCCGTCGCGGTCGAGGACGACCTGTGGGTGCGCCCCGATGCGGCGGCCGAGACCGAGATGAGCGATTGGGACTCCGCCACTCCTCGAGTGGACGCCACGCTCAACGCCCTCCGCGACGATTTCGTCGACGCCTTCAACGATCGCGACCTCGACGCCGTCCAGGGCCTCTGCCGTGCGGATGTGGAGTGTCCGGACCTGCCCGGTGACGGATTCGAGGTGCTCGCCGACGAACTCACCGCGGTCTGGGAGCGATCACCGGGGGTGGTGCTGACCAGGGCGGTGCTCGACGACGAGCTCTGCGCCATGGCCTGGCTGCCGGACGACGAGGGCCGCTGGTCCCGTGCGGCGGTCGTCCGGTTCGTGGCAGCAGGGGATCTGCTCGCCCTCGTCACGGTGTCGGACGACGTGGGGGCCTTGCCCCTCGCCACGGCGACCACCCCGGAGGGAACCGATCCGCTGGCCTGGCTGGGTACCTCCGCCGAGCACGAGGAGGCGTAGTCGGCCGGCGAGGCCGCCCCGGCCACGGCCCGTGGCACGGCCGGAGCTCAGGTCGCCGCCGTCCGTGCCTGCTCGGTGATGTGCTCACCGCCACGACGACGCAGCGTGGCGAGGTCGCGCTTGATCGTGCGCGAGCTCACCCCCAATCGGCGGGCGAGCTCGGTGACGTTCGGCCGCAGCCCGGAGCGCTCCGCTTGCTGCAGGAGGCCGCCCAGCTCGGCGCGCCGGACCGCGACATCGTGGCCGTTCGCCGACGAGGTCTCGAGGCCGGGTTCACCGGCCGCGCCCCTCTCCCCCTCGTGTGCGGGCCGGGCCGGGATCGGCGCAGGCGCGTTCACCGCGGCCCGCCGGGAGGTCCCGCTCGGCCGGTCGGTGATCGTCACGAGCGCTTCCCGGTCGCCCACCCCCCACTGTCTCGCCGTGGCCACCAGCGCCCGGGTGGTGGGGTCGCGATCGAGCATCATCCGGCGCTGCTCGGCGTCCTCGGCGAGCTGGAGGAGCTCGCGCAGATGGGTCCACGCGGTCGCGAGATGCTCGCGAGCTCGGGCCTGATCGCCGCTCGCCGCGGTGGTGAGCGCGTGCGCGAACCAGAACACCGGCAGATGGTCGCCCTCGGCGGCCTGCTCGAGGACCGCGAGGACCGCCTCCCGGGAGGCGTGGACGGCCTCGGGGGTGCGTCCCAGTTCGAGCAGGAGCAGCGCGCGGACCGTCGAGACCCGGGGCAGCACCTCCGGTTCGCCGCGACCCTCGAACACGGCGGCGGCCTCCTCCGTGTCAGCCAGGGCTGCCTCGGGCTGCCCGAGCCGCCCGCGCAGTTGCGCGCGCAGGAGATGGAGCGCGCCCTCCACCCAGGTCGTCCGGTCGACGTGCTCGCGATGGATCGCCAGGGCCTCCTGGACCCTGGCCAGGGCCTCGACGTTGTGGTCCTCCGAGGCGCAGTGCAGGGCGAACGCACGGAAGAGTCGTGTCCGAGCGCGGGTGTGCGGGTCGTCGCGACCGTCCGCGAGCTCGACGGCCAACTGGGTGTCGCGCAGACCTCGCTCGAGATCCCCGAGCTTCAACCGGGTGCTCGCGAGGTCGGTGAGCGCGATCGCCTCGCTGCGGTCGAGGGCCAGGTCGCGCCGAAGCTGCACCTCCTCCTCCTGTAGGGCCAGGGCCCGAGGCAACTCCCCGGTGAGGTTGCAGAGCGTGCCGAGGTAGTGCAGCGCCATCGCCCGGTCGAGGGCGAGGCCCTGCTGTTCGCTGAGCCGGAGCACGTCCGTGAGCAACGGTCGCGCGTCGGTGAGGCGGACCTGCCGGTGCAGTTCGATCGCTCGGGCGAGCAACGCTCGGGCGAGGCCGCGACCGCTCGCGCGGGCGGTCGCCACGGCGCCGTCGGCGCTCTCGAGCGCGCGACGCCCCTCGGCGCCCAGCCCGCGGGCGGCCGTGAGCTCGACGAGCGCGTCGATCCGGTCGTCCGGGCGTGCGTCGTGCCCGCTGGTCGCGAGCACGGCCTCGGTGGCCAGCTCGGTGGCGCGGCGGTGATCGTGGCGGGTGCGGGCCACCGCCGCGGAGGCCACGAGCACCCGCGGATCGGATCCGTCACACCCGAAAAGCAGCGATTCGGCGCGGGACTCCTCCTCGCGAGCGATCGCCAGCTGTGCGGCGGCCAGCCGACGTTCGGCCGGGGGAACGTCCCGGCGGTGCTCGACCTCACGGAGAAGCCGGGCACCCAGGGCGAAGTCCCCCGCACCGGCCGCGGCCTTCACGCCGTCGGCTGCCCGTTCAGGCCCCGGCACTTCGCGGACGTGCGCGGCCACCCTCCCGGCGACGAGCTCCTCGCGAAGCTGTGCGGCGCGGGCATCGGGCGCCAGTCCGTAGCCCTGCAGGCTCGCCTCGAGTCCGTCGAGGACCCCGAGCGCGTCCGCTCGGTCGCCGCGCATCGCGAGGAGCTCGGCGAGCTGGATCGCGTCCGCCTCCCGGAACGGGTGGCGAGCCACCGCGGCCCGCAGGAGCATGACCGCCTCGTCGTCACGACCGCGTGCGAGCAGCTGCCGGACGGTCTCCCGACACGCGGTGCGATCGGCCTCCTCGAACGCGCGCCGGGCGCGCTCGAGCCACTCGCCCCCGGGGCTGATGTCGCAGTCGACGCCCTGCAGCAGTTCGCCCTCGATCCCCAGCAGCACCGCGGTCGCGGTGTCGGGCTCACTCGCGGGGTCGATCGTTCGCAGCCGCTCCCCGTCGACCCACCGTTGCTCGGGGGGCAGGGCCACGAACTCCCCGTCGACCGACAGCGGCAGGTCCGGGAGCGCGCGGCGCAGGGCGAACAGCAGTTGGCTGACCCGGCGGCGTCCCGCGGGGACGCCGCCGCCGGGCGCGAGCGTCACCGCGAGCTCCTCGCGTGTCACCGGCTCCGGCGTGAGCGCGAGATAGGCGAGGAGCGGCTGCAGGCGCGGTGCCGGCGGTCGGACCGGCGCGCCGTGCACGTGCAGACGCAGCGGTCCCAGCAGCGTGAACCGCCACGGCACCGCTGATCGATCCGCCTTCGGGTTCGTCGTACGTCCTCCGAGTCGACCGCCTGTCCCGCGCGGTTGCGCCGCGCGCCCGCTCCAGTACTAAGGGTAGCGGCCCGGCCGGTCGAACGGGAACAAGCCGGGCGCGCGGGACGCCGAGCCCGTTAGCGTCGCGGCCGAGGATGCTCGGCCGCGAGCTTGATCCTCGCGTCGACGGCTGCGATCCCCTTCCGGTGCACGAACACGGGGTTGAGGTCGACGTCGTCGATCTCGGGGACCTCCTCGACCAGCGCGGACATGCGGAACAGCAGGGTCCTGAAGGCGTCGACGTCGACCGCTTCACCGCCGCGGTATCCGGTCAGCAACGGGTAGCCGCGCAGGCTGGTGAGCATCTCCTCGACATCGGTGTCGGTCAGCGGGTGGATGCGCACGCTCACGTCACGAAGCAGCTCGACGAGCGTGCCGCCCATGCCTGCCATGAGGATGGGCCCGAACGTCTTGTCGTGGCTCACGCCCACGACCATCTCGACGCCGCTGCCGACCATCCGTTGGATCAGGAACCCCTGCGCCGCGATCTCCTCCCGTTTCGCCTGGACCAGCTCGGCGTGCATGGCCCGCACTGCTTCGGCGGTCGCTTCGGGCGTGGTGAGGCCCAACTTGACGCCACCGATGTCGGACTTGTGCACCGGGGCCGCGACCTTCGCCGCCACCTCGCCCCCGAGCTGCCGCTGGGCCTCGGCGGCCTCCTCGGGGTCGTGGACGACCCGGGCCGGCGCGGTCTCGATCCCGAACGCGCGCAGCAGCCGGTCCGCCTGCCAGGCGTCGAGCCACGCCTCGTCGCGGGTCCCGCCCAGTGCCTCGTCCACCACGGCTCGGGCCGCGGGCACGTCCGCGTCGTGGATGTCGACGACGTTGCCGAGCGGGCGACGCCGCCACGCGCCGTACTGGGCGATCCGGCCCAGTGCCGCGGCGGCGTCCTCGGGGAAATCGAAGTCGGGGATCCGCGCGTCGAGGAGTTCCTGTGGGGTCCCGCCCTCGGACATGAACACGCCGAGGACCGGGATCTGTGGATCCAGGTGGTCGCGCTGCGCGACCTGCAACTCCCGCGCGACGTCGTTGGCGCGTGTGACGATCGGCGGGATGAAGATCACCATGACGGCGTCGACGTGCGGATCCTCGGCGAGCACTCGCAGCGCGTGGCCGTAGTCCTCGGCGGTGGCGCTCGCGACCATGTCGACCGGGTTGCGGATGCCGGCCTCGGCCGGGAGGAACTCACCGAGCGCCTCGAGCGTCTGTGGCGCCAGCTCGGGCACCTCCAGACCGTTCGACTCGCAGGCATCCGCCGCGAGGATGCCGGGGCCACCACCGTTCGAGAGGATCGCGACGCGGTTGCCCCGTGGGGCAGGCTGGTCCGCGAGGACGCTCGCCGTCCCGAACAGCTGCTCGAGGGTGTCGACCCGGATGACGCCGGCCTGTCGGAAGAGCGCGTCCACGGCGACGTCACCCGCGGCGAGCGCGCCCGTGTGGCTCGAGGCCGCCCGTACCCCCGCGCTCGTGCGGCCCGACTTCACGGCGACGATGGGCTTCTGACGTCCGATGCGGCGGGCGATCCGGCCGAACTTGCGGGGGTTGCCGAAGGACTCCAGGTAGAGGAGGATCACTTCGGTGTCGGGGTCGCTCTCCCAGTACTGCAGCAGGTCGTTGCCGCTGATGTCGGCTTTGTTGCCGATCGAGGCGAACGAACTGATCCCGAGGCCGCGGTTCTGGGTGGCGGACAGGATGGAGAGGCCGAGCGCTCCGGACTGGCTGGAGAACGAGATGCGCCCCGGATCGGGGAACACCTGGCTGAACGTGCCGTTCATCCGCACCGCCTCGGACGCGTTGAGGACACCCATGCAGTTCGGCCCCACGACCCGAGCGCCGTACGCGCGGGCGATCCCCATCACGCGTTTCTCCTCGGCCGCACCCTCCTCGCCGACCTCGCTGAAGCCCGCCGAGATGATCACGATGGCCTTGCTGCCGAGGCGGCCCGCCTCCTCGACGGTGTCGGCGACCAGCGGTGCCGGGACGCACACGAGGACCATGTCCGGGACGGTGGGGCAGGCGGCGAGGCTGGGGTAGGCCGCGACCGACTGCACGTGCGGCGCCGAGGAGTTGACCGGGTAGACCGCGCCCGTGAAGTGGCCGTCGAGCAGGTTGCGGAACACGAGACCGCCGATCGAGGTCGGCTTGCGGCTCGCGCCCACGACCGCGATCGACGTCGGCTTCACTATGCTCGTGAGCGCCGCCACCGCCGCTTGGCGGTCCTGCTCGTCGCTGCTCGCGAGGAACTCCTCGGTCGGGGTGGCACCGAACCTCGCCGTGACGACGTTGCCGTCGGCGTCATAGGCGGGTTCGAGGCCGGCCTCGCGCATGACGGCCAGCATTCGGTCGTTCTCGCGCAACACGTCGCCGGTGAACGACTTGACCCCGAGCTCGTCGGCCGGGGGCAGCAGCGCCCGCAGCAGCTGCGTGCCGATGCCGCGACCCTGCTCGGCGTCCTCGACCACGACCGCGAACTCGGCCGCCGTGGGATCCTCGTCGAGCCGGTCGAAGCGGCTGACGCCGAGGATGCGCCCCGCGCTCTCGGCGACGACCGCGAAGCGGCTGTCGAAGTCCACCTCGGTGAAGTAGCGCATCTGCTCGCGGGTCATCGAGCGCGGGGCGAAGAAGCGCATGCGGATGGTCTCGCGCGACAGCCTGGACCACCACTCCATCATCGCGTCGAGGTCGTCCGGGCGGATCGGGCGGATCCGCACGGTTCGGCCGTCCCGCAGCACGGCGTCGTACTCGTAGCGGGCGAGGTTGGACAGTGGCATCGGGTGGGCTCCTCGGCACGATCGGCGAGCGGCCGGCTGGGGACGCGGTGGTCGGACGTCCCGTTGCTCCAGCCTACGGGCCCGGTGGCGTCGCCCGTGGTCGCCTCTGGCCTACCCTGGGTCCGTGAGCTGGCGAACGATCGCGGCGCGGTTGCGCGCGGGACCCAGGACGGTACCCGAGCACCTGCGGCCCGCCCACACCGCGTTCGAGGCCCAGGCCGAGCGGGTCCAAGCGGCGCGAGAGGCCATGCAGTCTTGCGTGCCGGTCGGGCGCGCGGCCCGCGCGCCGATCGAGGTCGGTGTGGACCTCATGCGCGACGAGCTCGACGAGATCCTCGCGGCGATGCCCGACTGGCGTGTCGACGAGCTCGAGGCCGAGTGGCAGCGGTGTCGGACGGCGACCGAGCGGGCCCGGGCACGCTGTGACCGGGCCGCGCAGGCCGTCGACGGCACCGACGACGGCCACGTCGTGCTGCGCGAGGTCGCGGCGATCGTCATGCCGCTGGAGGTTTGGCTCGAGGCCGAGCGCCACTGGAGGTCACTGCGAACCCGCGGCTGACGTGCGCAGGCGGATCGGCGACGCATCCGCGCCGGCCAGGCCAGCGAGCGTCCCGAAGGGCATCACGCGCAGGTCGGCCGCAGGCGCGGCCGGCGACGGTCGCTCATCCCTCCGGCGGTTTGCGCAGGCGCTTGCGCTCCCCACGGCGGCGCTTGTGCTCGAGGCGGCGTGCTTCCGCCGAGCGGGGACGCCGGGTCGGTCGCCGGGGTTGTTGTGGGGTCAGGGCCTCGGCCAGCAGCGTCTGCAGCCGCCCACGCACCGCCTCGCGGTTGCGGGTCTGCGAACGGTGCTCGCTCGCTTCGAGCACGAGCTCGCCAGCGATGGTCATGCGGTGTCCGAGCGCACTCCGGATCCGTGCCTTCTGGTCCTCGGTGAGGGTCGGGCTGCCCTCCACGTCGAAGCGCAGCTGGACCTTCGTGGCGGACGTGTTCGCGTGTTGCCCACCCGGCCCACCGCTGCGGGCGAAGGACAGCGACAGCTCGGGCTCGGGGATCACGAGCCCATCGCGGATCGGCAGTCCGTCCTCCGGCATGCCTCCAGCGTGCCGCGTTCCCGTCGTCGCCGGCACGGCCTCGAGCCATGGGTGCGATGGTGGGGAGCCTGCCGACCCCAGCGCCGGCCGAGCTCCGGCTGGCCGGCGCCGAACGGAATCGAGGCGGAAGTGGAGGTGGACGAGGCGCTCCAGCTCGCGCTGGCCGCGGCCGAGGAGGCCAGTCATGCGATCCGGACCCGTCTGTCGTCGGCGGGGCTGCCGCTCGCGGCGGCGCGGGCGAAGGGCGGGGACGGCGACGTCGTCACCGAGCTCGACGAGGCGGCGGAGGCCGCGATCATCCATCGCCTCCGGGAAGGGTCGCCCGGCGTGCCGATCACCAGTGAGGAGGCCGGTGCGGAGACCTCCCCCGGGCACGGCGAAGGCCGCGGCGACGGTGATGTGCGGGAGTGGCGGTGGCTCGTCGATCCGTTGGACGGGACGAACAACCTCGTGGTCGGCCTGCCGCTCGTCGCGGTGTCGATCGCGCTGGTCGTCGACGGCGAGCCCCGGGTGGGGGTCGTGCGGGACATCGTGGCGGGCTCGGTGACCACCGCGGTCGCCGGCCGTGGTGCGCACCGCGACGGACGTGCCCTCTCGCTGGGTCCGCCCCCGCCGATGGAGCGCGCGACGGTGTCGTGGATCCAGGGACACGCGGTGGCCGACGCGGACGCTGCCACCGCCGTGCGGCGACGGCTGGAGGACCGCTGCCGCCGGGTGCTCACCACCTGGGCACCCGCCCTGGACTGGTCGCTGCTCGCGTCGGGAGGGACGTCCGGCCTGGTGCTGGTCGACTCCGAGCCCGAGGACCTGGCGGCGGGTCTGCTGTGTGCCAGGGAGGCCGGCGCTGCGGTGCTCGACGCGGACGGTGGTGAGGTTCGCGCCGTCGGCCAGGCCGACCGGCTCGTCGCCGCGCACCCGGAGCTGGCCCCCGTGCTCGTCCCGCTCGTGGCGGCCTGAGTTCGTCCCCCGGCTCGACCGAGGGCCGCGGTGACCGGACGGTGGGAGGATCACGACCTCGCCCGGGGGAGGACGGGGCGTCCGCGACCACGTACTGTTCCCGGCGGCTCGAGGCACGTCGGGGTGACCCGCGGAGGGCCGATGATGCACGAGTCTCGATGAGGAGCGGTGGATGCTGGAGCTCGTTGATCTGGAGCGGAGGTTCGGGGACGTCGTCGCGCTCGGTGGCTTGTCGTTCGCCGTGCCCCAGGGGCAGGTGTTCGGGTTCGTGGGGGCCAACGGGGCCGGGAAGACGACCGCCATGCGCATCGTCATGGGCGTCGGCGCGGCCGATCGCGGGGAGGTGCGTTGGTGCGGCGCCCCGGTCGACGCCGCCACACGCCGCCGGTTCGGCTACATGCCCGAGGAGCGCGGTCTCTACCCCAAGATGGCGGTCCGTCGCCAGCTCGCCTACCTCGCACGCCTGCACGGGTTCGCCCGCGGCGACGCGGACCGGGCGGCCCGCGGGTGGCTCGAGCGGCTCGGCCTCAGCGAACGAGCCGAGGACGCGCTGGAGGACCTCTCGCTCGGCAACCAGCAGCGGGTCCAGCTCATCGCTGCCTTCGTGCACGGCCCGGAGCTGCTCGTCCTCGACGAGCCGTTCAGTGGTCTCGATCCGCTGGGCATCGATGCCATGAGTCGGGTGGTGCGCGACGCCGCGGCGAACGGCGCGGCCGTGCTGTTCTCCAGCCACCAGCTCGACCTCGTCGAACAGCTCTGCGACGGCGTGGCCATCATCGACGACGGGCGGCTGGTCGCCGTCGGCACGGTCGACGAGCTGCGGCGCGGGAACGGCGACCGGCTGCTCAGGGTCCGGGTGGTCGGGAGCTCGGGCGCGCTGGTGGGCGGCTGGGTCGACGAGCTGGCGGGCGTCCGCGTCCGGGGCCGCGAGGGCGGGGTGCTGCTGGAGCTCGATCCGGATCTCGACCACGGCGTGGTGCTCGACGCCGCCCGCGCCGCGGGGTCCGTCGAGCACTTCGGGTTCGTGCACCTGTCGCTGGCCGAGCGCTACCGGGAAGTGGTCACCGAACGCCACCAGGCCCGCGTGGGCGGGCCGCTCGCGGAGGTCGGCTGATGCGCAACACGCTGTTGGTCGCCGGTCGCGAGTTCAGCGAACGGCTGCGCTCGAAGAGCTTCCTGCTGTCGATCGGGTTCTTCCTGCTGGTCGCGATCGCCGCGGCCGTCGTGCCAGTGCTGCTCGAGGGCGACGGTCGCACCGTCGTCGGCGTCGTCGACGCGTCGACCGAGGAGATCGTGCGCAACGCGGAAGCACAGCAGGCCCAGTTCGGTGTGCACTTCGAGGTGCGGCAGGCGAGCCCCGACGAGGCTCGGGCGCTCCTCGAGGATGGTGAGCTCGACGCGGCCGTCGTCGACCGCCGGACCGTGCTGGTGGACGATGCCCTGCCGCGGAGCGCGGAGGCGCTGTTGCAGTCCGGGGGCCAGTCCGTCGCCATCGAGGAGCGTATGGCGGGGGCGGGCTGGTCCTCATTGGAACAGCGTGAGCTGCTCGCCGGCGGGGCCCCCATCTCGTTCGAGTCGATCGACCCCGAGAGCGAGGGCGAGGGCGTCTTCCAGGGAGAGCCGGAGGGCCTTCTCGCCCTCGTCGGCGTGCTCGTCCTCTTCGGGCTGGTGGCGACCTTCGGGCAGTGGGTCTCGCAGGGCATCGTCGAGGAGAAACAGTCCCGCGTGGTCGAAGTGCTGTTGTCGACGGTCTCGTCCCGGGAGCTCCTTGCCGGCAAGGTGCTGGGGCTCGGTGCCCTCGGTCTGCTGTCGGTCCTGCTCGTGGCCGGCCTGGGGGTGGGCGGCGCCCTGGGCACGGGGATCGTGGACCTGCCCGAGGGAGCCTTCGGGGTGATCGCCGCGCTGATCGCATGGTTCCTGCTGGGGTACGTGCTCTACTCGACCGTCTTCGCGATCGCGGGGGCCCTGGTCCCGCGGGTCGAGGAGCTGCAGAGCACCACGGGCCCGGTGATCATCGTCCTGGTCGCGGCGCTGTTCAGTGGGCAGTACGCCCTGTTCAATCCGGGGGCGGCGGCGGTGCAGGTACTGGGCTACTTCCCGTTCACCAGCCCGATCGTGCAGCCGGTCCGCACGGCCATCGACGCCACGACGCCGGTGGAGGTGGCGCTGTCCGCGGCACTGGCCGTCGCGACGATCCTCGTGCTCGTCCCCGTTGCCGCCCGGATCTACGAGCGCGGCGTCCTGCAGACGCGCTCGAAGCTGTCGCTCCGACGAGCGCTGGGCGGTGAGTGACAGGGACGGTGTCGCACCGGACAGCCGGTGTTCAGCGGGCGAGGCGATCCATGAGCGAGATCAAGGGCTCGGGGATCTCCTCGTGGTCGGTCCACGAGCGGGACAGGGGGGTGCGCTCGAGTCGCCCCTTGCGCTCGCCGACCATCACGCGGTCATCGCCATCGAGCAGCGCCTCCACGGCCGCGTCGCCCAGGAGCGAACCGAGCACGCGATCCCGCATCGTCGGCGACCCGCCCCGCTGGATGTGGCCGAGGGCGGTGACGCGGTGGTCCACGTCCCTGAGGCCCTCCACGACGCGGTCGGCCAGCGAGAAGGCACCCCCCGCCTGGTCGCCCTCGGCCACCACGACGAGGCAGAACTGTTTGCCGAGGTCGAACGCCCGCTGAACGTCCTCGCGGACCCGCCGTACGTCGGTCGGGGTCTCGGGGAGCAGGACGTGGGTGGCCCCACCGGCCAGCCCGCAATAGAGGCTGATCCACCCGGAGTGGCGCCCCATGACCTCGATGAAGAACAGGCGGCCGTGGCTCGCCGCGGTGTCGCGGATGCGGTCGATCGACTCGAGGGCGGTGTTGACGGCGGTGTCGAAACCGAGCGTCCAGTCCGTCCCGGCCAGGTCGTTGTCGATGGTCCCCGGCACGCCGACGACCCGGATCGGGCCCTCGCGGCTCAGGGCGTCGGCGCCGCGGAACGAGCCGTCCCCGCCGATCACGACCAGGCCGTCGACCTCGGCCAGGTCGAGGTGCTTCTGAGCCTCGCGGCGCCCCTCGGTGGTCCGGAAGCGCGATGAGCGCGCCGTGCCGAGGAACGTGCCCCCCAGGTGCAGGATGCCCGACACCTCGCGGCTGGTGATCGGCTCGACATCCCCGTCGACCAGCCCCGCGAAGCCCGAGGCGACGCGCATCGTCCGGATCCCGTGAGCGTCGGCGGCCCGCACGACCGCGCGTATGGCCGCGTTCATCCCCGGGCTGTCGCCCCCGCTGGTCAGTACCGCGATCGTCCGCATGTTCCGCTCGCTTGTCCGGGCGACCCGCCGCTGTTCGTGACGCCGGCGAGGGCCCTCAGGTGAAGGTGGGCTCGTCGTCGGTCCGGGACTCGAGCAACGCGTCGAGCCGCTCGGTGAGCTCGGCGAGGTCCTCCACCGACTCGGCACCCGCGGCCCGAGCCCGTTCGGGACGGTGCCCTCGCCCACCGAACACGACCAGCGCGTCGGGGAGCGCGGCCCGGCAGGCCGCGACGACGTTGCGCTCGGTCTCCTTGTCGAGATCGGGGGTGCTCATCGAGACGCAGACGACGTCGTTCGGAACCACCTGCAGGAAGAGCGTGAGGTCCTCGAGCGGCACGTCGGGTCCGAGGTGATGCACGTCGAAGCCGCCGGCGCGCAGGAAGTCGGCGACCATCCGGGCGGGGACGGCGTGGTGGTCGCCCGGCGCGGTGAGCGTCACCGCGGTGCCACGGGTGGGCCCTCGACGGCGGAAGAACTCGGAGAGGCGCGCCATGATCGCCGAGACGATCTCGGTGGCCCGGTGCTCGTCGGCGACGGTGATGCGGCCGGCGGCCCAGTCCTCGCCGATGCGATGCAGCGCGGGCGCGAGCAGGCGCAGGTAGGCGTCGCCGGCGCTCGCGCCGTCGGAGACGACCTTGCGCACGAGGTTGCCTGCCTCGACGCCCTCGCCCCCCAGGAGCAGTGCGTGGAGGCGGTCGACGTGGGTCGGCCAGTCGGTGCCCTGTCCTTGGGCGGAGGGCCGTGCGACGTCGACCTCGCGGTCCGAGACGAACCGTTCGAGGTCGGCGGTCCGTACCCGCAGGCGCCCGCCGGCCTTGAACGCAGGCAACTCGCCCTTGCGAACCCACCGGTACGCGGTCATGTAGTGGACCTTGAGACGGTCAGCGGCCTGCTGCAGCGTCAGCAAGTCGCCGTCCACGGTCGGGGAATCGACCGCTTCCGTCACGGAACCCCCCTTCGATCAGCAGCTGCATCCTATCAACGCTGAGGACCGCTGGCTGGTACCGGATGTGTCGTCGTAGCGGGGATGCGCTGCCTCCACTCAACGATAGATGCTAACGTCTACTTAGCAACGCTGCGCTCGGCGGTGGACGTCCCGGGGTGAGGCCGTACCCGGCCGGTCGCGCCGGGGACGGGGGTCCACCGTCACGGCTCACCCGTCGGCGCCGTCGTCGTTCTCGCCGTCGTCGTTCTCGCCGTCGTCGCTCTCGTCGTCCTCCGGCGGGTCACAGGTCCCGGGGTGGTCGGCAGGCTCGCAGTCGGGCGGATCGGCCAGCACCAGCGCCAGATCGTCCTGCAAGCGTCGGACCGCCTGGATGCCCGGCCCGTCGAGATCGCCGCCCAGGATCGCGAAGTGGTAGCGGTCACCGTCCCGACTGTCCACGTGACCAGCCAGGGCACGGCTGTCCCGCAGCGTTCCCGTCTTGGCGAACACGTTGCCCTCGGCGGCCGTGCCGGTCAGCCGGCGTCGCAGCGTGCCGGACTCACCCGCGACGGCGTGGGTCTCACGCCAGAACTCGTCGTGCTCGGCGGTCACCGCGTGGTCGAGCTCGGCGAGGAGCAGGGCGGACAGCCGGTCGTCGCGCGAGAGCCCCGAGCCGTCGGCGAGCACCGCGTCACCCCAGGAGGGGTCGAGGTCGCGGAGGGCCTCGCGGACCGCATCGTCACTGCCCCCCCAGGTCGGGTTGCCGTCGTGCGCGCCGAGCGTGCGGAAGGTGGCGTCGGCGAGGTGGTTGTCGCTCTCCTGCATCACCACTTCGAGGAGCTCGCCGAGGGGCGGGCTGTGAACCGCGCCGAGCTCCTCGGCCTCCGGGTGGGTGTGCCCGTCCTCGGACGGAGCGCGGCCGGGGTCGCCATCGACGTCGATGTCGGCGTCGTCGAGGAGTTCGGTGACGACCTCCGCGGTGGTGAGGGCGGGATCCTCCGCGGCCGCGCCGAGGAGCCGGCCGTCGCGCTCCTCGAGCTCGCGGCCGGCGTCGATCGTCAGCCCGCTCGACCGGGTGGTGTCGAGCGAGTGGAAGTAGCGCTCCCTCCACCCACCCGGCTCGGGCTCGTCGGCGAAGAAGGAGGGGTCGCCCAGCACGGACCCTTCGATGGTGTCCACACCCGCCTCCTCGACCGCCTCGGTGAGCGGCTCGATGGGGGTGTGCGGACGCTGGGGATGGACCTCGTCGCGGAAGGGCTCGCTGGCGAGGGTGGGATCGCCTTCGCCGACGATCACCAGGTCGCCCTCGAGCGTGCCGTCGATGATCGGTCCGGTCGCGACCGCGCGCGTCGTGAACTCGTGCTCGGGTCCCAGCTCCCGCAGGGCGGCGGCGGAGGTCACGAGCTTCTGTGTGGAGGCGGGCACGACCGCGCGCTCGGGCTCGTGGCCGGCGACGAGGTGGCCGTCCGGGTCGAGAACCGCCACCGACAGCTCCTCGATGTCGGTGATGTCGTCCTCTGCCAGCAGCCCCTCGAGGTGGTCGACCAGATGGGGCGGCAGGTCCCGCGGCTCGCTGCGGGGCTCCTCCTCGGGGGTGGTCCCGGCGGTGTCGGGTTCGCCGGACCCGCTGGACCCCCGATAGAACGGGGTCTCGCGGGCAGCCGAGTCGTGGGGGCGGAGCATCTGCTCCCGGTCGGCGCGCTCGTCCCGGGGAGCCGGACCCCCGGGCCTGATGGGCGACTCGGAGGACGGCGCGGCCGTGTCCGGGGCCGTGTCGGGTGAGGGCGCCTGCCCGCCCGCGGCGAACGCGAGGACGCTCGCGACCGCGACCGCGGTCGCGAGGAGGAGGCCCACCGCGAGCACGGGTGCGCGGCGCCGTCGCTGCCGGAACCAGGGACGAGGACGGCTCATGCCGGCCTCTCGAACCGTGCCACGATCTCGACGTGCGCGGAGTGGGTGAACTGATCGACCGGCGTCGCGCGTGCGAGCCGCCAGCCGTGATCGATCAGCGCGCGAGTGTCGCGCGCCAGCGCGGCCGGGTCGCACGACACGTAGACGAGCGTTCGGTCGCACCGGTCCGCCAACGCGACGACGGACTCCGGGCCCGCGCCCTTGCGGGGCGGATCCAGCACCACGACCCCGAAGCGCTCGCCGTCCTGTGCGAGCTCGGCGACCGCCTCGGGGACCGGAGCGGTGATGACCTCCGCGTCCGCCGGGAGGTTCACGAGCGCGTCCTCGGTGGCCAGTGGGTCGCCCTCCACCGCGGTCACCCGCCCCCCGTCGGCCGCCAGCGCGGCCCCGAACAGGCCGACGCCGGCGTAGGCGTCGAGGACTCGCTCGCCCGTGCGCACCGCGGCTTCGGTGCGCACCAGGTCGGTGAGCGCCGACGCGCCGGCGCGGCTCGGTTGGAAGAACACCGTCGGTGAGACGCGCAGCGAGACCTCGCCGACCTGCTCGCGCAATCGGGGGTCGCCGCGCAGCGCCACCGGTCCGTCGGTGCCGATCAGCGCCGTGTCGGGGGCATGCGGGGTCAGCGGCGGCAGCGGGTCGTCGCCGGGATGAACCTCGATGCTCCGGTGCCCGTCCGCGTCGCTGCGCACGACCACCGCGTCGACGCCCTGCCACGTGTCGCCGGCCGCCTCGCGAGCGGCTTGGGCCGCGGGTTCGAGCAGCGGGCAGGTGGCCACCGGCTCGACCTCGTGGCTCGCCGCGCGATGGAACCCGAGGTGCCCCGACCCGTCCGGCGTGAAGCGGGCACGGTTGCGGTAGCCCAAGCCGTCCCCGCCGTGTGGCCGCACGGTCTCGGCGACGGGAGGGTCCTCGAGCCGCGCGATGCGCTCCAGCTGCTCGGTGACGATCCGTCGGAGCAGGACCGCCTGGTGGGCCGGGGAGATGTGCTGCAGCCGGCATCCCCCGCAGCGGCCCGGACCGAAGTGCGGACACGGCGGTGTCACCCGGTGGGGCGAGGGTTCCACCACCTCCACCGCGGTGCCGCGGGCAAAGCGCTTGCGCTCGTCCTCCACGGCGACCACGACCGTCTCACCGGGAATGGCGTGCGCGACGAAGCACGCCTTGCCGTCCGCCAGACGCCCGACTGCCTCCCCCCCGTGGGCAATCCCGTCGGCGGTGATGGTCTCCGTCCGCGCAGCCGTCATCGGAGGACGATGCTAGCGCCCGAGCGGAGGCGGTACGTGACGGCTCGCCCGCGCTGCCCCGACGAGGCCGGCGTCACGACGCGTGGGTTGCCCGCATGGCCACCCATTCACGCCCCTCGGTGCGCGTCACGGTGAGCCCCGTCCGCTCCAGCGCGCCGCGGGCCTCGTCGGCCCGTTCCGTGCTCACGCCGCTGACGATCAGCGTCCCGTGCGGTGCCACGGCCTCCGTGAGAGCGGGTGCGCTCAGGCCGAGCGCGCGCGTGTCGAGGTTGGCGAGGACGAGGTCCCACCCGGGGGCCACCGCGTCGACGCTGCCGACGGCGAGCACGAGGGCCGCCGGATCAGCCAGGTTCGCGTCCGCGTTCTCCCGGGCGGCCTCGATCGCCACGGGATCGGTGTCGACGCCGCAGGCATGCCTCGCGCCGAGTCGCAGCGCCGCGATGGCGAGGATGCCGGTGCCGGTGCCGACATCGAGGACCGCCAGGTTCTCCAGCGGCTCCCACTGCAACGCCTCGAGGCACATGGCCGTGGTTTCGTGATGGCCGGTCCCGAAGGCTTGTGCCGGCTCGATCCGCAGCTCGACGAGGTCGTGATGCCCGACGCCCGGTGGATCCTGCCACCACGGCGGCACGATCCGCACCCGCACCGCCTCGACCGGCTCGACCGAGGCGCGCCACGCAGCGTTCCAGTCCGTGGCGGGCACTTCCTCCCAGCGGCCCTCGATCGGCAGCGCCCGGCTCGGCCGGGTGGCGAACCAGAGGGTCGCCCGTCCCTCCACCTCGTCCGCCCCGAGGAGCCCCGCGGCCTCGAGCGCGGGCAGGTGCGGATCGAGCTCGTCCAGGGAACGGTCGGTGCGCAGTGCCCACGCAGGCATCGTGGTGGGGGAGGCGTTGCTCGCTGCGGGTGGCATCGGCAGGCTCTCGGCGGGATCGACCACGCGGCGCATGGTGCCAGAGCGGAGAGGAGGGCCGGTGCGCGTGCCCAGCAAGGCTCTCGGTGAGTCGAGTCGGTGCGTGCTCGCCCTGAACGGGCGGCGGGGACCGGTCCTGGCGCCGATGACGTACTGGTCCGACGGGGCCCACCTGTGGCTCACGACGGCCGCATCGTCGACCAAGGCCGCGCTGCTGCGCCGCAGCCCACAGTGCCAGGTGTACGTGGCGCCTCCCGAGGTGGGCGCTCCCGGCGTCGTGGCCCGAGGGGAGGCACGGGTGTTCGGCCTCGACGATCCCGTCGGCCTCGCCCTGCACGGACCGGCGATCGGAGGGGCGCTCGCCGCTCTCGGGGCACGCAACCTGCCCGGCGTGCTCGGTTACGCGCGCGATCTCCCCCGCGTGCCGAAGGCCTGGCGACCACGTGCACGGGTGGTCCTGCGCGTACGGCTGGGGGATGCCAAGCTCGTGACCCCGCCAGCCCTCGATGCCGGTGTCGCGCCGGCGCTGCCGAGCGTCGTGCCGGCCGATGTGCGTCGCGCGCTGGCGGGGGAGCGACGTGTCGCCCTTGGCCTCGGTGAGGACAGAGGGCTCGCGATCGCGCCGGCGACGTGGAGCGCCACGGACCACGGGATCGCGATCGACAGTCCGCTGCTCGACGCGGCTGCCGCGACAGGGCGACGGGCCTGCGTGGCGGTCCACGCCGAACCCGGCTCCGGCCCGCTCGGTGTCGCGGGGAGCGCGCTGCACGGCGAGCTCGCGCAGGGTGTCCTCACCCCGCAGCGCGTCACGTGGTGGCGGGGTTTCTCCGCGGAGACCGTCGGCGTGCCCTCCCGGCAACCCGGTGGCATCGAGTTGCCCGACTGAGACCCCTTCTGGGAGGAATCACATGGGCCCCGAGGTCCCGACCTGCGTCTACCGCGTCGACGCGGCGCTCATCGAACGGCTCGACGAACGCCTCGGCCCGCCGCTGGACTCGTACGTGCGCGGCTGGCAGGTGTGGCTCGAGCCCCACGGACCACAGGGCGAGACGCTCGAGTGGCGGCTGCATCCACCGGCCCGGTTCCGGATGCCCCGGGGGGTCGATCCGCACGACCTGTTCGAGGTGGTGCTCCAGGGGCTCGCGGCCGTCGGTGACCCCGACGACGAGGCCTTTGCCGCCGGTGAGGAGGCACGACGCCTCACCGAGATCTGGGAGGTCCTGGAGGTCTGGCCGACGTTCGGCGACGAGCTCGCGCCCGAGCTGGTGGCTGGCGCCGCCACGAGGGCGCTCGGTCGTCCGCCCGATGCCGCGGGTCACGCGGACCACGCCCGCCTGGGCGATCAATTCAAGGGGCGGCGCGGGGACTTCTCGGTCGGCGTTGCGCTGCTCGAACAGCTCGAGCCGGTGGACCCGGCCGTGCTGCCACACGAGGGCGAGGGGCAGTACCCTTCCTGAGTCGACGAAGGGGGCCCCATGGCCATGACGGTGACGCCGCCGTTGCGCGCGCTGCTCGACGGCGAGCCGGCCGACGAGGACGGTGTCCGCCTCGCGATCACCGACGACGGGGTCGCGCGTGGTGACGGCGCCTTCGAGACCGTCGGGGTCTGGGACGGCCGCCCGTTCCGGTGGGACGACCACCTCGACCGGCTCGACGCGTCGCTCGCGAAGACGCTGCTGCCGCCAGCCGACCGGGCCGCGATCACGGCCGATCGCGACCGCCTGCTCGACGGCCTCACCATCGACGGGGCGCTGCGCTGCTACGTCACGGCTTCGGGCACGCGGGTGCTCACCTTGTCGCCGGGGCCGACGAGCCCGCCCGGACAGGTGCTCATGCCGCAGCCGGCGCCGTGGATCCAGCCCCCGGCGGAGTACGAGCCGGCGGGCGCGAAGACGATGTCGTACGGGCCGAACATGGCCGCCTCCCGGGCCGCCCGCCGGGACGGCGGCGACGACGCGCTCCTCGTCGCGTCCGACGGCACGGTGCTCGAGGGACCCACCTTCTGCGTGCTCTGGGTGAGCGGCGGGACGCTGTGCACCGCACCCGTCGACCGCGGCATCGTCGACTCGATCAGCCGACGGACGTTGTTGGAGCTCGCCGACGACCTCGGGATCCCGACCCGCGTGGTCGGGGTGCCGGTCCCCGCACTCGCCGATGCGAGCGAGGTGCTCATCTGCTCCGCCGTGCGCGACGTGGCCTCGATCGGGCGGATCGGGCCGCACGTGTTCGACGGTCCGACGCCGGTGCGCGACGCGCTCTCGGGTGCGCTCGACGCCGCCCGTCGGGGTGGGCGCCGACCAGCGGCGGGCGCTCCTCCGTAGGCTCGTCACTCGGAGGTGCGCGACCGGCGCTCGATCCGCGAGAATGACTTCCCGTGTCGCTGCGCCGCTGTCCGCTGGGACGGAGAGCGGGGGGCGACCGACCGATACCGCCGCTCAGACTGCCGGAGTCCGTACGATGACCTCCATCTCGGTCCCTCAGCCGGTGCTCGCCGACCGCCTGCCGCGCACGCTCGTCCGCGATGCCGCCCTCGTCGTCGGGCTCGCGGCGCTGACCGCGCTGCTGGCCCAGGTGCGGGTGCCGATCCCGTTCAGCCCCGTCCCGGTGACCGGGCAGACGCTCGCGGTGTTGCTCGGGGCAGCGGCGCTCGGGCCGCTGCGCTCGATGCTCGGCATGCTGCTCTACGTGGCGGTCGGCGTCGCCGGCCTGCCGGTGTTCACCCAGTGGGGCTACGGACTCGGGACCCTGTTCGACATCACGGGTGGCTATCTCCTCGGATTCCTGCTCGCCTCGCTTCTCGTGGGGGCGATGGCGCGGCGTGGCTTCGACCGCCGGCCCCTCGGGACCGCCGCCGCGTTCGCCGCGGGTTCGCTGGTGATCTACACGGTCGCGGTGCCGTGGTGGATGACCGTGACGGGGGAGCCGTTCGGCGCCGTGCTCTGGCAGGCCGCCGGCGTGTTCGTCGTGGGGGATGCGCTGAAGGCGCTCATCGCCGCCGGGCTGCTCCCGGCGGCGTGGAGGCTCGCGAACCGCTGACTCCTTTCCGAAGGCCTCGGCCCCTCCTGCCCCGGCGCATCCGCCGGGCTGGCGCACGTCGGTGGGGAAGGGCACCGTGGTGGCGGCCATGACCGATGCCGCCATGCCGTCACCCCCGGGCTCCGAGGAGGCGCTGTTGCGCGACCCGGAGGCGACCGGTGACCCCAACCTCGTCGCGATCGCCCGCTCGGGGATCGGCCGCGCGCACGCCACCTGGCTCGCGACCGTGGCGCGATCCGTGCCCGCGCGGCTCGACCGGGCGCTCGGCGAATGGTGGGGGCGCCCCGATGCCGTGGTGTTGGTCGCGGCGGTGTTCGGGCTCGCGCTGGGCACGCTCGCGCGCGCGTACCCCGATACGAGCCCGGTGCTGGGCAGGGTGGCCGAGGCGCATCCCTGCTACGCGCCATTGCCCTCGGGACGCCGGCTCGAGGTGCTCGAGACGCTCGCGGGCGATCCCCATCTCGTGGTCGACTGGCTCGAGGAGCTGCTGCCTGGTCTCGAGCGGGAGCGCGCCACCTACTTGGCCGGCTGAATCGTCCCGGCCGTGGCTGGCTCTTCATCGGTGCCCAACGGTGCGCCGAGGCGGCGCCGCAGCACCCCCACCGCGCGGACGGTGCTCGCGGCGACGGGCACGGCGAGGAACGCCCCCAGCACGCCGAACAGTATGCCGCCGGCTGACAGCGCGACGATGATCGCGAGCGGATGCAGTGCCAACGATCGGCCGAGCACGATCGGTGCGAGCACGTTGCTCTCGAGCTGCTGGACCGCGACGACGAGCGCCAACGTCGCGATGGCGATCGCCACCCCCTGGCTCGCGAGGGCAACGAGCACCGCCACCGCCCCCGACGCGACCGCCCCGATGATGGGGAAGAGACCCCCCAGGAACACGAGCACCGCGAGCGGTAGCACGAGGGGGACCCCCAGGATCGCGAGGCCGATGCCGATGAAGATGGCGTCGACGAGCGCGACGAGCAGCTGACCGCGGAAGTATTGCCCGATCGTGTTCCAGCTGGCGTTGCCGAGGTCGTGGACCGTCGCTCGGGCCGAGGTCGGCAACTGGTCGCGGATCCAGACCGCCATCCGCCGCCCGTCCTTGAGGTAGAAGAACAGACCGACCGCACCGAACAGCAGCCCGGCCACGCCCTCGGCCACCGCCGTCGCGATCGTGACGCCTTGCTGTTGCAGGAACTCGACGGCCTGCTCCTGGGCGAGCTCGAGGGCCTCGCCGGGCGTGATGGTGGGCTCGAAGCCCAGCAGCCCGTCCTCGAAGAGGTCCTCGACCTGCCCGATGCCGGCCTCGACCTCCTCGATCAAGCCGGGGATCTCCGCGGCGACCTGGGGGGCGAGCAGGGTGACCCCGCCGGCCACGACCCCCACGAACAGGACGATCGTGAGGAGGGAGGCGAGGCTGGGCGGTACGCGCCACCGCTTCAGTCCCTCGGCCAACGGGGACAGCAGGGCGGCGGGGAACAGCGCGAGGATGAGCGGCACGGTGACGACGCCGAGCTGGCCGAGCACCAGGGCGATGAGCGTGGCGGCTCCGACGATGCCCAGTAGCCCCCAGGCGTAGGCGCCCAGGCGCACGAGTGCTGAGCTGGTCCACGGGCGCTCCGTGGACGACATGGCCGACTCGGTGGGTGTCCGCGCCTGCTCCTCGATGTCCGGGGCATCCCGTCTCTCCTCGGCGAGCGGGGCGCCGTCGGGTGAGCGATCCGCGTGGGGCGTGGGGCGTGGGGCGCCGGCTGGCGCGCGTGGGCCGACCTCGGTCGGGGCCCGCGCCGCACCATGGCGGCGTCGCCCCGCGAGTCGCCCCGCGAGCCTCACGTCTTGCCCCGCTCGATCCGCCCCGCGCCCGACAGATGCGCGCGCAGGGAGGCCACGGTCGGGACGATGTCGCGGGCGTCGGCCTGTTCGCGAACGGAGTGCATCGACAGGATCGGCGCACCGATGTCGACGGTGGGCAGGCCCAGCCGGGTCGCGGTGAGCGGCCCGATCGTGGAGCCGCACGGCAGGTCGGCCCGCGAGGCGAAGCGCTGCGGGGTGACCCCGACCTCGGCGCACGCGGCGACGAACTGGCTCGCCGTGGCCGCGTCGCTCGCGTAGGCCTGCCCGGCGTGATCCTTGATCGCCGGTCCGCCGCCGAGGCGCGGCCGGTGCTCGGGCTCGTGTCGGTCGGCGTAGTTCGGGTGCACGGCGTGGGCGGTGTCGCTCGAGACGAGCAGCGATCTGCTCATCGCGCGCGGCAGGCCCACCGCGGGCTCCTCGCCGGTGGCGGCGACGATCCTCGCGAGCACGTCGCCCAGGAACGAGCCGCGCGCGCCCTCGGCGGAACCGCTGCCGACCTCCTCGTGGTCGTTGGCGACGAGGGCGGCAGTGGCCGGGCCGACCTCGGCCTCGAGCAGCGCCTGCACTCCGGCGTGGCACGAGGCCAGGTTGTCGAGGCGTGGCGCGCGGATCGACGGGCCGTCACCGAACGCCGCGGGCTGGGTGTCCGCGGTGACGAGGTCCCAGCCGAGCAGATCGGTGCGCGCGACGTCCGCGGCTTCGGCGATGAGGTCGAGCAAGGCGTCACACCCGTCGCCGTCCGGACCGTGCACCGGCACCACGTGCTGCTGCGGGTCCGGCTTGAAACCGTCGGTGCGCACGCTGCGGTCCAGGTGGATCGCCAGCGAGGGGATGCGCAGGGGCGCGCCGGGCAGGTGGACGCGTTCCAGACGCACGGCGCCATCGCCCGCGCGAACCGCGACCCGGCCGGCGAGGGTCAGGTCCCGGTCGAACCAGGTGTGCAGGAGGAGCCCCCCGTACGGCTCGCAGCCCGCGAGCCGGTAGCCGTGGCGGGACACCTCCGGATGCGGTCGGAGCTTCAGCGCCGGCGAGTCGGTGTGGGCACCCACGAGGCGGAAGCCGCCGTCGGCCGGCGCGGCCGAACCCACCCGGAACGCGACGATCGAGCCCCCGTCGCGTACCACGTAGCGGCGGTCACCGGCCCGGAGCGACCAGTCCGCGGCCTCGTCGAGCTCCGTGAAGCCGGCGGCCTCGAGGCGACGAGCCATCTCGCCCACCACGTGGAAGGGGCTCGGCCCCGCGTCGACGAACGCCAGCAGGTCGCGCGCGAAGTCGATGTGGGTCTCGTGATCGCTCATGGCGCGACAAGTGTAGGGGCGCGGGCACGCTCGGGATCCGAGGTGCCGCCGTTCCGCACGAGTTCGCCCGGGGGAACCGGCCCCGGCTCCCGACACTGCTGCAGGCTTAGGAGTCCTACTAGCGGAGACGTGCAATATCTGTTGCGTCGAGGCGGCTGATCGGTTAGAAGTCCCGAGTACATGGATGGCGGGGGACAAGACGCCGTGGTCGAGCCCACGAGCTACAAGGATCTGGAGGCCCTCCTTCGGGAGCGCCTCCACGAGTTCACGCCGAACCAACGGCGGATCGCGCAGCAGCTGCTCAGCGACCCCGAGGGCTGTGCCTTCCAGACCGTGAGCGAGCTCGCTGGCTCAGTCGGTGTGAACGAGTCGACGGTGGTGCGCTTCGCCAACGCCCTCGGCCTGCGCGGCTACCCACAGCTGGCTCGGCTCTGCCAACAACGGCTGCGCGAACAGGCGCAGCTCCTCGAACGCTTCGACGCGCTCAACTACCTCGAGACGGTCGACGGCGAGCTGCTCGGGCGCACCGTGGCCTACGACCAGGCGAACATCGCCCGCACGTTCGCCAACGTCGACCCCGACTCGTGGCAGCAGGCGGTGCGGGCGCTCAGCACCTCGAGGGCGGTGGGCGTCGTCGGGCTGCGCAAGTCGTTCGCGGCCTCGACGCTGCTGGCGTACCTCCTGCGCCTCGTCCGCGACGAGGTCCACGAGCTCGGGACCCTGCCGGCGATGCTGCCGGACGGGCTGCGCCGCTTCGGCCCCGACGACGTCGTCGTCGGGATCTCGATCCACCGCTACGCACGCGACACCGTCCGAGCGCTCGAGGTCGCCCGCGCGGCGGGCGCCACCACGATCGCTCTCACGGACAACGCCTCGTCCCCGCTCACGCCCCAATCTGACGTCTCCTTCTACGTTGACGTCGCCGGTGTGTCCCTGTTGCGTTCGGTCACCGCCTTCACGAGCATGGTCCAGGCGCTGGCGAGTGCGGTGGCGACCGAACTGGGCACCCACACCCGGTCCGCCCTGCTGCTCGAGGAGAAGCTCTTGGCCGACTTCGACGTCTACCACGACGGTCCCTCCCGCTCTGGTGGTGCTCGATGACCCGCGAGGTGTTCGTCCACAGCGAGGTCGAGGACGGGATCTGTCACGTCCGTCTCGACCGCCCGGACCGTCTGAACGCCGTGTCCGAGGAGCTCTACGCGGACCTCGAGGCGGTGCTCGAGGGCGTCGCCGGCTATCCCACCGTCCGCGCCATCGTGTTGACCGGTGAGGGCCGCGCCTTTTGCGCGGGGGCGGATCTCAAGGCGCACGCGGATCGCACGCGGACGCCCGCCGAGCGCCGGGCGTACGTGTGGGCCGGTCAGCGCATCTGCCGGTTCCTGCAGCAGATGCCGCAGCCGGTAGTGGCGGGGGTGCACGGGCACGCGATCGGTGCCGGCGCCGAGATCGCCTGGAGCGCTGACGTCGTGATCGCGGCGGAGGACGTGCAGTTCCGGCTACCCGAGATCGGCCTCGGGACGTTCGTCGGCGGTGGCGTCGTGCAACGGCTGCCGTTGCTGGTCGGGCACCTCCGCGCGAAGCAGCTCCTGCTCCTCGGACGTCCCGTCTCCGGCGTCCAGGCTGCGGCATGGGGACTCGCGACCGAGGCGGTGGCGAGCGAGCGGGTGCAGGAGCGGGCCGTCGAGGTCGCGCGGGAGCTCGCCGATCAACCGGCTCGCCCGTTGCGTTTGGCCAAGCAGGCGTTGAACCGCGCCGGTGCGCTGACCCCCGACGAGGCGTTGACGTACGAGGCGGAGTCGCTGCTCGAGTGCATGGGCACCGACGACTGGGAGCGTGGCGTCCAGACCTTCACCGACGACCGCGGCGACCGGGAGGGCCGATGATGGCCGATCCCGTCGCTGCCCTGCTCGACCCGCGCAGCGTCGCGGTCGTCGGCGCGTCGACCAACCCCCTCAAACGCGGGTATCAGGCGATCCGCACGCTGTTGTCGGACGGGTTCCCGGGGTCGATCTATCCGGTGAATCCCCGGGAGACCGAGGTTCTCGGCCTTCCGGCCTACCCGTCGGTGACGTCGATCGATGGCTCCGTCGACCTCGCGTTGATCGTCACCCCGGCCTCCGCGGTGGCCGGGCTGCTCCGCGAGTGCGGGCGCAAGGGCGTCGGCGCGGCCGTCGTGATCGCCGTGGGGTTCGGGGAGACCGGCGAGGACGGCGCGGCGCTCGAGGCCGAGATCCGCGGAGTCGCCGCCGGTGAGGGCATCGGCCTCATCGGCCCCAACACCAACGGGGTGTTCAACCTGCCGGCACGGCTCAACCTCGTCGGCGCCTCCGACGTGCCGCAGGGACGGCTCGCCCTGCTGTGTCAGAGCGGGAACATGGCTTTGTCGTTGTTCACCGAGGTCGCCCACGAGACCTCGCTGGGATTCAGCACGTACGTGGGCATCGGCAACGAGGCGGGCCTGCGCTACCACGAGCTGCTCGACTACCTGCGTGACGACCCGGACACGGGTGCGGTGCTCACCTACGCCGAGGGGTTCCGTGACGGCCGGGCGTTGCTCCGGTCCGCGGCGAACCTCGCCGGGCACAAGCCCATCGTGTGCTACAAGGCGGGCCGCTCGGAGGCCGCGCAACGCTCGGCGCTGAGCCACACCGGTGCGGTCGCCGGCAGCCACGCGGTCGCCGAGGCCGTGTTGCGGCAGGCCGGGATCGTGGTCGTCGAGCGGTCGGACGAGCTCGTGCCGGTGGCGGAGACACTTCTGCAGCAGCCGGCCCTGCCCAGCCCGCGTGTGGGCGTGCTCACCGATGGCGGCGGTCACGGCACCGTGGCCGCGGATGCGCTCGCCGCGCACGGTCTCGAGTTGCCCGCGCTCACGGCATCGACGCGGGAGCGGCTCGCCGAGGTCCTGCCGGACGCGGCCTCCACCCGGAACCCCGTCGATGTCGCCGGTGCCACCGACCGGGACCCGCGGGTGTTCGAGCCCTGCCTCGAGGCGCTCCTCGACGATCCGTCTATCGACGGGATGCTCTGCGTCGGCCTGTTGGGTGGGTACGGGATCCGCTTCAGCGACGAGCTCGCCGAGGCCGAGGAGCAGGCCGCGGCACGCATGGCCGAGATGGCGGCAAACGCCGGTAAGCCGTTGGTGGTGCAGAGCGCTTACGCGCCCGCGCATCCACCGGCCCACGACCTGCTCCGCGGCTCGGGCGTGCCGGTGCACGGCTCGATCGAGACCGCTGCGCGGTGCGTGGCGGCACTCGAGGAACGTGGCCGCTTTCGCGCCACCGCCGAGATGCGCTCGGGGTTCGCCCACCGGTCCCGGGGCGAGCGTACGGACCGGGCCGATCGCGCTGGCGGCGAACGCCGCGCGCTGACCGAGCCCGAGGGGCGTGCGCTGCTCGAGGCGCACGGGCTGCCGGTGGGGCCTTGGACGCTCGCGACCGATCCGGACGTCGCCGCCGACGCGGTCACCGCGCTGGGTGGCCCGGCAGCGCTGAAGATCGTCTCCCCCGACGTCGTGCACAAGTCCGACGCGGGCGGGGTGCTCCTGGACGTCGGTAACGCCGAGGATGCCGCGGCCGGCTTCGAGCGGGTCGTCGGGGCGGTGACCGCGGCCCAGCCGGACGCCTCCGTCGACGGCGTCCTCGTCACGCCCATGGCCCCTCGCGGCGTGGAGCTGATCGTCGGGGTGACCACCGATCCGTCCTTCGGGCCCCTGCTCGCGGTCGGCGCGGGCGGCACGGCCGTGGAGGTGCTGCGCGACACCGCTTTCCGCGCCGTGCCCGTCACCCCGACCGAGTGCGACGAGATGCTCGCCGAACTCGCCGTCGCCCCGCTGCTCGACGGTCACCGGGGCGCTGCCCCGGTCGATCGCGCGGCGCTGCGCGCGCTGCTGACCGGCGTGTCCCGGCTGGTGGCAGCCGAGCCCGGGATCGCCGAACTCGACCTCAATCCCGTCATCGCCCATCCGGACGGCCTCGCGGTGGTCGATGTGCGTGTCGTCGTCGACACGCGGATCGGGCTCGCGACGCCGGGACGGAGGGTCGAATCGATCGCCATGAACCCGGAACACGCAGGGAGGTGAACGGCCGCCAGGACCTCTCGCTTCCCACGGAGCACCCGGGGGAGGGCATCGTCCGCACGACCGCAGCACCGAGACAAGGAGAAGGCAGATGACGACACACCGCGTAAGAGGGCGCACGCTCGCGATGCTCATCGCGCTGCTGGCCATCGTCGCACTGACACTCGCGGCCTGCGAGGAGGCCGACGAGGACGTGGCCGACGTCGATGACGAACCGGACGAGGAACCCGACGAGCCGGACGACGACGAACCGGACGACGACGAACCGGACGACGACGAGCCGGACGACGACGAGCCGGACGACGAGGAGCCGGACGACGAGGAGCCGGACGACGAGGAGCCCGCCGCCGACGAGGCGCACCTCACGCTCGGCACCGGCTCCACCGGCGGCACCTACTACCCGCTGGGCGGCGCCATCGCCGGCGTGTGGAGCACCGAGATCGACGGCGTCAACGTGAGCACCCAGGCCACCGGCGCTTCGGTGGAGAACGCGCGGCTGATCACCGCCGGTGAGCTCGACGTCGGCATGGCGGTCAACGGTGTGGCTGCGGATGCGTACGCCGGCGAGGGCGAGTTCGAGGGCGAGGACCACGACTTCAACATCGTCGGCAACGTTTACGGCGAGGTCATGCAGGTCGTCGCCCGCGAGGACTCCGGAATCGAGACGATCGCGGACATGGAGGGCCAGCGCGTGGACCTCGGTCCTCCGGGCAGCGGCACCGAGGTGCTCGCCCGCGACCTCCTCGAGTTCCACGACATCGACCCCGAGGACGACATCGAGGCGTTCGGCGACACGTTCGGCGACGCCGCCGACAACCTTCGCGACGGCCAGATCGACGCCGCCTTCGCGATCCTCGCCCTGCCCGCCGCGAGCATCGAGGAGGCCGCGACCGCGACCGACCTCAACCTCGTCAGCATCGAGGGCGATCCGCTCGACGCGGCGCTCGATGCCGACCCGACCCTCTCGACGCTCGAGGTCGAGCCCGAGACGTACCCGGACCAGGAGGAGCCGGCCACCTTCGTCACCAACTGGGCGACCATGTACGCCCCGTCGGACATGGACGAGGACCTCGTCTATGACCTCACCCGCGTGCTGTACGACGAGCGCGAACAGATCGCCGAGGCTCACGCCGTCGGTGAGCAGATCCAGATCGACACCGCGGTCGACGGTGAGGGGGGCATCCCGCTTCACCCCGGCGCGGAGGCCTACTACGAGGAGCAGGACGCGCTTGACTGACCCTCGGGCCTCACGGGCGGCGCAGCCGGATCCGTTCGCTGCGCCGCCCGTGAACCCTCGGCCCCGGCGCCGGTGGCTGTTCGCGGCCGGCGCCGGACTGGTCGCTCTGTCCGTCGGGGTGGCCGTGCTCGGCCTGCAAGCATCGGGGGCCACAACCCTGCAGATCGTCGATCGAGGAGACGACGAGACGGTGCACGAGCGCGAGGTCCGGGTGGGCGAGGAGTTCCGGCTCGAGCACCGGCACTCGGTGACGCGGCGCATGGTCTACGAGACCTTCTCGGTGCTGGACCGCGACACCGTGGCGATCGAGGAGTTGTGGTTCGACGAGTTCGGCGCGAATCTACCGGCCGGCCCCGAGGAGATCGACGGCGAGATGACCGAGTTCATCGCTGAGGACGGGGCCTACCGGGTGGTGCACGACAGCCGTCCTCTCGGATCGCTGCTGGTAGTGGCGGGAAGCGCGGACGTCGACCACACCATCGAGTTCGCGGACGGCGAGGAGGTCCGATTCCTCGACCTGGTCGAACCCGGAGCGCACGTCGAGGTCCTGGCGGGCGACGACGTGTCGGGTCAGTGAGGGACGCCATGGGCGAGGATTCCAAGCGGAGCGCGGAGCCGGGCGCAGCCGGCAGTGGCGACGGCTGGAACGACCCTCACGCCCAGCGGGGCCAGACACCCGAGAACCTCGATCGCGGCGACGCCGAGAGCGAGGACCTCTCGGAACACGTGGAGCAGCTGGAGGCTCAGAGCTTCGCCGACTCGCAGCCCGGTACGCGCAGCCAAATGCGCGCCTTCTGGCGATGGGCGATCTTCCTCCTGGCGCTCGGTTACACGCTCTTTCACGTCTACACCGCGATCGTGGGCACGCTGCCGACCCATCAGCACCGCCCGTTGCACCTGGCGGGCGCGCTCGGGCTGATCTTCCTGCTCTACCCGGCGAAGCAGCACCCGGGCCCGAAGGAGAAGCGCCGCAGTTGGGTGCTCACCCTCGTGGGCTTGGCGGTGCTCGGCTATCTCGTGGCCACCGAGGAGGCGGGTCTCCACGCGGTGCTGCCCGCCGTCGGGGTGCTCGCGGTCGTCCAGATCGCCCGTCACCTGCCCTGGCACATCCTCGGGATGCCCATCGCCGACCTCGTTCTGGCGGTCGGTGGCTTCAGTTCCGGGATGTACCTGTTCCTCTTCGGGGATGAGGTCGCCCGCCGCGCGGGCATCGAGACCGAGGTCGACATCGCCTTCGGGGTGCTCGGCACCCTGTTGGTGCTCGTCGCCGTCCAGCGGGTCATCGGGACGCCGCTGGTCGCTGTCTCCATGGCGGCGCTCGGGTACGCCTACCTCGGGCCCCACCTGCCGGGGTTCTTCCAGCACAGCGGCTACACGATCGACCGGATCATCGCCAACTCCTTCCTCGGCAGCGAGGGCATCTT
Organism: Egibacter rhizosphaerae; assembly: GCF_004322855.1. Classification (NCBI taxonomy): domain Bacteria; kingdom Bacillati; phylum Actinomycetota; class Nitriliruptoria; order Egibacterales; family Egibacteraceae; genus Egibacter; species Egibacter rhizosphaerae. The sequence continues at coordinate 1,615,559 of NZ_CP036402.1, read as the reverse complement.
CGGGACGCCGATCGCGATCTCGTCGACGTTCATCTTCATGTTCATGGTGTTCGCGTCGATGTTGCAGCGCACCGGAATGGAGCGCTTCTTCACCCAACTCGCGTTCGGCGCGACCGGTTGGATGACCGGGGGCCCCGGAAAGGTGGGCGTGCTGACCAGTGCGTTCTCGGGGACGATCACGGGCAGTTCAGTGGCCAACACCGTCGGCAACGGCGCGTTCACGATCCCGATGATGAAGCGCGCCGGCTACAAGGCCGAGTTCGCGGGTGCGATCGAGGCCTCCTCGTCCACGGGCGGCCAGTTGGCCCCGCCGATCATGGGCGCCGCCGCCTTCATCATGATCGAGTTCACGGGCATCCCCTACATCGAGATCATCCAGGCCGCGATCATCCCGGCGATCCTCTACTTCACCGCCCAGTTCGTGGTGATCCACTACGAGTCGAAGCGCCAGGGGGTGCGTGGCCTGCCGCGGGATCAACTCCCGAACGTCCCTCGGCTCATGTTCACCAAGGGCTACCTGCTCATCCCGATCATCTTCATCTTCATCATCCTCGCGATGGGCTTCACGCCCCTGACCTCCGCGCTCTACGCGGTGTACGCCACCGTGGTCGTCAACCTCGTGGTGCAGGTCATCGCGGTGATGATCAACAAATGGCGCAGTCTCGAGGACCGGCTGACGATCACCACCCTGCTCGACGGCCTGGTGGACGCGGCACGCATCGCCCTGCCGGTCATCGCGGCGTGCGCCGCCGCCGGGCTCATCGCCGGCGTGGTCACGCTCACCGGCCTCGGTCTCCGGTTGTCCGACGGGATCCTGCAGCTCGCGAACGAGACGCTGATCTTCACGATGATCTTCGCGATGATCGCGTGCTTGATCCTCGGGATCGGGTTGCCGACGACCGCGAACTACGTGATCACCGCGACGCTCGCGGCACCGGCGCTGCTCGTCTTCGATCCCGTCCCGCTGATCGCCGCGCACTTCTTCGTGTATTACTTCGGCGTGATGGCCGACATCACCCCTCCGGTGTCGCTCGCTTCCTACGCGGCGTCGGGTATCGCGAGGAGCAATCCGTTCATGACAGGGGTGCAGTCTGTCCGAATAGCGCTCGGCGGATTCCTCGTGCCGTACATGTTCGTCCTGTCACCCGAGCTGTTGCTCCAGGATTGGACGTGGGCCTTCGGCAGCCTGGCGGTCATCACGGCAGTTGCTGGCATCTTCTTCCTGGGGACGGGTGTCGCCGGCTTCATGGACCGCAAGCTCAACCCCGTCGTACGCGCGCTGATGATCGGTGTCGGGTTGGCGCTGTTGTACGGCGATCCGATCACCGACGGGCTCGGGCTGGGGGTCGGCGCCGCGGTCTTCGTCTGGCAGTGGTGGACCGGCCGCTCCCGCCGGGCCGTGGAGAAGGCCGCGGTGTAGGTGTCCCGAGTCGGGTCGACGGCTACGAGTCGGGCGCCTTCACGGCCAGGACCGGGCAGTCGGCACCGAGCAGGACGTCCTGGACGACGCTGCCCATCACGACCTTGCCCACCGGAGAGCGGCGACGCATCCCGATGACGACGAGTTTCGCGCCTTCGCGGTCGGCCGTGTCGAGCAGGGCCTCGGAGACGCCCTGCCGCAGTCCGTGGCGCACCTCTACCGAAACCTCCACGGATCGTTCGACGAGCTGTTCCCGTAGAGCCTCGAGGCGCTTCTCGATCTCCTCGGCCTCCGCGTGCTCCTCGCGCAGGCGCGTGGGGCTGTCCCCGCTGTCGTGGCCCACGTAGCGCACGATGTGCAGCCGTGCGTCCCGGAGCTGCGCCTCGGCGGCCGCCTCGTCGAGAGCGGCCAGCCCTTGAGGGGACTCGGCGTATCCGAGCACGATGCTCACGTCGCTTCCTCCCGATCCGGATGACCTGCCGGGGCAGGGCTAACCGCGCACCCTATCGGTTCACAGCCCGTCGAACGTCGCGTCGAACAGCTCCTGCTCCTCGATCTGGTGGATCGCGGGACTGCCCGTCGCGGGGCTCGCGCTCTCGGGGCGTGAGATGTGCTTGAGCGTCCACCGGTCACGGAGGATCCTGTGCAGTCGCTGGTGGGCGAATGGCCAAGGCCCCATGTTCTCTGGCTCGTCCTGAACGAAAAACACCTCGTTCGCGTCCGGGAAGGCCTCGATGGCCTCGAGGATCTGGTCCTCGGGCCAGGGGTAGAGCTGTTCGATGCGCACGACGGCCGCAGCAGCCTCCCGTTCGTCCCGCTCGTTCATCAGCTGGTGAGCGAGCTTGCCCGAGCAGAGCAGCACCCGCCGCACGTGCTCCGGCGGGGCGCGGTCGGGCAGGACCTCGCGGAAGTGTCCTTGCTCGAACGCGGCGGCCGGGCTCTGGGCGTCCTTGGCCCGCAGCATCCCCTTCGGGGTGAAGACGATCAGCGGCTTGCGGATCTCGCGCAGGACCTGGCGACGCAGCAGGTGGAAGTATTGGGCGGCGGTGGTCGGCTGCGCCGCCTGGATGTTGTCGTGCGCCGCGAGCGTGAGGAAGCGCTCGATGCGGGCCGAGGAATGCTCGGGCCCCTGCCCCTCGTAGCCGTGCGGCAGGAGCAGCACGAGTCCGGAGGTCTGATTCCACTTGGCCTCCGCGGCCACCATGAACTGGTCGATGATGACCTGGCCGCCGTTCATGAAGTCACCGAACTGGGCCTCCCACATCACCAGGGCGTCCTTGCGGACGACCGAGTAGCCGTACTCGAAGCCCATCGCCGCGAACTCCGATAGCGGCGAGTCGTAGACGGCGAACGGCGCCTGTTCGGGATCGAGCCGCGCGAGCGGCATGTGTTCGGGTCCGCCCTCGTAGTCGACGAGTACCGCGTGGCGCTGGCTGAACGTGCCGCGTGCCGAGTCCTGCCCGGCCAGGCGCACCGGCACCTGCTGCAGGCACAGCGAGCCGAACGCGAGGGCTTCCCCCATGGCCCAGTCGATGGCGTCCTTCTCGAGGAGGTCGCGGCGCTTCTTGAGCTGGCGGCCGAGCTTGGGATGCACGGTGAAGCCGTCCGGCCACGAGGTCACCGCGTGCACGATCCGGTCGAGTTGCTCCCGGCTGACACCGGTCTCGATCGAGGGCAACACCCCGTGGCTCTCGGGTGGTGGGACGTCCGCCTCCTCGAGCGCGCCGCTCGTGGACGCACGGGTCTCCTTGAGGGCGCTCTCGAGCTGCTGGCGGAAGGCGTCCATCGACGCCTCGGCCTCCTCGGCGGTGATGTCGCCGCGGTTGACGAGTTCCTCGGTGTAGATCTTGCGCACGCTGCGGCGCTGCTCGATCGCCTCGTACATGATCGGCTGCGTGTACGAGGGGTCGTCGCTCTCGTTGTGGCCGTGGCGGCGGTAGCAGACCATGTCGACGACGACGTCCTTCGCGAACGCCTGCCGGAACGCGAAGGCGAGCTTCATGACCCGCACGCACGCCTCCGGGTCGTCTCCGTTCACGTGGAAGATCGGCGCCTGGACCATCTTCGCGACATCGGTCGCGTACTCGCTGGAGCGGCCCTGGTGCGGCGCGGTCGTGAAGCCGAGCTGGTTGTTGATGACGAGATGCACCGTGCCGCCGGTCGCGTACCCGTCGAGCTGGCTGAGCGCGAACGTCTCGGCGACCACGCCCTGGCCGGCGAACGCGGCATCGCCGTGGAGGAGGATCGGCAGCACGGGGAACGTGCCGTCGTCGGGGTCCTGGCCGTGGTGCACCCGCACGCCACCCAGATGGTCGGCGGCGTCGCCCTCGCCCTGCAGGCCGGTGGCCTCCTTGCGTTCGAGCAGCGCCCGGGCCATCCCGGTCACGACCGGGTCGACCGCTTCGAGATGGCTCGGGTTGGAGGACAACGCGACGTCGATCACGTGCCCCTCGGGGGAGGTGTGCCGCCCGCGGGTGCCGACGTGGTACTTGACGTCGCCGGACCCCTGCACGCTGTCGGGATCGATGTCGCCCTCGAACTGGCGGAAGATCTTGTTGTAGTCCTTGCCGAGGATGTTGGTGAGGACGTTGAGGCGCCCGCGGTGGGCCATCCCCATCACGGCCTCGTCGATCCCCTCGTCAGCGGCTTGGGACAGGAGCACGTCGAGCATCGGGATCGCCGACTCGGCTCCCTCGAGGCCGAAACGCTTGTGCCCGATGTACTTCGTGTGCAGGAACTTCTCGAAGGCCTCCGCGTCGTTGAGGCGCTCGAGGATGTGCACCTGCTCGTCGTGGTCGAGGTCGATCCGTGCGCCCTCGACGTGCTGTTGGATCCACGCCTTCTGCGAGGGCTCCTGGATGTGCATGTACTCCACACCGATGGTGCGGCAGTACGCGTCGCGGAGGATCCCGAGGATGTCGGAGAGCTTGCGCGGCCGACCGGTCTCCGGGCCGCCGCCGAGCCCGCCGGTCAGGAACTCGCGGTCGAGGTCCCAGATGGTGAGGCCGTAGGTCACCGGGTCGAGCTCGGGGTGGACCTCGGTGAACGAGTCGTACAGCGGGTTGAGGTTCGCGATGAGGTGGCCCCGCACCCGGTACATGTTGATCAGGCGGCCCACCGCGATCTGCTTGGCGGCCTGCGTGTCCCCCGAGCTGTCGAGCAGGCGCGGGTTCTCGTCGGTGCGCCAGCGCACCGGCTCGTACGGGATGCGCAGGCTCTCGAAGACCTCGTCGTAGAAGTCCCGCTCGCCGAGCAGGAGCTCGTGGACCGCTTTCAGGAAGAGTCCGGACTCGGCGCCCTGCACGACGCGGTGGTCGTAGGTCGAGGTGAGGGTGATGACCTTGCCGACCCCGACCTCGGCGAGCGTGCGCTCGTCGGCGCCCTGGTACTCCGCGGGGTAGTCGATGGCGCCGACGCCGATGATGGCGCTCTGACCGGTCATGAGGCGCGGCACGCTGCCGACGGTGCCGACGGTGCCCGGGTTCGTGAGCGTCGCGGTCGTCCCCTCGAACAACTCCGGCGAGAGGTCGTTGGTGCGGACCTTCCGCACGACCTCCTCGTAGGCGTGATAGAAGCCGGCGAAGTCGAGTGTCGCCGCGTCCTTCACGTTGGGCACGAGCAGGGTGCGGCTGCCGTCCCGTCGCTCGACGTCCATCGCGAGGCCGAGGTTGAGCCGATCCGGTCGGCGGGAGTGGGCCTTGCCGTGCTCGTCCTCGTAGTAGATCGTCGTCATCGCGGGGACCTCGGTCATCGCCTTGACGACCGCCCAGCCGATGAGGTGCGTGAAGCTCACCTTGCCACCGCGGGTGCGGCGCATCTGGTTGTTGAGGATCCGCCGGTTGACCTCGAGCAGCTTCGCCGGGATCTCACGGATCGACGTCGCGGTCGGCACCCCGAGGCTCTCCCGCATGTTGTCGGCGATGGTGGCCGACACGCCGCGCAAGGGTTGGGCGTCCTCCGGTGGGCTCGGCGCGGTACCCACCGGTCCGGTGCGTCCGCCCGGCTGCTCCGCAGACGGGGCGGGGCCCTCGTCGCCTGCGGTGCGGGCGGGCTCCTCCCGGATGGCCGGAGCGTCGGCCGTGTTCCGCCCGTTGCGGGCGCCGTCCCGCTCGGCGTCGCGGTCCCACCCCGGCGTGTAGTCGGCGAAGAACTCCTTCCACGACTCTCCGACGGCGTCGGGATCGGCGAGGTACTCACGGTAGAGCTCGTCGACGATCCAGGAGTTCGTACCGAACTGTCGCTGGTCAGTCATTGGGTGGTTCACCGCACCTTGCGTCGTTCTGTCCCGGCGTTGTCGCCGCGCGCCTGCGATGCTATCGGGACTCCGGCTTCGGAGCCTCCCCGAACTTCCAGCTTTGCCGGTTCGGGCGGAGCTCGAGGCGCGTGCGCCCGTCGGCGGCCGTCGCGGGCACACTAGGGCTTCGCGTCACCGACGGAATCGTCGTTGACGTGAAGCGTGGGTGCGGACAGGGAAGGGACTGCGGATGCGCACCGAGGAACTCGAGTTCGTCGGCTCGGCCGGGGATCGCCTGGCCGGCGTGCTGCACGTCCCCGAGGACGCGGTCGAGGGGCCGCCCCGCGGCAGCATCGTGCTCGCGCACTGCTTCACCTGTTCGAAGGACTTGCACACCATGACCCGCCTGGCGCGTGGCTTGGCGGAAGCGGGGTACGCGGTGCTCCGGTTCGACTTCACGGGCCTCGGGGAGTCGGAGGGCGAGTTCGGCGAGACCACGGTCTCGACCAACGTGGGCGACCTCGTTCGGGCCGCGGCGGCGCTGCTGGAACGGGGATACGGGCCGTGCGGGCTCGTCGGGCACAGCCTGGGGGGTGCCGCGGCCCTGCTGGCCTCCGAGCGGCTCAAGACCGTGCGCTCCGTCGCCGTGATCGGTGCCCCCAGCACCCCCGAGCACGTTCGGCACCTGCTCAGCGACCGCGAGGACGCGATCCGCCGGAAGGGCGAGGCCGTCGTCGAGATCGCCGGCCGGCCGTTCCCGATCGCCGAGGAGTTCCTCGACGACCTCGAGGCGCATCGACAGCGCGATCACGTCCGCCACCTCGGGCGGCCGTTGCTCGTGCTGCACGCGGTCGACGACGAGGTGGTCGGCGTCGACGAGGGCGAGGCGAACTTCGCGGCGGCTCGCCAGCCGAAGTCGTTCGTGCCGCTGCTCGAGACCGATCACCTGCTGTCGAGCCACGCTTCCGCCGAGCAGGCCCTCGACAGCGTACGTGCCTGGTTCGAGCGCACACTGTGAGTCGGTGACCGAGCTCGGACCCCAGCGGGAGGTCGGCGTCGGTCCACATCCGGGGCCGTGGCCGGACGATCCGCGGCTCGACCCGGAGCTGCTGGCGCACGGCGACCGCCGCAACGTGGCCGACCGCTACCGCTACTGGACCGTCGAGGCGATCCGCGCCGACCTCGCGTCGCGGGCCCATCCGTTCCACGTCGCGATCGAGAACTGGCAGCACGACTTCAACATCGGCGCGGTCGTGCGCAACGCCAACGCCTTCGCGGCGCGTGCGGTGCACGTCGTGGGACGACGCCGCTGGAACCGCCGGGGCGCGATGAAGACCGAGGCCTACCTGGAGGTGCGTCACCATCCCGACGTGGGCGCGCTCGCGGAGTGGAGTGCTGCCGCCGGCCTCGCGGTCGTGGGAGTGGACAACGTGATCGGCGCGGTCGATCTGCGCGCGGCCGAGCTGCCGCGTGAGAGCGTTCTGCTGTTCGGCCAGGAGGGCCCGGGCCTGTCCGGGGAAGCCGTGGCCGCCTGCGAGGGTCTGGTCGCGATCCCCCAGGCGGGCTCCACTCGGTCGATCAACGCGGGAGCCGCCAGCGCCGTGGCGATGTACGAGTGGGTACGACGCCACGGCTGACCCTCACTGCCACCGGAGGGGAGCCGGGCTCGCCCGATCGGGGGCGACCCGGTGGCGCACCGCGGGGCCGCCTCTCGTCAGCGCGGAGCGACCCTCGGCCTGACGCCCCACCGTCACGATGCCGCCGGCGGGTAGGGTTTGCGCCATGGAGCACAGCCGCAGCCCCTACGACTCCCCGGCCCAGCCCTACCAGGGACTGCTCGAGGAGCGGTTCGCCGCGATCGAGCGCCAGATGGGGCAGGCGCAGCCGGTCCGCTCCCCGCATGACGGGATCGGCGGTGCACGGTACGACCGGATCGCCCAGGCGGTCCGGGAACGCACCGCGAGCCTCGTCGAGCTGTCCCACGCGATCCATGCTCAACCCGAGCTCGCCTTCGAGGAGCACGCGGCGAGCCGCTCGGTCGCACGGTGCCTCGCCGCGGAGGGTCACGACGTCGAGGTGGGCGCCTTCGGGCTGGAGACCGCCGTGCACGCTCGTGCCGGGACCGGCCGCCCGCGGGTCGCCATCCTGGCCGAGTACGACGCGCTGCCGGGCATCGGCCACGCCTGTGGCCACAACGTGATCTGTGCGACCGCGGTCGGCGCCTTCCTCGCCGCGGCCGAGTTCGTGGACGAGTTGGGCGGCTCCGTGGACCTCATCGGCTGCCCCGCCGAGGAGGGTGGCGGCGGCAAGGAGTACATCGCCCGCGCGGGTGGCTTCGACGACCTCGACTGCGCGATCATGCTGCACCCCATGGGCGTCGATCTCGCCGAGCACCCCTGGATCGGCGTACGGCAGGTCGGCGTCACGTACCACGGCCTGCCCGCGCACGCGTCCGCGATGCCGTGGCTCGGCCGCAACGCCCTCGACGCGGTCGTGCAGGCCTACCAGGGGATCGCGCAGCTGCGCCAGCACCTGCTGCCCACCGACCGGGTGCACGGGATCATCACCGAGGGCGGCCAACGTGCGAACATCGTGCCCGACCGGACCGCCGCGACGTTCTACCTGCGGTCGAGGGAGGTGCGGACGCTCGCGGAGCTCGCCGGCCGCTCGCGCGAGATCTTCGAGGCCGCGGCGCTGGCCACGGGGACCCAGCTCGAGCTCGATTGGGACCCGTGCCCCGTCTACCTTCCGGTGCGGCACAACCGGACGCTCGCGGAACGCTACGCGGTCAACGTCGGGGGTCGCGACCGCCGGGTGCTGCCCCACGGCGTCGTCCCCGCGGAGATGACCGGCTCGACCGACCTCGGCAACGTGTCGGTGCGCGTGCCCGCCATCCATCCGACGCTCGCGATCGCCCCGCCCGACGTGACGATCCACACGCCGGCCTTCCAGCGGTGGGCCGCGTCGGAGCGTGCCGACGCGGGTGTGATCGACGGCGCGATCGGCCTCGCGGCGACCGCGGCTGACGTGCTCGGCGACCCGCGGCTCCGCGAGGCGTTCTGGAAGGAGTTCGAGGAGGCCGGTGGCCGCCTCGAGCTCGAGGAGGCGCTCACGCCGGACTGATCCGCGCAGAAGGCATCCTCGTCCCGCGCGGCCGCGCGCTCGCCGGTCCGTCGGTCAGCCGGGCCCCACGACAGGGGCCGCGCCGGCCGCGCCGGCGATGAGCGCGAGCCGCAGCGGGAACTGCACGGCGCGCGCGGCCCGCAGGTCGAAGCGCGCTGTCGTCATCCGGTGCGCGGCGCTGACGCTCAGCAGGTGACCCGCGAGCACGGCGCTCCACGCGACCGTCTCGAGCAGGACGCGGTCGGGGGCCGGGAGCGAGGTGAGCCCGATCGCGACCGTCCAGCCCGCGAGCGCGGGCACCAGCGCATCCGCGAGGAACGCGCGGGGTGTGGCGGCCCGGATCACGACGCTCGCGAGCACGAACGCGGCGAGCAGGAGTAAGGCGATCGCGGGGAGCCCTTCCGGGGCGAGTCCCGCGGCGGTCGCCGCCTCGCCCCACCAGTCCGCTCGGCTCGCGGCCGCCGCGGCCAGCCCCGCGCTCCATGCGGCCAGCACGCCGCGCAGGCCCGGCCGCGGTGCCGACTGGACGATCCCGAGCAGAGGACTGCGTCCGACGAGCGTGTTACGCGCGGCGCGGTCGGGGCCGACGGGCGCGAGCCTCGCCAGCAGGCCGCTCACGACCTCGAACGCCTCGCCGCGCGCGCACCAGTCAGGGCCGCGCACCGCGACCGCCGCGGTCACGAGGAGCGCGTACCCGACCAGCCCGGCCGCGAGCCGTGCGGGGTCCAGGTCGGCGATCAGCAGCGCGGCGACTGCCAGCGTGGTCGGGATCGCCGGTCCCAAGCCCTTGGACCCGGTCGACGCGGCCGGGTCGGGATCCCGCGCGCGCAGCGGGGGCCGGAGGAGCCTCCAAGGGCTGAGCAACCGGCCGACGGGGCCGGCCAGGAGACTGGTGAGCCCGATCGCCATTACGCCGGCACGCACGAGGCCGACGGGCTCGGTGAGCCTGTCGGGCATGGCCGAGGCGACGAGGAGCGTTCCCAGTGCGACGGCCAGACCCGCGAGACCGAGCGTCCGCAGGGCACGGCGAGGGCCGGGAGCCCGAGCCCAGCGGGCCACACGAGGCGGCAGGGGGCGACGCCACAGGGCGAGGCCCGCGCGTCCACGGTGTGCCCGCGCGGTCAGCCAGCCCGCGAGGCCGACGACCGCGGCAGCGCCCACGAGGGCAAGGGTTGGTCTCACAGCGGGCCATCGATCAGCCGGGACCGGTGCCGACCCGGTACCGCGGCGCCGGGCACGCCGACGGCGAGCACGACCACGGTCGTTCGGGTCGGTCGTCGGACGGTCGCGGAGGCGGACGGGAATCGAACCCGCCAGGCCGACTCGGGTCGGCCTCGTCGGTGTTGAAGACCGCGGGGCCCACCAGGAACCCTTACGCCTCCACCCGAGAGGCTACGGCAGCCACCGGCTCCGGGCAGCGACCTGGCGTGCCGAATCGGGACGGAGCCGACGACGTCACCGGGCCGGGGACGACGACCGGCCGCTCGACGGGTAGCGTAATCGGCCAACGTCCTCCGCGATGACGCACCGGCACGTGGGAAGGATGGAGGCATGAACCAGTGGGACGGCGTGGCGAGATGGGTCAACGCGGCCCTCCTCGTGGTCGTCGGCGTGCTGGGCTTCGACACGCTGTTTCGCCTGCTCGAGGCGAACGAGGACAACGTGCTCGTCGCGCTCACGCGCGAGGTCGCGGAGTTCCTGCTGGCGCCCTTCGAGGGCATGTTCGCCGAGGACGAGTTCCTGCTGACGACGTTCGTCGCGGTGCTCGTGTACGGGCTGGTCGCCGCGATCGTGCTGACCGCGCTGCGCGCCTCGCAGGCGACCGGGCGCGCGATCGCCCGGTGGGTCCGCCGCGCGTGGGACTGGGGGAGGAGGCAGCGGCGCTCCCCGTCCGATCCGGAGGCCGAGACGCCGACCGCGATCTGGGGCGGTGCGGCCGCGGAGGGCTTCGATACCGGCCCGCCAGGTCCTGCCACCACGCTCGAGGGTCAACGGGACGGCAGCGCGAACGGTCCGCACCCGGGCGAGCCGTGGCGGCGCGGTGACGTGGGCTCGCAGGGGGACGGCGGGACCGCGGCGACGCAGGAGGGTCCCGACGCCAAGCACTCGTCCTCGTAGGGTCCTCGGCAGCTCGTGGGCCGACGCGTCTAGCCTTGGAGACATGAGCAAGCTGCTGAGATGGCTCGATGACCTGCCGGCCCTGCGGGACCCGGTGCTGCTGGTGGCCCTGGACGGCTTCGTCGACGCGGGCGACGTGGGCGAGCACGCGTCCACGTTCCTGCGTCACCGCTGGCAGGCCGAAGCGGTCGCGGAACTCGACGGTGACGAGCTCATCGACTTCCGCGCGCGACGTCCGACGGTGGTGGTCGACAGCGGCCAGGTCCGCCGGGTGGAGTGGCCCCGGATCCGGCTGCACGCCGCACAGCTCGACGGCCCCCGGGACGTGCTGCTGCTCACCGGGCCGGAGCCCGACATGCGCTGGCACGCGTTCGTCGACGCGGTCGCGAGCCTCTGTGCCCAGGTCGACGTGAGCCGGGTGGTCACGCTGTCGGCGTATCCCGCTGCGGCGCCGCACACGCGTCCGATCGAGATCGTGCAGGCCAGCAACGCGGTCGACGATGGGCCGGTGGAGGGGGCGCGGCCGGTCTCGGGGTACACCGGCCCGATCGGTGCGGCCACCGCGCTGCAGGCCGACCTGGCGGAGCAGAACATCGGCGTGCTGGGATTCTGGGCAGAGGTGCCGCACTACATCTCCGCGAGCCCGAATCCGCCCGGAGCGCTCGCGATGGTGCGCATCGTCGCCGACCTGCTGGGCACCGAGGTCGACACCGAGGAGCTCGAAGCCGCGGCGAAGCTCCATCGCGAGCAGGTCGACGAGGCCGTGAGCCAGCACGACGAGGCGGCCGAGCTCGTGGAGAACCTCGAGGAGTTGCAGGATTCGGACGACGCCGACACCGACATCCCGTCCGGTGAGGACATCGCCGACGAGATCGAACGGTTCCTGCGCTCGCAGGAGTAACGTCTGGCGGCCTCCTTGGCTCAGACGTTCATGCGAATGCGGCAACGTGTCATCGTAAGATGCTGCCGACTCCGCGTAAGGGGCGGGCAGGAGATGGGACCGCTGACAAGAGGTTCGGGTGGGCGCAATGCGGAGGATCGGGACCCGTTGCGCTAGCCCCCGAGTGCGTCAGCGTCTCGGCGCTGTCAGACCATTCCTCCTCGTCCAGCACTCTGAGATTCTCGACCTCGAGATAGCTCACCGGCATTCCGTCGGCCGTCTCGCGGTACTCAAGGATGATCCCGCTCCCTTCGTGGGCGACCTGCTCGACCTCGAAGTCGATCGCACCATCGCTGTCGCCGCAATAGGCCGACTGCTCGTGGCGGCAGTCGATGATGCTCGCCTCCGCGGAGGAGACCAGTTCGTCCTTGCTGATGTCGAGGCGTTCGGCGACTGCCTCCTGTGCCTCGACCGCCTCGTCGGGGGCGGCGCGAACGCTGTCGAGATCTGCGGGGCGCAGGTACGGATTGGGAGCGATACGTTCCTCGGGCGGATGGTCGCGCGTCATCTGCCACCCTTCGGCGCAACTCCGGATCGACGTGCGTAGCGCGTCAGGGGTCCGCTGCGTGCAGGAGACCAACCCGCCGTCTCGGTCGTAGCGGGCGTCGAACCAGTCGTTCCAGGCGGCGGCCCGGAACACGTGGGTTACGCTTTCCACTCGCCCTTCCGTGCCCGGCTGCACCGTGCCACCGAGTATGTACTCAATCTCCACTGGCCAGTTCGAATCGACGGGCCCCAGCGCTTCCGCGGCTGCGCTGTCGGCTGTCGACGTGGAACCTTCCTCGCCGGGCGAGAGAAGGGCGGTGTCCGCCCCCTCGGATGGCAGGCAACCTTGCAACAGGCCTACGGTGCCACAAAGGAGAAGTACCCGAAGGATCATCGGTCGCACTGCCTTGCCTGCGTTCGGGGTCGGACTCCATGGATCATGCGAACGTAGCCACGCGCCATGGGACACCATCGATGCGACCACGATTGTCAATGGGCACGCCTAGTCCGTGCGCAGTTCCTTCTTGAGCAGCTTGCCGCTGGCGCTGCGGGGCAGTTCGTCGACGAGCACGAGCGATTTGGGGATCTTGTAGCGCGCGAGGCGCTGCTCGAGGAAGCCGCGCATCTCCTCCTCGGTGAGGTGCTGCCCATGGTGGGGAACCACGAACGCGCGGCCGGTCTCGCCCCACCGCTCGTCGGGGACGCCGATCACCGCGCAGTCGGCGACCGCTGCATGCTCGTGCAGGGCGTTCTCGATCTCGGCGGGATAGATGTTCTCCCCTCCCGAGATGAACATGTCCTTCACGCGATCGACGATGTAGAGGTAGCCGTCCTCGTCGCGCTCCGCCAAGTCGCCCGAGTGGAACCAGCCGTCGTCGGACATGACGGCCGCGGTGGCGTCGGGCTTGCCCCAGTAGCCGCGCATCACGTTCGGACCGCGGACCACGACCTCGCCCGGACGTCCCTCGGGCACGGAGCAACCGTTGTCATCCACGACGTCGACGTCGCTGAAGAAGCACGGCGCTCCGGCGGAGCCGACCTTGGAGAGGCTGTCCTTGGCCCGCAGGAACGAGACGCCCGGTGCCGCCTCCGTCATCCCGTAGCCCTGCATGAAGGTCATGCCGCGGGCCTGGTAGGTGCGGATCAGGTCCTCGGGGACGGGGGCGCCGCCGGCCTCCACCGCTCGGATCGATGACAGGTCCGCGGACTCCCACTTCGGGGACTGGGCCAGCGCCTGAAACATCGCGGGTACCCCGAACATCCACGAGATCCGGTGTCGTTCGATCAGCTCGAGGGTCTCGTCCGGATCGAACGCGGACACGAGCACGCTGGTGCCGCCCTTGACGAACGTCGGCAGGAAGGTCTGGTTCAGCGCGGCGGTGTGGAACAGCGGAGCGCTGACCAGGGTGACCTCGTCCTGGGAGACGTCGACGTCGATGAGCACGTTGAAGCAGTTCCAGGTGAGGTTGGCGTGGGTGAGGGCCACCCCTTTGGGCTCGCCGGTCGTGCCGGACGTGTACATGAGCATGGCGAGGTCGTCGAGGACCACCGGCACGTCGGGGGCATCGCCGGGGGAGGACTGCGCGATCAGCGGTTCCAGCGCCTCCATCGAGGCGGCCGGCCGGTCACCCACGACGAACCGATGCCGCACCGGCGCCCCGGCCAGGGCGTCCTCGGCCGTGCCCGCGAGGTCCGGCGCCACCACGAGGACGTCCGGCTCGGCGTCGCGCAGGATCGTCCCCAGCTCGGCCGCGGCCAACCGGGAGTTGAGGGGCACGAACACCGCCCCCAGCTGCCCGGCGGCGAACATCGTCTCGACGAACGCGGGGTGGTTGGGTCCCAGGTAGGCGACCCGGGTCCCTCGTGCGACACCGACGCGGTGCAGGCCCCCCGCGAGCCGGGAGACCCGCTCCCGGACCTCGCCGTACGACCAGTGGCGGTCGTCGTGGATCAGGGCGGTGTCCTCCGCGGAGATCCGCGCTCGGCGGTGCGGCCACGATCCCAGCCCTTCGTTGCGCATCGCCCCTCCTCGGGTGCGTCGTATGTCGGTCGTCGCTGCGGGGTCAGCTCGCGACGAGCCCGAGTGCCCGGACCGCGTTCTCCTTCAGTATGAGCGGACGGACCTCGTCCTTGAGCTCCAACTGCTCGAAGTCCGCCAGCCACCGGTCGGGGGTGATCACCGGGTAGTCCGAGCCGAACAGCACCTTGTGCTTGAGCAACGAGTTCGCCTGGCGGACCAACTGCGGGGGGAAGTACTTCGGCGACCAGCCGGAGAGGTCGATGAAGACGTTCGGCTTGTGCATGGCCACGGCCAGGGCCTCGTCCTGCCACGGGACCGAGGGGTGCGCGCAGATCATCGTGAGCGCAGGGAAGTCCACCGCCAGTTCGTCGAGCTCCATCGGGTTCGAGTACTTCAGGCGGATGCCGCCGCCGGCCGGCAGCCCCGCGCCGATCCCGGTCTGGCCGGAGTGGAAGAGCGCGGGCACGCCGAGGTCCTCGATGGCCTCGTACAGCGGATAGAACGCCCGATCGGTCGGCCAGAAGCCCTGCAGGGAGGGATGAAACTTGAAACCACGGACCCCGTGGTCGCGCACCAGCCGTCGGGCGGCGTGCACCGCGGCCCGGCCCCGGTGGGGATCGAGGCTCGCGAACGGGATGAGCACGTCGCTGTGGCGCGCGCACCCCTCGGCCACCTCCTCGTTGCGGATCGGTGGGTGCCCGGTGGCGGCCTCCGCGTCGACGGTGAACACGACCGCCGCGATCCGGCGCTCCCGGTAGTACCCGGCGATCTCGTCGACGGTGGGCTGGGGCACGCCGGCCTTGAAGAACTTGGCCTTGCCCGCCTCCAGCTCCTCCGGCAGCGACGGGTGTCCGTCGGCCGAGAGCTCGGCATGGGTGTGCACGTCGATCGCCTGGAGCGCGTCGAGGTCGAGCGTCATCGCGGCCTCCCGTGGGTCGGTCCCTTCGCCGCCGTCATCACGGGAACCGGCGTTCCAGGAACCGGGCCACGCACGCGGGCTTGTCCGCGCCGTCCACCTCGACCGTGACCGTGTAGGCCGTCTGGACCCCGCCGCCGACGTCCGACACCTCGTCGACGGTCACTCCCGCGCGCACCTTGCTGCCGACCGGCACGGGCGACGGGAAGCGCACCTTGTCGAGCCCGTAGTTCACGCCGAAGCTGAAGCCGCGCACATCCAGCACCTGCGGGAGCACCGTCGGGATCATCGACAGCGTGAGGAACCCGTGCGCGATCGTGCCGCCGAACGGTCCGTCGGCAGCCCGCTCCGGGTCGACGTGGATCCACTGGTGGTCGCCGGTCGCGTCGGCGAACCGGTCGACCTGCTCCTGGGTCACCTCGATCCAGTCGGTGTAGCCCACGTGGGTCCCGGCGAGGGCTCGGAGCCCCTCCGCGCCCTCGACGATGGTCGGTTCGGTCATCGGGGTGCCTCCTTGCCAACGGGTTCGGTTCCGGTGGTCGCGCGACACGGGGTCGGGTCGCGCGACGTGCTGACGAGGCGTCGCGCCTGCATCAACGCATGAGTTCGGGGAGTCGGGTCGCGAGCTCCGGGAACGCGATCACGAGCGCGATCGCGAGGCAGAGGGTGAACCAGAACGGGGTGAGGCCCCGGAACACGTCGCCCAGTGGGATCCTCGTGAGCCCGGACACCACGAACGTGAGCAGGCCGATCGGTGGGGTGAGCAGCCCGGTCAGGAGCATCATGATCGTCAGGACGCCGAACCAGACCCCGTCGTAGCCGAGGTCGATGATGACCGGGTACATCATCGGGGTCATGATCACGAGGATCGCGAGCTCGTCCATCACCGCGCCGAGCGCGAAGTAGACGAGGAAGATGAGCGCGACGATCAGCCACGGCGTGAGGTCGATCTCGGTGACCGTGCGGCCGAGCCACATCGGGATCCGGGTCACGGCGAGGAAGAAGCCGAACATCTGCCCCGCGATCATGAGCAGGAAGATCTGGGCCGAGACCTTGATGGTCTCGTTGACGGCGGTGGCGAGGCGGCCGCGGTCGAGTCGCCGGGTCACCAGGCCGTAGGCCAGCGCGAGGAAGGCGCCCGCGGCGCCCGACTCGGTCGGTGTGAAGATCCCGAAGTAGAGCCCGCCCATGCTGATCGCGAAGATCGTCGGGGCCGCCCACACGAGCTTGACCGCCTGCCCGATCGCGAGGTCGGGACGCTCGCGGGCGGTGGGCGCCAGGGCCGGCCGCCAGCGCACCAACGCGTAGGCGGTGAGCATCAACAGGAGCGCGGTCATGACGCCCGGGACGAACCCCGCGACCAGCACCTGGCCGATCGGCTCCTGGGTCAGGACGCCGTACAGCACGAGCAGGGCGCTCGGGGGAATCAGCGCACCGAGGGTGCCGCCGACCGCCGCCGAGGCCGCGGACATGCCGTCGTCGTACCCGTACCGCTGCATCTCGGGCACGGCGACGCGGGACATCGTGGACGCGGACGCGACGCTCGAGCCGCTCACCGACGCGAACGCCGTCGAGGCCCCGATCGTCGCGACGGCCAATCCGCCACGCATCCGCCAGAGCACGCGATCGAGCGAGCGGTACACGTCGGAGCCGAGTCCCGCGCTCGAGAGCAGCATCCCCATGAGGATGAAGAACGGGATCACCGAGAGGCTGTAGACCGAGGCGCCGCGGAACGCGTCCGAGCCGAGCCGCCCGAGCGCAGGGTCGAGACCGACGATGTAGCCGTAGCCGGCGATGGCGACACCGATCATCGCGAGCGCCACGGGGACCCGGAGCGCGATGAGCACCAGCATCGCCACGAAGCCGAGCAGGCCGACCAGCTCGGGATCCAACTCAGCGCCGCTTCACGAGCGCCGCCAGTGCGACGTAGGCGTTGAGCAGCAGCGCGAGCACGAAGGCGGTGCTGCCGACCACGCCGACGAGCGCGACGGGGTAGAGGGGGAGTCCCCAGGAGGCCGTGGCGTAGCCGCCCGCATCCAGGTCGCCGGCGAACACGAACAGCCGCCACGTGAGCAGGCCCATGATGCCCGCGCCCAGGAGGCCGGCCAGTCCCCGCAGCAATAGCTGACCCCGGGTGCCGAGGCGGCCGAAGAGCAGGTCGACCGCGATGTGCGAGTCCTGGTTCTCGACTCGCGCGAGCCCGAGGTAGACCAGGATCACGACCGCGAGCTCGGTGAGCTCCACCGTGCCCCGCAAGGGCATGGAGAACAGCGAGCGCCCCAGGATGTCGACGACGGTCCAGAGCAGCAGACCGACCATCGTCACCCCGGCGAGCGCGTGGAGCGCCCGATCCACGTGGCGCAGACCGCGTGCCAGGCGTCCGCCGTGGACGTCCTGGAGCCGTTCCATCGCCGGGCCGACCTCGGGGCCGTCCTCGGGGGGAGGACGGCCCTGCGCGGTAGCGTCGTCACCCATCCCGGTGCTGTCCGCCTCCCGTTGCTCGCTGGACCCGACTCACTCCCCTCGACCCGTGAGCTCGAACACGCGGTCGGCCATCTCGGTCCCGGGGACTCCCTCCTCCTCGCGTTCCTCGATCCACGACTGGAACACCGGATCCACGGCCTCGAACCAGCGGTCGAACTCGTCGTCGGACAGCTCGACCGCCTCGACGTCGTGCTCGGGCCAGTACTCCTCCTCGACCTCGGCGGCGGCCGCCGCGTGCGCCTCGGCGAGCTCGAGCGCGAGGTCGTTGCCGGTGAGATCGGCGATGGCGTCCTGCTGCGCGGGTGACAGCTGCTCCCACGCGGCGGGGCTCATCACCAGGACGAAGGCTCCGGTGTAGCAGTTGCACTCGGTGCGGTAGTCGGTCGTGTCGCCGAGGTCGAACACCCGTGTCGCGGAGTTCGCCAGCTTGTAGCCGTCGATCACCCCGCGCTCGATCGAGTCGTAGATCTCGGGCCCCGGCATGCCGGTGGCCGAGGCGCCCATCTCCTCCAGCGCGTCTGTCTGGAGGGGGGCGGGGCTGCGGACCGTCAGGCCCTCCACGTCCTCGAGCGTCTCGACCGGTTCGTCGCGGGTGAAGAGGTCACCCGTGTCCATCGCCCAGAGCGCCAGCACCTCGGTGTCGTCGTACTCGTCGCGGAAGGCGTCGAACTCGTCCCACAGCTCGTGAGCGACCTCGGTGCCCTGGACCGCGTCCTCGAACACGAACGGCGCCTCGATGATCTGCGTGATGGGGAAGCGTCCCGGCGTGTAGCCGGGCATGGTCCATCCGATGTCCTGGGCGCCGGCCACCACGTTCTCGTAGATCGCGTCACCGCCCGCCAGCGCCCCACCGGCGTGGATCTCGACGTCGACGGTCCCGTCCGTCGCCTCGCGGACGTCCTCGACCCAGGGCTCCCAAACGTTCACCTGGATCGGGTCGGTCGGTGGGAACGGGTGACCGAAGGTCAGCGTCACCTCGTCGCCGAAGTCGACGTCGTCGGCCTCGTCGGCCTCGTCGGCTTCGTGGTCGGCTTCGTCGTCGGCTTCGGCGTCTTCGTGGTCGGCTTCGTCTTCGTCGTCGGCTTCGTCAGCCTCGTCGTCATCGTCGGCCGCCTCGTCGGGTTCGGCCTCCGCTTCGTCCTCGGGCTCGTCGTCGGTCGTCTCCTCGGCGTCCTCGCACGCCACCAACAGCAGCGCGAGCACGCTCGCGGCGATGAGGCCTCTCGCGAACCGGCTCATGATGCGTGTCATGGAGCTCCCTTCAAAGGACCGTGGTCTCGACCGCGACCACCCTCAACTCGTGGCCGAGTCCTGCACCCGCGAACGATTCTGCGGGAACACATTAGATGGTCACCACGTTTCGCGTGTCAAGAGATTGTCGTGCTTTGGCCGGCCCAGCGACCGGCGCGCGCACTAGCCCGCCGGGTGCGAGAGTCGGCGGAACAGGCGCTCGGTCTGCTCGGCCGCGCCGGTGCCCCGGTACTCCGCGCCGCCGTTCACCGTCGTGATGTCGCCCCAGTGGTCGGCGACCTCGTCGGGCGTGGGCACGCGGTCGAACTGGACGCCGTCCCCCTGGGCGACCGCGACGCGTGCCACGTGCCCGCCGCCGGCGGCGACGATCGCGCCCGTCTCGCGACAGGCGTCCGAGAGGAGGTAGGCGACGACGGGCGACACGTACTCGGGGGCGAGCAGCTCCTGCTGCTCCTCCGACAGGATCGTCTCGGTCATGCGCGAGGTCGCGATCGGCGAGACGGCGTTCACGCGGATGCCGTAGCGGGCGCCCTCGATGGCGAGGGTGCGCGTCAACCCGACGATCCCCATCTTCGCCGCGCTGTAGTTGGCCTGCCCGAAGTTGCCGAAGAGGCCCGCTCCCGAGGTGGTGTTCACGATCGCGCCGGACGCCTGCTCCCGAAGGTGCGGCCACGCCGCGCTGGTCACGTTGAACGTCCCCCGCAGGTGCACGTCCAGGACGGCGTCGAACTCCTCGCGCGTCATCTTCGCGAACGACCGGTCACGCAGGATCCCGGCGTTGTTGACGATGCCGTCGAGGCGTCCGAACCGATCCAGTGCGCGCTGCACGAGCGCCACGGCGTCCTGCTCGCTCGCGACCGAGCCGTTGTCGGCCTCCGCCTCGCCGCCCGCGTCGGTGATCTCCGCGGCGACCGCCTCCGCCGCACTGGGGTCCTGACCTTGTCCAGCGAGGTCGCCGCCGAGATCGTTGACGAGGACGCGCGCGCCGCGCTCGGCGAGCAGCAGGGCGTGACTGCGGCCCAAGCCACCGCCGGCGCCGGTCACGAGAATGGCGCGCCCCTCCAGGTCGGTATCACTCATCGTCGCTCCTGTCACTGTGTGCGGCCCGCACCGGTTCCACGGCCACGGCGAGCGGATAGTATGCGAAGTCGACACGGTCGAAAGCAATATGTAACACATTGCGACGGGTCGCCAGTGGCGGGGTCTGTCCCGGGCGCGGCTTGACCCGCCCGCCCGCAGGTGCTGTGCTCGGGTCGCCGGTCCGGATCGGCTCGTGCACCATGCGGCCAACGCGGACCGTGCTGAGCGTCCGCTCGGGAGGAGGATGTCGGTGTCGGTCGGGACGGATGCAGCTCCGCAACCGAGGGTGCGCGCTCGGTCGCAGCGGCTGCTGGTCACGCTGCTGGGGGAGTACTGGAGCGAACCGGGAACCCCGATCCCGTCGGCCACCCTCGTGTCGCTGCTGGGGGAGTTCGGGATCGCGCCCGCCAACGCTCGCGCCGCACTGGCCCGCCTCGCCCGGCGCGGTCTGCTGGAGCGCTCACGCAACGGCCGGCGCACCTACTACGACCTCACGCCCGAGGCCGTGGCCGTGCTCGAGCGGGGGGCGCAGCGCATCTTCGGTCTCGGGCGCCGCGGCGCGTCGTGGGACGGGCGCTGGACCGTGGTGATCTTCTCCGTGCCCGACGCGGAGCGGGACCTGCGTCACCTGGTGCGCAGCCGTCTGCGGTGGTTGACCTTCTCGCCCCTGTACGACGCCGTGTGGGTCTCGCCCCACGCCGACCCGGACGACGTGCTGCACCTGCTCGACCAGCTGGGGCTCACGGATGTGCTGGTGATGCGCACCAGCGACGTCTCGTTCCGGGAAGGCAGCAGCCAGCGCCTCGAGCAGGCCTGGGACCTCGCCGCGCTCGCCGAGCGGTACGAGACGTTCCTGTCGCGGTTCCGCCCCCTGGTCGAGCGGGCGGGGCGGGACCGGATCGACGCCGCGGAGGCGTTGGTCGGTCGCACCGAGATGGTCGACGAATGGCGCGGCATCGCCCGCGACGACCCGGATCTGCCCGCGCAGTTCCTGCCCGAGCACTTCCCGCGGGCGGAGGCTAACGAGGTGTTCATGCAGGCGTACGAGGCGTTGAAGGCGCCCGCGCGCGAACGCTTCGAGGAGCTCGTAGCCGGTTCGGCCGACGAGTCCGGTTCGGCCTCCACCGCCTCCGCCTAGGTCGTGGCAGCCAGCCCAGGGCGCGGTCCGGAGTCGCCGGCAGTGGCCCGAGCGGGGAACGCTGCGGGTTTCGGTGCGGTTGCAGCCCGCCTGACCGTTCGCGAGCGGGGCTCAGCCCGCCTCCTCTGCGGGGGAGGTCGGGGGCGTGGACGGGGTGTCGCGAACGTTGGCCAGGCGCACCTTGGCGTGAGCGACGAGTCCCACCTGCGCCTCGGTGATCGCCACCTGCCAGAGCTGGAGCCGGCGACCGCGCTGCAAGGGGGTGGCTTCGGCGCGCAACGATCCCTCGCGGACGGCACGAATGAAATCGGTGTGGTTGCTCACGCCGACCGCGATGCCGTTGCCGGCCAGCCAGGCGAGGCCGCCACTGCTCGCGCAGGCCTCCGCCAGCGCGCTGTACACGCCCCCGTGGACGATGCCCCCCGGCTGGTGCAGCTTCGTGGTGACCTCGAGTTCGCACACCGCGCGATCGGGATCGGCGCTGACGTACCGGGTGCCCATGAGGACGTCGAACGGGCTCTCCACGGGGACTCCTTCGGGGTCGGGGATCGGTCGGGCGCAGGTGGCGGCGGGAAGTCTGCAGCACCACGACGCGTTCTGTCGCGTGGGCGATGATGCTGCCGGTCCGCGTAGGCTCGGAGCCCGCGAGGTTCTCGAAGGACGAGCGAACGGAGGAACGCGCGAGATGGCCGAGACCGTGATCACCACCACGACCGCCGAGACGTTCGATGCCGACGTCGTCGAGCGCAGCCGGGAGCGGGCCGTGGTCGTCGACTTCTGGGCCGATTGGTGCGGTCCGTGCCACCAGCTCGCCCCGATACTGGAACGCGTGGCCGGACGGTTCACCGGCGACGTCGAGGTCAGGAAGCTCGACGTCGACGCCGCCCCGGCCGTGGCCCGCCGGTACCGGGTCCAGGGCATCCCGGCGCTCAAGGCGTTCCGGGACGGGCGTGTCGTGGCGGAGCTCACGGGCGTGCAGACCGAGCGGGCGCTGGAGGACCTGTTCACGAAGCTCGCGCCGTCACCCGCGGACCGACTCACCGCCGCCGCCGAGGAGGCCTCCGAAGCGGAGGCCGAGTCGCTGCTGCGCGAGGCACTGGCGCACGAGCCGGGCCACGCCGGGGCGACGGTCGCCCTCGCGCAGCGCCTGGCCGACCGCCGCGAGATCGACGAGGCCGAGCAGCTCCTCGCGGCGGCGCCGCAGGACGACCGGGCTCGCGAGCTGGCCTCGCGGCTCGCGCTCTCCCGCGCCGGCGGCGGTGACCTGGACGCGCTGCGGGAGCGCGCGGCGACCGATGCCTCGGCCCGGGTCGAGCTGGGACGTGCGCTCGCGGGGCAGGAGCGCTACGAGGAAGCGCTCGACGAGCTGTTGTCCGCAGTGAGCGACCGCTCGGTTCGCGAGGACGCCCGCGCCGCGATCCTCGAGGTCTTCGCCGCGCTCGGCGACGGCCACGATCTCGTCGCACGAACTCGGCCGCGGCTCGCGAACGCGCTCTACGCGTAGCGCACCGTGGCCCCGTGACGCCCTTGCCCCGTGGGTAGGCTGCGAGGACGGACAGGCCAAGGCGGCTGGCCGATGCCGGGAGGCCGGCCGGCGCTGCCCCAGGGCACCGCGAGGACTTGAGGACCAGGATGAGCGATCCGAACGCCACGCCAGCGCAAGGGCAAGAGGCCGCGTCCGGTGGGGACGACTCCGTCGAGATGGTGGAGCACGGCCGCGACGGCTCGTCGATCCACGAGCCCACCAAGCTGATGCGCATCGCGGTGATGCTCCGCGAGATGCAGGAGGAGGTGCGCCGCGCCGAGCCGGACGAGGGTGGGCGTCAGCAACTCAGGCAGGTGCAGGAGCGCGCAGTCGCCGAGATGCGCGCCGTGCTCTCGCAGGACCTGCAGGACGAGCTGGACGCGTTGCTGATCCCCCACCAGGAGGACGCCCCGAGCGAGTCGCAGATCCGCATCGCGCAGGCGCAGTTGATCGGTTGGCTGGAAGGGCTGTTCCAGGGGATCCAGGCGGCGGTGTTCAACCAGCAGATGCAGGCGCGTCAGCAGCTCGAGCAGATGCGGCAGCAGGGTGCACTCCCGCCGGGGCCGCAGGGTTCCCAGGGCGGTCGCGAGCGGCACGGGACGGGCCAGTACCTCTAGACCGGTCGGTGGTCGGGTCCCGGCTCGCCGGGCTGGTCACGAGCGGCGCCCCGCCTCGGCGACGCGTTCGAGCGTGCCGCTCGTCCGACGGGTGATCGTGTTGCGGGCGCCGGCGAGGCGGTCGAACGGCAGGCGCTCCCAGGTACTGGCGAGTGACCAGGGATCGCTGCGCTCGCGACGGTGGTACAGCCACCATCCGAGAGCGGCGACGGCCGACAGCGCCCCGGCTCCGGCGACGATCTCGGCGTGGGGATGCGAGAGGCGGGGAGGGGACTCCGGGCGCTCGAAGTCGCGCACCTGCCAGCCTCGCTCGACCGCGACATGGCGCAGGTCGCGGTCCGGGTTGACCGCGACCGCGTGGCCGACCGCCTCCAGCATCGGCAGGTCCGTGATCGAGTCCGAGTAGGCGTAGCTCGCCTCGAGATCGAGCTGGTCGGCGGCAGCGACGTCACGCATCGCGTCGGCTTTCGCCGGTCCGTAGCAGTAGAAGTCGAGCGTGCCGTCGTAGCGCCCCTCGTCGTCCACGCCCATGCGGGTGGCGATGACACGGTCGACGCCGAGCCGGCTTCCCAGCGGCTGCACGATCTCCTCACCCGCGCTCGACACGAGGAACAGCACGTGACCGGCTCGGCGGTGCTCGTCGAGCAGCTCGAGCGCCTCGGGATACAGCATCGGCTCGATGATCTCGTCGAGGCCCTCGGTGACGAGCTCCCGCAGCCGCGCGGCGTTCCAGCCGTGCATCAGCTCCAGCATGGCCTCGCGTGAGCGATCCATCTTGTCCGCGTCGGCCCCGAACAGCTGGAACGACAGCTGCGCGTAGGTCGTGCGCGCGACGGTGGTCGACGAGATCAGGCCTTCGCGGTGCAGCGCGCGCCCGTACGCGAGCGCGCTGGACTTCGCCACGACGGTCTTGTCGAGGTCGAAGAACGCGGCAGCTCGCCTCCGTCCGTCCCCCAGGGCCATGGGTCCCAGCGTAGCCCCCGACCCGCGCTCGACCGGTCGGGGCGAGGTCGTCCCCCTGTCCGGGGCGGAAGGCTCCCCGCCGCTTCCACAGCGCTCGCCGACCGATCGGCGGGTGGGGACGGGGGTCGCTCGTACGGTCACGGCGACCGACCGAGAGGAACCGCACGGGAGGCGAGATGGGGGAGCCCGACCCGGGACGCAGTGCCGTCGCCGCCCTCCCCGTGGCCGTGTGCCTCGAACCACCCTTGTACGACGAGGTGGCGGGCTGGGTCGAGCAACACTTGGGTTGGCAGGTCGTGACCCCCGAAGGGCCGCCCTCCCCGGCGCTGTTCCTGGTCGCACCGGCTCGCGTGTCCGAAAGGGACGGTCCCGCCGTGGTCGTGATCGACGGGGTCGCCGACGCCGAGGCGGTGCGAACGGCATTGGACGCGGGCGCGCTCGACGCGCTGGGGTGGCCCGAGGATCGCGAGCGTCTGGCCACGCTCGCGGAACGGACCGGACGTCCGTCGACGCACGGGGAGCGAACCGCAGCCGGCGGAGGTGGCTCGACCCCGCATGGTCGGTCGCCGGATCACGTGCAGCCGGGTGGGCCCCGACTGTTGGTGATCACCGGGATCGGCGGCGGGGTCGGCGCCTCGACGGTCGCCCTCGCGCTCGCGGGGCTGACCGCGTGGGCGGGGCACTCGGTGGTGGTCTGCGGCGGGGATGACCTGCTCGCGCTCGCCGGCCGGGACCGGTGGCAGGGCCCCGGCGGGCGTGCCGTGGCCGCGCTCGATGCCGGTGCCGGGCAGGAGATCGAGACGCTCGCGGTCGCCGTTCCCGGCGTCGAGCGCTTGCGCCTGCTCGGTGACGGCCGTCCGGTCCGCCGGGTCGCCGGGTGGCCCGCCGACCTGGTGGTGGTCGATGCGGGTCCCGAGGGCGATGGCGTCGCAGAGGACGCCGACACCGAGGAGCTGGCCGGGGAAGCCGCGGTCCCGGGGCGCGGGTCCGGGAGCCGGCTGCGGGTGGCCCGACCCGATGGCCGGTTGGTGCGGGCACCTCGGACGGGTGACCCGCTCGTGCTCGTGGGTGATGGGCCGCTGTCCCGGCGCGCGGTGCGTGGCGAGCGGGGGAGGAACGCCGTCGTCTCGGTGCCGTGGTCGGCACGGGTCGGGGTGGCCGGTGTGCGCGGCCGGGTGCCGGGTGCGCTGCCGGGCTCATGGCTGGCTGCGTTGCGACGGCTCCTGCCCGTGCGCGGCTCGAGCCCGCCGACTTCGACCCGCGATGGCGGCGCGAGGACGTCATGACCGCGGCACCCACCCTCGCGCGCATCCGACGGCGCGTGGCCGAGGACCCGGAGGTGGCCCGAGCGGGCAGCGGAGCGGACCGCGTTCCTGCCGTCCGTGCCGCCGTCGCCCGCGCCGTGCGCAGCGAGGGTCTGCTGCTGCCCCATGACGAACTCGCCCGCCTCGTCCGCGAGCTCACTGACGAGCTCGCCGGGCTCGGTCCGCTCGAACCGCTGCTACGCGACCCCGCCGTCACCGACGTCCTGGTGAACGGCCCTCGGGAGGTCTGGGTGGAACGGGCCGGACGGCTCGAGCGCACCGACGTCACGTTCGACGACGGTGATGCGGTGCACCAGGCGGTCCTGCGCGTCGTCGGGCCGCTCGGCTACCGCCTCGACCGGGCCCGCCCCCACGTGGATGCGCGCCTTCCGGACGGCAGCCGCCTGCATGCGGTCCTCCCGCCGCTCGCTCCGGACGGCCCGCTCGTCGCGATCCGCCGCTTCGCGCCGGTCGCGATGAGCTGGGACGACCTCACCTCCAGCGGTGCGGTGCCCGAGGACGTCCGCGACCTGTTGCGTGACGCGGTGGCCGAGCGGCGCGCGATCGTGTGCTGCGGGCGTACCGGGGCCGGCAAGACCACGTTGCTCGGGCGGTTGGTCGACGACGTCGGTGCGGACGAGCGGGTCGTCCTCGTCGAGGACGCGCCGGAGCTGCGGCCCCGTTGCCCGCACGCGGTGCGGCTGGAGACGCGGGAGGCCAACGCCGAGGGGGTGGGCGAGACCACGATCCACGACCTCGTGCGCCAGGCGCTGCGCATGCGGCCGGACCGGATCGTGGTGGGAGAGGTCCGAGGTGTGGAGCTCGTCGACGTGCTCCAGGCGCTCGCGACGGGCCACGAGGGCTGCATGACGACCGTGCACGCACGGGCGGCCGACGAGGCGCTGGTGCGCATGGAGGGCATGGCGCTGCTCGCGGGCCTGCCGCTCGACGCCGTCCGGGCGCAGCTGGCAGTGGCCCTCGACCTGCTCGTGGTGCTCGGGCGCGAGCGCGACGGCGCCCGCGGGGTGGTCGAGGTCGCCGAGGTCCAGCGGCGCGGCGACGGGGAGCTCGGCGCGCGCCGACTGTGGCTGCGGGGCGGTTGATGGCTCGGCGCGATCGGGCCGAACCCACGACCGCGGAGCTGACCGCGGTCCGTGCCGCACTCGCCGCGGGGGCCGCCCCTGCGGCCGCGCTGGCGGAGGCGACCACGTCACCGGGGTCGGGTGGCCAGGTCGCGCTGTCGGGTGCGGCCAGCTCGGCTCGGCTCGGCGTGCCGTTGGCCGAAGCCGCGGAACGGGTGCCCGGCGACGGGGCGGCTCGCCTCCTGGTACGTGCGCTCGCGGTGGCCGAGCGCGCGGGAGTGGGCGGCGTCGCGGCGGTCGACCAGGTGCTCGGCGCCGTGCGGGACCGCTCCCAGCTGGATCGGTTGCTGCGGGTGCGGACCGCGCAGGCCCGTGTGTCGGCCCGGGTCCTCGTGCTCGTACCGCTGGGTGCCTGGGTGCTGCTCACCGGCCTCGATCCCGGCTCACTGGGGTTCTACGCCACACCGCTGGGAGCGCTGGCGGGAGTGGCTGCGGCGGCGTTGTTGGCCACGGGGTGGGCTTGGTCGGCCCGCCTGGTCCGACGTGCCGCCACGGCGGGCGAGCGGGCGGATCCCCTCGCGCCGCCGGTCGGGCGTTCGCGGTGGGGGCGCGGTGTGGCGTTCGCGACGCCCGTGGCGTTCGCCGGTGCGGCGCTGGTGGGGCCGCTCACCGGGCTCGCGGCCGGCGTGGGCGTCGCCTGGGGCGCCTCCCGCCCGGTGAGGGCCGACACGCCCGGAGCACGGGTGGGCGGGGGAACCGCCGAAGCGTGCGAGCTCGTCGCGATCGGCCTCGACGCCGGACTCGACCCGGCCGGGGCGCTCGACCTCACGAGCGATCTGGTCCCACCGGCCGCCGGCCCACCACTGGCGCGTGCGGCGCGTCGTCTGCGGGCCGGCTGGAGCCCCGCCGAGGCGTTCGAAGGAGGCCCACTCGCACCCTTGGGTGCGGTGCTCGACGTCGGTCACCGGTGGGGCGCGGGTACCGCGGAGCCGGTGCGACGCCTCGCGGCGGATCTGCGCGACGAGCGCCGCGCCGCCGCCGAGGAGGCCGTCGAGCGGGTGCAGGTCACGCTCGTGTTCCCGACGACGCTGTTCACCCTGCCCGCGTTCGTGCTCGGCGTGGTGCCGCCCGTGCTGTGGACCGCGTTCGGCAGCTGAGGCCGAGATCGAGCCCAGCGGGAGCCCTCGCTCCACAAGGGCGCGCCACCGATCTGAATCACACCGGCGAAACCACCCGTACGTTGTTCACGCCTTCCCCACCGATCGCCGCGCCCGCTCGTGGTCAGCGAGTTCGAGGCGTGGCCCGACCAAGGAGGTGCCCATGGTGCGAACCACCGTTCTCGCGCCGGTGCGCGCACTGCGGCGCCGGCTCGACCCCGCGGACGAGTCCGGCGCCCAGGCCGCGGAGTACGCGATGCTCCGCCCCCACGAGCCGCCGTAGACCGCTGACCAGGAAGGACGCCGCCGATGTGTGGTTCGTGCTGGCACGAGTGCTGCCACGAAGGGAAAGGGTGAGACCGATGGCGACCTGTCGAAGCTGCCGAGCACCGATCGTGTGGGTCGAGACCGTCAACGGGAAGGCGATGCCAGTCGACGCCGAGCCCGACGACGAGCGCGGCAACGTCGCGCTCACCTACGTGGGCAGCACCGGCTCCTACCTCGCTGACGTGTACGCGGACAACGCCGCCGCGCGCGCCGACGACACCCCGAGTCTGTACACGTCGCACTTCGCGACCTGCGAGCACGCCAGCCAGCACAGGAGGGACACGTGAGGATCGTCTGCCGCCCCCTCACCAACTGGCCCGGCCAGCTCCGCGAACCCGGCCAGCGCCGCCGCGCTCCCTTTTCCGCGGGCTGGACCGCCACGCAGGAACTGCTCGGGCGCGAGGCCCGCATGATCGGCGGCCGCGACCTGGTGTTCCAGCTCGCCCTCGACGACACGCAGCTCCGCATCGACGGGTGGCCCCGGGCGAAAGCTCAGACGGACCACCCGGGCGTGACCGTCGTGGTGCCCGACACCGACCACGGCCGTCTGAGCTGGAGCACTGACCGGTACACGCGCTGGCAGGACAACGTCCGCGCGATCGGCCTCTCCATGGAAGCCCTCCGCGCCGCCGACCGGCACGGGGTGATGGCCGGCCGCCAGTACGCCGGGTTCCGCGAACTCGGCTCCGGGGAGAGCGACGAGCCGCGGTTCGCCACGGTCGAGATGGCTGCCCGCTGGCTCGCCTCGGCCTCCGGATGGAGCGGTTCGGACCTTCCGGACTCGTTGGTCACCTCGCCGGGCGTGCGCGAGAACGCGTGGCGCGAGGCCGCGAAGCGGCTGCATCCCGACGCTGGCGGCAACCCCGAAGCGTTCCGCCGCCTCGAAGAAGCCAAGCGCATGCTCGACCTGCACGGAGGTGGCGCGTGATGGAACGGGCGTTGACTGTCCGCCAGCCGTGGGCGTCTCTCATCATGGCTGGCGTGAAGCCGGTGGAGAACAGGTCGTGGCCGGTGCCGTCCACGCTGCCGCAGTACGCGAGGTGCCGGGAGTGTGGCGGTCGATCCGCGGAGCCGGTACCAGGCTCACATGATGATCGGGCGCACATTCCCGCGAGGAGTCTGCGGCCCCACCTAGAGGGCTGCGAACCGGACGGTTCGTTCCCGTTCCGCCTCTGGATCCACGCGGGGCAACAGCACGACCCGGCCGGCACGCAAGCGGTCATGGAGTGGGCGCGCGTAATCAGCGGCGAGACGCGTCGTCGCGGCGTCGGGCCGCTGTTGTCTCCCGTGAAGGAGGCGGCACGGTTCCAAGATCGCAGCCTGCGCGGCGTGTTGCTCGGCTCGGTGAAGGTCACCGGCTGCCACCACGCCGACGATTGCCTGACCGAGACGGGGCCGAACTGGTCGGAGCTTCGCTACTGCTCCCGCTTCGCCGAGCCCGATGCCTGGCACTGGACGCTCGCCGACCCCGAACCGCTCGACGAGCCGATCCCCATGCGCGGCCGACAAGGGCTGTGGCGCGTCGAGGTCGAGGGAGCCGTGTGATGGCGCGCCGCAAGAAAGACGACGAGCCCCCACCGCCCTGCCAACACTGCAACACCAGCCGGCCGCACAGCACCACCCAACGATGCGCGCGGACCGCCAAGCAAGCAGGCGAGACGGCCCGCGCCGAATGGCCCGACCCCCAAGGGCTCGCCAACGCCGCCGACCAGTTCGAGACCGTCGCCAGACAACAACCCGAATGGGTGCGCGACGACCTCGCCGAGCACTACGCCCGCGCCTACTGGGGCCAATGAGACCCGCGCCGCAACCCCCGAGACCGCCGCACCATCACCACCGCCCCCACAACACCGCCGACCAGCGACAGGAACCCGAAGACCCCCGCGAGCGACCCGCCGAACTCGAAGCCCACCACCATAACCACCGCCACGTCCACGATCCAATACGCGACCGTGACCGCGACCCAGCCGAGCGCGAACCCGGCGACCCCCGCGCCCACCGTTCGGAGCATCAATGCCCCCCAAGCATCCCGTCGAGCCTGCCGACCGCCTCGCGCGCGACCTCCCGGTCCACATGCGCGTAGATGTCCGACGTCGTCGACGCCGAAGTGTGCCGCAAGATCTCGCTGATCACGCGCATCTCGACGCCCTGCGCCACCAGCAACGTCGCCGCTCCATGCCGCAACAACTCGTGCGCCGTCATGCGCCGCACCCCCGCCGCCTCGCACACGTCGCCGACCCACTCCGACAACTCCGACGGAACGATCGGGCCGCCCTCCGGGCCGGCCCACACCAGCGGCCACGGCGGCTCGCGCCACCGCTGCGACGCGAGCCGTTCCTCGGCCTGCGCGACCCGGTGACGACGCAGCACATCCACCAGCGTCGAGGTCAGCGGCACCGGCGCGGCGCTGCCCTCCGTCTTCACCGGTTTGCGGCCTCGCCGCGACCCTTGTCGCCCGTAGGGCTGCGCGTCGACCGCCTCGTGCCCGCGGGTGAGCGTCCACCGCACATGCAGCGTGCCCGACTCAAGGTCGACGTCGTTCCAGTCGAGACCTCCGATCTCACCGGGCCGCAGACCGGTGGACAGGCCGACGCGCACGAGGCTTTCGAGACGATGGCCGCTGACCGCATCCAAGATCGCGCGCGCCTCCGCTTCGGTGAGCGCGCGCACGCGTTCGCGGCGCACCTTCGGCGGCTCGACGCGGTCGGCGGGATTGCGGTCGACGAGGTCGAGCCGTTCCGCGCGCGACAAGGCGGCCCGCAGCGTCGCGTACACCTGGAATCGGCTGCGCTGCCCCAGGTGCGCGAGCCTCGGCGCGGCGAGCAGATGCGCGACGTGTTGCGGCGCGAGCTTGCGCAGCGGCACCTCGCCGACCTCCGGGGTGATGTACAGGCGCGCGCGGCCCTCGTAGTAGCGCCACGTGCCCGCCGCGATGTCACCGCGGGCGACCTGACCGGCGAGGTCGGTGTGCAGCCACCAGTGCAGATACTGGGCGACCGTCTGGCGCGCCGCGTCGGGCGGCGCGCCGCGTTCGGCGCGCAGGCGCTCGTCGGTGAGCTTGCGTTCCGCCTCCGCCTCGGTCGCGCCGTAGACCGTGAGGCGCTGCCGGCTGCCTCTGCCGCCGACCGACACTTGGCCGACCCACCGGCCGTCTCCGCGCTGATACAGAGAGCCCGATCCGGCCACTCTGCGTCTAGACAATCTGGATCACCCTCTCGACTTCACGGGCTAGTCCTGTTTGGCTACGAATGACTCGTGTGGTTGAGGCATTGCGAAGGGAGCGGGGATGGGCGTTGACGAGATCCGAGCCGCGGTCGACTACCTGGCGGCGCGTGCGGGCGAGCTGGAACGGCGGGCGGCGGCGGGCGAGGACGTGTCCGGCGAGGTCGCCGAGGTCGCTGAGGACACGAGGCTGCTGGACGCGCATCTCACGGCTCTCCGCCGAGACGTTCGACGCGCTCTTTGAGGTCGTTCATGGCGGTGACGACTTCGGCGAGTTCGCGGTCGCGGCGGGCAGCGGCGTCGATCTCGCCGTAGACCAGCTCGTCGAGGCTGACGTCGAGCGCGTTCGAGATCGCGGTGAGGTGGGTGAGGCGCGGCGAGTGGGCGCCGCTTTCCCAGTCGTGGATGGTTTGCTGGGTCACGCCGACGCGTTGCGCGAGGGCGTCTTGTGACCATTCCTTCTTGGTTCGGGCGCGCTTGATGTGGTCGCCCATCTGTTTCGGGTCGAGTGTCGCCACTTGGTGTTCTCCCTTTCGCTCCCGCCTACGTGACAGGGTGTCCCTGTAGGGGGAGTGTGACGCATCCCGGCGACCCGCGCATCCCCCCGGCGACCGGTCGACGCGGCCAAACGTGTGCGGCGGGACACCTCTTGACAGGGCTACCCTGTGAAGCTACGGTGTGGACCTGTTAGCGATTCCGCCTGTCGCACGAGGGAACCCAATGGACTACCCCGCCGTATGGGGCACCCGCATCCACCGGTGCCGACTCCGCAAGGGCCTCTCGCAACGCAAGATGGCCCCCCTCGTCGCCGAAGAACTCGGCGAGCCGTTCTCGCAGCAGGTCTTGTCGGAGATCGAAGCCGGCGAGTACGCGCCCGTCGACAAGCGGCGCATCGCGATCGCCAACGTCCTCGGCGTCAACGTCTACGAGCTGTTCGCCTACGAGGACAACCGGCTCGACACGGATCAGGGGTTGCGGGACGCGGTGCCGCGCGACGACGACCCGCCGGTGGTGGGTTCGGGGTCGCTGTCCGACCCGCTCGGGGGTGGGTCATGAGGCCGCGGCTGCCGCGCATCCGTCGCACCGGCACTCGGTCGCCGAACGATCCGCCGCCCGAGTGCCACCAGGCGCCGATGGTGCGTGAGGGCGCCGGGTTCGCGCCGGATCTCGGTCATGTGACGTTTTGGCGGTGTGGTCGGTGTCACCAGTGGTTGCGGTTGACGACGGTTGCGGAGTGTGAGCCGACGTTGTTCGGGGGTGACCGGTGACCGCCCCCGACGACGCCGTAGAGAACGCCCGCTGGTTTGAGGACTTCCACCGCGACCGCGCCGCTCGATTGGAGCGCCACCTGCGCGCGCTCCTTGAGATGGACGATCCCCAATGCAGGTACGACCACAACGGGCGCTGCCAGGCGCACTACGTGGAGTCTCCGTGCCGTGTCGCCGCCGCCCGGTCGGAGTTGGGCGACGACGGGGGTGACGACTAATGACCCTCCTCCGCGCCGCGCTCGACGGGGAGAAGACGCCATGACCGCCGACAACGTCGTCTCACTCCCCACCCCCACCACCAACACCGAACAACGCATCGTCATCGAACTCCGCCTCACCAACCCCCACAACCCCAGTGAGGCGGACCACCCACTCCCCGCCGACCCGTTCCCACCAACAAGCGGCGGGGAGTGGGCCATCAAGATCACCGACGCCGCCGAACGCCTCGGCATCTCCGACAGCCACATCCGCAAGCTCATCAAGAACGGAGAGATCCCCAGCGTCGACCTCGGCGGCGCGGTCCGAGTGCCCCTCGAACCGCTCGCCGACTACCTCAACGAGCAGGCCCGCAAGCGCATGCAGTACCCCCACTAGCCCAAGAGGGAGGGATCAGCGATGCCGCACAACTCGACGCACATCTTCGCGGGAGAAGCGGACGAGCCCGAAGTCCAAACCGAATCCGACGGAACCGTGTTCGTCCGATTCTTCGAGGGCGACACGCGAGTGGTGATCTCCGGCTCCGCCGAGCGAGTCGGCGCACTGCTCGGCGCGCCCGCCGACCTGGTGCGCCTGCACGCGGCGCACCGCGCCGACCCCGTCGAGCGGGAGGCGGGTTAGCGATGCCGCGCCGCCAACGCCTATTCGACATGAACCCGCAGACCATGCCGGGCCCCGGCGACCCCGAGACGTGGCCGCCCGGCGCGCGCGACGAATACGACCCGATCGAGCACGAGGACCTGTACACCGACCCCGACGACCCCGACGAAGCGCCGACCTGGCTCGGCTACGCGAAGGACTGGTGATGCACGGACACGCAACGTTCGGACAGCCACCCGACCCGGGTGGCACCACCGGCTATCGCTGCCGCGACTGCTCGGCGGCGTGGCGCACCCCGTGGGGCGAGTCCCCCCAGTGCTGGCACTGCGGCTCGGACCGGGTCGCGGTGTACGCGGGACTGCCGCACCAATAGGAAAGGAGCCGCGATGAACAAGTTCCCCGACTTCGAAGGCGAAGAAGTCCACCGAGGCCGCATCCGCGTGTCCGGTACGGGCGCGTGCCACGAGCCGATGCACCGCGAAGACGAGATCGCGATCGTCATGGTCGGCACGGTCGCCGAGGTCGCCCACAAGATCCACGACAAGCTGCTCACTCGCCTGCACGTGATCGACCCGAACGAGGTGTACGTCACCCACCCCCAGCGGGTCGGCAAGACGATCGCCGAGCTACGCGACGAGCACCAGCAGCTCGAAGACGCCGAGGAAGGCGTCGAGCGGTTGCCGTTCCCCGGCGACGAGGAGCCGCGCGGCGGCGATCCCGAGCAGGTCACCCCGCAGGACCTGGAGGGCGTGGTCGGCGTCGCCGAGGACGCCGAAGCCGACGAGGAGTTCGAGGGGGCTGACGCGTGAGCGGCGAGCCGCGAGCGATCGTCCGCGAAGACGCGAGCGGCAACTGGCGCGTGTGGTGCTTCCCCCCGACCGGCTGCGGCCATCTCACCGGCGGCTTTCCCGACTGGAAGACCGCGGATGCTCGCAGGCGCCAGCACGACGACGAATGTCCGGTGCGCAAGCGCCAGCGCGGCTACACGGGCCAGCTCGACACTGACGAACTGCTCGACGTGGCGCGCGAGCACGCCGACAAGGCGTTCCGAGCGCGCGACGCGTACTACGCGGCGTGCGCCGAGCGCGACGAGTTCGTGCGCATCGCCGTCGACCAGCACGGCGTCGCCGTCGACCGGATCGCCGGGTTGTGCGGCACCGGCCGCGACGCGGCGAACCGGTGGCTGGCGCGCGGACGGCAACGCCACGAGGAGGACGCCGATGAGTCAGCCAGCGCACAAGCCAGCGAACCCGCCGTCGATGGAGGCGATCCGTCGGTTCCCGACGAGGCCGCAGGGGGAGAGCCGTCTGGCGGGCCAGATTCTGCAGTGGGCGCATGATCACGGCTGGTCGTCGCCGCGGTTCGACGCGCGCATCGACTCGTACCGGTGGGCGCTCGACGTCGCCCGCGAATCGGGCGCGGTCGACCCTCGCGGCGAACGATGGCCGCTGTTCGCTGCCCACATCGTCGCTGAGTTCCTGCAAGACGTCACCGGGGAGGAGATCTGCCAGCGCGGCCGCAAGGCGCTGAGGCGGCTGATCACGCAAGCAGGCGCGACGGTGACGCTCACGCTCGTCGCTGACGCGGCGATCCGCGTGATCGAAGCCGACGGGGACCGCACGTTCGGGGAGAGCATCACTGCGTACGCAGCGGCCGTGTGGCGGCGTCAGCGCGCCGACGCGGGTCGCTAGTCACAAGTCAGCCCTGTACGATCGACAGGAGGGAACGATGGCGGACCTTTCCACGATCACCGACACCGTGCTCGCTGCGGAACCGCTCGACGACGCGTCGTGGGTCGCGCATCTCGACCAGTCCGACCGCGAGTACGAACAGCGCGCCCGCGCCCGCGGGATCCACTTGGACGATCAGAGCGACCGCGAGGCGATCCTGCGGTTGTTCGACTGGGTCACCGACATCGCCGGCCAGCACGTGGCTGCGGTCGTCGGCGACGACGAGAGCGCCGTCACCGACGAGGTGATGCGGGAGGCGCACATGCAGGGGCTGGTGCTCGCGCATCGGCTCGCGGTGGTGTGCGCGATGCGGGAGCGGGCGGGTCGATGATGCGCAGCGTCGAGCAGGTCCGCGCTGCGCACTGCGACTCGAAGACGGCGTATCCGAACCGGTTCCAGGCGAAGTTCGAGGCCGACAAGGCGTCCGACCGCACCGGCGAGCTGATCCGCGCGTACCGGTGCGTGTTCTGCCCGGAGCATTTCCACATCGGCCATCCGCCGACCTATGAGCGGTTGGAGGAGTTGGCGTGGGCGGCGCGCCGCCACGCGCAAGGCGAGGAGCTGCCGTCGTGAGCCGCTTGGACGCGCTGCTCGCCGAAGCGCACGCGGCCCTGCCGCCCGACCGCTACGCGCGGCTCATGGACGGTGTCGAGACGACCCGGCAGGCGAGCGAGTGGGGCGACCGGTTCGCCGAGATGATGGTCGAGCGCGCGCTGCGCGACCGCGGTCGAGACCCGGTTGAGGTGTGCGACTGCGACGGGTCGGGCTGGATGCCCGGCGATGGCGGGATGGTGCCGTGCGCGGATTGCGCGCCGGAGCAGTGGCGGCGTTGGCAGGCGGGCCATCTCGGTTGTGACGACGCGGAGTGTGCGGAGTGCGCGAACCAGTCGTCGGGGCGGGCGACGGAGGAGGAGTTGTTGCCGCAGGTGTCCGAGCCGGAGCGGGCTGGCGACATCGCTGAGGTGTTGCCGTTGCAGGGGGGTGAGCGGTGAGGGTGCTCGTCTGCGGAAGCCGCGACTGGGACGACGAGCAGGCCGTCCACGCGGCGCTCTACGGGTGGTACGCCATCGCCAACGGGCGGGGCGACACGTTCACCGTGATCGAAGGCGGCGCGCCGGGCGCTGACAGGTGCGCCTTGACCTGGCCCGCACTCATCCCGCGCGGCCCGGGCATCCGCCACCAGCAATACCCCGCCGATTGGGACACGCACGGGAACGCGGCGGGGCCCATCCGCAACGAACGAATGCTTCGGGGCGGGCGGCCTGACCTCGTCCTCGCGTTCCACGAGGACCCCGAGTTGGGCCGCGGCACGGCCGACATGGTTGAGCGCGCCCGCAAAGCCGAGGTCCCTGTGTACGTGATCGGAAGGGGATAGCGATGCCGGTGAAGCGAGGCCGCGACAGCGAAGGGCCCTTCTACCGCTGGGGAAGCCAAGGCGCGAAATACCGGTATAGCCCCAGCAACAAGCAGTCGCGCCAGACGGCGAAACGCCGCGCCGAGAAACAGGGCCGCGCCGCGCGCGCCCGCGGCTACAGGGGGTGAGACGCATGCTGCACTGGCTGCTCTGCCGACTCGGACTCCGCCACACCCGCATATCCATGCTCGGCTTCGAAGACGCGAACTGGCTGATCTACCACCGCGAATGCGTCTACTGCGGACGCGCGCTCGGCGTGAGAGTGAGGCCCCGATGAGAATCCTCGCGATCGACGCGAGCCTGCGCAGCACCGGATGGGCCGTCGCGCCCGCCCACCACGGGCTCGTCAAACCCCCCAGCGACTATCGCGGCGCGCAGCGCCTCAACTTCATCGTGCGGGAACTCGCCCGCGTCGCCGCGCCGCATGACGACAGTGCCACGTCGTTGCAGCTCGACGTCGCGGTGATCGAGGGGGCGGCGTATCTGCGCACCAACCGCGCCTACGAGCTGGGCGAGCTGTCGGGCGTGGTGAAGTTGTGGCTGCACAGCCACGGGGTGCCGTATGTGGTGGTGCAGCCGAAGCGGTTGAAGAAGTACGCGACCGGCAATGGGAACGCGGACAAGGCGGCGATGGTGTCGGCGGCGCGCGATCGGCTGGGTTATGGGGGACGGTCGGATGATGAGGCGGATGCGTTGTGGTTGTGGCATTTGGCGGGGGAGGCGTTTGGGCTTGTGGCGTCGCCGCATGGTGAGCGGTCGCGGGTGGTGGACGAGGTCGACTGGCCGCGCCTTGCGTCCCGCGTGACGGGGTGATACTGTTTCGCGGCGTAGGCGGGGGTCTGATCCCTCCCGACTACAGGGCTGACGCCCCCGTCGCTTCGGCGGCGGGGGCTTCTTTCGTTCCACCGTTGACAGCCCCACCCTGTCGTTGTACGGTGTGGCCCTGTCAGCCGAACGGGAGGGGTCAGTGGTGAACGAGGAGAACGCGACGCTCGCGAACGTCAACCACAAGACGCAGCAACGCATGCGCGTCGCCGCGCACAAGCTCCGCCCCGGCGACTACCTCTACCCGCACCCCAACGACCCGCCGCATGCGATGTCGCCGGTGCAGGTCGCGAGCGTGGCGGTGAGCAATGGGGTGGTGCGGGTGTGGTCGCCGCGGGGGTCGGTGTTGCGGTTGGGGTCGCGGTCGTCGGTGTCGATCAGCCGCTCTCAAGGAGACGCGTGATGCGTTATGTGTCCAAGCCGCAAGAGGTCGAAGCCATCCAGTGGAGAGGTGACAACCCCGAGGAGGTCGCCTCATTCCTCGGTGGCATGGCGTACTTCGACGTGAGCGCGCCCGTAGGTGGCCCCGACGACGGCCAGCACGAGTTGACCATCGACGCCGGCAAGGATGGCGCGCAGGGGCCGGTGCCGGTGCCGGTTGGGCACTGGGTCGTTCGCAAGCCTGGCGACGTGACTCACCTGTGGCCGGTGGACCCCGACCACTTCGCGCATAAGTACGAGCCGGCAGACCAAGGGAGCAGCGATGAGTGACGAGATCGTGGACGCCGAAGTCGTCAACGACGACCAACAAGACAACAACGTCGCCGCCCTCGCACGCCGCGACGAACACGAAACCGCGCTCCTCCAACCCGCCGCCAGCGTCGAACACATCGGCCAAGCCTTCGAGGCCTACCAACACCTCCGCTCACGCATCCTCACCGACGCCGACTTTCAAGAGGCCGCCGGGTCGAGCTTCGTGAAACGATCCGGCTGGCGGAAGCTCTCGACCGCGTTCGGCGTCACGTTCGAGATCGTGCACCGCGACATCGAACGCGACGACCGCGGCGCCGTCCGCCGAGCCGAGTTCACGACCCGCGCGATCGCCCCCAACGGCCGCCAGGTCGACGGGTGGGGCGCGTGCGACGTGTTCGAGCGATGCTGCGAGCCCGGCTGCACGCGAGGGGGCCGCCATCAGCATTGCGCCGGCGTCGACGGCTTCCGGGCGCACGAGGACGCGTGGACGCACTTCTCGAAAGCCGAGCACGACATTCCCGCAACCGCGGAGACCCGGTCGAAGAACCGCGCGGCAGCGGACTTGTTCGGCATGGGGGAGGTGTCGGCGGAGGAGATGCAGGGGGTCGAGCAACGCGCCGGAAGTGGTCGGTCGCAGTCGAGCGGCGGCAGCAGCGGCGGCGGTGGCGGTCAGCGTGGTTCGCAGGGGTCCAGCGGCGGCGCGTCGCAGCAGTCCGCTAGCGACGCGCAGGTGAAGATGATCCGCTCGGTCTGCACTAGCCGCAAGGTCGGCGACGACTACGTGGACTGGCCCGATGAGCAGCAGATCTCCGACGACGAGTTGAAGGTGTTGATCCACGGCAAGTACGGCGTCCAGTCGACGAAGGAACTCGGCAAGAAGCAGGCGTCCGAGCTGATCGACGCGCTCACCGACGAGAACAAGCGCGCCGCAGCGATCGCGTGGACCCGCGAGCGCATGGGCGCACACCCCCCGGAGACGAACGTCGCCACCGGCGAGGACGCAGACGCGGACGCGGCCGAGCAGGAAGCCGCCGGCCCGCCGACCGCGCCCGAACCCGAAGAAACCCCCTTTTGACCCGCGCCACAACCCCAGCCGGTAGCCGCAACGGGAGGACACCGTGATGAGTGCCACGCCACACGTCAGCGCCCTATCGAAACAGCCGAGCCCGCAGCCGGTGTTCGCGCCGATCCTCGCCGAACGGTGGACCGAAGAGCGCGTCTCCGAAGACCCGAAGGAGCACGCGGTCGCGGGCACTCGGGTGCGCCACAGCGATGCGGGCAAGTGCTCGCGCGCGATCGGCTACCGCGTGCTCGGCGTCGACGAGACCAACCCGACCGACATGACGGGCTGGTGGAACATGGGCATCGGCACGATCTTGCACGACCAGTGGCAGGAGGAGGCGCAGCGCCGCTGGCCGCACGCCGAGGTCGAGGTGAAGGTCCGCGCCGACCCGAACGACGACGTGGGCAGCGGCCACGTCGACTTGGAGGTGCGCGACGGGCCCGTGGAGGGGCTGGCGAGCGTCGAAGTGAAGACGATCGGCGGCTACGGGTTCAAGCGGAGCGTTGGCGCATACACGGGCCGCAAGCGGCAGCCGCCGGAGGGGCCTCGGTTCGACCATATCGTGCAGGGCGCGGTGAACGCGCACTCGAAAGGCGCGGACCGGCTCGTGATCGTCTACCTGAGCAAAGAGGCGATCAGTGCCCAATCGGCCGACCGCGACGGCATCCCCGACCATCTGCGGATCGTCGCCGAGTGGCACTACGAACCCGAGGAGTTCACGCCGATCGCGCTCGGCGAGATCGAGCGGTGGCGCGACATTGTTGAGGCGGTCGACGCGGGTTATGTGCCGCCGCGCTACATCCCTGAGCACGTCGATGTGGTGACGAACCCGGAGACGGGGCGGATGAGCGGTGGCGGGAAGTATCCGTTGTGTGCGTATTGCACGCACCGTGACCAGTGCATCAACGATGGCTGAGGTTCGCTGCGGCTCGGCTTTTCCCGGCGTGGCTAGGCGCGTCCCCGCATGGTGCGGCTTGGTTTGGCTAGCCGGGCTTGCCGAGGCAGGGCTGGGCTTCCCTTCTCGCCGCGGGGCTAGGCGCGGCATGGCTTGGCGCGGCGGGGCAAGGCCCGGCTCGTCTCCCCTTCCCCTGGCCAGGCGCGACCTGTCTGGGCTTGGCATGGCCTGGCGCGGCTCGGCACGGCGGGTCATGGCTTTTCTCCCCTCTGGCGCGGCATGGCTCGTATCGGCGCGGCGTGGCAGGGCATATCGGGGCTCGGCCCGGCTCATCTCCCCTCCGCGTGGCGAGGCTTGGCGCGTCCAGGCGAGCCCTCGCGGGGCCAGGCCTGGCGTGGCATCGCCAGGCGCGGCAACACAAGGCTTCCCTTCCCCCCGCTCCACGGGCAGCGGACACCCGCCCCGCCATCTATCGCGCCACACACCCAGTGGCGCACGTAGCCAGAAAGGAAGGTGACGAACCATGCAGGTTCTCCTCACCGCCGACGGCCGCAGCGAGGCCGGAGGCACCCCGCTGGTAGTGCACAACGAACGTCTCGCCGACCCGCTCGACGACTACGCGCGAGCGATCGCAGCCGTCAGCAAGAAGCGCAACAAGACCGAGGCCGACTTGTGGGAGATCTCCCGCTTGGAGTTCTACGGCAGCCTCTACACGAACGGGAACGGGCCGTGCCTGCCCGCGTGGAACGTGTTGCGGTGCTTGCAGGACGGCGCCAAGCGGATCAAGCGCGGCCAAGACGTCCTCCGCGGCGTGTTCCCACTCACCGAACACGCCGACCTCGTGTACGACGGGCCGCGAGACCCGGAGGAACTGTGGAAGGACGGCAGTTTCCGGCTGCGGAAGACGGTCGGTGTGCAGAAGAACCGGACGCCGCGGACGCGCGGCATGTTTACGGAGTGGTCGTTCTCGCTGCCGGTCGAGGTCGATCCGGTGATCTTCGACCCTGACACGCTCTCGGAGTGCTGGCGCCACGCTGGCCGCTACGCGGGCTTGGGGGAGATGCGGCCGATCTACGGGAAGTTCCTTGCGACGGCGACGGAGTGGCCGATGTCGCAGGACGTGGCTGTGGAGGAGGCCGCGTACGCGCTGGCGATGTCTGTGTCTGCGGAGCAGGTGCAGCGTGACGATCAGAACCGCGCGGAGCGGTATGTTTCGCCGGCTTCGCGGCTGGTGGAGGCGGCTGCGGAGAAGGCGAAGTCGCTGCGTGGGCATGGGAATGGTCATGCCTAGTAGCTCGTACGCGGCGGGGACGCAGGTGTGCCTGCGTCCCCGCCGCGTCGCGTGCTCGCGTTCGCCGATCACGCGCCCCAGCGCTCACCGGAGAGGAGCACGGAGATGAGTGAACGACTGAACTGCCGCCGGAACCGGGTCGCATGGAAGCTAGCCAACCTGGCACTACATCTCGGCACGCCGCGATACCGGATGCTCATCGGACAGGCGGTTCGTCGTGGTCTTGTGCTTCAGCGCCGCGAGACCGAGGAGATTCTGGAGAATCTTGAGGAGATGAGGGCGGGGATTGCGGCCACGCAGCGTGAGGGGGGTCGACGGTGAGCGGTGACGACGTGACGCACTACTGCGGCGACGGCTGCGACGAGACGCACGGTGAGGGGCACTGGTTCGCGACCTACCAGTGCGTGATCTGCGGCGCGACAAGGGAGGCGCAAGGTGAGCGGTGATGACGCGCCGGAGTGGATCGTCAAGCAGGGCTGCGGTCACGTCTCCCGCTGGGTACTGGCCAGCAAGCCCGAGCACTTCAACGGCGACTGGCCCGACGACGGCACCCAGCCGTGCAAGGGCGCGCCGATCATCGGCTGGGGTGAGTGGTGCCCCCGCTGCCGCGACATCGTGTCCGTGAGGGAGGTTGCAGACTGGTGAGTGACGACGCGCTGACCCGCGCTGGCCCGCGACGAGAGGTGACCCGGTGAGCACCACAGCCGAGGACACCTACCTACGCCCCCGCGCCCAACGCGCCCTCACCACCCTCCAACACGCCCACACCGAACCCACCACCAACGGCTGGGTCTGCTCCATGCGCCTCCAACACTGGCGCAGCGCCGGCCAAGGATGGTGGCGAGCCCTCTCCGAACTCCGCAACGCCGGCCACACCATCACCAAACAGGTGTGCCACTGCCCCACACGCTGCCGCCCCCGCCGAGACGCCGCCCGCGAACGCGGCGACCCCGCCCCCGTCCGCTACGCCTACCGCCTCGAACTCGACTAGAGCTTCGACAGCGCCTTACTCAACGACGACACCCGATCCGCGCCGACCAGCTTCCGCGACGACGGCAACCCCGACAGCGTCTCCGCCGCCGGACCGCCGACCGCGAACACCTTGCCGCCGCGCTCGATCTCCGCGCGCGCCTGCTCCGCGTCCGAGGTGAACACGCCCTCGCGCTTGGCCGCCACGACCGCTGCGGCCGACAGCTCGTCCGCGCCTTCTGCATAGACCAGCATCTCGAACCTCGCCTCCTCGATCTCCTCGCCCTCGTCGCCATCGTCGCCGGGGGATAGGCCGGAGAGCTTCGACACCGACGGATACTTGTGCGTGCCCGGACACGACTTCGA
Organism: Egibacter rhizosphaerae; assembly: GCF_004322855.1. Taxonomy (NCBI): domain Bacteria; kingdom Bacillati; phylum Actinomycetota; class Nitriliruptoria; order Egibacterales; family Egibacteraceae; genus Egibacter; species Egibacter rhizosphaerae. The sequence continues at coordinate 1,572,822 of NZ_CP036402.1, read as the reverse complement.
CGCGTCCAGATCGCGATGACCCCGCGACCGATACCCCTCAGACACGTGGCCGCGCTCGATGCGCCAGCGCACAAGATCCCCCGACGCGGCGACCTGCTGCGACGTCAACCCATGCCGGTTCCCATCGCCGGGCCACAGCACCCCCCACGACGAGTCGTTGTGGCCCGCCACGTGCGCGCCCTGCGAATCGCCGCGCCCCTCATACACACGCCCCGAGGGGAACACGCAGTCGTTGTAGCCGAAGCCGCGCCAGCCGATCGACTTGTGCCACGCGTCGATCGCGTCGACGCGCGCGACCTCCTGGGCCACCGACATGCTCGCGTCGACCGGCGCGCCGTCCTCGGTGTGCCACACCACCATGTCGACCGGCGTCGACAAGCCCCCGCCACGCGCGATACCCAGCTCGGAACGCGACCGCGTCAACAACGGCTACGCCTCCTCGTCGACGTCGAGGCCGATCAGCTCCGCGGCCTCGCGCACCGAACCGACACCCAGCGCCTGCAGATAGCCCTCGGCCTCCTCGTCGCTGCGCGGCGCCTGTTTGAACAGCGCGTAGGCGGCGGCGGCCCGGTGAGTCTCGTCGGGCCACGTCCACCGCTCGGCGGCCTTGCCGATCGCAGCGCCGACGAGCATGGCGACGATCACCGCGACCGCCTCGGCGGCCTGCGCCACCCCGTCGGGCACGGCGACCGCGTCGAGCCCCCAGTCGGCGAGGCGGACGAGCAGCGTGGCGACGGCGCCGGTGAGGCCGGCGGCGGTGGCGGGCGGATGGTCGCGGGCGGCGCGGCGCGCGCGGTGGGCGGCGTTAGCGAGGCGGTTCACTCGCGTCTCCTTGGTCGACGTCGACGGGCTCACCCGATTCTGCCACAGGTTGTTCCTGTAGTTCGCGGCGGAGTTCGCCGAGCGCCTGCACCGCGTCGGCGAGGTCGACCTTCAAGGCGGCGTTCTCGGTTTCGAGCTTGGCGATGCGGTCGGCGAGCCGGTCGATGACCTTGTGCGCGTCAGCCACCCTGGGTCTCCTCCATGCGGTCGGCGAGTTCTTGGATCGCGCGCCACGCGAACGCGGCGAGCTGCACGCCCGACACGGCCCACGAGACACGCTCGCCGCGCTCGTCGGGCACGTCGCGGCGGAGCAGGTCGGGCAGGTCGTCGGCGATCACGCCGACGCGGCGCTTGTCGGCGTCGCGGTGCTTCTTGGCGAACGTGACGACGTCGGTGGCAAGCACGGTGTTGAGCGCGGAGTCGAGCGGTTCGATGTCGCGTTTCGACGCGCGGGCGGACTGCTCGTCGAACGAGTCGGCGTTGATGCTCGTGTAGTTCGTGTCGCCGGTGCCCTCAAGCGCGCCAATGTGCCCGTCGAAGAACCGGAACGTCGTCCCGTCGCTTCGACCCACGCGCAAGCCCGACCCGCGCCAGTCCTCACCGAGCCCCATGTACGGGGCCGTGCCGCCGTCAGAAGCGCGGAAAAGCCCGTTCGTGTTGTTGAGCGTCGCGTTCATCGTCTGCGTCACGCTCGTGCCGCTGTTCACGTACGGGTGGCTGTGGAACGGGTCGTTGGAGTTGATGTAGCTCTGCACATAGTTCTGCGTCGCGACCTCGCTGCCCGAATACTGCAGCGACCCGAGGCCGCTGGGGATCAGGTTGATGGAGCCCTGCGGAACGTCGACCACCAGCCCGCCATCGGTCACGCCGATCTCGGCGCCATCGTTCTCGATGGCGATCTCCATCTCCGGCTGCCGGCCGCCGCCTTCGTACTTCAACGTGAATGTCGGCGCGTCGATCGAGATCGTCGCCTCGATCTCGCCCGCTCCGATGCGGTCCGCTGAGATCGTGCCCGCCGTGATGTTGTTCGCGTTCAAGTTGATGACGTCGATCACGCCCGCGTTGATCGTGCCCGCCGTAATCTTGTCCGCCGTAAGACTCTGGACCTTCTCGTCCGTCACCGACCCGTCGCCATAGTCGCCCGTATCCACCTGCAACGGCTCGACCTCGACCCCATCCGACCACTCGCCCACAGTGCCCGCCGCATCGACCGCGCGGACGCGCGCCCACTTGCCCGCACCAACCGTGATCTCCTCGACGATCGCCCACGTCGACGCGGTCGCCACATCGTCGAGCACGTCGCCGAACCCGCTGTCGATCGCGACCTGCAACTGGTAATAACCGTGGCCGTGCACCAGCGACGAGCCCGACCAGCCGACGAACGCGCCCGACGGGCGACCCCGACGAATCGACACGATCTGCGGCACGGGATCTTCGTCCTCAACCGGCGACTCGTGCGCGTCGATCGCCCCCTCGACGTTGGCGGATGTCTCTACCCCCGCGCGCGCGAGCCGCGACTTGAGGTTCGCCGCGAAATCGCTGTCGAGCCCCGCATGCTCAATCAGGTCGCCGATCACACGGTCGCGGTCGCTAGCCATCGTCGATCACCCGCAACGTCACCACACACGGGCCCTCCAAGCTGTGCCCATCCGTCGACAAGCGCAGATTCGGGCCGCGCACGATCTGGTCGATCACCGCCCAATAGTGCCGCCCCAGCTCCTGCACCTCGACCGGCTCGCCGTCGCGTTCGATGCGCTTTAGCCAGTCGAACTCGCGCTCGGGGTCGGCGTGCTCGACGCCGCCGTGGAACCGCGCCACCGTCTCGTACAGGTTCAAGGGGACCTGCACCACGTCGCTGCGGTCCGGCACCCCATAGGCGCGCAACAGCCAGCGCGTCACCACCGGCGCCTCACCGCCGCCCGCAGACAGGGTCACTCGCGACTGCGCGTACTCACCGCGCCCCCCGACGCGCACCCGCAACGTCGGATCGCTGACGCTCGACACCGACCCGCGACCCGCCGGATCGTCGCTGCCGTCGACGCGCACCTCGGCGGCCACCGTCGCGCCGACCGGCAACGAGTCGGCGTGCACATCGAACGACCAGAACACCTTCTCCTCGTCGAGCCCGAACGCCACACGCCCCGAATCGACCCAGCCCTCGCCGACCGGCACCGTCGACTCGCGGAACACGCCCTCGCCCTCGACCACGAACACGCGCCGGTCGTCGAACGTGACCACCGACACGCACTCGCCGCTCGACACGCCCTCGGCCTCAAGATCCGGCGCCCACGCGGCCACCAGGTCCTGCCCCGGCAGGAACCGCGTCAAGTCGATCCGCCCGAGACTCGGCCCGCCCCCGTTGTCCGGGTCGCTCCACGTGAACCACACGAACCGACCGTGCGGCTCCAAATCGCGCACCGGCCCGCCCGTCTCCACCACCGGGCCGATCTGCACCCCCTCGCCCTCCTCGACGCCGAGCCGCACACCCTTGCTCGTGCCCAACACCACCAAGCCGAGGTAGAACACCATCGCGTAGACACGCTCGCCGTCGGGCAACCGTCCCGCCTGCGCCCCGGCGCGCAGCCGCGTGCCGTCCTCGCGGATCCCCCACCGGTACACCATCGACGTGTCGCCCGAATGGCCCGCCGCGAAGATGAACCGCAGCCCCTCGCCGAACGTGTCCCACTGCCAATCCGGGTTCACCAGCGCCGACACCGGATCGGGCGGATCAGGATCGGTGATGTCGCTCACGTCGTACACGTCCGCGCCAGCCGCCGCCATCAACCGGCCCTTCGCGAACGCGACCCGGTCGGCGACGAGGTCGTTGATCGTCGCCGGATTGTCCGAGGTCGACGTGACCGCCTCGATCCCGTCGCTCTCGGTCGCGCAATACACCCGCTCGCCGTCGGTGGCGACGTCGACGATCGTCGACGAGAACGACGACGTGTCCGACCAGCTCGACCCGTTCCAGTAGGACAAGAAGTTGCCGCGCACCACGTACAGGCGGCCCGCCGCCACGATCGCCTTGCCGACCGTGCCCGAGAACGAGTCGATCCGCTCCGCGCGCGGCAACAAGGTCAACTCGCCGCGCTCCCACGGGTCCACGCCGCGTGACGCATCGAACCGGCGCGGCGACGCCTCCTCGCGGTCGCGCCACAACTGACCCGACCCGTGCGTCCAATCGTGCTGCGACCGACGCCACAAGTCCCGCGGATTCAGCGACTGCTCGCCGGGCACCTCCGACACGTCGATCTGCTGCCGCTGCGTCTCCAACGTGCCGCGCTGCCACTGGTCCACGTCGACCGCGAAGCTGCGCCCCGCGATCGCGACCGCATAGGCCCCCGGCACCTCGCCCGACCGCGCGCGCATCCTACGGCGCCTTCCCCGGCGGGAACGCCGCCGCCTGCGCCGCCAACGCATCGCTCACCGCACGCCGATACAGCCCGTCGACCTGCTGGCGGAAGAACCCGCCCGCCTGCATCTCCTGCGCGTCCCGCGGCCCACGCGCCGTGTCGCGCTGCAACAACTCGCCCATCACGCCCGGCGGCACGCGCCGCGCCGCGCCGACCTCCAACACCTCCTCGGCATAGTCGGGCACGCCGCACACGGCCTGCACATCGTCCGACTCCGACGTGAACTCGGAGAACCCGCGCGTGTAGATGATCCGCACCGACTTGCCCTCGGCGCCCCACACGCGCACCACCGCCCCCGACCCGTGCTCGTCCGGGTCGGGCTTGCGGATCACCCGCCAGCCGATGCGCGCCTCCTTGCCAGAGACCGGCCTCACGTCGTAGACGCCGAGCACCGCATGGTTACCCTCGGGTTCGAGGGTCACGACGCTCTCATCGCCACTCAGCGCCTTCGTCGTCGCCTCGAACCCCAACAAGCCTGTGCCCGACAGCTCGCGCAGCTCGCGCAGCATCGAATCCCACAGCACATGCCGCGGCGCGCGCGGGTTGCGGCGCACCGTCGCCGCCTCGAAATGCGACTCGACCGGCGAGCCGCGGAAACCGCGCTCGACCTCCGCGACCGGCTGCGGCAAATCCGGATCGGCGCGCCACACGTACATCAGCTCGCGGCCGACCTCTAACACCTCGCCGACCGCCAGCGACCGCACGGGGAACTCCAACTCGACCTCGCCGTCCGACGTCGACAGCGGCGCGGCGAGCCGGTTGCGTTCCGCGCGCAGCCCACCGGTCAGATGCCACTCAGCGCGGTCGAGCAGTTCACCCACCGTCGCCATCGTCGCCCTCGCTCTCGATCTCGTCGAGCCGCCGCTCGATCTCGTCGAGCTGGCCGTCGACGTCGCGTAGCCGCTCGTGCATCTCCGGCACCTGCTCGAACACGCGGCCCCGCGGGCCCGCGTCGCCGTCGTCAGCGAACGAGCCCGGCTCGCGCAGCTCGATCCGCAGCTCGCGCAGCGCCTCTTGCTGCTCATCGAACGCCGACCCGAAGTGCCAGCCGACGATCAGCACGAACACGACCGCCGCGACCCCCAGCGCCAAGTCCAGCCAGTCGCGCAGCCTCATCCCAGCCCCGCTCCCGCGACCACACCCAAGATCGCCGACACGATGATGCTCAACGCCAACAGCGCGTTTCGTACCGGGATCTGCCCCTCGCGGGCTTTGAGGTGCGCGATGTCGGTGCGGTTGTCGCGCACCTGCCCGTTGATGCGCTTGACCTCCTCGGTCAGCGACGTCACGTCGCCGCGGAGCCCCTTGATCTGAACGATCAGCTCGCGCGCGGTCGGCTCGTCGTCGGTCACGACTCGCTCCAACGTCGCTTCCACAAGCTCACGCCCCCTCATCGCTCGCCACACGGCGGCCCCCGCCGAGCCTCATCGCTCGGCGGGGAGCCGCCCCGACAACCGCCCTGCCCCGTGGCGGTTACACGGTGAGGCTGTTGAAACGGGCAGCGTGACGGTCGCGGCGGAACTCCAAGCTCCGCTCCGACACCAGGAAGCCGCTGGTGTAGTCACCGACCGTCGAGCGCGGCACGAACTGCATCGGCCGCAGCGGACGTTGGATCGCCTGATCCCGGTTGTACAGGAACACGTCCTTGTCCTTCACCTCGCGGCTCTTGACCACCGTCACGTCGCCGTAGGAGGTGAACAGCACGTCGACCATCTCGCCGCGACCGTTGTCGACGCGCTGCAACCGGATCTGGTTGTTGTCGAAGTCGTCGATCACGGCCTTCTGCGCGATCGAGCAGAGCAGCCGATCCGCCGACCCGCCCTTCTCGTAGATGGTCTGCAACTGGTCGCGGATCGACGAGTAGTCCAGATCGCTGGTGGACGAGTCGACATTCTCGGTGATGTAGAACGTGAGGCCGCCCATCGCGCGGCGCTCCGCCGACTCGTCGTTGAAGCGGGTGCCGTAGATCAGCGCCTGCTCGCGAGCGACGAACTGCTCGCGGGTGCGCCGCTCGGCCTGATGGTTGTACTCCGACGCGACACCCCAACGCTGCGTCACCATCTTCGTGCCCGACACCTTCACCAGCGTCGGCCCGAAGATCTGCGTGAAGTTGTGCCGGTCAGTGCGGTCGAGCGCCCGGTTCTCCTGCGGATCGCTGCCCTCGGGCAGCATCGCGCCGAGCCCGGTCACGTCGTCGCCCGCATCGTGCGTGGACGCCGTGGTCGACATGACACCGCGCGCCACGTCGAGCACCCCGTCGCTGTCGTTGTAGCCGGTGACGCGCAGCTTTTCGTCGTCGATCATCACGACATCGCCGGTCTGGAACCGCTGCCGCTCGTCGTTCGAGCCGAGATCCATCGTCTCCTGCGCGTCGGTCATCGCGTCGCTGAGCGTCGCGCGCGGCAGCAGCAACGTCTCGTCCTGCCACTCGACCTTCTTCTGGCTCGCCGGACGGGACGACAGGATCGTCCGCCCGTCCGCGCCGTACTGGCCCTGCAACACCACATCGGACGGGTCGAGCAGCGCGATCAGCGGCTCGAAGTCGCGCGGCTGGCCCGCGGTGAACTGGTACTCGGTCAGCGGTCGCTCGTCAGGCATCGGCCTGCTCCTTGCTCGACGTCAAAGCCGCCTCGCCCTGCTCGCGGACGCGGCGGCGGGCCTGCTCGAACCGGCCGCGATAGTCGGCGTACTGCTTCACGCCGACCTCGTGGCCCTTCGAGTTGATGATCGGCATCTGGAACCCGCCGGGGCGGTCCTCGTGCGCGACGCCGGCTTCCCAGCGGTTGTAGCGAGTGCGCTGCGGACGCACCGCGTTGCGCCGCGTCGGCGTCGCCTGCGGCGACAACATCACCGTGGCGGCCTTGCACGCGAAGCACGACGAGTCGTGCTGACCGTGATGGCGTCGCTGCATCGCTACTCCACCGGTTCGCTGGTCTGCGCGATCGTGCGCGGATCGTCGCTGGCGATCACCGCGCCGATCGCGTTGCCGACCGCGTCCTCGCGCGTGGCGCCCTGCGTGATCTGCTCGTTGGCCTGCCCGATGATCTGCTCGTACGGGTCGGCCTGGTTGTCGCCCTCCGGCGAGGTGCCGCTGGCGACGCCCTGGCGGATCTCGGTCGACTGGCGCTCGCTGTCGCTCAACTCGGGCCCCTCACTCTGCGACTCCTCGCCACCCGACCCCTCGCTGCCTTCGACCTGGGTGGCCTGCTGGCCCTGCGCGGCGAGCTGGTCGACGAGCTGATCGGGGATCTCGCCCTCGATGCCCATGAGCATCTGGCCCGTCTCGCCCTCCGGGTCGACGCCCTTCTTGAGCAGGAAGTTCTCGCGCTTCACGCGCTGCGTGTCCTCCCTGCGGTTCGCGGCGCTGCGGAGATTGTCGAACGCCTCGCGGCTGATCACGATGTTGCCGTTCTCGTCGGTCTGCGGCTCGTTGTCGCCGCCACCGTCCTGCGCCTGCGCGGTTTGCTCGTCACCCATCGCCAGTCACCCTTTCTACGCTCCGAATGTCCCTGATACGCCAGGGCGCGCGGAGGACACGCCCCAGGGGGGAACCCTCGTTCGAGGGGAATCTGAGATGCACGATTAGCCAGCACCCTCCCGATTCGGGGGTCTCGCTGCGTGTTCGCTGGCTACTCCGCTTTGATGGCTACCCCCGGCCCAGCGGGAAGGCCGGTTCGCGGCCAAGGAGACGATCCTCTCTACAGCTCTCGCCCGCCGAAGGGCGCGGCCAACCTCGCGGTCAGCTCGCGCGCCCCCCGACGACGGCCGAAGTGGATCGGCAGCCTCCTTCGCGCCACAAGGTGTACCTGTTCGCTCGCCGCGACGCAACGACCTCGCCCTGTGGCGCTAGACCGTGTCGATCACGAACGGGCCGAGCACCGGCACCACGTCGCCGCCCGCGCCGGTCGTGTCGACCCGCACCCACACGGCCGCCTGCGACCGGCGCAGCCGCGCGAACCCCGGTCCGACCAGCAACCGCGCGACCGCGATGTGCGACTCGATCGGGTCGCGCCAACTGCCAGATTCCCAGTCGGACTCGTCGATCTGGTCGCTGGGCACGTCTGTGCGCGCGACGGCGAACTCGACGGGGAAGTCGGTGAGGTCGTCGTTGCCGAGGTCGTCGGGGTCGGCTTCGACGCGCACGGGCAGGTATTCGATGCTCGCGCGCGGCAGGGTCTCGCGTCGCATCCCCATCTCCTCCCAGGCGGCCCCTTAGTGCCGCTCCACGGTAGCCGACCAGATCCGCGGGGCGAGTTCGCCGGTGATGCGGACGTTGCGGCCAGTGATCACCCGCAGGTTCGGAGCGACCGCTTGGTAGACGGCGTCGCCGGGCGCGGGATGCACGCGGTCGACGATGCGCAGCGTCGGGGCCAAGGCGGTCCAGGTCGAGTCGGCGGGCTGCGGCTCGACGAGCTGGCCGAGCCCGATCGTGGGCGTGGCACTCGTGTAGGTCGCGTCGCCGGGTGCGGGGCGGATGCGAATGTCGGAGACGACGTTGGGGGCGACGGCGGTCCACGTCGAGTCGGCGGGGATCGGCGTGATCGTGCGATCACGTGCTTGGGATCGCGCGTACGTGGTGCGCCCGTGGGTGAGGGTGCCGTAAGTCATCGCGAGGATGGTACTAGCGCGGCGAGGCGATCCGTCGGATAGCGGGCCCTAGTGGATGGCCTGCGCGGCCTCCAGCGCCTCGAATCGCTGGCCCGCCAGCGCGTCGTTGAGTAGGCGTCCCTCGGCTTCGAGCCAGAGGTCTCCAAGCCATCGGTCCGTCTCATCGTCGAAGCGGTCATACCGAGCAGGCTTCGCGCCCATCTCGCCGAACACGAGTCCGTTTCGGCCGTGCAGGAAGTCGATGCGCATGAACGGCGCGGGGATCTCCGCGCTGAACCGCTCGACCATCTCAAAGTCCGCGTCACTCACCCCGACGCCCTCGAACGCGCTGTCCTCGTACTTGCCGGTCGCGATCCGCTCTCCGTCGCGTGACCACCAGCAGTGGCGCGTCTCAGGGTCCCGCACGATCTCTAGTGCCAGCCCGACGCGACCGTAGAAGCAGTAGAACTTCACGTCGCGGGCGGGCCCCTCCTCGGCGACGTCCTCGACTAGCTCCTCCCGGGCCCACTCGTCGGTCTTGATCCGGCCCTCGGCGAGCATCTGGCGGCTCATTGCCACCGACTCGCCCCACTCGGTCCAGGTCTGCTCCTTGGGGCGGAACACGCGGTGCTCGTCGAAGCAGAGCATCACACCGCGCGCACCGGTCGAGTTCGTCGGCTTGAACGCAACACCGGGGCGCGGGTCCAGCTGGTCGAGAGTGAGTGTCTCCGACGAGGCTTGTGGGGTTCGGATGCCGCAGAGGTCAGCGAACCTTGCCGACACTGCTTTCCGCTCAAGTGCCCCTTCGAGCTTGAACGGGCCGAGGTGGTGGCGACGGCGCCGCAGTGGCAACAGCCTCTGGAACGAGGCGACTGGAGCGAGGTCGGCGCGGAGACTGAGCGCGTGACGGAGGATGTCCTCGGGCAGCTGGCCGGGCTCTAGCGCTTCGAGGATGTGGCTGATGGCGCGCAGCTTGGTGTCGGCATCGGGGGCGTTCCGGATCACGCGGCGGCACGCGTCGGCGAGGTCGCGAGCGGACGCGTGGTCGCTGTCGATCTTGTCGGCGGCGAGCTGCTGCAGCGTTGCGAGATGGTCGTCTGTCATGGTTGCAGGCTAGGCGACTCGTTGGCTAGCCGTCGATCTCGCGGTTGTCGCCGATATCAGCGGAACCCCAATCGCCATGCAAGTGTTCGCCGTCCCGAGCGACGATGAGGTTCCCGTCCACCCAGCAGTCCTGCACGTTGTCGGAACGAATGCCTCGACCGTCGGGCACAGTGACGCTGTTGCCGGTGATCGCGATGTGCTCGACGAGATCGCCCTCGCTAGGCTCGTCGGCTATGAGAAAAATGCCCGTCCAGATCTCCGTATCGGGGGGCGATTCAACAATGTTCCCCGAGATCGCGCCACGTCTGATCGCACGCCCGTGGCGCGACTGGAGGGTCAAGACCCGGAAGGCCTGAGACCGCACCGTGTTGCCCGTGACGACGACATTCGTGAGGGGCTCCTCAGCGTCCCCGATGTCCTGCGAGCATCGGATCATGATGCCCTCGCCGCCATCGGCGGGATAGATATCATTATTGGCGATGGTGTACGAGGCCTTCTCGCCGTTATCGGGCTCACACAAGAGCCCATAACCAGCACCCCCATAAACGATATTACCGTCGAGGGTCACATTGATCCCACGAATAAAGATACCGTGACCGGACTCGTCACTGACGCTGATCGTGTTTCCCTCATACACGAAGAACTCGCCAGCGCCATGCATCGACAGCCCCGCCGCCCGGCCGCCATAAACGGTGCACCCAGTCACGGTGACGAACCGGCTCCATCCATAATCGGACGAGTCTCCACCGTTATCGACCAGGTGGCGAACATCATCGCCCGTGCATCCCGCAACGCTGCCCCATTGAGCGCCGTTCTGAAATGCAACCCCAGCGCCACCGGTGTTGTCGATACCGCGCATCTGTGCCCAGTGGACCCCCGCCACGCGCAAGTGCATCGTTCGGTCGGCGCAAATGGCCCGACCCGTCCACCCCTCGAAGGTAACGTCCTCGACCATGACGTTGGCGGAGTTCTTGAACACCACCGCCGACTGCGCATCCTCCTGGGTCTCGCCCGGATCGGGATCGCCGATGATCTTCCCGGCACCTCGGACGCTCACGTTCGTGATCGGGTCGAGCTTCGACGCCTTGGGGTTCTCGTCGGTCGGGTAGCGGCCCCACACATGCTCCCGTAGCTGCACGGTGTTGCCGTCCACCGAGACTACTGTGTGGGTTTCGCCCTGCATGGGCATGTTGGTGCGCCACATAATGTCGCATTGCAGGAAGATGAAGTCGCCGAAGCTGAACGGCGAAGCATCGGCCAGATCCACGGTGAGATCGCCTGGCTCGACGGCTGCGGTGATGTCGGTGGTGTCGGTCAGGTCGCCTTCGGACTGCAGTAGCCCGTCGCCGAGCATTCCGGTCTTGGGCGCCTCGGTCCCGTCGATGACCGCGTCGGGCGCGAGATCGAGCGTCGTGTTCGACGGCAGCGTGACCGTGTCAGTGACCCGGTAGGTCCCCGGCGGGAACCACACCGGCCGCCCATCGGCCGCGTCGATCGCTGACTGGATCGCCTCGGTGTCGTCGGTCGACCCGTCGCCCTCAGCTCCGTAGTCAGGGTGGGTGACGTCGACCATGCGCTGCAGCTGGTAGGTCGCGCCAGCGGACGCCTCGGTCAACAGTTCGTCCAGCTCGGCCGCCGTCAACCCGTGCCGCCACAACGTGCCCTGCGGCCACTCCTGCGCCGACGTGCCCTCCTCGCCGCGCGAAATCGTCGCCGACGACGAATCCGCCGCGTGATCGGTCACATGCACGACCTCGGGATCGCCGCCCATCGGATCGAGCACGAGCACCGCGAACTCGTCCGGGTCCCCGCCATCGACCACCGGTAGATCCTCAAGGCCCGGCGAGTTCAGCGTCGACGCGCCCGACCCGAGCGGGTCGTCGTCGACCTCGCCGTCAACGAAGTTCGCGCGCACCCTGCCCATCAGGCAGCCTCCGCCGCGCTACGCAGAATCCCCGCGTCATCCCAGTCGATCAGCAACTCAGTGCCGTCGGTCTCACGCTCCCCGCCGAAGTCGACATAGCCCAACAGCAGCGACGTCGACGCGGCCCCGGTGTCCTTGTACGCGACCGCCCAGCGCGCCGCCACCGACGAGTCAGGCCACGCCACATTGTCCGCGTGGAACACGGTGCGCAGATTCGCGGCCCCATAGGACAGCGACCGGCCAGTCAACGCCTCACCGCCCGACGAGTAGCCGGCGCCGGACACCTCGTCGGCGTTGACGTCGCCCCAAAACTGGTGGTTGGCCTGGTCCGGCGTGTAGTCGTCGGTGAGCAGCGCAACGCGGATCGTGTCGTTCAGCAGGTCGACGTCTTGTCGGACGACCGCTTCGACGCCGCGTCCGAACCAGTGCATCGCATCGGCCATCGCCAACCCCTACCAGTCGGCGCCCCACAGGGCGCGGTTATGTCTTCCACAGGGTAGACCCGTGCTAGTCGGCAGGGCCAACACCCAACCCCTCCTGGCCGAGCAGCGCGCCGCCCGCGCCCTCGAACGGCGACTGGCGCAACTCCTGGCGGCGGCGCATCCGCTCGGTCGCGTCGACGTCGACCTCGAACGCCGCGTCGACCAACTGTCCCTCGGTGAACTCGCCGCGTTCCCACGGCAGATCGTCTGCGAGCGGGCGGAGCTGCCCGGCCTCCTGAAAGCGCGGCTGCGCCTCCTCGAACCCGAAGCCCATACCGGCGATCCGCTCGGCGCGGTCCTCGGACACCTGGAACCCGCCGATCGACCCTGCGCCGCGCACCCCCGCCATGTCGACCGCTCGCTCTAGCTGCGGCAACGACCGGTCGGGGTCCAAAATGAAGCTCGCGAGCGCCTGACGGTTGTTCGCGCCGAACAGCTCCCCGAACGCGTCAAGTACCTCCTCGGGCTGCTGGTCGACGCGCACGAACCCTTCCTGTACGCGCTGCTCGACCTCGCGGGGGGAGAGGTCGTCGACCAGTAGCTCTTGGATCTGCTGCGGCGAGTCGTAGAAGCCCTCCGGCATGCCCGACTGGCGCATGATGCGGCGCACGTCCTCCTCGTACTGGATGACCTCCTGCTCCGAGACGGGCGTCAATCCCTGTTCGCGGCGTTCGGAGATCGAGGGGAACCGCTGCTGGTACTCGGGGCGGTCGCGGAGGTCGCGCATGATCTCGGTCTCGCTGCGGCCCGCCTGGATCTGCTCCCACACCCAGTCGGCCAACGACCCGAGGCCCCACTCAGACAGGTCGTCGCGGATGCGGTTGAGCGCGTCGCGATCTCGGGGCTCGTCGTCGCCGACCAGCGACTCTTGCACGAAGTCGCCGTGGATGGTGCGTTCGATGCCCATCGGGCCGCCGAACACGTCGAGCGCGCGCGTGTCGTGCCGCTCGCCCATCGCGTCGAGGTCGCTTTCGGACACCCGCTCGGGTTCGCCGTACAGCGACATCAACCCCGACTGGATGCCCGCGCCACCAGCTCGGTGGACGCGCCGGTTCGCGACGAAGTAGTGCTCGCCCGCGTCGGTGACGACGAACCGTCCGCGCGGCGGATCGTCGACGAAGCCCTCGCGGATCTGCTCCTCGATGCCGCGCGGCCCGCCGAAGAAGTCGATCGCGTGCTCGTCAGTGATGCGCCCGCGCTCGTCGAGCGCGCGCCAGCCGACCTCCTCGGGGCGGCCCCCGAACAGCGTCTGCAGTCCAGCGCGCAAACCAGGCCCTGACACGCGATGCAGTTCGCCGTCGTAGGCCAGCCACTCGCGCCCGTCCGGGTCGACGAGGTAGCGGCCGTGGCGCGCCACGTCGCGGATGCTGCGCGTGCCCGACGCGCGCTCGCGCGCCTCACGCGCCGCGTCCGGCTGGATCTGCACCTCGCCGCGAGGCGCAGGCGTCAAATCGTCGAGGTTGAAACCCATCAGGCGATCCTCCCGAACGTGCGACCCAACATCTCCGTGAACGCGGAACCCTGCTCCTGCGCCTGCCGCGTGCCGCGCCACTCAGGCAGCCCACGCGCGTACTGCTGCACCTCGCTCATCGTCATCGGCCGGCGCTCGTCACCTTCGGTGGCGAAGTCGAGCACCGGCGAGAACCGCGAGTCGTTGACAAGATCGATCGTGTCCGGGTTCATCTCCAACGTGCGCGCCAGCTCCTCGCGGTAGGGCTGGAAGAACTGCTGCGGCGAGACGCCGCGCGCGAAGTAGTCCTCCAAATGCGGGTAGCGGCTGCGCGCCATGTCGCGCAGATGCGTCTCCAACCCGTCCTCGGTCGCCTCGCCCGAGAGGATGCGCTGCGCCCAATCCAAGGCGCTGTCCTCCGACATCGGCACCATCCACTCGTGCGACTGGGCGACGATCGCGTCCTGCATCGCGCCCATGTCGCCGCCGACGCGCTGATCGCCGCGGAAGTCGGCCTCGTTCGCGATCGCGCGCTGCATCCGCTCGCCCTGGCTGATGCGACCCGTGTTGATGTCGACCCAGCCGTTGCCGACCGCCTCCAAGGCGAGCTGACGCATCCGGTCCTGGTCGATCGACACGCCCATCCGCGAGGCTTGCAGGCGAATGTCGAGCATCACCGAGTCCATCACCTGCTCGCTGCGCGCAGGGTCTTCGGAGCGGATGCGTTGCCACTCGCGCCGCGCCGGCTCGGTGTCGGTCCACCAGTCGGTCGTCATTATCTGCGACTCGATCCAGTCGGGATCTCGGCCCTCCCGAATCGCAGTGCGCATGACCTCGGCCAGCTCGGGCTCGTCGAGCACCCACGCCATGAAGCCGTAGCGTTCGCGGACGAACTCCTCGATCTCCTCGTCGGACGCGTCGGGCCCCGGCTCGTCGGGGTCTCGCGGCGCATCGAGCGTCGTGCCCGGCACGCTCGCGCCGCCGCCTGGGCCGCTCGGTGTGGCATCGTGCTCGGGCGACACGCGGCCGGGCGGCTGGTCGCCGCGCACGGGGTCGCCGGGCCGGCCGGTGTCCATGAAGTCGGTGTCGCCGCGGCGGAACTCGTCTCCGCCCTCCCACGAACGGCCGAGCAGACGCGACCCGGTGCGATGGTCGACGACGCCGTTGACCGAGATGCCGTTGTCGCGCTGGAACGCGCGCAGCGCGTTCTCGGTGCGCGGCCCGAACAGACCGTCGATCGGGCCGACGTCGTAGCCGCGATGCTGCAACGCGCGCTGGATGCCGCGCACATCGTGGGTGTAGCTCGGCGTGCCGCGCACCGGATCGCCGGGTCGCGGCTCGTCGGGCGCCATGTGCGGCGGCAGCGACCGCCCCTGCGTGTCGGACATCTACCTCACCCCTCCCGGCAGCGACGACGAGCCGAGCACGCTGCGGAACGCGTCGACCGCCGTGCTCACAGGGCTCGCCGGTTCCTGCATCATCGTGCCCACATCCTGAGCTTGTGGGAACGATCCTGCGTCGAGGTTGCCGAACCCGTCGAGCCGCACCGGCGCGTTCGCGCCGCGATGCCACGAGATGTGCACGTGGTCGTCGTGCCCGTCAGGGTCGTTCCACGGGTGCAGCACGATCCGGAACGGCCCGTCGGGGCCGGCCTGCGCTTCCGCCCAGTCGGCGAGTTCGCGCATCTGCTCCATCGACCCGGCGAAGTCGACCGCGCCGCCCCACAAGTGGTCGCTGTTCGTCGCCCCGCCGACGCGTTCGTTGTGCGCCTCCGACCGGTGATGGCTGGTGACGCGCATCCCGAACGACTCGGCGATCGTCTCCGCGGCCCGGCCGATCTCGTCGCCGGTCCACTCGCCGCCGCCCTGCGGGCGCATGCGTCCCGCGCCCGCCTGCGTGCCCGGCGACGGGCGGTGCATCTGGCCGAGCACACTGTCGACGTACTGCTCGACGCTGGTGCCGAGCGTGTCCGCGATGTTCGCCACGCTCGACGAGTCCTGGTTCCACCGATGCGCCCGACCGGGGCCGGCGAACCACGCGACCGCGACCCCGTCCCACGAGCCGAACTGCTGGTAATACTCCAACATCTTGTGCTGCGCGACGCGGTCCTGCGCCTGCGGGTCGCGCCAGTCCGCACCGGGAATGCCGGCTTCGGCCGCCCAGTTGTCCCAGTTCGAGTCCAAGATCTGGTACTTGCCGAGCGGCTGGCCGTGGCGCGTCTGCGGCCCGCGAATGTGGTACTGGCCGCCCGACTCGACCTGCGCGATCGACTCCAAGAACTCGTCGATCTCGCCGTGTCCGCCGCCGCGACCCGGCGCGGGCTGCGCGTCGACGACGTTGCCGCCACGCATCTCGCCGACCGGCAAGCCGCCCTGCCGGCCCGCGTCGACGTCGCCGATCGTCGTCACGTCGCGGTCGCCGCTCTCGCTCACCATCGACCCGCCAGTGAGCCGCTGCACGCTCGACATGAAGTTGCGCATGCCCGCCACGAGCTACACCCCCCGCCCGCGCGTCGCCATGCCGCGGAATGCCTGGTGCGCCTGCCGCGCCTCGCGATCCAAGACGTCGCCGGGCGCTTGCTCCTCGACGAACTCGCGGGCGCGCGCGGCGACGTCGACCCCTTCGGTCTCGACCGCCTCGGGCGGCTCGCCCGGCTCGACGTCGGGCGCGCCGCGCATCGGATGTTCCGGGTCGGGCCGGTCGAACTGCGTCTCACCCTCGGGGTGGCCGACGAACTGCTCGTCGCCGGGCCGCTGCGGCATCCCCGCCTCCTGCCTCTGCAACGCGGCGCGGTACTCGTGCTGGGTCATCTGCCGTTCGCGCTGCAGCCGATGCGTGAGACTCACGAACGCGCGTTTCTCCTCGTCGGTCGCGCGGCGGCCCGCGACCTGCCGGAACGTGTCGTCGACCGTGTGCCCGATCGCCTCGGGGTCTTGCAGGTCGATCATCGGCGCGGGCTCGCGATGGTCGGGGTCGTCCTCCAAGTCGTCCATGCCACCCGACGAGTCCACCACGCGTTCGAGCACGTCCCAAAACGGCAGCTCCTCGCCGGTGCCGGGCTCGCGGTAGTGCGCGGCGAACTCGAAGAAGTTCATCGCCGCCGACAGCGTCTCCGGGCCCCCGAAGCCCCAACGGATGTCCTCGAACGGCTCCTGGTAGAACCCGCCCGCGTAGAGCTTGCGCTGGTACTCGCGCAACTCGCGTTCGGGCGCGTTGCCGATCACCGACTGGGCCGCCTCCTCGGGAGTGCGGCGCTGCTCGACCGTCTCGCGACGAATCGGGCCGGGCGTGGTCATGTGCTGCGCGATCGGCTCGGGCCAGCGGCCCTCCTGGCGCGTCTCTTGCCGAAAGCCGGTGATCACCGTCGGCTGCTCGAAGTCCTGGTCGGCGCGGCTCGCCGCCGTCGACGCGATCGCGAGGTCCATCATCTCGTCGACGCCGAGGTCGCCCTGACCTCCCACCGGCGGCGCGAGCCCGTCGTCGCCGACCGTCGGGCCAGCCGGGTCGACCGCGGCCGGGTCGACGCCCGCCTGCTCGGGCGGCTGGTTCTCGTCGAACGCGTCGGCGGCGCCTGTGATGTCGCTCACTGTGCCGCCTCCTGCCGGCTCGTGCCCGGCTCCAACGTGTCGAACTCCAAGTAGCGGTGCGCCAGGTCCGCGAACGCGGGGTTCTGCTGGATGAGCTGCTGGCGGGCGTGCTGCCACGCCTGGTGCAGATCCTCGTTCGCGCGCGCGGTCAACGAGCGGACCTCGCGCTGCTCCAACTCGCCGATGAACCGGTCGCGCAACTCAAGGTACGTGTCGAGACCTTGGATGTCGGGCCGCTGGTTGACCGGTTCGAGGCGCGTCATCCAGTCGAACGCGCGGATGCGTTCGCGCCAGCGGCCCCGGTCCATCTGCTCGCGCTCGCGACGCCACTCGGGATGCTGCTGCTCGACCTGGTCGACGACCATGCTGCGCGCGCGAGCGATCGGCTCGGCGTCGGGATGGTCGAGGTGCGGCAGGCCGCGCCGCTCAAGCTCGCTGTCGATGCGGTCCATCAGGCGGCTGAACTTGATCCGGCCCGCCCGCACGTCGGTGTCCTCGATCATCTCGTCGGGCGTGAACCGGCGACGTCGCGTCTCCTCCGCGCCGAACCGCAACGGCGAGTCCATCTGCGCGTCGTACACCGCGCGGGAGAACTCAGGGATCGAACCGCCGCCGCCCGAGCCCAAGATCACGGGGAACAAGTCGGGATGCTCCTCCGCGAACGCGCGGTACTGCTCCCCCGCGACCCAGCCTTCCTGGGTGGCGGGCACCCCGTCCATCGACTCGGTGAAGTTCTGCGTCAACGCGAAGAACTCGTCGCCGAACGTCTCGTAGAACCGCGAGTCCGCCGTGGCGGGATCTTCGCGCTGCAGCTCTTGGTACCGGTCGATGTAGGGACGGAACGGCGAGTCGAACTGGGGGCTCGCGGGAGCCGCGAACGACGTGAGCGCGTCGAGCAGTTGCAGCGACGTCGCTTCGCTCTCGACCTCGTCGACGAACGCGCGTCGCGCCTCGGGATCGTCGAAGTCGACGGGCTCGCGTTCGCCGAGCCGCATCTCGGTGAGCTTGGTGCGCAGGATGCCTTGGAAGTTCGAGGCGTAACGGTCGTCGCTGTAGCCCTCGAAGTAGCCGCGCATGTCGCGTTGCCAGCTCGACATCAGCGCGTCGGGAATGTCGCGGCTTGGCCCGAACGGCAAGATCGGCGACATGACGTCCTCGAACTCGGGGCGGCGGCGCACCAGCTCCGAGGCGGGAATCTGAATCCACGGGCCGAAGCCGGCCATCGTCTCGACCATGCCCTGCACCCCCTCGGGGCCGCCGACGACCGGCGCGACCGCCAGCGACCGCGGCGACAGGCGCATGTAACCCTGCGAGTCGACCGCGTCTTGGAACAATGGCGACTCGTTGAGCAGCCCCTGAGCGAAGTCGGGCACGCGCATGTCGATCCACCGGTTGCCTTCGTCGTCCTCGTGGAAACCGGGATACTCGGTGAGGCCTTCCCACGACTTCATCGCGCGCACCGCCGCCGCCGGGTTGTCGGCGACCAGCCCCGCCCACGTCGCGGTGATCTCGCGGAACGCGTCGAAGAACTGCGACTGGAACCGCACCATCTCACCGAACTGGCTGCGCTCGGCGAGGTCGAACATCAACTCGCGCGTCTGCGACAACGCATAGTCGCGCGCCTGGCCCTCCCACGCGTCGAGCTGCTGCCGCGAGATCCGCTGGCCCTCCGGCACGCCCCCGTGCAGCTCGCGGAGCCGCTGGTTGTAGTGCAGCGAGAACGACGGCATCCGCGACAACTCGTCGTCGACGAGCGTGCCCAAGAACCGCATGCCGCGCTTCACGAACGTGTTGACCGTGCCCATGACCCCCTGGCCGGCAAGCTGCGCGATCGCTTCGCCGTGCACCTCGGGACGCAACGCCGCATCGGGGATCGCCGTCTCAATGTCGTTGGCCTGCAACGTGCGATGCAGCGCCTTGTCGGCCAGCTCGGGATTGCCGTCGACGAGCCGCTGGGCCTCGTCGTAGAGATGCGCCGCCCACGTCTCGCGGTCGAGGTTGACCCACTCGCCGCCCTCGGGCACCTCCACGCGCGCGCCCGACCCGTCGACGTCGTCGCGCCACGGCACCGACCGGCGATACGCCGCCCCGTCGGGCGAGTCGAGCCAGTCGACCATCCGCTCCATCGTCACCGACGGCGTCTCGCCGTCGCGGATGCCGCGCAGCGCCTGCGACCAGAACTCGTCGCCGCCGACCTGGTTGTTGACGTTGCGCGCCCACGAGTCCGCGTGCCGCGGGTCGGTTCCCTGGACCGTCTCCATGTTCCGCGGGTCGGGTTCGAGGCGCCGCATCAGCGTCTCCTCCGACCCCATGACCTCCTGGATCTGGCGCATCTGCCGGTTGCGTTCGCGGTAGATGTTCGACGCGTCGCCCGCCGCGCCGAACGGGCCCTCGTGGCGGGCCCCGCCGACGACCGGGCCCTTATAGCCCATCGCGTCCATGTCCGACAGCTTGCGATGCAACCCGCGGCCAGTGAACCCGCCGATCGCCGCGCCCACCGCCGCGCCCGCCGGCCCGGCCGCCGCGAAGCCGGTGCCGGCGCCGCCCGCGACGCCGAGCTGCGTCGCGCGTCGCTGGCCCCTGCCCGAGTGCGGCGCCATCTCGACGCCCAGCTCGCGCATCGCCGCGCGCGTCATGTTCGCGCCCGCGCGCGGCATCTGGCCAGCGGTCGCGAGCGCCCCGAACTTGAAGACGTTACGCATGTTCTGGTCGGCGACCACGCGCATCGGCCACGCGGGACGCAGCAGCACGTTCGCCTTCCAGAAGTAGTTCAGCCCCTCGGCGGCTTCGCGGCCGAGCCGCCGCGTGCCCTCCATGCGCCGCCGCGCCTGCGTCGGATCGGGCAGCGCGCCGACCTCCTCGCGCAGCCGCTGCATCTCCGGCAGGATCACGTCGCCCGCGTCGGGGTTGGTGGCGGCCCAGTCCTCAAGGTCGTCGAGCGCGTCGTCGATCATGCGGCGCTGGTAGCGCGGCGCGTCGGTGTCCTGGTCCATCGCGCGGCGCGACCGCTTCAACCGGCCCCGCAGGTCGGTGCCGACCTCCAGCCCCTCGATCGTCTGGTCCATCAGCGTGCGCGCGCGGCCGAGGACGCCCGCCGGCAACGGGTCGGCGGGCGGCGTGAACCCTTTCTTCTCCAACCGGCGCATTGCCTGCAACACGGCGGGGAAGTCGGTGGCGGTCGTGAAGTTGCGGGTCTGCGTCTTCGCCATCGGCGCGGGATACACGCTGATCTCGCCGTCGGGGCCCGCGAAGCGGATCAGGTCGCGGTCGCCGGCCGCGAACGCCTCGCTGCGGCCCGACTGCTGCAACCGGCGTGCCTGCTCGCGGCCCGTTGCCATCTTCTCCATGATCGGGCCCATGTCGGCCTCGTTGACGCCGAAGTCGCGAGCGACCTTGCGGAACGCGGCCTGCTCCATGCGGTTCCACAGCTCGAACCGCTGGCCCGCCTGCATCGGCTCGTTGAACGCGCCCACCCACCGGTCGATCTCGTCGCGCGACATGCGCGCCTGCCGCAACGTCCGCTCGACCATCGTCGACACGTGGTGGCCGTCCTCAAGGTCGATCTGACGATGCGGACGCTTGGTGAACATGTTCAGCACGCGTCCCGAGCCGGGCTCTTGGAACATGCGACCGCGCGTGACCGCGTCGCGGGCGTCGCCGAGACGCGACAAGCGCGGCTCGTGCTGCTGCGACCCGGCGGTGCGGCGCCACTGCTGCAACATCTCGTTCTCGACGTCGAGGTAGCGCAGCTCCGCGTCGAGGCCGGCCTGGTGGACCTGGTCGTTCTTGATGCGCTCGTGCGCGAGGTCGCGGAACCACGGGTCGCCGATCTCGTTCGGCCACGAGTAGTCCTCCATGCGCCGCTGGATCTCGTCGGTGACGCGCCGCTGCTGCGCCTGCCACTGCGTCAGCCGGTCGGCGGCTGGCTGCTGGAACGCGCCCTCGCCGGGGCGCGGGGCGCCGTGCTGCTCGCGCAGCCGCGAGAGGTCGCGCTGCTCGCTGGTGGCCTCCGCGACGCGCAGTTCGAGGTCTTGGCTGTAGCGGTCGAGCGCGCGGAGCTGCGACATGTCGCCCATGAACAACCGCATCGCCTGCTCGCGGCTCTGCTTGTTCGGCAAGCTCGCCAGCGCCCACGACTTGAACTCGCCGTGCGGGTCGCCTTGGAAGAACCGGCGGCGGATCTCCCCCGCGGTCTGCGCCGCGTCGCCGGTCTCGTCGAGTCGGCGGGTGATGAAGTCGTCCATGTCGCGCCACGACGCGCGGAAGACGCCGCGTTCCTTGCCGCGGCCGGTGAAGAACTCCTCGCGTTGCACCGCGCGTCGCTGCGGGTCGGCGTCGAGCGGACGTTTGAGGTAGCGACGCCGCGCGCTGCCGATCCACGACGCGCCGATCACGTCGGGCTCCAACGTCAACGTCGACACCGCGTCGTAGGTGCCCGACCAGAACCGGAACGCGTCCGAGCCCATCAGCTCGGCGACGTCGTCGGGGTCGGTGATGTCGGTGCGCGTCAGCCGCGCGCCGAGCGCCTGACCCGGCGACGCCGACTCGGCGAGGTCCCACGCGGCCTGCCACTGCTTCGACAAGCCCTCGAACAAGCCGAGATCTTCGGTCTCCTCGTGCCACCGCTGGTCCTCGGAGAGGTTCTGCATGTGGTGGGTGGCGGCGTGCGCGCGGTTCCACGGCTCGTAGATGTTCTCCATCATCCAGTCGAAGCCCTCGCCGACTGGTTCGCGCACGCGCTCGGGCACCGCGCCGATCGCTGCACCCACCCCCCGGTCGGGTCCGAACATCTCGCCCATCGCGCCTTCGAGCAGACGCTCTTGCGTGATCGACCACAGCGACTCGTGGAAGTCCTCGTCCTCGAAGCCCGGCAGGATCGGGGTGGCGTGCGCCATGTCGACGAAGAAGCCGCCCGTCTCGATCGCGCCCTGACTCAACCCGCCGAAGAAGTCGGTGGTGCGATCCCAGCCGCGCTCCCAAATCGACGCCGACTCGGCGACCTCCTCGTCCGGGTCGGGCGGCGACTCGTGCACATTGCGGCCCAGCCGCGCGAACTCGCCCATGTAGCTCATCGACTCGCTCCGCCCCCTTCGCCGCCGAGCAGTTCGCTCATGTCGACATCGGCGGGCATCCGCGACCGCATGATCCGAACGAACTGCTTGAACACGTTCGACGTGCCCGGCCGCGCGGCGTGCTGCTCCCACAGCGGCAAGCGCCGCGCGATCTCGACCAGCCCCTCGCGCTGGCCGGGACGCATCTGCTGCATGCCCTCAAGGCCCTGCCCGCCAGTGCCGAGCCCTTCGCGCACATCCTCGCCCGGCCGATCCGACGGACGGTTCATCATCACCGGCGACGCGTCGGCCTGCTGCGCGCGCTGCAAGACCTGCTGGAACCGCTGCCGCTCGTCGGGCGCGGGCATCTGCTGCTGCTGCTGCTCAAGCTGCTGCCGCTCGCCCCAGGTCGTCGACCCGGCAGGCACATCGGGCGCCTGGGCGGGCGCGTCGGCCTGGTTGCGGTCGGTGCGCTGCGCCGACGGCCGTCCGGTCTGCGACGGGTCGGGTCCGCGTCCGCGCCTTGGCATGTCGCCTCCTTAGCTCGGGCTCGCCCGCAACGCGGTCGCGAGCTGACGCAACCGCTCCTGCCCCGTCGTCGGTCCCTCGACCGGCGACAGCTGCGGCGCAGCCTCCTGGCGCGCCTGCATCGCCTCCTCCGCGGGCGCGGCCGGCTGCAACCCCGGCTGCGCCTGCGGCGCCTGCGGATCGTCCTGCATCTGCTGCATCTGATCGGCCTCGCGTTCCTGCGCGGCCTCCTGCGCGCGCTGCACCGCGTCGACCTGCGACTCGCCGCGCTGCATCGCCCGGATCGCCTCGACCGCGTCCTGCACCAAGATCTCGCCGCCCGCGACCTGCTGCGCGAAGCTCACCCCGAACGCGTCCTCCAACCGTTCGAGGTGGATCTGATGCTCGGCCTCCTCGTGGTCGGCGATCATCGGATGCTTAATCCGCGCGGTCTTGCGGTCGAGCAGGTTCGCGCCGACCATCGACCCGATCGCCGTCGTCGTCTGCGTCACATCGGCACCCGCGATCGCGTAGCTCACCGCATTGTTGCGGCCACCGTCGGCGGTCTGGTTGTGCTTGGCGGGCTCGAACGCGAACACGCCCCGGTCGGCGGGCCACCCCGAGAACCGCTGGTGCCTGCGCCGCGGCCAATAGCCCTCGTCGACAGCGAACACCATCTCGTTGACCGTGCGCAGCGCGTACTCGGAGACGGTGTGCATCTCTTGGATGCGCGGGTCGAGGCTCATGTCCTGCATCGCGTCGAGCGCGCGCCCGGTCCGCAGGCTCGACGGCGTCTCGCCCTGGAACTGCGGCAACGCGCCCGCGTTCGCGCGCACGCCGCGCTCCAACCGGTCGATCACCGGCTGCGCCGCCGGCCCCGGCCCGTCCTGCAGCACGCCGAGCTGCGCCACGCCGCGCAGCCGATTCATACGGCCCGTGTGGCCCGGCTGCCAGTTCCCGTCGTGCGACACGATCTGCGGGTCCTCGTTTTCGCTGCCGACGAGGTAGCGGTCCTGGAACACGGTCTTCTCGGCGGCCTTCACGTCGAGCGCCATCATCTTCGCCCACAGGTCCGAGACCGGCACCGCGTTCTTCACCTGCGCCATCACGCGGTTCAACGTCACCCGGTAGGGCACGTGCGCGGTGCACCGGCCCGCGCGGTTCGGCCACCGGTGCAGCGGCGCGGACACCTCGGGCTTGTCGGCCAGGAAGTTGCGGGTGCGCGACCAGTCGGGCTGGCGAGGCCCGAGGATCCCGAGGACGATCTCGTCCTCGTCGATCCACTCGAACACGTCCCACACCTGCGACTCGGGGTTGACGCGGTAGTTGTCGAGCACGTCGCGCACGTCGTCGCCGTACTGGGCGAGCAGTTCGGCGCGCGTCTTGCCGTACACGAACGCGCAGTCGCGCGGCGCGCGGACCTCCTCGGCGTCGCGCGGCTCCGGGTAGCTCGACAGCGGATCGCGCAGCACGATGCGCGACCGGCGCTCCTCGAAGTCGGGCACCACCGCGAACGCCATCGACCCATAGCCCGCGTAGTGGCGGAACGCGCGCGCCATCAAGATCGGCAGCGCCGAGTAGTCCCACGCCGAGTAGAGGTTCTTGCGGCGCCGACGCGCCCAGTCGGCCGCGGTCTCGTGCGTCACCCCGTCGCCGACGACCTTCGGCACCTCCACGTGCGGCATCACCGACGCCGCGCGCATCGCCGTCTGGTCGATCGCGTCGGCGAGCAGGAACGGCACGGGCGCGTCCAGCTCCTCCTCGTCGTCGACCTCGGGGATCGGCACGCTCCAATCGCCCTCGTAGCGGTCGCGCACCTCGATCATCTCGCGGATGCGCTGCGAGTCGCCGTCGCGGCGCGTCCGCACCTTGTGCAGGATCTCCTCGAACTTGTCGTCGCGCGCCGGGCGGACCATCAGCGCCTCCCCGAAGTCAACGGCGTGTACGCCACCGGCTTCCAGCCGGTCGGCCGGTCCCACTGCGAATCGTCGGACGGCGCGGTCGGGCGCATCTGCTGCCACCTGATCCATGCGATCCACAACGACATGACGCGGTCCTGCTTCAACCGCGAGCCGCGCACCGGCCGCCACGCCTCAAGTTCCTGCACCAGCGGCTCCATGCGCCGCCGCGTCCACCCGACCTCGCGCGAATCGGGAAGCTCGTGGCACGCCGAGCACGACGCGACGTCGCACTCGCCGTCGCGGTGCCACGGGACCTCGATCTCGCGTTTCAAAAAGCTGCGCGCCATCGTCGCGATGCCGAGCTGTTCGAGGTCGTGGGAGACCTTCTTCTTGTCGGTCGTGTGCTCACGAATCGAGAACCCGTACTCGCGCGCGAGCGCGCGCAACCGCTCGTCCTTCTGCAACCCCCGCTGGAACGCGTTGATCTCGATGCGCACATCGACCGGCCGATACGCGCTCGCCCACCGCTCCAACCGGTCGAGAATGTCCTCGGTGCGCGACAGCCCGTACCACTCGTGACTGTCGAGCACGCGCGCGCGATCCGGCCAATAGGCCAGCGCGCACAAGCTCGTGTAGCCCGCCCCCAAGTTCGGGTCGACGCCGATCACCACCGGCGCGGCCTGCTCGTGCTCAGCCAGCGGGCCCGCCGCCATCGCCGGCTGCTTGCACTCGTCGAGCGCGTCGCTGGGGAACGTCGCGTTCTCGCCGAGCTTCGGGCGCATCATGTACGCCGCCGCCCACGACTGCTCGCCGACCTGCTTGCGCACCTTCGGCAGATGCTCCTTGGGGAACACCACCGGGTCGACCGGCTCGCCGTCGCCGTCGACCACCGGGAACTTGAGGTAGTGGTCGACGACGTCCTCCTCGATCAGTCGCTCGTACAGGTCGCCGTGGTCGAGGCGCGTTCCCAAGATCACCACGCGCCCGCGACCCGGACCGGGCCGGCGAGTGAAGATGTCGAGGCGGAGCTTGTCGAGCTTCTTCTCGGTCTGGTCGACGTCGTCGATCGTCTGCGGGTCGTCGATGATGATCGTGTCCGCACGCGACCCGTAGATCTGCGACGTCCACCCGCGCGCGGTCATCGAATAGTCGCGGTGCGACAGCGTCGACGTGGCGACCGTGAAATGGTCCTGCGCCCACGGCTTGCCGCGCTTCTCCTGCCCGTACTCCTTGAACGGGCCGAACCTCGCGATCATCTCCGCCGTCAAACTCGTGTCGGTGAGCAGCGCCTGCATCCGCCCGACCGACTTCTTCGCGTGGTCGAGGCTCTTGGAGATGTTCAGGATGCGATGATTCGGGTCGGTCGCGAGCTTGCCGACCGCCCAGTTCTCCAACGTCGTCGTCTTCCGAGCGCCCGGCGGCAACAACACCAGCGTGATCTCGCCCTCGCGCGTGCCCTCAAGCGCGCGATGGATCGCCGCGGTGTAGAAACTCTGCTCGACCCGTCCGCCCTCCGGGCTCGGGATGAACGCGCGCTCGAAGTCCTGCAACGTCCCGTTGAACCCGGACGCGTCGCCGCGCGCCCGCTGCCCCGCCAGGTCGGCGCGCGCCGCGAACTCCGGGTCGCGCTGACGCCACCGCTGATACGTGTTCAGCGCGACACCGACCTCCTGGCACGCGCCCGCCACCGTGTGGCCGGCGTGGCGGAACTGCAGCCAGTCGGCCTTGCGTTTCTCCGCCGCCTGAGAGATCCGCGCCGTGTTCCGCGCGTGCGGCGTGAGGTTGTCGGTCGCGCTCATCGCCCGCGAGGGTACACGCCTTCACCCTGTTGACGACACAGCGCAGCCCTGTCACACTCCCACGCGTCGCAACGGCCCTTCGGGTGCGTGACGTCGCTTGGGGTGAAAGCCCCCAGGGTCCCCGCCGGCCCTGGGGGCTTTCTTATGGCCGAGGTCGTTGACCACAACCAGAGCCTGTGCCACCCTCGTGCCCCCCAGACGACGGGACCACAAGGAGGGGCTGTGAACGACAAGGCGACCGAACGAGTCTCCCGAGCCGCCAGCGTGCTCACCCTCACCGCCCTCGCACCGTGGCTCGCGAGCTACATCGGCTGGCCCACCAGCCTCGCCATCGCCATCTGGATCTTCTTCGCGTTCGACGACCGCATCCCCCAACCCACCGCGGAGGAGGCGACTCGTGCCTAGCCACTACGCCGACCAGCCGCCCGCAGCCGCGCCCACGCCACGCACCGACGGGCGCGGCTTCTACGACACGTTCCAGCCCAACCCGCCGCGCCGCCAGCGCCGCAACCAACGCAGCGGCACGAACTCGGGTGGGGCGCGCAGGCGACAGCCCAGCCGCGGCAACTACCGGCGCGGCAAGCGCGGCTAGGCGCTCCACGATGGCGAAGGGGCTCGACTGGGAGAAGGCGCGCAGCCGCGAACGCGGCCGACGCGGCTCACCTGCCTACGCGCCCTCCCGCGACCTCGAATACGCGCCCGGCGTCACCCGAGCACGACACCCGGGCGCCTGCCCCGCGTGCGAACACCGCATCGCAACCGGGCAACTCATCCAAGGCTCAGGCATCAGCGAACCCGGCTACCGCTGGGAACACGCGCGATGCCCGAAACAGCGCGCTGCTGCCGGCGCGCGTCCCGGCGAGGAGCGGGGCAACCGATGGCAGCCCGCTAGGGAAACGTAACCGGCCGGAACTGTGAGCTAAGAGACAAGCCACGGCCCCCAGACCCGCACGCGTACCGCTGGACAGCACCCACAGCAGGTGGACGAGCGCAGCGGGCTACGGCGAGTCGGGGGGCCTCAAGGTCGGAGTGACGCCCCTAGCGTGAGACAAAGAACGGCCTGCGATCCTTTAGGGCTCAGAACGGGGGGCACAAAACCACGCGCCATACCAGAAGCCCCGGGCGCGAAGACACCACGCAGGAGATCGCTGCGAAAAAACGGACCGGCGGGCGGGCGGCGGGGACGTAGGGCCAACCGCCGAACCCCACCCACCCCAAAACCCCAGCACACACCCCCAACAACACCCCCCCCAACCCACCAGCCACCCGCCTAGTGACCCCCACAACACCACCACAACCCCCACCGTCCACCACACCCACAACCCCACAGTCAGGGCGTGAGCGGGGGGTGGGGGGTCGGCACATCGGCCGGTTGCCTCGATGAGCAACCCCCCACCCCCTATCCGCTCACGCTCGCCGACGATGGCTGTCAGGTTTGACTGGTTGTGGTTGGTGGGTGGGGGTGGTTGGGTTGGTTGGGTTTGGGTGTGCGGTGGGTGCACCCCGTGCCGGTAACAGGTTGACCCTGTTGCGCTCGGGGGTTACGATGCGGTCGCACGGTACAGGTTGGCCTTGTGGAGCTAGGGAGGGATTGGCGATGCGGACGATGGTTGGTAGGGCTCGTGCGGAGGCGATGCGCAACGGCCTCGTGCGGGTGTCGATGCGTGGCAGTGGGCTGGTGGCGTTGTTCGATGCGAGCGGTGAGCCGTTCGACGGGACTGCTCAGGCGTTGCGCGGTGATGCGTTCGCTGCGGCGCGGGATGCGGCGCGCGCGGAGGCGGAGCGCGCGTGGGGCGAGCGGGAGGTGGTCTAGGTGCACGCGACACGGGTACGCACGTTCGATCGTGACGGGCGGCAGGTCACGCGTGCGGAGTGTGTCACGTGCGGCTCGCACGGGCCGGAGCGCGACGGCGGGGATATCGACGTTCTCGCCGTCGCGCGGGCGGACGCGGGACGCCACGAGCGGGAGGCGGAGTAGCTGCAGCGCGGCGCTCATGCCTCGCGCGTGGGCGTCTCGGTGCCGCTAGGCGCCACCCCTGTAGGACGGATCAGAAGGGATCAGCGATGGACACTGTGACCACTCTCACCGAGGCGCGCGTGCGCGTCGACCAGCTCGCCGACGACCTGCACCGCGCGGCCGATGCCGTGGAGGTGTCGGAGGCGGGCACGCTCGCGCGGATCCGCGCGCACAACATGCGCACCACGGCCGACAAGATCGCCGCGGCGGCGGGCAGCTCGTCGCCGTTGGGGCCCGTGGAGGCGTCGGCTCGGTTGATGCATGAGTCGGAGGTGTTGGCCGCGAACGGTCGCGAGCGTGAGGCGGTGGCGTGCGAGCGCGCGGCCGCCCGGATCGCCTTCGAGTAGCGGCAGCGCAGAGCCCATACGCGCCACGGTGCGGCGTGTGGGCTCGACGGTGCCACTAGCCCGAGGCGCCAATGGGAGGGATCAGCGATGGCAACACAAGTCACGATCGACGGCGCCACGTTCGAGGTCAGCGACCGCGGCCGCGTGTTCTGGTCCGACGACTGGGGCCGCGTGATCGGCTGGGCGATCCGCAGGGAGCACGGTCTCCGCGATGTGCACTACGGGGCGGAGACCTACGGGCACGTCAGCGTGCACTTTGATGGGCAGTCGACCGGAGGGAGTCGGTGATGGAAGCTGCACCTGTCTCGCGGTGCCGTTACTGCGGCCTCGCGATCACATACGAGACCGACGAGGCCGCCGACGGGCAAACCCACACTTCGTGGTGGGCCGAGGACGATACGCGCGGATGTGCCGGCCAGGGCGAGTGGGGCGAGGTTGTGGAGCATCGCCCGTATCCCTCGCCGTTGTCGTCTGCCTCGGTCCCCTGGCCGGGCATCGATGAGGCGCGCCTCACATAACAGGTTGACACCGTACCCGCAACGGGTGTACCCTGTACCCGTCAGCCCACATAGGAGGGATCAGCCATGACGCACCGCCGATACCTCGCCCCAACCGAGACCGCCAAGCTGCTACGCAAACACCTCCGCGCCACCTTTCCCAGCGCCAAGTTCAGCGTCCGCACGAGCAAGTACGCCGGAGGGGCAAGCCTCCGAGTCTCATGGACCGACGGGCCCACCGACGACGAAGTCCGCGCGGCCACCTCGCTATACGAGGGCGCCGACTTCGACGGCATGACCGACTGCAAGCACTACCGAGATTCCATCCTCGCGCACCAGGACGGCACCGTTGAGGCCGTGCACCACGGCGCGGACTTCATCTTCACCCACCGCCAGCTATCTCCCGAGTTCGTGCGTGCCGCTAAGGACTTCATCGCGCACCAGGGGCGGCAGGTGATCGGGGGGAACGGGATCGGATGCTACGGGCGCGGATGTGCCGCCCGCGGATTCGACGATCCGGGATGGGGCGCGCGCGGCCGAGACGGCGAGCGCGTGTGGGCGTGCTCGATCGAGTGCGCAGCGGAGATCGAGATCCGAAACGGCCAGATACGACCGACGAACAAGGAGGTGATGCGATCCGCGAGCTAGGTGCCAGCGCGGCGCCCACACCCACCAGGCGGGGGAGGTGTGGGCGTCCCGGTGGCCCCATAGCCCAACGAGGCCACCTAGCCCTGTACCGCCAACACGGAGGGATCAGCGATGAAAGCCACACTCGCCACGCGCGACCTGAAAACCGCGCTCGCCGAAACCAAGCGCAGCCTCGGCAACCGCGCAAACCTACCCGCACTTTCCGGGGTCCGCGTCACCGTCGACAGCATCGACGGCGTCACGCTCGCCACAACCGACCTCGAACTCACCACGTGGGCGCGCGTCGACACTGCCGACGCGCTCGACGACGGCCACGCGCTCGTGCCGTTCGCCGCGCTCGACAAGATCGCGCGCAAAGTTGACGGCGACACGGTGACGCTGCACGTCAACGGCGACCCCGACCGGCTCCGCATCGTCTCGGGCGACGCGGACGTGTCGCTGCGGACGATGCCGGCCGACGACTACCCGCCGCTGCCGCAGCCCGACGGGGTCGACTGGCGCGACCACTCGGACCACCTCGCATGGTTCGCGGCGATGGTCGAGACCGCCAGCTCGGACGACGCGCGGCCGGTTCTCACCGGGGTGTGGTTCGGTGACGACGGGATCGTGGCGACCGACAGCTACCGGCTCGCGTGGGCCGCCACCTCGTCGCACCTGCACCGCCTCGTGCCGAGCCGCGCGCTCGACGCGGTCCGCAAGTCGAAGGTCAAGACGCTGACCGCCGCCCCGGGGGCCGACAATCCCGGCGCGGGACTGCAGGCTGCGTGGTTCCACGGGGCGACCGGCCGACTCACGCTCACGTGGCACTCGCGCACCATCGTCGGCAAGTTCCCCGACTACCCGCAGTTCTGGCCCGACAAGACCGAGGGCGCGGTCACCGTCGACCGCCAGCGACTGCGCAAGGTCGTCGACCGGATCGGCTCGCTCACCGGAACGCAGCCCGTCGTCCTCGCGATCGACAGCGGCCGACTCACGGTTGAGGGCGGCACGGGCGAGACCGGCGAGGCCAGCGAATCGGTCGCAGTCGAGACAGGCGGCGAGCCCCCCGAACGGATCGCGTTCAACCCGCGCTACCTCACCGGTGGGCTCGGGATGCTCGACGGAGACCGGGTGACCGTCGAACTTCGCGACGAGGTGAAGCCCGCAGTGATCCGAGACGCGGAGGGGGGTGATGAGTTCGGGTACTTGTTGATGCCGGTCCGCGTATAGCGCGGGCGGGCATCCGAGGCTGGCCCGCCGGGATGGTCTTTGGGGAAGGGGACCGGACCGGCGGGCCAGCCGCCCTAATCGGTCGATCGTGGATGGAGGGACGACGATGCACCCGGATTCGATGGAATCGCCAGAAGACGAGATCGAGGCGCCGACGGGCACGCGGACCGTGCTGCTGCCCGTCGAGGAGCTGCGCGCGGGCGACTACGTGTGGGCCGGCACCGACTTCGGCTTCATCCGACTCGCCGACGACCCGATGTTCGACCATGCCGGCGACGTGATCTTCGGTGACTCGTGGGAGGAGGTCTCCCCAGTCGCCAACTACTCGCTAGACCGGCTCCGCTGGCTGCCTAGGGGGTCGATCGTGCGTGCTGCTGTTCCCACTCGCACGGACCTCCGGGCCTCGTTCCGCAACGTCGGCGCGGTCATCTATGGGCAGGCCCCCGGAACCGCTCCCGTCGCCATTGCCAGCACGGTCACAGACGCCGAACAGCTCGTCCGCCTCGCCAATGGCGACAGCCCCTAGGCCGACCGACACGCTCGACGCACGAAAGGACGCGCGCCATGAGCCGCCTCGTGTTCCTCGACATCGAAACCACCGGGCTCGACCCGGACCGCCACGAGCCGTGGGAGATCGCCCTCATCGTCGACGGCGAATCCGACGAGCGCGTCTACCGACCGAAGCCCTCACTGAGGACCGCGGACCCTACCGCGCTGCGCATGACCGGCTTCTACCACCGCACAGAGACCTTCGAGTGGACGTGGGAGTACCCGCCCCACGTAGCGGATCGGATCGCGCCGGTGCTCGCGGGCGCGCACCTCGTCGGCGCGGTGCCGAGCTTCGATGCTGCGTTCCTTGACCGGTTCCTGCGCGACTGGGGCCAGGCGCCTGCGTGGCACTATCACTTGATCGACGTGGAGGCGATGGCCGTCGGCTACCTCAACGGGCGGGCCGACTGCGGGGAGCCGATGCCGGACCTGCCGCTGCCGTGGCGCTCGGATGACCTCGCGCGCGCCTGCGGCGTCGAACCAGTCAGCGACGACGAGCGGCACACCGCCCTCGGCGACGCCCGCTGGGTCCGCAGGTGGTACCTCGCGCTCACCGAGGCGGCCTCGTGAGACCGCCCGTGCTGCCACCGTACTGCCACGAACAACCCGCCACGTGGCAACACAAGGCCACCCCGTGAACTCCACAAGCCCCGAGACCAGCAACAAACCAGTCCAGCCAGTGCCACGCACAAGGCCATCCCGTAGGTGTGGAGTACGCGATGCTGGGCGGTGTGAGCGCCGCTGCGTGTGGCGGGCTGGTGGAGATCTTCACCGAGCCCGACGTGCTGCGGATCATCGTCGATGCGGTGGTCGACACGCTCGGCGACACCGTCGGCGGATGGTTCTGAGCTCCCGGTCGGGGGACGCGCGCAGGCGCGTCCCCCGACGCGACCACCGGTGGGCGGAACGGGGCAGCCAGGCCGTCGAGCTCGCCCTCTTGTTGCCCGTCGTCGTGCTGCTCGCGGTTGCCGTCGCACTCTCCGCGGTCGTCGGTGCCGACGTGGTCGCCGCGCAGACCCTCGCGCGTGACGCGGCGCGTCACGCCGCGGTCGGCGATACCGCTGCGGCGGAGCAGGCGGTCGCGGACGCCGCGCCGGCCCCCTACGAGCTCGTCGTGGAGCCGGCGAGTCCGCAACCCGGCCAACCGGTCACCGCGAGGGTTCGGCTGCAGGCCCGGGTGCTGCCCGAGCCGTTCGGACCCGCGTGGCTGCCCGAGGTCGAGGCGACGATGCAGGTCGAGGAGCCCCCGTGAGAGCGCCGCAACGACGATCGCGAGGCTTCGACGCAGGGGGACGTGCGCCAACGGGTCGTCCACCGACGAGCGGGGACGACGAGGGCAGTGTGGCCGTCCTGCTCGTGGGCTCCATGCTGGCACTCCTGCCGGCCCTGCTCGTGTCGTGCGTCGCGCTCGCCGACCTGGCGCTCGCGCACGCCCGCGCGCAAACGGCTGCGGACGCCGCGGCGCTGGCCGCTGCGGGTGCCTCTCCGCTGGCAGGGGGAACGGGGGATGCCGAGGTGGCCGCGCGACGACTGGCGAGGGCCAACGGCGCCCGGTTGCGCGACCTCGATGCCGACCTGCTCTCGGCGACCGTCGTCGTCGCGGCCGAGCCGACCGCCGAGCTCACCCGACTCGTCACCCCGGAGGTGCGCTCGCGTGCCAGCGCCGAGCTCTCCCCGCCCGAGTCGACCCCGGATCCCCCCGCGGACGGGGGACCGGCCGCGGCGGCCGTCGGTCACGGCAGATCCCCAAGAGCCGCGTCTCGGGCGACGCCGGGAGTCATCCGGCGGACTCGCTCGGCTCGGCGAGCTCGTCCAGTACCGCCGAGAGCAGTCGCACCGCGCCGGCCTTGTCCAACGGCTCGTTGCCGTTGCCGCACTTCGGTGATTGCACACAGGAGGGACATCCCTCGGTGCACCCGCATCCCGCGACGGCGTCGCGGGTCGCGACCAAGTGCGTCACGCCCGCCCTGAACGCCCGGTCGGCGATCCCGGCGCCGCCGGGATAACCGTCGTAGACGAAGATCGTCGCCGCGCCCGTGTCGGGGTGCCAGGGCGTCGACAGACCGCCGACGTCCCAGCGGTCGCACATGGTGGTGAGCGGCAGTAGTCCGATCGCCGCGTGCTCGGCCGCGTGGGCGGCTCCCGCCACCGCGCGCTCGTTGTTGGGGAGCCCGGCCTCGGCGAGCACGTCGGCCGCAATCGTCAACCAGAATGCTCGGGTGTCCAGGCGCGAGCGCGGCAGGTCGAGGTCGACGACGCCCAGGGACTCGCCGGTGAACAGCCGCCGCCGCTCGTAGGCGAGCACCTGGGTCGTGACCTCGACGCGGCCACGCGCGAGGCCGCACCGCCCCCAAGCCTCCTCCTCGGCGACATCCGCGACGGTTACGTCGGTGTCGACACGAGGGTGGGTGGTCACGTCTCCGTCGTACGGCGAGACCGCCGCGATGCGGTCGTCGAGGTCGAGGTCGTCCACCGCGTACACCGCGCCCTGGTGCACGTACACCGCTCCCGGGTGCACCGTCCGGAACGCACGCGCCTCGTCGACGTCGCCGATCAACTCCCCCGTGGCCGCGTGCACGATGCGGAAGGGCTCGCCGCCGGCCGAGCGGATGGCGACGTTGCCCGCCGGCGACCCGCGTCCGGCCCAGTACCGCTTGTCGCCCCTGCGGCGCAGCCGCCCGGCCTCCTCCTCGGCGGCGAGCACCGCCCGTGCATCGGTCCCGAGCAGGCAGGCCTCCTCCTCGTCGGCCACCGGCAGCTCGAAGGCCGCGCATCGCACGTGCGGCGCGAGCACGTGCGGGTTCGACACATCGGCGGTGGCGGCCTCCAGCGGACGGCTCCAGAGATGCTCGGGGTGCCGCAGCAGGTACCGGTCGAGGGGATCGTCGTCGGCGACGAACACCACGACCGCCTCGCGGTCCCGGCGGCCGGCGCGACCGGCCTGCTGCCAGAGCGAAGCGGCGGTTCCGGGCCATCCCGCGATCACCACGGCATCGAGGTTGCCGACGTCCACGCCGAGTTCGAGCGCGTCGGTGGCCGCGACCCCCCGCAACGACCCGTCGGTCAGGCCCCGTTCCACGTGGCGCCGCTCCTCTGGCAGCAGCCCCGCTCGGTAGGCGAGGACGCGATCACCGACGCGTTCCCGGGCCGCAGCGGCCACCAGCTCGGCGGCCTTGCGCGACTTCACGAACGCCAGCGTGGCGGGGCCCGCTTGCACCATGCCGCTCAGCAGGTCCGAGGTTTCGGCGAGCGTCGACCGACGCGTGCCGGCGTCCGGGTCGGTCAGGGGTGGGTCCCAGAGCGACAAGGTCACTGCGGGACGCGGTGAGCCATCGACCGTGATCTCGTCGACGTCGAGCCCGGTGAGGTGGTGGGCGTGCTCGCCGGGGTTCGCGATGGTCGCGCTCGCGAACGCGAACGTGGGTGCGGCACCGTACCGCTCGGCCACGCGGCGCAGGCGGCGCAGGACGGCCGCGACATGGGCGCCGAAGACCCCGCGAGCGGTGTGCAACTCGTCGATCACGACGAATTCGAGCCGGTGGAGGAAGTCCGCCCAGCGGCGGTGATGGGGAAGCAGACCGGTGTGCAGCATGTCGGGGTTCGTGAGCACCACGTTCGCGGTACGTCGAACCGCGTCGCGTTCGTGGCGCGGCGTGTCCCCGTCGTAGGCCGCGGCGCGCACGTGGGGAAGCCGGAAGTCGCGCAGCGCGCGCAGCTGGTCGCGCGCCAGTGCTTTCGTCGGGGCGAGGTACAGCGCCGTCGCCCGATCGTCGCCCGTGAGCCGCTCGAGCAGCGGTAGCTGGTAGCAGAGGCTCTTGCCGCTGGCGGTCCCGGTCGCGACGACGGTGTGCCGCCCGGCCCGCAAACGGGCGTGCGCCTCCGCTTGGTGCGTGAACAGCTGCGCCACGTTCGCGTCGGCGAGGCGCTGCCTCAGAACGGGGGGAAGATCGTCCGGCAGGGGCACGGTCCGCGCGGGGCGGGCGGGCAGCCGGTGGCTCGCCGCGATCCGAGGCGCGATCGTGCGATCGGCGTCCGGAACCGGCGGATGGCGCTCGGTGAGGTCGCCCGCGATGGCGTCGAGGGCTCGGGCGGCGTCCACGTTCCCATCCTCGCACGCGGTTCCTTCGGTTCCCGCAGGTTTGCCGGGCGCGACAGTCGGGCACCAAAGGAGAGTGGCGCGGCATCCCCCAGCCGCCCCTGCAAGCGTCGAGCACACCCGGGTACCCGGACGGTTCCGGGTGCGAGAGCCGATCGTCCGGGCGAGGCGCGGACGAAGGAGCAGGTTCAGTGGAGCTGTCCCTCAATCATTACACCCAAGGCACGCGTACAGTCCTCGAGGTCGGCGGCGAGGTCGATGTCTACACCGCCCCGAAGCTGCGCGAGCAGCTCGTCGAGTTGGTGAGCGACGGCCATCACGACATCATCGTCGACATGACGAAGGTCGAGTTCCTCGACTCGACGGGGTTGGGCGTGCTCGTCGGAGGCCTCAAGCGGGTGCGCTCCCACGACGGGTCGCTCGCGCTCGTCTGCGACCAGGAGCGGATCCTCAAGATCTTTCGGATCACCGGGCTCACCAAGGTGTTCCCGATCCACGATTCACTCAGCGAGGCGCTGCAGGACGGGGAATGAACGAAGTCGAGCTACGCCTGCCGCCCGACGTCGCCTACGTCGGGATCGCACGCCTCGTCGTCACGGCCGCGGCTCGCCGCCACGGCCTCGACGATGCCCGCGCCGAGGATCTCAAGATCGCCGTGAGCGAGGCGACGACGAACGCGATCCTCGCCCACCAGCGGGTCGAGGAGGAGCAACCGATCGTGCTCGCCTTCGGTCCCGAGGCCGGACAATTCCAGGTGCTCATCCGCGACACGGGACCCGGGTTCGAGCCGCCGCCTCCCGACGACCCGGACACCCGTGACTGGACGCAGGAAGGTGGCCTCGGAGTCACCGTCATCCGGGGTCTCGCCGACGAGGTGATGTTCGTCCGTGAGCGGGGGACGTGTGTCGACATGAAGTTCTCGGTCGAACTGGACAACCACGACGGCGCGTCCGACGGGAACGGTTCTCCCGACGGGGACGGTTCCCCCGCCGGGTCCGCGTTCCCACGAGGCGACTCCAGCGGCTGACGCCGCGTCGACCGACTCGACGCTCGCGCGGTGTCGTCCGCTCGCTAGCCTGCCCGGTGGCGGCGACGTCGCTGACGAGCCGCTCACCCGCACGGGTGAACCGATGACCGCGGCCGGCTTTGGAGCGGGGGCAACGGGTGGACGCGCGCACACGCCACAGCATCGATGCCTACGACGCCGCGGCTCGTGCCTACCACGACCATTGGTGGGATCGCCGACCGCTCGACGCGGTGCGGCGGTTCGCCCGGTCGGCCGGCCGGGGCGCGATCGTTCTCGACGTCGCGAGTGGGCCCGCGCTCGACGTCCGTGGGCTCCGCGACGTCGGCCTCAGCGTCGTCGCTGGCGATCGGTCGATGGAAGCGATGCGCCTCGGCCTCCACTTGTTCCCCAAGCGACCCCTGGCCGTGTGGGACCTGCGGGCGCTGCCGTTCGCTGACGACACCTTCGGTGGCATCTGGGCGCACGCGGCACTGCAGCACCTGCCCCGCGGAGAGTTGCGTCGGGCCTTCGGCGAGTTGCGCCGGGTCCACGCGCGGGGACCGATCTTCGTGACCTTTCGCGAGGGTGACGGGGATCTCGAGCGCGTCGATGACCCCCCCGTGGGGGAGGTTTACGCCACGACGCTGCGGGAGGCCGAACTGAAGGCGCTGCTGATCGACCAGGGGTACCGGGACGTCGAGGTCGAGCGTCGCCCCGACCCGCTCGAGCGGCGCGAGGTCGCCTGGCTCCACGGTTGGGGGCTGTTCGGGGCCCCGGGCACGTGATCCCGTTGACCCCGTGATATGCGACGGCCCCGCCGGTAGCCGGCGGGGCCTCGTGACTGGGGCGGGCTCGGTTACGAGAAGATGCCGAAGTCCACGAACGCGGTCGCGAAGATCAAGGACACGATCGTCATGACCTTGATGAGGATGTTCATGGCTGGCCCGCTCGTGTCCTTGAACGGGTCGCCGACCGTGTCGCCCACGACCGCCGCGGCGTGGGTATCGGTGCCCTTGCCGCCGAAGTTGCCGGCCTCGATGTACTTCTTCGCGTTGTCCCACGCGCCACCCGCGTTCGCCATGTAGATGGCGATCGCGAAGCCGGTGACCAGGGCGCCGGCGAGGAAACCACCGAGGGCGTTCACGCTGATGAGCCCGATGATGATGGGGACGAAGACCGCGAGCGAGCCCGGCAGCACCATCTCCTTCAGCGCGCCCTGGGTCGAGATGTCGACGCAGCGGGCGTAGTCGGGCTTGGCCTGCACCTGCCCCTCGCGCAGCCCCGGGATCTCGTTGAACTGGCGGCGCACCTCGATGATCATCTTGTCGGCGGCCCGGCCGACGGCCTGCATCGTCAGGGCGGCGAACAGGAACGGCACCATCGCGCCGATGAACAGCCCGACGAACGCGTCGACCTGGCTGATGTCCATCATGATCTCGCCGCCCGCCGCGATGACGGCTTGCTCGAACGACCGGAACAGCGCCAGGGCGGTGACGGCCGCGGAGCCGATCGCGAAGCCCTTCGCCACCGCGGCCATCGTGTTGCCGAGCGAGTCGAGGCTGTCGGTGACCTCGCGGACCTCCGGGTCGAGGTGGGCCATCTCGGCGATGCCACCCGCGTTGTCGGCGATCGGACCGTAGGCGTCGGTCGACACCACCACGCCGAGCGTGGCGAGCATGCCGATCGCCGTGAGGGCGATGCCGTAGGTCCCGGCCTCGGGCACGTCCGGAGCGGCCCACTGGCCGGCGAAGAACGCGACACCGATGGCGGCCACGATCATGAGCACCGAACCGGCCACCGAGAGCTTGCCGGTGGCCACGCCCGCGACGATGTTGGTCGCGGTGCCCGTCTGGGAGGTCTTGGCGATGTCCTGGGTCGGCTTGTAGTGGTCGCTCGTGAAGTACTCGGCGAGGTGGCCGATGCCGAGCCCGACCAGCAGGCCCGCGACGACCGCGATCGGGAAGCCGAGCCAGTTCTCCACGTCCTCAACGCCGCTGAACAGCCACCACGCCAGCACGAAGGCGAGCACGACCGTGATCA
This sequence comes from Egibacter rhizosphaerae, assembly GCF_004322855.1. Classification (NCBI taxonomy): domain Bacteria; kingdom Bacillati; phylum Actinomycetota; class Nitriliruptoria; order Egibacterales; family Egibacteraceae; genus Egibacter; species Egibacter rhizosphaerae. Next base: position 1,533,786 of record NZ_CP036402.1, on the reverse strand, counting down.
CGGCCGCGACCTTGGTGCCGCGGGTCAGCGCCTTGGAGAGCTCCTTGCTTTCGATGTCGGGCTTGGCCTTGACGGTGAACGCCCCCAGGATCGCGGCAAGCATCCCGAAGGCGGCGATCGCCAGCGGGAAGACCAGCGCCGGACCCTGGATCGCGAGGCCCGCGAAGGCGAAGCCCGCGAGCGCGATCGGGGCGATGATCGACCCGGCGTAGGACTCGAACAGGTCTGCGCCCATCCCGGCGACGTCCCCGACGTTGTCGCCGACGTTGTCCGCGATCGTCGCGGGGTTGCGGGGGTCGTCCTCGGGGATCCCGGCCTCGACCTTGCCGGAGAGGTCCGCGCCCATGTCGGCGGCCTTGGTGTAGATACCTCCACCGATACGGGCGAAGAGGGCGATCGAGCTCGCCCCGAGGGTGAACGCCGTGACGACCTGGAGCGAGTCCTCCACGGCGAGCCACTGGTGGAAGACGATGTAGGAGATCGCCACCCCCAGCAGGCTCAGCCCGGCGACCGAGAAGCCCATCACCGCGCCGCCGCGGAAGGCCAGCGGCAGCGCGAGCTGGGGCCCGGTCTTCGCGGCCTCCGCGGTGCGCGCGTTCGCCATCGTGGCCACGGTCATGCCGATGAACCCGGCCAGGCCCGAGGTCACCGCGCCCAGGATGTAGGCGATCGAACCCCAGGGGCGGCCCCAGGGCAGCGCGATGAAGATGATGATCGCGAGGACGACGACGAACACCGCGATCCAGGTGTACTCGCGGCGCAGAAACGCGCGCGCGCCCTTCTGGATGTCGCCCATCAGCTCGACCATCCGGTCGCTGCCGGGGTCGGCGCTGCGCACGATGCCGAAGAACACGTAGGCCAGCACGAGGCCAGCCAGCGCTGCGATCACAGCGAAGGTGGGGATCAGATCCTGAACACCGTCCATGTCGGCTCCAACTGAGGGTCGGGGCTAGGGGTCGGTACGGAGGTCACGTCCGTCGGGCCGCCGCGCGCCCTGCGCGAAACCGGTGTGTGTCGCGTGCAGGCGCAGCGAGGGTCTCCGTCGGGGTTGCGATACCCGCGCGAGGCGCGCAGTGTCCGCACCTGCGGGCTGGACCGCGATGCAGGATACCCAGGGCGGCCGGTCGCGGCCAACCGACGCCGACCGCCCGGTGCCGGCGGGGTGAACCCGACTGCTCCGTTCGGTCTCGGAAAGCGCGCGTCGACACCGTTCGTGCGGTACCGTCGCGGGGCCACCTCCCCCACCCTCGCCCGGTTATCGTGCGCCCGTCACGCGATCACGGTGCCGCTGTTCCCCGCGGACTACTCCGCTAGTACATTTCGCGAGGACCTTCCGCTAGGACATGGAGATCATGATGAGGCGACTGTTGCTCCTGTTGCTCGCCCTCGGCCTGGTTGTCGCCGCGTGTGCCGAGGAGGACGAGGACATCGCCGACGAGCCCGACGACGACGAGGAAGAGCCCGTCGACGACGAGGACGATGAGGACGACGAAGACGATGAGGACGACCCGGACGACGACGATCCCGAGGACGATGCTCCCGACGAGGACGAGGAGGACGCCGCCGCCGAGCCGGGGGAGGACTGGCCGGACGAGATCACGCTGACCCTCACGCCCTCGCAGGACGCGCAGGCGCTGATCGACGACGCCGAACCGCTGGCCGAAGCCCTCGAGGAGTCCCTGGGCATCGAGGTCGAGTCCCAGGTTCCGACCGACTACGCGGGCGTGATCGTCGCGCTGGGTTCGGGCGAGGCCGACGTCTCCGGCGGGCTCGGACCGGTGCAGATGACCCAGGCCGAGGACGACGCCGGCGCGAACCTGATCCTGCAGTCCGAGCGGTTCGGCGAGTACGTCTACGTCTCGCAGTGGTTCACCAACGACCCCGACACCTACTGCGAGGACGAGCCCGTCGACGTCCCGTACGAGGAGGACGGTGAGGAGTACTCGATGCTGTTCTGCAACGGGGTCGACGAGGCCGAGGACTCCGAGGCCGGGCCGATCGGAGAGGACGCGCTCGCGAACGCCGACGGCGCGACGATGGCCTACGTGGAGGAGGGCTCCACCTCGGGCTTCGTGTATCCGGCGCTGCAGCTGCTCGAGGCCGGCCTCGACCCGATGGAGGACGTCGAGCCGCTGTTCGCCGGCGGTCACGACAACGCCGTCACCGCCGTCTACGAGGGCGACGCCGACCTCGGCGTGTCCTACAACGACGCGCGGGAGGACGAGGTCGACGTCTTCGACGACGTCGGGGAGGAGACCGTGGTCTTCGCGTGGTCCGATCCGATCCCGAACGACGGGTTCGCGGTGAACAGCCAGCTGCCGGAGGATCTCCAGGACGCCATCACCCAGGCCCTCCTGGACTTCGCCGACGATCCGGACGGTCAGGAGACCCTCGACAATCTCTACAACATCGACGGGCTGACCGAGGTGGACGAGGAGGCGTTCGACGTCATCCGGGCGGCTCGCGAGGAGCTCGACGACATCATCGACGAGTAGCCGCGTACGAAGGCACCGGGGCGGACGGTACGATGCCGTCCGCCCCTGCTCGTCGCCGCTTGGCAGGTGGGAGCGAGATGATCACCTTCGACGACGCCACGGTCGTCTACCCCGGGGGCGTGCGGGCGCTCGACGGGCTCAGCCTGGAGATCCCCGAGGGTGAGTTCGTCGTCATCGTCGGCCTGTCCGGCGCCGGGAAGTCGACGATGATCCGCACCGTGAACGGCCTCGTCCCGGTCACAGGCGGCTCGGTCACGGTCGGTGACCGCCGCGTCGACCAACTGGGGCGCGCGGGCACCCGGCAGCTGCGGGCCGAGGTGGGGATGATCTTCCAGGCGTTCAACCTGGTGGAGCGCACTAGCGTGCTGAACAACGTCCTGATGGGGCGACTGCACCACGTGCCGCTCTGGCGCTCCACCCTGGGACTCTACGGCCGCGAGGACGTCGAGATCGCGATGCAGTCCCTGGAACTGGTCGAGATCGTCGAGAAGGCGTACGTGCGGGCGAGCAACCTCTCCGGGGGCCAGCAGCAGCGCGTCGGGATCGCCCGCGCACTCGCGCAGGAGCCGACGGTGCTGCTCGCCGACGAACCGGTCGCCTCGCTCGACCCGCCCACCTCGCACGTGGTGATGAAGTACCTCCAGGAGATCAACCGGCGGCTCGGCATCACCACGCTCGTCAACCTCCACTTCCTCGACCTCGCGCGCAAGTACGCCGACCGGCTGATCGGCCTGCGGGAGGGGCAACTCGTCTTCGACGGCCCGGGATCGGAGGCGACGGAGGAGGTCTTCGAGCAGATCTACGGGCGCAGCCTCACCGCTGACGACGTGCTCGAGGGCGGGGCTGCCCTGTGACCACCCCGGCCTCGTCGCAGCAGGCACCGGCGCGCGGGGCGCGGCCGCGCAAGCCCCCGCCCACACCGTTCGCGATCGGCGGGATGATCGGCCTCGTGGCCTTCACGCTCGTGACCGCGTGGGATTGGACCTTCGGGATCGGGTTCAACCCGCTCGAAATCCCCGGCGAGTTCCGTGACTCGAACCCGCAGATGGTCGAAGGGTTGTTCAACATCACGGACGCGGAGTGGCGCGCCGAGTACGCCGCGCGCCTGAGCGCGGCGTTCATCGACCCCGAGAGCCCGCTGCTCATCTCGTTCGACTCGCGCATCGGCCGGGGTCTGCTCGAGACCATCCACATCGCCGTCATCGCCACCATCCTCGGCAGCGCGATCTCTCTGCCGCTGTGCATCGCGAACTCGAAGGTCGGGGCGCCGAACCCCGTGGCGCGCGTGGTCATCAAACTCCTCAACAACGCGAACCGCGCGATCCCCGACATCATCTGGGCCTCGGTCTTCGTGGTCCTCGTCTCGGTCGGCGCACTGCCCGGCATCCTCGCCCTCACGATGTTCACCATCGGCGTGGTGGTGAAGCTCACCAGCGACACCGTCGACGGGATCGACATGGGGCCGGTGGAGGCCGCCCACGCCGTCGGTGCGAGCCACCCCAACGCGATGCGGGTCGCGGTGGTGCCGCAGGTCCTGCCCGCCTACGCGGCGTTCTCCCTCTACGCCTTCGAGTTGAACCTGCGTGGCGCCGTGATCCTCGGGTTCGTCGGCGCCGGTGGGATCGGGGAGGCCTTCAACTACTACTGGTCGCGTCTCGAGTTCGAGGGCGTCTCGGTCGTCGTGTTCGTGTTCCTCGTGGTCGTGATCGCGATCGAACGCATCTCGATCGGGGTGCGGAGGCGGCTCATATGAGCCGGACCGAGACGCCCGCGGAGCGCCACGTTCGCGAGTCGGTGCGGCCGGAGAAGCCCTTCGCGCGTTTCCGCTGGACCGTCACGGTCGTCGTGCTCGGGGTCTTCCTCTGGTCGACCCTCACCGTCGACGCGGCGTGGGGACGGCTGCTGCAGGCCCCCGAGCGGGCGTGGACGTTCCTCGTCCTCGTGATCGAGAACGCCTCGCTCGCCCCGCTGCTCATCGCGCTCGAAGACATGTGGATATCGGTCGCGATCGCGTGGATCGCGACGATCATCGGCGTCGTCCTGTCGTTCCCCCTGATCTTCCTCGCCGCGTACAACCTCGTGCCGCGGTGGATCGTGCAGCCGGTCCGCCAGGTACTGAACGTTTTCCGCGCGATCCCCGAGATCGCGCTGGCGATCGCCTTCGTGCCCTTCTTCGGCCTCGACCCGGTGACCGCCGCACTGGCGATGGGCATCAGTTCGATCGGCACCCTCGGCAAGCTCTCCGCCGAGATCGTCGAGGACATCGACCGCGGCCCGCTCGAGGCCGTGGAGGCCAGCGGGGGTGGCTGGCTCTCCAAGGTGCGCTGGGGCGTGTTGCCGCAGGCCATGCCGGAGATCGCGGCATTCTGGCTCTATCGTTTCGAGATCAACGTCAGGGTCTCGGCGGTCCTCGGCGTCATCGGCATGGGGGGGATCGGGACCTTCGTGCAGGAAGCCATGCGCTTCAACGACTACGAGCGCATCGGCCTCGGGTTGGTGGTCGTGGTCGTGGTGACGATCCTGATCGATACCGTCTCGTCAGCGCTGCGCCGGCGCCTCATCGCCGGGGTGCCGGTGTCGGTGGACGCCAAGCGTCAGCAGATCCCGGACGGGACGAGCTCACCGTGACGCCACCCGCGATCCAGCTCCGTGACCGTGGAGCCCGCGAGGCCGCCGAACAGCAGCTCAGCCCCATCGCGACCCGGTCGACCGAATCCCGCGGTCGCGTCGAGCCGGAGCCGCCGTGCCGCCTGCGCACCTCGTTCGAGCGCGACCGCGACCGGATCCTGCACTCCAAAGCGTTCCGGCGGCTCAAGCACAAGACCCAGGTGTTCATCAACCCCGAGGGCGACCACTACGTCACCCGGATGACCCACGCGCTGCAGGTCAGCCAGGTGGCGCGCGCGCTCGCGGCGGCGCTGTCACTCAACGAGCCGCTGACCGAGGCGATCGCGCTCGGGCACGACTGCGGGCATACACCCTTCGGGCACACCGGCGAGGACGCCCTGGATCAGCTGGTCGACGGCGGATGGCACCACGCGGCGCAGGGCGTGCGTATCTTCGAGCGTCTCGAACCGTGCAACCTCACCTGGGAGGTGCGGGACGGCATCCGCGGGCACACGTGGAAGATCGATCCCCCGCCCGCGACCCCGGAGGGCACCGTCGTGCGGTTCGCCGACCGCATCGCCTACCTGTCGCACGACGCGCTCGACGCGATGCGCGCAGGGCTCGTGGCACCGGAGAGGTTCCCCGACGATGTGCGCCGCTATCTGGGCCAGCCGGGCCGGGAGTGGATCGAACGGATGATCGACGCGGTCGTCGATCCCTCGGTTGCGGCGGGCGAGGTCACGATGGACCCCCGGCTGCTCGAGGTCATGGGGGAGCTGCGCGACTTCATGTTCCGCGAGGTGTACCTGTCGCCGGAGAACGAGGCCCACAAGAGCGCCGCCGTGCAGGTCATCCGCCAGCTCGTCGAGTACCACCTGGAGTACCCGCAGGAGGTGCCCGAGAGCTACCGTGACGCCGATGCCGACCTCACCACCCGGGTCGTCGACTACGTGGCGGGCATGACCGACCGCTACGCGCTCGCCCGACACGACGAGTTGTTCCGGCCCGTCCTCTTCGACGAGCCCCGCCGTACCCTCGGGTAGGGTGGACGATCGCGGTTCCACAACCCCGGTTGGCGGGCGACGGCGTCCAGGGGTAGTAGTGGGGTGCTGCCGAACGGCAGCGCTCGTGGCAGGCTCCCCGGTCGAGCAGGACGCCATCGCGGGGTGGCCGGCGTGCCGGCCGGTGCGGGCATGCTCGCGCTGTCCCGTCGAGCTGGGGGCCGTGTTCGGTCAGTGTGAAACCGGATCACGGTGGCACCCTGCGAGGGGTGGTCGGCAGCCGAGCCGGCGCCCGCACGATCCGGCCGCCGTCCCGGTATCGGTCCGCATCGGTACGAGAAGCCGCACGATCCGCGACTGCGGAAGGTACGCCGTGGCGAAGAACGTGGTCATCGTCGAGTCGCCGTCGAAGGCGAAGACGATCGAGAAGTACCTGGGCGACGACTACAAGGTCGTCGCCTCGTACGGTCACGTCCGCGACCTGCCACGCAGCGACTTCGCGGTCGACGTGAACGGCGGAGATGCGTCGTTGCGCTACGAGGTGCCCAAGTCCGCCGAGAAGGTGGTCGGTACCCTCAAGCGCGAGATCGACAAGGCCGACAACGTCTTCCTCGCCACCGACCTCGACCGCGAGGGCGAGGCGATCGCGTGGCACGTCGCCGAGCTCGCGGAGGTGTCGACCGACGCGGCGAACCGCGTGGTCTTCAGCGAGATCACTCGCGACGCGATTCTCGCCGCGTTCGAACAGCCGCGCGAGATCGACGAGGCGCTCGTCGATGCGCAGCAGGCCCGCCGCGCGGTCGACCGCATCGTCGGGTACCGGTTGTCGCCGACACTGTGGCGCAACGTTGCGAGCGGCATCTCGGCCGGTCGTGTCCAGTCTGTCGCGTTGCGGCTGATCTGTGACCGCGAGGACGAGATCCGCGCGTTCGTGCCCGAGGAGTACTGGACGCTCGAGGCCGACTTCGACGCGGATGGCGGCAACCGGGTGACGGCGAAGCTGCACACGCTCGACGGCCGCCGGGTCGTCGATCCCAAGACCCGCGACGAGCGGGAGGACAAGGGCACGTCGGACCGCGTGGTCGTGCTCGGCGACCAGGCGAGCGCCCGCGAGGTGGAGGCCCGCACGCGGGCGATCCCGTCGTGGACGGTGACCGGGACGACCCGTCGGGAGACCCGGCGCAACCCGCAGCCCCCCTTCATCACGTCGACCCTGCAGGGCGAGGCCTCCAGCAAGCTCGGTTTCACGGCGCAGAAGACGATGCGCGTGGCCCAGCAGCTCTACGAGGGCATCAACCTCGGTGACGAGACCGTCGGCCTCATCACCTACATGCGGACCGACTCGGTCAACCTCGCGGCCAGCGCCCTCGGCGAGATCGGGGAGCTCGTCCGGCGCGAGTACGGTGAGCGGTACGCGCTCGACCAGCCGCGCCGCTTCACCCGCAACGCGAAGGGCGCCCAGGAGGCCCACGAGGCCATCCGTCCGACCGGCATCGACCGTCGCCCGCGTGAGGTGGCCGGACGCCTGGACCGCGACCAGCTCGCTCTCTACGACCTGATCTGGAAGCGCACGGTCGCGACGCAGATGGCGCCGGCGGTGTTCGACAACCTGCGCGCCGACGTCGTCGACGCCGAACAGCCCGACCGCGGCCCCGCCTACCGGGCGACCGGGCAGGTGCTGAAGTTCGACGGGTTCCTGAAGGTCTACCGCGACGAGGACGACCCCACCGGTGGCGGGCAGCTGCCGGAGCTCGCCGACGACCAGGGGCTCGAGCTGGCCGAGGTGCGCAGCGAACAGCACGAGACGCAGCCACCGCCTCGCTACACCGAGCGGCGCCTCATCGAGGTGCTCGAGGAGGAGGGCATCGGTCGGCCGTCGACGTACGCGCAGATCATCCAGGTCCTCGTGCAGCGCGAGTACGTGCGCCTCGAGTCGCGCCGCTTCTTCCCGACACCACTCGGTGAGGTGGTCACGGCCTATCTGAAGCAGCACTTCAGCGAGGTCGTCGACGTCTCGTTCACCGCGCGGATGGAGGCCGAGCTCGACGAGGTCGCCCAAGGGCGCCGTCACATGGGCCCGATGGTCAGTGAGTTCCTCGGCGAGGTCGACGACTGGATCGCCGAGCGCAAGCCCGAGCGGCCCCGCATCCCGATCGACGGTGTGGAGTGCCCGACGTGCGGCGCCGGGATGGAGAAGGTCTTCAGCGGGAAGTCGCGACAGTGGTTCGCCTCGTGCAGCCGGTGGCCCGAGTGCGACGGCACCCTGCCACTCGACCAGTACGGCAACGTGACCAGCGTCGAGGAGCTCCAGCCCGACGAGTCCGTTCCGTGCCCCGAGTGCGGCAAGGGCACGATTCGCCGCGAGGGCCGGTTCGGGCCGTTCTACGGGTGTCAGGACTATCCGAAGTGCCGCGGCATCGTGAACGTCGAGCAGCGCATCGGCTTCTCGTGCCCGAAGTGCGAGCAGGGACAGCTGGTCCAGCGCATGAGCCGATACGGCAAGCCTTTCTACGGTTGCAACCGCTACCCGGACTGCGACTTCGCGCTGTGGACCGTTCCGCTCGCCCAGCCGTGCCCGCACTGCGGTGGGCCCATGAAGCCGCCGCGGCGCAACGCGAAGAACCCGACGGCCCAGTGCGCGAAGTGCGACGAGAAGGTGCCCGTCGATCCCGAACCCGAGCGGGTGACCACCGAGGAGTACGTGCCCGGCCGTCGTGAGACGGCGGCGTCCTGACCGCACCGTCGGGCCTCGTCCCCGATGGTCGCGCCGTCCGGCCTCGTCCCCGATGTCCACCGGCTCGCCCCGTTGCACGCGGGTGAGGTGGTCGTTCTGGCGCGAGATGTTGCGCGGGGATGAGGAGGTCGATCCGGTGCAGGTTGCACGCGGGTGAGGTGGTCGTTCTGGCGCGAGATGTTGCGCGGGGATGAGGAGGTCGATCCGGTGCAGTGCGAAGCGTGCGGGGAACGCCCGCCGAGCGCTGGTTAGGTCGCGCTCGCGGGTCGGCGCGCGACGGCGAGTAACCCCGTACCGGGCCCTTCCGGCTGATCGTAGGCGCGAACGGCGCCGATCCGTTGCGTGCCCGGCGCGCCCGCGCTCGGCCGCCGCCTGCCCGCGGCGGCGCCGAGCCGCACGACCGCGCGTTCCACCGCTGACGGCGAGATCGCCCGCACGGCGCCCCAGACGCGATTGGCGAGCGGTTCCCCGACCCGACGTAGCGGCCCGATCCGGAACACCGGTCCGTCGAGACGCCACACCTGGAGTGGCCACCCGCCCGTGGCGCCGATGAGGAGGCGCCGCAGACCCTCATGGTCGAGCGGGCCGATGTGGGGCGCGTACCCCGACCAGCGCCCGAGGTAGCCGGTCTCGTCCGGGGTCGAGCAGACCAGCAGGCCCCCGGGACGGACGAGGCGGGCGAGGTCACGGACGAAGGCCGGCTGCTCGTGCGGCGGGATGTGCTCCACGACCTCCATGGCCGTCACGAGGTCGCTGCTCGCGGTCGCCAACGCGTCGGTCGCGGGGAGCAGGCCGGCATCGGGGAAGGCGCGACTCGCGACGACGCGGACGGGGTCGTCGGGCTCGACGAGCGTGAGGTCCGCGCCGAGGCGCCCTGCCGCCCAGTGCGCGAACGCTCCCGTGCCGCCCCCCACGTCGACGACGTCGCGACAGGGCCGCCGTGACGCGAGGTCCACCGCCGCCAGGTAGTTGGACAGGTGGCGGGCCAGGAGGCGAGTGTCGCCGTGCGTCGACGGATCGCCGCCGTCCTCGTTGGTGGTGCCCTCGAGGCCCCGGCGGGCGGCCGCGACGGTCTCGAGGGTGGGCGTCACCTCTTCGAGCGCGGTGGGAAGTCCGCGCAGATCGGGTGGCGCCGTATCGGGCAGACCCGGGTGCGAGATAGGCGACCGCATGCGGGCACGGTATCGTGCGCGCCGCGCGCGAGCGCGCCGACGGTCTCGACCTCCCGACCCACCTCGTGGGTGCTGGCCGGCGCGGCGCGTCCCGTGGGTCGGTCATCGATCCGCATCGGTACGCTTGCCCGGAGCGCGAAGGCCGCGCGGTCGCAAGGGGGCTGTCATCACCCGGGAGTCGGACGCGAGTGGCGCGGCACTGGGTCCCATCGTGACCAGCGGCGCCTCCAGGTCGGCGTACCGCCACCTCCTCCGCAACCGGAACTACCGCGTGTGGTTCTCGTCGGCCCTGCTCTCGGGTCTGGGCGACTGGATCGGGCTGGTGGCGCTGCAAACCCTCGTCGCGGGCCTCTTCGCGGACGCGGGGGAGGCCCGCCTGCAGCTGTTCGCCCTGAGCGGGATCATGATGGCGCGGCTGCTGCCGAGTCTGTTGGTCGGCCCGGTCGCCGGGGTCTTCGCCGATCGCTACGACCGCAAGCGGCTCATGGTGTTCACCCACCTCGGCCGCGGCACCATCTTCGTGCTCATTGCGTTCAGCGGTGATCTGATCGCGCTGTTCACGCTGACCCTGCTGGTCGAGTTCCTGTCGCTGCTCTTCCTGTCCGCCAAGGACGCCTCCCTGCCCACGATCGTCGACCGACGGCACCTCAAGGAGGCGAACCAGCTCAATCTCCTGGTGACCTACGGGACACTGCCGGCCGGGGCGTCGGTCGCGACCGTGATGATCTGGTTCGCCGGGCTCCTCGAGGTGATCGGGCTCGAGGACGCGGACCCGGTGATCATCGCGTTGCTGCTGAACGCGACGACGTTCCTGCTCGCCGGGACGCTCCTCAGCCGACTCCACCTGCCGCGGCAGGAGCGTCGCGCCGCCCCCGAGGAGCGCGCGGGCCTCGTCGCCGAGCTCCGTGAGGGGCTGCGCTTCATCCGGGAGCTGCCGGTGATCCGGGCGCTCATCACCGGCGTGGTGGGCGTCGCGTTCGGTGCGGGGGCCTTCGTGTCGCTCGGCCCGGCGTTCGTGACGCAGACGCTCGAGCGGGTGGAGGCCGACTGGTTCATCCTGATGACCTCGCTCGGCATCGGACTCGTCGTCGGCATCGGGTTGGCGCCGGCCATCACCAAGCGGCTCTCCAGCGAGCGCGCGTTCGCGATGGGGCTCGTGCTGGTCCCGATCGCCGCGCTCGTGACCGCCACCCAGTCGAACTTCACGATCGTCCTGGGCGGGGGCGCGGTGCTCGGCAGCATGGTGGGCTTCAGCTTCGTGCTCGGCTACACCCTGCTGCACACCCACACGCCGGACGACCTGCGCGGCAAGACGTTCGCGGCGTTCTACACGGGGACGCGTCTCGCGATGTTCGCGGCCCTTGCCGCCGCGCCGCTCGTCGCCGCGGTGATGGTTCGCGGCACGCTGATCCTCGGCGAGGTGCTGATCACGTGGTCGGGGATCCGCATCACGATGACCCTCGCGGCGTTGGTGGCCCTGGTGAGCGCGGCGCTGGCCGGTCGATCGCTCTGGCGGGCCGCGAGCCCCGTCCGCCGCCCGATCGAGCTGCTCGGCCGCTCCGAGGTGCGGACCGACGGGGTGTTCGTCGCCTTCGAGGGTGTCGAGGGCTCGGGCAAGTCCACCCAGGTGCGCACGCTCGCGGAGCGGTTGCGCGCCGAGGGGCACGACGTGCTCGTGACCCGGGAGCCCGGTGGTTCCCCGGTCGCCGAACGGGTGCGCGAGGTGTTGCTCGACCCCGAGAGCGAGGCGATGGACGACCGGACCGAGGCGCTGCTGTACGCCGGCGCGCGGGCCGAGCACGTGCGGAAGGTCATCCGTCCGGCGCTCGACGAGGGGAAGGTGGTGATCTGCGACCGGTTCATCGACAGCTCGCTCGTCTACCAGGGCATCGCGCGCGGTCTGGGTGAGGACGACGTGGCCGAGATCAACCGGTGGGCGATCGAGGGCCTCGTTCCGGACGCGGTCGTCCTGTTGCGGCTCGACCCGGCCGAGGGATTGGCCCGGGCCCATGCGCGCCGCGTCGAGCTCGAGGGCACCGGGAGCTCGGCCGACCGGTTGGAGCAGGAGCGCCTCGACTTCCATCGAACGGTGGCGAGCGGCTACCTGCGCCTCGCGAAGGTGCACAACCGGCGCTTCGTGGTGATCGACGCCAGCTCGCCACACGAGGTCGTGGCCCGTCAGGTCCGCACTGGGCTGCACCGGTGGCTGCCGCTGCCGGAACTCGACGAGACAACGGACGTGGCCGGTGAGCACGTTCCGGACAGCGCGCCGTCTGCCGCGGCAGGCGCGCACGATGAAGGCAACAGCGCGGTGGAGCAGGAGCGCAGTGCCATCAACGCCGATGATCGCGTCCCCCCGCACGACGAGGAGCCCGCCGCCACCGACGAGAGGCGTCCATGACCTGCAACGAAACGCTGTTGCCCAGCGAGGACGACCCCTGGGTGATCCCCGGCCAGGACCGGGCCGCCGGCGTGCTCCGCGAAGCCGCGAAGCAGCGAGAGCCGGGACACGCCTGGGCGTTCGTGGGGCCCCGCGGGGTCGGCCAGGACACCGCGGTGCGCGCCCTGACGGCCACACTGGTGTGCGCGTCGGACGCAGCTCCGTGCGGCGCCTGCCCCGGGTGCGATCAGGCATTGCGGGGCGTGCATGCCGCGCTGCAGGAGTTCCCTCCGACGGGATCGGCGCACCGGGTCGACGACGTGCGCGAGCGCTGGCTCCCCGCGGCCTTCCGCAGCTCGGCGGACTGGAAGGTGCTGCGTATCCCCGACGCCGACCGCATGACCGATGCGGCGGCGAACGCGTTCCTCAAAGGGCTCGAGGAGCCGCCGCCGCGCACACTGTGGCTGCTGGAGATCACGGACCCTCAGGCGCTGCCGGACACGGTCCTCTCGCGCTGCCGGACGTTGCGCTTCGTGCCCCTGGGGGTTGCCACGCTCGAGGCCGAGGCCGCCCGCGTCGGGCTTGCAGATCCGACCGACGCGGCGCTCGCGGCCCGTGTCTGCCTGGGTGAGCCGGCCCGACTGGGATCGCTCGCGACGACGGGACTCGAGCCCGTGCGTCGCCACCGCGCGTTGCTCGCTCGGTTGCGCGAGCACGGCGCGGGGCAGGCGCTCGTCGCGGCCAAGGAGATCACCGATGAGCTCGGGCAGGCCGAGAAGGTCGCTGACGACGAGTACGACGAGGCACTCGAGGCGCTGCGCACCGCCCACGGGGAATCGCCGCCCCGCTCCCTCGAGCGCGCCCTGACCGAACGGCGTGACCGGCGCCGTCGGGAACTGCGCACCTCCGCCGCCGAGGCGGCGCTCGACGACCTCGCCGCGTGGTACCGCGACGTGTTGCTGGTACAGACGGGGGGTGATCCCTCGCAGGCCGTGCACGCCGACGCGGTCGCCGAGCTCCGCGAGGATGCGGATGCCCTCGCGCCCGCCGGGGCGCTCGAGAGCCTCGAAGCGGTGCTGGCCACGCGCGATCGGTTGGAGACCGCGATCACGCCGAGGCTCGCCCTCGAGGCGCTCTTCCTGGACGTCGCAGCGCTGATGCTCACCCACCGAATCGGGCCACCGACCGCAGGGCGGTGAGGCGGGGTATCGCCCCGCCGCGCGACCGAGGGGTTGGGAGGGTGCCGCGCGGCGGGGCTGGGCCGCTGCCCGCCGGGAATGCCACGCCATCCCCGGCGCGGCGGGCCTTGCGTGTTGCTGGACCCTCAGAATGCCCTCGGCGATTCGCGCCGGCCGGGCCGTTGGTCCCGAGGTGGCGGGACCTCCGGTACCCGCTCGGCTGCGACTCGGGAAGGGCAGCAGACGGTCGGATTCGGCTCAGCGCTGGCGGAACCGCTGCCGTGGTGGCCATGGCGCGCACCTCGTCAGTCGGTCAACACACGGGGCAAGCGAAGGACCGCCCCCGGGGCGGCCCCTCGCTGGTTCCGAACGCGTGGGTGACTGCCTACGGCAGCCAGTCCTGCCACACGTCCTCGCGCTCGTCGACCCACCACTGGGCCGCGTCACGCTCCGACTCGCCCTCGACGTCGATGCGGAACGTGATCTCGTCCTGCCACTCGTTCTCCATCGTGAAGCTCTCGAGGAACGCGTGGGCGTCCGGCTCCTCGTCGGCGAGGTCGGCGTTGGCCACCTTGAGGAGCACGTCCTCGGGATAGCCGCAGTCGCGTTCCTCCTCGGGGGCCTCGAGGCACTCGTCGGTCGGCTCGGGGAGCTCGACCATCGCGAGGTCCTCCTGCGCGTGCATCCAGTGCGGCGTGTAGAAGTAGAAGAGAACCGGCTCCTCGTTGTCGATCGCGGTCTCGACCTCCGAGAGCTGTGCGGCTTCCGAGCCCGACTGGACGATCTCGAAGTCGAGGCCGAGGTTGTCGATGATGTGCTCGTCGAACTGCACGAAGCTGGGATCAGCGGCAAGGAACCGGCCGCTATCGCCGGTCTCGGCGGTCGAGAACATCTCCTCGTTGCCCTCGAGACCCTCCCAGGTCTCCATCTCCGGGTTCTCGTCGATCACGTACTGGGGCGTGAACCAGCCGATCTGTCCGAGGGCGCCGAGCTCGCCGAGCTCGGCGACGGTGCCCTGATCCTCGACGTAGGTCTGGAGGTTGTCCTCGTGCCCCGAGGGCCAGACCTCGAGCACCGCGCTGATGTCGCCATCCGCCAGGCCGGTCCACTGGGCGTTCTCGTCGATCTCGATGACCTCGACGTCGTAGCCCATCTCGTCCTCGAGGATGATCGCGGCCACGTGGGCGTTCGCGAACGAGCCCGGCCAGGGGTTGGCCGCGAGCGTCACCTCGCCGTCGCCGGGTGTCTCGAGGTCGGGGTCGTCGATGTCCTCGTCCGCCTCGTCCTCCGGGTCCTCGTCCGCCTCGTCCGCCTCGTCCTCCGGGTCCTCCTCCGGTTCGTCGCCGTCCGGTTCCTCGTCCGGGTCGTCGGCGACGTCGTCCTCGATCGCGTCCTCGTCGGCGGCACATGCCGCGAGCAGCGTCGCGAGCGCCAGGACGAGGGCGAACATGATCCAAGGTCTGGTGTGCATCGTGTGGGTCCTTTCCGCTTGCCGGTTCGATAGCCGTTCAGGTCGTGTGAATGTGGCGGGCTACGCGGTCTTCATCGTCGCCCGCTGGCGCTCGGCCTCCTGACCCCCGCCGCCGAGCGCCTGGGTGATGCGGTCGACGAGGATCCCGAGCAGCACGATCGCGAGACCAGCGGCGATCCCACCCCCCACCTCGCGCCGCGTCAAGCCGTCGACCGCTTCGATGCCGAGAGCGCCGGCGCCGATGAGGCCGGCGATGATGACCGTGGCGAGCACCATCATCGTCGTCTGGTTGACACCCATGAGGATCGAGCGTTTCGCCAGGGGCAGCTGCACGGTGCGCAGGAGCTGCCAACGGGTCGCTCCCGTGGCGCGGGCGGCCTCCAGGGTCTCCTCGGGGACCTGGCGGATCCCCGCACTGGTGAGCCTCACGATCGGCGGCATCGCGTAGATGACGCTCGCGATGATCCCGGGGACGCGTCCGACCTGGAACAGCACCACCACGGGAACGAGGTAGACGAACGCGGGGAGGGTCTGCATCGTGTCGAGCACCGGCCGTAGAGCCGTCTGCGCCTTGTCCCACAGTCCGCCCGCGATGCCCAGGGGGAGGCCGAGGGCGACGGTGAGCGCCGTGGCGAGCGCGACCTGGCTCGCGGTGTCCACCGCGGGCTCCCAGAGGCCGATCGCGCCGACGATCGTCCAGGCGACCACGGCGTAGAGGGCGAGGCCTCCACCGACGGTCCGCCAGGCCGCCAGGGCCGACAGACCGGTGATCGCCCACCACGGCAGCCAGAGCAGAAGGTCGTCGCGCAACGGGTTGAGGCCCCAGATCAGCACGAAGTCGCTGAAAGCCCGTGTCGCCGAGCGCCACTCCTGCTGTACGTAGTCGTTGACGACACCGATCCACTCGGCGAGCGGGATCGCCTCCGGAAAGGGGAACGTGGCGGCCCCGGGCAGACGCCCGAGAAGCAGGCCCAGCGCGAGCCCACCGAGCAGCCCCGCCGGCCACGCCCACCTCGGAAGGCGACGGCCCCGGATCGCACCCGCCCCGAACGTGATGCGGTCCAGGACGACCGCGATGAGCACGATCGCGACGCCCGGTACCGCCGCGGCCGGCACGTCGACGGTCCGCAGACCGCTGAACACCTCGTTGCCGAGCCCGCCACCGCCGATCAACGCGACGATCACGACCATCGCGAGCGCCATCATGATCGTCTGGTTGATGCCGACGCGGATGGACGGCATGGCCTGCGGCAGCTGGATGGTGCGCAGCAGTTGCGGACCGGTGGTGCCGAGCGACGTGCCGACCTCGAGGGACTCGCTCGGGACGGTGCGGATCCCGAGCGCGGTGAGGCGGACGACCGGGGGGATCGCGTAGATCATCGTGGCGATGATCGCGGGTGCCTGGCCGATGCCGAACAGCACGATGAGCGGTACGAGGTACACGTAGGCCGGCGTCGTCTGCATCGCGTCGAGCACGGGGCGTACGACGCGCTGCACGGCCTCCACGCGGCCGGCGAGGACCCCGATCGGGACGCCGATCGCGACGCTCGCGGCCACGGCCACGGTCATCTGTGCCAGCGTGAACATCGCCGCTTCCCACTGGCCGATCATGCCGATCGCTGCCAGTGCGGCAACGGTGACGATCGCGATGCGCCAGCCGGCCGCGAGGTGGGCGATCACGGCCACGAAGATCATCACCCCGGGCCACCCCAGCCAGTCGAGCCAGCCGTTGATCTCCGCGAGTCCCAGGGCGACCGCACGCGCGATCGGTCCGAGCACCGACACGAACAGCCAGTGCTCCTGGCGGTTGGCGACGGCCCAGTCGTCGACCGCATCCACCCAGCCGACGAGGTCGATCCGCACGATCTCGGGGAACTCGCGTCCGAAGCCGCCGAGGCCCGCGAGCACGAGGAGGACGAGCACCGCCAGCCCGCCCCAGAGCGGCCCGTTGGCGGCCCCCCCGACGGGGACCCGACGGGTGGTGCCGTCGGTCGTAGCGCTCATGACGGGTCCGGCAGGCTGCCGCCGTAGATGGCCGCGAGCACGGCCTGGGGCTCCAACGAGCCGACGATGCGGCCATCGTCGGTCACCGTGATGGGCCGATCCCCGGCGATGGCGGGGATGCAGTCCCGCAGCAGGGTCGTCGCCTCGACCTCGAGGGCGGGCGTGGTACCCGGCCGCGCCTCGTCCGTCGGTGTCGCGATGTCGCCCGCGGTGAGTACGAGCGCCCGCGGCACCTCCTTGGTGAAGTCACGCACGTAGTGGTCGGCCGGGCGTTCGAGGAGCTGTGCGGCGGTGCCGATCTGCACGACCTCCCCGTCGCGCATCACCGCGACCCGGTCGCCGAGGCGCAACGCCTCCTGGAGGTCGTGGGTGATGAACACCATCGTGACGCCGAGTTCGCGCTGAAGGCGGATGGCCTCCTCCTGCATCTCGGCCCGGATCAGCGGGTCCAGCGCGCTGAACGGCTCGTCGAGCAGCAGGATGTCGGGATCGTTCGCGAGGGCTCGGGCGAGGCCGACGCGCTGCTTCATACCCCCCGACAGCTCGTCGGGGAACCGGTCGGCGAAGCCCTGCAGCCCCACCAGTTCGATGACCTCCTCCGCCTTGCCGCGTCGGGTCGCACGGTCGACGCCCTGGATCTCGAGGCCGTAGGCGATGTTGTCCCGGACGTTGCGGTTCGGCAGCAGCCCGAAGTGCTGGAAGACCATGCTGATCGTGTGCCGGCGGAGCTCCCGCAGCTGCGCGGCGTCGGCGTCCAGCAGCGACCCGCCCGCGATCTCCACGCTGCCCGCGGTCGGCTCGATGAGCCGCGAGAGGCACCGCACCAGCGTCGATTTCCCGCTGCCCGACAGGCCCATCACGACGAAGATCTCGCCGACGCCGACGTCGAAGGTGACCTCCTGGCACGCGACGACGCACCCGGTCCGCTCCAGCAGCTCCACGCGGGAGAGGTCGGCGTCGGGGGAGCCGACGATCCGCTCGGGGCGTGGCCCGAAGACCTTCCACAGTCCACGGCAGCGGATCGCGGTCTCCGTCCCCTCGGGCAGCAATCCGTGCGCGGGGTCCGGGGGAGGGGTCGTGGCAGCACGCTGATCGATGCTCATGCGGAACCGAACCACCCGGTGGCCTCGGGTGCGAGGTTGGTGCTGACGTGCTTGACCTCCTGGTACTCCTCGAGGCCGAGTCGGCCGTTCTCCCGGCCGATGCCCGACTGCTTGTAGCCGCCCCAGGGGGCCTGCGGGTAGTAGGGGTGGTAGTCGTTGATCCAGACGGTCCCCAGCCTCAGCCCGCGCGCCATACGCTCGGCCCGGGCGACATCGCGGGTCCAGGCGGCGCCCGCGAGGCCGTAGGTGGTTCCGTTCGCGAGCTCGAGCGCCTCCTGCTCGGTGTCGAAGGTCTCGACGGTCAGGACGGGGCCGAAGACCTCCTCGGTGATGATCCGCTGATCGGGGGCGCAGCCGAGCACGATCGTCGGCTCGTAGAAGAAGCCCTTCTGCAGCTCGGGGTGGTCCGGACGGCGGCCCCCGACGGGGATCTCGCAGCCCTCGGCGCGCGCCTCCTCCACGAACGCCTCGACCTTGTCCCGGTGGGCGGCCGAGATCAGCGGCCCCATCTCGGTGTCGGGCTCGGTGCCGCGGCCGAGGCGGATCCGGCGGGTGCGTTCGATCAGCCGCTCGGTCACCTCGTCGGCGACCGGGCGCTCGACGAGCAACCGTGCCCCCGCCGAGCAGACCTGCCCGGCGTGGAGGAACACCGCGAGCAGCGCGTAGTCGACCGCGGTGTCGAGATCGGCGTCCGCGAAGACGACGTTCGGGTTCTTGCCGCCGAGCTCCAGCGCGACCTTCTTCACGTTGCCGGCGGCGGCTTCCATGATCCTGCGCCCGGTCCCGATGCCGCCGGTGAAGCTGATGAGGTCGACGTCGTGGCTCGCGGCGAGCTCGGCGCCGACCGGGTCGCCGGGCCCGAGCACGAGGTTCGCGACCCCCGGGGGGACGCCCGCCTCGTCGATCAGCTCGAAGACCTTGATCGTGGAGAGCGGCGTGAGCTCGCTCGGCTTGGCCACGAGGGCGCACCCCGCGGCGAGCGCCGGTGCGAGCTTCCAGGAGGCCTGCAGCAACGGGAAGTTCCACGGGCTGATCTGGCCCACGACGCCGATCGGCTCGCGGTGAACGACGCTGCGCACGCTCGCGACCGGCGCGTCGACGACCTCGCCCGCCTCCTTGTCGGCGAGCCCGGCGTAGTACCGGAAGACGCTCGCGATGTCGTCCATGTCCATGCGGGACTCCACCAGCGTCTTGCCGGTGTCGGAGGTCTCGAGCTGTGCCAGCTCCTCGCGGTCGCGCTCGATGAGGTCGGCGATGTGGGCGACCACCCGCCCGCGGTCGGCGCCCGGCAGGTGGGGCCACTCACCTCGGTCGAAGGCCTCGCGTGCGGCGGCGATGGCCGCTCGGACATCGCGGTCGTCGCCCTCGTCGACGGTGCGCACGACGGAGGCGTCGTAGGGGTTGATGACGTCGCGGCGGGCGCCGGCCTCGGCGCCGCGCCACTCGCCGGCCAGGTAGAGATGGGACACGTGGGGCTCACGAAGGTCGACGGCGGGTTGTCCGCAACGACGATAACCGGAAGCCGCCGCGCCTGACAGCGCGCGGCCGATCACGGACCACGCACCGCGACGAGGATGACCGTCGTCGCACGAGAACGCTGATCCGCTCCGTGGCTCGAACGTCCGCCCGGGGCCCGGACTGCTACCGTCGCGCCAGGATCGCGGGTCGGGTTGCCGATCGCCGGACGCGGTCATGGTCACGCGAGGAGGCACGCGCGGTGGACTTCTGGTGCTCGGCGACGTACGAGCCGTGGTCCTGGACCCCCAGGCCGTACCTGGGGGCCTGGCTGCTGTCAGCAGCACTGCTGGCCTGGTACTTCCTCGCGCGGGCCCGTCTCGCGCCCCCTCGTGACGGCGCCCCGTCGCGACGCCAGATCGCGTCGTTCGTCGGGGGCGTGGTGGCGCTCCACCTCGCCACCGACTGGCCGATCGCGGCCCTCGGCGGGGGCTACCTCGCGAGCGCGCACGTGGTCCAGTTCATCCTGATCTCGTTCGTCGCGATGCCGCTGCTGCTCGCGGGCGTGCCGGCATGGCTCGCCCGCCGGGTCCTGCGTTCGGGCGGGATCGCGGTCGCCCGGTGGCTGGCCCGGCCGCTGCCGGCGCTGGCGATATTCAACGGGACGCTGCTCGCCACGCACAGCCCGCTGCTGCTGGACCCGTCCCTCGAGAGCCAGGTGGCCAAGCTGGTGATCGACCTCGCGTGGATCCTCGCCGCGATCGTGCTGTGGATGCCCGTCCTCAGTCCTCTGCCCGAGGTGCCGCGTCTGTCGCCTCCTGCGCAGATGGCCTACCTGTTCGGACAGTCGGTACTGCCGACGATCCCCGCCTCGTTCCTCACGTTCGCTGCGTTCCCGCTCTACGAGGTGTACGAGCTGGCGCCACCGGTGCACGGCTTCGACGCCACGATGGATCAGCGGTTCGCCGGCCTCGCGATGAAGGTCGTCGCGGGGTTGCTGCTGTGGGTACGCATCGCGCGCATCTGGTTCCGCTGGAGCGCGAGCGAGGAGGCCGACCCGCCGCCGCCGACCGCGGGGACGGCCGACGAGGTCGCCTCACGCCCGCTGTGAGCGATGAGGCTCGGGCGCGACGACACGCCGTCCCCGCATCGCCGCGCGTGGCCCTGACCGGCGGTCGAGCTACGAGCGGCCCCCCTCGCCCTCGTCCTCGTCGGCCGCGTCGTCCTCGTGCCAGGCCCACTGCTTGCCGGAGCCGGTGTCCTCCACCTCGCCCTCGGCTGTCTCACCGGGCTCCCACTGCTTGCCGCTCCCAGTGGTGCGTTCGCGCTCGGGATCGTCGGCGGTCTCGCCGGGCACCCACTGCTTCCCGCTGCCCTCGCGCGGTTGGCGCTCGGGCGGTGCCTCCCGGTGGCTGTTGGCGAACTGCTTGCCGCTGCCCTTGTGGCGGTTCTCGCTGCGCTGGTCGTCCGACTCGCTGGTCACGACACATCACCCCTTTCGAAGCCACGCTGCCCGGGATCGGGTGCGGGGAAACGACGGGACATCCCGGGCGGCGGTGGTGAGGGTCCTTGGTCCCGCCCGCGGTGGGCCGCTCGCCGGGGCGGCGTACGCGTCGCGAGGGGAATGATGCTGGATGTGGCGAGACCCGCGTCGCCACGCGCCGGGGCGTCGCGGACGGCCCGTACCCGGGTCGGGATGCCGCAGGCCCGACGGGAAGGAGAGCGTTATGGGAACGAATACGGAAGGCGCCCGCGAAGCCGCAGCGTTCGGTGAGGTGGGCCACATCGTGGTCGCGGTGGACGGGTCGGACACGGCTCGCGCAGCGTTGCGCTGGGCAGCGACCGAGGCCCGCTCCCGTGGGGCCAGCCTGTCGGTGGTGCACGTGTATCAGCCGATGTCCGCCGCCTATCCCTACCAGACCCTCGACGGCGGCGCGCTGCGCCAGCAGGTCGAGGAGGAGACCCGTCAGGGCGCCCAGGAACTGCTCGACGGGGTGGTCGCCGAGGTGCCCGAGCTCGAAGCCCTCGGAGCGGAGGTCGAAGTGCGACGTGGTCGCCCGTCGACCGAGATCCTCGAGGCTGCCGAGCGCGCGCACCTGATCGTCCTGGGCACCCGCGGGCTCGGTGGTTTCCGCGGGATGCTGCTGGGCTCGGTGGGCCAGAGCGTCGTGGCCCAGTCCACGATTCCGGTCGTGCTGGTGCCGCAGCCGTAGCGCGCGACCCGGTGGTGCCCGCGCACAAGCGGGGCCCGGCACCATGGTGCCGGGCCCCGCCGTGGTGCGCTGGTGCCGCGCCTACTCGGCGGGTCGGACGAACCCGCGCAGGTCGCTACGCCACACGCTGACCTCGCGCACGGGGATCCCCGTCCGGGACGCCTCGATCATCTTGCCGTTGCCGGCGTAGATCGCCACGTGGCCGACCGGGTTGCGGAACGCGGCGATGTCGCCGGGCTGGGCGTCATCGGTCGAGACCCGCTGGAGGTTCGAGAACTGGGCGCTCGAGGTGCGCGGGATCGACACGCCCTCCTGGGCCCAGGCCCAGCTCGTCAGCCCGGAGCAGTCGAACCCGCTCGGCGTGCTGCCGCCGTACACGTAGGGCGTTCCGAGCTGGCTGCGGGCGTGCTCGACGACGCGCTCGCCGATGGACGGCTCGGGCTCCGGCTCGGGCTCCGGCTCGGGCTCGGGCTCGGGGTGCTCCTCGCCGCGAAGGGAGATGCCGAGGGCCTCGAGCGTCTCGCCGTTGAGCGAGCCGTTGCCGCCCACGTGCACCGAACCGTTCCAGCGGTCGACGTGCTCGCGCAGGAAGGCGTCGGTGGGCTCGTGTGGTTGGTGGGGACGCGTGAGCAGGAGCGTGCCGTCGATGCGGGCCGACAAGGGGGCCGCGATGACCGCGTCAGCGAACGCCTCGCCGGTGGCGAAGACCGGCGTCGCTTGCTCACCGCCGCGCAGCTCGAGGGCCATCCTGGCGACCTCGGCGGACGTTGCGTAACGGTCGGCGCCGGAGATGCGCGTGACGTCAACGACGTGGTTCTGCAGGTCGTCGACGACCGCGTCGGCCACTGCCGCCGGCCCGCCGACGACGGTGGCGCGCTCCGCGCCCAGAGTCTCGATCGTGTCGACCACCGTCGGATGCAGGTCGTCGTTCGGGGTGAGCAGCACGGGCGCCCCGTTGGCCGTCGCGAGGGCGGTCGCGCTGATCGCGTCGGGGAAGTCCCGGCCCGCGACGACCAGCACCTCGTCGGCGGGCAGGTGTTCGGCGATGGCCTCGGCGGTCTCGTAGCGGGTCTCACCGCCGAGACGTTCCACCTGCGGCTCACCAGGGAGCGCCGCGATGTCGTTGGCGACGCCTCCCGCGACGGCGTCCTCGCCTCCGAGGATCGTCACCTTCTCGGCCCCGAGCCGTTCGATCTCGTCGCCGACCGCGGCGGGCAGACCACCGGCATCGGTGAGCAGCAGGGGTGCGTCCTCGGAGGCCGCGAGCGCCGCACCGCCGAGCGCGTCCGCGTAGTCCGACGAGGTCGCCACGATGACGTGGCCCGCAGCGTCCCATCCGTGCTCGGAGGCCTCGACGGACGTCTGGATCCGGCTGTCGCCGGCAATGCGCTCGGGCTCGTCGGCGGCAGCGATGCCGGTGAGGGCGACGACCGAGAATGTGCTCAATACGGTCAGGATCGTGAATCGACGCACGAGAGCAACCACGTGGGGGACCTCCTGGGGATCATGGGGGTTGTTGTGGGGGAAGTGGGGGTGGTGGGGGTTGTGGCCACCCGGTGCGGGTGGCGCTTCGTGTCTGAGCGGCTGTCGCCGCCCGGGGGGTGCCGCGCTGCCTTGTCGCCCCGACGCCACAGGGGTGGTGACGTCCGGGACGGCTCGTGGGCTCTGACGCATCGCCCTCGTGGACCCTTGCGCCCTACTAGATCGCTGGTATGACCGATTTGTCGGGTCGTGGGATGCCCTTTCGGACAGGTGTATGCCGGATTCGGCGAAATCTGGGTTGGGAAACCACGCGTGGTCTAGGTGTCGTTACGCGCCGAAGTGGTTATACGCCGGTTCCTCGCCCCGAGGTCACGGCCAGGCGTTGATCGTCCGCGGTCGGGGGAGGGTCGCGAGCGTCACTCGGCAACCCGAGTGACGAGCCCGGCTGAAACGCGTGGCGCGGGCGTTGATCCCGAGTCTGGCGCAGGCGATGAGCCGGCTGCCGAAACAAGAGGGGGTTGGGATGAGCAACGACGAGCCGGCACGGGAATTCGACGTCATCGTCATCGGCGGGGGCTCCACGGGGGAGAACGCCGCAGGGCGCGCGGTCGAGCGGGGGCTCGACGCCGCGCTGGTGGAGAGCGAGCTGCTGGGAGGTGAGTGCTCGTACTGGGCGTGCATGCCGAGCAAGGCGTTGTTGCGGCCCGGCGAGGTGCTCGCGGCCGCCCGCGCGGTCCCCGGCGCGGCCCCCGCGGTCACCGGCGGCGTCGATGCGGCGGCGACCCTGCGCACCCGCGACCTCCTCGCCACGCCCGACGACACGGGTCAGGAGGAGTGGGTCGAGTCCGCAGGGGTCCACCTGGTGCGCGGTCGTGGGCGGCTCGAGGGAGAGCGGCGGGTGGCCGTCACGGCCGACGACGGGGCGGTGACCCGCGTAACGGCTCGGCGTGCCGTGGTGGTCGCGACCGGCACGAGCGCGGCCATCCCGCCGATCGAGGGTCTCCGGGAGGCGCAGCCCTGGACCAACCGGGAGGCGACGCAGGCGACCGAGGTGCCGCGGCGGCTCGCCGTGCTCGGTGGCGGGGTCGTAGGCGTCGAGTTGGCTCAGGCGTTCGTGCGGCTCGGTGCCGAGGTCACGTTGCTCGAGGCCGAGGACGCGTTGCTCGGCGGTGAGGAACCGTTCGTCGCGGAGCAGATCACCGAGGCGCTGGCCGCCGATGGCGTCGATGTGCGCCTCGGTGCGCACGTGAGCTCGGTGTCGCGACGGGACGACGGCAGCGTCGCGCTCGAGGTGTCCGATGGCGCCAAGGTCGAGGCCGACGAACTGCTCGTCGCCGTCGGGCGGCGCCCGCGCACGACCGACATCGGCCTCGAGCAGGTCGGCCTCGAACCGGGCCGCTACATCGAGACCGATGACCGGCTGCGCGCCACCGCCGTGGCGGGCGACTGGCTGTACGCCGCGGGCGACGTCAACGGACGCAACCTGCTGACTCACATGGGCAAGTATCAGGCCCGCATGGCCGCGGACGTCATTGCCGGCCGTGACGTCACGGCGTGGGCCGACCACACCGCGAACGTGCGCGTGGTCTTCACCGATCCGCAGGTCGCCGCGGTCGGGCTCACCGCCGCGGAGGCGAAACGGGTCGGGTTCGCGACCCGCGTGCTCGAGGTCCCGACCGGCGCGAACGCCGGGGGCGCGCTGCTCGGCAAGGACACGCCGGGGACGAGTCGACTGGTGGTCGACACCGAGCGCGACGTGATAGTCGGCGCGACGTTCACCGGTCCCGGCGTGGGTGAGATGTTGCACGCGGCCACGATCGCGGTCGCGGGGGAGGTGCCCATCGACCGGTTGTGGCACGCGGTGCCCGCCTTCCCGACCGTCAGCGAGGTGTGGCTGCGCTTGCTCGAGCAGGCCGGCCTCTGACCGGTTCCGGAGGCGGCCCACCGAGCGCGGCCTGCGACGCGTTCTGCCGCCGTTCGTGACCGCCCGGACCGTGGGCCCGTCGCCCCACGGCCACCGCGCTCAATCGGAGGTGGCCTCCAGGAGGGCGTCTGCGGCCGCGACATCGTCGGGGTTGCAGCCGCTGGCGCGGGGGCGGACGGGGCCGAGACAGCGAACGGCCCCCCGGAGATCCCCGGCATCGGCGTACCGGCGTGCCAGGTCGATCGCAGCGCGCAGTTCCAGCGCCAGTGCCCGCTGTCCGGCGGCGACCTCGAGCGCCTGCTTGAGGAGCTCGCGCCCCACGGGGTCGGAGTGCAGGATCCCGTCGAGCCGCCAAAGCTCGGCGATCCAGAAGCGGTCTCCGTGGGCTGCAGCGGTCTCGCGGGCCATTCCCAGAACCCGCGAGGCCTCCTGCCGGCGACCCGTCTCGGCCAGCACCTCGGCGAGCAGGGACCACCAGAAGGGCATGCGGGTGCCCGCGTGCTGTGCACGCAGACGGTCGATGCCCTCGCGGATCTCGGCCTCGCCGGCCGGTCCCCCACGGGCTCGCCCCGCGAGGATTCGGCCCCACTCGCCGTAGTAGGCGAAGCCGTAGCGGTCGCAGAGCTCCCGGACAGCGGCCGCGACCGCGCCACAACCCTCGAGATCTCCGAGCAGGTAGCGGGTGATCGCCCCGTAGGCCTGCGCGATCGTCCGGTCGAAGGGGCGGTCGGTACCGGCGGCCAACTCGATCGCCATCGCGGCGCTGGCCGCCGCCTCGGACGTCGCACCGCTCAGCCACAGAGCGTGCGCCCTCCATGCTCGCGCCATGATCTCGAATCGAAAGCCGTAGAGGAAGGCCCCCTCGGCGTCGACCTGCTCCTCGATCCCCGCGAAACGCGCCAACGCGTCACGGGGACGCCCGAGGCTGGTCAGGGAGCCGGCGCTGGCGAGCCCAAGCTGGCGCGCCTGGTCGGGATAGTCCGCAGCTCGGACCATCAGGCGCTCGGTCAGGGCCAATGAGTCCGCGACCCGACCCCGGGCGAACAGGTGGCCCCATCGCGCCCCGTGGCTGCGCAGCGCGACGCTCATCTGGCCGAGCCGTTCGCCCAGTTCCGCGGACCTCGCGAGCGTCGTGCCGAGCTCCGGTGCCGCGTACCCGCGACGGGCCAGCAGCGGGGGCACGAGCGCCTCGCGCACCTCGAGTTCCCATCGGTCGCGCGAGGAGCTCGGCGGAACATCAGCCAGGAGCTCGAGGGCCCGGTCGTAATGGCGCACGGCGTCGTCGAGCGCGAACACCGCCGTGGCGGCGTCCGCGGCGATCGTGTGATAGCGGATGGCCCGCTCAGCCTGTCCTCCCTGCTCCCACTGCTCCGCCAGTTCCGCGGCCACGCTCTCGAGGCGGTCGCCGTACAGCTGCTCGAGCGCGACCGCGACGCGGCGGTGCCACAGCTTGCGGTGCGGTGGGGTCAGACGTGCGTAGGCGGCGTCCCGTAGCAGGTCGTGGGTGAAGTCGAAGGTGGTGGAGCTGTGTTCGCGCAGGAGCCGGCGCCGCCACAGCTCGTCGATCGCCGCGATGAGCGTCGCGTCATCGAAGTCGCCGGCGGCGGCCAAGAGTTCGAAGGAGAAGTCGCGGCCGACCGTTGAGGCCAGGCCGACGAGCTCGTCGGCCTCGGGGCCGAGCTGGGCGAGGCGCCCGGCGAGCACCGCGTCCACGCGGGCCGACCGGTGGGGCCCGTGGCGCGAGGATTCGACCATCAACAGTGGGAAGCCTCCGGTATCGGCCTGCAGCCGGTGGCGGTCCTCCCGGGGGAGGGGGAGGCCGCGCAGCATCTCGACGAGGTCCGCGGTTTCGTCGGCTGAGAGGGGTGTGAGTTCGAGATCGCGCAGGATCCCCTCGGCACGAAGTCGTCGGCACCAAGCGGCGAGATCGGGGTGATCGGCGAGCTCCTCGCTGCGCAGCGTGGCCAGCACGAGGAGGGGGGCATCCACCGTGGCGTGGAGTAGGATCTCGAGCCACGCGAGCGTCTCACCGTCGCACCACTGGAGGTCGTCGAGCACGAGCAAGGTGGCTTCCGGGACGGCGAGCACGGCGCTGGCCAACCCCTCGAAGAAGTGGCGCCGCCGCCAGGCGTCGGCCAGCGGTTCCGGGCGCCCCTCGTCGGCCTCCGCGCCGAGCTCGGGCAGGAGGCGCCCGACGGCGACACGGGATTCCCGATCCAGCTCGGAGAGATCGCGGTGAAGCCCCGGGGCGCGCAACCATTCCGCCACGGGCGCGAGCGCGAGGCGGCCCCTGGATGGGAAGCACCGGGCCCGTGCGACCCTCCCGCCGCCGCGGTCGACGGCCTCGGCGAACTCGGCCGCGACACGGGTCTTGCCGACCCCGGCCTCGCCAGCGACCAGCACCATGTGCGGCTGGGTGGTCGTCTGCCCCCAGTCGCCGTGCAGCCGGGCCAGCTCGTCGGCCCTGCCGACCAGCGGGACGTCGGCTCGCCACTCGGGGGCAGCGGGCACGGGGGCGACGGAGCGGGCGACGAGCTCCTCGTAGACCGTCAAGGTCTCCGGCGAGGGCTGGATCCCCAGCTCGCGGGCGAGGACGGCGGCGCAGCGGTGGAAGGTGCGCAGCGCGGCGGCACGGTCCCCGGTCTCGGCCTCGAGCGTCATCACGGTGCGATAGCCGGCCTCCTCCAGCGGCTCGAGTTCGACGCGGTGCCGCGCGTGCAGCAGTGCCGTCGCGGTGTCGCCCCGCTCCGTGTGGGTGGCCACCAGTCGCTCCAACAAGGTGATGCAGACGCGGTGGAGCCGCTCCCGCTCGGCGAGCACCCAGTCGTCGTAGAAGGCGGGCAGGAGTTCACCGTCGTAGGCGCGCACCGCGCCGTCGGCGGCGATCCGGAAGCCCGCGTCGTCGCCGGCGGCCGCGGCGGCCTCGGCCTCCGCGGCCGCGCGCTGGAACACGACGACGTCGACCGTGCCCGGCGCCTCCGCGCGCCAGCACACGCTGGTCGGATCGATCACCAGCCACTGATCGAGATCCGGCAACGCGCCACGCAACCGATGGAGCTCGCGGCGCAAGTTCGTTCGCGCTTGTGCGTCCGAGGTGTCCGGCCAGAACACCCCGGCCAGGTGCTGCCGCAGCTGCGGTGCCCCCTCGTGCACCGCCAGGTAGGCCAGCACACCGAGGGTCCGTGGCGATCGCAGTTCCTCGATGAGTGTCCCGTCGAGCGCCACGCGCTGTTCGCCGAGCAGGTTGACCTCGAGCATGCCGAGCCCCCTCCGGGGTGAGGCTACACCCGAGGGACGCAGGGGGGAACGGCGTCGACCGCGGGCAGCCGTGCTAGCCGGCCGGCGGGATGTTCTGGTTCACGCGGAAGAAGTTGTCCGGGTCGTACGCCGCCTTGACTCGCGTGAGCGGCTCGAAGTTGTCGCGGTACGTGGCGCGCACCCGATCGGCGCCCTCGTCCATCATGAAGTTGACGTACCCCCCGCCGCTCGAGCTGGATTGCAAGGCCTCCCAGTAGTCCACGACCCAGTCGCGGACGCGATCGGCGTTCCCGGCGTCCGGATCGGCGCCGAGGAACACCGCCGCCCACGTCGCGTCGCGGTGCGAGAACGCGGTCTCCTCAGGGCCGACGTGGTGCGCGGCTCCGTCGATCGGATACAGGTGCATCGTGGAGAGCGGCGTGGGGACCTTGGCGAACGTCTCGTGCGCCACGACCGCCTCGTCGGGGATGTCCGCACAGAAGTCGCCACGCCAGTACATCTGCAGCCCCGGCGGGTACAAGGGATCGAACACGGACTGCAGGGCCGGGAATGGCACCTCGTGGATCCCGTCGATCAGCGGTGAACCGAACGCGCGCACGGGGGCCAGGGTCTGCTCGGCCTGCTCCTGCGGACCCGTGTACACCCACACCACCCCGCAGACGTGGTGCCCGTGCAGCTCCTCGGGGAGCGGCGGCGCAGGCGGCACCGTGCCGACCATGAAGAACCCGTTGAGCTCCCTCGGGGCAGCGGGCAGGAACTCCCGGTACCAACGCAGGACGTCCCCCGTGTCGGCGACGTCGTGGAGCACCGGGCCCGCGATCACCGTGGCGACCGGGTGACACCGGAACGTGAACGCGGTGACGACGCCGAAGTTCCCACCGCCCCCGCGCAGAGCCCAGAACAGGTCGGCATGCTCGTTGTCGCTCGCGGTGACCAGCCTCCCGTCGGCGAGGACGACGTCGGCCTCGAGAAGGTTGTCGATCGTGAGTCCGTGACGACGGGTGAGGTGGCCCAGCCCGCCGCCGAGCGTGAGTCCGCCGACGCCCGTGGTGGAGATGACCCCCGAGGGGGTCGCGAGCCCGAAGTCATGGGTGGCGTGGTCGACGTCGCCCCATGTGGCGCCGCCCTCGACGACGACGGTCCGCGCGTCCGGGTCGACGCGGACACCGCGCATCCGCGAGAGGTCGATGACGAGCCCGTCGTCGCACACCCCGAGGCCGGCGCCGTTGTGGCCGCCACCGCGGACCGCGACGAGCAGGTCGTGCGCTCGCGCCGCGCGGACGGCCTTGCGGACGTCCGCGACGTCCGCGCACTGGGCGATCGCCGCGGGCTTCCGGTCGACCATCCCGTTGTGGACCGCCCGTGCCGCGTCATAGCCCTCATGGGCCGGGCGAATCAACGTGCCTCGCAGACCGGCTTCCAGCTCCGTGATCGCGGCTTCGGCCGTGCTCGTGGTCCGCTGCATGGTGAGTCCCTCCTGTCGGTCGTCCCGGTCAGTGAGGGCACGGTGCGCCGTCGAGCGTTCGCGAAGCGTTGCGAGCGCGAAATCTCTTGGCGCACTCGACGACGCCCGTCGGCGGCGGGCGAGGCGAGGAGGGCCGCCCGTGGGAGGCGGTGCTCAGTGCGGGGAGGGCTGCGCGGCGGGAACCGGGTCGCGCACGTCGCTCACGGTCCGCAGAAGTCGTGCGACCTCCCGGGGGCCGGAGCGTGGCGCGACGCGTTCGACGTCGCCGTTGTAGTTCGTGTTGGTGTTGACGTCGTAGGTCAGCAGCCGTCCGTCGGCGGTCTCCACGTACTCGAAGGCGACCACCTCGATGGCGTGCTGCGCGGCGAACGCCTCGTACCGAGCCACCAGCGCCGGATCCACCTCGTGGCGCAGCGTGAACAGCGAGCTCCCGTCGGCGCGGCAGGCGTCGGCCGGGCACAGCTCGAAGCCCTCGCTCGTGTCCACGTCGACCGCGTAGAGCAACCGCCCGCCGACGAGCTCGACCCGGGTGATGAGCGGCCGGGGTGCGGTGACGTACTCCTGCACCAGGCGCACCCCGTCGGGCGACGCCGGCAGCTCGCCCGCGGCGGCTGCCGAGGCGAGCGATTCGTGGTCGTCGAACGTGACCACGCCCCAGCCGGTGCCGCCACGGTTCGGCTTGACGACCAAGGGGGCGGGCACGTCGGCCGCACTGCGCGCCACGTCGTCGGGATCCTCCCCCGCGATGGCGGCACTTCTGGGCGTCGCGATGCCGGCGGCCCGCAGGGCGACGTGCTGGGCGGCCTTGCTGACCTCCAGCTCGAGTGCCCGGCGACCGTTGACGACCCGGCGACCGTGGGCCTCGAGCCAGTCGAGGACGGTGCGCGTGTGGGCGATGGCTCGGTCGTGGCCGCGGGTGGCGGCGCTCGCGCTCATGCGGGACCAGAACACCCCCTCGGGGGGAGGCGCATCGAGGTTCAGCGACCCCCCGTCGAGATGCCAGTCCTCCCAGGCGAGGCCCTCGGCCTCGAGGGCCTCTGCGAACGGTCCGAACCACGTGGGGTTCTCGTGCAGGACGTACACGGTCATTTCTGCCCTCGGGATCCTGGCGTGGCGCGATCGGACGTCGCTCCGCCCCTTGCGTTCACCAGGTTGCCGTCGTGACGAGGGTCGCGCGAGGCGGCGACGGTCAGTCGGCTTCGGGGCGGGCGTCCGACGCGGTCCCGAGCACGCCCGCCGCCAGCGTGCGGGCGGCCTCGAGCCGGGCGCGGTCTCCGGTCAGGATGCTCGCGGTGAGGCCTCCCTGAAGCAGCATCCCGAGATGCGCGGCGAGGGCTTCGGGATCGTCGACTCCGGTGGCCCGCACCTGGGCCTCGAGGAGCTCGGCCGCCTGATGGTGGTGCGCGCGGACGACCGGACGCATCGCCGGGTGCTCGCACGTGTCGCTGCCGATCCCCAGCAGGGCCCGTCCGGTCGGCTCCGCCGGCAGGTCGGCATCAATGTACGCGTCGAACACAGCCAGAACCCGGGCGGTCGGCGACGTCGTCTGCGCGAGGCGACGGTCCAGTTGCTCCTGCCAGCGACGATGCTCGGCTTCGAGTGCGGCTGCGAGCAGGCTCGGTCCCGCCTCGCCGTCCCACGCGGCCTGTGCGTGGGGACGATCGTCACACCGCTCGGATGCGCTCAAGTGCCCTTCGATCGCAAGGATGTCGGGAGCGGCACGATAGCGCGTGAGCTCCGATGCGCTCGCGAACCGCGACAGCTGCGTTGAGGCTCCCCCCACTGCCGCGGCGTGCCGTCAGTGTCACGCGAGGTGCGGGTCCGCGGCTTCCGCTCGTGCCACGTCGACGATCTGCTCGACCGGCTCCGTCGAGCAGGGCAGCCACCCGAGGTCGGTCGCGCGTGCGCCCAGCTGGAAGCGGGTCGTCGCGCCGGTCTGCTCCATCAGCCGCTGGACGCGCCGGCGCAACGTGCGTTGTGCGATCCCCATCTGGCGTGCGATCGCGCGGTCCGAGAGCCCCGCCTGCAGGAGGTGCAGCAGCTGCTGGTCGTCCGCGGATAGCCCGGATCCTGGCCGGGCGGCCGCGCCGTCGAGCACCAACGGGTAGGCCCGCAACCAGACCGATTCGAACAGGGTGCACAGGGCGTCCAGAAGGCCGCACGCGCTGAGGACCACCGCGCTCTCGCAGCCGGCGTCATGGGGTCCGTTGTCGAGCGGCACCAAGGCGCGGTCGTCGTCCGCGATGGCGAGCTTGAGCGGGAGGTGCTCGGCCACCCTCGCCTCCTCGCCGTCGCCGGCCTGGGTCCTCACGTGGGCGAGGATCGCGTCGTCGTCGAGCGCCGCGGCCTCGTACACCGCCCGGAACCGCACGTTGCGGGCCAGCACGCGCCGCTCGTGCTCGTTCTGCATCTCGGGTGGCGTGAGGTACGGCATGCGCGTGAACATCCGGATCTCCCGGGTGCTGCTGGCCTGAAGCTGCGCGAACCGTTGCATGACCGCGTCACGGCCGTGGATCACCTCGACGAGCCCGCCGGTCTCGTCGCTCGTGACCCGTTCCTGGAACTCCTGGCCGAGCTGTGCAGCCTCGATCCTGACCTGCTCGAGAGCGAGCTCGCGCTCCCGGATGAGCGACTCGACCGCCAGTTCCGGTGGCGCGGCCCGGAAGGCGGCGCGGTGCGTGGTGCGGTGAGCCAGCCCGCGTTCCTCGAGCCGTCCCAGGGCGAGCGCAACATCGGTGGCGGCCGCACCGAGCGTGTCCGCGAGCTCCGTGATGTCAGCCGCCTGCGTGCGGACCAGTAGGCGGTAACAACGCTCCTCGAGTGCGTCGAGACCGACGCGCGACAGCGAGATCTTGCATCCCCCCCGAGTCGCGACGGGTAATCGCTGGACGACTCAGCGTGGATGGCTTCATGATCCGACGCAAGTCCCGAATAGTTTTCGTGGCAATCCACCCGCGGGTGTGGGATATCCCGCTCCCTCGATCGAGGGGCCGTACCACCTCCGGCAAGGGGAGCCTCGCTGTCCGCCTGAGGCCGCTGGCCGGAGGCGGACACGACGGTGCGCGCCCTCGTCCATACGTTCCGTCGCACGAGTCGGTCCGCCGGCAACGGGAGTCGAGGCTCGACCCTTCAAGGTCCCGACGCCCTCCCATGGCCGGTGACCGCTGTCCCACCGGTGGCGCTCCCCGGGCACCACCGCCACGGAGGAAGGAACGGACCCATGAACGCACTGACCTTGCCCGCTCGGGTTTGGGCCCCCCTCGCGGTGCTCGCCGGATTCGCGGCGGTGGTGCTGGCCCTCCCCGCCGCGACCGCGCACGGGGAACCCGACGGAGCCGCCGACATCCACCCCGATCTCGAGGCCGAGTTGGCCGAGCCCGGGGTGACCGAGACAGATCCTGTACAGGCGCTCGTCGTGCTGGACGCCGACGATGACGTCGCGGCGGTCGCCGGTGACCGGGACGACGTGGTCGCCGAGTTGCGCGCCAGCGCCGCAGCCGCCCAGGGCGCACTCGACGAGCAGATCGAGCAGCGTGCCGAGGAGATCGGCGACCTCGAGGTCGTCAACCGCTTCTGGATCCAGAACATGGTCCTGGTCGAGCTGACCGAGCTCGGCCAGGCCACGACCCTTGCCACCTTCGAGGGTGTCGACCGCCTCGTGCCGAACTTCGAGGTCGAGGCGCCGGATCCGCAGCCCGGCGGTGAGGAGCCGGACGCGGCGATCGTCGACGACGAGATCACGTGGGGCCTCGACCGCATCGAAGCGGACCGCGTGTGGGAGGAGCTCGGCATCGACGGCCAGGGCGCCCGGGTCGCGACGCTCGACACCGGCGTCGACATCGACCATCCGGACCTCGAGGGGAAAATGGTCAGCGACGACCCCAACGATCCCACGTATCCGGGTGGGTGGATGGAGTTCGATGGCGACGGTGGGCTCGTCGAGTCCCAGCCCGCCGACAGCTCGGATCACGGGACCCACGTGGCGGGCACGATCCACGGGGGCGACGAGTCCGACGTCGCGATCGGGGCCGCACCCGAATCCGACATGATGCACGGTCTCGTCATCCCGGGCGGTGGGGGGACCTTCACGCAGGTGGCCGCCGGTATGCAGTGGGCCATCGATCCCACCGACGCCGACGGCAATCCCGCCGGCGAGCCCGCCGACGTCGTCAACATGTCGCTCAGCGCAACCGGCCTGGCGGACGAGATGATCGAGCCCACGCGGAACATGCGCGCCGCCGGTGTGTTCCCGGCCTTCGCGACGGGCAACGACGGCGAGGGCACCATCGGCAGTCCCGCGGCGGTCCACGAGGCCGTCGGCGTCGGGGCGACCGACGCGGACGACGATGTCGCGGCCTTCTCGTCGGGCACGACCATCGACCGGGACGACTGGACCGACCCGCCGAGCCAGTGGCCCGCCTCGTACGTCAAGCCCGACCTCTCCGCACCCGGCGTCAGCACGTGGTCCGCCGCGCCCGGGGGTGGCTACCGCTACGCCAACGGGACGTCGATGGCCGCACCCCACGCGGCGGGGACGGCCGCGCTCCTGCTCTCGGCCGCTCCGGACCTCGGGGTCGACCAGCTCGAGCGGACCCTCGTCGACACCGCGTTCTGGGACGATCGTTACGACGACGAGCCGCCGGACGTCCGGTTCGGCGAGGGCCGGATCAACGCGTTCGAGGCCACCGCCCGAGTGGCCATCGACAGCGGCATCACCGGCACGGTCAGCGACGACGAGGCCGGGGAGGCGATCGAGGACGCGCGCGTGGAGGTCGCCGGGACCGATCGCGTCGTTCGCACCGGCGAGGACGGCGAGTTCACCGTCCGCCTCGAGCTGGGGACCTACGATCTCGACGTCGACGCGTTCGGCTACGAGGAGGTCTCGGTCGAGGGGATCGAGGTCGTCGACGAGGAGTTCACCCAGGCGACGGCCGCGCTCCCGCTCGAGGACACCGGGGAGATCGCCGGGACCGCGACCCTGGCCGACAGCGGCGAGCCGATCCCCGGAGTCACCGGCGAGGTGCTCGACGTGCCGGTGGCCTTCCGCGACGAGACCGGTCTCGACGGGGAGTACTCCATCACGGAGGTGCCGGTCGGCACGTACGAGGTGGCGGCCACCCACCCGGAGCTGTCGGGACCCGATCCCGTCACCGTCGAGGTGGAGGCCGACGACGTCGCCACGGCCGATTTCGAGCTGGAGGCCCCGGTCGGCGAGGTCGCGATGGTGAGCTCCGACCCCGGCGACCAGTTCGCGGACTACTTCGACGAACGCGGTATCGACGTCGACTTCTACCGCGGCAACGAGCTCACCGAGGTCGACGCCGACAACTACCTCGCGATCGGCTGGGGGTACGACACCGTCACGCCGAGCGACGAGGAGTTCCACGCGTTCCTGGATGAGACCGCCGACGTCGGCACGGGCCTGTTGTTCCTCGACCACGCCTTCTCCTCGAGCAACGGGCTGCGGGTGCTCTCCGAGGTCACCGGGCAGCCGGAGAGCACCGACAGCACGACGACGTCCGCGGACGCGGACACCTCCTTCTACGAGGTGACCGACGAGCCGGACCACCCGCTCTTCGAGGGGCTCGGCGTCGAGCCCGGCGACCGCATCACGCTCGACGACAGCTCCCAGACCAAGTGGATGGCCTGGTTCGATGGCTACGAGGACGGCGATCGCACGACCATCGCCGACATGGGTCGTGACAGCGACGAGGAGATCTACGGCGGCGGCATCGGTGTCCACGACACGGGCGATCACCGCCACGCGCTCCTCTCGAGCCACGGGTCGTCCTCCACCCGCGGGCCCGAGGACTGGACCGACGACGCGTCGACGCTGTTCGACAACACGGTGGACTGGGTCGCCCGCGAGCCGGAGGAGGACCCCCCGGTCTTCGTGCACAGCGGCCTCGAGGTGGAGCCCGACCTCGTCATGTCCGACGAGGAGGTCGAGGTGACCGTCGACGTCACCAACGTCGGAGGGTCCGAGGGGGCGCACACGTCCGAGCTGCTGATCGACGGTGAGGTCGAGGACGAGGTCGAGGTGACGCTCGCTCCGGGCGAGACCGAGGAGCTCGACTTCCCCGTCACCCGCAGCGAGCTCGGTACGTACGACGTGCGGATCGGTCCGCTCACCGATGCGTTCCGGGTCCGCGCCCCGAGCGTGTCGCTCTCGGTCCTGGAGCTCGGTGGCGAGGGTCTGCCCGAGCCGGGCCCGCTCGCGCACGCCGACGTGGACGTGCTCCACGACGGCGAGCTCATCCCGATGGGCACCACCGACACGGACGGCGAGCTCGAGTTCGAGGCTCCGGACGTGGTCAGCGACGTCACGCTCATCGTGACGCGCTCGGCCGCGGGCGACGGGCTCGGCGAGGACCCGGAAATCCCTGAGCAGTACCTGCTCACCGAGGATCTCACCATCGCCGACGACCGGTGGCTGGAGCTGGCCCCGTACACCTCCGCGGATCTCGACGGCCCCACGGCCGACGACCGCTACCACTTCGCGGCGGTGGCCGACCTCAACCTCGAGCCGGTCGATGAGAGCCACGAGGCCGTGGCGCGGCTCAGTGGCGAGTTCACCGAGCCCTACGGCTACGGGTTCGCTCCCGGCGAGGTCGTGGTGTCCCCCGACATCTACCGCTTCCAGGCGCTGCACGAGCTGGAAACGGTCCCGCACGACTACCTCTTCGAGTCCGAGACGGTGACCGGCCTCGAGTGGGTCGGGCCGGTCGACTACGAGCTCTCGTTCGGCGGCGAAGCCCACGCCGAGATCGCGACCGAGGCCGGCGAGGGCACCGAGTTCGACGTCGCCTGGGACGTCGTCGACGGTCACGGCATCGCGTTCGACGGCATCTCGGAGTCGCCACTGGAGCCGTTCGCCGACCTCGATCGGGTGACCGACATGGGCGCGGCCCCGGAGCCCTTGCAGGGCCTCGACCCCGTGAACGTCGAGCTCGGGCTCCACGATCCCGACGGCGACCTGCTCAACTTGGGCCTTGCGGACTGGGACGACCGTTCGTTCACCCGCGACCTGCTCGACTACACCGAGGAGGTCGAGCCCGGTACGTACGAGATCGAGTTGGACCTCGACACCGGCCCGTGGAGCGGCGAACTCGACACATGGGACGGCGTGACGTTCCCGACGCGGGAGCTCTCGACCGATGCGATCGAGGCCGGGGACGCCCTCGACGTGAGCGTGACCTTCGAGGCGCCGGGTGACGGCGATCTCGAACTGCACGAGTCCGTCGCGGCGTCGGAGGCCGACGAGGTCGGTGGCGAGGAGGTCGGGCTCGGTTGGCCGGTCCAGGACTGGGACGGCTCCGTTCCGGCCGAGTACGACGACGCCGGGACGTGGACGATCGATTGGGAGGACGTCGAGGAGGGCGAGTTCGTCACCATCGACTACACCGTCGCCTCATCCCCCAACCTGTCGGCCGGTGACTACCACCTCCACGGGACGGTGACCGACGCCGACGCCGACGTCGAGCAGGAACTCGCCGGTGACGCCCACCTGACCGTCGTCGAGCCCGAGGAGGGCGGCGACGCCGGGGGAGGCGACGACGACGGAGGCCACGGTGACGACGGAGGCCACGGTGACGGCGGAGGCCACGACGATGGAGGTGACGACGACGGCGGTGGTGACGACGACGACGGCGGTGGTGATGACACCGGCGGTGGCGACGACGGCGGTGGTGATTACGACACCGACGGTGACCGCTCGCCGGGCGAGGACGACGGTTCCGACGAGGACGCCGAACCGGGCGCGGACGCTGGATCCGACCCGGATGCTGCGGCCCCCGAGGCCGACGACGTCGGCGCTTCCGTGCAGCGCTTGGCCGGCGAGGACCGGATCGAGACGGCCGTGGAGCTCAGCGCCGACGGGTTCGAGGGCTCGCACACGGCCGTCCTCGCACGGGCCGACGATCCCGCCGACGCTCTGGCCGGAGCCGGCCTGGCCGGCGTGCAGGAAGGGCCCATGCTCCTGACCCACGCCGACACGTTGCCGGACCGCGTCGCCGAGGAGCTCGAGCGCCTGGGGGCCAACCGGGTGATCGTGCTCGGCGGCGAGGCTGCCGTCTCGGACACGGTGGTCGAGCAGGTCGGTGACCTCGGCATCGAGGTGTCGCGGGTCGCCGGCGACGACCGGTACCAGACCGCCGCGGCGGTGGCCGACGAGATGGGGTCCACTGACGAGGTGTTCTTCGCCGACGGTCATGAGGGCTGGCCGGATGCGCTCGGCGCGTCGGCCCTCGCTGCGGAGACCGGCTCACCGGTGCTGCTCACCGGTGGCGACGGCCTGGCCGCCGCGACCGCGGAGGCCGCGGCCGGGGCCACTGCCACGATCATCGGTGGTAGCGCTGTCGTCGGGGAGTCCGCGGCGGCCGAACTCGACCGCGTTGCCGGGAGCGTGTCCCGCATCGCGGGTGAGGATCGCTACGAGACCTCGGCGCTGCTCGCCGAGGAGACCGTCGAGCGAGGCCTTGCCGCGGAGCGCCTCCTCGTCGCGACCGGTGAGCACTGGCCCGACGGGCTGGTGGCCGGCTCGGCCCCGGGGGTGCTGGTGCTCGTCAACGGCGACGGGTCCGGCTTGGCACCGGGCACCGAGGCGTGGTTCGACCGCCATGGTGAGGCGGTGAGCAGCGCCGATCTGATCGGAGGCTCCGCTGTGATCACCGCGGACACCGAGGAGGCGATCGCCGACCGGCTCGACCCCGGCCCGCTCCGTCGTCTCGGCGCGTGAGCGGCAAGGGGCGCCGACTCGCGTATGGGTGCCCGGGTCACGGGCGTCCGAGCGATTAGGGTGGAGCCGCCACGTTTGCCGCCGACGGACGTGGTGTCTGCCCGTCGCCCCCAGCGACGGCGAACCTCGTGTGAGGGTGTGATGGCCGACGCCGATCAGCTCGAGGCGATCATCGAGGCGGCGACCTCGTTCGTTGCCGCGATGGACACGTCGGGCCGGCCGCGCTGGGTGAACTCGCCAGGGCGCCGCCTCTGCGGTTTGGGCGAGCAGCTCCCCGAGCAGTTCTCCGCCTTCTGTCCCGAGTGGGCGGCGCGGGTGCTGCACGAGGAGGCGATCCCCGCCGCGATCAACGATGGTGTCTGGCGGGGAGAATCCGCGCTCCTGGCGCAGGACGGCAGCGAGGTACCCGGATGGCAGACGGTCATCGCGCACCGCGACGCCGGCGGCTCGCTGGCGGCGCTGCTGCTCATCTTTCGCGACCGGCGCGACACCCGCGAGCTCGAAGCTCGGCTGCGGTACCAAGCGGGGCTGCTCGACGCGGTCGGCGACGCGATCGTCGCCGCCGACCTCGAGGGGCGCATCGAGTACTGGAACGCCGCCGCCGAGCGGTTGTACGGGTGGAGTTCCGAGGAGGTCCTGGGTCGGGACGTCGTCGAGGTGACGGCGAGCGAACTCGACGCGGCCCGCGGACGCGAGATCTTCGCGGCTCTCCGACGCGGCGAGCAGTGGTCGGGGGAGTTCACGATCCGCCACCGCGACGGGCGCGTCATCCCGGCCCTGATCACCAACAGCCCCTACATCGACGAGCACGGAAGCCTGGCGGGAATCCTGGGGGTGGCGACCGACATCAGCGATCTCCGCCGTGCGCAACAGGAGGCACAGCGTCGCATCGCCCAGCAGAGCGCGGTCGCCCGCTTGGGCCAGGAGGCCCTGGACACACCGGACATCGACGTCTTCCTGCGCCGAGTGTGCGTGTGCGTCGCCGACGTGCTCGACGCGGAGCTGTGCAAGGTGCTCGAGCTCGATCGCGAGGCGGGACACATGCACTTGCGTGCTGGCACCGGATGGGACGAGGAGGTGGTTCGTGAGGCGGTCGTCCCGAACGACGCCGGCTCACAGGCCGGCTACACGTTGCTGGTCGACAAGCCCGTGGTCGTGAGCGACTTCGGGCTCGAGGAGCGGTTCACCGCCCCCAGGCTCCTCGTCGAGCACGGCGTCGACAGCGGGATGAGCACCCAGATCTCCCTCGGCGACGGCCGTGTCTACGGCGTGCTCGGGGTGCACAGTCGACGCGCCCGGGACTTCACCGACGACGACACGGCGTTCCTGCGCAGCGTCGCGAACATCGTCGGTTCGGCGATCGATCGGGACGCTGCCGCGGCCGCACACGAGCGGCTCGCGCTGTATGACCCCCTCACGCGGCTCTCCAACCGCACGCTGCTCCGCGACCGGCTGGCGGGCGCGCTGGCTCGCGCCCGCTACGAGCCCGCACGGGTGGCGGTGCTCTTCATCGACATCGACCGGTTCAAGCTCGTCAACGACAGCTGGGGCCACCACGCCGGCGACGAGCTGTTGACCGCGGTGGCCGAGCGGCTGCGGTCGAGCGTCCGCGCCGGGGACACCGTCGCCCGCGTGGGGGGCGACGAGTTCGTGGTGGTCTGCGAGGATCTGCCGGCCGGTCAGGCCGCGGCATTGCAGCAAACGTTGGATCTGGCCGACCGCGTGAACGCCGGGCTGGACGGGCACTACGAGCTGTCCGACGGCGAGATCCACGTGACCGCGACCATCGGTGCGACCCTGAACAAGGGTGACGACGATCCCCTCGACCTCGTTCGCGAGGCCGACGCGGCGATGGACCGGGCGAAGCAGGACGCGCCCGGTCGGGTGGCGGTCTTCGACGAGGAGATGCGCACCCGCTCCTACGAGCGACTGCAACTGGCCAACGAGCTGCGTCACGCGTATCACGAGGGCGAGTTCTTCGTCGTCTACCAGCCCCAGATCGATCTCGGCACGGGCGAGGTCGTGGGCCTCGAGGCGCTGCTGCGGTGGCAGCACCGCGAGAAGGGGACGCGCGGGCCAGGGGAGTTCCTGCCGCTGGCCGAGGAAGTGGGGCTCATCGGCGAGCTGGGCGCGTGGGTTCTCTCCCGCGCCTGTCAGGAAGTGGTCGACATGTTCCCCGGCGTTGGGGGCCAGCCGCCAGGGCTGGCAGTCAACCTGTCCCCACGGCAACTGGTGGAATCGGGCCTGATCGGCACCGTGGAGGAGGTGCTGCACAGCAGCGGGCTGCCTCCGGAGCGGCTGTGCCTGGAGATCACCGAGAGCGCCATGATCGACGATCCCCACGAGGCGCTGCTCACCCTCCAGCAACTGCAGGGGCTGGGTGTGCGGATCGCGCTGGACGACTTCGGCACCGGCTACTCGTCACTCACCCATCTCACGCAGTTCCCGATCGACACCATCAAGATCGACCGGTCCTTCGTGTCGCCTCTACCGGATCCCGGCAGCCATCGAGAGATCATCCAGGCCGTCATCGGTCTGGCCGGCACGCTCGACCTGCTCTGCGTCGGGGAGGGGGTCGAGACCGAGGCACAACTCCAAGCGCTGCGTGCGCTCGGCTGTGGGGCCGGTCAGGGCTATCACTGGAGCAGGCCACTGCCCGCCGCCCGGATCGTCGCAGCGCTGCGCGATCTGCGCGGCGGGTGAGCCGACCCGCGACGTCGCGGAGCCGGGGCCGGCTCACTTGGAAAGCCGGGCCGGCTCCTCGAGCCCGCCCAGCTTCTGCGGGTTGTTGACCGCGTAGATACGGGTGATGCGTCCGTCGTCGATGACGAGGCTGACCACGGCGTGGAGCTCGCCGTCGAGATCTATCCGGACCGCCGGGGCGCCGTTCAGCCACGTGGTGGCCAGTCGGGCGCCCGGCGCGAGCTCCGTGAAGCGGGTCAGGAGGTGAGCCACCCGATCAGCGCCGGTGACGGGATGACGAACCGCGGGCGCCAGACCCCCGCCGTCGGCGACCGCCAGCACGTCGGGCGCCAGCACGTCGAGCAGACCCTGGAGGTCCCCCGTGTGAAGCGCTGCCAGCAACCGCTCCACCACGGCTTGCTGCTCGGTCGTGCTCACCTCCATCCGCGGTCGTCGGGCGGCCACGTGCTTCCGGGCCCGATGGGCGATCTGACGGATCGCCGACGGGGACTTGTCCAGCGCCACGGCGATCTCGTCGTACGGCGTGTCGAAGACCTCGCGCAGCACGAGCACCGCGCGCTCCGTCGGACCGAGCGTCTCCAGGACCGTGAGCATCGCGATGGAGACGCTCTCGGCGAGCTCGACGTCCTCGGCCACGTCGGGGCTGGTGAGCAGCGGCTCCGGAAGCCACGG
The DNA here is from genome assembly GCF_004322855.1 of Egibacter rhizosphaerae. NCBI lineage: Bacteria > Bacillati > Actinomycetota > Nitriliruptoria > Egibacterales > Egibacteraceae > Egibacter > Egibacter rhizosphaerae. The sequence goes on along the minus strand of NZ_CP036402.1, from coordinate 1,491,732 downwards.
CCCGACGTACTCCTCGCGGCGCCTGCTCAGCGTGCGGAGTCGGTTGAGTGCCTGCCGGGTGACGACCCGGACGAGGTAGGCGCGCGCGTCGCGCACCCTCGCCTGGTCGACGTCCGCCCACCGCAGCCACACCTCCTGGACCACGTCCTCGGCGTCCGCCGCCGAGCCGAGCATCTCGTAGGCGACCGTGAACAGCAGGCTGCGGTGGGTGATGAACGGGTCGTCGCTCATGAAGCCGACGCGATGCCGCTCGGATCGACGAGCGGGGGTAGCCCGCACGAAGCCGCCAAGCCTTGTGACGTGAGACCGAGCGCGACGTTGGTACGGGCCGCCAGGTTCGCCGCTCCGATGAACGCGGTGAGCTCCACCAGCGCCGTGTCGCCGAGTTGCTCTCGCAATCGTGCGGAGAGCTCGTCGTCGACCGTTGGCGGGGTCTGGCTCATCGCCTCAGCGTACGCCATCACCTCCCGCTCCAGCGGTGTGAAGAGGTCGGACTCCCGCCACCGGGGCACCTCGCGGGCCTTCTTGAGGTCGAGGTTCTCGTTGTAGGCCTCGAAGTACCCCAGATCCAGGCAGAGGCTGCAGCCCACGATCGACACCGTGGCCATGTGGGCGAACGACTTCAGTTGCGGGTCGCACGTGTCCCACTTCCGGGCCTTGCCCATGAGCCCGAAGAACGCCTTCAGTACGGCCTTGCTGTGCCACATCACCCCGAGCGCTTCCGGGACCTCGCCGAACCTCCTCCGACTGGACCGCTTCAGCATCGCCCCGAACGGGCCGGTGACCTCGGCCGGGGGAACGCGAGTCGCGCTGGTCATGTCGCCTCCTTATGTGGTGGACTCGACATGAAGACACCGGTCGCGGCCAGATTGTGACCGACGCTTCTCGTCGAGCCGGGGGCGCGAGTGCTGGCATGACTCGCCGCCTCGGGAGCACCGTCCCGTGCTCGCCGATATCGAGCGCGAGTCCGGCCGGACCTACCGAACACTGCTGGACGCGCACCGCGCCGACCGGGGTTGCCTGTTCGTCCTGGTCTACGGCTCCGAGTCCGACTGGGGTCCGCCGTGCGTGTGGTTTGCTCTGCTGCGCGTATGGCTACCTTTCGTAGTACGCCTCATACCCTTCGTAGTGTGTGGCGGGAGCGTCGGTTGGCAGCTGTCCATCTCCGAGCCGCTGCCGACGGCGGTCGAGGAGCCCTTGACTGAGATCGGCGCTGACCCCGCGGCCTTGCAGGCTCCGTGACTGGTGCAGCGACCGTTCGAACCAGCCCAACTGAGGGAGTTGGTCCATGCGCAATGCGGTGAACTCCCGTGTCGGCACGCCCACCACGTCGGTGCTGTCGAGCGCGCTCGGACTGTTGGCCGTCGCTGCATTCGGCCTGTTGCTCATCACGATGCCAGCGGCCGGGGCGGCCTCGTTGCCGTCCGAACCGCCACCCGATCATGTTCCTGAGCCGGCCGCACCCGCAGGCGACAGCGACCGGTTGATCGTGCACCTCGAGCCCTCAGGGCTCGGCGCGGACCCGGACGGCCCCCCGACGGCCGTAGCCGAAGCCGCCGGCCAGCTCGGCATGACCGAACGCCGGCGCGTGCCCCCACTGGATGCGGTGATCTACGAGTTGCCCGAGCAGGCCTCCGATGAGGCCGTCGCGCGACTGTCCGCCCTCTCCGGGGTGCGCCACGTCGAGCGAGACGCGCGAGTCGTGGCGACAGAGAGGACGCCAGACGACGAGCTGTGGGAGCACCAATGGGGCTTGCGGCAGGTCGATGGCCCGCAGGCGTGGGACACGACCATCGGCAGCGAGCAAGTGGAGATCGCGATCCTCGACACCGGCGTACAGGCCGACCACCCGGATCTCGATGGCAAGATCGGCACCGAGTCGGGCGCGAACTTCACCGACGAGGGCGATCCCGACGACACTACCGACCGCAACGGGCATGGCACCAGCGCTGCGGGGGTTAGCGCTGCGCTGACCGACAACCAGTCGGGTATCGCAGGAACCTGCTGGGAGTGCCAGATCCTTCCGGTGAAAGTGATGGACGGCGACGGGCGCGGCTCGGTGTCCGACGTCGCCGCCGGGACGGTGTACGCGGTCGATGCGGGCGCCGACGTGATCAACATGAGCCTCGGCACCGGTAGTGATGTGCGGGTCATGCGGGATGCGGTCGCCTACGCCGAGGAGCGCGACGTCCCGGTGATCGCGAGCGCGGGCAACTTCGGCAATGCCGAGGGGACCGAGGGCGAGGAGCCGGTCTACCCCGCCGCCTACGACCGCGTGGTGGGGGTGGCCGCGAGCGACGAGGACGATGAACGGTTCACGTTCTCCTCCTTCGGCGAGTGGGTCGAGGTCGCCGCGCCGGGCTGCAACCCGGCCACCGACCTGACCACCAGCAACTACGAGTACCGCTGGTTCTGCGGCACCTCCAGCGCCGCCCCGCTGGTCTCAGGGGTCGCCGGCCTCGGGATCTCCGAGCAACCCGACGCCTCGGCGGCGCAAGTCCGCGAAGCCCTGACGGACTCAAGTGCCGAGATCGACTATGTCGTGTACGGCCGCATCGACGCAACCGGCACGCTACAGACGCTGTCCGAGGTAGAGCCTGAGCCAGAGCCCGAACCCGAACCCGAGCCCGAGCCCGAGCCCGAGCCCGAGCCTGAGCCCGAGCCCGAGCCCGAGCCTGAGCCCGAGCCCGAGCCCGAACCCGAACCCGAGCCCGAGCCCGAGGACGACGAGGAGGTCGAGACCGAGCCCGGTCTCGAGCTGCGGCGCATATCCGGCGCGGACCGCTTCGGCACCGCCGCGCGGTTGTCGCAGGACGCCTTCGAGTCCGGGGTGGCCCACGTGTACATCGCGGTCGGCTCGCAGTTCCCCGACGCGCTCGCGGCGGGTACCAGCGCGGCCACCGCTGACGGTCCAGTGCTGCTCACTCGCGGGGACTCGCTGCCTGAGGTTACCGCCGACGAGCTCGACCGCCTCGAGCCCGACGAGGTGGTCCTCGCCGGTGGCACCGCCGTCATCGACGAGGATGTTGAGGTCGCGATCGCGGACGCGGCCGACGGGCCGGTGCGGCGCATCGCCGGCGCCGATCGGTACGCCACCGCCGGCGAACTGGCCACCGACGGCTACCAGACCCCTGTGCCGGTGGCCTATGTGGCCACCGGGGACGGGTTTGCCGACGCGCTCGCCGGCGTGCCCGCCGCCGCCCGACAAGGCGGGCCCATGCTGCTCACCCGCCCCGACTCGTTGCCCGGTGCCACCCGTGAAGCGCTCAACGATCTGAACCCCGAACGCATCGTGGTGCTCGGTGGCACCAGTGCGGTCTCCGCGTCAGTGGAGAGTGAACTCGACGACCTCGCCTCGGACGGCGCCGCCCGGATCGCCGGGGCGAACCGCTTCGAGACTGCTGCGCAGGTCGCTGCAGCGACTGTCGACGAGGGCGTTGCCGCCGCCTACCTGGCCACCGGGCAGGACTTCCCCGACGCGCTGGCCGCCGGCCCCGTCGCGGCTGCGGACAACGGCCCCGTGCTGCTCGTCACCCGTGACCATCTGCCCGAGTCCACACGCCAAGAGCTGCGCCGCATTCAACCTTCGGTCAACGTCACCCTCGGCGGCACAGCCGTGATCTCCGACGCCGTCGAGGCAACCGCCGGTGAAGCCAGCGCCGCCGAAGAGTGAAGGACGCCGCCGGCACGCACCGTTCCGAGCTTGCCGATGGTGGGGATCGCAGTAGGCTGGCCTGCCGGCACGGCGGTCGGGCCGGAATCAGCCGGGGAACCGGTTGTTGGGAGCCCCGTGCTCCGAGCGCCCGACAGCCGCGTGAGAAGCAGAATCGCCGGGATAGCTCAGTCGGCAGAGCGGCTCACTCGTAATGAGCAGGTCAGGGGTTCGATTCCCCTTCCCGGCTCCACCATCCCCGCAGGTCGCCCCCGCCAAGACTCGGCGGGGCGCTTCTGCGCCCGAGCATGGTCACGAGATGGTCACAAGCCGCGCCGGCTGGTCACGCGAAGGGGCGGACCCCTGTGGCCCCCGCCTCAATGCGAGGCTCGCGGCCCGCGTCATGCGCCTAGTCGCGCTCCATCCACTCCTCAGCCCCGCTGACGAGTCGCGCGATCTGCTTCGCCGCCTCCGCCTCCATCGCCGAAGTCCGCCGGTAGCCAGCGGCAGCTGAGCCTCGCGGGGAGGAACCCCCAGAGGAGTAGCTGGATGCGCGCGCTGAGCGTGGTCATTTGCCCTTGAGCGGCTTCAACCGACCCTTGCGTGGCTGGACCCAGGTTCGTCCGCGTTCCTGAGCGTTGGCCAGGGCGTGCTCCCACTCCTCAAACCGCGTCACGACGCTCCACAACTGCTCGCGAGGACCCCTGGGCTCCGGCCGCAGGACGATGGCGTGGACCCCGAGGGTGGGAAGCATCGAGAAGCGGATGTGCCGCGACCGGGCGTCGTGGTCGATCGTGACCCAGACGTGGTTGGGTTCGCTGCACCACCCCACAATTAGCTCGTCTGCGGTACCGCTACCAAGCTCGGCTTCGAGTTGCACCCGCGTGCCGGATAGCTGACGAGGCGCAGCGCTTCGCCGACCCTCCAGCTGAGGTTCTCGTCGAGCAGGTAACCGGCCGGGGCGTTAGGCATACAGCCGGGCTCGACCGAACGCGCCGGAACGCCAGTGAGGCCATTGGTAATGAGCAGGTCAGGGGTTCGATTTCCTTCCCGGCTCCACCGTCTCGCCGGGGGAAACGCCCGGTGACCTGCGAAAACGCAGCTCATCGGGCTCCTGGCGGCTCTATCCGGAACCGTGCTGCCGCCGTCGTCAGTTTCGTCAGTTTCGTCGGTGTCGTCGCATGGATGAGGACGTGGGACGTGCTGCACCATCGGGTCACCGCACCCACCGGGCTTCCCGTCGGCCGTGCTCGGGCGTAGGGTGCGCGAAATCAGAGTCGAGAGGGGCGACCGATGACCTCGTCACGCAGGATGCAGACGGTGCAGGAGTGGTTGTACGTCATCATCGTGGGCGCGCTCGCCCTGTACCTGGTGATCGGCGTCATCGCGTGGACGTGGATGATCCTCGCGGGCATCGCGGCGCCTGACGCGTTCGCCACCATCCTCGCCGCGATCGCTGGTGCCCTGGCCGGCATCGTTTCGCCGCTTCAGGGTTCGGCGCGCCGTGCATCCACGGAACCCCCGGACGCGGCGACGGTCCCGAACGACGCCGGAGAGGCGCGCTAGCGCCGTCGTGGAGGCGCCCACGTATCGTGGGCGCGCAGCGGGCGAACGGGCCCGATGCCAGGACGGTGCGCCCGGCAGGAGAACGAGGGCAGCGGTGACGGTGACGCTCGTGGGGCTCATCGCCGGCGTCGGCTGGGCGTCGGGCATCAGCGTGTACCTCGTCGCGGGCCTCGTCGGCGTGTTCGGGCGCCTCGGCATGGTCGACGTGCCCGAGGCGCTCACCTCGACCCCGGTGCTCGCGGTCGCGTTCGGCCTGTTCGCGATCGAGTTCGTCGCCGACAAGGTCCCCTACCTCGACAGCGTCTGGGACGCGGTGCACACCGTGTTGCGACCCGTCGGTGCTGGCGCCATCGGCGCCCTGCTGACCGGCGACCTCGGTCAGGGGGTGCAGCTCGGTGCGGCCCTGTCCTCGGGCGGGTTGAGCCTCGTGAGCCATGGGGGAAAGGCGGCGCTGCACGCGGCGTCGAACAGTTCCCCCGAACCGGTCAGCAACGTCTTGCTGTCCACCGCCGAGCAAGGGCTGGCAGGAGTGGTGGTGTGGCTGGCGGTCACGAACCCGGTGGTGGCACTCGTCGTCGTGCTGGTCCTCTCCGCGCTCGCGGTGTGGCTGCTGTGGTGGGGGGTGCGGATCGTGCGCCGCCGGCTGCGTCGGAGGCGCGCTCGCGGGTCGGGCGCGGAAGCTGCCGTGGACGCCGCGAGCCCCGAGGACGCAACTACGTCTCGTTGAGTCGCGCAAGCGCCTCCCCGTCGCCGATCTTGTCGGCGGTGACCACCGAGAACTCCCCGTCGGGCTCGAGGATGATCGTGTGGGCCTGCGCGAGGGAGCCGAGGCCCTTCTCGCGAAGGTTGACGAGGACGTCCTGCTCGGTCAGGCGGTGGCGGCGCATCGCGTCCCGCTGCAGCGCGCCGTCGTGGTAGAGCAGTGAGGGGCGCGCGTTCACGGCGCGGGCCACCGCCGGCACACGCGCCCGCAGCCACACCACGAGCCACTGGATCCCGATGAGGGTCGCGAGCGCGACGACGGCGTCGATCGTGCCGACCTCCGTGGCGGTCACGACACGCCCGAACGCCGAGCCGAGCGTGACCGCGAGGATGAAGTCGAACGGGGTCATGCGGGCGAGGGTTCGCTGACCGCTCGCGCGCACCATCAGCACGAGGGCCACGTAGGTCACGGCGGTCACGACGAGTGTGCGGGCGATCGCGCCCCAGCCGTCGGTGAAGAAGACGACATCCTCCATGGCGCGCAGTGCTCCTTCGCGGGGTGGGTTCCGGTCCGGGACGGACGGTCCACTCCCTATTCCCGTTCGCGGGCGCCCGGAAGCCCCGGCGCCTCGGGGGCGGACGGGACAACTCGTACGAACTCGCCGTAACCCGCCCGAACGCCTCAACCCATCGAGGGGGCGAGTGCGTCGGAGGGCCCGGACACGCGACCGGCCCGGAGAGCTCGCGGGCCGGCGGAACACCGAACCCGATCGAGGGGGCCGCAACCAATGCCTTCGTACACGTATCCGCGCACGGTTGTGCGATCCGTCGTGCTGACAGCCTTCGTGGCGGTCTGCTGATCGCGATGACCACCGCCGGGAGCGCGGCGGAGACTGCAGCGCAGGACACCGATGAGGACGATGCTCCCACCACCGACCGTCTGGAGGGAGCCGACCGCTACGCCACGGCCGCGCAGCTCGCGCTCGCGAGCCACGAAGATGCTCAGACCGCGATCCTCGCTTCGGGCGAGGACTTCCCGGATGCCCTGGTCGCCAGCTACGGCCCAGCAGGGGTGGACGCACCGATCCTTCTCAGCCGGCACGACACCGTCCCCGACGTGACCCTCGACGCCCTGGACGACCTGGGAGTCGAGTCCGTCTTCCTGGCCGGTGGGGAGGCCGCGCTATCCGACGGCGTGCTGGACGAGGTGCAGCAGGACCACGACGCCTTCCGCATCGATGGCGCCACGCGCTACGAGACCGCCACCCTGATGCTCGAGGGGTTCGATCCCCCCGAGGTCGGCACCCTGGACGGCGATCGCACCGCGCTGCTGACCAGCGGCGAGGATTTCGCCGACGCGCTCGCCGCCGGTCCGGTCGCGGGGAGTGCCGATCTCCCGCTGCTGCTGACCACCCCGCAGCGCTCCGCCGTGACGGAGGCGACCGCCGACGCCATGGAGGGCACGCGCCACGACGTGGACATCGAGCGGGTCATCATCGTCGGGGGCTCCGAAGCGGTCGGTGAGGACGTCGAGGCCTATCTCGCCGACGAGCGGGGGTTCGAGGTCGAGCGCTGGCGCGGTGTCGGGGTTGAACCGCTGACCGGCGCACCCGTGCCGCACCCCCGGGATACGTGAACGCCGTCTAGCGCCCACCTGCCCGAATCGTGCCAGCAAGCGGTGACGACCGTGTCAGATTTCTCATTTCCGGTGAGGGTGGATCGCTGACCAGCGACGATGCGTCGAGCCAGCGGCCGCTCCGCGCGAGTCCCCTCGACCATTACGTGTCCGGTCATTTCCCCATCGGCCCACACCAGCCCCTGGCATGTGCGCAGGGCCTCCATACCGTCGTGCAGGTCATCGCGGCGGCCGGACGCAGTCCCGACCTGCGGCCGCCACCGGAACCCCACACGCGAGGAGACCCTATGTTCCGTAGCTCCCCAAAGGCCGCCGGACGCCGGCGAGTCGCCACGATCCTCACGGCGACCGCCGCGTTCGCGCTCGTGGCCGGACCCGCCTTCGCCAGCTACGAGGTCGAGTCCGGCGACACGCTCAGCAGCGTCGCTGACGAGCACGGCCTGTCGAGCTGGCGGGTGCTGTACGAGGCGAACCCGCAGATTGACGACCCCAACCTGATCCACGTCGGCGAGACCCTCGAGCTGCCCGACGGCTCGGGTGGGGGTACCAACGAGCAGTCGACCGAGCAGTCGACCGAGCAGGAGTCCAACCAGGAGCAGTCGACCGGGGGCGGCGACTCGGGCTCCGCATCGGCGCCGAGCGCTTCGACCGGCGTCTGGGATCGCCTCGCCGAGTGCGAGTCGAACGGCAACTGGTCGATCAACACCGGCAACGGTTTCTACGGGGGCTTGCAGTTCCACCCGCAGACCTGGGCCGCGTACGGGGGACACGAGTTCGCCCCGAACGCACACCAGGCCACCCGTGAGCAGGAGATCGCGATCGCCGAGCGCGTGCTCGAGGGCCAGGGCTGGGGTGCCTGGCCGGCCTGCTCGAGCCAGTTGGGTCTGCGCTAGATCCGCCCTCGACCCGTCCCGGGTTGGCGAGACGCGCACCCGGGACCGGGCCCGCACCACACGGCCCCGCCGATTCGTCGGCGGGGCCGTCGCGCGTCGGCCGCTGGACCTTCACGGATATCATTCGGATCCGAATGATTGTGCGCCGTCTCGTCGGGCACGATCCGTTCGGCGGCGCCGAGCCGCTCGCCGCGACCCGACCGACCGGGCTCAGGAGTCCTCATGGCCGTCGAACCACTCGGCATCCACCACGTGACCGCCGTGGCCAGCGACCCGCAGCAGAACGTCGACTTCTACCTGCGCGTGCTCGGCATGCGCCTCATCAAGCAGACGGTCAACTTCGACGCCCCGGACACCTATCATCTCTACTACGGCGACGACGAGGGCACGCCGGGCACGGTCCTCACGTTCTTCCCGTGGCCCGGGGCACCGAGGGGCCGCCGGGGCACCGGACAGGCCACGACCGTGAGCTTCTCGATCCCGCAGAACTCGTTGGGTTGGTGGACCGAGCACCTGAACCGGTTGGGCATCGAGACCGAGCAGGTCACCTCACGGCTCGAGGAGGACGCGCTGTCGTTCCGCGATCCCGACGGCCTCGTCCTCGAACTCATCGCGCATGAGGGGACCCGCGAGTCCCCGCCGTGGGAGCGGAGCCCCGTCCCCGCGGAGCATCAGATCAGGGGATTCCACTCGGTCACGCTGTCCGAGCGGGGCGCGGACCCGACCGCGGGGATGCTCACCGACCAGCTCGGGTTCCGGCTGGTGGACGAGGTCGACGGTCGCTACCGCTTCGACATCGACGATGGCGGTCCGGGACGCCGCGTCGACGTGGTGGCCCAGCCGAGCGCTCCACAGGGGCTCGTGGCCGCGGGCACGGTGCACCACGTCGCGTGGCGCGCGCCCGACGACCCGACGCAACGGGACTGGCGCGAGGCCCTGGCGGGGCAGGGCGTCGAGGTCACACCGATCATCGATCGCCAGTACTTCCACTCGATCTACTTCCGCGAGCCCGGCGGTGTGCTGCTCGAGGTCGCCACCGACCCACCGGGGTTCACGGTGGACGAGCCGCTGCTCGAACTCGGCCGACGGCTGCAGCTGCCGCCGTGGCTCGAGCCGAGCCGGGAGCAGATCCAGGCCGCCCTGCCGGAGCTCAAGCTCCCGGAGGACCGCGACTCCCCCTTCGCGGGCCGCCGCCACGAGGCGGATGACGCGCACGGGGAGGGCCCGGGCGCCGGGGAGTCGCGGTGAGGGGCTTCACCGCCGTTCTCGAGGCGCCGCGCTCGGAGGGCGCCCCGGTCTTGTTGCTGCTGCACGGCACCGGTGGGGACGAACAGAGCCTCTTGCCGCTCGGTCGCGCGCTGGCGGGGGACGCGGGGCTGCTCGCCCCCCGGGGGCCGGTCACCGAGGGCGACGGGGTTCCCCGCTTCTTCACGCGCATCCCGACCGGCGAGCCCGGCCCGTATCCCTTCACGTTCGACGATGCCGAGATCGCCGACCGGGGACGCGAGCTCGCCGAGGCGGCCCGCGAGCGGCTCGCCGAGGAAGGCTTGGCCGACCGGCCCCTGATCGCCGTCGGGTTCTCCAACGGCGCGAACATGGCCACGGTCCTGCCACTCCTGGAGCCGGAGCTGCTCAGGGCGGTCGTCGCGTTCGCCCCGATGCCCGTCATGACGGCACCCCCGGAGGCGTCCCTGGCAACGCTGGGCGCGTGGCTGGGCACCGGGCGGCACGACCCGATCGCTACTCCCGAGGGGGTGGAGGCCGTCGCCCGGACGCTCGCCGACCGGGGCGCGGCCTGCGCGGTCGCGCGGTACGAGGGCGGGCACGAGGTGACCCGCGAGGCGGCGGACGCGGCGGCCGGCTGGCTCGGGACGCTGCGTGCCGCGACCGCCGATCCCGGCAAGCCGCTGCCCTGAGCGCCGCAGCGGCCGCAGGCGCGAAGGTGGGCGCGGGCTACGCTGGCACGTGATGCCGGATGTCATGACGATGTCGACGTTCTTCGCGTTGCTGGCGCTCGCCGCCGCGGGCCTCGCGCTCGGGCTCGCTGGTGCGCGGTTGGTCTCGCCCCATCGCGGCTGGCCGGCGGCGCGCGAGGCCGTGGGTGACGCCGCGTTGCCGGTCGCAGCGGTCATCGCCGCGGGGGCCACCGCGGGCAGCCTGTACTACTCCGACGTGGTCGGCTTCCAGCCGTGCCCGCTGTGCTGGTACCAGCGGATCGCGATGTACCCGCTGGTGATCCTCCTCGGCGTCGCCGCCGTGCGGCGGGATGCCGGGGTGCGCTGGTACGCCTGGCCGCTCACGGGGATCGGGGCGGTGATCGCGATCGCCCACTACCTCCTCGAATGGCTTCCGGCCGAGGGCACGGTCGTTTGTGAGGCGGGCGGCGGCTGCGGCGTCGCCGACTTCCGCGTCTTCGGCTTCGTGTCCTTGCCGTTCATGGCGCTCGCCGGGTTCGCTGCCGTCGCCGCCCTCGTGTACGTCGCGGTCGACCGGGACCGGCAGGGAGCCCGCGAGGAGGTCGGCAACCGCTCGGAGCGCCAGCCCGACTGAGGTCGCCGTGACCAGGCGCGGATCCTGATCAGGTCCGCCGGAGGGCGCGGATGGCGACCGCGAGGCGGTGAGGGCACCATCAGGGTAGGAGTCCAGTAAGGATGCGGACGGTCGGACGACGATCCGCCCGACCGTCTCGACCGAGCAGTGGAGGAGACGCGCGATGTCCACGACGAGCCGCAGACGCAAGAAGAAGGGCGGGATCCCCCCGATCGTGCCCGTCGGCGTCGCCGTGGTGGCGGGGATCGGCTTGTTCGCCGTGCTGCTCACCAGCGGAGGCGGCGACACGGGCGCGGTCAGCATCGAGGGCGAGGACCTGCCGGCCTACGAGCAGGAGACGGGCGAGGACGCCGCCGTCGGTGAGCAGGCACCGACCGTGGAGGGGGAGGACTTCGACGGTGACCCGGTGACCGTCGACTACTCGGGCGACGAGGCGACCGCCTACTTGTTCCTGGCCCATTGGTGTCCCGCCTGCCAGCAGGAGGCCCCCGAGCTCCAGGAGCTGATCGATGCGGGCGACGTCCCCGACGACGTCAACGTGGTGAGCGTCGCCACGGCCATCGACCGCAACCGCGACAACTATCCGCCCGACGAGTGGCTCGATTCCCTCGGATGGGCGCCCGACGTCGTCGTCGACGACGGCAGCGACAGCCTCGCCGAGACGTTCGGCCTCACCGTCTACCCGTACTGGGTGGCGGTGGACAGCGACGGCGTCGTCCAGTCGCGCCACGCCATGCTCGACGGATCGCAGATGGCCGACCTCTTCGCGGAACTCTCCGGCCAGGAGCAGGCCTCCCGCTGAGGCCGACGCCGAGCCTTCGGTAGCCCACCGTCCGAGTGGGCGACCGCCGAGGCGCACCCGCCCTCTCGCGGCCGGCTCGCGTCGGGGCGAGCAGCCAGTAGACTCGCGGCTTGCCGCAGCCCGTCTCGTCGGCCGGGGCGAACCCGTCCGCGGCATGGTGGGCGATCGGCGCTGGACACAAGGACCCGACCCGGAGGTGGCCATGCCCGCGCGCCGACTCGGCGTCCGGTTCTCCGACCTGCTCGCCGTGCTCGGCGTGCTGGCGCTCGTGCTCTCACTGTTGGCGGTGCTCGTCGCCCCGGCCGCGACCGCAGAGGTCGACGACGAGGAACTCGAGGAGTTCGAGGAGGAGGAGGTCGAGCCCCCCGACTTCGAGGAGGTCTGCGCCGAGGACCAGCCCGGGGCCGACTACTGCCCGGAGACCTACGAGGAGCCGAGCTGGTTCCGCTGGCTCACCCGCCCGCTGCTGATCATCGGCTTCATCCTCGTCACGGTGCTCGCGACCGCGTACCTCGTCTACCAGCCGCGCTTCGCTCGCGAGGACGAGGAGGAGGGCGCGTCACGCTGACGCCATGCTGCTCGGCCACCTCGCCACGTGAGCCGGCGCGACGGGCGGCGTCGTCGTCCGCCGCTGGCACCGCTCGCCCCGGCACGCACGCCGACCGGGGCAGGGCCGACGCAGGAGGGCGGCATGAGCAGTCATGACCCGGAGGCCGGCGCGGCGTTGGCCGACTGGTCCCTCGCCGAGCGGGTCGCGTGGACCCTCGGCGGAACCGGCCAGCCCGCCGTCGGTGCCGCCGAGGTCGCGGACCTGCGGGGCGACATCGACGCGCGGCTGGCGATCGCGGACGAGGCCGCGCGGCGGGTCACCGGTCTCGGCGACGGGCTCGCTCCCGCGACCGGTCGGGTGGTCGGTCGCCGGGCGTGGATCCGCGGCAACGTCTCCAGTCTCGCGGTGCTCCTCGATCCCGCGGCCGACCGGCTGCTCCGTACGAGCGGCCTGCCTCGCGCGGTCGCCCGCCGCGCGCTCGCGGCCCAGCTCGGCACCGTCTTCGGGTACCTGGCGCGGCGCGTGCTCGGCCAGTACGAGGTCTTCCTGCCCGAGGGCGTGGCGCAGGGCCGCCTCACCCTCGTGGGTCCGAACCTGCTGCAGGTCGAGCGGGAGCTGCTGCCGGGCAGCGGGGTCGCGGCCGGCGAGCTGCGTCTCGGCATCTGCCTGCACGAGGTGGCGCACTTCCTGCAGTTCGAGGCGGTGCCGTGGCTGCGGCCCCACCTGCGCGGCCTCGTCGACGAGTACCTCGCCGAAGCCCGGTTGGATCCGGAGCGCTTGCGCGAGTTCGCCCACCGCGCCTCCGAGCTGGCCCGCCGCCCCGAGCGCGTCCGCGAGCCGCAGGAACTGCTCGGCCTCGTCCTCACCGAGCATCAGCGCGAGATCCTCGATCGGGCGCAGGCGCTCATGACGCTGCTCGAGGGACACGGCAACGTCGTGATGGATTGGGGGGCCGAGGTCCTGGCCGAGGGTGACCAGCCCCTGGACGCGGGCGGGGTGCGGCGGCTCCTGAACCGGCGTCGTGCCCGTGGCGGCGACCGCGCGATCCGGCAGGCGCTCGGCCTCGGGATGAAGGCGGAGCAGTACCGCGTGGGCGAGCGGTTCTGGCTCGATGTCGGAGCCCGCTACGGCCGACCCACCCTCGACCGCGTCTGGGGGGGCCCCGAGCTGCTGCCGACTCGGGACGAGCTGGCGGATCCCGACGCGTGGGTGGCCCGGACAGGGGGTCCGGCGTGAACGGACTCGACGAGGGCGCTGCGCGCGTCCCGCCGGCCGCGGCGTCCGCCGCCGGCGCGCCCTCCCCCGGCGCCGCCCCCGCGGGCCAGACACGGGAGGGCCTGGTGGCGGAGGTATCCGCGGCGCTGCGCGTCGTGCCCCACGGCGTGGGGGTGCTGATCGCATGCTCCGGCGGCCCGGACTCGACCGCGCTGGCCCATCTGGTGGTGGAGGCGCGTCCCGACCTGGCCGCGGCCGTGGCGCACGTCCGCCACCAGCTGCGACCCGACGGCCCCGATGCTCGGGTTGCCGCGGCCCACGCCGCCGCGCTCGGGTTGCGCTGCCACGTCCGCGAGGTGCACGTGCCATCGACGGGGGAGGGGCCCGAGGCCGCTGCGCGGGCTGCCCGCTACACGGCGCTCGCGCGTCTGGCGCGCGCCGAGGGCGCCCGGTACGTCCTCGTCGGGCACACCGCCGACGACCGGGCGGAGACCGTGGCGCTCAACCTCGCGCGCGGTACCGGCATCCGCGGTCTCGGCGGGATGCAGGCGGTGCGGGCCGACGACGACGTTCGCATCGTTCGGCCACTGCTGCGGTTGCGGCGGGACGACGTCCGGGGGTTCGTCCAGGGGGAGGGCCTCGACGCGGTCAGAGATCCGACCAACCACGATCCGGATCAGCGGCGCTGGCGGGCCCGCCATGAGGTGCTGCCGGCCCTCGCGCGCCTGTCGGGCGGCAGCGGGGATCCCGTCGCGGTGCTCACCCGCCTCGCGGACCTGGCCGCCGACGACGCGGACGCGCTGGACGAGTTGGCCGCGGCGCATGCGCGTCAGCTCGTCGCGCGTTGGGGGCCCGTGCGGGCGCTGCCCACCGAGGAGCTCGCCGCCTTGCCCCGCGCCCTCGGCAGTCGTGTGCTGCGGCTCGTGCTCGCGAGCGTGCGCGGCGGGGCGTCCGGCCTCTCCGCCGACGCGATCTCCGCGGCGCTGTCCCTGCAGTCGGGCCAGGCGCTCGACATCGCCGGCGGGTGCGTCGTGACCGCGGGTGGGGGATGGCTCGCCGCGGCGCCCGCGGGGCTCGCGCCGCTGGAGCGCACCCCGGTCGCCGTGCCCGGTGTCACGCCCCTCGAACCGCTCGGCCTCGAGTTGCGGGCCGACCTGCCGTGGGGGGAGGGCGCCGCGGACCATCGGGGCCAGGCCACACTCGATCTCGGTGGCTTGGCGGCTCCCCGTGTCGTGGACGCGACCGAGCCGCCCCCGGATGCGCCGGGGCCGCTGCCACCCCGCGCGCGTCGCGGGGGCAGTTGGTGGACCGTGTTGCCGTCGGGACTCGAGGTCGGGCTCGCGGTCCGCAGTCGGCGGCCCGGCGACCGGCTACCCATGCGCCGCGGGACGCGCAAGCTGCAGGACGTGCTCGTCGACGTCGGGGTGCCGCGCGTCGCGCGCGAGCTCGTTCCGGTCGTGGTCGACGAGGACGACCAGCCCGTGTGGGTCCCCGGCGTCGCGGCGCGTCGGGTCGAACCCGACGCCTCCGCCGGCGCGCGGCTGTGGGTCACCGCGGCAACGCCGGCGGGGGAACCGGGCATGCTGGTCGCCGCCAGCCTCGAGACCACCGGGAGGTCGACGTGACCGAGCCACAGCCCGAGGAGCCGCCCGCCGAAGCCCTCGGCGAGAGCGCGTTCGCGCCGAGTCCGCTGCCCGACACCCCACGCGCCGACGAGCCGCAGGTCCTGTCGGATCAACACCCCGACATCGAGAGCGTCCTGATCGACACCGGGCGCATCGATCAGCGGCTCGCCGAGCTCGCCGCGAGGATCGACCGGGACTACGCGGGCGGCGACGTGCTGCTGGTGGGGGTGCTGAAGGGCGCCTTCGTGCTGATGAGCGACCTCGCGCGGCACGTCACCGTGCCGGTCCAGTGCGACTTCATGGCCGTGTCGAGCTACGGCTCGTCGACGCAGAGCTCTGGGGTCGTCCGGATCCTCAAGGACCTGGACACCGACATCGCCGGGCGGCACGTGCTGCTGGTCGAGGACATCCTCGATTCCGGCCTCACCCTGCGCTACCTCGTCCGCAGCCTGAACGCGCGACATCCCGCGAGCCTCGGGGTCCTGACCCTGCTGACCAAGCCGGATCCGAGCCGACCCGACGTGCCGGTGACCTACGAGGGCTTCGCGATCCCGAACGTCTTCGTGGTCGGCTACGGGCTCGACTACGCCGAGCGCTACCGCAACCTGCCCTACGTGGGTGTTCTGCGCCCCGAGGTCTACGGAGCCTCCGGCTAGTCGCTGCGGGGCACCGCGGTCTGCTGCCCCGCCCCCCGAGGGGTCATGCCCCGCCCCGAGGGCTCACCCGCAACGTGTCTACCGCCCCCGAGGGCTCGAAACCTTGCGCAGCCGGCGGTGTCACGGCAGAGTGGGCGTTCGTTAGGTGAGCCTTAGTTCGTCCGCGACGCCCGGCCAGGGACCGTCGCGGCTGCACCCCAGCACGCCGCTCGGCCGCGCGGCGGACTCGAGCGCCAACCGGAGGACATGCGCCCGTATGGCCACCGCCAGCGCGCCGGCGCCGAACGCGCCGCCACCTGGCACCGCGTCGGCGCCACGGGACTCGCGCGAGTCGTCACGTCGTGGGCGCCCGCCGGTCGCGTTGGTGGTCCCGGCGGTCCTCGCCGCCCTCGCCGCGCTGCTGCCCCTCTCGTACCTCGTGTTGCGCGCCCTCGACGACGGGGGTCAGGCGGTCGACCGCCTCCGGTCCGCCCAGACCGTCGACGTGCTGGCGAACACCCTGCTGCTCACCGGCCTCGTGACGATCGGCTGTATCGCGATCGGTGTGCCGCTCGCGTGGCTCGTCACCCGGACGGACCTCCCGGCGCGTCGCACGTGGACCGTCCTCGCGGCCCTGCCGCTGGTGATCCCGAGCTACGTGGCGAGCTACGCGTTCATCGCGGCGTTCGGTCCCGGGGGTGTGCTCGCCGAGCTGACGCCGGTCGTCCCGCCGAGCATCTACGGGTTGCCGGGGGCCGTGCTCGTGCTCGTGCTCGTGAGCTACCCGTACGTCCTGCTCACGGTCCGCGGGGCGTTGCTCGGGGCCGACCCGTCGCTCGAGGACGCGAGCCGCAGTCTCGGCGTGTCGCGCGCGGCGACGTTCCGGCGGGTCACGCTGCCGCTGCTCCGTCCCGCGATCGGGGCGGGCGGGCTCCTGGTCGCCCTGTACGCGCTGAGTGACTTCGGAGCCGTGAGCCTGCTGCGGTTCGACTCGTTCACGCGGGCCATCTACAACAGTTACCGGGCGGGCTTCGACCGGACCGGGGCGGTGGTCCTGGCCCTCGTCCTCGTCGCGCTCACCGCTGCGCTGCTCCTCATCGAGGCGCGGTTCCGCGGGCGTGCGCGCCAGCACCGCGCTGGCTCCGGTGCGACGCGCACCGCCCACCCGGTGCGGCTCGGCCGTTGGAAGTGGCCCGCCGTGGCCTTCGTCGCGAGCGTCGTCGGGCTGGCGCTGGTGGTGCCGCTGGGCGTGCTGGGGTACTGGTTGGCGCGGGGGGTCGCCGAGGGGGAGCCCCTGCGGCTCGCCGGCCAGAGCTGGGTCGCGGCCTGGGGCTCGGTGCGAGCCGCGGGCCTCGCGGCGGTCGCGGCGGCCGCTCTCGCGATCCCGGTCGCGGTGCTGTCGGTGCGGTACCGCCGCGGCAGCACGATCCTGCTGGAACGCGCGACCTACCTCGGGTACGCGCTGCCGGGCGTCGTGATCGCACTGGCGCTCGTGTTCTTCGGGGCGCGTTGGGGAGGCCCGCTCTACCAGAGCCTCGCGATGCTGGTGTTCGCCTACGTCGTCCTCTTCCTGCCGCAGGCGGTGGGTGCCACGCGCGCGACGGCGCTGCAGCTGCCCCCCTCCCTGGAGGACGCCGCTCGCGGCCTCGGTGAGCCCGCCTGGAAGGTCCTGTGGCGGGTGACCATCCCGTTGCTCCGGCCCGGCGTCATCGCCGGGGGCGCGCTCGTGTTCCTGACCGCGATGAAGGAGCTGCCGGCAACCCTCCTGCTCGGCCCCACCGGGGGGCGTACGCTGGCCACCGACGTCTGGAACGCGACGAACGAAGCGTTCTTCGCACGGGCCGCGGCTCCCGCGCTGCTGCTCGTGCTCATCGCCGGGGTGCCGATGGCGTTGCTGCTGCACCGCCGGCACGGCTTGGGTGGGTTCGCATGAACGCGATCATCAGCGCGAAGGGCCTGACCCGGCATTTCGGCGGGCCGCAGGGCGTGCGCGCGGTGGACGGGGTGGATCTGGCCGTCCGCGAGGGCACGATCCTCGGCCTGCTCGGCCCTTCCGGCTGCGGGAAGACGACGTTCCTGCGGCTCGTCGCCGGGTTCGAGGAGCCCGATGACGGGCTGGTCGAGATCGCCGGTCGTGTGGTCGCCGACGAACGCACCTGGGTGCCGCCCGAGCGGCGACACATCGGCGTCGTCTTCCAGGACTACGCGCTGTTCCCCCATCTCGACGTCGCGGGCAACGTCGCCTTCGGCTTGCCGCGTCGGGCCCGCAAGCGCGGCCGGCGTGTGCGGGAGGTCCTCGGCCTCGTCGGCCTCGAAGGCAAGAGCGCCCGATTCCCACACGAGCTCTCCGGTGGCGAGCAGCAGCGCGTCGCCCTGGCCCGTGCGCTGGCGCCGGAGCCCACGGTCGTGCTCCTCGACGAGCCGTTCAGCAACCTCGACGCCGCGTTGCGCGCCGAGGTGCGCGGGGAGGTGCGTCGGATCCTGAAGGACGCCGGGACGACCGCGCTCTTCGTGACCCACGATCAGGAGGAGGCGCTCTCGCTCTCCGACGAGGTCGCGGTCATGCACGCCGGGCGGGTCCACCAGCTCGACAGCCCCGAGGGCCTCTACCGCTACCCGGTCGACCGGACGGTCGCCGAGTTCGTGGGTGACGCGGACTTCGTGCCCGGCCTGCACGTCGGGACGCGTGTGAGTACCGATCTCGGCGAGCTGCCGCTCGTGACGCCGCTGCCCGCCGACGGGCGCCCGGTGGAGGTGCTGGTGCGCCCCGAGGACCTGCGCCTCGAAGCGGACCCCGAGGGCGACGCCCTCGTGGTCGACCGCGAGTTCTACGGTCACGATCAGGTGCTGTTCGTGCGCCTCGCGAGCGGACGCCACGTGCGTGCTCGCCTGGGCTCCGTCGCCCACCTGGCCGTCGGCGACCGTTGTCGGGTGACGATGGATCGCGCCGTGCAGGCCTTCCCGCCGCGCGAGGCCCAGTAGCTCCCTGCACCACCCCGCCCGGGCGGGGTGGTGCTCGATAGTGCACACGATCCCGCCCGGACGGAGCCGGTCCAGGGTGGAGGCCGCTTTGCGGCGGGCCGAACACTGAGTTAGGGTAACCTTACCTAACTGAGTTGGTCGGCTGGCGCTGCGAGACAGCCCAGTTCGTGCCACGTTCGCCCGCGAACACGACTGGAGGAACGAATGCCCCTTGCCCGAACCGTCCTGCTCGCGCTCGCCCTGGGAGCCGCGCTGGCCGTGCTCCTGTCGGCTTGTGCCGAGGGGGACGACGACGCTCCGCAGGAGGGCGATGACGCGGCAACTGAGGACGACGCCGACTCCGAGGACGATGGCGACCCCGAGGACGACGGCGACCCCGAGGACGACGGCGACCCCGAGGACGACGCCGACCCCGAGGACGACGCCGAGCCGGCCGAGACGGACACCGGCGAGCCGCTCACCATCTACTCCGGGCGCAGTGAGGAGCTCGTGGGCCCCCTGATCGGCGACCTCGAGGACCGCGCCGGGATCGACATCGAGGTGCGCTACGGCGACACCGCCGAGCTGGCCGCACAGATCCTCGAGGAGGGCGAGAACACGCCGGCCGACCTGTTCTTCGGGCAGGACGCCGGCGCCCTCGGCGCCCTGAAGGTCGAGGACCGCCTGTCGGAGCTGCCCGAGGACGTGCTCACCCGCGTGGACGAGCGCTTCGCCGACCCGGAGGGCGCGTGGGTCGGGACGTCCGGGCGCGCCCGTGTCATCGCCTACAACACCGAGGCGGTGGACGAGGCGGACCTGCCCGACAGCCTCCTCGACTTCACCGACGAGCGGTGGGACGGACGCCTCGGCTGGTCGCCGCCCAACGGGTCGTTCCAGGCGCACGTCACGGCGCTGCGCACCGAGCTCGGTGACGACGAGACGCTCGCATGGCTCGAGGGGATCGACGAGGTCGGCACCGAATACGAGAACAACACGGCCATCGTCGAGGCGCTCGGGCGCGGCGAGGTCGACGTCGGCCTGACCAACCACTACTACCTCTACCGGTTCCTCGAGGAGGACCCGGACTTTCCGGTCGAGAACGCCTTCCTCGAGGCCGGCGACGTCGGCAACCTCATCAACATCGCCGGCGTCGGGGTCATCGCGGAGAGCGACCACCAGGACGCGGCGATGGCGATCACCGAGGAGTTCCTCACCGACGAATCGCAGCAGTACTTCGCCGAGGAGGTGTTCGAGTTCCCGCTCGTTCCCGGTGTCGAGGTGGATGAACGCTTGCCCGAGGTCGAGGAGATCGAGAGCCCGGACATCGATCTCTCCGACCTCGAGGATCTCGAGGGCACGATCGACTTGCTGCAGGAGGCCGGCGTGCTCTGACGCACCGCGGGCGCGCGCAAGGGGCACGTGCGCCGGGGCGCGCGCCCCAGCGTCCGGCGGCGGCGCGGTCGTCGCGCACGCCGACGACACACGGGCCCACGCGCGCCGGGGTCCCGCCTCGCCGATGCTACGATGTCGAGGCGCGGGCCCCGCCCACGGTCGACGATCGCGCCGCTTGTGGCGGACTTTGGCACGCCCGCCGGCAGAGTTCGCGTCCCGCGGCCGAGACGAGGACGGCAATGAGCGTGAAGCGGCTCCTTCGGAGCCCGTTCCTCTGGGTGTCGGTGCTCGTGCTCGTCGGGCTCGGCATCGCCGCGATCCTGACCCTCGGTGAGGATCCCGAGGAGCTGTCCTACGACGAGTTCCTCACCCGCCTCGAGGGCGGGGAGATCCGCACTTACGAGGACTTCAGCGCCGATGAGCGCCTCGAAGGCGAGCTCGACGGCGACGCCGACGAGGCGGACACGTACGTCACCCACTACAACCCCGAGCTGAACGGCGAGGAGCTGTCGCAAGCCCTCGTCGAAGCCCGTCAGGACGGGCGGGTCGAGCGCGCCGAGGTCGACACACAGGCGAGCGCGGCGCTCTGGCAGACGCTCGCGCAGTTCCTGCCGCTGCTGCTGATCTTCGGGCTGTTCTTCTTCCTCGTCACCCAGATGCAGGGCGGCGGCGGGCGGATGATGGGCTTCGGCAAGGCGAAGGCCAAGACCGTCACCAAGGACACCCCGACGGTCACGTTCGGCGACGTCGCGGGTGCGGCCGAGGCCGTCGAGGACCTGAAGGAGATCCGCGACTTCCTCTCCGACCCCGCGCGGTTCCAGGCGATCGGTGCCGAGATCCCCCGGGGCGTGCTCCTCGTGGGCCCGCCCGGCACCGGAAAGACGCTCCTCGCGCGCGCGGTCGCTGGCGAGGCGGGCGTGCCGTTCTTCTCGATCTCCGGTTCCGACTTCGTCGAGATGTATGTCGGTGTCGGCGCGAGCCGGGTGCGCGACCTGTTCGAGCAGGCCAAGGAGGCCGCGCCAGCCATCGTGTTCATGGACGAGATCGACGCGGTCGGTCGGCATCGCGGCGCGGGCATGGGCGGTGGACACGACGAGCGCGAACAGACGTTGAACCAGCTGCTCGTCGAGATGGACGGCTTCGACGCGACCACGGGGGTCATCCTCATCGCCGCGACGAACCGGCCCGACATCCTCGACCCGGCCCTGCTGCGACCGGGGCGTTTCGACCGACAGGTCACGGTCGACCATCCCGACCTCGAGGGGCGCCAGCGCATCCTCGAGGTGCACGCGCGGGGCAAGCCGCTGGCCGACGACGCCGATCTGGCCGTGATCGCCCGCCGGACCCCGGGCTTCACCGGCGCGGACCTCGCCAACCTCGTGAACGAGGCGGCGCTGCTCTCGGCCCGCCGTGGCGAGGTCGAGATCTCGATGCACACGCTGGAGGCCTCGATCGACCGCGTCATCGGAGGACCCGAGCGCGCACGGGTGATGAGCGACACCGAGCGTCGCACGATCGCCTACCACGAAGGCGGGCACACCATCGTCGGCCATGCCCTGCCCCACGCCGACCCCGTCCACAAGGTCTCGATCATCCCGCGCGGCCAGGCGCTGGGTTGGACGCTGTCGCTGCCGACCGAGGACCGGTACCTGGTCAGCCGCGGGGAGCTGATCGACCGTCTCGCGATGATGCTGGGAGGCCGCGTCGCCGAGGAGCTCACGATCGGCGACTACACGACGGGTGCGTCGAACGACATCGCCAAGGCGACGGCCACGGCGCGGGACATGGTCACCCAGTACGGAATGAGCGAGCAACTCGGCCCGCTCAAGCTCGGCGGCGGTGACGGCCAGCCGTTCCTGGGTCGCGACTACGGCCACGAGCGCGACTACTCGCCCGAGGTCGCCGCCGAGATCGACCGTGAGATCCGCGTGCTCGTCGACCAGGCACACGACGAGGCCCTGGAGATCCTCGCCGCCAACCGCGCCGTGTTGGAGGAGCTCGCCGGAGCCCTGATGGACCACGAGACCGTCGAGGGCGAGGAGCTCGCGGCGATCCTCGGCCGGGTCCAACCCAGGCCCTCCCGCAAGCTGCCCGCCATGGGCCACGGGGACGGCGCGGGCTCCGGGAACGGGGTGCCCGTGAGCCATCTGCGCCGACTCGATCCCGGCCTCACCGACTCCGTGAATCGCACCAGCGACCAGGGGTCCCCTCGAGGCCGAGGCGAGGGACCGGGCGCCTGAGGCCACGGCATCCCGGGACCCGCCGTGAGAGTCTGGAGGCAGCCTCCGCCGGTGGGTACGGACTCGACGGCGCGAGGCGAGCGGAGCCGACCGGTGACGGTCGGTTCGGCGTGTCGGAGAGGAAGCGACGATGAGCGACGTCACCACCGGCGGCGCCCCTGAGGGCAACGGGGCGGGCGCGGACGGCCCCGGCTCGAGCCACGAGCCGGTCCGCACCCTCACGGGCGTGCCGCCGGGCAGGCCGTTCGACCACGAGCGCATCGCCCGTGGCGTGCGCGAGATCTTCGCGGGCCTCGGGCTCGACGACGACGATCCCCGCCTCGCCGAGACACCCGAGCGGGTCGCCCGGATGTACGACGAGATCTTCGCCGGCCTGCTCGTCGAGCCGGCGGAGGTGCTCGACGTCGTGTTCGAGGAGGGGCACGACGAGCTGGTGCTCATCAAGGACATCCCGTTCGCGAGCACTTGCGAGCACCACCTGGTGCCGTTCGTGGGTCGTGCCCACGTCGGCTACATCCCGAACGAACGGGGTCAGGTCACCGGCTTGTCGAAGCTCGGGCGCCTCGTCGATCTCGTCGCCAAACGACCGAGCCTGCAGGAGCGCATCACCACCACGGTCGCGGACACGCTGGATCGAGTGCTCGAGCCCCGCGGCGTGCTCGTCATCGTCGAGGCCGAGCACCTGTGCATGTCGATGCGGGGCATCCGCAAGCCCGGCGCGATGACCGTGACGAGTGCCGTACGAGGCATCATCCGGGAGGACGCCGCCACCAGGGCGGAGGCGATGTCGCTCGCGCTGGGGTCGAACAACCGGAGCATGCACTAGCGACGCGTCTCCCGGACAGGGGCGGGCGGTCACGCGAAAGGGCAATGGTGGGGCCGATCGTTCGTGTCGCCGGCGCGGGGCTGCCGGAGGCCCCGCGACCGTTCGTCGTGTCGGGCGTCCGTTCCCTCGAGGAGTTGCGCGCCGCGTGGGCCGCATCGGGTGCCCGGGTGCGCCGGGAGGGCAACCGGCTGGTCGGGACCTCGACGGTGGAGGCCCTCGTCCGGGCGGCGGGCCGATGCTTGCGCGACGACGAGGCTCGGTCACTCGAACGGGCCGCGCGCGATGCGATCGCGGCGTGGGCGGACCCGACCCCCACCCTCGAACTGCCGCAGGGCGCCCTCGAGCTCGCCGGGGGCCCCGCCCTCATGGGCATCGTGAACGTCACGCCCGACTCGTTCTTCGACGGTGGCGTCGTCTACCCGGGGAATCACCCCGATGCGGCGGTGCGGCTCGCCCGCCGGCTGGCGGCCGAGGGGGCCGCCATCATCGACGTCGGGGGCGAGTCGACACGGCCCGGGGCGGATCCCGTCGACGAGGCGGAGGAGCTCGCGCGAGTGGTGCCCGTGATCGAGGCGCTGGCCGCTGCCAACGCGCCCGAGCCGAAGCCCGTCGTGAGCATCGACACGATGAAGCCCGAGGTCGCCCGTCAAGCCGTGGCCGCGGGCGCGCAGTTGGTCAACGACGTGAGCGGTGGCCCCCCGGAACTGCTGGAGGTCGTCGCGCGCACCGGCGTCGGTTACGTGTTCATGCACCGCAGGGGCACCCCCAAGGACATGCAGCAGCACGTCGACTACGGCGACGTGGTCGGGGACGTGTTCGACGCGCTCACCGACGGGCTCCGCCGATGCGTCGCGGCCGGGATCCCCGAGTCGCGCATCGCGGTCGACCCCGGCATCGGGTTCGCCAAGACCGTCGCGCAGAATTGCGCGTTGCTCCGCGCCGTCCCGGAGCTGCGCAGTCTCGGGCGACCGGTGGTGGTCGGCGCGAGCCGTAAGAGCTTCCTCGGCAAGCTGCTCGACGGCGAGTCGACCGCCGATCGCCTCGAGGGCAGCCTCGCCTGCGCCGCCCTCGCGACCGCCGACCGTGCCGGCGTACTGCGCGTGCACGACGTCGCCGAAACCGCCCGGGCGGTGCGGGTCGCCCGCGCGATCGCTGCCGCGGATGACGCGGTGGTGCGGGCGTGAGCCGGTAGGCTAGCCCCGCTGCGGTCGGTGGCCCCCGCGCCGGCGGCCGCACGTGACGATCACGACGACACGGCAGGCGGCGTGCGGTGACACGGGTCCCCGCACGCGTGTAGCCGACAGGGAGGCCCCAGGTGGGTGCGGGTGACCGGATCGAGTTGGTCGGTCTGCGCGCGTACGGCCGTCACGGGGTGCAGCCCGAGGAGCATACGCGGGGCCAACCGTTCGTCGTCGACGTGACGCTGTCGGTGGACCTCCGGGGCGCGGGCGCCAGCGACGCCTTGCGCGACACCGTCGACTACGGTGCGCTGGCCGATCGTGTGCGGGCGGCGATCACCGACACCCGCTTCGACCTGATCGAGGCGCTGGCCGAGCACGTGGCGGGTCTGGCGCTCGACGAGCCCCGCGTCGAGGAGGCGAGCGTGCGGGTCGCGAAACCGCATGCTCCCGTGCCGGCGGACGTGGGGGAGGTCGCGGTGTCGGTCACCCGTTCGCGGGAGTCGGCCTCGTGAGCGCGGTGCTGCCGCCGCGTCGCCGGGAGGCCACGGCCTTCCTCGGCCTCGGGAGCAACCTCGGGGACCGTTTGGCGCATCTACAGGACGCCGTGGACCTTCTGCACTCGCGGCCGGGTCTGCGCGTCGTCAAGCTCTCGAGTGCGTACGAGACCGAGCCGGTGGGGGGCGAGCACGTCGGCGACGAGTTCCTGAATCTCGTCGTCCGCGTCGCGACCCGCGCGAGCCCACAACGGCTGCTGACCGCCAGTCAGGCGGTCGAGCAGGCCCTCGGGCGGGTTCGGACGGTCCGGTGGGGTCCGCGTACGATCGACGTGGACATCCTGCTCTACGATCAGCGGGCCGTGCAGACCCGCCGCCTGCAGATCCCGCACCCGCGGCTGCACGAGCGCGCATTCGTGCTCGTGCCGCTCTGCGAGCTCGCGCCCGATCACCCCCTGCCGGACGGTCGGACGGTCGCGGAGGTGCGCGACGCGTTGGGAGCCGCCGCGGGGGTAGAGGTGTCGCAACTCGAGGTCGAGCTACCCACGTCCAGAAACGGAGGAGCGCGCGCGTGACCGACCGAATCTCGAGCGTGTGTGTGTTCACCGCGTCGAGCCCCGGGACGAACCCCGCGTATCGCGACGCCGCCTGGGCCCTCGGCGCGACCCTCGCGCGCGAACGTGTCCGGCTCGTCTACGGCGGGGCCAGGGTGGGGCTGATGGGCGAGTTGGCCGACAGCGTGCGCGCCCACGACGGGGAGGTGGTGGGGGTGATGCCACGCAACCTCGTGGACTGGGAGGTCGCGCACGAAGGGTTGAGCGAGCTGCGGGTGGTCACGTCGATGCACGAGCGCAAGGCACAAATGAGCGAGCTCGCGGACGCGTTCGCGGCATTGCCGGGGGGTCTCGGCACGCTCGAGGAGCTCTTCGAGGTGTGGACCTGGAGCCAGCTGGGCCTTCACGCCAAACCGGTCGCGCTGCTCGACCCCGGGGGCTTCTGGCAGCCGTTGCTCGGGTTCCTGGACGGGATGGTCAGCGAGCGGTTGCTGCGTCGGGAGGACCGCGAACGCATCGTCGTTGCGGACGACCCCGACACGCTGCTCGACCGCTTGCGGACCGCGGAGCCGGCCACCGTCAGCGGCAAGTGGCTCGACAACGGCCCGGCACACGCCCGTGCGCCGGGCCTGGAGGCCTAGCCATGCTGCTCGCCGTGGACGTCGGCAACTCGCAGACGGTCATCGGCGTGTTCGATGCGGACCGGTTGCCGCACCATTGGCGGCTGTCGACCGAGGCGCAGCGCACCAGCGACGAGTGGGCGATGCTCTTCGGGGGGCTGCTGCGGTTCGCCGACCTGTCCTTCCGCCGCAACGTGCACGGCCTCGTCATCTCGTCGGTCGTGCCCACGGTGACCGGCGAGCTCCGAGCGATGGCCGATCGCTACTTCCCGTTCCGTCCGGTCGTGGTGGAGCCGGGAACCCGGATCGGCATCCCGATCAAGATGGACAATCCCGACGAGGTCGGGGCCGACCGGGTCGTGAACGCCCTGGCTGCGCACCACGAGTACGGCGGTCCGGGCATCGTCGTGGACTTCGGGACGGCCACGAGCTTCGACGTCTACGGGGAGGGCGGCGAGTTCGTCGGCGGCGCGATCGCCCCCGGTGTGCAGTCGTCCATGGACGCGCTGTCGGCGCGCGGCGCCCAGCTGCGCACCGTCGGGCTCACCACCCCGGAGCAGGCGGTCGGTCGCAACACCGTCGAAGCCATGCAGTCGGGGGCGGTCTACGGGTTCGCCGGCCAGGTCGACCGGATCGTCGAGGAACTCGTGGCCGAGCTCGGGCACGCCGGCCGAGGGCCGGTCGTCGTCGCGACCGGGGGGCTGGCCCAGGCTGTCGTCGCCGCCTGCCGCAGCATCCACCACCACGACCCTTGGCTCACCCTCAAGGGTCTGCGTCTGGTGTGGGAGCACAACACGTAGATCCGCCGAACCGCCCCCCGCGAGGCGCACTGGCGCCCCCGAGACGATCGGGGCCCTCGCCGCACGGAACGGGACACGTCCGGTCGTAAGGCGTGCTCGGGTCCGTGGCTCGCTGGTCACCCGGTCACGAGCCATCTAGGCTCCGTCGGGCACGGCCAGCGATGGGCCGCCCACACACCGGGGCTCCCGCCAAAGGACGCACATGGTCGAGAAGGTGTTGGTCGCCAACCGCGGAGAGATCGCGATCCGCGCGTTCCGAGCGGCCACCGAGCTGGGGATGCGGACCGTCGCGGTCTACACGCTCGAGGACCGCGACTCGCTGCATCGGCTGAAGGCCGACGAGGCCTACCAGATCGGGGAGCCGGGCCACCCTGTGCGGGCCTACCTCGACGGCGACGAGCTCATCGCCACCGCTCGCGAGGTCGGCGCGGACGCGATCTACCCCGGGTACGGCTTCCTGTCCGAGTCGACCGACTTCGCGGCGGCCTGCGCCCGGGCCGGCATCACGTTCGTCGGCCCGCCCGCCGAGGTGCTCGGCCTCACCGGCGACAAGGTCCGCGCCCGCGGGGCCGCCGCGGACGCGGGCATCCCCGTCCTGCGGGCGTCCTCCCTGATGGAGGACCCCTCCGACGCCCCGGCTGCGGCGGAGGAACTCGGTTTCCCCGTGTTCGTCAAGGCCGCTGCCGGTGGCGGCGGCCGGGGTCTGCGGCGCGTCGAACGACCCGAGGACCTGCCCCGGGCGGTCGAGACCGCGATCCGCGAGGCCGAGGGGGCGTTCGGCGACCCGACGGTCTTCCTGGAGCAGGCGGTCACCCGGCCCCGCCACATCGAGGTGCAGATCCTGGCGGGCAGCGCGGGTGAGGTGCTCCACCTCTACGAGCGCGATTGCTCGGTGCAACGGCGTCATCAGAAGGTCGTGGAGTTGGCGCCCGCGCCCGACCTCGACCCCGAGGTGCGCGAGCAGATCTGCGCCGACGCGGTTCGTTTCGGCCGGGCCGTGGACTACCGCAACGCCGGCACCGTCGAGTTCCTGCTCGACCCCGACACGGGCCGGCACGTGTTCATCGAGTGCAACCCCCGGATCCAGGTCGAGCACACCGTGACCGAGGAGGTCACCGACATCGACCTGGTCCAGTCACAGCTGCGCATCGCCGACGGCGCGACGCTGAAGGACCTCGGGCTGCGTCAGGACGACGTCCGCGTGCGCGGCACCGCCATCCAGTGCCGGATCACGACCGAGGACCCGCGGAACGACTTCCGGCCCGACACCGGGCGCATCAGCGCGTACCGCTCACCGGGCGGCGCGGGCATCCGGCTGGACGCGGGCAGCGCCTTCGTGGGCAGCGTGGTGAGCCCGCACTTCGATTCGATGCTGGTCAAGCTGACCGCCCGGGGCCTCGACCTGTCCCAAGCCGCTCGGCGCGCCCGGCGCGCGCTGGCCGAGTTCCGCATCCGCGGGGTGCGCACGAACACGCCGTTCCTGCAGGCGGTGCTGGCCGACCCCGACTTCCTCGCCGGCCGCGTGTCCACGAGCTTCATCGACGAGCGCCCGCACCTCACCCGGGTCTCGGCCGGTGAGAACCGCGCGCAGCGGATGCTCGAGTTCGTCGCCGACCGGACGGTCAACCGACCCCACGGCGAGCCCGGCGACTTGATCGACCCGGGCTCGAAGGTGCCGAACCTGCGTGGTTCGGAGGACCCGCCCGCGGGCAGCCGCCAGCGCCTCGAGGAGCTCGGGCCCGACGCCTTCGCGGCCGAGTTGCGAGCCCAGGAGCCCATCGCGCTGACCGACACGACGCTGCGGGACGCGCACCAGTCGCTGTTCGCCACCCGCATGCGCACCTTCGACATGGTCGCGGCCGCGCCGCACCTGGCTCGACGGCTGCCGCAGTTGCTCAGCCTCGAGGCGTGGGGCGGGGCGACCTACGACGTCGCGCTGCGCTTCCTGTACGAGGACCCGTGGAGCCGGTTGTCCCGCCTGCGCGAGGCCGTGCCCAACATCTGCCTGCAGATGCTGCTGCGCGGCCGGAACCTGCTCGGCTACACCGGGTACCCGG
Organism: Egibacter rhizosphaerae; assembly: GCF_004322855.1. Classification (NCBI taxonomy): domain Bacteria; kingdom Bacillati; phylum Actinomycetota; class Nitriliruptoria; order Egibacterales; family Egibacteraceae; genus Egibacter; species Egibacter rhizosphaerae. The sequence goes on along the minus strand of NZ_CP036402.1, from coordinate 1,462,781 downwards.
ACGAGGTCGTGCACGCGTTCGTCGCCGAGGCGACCGACGCGGGGATCGACATCTTCCGGGTCTTCGACGCGCTCAACGATCTCGAGCAGATGCGGACCGCGATCACCGCGGTCCGCGAGGCGGGCGCCCTCGCCGAGGGCGCGCTCTGCTACACGAGCGACCTCCACGATCCCGGGGAGCACACCTACACGCTCGACCACTACCTCCGCGTGGCGGAGGGCCTCGTCGAGGCCGGCGCGCACATCCTGTGCATCAAGGACATGGCGGGGCTGTTGCGACCACCGGCCGCGCGGACGTTGGTGACCGCGCTGCGCGAACGCTTCGAGCAGCCCGTGCACCTGCACACCCACGACACCGCCGGGGGACAGCTCGGGACCTACGTGGCCGCGCTGGAGGCCGGCGTCGACGCGCTCGATGGGGCGCAGGCACCGCTGTCCGGGATGACCAGCCAGCCGAACCTCGCCGCGATCGTCGCCGCGACCGATCGCACCGAGCGAGCCAGCGGCGTGAGCCTCGACGCGCTCGGCGACCTGGAGCCGTACTGGCACGCGGTGCGCCAGCTCTACCGGCCGTTCGAGGCCGGCCTGGCCTATCCCACCGGGACGGTGTACCGCCACGAGATCCCCGGCGGGCAACTGTCGAACCTGCGGGCGCAGGCCAATGCGGTCGGTCTCGCGGGCCGCTTCGAGGAGGTCGAGGAGGCCTACGCCGCCTGCAACGACGTGCTCGGCAACATCATCAAGGTGACGCCGACGTCGAAGGTCGTCGGCGACCTCGCACTGCAGTGCGTGTCCACCGGCCTCGACCCTTACGAGCTCGCCGCCGACCCGAGCGGGCACGACCTGCCGGACAGCGTCATCGGCTTCCTGCGCGGCGAGCTGGGGACCCCTCCGGGCGGGTGGCCGGAGCCGTTCCGCACGAAGGTCCTGGCCGCACGCGGGGAGGCCCCCGTCCGCACGACCCTGGCCGACGCCGATCGTGCCGGGCTCGAGACGCCCGGCGCCGAGCGTCGCGCGAAGCTGAACCACCTGCTGTTTCCCGGCCCCGCACAGCAGTACGAGGAGGCCCGCGAGCGGTGGGGGGACCTGTCGGTCCTGCCCACCGAGCCGTTCCTGTACGGCCTCGACCAGGATCGCGAGATCGCGATCGACCTCGAGCGAGGGGTGCGCCTCTACGTCGAGCTCGAGGCCGTGAGCGAGCCGGACGAGCGCGGGTTCCGCACGGTCCACGTGACCCTGAACGGGCAGTCGCGCCCGATCGACGTGCGCGACGAGTCGGTCGAGAGCGAGATCGCGCGGGTCGAGAAGGCTGATCCGAACCAGCCCGGGCACGTCGCCGCGCCGCTGACGGGGGTGGTCACGCCGAGCGTCGCCGAGGGCGACCGCGTGCAGGCCGGCTCGGCGGTGGCCACGATCGAGGCGATGAAGATGGAGTCGCAGATCTCGGCGCCCGCCAGCGGGACCGTGAACCGCGTGGTCGTCGTCCCGGCCACCGCCGTCGAGCCGGGGGACCTCGTGCTCGAGCTCGACCTCGACGGCTGAGACCCCGCCCGGGGCGGGATCGTGCTCGGTGGTGAGCCTCGCCCCGCCCGGTTGATGCGCCTCGCCTCCCCTCGGACGGACTGGGGTGCACATGTGCGCACGAGGCCGCCCGGATGCGCGCTGGCAGGTGCGCCGGGCGGCCACGCAGTAGCCTCGGGCCCCTCATGAGCACGAGCGAGAACGATCCATACGCCGGGACCGAGGCCGCGACCCCGGAGGCGGGCGACGCGCGCAGCCGCAGCGAGGAGCTGCGCGCCGAGCGGCGCGCGAAGATCGAGAAGCTGCGGGCGCGCGGCGAGGACCCCTATCCGGTCGGGGTGCGCCCCGGCGACCGGCTCGCCGACGTGCAGGCGGCGTGGGACGGGCGGCTCGAGCCGGGCGAGGAGTCGGGTGAGGACGTGCACGTCGGCGGCCGACTCGTGTTGCGCCGGGGCCACGGCAAGCTCGCGTTCCTCGTCCTGCGCGAGGACGGCACCGACCTGCAGGTCATGTGCCAGCAGGACGTGCTGGGCACCGAGGGGATGGCAGCGCTCGACGATCTCGACACCGGCGATTGGCTCGTGGCTCACGGGCAGGTGGTCCGGGCGAAGCGCGGCGAGCTGAGCGTGCAGGCCCGGGGGGTCCAGCTCGTCGGCAAGGCCCTGCAGCCTCCCCCGGACAAGTGGCACGGCCTCACCGACACCGAGGAGCGCTACCGCCGGCGCTGGGTCGACCTGGCGGTCAACGCGGACAGCCGCCGGGTCTTCGAGATCCGCAGCGCCGTCGTGCGCGCGCTGCGCGAGTCCCTCGACGCGCGCGGTTACCTCGAGGTCGAGACCCCGGTCCTCAACCGGATTCCCGGCGGGGCGGAGGCACGGCCGTTCGTGACCCACCACAACGCGCTCGACCTCGAGCTCTACCTGCGCATCGCGCCGGAGCTGTACCTGAAGCGCCTGATCGCGGGAGGCATGGGCCGCGTCTACGAGCTCGGCCGCGTGTTCCGCAACGAGGGGCTGTCGCCACGCCACAACCCCGAGTTCACCATGCTCGAGGCCTACGAGGCGTTCGCGGACTACCACGACATGATGCGGCTCACCCAGGAGCTCCTCCAGCGCGCCGCTGCGGAGGCGACCGGGACCACCACGGCGCCGGGCGGGGAGGATCTCGCCGGCGAGTGGCCGCGTGTGCCGCTGCTCGAGCTGGTCCGGGACGCCACCGGCGTCGCCGGGTTGGACTACGACGACGCGGTCGACGACGTGCGCGCGGTCTGCGACCGCCACGGCGTCGCGTACGAACAGCGCTGGGGCGCCGGCAAGCTCGTCCTCGAGCTCTACGAGCACCTCGTCGAGCCCCACCTCGTCGAACCGACGTTCGTGATCGACTACCCGGTCGAGGTGAGCCCGCTCGCGCGCCGGCACCGTGACGACCCGCGGGTGACGGAGCGCTTCGAGCTCATCATCGGCGGCCGCGAGTACGCCAACGCCTTCAGCGAGCTCACCGACCCCGACGACCAGCGCGCCCGCTTCGAGGGTCAGGCGGCTCTGAAGGCGGCGGGCGACGAGGAGGCCATGGCGGTCGACGAGGACTATCTGCAGGCGATGGAGTTCGGCATGCCGCCCACCGGCGGGCTCGGGGTCGGGGTCGACCGACTGGTCATGTTGCTCGCCGGGGTCGACACGATCCGCGACGTCGTGCTGTTTCCCACGTTGCGACCCCGGCGCGAGTAGGCCCGCTACCGGCCACCGGTATCGGATCGAGCGTGTGCGGGCATGCTTTGGCGTGCGCGAGAGTGGCCGACGGGTACGCTGACGCGGACCGGGCCGCCCGGGGGGACCGGCCCTCAGGGAGTCGGCCCGTCGAGGTCGTTCGGGGCTCGCTGATGCTACGCTTGCCATCCGGCACCCGACCGACGCCGGGACCCGCACCCGGGCACCCGAGCAGGGGGCACAGATGTTCGAACGCTTTACCGATCGCGCCCGCCGCGTGGTGGTCCTCGCCCAGGAAGAGGCGAGGATGCTCAACCACAACTACATCGGGACCGAGCACATCCTGCTCGGCCTCATCCACGAGGGCGAGGGCGTGGCAGCGAAGGCGCTCGAGTCGCTCGGGATCAGCCTCGAGGGCGTCCGCGAGCAGGTCGAGGAGATCATCGGCCAGGGCCAGACCGCACCGGCCGGTCACATCCCCTTCACGCCACGCGCCAAGAAGGTGCTCGAGCTCAGCCTGCGCGAGGCACTGCAGCTCGGCCACAACTACATCGGGACCGAGCACATCCTGCTCGGCCTCATCCGCGAGGGCGAGGGCGTGGCCGCGCAGGTCCTGCAGAAGCTCGGCGCCGACCTGAACCGCGTCCGCCAGCAGGTCATCCAACTCCTGTCCGGTTACGCGTCGGGCGAGCAGTCCGGCCAGCAGGGTTCGGGCCAGGGCCAGAAGGCCGGCGTCTCCGGCGGCAGCGAGGAGGGCAAGAGCTCGGCGGTCCTCGACCAGTTCGGGCGCAACCTCACCCAGCACGCCCGAGACGGCAAGCTCGACCCGGTCGTCGGCCGCACCCGCGAGATCGAGCGGGTCATGCAGGTGCTCAGCCGCCGCACCAAGAACAACCCCGTGCTCATCGGTGAGCCCGGCGTCGGCAAGACCGCGATCGTCGAGGGGCTCGCGGCCAAGATCGTTGCCGGTGACGTGCCGGAGACGCTCAAGGACAAGCAGCTCTACACCCTCGACCTCGGTGCACTGGTGGCAGGCAGCCGGTACCGCGGTGACTTCGAGGAGCGCCTCAAGAAGGTGCTCAAGGAGATCACCACCCGCGGGGACATCATCCTCTTCATCGACGAGCTGCACACGCTCGTCGGGGCTGGCGCCGCCGAGGGCGCGATCGACGCGGCGAGCATCCTGAAGCCGATGCTCGCGCGCGGCGAGCTGCAGACGATCGGCGCGACGACGATCGACGAGTACCGCAAGCACCTCGAGAAGGACGCCGCGCTCGAGCGCCGCTTCCAGCCGATCACCGTCGAGGAGCCCTCGATCGCGCACACGATTGAGATCCTCAAGGGGCTGCGCGACTCCTACGAGGCCCACCACCGCGTCACGATCACCGACGAGGCGCTCGTCTCGGCCGGCAACCTCGCGGACCGCTACATCAGCGACCGTTACCTGCCGGACAAGGCAATCGACCTCATCGACGAGGCCGGTAGCCGCATCCGCATCCGACGCCTCACCGCGCCCCCGGACCTGCAGGACCTCGAGGAGGACGCCCAGCGCGTCCGCCAGGCCAAGGAGTCGGCGATCGACGATCAGGACTTCGAGAAGGCCGCCTCCTTGCGCGACGAGGAGAAGCAGCTCCTCGAGCGCAAGTCCGAGCGGGAGCGCGAGTGGAAGTCCGACGGGATGGACACCGTGCTCACCCTCGACGAGGAGGACGTCGCCGAGGTCCTCTCGAACTGGACCGGCATCCCGGTGTTCAAGCTCACCGAGGAGGAGACCCAGAAGCTGTTGCGCATGGAGGCGGAGCTCCACAAGCGCATCGTCGGCCAGGAGGAGTCGATCAGCGCCGTCTCCAAGTCGATCCGTCGGACGCGGTCGGGCCTCAAGGATCCCAAGCGGCCGGCCGGTTCGTTCATCTTCCTCGGGCCCTCGGGCGTGGGCAAGACCGAGCTCGCCAAGACCCTCGCCGAGTTCCTGTTCGGTGACGAGGACGCGCTGATCCACCTCGACATGAGCGAGTACATGGAGAAGCACACGGTGAGCCGCCTCATCGGGTCGCCGCCCGGGTACGTCGGCTACGACGAGGGCGGTCAGCTCACCGAGGCGGTGCGCCGCCGGCCCTTCTCGGTCGTGCTCTTCGACGAGGTCGAGAAGGCCCACCCGGACGTCTTCAACTCGCTGCTGCAGATCCTCGAGGACGGGCGCCTCACCGACGCCCAGGGCAAGACGGTGGACTTCAAGAACACCGTGCTCATCATGACCTCGAACCTGGGGACCCGGGACCTCGGCAAGCAGGCCCTGGGATTCCAGGCGCAGGTGAGCGAGGCCGACGAGTACCGGCGCATGAAGGAGCGGGTCGACGAGGAGCTCAAGCAGCACTTCCGGCCCGAGTTCCTCAACCGGATCGACGACACGATCGTCTTCCACCCGCTCACCATCGAGCAGGTGAAGGACATCGTCGACCTCATGATGGGTCGGGTGAAGGAGCAACTGAAGTCGAAGGACCTCGACATCGAGCTGACCGAGGACGCGAAGTCCTGGCTCGCGAACAGGGGCTACGACCCGCAGCTCGGTGCCCGTCCGCTGCGTCGGACGATCCAGCGCGAGATCGAGGACAAGCTCAGCGAGAAGATCCTCTACGGGGAGTTCGGCCCCGGGCAGCTGGTGGTCGCCGACGTCGACACCGACGCCGACGAGATGACCTTCCGCGGGGTCGATGCCCCGCCCGAGTCCCCCCCGGTGGAGCTCGCGAGCTCCGGTGGGGAGAACAGCACCAACGGCAGCTAGCCGCTCGTTCGCACCATCTGCGGCCCCGCCCTGTGGCGGGGCCGCAGATGTGCTCGCCAACAGCGCCTCGTGCGATGCACTGGCCGACCGTGCCCGGGCGATGGACTGCGCGATGCACTTGCCGACCGCACGCCCGCCCCGTGGGGGCTCGGATCGTGCGGGATCGCCCCCGTGAGTCGCCCCCGGTCCACGGACGGGTGTGCGATCCCGGATGTTGCGGTAAAGTTCCCATGACCCGCGGTCGACACGATCTGTAGACGCTCCGACGGGTACACCCTCGACGCCAAGAGTCGGGGGACGCTCCACGCGGGTTGAGCCCGTGACCGGAGCCGATCGGATCGCGGGCCCGGTGCGCCAAGAGCGCCGGGCCCCACCCGTGTCACCGGGGTTTTCTCTTGTCGCGGGCCCCGCCCGCGCTCCGGCGGGTCACGCCCCGCCGACGGGCGGGCGGAGCGCGAGGCGCGTAGCCTGCAGGCACCATGCGCCTGCTCATCGCTCGTTGCTCGGTCACCTACGCCGGTCGCCTCACCGCTACGTTGCCCCCGGCCGTGCGGCTCGTGATGGTCAAGGCGGACGGCTGTGTCGCCGTCCACGCGGACGGCGGCGCGTACAAGCCCCTCAACTGGATGAACGCGCCGAACACGCTCACCGAGGAGCACGGCGACGACGACGTCCTGCGCTGGCGGGTCGAGAACCCGCAGGGCGAGACGCTCGAGATCGCCATCGAGGAGATCCGCTACGACTGGTCCGAGCCGCTCGGGGAGGACCCCGGACTGTCGAAGGACGGGGTGGAGGCCCACCTGCAGGAGCTGCTCGCCGATCACCCGGACGCCGTCGAGGACGGCCTCGAACTGGTGCGGCGCGAGTATCCCACCGACATCGGGCCCGTCGACCTGCTCTGTCGGGCTTCGGACGGGGCCGCGGTCGCGGTCGAGATCAAGCGGCGTGGCGAGCTGCCCGCCGTCGAACAGCTCGCTCGCTACGTCGAGCGGTTGGAACGCGATCCGCTCCTGCGCCCCGTACGCGGGGTGCTCGTCGCCCAGCGCATCAAACCGCAGGCGCGCACGCTCGCCGAGGATCGCGGCCTGGCCTGGATCGAGGTCGACTACGATCTGTTGCGCGGGATCGACAGTGGGGAGTTGCGACTGTTCTGAGCGCCCGACGCCTTCGGGCGGGCCGCCTCGTCCGTGCGCGCGATCGACCCCGGTGCGCGGGGACGCTACCGTCGAGGACGACACCGAACGCAACGGTGCGTCGCGCCACCCCTCGCCGTCGGTCGCGGGCAGCGATGTGTGCGGTCGCCAGGAGCGGAGTCCACGATGGCCGATCCGCCGGTCCCGGGGAACGGGTCCCGTCCGCGCGGAGCCGACCGGCTGTTCCGGGGCGTGGTGACCGGGCACGCAAGCGTGCTGCTGGTGATGGGCCTGATCGGTTTGGTCTGGCCCGGGTCGGTGCTCGAGGCCGCCGGATTGCGGATCGACGAGCTGGTGGCGGTGCTCGGTGAGGAGCCCAGCAGCTATGCCCCGCTCACGATCGTGCGGCTGGGTGGGGTCGGGTGTCTGGCGTTCGGGGGGCTCCTCTTGGTCGCCGCCCGCGGGTTGCAGCCGAGCGCCCGGGAGTCGATGTTGCTCGTGCTCGTCGTCGCCACCGGCTTCACGGGTTTCGTGCTGGCCAGCCAGCAGCTCGCCGTCTGGCGCAACCTGGTCGGCGGGGTCCTGACCACGCTCACCGTCGCGCTCCTCGTGGCGAGCGCGGTGACCCTCGTGCGCCTGCGGACCGAACGCGAGCCGCGCTCCGGACCCGGCGGGTAGTTCGTGGCCGTCCCGCGGACTCAGCGCGCGACCGCGTAGCGTGCGAACAGCTCCTCGTCCTCCGCGAGCAGGCCCTCGAGTCGCAGGGACGCGCGCTGCTGCAAGCCGTCGACGATCGAAGGGCCCGTCCCTCCGGCGAGCTGTGGCGCGAGGGTCAGGCAGAGCTCGTCGACCAGTCGGGCGGCGAACAGCTGCGCGTTGAGCGTGGGACCCCCCTCGCACAGCACGTGGGCGTAGCCGCGCGCCCGCAGGGCCTGTAGGGCGGTCGGCAGATCGACGGCCTCCTCTCCCGCCTCCACGACCTCGGCGACGCGCTCGAGCGCGCGGCGACGCTGCCGAGGGGCGTCGCGGCACGTCACGACGATCGGCGACGTGCGCGCTGCGGTGAACAGCCTCGCCCCCGGGTCGAGTTCGCAGGAGGCCGTGAGGACCACCACGGGTGCCGGGTGGTCGCGGCCGTCGGCGCGTCGCCGCTCGGCCAAGGTCGGTCGCAGCCGGTGCGGGCCGTAGTCCTCGGCCCGAGCGGTTCCCGCTCCGACGAGGATCGCGTCGGCGAGTGCTCGGAGCGCGACGAGGACCCGGAAGTCCCCGTCCCCTCCGAGGAGCCCGGACACACCCTCGGCGTCCGTCGCGTGGCCGTCCAGGCTCGTGACCATGTTGACCCGCAACAGAGCCGCGTGAGGGTGGGCGGGCCGGTACGCGTCGTACGGTTCGATCTCGGTGACGGGTTCGGGCAGCAGGCGGCGCATGCGCGCAAGCGTAGGGGGCCGGCCATCGGACGGTCCAAGCCGTCGGTGGAGGACGATGCCGAGCGTGGGACCGGTACTCTGCGGCTGGCATGAGCGACGAGCACACCGACCGCGCCCACGAGGACACGCGGCTCGGCCGCCTCCAGCGTGCGCTGCTGGCCTGGTACGACCTGCAGGGACGGGATCTGCCGTGGCGCGAGCCTCCCGAGGATGGCTCCGGTCAGACTGCCGACGCCCGGTCCCGACCGGGAGCCCGATGCCGGCCATGGGCGGTCCTGGTCAGTGAGCTCATGCTCCAGCAGACCCAGGCCGCTCGCGTTGCCGCGCGGTTCCCCGAGTTCCTCGGGCGGTTCCCGGATCCCGCGACGATGGCGGCCGCACCCGTGTCGGCGGTCATCGACGCCTGGCAGGGCCTCGGCTACAACCGTCGTGCCGTGAACCTGCACCGCGCCGCCCAGGAGATGGTGTGGCGGCACGGAGGGCACCTGCCGAGGGAGCTCGACGAGTTGGAGGCCCTGCCGGGCGTCGGGCCCTACACCGCCCGTGCCGTCGCGGCCTTCGCGTACGGGCAGCTGCGCGCCCCCGTCGACACGAACGTCGCGCGCGTCATGGCCCGCGCGGTCGCGGGAGCGGGGCTCGGCCGTGCCGAGGCCCAGCGCGTCGCCGATGGTCTGGTCCCGGTCGACCGCCCCGCGGACTGGAGCCACGCCCTGATGGACCTTGGGGCGCGCTACTGCACGGCGCGTCGGCCGGTCTGCGGGAGCTGTCCGGTCGCCACGCAATGCGCGTGGCGGGCCGCCGGGTGGCCGGACCCCGATCCGGCACGGGCGAGCAGCGTTCGTGCCGGCCCCCAGGACGCGTTCGCCGGATCGGATCGCTACTGCCGTGGGCGGATCGTGGACGCGTTGCGCCGTGCCCCGCTCGACGCCTCCGAGGTGGCCGCCACGGCAGGGTTGGAGGACGCCCCGGAGCGGCTCGAGCGCATCGTCGTCGGACTCGTTCGCGACGGCCTCGCGGTCCGGGACGAGCACGGAGGGTTGTGCTTGCCCGGGCGCGGGGGATGATCGCGCCTCACCCCACCGCAGGAGCCGAGATGGCCGCCGACCCGAACCAGGAGCCCACAGCCCTCGAGCGTCCCGACCCGCTGGACCGCGGCGACGGGCCGGTCTCGGCACCTCCGCGCGTGCGTGGTCTCGGCCGCGAGTCCCTGCTCTCGGTGCTCTTGCGCGTGAAAAGCGCGATGAAGGTCGACGACGTGCCGACCCTGAGCGCCGGGATCGCGTTCAAGATCTTCCTGTCGCTGTTCCCCGCCTTGATCGCGGCCGTCGGCGCGTTCAGCCTCATCACCGATCCCGACGAGATCGTCGAGCTCGTCGAGCGGCTCGAGTTCCTGCCCCCCACCATCCAGAACCAGCTGATCGAGCCGCTGGAGCGCATCGTCGAGGGCACCGGCGGTGCGAGCCTCTCGTTGGCGTTCGGCATCGTGGCCGGCCTCTGGTCGGCCTCCTCCGCGGCCGCCACGCTCATGCGCTCGCTGTCGCGAACGTACGGCGTGAGCGAGTTCCGCGGGTTCGTCGCCCAGCGGGTCACGGCGATCATCCTCTGCTTGGCGTTGCTCATCGCGCTCGCTGCGATGGTCGTCCTGCTCGTCGCGGGCGCGCCCCTGCAGCGGATGGTGGTCGAGGGTTTCCCCGCCGAGGTCGCGGACACCCTCGGCCCGACGCTCACCCTGGGGCGTCAGCTGGCGGTGGTCGTCGTGCTGATCGTGCTGTTCGCGTTCATCTACTGGGTCGGTCCCGACCGCGCCGCTCGCCCGCGATGGCGGTGGGTCAGCCCGGGCGCGGTCTTCGGTGTCGTGGGCTGGCTGGTGCTCACGGGTGCGTTCAACGTCTACACCCAGATCGCGGATCCGGCGGCCAACGCGCCGGTCGCCGGACTCGGCGGCGTGCTGGTCCTGCTGCTGTGGCTGCAGCTGTCGATGATGGTCCTTCTGCTGGGCGGGCAGCTCAACGCCGAGCTGGCCCGCGAACAGGCTTCGTTGGCCGGAGTCGCCGCCGGCGCACCCTCGCACGGTGCGGGCAGCGCGCACGCGAGCCTCGCGGGGTCCGCCGCCGCGACCACACCGGCGAGTTCGGCGCCCCCGGCGAGTTCGGCGCCCCCGGCGAGTTCGGCGCCCCCGGCCAGTTCGGCGCCCCCGGCCAGTTCGGCGCCCCCGGCCAGTTCGGCGCCCCCGGCCAGTTCCGCGTCGCCGACGACCCGGCCGGCACCCTCGAGCGCCGTCCTCGGTGGCCCCGAACCCAGCGGCCCCACCGACGGCGCGGCGTACGTCGATGGGGACCGCGGGACCTCGAGCCCGGTCCGCTCCGTGGTGGGCGGGGTGGCCCTGACCGCGGCCGGGGCCCTCGGTGCCGCCCTCGCCGGCCGCCGACGCGGGCGGGGGTCGGGCACGCGGGGAGGCCGCAAGTCGCGACGACGTCAGCATCACTAGGCTCCCCGTTAGCTGCCGAAGGTCCCTGACCCGCGGCAGCGAACCTCGAGCGGCCCGACCAACGAGGAGCGTGATGGCCAAGGCCCGTACCCGCGCACGCTGCACGAGCTGTGATCACGTCGAGCCTCGCTGGGTCGGACGGTGCCCCGCGTGCGGCGAGTGGGGCACGGTCGAGGAGGAGGCGGTCACCCCAGCCGCCGCCGGCTCGACGCCCACGGCGCGACCCGCGGCCCGGGCGACGCCGCTGCACGAGGTCGCCGCGCACGCCGACCGGAGGGTGGCGAGCGGGCTCGACGAGCTCGACCGGGTCCTCGGCGGTGGCCTGGTGCCGGGCAGCGTCGTGCTGCTCGGTGGCGAGCCCGGAGCGGGCAAGTCCACGCTGCTGCTGCAGGCAGCCGATGCGATCGCGAGGAGCGGGTCCACGGTGCTGTACGTCTCCGCCGAGGAGTCGGCCGGTCAGGTGCGCTTGCGCGCAGAGCGCCTCGGGGTCCTCGACGGTGGGGTGCTGCTGGCGACGCACGCGGACCTCTCCGCGGTGACCCACGTCGTCGAGCAGCACGATCCCGGGGTGCTGATCGTCGACTCGATCCAGACCGTGCGCGACCCCGAGACCACCGGAGTGCCGGGCGGGGTCGGGCAGGTCCGTGATTGCGCCACCGCCCTGACGCGCCTGGCGAAGGAACGCGCCATGGCAACGGTGCTGGTGGGTCACGTGACCAAGGAGGGGGCGCTCGCGGGACCTCGCGTGCTGGAGCACTTGGTCGACGCCGTCTGCGAGCTCGAGGGCGATCGACACCATGCCCTGCGTCTGCTGCGTGCGACGAAGAACCGGTTCGGCGCGGTGGGCGAGGTCGGCTGCTTCGAGATGACCGGCAGTGGGCTCACCGGAGTCGTGGACGCCGGCAGGCTGTTCGTCGGGGACACGCACGACGACACGGCCGGGGTGGCCGTCACGCTCGCGCTCGAGGGCCACCGCCCCCTCGCGAGCGAGGTGCAGGCGCTCGTCACCCACACGGGTGCTCCGAACCCCCGCCGGGCCGCCAGCGGGCTCGACGGTCAGCGGGTGCAGTTGCTCGCCGCCGTCTGCCAGGAGCGCGCGCAGGTCAACCTCCGCGAACACGACCTCTACGCCTCGACCGTCGGCGGGCTTCGGCTGGCCGAGCCGGCCGTCGATCTGGCGCTGTGCCTCGCCATCGCATCGGCCCGCCACGGCGGCACGGTCCCCCGCGACCTCGTCGCCCTGGCCGAGGTCGGCCTCGCAGGGGAGCTGCGTCTGGTCACGCAAACCGAGCGTCGGCTCGCCGAGGCGGCACGGCTCGGCTTCCGCAGGGCGCTGGTGCCGAGTGCTTATGATGGCGGCGCGCACGGCCTCACGCTGGTTCAGGAGCCGGATCTCGGGCGCGCGATCGCGGCGGTGACGACGCCACGCCGCAGCGACGTGGCGTCGCCGACCCCCTCCTGAGCGGGGCGCGGCCGAGCGGGACGCATCGTGAACGCGACGAGGAGCGACGGTGGCCCCCCGAGACGAGCGCCTGCTGGCCGTCCTGCAGCGCGTCGCACCAGGCACACCTCTGCGCGAGGGCATCGACCGCATCATCAAGGCCGGCAAGGGCGCCATCATCGTCGTTGGTCACGAGGAGGAGGTGGGGCCGCTCATCTCCGGGGGGTTCAAGCTCGCGGCGAAGTTCACTGCTCAGCGCCTGTCCGAGGTGGCGAAGATGGACGGCGCGATCGTGCTCGACGAACCGCTCGAGCGGATCATGTTCGCCAACGTCCACCTGGTGCCGGACCCCAAGATCCCGACGCGCGAGACCGGTACGCGTCACCGGACCGCCGAGCGCGTCGCTCGCCAGACCGGCAAGCCCGTGATCAGCGTGAGCGAGTCGATGCGGATCGTCTCGCTCTACGTGGAGGGGATGAAGCACACCCTGGAGGAGATCAGCTCCGTTCTGTTCCGGGCGAACCAGGCCCTCTCGACCCTTGAGCGGTACCGGGCGCGGCTGGACGAGGTGTCGAGCCAGCTGTCGGCGCTCGAGATCGAGCGGGCCGCGACCCTGCGCGACGTTGCGACCGTGCTGCAACGCGCCGAGATGGTGCGGCGGATCTCCGACGAGATTGAGGCCCACGTCGCAGAGCTCGGCAGCGACGGTCGCCTGCTGCAACTGCAGCTCGAGGAGCTCATGCACGGCGTGCACCAGGAGCGGGCCCTCGTCGTGCGCGACTACCTGCCGGATCGCCGCCGGAAGGTCGATTCCGTTCTCGATCGCCTTGACGGTATCCCGGCGCAGGAGCTGTTGACCCTGTGGCGGCTGGCGGAGGCACTCGGTTACCGCGAGGACAACGGGGACCTCGAGCAACCGCTCTCCCCTCGGGGGTACCGGATGTTGTGGCGGATCCCGCGACTGCCGTGGGGCATCGTCGAGGGGCTCGTGACCCGGTTCGGCACCCTGCCGCGGATCATGGAGGCGAGCCTCGAGGAACTCGACGAGGTGGAGGGCATCGGCGAGGCCAGGGCTCGATCCGTCAAGGAGGGTCTCGCACGGCTGGCCGAGTCGAGCCTCCTCGAGCGCTACTCGTAGCCGCCCCACCTTCGACCGGGGCGCCCCCGACCGCAGTCGGAGGTCCCGATCCGCTCCGGTGTTCGGGCATCCCCCGATCGGGGGCCCCCAACAAGCCGCTGACCTGCGGTTTCGGTTTTTCTTCAGGCCCTTTCTCTGCTACCCTGCATGCTCAGTCACGATACGCCGACATCGTTGTGGCGGTCCACGGAGGGAACGCGCTGATGAGTTATCGGGTCGGGGACACGGTGGTCTACCCCCACCATGGAGCGGCGGTCATCGAGAAGCGCGAGACACGCAGCCTGGCGGGTGAGGACAAGGACTACCTCGTTCTGCGGCTCACCTACGGCGATTTGACGTTGATGGTGCCCGCCGATGCCACCGACGAGGTCGGGCTCCGCGACGTGTGCTCCAAGGCCGAGGTCGACAAGGTGTGGGACGTCCTCCGCGAGCGGGACTTCACGATGCCGACCAACTGGTCGCGTCGCTTCAAGGCCAACTACGAGAAGCTCAAGTCCGGCGACATCTTCCAGGTGGCCGAGGTCGTGCGGAACCTTGCCCTGCGGGAGCGGGAGAAGGGGCTCTCGGCCGGAGAGAAGCGGATGTTGACGAAGGCGCGGCAGATCCTCGTGTCAGAACTGTCTGCGGCTATCAAGCAGACCGAGGAAGACACCGAAGAACTCATCGAGGACGTTCTGACCGACTGAGGGAGCCCGCGCGGCTCCCGTTCACGGGAGCCGCGATGCGCGACGACCACGACGGCCCCCACGGCCCGCCGCTCACCCACTCGGGAGCATCGCCGGCCCACGTCGCGCGTTCGGGGAACGCCCCCGTGCGAGGCGGGACCGCACTCGTCGAGCTCGTCCGGCTCGCGGTCGTCGTCCTGGGCGTGGCGGTTGCCTACCGCCTGGCCATCACCGAGGCGTTGCCCGCTGCGGTTCCCCACGACGCGTTGCCCTGGGGTTCGGAAGCCAGTCAGCTCATGGCGGTCCTGATCGGCGCCGCCGTCGGCTACGTCGCCGGTGGTGTACTCGGACGGTTCGCGCTCGGACGGATCGACGCGGCCGAGCGGCGGTTCTCCCAGGTCGCCGCAGGCGACCTGCTGGCCGGATTGCTGGGGGCGCTCGCGGGGTTGTTCGTGGCCGCCGGCCTCACCTGGCCGCTGCTGTTGGTCGGCAGCGGACTGCTCACGATCCCCCTCGCGGTCCTGATCGGTGTCGTGGTCGTGGCCGGCGGGATCCGGATCGGCTCGGCGCGCGGAGGAGACCTGTTGCGGTTCGTGGGCGCGAGTGGGCGTCTGCAGGTCGCGACGCCCTCCAGCGGCGGGTCGGCGAAGGTCGTGGACACCAGCGCCCTCATCGACGGGCGCCTGCTCGACGTCTGCCGGGCCGGGTTCCTCGACGGGGCGTTGCTGCTGCCACGCTTCGTCCTCTACGAACTCCAGGGGCTCGCCGACTCGGGCGAGGACAACCGACGCGAGCGGGGTCAGCGGGGGCTGGACGTGCTCGGGGGCCTCCAACGCGCCTCGGGTGTCGCACTCGAGGTCGTCGATCGTGACTATCCCGAGATCGAGGCCGTCGATGCGAAGCTCGTCGCGCTCGCGCGTGACCAGGGAGCCGCCCTCGTCACCGTCGACGCGAACCTCGGGCGCGTGGCCGAGGTCCAGGGGGTGCGGGTCCTGAACCTGAACGCGCTCGCGGAGACCCTGCGGCCGCCGGTGTTGCCGGGTGACGTGCTCTCGGTGAAGGTGGCGAAGCCGGGCAAGGAGGCCGGTCAGGGCGTCGGATACCTGTCCGACGGCACCATGGTCGTGATCGAGCAGGCGCGTGACCGCATCGGCAACGAGGTCGCCTGCGAGGTCACGAGCATCCTCTCCAACCCGCACGGGCGGATGGTGTTCACCGCCCTGACCGACGCGCAGCCCCTGCGCACGGCCGACACCGCCTGAGCCTGCCCGACCGCGGATGGGCGCCTGGCGAAGGCGAGGATCCCGTGGACGCGGCCTTGACGCTGCCCGTGCGCACCTCCAACACTTCCTCAAATCCGTTGGGTCTTGTCACGTTGGTGAGAATCGGGTCGATGGCGGTGCGCAGAACCGATGAACAGCTTGCCGAGGCGGCCCGCCTCTACTACCTCGACGGGTTGAATCAGGGCGAGATCGCGGAGGCGTTGGAGACGACCCGATCGAACGTGTCGCGGATGCTTGCCTCGGCGCGGGACCAGGGCATCGTGCGCTTTCACGTGAGTCACCCACTGGGCCGTCAACACGTCCTCGAGGAGCGGCTCGTCGAGACGTTCGGCCTGCGCGAGGCCCTGGTCCTCTCCGCGGACGCGGGCGGCGACGTGCTGGCGCGCACCGGGGACCTCGCGGCACGCTGGCTGGCAGAACGCATCGTCGACGGGCAGACGCTGGCGGTGTCGTGGGGCCGGACGCTCAAGGCGATGGCCCAGCACGTCCACGTCGATCGGGCTCGCGAAGTTCGCGTCGTGCAGATCGGTGGCGACCTGCAGCTGGATCCGCGTCTGTCGGGCCACGATCTCGTGCGCGACCTGGCCGCGCGGCTCGGTGGGGGCTACTCGTATCTGCACGCGCCCGCGCTCCTGGACAGCCCGCAGATGGTGGCGGACCTGCGGGCGAACACGAACATCAGCCGCGAGCTCGACAAGGCGCGCTCGGCGGACCTGGCGATCGTGGGGATCGGGGGTTTCGGCGAGGGGTTCAGCGCGCAGATCGTCGAGAGCGCGCATCTCACGGCCGCCGAGCGCGCGGAGCTCGAGAGCCGCGAGCCCGCCGGGGACATCGCCGCGCGCTTCTTCGACGACGAGGGCAAGCCCTTCGACAGCCCGCTGCGCGATCGCGTGCTCGCGCTGGAGTTCGACGAGCTCAGGCAGATCCCGCTCGTCGTCGGCGTGGCCGCGGGGAACGAGAAGGCGCGCGGCGTCTGGGGAGCGCTGCGGGGACGTTTGATCGACGTGCTCGTGTGCGACCAGTCCGCGGCCGCGGCCGCACTGCGCCTGCAGAACGAGGTCCCGTGATGGCCCCATGAGCTACCGCACCGTCAAGATCAGCGCCGGGGTCGGCGGCTGGGGTGGGTCCCTGACGGTCACGCCCACGCCCCAGCGCACCGTCGTGGCATCGATCACCGGCGGCGGCGTCCATCCGGTGGCGCAGCGCATCGCGGAGCTCACCGGTGCCGAGGCCGTCGATGCCTTCAACCACCACGTGCGGTACGACGACATGGTCTGTGCGGTGATCGACTGCGGCGGGACGGCCCGCGTGGGGATCTACCCGATGAAGAACGTGCCGACCGTCGACGTGCACCCCGTCGCCCCGGGCGGTCCGCTCGCGCGTCACGTCAAGGCGGACAACTTCGTGTCCGGCGTGGGGCTCGACGAGGTCGAGGGGGCCTGATCCGCGGGCCGCTCAGTGCCGCCCGTCGTCCTCGCCCGGCCACCGGACGGCGAGTTCCTCCACCGCGAAGAGGTCCTGCACGAACGTCACCTTGATGTTGTCCGGGTCGCCCGGCACGACCTCGACGTCGAGGTCACTGAAGCGTTCGACGGACTCCGACGTGTCGACCCCCGCGAAGCCCACCTTCGCGGCCTCCCGGTACGTCCGCAGGAGGTCGGACGCGCGGAAGGCCTGGGGCGTCTGGACCCGGCGGAGGTCATCGGTGGGCAACACCGCCTGCTCACCGTCGCGGTCGCTGCCCGCCCGCAGGAGCACCGGGGCGTCGAGCTCCATGCCGGGGACCGCGCCCCCGACCGCTCGCGCGGTCTCGACGATGCGCCGCAGCAGCCGTTGGCGGACGAAGGGCCGCGCGCCGTCGTGGATGAGCACGAGGTCGATCTCGCCGGTGTCGATCCGCGGGGCGACCGCCTCGAGCCCCGCGTGCTCGCTGGCGTGGCGCGTCGCACCCCCCTCGACGATCGTGCCGACCTTACTCGTGGGGTGTCCTGCGAGCACCTCCTCGATGCGTCCCCGGTCCTCCTCCCTGATGACCAGCACGATCTCGTTGATCAGCGGCGAGCGTTCGAACGCGTCCAAGGACCACGCGACGAGCGGCCGGTCCGCGACCGGCAGATAGACCTTGTTCTCGCTCTGGTGCAGCCTCGTGCCGGCACCTCCCGCGAGCAGGATCGCGCAGGCCGTCATCGCCGGCGTTCCCCCGTGCTGGAAGTGCGGAGGCCGTCGACCGTGCCTGAACCATCGTGAAGACGGGTACCCATGGGCGCATACTAGGCGTGCAGGGCCGAGATGCCGAGGTCCGTCGTCGGCTTCCTGCCCGCCGACACTGAGATGGGCCCGTGTGGCGGCATGCCCGCCGACGAGGAGGAGCCGTCCTGAACCGCATGTCGCTGGCACCGTCACCCGGCGGCGACACGCCTTGCTCTCCGGCACGCGCGGCCGTGCGCGGGGGAGCGTTAGGATTCGCCGTCATGCGAGACCAGACCGTTCGACGGGCTGCGGCCCGGCACCGGGGTGATCGTGCCCGGCGCGAGGGGTGTGCGTCGTGAGCGGGTGGGGCGTGCTCGTGACCTCTGCCGCGACGTCTGCACCCGATCGCTACGGCGGGGCGCTGCGTGAACGGTTCGACGGGCTGGTCATCGTGCGGGACGGTGAGATCGGCCCGGCGCACCCCACGCGCCTCGACTACCTCTTGTCGGGCCTGCGCGACGTCCCACCGGAGGCGCGGCTGGTGACCCTGCTCGACGACGATGCGCTCTCCCCGCACGGGGTGGAGGCCCTCGGGCGCATGCTGGCCGCGCTCACGGCGGCACAGGCCGGGGTGGTGCGCGCGGTTCCGGTCACCGACGCGCTCAAGCGGGTCGATGGTCGTCGGATCCGCGGCGGCGTCGATCGCGCCGGCTTGTTCGTCCCGCAGACGCCGCAGGTCCTGCGCCGTGACGTGCTCGAGGACGCGCTGGTGGCTTCGGCGACGACCCGTCCTCGCGATCCGGCGACGCTGCTGATGCGCCAGGGCCACTCGGTCGGGGTCGTCTGGGGTGGACAGCCGTCGCCGGCGTCGACCTCGGTCGCCGGCTCCGACCGGTAGACGGGCAGGCCGGTCACGTGACCACACCCGTTCGCATCGGCCAGGGGCTCGACGTGCACGCCTTCGCGGCCGAGGACCGCCCGCTCGTGCTCGGAGGTGTCACCGTGCCGGGGCCGGGGCTCGCGGGCCACAGCGACGCGGACGTCGTGCTCCACGCGGTTTGCGATGCGGTGCTCGGTGCAGCGGCACTCGGCGACCTCGGCGCCCTCGTCGGCGTGGACGAGCCCGGGACGGCGGGAGCGTCCTCCGCGGGCTTCGTCGCGCAGGCGGTCGCGCGGGTGCGCGACGCCGGCTGGGTGGTGGGCAACGTCGACTGCACCGTGGTCGCCCAGCGTCCACGCCTCGGCCCGCATCGGGCGGCGATTCGCGGCGGCGTCGCCGCTGCGCTCGGCCTCGCGGAGGACGCGGTCGGGGTGAGCGCCACGACGACCGATCGCCTCGGAGCGATCGGGGCCGGGGAGGGGATCGCCTGCCTCGCCGTCGCGCTGCTCCACCCAGGTCCCGCCGGCGAACGCTGACACCGCCCTGCCCCGCGAACGGGCTGCTACGTTTCGTCGCATGCGTCTGCACAACACGCTGACCGGCACCGTCGAGCCGCTGCGGCCCCGCGCCGAGGGTCAGTTGGGGCTCTACGTCTGCGGGCCGACCGTCCAAGGGCCCCCGCACTTCGGGCACGCCCGCGCGGTGATCGTCCCGGACGCGTTGCGCCGCTTCCTCGAGTGGCGCGGCGTCGACGTGTTCCACGTGCGCAACGTGACCGACGTCGACGACAAGATCATCGACCGGGCCCGCGCCGAGGGGCGGCACCCCGCGGAGGTCGCGGAGACGTTCACGCGCGTCTGGGACGCGCAGATCCAGGCGCTCAACACGTTGTCCCCCCACGTGGCGCCGCGCGCGACCGGCCACATCCCGGAGATGATCCAGCTCATCGAGGCGTTGCTCGAGCGCGATGCGGCCTACGTCGCGCCGCCGGCGGACGACGCCGGGGCGGGCCGCGACGTGTTCTTCCGGGTCGCCGCGTTCCCCGCCTACGGCAAGCTGTCGGGCCGCAAGCCCGAGGAGCTGCGTGCGGGCGTGCGGGTCGAGCACGGGGAGGCCAAGGAGGATCCGGTCGACTTCGTGCTGTGGAAGGCGGCGAAGCCGGGTGAGCCGAGCTGGCCGTCGCCGTGGGGAGCCGGCCGGCCCGGCTGGCACATCGAGTGCTCGGCGATGGCGACGAAGTACCTCGGCAGCGATTTCGACATCCACGCCGGCGGCGTCGATCTCGTGTTCCCGCACCACGAGAACGAGATCGCCCAGTACGAGGCCGCCACCGGCGAGCCCTTCGCGCGCCACTGGCTGCACAACGGGCACCTGACGCTGGGCGACGACAAGATGTCGAAGTCGGAGGGGAACATCATCGCCCTGGACGAGGCGATCGAGCGCTACGGCGCGGACACGCTGCGGATGTTCTACCTGCAGTCGAGTTACCGGGCGCCGGTCGACTTCGGCGAGGACCGGTTGCGCGAGGCCGCCGCGGCCGTCGAGCGGCTCGCGGGATTCCTGCGTGCGACCGCGCACGTCGACGCGGAGCCGGACCCAGGGCTGGTCACCGACGCCCGGGGGCAGTTCGACGAGGCGCTTGCCGACGACCTCGCGACGCCTCGTGCGCACGCGGGCCTGTTCGACCTGGTGACCCGAGGCTACGAGGCGCTCGAGACCGGCGAGGAGCGCCTCGTCGCGGGCGCGCGGACCGCCGTTGGGGAGCTGTCCGGCGTGCTCGGATACACCTTCGAGGACGGCGGCGAGCAGAGCGACCTGGTCGGGCCGCTCGTCGAGGAGCTGCTCGCGTTGCGCGAGGACGCGCGCGCTCGCCGCGACTTCGATGCCGCCGACCGCATCCGCGCCCGCCTCAACGGGCTCGGGATCAGTGTCGAGGACACGCCCCAGGGGGCGCGCTGGCACCGCGTGCGCGTCTAGCCACCGAGGCCTCCGGGGCCGGAGGTCGGGGCCCCGTGTTGGCCGCCCCGTCGCTGCGACCCGACGGCGCCCGGGATGACCGCCCGTCGCTGCGACCGACGGCGCCCGACCGGCCTCAGCGCCTCGCGGGCTCGGCGGTCGCGCCGAGTTCGCTGCGCACCTGCCGCGACGACGACTTGACCGGTTGCTCGACAGTCCCGAGTCTTCGCGGCATGTCCCATGTGGTGCCGGGGCGTCGTGCGGTGCTCGAGGCCCTCGGCGCGGGTCGGGCCCTGTACGAGGTGCTGCTCGTGGCCGAGCGCGACGACGACGAGGTGTCGGAGGCCGCGGAGACCGCCGGCGTCCCCCTCCGGGTGGTCGAGCGAGCCCGCCTCGACGAGGTGGCCGAGGGTGTAGCCCACCAGGGCGTGCTCGCGCGGGCGCCCCACTTCGCCTACACGGCACTGGAGGATCTGGACGGCGAGCCGTGCGTGGTCCTCGACGGGGTCACCGACCCCCAGAACCTCGGGGCGATCGCCCGGACCGCCGAGGCGTTCGGGGCGGCCGGCCTCGTGCTCCCGAAGCGCCGCAGCGCGTCCGTGACGCCGGCCGTCGAGCGCGCCGCAGCCGGCGCGTTGTCCTGGCTGCCGGTCGCCAAGGTGCCCAACCTTCCCCGCGCGCTGGCGGCGCTGTCGGAGCGCAACCTCTGGTCCGTGGGGCTGGCCGGTGAGGCGGCGGAGAGTGTCTGGACAACCGGCCTGCTCGACGCGCCGGTCGCGATCGTCCTGGGTGCGGAGGGTCGCGGGCTGTCGCGCCTGGTCGCCGAGCGCTGCGACGCGCTCGCCGCGATCCCGCTGACGGGCCGGGTGGCGTCGCTGAACGTGAGCGCCGCGGCAGCCGCGGCGCTGTGCGAGGTCGCGCGACGTCGCGCTGGCTAGTACGGGGCTCGGCGGTCGCCGGCGCAGGGCACACTGTCCTGGCAGGAGGACCGGAAACGATCAAGGCGCCGATGTCGGGGGACGCCGGCGACCGGCCCGGAGGGATGGGCACCATGCGCTCCAGGAACGAGTTGCCCGACGACGCGGCTCATCGTGCGCGCGCCACGGACCTGCACGGGAGTCTCCAGGACGCGAGCGGCCGCAGCCTCGCGCTCCGCCTGTGGGACGGGACCGAGCTGGGGCCGCCGGGGGCCGGGTACCGTCTGGTGCTGTGCGACCCGTCGGCGCTGCGGTTGCTGCGGCGGCCACCGAGCATCGGCGACGTCGAGGACGCGTACGCGCGCGGGGACGTGGACGTCGAGGGCGACATCGTGGCGGCTCTGCACGACGTGGCCGAGGGCGAGGACACGCTGGGGTCGTGGGGCAGACTGGTGCGGACGGCTCGCCGGCTCGACCCCCCGTGGGCGGCGGGGCTCGCCGCGAGCCGCACCCTCCGCCGGGGACCCGGGAAGGCCACGCTCGGCGACCGGCGCGTCCTGCCGTTCCGCGACGACCTCCCCCACGAGTTCTACGCCTCGTTCCTCGACCCCGAGCTCGTGCACTCGTGTGCGTACTTCATCGACGATGACGAGGGACTTCCCACGGCGCAGGCCCGAAAGCTCGACCTCGTCGCTCGCAAGCTGCGCCTCGAACCGGGCATGCGCCTGCTCGACGTGGGCTGCGGCTGGGGTTCGCTGCTCGTTCATGCCGCTCGGTACTACGGCGTGCACGGGGTCGGCGTGACCCTCTCGGAGGTCCAGGCCGAGCAGGGTTCCCACAGGATCCATGCCGCGGGGGTCGCGGACCGCGTCGAGGTGCGCCGCGCCCACTACCGCGACCTCGACGAGCCGTTCGATGCCGTTGTGTCCATCGGGATGGCCCACCATCGGGGGCCATCGCACCTGTCCGGGTACCTCCGGCGTGTCCGAGGGCTCCTCGAGCCGGGAGGGCTGGTCCTCTGCCACCGGATGGTGTCGGGTCAGCCCGCGAGCTCGCGCTCCGGGCGGGCGAGGCCCATTCCCGGCGGTGAGGTCACGGCCGAGGCCGGGACCGTGCCGACATGGCGCGCGGTCCGCGAGGTCGAGCGGGCCAGCTTCGGGTTGCTCGACGTCGAGCAGCTCCGGCCGAGCTACGCGCTCACGTTGCGGTCGTGGGTGGCCAACCTCGAGGCCCACCACGAGGACGCGGTCGCCGTGGCCGGGGAACACCCGTACCGCGTGTGGCGCGCGCACATGGGCGGCACCGCCGCGCTCCTCGAGCGCGGCCGGATCGGTGTCGTGGAGATCCTCGCTGGCCGCGAGGCACGAAGCCCCCTCGCGCGGCACTGGAGGCTGCTGCGCTTGCCCACGGCGCCGTCCCCGGCGCCCGCCGCGTAGGAGGCACCGGTCCGCCGTCGACCGGTCAGCCTCCCGGGACTCCCGGGGGCGTGAGGCCGTGCGCGCCGGGCACGCGGGGACCGGGCACGCCGCGGAAGGCGTAGGGCTCCGGCGGACGGCCGGCCTGGACGACCCACGCCTCACCGGTGCCGTCGGATCGCAGTGCCGCGCGCGCACCCGCGACCACATCGTCGATCGGGATGAGCGGGAAGCCGGAGGCTTGCAGGCGATCGCGCGCCGGACCGTCCAGCATCGGGGTGTCGACGATTCCCGGGCACACCGCCTGGATCCTCACCCCACGGTCGGCCAGACCCGGGGCCATGCTGCGCACGAGGCCGACCGTCGCGTGCTTCGTTGCCGCGTAGAGAGGAT
Organism: Egibacter rhizosphaerae; assembly: GCF_004322855.1. NCBI lineage: Bacteria > Bacillati > Actinomycetota > Nitriliruptoria > Egibacterales > Egibacteraceae > Egibacter > Egibacter rhizosphaerae. The sequence goes on along the minus strand of NZ_CP036402.1, from coordinate 1,439,447 downwards.
CGCTGGGCATCGGGGTGAGGCCCGCGAGGGACGCACTGACGAGCACTACGGCGCCCTCGACCAGCGCGTCGTGCGCGAGGAGCGCCCGAAGGCCGAGCACGACACCGTCGATGTTGGTGCGCAACAACCGCTCGCACGTCGCGACATCCAACGCTTCCAGGTCGGGCGTGCCGCTGGCCGTTCCCGCGTTCAGGCAGGCCATGTCCAGCGGGCCGATCGTTGCGGCGGCGCGGTCCCATGCCGCAGCGTCGGTGACGTCCAGGATCAACTCCCGGCCGGCCACCTCCTCGGCGACGGCGCGCGCGCCGCGCTCGTCGCGGTCGGCGATCGTGACCCGCGCGCCGCGCGCGGCGAGATCGCGAACGAGTTCCGCTCCGATCCCGCTGGCGCCCCCGGTGACGAGCACGTGGCGCCCGTGTAGCTCGTGGGCCGTGGTCCCGCGTGACGGTGGCTCGGTCATCGGGGCCTCCTCGGCTCGCGTGCGCCGGTCGGACCGCGGCACCCTAGCGGACGGTGAACCCGTGGACCTCGCGGGTCGAGCACCGGTGGCGCGTACGGCATGCCGCGGTCCGCCACCCGCGGCAGGGAGGCGATGATGGACCCGTGGGACGAGGCTGCGGCCGCGGCGGTCGAACGCCTGCGAGCCCTCGTGGCATCGGCGTCGTCGGCCCGGGCCGAGCCCGTCGATCGGCCGGACGGGACGGTCGCGGCAGCGGCCGGCGCGCGGGAGGGGCTGCGCAGCGGGATCTGGCCGCTCGACTGGGTGGCGCGCGCGGCGGCGTTCGACTCGGCCTTCCCCGACGATGCCGGCGACCTCCTGCTCGAGGCGCTCGCAGCCGTGGTGGCGCCCGAGGCCGCTCCGGGGCTCGAGGAGGCCGACGAGGCCGCCCTGCTCGCGCTGCAACCGGCGGACTGGGCGGCGGCGGTCGTCCACATCGTCGAGGTGGCCCCCCCAGTTCCGGTGGAGGCGGAAGCGCTGGCCGCGGTCGCGGCGGAGGAGGCCGCGGCCGCCGACGACGCGCTCGACTCGGACGAGGTGATGCTGCTCGAGGCCGGCTTCGGGCTGGTCGTCCCGGTGCTCGCGGCCCTCGGCGCGCTCGACGCCGACGACCGGCCGACCCCGGTCGGGGCGTGGCTGCTGCCGCGTGGAGTGGCGCTGGGTCTGGGGACCGACCTCGACGAGGGTGATCGGGCCAACGGATGGTCCGGATCGGCAGGGGCCGGCGAGGCGGAGTGACCGGACGTGGGGCGGCGGCGCGGAGTCGTCGTCTGCCGCTGGGCTCCCCGCCGGGCAGGATGGGGACGTGTACGGGTTCCTGCGCTCACCGAAGTGGCTGCTCGGTCACGTGCTCGTGGCCACCGTGGTGGTGACGTTCACCGCGGCGGGCTTCTGGCAGCTCGACCGGCTCGATCAGGCACGCGAGCGCAACGCTGCGATCGCGGAGAGCATGGCCGCGGAGCCCGCGCCGGTGGACGAGGCGCTCGGCTCGCAGCGGCCCGACTACCGGCGGGTTCACGCGACTGGCGAGTTCGACGCCGAGCACCAACTGCTCTCGGCGCCGCGCTCGGTCGACGGGCAGCCGGCGCAGCACGTCCTGACGCCGCTGCATCGCGCCGACGGCGAGACCGTCCTGGTCGATCGCGGGTGGATCCCGTACGGTCGCGAGGAGGTCGCCGACGAGGAGATCGCTCCCCCGTCCGGTGAGGTGACCGTCACCGGCCTGCTGCTGCCCCCCGAGGAGGGGGATCCCGGCGAGGGTGAGGCCACCACCACCATCGCGCCGGGGGTCGCCGAGGAGCGCCTGGGACTCGACCTGGCCAGCCGCCATCTGCAACTGCAGACGCAGGACCCGTCGGAGCAGGCCCTGCCGACCCACGCCGACCCCACGCTCGACGAGGGCAACCACTTCTCCTACGCCGTGCAGTGGTTCATCTTCACCATCGTCGTCCTCGTCGGCTACCCGATCCTCATCTGGCGGACCGGGCGGGACCGAGGGGCGGAAGCGGGAGGCGACGGCGAGGGTGCGCCCCAGCCGGGCGAGGAGCCGGGTCCGGGGGCGACACCCGAGCCGCCGGTGCCCTCCCGCAACGTGCCCTCGTAGCCTCCGCGGCCGCGCGCGCAGCGGGCAGCACCGTTCGAGCCGCCCGAGGGCTCAGAGGGTGATGATGTGGTCCGGCGGGTTCCCGGCCAGCGCGGCGTAGAGGTCGGGGAAGCAGCCCACGTGCACGCCGTCGACCGTTCCCACGGTCCGGCTCGTGCCGGGATGCGGCTCGCCCTCGGCCAGACCACGCTCGAGCGCGCACGAGTCGCACATCATCAACAGGATCCCTTGGTCCGCGGCCACCTTGGAGAGCCGCTCGCCCACCGGATCGCCGGCGCGCAGCACGTAGTTGTTGTCGTCGAAGAACATCATCCCGACCACGTCAGCGCCGTGGTGCCTCGCCTCCAGCTGGGGCAGGATCATCTTGCCGAGTTTGTAGCTGGCGGTGTGGCCCGAAGTGGAGAACACGTACGCGACCTTCAAGGCTTCCTCCTCGTCGATGGGGACCGGACGCTCACCGACCGGTCCAGCATGGGATCACGAGGCACATCGTCGCACGTGCCATGACGCCACCACCGCCCGCGCCGAGGCCGAGCAGCCCGAGCGCGTCATCCGGCTCCCTGTGCATACGCTTCGTTCCTCGAAGCCCGTGTCCGGCCCTTCACGGGGACGTGCTTATCCGGTAGCCACCGATGGAGTTTCCCCATCGGCCGGGGGCACATGCCCATTCGACCGTGCGATCCCTTGAAAGCAGCCTAGTCGCGCGGATTCGGCGTGTGGACGTCTTGACCCGCGCCCGTTTTGTTGTCATCATGAGTTGCGCAATCCCCAACGGTTGTGCTGGACGCAACGGAAGCGAACGAGGGTGGACCCCGACGATCTGCGACCCGCCGAGGATCCGTATCGAAGGCCGGGGCGGACCGACCGATGAGACCGAGGTTGACCGACCGCGGCCTCCATGGACCAGCCAGTGCCCGCGACGGCCCAGCGCCACGGCGATCGACCAGTCCCACCCGTCCACCCGCAGAGAATCGGAGGCCCCGATGACCGACATCCTCGACCCGACCTCGGGCACCCCCACGGCCGGCGGAGACGCCGCGACCGACCAGGGCGCCTCCCCTCCGGCGACCGACGCGCCCGGGGCCGAACCCGACACCGCTCCGGGCGTGCTCCTGTACCCGCGGCTGCGCAAGTCGCCGTACTTCTGGGCTTCCCGCGAGCACGGCGTCAAGCTCTACAGCGTGTACAACCACAGCTACCACCCGCGGCTCTACACCGACCCGCTGGAGGAGTACTGGGCGCTGCGCAACGACGTGACCCTCTGGGACGTCGGTGGCGCCGAGCGCCAGATCGAGATCAGCGGCCCCCAAGCCTTCGATTTCACGAACCTGGTGATCCCGCGTGACCTGTCGAAGTGCAAGGTCGGCCAGTGCAAGTACGTGTTCATCACCGCCCCCGACGGCGGGATCGTGAACGACCCGGTGCTCCTGCGGGTCGAGGAGAACCGCTTCTGGTTCTCGCTCGCCGACAGCGACGTGCTCCTGTATCTGCTCGGGCTCAACTACGCCCTCGGGATGGACGTCGAGATCAAGGAGGTCGACGTCAGCCCCGTGCAGGTCCAAGGCCCGAAGTCGAAGCAGGTGCTCGTCGACCTCTTCGGGGACTCCATCCTCGACCTGCCGTACTACTACCTGCGGCGGTACCAGCTCGACGACATGACGGTGGAGATCAGCCGGACGGGCTACTCGGGCGAGATCGGGTACGAGATCTACCTGTACGACGCGAGCCAGCACGGCGTGAAGCTCTGGAGCCGGATCTGGGAGGCCGGACAGCCTCACGGGATGCGCCCCATCGGCCCCTGTCACATGCGACGCATCGAGGGCGGGATGCTCGCCTACGGCTGCGACATCACGCTGGACACCAACCCGCTCGAGGTGGGCTATGACTACAAGTGGATGGTCGACCTCGAACAGGAGGCGGACTTCATCGGCAAGGACGCGCTGATCGCGGCCAGGGAGCGCGGCGTCAGCCGTCTCATCGCCGGCCTGGAGATCAGTGGGCCCTCCCTCGGTGGGTACATCGACGGATCGATGATCGAGCCCTTCCCGGTGTATCGGGCCGGCGAGAGCGTCGGCCGGGTCACCAGCGCCTGCCGCAGCCCCGAGCTCGACAAGAACATCGGCCTGGCGCTGCTGGCGGTCGAGTTCACCGCGATCGGGACCGAGCTGACGGTCGAGACGCCCGAGGGGGCCCGCCACGCCACGGTCGTCCCCAAGCCCTTCGTGGATCCCACCAAGGAGACGCCGAAGCAGTAACGGGCCGGGCACGGGCCGGCCCGGCCCGTGCCCGGAATCACACGGGGGGGGTGGACTCCGCACGCGCCCGCTCCCCGCACCGAGCGAGACGGAGGCGGCGATGAGTCCGGAGACGCGGCGCGCGATCGCGGATCTGCTCGAGAACCCGCGCTTCGAGATCCTGCCCCTCAAGGGCGCGGAGGCGAAGGTCGACGCACTGCCGGCCGGCACGACGGTCACGGTCACCTCGTCTCCGACCAAGGGCCTCGAGGCGACGGTGGAGCTGGCCCAGCGGTTGGCCGGTCGGGGGCTTCGTGTGGTCCCGCACCTCTCGGCCAAGCAGATGCCCGCCGGCCGTCTCCAGGAGTTCGCCGGTCGCCTCCTGGCCGTGGGCGTCGAGGACGTGTTCGTCGTCGGTGGCGACGCGACCGAGCCGGTCGGCGACTTCCAGAACGGGTGGGAGCTGCTGGAGGCACTCGCGCAGCTCGGCCATCCGTTCCCGAATCTGGGCGTCCCCGCCTATCCCGAGGGCCACTACCTCGTCGACGACCGCACGCTCACGGACGCCCTCCTGCACAAGCAGGAGCACGCGACCTACATGGTGACGCAGCTGTGCTTCGACGCCGACACCATCGCGCGGTGGTTGGGCGAGGTGCGCGACGCGGGCGTCACCCTGCCCGCCTTCGCCGGGATTCCCGGCGTCGTGGACGCCCGCAGGCTCCTGTCGATCTCCGTGCGGCTTGGCATCGGCGACAGCGTGCGGTTCCTGCGCGGCAACCGCGAGAGCGCCCTGCGCCTCATCCGGGGTGGCTACCGGCCCGACCGGCTCGTGAAGCGCCTGGGAACGATGGCCCGTGACGGGTACGTCGACCTGGAAGGCTTCCACGTCTACACGTTCAACCAGGTGGCCGAGAGCTACCGCTGGGCGGTCGAGGCGCACGAGAGGGCCGAGGCCGACCGCCGCCGAGCGCGGCGCCTGCGATCACCCGCGCGCCGCGGCCGCCACACGACCGCACCTCCCAGAGGGCGGGTGGACACGCGGCCGGCGGCGATGAGCGACACTGCCGATGGCACCACCGCCGATCAGCAGGGATTCGGGCCGGCGGACGGTCCCGGAACCCCCGAGTCCCCTCGTCACACGACGACGACCCGTGCAGGAGGACGACGATGACGTTCCCGAGCGACCTCGAGATCTCCCGGACCGCCCGCCTGCTGCCCCCCGACGACGTCGGCGCGAGCATGGGCATCGACCCCGAGCACCTCGAGCCGTACGGGCGCACCGTCGCGAAGGTCGACCTCGAGGCGATCGAGCGTCGCGCCGATCGACCGAGGGCGAAGTACGTCGTCGTGACCGCCATCACGCCCACGCCGCTCGGCGAGGGCAAGACCACGACCACGGTCGGCCTGGGGCAGGCCTTCAGCCACATCGGTCGTCAGGCGACCGTTGCGATCCGCCAGCCGTCGATGGGGCCGACCTTCGGCATAAAGGGCGGGGCTGCGGGGGGCGGGTACAGCCAGGTCGTGCCGATGGAGTCACTCAACCTGCACCTCACCGGGGACATGCACGCGGTCACGGCGGCGCACAACCTCCTCGCAGCGGTCATCGACAACCACATCGACAAGGGCAACGCGCTCGGGATCGATCAGCACAACATCGCGTGGCGGCGTGTGCTCGACGTCAACGACCGCAGCCTGCGCAACATCGTCGGTGGGCTGGGTGGAAAGGCCGACGGGACGCCCCGGGAGACCGGTTTCGACATCACCGCGGCGAGCGAGGTGATGGCGGTGCTCGCGCTCGCGACCTCGCTGGCCGACCTGCGCGCGCGACTCGGCCGCATCGTGGTCGCCTACACCGCCGCTGGCGAACCGGTGACCGCCGAGGACCTGAAGGCCGCGGGCTCGATGGCCGTGCTGCTGAAGGAGGCGCTGAAGCCCAACCTCATGCAGACCCTCGAACAGACCCCGGTGCTCGTGCACGCCGGCCCGTTCGGGAACATCGCCCATGGCAACTCGTCGATCGTCGCCGATTACGTTGGCATCCGCAGCGGGGACGTGCTCGTCACCGAGGCCGGTTTCGGCGCGGACATGGGCGCGGAGCGGTTCTTCAACATCAAGTGCCGCAACTCGGGTCTCACCCCCGATGCCGCCGTGGTGGTGGCGACGGTGCGGGCGCTCAAGGCGCATTCGGGCCGCCACAAGGTCGTGGCGGGCAAGCCGCTCCCGGAGGACCTGCTCGCCGAGAACCCCGAGGACGTCCACGCGGGTGCCGAGAATCTGCGCCGGCAGGTCCAGAACGTCCGCCGCCACGGGGTGAGCCCGGTCGTGGCGATCAACGCGTTCCCCACCGACCACGCGAGCGAGCACAAGGCGATCCGTGAGGTGGCCGAGGAGATGGGTGCGCGCGTCGCGGTCTGCACCCACTTCACGGAGGGGGGCAAGGGCGCCATCGAACTCGCGGAGGCCGTCGACGAGGCGGCCAGCGAGCCGAACGACTTCGGGTTCCTCTACCCGAGCGACGCGACCCTCACGGAGAAGATCCGTACGATCGCGACCGAGATCTACGGGGCCGACGACGTCGAGATCGCGCCGGCGGCCGCGAAGAAGCTCGAGGGCTTCGAGCGGCACGGTTTCGGGAACCTCCCGGTGTGCATCGCGAAGACCCATCTGTCGTTGTCCCACGATCCCAAGCTCGTCGGGGCGCCGACCGGGTTCACGTTCCCGATCCGCGACGTTCGCGCGAGCGTCGGCGCCGGGTTCGTCTACCCGCTCGCGGGTGAGATGCGCACGATGCCCGGCTTGTCGTCCGCGCCGGCGGTCGAGCGCGTCGACCTCGACGAGGACGGGCAGGTGGTCGGCCTGTCGTGAGACGCTGACCGGCTCCCCGCGCGGGCGCGGTGGTGGCTCGAGAAAACGCTACGGTCATACGGGGCCGGGCGCGAGGAGGACGAAGGACCGGTGGAGACGGAACTGGCCAGCCGTTCGGTGACCGATGTGCTCAAGGCTGTGGCGGGCGAGGCGCCCACCCCGGCTGCGGGCTCGTCGGCCGCCCTCGTCGTGGGCTTCGCTGCGAGCCTCGTGTCGAAGTGTGCGCGCAAGGCGGTGGGGCGCATCGAGGAAGCGCACGAGATCCTCGAGCGGGCCGAGGTGCTACGAGGCCGAGCAGAACAGCTGGCCGAGGCGGACGCCGGCTCCTATCACGGCGTCGTCGCCGCGAACCGCGGCGAGGGTTCGCTGGCCGACGCCCTCAGCGCGGCCTCCGACACCCCGCTCGCGATCGCCGAGGTCGGGGCCGAGCTCGCGGACGCGGCCGCGGAGCTCGCCGGACGCGGGAAACCGTGGTTGCGCGGCGACGCGCACACGGCGGCGCTGCTCGCCGAGGCGGGAACGCGGGCGGCAGTGATGCTGGTCCACCTGAATCTTCGCGACGCGGGGATCGGGCCACGCCACGGTGATCCTCGGGGCGAGCGCGGGCGCTGGCTCGCGGCCGCCGCCGGCGAAGCCCGCGCTCGCTCCGGTGCCGCCGTCGAATCGCGGAGCGTGCGGTGAGCGCTCCGGGGCGTGAGGGCCCCCCCGAGCCGGACGGTGTGGCCCCGGATGGTTCGGACGGCGCGGCCTCCCGCTCGGGGTCCGCCGACCACGCGTACGACGAGGCGGTGCGCGCGCTGTTCTCCCGTCGGCCGGATCGGATGGTCCCCGGGCTGGGTCGCATCCGCGCGCTGTGCACCGCCCTGGGCGAGCCGCAGCGGGCGTTCCGGGCCGTGCACGTGACCGGCACGAACGGCAAGACGACGCTCGCGAGCCTCGTGAGCGCGCTCCTCGTCGCCCACGGCGTGCGCGCCGGTACGTACACCTCGCCGCATCTGCAGGAGGTCGGGGAGCGGGTGCGGGTCGACGGGGCCCCGCTCGGCCGCGAGGAGCTCGTCGACACGCTCGCGCGGTTGCGCGCCCCGCTCGCCGAGGTGGAGGCCGCGCGCGACGAGATGGTCACGTTCTTCGAGACCCTCACGGCGCTCGCGTACGAGCGCTTCGCGCGCGCCGGTGTCGAGATCGCCGCGGTCGAGGTCGGCATGGGTGGACGGTGGGATGCCACGAACGTCGTCGATGCGGACGTGGCGGTGATCAACCCGGTCCGGCTGGATCACGCCGAACTCGGCTCGACCGTCGGCGAGGTGGCCGGCGAGAAGGCCGGGATCATCGCCGACGGCGCGACCGTCGTGTCCGCCGCGCAGGAACCCGAGGCCGCCGCGGTGATCGAGGCCGAGGCGCGCGCTCGCGACGCCACGGTGTTGCGGGCGGGAACCGACTTCGCGGTGGTGCGACGCACTCCCGGTCCTGCCGGGCAGCAGGTGGCGCTGCGGAGCGGGGACCTCGTGATCGACGACATCACCCTGCCCCTGCGTGGCGCCCACCAGGCCGCCAATGCCGCCTGTGCGCTCGCTGCCGTGGAGGCGATGCTGTCGAGCGGTCTCGACCCCGACGCGGTCCACTCGGGCTTCGCGGCGGTCCGGTGCTCGGGGCGGCTGGAGGTGGTCCGCTCGGCGACTCCGCGGGGGGCGCCGGTCGTCCTCGACGGGGCGCACAACCCCGCCGGAGCCGCTGCCCTCGCGGACGCACTGGTTCGCGAGTTCCCGGCGCGTCGGCGGACGCTCGTGCTCGGCGCGATGGGCGACAAGGACTACGGGGGGATCGTGGACGCGCTGTTGCCGGTCTGTGACCGGATCGTCACCACGCAGGCACCGACGGGGCGCAGCGCGCCGCCCGATGCGCTCGCGAAGCAGGCCCGCTTGGCCGGTCGCGACGCGGAGCCGATCGCCGACATCGGCGGTGCGCTCGAAGCGGCGGGTGCCTCGGCGGGGGCCGAGGATCTCGTGGTGGTCACCGGGTCGCTCTACCTCGTGGGCGCGGCCCGCGACGCGCTCGGCCTCCCCGTCCGCTGAGTCCCCGGCGCTGCTCGCCCTTCACTGACCCCCGGCGCTGCTCCCCCTTCGCCTGAATCCCCAGCGCTGCCTCCCTTCAGCTGGGCGGGGTGGTGTGCAGCTCTGAGCACGTGCCCGCCCGGACGGAGCTTCGGGTCCTTCGAGGGACCTGGCCGATCAGCCAGGGCAACGCGATTCGTTGCGTATAGTGCGTCAGGTTTCTCTTGACGCAACGGCTGATGTGTCGTAGATATATCACCATGACGGGCACGGACGCGGCCACGGGCCGCCACGAATCGGCGCAGCCGGAGGCGCACGGCCTCGACCTCCCGGAACTGCGCACACTCGTCGCGGGAGACGTGCGGCCCGCGAGCCTCGCCGACAAGGCCTACTACCTCATCCGCGACGCGATCGTCGCCCTCGACCTTCCCCCGGGGACGACGATCGACGAGAAGGCGCTCATGGCCGAGCTCGATCTCGGCCGCACCCCCGTGCGGGAGGCGCTCCGCCGGTTGGCCGACGATCGCCTCGTCGAGGTCGTCCCGCGTCGCGGCATGTACGTCACCCACGTCGACATCGGGGATCTCGCCGCGATTAGCGAGCTGCGCGTGGAGGTCGAGGGCCACGCGGCGCGACTGGCCGCCGAGCGCGCGAACGCTCGGGAACGTGCGGCGGCTGCTGAACTCCTCGGTCACGTCGCCGCGCACGAGGACGCGGACCAGCGGACCCTCATGCGCGTCGACCAGATGGTGCACCGCCATGTGCATCGCGCCGCGCACAACCCGTACCTGCAGCGGGTCGCCGAGGAGCACTTCCTCTTGAGCCTGCGTCTGTGGTTCCTCGTCCTCGACCGCGTCCCTTGGCTGCCGCAAGCGGTCGCGGAGCACGTCGAGCTGCTCGAGGCGGTCCGCGACGGGGACTCCGCGCGCGCCGAGTTGGTGGTGCGCGCCCACATCGCCGGCTTCGAGCGCACCGTCCGCGAGGTCATCTGAACAGGTATCCGTCCGTGTGAATCCCGCCCGACCACTGCCGATCACCGCCCCGGCCGACCCGAAAGGGGGCACCATGAGCACCCCACCCGAGCAGGCAGACGTCGTCGTTATCGGCGCCGGCATCGTCGGCAACTCGATGGTCCACCACCTCGCGCAACAGGGGTGGGGGTCGATCGTGCTTCTCGACAAGGGGCCGCTGCCGGATCCCGGGGGCTCCACCGGTCACGCGTCGAACTTCATCTTCCCCGTCGACCACTCGAAGGAGATCACGCACATCACGGTCGACTCGATGCGCCAGTACGCCGAGCTCGACGTGCTGACCACCAGCGGGGGAGTCGAGGTCGCGCGCACCGAGGAACGGGTCGAGGAACTGCGCAGGCGCATGACGTCGGCCAAGGCCTGGGGCATCGACTCGGAGCTCATCGGACCGAAGGAGGTGACCGAGCTCGTCCCGTTCGTCGATCCCGAGGTGATCCTCGCCGGCTTCTACACCCCGTCGGTCGCGGTGGTCGACCCGCTGCAGGCCGGGGTGCTGATGCGCGAACAGGCGGCGGCGCGTGCCGACCTCGCGGTGTTCGCGAACACCACGGTGCTCGGGATCGACACCGAGCAGACCCCGGGCGGTCTCCGGCGGGTCACGCGGGTACGGACCGACCGTGGTGACATCGCCACCGACGCGGTCGTCGTCGCGTCCGGCGTGTGGAGTCGCCACATCGCCGGCCTCGCCGGTGCGCGGCTGCCGCTCATCCCCGCGGTGCACCAGATGATCGACGTGGGGCCCATCCCCGAGCTCGCCGAGACCCGTTCCGAGATCGCTTGGCCCATCGTGCGCGACATGGACGCGCTCATGTACGAGCGGCAGTCGGGGGCGGACATGGAGATCGGCAGCTACGCGCACCGGCCGATCCTGCACGACCCGTGGGAGATCCCCTCGATCGAGGAGGCGACGCTCTCGCCCACCCAGCTGCCGCTCACCAAGGAGGACTTCGACCCGCAGCTCGAGGACGCGCTCGAGTTGATGCCCGACCTCCTGACGCGCGAGGGCGCGGGCATCCGCCACGGCATCAACGGCCTGCTGTCCCTGACGCCCGACGGGGGTCCGCTGCTCGGCGAGACCCCCGACGTGGCCGGCCTGTGGTCGGCAGCGGCCGTGTGGATCAAGGAGGGGCCGGGGGTCGGCAAGTACCTGGCGGAGTGGATGACCCACGGCCACCAGGAGATCGACCTCCACAGCGCCGACATCGCGCGGTTCTACCCCCCACAGCGGACCAGGGCGCACGTGATCGCCAGGGCGAGCGAGGGCTTCAACAAGACCTACGGGATCGTCCACCCGCGCGAGCAGTGGGAGTCGAACCGCCGACTGCGCAAGAGCCCCTTCTACGACCGGGAGGTCGCGCTCGAGGCCGAGTTCTTCGAGGCCGGGGGTTGGGAGCGCCCGCAGTGGTACGAGGCGAACCGTCCGCTGCTCACCGAGTACCACGGGCGGCTGGGTGAGCGGCCCCACGAGTGGGACGCCCGCTGGTGGTCGCCGATCATCGACGCCGAGCACCTCGCGATGCGCGACCGGGCGGCGATGATCGACCTGACCGCGTTCGCCCAGTTCGAGGTGACCGGCCCCGGCGCGCTCGACTACCTCGAGCGGATGTGCGTCGCGAAGATCGACCGTGCGGTGGGCCGCGTGGTCTACACGCCGGTGCTGGCCGCCAACGGCGGGTTCCGCAGCGACCTCACCGTCGTGCGGCTGGCCGACGACCGGTTCCGGGTCATCACCGGCGGCGCGCACGGGGGCCGCGACGGCAAGTGGTTCCGCGACCACCTGCCGGCCGACGGCTCGGCCCAGCTCGTGGACGTGTCATCGGCGACCTGCACCGTCGGGTTGTGGGGGCCGCGGGCCCGCGACGTGCTCGCCGCGACCACCGTCGACGACGTGTCGAACGACGCCTTCGGCTTCGGCTCGGCGCAGTGGATCGAGGTCGGCACCGTGACCGCGCTGGCGGTGCGGATCAGCTACGTCGGCGACCTCGGCTGGGAGCTGCACGCGGCGATCGAGCAGGGCGAACAGCTCTGGGACGCCCTCTGGGAGGCCGGTCGGGACCACGGGGTCGTCGCCGCCGGCATCGGCGTGTACGGCACGACGGGTCGGATGGAGAAGGGCTACCGCCTGATGGGCCACGAGCTCGAGCTCGAGTACGACGCGGTGGAGGCCGGCCTCGCGCTCCCGAGGGTCAAGGCGGCCGACTTCATCGGCAAGGACGCCTACCTGGCTGCCCGCGAGGCCGAGCCCGCCGCGGTCCTGTGCACGCTCACCGTCGACGACCTCCAGTCGAGCAGCGGGATCATCCGCGTGCCGCAGGGCGGCGAGCCGATCCTCACCCGCGACGGGCAGGAGCTCGTCGACGCGAAGGGTCGGCGCAGCTACGTGACCAGCGCTGGTGCCGGCCCCTCGGTCGGGGCGTACCTGCTCATGGCCTACCTGCCGTCCGACCGCGCCGTGGAGGGTACCGGCCTCTCCGTCGAGTACATGGGGGAGCGCTACCCGGTGACGGTCGCCCGCGCGGGCCGCACCCCGCTGTTCGATCCCGACGACACCCGCATGAAGGCGTAGGGAGCCGCCATGGAGATCCTCGTCTGCGTCAAGCGGGTCCCGTCACCGGGAGCGAAGATCGCGCTCACGGCTGACGGCACCCGCGTCGACACGACCCACCTCGCGTTCACCATGAGCCCGCACGAGGAGTGCGCGGTGGAGGAGGCCGTCCGCCTGGCTACCGCCCACGGCGGATCCAGCACGGTGCTGACCTTGGGCTCGGCGGCGGCCGACGAACAGGTTCGTCACGCGATCTCGATGGGGGTCGACCACGGCGTGCTCATCGATGCGGGCGACGAGCAGGTCGACCCGCAGGCCACCGCGAGGGCGATCGGGGCAGCGGTCCGCGATCTGGAGCGCGGCCGCGAGCCCTTCGACCTGATCCTGTTCGGCAACGAGTCCGCCGACGCCGCGAACTACCAGGTCGGCATCCGGGTCGCGCACGCGCTCGGCCGCCCGACGGTCGGGGGCATCAAAGCGATCGAGCCCCACGACGGGGTCGTGGCCCTGACCCGCGGGACCGCGGACGGCAGTGAGCACTACGAGTTGCCCCTGCCTGCGGTCGTCGGGGTCAAGGAGGGCATCAACGTCCCGCGCTACCCGGCTCTGAAGGGGCGTGTGCGGGCGAAGAAGGCAGCGGTCGCGAGCGTCGCAGCAACGCCGGATCCGGGTGGGCTCGCGACGGTCGGATTGCGGCACCCGCCGCAGCAGGCCGCCGACACCCGGGTGCTCGGGCACGGCGCGGAGGCCGTGCCCGCCATCGCCGATCTACTCGAACGGCTGGGGGTGAACACGTGATGAGCGGAGTCCTGGGGTTCGTGGAGCACGGGCCGGCGGGCCCGGAGAGGCTCTCGCTGGAGATGCTCACCGTCGCCGCCGGGGACGACGGGGTCGAAGCGGTCGTCGTCGGCCAACCGGGAGCGGGGACGAGCGAACAGCTGTGCGCGTTCGGGGTCGACCGGCTGCACGTCATCGACCATGACCTCGTGGGCGACTACGCGCCCGAGGCCTGGGCCGAGGGTCTCCGCCAGCTCATCGCCACGCGGGACCCGGAGGTGGTGCTCGCGGGTGGCGGTGAGCACGGCAACGAGGTGATGGCCCACGTCGCCGCCCGGCTGGACGAGCCGCTGGCCACGAACTGCGTCGTCCTGACGCCCGAGGGGACCGGGACCGACGGCTGGCACCTCACGCGCCTGCGCTGGGGCGGGATCCTCTACGAGGACGCGGTGCTCACGTCGGACCGCAAGCTCGCGACGATCGCACCGCACGTCGTCGAGCCGGTGCCCAGCCGGGCCGCGGCGCAGGTGCCGGTGGAGGCGTTCGCGGCGGAGCTCGACCCCGTGCTCGCCAGGACGCGCGTGCGTGACCGGACCACCCGCAGTGCGGGCGTGTCGCTCGCCACCGCCCCGGTGGTCGTGTCCGGTGGTCGGGGTGTCGGCAGCGCCGAGGGGTTCGCGGTCCTCGAGGAGCTCGCGGAGCTCGTCGGCGGCGCTGTGGGATGCTCCCGGGTGGTGACGAACAACGGCTGGCGGCCGCACTCGGATCAGGTCGGGCAGACCGGCACCCGGGTCGCTCCCGACCTCTACGTCGCCTGCGGGATCAGCGGCGCGACCCAGCACTGGGTCGGGTGCATGAACGCCAAGGCGATCCTCGCCATCAACACCGACCCGGAAGCGCCCATGGTCACGCGGGCCGACTACGCGGTCATCGGCGACGTGCACGAGGTCTTGCCCGCCCTGGTCGAGGAGGTGCGCAGCCGTCAGGCCGCGCCGGTGTGAGATCAGGGGGCTCGGGGCGCGTGATCGCGAAGGGACGTTGAGGGGGCTGTGATGACGAGGGCTTCCGCGGAGGCCGAGCACCGTCGCTTCGGGGGTGAGCACACCCGGACGATCCTCGACGGGATCGGCGGCACCCCTTTGGTTCCCGTGGACGGCATCTGGGCCAAGCTCGAGTTCCTGAACCCCTCCGGCAGCGTGAAGGCGCGGTTGGCGGCCTACGTCGTCGACCGTGCCGAGCGGGAGGGGCTGCTCCGCCCCGGCGACACGATCGTCGAGGCGTCGAGCGGCAATACCGGCAACGCGCTGTCGATGGTGGCCGCGGTGAAGGGCTACCGGATGCTGGTGGTCATGCCCGCCGGCATGTCGACCGAGCGCGCCGCGATCAGCCGTGCGTACGGGGCGCAGGTCTGGGAGGTCGGCCATTTCCACGTCACCGAGGCCCTGGAGGCCGCCAAGGAACTCGGCCGGCGGCCCGGCTACTTCTGTCCCGAGCAGTTCGCGAGCGAGTGGAACGTCGAGGAGAACCGCAGCTGGCTGGGTCCCGAGATCCTGTCCCAGCTGCCGTTGGGGCTCGTTCCCGACGCGCTCGTCACCGGGGTCGGCACCGGGGGCACCCTCGTCGGCGTGGGGCAGGCGTTCCGCGCCGCCAATCCGGATGTCCGGATCGTCGCGGTGGAACCCGACGAGTCGTGCACGATCCGTTGCGGCGAGATCGCCGAGCATCCCCTCGAGGGGATCGCGGACGGCTTCGTGCCCGAGATCTACGCGCGGCACTCCGACGAGGTCGACGAGGTGGTCTCGGTCGAGGGGTGGGCCGCGCTCGAGGCCATGCGCGAGCTGGCGCGCATCCATGGGCTCTTCGTGGGGCCGAGCTCGGGCGCCCATCTCGTGGCGGCCCGACGCGTGCGGCAGGCGCACCCCGATGTTCGCACGATCGTGACCCTGTTCTGCGACGAGGGCGAGAAGTACCTGAGCGAGCACTACGCCGCCGAGTCGGCTGCCCCGGGGGCGGCGACGTGAACGGTGCGTGAGACAAGGGCGATCGGTGGCCGTCTCGCGGGTGGAGGAACGGGCGTTAGACTCGATCGTCGTGGCTGAGCAACGCAACGGCTCCCGGGTCCAGTCTGTGGACCGTGGTGTCGACATCCTCGAGTTCCTGGCCCAGAACGGGTGGTCCGGCGTCACCGACGTCGGGCACGCGCTGGGTGTGCACAAGTCGACCGCGTTCCGGCTGCTGTCCACGCTCGAGAGCCGGGGACTGGTCGAGCAGCACGTGGACAGCGGCAAGTACCACCTCGGATTCGGGCTCGTCCACCTCGCTCGGGCGGTGAGCGTCGGACCCGACCTCACACGGCACGCCCGTGAGGCCTGCCAGCGCCTCGCCGACGAGAGCAGCGAGAGCGTCTCGCTCGCGGTCCTCGAGGGCGACGCCGTGGTGACGATCGACCAGGTCATCCCGCAGGAGTCCTCGGTGGTGAGCCGCAGCTGGCTCGGCCGGCGCACCCCGCTGCACGCCACGAGCCCCGGCAAGGTGTTCCTGGCCTTCATTCCCGAGACCCGGCGTGCGACGATCCTCGACGGCCCCCACGAGGAGTTCACCGCCAGCACGATCACGGATCCGCGGGAGCTGCGCGCCTCGATCGCGCGGGTCGCCGAGGACGGGTTCAGCTTCTGCTTCGAGGAGCTCGAGGAGGGGTTGGCCGCGATGGCCGCGCCGATCCGGGGTGCGGACGGTACCGTGGTGGCCGCGATCAGCATGTCGGCGCCGAGCTACCGGATGCCTGAGGAACGACGCCCCGGTCTCGCGAAGGCCCTTCTGGAGGCGGCGGCCGACGTGTCCGCACGCTTCGGGTACTCGCAGATCGGCGGCGTCGGTCTCGACGAGTCGTAGATCGCGTCGGGCCGAGTAGCCTCACGGAGGTCCGGACGATGCCGCCGGGCCACGGTCCCTACACGAGCCTTCGGAGGTCGCTGCAATGAGTGAGCAGCTGCGCGACGAGCAGGAGTGGCAGACGCGACTCACCGCGGAGCAGTACCGCATCCTGCGCGAGGGCGGCACCGAGCCCCCCTTCAGTGGCGCGTACTGGAACGCGAAGGAGGACGGCGTGTACCGCTGCGCGGGCTGCGGCACGGAGCTGTTCACCTCGGACACGAAGTACGACTCCGGGACCGGTTGGCCGAGTTTCTGGGAGCCGGTGGGGAAGGACCGCGTGCGTCTGGTCGAGGACCGGTCGCACGGCATGGTTCGCACGGAGGTGCGCTGCGCGAGTTGTGATGGCCACCTCGGGCACGTGTTCCCCGACGGGCCCGAGCCAACCGGTGAGCGCTACTGCATGAACAGCCTCGCCCTCGAGCTCGACCGCGAGGCCGAGGCGGGCTGACCAGCACCCCTACCCGGACGTCCGCGCACCGGGGGAGGCCCCGCCCGTGTCGTCGTCCCCTATGGTTGCTCGGGGCGGCGTGAGCGCTCGGGGCGCGAGCTCGAGGAGCGATCGCTCGGCGGGATGGCCCGTGCGGTCGCGTGCGACGGTCAAGGCCGCGTCGTCGTCGGTGTCCGTGGGAGCGTCGGGGACGAGCGCCTCGCGGAGCCGCTGCTTGACCGCCGGCACCGCGATCGGCTCGAACGCTGCGGGATGGAGCAGGTGCGCGAGGGCTTCTCGCTGGCTGTGGCCGCCGTGTGGTGCCACTGCGTGGAGCCAGGCACGGCACCGGATCGGGTCGGAGAGAACGGCGGTCGCGCTGCCGGCCCGGGCGGCGGCGA
Organism: Egibacter rhizosphaerae; assembly: GCF_004322855.1. Classification (NCBI taxonomy): domain Bacteria; kingdom Bacillati; phylum Actinomycetota; class Nitriliruptoria; order Egibacterales; family Egibacteraceae; genus Egibacter; species Egibacter rhizosphaerae. The sequence goes on along the minus strand of NZ_CP036402.1, from coordinate 1,422,080 downwards.
CCGCCCGCGCCAGGTAGCCGAGCTGCGAGAGCCGGCGCAGCTGGAAGGCCGTTCCCCCTGGTGCCACACCGGCGGCGAGAGCGGCACGAAGCTCCGGTCCCGGCGACGTGCCGAGCAGGGAGACCTTGCGGGAGATCGACACGTCCCGCGGGAACAGCAGGTGCAGCGTCAGCAGGTCGTCGGCGAGCGCGCGGGTCGTGGCCGGCGCCGTGCGCACGGTTGCCCATCGGTCGGCGAACGATCCGGTCGCCGACACGGCCTCGTTCACGCGCGCGGCCAGGTCTTCAGGGTCGGCGCGGTCCCGGTCGGAGAGTCGCGGGGCGAGCAGGGCGGTGGCCGCGTCGTAGATGCCGGCCGCCGCAGCGGTGGGTTCGATCGGCATGTCGACAGCATCCACCGCCCGGCGGCGCAAGCGAGGAATCGCCCGATCGGGGGCTGTGGAGAACGAACCGCGGGGTAGCGGTCGAGCGCTGGGTCAGGCATCATGACCGAGCGTGATCACCTCACGTGGGGCAGGGCACGGTGCGCGGTCTCGCAGGTGTTCGGAGAAGGGGAGCAGCCAGGATGGCCGTGTCGAGGGGTGTCGCCCGGCGGGCATGCGAGCGGGTCTTCACGCGGGTGTGCGAGTTGGGCGAGGCGGTGCCCGAGGGCACGCCGGCGGCGTGGTTCCTGGCGGATGCGGCACGCTGTGTCGATCTCGCCCGCGAGCTGCTCGCGCCGCACCGTGAGCAGCCCGCGGCCTCGCTGCGGTGGCTGGGTCGGGCGAGCGACCTGCTGCGTGGCGTGGCCGAGCTCGAGGGCCGGGTGCCCGACTACGCGGCCAGTTGGGACGGGGTGGATCGGCTCTCGGTGATCGTGGACGGGATCGTCGTCACCCTCGATGTCGACGCGACCGAGGGGGCCGACCCGGTCGAGCCGGGGGACGGCGAGGCATAGGAGCGGGGGTTCCCGCGATCGTGACCGGGGATCCCGACCGATCGGGGCTCCCGACCCGGGAGCGGCGCCCTAGCGGCCGGCCAGGCGCCGCAGCGTGTCGCCCGCCGGTCCGGCGAGCGGCCCGGCGACCCGCAGGTGCAGCTCGCTCGCAGCGCCTCGCGAGTGGAGTTCGTCCGTCGAGACCCCACCCAGCTCCCCGTTCGGGCCGGTCAGCAGGATCGGAAGGTCGCGCGCCGCGGCCAGGGGCGCGGCCGCGAGTCCGACCGCCCACCCGGACGGCTCGTACCCGCCGATCACGATCGCCCCGGCGCCGTCCCGCGGCACCAGGGTCGAGGCCACGCGGGCAGCCGTCGCCTCCCGCTCGCGTCCGGCGATCCGCGTCGGCTCCCTGCCCGTCACCTCCGCGACGGCGTCCGCCACGGCTCCGTCGAGCGCCTGCTCGCCCCCGAGCAGGGTCGCGCGTTTGATCCCCTCGGCCTCCAGGTACTCGGCGACGCGCGCGTCCAGCTCGTCGCCGGCGGTCAGCAGAACGGGAGTCCGGTGGGTGGCGGCGGGGCCCGCCACCGCGATGGCGTCGGCCCACTCGTCCGCGCGCGCGAGGAACACCTCGCCCCGCGCTCCAGCGGCGTCCGCGACCGCCAGCGCGGTCTCCGCCCGGTCGTCGCCGGCCAGGCGCTCGACCTCCGCGGCGACCTCCCGCAGAGCGTGGGCCACGTCGTCGCCGACTGCCGAGCTCCCCCCGAGCACCTGGACGGTTCCTCCCGGCCCGAGGACCCGCTCGAGCTCGTCGCGGGTCCGTGACGGCAACTCGTCGCCGGTGGCGTACAGCACCGGCTGCTCGCGCGCGAGCGAGCTCCCCGCGAGGGCGTCGGCGAAGACGTCGGCACGAGCGACGAGCGCGGCCTCGGCCTCGCCGCGGCCGAACCGTTCGCGGGACAGCTCGACCGCCGCGTCGATCGGATCGTCCGGCAGCGGGTCGACGGCCGCCTCGTCGTCCGCGACGGCGTCTCGAGCCACGGGGGCGTCGATGGTGCCGTGGGCGACGAAGTCGAGCTCGTCGCCGGAGCCGGTGATCGCCTCGAGCGCTTCGACGGGGGAGCCCTCCGGCGCGGCACCGCGGACCAGACCGGCCACGCCCGCGGCGATGGGCGCGGCGGCGGAGGTGCCGCAGAACCGGCCACCACGCGGGAGGTCGAGGCGGGCACAGCCCGGTGCCGCGGACGAGACCCACCCGCCGTGGGTCGACCAGCCGTAGCGGCCCCCGTCGGGATCGTGGCCGGCGATCGACAGGACACCGTCGTAGCTCGCCGGATAGAACTCCCTGGTGCCGCCCGAGTTCCCGGCAGCGGCGACGACGAGCACGCCGGCGTCCCGTGCGGAGGTCACGGCGGCTTCCAGGCGGCGGCTGCCGAGCGGCCCTCCCAGGCTGAGCGAGATGACGTCAGCGCCCGCTTCGACCGCGGCGTCGATGCCGGCGGCCACGTGGCTCGCGCGACTGCGGCCGTCGGCGCCGAGGACGGTGACCGGCAGGATCTCGCAGCCGGGACACGCTCCGTGGTCGCGCCCGGCGACCAGGGCGGCGGCGCCGGTGCCGTGACGGGACGGCTCCTCGTCCTCGATGATCTCGATCGGCTCGTGCAGCCGGTCGGGCCCGACGCCGGCAGCCTCTCCGTCGATCGCCGTGTCGAGCACCGCGACCGTGGTCCCCGCGCCGGTGCCGTCGTCCCGGACCTCGGGGGCGCCCACGGCGTCGAGCCACCAGCCGGGCTCGCTGGCGCCGCCGAGCGCGCGGGGAACGCTGGTGCGTGGCTCCTCGGGGTGGGACAGGACCGGGTCGTCCGCGTCGGCTCCCGCGGGGGACACCGGCGCCACCGTGACGAGCACGACGGCGGCGACCGCGATCGCCGTGACGGAGAACAGCCGTGCGGCGGGGATCCCGGCGACCGCCACCGTGGCACCTGGGCTGCCGGCGTGCCCGACGCGCTGCATGCATGACCCTTCCGCGGTCGCTCGCACCTGAGGTGTGGACACGGACAGGGTCGGCCGGTACCTCGGCGTCCTTAATGAGTGGATCGCACGGAGGGAGCGCCGTCAGGCGGGCGATGAAGGGAAACCGTGGTTCCTACCCCGGTCGCGGGGCGCTCACCCCGCACCGTTCCAACAGGAACCTGTCCCTTCGGCCAGTGCGTGTCCGATTCCTCCCCGTAGCGCGGGTGCGCGTTCGGCCGTCATTGGCAGGAGACGCACACAACAGATCGAATACGACAGGACGCGGTCGACACCTCGCGTCACCCAGTGGTCGGATCGCACGTCGGCGGGTCGTGCCGCGCGGGCTCGTGAAGCACACGCGCTGATCGTGACACCGCGAACCGATCGACCTGCTTGGTGGCAGGTCTGGGCGACGTGTGCCGATCACCGGACAGAAAAGGAATCCCCCAGATGCAACGCGTCGCCCGCCGTACCGTTCTCCGTAGTGGAGCCCTCGGCCTCGGCGTTCTCGGTGCCTCCTTCTATGCCGGCCCGCTCGAGGCCATCGTGCGCGCCCCCGCCGCTCGTGCCGGTGAGCTGCCCGAGGTCACCAGCCGTACGTTCCAGGGATTCGTCACCGAGACCGTCGAGGGGAGCGTGCACCGGTCCCGCCCCGCGTCCGCGCAGGGTCCGTTCTCGATGGTGGGTTTCGACGGGCCGCCCGAGGCGCGGATCCGGATCCGCCATGCCGAGGGCGACGGCGAATGGAGTGACTGGCGGGAGGTACCGCAGCGCCAGGCCGACGAACAGCCGGACCCGGACAGCGAGGAGGCCGACCCGGGTGTCGACGGCTCCACCGAGCCGGTCTGGGTGCGCTCGGCCGACCGGCTGCAGGTCGAGGTCGAGAATGCCCGCCCCGAGGACCTCGATGCCCACCTCATCGACTCCATGGGGCTGGCGGAGGCCGCCTCCGCCGCAGCAGCCGACTCACGGATGGCCGCTGCTCTCGGGCTCACCGGGGCAGCCACCGCTCACGCGAGCACCGCCCCACCGAGCGTCATCAGCCGGGCCCAGTGGGGAGCGGACGAGTCGTGGCGCTCCGGGAGCCCCCGCGCGGCGAGCAGCCTGCGATTCGGCGTCGTGCACCACACCGTGACCGGCAACGGCTATTCGCAGGGTGAAGCGGCGGGCGTGGTCCGCGGGATCTACCGCTACCACGCGATCAGCCGGGGCTGGAACGACATCGGCTACAACTTCCTCGTCGACCGCTTCGGTCGCATCTACGAGGGACGGGCCGGGGGCATCGAGCGGCCGATCGTCGGGGCGCACGCCGGCGGGTTCAACACCGGTTCGGTCGGGATCGCGGTCATCGGGACGTTCACCTCGGGGGATGTGCCCGAAGTCGCCCAGGAGGCGGTGGCGAGCATCCTGGCGTGGAAGTTCCGCATGCACGGCATCGACCCGCGCGCGACCGTGACCCTCACGAGCGGGGGCTCCACGCGGTACTCGAGCGGCACGCAGGTCACCAAGCCGACGATCATCGGCCACCGCGACGTGTCGGCGACGAGCTGCCCGGGGGACGGCTCGTACCGTCACATCGAGTCGCTGCGCCGGCGGGTCGCGGCCACCGAGCTCGATCTCGTGGAGCCGTTGGCTCGTATCGGCGGCGTCGACGGGATCGAGACCGCCATCCTCCTGAGCCAACTCGCGTTCGAGGGGGACCGCAGCGCCGAGCGGGCGGTGATCGCGACCGAGGCCGTGTTCGCGGACGCGGCCGCTGGGGGGCCGCTGGCCGGACGCGGTGGGCCGATCATGCTGACCTGGTCCGACCGGCTCGACGAGCGGGTCCGCGACGAGCTCGAGCGGGTGCTGCCGGCCGGCAAGGAGGTCTACCTGCTGGGCAGCGAGGCCGCGCTCGGCACCGGTGTCGAGCGGGCGCTCAGCGATCGCTGGAACGTGAAGCGCTTGGCCGGGAAGAACCGCGAGGAGACCGCGGCGCTCGCGGCCAAGGAGGTCGTGGCCCGCGAGGGTCGCGACGTCGCGCTCATCGCCCGGGCGGGTCCCGATGACGCGTGGGCCGACGGTCTCGCCGGGTCCGCGTACGGGGCACGGCACGGCTGCCCCGTCCTGCTCACCGATTCCGATGAGCTCTCGCCGGAGGTGCGCGAGGCGCTCGAGGAGCTCGGCATCAGCCGCACGATCGTGCTGGGCGGCCCCAGTGCCGTCAGCGACGCCGTGATGAACGACCTGCCCAGCCCGACGCGAGTGGCGGGCCAGGACCGTGCCGGCACCGCTCGCGCCGTGGCGGAGGAGCTCTGGGGTCTCCAACACGCGGGGGATCGGGGTGGCGGGGTGCTGGTCGCCGGCGGCTACGCCCCCAACGCCTGGAAGGACGCGCTGACCTCCGCCAGCGTCGCGGCGGCACGCGACCTGCCGGTCGTGCTCAGCCGCCCGGACCGGCTGCCCGCGGCGACCGAGACCTACCTCGGTGCGATCGGCGGCGGCGCGGGCGAGAGCTTCGTGATCGGCGGCACCGGCGCGCTGCAGGACGAGGTCGCGAGCCGCTCGGCGGCGCTGCTCGGCAGCTAGAACGCCGCCCGTGGCCGGGTCGTACCGGTGAGGCCACCGGAGGCCGATGCGGGCCCGGGCGGGGAGACTGCGGGAGTGGCAGCGGCGGTCGGGTGAGGGCACGATGCCCACATGAGCCCTGACCCGGAACGCACACGACAGGCGGCACCCGGGGCGCTGCTCGGCACGCTCGTCGGGGACGCGCTCGGCGCCCCGTACGAGGGTTCGCCACCGACCACGACCGAGAAGGCACGTGGCCGGCTCGAGCGAGCACTCGCCCGAACGCCGCGCCCCTACACCGACGACACGCAGATGGCGCTGGCGCTGGCGCAACACTTGCTCGGGCATCCGCACGTCGATCCCGACGCCCTGGCTGCTGCCTTCCGGGACGCGTTCGAGCCGTGGCGGGGCTACGGCGGCGGCATGCACAGGATCCACGACGCCTGGGAATGCGGGCTGCCGACCGCGCAGGCGGCGCGGGTGGCGTTCGCCGAAGGCTCGCTCGGCAACGGCGCGGCGATGCGGATCGCACCGATCGGGGTGCGGTGGGGCCACGACCCCGAGCGCTTGGCGGATGTGGCCGCACGCAGCGCCCAGCCCACCCACGTGCATCCCGTCGGGGAGGACGGAGCGGTGGTCCAGGCGCGTGCGGTCGGTCGAGCCGTGGCGCGCGGCGGCTTCACCCCGCAGGACCTCGCCGAGCTGGCGGAGGAGGCTGCCACCGACGAACTCGCGCGCGGCTTGGCCGAGGCGGCGTCGTTCGAATGGCCCGCCTCGCTCGGCGACCCGCATGTCGCCATCGCCGATCGCCTGGGGCACGAAGTGCTGGCCGACCGGTCGGTGCCGACCGCGTGCTGGGTCGCCGCGACGAGCGCGGACCCGGGCGAGGCCATGCTGCGCGCCCTCGGCGTGGGGGGCGACACGGACACGATCGCCGCGATGGCCGTCGCCATCCGCGGGGCCGCCGACGGGGGCGAGGCGGTGCCCGGAGAGCTGGTGGACGCGTGCGAGGGATCGCCGCAGGTCCGCGCGGTCGCCGACGAGTTGGCGGACGCGGCCCTCGGGGGCGACGCCGCGTGAGCGCGCCCGGGGCCGGGGCTCCTGGCCCCGAGGACGGAGCCCGCGCGGACGCGCATCCCTCCACGAGCGGATCGCGCGCCGAGGCCGTGGACGTGGTGATCGTGGGGGCAGGGCCCGTCGGGGTGGCCCTCGCCCTCGACCTCGTCCGACGGGGCCTGCGTGTCGTCGTCTGCGAGCAGGCCATGGACGTGCATCCCCTGCCGCGGGCGGTCAGCCTCGACGACGAGGCGCAGCGCTGGCTCGCCGACCTCGGGGCGTCCGTGCAGACGCGCCCGCTGCGGGGCATGACGCTCGTCGACGCGGACCACCGGGAACTGCTGCGCTTCGACCGCCCGCCCGAGGAGGCGACGCTGGGGCATCCCCCGGCCGCGCTCGTCCACCAGCCCGATCTCGAGCGCGAACTGCGCCGGCGGTTCGAGGCCTGTGCGCCGGGTGCCCTGCGGCTCGGGGTCACCGTCCTCGGGGTCACGCCGGCGCCGGGGGATCCACGACCCGCTCGGGCGTGCACACGGGTGGTGACGAGCGCGGGGGATCTCGCCGCACGCTGGGTCGTCGGGTGCGACGGCGCCGGCAGCCTCGTCCGCGCCCTGGCGGGAATCGACGACGAGACGCGGGGGACGAGCCAACGCTGGCTGGTCTGCGACTTCCGGGTCGAGGACGGTCCCGGGGGCGATCGCGACGGTGCGTCACCGCGTACGAACCCGAGCCCGCCGGTGGGCGATCGCGCGGTGCCCGAGGTCGTGCAGGTCTGCGATCCGGCCCGCCCCGCCACGAGCGTGCCGGTGGGGCGCGGTCGCCATCGCTTGGAGTTCCGCCTGCGGCGGGGTGAGACCGGACGGGAGGTCGGCTCTCGGCTGGGCGCACTGGCTCGCCCGTGGTTCGCCGACCGCCCCCTCGACGTGGAGCGCGCCGCCGTGTACGAGTTCCGCGCCCGCGTGGCCGGCAGGTTCCGAGCCGGCCGGCTGCTCCTCGCCGGCGACGCGGCGCACGAGATGCCGCCGTTTCTCGGTCAGGGCCTGTGCACCGGGTTCCGCGACGCCGCGAACCTCGGGTGGAAGCTGGCCGCGGTGGTGCACGGGGCGGCGGACCCGCGCCTGTTGGACAGCTACGACGCCGAGCGGCAACCGCATGCGGCACGGGTGGTCGACGTCGCCGATCGCATCGGGCGGGTGGTGGGGGACCGGTCGTCGACGCGGGCCGCGATACGCAACCGCGCGATCGCCGCGGGGGCAAGCCTCACCCGGGGGCGAGCCGGTCTCGCGGCGCAGCGGATGCCACCGCTGCCCGCCGGTCCCTTGGTCAGCCGCCCCGGTCGCCGGGGGCCGCAAGGGCGACGTGCTGGCGGTCTCGTGGGGCATCCGGCGCCCGCCGTGCTCGGGTCGGCGCTGAGCGGACCGGCATTCACCCTTCTGCGGACCGGTGATTGGCCGCCCGAGGGCGGGCTGCTGGCGGCGCTGCGTGGGGTCGGCGTGCAGTCTCGGCGCGTCGCCCCGGCGACGATCGCCGCGGCGGGAGCTGGTGACGCCCGCGCCCTCGTCGTCCGCCCCGACGGCATCGTGGCCGCGGTGCTGCGCGACGACCACGACCTCGTCCGCCTGGGTCGCGGCCTGCGGCGCGCCGGCCTGCGCGGTTGACGGCCGGGAGGCCCTCGGCGGGGACACCCTCGCCGGGGCGGCGCCGGGGCCGGTGCGCTCTGACGGCCGGGGAGGCGCCGGGGCCGATGCGCTCCGCGGCGGGGGCGGTCGGTGACCGGCGGGCTCTCAGCGCTCCCGCGGGGGTGTGGAACGACCGTTGGCCCCGCCGCCCCTGCGCCCCTGGGGACGCAAGCGCCCGACCGCGCGTCCGGCCGCGCGGCTGCGTTCGGCTCCGGCGCGGCGCAGCCGCCGGGCCGGGAGGTCCTCGGGCGAACGGGGACGTGTGCGGTCACGGTCGGCGAGCGCGAGATCGAGCGGCACCTCGACCGGCGGGTAGGCCTCCACCGGGTCGTCGCCGCGCCACACCACCCAGTGGATGTCCCCCTCGATGACCTCTCGGGAGACGCGGCCCGCGACGACCGAGTCCGCGTGCAGGACCGCGAGGCGCCGCCACCGCCCCTCGTTCGCGAGCTGCATGGCCTGGTGTGCGGCCACCGGGCCGGCCTGCAGCAGGAACATCCGGAAGGGCCGGCTGCGCAGCAGCCGCTGCACCACGAGCACGAGCGGACCCGGCATCGTCCCTCCGTCCTCTGGCGGTCGTCTCGTGGGTCGGCACCCTGCACGCTCGTGGGTCGGCGCCCTGCACGAGAGAGTGCCACGTCCGCCCGGTGGCCGCGGCGCGCTCGGGTCCCCGTCCACCGTTGCCGGTCGCGGCTGGTGCTCGAACGCCGATCGATACCCGAAGAGCTCCCATGAGACACCGGAAAACGGGTACCGTTGGGGGTGACCCGACCGAGGAGGTTGGCAATGGATCTCGGCAAGCCGCAGAAGCGCCGTGTGATCGAGCGAGTGGAGCCGGCTAAGCAGCCGCGCCCGGCGGAGCCCGCCGAGAAGCCGGCCAACGACGAAGCGGACCGGTAGCCCGACCACCCTGAGGAGCGTCGGCCATGAGCATGCTGGTCGTCGGCTTCCTGCTGCTCATCGTCGTGCCGGTCCTGCTGTCGTATCTCGTGGCCGGTGCCGCCCGTAGCGCCCACCGCATGCACTGGCTCTCGATGGACGAGGAACTGTCCATCGAACCCGAAACGGGGTACAAGACCGCCCAGGTGCTCGTCGCGCGGTCCGGGTTCCACGGGATGCTCTCCGGCGTCACCGAGGGCAGCGCCTACGAAGCCGACGCAACCGCCACCTGCAAGCGCAGCGACTGTGATCCCCCGGGCCTCGACTGCGTCTGCGGGTTCTACTCGTTCAAGTCGCGGGCCGAGGCCGAGAGGATGCTGGGCCAACGCATCGGGTACTACGGGACGCGGCCCACCGCGTTCCTCACGGTCGAACTCGACGGCAGCGTCCTCGAGTACGAGCGGGGTTACCGCGCGGAGCGCCAGAACGTCGTCGGGGTGGAGATCCTGGACGGCTGTGACCTGTGCGAGCGGTTCGGGGTCAGCCGGGACGCGACGACGCTCGCGGCCAGCGAGACGTTCATCCCCCGCCGCTTCTCCGGTATGGGTCGCCCGACCGTTCACGTGCCCGACGGGTACCTGCCGGTTCGCCCCGTGTGCGACGACCACGTCCCGAACGACGAGACGGCGATCAGGCTCGATTCCGCCGAGCTGGGGTTCCTGCTCAACGCGAAGGTCACCTGGCGTTCGCCACCCGACGCCAAGTCGCCCGTCGCCTGACCCGACCGTGCGCGTCGCAAGCGATCGACGTTCACATCGGGGCGCGAGATCCTGCGCCGGATTGACCTCGACGATCGGTTGCAACCGGGCCGTTGACCCAAGTGATGAATCCTGATTCACTTCTTGCATGCCCTACCGTCGCACCGCTGCGGTCGCTGACCGCCTCGAGCGGACCAGGGCCGCGATACACGACGCCGCGCTGACGCTCGTTTCCGAGGGTGGGTGGTCGGCCGTCCGCGTCACGGCGATCGCCGACCGTGCCGGGGTCGCGACCGGCACCGTGTACCGCCACGTGCCGGACAAGGACGCGCTCTGCGTCGAGGTCTTCCGACAGGCCGCCGATCGCGAGCTCGCGCGCGTCGTGGCCGCCGCACACCAGCCCGGGCGGTCGACCGAACGCATCGCCCGGGCACTGCGGACCTTCGCCGAACGGGCCCTGCGGGCGCCGACGCTGGCGTCCGCCTTGCTCGCCGACGCCGCACCCCCCGCGGTCGAGGCGGAGCGTCGGGCCTACCGGCAGGGCCATCGCGACGTGTTCGCGCAGGCCATCGCCGACGGGGTGGGCGACGGCGAGCTCGGGCCCTGCGATCCCGACATCGTCGCGGCCGCGCTCGTGGGCGCGATGGGGGAGGCGCTGCTCGGGCCCCTGGCCGCCGTGCGCGCCGACGACCCCGTACCCGGCGTCGACGAGCTGACATCGGTGTGTCTCCGCGCCCTCCCGCCGATCGAACGTGCGCCGAGCGATGAGCCGACCGTGCCCTCGACCACCGCATCCGCCTGAGCATCGTCCACGGCCAAGGAGCCCGCCATGCCCGCGACCCATCAGGTGCGCAACCAGCCACCCGACCGCGCGCCGTACGACCCCTGGAGCGAGGACGTGGCGCTGCAGGAGGGACTCGCGCGTGAGGGAGCCGAGTGGGCGGCGCCGGACCTCCGCGCGCTGGGCGTGTTGACCGGCGACCCCGACTGGCTCGAGCGGGGACGTGCCGCCAACGAGAACCCCCCCGAGCTCCGCACCCACGACCGTCACGGGCACCGCCTCGACGCGGTGCGCTACCACCCCGCGTATCACGACCTGCTGGGGGCAGGGATCACGCACGGCCTGGCGGCCGCGCCGTGGCGCGACGACGCGCCGGCCGGCGCCCACGTCGCGCGTGCCGCCAAGTACATCCTCTGGCCCCAGCTCGACTCGGGGACGCTGTGTCCGATGACGATGACCTACGCGGTGGTGCCGAGCCTCGCGACCCAGCCGGACCTCGCCGCGGAATGGCTCCCCCGCGCGACCACGAGCGTCTACGACCCGGCCTTCCGACCCGCACACGAGAAGGCCGGGGCCACGTTCGGCATGGCGATGACCGAGAAGCAGGGCGGCAGCGACGTCCGCGCGAACGCCACCCGGGCCCGGCCCCTCGAGGACGGCACGCCCGGGACCTCGTTCCGGTTGACCGGGCACAAGTGGTTCTGCTCCGCGCCGATGAGCGATGCCTTTCTCGCGCTCGCGCGGATCACCGAGGACGAGGACGACGACACCCCGCCCTCGTGCTTTCTGATCCCGCGCTGGCTCCCCGACGGGCGCCGCAACGCCTTCGCGTTGCAACGGCTGAAGGACAAGCTCGGCGACCGGTCGAACGCGTCCAGCGAGGTCGAGTTCGACGACACCGTCGGCTGGCTCGTCGGCGAGCCCGACAAAGGGGTGCGGACCATCATGCAGATGGTCGCCCACACGCGGCTCGACTGTGTCGTCGGTGCAGCCGGCTGGATGCGTCACGGTCTGGCGGAGGCCGCCCACCACACCGCGCACCGCCACGCCTTCGGGGCGCGCCTGGCCGAGCAGCCGCTGATGCGGGGGGTGCTCGCCGACCTGGCGCTCGAGAGCGAAGCGGCGACGGCGGTGGCGCTGCGCCTCGCCCGCGCGTTCGAGCGCGCTTCGACCGACCCGCACGAGGCGGGGGTGCAGCGGATCGCGACGCCCGCGGCCAAGTACTGGGTCTGCAAGCGGGCGCCCATGCACGCCGCGGAGGCGCTCGAGTGCCTGGGTGGCAACGGGTACGTGGAGGAGTCCCCGATGCCGCGCCTGTACCGCCAGTCCCCCCTCAACGGCATCTGGGAGGGGTCGGGCAACGTACAGGCCCTCGATCTGCTGCGGGCGATCGTGCGGCATCCCGAGGCCGTCGAGGCCGTGGACGAGGAGTTGGACGCCGCCGCGGGCGCTGACGCGCGCCTCGATGCCGCCGTCGGGACCCTGCGCAAGCAGCTTGCCGAGCCGGTCGAGGCCCGGGCACGCCAGCTCGCAGAGCGGCTGGCGGTCTGCCTGCAGGGTGCCTTGCTCGTCCGCCACGGCGCCCCGGCCGTGGCGGACGCGTTCTGTGCGACGCGCCTCGCCGAGACGCCTCCCGGCGCCTTCGGGACACTCCCGTCGGAGGCGGACACCGACGCGATCCTCGCACGGGCCCACCCGGCGCTCGCATGACACCGCAGGCCTCGGGCAGGACGCGTGAGGCTACGGCGTCCGCGTGCGCCCCGTCTCCTGCCGGGCGCCCCCTTCCTCCTGGCGGGCGCCCCCTTCCTCCTGCCGGGCGCGTGCCTCCTCCTCCTGGGCGCCCGCGTCGGCGGCAGAGTGCTCCTCACCGCCCCGCTCCGGTGGCGGGCCCTCCGCGGTGGGTCCACCGAAGAGGAAGCCCTGGGCCCGGGTGCACCCCATCTCGATCAGCGTGCGGGCCTGCGGCTCGTGCTCGACGCCCTCGGCCACGATCTCCAGCCCCAGCACGTGTGCGAGATCGACGACCGTGCGGACGAGGCTCGTGCCCTCGTGGCTGTGGCCCAGGCTCGCGATGTAGCTTCGGTCGATCTTGAGCTCGTCCACCGGGAGGTCCCGCAGGTACCCCAGGCCCGCGTACCCCGCCCCGAAGTCGTCGATCGAGAGGCGCACCCCGAGCGCGCGCAGGGAGTCGAGCGCCTCGCGGGTGCGGTCGACGTTCTGGATCAGGGTGGTCTCGGTGATCTCGAGGGTGAGCGCACTCGGTGGCACGCCGGCTCGCTCGAGCGCGAGCGCGACCTCCTCCACCAGGTTGGGGGCGAGGAGCTGCGTGCCCGAGACGTTGACCTGCAGCCCGGCGGTGACACCCGCGGTGCGCCAACGGGCCAGATCGGCCAGGCCGCGCGAGAGGACCCTGCGGCCGAGATCGGAGATGAGGCCGGCCCGCTCGGCGAGGTGCACGAACTCGGCGGGGGGCACGGCCCCTCGTTCGGAATGCGTCCAGCGGGCGAGCGCCTCGACCGCGACCCAGTCGCGGCCGGGCAGCGAGACGAGGGGCTGGTAGTGCACGGTGATGTCGTCGTGCTCGATCGCGAGCCCGAGATCGGTGAGCAGGGCGGACTGGTCCTGGGGCGAGGGCAGCGCGTCGTCGTAGTGACGCCAGGTGCCCTTCCCGGCGCGCTTCACCTCGTACATGGCGGCGTCCGCGGCCTGCAGCAGCTGCGTCACCGTCCACCCGGGTCGTGCGATCGCCACTCCCATGCTGGCCTCGGGGCGCGGATGCCCCGGGCCGATGGGGCCGTTCCGGATACCGGACAGGACGCGGTCCGCGACCCGCTCGACGGTCGCCCGGTTGGCCTGGGTCAGCAGCACGGCGAACTCGTCCCCACCCAGGCGGCTGACGGCGTCACCCCCGCGGGTGGAGGCGCGCAGCCGCTGGGCGACCGCACTCAGGAGCTCGTCCCCGGCCCAGTGACCGTAGGCGTCGTTGACCTGCTTGAGGTTGTCGAGGTCGATGTAGAGCACTGCGGGCGGCGGGTGCCACGCACGCCACGCCTCGAGCGTCGCGCCGACCCGATCCTCGAACGAGGTGCGGTTCAAGAGCCCGGTGAGGGAGTCGGTGTGGGCCTGCAGGGCGAGCTGGTCCTCGAGGGCCTTGCGCTCGGTGATGGCGCGACTGTTCAGCAGGATGCCGCGCAACTCGGGATCCCCGCGGTGGTCGGTGGCCACGGTCTCGAGCACGTGCCAGTGGCCGCGGGCGTCCCGGACCCGCGCCTCGAACGTGCGCCGGCTGCCGGGACTGTCGACCACCTCGCGGAGCGACGTGCTCGCCTGCAACCGGTCGTCGGGATGCAGCAGCCACGTCAGGTCCTGGCCCTCGAGGTGCTCGGCGGCCCATCCGAGCTGGGCGACGGCGGGCGAGGCGTAGCGCACGACGAGGTCGTGGTCGAGCACGAGGACGAGATCGCTCGACTCGGCCAGGACGGTGTGCAGCAGCTGCTCGCGGCGGGCGCGCTCGGCCTCCTGCCGCCGTGCGTCGAGGGCGAGGGCGGCCTCGGTGAGCAGCACGTCGAGGGCCGACGGTCGGGAGGGATCGATGCCTGTCGGCGCGGCGATCAGGAGCGCGCCCAGCGATGCGCCGCCGGCGGCCAGCGGCAGGGCCGTGGCCCACCAACCCGGGCCCAGCAGGTGATCGAGCGCGTGGGCGCCGGTCGAGCCCTGATCGCTCGCGGGCGCACCGCCGGAGCGGGAGTCGCTGGCGTCCGCGAGCGGCCCGGACGGCGGCCGGTCGACGACGAGACCGGTCGGGACCGTCGCGCCCCCGTCGCTGCTGCCGCTGACCCGTAGGCGTCCGCCATCGAGCAGCAGGGTCACGCACACGGCGCGGTCGCCGCCGCGGGGGCCGAGACGCGCGACGAGGTCGTGGGCGACCGTGGCAAGCACCCCTCCCATCCCGTCGACGTCGAGCCCGGCCGTGAGCGTGGTGCGCGCCGAGCCCAGCAGCTGCTCCTCGACGAGCCGGCGTTCCGCGAACCGGGCGACGTCGGCGACGAACCCGAAGACCACGACTACCACGACGAAGCGCGGGAGGCTCCAGCCCATCGCGAGGTCCGGTGCGGCGCCCGTCACGAGCGACGGCCCCATCAGGGCGAGGCCGAACAGGGCGAGGGTGATGACCCGGCCGAGCAGACGGTGGTACAGCGCCGCGTTGCCGGCCGACAACAGGAGCACGAACTCGACGCCGCTCGGGGCGTCGAGCAGCGCCCCGGCCGCGAGCAGCAGCGCGGCCTCCCGGGCATCCTGCGGCAGGCGGCGTCGTCCGGCACGGGCGCCCAGCAGGACCGAGCCCGATGCGGCCAGCAGGCATGCGGCGCCGATCAGTGTCTGGGGACTCGGCGGCTGGGCAACCAGGAGGAGAGCCACGAGGAGCAGCGCGTAGCCGGCGTGCACCCCGGCCATGAGCGCGTGGACCCGATCGACGATGGCGATCGTGTGGCGTCCCAGCACCCATGCGAAGAGGCCCGCGAACCTGCGGCCGGGCTCGGCATCCAAGGCGTGGCGCCCCGTCGCCCGGTTCGCCCACCTCGACGGCCGGGAGCGCGAGCGCGACGTCGGTTCGGCGCTATCCACGCTTCGCTCCTCCGGCCGAGGCGACGATGCGTCGCCGCGAGCGGCGACCGACACCGACCTGACAGGGCGAGGGTACCGGCTCACGGCGCTGCGACCGCGGAGGATGATCCCGTGTGCCACGTGGGCTACGCTGTGTATTGCAGCTCGCGATCCGGCGGAAGGAAGCCGCGTTCGGTGCGTCGCGATCCCGACCCCCGGGAAGTTCGCGCCGATGCCCCCGCATGAGCTACGTTCCGCCAGTGCGACCCCGATGGCGCGTGGGTAGCGGTCGGCAACAGCCGGCTCGCGGCGGTCCCCGCGGGGGTGGGGCAATCACTCAGTGCGACGAAGTACGACGATCGTCGTCGCGGCCCGAGACCGTGGCGGGCTCCGCTGCCACCACACCACACCTTCCCTCCAGAGCCCGGCGGGTCGCCGGTGCTTCCCCCGGCGCCGGCGACCCGCTCCGCGGCTCGCGCCGTCCCTTGGGCTGGCGGTGCACCTGGCGCGCTGACTGACGCTACCCTGCCACTCGTTCACAATGTTCCCGGGTCCACGAGCCCCGGGGCGCAGTCCAGCCGCAGGGGGTTCGTCGCGTGTTCCGACGCATGTACGTATCGCTGGTCGTCGTGCTCGTCGCCATGGCGACGTTCCCCGTCCCGGGCGCCGCGGGCTCCGGTGGCGCCGCGGGCTCCGGGCTCGACGCACCAGCCTCCGATGACGACGTGGCCGACGTGGCCGACGGGATCGACGAGGTCGACGGCGGTGACGAGGTCGGACGGGTCGGTCCCCGCATCTACCAGGGCCGGGACGTCGAGGACGGGGAGTATCCCGAGGTCGCGTTCGTCGCCACCCGGGGCACCCAGGAATCGTTCAGCTGCACGGGCACGCTCGTGCACCCCGAGTGGGTCCTGACCGCGGCGCACTGCATCCCCGAGGATCCCGTGCTGGTGGGCGCCGTCGTCGGCGCCGAGGACATCGAGGAGGTCGATCGCGACCAGACCGCCGAGGGGGGCAGCGGCACGGACCAGACGGCGGAGACCGACGTCTCGAACGCGATCGACTGGGTGGTCCACCCCGACTACGAGCAGGCGCTCGACGGGGTCGAGATCGCGGATCTGGCCCTGCTCCAGCTCGAGGAGCCCATCGACGACATCGATCCGGCCACGACGGCGGTGCGGCGCGCGGCGGCCGGCAGCGAGGGCGACATCGTCGGCTGGGGTTTGACCGCGCCCCCCGGGCAGAACGGCATGCCCGACCGCCTGCAGACGGCGACGGTACCGATCCGGGATCTGACCGACTTCTGTCAAGGAACTTTCGGGAGCAACTTCGATCCGGACACGATGCTCTGCGCCGGCGAGGGCCAACCCGACAGCCCCGACACCTGTGTCGGGGACAGCGGTGGCCCGCTGTACGCCTCGGGCACGCACGAGCTCGTCGGGGTCACGAGCTTCGGCGGCCAGGCGCCCGGGGTCCAGCAGTGCGACGGGAGCTCGTTCGGCGGGTACACGGACACGGTCGCGTTCGCGGACTGGATCTGGTCGACCGTGTACGACCCGGAGGTCGAGCTCCGTCGCGAGGAGGGACCGGATCGGATCGCGACCGCCGTCGAGCTCGCCGGGGCCTGGGAACCGGAGGACACCGACGACGTCCTCATCGCCACCGCCGGCGAGTTCCCCGATGCGTTGGCCGGCGGTGCGCTGGCGACCGCGCTCGACGGCCCGTTGCTGCTGACCTCGCCGGGGGCGCTGCCCGACCAGGTCGCGGACGAGGTCGCGCGCCTCGAGCCGGTGCGAGCGACGGTGCTCGGCGGGTCCAGGGCGGTGAGCGCGGAGGTCGCGGACGAGATCGACGAACTCGTGCCGAACGTCGAGCGGATCGAGGGCAGCGACCGGTTCGACACTGCCGCCCGGCTGGCGGCGGAGGCCGGCGCCCCCGCCGGCGAGGCCGTGCTCGCCCTCGGGCGCGACTTCCCCGACGCGCTCGCTGCCGGGTCCCTGCTCGGCAGCGACGACCGCCCGCCCCTGCTGCTCGCCGAGGACGACGAGCTGCCCGCGGTCACCGAGCAGGCCCTCGCCGACCTCGACATCGAGGAGGTGACGCTCGTCGGTGGAGAGGCGGCGCTCGGCGCCTCCGTCGAGGACGGCCTGGTCGAGGCGGGCTACGAGACGCGCCGCCTCGCGGGAGCGGACCGCTACGAGACCGCGCTCGCGGCGGCCAGCGAAGGGCTCGAGCGGCTCGACGAGCAGGGGCACGAAGCCCCGGACGTCCTGTACGGCGCGACGGGCGAGAACTTCCCCGACGCGCTGACGGTCGGCGTGCGGACGGGGACCGAGCCGAGCGTGCTCGCGCTGGTGCCACCGAGGGATCCCGCATCGCTCGCGGAGGGCGCCGGCGTCATCGAGCAGGCCCGCTGGCGCGAGTTCGTGGTGGCCGGTGGGGATGCGGCGCTCGCGCCGCGCGATGCCTACGCGTTCACGGCCTTGCTCCAGGCCGTCGAGTAGCGGTACCTCCGGGGCGTTCGGCGGGCCGCGGCGCGAACGGACCGGGGCGGTGTCCGAGCTACCGTAGGGATGTGGAATCGACGACCGAGTCCGCTGCTGCTCCGGCGGATCCGACGCGTCCGTTCGGCGCCGCCGCGGTCGAGCGAGGGCTGCTGGCCCTGCTCGTGGTCTCCCCGCTCGCTTGCTCGACCACCGCGGTGGACCCGTTCCGGCTGCCCGAGCTGACGGTCGTACTGCTGGTCACGGCGGGGTTGGTCGGCACGCGGCTCACGCTCGCCGTCGCGGAACGCCGGGTGCCGCTCCCGCGTCCGACCGATCGTCCCGCCCGGGTCGCCGTCGTCGCCGCCGGCGTGTTCGGCCTGTTCGCGACGATCGCCGGCGCCGTCACCGCCGATGCCCCGTGGCGCGCGATGCTCGGGGAGTACGGGCATGCGAACGGGCTTCTGCTCCTCGTCGCGGTGGTGGTGGTGTTCCTCGTTGCCCTGGACCGCCTCGATGAGGCGGCCGGGGGCCGCCTGGTCGTGATCGCCGTCGGCGTCGCCCTGGTCGTGGGGGTCCACGCGCTGGCCCAGCTACTGCACATCGACCCGATCGACTGGCGGATGGAGCGCACGGATCTCGCCGGAACGATGGGCACGCGCGCGGACGCCGGCGCGATCGTCGGCCTCGGTGTGCCCCTGGCCCTTGGTCTCGGGCTCGCGGCGCGTGAACAGCGACGTCGAGTCGGGGCAGCCGCCGTCGCCATCGGGTTGCTCGCGCTGGCCGCGGTGATCGGTTCGCCCGCGGGCGCGAGTGCCGCGTTGGCCGGCGCCGCGATCGTGGCGGTGGTCTGGTTCGTGGTGCGCGGGTGGCGGCGCGCAGCCGCCGTGCTGGGGGCGGTCACGGTGGGCGCACTGGCCCTCGTCGTGTCGGGAGTCGGGGGGGTCGGACCCCTGCAGGCGCTGGCGGACCGCGCGGGAGGCGCCGCGCGGTGGGGGTGGGAGACCGCTCTCGCGATGGTCGCGGACGCACCGTTGTCCGGCGTGGGGCTCGGCGCGTTCAACGGGCACGCGGGGACGGCCCGCGGCCCCGAGGTCGCCGCCGGCTCGCAGGTGCCGGCGTCCGGTGTCGAGCCGGCCAGCCTGCCACTGCACCTCGCGGCCGAAGGTGGGCTGCCGCTGCTCGCCGCCTTCGTCGCCCTGCAGGTGGTCGTCGGGGTCGTGCTGGTGCGGGGGCTGCGTGCGACTGCCGGCCGGCTGCGGTGGCGTCTCGCCGGCGTCGGTGCTGCGTGGGCCGGTTGGCTGGTGCACGGGCTCGTCACCAGCCCCGGACCCGCCGTCTGGGTCTGGGGCGTGGTGCTCGCCGCCCTCGTGATCGTCGTGCGCCGTGGGCGCAGCACCCTGGTCGAGCCAGCGGCCGCCCCGAAGTCGGTCGCCGGAATTGCAGGCGTTCTGGCGTGCGCCATCGGCGTCGCGGCGCTCGTGCCGCTCGTCGCGGACCGGGTCGCCGGGCAGGGGCAGGCACTCGCGGTGGACGGGCAGCCGGCCGATGCGCAGCTCGAGCTCGAGCGGGCCACGCGGGTGAATCCGCTCGAGGCCCGCTACTGGCTCGAGCGCGGGGAGCTCGCGCGAGCCGTCGGCGAGGGCGACCTCGCGCTCCGGTCGTACCAGGAGGCGTCACGCCGGGAGCCGCGTGACAGCGTCGTCCCCGAGCGAGCCGCCCGGGTGGCGACACAGATGGAGGACACCGAACTGGCCGGTGCGCAGTGGTCGCTGGCTGTGGCCCTCGACCCGTGGCATCCCCCGCTGCTCGACGAGGCGGCCGCCTACTGGTCCGAGCAGGGGGAGCCCGCCCGGGGCGAAGCCCTGGTCGAGCGGGCGCTGCGGGTCGAGGACGAAGCCGACCGGTGGGCCCTGCTGGGGCAGGTGCGGCTTGCGGCAGGCGATGTCGCAGGGGCCGAGACCGCGTTCGCCGAGGCGATCGAGCGCGACCCGAGCGCGACGGAGCGTCTCGACCTCGACGCGTTGCCCTGAAGGGCGGACGCCGCGATTCGCCGCGCCCGCCCGATGCCTAGTCGAGTGCAAACTGGTCGAGCTGCCAGTGCTGGTAGCTCGTCAGCGCTGCGGTACCGCCGAGCAGCGTGACCCGGCTCAGCGTGTCGGCTCGGGCATCGAGGTCGTCGGCGGCGGAGGCCTCGGCCTCCACGTCGGTGGGCGGGACGATCATGAGCAGTTCGTCGCGGGCCGCCGCCAGCGGTCCACCGGCCAGCGCGTCGGGGAAGTCGCGGCCCTGCGCGACGACGAGTCCGCTGGGGTCGAGGCCCTCGATCCGTTCGGCCGCCCACTCGTTGATCGCCGCGGCGGTCGCGAACCGCTCGCGACCGGAGACCCGCTCGGCGGGCGCCCCGGCCGCGTCGGACGCCGCATCGAGGACCTCGTCGGACACGGCGGCCGAACCACCCACCACGACGACCTCGTCGAGCGAGGCGGCTTCGAGCCACGACTCCGTCGCGTCGGGCAGCTCGTCGGTCTCGGTGAGCAGCACCGGAGACTGCAGCTGCCCGGCGGGGGCGGCGGCGGCGAGCGCGTCGGGGAAGTCTCGGCCCGCCGCGAGGAACGCCCGGTCCGCGTCGTCGTTCGCCGAGAGCGCGGCGGTCTCGTACCGGTCGCGGCCGTCGCGGCGATCGACCTCGACCCCGGTCGCCTCAAGCGCCGCGACGACGTCGTCGTCGATGGCGGCGGTCCCGCCGAGCGCGATCACCCGCTGCACGCCGAGGTCGGCGATGGCGCGCTCCGTCGCGCTCGGCAGCGAACCCGATCGGGTCAACAGCAGGGGGTCGCCCTCGCGTGCCGCGAGCGCGCCACCCGCGAGGGCGTCGGGGAACGCCTCGCCGGTCGCGAGGACCGCGGTCCCCGCGCCGTCTGGGAACCCGGCACGGGCGACCTGGGCGGCGGTGTCGTAGCGATCCGAGCCGCGCAGGCGCTCGCTGGCCTCGAACGCGTAGTCGGTGTAGACGAAGAGGCCGTCCCCGACCGAGCGCGGGCCACCGTCATCGCTGACGCGATTGGTGACCCGGCGGTCGACGGACATCGTCGTCGACCCGCCCCCGTCGAGGTTGACCGCGTCACGGGCACCGAGGTCACGCATCGCGACGCCGAGCTCCTGCAGGGTCACCCCGTCGGAGTGGCCGTCCTGACGCCCGTCGATCGTCACGAGCAGGAGCTCGTCGTCGTTGAACCCCACCGCGGTCCGCGGGTTGCGGCCCGTCACGATGCTCCGGCGCCCCAGGGAGAAGCCCTCGGACCGGATGAGCTCGTTGGTGCGCACCTGGCCGTCCTCGAGCAGGCCCACGGCCGGGACCGCGTGCTCGACCTCGTCCCAGCCGGTGCTGTCGCCCTGCGGGTTGGGGTCGACGGTGATCGCGACCTCGTCATCGGGCTCGAGCGCTCCGACCTCGTCGAGCAAGTGCTCGTAGGCCCCGATGGTGGTCGTTCCCTCGGCGGGGAGGTCGGTCGGGTCCTGGAGACGCCGCTCGACCCGGCCGACCGCGGTTTCGCCCGGGGAGAGCGGGAGGTCCTCGAGCTCCACGGCTTCGAGGTCGTCGAAGCGCTCGCCGAACGGGAAGCTGTCCCCGAGCTGGCTGTCGAGCAGGAACAGCCCGCGTCGCACCGCCTGGTCGTCGTTCCGCATCTCCTGACTGTCCTCGTGCAGCACGCGGTTGAGCTCCTTGCTGCCGAACGCCTCGCCGCCGAACTCGACGGTCACGGTGGGGTCGAGCAGGTCGGTGAGCAGCTCACCGTCGCTGCCGATCCCCAGCGCCGAGCGCGGGCGCGTCGCCCCGCCGACCAACAGGGTCTGAGCGCCCTGAACCCGACCGTCCAGAACGCTGAACCCGTTGGGTGCGCCCCTCGGCCCGCCGGGCCGGCCGCTTCGATAGAGGTGCCAGCCACCGTTCGTGCCGGCGATCGCCCCCTCGGAGAACTCTCGGGCGGCCATCGACGGCACCGTCTCGAGTCCGGATATGCGCCCCTCACCCTGTACGGGCCGCAGCTCGAGCGTGTCCGCGTCCCGGTCCATGCGCAGCACGTTGCCGCGCGCGACGGCTCCTCCGGAGAGGCGGATGGTGATGCGCTCCTGCTCGAGGCCGTCGAACACCGGCTCGCGCTCGTCGATCGACAGCTCCTGAGCCGCCACGGGCGTGCCCGCGGGGCCGACCAGGAACGCGAGGCAGAGCAGCAGCAGGCCCGCTCCCACCAGGCCGGACGCAGCCGTGCGGGCCACACGTGTGGGGGATCGGCCGGCGGCAGTGGTCGTGGACACGGACGGCCTCCTTGGGGGATCGATGGACCGACTGCTTTGACGACCGGGAGGCCGCGATCCTCACGGGCGATCGCTCGGCCAACGGGGCGAGTTTCGCCTTCGGCGGGCGCGTACCATCGTTCGGCGATGACTCCCATGCGACCCGTACCGGCCCGTCCGGCCCGTGCCCGCCTTCTGCGTGGCGTGCTCGTCGCCTCGCTCGTGCCGGCGATCGCCCTCACGTCGCTCGCCGGCGCGCCGGCCGCCACCGAGTCCGACGACCCCGAGACGCTCGACATCCAGCCGCGGGTGGTGGGTGGTGACGAGGCCGAGGCCGACGACTGGCCGTGGACGGTGGCGATCGTCGATCGCGGGGACGAGGCGGGTGAGACGCCGCGATGCGCGGGCTCCTACCTGGGCGACCGTTGGGTGCTGACCGCGGCCCACTGTGTCGAGGACCGCGGGACCGAGGCCGCCGAGGACCTGGACGTTCGTGCGGAGGTCGCCGACCTGCGCTCCGGCGGGGTTCGCGAGCCGGTCGTCGACGAGGTGGTGCACCCGGGGTTCACCGGGAGCGAGGCGCTCGCCGACGACGTCGCGCTGCTGCGCACCCGCGAGCGGCTCGGGGTGGCGACGGTCCCGTTGGCGAGCCCCGGCGACTGGCCCGCGTGGTCGCCCGGATCATCCGTGGAGGTGGCCGGATGGGGCGCGACGAACCCCGGGGGCGACGAGTACCCCCTCGCGCTGCACTCCGTGCAGACGCCCGTCGTCGCGCCCATCGACTGCGCGGACGCCTTCGACGAGGCGGAGCTCGGCGACGCGTTCGACGCGGCCCGCACCGTGTGCACCGGGGGCGTGGAGCGCGGCACCTGCTTCGGCGACAGTGGCGGGCCGCTCGTCGGCGCCGACCGGGACGGCGGCACCGTGCAGATCGGCGTCGTGAGCTCCAGCGTGGCCAGCGACGAGGCCACCTGCGGCTCCGCGCCCGACCTGTACGCCTCGGTGCCGGCGTATCTCGACTGGATCGTCGAGAAGACGGGGCTTGCGGTCGAGGACCTCACGCGCGGCGACGGCGGCCTGACCCCCGCCCGGGTCGGCGGCTCGGACGGCGTGTCGACGTCGGTGGCGTTGTCGGAGCACGCCTTCGCCCCCGGACCGGACGAGGTCTTCGTCGCGACCGCGGATGCCTTCCCCGACGGGCTCGCCGGTGGCGCGCTCGCCGCGATGCACGGGCCGCTGCTGCTCGTCCCACCCACCGGCGCGCTCCCGGACGACGTCGCCGGGGAGCTGGATCGGCTCGGTCCCGAGTCGATCACGATCCTCGGTGGATCGGCCGCCATCGCGGACGAGGTCGAGGACCAGCTTGGGGACTGGGGCGATGTTCGACGTCTCGCCGGGGCCGACCGCTACGCGACCGCGGCCGAGGTCGCCGGCGCGTGGCACGAGACCTCGACGGCGATCGTGGCGACCGGTGAAGCCTTCCCCGACGCGCTCTCGGCGATCCCGCTCGCGGCGTACCGGGGGCCCGTGCTGCTGACGCGTCCCGACTCCCTGCCCGACGCGACCCGCTCGGTGCTCGGGGAGCGGCAGCCGGACCGGGTGCTGATCGTCGGGGGGTCCGCGGCCGTGGGCACCGGTGTCGAGCAGGAGCTGGAGCGGCTCGTGTCGAACGTCGAGCGGGTCGGCGGCGAGGACCGGTACGCAACCGCGGCGGAGGTCGCGACGCATGGCGACAACTGGCAGGGCCCCCCGTTCGTCTACCTCGCGCGGGGCGACGACTTCCGTGCCGCCTTGCCCGCCGGCGTCGCGGCCTCGTTCCACGCGAGCCCGCTGGGATTGCTCCCACCCGGCGAGGCCTCCGAGGGACGGGTGAGCGCGCTGGCCGAGGTCGGCGCCCAGCGTCCGGTCGTGGTCGGCGACGGCATCAGCGACGGGACCGCCGAGCGCGTCCGGGAAGCGCTCGCCACCCCCTGACACCCCGTGGCTGGGGCGCCGCCGTGCTGACGGAGGTGGCCGTCGGGTCCGGTCACGGTGCGCCCCCCTCTGGCCGTTCGGACCCGATCCAACACGGCCGTCCGGCCGGGTGCGACCACGACATACGGGACGAAAGCTCCGTAGTTTCCTGACGACGGGGCGTTAGACTCCCGCCGGTCATCGCCCCGGGTCCCCCGCGGGGCCAGTGTCACCAGGGCAAGCGTTGAACGCCTGTCCGCGGGCAAGCGAAAGGGGTGCGCGAGCGTGCCACTGTTCTCGGACGAGATCGCCGACGGCGTGCGCCAGCGCGACCCTCGGGCGATCAGCATCGTCTACGAGACGCTGGCGGATCGCTTGCTCGGCTACCTCATCGCTCGGGTCCACGACCGGGAAACGGCCGAGGATCTGCTCGAGGCGACGTTCGTCGAACTGATGGAGAAGGGGTTCACGATCCGCGGGGGCGCGGACGTGATCAAGGCGTGGCTGTTCCGGGCGGCCCACTTCAACGCGCTCGACCACTTGCGTCGGCGGAACCGCATTCGCGAGGACCTGCACGAGGACGACGAGCACCTCGAGCGCCCCGACCACGATCTCGGCCCCGAGGACCATGCGGTGGGCAACGCGGTCACGCGAGAAGTGCGGCGGGCAATGGCGGAGCTGTCCGATGAACAGCAGGAGGTCCTGCTGCTACGCTACGTCTCCGGCCTGACAGCTCCGGAGGTCGCCGAGGTGATCGGCAAGAAGGTTCCGGCCGTCCGAGGGCTGCAGCACCGGGGCGAGCGCGCCCTCGCCCGGGTCTTGGAACGATGGGCCTCGCCCTTCGCCGCATCGGAGGGAGCGCCCGTTTCGTCTCAGGAGGAGACGATCCGCCACGCATCGTCTGCGTGGGGAGCACCGGGGGGCGACCAGAGGGGGTGAGTGATGGCCGCGGACGATGCGCGTCATGACCATGCGGCCAGCTCGTCCGGTGGGTCGTCCCATTCGGCGCACTCGGGCAAGGCCGGCGCCGAGCCCACGGACCCGTACGCGATCGACGGGCGCCGTCT
This sequence comes from Egibacter rhizosphaerae, assembly GCF_004322855.1. NCBI lineage: Bacteria > Bacillati > Actinomycetota > Nitriliruptoria > Egibacterales > Egibacteraceae > Egibacter > Egibacter rhizosphaerae. The sequence continues at coordinate 1,397,048 of NZ_CP036402.1, read as the reverse complement.
CGATCCGGAGCGCGCCCAGCGCGACCGGAACGACCCGTGGGTGGCCGCGACGCTGCGTCAGGCCTACGACACCCGCGTCGGCCCGCAGGCCTCGGGCAACCACCACGCGCGCTTCGCGCAGCTGGCCGAGGATCTGGGTCGGGTCCCCCCCGAGCAGACCGCGCCGAGCGCGCCGCCGGCGCGGCGCGTGCGCGTCCGTCGGTCCGCCGTCGTGGCGACCGCTGCGGTGTTCCTCCTGCTCCTCCCCGGTGCGGCCGTGGGCCTCAGCGGCAGCTCGCAGCCCGGGGACGGCCTCTACGAACTGAAGCGCAGCCACGAGCAGGTCCGATTGCTCGTCGCGCCGTCCGATACCGCGCGGGGGTGGCTCCTCCTGGACCACGCCGAGCGCCGCATCCAGGAGGTCGCGTCGGCCGATCACCTCGACGCGGCGGTGCGGTCCGAGCTGCTGGAGGAAGCGCTCGACGGGCTCGACGAGGCCGAGGCGATCCCGGACGCGGCCGTCCGCGCGGAGGCTTCCGAGCTCCGTGAGCAGTTCGCCGAGGAACTGCAACGAGCGGCTGTCGACGCCCGACCCGAGATGCGCCATCACCTCGAGCGGAGCGCGGAGGAGTTCGTCGCCGAACAGGCCGGCGGGCAGTCGTCCGGCGGGTCGTCCGCGCCGGCCGTGGGTGCGGAGCGCGACGAGGAGCCCGACACGGTCCCGCGCACACGCGGCGACGACGATCAGGCCGACGACCGTACCGCCGGGATCGACACCCGGGGTGAAGCCGCCGAGCGCGACGAGGAGGCCCCCGCCGGCGGCGAGGGGGAGTCCGACGGGCTCGACGAGGACGAGCGCGAGAGCGATCCGGACGGCTCGGGCGACGACGGATCCGGTGAAGAGGACGCAGACCGCGAGTCCGATTCCGGGGACGGCGCTTCCACCGACGAGGCGGACACCGGTGACGGATCCTCCGAGGAGGGGGGAGGGTCCGCCGACGGTGACGGCGAGGTCTCCGAGGACGAGTCCGACGAGCCCGAGCCGGAGCAGCCATCGGACGAGGAGGAGCCCGACAAGGACGGCTTCCCCTCTCGGCCCGACGACGGCTCCGAAGACGATTCGGACGAGGACGGTTCCGAGGAGGACGGCTCGGACGAGGACGGCTCGGACGAGGACGGTTCCGAGGACGACGGCCCGGACGAGGGCGGTTCGGACGAGGACGGCTCGGAGGACGACGGTTCCGAGGAGGACGGCTCGGGCGAAGACGGCTCGGAGGACGACGGTTCGGACGAGGACGACGAGGACGGCTCGGGCGAAGACGGCTCGGACGAGGACGACGAGGACGACGACGACGGTTCGGACGAGGGCGGGACCGACGCGGGCGACGAGGACTGACACCTGCGATGATGCGTCGCCTTCTGCTGGTGACCGTGGTGGCCTCACTCGCGGTCCTCGGGGCTGCCTCCTCGGTGGGCGCCGACAATCACTGCGGGCCGCCCGGGGGCGCGGGATTGGCGCCGCTCCCGGATTTCGAAGCCGGTGAGGTCGCGTTCGTGGGCCGCGGGTGGGGCCACGGCATCGGGATGAACCAACACGGGGCCCAGGGCGCCGCGCTCGACGGGTGCCGCGCCTCGCAGATCCTCGAGACCTACTTCCCGGGCACGCGGGTGCAGCCGCGCGAGCTCACCGACACCGTACGGGTGAGCCTCGCGCCCGATGGCCCCGGTGGGACGCTGCTCGACGAGCTCGAGGTGCGCGCCGATGGTGGGGACGTCACCTGGCACGACCGCGGTGATGCGTCGCTCGAGGTCGTCCAGCCCGCCGGCACGAGCTGGACCCTGGAGGCCGAGAACGGCGAGCTCGCCCTCGTGCCCCACGACGAGTTCGACGACTTCCCCGACGACAACGACGGGCACGACGACGACGGCAACGACGACGACGGCAACGACGACGACGGCAACGGCGAGGACGAGAACGGCGACGACGGGGACGAGCGGATCGAGCTCCAGGGAGCGGTGGACGGGAACGTCGGCGGGACGGTCGAGCTTCCGCACAAGCCCGGGGGCGGGGGAGTCGACCGCTCACCCGGCGACGGTGCGGAGGGCCTGAGCTACCGGGGCGGCACGCTGCACGCGCGGGCCGACGAGAACGGCGACGATCTGCGCGTGCGTCACGACGTCGGGCTCGAGACCTACATGGAGGGCATCCGGGAGGTGCCCGATGGCTGGCACGCACAGGCCATCCGTGCCCAGGTCGTCGCCGCCCGCTCCTACGTCGAGGCCTCGATCAGCCCGGAGGATGACAACGGCTGGGCCTACGACGTGTACGACTCGGTCGCGTCGCAGGTCTATCGGGGCCACACCTCGGCCGAGGAGGCGCCCAACTGGGTCGCGCAGGTCCAGGCGAGCGAGGGCGAGGTCGTCGTCGATCAGGACTCCGGCCAGGTGGTGCAGGCGTTCTACTCGTCGTCCTCGGGTGGCCAGACCTCGCTGCCGTCTCTGCAGGGCTGGGGTGGGGACCAGCCGTGGTTCAGCTCGTTCGATGACAGCCGCTGGGAGCAGATCGCGGGCAATCCCTACGACCGGTGGGGCACGACCCTCACGCTCGACGAACTCAGCGACCGCCTGTCGGCCTACGCCAGCGGCAACGCGGGCATCGAGGACGTGGGCCCCGTCGTCGATCTGGAGGTCGAGCCCACCGAGGAGTACCGCGGGCGGGTCGGTCCCGAGGGGGTGACCGTCCGGGGGGCGCACGGCACCGAGACGATGAGCGGGGCGCAGCTGCGGTCGGCCCTCGGCGTGAACGTGCTCCGCTCGAGCTGGTTCGACGCGCGGGTGGACCTCGCGTGCGAGGCGCCCGAGGACGTCGAGTTCGAGCACGTGCAGCGGGTCCGCGGGGCCGATCGCGTCGCGACCGCGGTCGAGGTCAGCCACGACTTCGACCGCGCCGACGACGTGATCGTGGCGAGCGCGAGGGACTTCCCCGACGCCCTGGCGGGCGGCGCGCTCGCGGCCTCCCACGAGGGGCCGCTGCTGCTCACCGAGCCCGACCACCTGCCCGGCGAGGTGGCCACCCGCCTCGAGGAGCTCGACGCCGAACGCGTCCTCCTCCTCGGCGGTACCCGCGCGGTGGCCGACGAGGTCGAGGAGACGATCGACGAGGCCGTCGAGACGGTCGAACGGGTCTCCGGGGCCGACCGCTTCGCGACCGCCTCGATGATCGCGGGTGAGGTCGACGAGCAGCCCGACGAGGTCCTGCTCGCCCGCGGGCAGGCCGCCGACCCGCGTGCCGCCTGGCCCGACGCCCTCGCCGCCGGCGCGCTGCTGGCCACCGACGACGAGCCAGCGCCCTTGCTGTTGACCCGCCAGGACGACCTGCCCGAGGCGACCCTCGCCGCGCTGGAGGAGCTCGCGCCGGCGCGCGTGACGTTGCTCGGCGGGGAGGCGGCCATCAGCGGTGACGTCGCCGCGCAGGTGGAGGCTCTCGGCGTCGAGGTCGACCGCCTGTCGGGCGAGGACCGCTGGGGCACGAGCGCGACGGTGGCCGAGGAGGCTCTCGAGCGTGGCGCGCCGGGCGATGGCTACGTCGTCGCCAGCGGCGAGGACTTCCCCGATGCGCTCGCGGCCGGGCCGCTCGCGTCGGAGCGCGGGGACCCGCTCCTGCTCGTCCCCCACTGCGATCTCGGTCCGGCCACGGCCGTGAGCGACGTGATCGAGTCGCAGGAGGGTGGCGCGGCCGCGGTCGTCGGCGGCTCGGTCGCCGTCTCGGACCTGACCGTCTGGCAGCTCGACGAGCTCCTCGACGAGGTCGGCGTCCCCGAGGAGTAGCGGGACCGGCGACTCGCCGAGCTCGCACATGCGCTCGACCCGTGGCCTTTCCCTCATGGCCGCCCTCGGATCCCCGGAGTATCCCGTGTGTCCGCTTCTTCGGCCTCAAGTTCGGGCCCCTGTGCGACGACGTACTCAACGTGACCGGGCGGAACCGGATCCGCCCGCCGTTGAAGTGAAGGAGTCGGAGCACGATGGCCCGGGCGATCCGCATCCCCCTCGCGACCCTGGCCGTCGTCCTCCTCGCGGCGACGTTCTGGGCCACCGCGGCCACCGCCGAGGCGAGCGAGGCCGCCGACGGCGAGCACGCCGCGGCGGAGGAGCGCTTCGTGGGGGAGCTCAATGCCGAGCGCGCGGACGAGGCCCTGGACCCCCTGATCGTCGATCTTCGGCTCACCAGCGTGGCCCGGGACTGGGCCACGCGGATGCACCGTGACGGCGAGCTGCGCCACAACCCCGGGTACTCCGCCGAGATCGAGGGCTCCTGGCAGTCGGTGGGCGAGAACGTCGGCTACACCGTGCGTACCGGAGCGGGCGAGGCCGAGCTCGTCGACCGGCTGCACGACGCGTTTATGGACTCCGACGGCCATCGCCGGAACATCCTGGGCGACTGGACCCACGTGGGCGTCGGCGTGAGCGTCGGTGACGACGACCGCATGTGGGTGACGGTGAACTTCATGCGCGCCCCCGACGAGACGTCCGACCGCGTGATCCGGGATGCCACCGCCGCGAGCCGCGAGCTCTTCGCGAGCGCCGGCGAGCCGCCGACGGTCGCGCGGGACGCGAGCGGCGCGCATCCGGCCGCCCGGGTCGTGCTGGGACGCGCCGACGTGTTCGCCGATTCCCTCGCCGGCAGCGCGCTGGCCGGTTCGGATGGCCCGATCCTGTTGACGGAGGGCCCGCGTGCCGCCGACGCGGACCCGGTCGTGCACCCGGGGGTGCGGGCCGAGATCGACCGCGTCCTCGCCGGCGACGGGACCGTCTACGTGCTGGGCGGCGAGGCCGCGATCTCGTCGGGGGCCGTCGCCGAACTCGAGGCGGCCGGGTACGCGGTCGAGCGGGTGCGCGGCGAGGACCGGGTCGGTACCGCCGTGAGGGTCGCCGAGACCGTGGCTGCTCGGGACGGAACCCCCAGCGAGGTGCTGCTCGCAACCGCCGCGGACTGGGCGGATGCCGTCGCGGGCGGCGCCTATGCGGCGCAGGCCGACGCCGTCGTGCTGCTGACTCCGCAGGATCGGCTCGATGAGCGGGTCACCGCGTACCTGGACGCGCACGCGCCGGAGACCGTCTGGGCCCTCGGGGGTGAGGCCGCGCTCGACGAGGAGGTCGTCGACCGTGTCGGCGGGATCCGTACGGCGGGCGCGGATCGCTCGGAGACCAGCCTCGCCATCGCGACCGATCTGTGGGAGCGCTCGCAGGGCGAGCCGGGGAACGGGTTCCTGCTGGTCCACGGGTACACCGACGGTGGCTGGGCCGAGGCGCTCTCCCACGCCCCCGCGTCCGCGCTGTCGGGGACCCCACAGCTGCTCGTGGCCGACGAGGGTCCCGAGTCGGTGCGGCGCTACCTGGCGGACTTCGGCGACCAACTGCTCATCCGCGCGACGAGTGGGGTCCCCAGCGGTGCGCTGGGCAGTGTCGAGACGGCCGTCGCTGACTGATTGCGCCCGAATCGCCTGCCGCTCCCACATCGTCTCAGCCGTTAGCCTTCGCCCGATCTGCCCGCTGGGACGGGCCGGTCCCCCGGGGCCGATGCTCGCCCGTCCTCGGGCGATCAGGTCTGTGTTAGGAGCCCGCCTTGACCGCACAGCCTCGCCGCGCCATCCGCGTGGGCCTCTCCCTCGCGCTCCCGTTCGTGCTCGTGGGGGCCGTCCTCGCGGTGTCGACCGGACCGGCCGCCGCCGACTCGACCGACTACGAGCAGGAGGTCGACCTGACCTTCCCGCTCGACGTCGGTGAGGACGTCGTGTCCTGTCGCGCGGACAACCGAGGGTGCATCGACGACTTCCACCAAGGCCGCAGCGGCGGCCGACACCACCGTGCGACCGACCTCATGGTGCCCCACGGAACCCCGGTGCACGCGGCTGTGGGCGGCGAGGTGTCGTGGCTGACCGGCACCGACGGCAATCCTCCCAGCTACGGCTACATGCTGCGGATCAGGGGCGATGACGGCCGGACGTACGCCTACATCCACCTCGGCCGCCAGGACGGCCCTGCCTACGGCGGCGCGAGCGAGGCCGCGTACGCGGACGGCATCGAGCAGGGCACCCGGGTCGAGCGGGGCGAGTTGATCGGCTACGCGGGCTCGAGCGGCAACGCGCATCCCGACGCCCCGCACCTGCACTTCGAGATCCACCAGGACGGCGTCGACGATCCCTACGCCGGTGAGGACGGCAGCCCTCGGATCAACCCGTACCGGAGTCTCGTGGCCGCGGAGGAACGCGGCGACCGCCCCGGTGGGGACACGGGCGCGTCCGACGACGCCGACGAGTCGGGCGGGGAGACCGAGAGCGAGGCGGATGGGGCGTCCGACGCGCCCGAGCCCCCGCGGCTGGCGGGTCGGGAGCGGATCGCCACCGCCACCGCGATCGCCGAGGAGTTCTGGCCGAACGGCGCGGACGACGTCGTGCTCGCCACGGCTCGGGACCACGTCGACGCGGTCGCCGGGGGTCCGCTCGCGGCGAGTCTCGATGCGCCGCTGCTGCTCACCGACGACGATGCCGTGCCCGACGCCACCCGCGAGTGGCTGGCCGACGCGGACCCCGAACGGATATGGGTGCTCGGTGGGACGAAGGCGATCAACAAGGACGTTGCCGGGCGAGCCGCCGCCGCGGCGGACGCGTCGCTCGAACGTCTGGGCGGTGCGGACCGCTACGAGACCGCCGAGGAGATCGCGGCCCTGGTGGGCGATGCCGCCGACGAGATCGTCGTCGCGCCGGGTCACCCGGCTCCGGGCGGTGACCCCGTCTGGCCGGCCGCGCTGGCGGCGGGGGCGCTCGGGGCGAGTGGCGATGTCCCGGCACCGCTCTTGCTCACCCGCCACGACGAACTCCCCTGGGCGACGATCAGGGCGGTGACCTCGCTCGATCCCGGGACGGTCCGGCTCGTGGCGGAGGACGACGTGCTCACCTCGGCCGTGGCCGGGCGCTTCCGCGACGATCGCGAGATCATCGATGTCGCCGGCGGGGACCGCTACACCCTGGGGGCGAGCGCGGCCGAGGCCGCGGGTGCGCGCGGTGCCGGCGCGGGCCTGCTCGCGGCGACGGGCGCCGACGTGCCGGACGCTTTCGCGGCCGGTGCCGCGGCTGCCCGGGCCGATGCGCGCCTGGTCCTGGTGCCGCCGGCGGATCTCGGCGAGGCGCCCGCGGTCACGGGCTTCGTGGGCACGCTCGCCCCCACCGAGCTGTGGCTGGTCGGCGGAACGTCGGCGCTGGCGCCCGAGGTGGGCCGCGAACTGCTGCAGTCGATCGACTGAGCACTCCGCCAGGCGACCGCCGGCGCGGCATGCTGGGCTCGATGAGTGCTCGTGGAGGCATCGGTCTCGTGCTCGGTGGCGGTGGCGCGCGGGGCCTCGCCCACGTCGGCGTGCTCGAAGCGCTCGAAGCCCAGGGTGTGCGGCCGGATGTCCTCGTGGGGGTGTCGATGGGCGCGGTCGTCGGCGCGACCTATGCGTTGCGTGAGGACTGGTCGCGGGTGCTGCGCGAGGAGGACTGGCGACGCTTGCCCGTCGTTTCGGAGACACGGGACGGTGACGCGCTGGAACGGCTCTCGTCGTACGCTCGCAGCGCTCGGCGGCTCGCGCCGACGGTGACCCACTGGAGCTGGCGGCGAGGCTTCGTCGATGATGCTCGCGCGACGTTGCAGGACCTGATCGGTGAGGGCCCGAACTTCGCGGACTGTCGCGTGCCGTTCGCGGCGGTAGCCACTGACTTGCGGGCGGGGACGCGCCGTGTGCTCACCGAGGGCTCGCTGCTCGACGCCGTCCTGGCGAGCGCCTCGATCCCTGGCCTCGCCGCTCCCACGGAGTGGGACGGAGCGGCACTCGCCGACGGGGGTTTCGCCGATCCCGCGCCCGTCGACGTCGCTCGCGCGCTCGGGGCCGACCGTGTGCTCGGCGTCCACGTGGGCCTTCCGAGCCATGAGGGCCAGGTCGAGGGTGGCGTCGGGGCCCTGCTCGCTGCGTTCGAGATCGGACAGCGCAGCTTCGCGAACACGCGGTTCCGCCACGCCGACCTCGTGCTGCGTCCGGGTTTCGGGCAGCGGATCAGGATGCTCGAGTTCGCCGCCGTGCAGGCGGTCATCGATGCCGGCGCCCGGGCGGTCGAGGATCGTCGTGCCGAGATCGCCGAGCTGGTCGCACGAGGGGTCCGCGGGTGAGCGGGCAACTGTTCGACGACGAGGCGACGCAGCCCCCGCGCGCCGGGGCCAGCGAGAGCGGTGGCCCCCCCAGCGCTGAGCCTGCGGAGGACGCGCCGCTCGCGGCGCGCCTGCGTCCCCGGAGCCTCGACGAGGTCGTCGGTCAGGCCGAGCTCCTCGGCCCGGAAGGTCCGCTGCGACGCGCCATCGAAGCCGACCGGCTCCGCAGCGTCGTCTTGTGGGGCCCACCGGGCACGGGGAAGACGACGCTCGCGCACGTCGTCGCCGCGACCACCGACGCGGCGTTCACCGAGCTGTCCGCGGTCACCGCCGGGGTCAAGGACGTGCGGCGCACCGTCGAGGAGGCCCGGGAACGACGGGGATCGCGTGGCTCGGGACGGCGCACGGTCCTCTTCGTCGACGAGATCCATCGGTTCAACAAGGCCCAGCAGGACGCGCTGCTGCCAGGGGTCGAGGACGGTTCGGTGACCCTGATCGGCGCCACGACCGAGAACCCGACCGTGGAGGTCAATGCCCCGCTGCTCTCGCGCAGCCTGCTGTACCGACTGGAGCCGCTCGGCGACGAGGATCTGCGAGCACTGGTCGAGCGGGCGCTCGACGATCCCCGCGGGCTCCCGGACACCCGGCTGACCGACGAGGGCGTCGACGCGCTGCTCGCGGTGGCGGACGGGGACGCCCGCGTGGTGCTCACGGTCCTGGAGACCGCCGCGGATCTGGCGGCCGGGGAGCCCGTCGGGCCCGAGGCGGTGCGCAGCGCGCTCGCGAGCCCGAACCTGCGCTACGACAAGGCGGGGGACGCGCACTACGACCAAGTGAGTGCGTTCATCAAGGCGATGCGCGGCTCGGATCCTGACGCCGCCGTGTACTGGCTCGTGCGGATGCTGACGGCCGGGGAGGACCCGCGGTTCCTCGCCCGGCGCATGATCATCCTCGCTGGTGAGGACGTCGGGTTGGCCGACCCGCGGGCCTTGGAGGTCGCGACCTCGGCCTGGGACGCGCTGAACGCGGTGGGGTTGCCCGAGGCGCGGTACGCGCTCGCGCAGGCCGCCCTGTATCTGGCCCTCGCGCCGAAGTCCAACAGCGTCACGACGTCGCTGCGTCGAGCTGACGCCGCCGTGGAACGCCTCGGCAACGCACCCGTGCCCGCGCACCTGCGCGACGCGCACTACTCCGGGGCATCGCGCCTGGGCCACGGCGAGGGGTACCGGTACCCGCACGACGACCCGCGGGGTTGGGTCGAGCAGCGCTACCTGCCCGATGGTCTCGAGCCGGGCGCGATCTACCCACCGGGTGAGCACGGCGAGGAGCCGGAGATCGGCGCGTGGCGTCCCGAGCGCTGACCACCGGCGCGGGCCGGCCACGAGGCTGCTCGCCCGGCTGCTCGGTTTGCACGTGGTCCTGCGGTTGCCCGAGGATCGCCCCATGCGCCCGCTCGTACTGATCGTCGACGGTGGCGCGACCGGCACCCGCGCGCGATGGCTCGAGGGGGACCAGCGCGCGGAGGGCACGGGCGTGCCGCACGTCTCGGCCGCCGGCGAGCAGGCGGTTGCCGAGGCCGTGGCCAGCGCCGTCGAGGGCCTGCCGGATGTCCCGGTCCCGGATGGCACGACGCTCGTGGCGGGGCTCACGGGGTTGTTCGAGACGCCTGAGGCGGCGGGTGGACTCGGCGATGCGCTCCGCGCGCGGATCGGCGTCGAGACCGTGGTGCTCACCGGCGACGTCGTCACGGCCCACGCGGGTGCGCTCGGTGGCGCCTCGGGGGTCGTGGTCGCCGCGGGTACCGGGAGCGTCGCGCTCGCCGTGGGCGACGACGGCACCTGGGCACGGGCCGACGGTTGGGGGGCCCTGCTCGGCGACGCCGGTTCGGGGCACTGGATCGGCCGGCGCGCGCTCGAGGCCGCGCTGCGGTGGTACGACGGACGGGCCGGCGGCTCGCAGGCCCTGGCCGCGAGCGCCCAGGAACGGTACGGCCCGCTCGGCGGTGTGGCCAGCCGTGTCTACGCCGCGTCGGCGCCGGTGCGCGAGATCGCCGCCTTCGCCCGGGACGCGGCCGAGGTCGCTCGTGCGGGTGACGAGGTCGCCCGGAGCATCTGGTCGTCGGCGGCCGAGGAGTTGGCCGAGACCGCGACCGCGGCAGCCCGCCGGGCGGGTTCGACGGAGGGGATCGGGCGGGTGTCGTGGACCGGCGGGTTGCTCGACGTCGCCGACCTGCTCGGCGCGCCGTTCCGGGAGGCGGTCTCCGCGAGGCTCCCCGGGGCGCGGATCGTCGCGCCCCTCGGTGATCCCCTGGACGGCGCCGGGGTGATCGCGAGGGGGTCGGCGGTGCACGAGCCGCTCGTGCTCACCGGGGATGGTTGAGCGCGGCGGCGAGCCGCGCCCGCTCACGCGGCGCCACCTCGGGATCGTGGAGCGCGACCCGCGAGGGCGTGCGGTAGCTGAATCCGCACCACCCTCCCGCCCCCGCGCCATCGACCCGAAGGTCGAGGGACCGGATCGCCTCCCTGGCGCTTGCCGCCACCGACTGCAGGTAACAGCCGGTGCCGAGCACTGTGCGCGAGCTCCCGGCACGAATCGCGAGCGCGGCCCAGTCCGTCCAGCGCTGATCCAGCGCGGCGCGGGGTGCCAGGACCGCGGCGGCACCCTCGGTCGTGGCCGCGACGTCGTCCGGCAGATCGCCGAACCGGACGAGCCCGGCGTCGTCGGCGTCTCCGCGGTAGTTCATCGCCAGCACCCGATCCACGCGCCCCTCGGTGAGCCAGCCGACCCAGTCCTGCCCGAGCTCGGTGTAGGGGCGGCTCGCGACCCAGCCCCCACCCAGCCCGCCGTGACAGCAGCCGTTGACGCTCACCGTGGCGTCGGATCGCGCCCCCCGGACGGCCTCGGCAACCGTGTCCACGATCGCGCCGACCTGGCGGCGGCGCCAGTCCTGCCAGAGCGGGTCGTGCGGCCCCTCGAGATCGCGGCCGGCCTCGTCGCGGAACCGTTCCAGCGCGACGAGGTTGGCACCCCACAGCGCCGTGCCGTGCTGCGACGGATCGTCGTGGGCCACCTCGGGGTAGCGCACCCGGTCGAGGCTGACCCCGTCGACCGGGTAGTTGGCCACCGTCGCGCGGGCGATCTCGGCGATCGTCGTGCCGGTCTCCGGGTGCCCGGGATCGAGGTGCGCGATGCCGTGCCGATCGCTGTCCGTGCCGTCCAGCCGCCGGCACAGCATGGGCACGGCCCAGCTCGGTGGCGCGGCCCGCTGGGCGACCGGCGTGACCGCCAGCCACGCGTGCACCGCGATCCCCGCGGGTCGGGCGGCCTCGCAGACGGCGGCGAGGGGATCGAACGGGGGCGGGGCGAGATCCGCGTCGGCGCGCGGGAGTGGCAGCTCGTTCGCCAGAGCGTCGCCGCGCCGCGTGACCTGCACGACGAGGGTGTCGAGACCCGCGGTGTGCGCGAACTCGACCAGGTCGGCCACCTCGTCGGGGGTGCGGACCCCGGTGCCGAACCCGTCGACCCAAACCCCCCAGCAGGGGTCTCGGGGAGCTTCGACGGACCCGGAGCCGGACCCGTCGGGGGAGGCCGGTGCGCTCATCGGTCCGCAGCCGTCGGGGTGGCGTCGAGGAGCGCCTCACACAGGGCCTCCCACACCTGCCCCGGGGAGCGCGTGCCGAGCGCGGGCATGTGGCCGCAGGCCTCGAACCCCCATGTCCACAGGTCGGTGACCCCCGCGGCCCGCGCCGCGGTCACGGCCGCGTGGATCTCGTCGGCGTCCTCGGGGCCGAGGCCGAACCCCTGGATCCAGATCTGCGGGAGGCGCTCGTGCCGGTCCGCGAGCGCGGCGGTGTGTGCGGCGAACCGGCCCACGAAGGGCTCGACCGGTTCACCGAACGCGCGCCAGTAGGGGTCGGTCGCCAGCGTGTCGAGGCCCGGTGTGGCCGCGATCGGTTCCCAGTCCCGCAACCCCACGAGTGGGTCCTCCCGCGGGAGCAGGCACACCGCACTGCGCGCCCCGAGCCCGGAGACGACTCGAACGAGCTCTCGGACGAAGTCCACGAGGCTGTCCTCGCGGAACGCGCGGACCTCCTCGGTCAGCTCGGTCGGCATCGGAGCGCCGAAGCGGTCGGTGAACAGCTGCTGACAGCGAGCGCAGCGGCAGCCCCACGTGTCCTCGGGCGCGCCCACGTGGCGGGGATGCGCCCAGTGCGGCTCGTCCCAGAAGACCCGGTCCGCGCCGGCCTCGACCGCGGCGCGCGCCCAGTCGGCGAGGTGGGCGCGGAACTCGGGGTCGTTCAGGCAGGCGGCGCCCACCACACGTCCGTCGCTCATGACCTGACAGCGGTCGATGTTCCGCCCGACCCAGCTCGACTCGGCCTCCCCGCCGAACACCCGCCCGAATCCCCACGGGCCGAGCTGGACCTCGAGACCGACGGCGTGGCTCGCCTCGACGATACGACCCATCTGCTCCCGGTAGTAGGCGAAGTCGTTCTCGCTGAAGGTGTGCAGCACGCCGGTGAACCCACGGGAGCGGAGCCCCTCCATGTCCGCGGCGACGTGGCGCAGGATGCGGCTGCCGAAGTAGGAGGTCCCGATGGCCATGCGAGGATCGCTACCCCTTCGTCGCGCCCATGACCATGCCCTGGGTCATGCGCTTGTGGGTGAACAGGAAGAAGACCACGACCGGGACCGTGAACACGGCGCTGGCGGCCATGATCATCCCGAAGTCCGTGGTGTCCCGGCCGATGAACTGTTGGAGCGCGACCGGGAGCGTGTGCAGCTCAGGATTGTTGCGGTTGAACGAGAGCGCGAAGAGCAGCTCGTTCCAGGCGGAGATGAACCCGAACACGCTCGCGGCGGCCACTCCGGGCATGGCCAGGGGCAGGATGATGCGCCGGAACGCCTGCACGCGGGTCGCACCGTCGACCATCGCGGCCTCCTCCAGGTCGATCGGGATCGACTGGAAGAACCCCCGCAGGATCCAGACCACGAGCGGCGTGGTGAACGAGAGGTAGGCGAGGATCAGCCCGGTGTGGGTGCCGAGCAGATCCACCTGGCGCATGAGGATGAAGATCGGGATGAGCAGCACGACGAACGGGAACATCTGCGCGCTCAGGACCAGGATCAGGAGGTACCGCTTCAGGGGCAGCGGGTAGCGCGCGAGCACCCATCCGGCCATCGCCGCCGCGGCGACGCTCAGCACGACCGTGGCCCCGGAGACGAGGATGGAGTTGCGCAGGTAGACGGCGAAGTCGCCGGTGACGACGTTGGCCAGCCGGTCCCAGCGCACCTCGCTCGGGATGAACACCGGCGTGGACGTGAGGATCTCGCCGTCCGGTTTCAGCGCCGTGATCAGCATCCACAGGATCGGCCCGAAGGCGAAGAGGCCGACGGCGATCGCTCCCGCGTACGTCGCCAGCTGCACGAGTGCCCGGCGCGGCCAGGCACGGCGCGTGGGAACCCCCTCGGAGGTCCTCCGGGGTGCCGGGGCCACGCGGTCGGCGTCGGTCACCGTCATCTAGAGCTCCCCCTCCTCCCGGATGAGCCACAGGTAGAGCAGCGTCACGCCCGCGAGGATCACGAACATGCCCATCGCGAGGGCGGAGGCGAGCCCGAAGTCGTGCTGGGTGAACGCTTCCCGCCACGTGGTGATGGCGAGCAACTCCGTTTGACGGGCGGGTCCGCCCTCGGTCATGACGAAGACCTGATCGAAGATCTTGAAGTTCCAGATCGTCGAGATGACGATCAGCACGAGCAGCAGCGGCTTCAGCATGGGCAGGATGATGCGGCGCACCCGCTGCCAGGCGCCCGCCCCGTCCACCCTCGCGGCGTCCATGACCTCGTTCGGGACGGACTGCAATCCCGCGAGCATCGCCAACGCGACGAAGGGGAAGCTCTGCCAGACGATCGCGATCCCGATGGCGGTGAAGGCGACGTAGCGGTTGTTGAACCACGCGAACCCCTCGAAGAACTCCATGCCCACACTGGTGAGCATCCAGTTCGCGAGCCCGTACTGGTCGTGGAAGATCCACTCCCAGAGCGCGGCGACGGCGACGCGTGGCACCGCCCAGGGCAGGAGGACGAGGATCGCGAGCAACGTGCGGCCCTTGAACGCCCGATTGAGCAGCAGGGCCACGGCGATGCCGAGCACCATGGTCCCGAGGACGCAGAGGAGGCCGAACACCGCGGTGGTGACGAACACGCCGCGCAGGTGGGCGTCGGTCGCGACCTCCACGTAGTTGGCGAGCCCGATGTAGTCGAACTCGCCGGTCATGAACATGGACAGGTCGGCGTTGGTGAACGACAGCTGCAGGGCCCGCAGCACCGGCCACACCGTGAGGCCGAAGATGAAGAGGGCGGCGGGCAGGAGGAACAGCGCGGGCAGGATCCGCGCCTCGAAGAAGCGCCGGTTGGGCCCGCGGCGCCGGCGCGCTGGCGGGGCGGACGCGACGGGCTCCGACGGGGAGGCCGCCTCCCCGGTCGGCCGCGTGCCGAGTTGGCTCATTGGGCTCCCTCGGGATCGCCCGCGCCGCACCGGGGGCGGCGTGCCGCCGCCCCCGGCCAGGGCGAAGCAGGCTACTCCTGGAAGGCGTCGTTCATGTCGTCGGCGACATCGTCGAGCGCCTCCTGTGCGGACACGTCCCCCTGCATGATGAGCTGCACAGCGTCGGTGAACAGCGCCTCACCCTCGAATCCGCCCCACTCGGCCGTCGGGGGGTAGCTGCGGCTGTGGTCGGTGAGCATCTCGGCGAACACCTCCCCGTGCTCGTCGAGGTCCATCGCCTCGATGCCCTCGATCGTGCCGGGGAAGAACCCGACCGCCTCGCTGAACTCCGCGACCCGTTCGTCGGCGAGGAGGTACTCGATGTAGGCCTGGGCTGTCTCGGGTGATTGCGAGTCGGCGAAGCGGACGAGGTGGCTGCCTCCCGCGAGCGTGTCGCGGTTCCCCGCGGGGCCCTCGGGCAGCGGCGCGACGCCGACCTCCAGGTCCTCGGCCTCGCCCTGGACGACCCCCAGGTTGGGCCCGAGCCCCTCGAACATCGCCATGTCCTCGTTGATGAACGCGTCCTGAGCGTCGTTGACGTCCCAGTTCAGCGCACCATCGGGCGCGAACTCGTGCTCGCTCCAGAGGCTCGCGTACTCGTCGAACGCCTCGACGCCCTCCTGCTCGTTGAGCGTTGCTTCCCAGGTCCCGTCGTCGTGCTGCTCGCC
The DNA here is from genome assembly GCF_004322855.1 of Egibacter rhizosphaerae. Lineage (NCBI taxonomy): Bacteria > Bacillati > Actinomycetota > Nitriliruptoria > Egibacterales > Egibacteraceae > Egibacter > Egibacter rhizosphaerae. Next base: position 1,381,673 of record NZ_CP036402.1, on the reverse strand, counting down.
GATCTCACCACCCGCCTGCCACACCCGGGGCAGGACGAAGTGGTTCGCGCCGGCTCCGACCACGCCGTAGGCGTGCATGTCGGTCTCGGCCTGGATGGTCTCGCCGACGTCGACGAGCTCGTCCCAGTCCTCGGGGGGCTCGAGCCCGAGCTCGTCGAAGACCTCCGCGTTGTAGATCAGCGCGCGGGCGCCCGCGTACCAGGGCGCGCCGAGCGGGGTGCCCTCCGGGGTGCCGCTCTCGACGAGCGCCTCGATGTACTCCACGTCCCCGGAGTCCTCCTGCTCGGCGAACACGCCGAGCTCGCCGAACTCCGGGGTCCAGGTGGTGCCCATCTCCGCGACGTCCGGCATGTCGTCACCCGCGATCGCCGTAGTGAAGGCGTCGTGCGCATCCGGCCAGGGCTGGAACAGGAGGTCGACGTCGGCCCCGGTCTCCTCCTCGAAGTCGGCCGTGAAGCCTTCGAGCATCTCCTCGAGGTCGTCGGAGCCGGGCTGCATGATCCAGACCGTGATGGACTCCCCGTCGTGGTCCCCCGAGGCCCCGTCGGCCTCGTCGTCCTCGTCGGGTTCGGCCTCGTCGGGTTCGGCCTCGTCCTCCGCGTCGGGTTCGTCCGCGTCGGGTTCGGCCTCGTCGGGCTCTTCCTCGTCGGGTTCGTCCGGCTCCCCCTCGGCCGCTTCCTCGGCCTCGCAGGCCGCGAGCAGCACGGTGAGGGCGAGCAGCGCGAGCAGCGCTCTCAGCGGATGCGGTGTCAGTCCGGGTCGCATGCGGGCTCCTTACCTACGGGCGGGTCTCGTCTAGGGGCGCGTCCGACGATCGTCCGATCGGGGTCGGCCGACCGTTCGCCGCTCGTCGTCACTCCGGGGAGTTCGGGTGCGTCTGCATGGCGGAGGCAATCGCGGGGTCCTGTGCGCTCACGCGCTCGCCGTCGGCGCGGCCGCCTCGCGTGCGAGGGGGCCGGAGCTCCACTTGGAGCTGATACCGGTCGCCGCGATAGACCGATCGCACGAACTCGACGATGCGTCCCCCCACGGAGCGGCTCGTGCGCTCGAACAGGAACGCGGGGGAGTGCTCGGGCACGTCGAGCAGCTCGCCCTCCTCGGCGTTCAGGACGGTCGGTTCGATGGTCTGCAGGCCCGCCCCGATCTCGATGCCGTACCGTTCGGCCAGCAGCTCGTAGAAGCTCGTGTCGACGAGGTCGCGTGCCTGCAGCCCCGGCACGAGCTCGCTCGGAACGTGCAGGGTCTCGATCGCCATCGGACGGTCGTCGGCGAGGCGGAGGCGGCGCACACGGCGCACCTGGGCCCGAGGGCTGATCTCCAGATGGCGCCCGAGGGGTGCTCCGGCGGTGACGGTCGTGAGCGACAGCGTTTGGCTGCTCGGTACGAGGCCGCGCCGGCGCATGTCCTCGCTGAAGCTCGTCATGGTGAGCTGCTGCGCGATCTTCGGCTCGGCCACGAACGTCCCGGACCCGTGCCGTCGATCGAGGTAGCCCTCGCGGACGAGATCGTCGACCGCTCGGCGCAGGGTCATCCGCGAGACGCCGAACTGCTCGCAGAGCTCGCGTTCGGCGGGGATGGCCGCACCGACGTCGAGGCCGTGGACGAGGTCGAGCACCTGGTCCCGGATCGACTCGTACTTGTTGGGAGCTGCGGCCATCTGACGGACCTCCGGAAAGGGGGCCGCTGCCCGCGTCGTCGGGATGTCGGCCACGGTGGCCAGTGAGCACGCTCGACCGTAGCAGGTCTAGACCTCAACGCAAGGGGTTCCCGAGAGGGGACCGAGATGAACTCGGCGCGAAGTCGATCGCGGGCAGTGTGCGCGAAGTGGTCAGTACCTCTCCCGCGTCCGTGCGAGACGCTGGGCGGTGGCCGCCACCAACGCGTGGTCGCCGCCCGGGAGGGAAACGTCCACGGTGGTCGCCGGCTCGGCCGGGCGGGGGAGCGCTGGCTCGCCCACCGCGGTGCGGACGTGCACCGAGGAGTCGCGGCCGGTGGCCGCCAGCAGCGCGGTGAGGTCATGGCCCGGCTCGCTGACCACCACGAGCGGATCGTCGCCGGCCATGGCGTTCATCGTGTCGCCGCTCGGCAGCGGTCCGTCCCCGATCCCTTCCCGCCCCCCGAGCTCGCACAGCCTGGCCGCGACCCCACGGGCCGCGAGCGCGTCCGCCAGGCCCCGTGCGGGCCCGGCGACGGTCGCGCCGACGACGAGGGCGCGGTCGATCGGGAGGAGCCCCACGGGGTCGTTCACCACGACCGCCCGATGGGCGAGGTCCAGCGCGAGCGAGCGGTGTGAGGGGTCGTCGGCCGCCCGTCCGTCGCCCTCGGCCCGCCAGCGGGTGCGGTGGGCCGCGACGCGGTCGGCGGCCTCGGCGACCCGATCGGCGGAGAGCCGTTGCTGCTCGACCGCCTCGAGCACGGCCGCGTGAGCGGTGCCGGGATCGGGCGGGGTCAGGAGGACGTCGGCGCCGGCGGCGAGCGCCTCGACGGCCACTGCCCCCGGTTCCCGGTCGGCGAGGGCGCCCATGGCGAGCGAATCCGTCAACACCAGTCCGTCGTAGCCGAGCTCCCGGCGTAGGAGATCGCGGGTGATGGCGGGGGAGGTCGTCGCGGGCTCGGCGCCGTCGAGCGCCGCGATCCGCAGATGCCCGGTCATCACACCCGCCGGCCGGGCGTCGGCGAACAGCTGCCGGAACGCCGCGAGGTGTCGGTCCTCGACCGATGCCCGGCCCGCCGCGCTGTGCGGGAGCGCCTCGTGGCTGTCCCCGGCGACCGCTCCGTGACCGGGGAAGTGCTTGGCGACCGCGGCGACGCCGGCCTGCTGGAGCCCCTCGACGGCGGCCGTCGCGTGCGCCGAGACCGTGGTCGCGTCCGTGCCGAAGGCGCGGTCGCCGACGACCGGGTTGTTCACGGCGTCGACGTCGACGACCGGAGCGAGGTTCGTGGTGATCCCGCACGCGAGCAGCTCGGTCCCGGCCGCCGCCCACCGGGCCTGGGCCTCCTCGGGACCCGCGGCTCGCGCGAGTGCCCGTGCCGAGGGCCACTGGGTGGCCGGCGGGGGGAGGCGCCGGACACGCCCACCCTCCTCGTCGATCGCGACCGCCAGCGGCATCCCGGCCTCCTCCCCCGCGGTGTCCTGCAGCGCGGCGACGAGGTGCGCGAGTTGCTGGGGGTGTGCACAGTTACCGCTCCAGGCGAACGCGACGATGCCGCCGGGGCGCAGGGCGCGGATCGCCTGGCGCGGGGTGCCGACCCCCAGTTCCTGCTCGTTGCGCGCGTCCGGTCGGTCGGGATCCGGACCGTGCACCACCAGCCAGAGGGTCTGCGAGATCAGCTCCGGCAGGTCCAGCCGCGCCGACGGTGGAGTCGATGGGGACGGCGGGGTCGTCACGCCGCGTGGACCTCCACACCGTCGCGGAGCGTGCGCTGCACCCCGAGGTCCTCGTCGAGGACGGCGATGTCCGCGACGGCGCCCGGTCGCAGGCTCGCGCGCTCGCCGACGAGCCCAGCCGGCGTCCCGGTGGCGGCCTCGATCGCCTCGCCCAGGGGCACCCCCAGCTCGACGAGCCGGCGGACGGCCGCGTCCATCGTGAGCACGCTGCCGGCGAGCGTGCCGTCGTCGAGTCGGGCGGCCCCGTCAGCTACGTGCACCGTACGGTCGCCGAGCGCCACCGCGCCCTCACCGAGCCCCGCCGCCGCGATGGCGTCGGTCACCAGCACGAACCGGCCTCGGGTGGCGCGCCATGCCCCGAGCAGCGTGTCGTCGGCGAGGTGGATCCCGTCGTTGATCACCAGCACCGCGATCTCGGGCCGGGCGAGCGCGGCTCCCGCGGGCCCGGGGTCGCGGGAACGGAAGCGCCGCATCGCGTTGTGTAGATGCGTGACCGCAACGGCCCCGCGGTCGAACGCCTCGTGTGCATCCTCGCTGTGCGCCTCGGTGTGGCCGACCGACACCCGCACCCCCCCGGCGACGAGATGAGAGACCAGCTCCTGGCCCCCGGGCTGCTCGGGAGCCAGGGTGACGAAGCGCACGGGTCCCGCGCCCAGCAGGCGATCGGCGATCTCGCGATCGGGCGGGACGATCAACTCGGGATTGTGCGCGCCCGCGAAGGGGCGGGCGAGGAACGGGCCCTCGACGTGGGCGCCGAGGACACGCGGTCCCTTGTCGGTGTTCTCGCCGGCGAGGCCCTCGACGACGCCGAGCGCGGTGACGAGATCGTCGATCGGCGAGGTGATGAGGGTGGGTAGGTAGGCGGTGACGCCACTGGCCAGGAGCGCCTCGCCGGCGACGGCGAAGTCCCGCGCCCCCGCCGCGAGGAAGTCGACTCCCCCGAAGCCGTTGACCTGGAGGTCGACGAAGCCGGGCGCGGCGGTCCCGCGTCCTCCCGACCCGGCCGCGACCCGTACGACGCGGCCGTCCTCGACCTCCACGTCGCCGGCGACGACGTGCCCGTCGACGACGGCTGCGGCAACTCCCAGTCGTGGCATTGCGTCCTCGCTTCCATGGCTCGGATCGGGCCTGCGCAGGTTGGACTAGACCACATCGCGCCGCAAGTGGGATCGGAGACGTCAGCTCGTCGGGGTCACCTTCCGCAATCCCACTGGCGCGTCGGGTTCGAGGCCGCGGGCCAGGGCGAGCTCGCGCGCGAGCTGTTGGGCGCGCACCACCCCCGGGATCGCGACGAAAGGCTCGGCCAGCCCTTCCGGGACCGGCAGCTGGCCCGCGCCGACCCCGACCCGCAACATGCGCGCGCCACGTTCGGCGAGCTCGGCACGGAGCGCGCTCATGTCCTCGGCCGCCGGCCCGGGGGCGTCGAACGCCAGGACGGGGAAATCTCGCTCGATCACCGCGATCGGCCCGTGGCGCAGATCCGCGGCGGAGTAGCCCTGGGCGAGGATCGAAGTCGTCTCCTTGAGCTTCAGTGCCGCCTCGAGCGCGATCGCGTAGAGGTAGCCGCGTCCCACCGAGACGATGCCGGCCGCATCGACCAGCCCCTCCGCGGCCTCCCGCGCGGGGAGGTCGTCGGCGAGCACGCTGGCCACCGCTGCGGGCAGCCGTTCCCAGTCGCGGCCGGTCCAGGGCACCGTCCCGAGGGCTTCCGCGACCAGTGCGAAGGCGGCGACCTGCGCCGTGAACGTCTTGGTCGCCGGCACCGCGCGCTCCTCGCCGGCCCGGAGGTCGATGAGCACGTCGGCCTCGTCCGCGAGCGGCGCCTCACCCGCGTTCGTGATCGCCACCGTCGTGGCGCCGGCCTCACGCATCGCCCCGAGCACGCTGACGATCTCGGGCGTCCGCCCCGACTGGCTCGTCGCGACCGCGAGGTACCCCCGGTAGTCGGCCTCGCTGCCGTAGAGCGTGTGCAGGCTCGGGGCGGCCAGCGCGACCGGCCGGCCGACCGCCGCCTCCAGCGCGTACCGCCCGTAGATCGCGGCCTGGTCCGACGAGCCGCGCGCCACGAGCACGATCCCGTGCAGGGGCTCGGGCCGAGCGGCGGCGATCGCGGCTGCGCGGTCCGCGCGCCGATCCGCCAGCTGGGCTAGGACGTCGGGTTGTTCGGCCATCTCCGCGTGCATCCGCGTGCCGGGGGTGCGCATCGTTCTACTCCTCGCCGTCTGGCCCCGACACGGACAGTCGGGGGATCCTCGGACCGAAGGCCGCGATGGTCGCCTCGTTGCGTGCCTCCCCGTCCGCGACGTTCGTGCTCTGCCACAGCGGGAGGTCGATGCCGGCGGCTGCGGCGCGATCGGCCAGGCGGGCGAGCGCGAGGCTCCAGAGGTAGACGCCGGCGAGGCTCGAGACCGGGGCGGTGTGATGCGGCCCGGCCGCGTACGCGACGTCCCCCTCGGGAGCGCCCGTGTCCAGGACGAGGTCGGCGATCTCGTCGAGCTTGGCGTCGCTGCGCCTGGGCGCCTGCCGCAGGTGCTCCAGGGAGCACACGGCCGCGACCGTGCAGCCGCGACGCGAGAGCCCTTGGGCGAGTTCGACGGGCACGGGGTTGGTCCCGGAGTTCGAGAAGACGATGCCCAGGTCCCCCGTGTCGGGTGCGGCCTGCCGGAGGATGCGCTCCGCGAGCCCGGACGTGCGTTCCCGGGCGGTGCTCGCCACGGCGCCCTCGAGCGGTGAGAGGCCCTGGTCGTACAGCGGCTGCACGCAGGCGAGCCCTCCGGCGCGGTAGAAGGTCTCGAGGAGCAACCCCGTGGAATGGCCCGTCCCGCCGACGTGGACGAGCCCGCCGTTGCGGACCGTCGCGAGCAAGGCGTCGGCGAGCCGGTCGAGCGTGACGGCGTTGCGCTCCTCGATCGCCTCCAGGTGCTCGCGCAGGTACGCGCCGAACGCGCCCGCGCCTGCTGCCACGGTGATCGCACACCCCCGGTCGCTCGGGATCCGTCGCGTGTGGTCTAGACCATACTGCACGAACGGTCCACGTGCCGGGGTGCGCCGAAGCCTCTGCTGCGGGTTGCGGGCGGAACGACGCGCCGATGGGTAGCCTGCGACGATCATGCGCGCGCTTGTGCTCGCCGGGGGCGCGGGGAGCCGGCTCCAGCCGCTCACCGACACGCGCCCCAAGCCGTTGGTGCCGTTCCTCGTCGCTCCATTCGCGACCGGGCTGCTGGTCCGGTTGCGCGAGGCCGGTGTCGAGCGCGTCACGTTCCTCGTCGGCGACGATCCCCGGCCCTTCGCCCCGTTGGTTCCGCTCGGCGGGGGCCTCGGGCTGCACGTCAACCTGCGCGCGGAGGAGGCGCGTCTCGACACCGCGGGCGGGGCGCGCCGCGAGATCGCCGGGGAGGACGAGCCGGTGCTCGTCTGCAACGGCGACATCCTCACCGATCTCGACTTCGGCCGTCTGGTGGCAGGGCATCGACGCTCGGGAGCGCTGGCAAGCCTGGCCCTCGGGCGCGTCCAGGACCCGTCGAGCTACGGGGTGGTGCTCACGGACGACGCCGGCACGGTGACCGACTTCGTCGAGAAGCCCGCCGCTGAGCACGCGCCGACGAACACCGTCAACGCCGGCACGTACGTGGTGAGCTCCGGGGCGCTCGCGGACCATCCCGGGGACGGACCGCTGTCCTTCGAGCGCGACGTGTTTCCCGGGCTCGTGGCGCGCGGCGCGCTGCACGGGATGGTGGCCGACGCGTTCTGGGCGGACCTCGGGACCCCCGCCCGCTACCGAGCAGGGCAGCGGGCGGTGCTCGAGGGTGCCTGCTCGTGGCCCTGGCCCGACGCGGTGCATCGCGACGGTGCGGGCGGCGCGCGTCACGAGCAGTCGCGGGTGGCCGACGAGGCGATCGTGCGCGATGCCAGCGTGTTGGGCATCGGGACGGTCGTCGGGGAGCGCGCCCTGGTGTCGGGCAGCGTGCTCTTCGACCACGTCGCCATCGGCCCGGGGGCCGCCGTGCGCGACGCCGTGATCGGCGAGGGAGCCCGTGTCGGCGGGGACGCCGAGGTCGCTGCGGACGCGGTCATCGGCGACGGCGCCGTGGTGCGTGAGGGGGTGCGGGTTCCCGCCGGGGCCCGCCTCGCCGCGGGCGACGTCGCCGCGTAGTCGCCCGGGCGCGTTCGGAAACGGCCCCGTGAAGGTGTCGTGTCCCCATTCCCGGGTTGACGTTCACGCGCTGCGAACGCAGAATTACACGCATGGAACTACACACGCGGGGTCCAGCGCTGAGTGCTGCGGTCCGCGTGTCCGATCCGGGCGAGCAACGGGGGTTCGGCTGCTCGCAGGGGCGGGGTGCTGGACCAGGGGCCGCCTCGATGGGCGGTGCCCGCTGGTTGTTCGCGACGCAGCGCCTCCCCCGGACCGAAGGAGGCGCGTCGTGATCCAGATCGAGACGCTGCCCTGGGCGGCGCACGCGAAGTGCCTGCAGGCTGACCCCGAGACCTTCTTCCCCGAGAAGGGTGGGTCGACCCGGGAGGCCAAGCGGATCTGCGGCGAGTGTCCCGTACGCAACGAGTGCCTCGAGCACGCCCTCGAGAACGACGAGCGGTTCGGCATCTGGGGCGGGCTGAGCGAACGCGAGCGCCGCAAGCTGAAGCGCATGGCCTCCTGAGGCGTCCCTGCGCACCACCGGTCGCGGTCCCATCGGTCGACCGGGCCCGGAGGGGCAGGCCCGCCGTGCGCTCACGTTCCGCGGTGGGGTTACCATGCGCGGCGGTCGCGCGGTCCCCCATCCGCGCGTCCATCGACGCTCACGGCTGATAGCCCGGTCGACGTCGATTGCCCGGTCGACATCGCCCTTGCCGGCGGTGTCCGACAGACGCCGCCATGCCTCGAGTCGATGGTCGCCGCCCCCACTCCCACCCCGTTCACCCCCCTCGGGCCCGGCCCGCCGGGCGTGCTGGGCGTGCTCGTCGTGCACGACGGGATGTCATGGCTCCCCGGCGTGCTCGCCAGCCTCGCGGTGCAGGATCACCCACGATTCGACCTCGTCGCCGTCGACACGGGGAGCACCGACGGCTCGTGGGAGCTCCTGGAGCGGCGCATCCCACCCGAACGGCTGCTGCGCCTCCGGGACTCGGCCGGCGTCGGCGATGCCCTCGCGGCGGCGGCTCGGGTGGTCGAAGCACCCCCCGACACGCTGCTGATCGTGCACGACGACCTCGCGCTGGCGCCCGACGCGGTCGGCCGCCTCGCGCGCGACCTCGCCGACGACCCGACGCTCGCGGCCGTGGGGCCGAAGCTGCGCGAGTGGCGCGAACGGCCCACGCTGCAGCAGGTGGGGCGCACGATCGATCGGTTCGGGCGTGTCGACCTCGGCCTCGAGCGGGACGAACTCGACCAGGGGCAGTACGACGAGGAGCGCGACGTCCTCGCGGTGAGCACGGCGGGGATGCTCGTGCGTTCGGACGCGCTCGACGCGGTGGGCGGGTTCGACCCGCGCATGCGCGCGATGGGCGACGACATCGACCTCTGTTGGCGGCTGTGGCTCGCCGGCTGGCGGATCGCGGTGCAGCCGGCGGCGGTCGGCTACCACGCCGCCGCCGGGACCCGTGGCGCGCGGCCGCTGTGGGACGGTGGCGCGAGGACGCCCCGCGAGCTCACCGAACGCCATGCGCTGGCCAGCCTGCTGCGCAACCACGGGGCGGCCAGGCTCGCCTGGTCGCTGCCCGTCGCCGCGCTGCTCGCCGCCGCGAAGACGCTGGCGCTGCTCGCCACCAGGCGGGTCGGCGCCGCCGGGGCCACCGTTCGCGCCTGGCTCTGGAACGCGGTGCAGCTTCCCCGCACACTGCGGTTGCGCTGGGTCACCCAGCGCGACCGTGAGCGCAGCGAGGACGAGATCGCCCCGCTCCTGGCCTCCGGCGAGCCACGCTGGCAGCAGTGGGCGGACACGACGAGGGCCTGGCTGGCCGGTTCGGACACGCCCGCGCTCCTCGCCGGAACGATCGACGAACGTGCGGTGCCGGCCGGCGGACGCATCGGCCGCCTGCTGCGTCGCGGTGCGGCGGTGTGGGCCGGCATCCCCCTGCTCGTCCTCTACCTCGTCGGTGCGGCCTCCCTGCTGGGCAGCGGCGTGCTGCTCGGCGGCGAGATCCGCCCGTGGCCGGACGCCGCGGGGGAGTTCGTCGCGGCCTACGCCAGTCCGTTCGGTGGCGAGCCCGCCGGCACTGTTGGCTTCCCCTCGCCGATCCAAGCCGTGCTCGGCGTGGCCTCGCTGGGGCTCGGCGGCAGCCCCTGGCTCGCACAGACCGTGCTCGTGCTCGGCCTCCTGCCGTTCGCGTGGGTCACGGCACTCCGGGCCGGTCGCCTGATCACCGAACGTTCGGGACCGCGAGTGCTCGCGGCGACGCTCTACGCGTGCTCGCCGCCGGTCGCCGGCGCGCTCGCGCAGGCGCGGTGGGGGGCGCTCGTCGTCGCGGCCCTGTTCCCCGCGCTCGTGCTGCTCGCCTTTCGGCTGGGGAATCCGGACACGGCGCTGCCCACGGCGTGGCGGGCCACCGCCCTGTTCGTGTTCGCGAGCGTCGTGGCGATCGGCGCGGCCCCGCCCGCGGGCGTGCTCGTGGCGAGCGCGCTGCTGCTCGCCGTCATCGTGGCGACGCGACGCGACGTGCCACGCCACGGGCGTCCCCGGCTGCGCGTGGCGGTGTCGACGGTCGCGCCGCTGCTTCTGCTGAGCCCGTGGCTCGCGAGCCTGATCGCCGGCAGCGCGCGGCTGCCGGCCCAACCCGAGGTGCCGCTGCCAGCGTGGCGGGCGATCGGCCTCGCCCCGGTCGTGCTCCCCGGCCTCGAGTCGACCGCCGGGGCCATGCTCGCCGTGGTGTTGACCGCCGCGCTCATCGGTCTCGGTCTCCTGCTCGGCCTGCCGTTGCGGCCGCTGCCGGTCACGTTGCTGGTCACGACGCTCATCGTGTCCGCCACGGCCGCCTGGGTGGCCGCTCGCGTCGTGCCCGTCTCGGTCTGGTCGCCGTTGATGCTGCTGCCCGGCGCGCTCGCCGTGGGAGGCCTGGCCGCGGTCGCGGGACGAACCTTCGTGCCCGCCCTCTCCGTGCACGCCTTCGGGCTGCGCCAGGTCAGCGCGATCGCCGGGGTACTCGTCGTCGGGATCGGCCTGCTGGGCGGTCTCGCGCGGATCGCGTCCGACCCTTGGGTCGGGGTGGAACGCGTCGAGGACGTGCTGCCGCCGGTCGCCGGCGCGAGCGAGGAACTGCCCCACCGGCTGTTGCTGCTCGACCTCGACGACGACGGTGTGCGGTGGGAGTTGACCGGCCAGGACGGACCGTCCATGCGCGGCGTCGGGGAGACCGAGAGCCCGGCGATCGCCGCAGCGGTGGGTCGGGCCGTCGAGGGGATGGCCACCGGCTCCGACCTCGGAGCGGCATCCCGCCTGGCGCTCGCCGGCGTCCGCGAGGTGGTGCTCACCGAGGACGCCGCGGACAGCGAGCTTCGGGAGCTCCTCATCCGCCAGCCGGAGCTGGAGCCCATACCCACCGGTGGGGGTCGGGTCCTGCAGGTCGCCGCTTGGGTCCCGCGGGCGTCCGTGCTGCCCGATCGGTTCGCGGACCACCTGCTCGCGGGCCGCAGGGTCGACGCTTCGGACGTCGAGCCCGTTGCCCTCTCCGGCGGGTCCGACCACTGGGCGGGCGAGGCAGGGCCCGGCACGCTCCTGCTCACCGAGGACGCGAGCGCGTGGGCCGCCACCTTGGACGGGGCGCCCCTCGACCCCGTGGCGGTGGAGCCGACGGTGGAGGAGCTGCCCCCCGTCGCCGCCTACGAGGTGCCCGACGAGGGTTCGGTCGAGTTGCAGGTCGGCAGCCCCTGGCGCCATCGGACGCTCGTCGCCGGGCAGGCCCTGCTCGCGCTCGTCCTGGGCTCGCTCCTGTTGCGACCGCCACGCCTCGCGACGGCAGCGCGCGCGGGGCGCCGTGACGCGCCCCCCGTTCACGCGCTGCCGGGCCTCGACGGTCTGGACGGCGTCAGGGCTGCCACGCCATCGGCGCGCGCCGGGGGGCCATCGTGAGCGGCGCCGGCTCCGGCGAGGTGGTCCGCACGCTGCTCGTGGTGGCGGTGAGCATCGGCGTGCTGCTCGTCGTCGTGGACCTCGTCGCAGCGCCCCCACCCAGCGACTCGCCCGTGCCCGTGGCCAGCTCGCCGCCTGCCGCCGAACCCCTCGACGGCGCGGACACCGGCTTCGCGTGGTGTCCGGTGACCAGCGACTCGAGGGAGGATGCGCGGTTGCGCATCGCCGCGGTCGACGACGAACCGTCCGACGTGACCGTGGTCTCACACGACGCGGGGAGCGCGGAGGAGGTCGCCGAGCTCGTCGTCCCGGCCTCGTCTTGGCGCAGCGTCGACGTGCCCACCGATCTCCCCGTCGAGGTCCGCTGGGGCGACGCCCCCGTGCAGGTCACGTGGGAACCGCCCGAGGACGAGCCGGCCGGCGGGTACGCCTGTGCGGACGCGCCCGCGAGCACCCAGTACCTGCCCGGACTGTCGACCGCCGGCGGCTCGTCGTCGACGGTCCACCTCTACAACCCGTTCGGGACCGACGCCGTGGCGGACGTGCGGTTCGTGACCCGAGGTGGACCCGAGGTGCGCGTCGGTGGCGAGGGGGTGGTGGTGCCGGCCGGGGAGGCCGAGGCGATCGAGGTCGACGAACTCGTCCCGGACGAGGAGGAGCTCGCCGCCACCGTGGAGGTCGAGGGCGGGCGCCTGCTCGCCGCCGCCGACCGTGTCGAGGAGGTGTCCCGACCCGCCGAGGAACTCGAGGAACTCGACGAGCTCGACGACCTCGACGATGCCGGGACCCTCGAGGAGGAGCTCGACCTCGACCCGGACGATCTCGAGGGTGTGGAGCTCGAGGAGCCCGAACCCGACGCCGGAGCGGAGGAGCTCTCCTCCGACCTCGTCCGCGAGGGCCCCCAAGGACGTGCCCTGCTGCCGGCGACGTCGGAGCGGCTGACGACCGCGTACCTCGCCTATGCCTCCGTCACCGAGGAGCGGGAGGCGTGGCTCGAAGTGCACAACCCCGGGGAGCGCTCCGCGGCGGTGGACGTGCGCGTCTCGAATCCCGGTGCGGAGGGGGCCATCGGTGAGACCTCGATCCCCCCGGAGACCACGGTGCGCATCGACCTGACCGACCGGTCCGACGGGGACGCCTTCGGCGTCACCGTCGAGAGCGTGAACGACGTCGGGATCGTCGCGTCGGGGTTCACGGCGCGGTCGCACGGCGATCGGAGGGCGTTCGCGGGGGAGGCGCTCGGGGGCGACGCGAGCCGCGACTGGCGCGTGGGAGCACCGCAGGGCGTTGCCGAGGACGGTGCGCTGGCCGTCTACAACCCCGGACCCGCACCGGCCAGCCTGACCGTTGACGGAGGTCCCGGCACGCCGGAAGCGTGGGAGGAGCAGACCCTGGCCGCCGGCGACCACCGCCTGTACGAGCTCGACGCGCTGCCCGCACCGGTACCCGTGCGCGTCTCGGCCGACGAGCCGGTGGTCGCCGGGCACCGCAGCGTGCAGCGCGATCACGGTGAGCACGAGGACGAAGGGCTGGTGGTGGGGCTCAGCGCTCCCCGCCGTGCGTGGGAGCCGCCGGCACCGGGGCTCACCAGCCGACGCGATCCCTCCCTGCTGCCCCTCGAGACTCTCGAGCCCTGAGTGCCCGCTGCGGCTGCGTTGCGGGCCATCGCCGCCGGCGAGCCGGCTCCACCGTCGCGCGCGGGGCATGCGCTACCCTGCCGCGACGATGGCTACCCCCGACTCCGGCACCACGCGCGCCTGTCGCCGCAACGGCTGCGATGCGCCCGCGGCCGTGTCGCTCGCGTTCCACTACGACGCGGCACAGGTCTGGCTGGTCGACCTCGTCCAGGAGGAGCACCCACTGCGATGGGAGCTCTGCGCGGGGCACGTCGGCACCCTGCGCGTGCCGCGAGGCTGGGTGCTGATCGACCATCGGGACCCCGCCTCCACGGTCCCGCGGCCCGGCGGGTCGTCGGACACCGCCGCGGCCACGTCCCGCGAACCCGGCAGGGCGCCGCTCGCGGCGGTGCCCTCTCCGCCCCAGGCCGCCCCGGACCCGCCGAACCGCGAGAGCCGGTACGCGGAGCTGCACCGCGAGCTCCCGCGGCTCGCTGCTCGCTACGCGAGCACCGCGTCCCGAGACATCGACCTCACCCGCGACATCGCGCCGCTGTCGACCGAGCCGCCGTCCCCCCCGCCCCGCGACTCCGGGCCCGACACCGGCGAGGAGCCCGGCGGGAACGCGCCGTAGCCCGGCGGGAACGCGCCGTAGCCCGGCGGACACGTGCCGTAGCCCGGCGCCGGACGTCGCGCCGGCGGGCAGCCGACCGGGGACCGGGCGCCGCCACGACGAGGATGGCGGGTCCGTGGGACTCCGCACGTCACCAGCTACCCCCCGGGGCAGGCCACTCCCGCCGTGGCCGCCGCGCACCGCCGGGAAGCACGATCAAGGAGCCACTCGTGGGACGACTCGCGCGGATCACCAAGGCCTACGACATCCGCGGTCGCGTGCCCGATGATCTCGACGCCGACCTCGCCGAGCGACTCGGCCGGGCGGCTGCACGCGAGCTCGGCGGCCCCGAGCTCGTGCTCGGGCGCGACATGCGCGAGACCTCGGGGGAGCTGGCCGATGCGTTCGCCGCCGGGGTGCGTGCGGTCGGAGTCGACGTGGCCGACCTCGGTCTCGCCAGCGCCGACATGGTGTCCTTCGCGTCGGGGCGCAGGCACGCTGCCGGAGTGATGGTGACCGCGAGCCACAATCCCCCCGCCTACAACGGCTTCAAGTTCTGCCGGCCCGGTGCCGAGCCCGTGTCGCTCGACACGGGGCTTGCTGACATCAGGGACGGGGCCGCGTCCCCGCCGGCCCCGGCGGCGACCCCGGGTGGCTACCGCTCCCTCGACCTGTGGGACGCCTACGTGGCAGCGGTGCGGGCGTTCGCGGGCGAGCATCGACTGGCGGGGTTGCATGCCGCCGTGGACGCGGGGCACGGCATGGCCGGCCTGGTCGTGCCGCGGGTGCTCGACGACCTCGGGGTGACCCTCGAAGGGCGCTACCTCGACCTCGACGGATCGTTCCCCGCGCATCCTCCCGACCCGACCGACCCCGCCAACCTCGAGGAGCTGCAAGCTCTCGTCCGTGCCTGCGGCGCCCACGTCGGGTTCGCGTTCGACGGGGACGCCGACCGGGTCGTGTGCGTCGACGAGGCCGGCACCGTCATCAGCCCGTCGGTGACCGCCGCGATCATCGCCGCGCGGCTGCTCGCGCGCGAACCCGGGGCGACCGTGCTCCACAACGTCATCTGCTCCCGCGTCGTGCCCGAGACGATCCGCGCTCGCAGCGGCCGTGCCGTGGCGACCCGCGTGGGCCACTCGTACGTCAAGGCGACGATGCGCGAGACGGGGGCGGTGTTCGGGGGCGAGCACTCGGGGCACTACTACTTCCGCGACTTCTACGGGGCCGACAGTGCCGCTGTCGCGATGATGGTCGTCCTCGACGCGCTCGCCGAGACCGACACCCCGATGTCGGTCCTCGCCGCGCCCTACGACCTTTATGCTTCCAGCGGGGAGGTGAGCGTCGCCGTCGACGACCCCGACGCGGCACTCGCGCAGGCCGCCGCGCTGCTCGGCCCCGACGGGCACGTCGACCGTACCGACGGGTTCACCGTCGATGCGGGCACCTGGTGGCTGAACCTGCGCCTCTCCAACACCGAGTCGCTGGTGCGGCTCAACGTCGAGGCGGCGGACGCCGCCCGGATGGAGGACGCGCGCGACCGGGCACTGGCCGTGCTCGCGCCGTTCGAGACCACGAGGAGGTAGGCCATGCCCGCCGTGTCGCGTGACCTCGTCGAGTTGCTCGTCTGCCCGGCCTGCCGGGGCGCGATCGAGTACAAGGAACGGCGCGACCTCATCATCTGCACGGCCTGCGACCGCCGCTATCCGGTCCGCGACGGCATCCCCGTCATGCTGGTCGAGGAAGCCACGCAGCCGTCCGGGGGCGGTACGTCCTAGGCTCGACGCGTCCGTCCCCTGCGGGCGGGCCTGCGCCCTCACGTCCCCTTCCCGGCACAGGAGATACCACCGTGACCGACCCCGCTGACCGCATCGCCGCACACCTCGACGGCCGCGAGCCGCGCGTGCTGCTGACGCTCGGCTCCGGCCTGGGCGGACTGGCCGACGAGGTCGCCGACCCCGTCGTCATGCCGTTCGCCGACGTGGGCCTGCCCGACACGACGGTGCCCGGGCACGCGGGCCGGCTCCTCGCGGGCACCCTGCGCGGAGTCCCCGTCCTGTGCCAGCAGGGGCGCGTGCACCTCTACGAGGGTCGCGACGTCGCGGAGGTCGTCGCGGTGGTCGAGGCCGCGGCCGCGCTGGGAGTTCACACGTTCGTCCCGACCAATGCGGCGGGTGGGATCGCGTCCGGCACGCCGGCCGACCCGGACCCGGGCGACCTGATGCTGATCACCGACCACTTGAATCTCACCGGCCGCAACCCGCTGATCGGGCAGACGGCGCCGCACTTCCTCGACATGAGCTCGGCCTACGACCCGGAGCTCCGCGCGGCGGCGCACGGGGCGGCCGACGAGGTCGGGGAGACGCTGCGCGAGGGGGTGTACGCGGGACTGGTCGGCCCGAGCTTCGAGACACCGGCGGAGATCGCCTACCTGCGGACCATCGGGGCGCACGCCGTCGGCATGTCCACCGTGTGCGAGGTGATCGCCGCGCGGGCGGCGGGGCTGCGCGTCGCGGGCTTCAGCCTGCTCACCAACGTGCACCAGCCCGGGGGAACCCCGACCGACCACGAGGAGGTCATCGACGTGGGTGGGCAGGCCGGCCCGCGCCTCGCCCGGATCCTCGGGGCGCTGGTGCCGCGGCTCGCCGAGAGCGAGGCACGGGCGTGAGCCTGTCGCTGGCAGAGCTCGAGGAGGTGCTCCGGGAGCGTCGGCGGGAGGCCCCACCCGGCTCGTACTCCGCGACGTTGCTCTCCGACCCGGAGCGGGTGTCGCGCAAGCTCCTCGAGGAGTCGTTCGAACTCGGCGTCGAACTGATGCGCCCGGAGGTCGACCGCGAGCGGGTCGCGAGCGAGGCCGCCGACGTCCTGTTCCATACCCTGGCCGGGCTCGTCGGCGCGGGCGTGCCGCTCGACGCCGTCCTCGAGGAGCTGGCCGAGCGTCGGGGCCGCCCCCGACCCGAGTGAGGACCAACCCGCCAATGACGACCACACCAACCCGCATCGCGCTGCCGAGCAAGGGCCGGCTGCGTGACGACGTGCTCGCCGTTCTCGAGACCGCCGGCTACGGCACCGGTGCGATCAAGGGCGGCGGTGCCATGGCCGGCGACGGCGAGCTCGAGTTCCTCGAGATGCGCCCCCGGGACGCGGGCGCCGCGCTCGCTGCCGGCCAGCTCGCCGGCGCGTTCATCTCGACCGACATCGCGATGGAGCACGGCCTCGAGGATCTGCCCACACGTCCGCTGGGGTTCAGCCGCAGCGACCTGGTGGTCGCCAGCCGCGACGACGACGGGCGTTACGATGCCGGCGACCTCGACGGGGCCGTGATCGCGACGCACCTTCCCAACGTCACCCGCACGTTTTTCGCGGGCAAGGGCCTGGACGTCACGATCGTCGAGATGGGCGGCTCGCTCGAGGGCTTCTGCGCCGCCGGCCTCGCCGACGCGATCGTGGATCTTCGCGAGACCGGTCGCAGCCTGCGGGCGAACCGGCTGCGCGTGCTCGAGCAGATCCGCCCTTGCGAGGCGGTGTTCACGCGCAGGCACGAGGCCGCCCAGCTCGCCGATCTCGAGCTGCGGATGGAGGCGGTGCTGTCCGCCCGCCAGCACCGCTACGTGATGTTGCACGTGCGCGAGGAACGCCTGGACGCGCTCCGCGAGCTCTTCCCCGGGCTCGAGAGCCCCACGGTGCTGCCGCTCGCCGCCCGCACGGACCTCGTCGCGGTGCACTTCGTCGTGGGAGCGGACGAGCTGTGGCGGCGCCTGTCCGACCTCCGGCAGCTCGGCGCCACCGGCATCGTCGCCCTGGAACCACAGGCGCTGCTGGACTGAGTCCGGGCCCGGCGGCGATCCCATCGTCGGGCTGCCGCTCGAATCGAACGCGCTTCGCCGGGCGACGCCCACGCGGCGAGCGGGTTCGTGCGGACAGTGCACGGCGAGGCGGTGCGTCGGAACGGTTGCCCGCGCCCGCGCGGGTAACCGTACGGCCCCTAAGTGCCGTCAACGCGCGCATCCTTGGCGTGGTGCGGTTACTCGCGCGGGCGCGGGCAACCGCACCACGGGAGCTCGCAAAGGGGCGGCGGTCGAGGTTGCCGGCCAGTGCTCCACGACCGATGCTGGCGCCATGACCACCCCACGTGAGCCCGGCGCCGGACACGACGGCGCGCCGGATCAGACCGACGACCTCTTCGCCGTGGCGTGGGTCGACGACCCTCCCGCCGTGCGGCTGCTCGACCAGACCCGCCTGCCGGGCGAGGTGCACGTCATCGACTGTCGGGATCTCGCGACCCTGGCCGAGGCCATCCGGTCGCTGCGGGTGCGGGGAGCGCCCGCGCTTGGCGTGGCCGGCGCCTACGGGGTCGTGCTCGGTGCGCTCACGGGCTGGTCGCCGGGGCAGGCCGCGGCCGAGTTGGCTGCCCAGCGGCCGACCGCCGTGAACCTCGGCTGGGCGGCCGAGCGCATCGCGGCCCGGGGGAACGATCCGCGCGAGCTCCTCGCCGCCGCGCGCGAGCTCGACGAGGCGAACGCCGTCGCGTGCCGCGCCATGGGGCGCCATGGCGCGGACCTGATCGGCGAGCTCGCGGCCACACCCGCCCGGGTCCTGACCCACTGCAACACCGGGATGCTCGCGTGCCAGGGCATCGGGACCGCGTTCGGGGTGGCGCGGACCCTGCACGAGGACGGTCGGCTGAGCCATCTGTGGGTCGACGAGACGCGCCCGCTGCTGCAGGGCGCCCGGCTGACCGCCTACGAGGCCGCAGCGCTCGACATGCCCCACGCCGTGCTCGCGGACGCTGCCGCGGGATCGCTCCTCGGGCGCGCCCACGTGGACGCGATCGTCGTCGGCTCGGACCGGATCGCCGCCAACGGCGACGTGGCGAACAAGATCGGCACCTACCCCCTCGCGGTCCTCGCGGCGCGGCACGGCGTCCCGTTCCTGGTGGTGGCACCCGTCTCGACCATCGATCCCGCGACGCCCGACGGGGCCGCCATCCCGATCGAGGAGCGGGCTCCCGACGAGGTGCGCCGAGTGTTGGGCCAGGTCGACCTCACACCAGCCGGGAGCGATGCCGCGAACCCGGCCTTCGACGTGACGCCCGCGGAGCTCGTGACCGCGATCGTCACCGAGCGCGGTGTGATCCGTGACCCCGACACCGACGCGGTGGCCGCGCACCTCGCCCCGTCCACAGCGGCCCGGGATTGATCGGTCCGACGGCCGCGGCGCCCGCGGCATGCTGGCGGCATGGTCCGCGCGGTCGTCGACCTGCTGCTCCCGCTCTCCTGCGCGGCGTGCGGCGCTCCCACGCGTGACGGCCTCTGTGCCGACTGCGGCGCCGAGCTCCCCGAGCTCGCCCTCGACGACGGGGCGGCGGTCGACCTCGCTCCCGGCGTGCGCGCGGTCGGCGCCTACGCCTACGCCGGTCCGGTGGCGGCGTCGATCAAGCACGTGAAGACGCCCGGCCGTCACGGAGCCGCACCCGCGCTCGGCAGGCTCCTGCGCTACGAGCTCGCGCTCCCACCCTCGCGGCGGGCTCCCTGGGCGGTCACGTGGGTGCCGTCGACCCGGCGGCGCCGCGCGGCGAGGGGTGCCGAGATCCCGCGCCTGCTCGCTGGCCCGGGCGCCCGCCGCCTCCTGCGGCGCATCCGGGACGCGCCCGACCAGACCACCCAGGATCGAGCCGGGCGGCTCTCCGGCCCTGTCGGTGCGTTCCGGGCGATCGGACCCGTGCCCCCGCGGGTCCTCCTCGTCGACGACGTCCGGACGACCGGCGCCACGGCGACCGCAGCCGCCGGGGCGCTGCGGGCAGCGGGAGCACGCCGGGTTCTCGTCGCCACCCTCGCCGTGGCCGAATCGCCCGGTGCGCGCGACGCCCCGGGCGCCGCGGACCGCACCGAGCCCGCCCCAACCGACCGGCCGAGAAACCGCCTGGGAACAGGATGAGTTCACGGGTCGAGGTGGGCACCGTGCAATGTGGCGTCGGAATCGAACGTCCTTATCCATGGCCCGGCGTGTGCGGTCCGGTTCCGCTCACCAGGCGGTGGACAGACGCGCCGCGTCGGGTGACGATGACGTCGCTGCCGCTCGACGGCACACCGGCTCACACGGGCGTCCACGACCGGCCCGCGCGGGCCGATGGTCGTCGACCACGGACGGGGGAGGTCGGGAGCGTTCGTGCTGGAGACCGAGGACCGCACGGCGTTGCAGCTCCTCGCCCGCGAGGAGCTGCCGGGCCTTTACGCGCTCGCGCGGCGACTGGCCGGGGCCGACGCGGAGGACCTCGTCCAGGAGGCGCTGCTGCGGGCTTGCCGGTCCTACGGCTCGCTGCGCGATCGTCAGGCCGCGACCAAGTGGCTGCGTGTCATCCTCACCAACGTCTGGCGCGACAGGCTCCGCAAGGGCTATCGGGATCCGGGGGAGGTGTTGGTCGACGAGGAGGAGGGCTTCTCGCTCTACCGGACACTCATCGAGGAGGATCCGGCGCCCTACTCCGACACCCTGCACATCGACTTCCTCGGTGCGTTCAGCGAGGAGGACGTGCACCTCGTACTGCAGCGCCTGCCGGCCAAGTATCGAGGCCCGCTGGTCCTGCGCTACGTCGAGGGCTTCGCCACCGCCGAGATCGCCGAGATGCTGGAGCTTCCGCTCGGGACGGTGCTCTCCCAGCTGCACCGTGGGCGCCACCGGTTCGAACGCGAGATGTGGAGCTATGCCGAGGAGTCCGGGTTGTTGAGTGAGCTGACCGCG
Organism: Egibacter rhizosphaerae; assembly: GCF_004322855.1. NCBI lineage: Bacteria > Bacillati > Actinomycetota > Nitriliruptoria > Egibacterales > Egibacteraceae > Egibacter > Egibacter rhizosphaerae. The sequence goes on along the minus strand of NZ_CP036402.1, from coordinate 1,361,252 downwards.
GCCGGCTCGGGGACCGCGAGCGCCCCCGCATCCGGCAGCGGCCCCCCGCGGGGACCTGAAGGGACCAACGCGGCGGGGGGAGCGAGGGGAGTGGGCCCGTGACGACACCGATCGGCTGCCAGGACGCCGTGGCGCAGCTCTGGGACTTCCTCGACCAGGGCCTCGACGGTGTGGACCGGGAGCAGCTCGAGGCGCATCTCGCGTTCTGCCGTCGCTGCTGCGGGGAGCTCGAGTTCGCGCGCGAACTGCGCCGGCTCTTGGCCAGCAGAACCGAGAGCCACCTGCCGCCCGATGTCCACGAGCGGCTGGATGCCCTCATCGACGGGTTCGCCGAATCGCAGGGGAGGGGTACCGAGCCATGAGCGATCTCATGTTCCAGGACGAGATCCGCGACGTGGTGCGGTCGACCTATCGGGAGCTGCGGACCGGCGCCGGGCGGGCAGTGGCCGAGCGGTTCTACGCTGCCGACCAGCTCGACGCCTTGCCCGGGGCCGCGATCGAATGGGCCCTCGGGGTCGGCAACCCCGTGCGGAGCGCCGATCCCGTTGCTGGCGAGCGCGTGCTGGACGTCGGCTGTGGCGGAGGGATCGACAGCCTGCTCGCCGCTCGTCGGGTGGGACCCACCGGTCGCGTGCTGGGCGTGGACGCGCTGCCCGAGATGGTCGAGCGCGCCCACCGGCTGGCCGGCGACGCGGGGGTCGCCGATCGTTGCACGTTCCTGGTCGGCGAGATGGAGGCGCTGCCCCTGCCATCGACGTCCGTGGACGTCGTCATCTCGAACGGGGTGCTGAACCTCTCGCCACGCAAGAGCCGCGCGATCGCCGAGATCGCCCGGGTGCTCCGCCCCGGCGGACGTCTCGTGGTCGCCGACCTCATCGTCGAAGGCGAGCTCCCGCCCGAGGTCCTCGCCAGCGGGGCCGCCTGGGCCGGATGCATCGCCGGTGCCCTCTCCGAGCAGGTGCTCAGCAAGAAGCTGCGCCGTGCCGGCCTGGCGGGGGTGGCCGTGAGCGAGCACACGCCGTTCGGGATCGACGAGGTTGCCGCCTACCCGCTGTTTCCCCCCGAAGTGGTCGATCTCATGCGGCGTCTCATCCCCACCTCCGCGCAGGAGCGGGTCGCCCAGGGGGTGATCGTACGGGCCGAACGGCCCAGCGACCCGGCGGTGCCCGCTGGTCCGCAGCCCCGTGGAGCGCAGCGCGTCGACGGCGCGAGCAGCGGTGCCGCCTCACCCGCGAGCTTCGCGACGACCCGTCGGCCGCTCGACGCGATCCACCCCGACTCGGTCGAGGCTCCCGGAGTGACCGTGCGCCACCTGAAACGCGTCGAGGACGACGACGTGGAGCTCAAGGTCCTCGACGTGGCGGTGGGCGAGTCGACGCCCTTCCACACCCATCCCCAGGCGCACGAGGCGGTCATGGTCAGCGGCCAGGGCCGACTCCGCCTGAGCGACGACGAGGAGCCCCTGCAACCCGGCGACGTGTTCACCGTCGCCCCCACCGACCCGCACGCAGTCGAGAACACCGGCTCGGAGCCGCTGCGCTTCGTCTGCATGGACTGCCTCCTGCCCTGACCGACTCGGACCGGCCGGGTCGGGCCCTTCCCGCGCTCCGATGCAATGTGTCGGCCGCGGCTGTCGTCCTGACGGGTGACGCGACCACGACCAGGGAGGGGTTGGTGAGATGAGTAGCCATGTGCCGGTGGACGTCGACCGGCTACGCAGCGAGATCACCCTGAAGTACAAGGAGGTGGCCGAGGAACCCGAGGCCGAGCACCACTTCCACACCGGACGGCCGGCGATGGACCACCTCGGCTACCGAGCTGATCTCGTCGATGGCCTGCCCGTCGATGCTGTCGATGCGTTCGCAGGAGTCGCGAACGTCTTCCACTGGGGCCTGCCCGCTCGGGGGGAGCGGGTCGTCGACGTCGGCTCCGGGGCCGGCGCCGACGCTCTGATCGCCGCTCGAGCGGTGGGCGCGGAGGGCGAGGTGGTCGGGGTCGACATGAACGACGCCATGCTCGTCCGTGCTCGAAGTGCCGCCGCCGAGCAGCAACTCGACCACGTGACGTTCCACGAGGGCGTCATCGAGGACATGCCGCTGCCCGACGGCTGGGCGGACGTCGTCATCTCGAACGGCGTCATGAACCTCGTGCCGGACAAGGCCGCCGGCTACGGGGAGCTCTTCCGAGTCCTGCGTCCCGGTGGGCGCCTCCAGATCAGCGACATCTGCCTGGAACAGCCGGTCCCCGACGAAGCCAGAGCCGACGTCGACCTCTGGACCGCTTGAATCGCCGGTGCCCTGCCGTGCGCAGGGTGGCAGGCGGTCATCGAGCAGGCCGGGTTCGTCGACGTCGAGTTCGGCCCGGCCACGGACACGTTCGCTGGTGCCAGCGGCGAGGAGAAGGCGCGGGCGTTCGGCACCTTCGGGTACCCGATACGCGCCCGCAAACCCGAGCAGTGACGACAAGGAGGCCGGAATGTCGGACAAGAGCGTGATCAGCCTCACCACCGGACTCGAGGACGCCGAGACCGTCACCGTGGCGTTCCTCGTCGCGGTGGGCGCCGCCGAGTCGGGACGGCCGCCCCTGATGTTCCTGACCAAGGAGGCGGTGCGGCTCGCGCAGGAGGGGGTGGCGGTCGGCGTCGCCTGCGACGGCTGTCCGCCCTTGCCGGACCTGATGAAGCGGTACGCCGATGCGGGCGGTCAGTACTACGTGTGCCCCGTCTGCTTCAACGCTCGTCAGCTCGACAAGGGTGACCTGCTGCCCAACGCCGAGATCCAGGGAACCGTGCCGCTCTGGGAATGGATCGGCGACGGCGCCACGACCTTCAGCTACTGACACCGACACGCGGCGCGTGGACACCGCCGATCAGGGGTAGGATGCGAGCCCGTCGCCCTACCGCGAGGTGGATGTGACCGCACCACCGGATGGCTGCACCCTCCCGAGGCCTCCGGTCGACATGCGCACCGTGTGGCCGCGATCCATTCGCATCCCACTGCCCGGCCCCCGGCTGCCCCGCGAACGCGGCCACTCCTGGCCGTCGCGGACGGCCGTTGGTGCCACGCCGGCCCGATCATCGATCCCCCGCCCCCACGGGCCGACGGGATCGACGGGCACGGCGGCGAGGAGCGGGTCGACGGCGCCGGCGGTGTCGGCGCGTCGTCGAAAGGGCACCGAGTGGCACTCGATGCGCAGCCGACGATAGGGGAGCGGCATGGACGTGATCGTCAAGACGAAGGACTGCGACGTCTCCGAGCGGCTCAAGGACGATGCGGTGGCCCGGGTCCAGCACGCCACGCGGTTCTTCGATCGTCTGCTGGGCATCGAGATGCTGTTCAGCGAGGAGCAGAACCCGCGCATTCCGGAGCCGGCGGTCGTCGAGATCACGGCACGAACCAAGGGCCACCACATCCGCGCGCGAGGGGCGGGGGCCGATCACCGCGGGGCCGTCGAAGCCGCCGTCGGTCGATTCGAGCGCCAGTTGCGCAAGTACAAGGCGCGTCTCGTGGACCGGCGGCGCAAAGCGGGCAACGCAGAACCGTCCTCCACCGAGATGCTGCCTCCCCAACTCGTCGAGGCGGCGAACGGCGACGGCCCTGCGGAGGCCGGCCCCTCACCCGAGTCTGTGGCTGCCGAGGTCGAGCCGAGTCCGCGCATCGTTCGCCACAAGCAGTTCGAGATCGGACCGATGCTGCCGGAGGAGGCGGCGCTGCAGTTGGAGTTGCTCGGCCACGACTTCTTCTTCTTCACCAACTCCGCCACGGGCCGGGAGAACGTCCTCTACCGTCGGCGCGACGGCGACCTCGGGCTGATCGAGCCGGCTGAGCAGGCCGCGCCCGAAGCGCAGGCGTAGCGCACGCCCGGGGACACGGTCGGTCACCCGGTCGATGACTGAAGTCGGCGCGCGAACCTGCCGATACCTCCCACGGGGTGGCCCGAAAGGGTGATGCTCCCGTAGCCCATCGGGTCCCGGTGGTCGCGCGGCGCATCCCCTGCGGGGCTAGACTCCGTGACTGTCCGCGGTGTTGCTCGGGGAGCCCCCGGCCGAGGGACGCTGTGGACGCGTGACGTGCCGGTCACCGACGAGCAGCTCACGACGTGAGGGCAACCATGAGCGAGGCCTCTGCCAACGAATCGTCCGACGCCGAGGACGGCATGCTCGGCGTCCTGATCGCGGACGACCATTCCCTGTTCCGACGGGGTCTCGAGATGGTGCTGTCGAGCGAACCCGACATCGACGTGCTCGCCGAGGCCGGTGACGGCGACGAGGCGGTGCGGCTTGCGACCTCCCACCAGCCCGACCTTGTCCTGATGGACGTGCGCATGCCGACGGTGTCGGGCATCGAGGCGACGCGCGAGATCAAGCAGGCGATCCCGCAGGCGAAGATCCTGATGCTCACGATCAGTGACGAGGAGGAGGATCTCTACGAGGCGATCAAAGCGGGGGCGAGCGGCTACCTGCTGAAGGAGATCTCGATCGACGAGGTCGCCGACGCCGTCCGTGCGGTGCACGCCGGCCAGTCGCTGATCACGCCGTCGATGGCCTCGAAGCTCCTCGACGAGTTCGCCTCGATGGCGAAGAAGGGCGAGGAGAAGGAGCAGGTCCCCGCCCCCAAGCTCACCGAGCGGGAGATGGAGGTCCTCTCCCTCGTCGCGCAGGGGCTGGGCAACCGTGAGATCGCCCGCGAACTGTTCATCAGCGAGAACACGGTCAAGAACCACGTGCGCAACATCCTCGAGAAGCTGCACCTGCACTCGCGGATGGAGGCCGTGGTCTACGCGGTGCGTGAGAAGCTCCTCGACATCAAGTAGCCAGCCCGCGGCTCCGGTCGGGACTGCTGCGCGCTCGGAACGCGCAGCACGCCGGAGATGGGACGCGGCTGGGACCGTGGGTCCGGCTACGCACCTCGCCCGGTGCCCATCGGGGAGGCGGCCCGTCCGGGGAGGCACGCGACCGCGGGACGCAGCACCCCGCCGCCGACCTACACTGAAGGGCGGATCCCGTTTCTGGAGGCGTCGTGCTCGAGAAAATTCTGCGGTTGGGCGAAGGTCGCCGGGTCAAACAGCTCGAGGGTCGCGTCGCCGACGTGAGCGAGCTCGAGGACGCGGTGCGCGAACTCGACGACGACGAACTGCGTGCGAAGACCGACGAGTTCCGCACTCGCTACGAGGAGGGCGCGGAGCTCGACGATCTCCTGCCGGAAGCGTTCGCGGTCGTGCGCGAGGCCGCCTGGCGGGTCCTCGAGCAGCGCCCGTTCGATGTCCAGGTCCTCGGCGCCATCGCCCTGCACGAGGGCGACGTCGCCGAGATGAAGACCGGCGAGGGCAAGACCCTCACGTCGACCATGCCGGTCTACCTGAACGCGCTGTCGGGCGAGAGCGTTCACGTCGTCACGGTCAACCCCTACCTGGCCGCCCGCGACGCCGAGTGGATGGGTCGGATCTACACCTTCCTCGGCCTCGAGACCGGCCTGGTCTTCAGCGGGCAGAAGAAGGCCGACAAGCGACGTGCGTACGCCTGCGACATCACCTACGGGACGAACAACGAGTTCGGCTTCGATTTCCTGCGGGACCGCATGGTCCAGCGCCCCGAGCAGAAGGTCCAGCGTGGCCACGGGTTCGCGATCGTCGACGAGGCGGACTCGATCCTGATCGACGAGGCGCGGACCCCGCTGATCATCTCCGGTCCCGCCGACCAGCACAGCGAGTGGTACGAGGTCTTCGCCAAGCGCGTCGCCCCCAAGCTCGAACGCGACCGTCACTACGAGGTGGACGAGGCCAAGCGCACCGTCTCGATCACCGACGAGGGCGTCAGCCGGGTCGAGGAGATCCTGGGCGTCGAGAACCTGTACGAGTCGGTGAACACCCCCCTCATCCACCACCTCAACAACGCCGTGAAGGCCAAGGAGCTGTTCCGCCGCGACCAGGAGTACGTCGTCACCGACGGCGAGGTCCACATCGTCGACGAGTTCACCGGTCGCGTGCTCACCGGGCGGCGGTACTCCGAGGGCCTGCACCAGGCGATCGAGGCGAAGGAGGGCGTCGAGATCAAGGCGGAGAACCAGACGCTCGCCTCGATCACGCTGCAGAACTACTTCCGCAACTACTCGACGCTCGCGGGCATGACCGGGACCGCCAAGACCGAGGAGGGCGAGTTCGCCCACATCTACAACTGCGGCGTCGTGCAGGTCCCCACGAACGAGCCGATGATCCGCGTGGACCAGCCCGACTTCATCTACAAGACCTCGGAGGCGAAGTTCACGGCCGCGGCCGACGACATCGCCGAGCGTCACGAGCGCGGCCAGCCGGTGCTCGTCGGGACGACCTCGATCGAGAAGTCGGAGCAGATCTCGGAGCTCATGGCCCAGCGCGGGATCCCGCACGAGATCCTCAACGCGAAGAACCACTTCAAGGAAGCCGAGATCATCGCACAGGCCGGCCGCATCGGCGCGGTCACCGTGGCGACGAACATGGCCGGTCGCGGCGTAGACATCATGCTCGGCGGCAACCCCGAGTTCCTCGCCGACGAGGAGGCCCGACGCCAGCTCGGCGGGGGCCCCGAGGACGAGGAGATCGACGGCGACGACTTCCAGCGGGTGTACGAGGAGCAGCTCGAGCGCTTCGCCGCGGAGACGAAGGCCGAGGGCGAGAAGGTCAAGGAGCTCGGCGGCCTCTACGTGCTCGGTACCGAGCGTCACGAGTCGCGTCGCATCGACAACCAGTTGCGCGGTCGCTCCGGCCGGCAGGGCGATCCCGGCGAGTCGCGGTTCTACCTCTCGCTCGAGGACGACCTCATGCGGGTGTTCAACGCGAGCGCGGTCGACTCGATCATGAACCGCCTCAAGCTGCCCGACGACGTGCCCATCGAGCACAAGATGGTCAGTCGTGCCGTCCAGCGCGCGCAGACCCAGGTCGAGTCGGTGAACTTCGAGCGCCGCAAGACGGTGCTCAAGTACGACGACGTGATGAACCAGCAGCGCAAGCTCATCTACGAGCAGCGCGACGAGGTGCTGGAGGGCGCCGACGAGCGCGTCGCCGAGATCGCCTGGCAGTTCATCGAGGACGCGGTCGCCGGGCTCGTCACGGAGTACGCGCCGGAGAAGCAGTACCCCGAGGAGTGGCGTCTCGAGGAGCTGTGGAACGAGCTCGGGCGGATCTGGGACGTGCAGGTCGATCGTGGGGAGCTGGACCTCGAGAACCTCGAACAGAACCAGCTGCAGCGGATGCTCGTCGAGGACGCGCGGGCGCGGTACGCCGAGCGGGAGGAGGATCTCGGCAGCGACCTGCTGCGCAAGGTGGAGCGCCGCGTGACCCTCAGCGTCGTCGACCGGATGTGGCGCGAGCACCTCTACGAGATGGACCAGTTGCGTGACGGGATCGGCCTGCGCGCCGTCGGCCAGCGGGACCCGCTCGTGGAGTACACCCGGGAGGCCCGCGACGCGTTCAACGCGATGATGGAGCGCATCAAGCTGGAGGCCGCCGGATACTTCTTCAACCTGCCGGTCGAGAAGCCCGAGGAGCAGCAGGCCTCGCAGGCCTCGGACGCCGAGGCCGACGGGAACGCCGCCTCGAGCGCCCCGGACGCGCGCGGGGAGCCCGCCGCCGACGGTGCTGGCGACGCCGCGACGGGACGCGAGAGCGGGTCCGGCGGGCAGGGCACGCAGCGCCGGCGCGGCGAGGTCCGCCGCCCCGCGCTCGAGTCCGAGTCCGCGTCCGAGGAGGACGGCCCCGACCCGAGCCAGCTCAGCTACTCGGCACCGAACAAGGGCAGCGGCTCGTACACCGTGTCCACCAGCGGCGGTCGCGTCGGCACGGGAGCCGGCAGGCCGGGTGCCGCCGTCGCGGCGCAGGCCCGGACGCAGAACCAGCGGCAGCCCGCGCAGACGACGGTCGTCAAGGAGAACAAGATCGGGCGCAACGACCAGTGCCCGTGCGGGTCCGGTCGCAAGTACAAGAAGTGCCACGGGGCCGCATGACGGGTGCCGAATCGGCCTGAGCCGGCAGCGCATCGCGACCCGGCGCGCGCGGCCGAGGCATCAGCCGCCGTTGTCAGGCACGGGCCTGCCAGTGCGTGCCGCCGGGCTCGTCCAGGCAGCGGCGGACCTGGAACGCCACGTGAGGCGCGATCCGCGCCAGCGCCTCGTCGACGGTGACCCAGGCCGCGGCGTCGCTCTCGTAGACGTTCTGCGGCTCGGGGTCGACGGCGCCGCCCGCCGACGGCCACGCGTCGTAGACGACGATCGCCCGGTCGGGTCGCCGCGCGGCGAAGAGCCCGAGGACACGTCCCACGTCGACGCGCACGCCGGCCTCCTCCCACGCTTCCCGCGCCGCGGCGTCGCTGGGACGTTCGTCGGGTTCGACGACACCGCCGGGGATGGTCCAGGCCCCCTTGAAGACGTCGTGGACGATCAGCATCCGCCCGTTGAGTTCCCGGCAGAGCACCGCGGCCGCGAGTACGTGGCGGGGCAACGTCGCGAAGAACGTCGCCGCACGATCCTCGAAGGACGCTGGTGCCCGCGCGGCGACCAGCAGGACGGGCGCGGCATCGGCCAGCCCCGGGGCCGCGTCGGCCCGGGTATCGACCGTGGCGGGCTCGCCACGAACCCGCGCGGCGGCGCCGGGCGCGATCTGCGCTTCGACCGTGAAGCCCCGCTGCCCCAGCAAACGTGCCGCCTGCGCCCCGGTGACCGCGTGCGCGTGGGCCGCGTGGCCGTGCGCCTCGGCGTACCCGCGGTTGGTGAGCGTCGCGACGATCACGCCGGCGGGCTCGAGCGTCCGCGCGAGCAGCTCGAGCTGCGTCTCGGGGCCCCTGGGGTCGTCGGTCAGCTGCTCGTCGAGGAGCGCGACCCCGCGCACGGACCCGGCCGGGGGCAGGGCAGGACCGTCCGTTCGCGACACCGGGCGGCCGGCGGCCTCCAGGCTGGCCGCCAGCAGCTCGTCGGTCGTGGCGACGGGGGCGGCTGCCGGCAGGAGCTCGCCGAGCCAGCGCGCGGCCACCGACGACACCCCTGCAGGATCGGTGGCGGTCATGCCTCGTGCGGGCCCGACTCGGTGGGGCCGGGGCGGTCACCCGGACGGGTGGAGGCGGACAGGTGCACACTCATTCGGGCAGCGTAGCGCCGCTGTGGTCGCTGACACGCTCTCCTGGCGACGTGGGCGTCGAGGCGCAGCGCCTCACGGCACCAGGTCGAACACGTCAGGTTCGTCGACGGGGACCGGGAACGGTGGATCGGGGAGGGGGCCGTGCTCCGGCCGGCACAGCTCGTCGACCCGCCAGCCCGCCGAGGTTCGCCGGAGGCGGAACGCGAGCGCACCGACCCGGTGCCCTCGGGTCACGGTCGCGACCGCCTCGAAGGATCCCGGGGCCGTTCGGCAACCCGTGACCGTCCGCAGCTGCGGCGGCGGCGCGTGGGGGCGCACCCAGACCTCCGGCAGGCGCGCGTAGAGCACGGGGCAGAGCAGGCGCTGCAGCTGCCGGTGCGGGCGCGCGCCGCGTTCGACCTCCAGGTAGAGGTGCGCGAACGCCCGAGCCATGCGCGCCAGCCGTGCGGTGGGCGGTTGAGGCTGTGGGCGGGGCGTCGACCGGGTGAGCGGTGCGGACGGGGGCGAGCTGGCGCTTCCGGGGTGAGTCGTGGCGTCCGTCCGGGTGAGTGCGGTCTGGGACATCGTGGCTCCCTTCGGTCGTTCGCGACGGTTGCGGGTCGGTTCAGCGCTCGGTGTCGTCGGGGGGCGCGCGCTCATCCGACGGGTCCGGTGGCAGGCCCATCACGCGCGGCGGCTCGCCGGTCACGAGGACCTGGCGCGTGGACGACGGGTCGGATGCGGTCTCGGCCTCGAAGGTGACCAGCCACGCATCGGGTAGCTCCGCGGCCACGTGCGCCACCACGTCCGTGGGCTCCTCGTAGCCCGCCTCCCGGAGCGCGGCCTCGAGCCCATCGGGCGGCTGGTCCGCCTCCTCGAACGCCGGTCCGGCGTCCGGCAGGTCCGAGTCGGCGGGCACCGGCTCGGGTGCCGCGACCTCCCATGGGGGGCCCGCCGCACGCGGTTCGGACCCCGGGTCGTCGTGCAGTGCGACGGCGAAGCGGTGGATGCGGGCCTCCTCCCAGCCGTCCTCGTTTCCGGTCAGGACCAGCGCGGAGACCCGCACGACGGTGAACGGGCCCACCTCCTCCGCCCACTCCGCCCGCGCGTGGTCCACGTAGGCCGCTGCGTCACCGAGCGACGTGACGTGGGTCCGAACCCCGAGCTCGGCGGCTGCGGCAACGCGGCCCTCCACGGGAGTCGCGGCGTCCGTGGTGAGAGGTGCACCGGTCCAGCCCCCTCGTGCGCCCGCCCCGCCGTCGGGCCCGGGGGCCGCAGCGTCGCCCGTCGGGTCCTCGGGCGGCCCTTCGGGGGCGACCGTGTCGGGTGGTTCCTCGGGGGTGGCCTCGTCGTCGGGTGATTCTTCGGGGGCGTCCGTGTCGGCTGGTTCCTCGGGGCGGGCCTCGTCGGCTGGTTCCTCGGGGCCGGCCTCGTCGGCCATCCCCTGCTCGGTGGCCCCCAGCCGCGGTGCTTCCTCCTCCGGGGTGACGCCCTCGGCCGCGTTGTCCTCGCCACCGCCGCGTGCGACGAGGAGGAGCAGCGGCAGGAGCAACCAGGGCACCGCCGCCGCCAGCACGAGCCGCCGCCGGCGGCTCCGATCGGAAGTCGCGGGGGCCTCCTCGTCGGGGAGGTCGTCCAGCCAGCCCTGCTCGTCCCGCACGCGCACGCGATCCTCCGGTGCCGCCGGCACTCCGACGGCGGACGCTTCTGGATACAATGGAACATCATGAGAGATGCCTATCTTATTCTAGAGTCACTCATCTGTCCCGCCCCTCGTGGTGGCCTGTGGACTCGTCCCACCCCGTCCACCGGGCAGCCGTCACGACGCGGTGGTGGACCGGTAACCGGGTAAACTGGACGGGCGTCGAGGGCAGGTCTGCCGTCGACGCCGATCCGGTGGATGCCTTCGCCGGCGCACATCCGCGAATCGGAGGATCCTTGCCATCCAGCGAGCCCGCCGGCGCCACGCCCTCGTCGGGCGCGGAGGGAGCGGCCGACGAACCCGTGGCGCCCGGTCGCGATCCGGTGCGTCAGGAACTGAGCGACGAGCAGCGTCAAGAGCGGTTCGTCCGCGATGCGCTCCCGCACCTCGACGCGCTCTACTCGGCGGCGTTGCGCTACACCCGCAACCCCGCAGACGCCGAGGACCTCGTCCAGGAGACGTTCGCGAAGGCGTACGACAAGTTCCACCAGTACCGGCCGGGGACGAACCTCAAGGCATGGCTCTACCGGATCCTCACCAACACCTACATCTCGGGCTACCGCAAGGAGCAGCGCCGGCCGGACGAGGTCTCCGCCGACGCGGACGAGGAGTTCAGCCTCTACGACCGCATCAGCTCCACCACCCACGCGGCGGCCGAGACCGAGGTGCTCGAGCGGCTCACGGACGTCGAGGTCACCCAGGCCCTCGCCGACCTGCCCGAGCAGTTCCGGATCGCCGTCTACCTCGCGGACGTCGAGGGCTTCCGCTACGCCGAGATCGCCGAAATAATGGACACGCCCGTCGGCACGGTGATGAGCCGGCTGCATCGGGGAAGAGCAGCCCTCCAGCGCGCGTTGTACGACTTGGCCGTTCGTCGGGGGCTCGTGATCCCCGACGAGGTCGAGACCGAGGAGGCAGCCGCCGTGGAGGACACGCAACGCGGGTCCGCCGCCGCCCGATCCGCGACGGAGGAGCGTTGAGCGCGATGAAGGACCATTGCGAGCGGATACTCGCGGACCTCAGCGCCTACCTCGACGACGAGTGTCCGCAGGATGTCGCGCAGGTGCTCGCCGATCACCTCGCTGACTGTCCACCGTGCCTCGAGCGCGCGGACTTCGAGCGGCAGGTCCGAGCGCTGCTCGCCTCCAAGTGCCGCGAGGCGGCCCCGCCCGAGCTCTTCGACCGCGTGATCGGGCGGCTCGGCACGAATCCGCGGCTCGAGTGATCTCCCCCGGGCGACGTCCGCCCGGTCATCGTCCGCCCGGGTCTCCCCGCTCGGGCCAGTCCGCGCCCGTCATCCTTTCAGGGCCCGCGTGCGGCGGTGCTACCCCTGTTCGGGGGCCCCGGCGCCCTCCAGCGGCGGGGGCGCCGATCCCATCACACGCACGACGAGCCAGCCGACGCCCGCCGCGAGCACCAGATCGCCGACGCTGACGACGCTGCGCAGCGGTGGCACGGGGATGACGTCCGCCAACCACGGAAGCTGGGTCCGCGCGTCCAGCAACGCGTGGCGACCGCCGGGCAGCGCGGCGCTGGCGTCACCCACGACCTCGAGCGCTCGTGGCGAGACCGGCATGGCGCCGTTGGCGAGGATCACGAGCGTGTTGAGCGCGACGCCGACGAACGCCAACCAGATCCCCGGCAGGTGGCGGTTCGCGAGCAGGAACAGCAGGACGGCGGCGAATCCCACCGCGAGCAGTGGGGGTCCGAGGGCCTCAACGGTCCCCTCGCCGACGAAGCGTGTGGCCGCCGCCGTGAGCTGGGTGACGACGGCGACGGCGAGCAGCCAGGGTCGGCGGAGATCGAGGGTGGCGAGCGCGCGCAGCCGTCCGCCGCGGGCGTAGCCGATGAGGACGGCCGCCACCAGGACCGCCAGCACGAGAGGCATGTGTACCCCGGGTCGCGTCGAGCTCTTTCGCTCGCGGGTTCCGGCGCGCGGGCCGGACCCGACCATGACCGCGGCTGATGCGAGCGCGGTCGCGCGGATCCTCGCACATCGCCGGCCCGCCGACCGGAGCGCGTGGAGCGGGTCAGTCCGGCAACGCGCTGTCGACGCGGTCGTGGGCGTCGATCACCCACGAGAGGCCATCCAAGGGATCGGCGATCGCCAGGCGCAGGACCCATCCCTGCTCACCGCCGGGCCCGTCCGGGATCCTGGCTGTCGCGGACGTCGCGGGGTCCGTCTGCGTCGTGCCGTTCGCGGGGGTCTCGGGAGTCGCTGGCTCCTCGATCGGGCGCGGCGCGTCGGTGGCCGGAGCCCATCGCCACATGCGGAGCTCGCCCGCGACGAGCGTGAGCTCCTCGGCCAGCGCCTCCGGGTCGTCGTCCCAATCGAGGCCGGCGACTGCCGCGAGGGCCCACCACGCGGCGAAACGACCCGCGGCCCCACCGCGTCGGCGTCCACGCGCCCCTCCGCTCGCACCGGCCCACTGCATCAGTGCCAGGGCCTCGTCCCCGCTGATCTCCTCGACGCGCGCGGTCGGTGTGAGCAAGCCGACCCCCTCGGGACCGTCGCCGTGTGCCGCGACGACCCGAACGGTGCCGGTCGATTCCGTCGCCCAGGTGGCAGCGAGCTCGTGGAGCGCGCGCGCCGCGTCGTCGGTCGGCCGGGGATCCGCGTGAGGGAGTTCACGCGGGGGTCCGGTGGGGCTCGTCGCGCTCGGGGGCGCAGGGAACCGTGCGGACCGGTCCCGATAGTGCGGCAGCGGGTACGAGGGCTCGAAGGGGGCGAGCCGTAGCGGCAGCTCGGCGGCGACGTCCGCGTGGCACAGGTCTTCACCGCGGAGCACGCGCTCCTGTGCGACTGTCGAACGCGTCGCCGGGTCCACGAGGTGTGGGGCGAGCTCGCTCCACGTGTGCTGCGCGGCCACGACCTCGGTGAGCGGTCCCAGCGCGAAGCGACCGGCACCGGGTGCGACCGCCCGCGCCGCGTGGCCGGCCGGTGCCTCGCGGGCCAGCCGGTAGTCGATGTGCATCGCGACGCCCCAGAGCTGACGTCCGAGCTCGACCGCTGCACGGCACCGATGCGCCAGATCCTCGAGGGCGTCCCACTGCCGGCCCCCACACAGGCCATCGACCGCAGCGAGGAGCTCGGCGTCGTCGGCGGCATCGACGAGCCCCTGCAGGTCGTAGGTCGTGCGGTCGTCCACGGTCGCGAGGCTACCCATGGTGTGGCCGGCGCGCGCGTCCCCGATTCGACCGCTCGGCCATCCGGGCCGCGATTCGGTCCCGAACGTCGGGGCAGGCACGCTAGCCTTCGGAGCATGAGCGAGGCAGAACGCGGGGACGAGGAAGCCGCGGTCAAGGCGCTGCGGCAGAAGCTGTCGGGTGTCCTGTCGCGGCTGCCCGAGATCGAGCGCAAGGTCATCGAGCACCGCATGGGTCTGGCCGACGGCACGCCCGCGAGACCGGGCGAGGTCGCCGAGCGGCTCGGCCTGACGATCGCCGAGGTCAAGCGCATCGAGGCGCGTGCATTCGAGCGGATCCGCGAGGTCGGACCCATCAAGGGTCTCGAACGCTTCCTCGGGAAATGATCATGTCGACTGCGCGAGAGGGATAGCGACCCGTGTCCCTACCGGAGGACCTGCTCCGCGATCGGGTGGGCCTGCGCGAGGACGCCATCGCGCACCTGCAGAGTCTCCTGAGCGACTGGCAGATCCTCGCCGACCTCTCGTTCGCGGACCTGTTGCTGTGGGTGCCCGTGCCCCACGAGGGAGTTCGCGAGTCGTTCCTGTGCGTCGGGCAGATGCGGCCGTACACCGCGCAGACCATCTACGCCGAGGATCTCGTCGGCGAGGTCTACGACGTGCGCCAGCGCCCGATGCTCGGGCGAGCCGTGCACGAGCAGCGGGTCATCCGCGACGCCGATCCGGACTGGTCGCTCGGTGTGCCGGTGCGCGAGGAGGCCATCCCCGTGCGGTTCCGCGACGAAGTTGTCGCGGTGATCAGCCGGGAGGCCAACGTGTCGACCGCGCGCTCCCCCTCACAGCTGGAGCTCACCTACCTGCAGACGGCCAGCCAGTTCGCCCAGATGCTCGCGGACGGCACGTTCCCGTACCCGGAGCAGGAGCCCGAGGAGCGGGAGTACCTCCTGCGGGTCGGCGACGGGACCCTGCGGGTCGACGAGACCGCGACGGTCACGTTCGCGTCACCGAACGGGATCAGTGCCTACCGCCGTCTCGGCACGCTGGACAAGGTCACCGGCCACGCGCTGGACGCGTTCGATCCCGCACCCGAGGATCTGCGAGCGGGCCTCGAGCACGGACGGCCGGTCGACGACGAGGTCGAGCGCGAGCGCGCGGTGATCCGACGCCGCCTCCTGCCCCTCATCGAGGCCGGGAACGTGGTCGGAGGGCTGCTGCTCGTCCGCGAGGTCACCGAGTTGCGGCGACACGAGCGGGCCCTGCGGGTCAAGGACGCGACGATCCGCGAGATCCACCACCGCGTGAAGAACAATCTGCAGACGGTGGCGTCGCTCCTGCGGCTGCAGGCGCGGAGGCTGGGATCGGGGGAGGCGCGCGCCGCGCTGAACGAGTCCGTTCGGCGGATCACGTCCATCGCACTCGTTCACGAGACGCTGTCCCAGGAGTCCCGGGAGCGGCTCCCGTTCGGGGGCATCACCGAGCGCATCGTCCGGATGCTCGGCGAGGGGCTCTCCGATCCCGACGCGCCCGTGCAGTTCGCCGTCGAGGGCGACCCGGGCGAGTTGCCCGCCGAGGTCGCGACCCCGCTGGCGCTCGTGCTGACCGAGCTGCTGCAGAACTCGGTCGAGCACGCCTTTCCCTCGTCCGAGGGTCGAGGGAAGGACGGCGCGACGGGCGGCCGCATCGTCGTCGGCTTCGAACGCGGCTCGACGACCCTGCGCGTGCTGGTGAGCGACGACGGGGTCGGCATGCCGACCGACCTGGACGAATCCGCCCACCTCGGCCTGCGCATCGCACGGACCCTGGCCGAGAGCGAACTCGGGGGAACGTTCGAACCCCTCGAGCAGGAGACCGGGACGGCCATCGAGCTCGTCCTGCCCCTGCCCTGACCGCGCGGAACGACCCGCGCCCCTCTCGTCCCGCGACCCGACGCCGCTGGCTGGCTGGCGACCCGCCGACGCCGCTGGCTGGCTAGCTGGCGACCCGCCGACGCCGCTGGCGGTTGCGCCGCAGCGCTCGGCGTTCGTCCTCGCTCATGCCCCCCCAGACACCTGCGTCCTGGTTCGTGGCCAGTGCCCATTCGAGGCACTCCTCGATCACGGGGCACCGCCGGCAGACGGCCTTGGCTCGCTCCACCTGCTCCAGTGCAGGGCCGGTGCTTCCCACGGGGAAGAACAGCTCGGGATCCTCGCCGATGCATGCTGCCTGCTGACGCCAGTCCATGGGGGGTGAACTCGCTTTCGTCTCGCCGTCGTGATTATCGGTCTCGGAGCTAGCCCGGCATCGGTCGATGCCGGCATGGCGTTGTCTCTCGTCGTCGAGCGCGACCTCCGCCACCTTGTGAAGGCGCGCACAAGGGGCGCATCGCGCTGTGCTGTCGTCCTTGCTGGGTCGTTCTCCATGTGGCGCGGTCTCGCCACGGCGTGCCGTTGCCTGCGGAACCTGACGGGCCGGTTCCGCCGCGGGTACGGGTCGCTGGGCGGACGCGGTGTCCACGCCAGCTCGCCGGCCCGCGCCCTCGAACGCAGGGGCACAGGGCGGGAGCAGCGCGCGCCACCGAGGGGCTCGGCGCGCGACCGGCTCGGCTCCCTCAGGCCCGGCTCGGCTCCCTCAGGCCCGGCTCGGCTCCCTCAGGCACAGGCCGATGCTCCGGGCTTGTGCCTGACTTCACAAGAAGCTTAGCGGCACCCGGCTCCGACGTAAAGGGGGGAGTTCGTTCCCACTCCGCCGTCCGAACGGGTGAGCCGACCTTGCGCCGACCTCGTAGACTGCCCTGCGATGTTTCCCTTCTACGACGCCCCGGCGGTGGTCGGTCACCGCGGCGCCCCGCACGTCGCGCCCGAGAACACGCCAGCCGCGTTCCTCGCCGCATGGGAAGCGGGAGCGCGCTGGGTGGAGCTGGACGTGCGGCGCAGCGCCGACGACGTCCCGGTCGTGCACCACGATCCGACGACGCCCGACGGCACGCCCCTCATCGAGCAGACAGCGCACGATCTCTCGAGCCTCGGCGTCTGGGGCCTCGAGGCGGTCCTCGCGGACCTGCCCGACGGGCTCGGCGTGGATGTCGAGATCAAGAACAATCCCGGTGAGGTGGACTACCAGGAGAACGATCAACGCACCGTCGAGCTGGTCACCGAACTGCTCGAGGGTCGGATCGACGAGCGCCCCTGGATGACGAGCTCGTTCAACCCGCTCACCGTGTCGGCGATCGCGAAGGCCCTGCCGAGCGTGCCGGCCGGGCTCTTGCACCTGGGCACGCTCAGCCTCGCTCAGGCGGCGAACTTCGGGGTCGAGTACGGGGCGCAGATCATCTGTCCGCCGATCGACGCCGACGGGCTCGCGCCCGCTGAGGTGGCGGCGCTGCACGCCGAGGGACTCGCGGTGTTCGTCTGGACCGTCGACGACCTCGACGAGGTCCTGCGGCTCGTGCGGCTGGGCGTCGACGCGATCTGCACCAACCGTCCCGGCGAGGTGGTCAAGGCGCTCGCCGACCTCGCGGCCGGCTAGCTCCGCGGCGCGACGACCGACAACGCGGCGGGGACCCGTCGCAGCCACACCTCGGTCAGCTCACCGACGTAGTCGCCGTCGAGCTGCAGGGGCAACGGTCGGTCGCTCAGCAGATGCGCTTCGGTGAGGTCGCTCCAGGCGTCCACCGTCGGCAGCCGCCTCACGTCCCCCGCCGACAGCGCGACCCGGGCGAGGCGCAGCAGCCCTGGCAGTCCCAGACGCGTGAGCGCGGTCACCGCGAGCCCGCGGTCGAGCGAGCCGTCGGGGCACAGCCGCACCGGCCACGGACCCAGGTAGGTGTAGGGCTGCGCGGCGCCGCACACGACGGACCGGTACCCCTCGTGGGTCGTCCCGTCGGCGGTCACCCGGATCTCGGCCCGGCGGGGATCCGATGCGGTCAACAGGGGGCCGATGCCGGAGATCACGAAGGCGCCCTGTCGGACGACGCGCTTGACGCGCGGACGCTGCTCGACCCTGCGGACGACCTCGGCGTCGAAACCGAGGCCAGCCGCGAAGCAGAAGTAGCGTTCGTTCGCGCTCGCGAGCGGGACGCGGCGATGCTGCCCGTGACGCAGGAGGTCGACGACCTCCTGCGTCGCCGCGCGCGGATCGTTGGGCAGCCCGAGGGCGCGGGCGTACACGTTGGTGGAGCCGCCGGGCAGGACCGCGAGCAGCACGCGCGAGTGCGCGACGCCCTGGACGATCTCGTTGACCGTGCCGTCACCGCCGAGCGCGACGACCACGTCGATACCCTCATCGGCCGCCCCGGCCGCGAGGAACGAGGCGTGGTCGCGACGCTTGGTGGGCGCCACCTCGAGCTTGAGCTCGGACGCGAGCAGCTGGGCGATCGCGTCGCGCACGCGCGCGGTCGTCGTCGTCGCCGCCGGGTTGTAGAGCAGGAGAGCGCGCACGGGACTCCGGGGCGCGTCGGAGGGTCGCCGGCCCCCGGTCACCGTCTCCCGGCCGGCGGGGCCGACAGCACGGGCACGAACGAACGGGACGCTAGCACCTGCCCGTCCGGCGTCGTCATCGGTCGTCCTCCGCGGGCTCGGCGGTGTCGGTCTCGGGGTCCGGCTCGTCCTCGGTCTCGGGCTCCTCGTCCTCCGCCTCCTCCGCCTCGTCCTCCTCGTCCGCGTCGGTGGGCTCGGGGCACGCCCGCTCGGGGAGCTCCCCGGGAAGGCGGGTGCGGACCACGGGCTGCGCGTCCGCGAACCCTCTGACCGCCTCGCCCTCGTCGACGGCCTCGACCAGCTCGGCGCCGGGTGCCGCGTCGAGCACGCAACCCTGTCGGTCGTCCACGATCCGCGTCACCTCGAGGTGCTCGGGATATGGGAAGTCGCGTTCCTCGCCGTCCCCGAGTGCACCGACGACCAGGTCGCGCCAGATGCGAGCCGGCCAGGAGCCACCCTCGATCGGGGCGCCGGACGGTCCCTCGAGTCGGCGTGCCCGGTCGGGGTGCCCGATCCACACGCTCGCGGCGAGCTCGGGTGTCGCGCCCGCGAACCACGCGTCGCGGTAGCCCTGGCTCGTGCCGGTCTTGCCGAGGGCGGGGCGACCGGGATCGGCGAGCTGCCCCGTGCCGTTCAGCACGACGCCGCGGAGGGCCTCCGTCGCGTGCCACGCCACCTCCTCGTCCAGCACGACCTCCTGCTCGGGCTCGTCGTCGATCACGGTCCGGCCGTCGCTGTCCGTCACGCGGGCCACCGCTCGCGGCTCGGCGTGCACCCCACCCGCGGCCACCGTGGCGTAGGAGGCCGCCAGTTCGAGCGGGGTCACGCCCTCGCGCAAGCCACCCAGCGCGAGCGCGGGGTGCGTCCCGAGATCCGCGTCGATCCCCAGACGCTGCGCGACCTCGGCGATGCGCCCACCGCCGAGCTCGTGCCCGAGGCGGGCGTAAGCACCGTTCGACGACACCTCGAGCGCCCGGTCGAGGGGCATGGGCCCGCTCGTGTTGCTGCGGACCCTCCACGGCTCGCCGTACTCGTCGATCGTGAGGCTGACCGATCCGGAGTCGATCGTTTGGCCCGGCCGGTAACCGTCCTCCAGGGCGGCGATGAGCGCGAACGGCTTGAACGCGCTGCCCGGCTGGCGTCGTCCCTGGGTGGCGAGGTCGAACGGCCGCTCGTCGTGATCGCTGCCCCCGACCACCGCGAGCACGTGCCCGTCGCCGGGCCGGAGCACGGCTGCGGCCACCTCGGGGTCGTCGTCGCCGGTGGACAGCTGCTCGCGATGGGTGGCGACCGCCTCCTCGGCCGCCGCCTGCACCTCGGGGTCGATCGTGGTCTCGATCCTGAGCCCGCCCCCGTGCACCCGTTCGAACCTCGCGGCCGGATCGTCCCCGAGCCGCGGGTCGGCGAGCAGCTCCCGGCGCACGAGGTCGACGAAGAACGGATGCTCGGTCTCGGCGGGCTCGGGGGGATCGGCGAGGCCCAGTTCGGCGGTCGCGGCCTCGTCGGCGGCCGGACGATCGATCGCGCCGGTCTCGACCATGCGCCTGAGCACCTCGGCCCGGGCCTGTCGCGCCCGCTCGGGATCGTGATGCGGGCTCGCGCGGACCGGCTCCGGGATGATGCCGGCGAGCAGCGCGGACTGCGCGAGGTCGAGGTCGGCCACGTCGGTGTCGAAGTACGTGCGGGCGGCAGCGGCGATGCCGTACGCGCCCTCGCCGAAGTAGATCGTGTTGAGGTAGTCGGCGAGGATCGCGTCCTTCGACATGCGGTCCTCGAGCTCGAGGGCCAGGCGTGCTTCGGTGACCTTGCGGTCGAGTGTCGGTTCGGCCTCGGGGAGATAGCGGTTCTTCGCGAGCTGCTGGGTGATCGTCGACCCGCCCTGGACGACGGCTCCGGCTCGCTGATTCGCGATCGCCGCCCGGGCGATCGATCGGGCGTCGACGCCCCCGTGCTCGTAGAACCGGCGGTCCTCGGCCGCGATCACGGCCGCGACGAGCACCTCGGGGAGCTCCGCGAACCGGACCGGTTCCCGGTGATCGGTGCGAAAGATCGCGATCCGCTCGCCGCTGGCGTCGTAGACCTCGGACTGGACGGGCGCCGACTGCGGTTCGGCGTCGAGATCGGGCAGATCCAGGCGCACCGGCGAGGCGCACCCGGCGAGGCCGAGCACGAGCAATCCCAGACAGGTGGACAGCGTGGTGCGGCGCACACCGGGAATATCGGCGGCGGCCGGGGGAGAGTGAAGCGGTCGGGCCCCCGCCTACCCGATCGGTTCCTCGCCCTCCATGCCCTGGCGCAGGAACTCGAGCATGCGGGACAGCAACCGCGAGACGTGCATCTGGCTGATGCCGACGTGCTCGGCGATCTTCGACTGGGTCATCCCCTTGAAGAACCGGAGGTAGAGGATCTCCCGCTCGCGCTCGGGCAGCTGTTCGATGAGCGGCGCCAGGGACGCGAAGTACTCGAGGTTGTCGAGCGCGACGTCCTCCTCGCCCATGCGGTCGAGCCGCATGGGGGTGTCCTCCTCATCGTTGCCCGCGGGCGCGTCGAGGCTCGTGGTCGAATAGGCCTGGCCCGACTCCAGGGCCTCGAGGACCTCCTCCTCGCTGACCTCCGCCGCCCGGGCGATCTCCGCCACCGTCGGGCTGCGGCCGAGATCCTGGGTGAGCTGCGCGACCACCTTGTTGAGCCGCAGGCTGAGTTCCTGCAGCCGTCGCGGGACGCGGATCGCCCAGCCCTTGTCGCGGAAGTAGCGCTTGAGCTCCCCGACGATGGTCGGCGTGGCGTACGTCGAGAACTCGACCCCACGGTCGAGGTCGAACCGATCGATCGCCTTGAGGAGCCCGACGCTGCCCACCTGCACGAGGTCGTCGAGGGGCTCGCCACGATCCTTGAAGCGCTTCGCCAGGTACTCCACCAGCGGGAGGTGCAGGCGCGCGAGCTCTTCGCGGATCGCGGGATCCCCGGTCTCCTGCAGCTTCGCGAAGAGCATCTTCGTGTCCTCGCGGCTGTACTGCTGCGTGCTCATCAGCCGGCGCCCTTCTGATCCGGCGACGTCGGACCGTTCGCGAGGATCGGTGAGTTCACGATGCCTCCGAGTTGCCCGCGGCCCCGGCCTGCGGGCTCACCGCGGGCGCGGGGTCCCGAGCCTGGTTGCGGTGCTTGACGAGGACGATCCGGCCCGTGCCCTCGCTGTGCTCCAGTCGGAGCTCGTCCGAGAGTGCCGAGAGGATCTGCCAGGAGAACGTGCCTTCCTCGATCGGGTCGGTCGCCATCGCGGCGCGGGCCACCGAGACCTCCAGCGCCTCCTCGCCGATGACCACGTCGAGGTCGATGCGGTCGCCGCCGCCCTGGCGCAGGAGGAGCACCGCAGCCTCCTCGACGCCCATCCGCAGGTCCTCGACCTCGTCCAGCGTGCAATCGGCGCGGGCGGCGATGCCGGCGACCGTCGTTCGGAACAGCGGGACGTGCTCCGCGTCGGGCGGAATGCGCACGGTGACCGTCGGGGCTTCCACAGGCGTCTCGCGCTCCCTTCGGGCCGGTTGAGGTGGCGCCCGGCCCACATGTTCGGGCGAATCCCCCAGCTTAGCGACCGGCCGTAGGGGTACGCCGTGCCGTGCGGCGATACGGCGTTCGGACAGGTCGCCCGCGGGCGTCGAGCCGGCGACAGTGGACCCGGAACCGCAGACTCCCAGCGCACGAGGCTGTCCCACCCGCGTGGCAGCATGCCCGGAGGGACAGGGCCGGCGGTCGGCTCGAGAGCCTGGACGGAGGAGGTCGGTGACCACGACGGAGGCTGATCCGCTCGCGCGCTTCGGCGCAGCCACGCGTGCGTGGTTCGAGGCGACGTTCCCCGAGCCGACCCCGGCGCAGCGCGGCGCGTGGGCGGCCACCGGGGCGGGCGGCAGCGTGCTCGTCAGTGCGCCGACGGGTTCGGGCAAGACGCTCGCGGCCTTCCTCGCCGCGTTGGACCGGCTCGTCGAGGGGCCCTCGCGGCCGCCGGGAACGACCGTCCTTTACGTCTCGCCCCTCAAGGCGCTCGCCTACGACGTCGACCGCAACCTGCGTGCTCCGCTGGCGGGGATCTCCCGCGCGGCCGAGCGGCTCGGCGTCCCGGCAGCCACCGTCGATGTCGGCATGCGGACCGGCGACACCTCGGCCGAGGAGCGACGACGCCTCGCGCGCACGCCCCCGGACGTCCTGATCACCACGCCCGAGTCACTGTTCCTCGTGCTGACCTCCCGGGCCCGAGAGGGTCTGGCGGGGATCGAGACGGTGATCGTCGACGAGGTCCACGCCGTCGCGGGCACCAAGCGCGGCGCGCACCTCGCGCTGTCGCTCGAGCGGCTCGAGGCCTTGCGCCGGGCCGCGGACCCCGGGGCCGCGCCGCTGCAACGCGTCGGGTTGTCGGCGACCCAGCGGCCGCTGGGCGAGGTCGCGCGGTTCTTGGCAGGGGGACTGGCGGGCGGCACGGTGCGCGACGGCGAGGCCGCTCGGGCGACGGCCGATTCGGGTGGCCCGGGGGCCGGCGATGGTGGCGGGTCCGACCGGATCCGAGGGTCCGGTGGGATCGGGACCTCCGACGGGTTGGCGGCCTCCGAGGAGGACGACGGATCGTCGGCGTCCGGCGGATCCGTCGAGTCGGCGGCGCCCGAATGGTCGTGGGAGTCCCGGCCGATGACCGTGGTGGACGCGAACGAGCCCCCGCACCTCGACGTCGAGATCGTCGTGCCGGTGGAGGACATGAGCCGGCTCGTGGAGCCGGCCGCCGAGCCCGTAAGCGGCCCGGCGTCGGGGCAAGTCGTCGCCCCGCCGGAGGGCGAGACGGGTGGGACGGTCGCCGGCGGGGAACGCCGGACCTCGATTTGGCCCGCGGTGCATCCGCGCATCCTCGATCTCGTGCGCGCACACCGCTCGACGATCGTGTTCTCGAACTCGCGGAGGCTGGCCGAGCGGATCTGCGCGAGCCTCAACGAACTCGACGCGGAGCGTCGGGTCGCGGAGGCCGAGGCCGCCGGGGACGCCGTGCCCGAGGACCTGCCCCCGGTCGCTCGGGCGCATCACGGCTCCGTCGCCCGCGAGCAGCGCACCCAGATCGAGGAACAGCTCAAGGCCGGCACGCTGCCGTGCGTCGTCGCGACGAGTTCGCTGGAGCTGGGTATCGACATGGGGGCCGTCGACCTCGTCGTGCAGGTCGAGTCGCCCGGCTCGGTCGCCAGCGGCCTGCAGCGCATCGGCCGGGCCGGCCACCAGGTCGGGGAGCCGAGCGTGGGCAAGGTGTTCCCGAAGTACCGGGGCGACCTGCTCGAGGCGGCGGTCGTGACCCAGCGCATGCGCGAGGGCGAGATCGAGCACACGCGCTACCTGCGCAACGCCCTCGACGTGCTCGCCCAGCAGATCGTCGCGATGACCGCGCTCGAGCGGTGGCCCGTCGATCGGTTGCTCGAGGTCGTGCGCGGCGCCGCGGGGTACGCGGACCTCACCCGCAGCCAGCTCGACGGCGTGCTCGACATGCTCGCCGGCCGGTACCCGAGCGACGAGTTCGCCGAGCTGCGTCCCCGGATCACGTGGGACCGGGTCGGCGACGAGATCGAGGGTCGATCGGGCGCGCAGCGCCTCGCGGTCACGAACGCGGGCACGATCCCCGACCGGGGCCTCTACGGCGTGTACCTCGTGAGCGGCCAGGAGGGCGGCCCGGGCCGTGGCGGTCGTCGGGTCGGCGAGCTCGACGAGGAGATGGTCTACGAGACCCGGCCGGGCGAGACCTTCACCCTCGGCTCCACGACCTGGCGGATCGAGGACATCACCCGCGATCAGGTGCTCGTCGCGCCGGCGCCCGGAGAGCCCGGCAAGCTCCCGTTCTGGCACGGGGACGGCATCGGTCGGCCGATCGAGGTCGGGCGTGCGCTCGGGGCTTTCCTCCGTGAGCACGGCGAGGCCGAGCCCGAGCGTTCGGCCGAACGGCTCCAGTCCGGCTACGGGCTCGACGAGCGCGCGGCCGGCAACCTCGCGGCCTACCTCGACGAGCAGCGTGCCGCGACGGGGGCGGTGCCCAGCGACCGGCAGCTCGTCATCGAACGCTTTCGGGACGAGATCGGGGACTGGCGGGTGTGCGTGCTGTCGCCGTTCGGCGGGCGCGTGCACGCCCCCTGGGCACTCGCCATCTCCGCGCGGATCCGTGAGACGCTCGGCGTCGAGGTCCAGTCGATCCACGCCGACGACGGCATCGTGCTGCGGCTGCCCGACACCGCGCCGTGGGAGCCGCTCGGCTGGGGGGCCGCGGGTGACGACCCGTTCGACGCCCACAGTCCCGGACCGGCGGGTTCCGGTGCGTCGCCGGGTACCGGTGCTTCGGCGGACGAGACCAGCCGACGGCTGGCCGAGGCGGTGCTGATCGAGCCGGACGAGGTCGAGGACCTCGTCGTGGGAGAACTCGCCGATTCGGCCTTGTTCGCGTCCCGGTTTCGGGAGTGCGCCGCCCGCTCGCTGCTGTTGCCCCGTCGCGTCGGCGGCGGCGACGGGATCCGGCGCACGCCGCTGTGGCAGCAGCGTCAGCGGGCCAGTGACCTGCTCACGGTCGCCAGCAAGTACGGCCAGTTCCCGGTCTTGCTCGAGACGTATCGCGAGGTGCTGTCCGACGTGTTCGACGTCCCGGCCCTCGTGGAGCTCCTGCGGGCCATCGCGCGCCGCGAGGTCCGCGTCGCGCACGTCGAGACCGACCGGGCGAGCCCGTTCGCCTCGTCCCTGTTGTTCGACTACGTGGCCAGTTACCTGTACGAGGGCGACGCGCCGCTGGCCGAGCGGCGGGCACAGGCCCTCTCGCTGGACCGTGAGCTGCTCGCCGAGCTGCTCGGCAACGAGGAGTTGCGCGACCTGATCGACGCGGACGCCCTCGCCGCGGTGGAGGCCGCGACACAGCGCCTCGAGCCGCCCGAGGGTGAGGCCGACCGGCGTGCCCGCTCCGCCGACGAACTTCACGATCTCCTGCGCGAGATCGGTGACCTGCGCGTCGACGAGGTCGCGGCACGTGCGCGAGCCACCGAGGACGAGGTGGCCACGTGGCTCGCCCGCCTCGAACGTGAGCGTCGGGCGTACCGGCTGCGCATCGCGGGTGACGAGCGCTGGGCGGCCGCCGAGGACGCCGCCCGTTTCCGCGACGGGCTCGGGGCCCCTCCGGTCGCGGGGTTGCCGGACGCGTTCCTCGAGCCCGTGGCCGAGCCGCTCGTCGATCTCGTCGCGCGCTACGCGCGTACGCACGGGCCCTTCCGAACCTCCGACGTCGCTGACCGGCTCGGCCTCCCCCCGGACGCCGCCGCCATGGCGCTGAGCCGGCTGGAACAGGAAGGCCGGGTCGTCCAGGGAGAGTTCCGTCCCGACGGGGCGAGCCGCGAGTGGTGCGACGCACAGGTCCTGCGACGGCTGCGCCGCCGCTCCCTCGCCGTGCTGCGCCAGGAGGTGGAGGCCGTCGAGCCCGAGGCGCTCGCGCGGTTCCTGCCGGGCTGGCAGGGCGTGGGATCGCAGGCGCGGGGCGTGGACCGCGTGTTCGAGGTCGTCGAGCAGCTGCAGCGATTGCCGTTGCCCGCCAGCGTGCTCGAGCGCGACGTGCTGGCCGCCCGCGTACGCGATTACCAGCCGGGTTGGCTGGACGAGCTGTGCGCGTCCGGCGAGGTCGTGTGGGTGGGGCACGGGGCCCTCGGCCAGAGCGACGGCCTGGTCGCGCTCTACCTGCGCGACCAGGCGCCGCTGCTCGCCCCGGTCCCGGTCGATCCCCGCGCTGCCGTGCGAGGCGATCCCCCGGGCGAACCTCCCGACTGGTGGACCGACCGTCACGCGGCCTTGCTCGACCGTCTCACCGGGCGGGGGCCGGCGTTCTGGCCCGAGTTGTTCGCAGTAGCCGGCACGCGGGGCGCGGTCGGCGACGAGGAACGGGCGGTCCTCGACGCGCTCTGGGATCTCGTGTGGGCCGGCCTGGTGACCAACGACGCCGTCACTCCGCTGCGTGCGCTGGTCGGCGGCGGAACCGCGCCGCGCCGCCGTGCGAGTGGCGGGTCGCGCGCGTCTCGGCGGCGCGCACCGCGATCCCTGCAGCGGTCGGGGCCGCCGTCGGTAACGGGACGATGGGCGGCGGTGGCGGATCTGACCGTCCCCCTTCACCCGGACGCGCGCGGCGTGGTGGATCCGGATGGGTCGGGGGATCCGGGCGGTGCGGGGCATCCGGGCGGCGCGGGGCGTCCGAACCGTGCGGGGCATCCGGACGCCCCGGCAGCGGCGAACGGCTCGAGCGGTGGCGGGGACACGCGGGCTGCGGCGGGGACCGAGCGGGCGTCGGCACTGGCCGCGCAGCTGCTCGACCGCCACGGTGTCCTCACCCGCGCCTCCGTTGCGGGCGAGCAACTGCCCGGCGGGTTCAGTGCGGTCTATCCGGTCCTCACCGCCATGGAGGACGCCGGCAGGGCACGACGCGGTTACTTCATCGAAGGGCTCGGTGGCGCGCAGTTCGCCCTCCCCGGTGCCGTCGATCGGTTGCGGGCCTGCCGTGAGCCCCGCGAGGAGGATGACGGGCCCGTGGTCCTCGCCGCGACCGACCCGGCGAACCCGTACGGCGGCGCTTTCACGTGGCCGTCCCCGCGGGCGACCGGCGGTCAGACCGCCCGGCGGGTGGCGGGAGCGTACGTCGTGCTCCGCGGTGGCCGGCTCGTCGCGTACCTCGAGCGGGGCGGACGATCGCTGCTGTCGTTCTCGGACGATCCCGAGGATCTCAGGGTGGCCGCGGAGGGGGTCGCCACGATCGCCCGCTCGGGCCGGATCGACGCCGTGCGGCTGCAGCGGATCGACGGGCGGGAGCCCGACGGGCACGAGCTCGTCGACCTGCTGCGCAGTGCGGGCTTCACCGATCACCCGCGCGGACTCGTCCTGCGCGGCTGACCGTTGGCCGACCGGATCGCCAGCTCGACGGCTTGCGCCCGGTGGCGTGGCTGGGTTCGACGCGGTTTGCGCCCGCCCGACGCGGCTTGCACCCGTTCGACGACGTCAACTTGGCGCAAGATCGTGCGCCAATGTGACGTGGTCGATCGGGTGCAATGGATCGGCGCCTGAACAGCACAAACGCGTGCAAGATTCTGCGCGAGGGTGATCTCGACCATCTGGTGCAGTCGGATCCGTACGGCGACCGCACGCGAAGTCGGCTCAGGCCCGGATCCATGCGGGGACCGCACGTGAAGGCGGCTCAGTGCCCGGATCCATGCGGCGACCGGTCCGTCAACGGTGGGATCCGTGCGATCGGCGCGTTCCGCGGCTCGCTCAAGGTCCGGGCCGACCCTCGACGGCCCGCGATTCCAGCAGCGCGCGCAGCTCGCGGAGGAACCCGGCGCGGTCGTGCTCGAGCCTCCACCAGCTGACCCGGAGGACTTGCCACCCTCCGAGGACGAACGCATTGTGTCGCCGCTGATCCTTCTCCAGGTGCGCCCGTGAGGAGTGGCTGCCGAGCCCGTCGCACTCGACGCCCACCAGGTGATCGGGCCAGCCGATGTCGAGGTGCAGGGTCCGGGTGGGCAGCGGTGCCGGGACGGGCTCGGGAGCGGGCGGTGGCAGATCGGTCGCAGATCGCCGTACGCGTCCAGTGCTCCAGCACCGAGTCGCACCGCACCGGATCGAGTTCCCACAGGAGCTGCATCAGGGCCGCGCGTCCGGGCAGCCGCGGCCCGGCGGTCGCGACTGCCCGCACGTCCTCGAGGTCGAAGCAGCCACGCTGGCGGCCGTCGATCAACAGGCTGCGCAGAAGCCGTTGTTCGATGCGACCCGCGAGGTCGGCGACCACCCAGGAGGGGGAGAGGCACGGGAGCTGATCGACCTCGACGGTCGGCATGACGTCGAAGGCCCGGGATCCGCGAAGCAGGCAGCGCTCCCGTCGACGGCGGGCCGTGCGGGGGTCGGTGAGGAGCTCGGGTGTGCTCGGCGGACGGCGGGTGAAGTCGTGCGCCCACGCCGCGAGCCATCCGGATGCGGCCGCGGGGGCCGGCAGTGACCGGATCACCGCAAGGGCCCGGAGATCCGGCGTGAGCTCGACTCCCGGCATGACGAGAACGCCGTCGTACGGGCGTTGGTAGCCGCGGCGCACGACCGCGTCATACGCGGTCCGGGCCGGCACGCCCTCCGCTTCGCACTGAGGGATCGTCACGATGCCGCGTTGCGCGCGAGCAAGCTCCGCGATGCGTTGCCAACGGCTGAAATCCTCGGCCATGCGGGTGAGTGTGCGGCGGGGCGGGCGATCGGGGCGGGGATCGGGCGACCGCGGTTGTGGATCCGCGGATCGCGCAGGCGAGCCGTGCGACGCGAGGCCGCCTCGCGCGTCGGACGCGGGTATCGTCGCGGCATGGCCGAGGGCGACACGATCTACCGGACCGCCGTGACCTTGGCCGACGCGCTCGAGGGACGGGAGGTCACCGAGGTCGGCGATCGTTCCCCGGCGGTGCGCCGGCTCGACCCGCGACGCCTGGTCGGCCAGCACGTCGACACGGTCGAACCCCGAGGCAAGCACCTGCTCGTCTGGTTCGAGCCGAGCCGACTCGCGCTGCACACCCACATGCGCATGAGCGGTTCCTGGCACCTGTACCCGCCGGGGGAGCGCTGGCGCAAGCCGTCGCACCTCGCCAAGGTGTGGATCCGCACCGCGGAGTGGGTGGCGGTGTGCTTCTCCGCGCCCGTCTGCGAGCTCCTCAGCAACGAGCAGGTGGCCCGTCACCCCACCTTGGCGGCACTCGGCCCGGATCCGCTCGGCGCGGACGGCGACAACCTCGACGAGGCGCGTCGACGGCTCGATCGACGACCCGATGTCCCGATCGGGGAGGCCCTGCTCGACCAGCGGGTGCTGGCGGGCGTCGGCAACGTCTACCGGTGCGAGGTGTGCTTCATCCTCGGGATCGACCCGTGGACGCCCGTCGGGGAGCTGGATGGCGAGGTTCGCGACGCTCTCCTCCGCACGGCCATGCGGCTGCTGCAGGCCAACGTCGCGGATCGCAGTCCACAGCGAGTGACGGCCGCTGCGCGCTCGGGTGGTGCGGACCGCCACTACGTCTACGGAAGGGCGCGGCGTCCGTGCCCGCGGTGTGCGACTCCGATCGCGGTGGCTCGTCAGGGAACGAACGCACGCCTGACGTACTGGTGTCCGCACTGTCAGGGCCCGGGACCCTCACGGTCGCCCTCCGTCGCCGCGGCCACCATCCGCCCGGATCATGAAGCCGACAACCGTGCGAGCAACGCACGCGAGGCCTAGTCGACCCCCGGCCGCGCGTCGCCGCGCCCTCGACAGGCATCGCCCCGACAGGCATCGCCCCGACACGCGTCGCCCTCGACAGGCATCGCCCCGAGACGCATCGCTCCGGGCGCATCGATCCCCGACACACGTGTGCCCCCGTCGTCGTGACGGGGGCACATCGACGCTTCGTCGCGGCGGGAGCCTAGGCGACCGGCCTCACGTTCTCGGCCTGCGCGCCCTTCGAAGTCTGCGTGATCTCGAACTCGACCTGAGCGCCCTCAGTGAGCGTCTTGAAGCGGTCGTTGGACTCGATGTTCGAATAGTGCACGAAGACGTCATCGCCGTCCTCGCGCGAGATGAACCCGTAGCCCTTGTCGTCCGAAAACCACTTGACCGTGCCTACTGCCATGTTGCCCTCCGTACCTTCTATTTCGTGCGCGATCCCCGGAGTTCCCGAGAATCGGGAGGGGCTGCAACAGGCATACTGACGCAGACTCACGAACCTCGTGCCCTCGCGGGAAACCGTAGCACCTCCACGGCCGCGGTGGGAGGTCCCGGAGCGCGCGGCCAGTGGACGATGCCCGACGATCGGCGTCCCAGGGGGTGCGTGCTGCCGGTCGCCACCAGGGGAATATCCTGTCCGGTGCCGGCGCAGGCCGATCCGGTGGGCCGTAGCCCCGTTCGTGATTCGCGAAGTAAGGATCCCGACACATGTGCGGATTCAGCGGTGAGGTGCGCACCGACGGCGGCTTCGCGGACACCACGGCGGTCGCGCGCATGGCGGAGTCGATGGGGCGGCGCGGACCCGACGGGGCCGGCATCTATGCGCAGGGCAACGTGTCGCTCGGCCATCGGCGGCTCAAGATCATCGACCTCTCCGAACGCGCGGCGCAGCCGATGCTCGATCCCGAGCTCGGCCTCGCGATCGCCTTCAACGGCTGCATCTACAACTATCCCGAGCTGCGGAGCGAGCTGGAGCAGGCCGGGTACCGGTTCTGGAGCCACAGCGACACCGAGGTGATCGTCAAGGCCTACCACCGGTGGGGCGCCCGCTGTGTCGAGCGCTTCCACGGGATGTTCGCCTTCGCGCTCCATGAGCGTGACACCGGGCGCCTGGTGCTGGCTCGTGACCGCTTGGGCATCAAGCCGCTCTACCTCGCGCCCGGCCAGGGTCGTGTGCGGTTCGCCAGCACCCTTCCCGCCGTGCTCGCCGGTGGCGGCATCGACACCACCGTCGACCCGGTCGCGCTGCACCACTACCTCAGCTTCCACTCGGTCGTGCCCCCGCCCCACACCATCCTTTCGGGGGTTCGCAAGCTCCCGCCGGCGACCGTGCGCACCGTCGAACCCGACGGGCGCGAGCGCGACGAGAAGTACTGGCGACCGCGTTTCGAGCGTGATCCGGGCAAGGCCGACTGGACCGCGCGGGACTGGGAGGACGCCACGCTCGAAGCGCTGCGGGTCGCGGTCCGCCGGCGCCTGGTCGCGGACGTGCCGGTCGGTGTGCTCCTGTCCGGCGGCCTCGACTCGAGCCTCATCGTCGGCCTGCTGGCCGAGGAGGGCCAACGGGACCTCGCGACCTTCAGCGTGGGCTTCGAATCGGTCGGCGGTGAGGAGGGCGACGAGTTCAAGTACTCCGACGTCGTCGCGGAGGAGTTCGGCACGGACCACCACCAGCTGCGCATCGCCACCGAGGAGATGCTGCCGGCCCTGTCGGAAGCGATCGAGGCGATGAGCGAGCCGATGGTCAGCCACGATGCGGTCGGCTTCTACCTCCTCTCGAAGGAGGTCGCGAAGAGCCGGAAGGTCGTGCAGTCGGGACAGGGAGCCGACGAGGTGTTCGCCGGCTACCACTGGTACCCGCCGATGCTGGAGGCCGCCGGCAGCGGCGTCGAGACGTACCGCGAGGCGTTCTTCGACCGGGACCACGAGGAGATGGCGCGAGTGGTCGCCGCCCGCCACCTCGTCGACCACGACGCGAGCGGCGCCTTCGCGCAGGCACATTTCGACCGGCCGGGGGCCGAGACCCCGGCCGACCGGGCTCTGCGCATCGACAGCCTCGTCATGCTCGTCGACGATCCGGTCAAGCGGGTGGACAACATGACGATGGCGTGGGGTCTGGAGGCCCGGGTCCCGTTCCTGGACCACGAGCTCGTGGAGCTGGCAGCCCAGTGCCCGCCCGAGCTGAAGACCGCGCAGGACGGCAAGGGGGTGCTGAAGGACGCCGCCCGGCGCGTGATCCCCAGCGAGGTGATCGACCGTCCCAAGGGCTATTTCCCCGTGCCGGCGCTCAAGTATCTGCAGGGCCCGTACCTGGAGCTGGTCCGCGAGGCCCTGCACGCGCCCGCGGCGCGCGAGCGGGGCCTGTTCCGCCCCGAGTACGTGGACGAGCTGATCGCCGGGCACGAGCGTCCGGGTGGGGGCACCGACCCGCAGCATCTGACCCCGTTGCGCGGGAACAAGCTGTGGCAGCTGGGGCTGCTCGAGCTGTGGCTCCAGGCTCAGGACCTCTGAGGTCCACCCGACCGCTGAGGCCCACCCGACCGCTGAGGCCCCCGACCGCCCCGGACCGCCCCGACGAGCACAGGGAGTCGCTCCATCCCCGCCCGAGATCCCGAACCGCCCGAGCCGGCCTCCCGCCGCGGGAGCCGGTCGTCGCGCGGACACGAGTCACGCAGCGGGCGCGAGGACGCGCTGTCCACGCGCAACTGGGAACAGCCCCCCGACGATCTCGCGCAGGAGGTCGCCGCTCACGTCGCCGTGGACTGCGGGTGGGGTCGGCTGATCTTCGGTCAGACCTTCGATGATCGCGAGGCCCTGCTCGAGGTCATGCTCCAGGAGGAGGACCAGCGCCGGGACATCGCTCTGTACCTGCGGGACCCGCACGTGCTCGTCTCGTTGGCCCCCGACGAGCTGTTCATCGATCCCAGCTACACCTACCGGCTGTGGTTTCACCGCTACCGGCCCGCCCGAGAGCCGATCCGGGGTGTCG
Organism: Egibacter rhizosphaerae; assembly: GCF_004322855.1. NCBI lineage: Bacteria > Bacillati > Actinomycetota > Nitriliruptoria > Egibacterales > Egibacteraceae > Egibacter > Egibacter rhizosphaerae. The sequence goes on along the minus strand of NZ_CP036402.1, from coordinate 1,328,623 downwards.
TGGTCCGCAAAATGCAGACCGAGGAGGACGCGGAGGCGACGAACCGCATCTACCACCGCAACCACATGGTCCCCGCGGACCCGGAGACGATGTGGTCGAACCAGCTCACGCCGACGTTCACCTACCTCGTCGCCGAGGACGGCGATTCGGGGGAGGTGATCGGCACGGTCACCGGCGTGGACCACCCGTTCGCGTTCAACGACCCCGAGGGCGGGTCGAGCCTCTGGTGTCTGGCGGTCGACCCGCAGGCGCAGAAGCCGGGGGTCGGGGAGGCGCTCGTGCGCACCCTGGCCGAGCGCTTCCAGGCTCGCGCGCGCTCGTACATGGACCTCTCGGTGATGCACGACAACACCGCGGCGATCCGCCTCTACGAGAAGCTCGGGTTCGAGCGTGTGCCGGTGTTCTGCGTCAAGCGCAAGAACCCGATCAATGAGCCGTTGTTCACCCCGGCACCGCCGGACGAGGAGCTCAACCCGTATGCCCAGCTCATCGTGGACGAGGCGCGACGCCGGGGGATCACCGTGCGCGTCATCGATGCCGAGGGCGGCTTCTTCGCGCTCGCCCACGGGGGTCGTGAGGTCGTGACCCGCGAGTCGCTGTCGGAGATGACGACCGCCGTGGCAATGAGCTACTGCGACGACAAGCGGGTGACCCGCAGGCTCCTGGAGCAGTCCGGCCTCACCGTGCCGCGGGGACGGCTGGCCTCCGGCGACGACGGCGACGCCAGCTTCCTTGACCGGGTCGGCGAGGTCGTCGTCAAGCCGGCGCGGGGCGAGCAGGGCCGTGGCGTCACGGTCGGGGTCCGCGACGCTGAGACGTTGCGTCACGCCGTGGCGGAGGCCTGGGGCCACTGCCCCGAGGCGCTGCTCGAGGAGTGCATCGAGGGCGAGGACCTGCGGATCGTCGTCATCGACCACGAGGTCGTCGCGGCGGCGGTGCGGCGGCCCGCCCAGGTGGTCGGCACCGGGTCCCGGCCGATCCGGGAGCTCGTCGACAAGCAGTCCCGTCGCCGCGCGGCCGCGACCGGGGGGGAGGCGCGGATCCCGCTGGACGTTCACACCGCGCAGGTCGTGGCGGACGCGGGCTACGCCCTCGACGACGTGCTCGCCGAGGGCGAGACGCTGCAGGTCAGGCGGACCGCGAACCTGCACACCGGGGGGACGATCCACGACGTCACCGCGCAGCTGCACCCCGACCTGGCGCAGGCGGCCGTCCATGCCAGCCGCACGCTCGACATCCCCGTCGTGGGCCTGGACTTCCTCGTGCCGGCAGTGGACGGACCCGAGTACGTGATCATCGAGGCGAACGAGCGGCCGGGCCTCGCCAACCACGAGCCGCAACCCACCGCGCAGCGGTTCATCGACCTCCTCTTCCCTCAGACCCGTCAGGTCGAGCGTTCGTAGCGCGCCCGGACCTCGGGGTGTGCTGCGCTCCAGCGCGGCCGGACCTCGGGGTGTGCTGCGCCCGCGCGCCCGCGCGTCCGGGCGCCCGAAGGGCATGCGTGCGCGGTCCCGGGCGGTAGGGTTCGATCAGACCGACACCGTGCCCGCCAGGAGCGTCCGTGAGCCCGAAGCTCCTTCCGATCGACATGGACTACGTGCGCGACGTGCTCGTCCGCATGCTGCGCACGCCGAGCCCGACCGGTCGCACCGACGAGGTCATGCACCTGATCGGCGAGGAGCTGCAGCAGCTCGGCGTCGACTTCTACCTCACCCGGCTCGGTTCCCTGGTGGCCGAGGTCCGGGGTGAGCAGGCCCGACCCGACCGCGCGGTGGTCGTCCACAGCGACACGATCGGCTGCATCGTCAAGCGGATCCGCGAGAACGGCCGGCTGCAGGTCACACCGGTCGGCACGTTCAGCGCGCGTTTCGCCGAGGGCGCGCGGGTGCGGGTTTTCACCGACGACCCGGACACCACCTACACGGGCACCGTGTTGCCGCTCAAGGCGAGCGGCCACACGTTCGGCGACGAGGTCGACGTCCAGCGAGTGGCCTGGGAGCAGGTGGAGGTCCGCATCGACGAGTTCGTCGAGTCGCCGGACGAGACCGAGGCTCTCGGCATCCGCGCGGGTGACTTCGTGTCCCTCGACGCCAACCCCGTGATCACGCCGGCGGGCTTCGTGAACTCGCGCCACCTCGACGACAAGGCCGGTGTCGCGGCCGCGCTCGGGGCGTTCAAGTGCGTGATCGACCACGAGCTCGCGCTGCCGGTCAACGCACACCTGCTGGTGACGATCGCCGAGGAGGTCGGCCAGGGGGCGAGCCACGGGCTCGACGCGGACGTCGCCGAGATGATCTCGGTCGACAACGCGGTCGTGGCGCCCGGGCAGTACAGCCGCGAGACCGGCGTCAACGTCGCCATGAAGGACGAGGTCGGGCCCTTCGACTACCACCTCACCCGCAAGCTGCTGCGACTCTGCCGGGAGCTCGGCATCCCCGCCCAGCGCGACGTGTTCAACTACTACCGCTCCGACATCGCGACCGCCCTCAACTCGGGGGCCGAGACCCGCGCCGCGCTGATCGGCTGCGGCGTCGACGCGAGTCACGGGCACGAGCGCACCCACCTGGACGGGATTCGCAACGTCGCCGAGCTCCTCGTGGCCTACCTCCAGACCCCGTTGATGTTCGCCTGGGACGAGGAGCGCCGGGGCGAGCTGGCGGACTTCCCCGCCCAGGACGCCGAGGCCGCGATCGGTGAGTACCGCTGAACGCGGGCGGGGATCCCTCGGGTCGGAGCGGTTGGGCTCGTGCCCGCAGCGCCCCCCGCGAGGCGGGGTTATCGTGAGGTTTCAGACATTCGGGAGCAGCGGTCGGAGGGAGTGCAGATGGCGAGGAACCGTCCCATGAAGGGCAAGGCATCGTTCGACGACGTGTACGATCAGCCTGATCCGCGAGCGTTCGCGCAGGCGCTCGCGCCGCTCGACTACCAGATCCCCGAGCACGGACGCGCGGTGTTCCGCCGTCTGGTGGAGGTGCTGCGCGAGCGGGACGAGGGGCAGCCGTTCTCGTTGGTCGACCTGTGCACCTCGTACGGGGTGAATCCCGCGCTGCTGAACCACGAGGTCGTACTCGCTGAGCTGTACGCCCGCTACCGCTCCCCGGAGCTCGCCGATCTCGCGACCGAGGATCTCCAGCTCGCGGACAAGCGCTTCTTCGCCGATCGGCGACGCGCGGATGCCGTCCACGCCATCGGTCTCGACGTGGCCGCGAACGCGATCCAGTACGCCGACCGGGTCGGCCTGCTCGACGTCGCCGCGGCCGAGAACCTCGAGGAGCGCGACCCGAGCCCGGAGCTGGCGCGAGCGCTGGCTGATGCCCGCCTGGTCACCGTCACCGGTGGGATGAGCTACGTGACGGCGGCGACGTTCGATCGTGTGCTCGGCGCTGCCCGGGTCGCGGAGCCCCCGTGGGTGGCGGCCTTCGCCCTCCGCGGGGTCGACATGCGACCCATCGAGGAAGCCCTGCAGCGCCACGGCCTCGTCACCGAGCGGTTCACCCCACGCACGTTCCCCCAGCGGCGGTTCGCGAGCGACCACGAACAGGAGCAGGTCCTCACCCATCTCCGCGACCAGGGGATCGATCCGGACGGCGTCGAGAGCGACGGGTTCCTGCACGCATGGTTGTACGTCGCCCGGCCCCGTAGCGCGGTCGATGAGCAGCCGCTTGAGGGGTTGCTCGCCGGCCTCGAGGATGAGGCCGGTCCCCGCTGACAATCGAGTCACAAAAACTTACAACTGCCTGACGCCCGGTCTGAAGGAAGACTGTCGTACTGCGATCGGCTGCCCGTTTGACCGGGCAGGTGCTAGGTCTAGGAACGCGTCCATTGGGCATCATGATGAGGAAGTACAGACGACGTGCTGAGCCCTAACCTCGACCGACGGACCCCCGGTGCTTGCTCCCGCCCTTGCGCCGGGGGTTTCGTCGTACCCTCGACCGTGCGGAACCGGCCGGCGGCTATCGTGCTGCCCGAGTACGGGGGGACGCTGCGGCGGCCCCGGTAGTCCGGACCACAGGGGTGCGCATGGCACCGTCGGCGCGCGAAGAGCCACGGGTCGCCCGCTCGATCCGGCGGGTGGCGCTCGGCTACCGCATCGTCGGGGTCGCGTGGGCCGGGCTCATCGCCATCGCCCACGTCGCCTCCGGTGACGCGCCGGCGCCGACCGCGTTCACCGTGGTCGCCCTCGCGGCGGTGTGGACGCTGGGCGTGGTGCTGGCCCGAGGAGCCGGCCGCGAGCTCGTGTCTCCATGGTTCGTCTCGGCCGACGTCGCGATCGCCGCCGCGACGATCGCGCTCCCCGCAGCCCTCGACGTGGCGGGGGTCGCCGGCGGCTACCCGTTCGCGGCGGTGCTCCACGCGGCGGCGCTCATCGGGGTGCGGGCGGGCCTGGCCGCCGCAGCGCCCCTTGGCCTCCTGTCCGCTGGCGCGCCGCTGGCGGTGGGGCAGCTCGCCGAGCCCGCGACCGTCGAGGTCGCGGTGTTCTACCTCGCGAGCGCCGCGGTGATCGGCTGGGGCGGCAAGCAGATCCGCGCCGCCGAGGAGCGCAGTCGGGCCGAGCGGGCGGCCCGTGCGATCGCCGAGGAGCGCGCGGCCACGGCCGCGCGCTTGCACGACTCGGTCCTGCAGACCCTGGCGCTCGTGCAGCGGCGCGAGGAGATCCCCGAGGAGGTTCGCGGCCTCGCCCGCCGACAGGAGCACGAGCTGCGCGGCTGGCTGTTCGGCGCCCCGTCGGGCGCTGCGACGGACCATGCGGACGAAGCCCCTCGCGAGCGGCTCGAGGCGATCGCGCGGGAGGCCGAGACCGCGCACCCGCACGCTCGCGTCGAGGTCGTCGCGGTCGGCGACCCGCCCGACGACCCGGCGGTACGGTCGCTGGTCGAGGCCGTCGGTGAGGCGATCCGGAACGCGTGCGCGCACGCTGGCGCCGAGCGAGTCGACGTCTACGTCGAGGCGCTCGGGGACGAGGTGGTCGCGCACGTGCGCGACCGCGGGGTGGGGTTCGATCCTGACGCCGTGCCCGCCGGGCACGGGGGCATCGCCGAGTCGATCCGCGGGCGCCTCGACCGCGCGGGCGGCGTGGCCCGGGTGCGAGCCGCGCCCGGGCAGGGCTGCGACTGGGAGCTGCGGGTGCCGACCGAGACGGCGGGCGCCACGCCGCCGACAGGGAGCTGAACGCCGATGCGGATCGTGATCGTCGACGACCACCAGGTGGTGCGCAGCGGCCTGCGCAGCGAGCTCGCTGGGAGCGTGCACGTCGTGGGGGAGGCCGGCAGCGTCGCCGAGGCGGTCGAGGTGATCGCCCGCACCGAGCCGGACGTCGTGCTCCTCGACGTGCATCTCCCGGACGGCAGCGGCGCGGACGTCATCGGCCGGCTCGGTGATCGCACGGACGCGCGGTTCCTGGCCTTCAGCGTGAGCGAGGACCCGGCCGACGTCATCGCCACCGTCCACGCCGGCGCGCGGGGGTACCTCACGAAGTCCTCCGAGACGGGAGAGCTCCTCGCGGCGCTCACGCGCGTGTCGGGTGGGGACGCGGTCTTCGCCCCACGGCTCGCCGGGTTCGTCCTGGATGCGTTCCAGCAGACCGACGCGGTCGCCTCGGACGCCGACCTCGCCTCGCTCACCGAGCGCGAGCTGGCGACCCTGCGGGTCATCGCGCGCGGTCTCACCTACCGGGAGGCCGCCGAGGAGCTCGTGGTCTCCCCGCGCACGGTGGAGACCCACGTGTCGAACGTGCTGCGCAAGCTGCAGCTCACCGACCGACGCCAGCTCGAGCGGTGGGCGCGCGAGCGCCGCCTCGCCTGAGCCGTCGCCCGCGCGCCGCGTACCGCTCCGGGTCGCCGTGGACGTGTCGTGTCCTGCTCCGACTCTCGCCCGCGCCCGGTCCCTTCTCCGAGTTCGGGTCCTAGCCCTCTCCGAGTTCGGGTCCTAGCCCTCCCCGCGCCCCGGTCCCGAGCCGACGCCCCGGCGGCGCCGCAAGGCCCAGAGCGCGCCCGCGACCATCGCCAAGCCGAGGCCGCCGGTCAGGAGGATCACCAGCTCGACCCCGGCGAAGATGGCCGCGAGGACCCGCAGGCCCGCGACCGTCGTGCCGATCGAGCCCAGCGTGACGAGCAGCGCGTCCTCACGCGCGATCCCGCCCACGAGCAGGCCGAGCACGATCGCGAGCGCGATCGCCGAGCCCACGGGGTTGTCGGCGCCGTTGGCGAGCAGCGCGCCCCAGGCGAGCGCGAACGAGGCGATGGCAACCCCGGTGTAGCGCAGCGCGCCGCTCGCGCGGGCGCTGACGACCGCCCATGCGGCGCCGATCGCCGCGAGGCCGAGCGCGTTGGGTAGCACCGCGGCGGTGGGGATGTCGCCGGTGAGCAGCGAGACCAGCGGCCACAGCGTCGTGGTCGCGAGGCGCTCCAACGTCCACCCCGTCGTGAAGTCGACGCTTGCCGTGGACGTCGCCGCCAGGGGGCCGAGCCCGTAGACGAGCGCGACGAACAACGTCACGTGCTGCAGCATCGCCCGGGGACGCCGCCATGCCAGCAGCGCCCCGGCGTGGGCGGCTCCGGCGGCGCCGCTCACCGCGACGACCCCACGCTCGACGATGCCGGTCGCGCCGGCCATGAGGATGCCGGTCGCGCCGGCCATGAGGTCGACCGCGGCGATCACCAGCGCGGTCGCGCCCGCCCAGGCGAGCGTGATGGTGTGGCGGGCTCGCGGATCCCGGACCCGGTCGTCGAGCCACAGCCCGGCGACGGTCAGCCCGACGCCGACGGCGAGCAGCAGGACGCCGCGCTGCAGCTGCGAGAGCCAGTCCCACGAGTGGATGACCCCGCCGATGGCAGCGAGGGCGAGCAGGAGGCTGCCGATCCCCGCCACCAGCTCGGGTATGCGCTGCGACCAGGGTGGGACCCGGGGTTCCTCCCGGGCCTCCTCGGGCGGGTGCGGTCGCGTGGTCCAATCCGTCGGTCGTGAGGTCATGACGCCCTCCTTCGCGCAGTGGCGACTCTGTCGAGGAGAGCGTGCTCGGCCGGCCGGGCGGCGGCGTCCGGGAGGGACCCTGAACCCCGGCTCCGGGAAGCCCGGAAAACGTGCTTGCTCGGGTTCGAGGGCTCGCCGGATACCCGGGGCCCGCAGGTTCTGTCGAGCGGGTCTACGAGGTCTCGACGCGGCCCGAGCGGGTGGGGACGGCCACCCCCGCGGCCTCGGGACGCCGTTGGTGTGCCACCCCCATCACGGCGATCGTGCCCGCCAGCAATGCGACGCCGACGACCTGGCTCGTGGTCAGCACCGCCCCGAAGGCCACGTAGTTGACGACCAGCGAGCTCAGCGGGAACGCCAGCTCGGCCAGGGTGGCGCTGGCGGCCGGAGTGCCGCGCAGGCCGCGGTAATAGACGACCAGCCCGAGCAGCCCCGGGATCAGCGCGAGCAGGAGCAGCGACAGCCACGCAGCGCCGTCGAGTGTGGTCGCCGCCTGCACCCCGCCCCCGATCGGCAGGAGCGCGAGCGCGGCGGGCAGGCCCACGCCGAACCGCAGCGCGGCGAGCTCGGTGAAGCTCACCTTGGCCGTGAGCCGGCGGCCCAGCACGGTGCCCATCGCCCACAGCAGCGCGGCGGACGCGGCCAGCAGCGCGGGCGCGGCCCCTGCGACACCGACCTCGGTGGGGTCGGGGAAGGCCACGAGGAACGCACCGGCCAGCGCGGCGACGAAGAACACGGGGAAGCGGCGCCGTAGTCGTTCGCCCAGCAGCAGACGTGCCCCGAGCACCGCGAACACCGGCTGCAGCTGCTGCAGGAGAAGGGGCGTGTTCGGGTCGCCGTACGCGAACGCGCTGGTGAACAGCACCGTGGCCACGGCGGAGGCGCCCACGCCCACCAGGAGCAGCGCGACGACGTCGCCGGGAGAGAAGGTGCGGCGGGCTCGCCGGGCGCCGCGGACGAGCAACGGGAACATGAGGACGACGAGGATGAGGTGCTCGGCGGCGACGACGGTGCTGCCGGGCAGCCCCTCGGCCAGGCCGAACCGGAAGAGCCCGTCGGTGCCCCAGAGGGCCGCGGCGGCGGCCACCAGCAGGAATCCGGTGCGGGTGGTCGTCGTTGGTCGCGCGAGGTCAGGCACGCGGGCGGCTCCAAACGTCGTCGGCGGGGGCGGGAAGGTGTGGGCCCCACAGAGCGACGGCATCCTGCCGCGACGCACCGACGCGCGCGAACTGCGCGCGAGTCGTGGCCATGCAACGACCCGGCCCGCGAACGGGCTGGGTCGGAAAGGCACCCGCGGCAGGATTCGAACCTGCGACCTACTGCTCCGGAGGCAGTCGCTCTATCCCCTGAGCTACGCGGGCATGGCCCCGCTGGCTTCCTCCTCTCGGGGGCTGACCAGCGGCTTCGTTGTGCGGCGGCAGTCGGGGCGCGGTCCGGCCCTCCTGGAGCCGATTGCCACGAACTGCCGCGTGTTTCCGTCCGGATCCGTCCCAGGATTGTCCCTGGCTTGTCCCGGACGAGGCCACGGTAGCAGACCGCGCTGGCGCCTGACCGGGGGTGGGCGGGGCGGGTGGGGAGTGCGCTCCCGACCTCGAGGACACGATGGAGTTGACCTGGTGTGACGGACACGGGTGGGTTATGCCGCGGCCACGATAGGTGGCTGCGGTTGTTCGTACTCCAGTGGGGTCAGGTAGTGGATGGTGGAGTGGCGTCGGCGGCGGTTGTAGAAGGTCTCGATGTAGGTGTACACGGCGGTGCGGGCGGCCTGGCGGGTGGGCCAGCGGCGCTGCGGCTGGTCACCGAGATGGGCATGACCCCAGCGCAGGCGGCGCAGGACCTGGGTTGTTCGGCGCAGGCGATCCGCGACTGGCGCCGGCAGGCCGAGATCGACGCGGGCGAGCGCGAGGGGCTGTCCAGCGACGAGCGCGAGCGGCTGCAGACCGAGAACACCGAGCTCAAGCGGCGCAACGAGCAGCTCGAGCAGGAGCGTGAGATCCTAAACGAGCGGCCGCCTACTTCGCCTCAATGTCAGGCTGAAGGGCGGCTCGGGGCGTTCGCTCGCTATTTCGCTGCCCCGCCCGGTGGGTGGTGGTTTGTCCTGGATCTGCGGCGCTTCGAGCCCGGGCGGCTGGGGTGGCTTGATGGGAGCACGACGAGGTCTTGATTGAGGCATGCCCCTCGGCCGTGACCACTGGGAGTAGGTCGACGAGAAGGGGCTGTTGATGATCATGATTGGCATCGATGCGCACAGCCGCACCGACACTGTGGTCGCCGTCGACGAGCTCGGCCGCGAGATCGATCAGATCACGGTGGCCGCGACCGGCGAGGGCCACTTGAAGTTGCTCAGGTGGCGGGGAAGGTTCACTCTAGTCTTGGGTTCGCGGTCGCGCGGCTGAACTGCCGGTGACCTCGATCTGTGACGCCGCCACGGCCCAACCTGAGAAGGTGACGGGCGCGGAGGGGGCGGCTAGCCTATTTGCCTGGCAGCGCTCCGACGCTGCCCACGTCCACCACCGACGGTGGGTGTCCGTTCGGCCTTGACCTCGCCGGCGCCTGTGGTGTCCAGAGCTCGTCGGGTGGCCGTTCTCGTCGGGAAGGCGGCGACCCCAAGAGGCATGGAGGGGCTGGCCATGGTGGATCAGGCTGAGCTGGTGCGGGTGTTCGCCGACTACGCGCGCACGCTCAGGGACGGCTACGAGGTTGGTGATGTGTTGTACCGGCTCACCGACCAGGTCGTGGCCGCGCTCGACATCGATGGCGCCGGCGTGTCGCTGGGCGAGCACGGAGAGCTGCAGTTCGTGAGCGCGTCGGACGCGCAGGTGGTGCGCATCGAGGACCACCAGACCGAAGTCGGTGACGGTCCCTGTCACGAGGCCTATGCCAGCGGGGAGGTGGTCACCAGCGCCGATCTCACCGCGGAGACGCGGTGGCCCCGCTTCACCCCGGTGGCGTTGCAGCAGGGTTGGTGCGCGGTCGCGGGGGTCCCGCTGTATGCGGCGGGACGCCCCCTCGGCGCGCTCGACCTCTACCGCCGTGGCCCACAGGAATGGCCTGCCGACCGGGTCGAGGCCGCCGGGGTGCTGGCTGACATGGCCGCGTCCTACATCCTCAACGCCCAGACCATCGTCGAGCGCGACACCGTTCGCGAGCAGCTGCAACACGCGCTCGACAGCCGCGTGGTGATCGAACAGGCCAAGGGCAAGCTCGCCGAACGCCACGGCCTCGACGCTGCCACCGCCTTCGAGCGGCTCCGCGGCGCCGCCCGCAGCCGCCGCGAACGCATCCACGACGCCGCCCGCGCCGTCGTCAACGGCCACCTCGACTGCTAGCCGGCCGGGGCGCACCCGCGCGGTTCGGGCGCGCACGCGCACGCTCATGTCGATCACGCGCCGCGCGATCGGCGCAGACCCACGGTGCAGCCATGGCGGCCACGCAGGTCCCTGCTACCAGGGGGTTTCACAACCGGGCAGGAGGTGTTCACCGTCGACCTTCGCCATGAGCACCGCTGATCCGGCTGCTAGGCCGAGGCCGCCGCTCATGGGCTGCTCGCGGTCGCTGGGATGCCGATGCTCCTAGCGGGTGAGCGAGCGGTGAACCTCTCCCGAAACCGACCCGAGCGCATGCGCGCCTACGCGCGCGGAACCCATGCCGGCGCCCTCGCTGCCGTGGCGCCGCTCCTCGCCAGCACCTTGCGAGGTCAGGCCGCCTCGCCGTGCTCACCGCAGGCATGAGGCGCAGCGGCCGGGTATTCGAAGACCCCATGCGGACTCGCGCCCCCGCGGTGGGCGTGGGTGATGCTCACACCAGCGAAACGGTGGGTGTGAACCCAAGCGTCCTCGTAAAACCGTCCCTCCGGCTCGTCGTTCGGTTCGGCTGCAGCGTGGTTGCAGGACATGGCGGCGCGCCTCCCATGGAGGGGATGCGTGATCCTCTTGCTCCCTCCGGATGCCCGCGGAGTAAGGCAAGAAACGCCCCCGAAGACAGGAGCGGTGGCCAACAGACCGAGCAGGCGACGCGACGCGACGCGTCGCGCACCGCGGCTGACCATGGCGCGCGGTCCCCGGGGCGCCGTCAACTGACGAGCTGCGGCGACAAGGAAAGCGTGCCGTTCGAAGGGCGCGCTCAGTGCGGATCGCTGCCGAGCCTGGAGTTGTGGCGACCGGGTCCTGATCACACCCCTCCGCCAGACCCAGTACGTCCCAGACGTGGCCGCACGCGTTCTTCCCCAGGGATCACGCAGCACGCGACGGAGCTGACGCATCCCCGCGACCGTCGGTGCGTGGACCCGGAGGCGGAACGACATCCCGGGATTCGGCGCGCGCAGCGCGGGTAGGCAGGGGCGGCGTCTGCACCGACGCGCCGACTCGAATACCGGAGGTTGACCATGGCTGAGGATCGCGACATCGTCGAATTGCTGCTCGAGGAGCATCGGGAGTTCCGGGAGTTGTTCGAGGAGCTCGAGGCTGCGGCACGGGACGAGCGCGAGGAGTTGTTCCGCTACACCGTCGCGCGCCTGGCCAGCCACGAGGCGGCGGAGGAAGCAGTGGTGCACCGCACCGTCCGCGACGACGTGCCCAGCGGGCAGGCTGTCGCCGAAGCGGTGCTCGCCGAGGAGGACTCGGCCGAGCATCTGTTGGCCGAAATGGCCGACATGGACCCCACGTCCGATGAGTTCATGGAGTCGCTCGGCCGTCTGCGTGACGACGTCGTCGAGCACGCTGGGCACGAGGAGCGCGACGAGTTCCCGTTGATCCGCGAGCACGTCGATGCTGAGCGACGCCGCGAGATGGGGCGCCGCTTCCAGCAGCTGCGTGACTCCGGGCCCACGCGTCCGCATCCGGGAACCCCCCAGCAGCCCGAGACGCGCGCGGCCGCAGGCCCCATCGTGGGAGCCTTCGACCGTGCCCGCGACGCTGCCCGCAACGTCTTCGCCGACTGAACCGTCAGCACTTCGTCGGGGCGCAGGATTCCCGCCCCACCGGCCCCGGCATGTCGGCGCAATCCGAAGGGGGCACGAGGATGCGCGTCTGTGACGTCGCCGTCGTGGGCGCGGGCCTCGCCGGCCTCACCGCCGCCCGTCGGCTCGCGCAGGAAGCGCGGGACGTGGTGGTGCTCGAAGCACGCGACCGGGTCGGCGGGCGAGTGCGCAACGACGTCCTCGCCGGCGGAACGGTCCTCGAAGCCGGGGGACAGTGGATCGGTCCGGGGCAGACGCGCATCGCCGCGCTGGCTGATGAGCTCGGCGTGGAGACCTTCCGCAGCTACGACTACGGCGAGCCGCTCGTGGAGACCTGCGGGCAGATCCGCCGGTTCCACCGCTCGTTGCCGCCGTTCGGCCCCGCTGTGCTCGCGGATCTCGCGCGGGCCTCACATAGGCTCGGGCGGATGGCGCGGCAGGTCCCGGTCGACGCGCCATGGCTCGCACCCGCCGCGGCTCGCTTGGACGGGGAAACGCTGGCGACCTGGTTCGACCGCACCCTGCGCACCGCGCAGGGACGGGCATTGGCCACGCTCGCGTGCCGGCTGGTGCTGTCCACGGAGCCGGCCTCGGTGTCGCTTTTGCACGCGGCCTACTACGTGGCGTTCGCGGGGTCGCCGAGGCGGCTGCTCGCAGGTTCCGGGGGGATTCACGAGCGGCGCTTCGTCGGGGGCTCACAGGTGCTCGCCGATCGCATCGCCGCCTCCTTGCCGGGCCGGGTGCAGCTGGAGTCCCCGGTCCGGCGGATCGTCGAGGACACCGACGGCGTCCGTGTGGAGGTAGACGGTGCGGAGTCCGTGCAGGCCTCACGCGTCGTCGTGGCGGTCCCCCCTCCCTTGGTCGGCCGCATCGCTTTCGAGCCGCCGCTGCCGGCGATGACGGATCAACTCGTCCAACGGCTGCCGATGGGCAGCGTGATCAAGGCCAACGCGGTTGCCCGGGAACGTGGACCCAGCACGGCCCCGCGCTGCGCCAGCCCGTTGGCCGTTTGCACTGGGCGGGCAGCGAGACCGCGACCTCCTGGTTCGGCTACATGGACGGGGCAGTCTCCTCGGGCGAGCGCGCGGCGGCGGAGGTGCTCGGAGCCCTTCCGTCGCGCGCGGGATCGTGAACCCCGCACGTATGGACCGGCCAGGAGCGCGGTCGCTACCGCCCGCCTCAGCCGATCGATTCGGTCTGCTCGCGAGCGGCCTCGCCCATGGGGTCAGCCCGGGTGGGCAGCTTTCGGACTTGGGGGAGGAGTTCCTGGTCGAACTCCTCGACCAGGCTGCGCAACGCGGCTACGGGATCCTCGGTGTGGTCGACGCGCACATCCCACAGGGGATAGTCCTCGGTGGCGAACACCGTCAGGTTGGCCGACAACGCACCTTTCGTGTCGGCCCCGGTCGCCTCGCCGGCGGCCAGCGCCTCGAGGATGCGATGCGCGAGCACTTGGCCGTCACGCTGTTGGAATGCTTCGAGCGTCGCCTCCAACGTCTCGGGGCCCACGAGCCGATTGCCTTGGACGACAACGTGGGGATGCACCAGATGGCCGGCCCACTGGGGGGTTTGCTCGCCGGTCCACGCCCACGCGCCACCGTGGCCGTCGACGAGCCCGGCCTGGCGGAAGTCGCGACCAGGATCAGCGCTGACCAGCTCCTTCAACACCGGCTGCGCGTGCCGCCCATCGGCGAGCTGCGCCAAGCCGTCGATGGCCAGGTACGGGTTGATCGTGGCCTGGGTGCACGCGGCGCCCACCCCTGCTCGCGCGTGGGTGACCAGCTTGCCCACAGCCGGCATGGCGGTGACCGCGCCCGCAGCGAACCATCCGCTGTGGGGATCGTGAGTGGCGATGGAGAACGTCATGGTGGGACCCTCTGATGGTTGCGAACCGTGCCACGGGTTCCCCTGGTACGGCGGGAGAAACCTTCGGGCATCGGTCTCGAACAGCGAACGTCTCGCGGGCCGCCCATGGGCGAGAAGCCTTGACTGAAGGAAGTGTCGTTAAAGGGTGTAGCGGAGCTGACCTGGCAGGCTGAGCTATCCGCTCGGCCGGAAGGGACAGCTGATGACCGATGCCACTGGACATGATGCCGAGCGGGAGCGCTCGGACGAGGACCGCGAAGTCGCCGAACGCCTCGTGGAGCAGGCTCGCGAAGAAGGCCTGGACCTGGTCGGCCCCGACGGGGTGCTGACGGGGTTGACCAAGCACCTGCTCGAGACGGGCCCGGAGGCCGAGTTGTCGGAGCATCTGGGCTATGACAAGCACGCCGTCGAAGGCCGCGACGGCAGCAACTCGTGCAACGGCATCCGCTCGAAGACGGTGCTGACCGAGATTGGCCCGGTTCCGCTGGAGGTGCCGCGGGATCGGGAGGGTTCGTTCGAGCCCAAGCTGGTCAAGAAGCGCCAGCGGCGCCTGTCGGGCGTGGATGAGATGGTGCTGTCGCTATCGGCCAAGGGCCTGACGCCCGGCGAGGTGCAAGCCCATCTGGCGGAGGTGTACGGCGCCGAGGTGTCGCGTGAGACGGTGTCGAAGATCACCGACCGGATCAAGAGAGGAGGTGGGCGACTGGCTGAACCGGCCGCTCGAGCGCGTGTATGCCGCGGTGTTCATCGCGCGCGTCGTGGCCCGAGGTCCGCGACGGGCAGGTGGCCAACCGGCCCGCGGACACCGCCATCGGCATGACCGCCGAGGGCACCGGAGACATCCGCAGGCATCTGGATCGGCCAGGGCGGCGATGGGCGCTGTAGTTCTGGCTGCAGGGGCTCACCGAGACCCGAGAACCGCGCACCGAGGACGTCTGCATCGTCGTGTGCGACGGCCTCAAAGGGCTGCCCGAAGCGATCGAGGCGACCTGGCCGCTGGCGGTCATCCAGACGTGTGTGCCGCCACCTGCATCGGCTACACCTTCCGGCTGGCGTCACGAGCCGACTGGGACAAGATGGCCCGCGATCTGCGGCCGGTGTACACCGCGCCCAGCGGGCAGGCCGCTACCGAGCGCCTCGCCGACTTCAACGAGCTCTGGGCGAGAAGTGCCCCGCGGTCACCAAGCTGTGGGAGAACGCCTGGCCGCGTGGCCACTCGGTGGCCGATCACCGCGAGTTGCCACGACTTAGGGGGGCGAGTCGGCCTCGGCCGCCGCGGCCAGCTGGCGGGGTGGCTCGCGGAAGACCTCGCGGGCGTGCCAGCCGCGGTGGATCTCGCTGAGCGTCGGCGCGCCGGGCTGCGGCAGCGCCAGTGGGTGGCCGGCCAGCGATGCCACCAGTGCCTGGGCGCGCTGGCCGCCGTGGAAGGCGCGCGAGACCTGGATGCGGTGCTCCTCGCTGATGCCGAGCACGCCGAGGTCGAGGGCCTTGTGGTGAAGGGCGCACAGCGCGAGCCCGTGGTCCAGGGTGTCGGGACCGCCCGCGGCCCACCAGCGCACGTGTGCGGCGTCCAATCCCACCGGCGTGGTGTCCACCTTCCCGTCGTAGCCGCACACGGCGCAGCAGTAGGCGTAGGCGCGCAGGACCTCGACACGGAACGCGGGATCATGTCGACGATCGCCTGGCGGCTCGACGAGCTCGAGCTCTACGCGGGGCAGGACGTCCTCATGAAGTGAGGCGGGGGAGGTGCGCGGCCAGCAGTCGTTCGGCGACCTCGTGGACGAGCGAGGAGTCCCCGGTGAGCTGCTCGTGGATCTCCTCGGGGAACCCGGCCTGCATGGGGCGCAGGCGTGAGAGCGGGGGGTCGCGCCGGTCTACTGCTCCGCAGGGGCTCGGCGTCGGCGACCTCCCAGATCCCGTCGTTGCGCAAGTGCCAGAACGGGAACTCGGGATGGTGGTGTCGGCGCGGCGGGCCGAAGTCGGCCAGCCGCGCGCAACTCGTCCTCGATGTCGCTGAAGGCAACGAAGCGTTGGCCGCGCTGGACACGCCCCAGCATGAGCAGCACCAGCAGGGGCTTGTGTGGGCACGCTGATCCCCGTGCCGCCACACGCGCAGCTGGTCGACCGCGGTGGGAATCGCGTGCGCGCCTGCTGCCCTGTTGCGCTTCGCGCCACCGTCGAAGCGGACCGCTTCCTCCTCGCCGAGCCAGCGCTTGCGGTACGCCACCTGCGCGCCGTGAGCCTCGACGCGGAGCATCGCGATCGACGCGCGGCCGCCCTCGGTCACCGGTGCGCCGACGAGCGCGGTCGCGCCGGACCGGCCACCAGCCTCGATGACGGGTCGCAGGCTCGTGTCGCCCGGCTGGACCGGTGCGGCCTCCAGGTCGTAGCCGGTGAGGGACAGCTCGGGGAAGACCACCAGACGAGCGCGCGCACGCGCGATCGCCGCGGCGTGCGCTCGCGCGTTGGACTCGGGGTCCTCGGGCCTCGTCGGCGGCTGCGCGGCCGCGACGGCCAGCTGTTCGCTCACGGGTTCCTCCCGCCGGATACCTTCCCAGACGGCTTCAGTCTGCCCGCGGGGCGGCAAGGCCGCCGCGGCCGCTGACCCGCACGGTCCTGACGAGAAATCTCCCCGCGACGGTGTCGATTCGGACGTCCCACCATTCGACCTAGGGGTGCGAGGGTCCCGAGCGGGACCCCGAGACAGAAGGAGCGAACCGTGAAGTACATGCTGATCATGCGCGCGACCGACGAGACCTTCGCGGCCTACGAGCACGTCGACTTCGAGGAGATCATCGAGGCGATGGGCCGGTTCAACCAGGAGATGATCTCGGCCGGGGTCCTCGTCGCGGCCGAGGGGCTCGATGATGCGTCGGAGGGCGTGGTCGTCGACTACTCGTCGCAGCCGCCGGTGGTGACCGACGGGCCGTACGGGGAAACCAAAGAGCTGTTCACCGGCTTCTGGATCGTCGACGTCGCCTCCAAGGACGAGGCGATCGAGTGGGCCAAGCGGGCGCCGTTGACCGGCCCGGGAAGCAAGCTCGAGATCCGGCGGGTCAACAGCGTCGAGGAGTTCCCGCAGGACAACGAGTGGACCCGGAAGGAGCGGGCGTGGCGGGAGGCCACGGGCCAGCTGTGAGGGACGCGCGGCACGTCGTCGGCGCGGTGTGGCGGATTGAGTCGGCCCGGATCGTCGGGGCGCTGGCCCGCTACACCGGGGACGTCGCGCTGGCCGAGGACGTCGCCCAGGAGGCCCTGGCGGAGGCGCTGGTGGCCTGGCCCCGCGACGGTGTGCCGCACAACCCGGCCGGGTGGCTGACGACCGTGGGCCGGCGCCGGGCGATCGACACGTTCCGGCGTCGCGCCGCACTCGACGAGCGGTACGCCGCCCTCGCCCACCAGTTGGGCGAGGGCGGCGCCGCCTCGGGCGGGTCGCCGGCGTCCTCGGGCGCGGCGTCCGAGGGCGCGTTGCTGTTCGATCCGGACCGGGTCGACGACGACGTGCTGGCATTGGCGTTCACCGCCTGTCACCCGGCGCTGTCGCCGGAGGCGCAGGTCGCGCTCACGTTGCGGGTCATCGGCGGCCTGACCAGCGACGAGATCGCCCGCGCGTTCCTCGTGCCCACCGCGACGGTGCAGGCGCGGATCACCCGAGCCAAGAAGACCCTGTCGGCCGCCCGGGTCCCGTTCGAGGTGCCACCGCCCGAGGAGCGCCGGGAGCGGCTGGGCTCGGTACTGAGTGTCGTCTACCTGGTCTTCACGGAGGGATCGACGGCCACGTCCGGCGACGACCTGATTCGCCCCGACCTCGCCCATGAGGCGCTGCGGATGGCGCGGGTCCTCGCGCGCCTGGCCCCCGACGAGCCCGAGGTTCACGGCCTGCTCGCGCTGCTCGAGCTGACCGCCGCCCGGTTCCCGGCCCGCACCGGCCCCGAGGGCGACCCGGTGCTGCTCGAGGACCAGGACCGGCGACGGTGGGACCGGGCCGCGATCGGGCGTGGTCGCGCCGCGCTTGCCCGCGCCGCGGGGGCGGGCCGGGGCCTTGGCGCGTACGGCCTGCAGGCTGCGATTGCCGAGTGCCACGCGGTCGCCCCCTCGGTCGACGACACGGACTGGGAGCGGATCGTGGTGCTGTACGAGGCGCTCGAACGTTTGGCGCCCTCCCCGGTGGTCGAGCTGAACCGCGCCGTGGCGCTCTCGATGGCGCTGGGGCCCGCCGTCGCGCTGCCCGTCGTCGACGACCTGGCCGGCAGCGAGCGGCTCGCTGGCTCCCACCTTCTGCCGAGCGTGCGCGGCGAGCTGTTGACCCGCCTCGGACGGACCGAGGAGGCCCGGTCGGAGCTCAGCCGAGCCGTCGACCTCTGCGCGAACTACCGCGAACGTGCCGTGCTCGAGCGCAAGCTCGGCGACCTCAGCTGAAGGTCGGGGCTCAGGGGGCCACCAACTCCTCCAGCGTGGTGCTGACGGTCTCGCCGATCGCGGCCGTGCCGCCCATCACCGTGATCGCCCTGGGGCCGAAGGCGGTGATCGCGACCCTGGTGTCCTCGGGTAGCGTGTCGGCCGTTGCCAGCATGACCGGGGCGCCGGCAGCGCCAGCCACCGCGCCGGCCGTCAACGCGTCGGCGAACTCCGCGCCGGTCGCCACGAACACTTCGCTGGGATCCTCGAACTCGTCGGCGACGAGTGCGGCTGTGGCAAACCGTTGCGAGCCGGCCAGGCGGTCCACTTCTGCCTCCGCGGCGAGGGCAGACTCGACGCCGGGGCCGATCGCCCCGGTGCCCCCGAGCAGGACGATCCGCTCGGGGTCCAGGCGGGCGACCTCGTCGGCGGTGGCGTCCGGGACGGCGTCGGCGGTGACCAGCAGCAGCGGTCCACCGGCAGCTACGGCCGCCGGCGCCCCTGCCAACCCGTCGGGGAAGTCCGACCCGGTGGCCACATACACCGTGTCGGCCTCGGCGAAGGTGGCGTGCGAGATCGCCGCGGCGGTCGAGAATCGCTCCGGGCCGGACAGGCGCTGCACATCGCCGTCGGTGAACGTCCCCAGTTCGGAGACCACGTCGGCGCTGATCGCGGCTGACCCGCCCAGCGCGACGATCCGCTCGGGGCTGAGCCGAGCCAGCTCCTCGGCGATGACCCCGGGGACCGCATCGGCGGTGACCAAGAGCACCGGTGCCTCGTCGATACCGGCGGCAACGCTACCGGTCAGCGCGTCAGCGAAGCCCGTGCCGGAAGCCACGTAGGCGACGTTCACACCGGGCGCGAAGCGGTCGGCCGACAGCTGCGCGGCGGTCGCGAAGCGGTCAGCACCCGCCATGCGCTTCACCCCGCGCGCCTCGATGGCCCTGGTGCGCTGATACAGGTTGCCCACCAGGTAGAGGCTGTCGCCGCTACGGGCGGCCGAGGCCATAGCACCTTCCCGTGGCGGGTGGTCCGTAGCGGCCCATTCGTCAGTCGCAGGGTCGTAGCGCTCGCTGCCGTTCACGTGGGTCCACAAGGCGGTGTCCGGGTCGGGTGTGGTGCCGCGCAACGCGAGCACGTGCCCGTCGGAGTCAACGCCCACGGCGTGGCCAAGTCGGCCTTCTTCCATGGCTGCCAGCGTTTCCCATTCGCCGACGTCCGGGTCGAAGCGCTCCACGGCGGCAACCGAGTCCTCGGTGTCATAGTCGTAGCCGCCCACGGCGTAGATGCGCCCATCGGCATCGGTGGTGGTGGTGAGCTGCTCGCGGGAGGTCTCTAGCGAGGCGACTTCCGTCCATTCGTCGGTGGAGGGGTCGTAGCGCTCCACGAGACTGGAGGTGGCGCCGTCGGCCCTGTCGAAGCCACCGACGGCATAGATGCGACCCTCGTGGTCGCTGGCCGCGGCAAGCAGGATGCGCTCGGAGGGCAGCTCGGCGATCGAGCCCCACTCGTCGTCGTCGGGGTCGAACCGAGCCACGCCGTCGGGGGACAGCGCGTACACGCGCCCCTGGTCGTCGCTGGCCATCGCGACGTCGTCGGTGGGTCCGAACGGCAACGGCAAGATCAGGTCCCACTGGTCGGTGGCGGGGTCGTAGCGGTCGACGCGGGGAGACGGTCCCACGTCGTTCGGTGTGCCCGTGCCGGTGACGCGCCCACCGGCGACGTACAGGCGACCGCTCGCATCGGTCGTGATGTCGGCGGGGGGTATGCCCGCTCCGGCCACGCGCTGCGCCGGAACCGACCCACGTTCCTGCCACGGCGTGACGTGGACCGTCAGCTGCGCCTCAGCGACAGCGTCGCCGCTTGCCGCCTGCCATCCCACCCCGACCGCGCCCTGCTCGGTGTCGGGCGGAACCTCCAGATGCACCTGCGAGTCGTCCATCGAGGCAGCCACGCCACCGTCTGTGGTCACGTCGTAGGTGAGCCCGGCGGGATCCTCACCCATGACGAGGTCAGCGAGGTCGACGGTCAGCTGCTCGCCGGGTGTGGCGCGCACCGTGGTGGTGGTCGCCGCCAACTCCCGTTCGCCGAGCGCGACCAGGGCGGCGGGCACGTCGAGGCGTGGCAGGCCGCCGAGGGTGCCACCGGAGCGGTCGTCGTCGATGGTCACTGGTGAGGCCAGCAAGGCGGCGGAGAGGTCGTCGGCGTCGAGATCGTCGGTGGCCTGGGCGAGCAGCGCGGTGGCGCCGGTGGTCAATGGCGCTGCCATGGAGGTGCCCGAGTGGAGGCGATAGCTATCATCGAGTCCAGCGGAGAGGATCTCGACGCCGGGAGCGAGCAGGTCGGTGTGGGCGCTCGCGTTGCTGAACTCGGCGATGTTGTCGAAGCGGTCGCTGGCGCCCACCGAGAGGATGCTGTCCACACATGCCGGCGCACCCATGAACTCGCGGCTGCTGTTGTTGCCGGCTGCCGAGATCACCAACGCACCGACGCTGCGTAACTGTTCGACGGCCGGCGCGAACAGAGCGGCGTAGCTGGACTCGCACTCCGCGGACAGCTCCAGCCCGCCGCTGATACTCATGTTGGCTGCGGACACCGAGTAGCCGCCCTGCGTATGGCCGTACACCCACTCGAGCGCGGAGACCAGGTCGGCGAACGACGTGTTGCCGTTAGTGCCGAACACGTTGACCCCGAGGATGTCGGCCTCGGGGGCCATGCCGCGGGCCGGCCCGTCCCCGTCCGGGTTGGACCCGGCGGCGATGCCCGTCACGTGCAAACCGTGGTCGGCGCCCGGCTGCGGTGCGGCTGCGCCCTGGCCGACTTGTTCATCGCTGCCATCGGGGCAGGTGCTGGGGCTTCCGAGCAGGAAGCACGCTTCTTCCGTCACGCGGCTGTCGCCGACGGCATCCGCGAAGAACTCGTGGTCGAACTGCACGCCGTCGTCAATGATCGCCACGGTCTGGCCGGCGCCGGTCAGACCGGCGTCGACAACACCAACGTCGGTGGCCCCGGTGATCGGCACGTTGTCGTCCAGGTGGCGTTCGAAGCGCCAGTTGGGGGCGACTTCCGCGACTCCGTCGAGTGCGGCGATGTCGTCGTGACGGTGCGCGGGTGCCGACACCGCTAGTAGCGCCAGCGTCTCATAGCGGCGCAACACCTCGCCGCCGAGCTGGTCTATCTCGTCGGCGACACTGGCTTGCATGCGGCTGATGCGGTGACGCTGGCGGCCACGTTGGGTCACGGTGAGCTCGCCCTCGGGGCGCACCGGCGCTGCCAGGCCCACCATGATCTCGTCGTCGGGAGCGTCCAGCGCGCCGACAGGGGGTGAGATCTCCGGGTCGCTCGGCGCCTCGCGAGCGACTGCGGTGGACGCGCTCAGGCTGACCACGAGTGCGATGAGCACCACCAACGTGGATGTGGCCCGCCGACTGGTGCGGCGGCTTCCTCGTGACGATGGTTGCTCAGTGCCAACATTCATCGTGTCTCCCGATCGCAACGGCTTGGCCCGGTCAAGCCGATCGCGCCGGGGGAGATGTCGGGTACTCAACTCCGTGCGTCGTGAGGGGCTCTGGCCCTCACGACGGCCGCTTCGTGCCCCGATGAAGGACTCCACCGAACGAAGTGAATATATTGAGGCTAATGTGACTTCGTCCTGACGTGGTGTTTCCAGGCCGCGCCCTCGTCCCAGGATGGCTCAGCGTCCCGGGGTGTGGTGTCGGAGCGTGGGAATCGGCCAGTGACCGCGCGGGCGCCCGCGCGGTCACTGATCGGGGGCGGGGGCGGGCCGTCGCTCGAGGAAGAACGCGCCGAGCATGCCGGCGAGCGCCGCGAACACCACGACCGAGTACACGGCGAGGACGAGCTCGAGAACTCGCGCGACGGCGCCGTCCGCCGTCAGCGGCTGTCCGCTGATGGCTGACAAGGCCGTGTCGTGCAGGGCGAGCAGGTACGCGTCGTAGGTCGCGAACTCGTAGAGCAACTGGCTCGCGGCGAGCACGACGATCACCGTGGTCGCCGCGAGCCACGCCGTTCGACCGGTGAGGTTGCGCCCGGCGGTGCGCGTGCCCCGCACCGCTGAGGACAGCACGCGCCCCCCGCGCACGAGCGCCCGGACGCGAATCCGCGCGAGCACTCGGAGGAACCGCAGGAACGGGAGGACCAGGAAGACGAGCTGCCACCAGTTCCGTCGCAGGAAGCGCCACCGCGAGGGGGCGACGGTCAGGCGTAGGAGGAACTCCCCGACGAACGCCGACCAGATGACCCAGCCGGCTACGGCGAAAGCGGGCCCGGCCGGCTGGATCACCGTCTCGGCGAGGACCAGCAGCAGGAAGACGATGCCCAAGGCGGTCATCGGCGCGTCGAGTCGGTCCGCGATCCGCTCGGCGAGCGCCTCCCGCTCTCCGCTCGACCGATCTCGCAGGCCCCGGGGCCTGTCTCCGTGCTCCACCTCGGATTCCCCCTCCCCGGTCATGCACAAGCCCCAGGGCTGCCTTCCGTCACGAGCCCGTTCGTCCTCGGCTCGCCTCCGCGCCCACGCGCCGGCTCCTGCCCGCCACCGCGGTGGTCGCGAGGTCGGAGGATCGCCTGAATGACGAGGCAGGCTCAGGTCTCCAGCGTCACGCAGCAGCGGTCCGGGCCCGGATCGAGCCGGGGGTTGACCTCGGTGTTCAGGGCCTCGGTCATGCCCGTGAGCAGTGCGAGGTTCATGCCGCACACCAACGCTGTGTGCTCGCGGGCGAGCTGGTGGAACGGGCAGTTGCGCAGCCAAACGGTGTCCCCGTCGTCGTACGGCGCGAAGCCTTGTTGACGGAGCTGGTCGTGCAGATCGGCGCCATCGGCGGCAAGTTCCCTGCCCATCCGGGTCGCAGCCTGTTCGAGGGCTCCCCGAACGGTGCCCGTGGCGTCCGCTGCGGCCGCGCGCGCGAACAGTTCCGCAGCCAGCCGGTAGTCGCGCGGCGGCAGACTGACGGCGAACTCCCGGTCGGCTCGGGCGTAATGCTTGGCGGGGCGCCCTGCCCCGGGGCCGCCGCGGCCTTCGGGGCGGGCGAACGAGGGCACCAGGAGCCCCTCGTTCGCCAGCTTGTCCAGGTGGTAGGCGGCGAGTGACCGGTCGATGTCGAGTGCTGCGGCGGCCTGGTCGCGGGTCACGGGCTCTCCGGCCTCGGCGACGTAGGTGTACAGGCGCAGCCGCGTGGAGTCCTCCAGGCTGCACAGGGCCCCGAGTTGACCCTGGTCGAGGGGCGTGTCGTTTCCGGTTCCCTCCACCTCATGCCCCTTCTATAGAAAATGGGTCTTGCTTTTAGAGATGTCGGCTTCTAAAGTAAGCCTACGTTCCTTTTATCTTGGAGGTGGGTCGACATGACCGAGACCGCCCAGGCCGGCAGTGCCCCGGCAACGCTGTCCTCCCCGGTATTCCAGGCTTTCGCTCTCCTGCGCGTGGGGTTCACTGTCGCCCCGATCCTCTTCGGGCTCGACAAGTTCTTCAACGTGATGGTGGACTGGTCCACGTACCTGTGGCCCGGGGTCGCCGAGCTCCTGCCGCTCAGCGCCGATGGCGTCATGCTCGTCGTGGGCCCCGTCGAGATCCTCGCGGGGCTCCTCGTCGCTGCCTGGCCGCGCATCGGGGGGTACGTCGTCGCGGCGTGGCTGGCCGCGATCATCGTCAACCTGCTCCTGCTGGGCGACGCCTACGACGCCGCGCTGCGCGACGTCGGTCTCCTGGTCGGCGCGCTGGCGCTGGCGCGACTGGCCGCCGCGTTCCCCCGTGCGGGATTCCTCGGGGACGGCGAACGGTGAACGATCACGACACCGGCCCCGTATCACCGGGGGAGTCGACCGGTCGCGCGCCCGCCGAGAGGCGGCCGTCGCGGCCGGCTTCTCGTCGTCCCGCGGCTCCCTCAGGAAAGGACGCCACCCATGTCGACGGCAACGTTCCCCCGGTTCGGAGCGGTGGTGCTCGCGTTCGGCGCGGTGCTGGCCCTGCTGCTGGTCGCAGCCGGGTTGTCCACCGCCGCTGCTGACGAGCACTTCGCGCCCGAGGAGATCCGCAGCGAGGGCGCCGACCGGTACGAAACGGCCGCGCAGACGGCGCTCGGCGCGTTCGAGGGCGAGGCGGCGGACGTGGACGACGTCCTCCTGGCCAGCGGCGAGGACTTCCCCGATGCGCTCGCGGCCTCCGCGCTCGCTGGGACCGTCGAGGGGCCCATCCTCCTGACGCGCCAGGCGAGCCTGCCCGATGCGACCGCCGATGCCATCGAGGTGCTCGATCCCGACACCGTGCACGTGCTCGGCGGCACCGCGGCAGTCGGCGAGGAGGTCGAGGATGCGGTGTCGGCACTCGACGTGGTCACCAACCGGATCGCGGGCGCCGACCGCTTCGGCACCGCCGCCGACATCGCCTCCGCCATCGTGAGCGACGAGCTCGGCGGCACCGTCGGCGAGGTGGGCGGCAGTGCGACCGCTCTGCTTGCCGACGGCCGGAACTTCCCCGACGCGCTCGCCGGCGGGCCGGGCGCGTACGCCGGCATCCACCCGATCCTGCTCACCGAGACCGACGAGCTGCCCGACGACACCGTCGACGCGCTCGAGGGCCTGGAGGTGGAGCAGGTCGCGATCCTGGGCGGCTCGGCGGCGATCGGTGACGAGGTCGAGGCGGCGCTGGCGGAGGAGTACGACGTCGTCCGGCTCGCCGGCGCGGACCGCGACGAGACGGCAGCGGCCGTGTCGGGCTTCTTCGTCGACGAGCTCGGCTTCGACCCCGCGAACACCGGTCTCGCGACCGGGGTCGACGACCTCGGCGGTGCGGACGCGCTCGCGAGCGCGCCCTACCTCGGCGAGGCGCTCGCTCCGCTGACGCTCACCGGATCGTTGCCACGAGCCACGGCGGACTTCCTCGCCGAGCACGCCGCGGAGGTGAGCACCCTGCACGTCTTCGGCGGCACCGCCGCGGTGAGTGCGGAGACCGTGGAGGCGGCGCGCACCGCGGTGTCCAACCCGACCTACCGCATCGAGCTGTCGTGGATCAACGAGCCCGACCCCGAGGCGCCCGAGGGCGAGACGCCCGACCTCTTCGCGGGCCTTCCGGACGGCGAGGGGGAGGCCGCGCTCACGATGAACCGCGCGGAGGGCTCGATCGACTTCGACATCACCAGCAACGTGGATGAGTTCGACGACTTCGACGAGGGTCCCGGGGTGCACCTGCACGCCGGCGATCTGGAGACCAGCGGCCCGATCATGGTGGGCTTCGCCGACGGCGATGGTCTGCAGACCGGCGGGGGTGCGGTCTCGGGCACCGTCACCGAGGACGACTTCTCCGACGACGCCGGCGACCTCACCGTGGACGGGATCGTTGCGGATCTCGACGAGTACTACGTCGACCTGCACAGCAACGGCTTCCCGGCCGGTGCGGTGCGCGGCCAGCTCCCGTTCGGCGGCCAGGACGATATCGCGAGCCGGGACGCCACATTCGAGGTCGAGCTGTCGGCCGACCACGAGGTCGTCGAGGACGACGACGGGGTGAGCTTCGGCGTCGACAGCGACGCCGAGGGCGAGGCCACGGTCACGTTCCGGCCCGGCGACGGCGAGGTGGACTTCGACATCGCCGTCGGCCTGCCCGACGACGACGCGTTCGCGGAGGCCCCCGGCGCACACCTGCACGAGGGGCGCATCGCCGAGAACGGCCCGATCGCGTTCTTCTTCGCCACCGGCGAGGAACTCGAGGCCGGCGACGGCGAGGTCTCGGGCACCGTGGCCGAGGACGAGTTCCAGGACGACTTCGCCGACCTCACGGTTGCCGACATCCTGCGCGACCCGAGCCGCTTCTACGTGAACGTCCACAGCGAGGCGTTTCCGCCCGGCGTGGCCCGCGGACAGCTGCCCGACGGTGGCGCCGATCGCATCGCTGAACTGACCGCCAGCGGCGATGACGACGGCGGCGAGGACGACAACGGCGACTACTGATCCTCGGGGCAGGACCCGATCCGGCCCGTCCCCGCGGCCCCACCGGTCGCGGGGACCGGCCGGGGCCGGGCGGCCGGGGTCGGCGGTCAGGGGGAACCCGTTTGGGTCGTGGGAGCGGTAGGTAGTAACTTTCTTCGTGATCGACGTTCGAAGAAAGAAAGTACCGAGTGCCGACCGACGTGCCGCCGCGCGCCCCAGATCCGGGGGAGTTGATCGCGCGCATCCGCGGGCTGCGCGGTGACCTCTCGACGGTCGAGCAGCGGGTCGCCGATCAGCTGCTCGCGGACCCGGCCGCCGCGTCGCAGCGCAGCATTACCGATCTGGCCGGGGAGTGCGGCGCCTCCGAGACCACCATCGTGCGCTTCTGTCGCCGGGTCGGGTTCGACGGCTACCGCCGCTTCCGGCTCGCGCTGGCGGCGGCCGCGGCGCAGGGCACACACCCGACCGACCGGGACCTCGGCAGCGACATCGGCCGGGACGACCCGCTGCGCACGGTCGTGAAGAAGGTCGGTGCGTCCGAGGTCCGTGCGGTCGAGGACACCGTCGCCCAACTCGACACCGGGACGCTCGAGGCCGTGGTCGCCGCGCTCGTGGCCGCCCCGCGTCTCGAGGTGTTCGGGGTCGGTGCCTCCGGTCTGGTCGCCGAGGATCTGCAGCAGAAGCTGCACCGCATCGGCCGCGCCGCCTTCGTGTCGCGTGACCCCCACGCCGCGCTCACCTCGGCGGCGCTCCTCGAGCCGGGTGACGCGGCGATCGGCATCTCGCACACGGGCAAGACCCGCGACACGATCGACCCGCTGCGCGTGGCGGCCCAACACGGCGCGACGACCATCGCGATCACGAACGCCTCGCGTGCACCGCTGGCGCGGGCCGCAGCGCACGTGCTCACGACCGCGGCGGTCGAGACGACGTTCCGGTCGGGGGCCATGTCGAGCCGGATCGCGCAGCTCGTGGTCGTCGACTCCCTCTTCGTCGGGGTCGCCCAGCACACGTACGAGGACACGCTGGCCGCGCTGTCGGTGACCTTCGAGGCCGTGCGCGATCGACGTGAGGGGGGAACGTGACCGAGGACTCCGACGGGATCGCGCTCACCGGATTGCCGACCGAGGCCCGCAACCCGCGCACCACCGACCTCGACCTGCTCACGACCCGCGAGCTCCTCGCGCGCATCAACCAGGAGGACGCGAGGGTGCCCGACGCCGTGGCCGCGGCCTTGCCGGTCCTGGCCGAGGTGGTCGAGGAGGGCGTCGCCTGCCTGGGCCGAGGCGCGCGGATCCACTACTTCGGTGCGGGCACGTCGGGCCGGATCGCGGCGCTCGACGCCGCGGAGCTGCCCCCGACGTTCTCCCTCGAACCCGACCGGGTCGTCGCCCACCAGGCGGGTGGCGCGACGGCGCTGACCAGCGCGATCGAGGGCGCCGAGGACCGAGTCGAGGACGGGGAGGCGGCGGCAGCCGTTCTCCGGCCCGGGGACTTGGCGTTGGGACTGGCCGCGAGTGGGCGTACGCCCTACGTGTCCGGCGTGCTGCAGGCGGCGCGCCGGAACGGGGCGGCCACGGCCCTCATCAGCGCGAACCCCACCGCTCCGCTGGCGCCGCTGGCCGACTGGCACGTCGCCGCCGACACGGGACCCGAGGCGGTGGCCGGCTCGACCCGCCTGAAGGCCGGGACCGCGCAGAAGCTCCTGCTCAACACGTTCTCCACCGCGGTGATGGTGCGGCTCGGCAAGACCTACTCGAACCTGATGGTCGACCTGTCGGCGAGCAACGAGAAGCTGCGACGCCGCACCCTGACCATCCTGGGGGAGGCCTCCGGCGCGGACGAGGCGACGTGCCGGGCCACCCTCGAGGCCGCCGGCGGATCGCTCAAGGTCGCCCTCGTCATGTTGCTCGCCGGGGTCGCCTCCGCCCCCGCCACCAGAGCCCTCGAAGAGGCGTCGGGCAAGGTCCGCGGGGCGTTGGACGCGCTCGGGGTGGGTCGCGCGACGTCCGCCGGCGGGCAGGACGGGGGTCGGGGATGAGCGTCCGTGGTCGCAGCCGCGCGCGCCCTGCGGATCGCCGCCCACGTGCGCGAGCTGTCTCCGTTGCCCGGTCCCGGACTCACGGCACGCGATGCCGCGGTGTCCGTCCGTCCCGAAGCCCGGTAGCTGGAAGGAGCCGAATCGATGCGAGCGACGACACCGAGAGCCTGGTTGGTGCTGGCCATCGTGGGCCTGATGGCGGTGCTCCTCGCCGCCTGTGAGGCGGACGAGGCGGAGGATCCCGAGGATCCCGACGATGGCCCCGAGGAGGCCGACGACCCCGAGGAGGCCGACGACCCCGAGGAGGCCGACGACCCCGACGACCCCGACGAGGCCGACGATCCCGACGACGACCCCGACGAGGAGCCGGACGAGGCTCCCGCCGAGGGCGGCACGCTCGAGGTGGCCCGCTCGGCGGACGTCGACAACCTGGACCCGCACCTGGCGACCGCGTTCCAGAGCCGCGAGGCGCTGGAGCTGATCTACGAGACCCTCGTCGAGTTCGATCAGGATCTGAACGTCGTCGAAGGCTTGGCCGAGGACTGGGAGTACACCGACGACGAAACGCTGGTGTTCCACCTGCGCGACGGAGTCGAGTTCCACGACGGCGGCGCGCTCACCGCCGACGACGTGGTGGCGACCGTCGAGCGGCTGACCGACCCCGACAGCGGCGCGGTGGCGGGGATCAACTTCGGCACGATCGAATCGGCCGAGGCCACCGACGACCACACGGTGGAGCTCTCCTTGTCGGCGGCCGACCAGACCCTGCCCGCGGCCTTCGCGGACGCGAACGCCGCGATCGTGCCCGAGGAGGCGATCGAGGCGGAGACCTTCGACGACGACCCGAACGGCACGGGCGCGTTCGAGTTCGACGAGTGGGACCCGGGCTCGGTGTTCCGGCTGTCCGCGAACGACGGCTACTGGCGTGACGGTCCCTTCGTCGACGCCGTCAACATCCGGGTCGTGCCCGAGCAGTCGTCGATCGCCGCGGGCCTGCAGGCCGGCGAGTTCGACATCGGCGTCCTCGAGGACCCGAGCATCGTTCTCACCCTGCCCGAGGAGGAGGTCGACATCCACCGCCCGGACGCGCTCGCCTACCGCACCCTGATGATGAACCAGGAGCGCGAGCCCTTCGACCAGGAGGAGGTGCGTGAGGCCATCACGTGCGCGATCGACCGTGAGGAGGTCCTCGAGTCCGCTGCACTCGGTGAAGGACGCGTGACCGGGCCGTTCACCGCGCCGGAGTGGCAGTTCGATCCCTACGGGGGGCTCGACTGCGACCCGCCCGACCCCGACCATGCGATGGACCTGCTCGCCGAGGCCGGCCACGAGGACGGCTTCGAGGCGTCGGCGATCATCAACTCCGACGGGTACGCCACCGCGGTCGACGAGGGACAGGTGCTGCAGGCCCAGCTCGCCGAGGTCGGCATCGACCTCGAGCTCGAGGTGCTCGAGTCCGGCGTCTACGTCGACCGGTGGATCGAGCCCGACTTCGACGTCGCCGTCGCCCTGAACGGCGGCCGCCCGGATCCGCACAACATGTACGCCCGGTACTTCGGTCTGGATGGCGACCTCAACGACGTGGCCACTCACGAGAGCGAGGAGATCGACTCGTTGATCGCCGATGGGCTCGCGGAGGACGACGTCGAGGCGCGCCAGGACATCTACCGGGAGATCTCCGAGCAGTTGAACGCGGATGCGCCGTGGGCGTGGCTCTACACCGGTTTCGAGTACCGGATCACCCAGCCCGACGTGGACGGCTTCGTCCCGTTCTCCGACGGCTCCATGCGGTCCCTGCGCGACGTGTCGATCGGGCAGTAGGCCGCCCGAGCCGGCGGGTCGGCGCCCGCGCGTCGACCCGCCCTCCCCGACGAGAGGTCGTGATGCGAGCGACGCACTGGAGGTTCCTCGTGCGGCGCCTGGTCGGCGCCGTGCTCACGCTCCTCGGCGTGTCGGTCGTCGTGTTCGTCGTGCTGCGCGTCATCCCCGGCGACGAGATCACCGTGATGCTGGGCACCGAGGCCGCGGGCCTGACGGACGCGCAGCGGGCGTCGCTCGAGGCCTACTACGGCCTCGGGGACCCGCTCGTCGTGCAGTACTTCGGCTGGCTGGGCAACGTGCTGACCGGCAACCTCGGGGTTTCCCTGCGCAGCGGCCAGCCCGTCGGCGGGTTGATCGCCAACGCCCTGCCGATCACCGTCCAGCTCGCGGTGATGGCCACGATCATCGGCGTCGCGCTCGGGCTCGCGTTCGGCATGCTCGCCGCCTCGCGCCCCGGGGGGTTGCGTGACGCGACCGCCCAGGGGTTCGGACTGCTCGGGCTCGGCACCCCGAACTTCGTGGTCGGCGCGGTGCTCATCGCGGTGCTCTCGACCCAGTTCGGCTACTTCCCGAGCGCCGGCGACTACGTCGGCTTCTTCGAGTCGCCGGCGGCGAACGTCGGCCAGCAGATCTTCCCCGCGATCACGCTCGGGACCGCGCTCGCGGCGATCGTGATGCGCACCACCCGGGGGTCCTACCTGGACATGTGGCAGCAGGACTTCGCCCGCACGGCGGTGGGCAAGGGTGTACACCCGCAGCGCGTGCGCTGGCGTCACGTGCTGCACAACGCCCTGATCCCGATCGTGACGATCACCGGAATCCAGTTCGGTTACCTGCTCGGCGGCACCGTCGTCGTCGAGGAGATCTTCTCGCTGCCGGGCCTCGGCCGCCTGGTCCTCACCGGTATCGTGCAGCGCGATTTCGCCGTCGTGCAGAGCACCGTGCTCGTGATCGCTGCGCTGTTCGTGCTCGTCAACTTCCTCGTCGACCTGTTGTACGCGCTCATCGACCCGCGCGTGAAGCTCTCGTGAGGAGGGGAGGGGACCCATGAGCGACACACGGTCCGCCGCGGTCGCCTCGCCCGCCGAGGGCGGCGACGCGCCTGCGGCGACCGGCGGCGGCCCCGCCCGCATCCGCCGGTTGTGGCAGAGCGCTTCGGGGCTCGTCGGCGTGCTGCTGACCGTCACGATGGTCGTGACGGGCGGCCTCGCGGCGCTCGGGCTGACCATGTACGACCCGACCGCCCAGGACTCGCTGGTGCGCCTGGAAGGACCGTCGGCGGCGCACCTGCTCGGCACCGATCAGTTCGGTCGCGACATCGCCTCGCGGGTCATGTTCGGGATCTGGTCCTCCCTGCAGGTCGCGACGCTCTCGGTCGCGCTCGCCGCGAGCCTCGGGACGTTCGTGGGGTTGCTGGCGGGCTACCTCGGGTCGTGGGTGGATCGCACGATCATGCGGGTCAACGACGTGTTCTTCGCGTTCCCGGCGATCCTGCTGGCGCTGGCGATCGTGTCCGCGCTGGGGCCCGGGGCCCGGAACACGGCGCTGGCGATCGGGATCGTCTTCACCCCGCTGTTCGTCCGCGTCGCGCGCGGACCGGTCCTCGCGCTGCGCGACGTCGAGTTCGTCCAGGCGACCCGTGTGCTGGGGTTCTCGCGCACGCGGATCCTGCTGCGCCACTTGCTGCCGAACGTGGCCTCGCCGGTCCTCGTGCAGATCGCGCTCGCGTTCAGCTGGGCGATCATCACCGAGTCGAGCCTGTCGTTCCTGGGTCTCGGGACGCAGCCCCCGATGCCGTCGCTCGGCTCGATGGTGAGCGAGGGCAGAAGCCTCGCGTCGCAGGCGCCGTGGATGCTGATCGCCCCATCGGTGGCCGTGGTGCTCGCGGTCGTGGGCCTCAACCTGCTCGGCGACGCGTTGCGTGACGCGCTCGACCCCCGGAGCGGTCGATGAGCGAGCACGCGACGAACGCCGACCGGGGACAGCGCGCCGAGGCGGGACAGCGCGCCGAGCGGGGACAGCGCGCCGAGCGGGGACAGCGCGCCGAGGACGCGGTGGGCGCGCCGCTGTTGTCGGTGCGCGACCTGCGGGTGGCCCTGCCCGGCGGCGCGCACGCGGTCCGCGGCGTGTCGTTCGACCTGCACGCGGGCGAGACGCTCGGGGTGGTGGGCGAGAGCGGGTGCGGCAAGAGCCTCACGATGCTGTCGGTGATGCGGCTGCTGCCGCCGGGCGCGGAGATCGCCGGGGGCGAGGTGCGCCTCGATGGCCGGACCGAGCTGGCCGGTGCGCCCGAGACCGCGTTGCGGCGCATCCGCGGGGATCGTCTCGCCATGATCTACCAGGACCCGATGACGTCGCTGAATCCGCTCATGCGCATCGGCGAGCAGATCGCCGAGGGTCTGCGAGCGCACGGCTGGTCCCGCCGTGCGGCGCGCGAGCGGGCGGTCGAGGGCCTCGGGGAGGTCGGGATCCCCGAGCCAGGACGTGCGGCGCGGGCCTATCCCCACGAGTTCTCGGGTGGGATGCGCCAACGGGCGGTCATCGCCGCGGCCCTGGTTCTCGACCCCGACGTCCTCATCGCCGACGAGCCCACGACCGCGCTCGACCCGACGATCCAGCAGCAGGTCGTCAACCTCGTGCGGCGTCTACAGCGTGACCGCGGCATGGCGGTCGTCTGGGTGACCCACGACCTCGGGATCGTCGCCCGCGTCGCCGAACGCACGCTCGTGATGTACGCGGGCGGCGTGGTCGAGGGCGGCCCCACACGGGAGCTGTTCCGCCAGCCCCACCACCCGTACACCCACGGCCTGCTCGGCGCGTTGCCCCGCCCCACCGGGGACCGCGAACGGGGCCCGCTCGCCCAGGTGGCGGGTGCACCCCCACAGCCCGGGGCCCTCCCGGTCGGCTGCCTGTTCCACCCGCGCTGCCCGCAGGCGATCGATCGTTGCCGACACGACCCCCCGGAACTCACCGATCGAGGCCACGCGGTCCGCGCCGCCTGTTGGGTGCCGCCCGACCAGTGGGCCTTCCGGGAGGGAGCTCCGTGATGCTGCGCGTCGAGAACCTGCACAAGACGTACCGGCTGCGGGAGACCGGTGCGGATCTACGGGCCGTCGACGGGATCTCGTTCGAGGTCGAGCGCGGCGGGATCCTGGGCATCGTCGGCGAGAGCGGCTGCGGGAAGTCGACCACCGCGAGGCTGCTCGTGCGGCTCGAGGAGCCCACCTCGGGCCGGATCGAGCTCGACGGCCGGGACATCACGGCGGCGCGGGGTAGCCAGCTGGAGCAGGTGCACCGCACCGTGCAGCTCGTGTTCCAGGACCCCTACGCGTCGCTGAACCCGCGGTTGCGGGTGGGCTCCGCACTGGCGGAGGTGCTGCGGGTGCACGGTCGCACCGCACGCGGGCAACCGACCCGCGCGCGGGTCGCCGAGCTGCTCGAGATGGTCGGACTCGCCGGGGAGTTCGCGCGCCGCTACCCGCACGAGCTCTCGGGAGGCCAACGGCAGCGGGTCGGGATCGCCCGCGCCCTGGCCGTCGAGCCCGAGGTGCTCGTGCTCGACGAGCCCCTGTCGGCGCTCGACGTCTCGGTGCAAGCCGGCATCGTCAACCTCCTCGGGCGCCTGCGCGCCGAGCTCGGCCTGACCTACGTGTTCATCTCGCACGACCTCGGCATGGTGCGCCACCTGAGCGACCGGATCGCGGTGATGTACCTCGGGCGGATCGTGGAGCAGGGACCCTGGCGCGCGGTCTCCGACGCGCCCCTGCACCCCTACACGCAAGCGTTGCAGGCGGCCGTGCCGGTCGCCGATCCCGAGCGGGAGCAGACGCAGGAGCTCGACGCCGTCCCCGGCGAGCTCCCGGATCCCGCGAATCCGCCCGCGGGGTGCCGCTTCCACACCCGGTGCCCGCTCGCGGAGCCCGGGTGTCGGACCCTCGACCCTGCGCTCGAGAGGCTCGCCCCCGCGCACGACGTCGCGTGCCACGTGGTCTCCCGTGAGCGTGGTGGCGTGGCGGCCACACCAGGAAGCGGGGGTGTCGAGTGATCGTCCTGGGCCTCATCTCGGGCACGTCGGCCGACGGGATCGACGTGGCAGCGGCCGACCTCGAGTTGCGCGACGACGAGTTGGTGCTGCGGCCGCTCGGGTGCCTGGAGGTCGCCTACCCGCCGGAGGTGCAAGGCGAGGTCGACGCCTTGCTGCCCCCGACGGACGCGGGTCCCGACGCGGTGTGCCGCGTGGATGCCGCGCTCGGGGACGCGTTCGGCGCGGCCGCCGACGAGGCGAACGCGGCACTGGCCGGCGGGCAGGCCGCGCTCGTCGCCAGCCACGGTCAGACGGTGTTCCACTGGGTCGAGGACGGGCAGGCACGCGGCACCCTGCAGCTGGGCCAGCCCGCCCGCATCGCCCACGCCACCGGCCTGCCGACCATCGCGGACCTGCGCAATCGCGACATCGCCGCAGGAGGGCACGGGGCGCCGCTGGCCGCGTACCCCGACGTGCTGCTGCTCGCGGGCCTGGCCGAGGACGACGCGGCGGCGGGGGGCGACGAGGGCGAGCCGGCATCGCCGACGGCGTCCTCGCAGGCGCTGCTGAACATCGGCGGCATCGCGAACCTCACGTTGCGCCGCGCCGACGGGTCGGCGCTCGCGTTCGACAGCGGCCCCGGGAACGCGCTCATCGACGCGAGCGTCGCCGAGCTCACCGGGGGTCGCGAGCGGTTCGATGCCGGCGGGCGTCGTGGCCGGCGCGGACAGGTGCATCCGCGCCTTCTGGACGTGCTGCTCGACGACCCCTACTACGCGGCCCCGCCGCCGAAGTCGACCGGGAAGGAGCACTTCCACCAGGACTACCTCGCCGACCGCCTCGCGGTGGCAGACCTCGAGGCCCCGACCCCGTCCAGGGCAGGTGACACGCGGGGCTCGATCGAGGGTGACGACCTCGTCGCGACGCTGACGGCGCTCACGGCGGAGACGATCGCCCGGGCGGCCCGGGCGCACGGGGTGGGCGAGCTGATCGCGAGCGGTGGCGGGACCCGCAACCCCACGCTGATGGAGGAGCTGGCCGCGAGGGCACCGGGGGTCGCGGTCCGGACGATCGACCGGCTCGGGATCCCCAGCGACGGCAAGGAGGCGTACTGGTTCGCGGTGCTGGGGTTCCTGAGCCTGCACAACCTCCCGGGGGCGCTGCCCTCGTGCACCGGCGCGACCCACGCGTCGGTGCTGGGCCACCTGAGCCCCGGGGCGAACGGGTTCCCGCGTATCCGACCCGTCGAGCGGACGCCCCGGAGGCTGCGCGTCGAGGCCGCGCCGTCCCGGTGAGCCCCGGGCTTCGACGCCGCTCGCCTCAGGGTCAAACGGTGACGAGCGCGGTCAGCTCCCGCCACAGCGGCGTGATGTCCGGCGCCGGGGGGCCGAGTTGTTGGCGGTTGGCGAGCAGGACCAGGACGGTCTCGCGATCGGGGACGATGCCGAACCGCGCGCCGGTGAAGCCGCTGTGACCGATCAGCCGCCCGCCGGTCGCGGCGCCGGCCGGATCGACCCACCAGCCCAGTGCCTGGCGGGGCCAGCCGGTCGGTTGCAGGAACCTGCGCACGGTCGGGGGTGAGGCCAGCGGGTTGTCGCGACCCTGGACCCCGTCGAGCACGGCGGAGGCGAACCGCGCCAGATCCGCGGCGGTGGTGAACACGCCGGCGTGACCGGCGACGCCGCCGAAGGCGTGGAACGCGTTGCCGTCGGCCACCTCGCCGCAGAGCGTGTGGGTGCGCCATCCCCCGAAGGCGCCCGGGTCGGCGTCGACCGGGTAGGGGTCCCCTGTCTCGATCATCCGCCGTTCGTGCAGGTCGCCGGGAGCGGTCGCGGCGATGTCGGGAGCCGGGTCCGGCCGGCGCGGGTCGTCGGGGGTGGCGGGGCGGAACCCCGTCGCCGTGAGGCCGAGCGGCTCGTGGATCGTCCGCTCGGTGAGGCGGTCGAGCCGCTGGCGCGACCACCGCTCCAGCGCGCCGCCGAGCAGCATGAAGCCGAGGTCGGAGTAGCTGTGACGCTGACCGGGGGGTGCGATGAGACCGCGGCGGGCCACCCACGCGAGGGCGGCGTCGCGCTCGGTCGCGTGCACGTAGACGGGCTCCCAGGGCGCGAGCCCGGCCTCGTGCGCGAGCAGGGCGGCGAGCGTGACCTCCTCCTTGCCCGGGCCGCCGAACTCCGGAAGCAGGTCGCCCAGTGGCGTCCCGAACGGCAGGTCGCCGGTGTCGTGGAGGTGCATCAGCAGTGCCGTGGTGGCCATGACCTTGGTGATCGAGGCGACGTCGTAGCGGGTGGCGGGCGTGACCGCGCGAGCCGACGCGTCGTCGGAACCCCTGGTGAGGCCCGCTGCATGGGCCGCCGCCGTCGCGCCGTCGCGCACGACGAGGACCACGGCACCCGGGGAGAGCGCGCCGTCGTGGTGGCCGACGTGTCGCTCCAGGAGCCCGCGTATCCCGTGCGCGAGCTCGGTGTTCGGCTGGTCGGCGCGGGGCGCGTGCATGGGCGGCAGCCTACGTGCGCTGCTCGAGGGGCGCGGCGCACGGTGGGGTGACCGCCGTGGGCGTCACGTGGCCCGCTGCGGCGCCGTGGTCGCCGCGAGCCGCCCCCGGACGATCGCGGTGACCGCCACGAGCAGCGTGACGGCGAGCGCGCCGCCGAGCAGCGCCCACCCGGCCGGGGCGAGCCACCCGGCACCCAGCGCGGTGCCGCGCAGCGCGACGGCGGCGGTGAGCGCGGCCACGCCGGCGTTGAACGCCGCGACGCGGGAACGGGCCCAGGTATCGAGCGTGGCGCGCTGGGCACTGCGTGCGCCGGGCCCGGGACCGGTGACCATCGGCAGCAGGTAGGTGACCGTCGCGACGATCGCCTGTCCCAGGACGCCGGCCAGTAGGAGCAGGCCGATCGCGTCGATCACGGGCGCGTGCCCCACGGCGACCGCCGCGGTGCCGAGGACCACCGCGATCGGGAACCATGTGCAGGCCGCGGCGATCATGGCCGCCTGGGGGGAGCGCACCGCTCGGCGAGCGACCTGCAGGACCGGCCCGCAGACGGCGACCGTGGCCGCCGCGTAGCCGGCGAGCCCCAGCACCGCCACGCCGCGCCCGATCCCGCCGACGATGCCCGGGGCACCGAGGAGGACGAGCCCCACCACGCTCACCGTCAGGGCGGTCGCGCCGTGGCGCAGCGCCGGGACGGCGAGCCGTTCGGCGTGAGGAGCGATCCGGGTGCGCATCAGCGTGGGGCCGAAGAACACGACGGTGGCGAGCAGCACGAGCCCGGCCCAGCCAAGGACGTTCGCCGCGAGGTGCGCGAGCCGCACGCCCCCGTACCAGTCTCCGGGCAGCACGCCGATCCCGAGCAGCGCGCCCAGGATCGCGCCGTGCAAGAAGGCACCGCACGCGCGTTCGTAGGCGCGAACGACGTAGCCGAACCGGGGACCCAGCGCGCGGCGCCGCATCCGTCGC
Source organism: Egibacter rhizosphaerae (assembly GCF_004322855.1). Taxonomy (NCBI): domain Bacteria; kingdom Bacillati; phylum Actinomycetota; class Nitriliruptoria; order Egibacterales; family Egibacteraceae; genus Egibacter; species Egibacter rhizosphaerae. Next base: position 1,291,149 of record NZ_CP036402.1, on the reverse strand, counting down.
AGTGCGACGTACAGCCACATAACCGCGACGGTCGCGACGGTGGCACCGAGCGCGAACGCGATCGTCCAGCCGTTCGGGAGACCGAGAACGACCAGCAGCACGCCGACGTTGAGCGTGAGCACCCGCCAGCCACGGCGCTCGTCGCCCGGCACGCGGGTGATGGTGCGGCTGAAGTGGTCGGTCATGACCACGATCAGGTTGGTGATCGTGCCGAGGGTGAACAGGTGCACCGCGAGCCACCGGCCGCCGGGCAGCGGATCGCCGACGATCGCCCACAGCAGCGCGGCGAGGGCGTACGCGGCCGCGACCCCCACGACCGGTTGCAGGTGGCGGAACGGCGGGCGCCCGCTGCCCTGCTGCGCCTCCGTCGGGCCGTCGCCGTCTTCCCGGGCGCCCTCGCGGACGCGTGCGGCGCGTCGGCGGGGCGAGGGTGCGCTCACAGCATGCGCTCCTCGTCTCGGGGAGTGCGTCCCATGGTTCGCCAGCCCGAGCGCCGGATCGGCCCCGGCCCGTCTACGCCACCGATGTGGGGACCTGGAGGCGCTCGGCGACGCTGGCCACGAGCGTGTGGATGGTGGCGTCGGCGACGCGGTGCAGCGCGAGCGTGTCGATGGCGCTGCCCACGGTGCCGCCGGGTGGGGCGTAGTGGCCCTGCACGACCAGGGTGCCGGTGTCGGCGGCGCGGAGTCCGATCTCGCCGGTGAAGGCGGGCAGGAATCGGTGCAGGGTGGCGTCCTCGGGGGGTTGCCAGCGGATCGTGCGCCAGGTGACCTCGCCGAGGTCGAAGGGCGCACCGACGGTGGCGTGGACCGATTGGGTGGCGGGTCCGGCGGTCAGCCGGATGGTCCAGGTGTCGTGGTCGACGGCGTCGGCGGGTGCGGGCAGCCAGGTGCCCGGGTCGCTGGTGAACGCGTGCTGCACCTGGGTGGTGTCGCCCAGCACGGGACAGGTCTGGAACACGTGTCGGCCCATTGCTTCCTCCGCATCTCGCCGGTCGCGTGGTGCCGGCGAGGCCTCTTGTCGTGGATGGTCCGGCCCGGGTGATCGGACCGTTCTGCGACGGTCCCGACGAGGGATCGCTCGCAGGGTTCCACCTTGCGGGCGCGCACGGGTCCCTGCGCGGGCCAAGGGTCGGTGCGCGGTGGGGACCTTCGTCCCGGAGGCGCGGCGGGTGGGTCGTCCGGGCGTGAGCCGGCTACATCTCCGAGGAGTGGCCGGGGAAGAGCTTCGCGTTCGGGTTCATTCGCACGACGGCGTTGTTGACCGCGGTCGCTGCCTCCCCGAAACCCACCGAGATCAGCTCGACCTTGCCCGGGTAGCTGGTGATGTCGCCGGCGGCGAAGACGCGGTCGCGGTTCGTCTGCATGCGGGTGTCCACGAGGACCTTGCGGCGGTCGAGCTCGAGGTCCCAGGTCGAGATGGGGCCGAGGCTGGCCGTGAACCCCAGTGCGGCGATCACCTGTTGCACCTTGAGCTGGTCGCGTTCGCCGGACTGCGTGTGCTCGACCTCGACCTCCTCGACCCAGTCGTCGCCGCGAATCTCGGTGACCTCGGTGAACGTGCGGACATCCACCGACGAGGCGAACACGTCGCGCACGGTCCGTTCGTGCGCGCGGAATCGATCGCGGCGGTGGATCAGCGTCACCGAGCTGCTGACCGATTCGAGGTTGTGCGCCCAGTCGAACGCCGAATCGCCACCGCCGACGATGAGCACGTCCCGGTCGGCATAGGGTGTGAAGTCACGCACGAAGTACTCGAGGCCGCGGGCCTCGTAGTCGTCGGCTCCCGGCAGCTTGCGCGGGGTGAACGTCCCGATCCCACCGGTGATGACGAGCGCACCGGCCCGGATCAGGGTGCCTTCGTGGGTGGCGACCTCGAGGCCCTCCCCGGTGTCGGTCAGGGTCTCGGCGCGGTGGCCCAGGAGGTACGTCGGGCTGTACTGCGCCGCTTGCTCGACCAGCGCATCGACGAGCGTCTGGCCCTTGACCGCGGGAAAGCCGGCGACGTCGTAGATCTGCTTGACGGGGTAGAGCGCGGCGATCTGCCCGCCGGGCTCGGTGAGCGAGTCGACGAGTGTCACGTGCAGGTCGCGAAAGCCCGCGTAGTACGCGCCGTACAGACCCGCCGGGCCGGCGCCGGCGATGAGCAGGTCGGTCTCGACGACCGTCGGTTCCATGCTGACCTCTGGGTCCGCAGCGGTCGGGGTCCGCGGGGCCGAGCCCGATGTCTCGGGCGGCTCCGCACGCGAGGGATCCGCCGCGCAGGGTAGCGCGCTCGCGAACCCGGGTGGCGAGCGCCCGACGTCCGGACGGCTCGACGCTCGCGGTCCGACGATTTCGGCCTTCCGGGCGGCGGGACGGACCTGAGCGGGACTCCACGGGGCACTACGATGCGTGCTGTTCCCACGCGAGCGGTCAGGAGCCAGTGGTGGCGCGAGTCCTCGTTGTCGATGACGATCAGGTGATCCGTGGCCTCCTCGAGGTCAACCTCGAGATGGAGGGCCACGACGCCGTGCTCGCCGCCGACGGCCGGGCCGGCCTCGAGTCCGCTCGCGCCGAGCCGCCCGACCTCGTGCTCCTCGACGTGATGATGCCGGAGCTGTCGGGGTGGCAGGTGGCCGAGGAGCTTCTCGGCGACCCCGCGACGAGCTCGATCCCGATCGTGTTCCTGACCGCTCGGGCGATGGAGGCCGACGTCCGCCGCGGGCATGAACTGGGGGTCGAGCACTACGTCACCAAGCCCTTCGACCCGATCGATCTGATGAACCTCGTCAACGAATTGCTCAGCCGCCAGGAGCCAGCGTGAGCGCCGCACAGGAGACCGCCCACCTCGCCGACGCGATCAGGGCCGCGCTCGCCAGTGCCGGGCTGCCCGACCGCGAGCCCGAGCTCGAGCGCCCTCGGCAGCGTGAGCACGGGGACTGGGCGACGAACGTCGCCATGACGCTCGCCCGGGAGGTCGACGCGTCGCCGCGGGAGATCGCGCAGCGGATCGTGGAGGCGCTCGGCACGCCGACCGGTGTCGCGGCCGTCGAGATCGCCGGTCCGGGCTTCATCAACTTCCGGTTGGCCGCCGACGCGTTCGCCGAGACGGTGCGCGCCGCGGTGCACGCGGGCGAGGCCTTCGGTCGTGGCGACGAGCTGGACGGTCAGCACGTCAACGTGGAGTTCGTGTCCGCCAATCCCACGGGGCCGCTGCACCTCGGTGCCGGGCGGTGGGCGGCGGTCGGCGACGGGATCGCGAGCGTGCTCGAGGCGCGCGGGGCCGACGTGACCCGCGAGTACTACTTCAACGACGCGGGCGAGCAGATGCGCAAGTTCGGGGCCTCGGTGGAGGCCGCGCTCGCGGGGCAGGAGCCGCCCGAGGACGGCTATCAGGGTGAGTACATCACCGAGCTCGCCGCGGAGATCCGCGACGGCGGGGAGACTCAGGACGTCGCCGAGGCCGCCTACCAGCGCATGCTCTCGCGCATCACCGCGACGCTCGAGCGGTTCGGCGTGACCTTCGACGTGTTCTTCGGCGAGCGGGCCCTGCACGGTCCCGACGGGATCGCGGCGGTCGTCGCGCAGGTGCGGGAAACCGGCCACGCCTACGAGGCCGAGGGCGCCACGTGGCTGCGCACCACCGCCTTCGGCGACGACAAGGACCGGGTGCTCGTCAAGGCCGACGGGGTGCCCACGTACTTCGCCGCCGACTGCGCCTACCTCGCCGACAAGCTCGCGCGCGGCTTCGATCGCTGCATCTACCTGCTCGGCGCGGACCACCACGGGTACGTCAAGCGGCTCGAGGCCGCCGAGCAGGCGCTCTCGGGAACGAACCGGGCCGTCGAGGTCATCATCGGCCAACTCGTCACGTTCCTGCGGCACGGCGACCCGGTGCGCATGAGCAAGCGCGCGGGCGACATGGTCTGGTTCGACGACCTGCTCGACGAGGTCGGTGTCGACGCCGCGCGCTACACGCTGCTGCGCACCTCGATCGACCAGCCGCTCGAGTTCGACCTCGCCGAGGTCGTGAAGGCCGAGCGCGAGAACCCCGTGTACTACGTGCAGTACTCGTCGGCGCGGATCGCCGGGATCCTGCGCACGGCGGCCGAGCGGGGCGTGGAGCCGGGCACGGTCGACGAGGCGCCGCTCGACCTGCTCACCCACTCGAGCGAGCGTGAGCTCGTGCGCCAGATCGGTCGGTACCCCGAGGTCCTGGCGACCGCGGCCGAGGAGCGCGCCCCCTACAAGGTCGCCCGCCACGCCGAGACGACCGCCGAGGCGTTCCACAAGTTCTACACCGAGTGCCAGGTCGTCTCGGACGACCCGGACCTCACGCGTGCCCGTTACTGGCTCGTCGTCGCGGCGCGGCAGGCGCTCACCAACGCCCTCGGGCTCCTCGGCGTGACCGCACCGGAGCGCATGTGACCCGCGGTCGTGCGGAGGTGGCCGAGCCGTTCCCCGACACCGCGGAGATCCAGGACGGGCGTTTGCGGACGCTCGGCGGGATCGCGGTGGAGGAGCTGGCGGAGCGCTTCGGCACCCCCCTGTGGCTCGTGGATCGGGCGACGCTCGAGGGCAGGATGCGCGCGTACCGCGAGGCGTTCGCGGCGCAGGAGGCCGTGCTCGGGGCGACCACGACGGTGGTCTATGCCGCGAAGGCCCTCTGTGTCCGCGGGGTGCTCGAGCTCGCGGACGACTGCGGCTTGTGGGTCGACTGCGCCAGCGGGGGCGAGCTCGCGACGGCCAGGGCGGCCGGCATCGACCCTCGTCGGATCGTGCTGCACGGCAACAACAAGTCGGTGGCGGAGCTGCGCGACGCGGTCGACGCGGGGGTGGGGCGCATCGTGATCGACTCCCTGTCCGAGCTCGCGCGGCTGGAGGGGATCGCCGAGGCGGCGGGGCGCGTGGTGCCGTGCCACCTGCGTGTGACACCGGGAGTGGACGCGCACACCCACGAGTTCGTTGCCACCGGCCACGACGACACGAAGTTCGGGCTCACGCTCTCCCTGGGCCTGGCGCACGAGGGGGCCGCCCGGCTCGTCGCGAGCCGCTGGCTCGATCTCGTGGGCGTCCACTGCCACGTCGGGAGCGACATCCTGCGCCTCGACCCCTACCACGCCGCCGCCGACGTGATGGTTCGCTTCCTGGCCGAGGTGCGAGCGACCCACGGGGCCGAGGTCGGTGAGTTGAACCTCGGGGGCGGCCTGGGTATCAGCGCGGTGCCCGGGGACGTGCCCCCCGAGCTTCCGACGTACGCCGCCGACCTGACCGCCGCGGTCGCGGAGGCGGCTGACGCGCACGGCCTGACGGCGCGTCCTCACCTGTTCGTCGAGCCGGGACGCTCGATCGCCGGTCCGGCCGGGGTGACGCTCTACCGGGTCGGCACGATCAAGGAGCTGCCCGGCCTGTCGACGTACGTGGCCGTGGACGGGGGCATGAGCGACAACCCCCGCTACCCCCTGTACCAGGCTCCGCACACGTTCGCGCCGGCGGGAGCGGTCGCGCGCGACGGGACGCCGCGTCCGGTCACGGTCGTCGGCAAGCACTGCGAGACCGGCGATGTGCTCGGCGAGGGCGTGTCGCTGCCCAGCGACCTCGCCGAGGGCGACCTGCTCGCGGTGGCCGCCACTGGCGCGTACAACCACGCGATGGCCTCGAACTACAACCGCCTGCCGAGGCCCGCGATGGTCCTCGTCGGCGAGGGGTGGGCCGTCGAGCTCGTCCGCCGCGAGACCGTGGAGGACCTGCTCGCACGCGAACCGTCGCTCCGCGATGCGCGGCCCCCCGTCCCACGGCCCTAGACTTGCGCTCATGAATGAACGTCCCATCACTGTTGGCCTGCTCGGCTGCGGCGTCGTCGGCTCCGGCGTCGTCCAGCTGTTGACCGAGCACGCCGAGGCCATCGCCACCCGCGTCGGCGCCCCGGTGCGCCTGGGCCCGGTAGCCGTCCGCGACCCCCAGCGCGCCCGCGACGTCGATCTGGAACAGCTGACCGACGACCCCTTCGCGGTCATCGCCGACCCCGAGGTCGACGTCGTGGTCGAGGTGATCGGCGGCATCGAGCCGGCCCGCACCCTCGTCCATCGTGCGATCGACAGCGGACGGTCCGTGGTCACGGCGAACAAGGAGCTGATCGCGAACCACGGGCCCGAGCTGAAGGCGCTCGCGGGCGAGAAGGGCGCGCGCCTGGAGTACGAGGCCGCCGTGGCGGGCGGCATCCCGATCATCAAGCCGCTCCGGGAGTCGCTCGCCGGCGACCGGATCCGACGGGTGCTCGGGATCCTCAACGGGACGACGAACTTCATCCTCACCCGCATGGCCGAGGAGCAGATGTCGTTCCAGGACGCGCTGGCCGAGGCCCAGGGCCTCGGCTACGCGGAGGCGGACCCGTCCGCGGATGTCGACGGCCACGACGCGGCCAGCAAGGCGGCGATCCTCGCCTCGCTCGCGTTCGACGCGGAGGTGCTCGCCGAGCACGTCCACCGCGAGGGCATCCGTGCCGTCACGTCGACCGACATCGACCACGCTGCCCGGATGGGGTACGCGGTGAAACTGCTGGGCATCGCCGAGGAGGTCGACGGCTCGATCAACGCGCGCGTGCATCCCGCCCTCGTGCCGCGGACGCACCCGCTCGCGAGCGTGCGCGAGTCGTTCAACGCGGTGTTCACCGAGGGCGACGCGTCCGGCGAGCTGATGTTCTACGGGCGGGGTGCCGGCAGCCTGCCGACGGCGAGCGCCATGCTCGGCGACATCGTGACGGCCGCCCGCGCCCTGCGGGCCGGTGAGCGCCCCAACGGGCAGACCGTGACGACGAAGCCGATTCGCCCCTTCGAGGAGGTGGACGTCCAGTCCTACGTGCTCCTCGACGTCGCCGACGCCCCGGGCGTGCTCGCCGAGGTGGCCTCGACGTTCGGGGCCCACGGCGTCTCCATCAAGTCCGTGTGGCAGGAGGGTCGCGCCGACCACGCGCAGCTGTTGCTCATCACCCACCGCGCGCGGGAGGCCGCGCTGCAGGCCACGCTCACCGACCTGCGCGGTCTCGGTTCCGTGCGCGACATCGCGAGCGTGATGCGGGTCGAGGGCGAGGAGCTCTAGGCTCCTCGCCGAACGTCGTGACGGCTCTCCGCCGTCTCGTCGGGACGTGGCGGGGAGGGCGGGCCTGGCGACGGGGGGACCATGGATCTCGACGAGGCGGGGGCGCGCGCACGCATCGACCCGTGCGGCACGCTCACCGATGTCGCGGACCCCGCGAGCCGGTGGCGCGAGGCCATCGCCGAGGCCCCGGTCCGTCCCGAGCTCGCGGGGGTCGACGCCATCGTCGTTGCGGGGATGGGCGGGTCGGGCTTCGTGGCCGAGGTGGCGGTCGCCCTCGCGCGGGCCACCCTCGCCGTGCCGGTCTTGGCGCTCAAGGGCTACGAGCTGCCCGCCTTCGCCCGCTCCCGGACCCTCGTGGTCGGCGTGTCGCACTCGGGCAGCACCGAGGAGACGCGCGCCGTCCTCGAGGCCGCGGGCGCTCGCGGGTGCGCCCGCCTGGCGGTCGCCGGCCCGGGGCGGCTCGGGGTGGGCGACGACGTCCCCCTCGTCCCGGTGACCCAGTCAGGCCCGCCCCGGCACGCGATCGCTGCGCTGCTCGTCCCGGTCCTCCGCGCGCTCGGCCTGGACCAGGGGGAGGGGGAGGCGATCGAGGTGCTGGAGGACATCGCCGACCGCTACGGGCCCGCCGTGCCGTGGGCGGAGAACCCCGTGAAGCAGCTCGCGAGCCGCGTCGCTACCACCGACGTGAGCGTCGCGATCGGCAGCGAGGGGCTGGCATCGGCCGTGGCCCTGCGCTACGTCAACCAGCTGGCCGAGAACGCGAAGCTGATGGCCATCCACGCCACGGTGCCCGAGGCGCACCACAACCTCGTCGTGTCGCTGGAGCGCTCCCCGCTCTCGGGTGGCCTGGTCGAGTTGCGCGACCCGCGGGGGGAGCCCGACGTGCTGCACCGCCGCTACCACGCCGCCGCGGAGGCCGACGTCGTGCCGGAGGGGTGGTGGCGGGCCGAGTTCCGCGCCTCGGGCCGGAGTCCCCTCGCGCGGGTGGCCTCCCTGGTCGCGACCGTCGATCTCGCCAGCGTCTACGCGGCGCTGGCCCTCGGCCGGGACCCGACGTCGACCGGACCCCTCGACCGGATCAAGGGCGCCCTCGGCGCCGCGTCCCCGAATGCGGAACACGTCTAGTCGCCGAGGCGCGCCTCCGTCACCGATCCGGGCGCACGGGCCCTACACTGCCCCCGTGACCGACATCTCCGCGCCATCCGGCACCGGGGCGGCCGACGACGAGTCCCCCGACGTCCCGCATGCCGCGCCGCCGTCCGCGGCGGGGCCGGCCGCGGGCACGCGTCAATGGCTCGGGGTGATCGAGGAGTACCGGGACCGACTGCCGGTCGGGGACTCGACGCCCGTGGTGACGCTGCGCGAGGGCGGCACGCCGCTCGTGCACTCGACCCGTCTGTCGGAGCGCACCGGCTGCGAGGTCTGGCTCAAGCTCGAGGGGAGCAACCCCACGGGGTCGTTCAAGGACCGGGGGATGACGGTCGCGATCTCGAAGGCGCTGGAGACGCGCGCGGAAGCCGTCCTGTGCGCCTCGACGGGCAACACCTCCGCCTCGGCGGCCGCGTACGCCGCGAAGGCCGGGCTGACCTGCGGGGTCGTCGTGCCCCGCGGCAAGATCGCCCTGGGCAAGCTGGCGCAGGCGCTCGTGCACGGTGCCACGGTCCTGCAGATCGATGGCTCGTTCGACGCGGCGCTCGAGGTGTGCCAGGAGCTCGCTCGCCGGTACCGGGTGGAGCTCGTGAACTCCACCAACCCACACCGCATCGAAGGACAGAAGACCGGGGCGTTCGAGGTCGTGGACTTCCTCGGCCGCGCCCCCGACGTCCATGTCATGCCCGTGGGCAACGCCGGGAACATCACGGCGTGGTGGCAGGGCTACCGTGAGGAGGCCGAGGTCGGCCGCGTCGACGGGCTGCCGGTCCTGCGTGGCTACCAGGCTGCCGGGGCTTCGCCGATCGTGCGGGGCGAGCGGGTGATGGAGCCCACGACGATCGCGACCGCCATCCGCATCGGCAACCCGGCCTCGTGGTCGCGGGCGGTCGCCGCCGCCGACGAGTCGCAGGGCTCCATCCGCTCGGTCACCGACCGCGCGATCCTGCAGGCCTACCGGCTGCTGGCGGGCGAGGGCGTCTTCGCCGAGATGGCCTCCGCCGCGAGCGTCGCCGGGTTGCTGGACCTCGCCGACCGCGCGGAGCTCTCCGCTGGAGGCACCGTCGTGTGCGTCCTCACGGGCAACGGTCTGAAGGATCCGGACTGGGCGATCGCGGGTGCCGCGCCCCCGCGCATGCTGCCGCCGAGCGTCGACGCCGCGGCTGCCCACCTGGGACTCGAGCGCACGGCGTTCGATCAGTGACCCCGATGCAAGATCGGGACGCCATGGCCGCGACGGCTTGCAGAGGTGTCGATGGAACCGGATGACGTCGTCCGCGTCGAAGTGCCCGGGACGAGCGCGAACCTCGGTCCGGGGTTCGATGTGCTCGCGGCCGCGCTCGACCTGCACCTGGTCGCCGCGACCGCCGCGCCCGGCCCGAGGCGGGTGACCGTCGAGGGACAGGGGGCCGACGAGCTCCCCGGCGACGACGGCAACCTCGTGTGGCGCGCGTTCGTCGGGTACTGCGAGCGGTTCGGCGCGGAGGTCCCCGACGTGGGCTTGCGGGTGCGCAGCGACATCCCGCTCGAGCGCGGGCTCGGCTCGTCGGCGGCGGCCGCGGTCGCGGGGGTCGCGCTGGGGCGGGCCGTCACGCGCGCCGGTGGCAGCGACCAGGATCTGATCGACCTCGCGGCCGCCATCGAGGGACACGCCGACAACGCGGCCGCCGCGGTGCTCGGCGGCATCGTCGTGGCGGTCGACGGCGTCGCGCGGCGGTTCGACCCCGCTCCGGGGCTGCGGCCGCTGGTCTGCATCCCCTCGGAGCGCCAGGCCACGCAGGCGGCACGGGCGATCCTGCCGGCCCGGGTGCCGCTCGCGACGGCGGCCGCGAACGGGGGTCGGACGGCCCTCGCGCTCGCCGGTTTGACGGGTCTGGCGGCGCTCGACCCGCGCACGTTCACCGACGAGCTTCACGAGCCGGCGCGGCTCGAGGCGATGGGCCCCACCGGCGCGCTGGTGCGGCGGCTGCGGGACACCGGGATCGCGGCGTGCCTCTCCGGGGCGGGACCGACCGTGCTCGCCATCGTCGGCGCGAGAGACGAGAGTGCTCCGGCGAGCGTGGCCGAGCTGGCCGGCCCGGAGTGGGAGGTTCGTGTCAGCGGGTGGGATCGGTCGGGGGCGGCGGCCTGCCCACCGACGGTGCTGCCCGCGGAGGCCTGACCCCTGGCCTGCCCGTCGACGGTGCTGCCCGCGGGGGCCTGACGCCTGCTGGGGCCGTGTTGCGCGGGGCGTGGCCCTCTCCTGGGACCGGGTCGGTGTCCCTCGCGGCGCTGGGGGGACGCCGTTCACGTCACCAGGGGCCAGCCCGCCACGAGCGCGGAGGTCGCCACGAGGACGAGGCCGGCGACTGGGCCGGCCCGGCGGACCCGGGCCATGCGCGGGGGTGCGTCGGCGCGGATCGCCTCGGCGGTGACCACGACGGTGACGGCGCGAGCGAGGGCGAACGCGCCCGCGGCCCCGGCGGCCACCCACGGGCCCGTGGCGACGCCGATCAGGATCGCCGCCCACCACAGCCACGACGAGAGGATCGTCAGCGGGCCGATCCCGAGTCGGGCGCCGTAGAGCACCGCCACGGCCTCGCGTGAGAAGACCTGCGACCACGCGGTCGGGACCTGGCGGTTCACCGACAGGGGACGGGCGACCCGCCACCGCCGGGCGGCGACATCACCGGCGACGGCCGCGAGCACCAGGGCGGCGGCCGCCGGCGGGCCGATCGGCCCCACCGGCAGGAGCGACCACGCGAAGCCGAGCGCGAAGCCGGCGACGGCTGCAGCGGCGACACCCGACCCGACGAGGAGGGCGATCACCCTGACCTTCTGCCACCCCCGGACCGGGGGCGTCACCGTCTCGGTGACCGACAGGCCTCAGGGCGACCAGAGCGCGTGGACGCCCGCGAGGGCGGCCAGCGCGAGGGCTGCGGGCTCCATCACCGTCGTGCCTCCCCGATCGGGCGCTCGTCCGGTGGCTGCGGGATCACCGGCAGCCCCTCGCCGGCGCTGCCGGTGAGCTGGTGCACCTCGAACTCGTTGACGAGGCCCTGCAGCTCCCACTGGCCCTGGTCGCTCAGCGTCCCGTCGCCTCCGACCACCGTCACGCGGTTCATCAGCGAGCGGGCGCTGAGCAGCCAGTCGAACGTGGCCCCGTCGATCGTGCTCGACTGGTGGAGCAGCAACGGGGCCGCGTAGGCCGCGCCCGCCATGGCGGTCCAGGCCTCGGCCTCCGGCGCGAGGACGACCTCCCCGAGCGGCACGCCCTCGGTGTCGGCCGCGTCGCCGACCGCCGCTGCCGCCTCCGCCGCGTCGCCCCCCGAGAGCGCCCGCATCCCCGGGAAGTCGCGGTCGGCAGCGCCCGGTCCGACCACCCAGGTCTCGCGGATCGGACGGATGTCCTCCAGCGCGTCGCGGGTGGTGCCGTTGTCGCCGAGCAGCAGCGGAACCCGCACCGCGTGCGCGAACGCGGCGGCCGACGCGAGCACGGTGGAGGGAGCGTCGTCCAGCACGATCACGGCGCGGCGCTGGCCGGTGCGCTCCCGGTGCCACCTCGCGACCTGCGTGGCGCCCGTGGAGTTGTCGGTCGAGGTGCCCACTTGGTCGACGTGCAGGCCGCGTCCCTCGAGATCCGACGCGACCTCACCCATGTCCCTGCCAACGACCACGGCGGCCTCCGCGCCGAGCCGCTCGATCTCCTCGGCGACCGCGGCGTCGAGGCCCTCCTGCGTCAAGAGCACCGGACCCGCGACGACGCCGCCGAGGCTCATCGCCTGCGCGGCGCGCAGCAAACGGCCCCCGTCGCCCACCACCACCGCATCCGCGCGGTCGAACCGGTGCCGGCTGGCAGCGACCGAGATCGCGCTCGGGGCGGCCTCGGTGAGCCGGCGGTGCTCGACGGTTTGCAGGCGCGGGTCGGCGCCGCAGGACTCGACGATGCAGTAGACGCGGGTGCCCGAGGGGCAGTAACCGACCGGATGCGGCGTGTTGGGCGCGCAGCAGTCGCAGATCTTCTTGAGCGCACCGTCCGCGCAGCATCCCGACGCGTACCAGCACCAACCCCACTCTCGATCGCAGTCGAACGTGGGACACTTCGGGGCGACCCCGGACTGACCGCAGACGCGGGCTCCGGCCGGCCCGGCGAGGTACGGGACGAGCGCCGATCCCCCCGCGATCACCATGGCGGTCCGGCTCGCCCGTCCCAGGAACGAACGTCGGCTGATGCGGTCGCGCGTGGCTCGGCTGGTGCGCTCGACGAGCCGGTCGACGGTCCCGGCGCGGTCGACGGCGTCGTGGTCAGGCTGCATCCCGCTGCTCTCCTTGGATGCTGTCGATCAACGTCTCGACCTGTTCGAGGCTGTTCGCGATCCCCCCGCCCCGGACGATGCCATCCCGGTCGACGGCCACCACGTAGGGCGTTTGACTCACGTTCCACGCGGCGAAGACTCCCACCTCGTCACGCCCGTGGTCGACGAGTTGCAGCTGTACCGTGCGATCGACGCGGGCGAGCCGCTCGAGCGAGGGCACGAGCTCGGCGCACAGGGGGCACCCCGGTGCGGTGAAGGTGACCAGCGTGAGTTCGGCGCCCGCGTAATCGAACCACCCGGCGGCGGGGGCCGGATCGCCGACGGTCGGGCCCTCGTTCCCGTGGTGGACGCCCTGGGGCCCGAGGCGCGCGTGCAGCACCCCGATGTGTCGCAGCAGGACCACGACCGCCAACCCGAGCACGAGCACGGCGATCCAGAGGAGGACGTACGACGCGATCCAGGCGGTGCCGCTCACTGGTGCACCATCCTCGTGTCGGTGGTCATGGGACTGCCGATGCACCCCGGGTGCCTGCCGGACCACCGCCTGGGTCGCTGGCCCTTCGAGGGCCACGATGAGTTTCGCGGGGTCCGGCGGCCCGGGACGTGCCAAGCGGCTACAGGGCTGAGCGCCGCAGAGCGCCGATCAGTGAGCGACCGACGAGCACGTCCCAGCACCGCCGGGTGCCTACCAGCTGGGCGAACAGCCAGGAGGCACACATGCAGCATGACATGACCGCGTCCACCGGAGGAGTCGACTGGGCGACCGACACCAACGAGCAGTGCGTCATCGCCGCTGACGGCGCGGTGCTGCTGCGCGCGAACACCACCCATGACGCTGCCGGGATCCGCCGGCTGGTCAGCGCCTTCCTCGAGCACGGGGTCGACCGGGTCGCGATCGAACGGCCCGACGGGCCGGTCGTCGACGCGCTGATCGCCGCCGGAGTCGAGGTTGTCGTCGTGACGCCGCGGCAGGTGAAGAACTTGCGGGACCGCTACGGCGCCGCGGGCAACAAGGACGACCGCTTCGACGCCTACGTCCTCGCCGATGTGCTGCGCACCGACAGCCACCGGCTCGTCTGCCTGACCCCCGACAGCGCGCAGACCCTCGCGCTGCGCTCGGCCGTGCGCGCCCGCACCGACCTGGTCGAAGCGCGGGTGGCGATCTGCAACCAGCTGCGCGCTCACCTGCGCACGGTGTTCCCCGCCGCCGTCGGCCTGTTCGCTGACCTCGACTCGGCCGTGAGCCTGGCGTTTTTGTCCCGCTTCCCCAACGTCGACAAGGCCGCGTGGTTGTCTCACAAGCGGCTGGGCTCGTGGCTGGCCAAGCACGGCTACAGCGGGCGCACCCCCACCCAGACGCTGCTCGACCGGCTCGACGCCGGCCCCGAAGGGCTCACCGGCCAGGTGGCCGCTGCCGCAGCCCACACCACCCTCGCCTACGTCAAAACCCTGCAGGCGCTGCGCACACAGATCAGCGCGCTCGAGACCCAGATCCGCGAGCAGCTCGCCGGCCACCCCGACGCGGCGATCTTCACGAGCCTGCCCCGCTCGGGGCAGGTCCGCGCCGCCAAGCTGCTGGTCGAGATCGGCGACGCCCGCGGCCGCTTCCCCACCGACGCGTCGCTGGCCGCGCTCGCCGGCGCCGCACCCTCCACCCGACAGTCCGGACGCCACCACGTCGTGTCGTTCCGCTGGGCCTGCGACCACAAGCTCCGCGACGCCGTCACCGACTTCGCCGCCGACAGCCGCCACGCCAGCCCCTGGGCCGCCGCCATCTACGACCGCCACCGCGCCGCCGGCAAGACCCACCAACACGCCACCCGCATCCTCGCCCGCGCCTGGCTGCGCATCATCTGGCGCTGCTGGCAAGACCACACCGCCTACGACCCCACCCGACACGGCGGCAACCAACCGTTCCTGCCCCCCAGCCAAGAACTTCCAGCGGTAGCTTGACACAGGGCATCTCATCGCCGTTGCTCCGGGGTCTCTCCTGTTGGTGTCGCGCCGGGATGGCCCGCGGACACGAGCGGCAGTGTGGCCCCGAGCGGTTCGTCCGCGCTTCCCGGGGGCGCGGGGGGCAGGGGGCCCAGGGAGAGCAGGTGCCCCGTGCGGGCACGCAGTTCGGCCAGGGCCAACAGCGTGGCGCCGACGAGCCCGGCGGCGGTGACGGCGACGAGCCCGGCGATCCCGGGTACCGCGGGCTCGGGGGCGGCCAGCGCAGCTGCGGCGAAGAGCGCGAGGAGGCCGTTCCGCGCGACGGCCCGCCACGACAGGGGTTGCCGCGCGTCGCCGCCGAGGCAGGCGCAGGGGGAGGTGATGCCGCGGCGCAGCAGCAGGGCGAGGACCGCGGAGAAGCCGCCGAGCGCCAGGAGCGCGGCCGCGGCCCCGATCGCGGGCGTGGCCAGGAGCAGGAGCGCGAGCAGGGCCTCGCCGGCGACGAGCGCGGGAGCGAGCAGTCGGGGGGCGGGTAGGCGCAGCCCGCGGAGTGCCTCGACGGTCGCGGGCAGGGTGCGGCCCTTGGCCGCTGCGCTCCAGAGGAAGACCGCCGCCAGGCCCCAGGCGGCGGCCAGTCCGAGCTCACTCATCGGCCTGCTCCTCCGCTCCCGGCTCGCGTTCCCCGGTGTCCCCGGTGTCCCCGGTGTTCCCGCTCTCCTCGTCGCCCTCCTCGTGCTCGGCGTTCCCGGTGTCCTCGGTGTTCCCGCTCTCCTCGTCGCCCTCGGCGTCGCCGTCGGTCTGGCCGTTCGCATCCGTCTCGTCGTGCCGGGCCTCGGCCGCGGCCCCGTCGCCGGCCGCCTCCTCGAGCGCCCCGAGGGCCTGCTCGGGCACGGCGCTCGGCCCGCCGACGACGACGAGCCTCTCGATGGCGGCGGCGTGCTCGCGCACGAACTCCACCGCGGCCCCTCCGGGGTCGGCCGCGGGCTCGACCAGGAGGAGCGGGGCGTCGGCGGACGCGGCCAGTGCCCCGGCCGAGAGCGCATCGGGGAACGAGCGTCCGCTGGCGACCACCACTTCGCTGGGGTCCGTGCCCTCGTCGAGCCGCTCTCGCGCGGCCGCCACGGACGTCGCGACCCGGTCGTCGCCCGCGACCCGTCTGGCATCCGGCAACTGGTCCATGACGCCGTCGGCGACCGCCGCGGTGCCACCCACCACGACGGTGCCGTCCGGCCCGAGCCGGTCGATCGCAGCGGCCGTGTCGTCGGGCAACGCGTCGCGGCGCGTGAGCAACAGCGGTGTCTGGTCGGCGGCGGCGATGGCGGACCCGGTCACCGCATCGGCGAAGTCCTCGCCGGACGCGATCACGACCTGCGCCCCACCCTCGCCCGCCGTGGCGTCCTCGGTCGCGAGACGAGCCGCGGTGTCGTAACGGGTCACTCCCGCGACGCGAGTGAGCTCGACGTCCGCGCGGGCGAGATCGACCTCGGTGATGTAGGGGACCGGGGTGACGCCGCCGGCGACGACCGCGCGCTCGATCCCCAGCCCGTCGAGGGCGTCGCGGTCGTCGTCGCGGAGGCGGTCCGGGAGCAGCAGCAGCGGTGCGTCGAGGCTCGCC
This sequence comes from Egibacter rhizosphaerae, assembly GCF_004322855.1. Taxonomy (NCBI): domain Bacteria; kingdom Bacillati; phylum Actinomycetota; class Nitriliruptoria; order Egibacterales; family Egibacteraceae; genus Egibacter; species Egibacter rhizosphaerae. Next base: position 1,275,076 of record NZ_CP036402.1, on the reverse strand, counting down.
GACCGCACCGTCGCCACCAGCGCGTCGGCGAAGTCCCGACCCGTCGCCATCACGGCCTGCTCCGAGCCGTCGGGGTGGGCGCGCTCCGCGGCCAGGATGGCGGTGGCGAAGCGGTCGTCGCCTCCGAGTCGCTCGATCTCGAGGGTCTCGCCGACCTCCGGCGCCGGTGTCTCGTCCTCGTCGTGCTCGTCGGCGCGCACGTTCGCGACGTCGAGCAGCACGAGTGCCAGCGCGAGGAGTGCGATGGCCGTGAGGGGGCCGGCCGGGGCGATCCTGCGGGGCGGGGTGGGGTCCAAGGCTCGCCGTGCCTCCGTGGGGGAGAGGGTGCCGGGCCGACCATCCGGGCCGGCGTCGATTACGGGTGCAGCCTAGAGCGTTGCGCTGCGTGGCACGACATCGCGGTGCCCCCTGGCTACTCGTCCAATGGGGCGAACTCCGGGTCCGTATCGTGTGGATTGCCCGGAATGCGTGCGCCCCACGCGCCGTCGAGTTGCGTCGTGGCGGCCCAGCCGACGTCACCGGTGAGCTCGGGCAGCTCCTCCTCGGGCACCCGCAACTCGAGCGTCGGGCCGTCGATGGTGACCGCATCGTCCGGCAGCGGCTCCTGTTCGCCCGTCGACCAGTCCAGCACCCCCGTGACGAAGCCCTCGCCCTCCTGTTGCACGGACACGAGGGCCTGTGGCTCCCCGTCGACCGCGAGCTCGACCGACCAGAGCAGCAGCCCTTCGGTGTCGTCGGGTGGCGGACCACCGAGATCGAGCCGCGCGAGCACGCCGTCGTCGCCACGGGTCACCTCGGCGCGTTCCAGCTCGGCGGCCGCGGCGCGGTCGGGCTCGTGTTCGTCACCGGGTCCCTCGCCCTCGGGGGTGACCGGCGAGGGGCCCTCGCTCTCGATCGGGCCCGGCTCCTCGGGCGGTGGGCGCACGACATCCTCGCCATCGAGGGTGTCCCCCTCGGTGGAGTCCTCGTCACCGGGTGGCGCCTCCTCCTCGGCTTCGGGCGGGGCGTCGGATTCGGCGAGCTCGCGCGGGCCATCGTCCTCGCCGGCCTCGTCGGCACCGGTCCCGGACCCGGGGCCAGCAAGGGCGACGACCGCGGCGATACCGGCACCGAGGGCGAAGGTGCCGATGCCCGAGGCGATCACGATGCGGCGGCGTGGATCCACGTCCTCGACCTCGTGACGGGTGCGCTCGGTCGGGCGCGCTGGACTCCCGAGTGTAGGGTGACGGTGCGGTTCCGGCCGGGTTCGTTGCCCTCCCCGTGTACGTGGGCTATCCTTGCTGATGTCGGGCCGGGGTGAACTGTTGCGGCGCTTCCGGCCGAGACACCTCTTGGAATTCCTCCGTTCGCCGCTCTTGCGGTTTCGCGTGGCGTGTCGAGTCCTCGCCCGGCCGGAGGTTCCGCGTAAAGCCTCACGTTCGGAGTTCTGGCCGACGGGAGAGCATCAGCTGAAGCCGGTGAACACCCTCTTGAGCGCCGCCCGGAGTCGGGCCCCGCCCGTGTCCTCGGCGCACGAGCCAACGAGGTCGGTCACCGGCGCACCGGGAGCGTTCTGAACAGGAGTGCAGCCTCAATGGACCCCAGTGTCCTCGCTCGCAAGCCCCTCACAGAGCTGAAGGGGATCGCCGCGGAACTCAACATGCGCGGTTATCAGCGCCTGCGGAAGGCGGACCTCATCGACGCGATCGTGAAGACGGCCAACGAGCAGGGGGAACCCGCCGGCTGGTCGTCCGGGTCCGGGGAGGCGGGCGAAGGTGCCGCCACGTCGAGCAGGGCCGCGACGCGTGACGATGAGCAGCAGCCCGCGCGCCGCGAGGGCGACGGCGACGCCGACCGCTCCGGAGCGAACGGCCAGAGCCGCGAGGGAGCGGCCCGGACCCGGGTACGCACCCGCAGCCGCAGCGTCCCCGCCGACGACGAAGGTCAGCAGGACGGCGGCGGACGGGACGACGATCCTTCTGGCGCGTCGGCCGACCGCCCCGGCCAAGGGAAACAGGAGTCGGACGACCGCGGCGGTGCGGGCGGCGAGCAGGAGCAGGACGCCGGCTCCCCCGGCCGTGAGGAGCGGTCACGCGATGGAGGCCAGGCTCGCGAGGACGGCCGGGGCGGTCAGGACGGCCAGGCCGGCCAGGACAGCCAGGCCGGTCAGGACAACCAGGGCGGCCAGGGGCGCCAGGACAGCCAGGGCGGCGACGGGCGGTCCCGCGAGGGCGACGACGAGGAGGGCGGGAGCAACCGGCGCCGCCGGCGCAACCGCCAGAAGCGCCGCAACAAGGGGCAGGGCGGGGACCAGCCCGGTGGCGGTCCCCAGGGCCAGCCGCAACAGCAGGAGCTCGGCGAGGTGCGCGGCGGGGTGCTCGACATCCTGCCCGAGGGGTACGGGTTCCTGCGTGCGGAGGGACTCCTGCCCGGCGACAAGGACGCCTACGTCAGCCAGGGCATGATCAAGAAGGCGGGCCTGCGCCGCGGTGACGTCGTGAGCGGCCCGACGCGGCCGCAGAAGAACCAGGAGAAGGTTCCGGCGATCGCCCACATCGAGGACGTCAACGGCCAGCCCCTCGACGACCAGGGCCGGGTCGGACACCGTCCCGACTTCAAGGACATGACGCCGCTGTTCCCGACCGAGCGTCTCCCGCTCGAGACGCCCGACGGGCCGATCTCGATGCGGATCGTCGACCTCATGAGCCCGATCGGCAAGGGCCAGCGCGGCCTCATCGTGAGTCCCCCGAAGGCGGGCAAGACGACGATACTCAAGGAGCTCGGGCAGGCGATCAGCTACAACAACCCCGAGTGCCACGTCATGGTCGTCCTGGTCGACGAGCGTCCCGAGGAGGTCACCGACATGCGCCGGTCGGTGCCGGGCGAGATCATCGCCTCGACGTTCGACCGGCCGGCCGACGACCACACCCAGATCGCCGAGCTGTCGATGGAACGGGCCAAGCGGCTCGTCGAGGCCGGCCAGGACGTCGTCGTGCTGCTCGACTCGATCACCCGGCTGGCCCGCGCCTACAACCTGGCCGCGCCGGCCAGCGGGCGGATCATGTCCGGTGGTGTCGACTCGACCGCCCTCTACCCACCGAAGCGCTTCTTCGGGGCGGCCCGCAACATCGAGGGCGGCGGCAGCCTCACGATCATCGCGAGCGCGCTGATCGAGACCGGCTCCAAGATGGACGAGGTCATCTTCGAGGAGTTCAAGGGCACCGGGAACATGGAGCTGCGCCTCGACCGTCGGCTCGAGCAGAAGCGGATCTTCCCCGCCATCGACATCGAGGGGTCGGGCACCCGCAAGGAGGAGTTGCTGCTCGACCGCGAGGAGCTCGAGATCATCTGGAAGCTCCGCCGCGTGCTGCACGCCCTCGAGGGGCCGAGCGCGCTCGAGCTGCTCATCGACAAGATGAAGCAGACGCGGTCGAACAACCAGTTCCTCGTGCAGATCCAGAAGTCGAACCTGCAGACCTGACCCGGCGGGCCGCATCGGCCCCGGTCGCGTTACCCTTTCCATCCGCGTGCGGGCCGGGATCCGCACGCGTCGACCGACGAGCGAGGCGTTCGAGATGAAGTCCGAGATCCACCCCGAGTACGTGACCGCGTCCGTGCGGTGCTCGTGCGGCAACGAGTTCACGACGCGCAGCACGCAGTCCGAGATCCGCGTCGAGCTGTGCAACGAGTGCCACCCCTTCTACACGGGCCGGCAGAAGCTGGTCGACAGCGGCGGGCGAGTCGAGCGCTTCCGTCAGCGCTACGGCGACCGCCCGCGGCGCGGCGGCAAGGGCTAGGCGCCCCATCGAGCAAGCGAGCCCTCCGACGACCGAGGCGGCGTGAGTAGCGACGAGAGCAGCGGGAAGCGGCCCCACTACTACGGTGGGCAGGCGCTCATCGAAGGCGTGATGATGCGCGGGCAGTCGGTGTGGGCCTGCGCGGTGCGCCGTCCGCGGGGTGATATCCATGTCGAACGACATCCCGTGGGCGACTTCCCCGAGCGCCATCCCCTGTTCAAGCGGCCGTTCATTCGCGGGACCTACGCGCTCGTCGACGCGCTCAAGATCGGGACCCGGGCGCTGACGATCAGCGCGAACCAGTCGGTCGAGGAGGAGGAGCAGCTCTCCGGCAAGGAGCTCGGCGGCAGCCTGTTCGTCGCGCTGGCGCTGGTGATCGGGGTCTTCGTCGTCCTGCCGAACGTCGGCCTGGCGTTCGCGACCGACTGGCTCGGTGGCGGGACCCTGTACCACTTCGTCGAGGGGCTCGTTCGGATCGCCCTGTTCCTCGCCTACCTCGTCGGGATCAGCTTCCTGCCCGACATTCGACGCGTGTTCGCCTACCACGGGGCCGAGCACAAGACGATCGCGGCGTGGGAACACGGCGAGCCGCTCGAGCCCGATCGAGTGGATCACTACTCGACGGTGCACGTGCGCTGCGGCACGAACTTCCTCGTCATGGTCTTCCTGCTCGCCATCCTCGTCTACTCGGTGGCCGGCGCGATCGTGCCGGCCCCCGAGGCGGGCCTCCTGGCGACGATGACGTATCACATCGTGCTGCGGATCGTCCTCCTGCCCGTCATCGCCGGACTGGCCTACGAGGGCCTGCGGCTCGGCGCCGGGCACCGCAACGTGTTCGTGCGCGCGCTCATGGCGCCCGGCCAGTGGCTGCAGAAGATCACGACGAAGCCGCCGGAGCGCGACATGATCGAGGTCGCGATCCGCTCTTTCGAGGCCGTCGTGCCCCGCAGCGAGTACGAGCGCCAGCCCCCGCGAGCCGAAGCGCTGCCCTCGACGCTGTCCTGGGGCCCGGACGAGGCCGATCCCGAGACGGTCTACGCGCTGGCGCCCGACCACAAGCCTGACCGCGGGGGCCCGCCCGATGAGGCCCACGAGGTCTCCCCGGGGGAGGAGGCCACGGGCCTGCCCGCCACGGACTCCTCCGGGACGACCACGACGGCAGCCGACGGCTCCGACGGTCTCGACGACGCGACGGACCCGGCTGGGCGGGAGCCGCGCTCCGGTCGCTAGCGGGTGGCAGCCCGACGGCCCGCCACCCGCCAGACCGGAGAGCATGATGGAGGATCTGCGACCACGCCTCGAGGAGCTCGTGCGCACCCACGCCGAGCTGGAGGCCGCGCTCGCCGACCCCGAGGTCCTCGGGGACCACAAGCGCTACCGCGAGACCGCGAAGCGTCACGCGGACCTGACCGAGGTGGTGCGCGTGTACGACTCGTACACGCAGGCGGTCGAGGACGCCGCGGCCGCTCGGGAGCTCGCGAAGGAGAGCGAGGGCGAGGACCGCGACGCGTTCCGCGCCGAGGCGGAGCAGAACGAGGCGCGGGCGGAGGAGCTCGGTCAGCGCCTGCGGGTGCTGCTGTTGCCGAAGGACCCGAACGACGACAAGGACGTGATCGTCGAGATCCGCGCCGGCGCCGGGGGCGACGAGGCCGCCCTGTTCGCCGGTGAGCTGCACCGGATGTACACCCGTTTCGCCGAGCGCCAGGGCTGGCGCGTCGAGGACCTGTCGGCCTCCGAGGGCAGCGTGGGGGGCGTCAAGGAGGTCGTGTTCCAGGTGTCCGGCGACGGGGTGTGGCCGCGGCTCAAGCACGAGTCGGGGGTGCACCGCGTGCAGCGGGTCCCGCAGACGGAGTCCCAGGGGCGCATCCACACCTCGACCGCCTCGGTGGCGGTCATGCCCGAGGCGGAGGACGTGGACGTCCAGGTCGCGGAGCACGAGTTGAAGGTCGACACCTATCGGGCGTCCGGGCCGGGGGGCCAGTCCGTCAACACGACGGACTCGGCGGTGCGGATCACCCACTTGCCGACCGGCGTCGTCGTGTCGATGCAGGACGAGAAGTCCCAGTTGCAGAACCGCGAGAAGGCGATGCGGGTGCTGCGTGCGCGGCTGTTGCAGGCCGAGCAGGAGCGTCAGGCCCAGGAGCGCGCCGACCAGCGCGCCGCGCAGATCGGTTCCGGCGACCGGTCGGAGAAGATCCGCACCTACAACTTCCCGCAGACGCGGATCACCGACCACCGCATCGGAGTGACCGTCCACAACTTGGAGGACGTCCTGGGCGGGCAGCTCGACGAGATCGTCGAGGCGTTGTCACAGGAGGAGCAGCGGCGCCGCCTGGAGGCCCTGTCCGACGGCGAGGAACCGGCGGCGGCAGGATCATGAGCCCGACCGTGCGCGACGTGCGTGCGCGTACGGCGGCGACGCTCGCCGCGGCCGGGGTGCCGAGCCCCACCGTCGACGCGGATGCGCTGCTCTGCGCCGTCCTGGACTGGCGGGGGTCCGAGCTCGCCACGCGCGCCGATGCGGCGCTGCCCGCGCCCGCCACCGAACGCCTGGGCGAGCTCGTCGATCGCCGCGCCGCCCGCGAGCCGCTGCAGCTGGTGCTGGGCACGACCGGATTTCGCCACGTCGACCTCATGGTCGGCCCCGGCGTCTTCGTCCCCCGGCCCGAGACCGAGATCCTCGCCGGTGAGGCCATCGCGCGCACACCCGAGGGCGGCGTGGTCGTCGAGCCCTGCACGGGCACCGGCGCTGTGGCGATCGCGGTCGCCACCGAGGCCCGGCCCGGCGAGGTGCACGCGACCGACCGGGAGGCCGCCGCGGTGGATCTGGCCCGCCACAACGCCCGTCGCTGCGGTGCGGCCGTGTCGGTGGCGCGCGGCGACCTGCTCGATCCGTTGCCGCTCCGGCTCTGTGGCTCGGTCGACGTCCTCGTGGCGAACCCTCCCTACGTCGCGGAGGGCGAGACCGGGCAGCTCCCGCCCGAGGTCGCCGGCTGGGACCCGCGCTCCGCGCTCGTGGCGGGTCCGACCGGCCACGAGGTGAGCGACCGCCTCCTCGCCCTCGCGGGGGAGTGGCTCACGCCCGGTGGTTGGGTGCTGCTGGAGGTCGCGGAGCACCGCGCCGCGCAGACCGCGGCGCGGGCGGAGCGAATCGGGTTGGTCGAGGCGGACGTGGTCCGCGACCTCGCCGGGCGTGACCGCGTGGTGCTGGCTCGGCGGTCGGGACCGGCACGCGTAGCATCGGGCGCGTGAGCGATGTGCTGCCGGCGGACGATCCCGCGACCACCGAACGGCTGACCGCCGAGCTGCGGGCCGGCCTGCTCGTCGTGGCGCCCGCGGAGCACACGTACGCGGTCATCGCGGACGGGTTTACCCCGACCGCGACGCGTCGTCTGCTGCGGGCCCGCGGGGCCGGCCGCAACCGTCCCGTGCCGGTCGCCATCCGGACGCCCTACCAGATCACGGCGGTCGCACAGGACGTGGGTGACGCGGCCCGGGCGCTGATGGACGCGTTCTGGCCGGGCCCGCTGACCCTGGTCCTGCGGGCGGTCCCGGGGCTGGGCGTCGACCTCGGCAACGCCCGCGGCACGATCCAGGTCCGCATGCCGTCTGAGCCCCTGCTCGACGAGCTCATCGCTGAGCTCGGGCCACTGGCGCTCACCGGCGCGCACCGCAGGGGTCGTGCCCGGCCGAGCACCGTGGAGGAAGCCCGCGAGGAGCTCGGTGACAGCGCCGCCGTCTATGCTGACGGCGGTCCGCGCGAGGGTCCGCTGTCCACGATCGTCGATGCGCGCGGTGACCGGGTCGCGGTCCTGCGCGAGGGTGAGCTCGACACCGATGCCGTGCGCGACGTTGTGGGCGCCGACCGACTCGTGGCGCCCGCCAGGGCGCCAGCCACCGGCGAGCAGGGCGCCGCGGACCTACCGGCGCCCGACGACCCACCGGCGCGCGATGGCGCCACCGAGCGCACGGCGGACCCAGCGGCGCCCGATGGCGCCACCGAGCGCACGCCGAGTGCCTCCGAGGACCCGGTGGCAGACGAGGCGTCGAACGCCGAGGAAGATGAGCGATGACCGCACGGATTGCGATCGGCAGCGACCACGCGGGCGTGGAGCTGAAGGATCACCTCGTGGCCTGGCTGCGCGAGGCCGGCTACGAGCCGATCGATCACGGTACCCACGGCTCCGAGTCCGTCGATTACCCACCGGTCATGGCGGGTGTTGCCCGTTCGGTTGTGGCCGGCGAGGCGGATCGTGGCATCGTGATCGGAGGCAGCGGCCAAGGAGAGCAGTTGGCCGCGAACAAGGTTCGCGGCGTCCGGGCCGCGCTCTGCAACGACCTGTACACCGCCCGCTTGGCGCGGGCGCACAATGACGCGAACGTGCTCGCCGTCGGCGCGCGTGTGGTCGGCACGGGGCTCGCCGAGGAGATCGTCGAGCGCTGGCTCACCACCCCGTTCGAGGGTGGACGTCACACGCGACGCGTCGAGCAGATCCACGACATCGAAGCCGAGGAGACGAGATGACCACCTGGGGACCCGACTACGACGCGCTCGAGCGGACCGACCCCGAGCTCGCGGCCGCGATCGGTGACGAACTGCACCGGCAGCGGACGTACCTGCAGCTGATCGCGAGCGAGAACTTCACCACGCCGGAGGTGCTCGCGGCGCAGGGCAGCGTGCTCACGAACAAGTACGCCGAGGGGTATCCGGGGCGCCGCTACTACGGCGGCTGCGAACACGTCGACGTGGCCGAGGAGCTCGCCCGGGACCGGCTGACCGCGCTCTTCGGGGCCGAGCACGCCAACGTGCAGCCGCACTCGGGGGCGCAGGCGAACATGGCCGCGTTCACGGCGCTCGGCCTGGAGCACGGCGACACCCTCATGGCGATGTCGCTCGACCACGGTGGCCACCTGACCCACGGCGCGAAGGTCAACTTCAGCGGCAAGTGGTACGAGATCGCGGCGTACGGCGTCGATCCCGCCTCCGAGCAGATCGACTACGACGAGGTCCGCCGGCTCGCCCGCGAGCACCGACCCAAGGTGATCCTCACCGGCTACACCGCCTACCCCCGGGCGATCGACTTCGCGGCGTTCCGTGAGATCGCCGACGAGGTCGGCGCGAAGCTCCACGTCGACGCTGCGCACTTCTGCGGGCTGGTCGCCGGCGGGGCGCACCCGGACCCGGTGCCGTACGCCGACATGGTCACGTTCACGACCCACAAGACGATGCGCGGGCCCCGCGGCGGCGCGATCCTCTGCGGGCAGGAGTACGCCAAGGCGGTGGACAAGGCGGTCTTCCCGTTCCTGCAGGGAGGGCCCCAGATGCACTCGATCGCCGCGAAGGCGGTCGCCTTCAAGCAGGCCGCCCAGCCGGAGTTCCGGGACTACGCGCACCAGGTCGTGACGAACGCCCGCGCGCTGGCCGAGGCCCTCGAGGGCCACGGCGTGCGGATCGTCGCCGGCGGCACCGACATCCACTACCTCCTCGCCGACGTGAGCGCGGTCGGCGAGGACGACAACGGGGTGGAGATCACCGGGAAGGTCGCCGAGCAGCGGCTCGACCAGGCCGGTATCACCCTCAACAAGAACGCGATCCCGTTCGATCCCAAGCCCCCGATGGTCGCCAGCGGCGTCCGGGTCGGTGTGCCGAGCGTCACCACCCAGGGGATGCAGACCGCCGAGATGCGGGAGATCGCCACGCTGATCGCGCGGGTCCTGCAAGACGAGGGCGAGGTCGGTGCGGTCCGCGAGGAGGTCACCAAGCTCACGGGCCGGTTCCCGGTCTACGTCTGAGGCGCCCGGCCCGGGCAACGGGGTGACGCCCGGGCACGAGCAACGGAGCGACGCTCCGGGCGCGAGCAACGGGGCGACGCTCCGGGTCCGGGCAACGGGGTGACGCTGCGGGCGTGAGCATCGGGCAGTGTGCTCACGGCGGACGCACCCCGTTGCGGGAATGGCGCCGGTACGGCGCGGCCCGTAGCCTTTCGACCGATGTCCCATTCCACCGAAGCCGGCTCTGCCGGGTCCGCCGGGACGGTCGTCCCCGCCGGTGACGCCGGCGGGGACGGGCACGCCCGCGACGACACCAGCCGGGGGGCCGACTGGCGCGGTGTCGACCAGGGCTCCGTGATGTCCGGCGAGCTGCTGTCCGGCCTGCTCATCTGGGGCGGGGTCGGCTGGCTGCTGGACTCGTGGCTCGGCACGGGCCCGTGGCTCTTCGTGATCGGTGCCCTGGTCGGAAACGGCACGGGGCTGTGGCTGATGTGGTGGCGCAGCACGCACACGCCCGCGGCCGCGGGTACCGGTCGCGACGGCGGTGAAGGACGAACGGGGGCGCCGACGATCCCGCCAGGAGCGGACGCTGCGGCGGGGCGCTCTCCCCTGCGACGGGCCCTGACCCGCGTGTGCTGGGGTCGGCGAGCGTGAGCAGGGCGGCGCGGGCGGCCCGGTTGGCGTGCGACACGAGATCGTGAAACAATTCACATCGGCGGTTCCGGGGTCCACGCCCCCGGGCACTGCCGAGCCGACATCAGCGTGGGAACGCACCCGTGGGACGCCCCAGCGAGCGCGTGCTCGCTCGCTGCGTCCCCGACGGGTGGACGATCGACGAACAGGAGCGACGTGGCCGGCAGCACCGCGCAACGGAGCGTGGGCGTGACCCCCGAGGTCCGCCTCGCGTTGATCACCTTGGTCGCCGGGGTGGTCGTCGTGGCGCTGGTGGCCCTGGGTGCGGGCCTCCTGCGCGGCTCGGCGGGGCTCGTCGCCGGCGCGATCGGGGCCGGCATGGTCGCTGCGACCTTCGGCCTCGCGGCGCTCGGGCTGGTCTGGGTGGCCGTCCGCGCGCCCCACCGAGCCGCCGCGGTCCTCGGCGGAGGTGCTGTTGCGCGGCTCATCGTCTATGCTCTGGCGCTGGCCGCCCTCTCAGGGGTGGAGGGGATCGATCGGCCTGCGCTGGCGATCTCCACACTGGTCGCGTTCGCGGTGCTCCTCGCCATCGAGTTGCGGGTGCTCTCGACGAACCCGAAGCTGTTCGGGGTCAAGGCGTCGAGCGAGCCCGGCACGACCCCTGCGCGGAATCCGAACCCCGACGAGGCCTCGCACGAAGCGGCCTCGAGCCCGAGCCACGCAAGCGAGAAGGAGCAGACCAGGTGACGTTCACGTCCCTGCCGGTCCTGGCGGCTGCCGAGTGGGGCGGGGAGTTCGAGGGCGCGCTCGACGACATCAACGCGCTCTTCGACTTCCCGCCGGTCATCGAGCTCTCGATCGCGGGCCTCGACCTGTCGATCAACCGCACGATCCTGATCGCGTGGTTCATGACGCTCGTGGTCGCGGTGCTGTTCGGACTGGCGTTCCGCAAGCCCGAGATCGTTCCCGGCAAGCTTCAGGCCGCCTGCGAAGCGATCGTGGACTTCGTCCGCAACGGGATCGCGCTGGAGATCATCGGCCAGCGGGGGCTCAAGTTCGTGCCCTTGCTGACCACGATGCTCGTCACGATCTTCCTGCTGAACCTGGCGAAGATCACGCCGTTCATCATGATGCCGCCCACCTCCCGGATGGCCTGGCCCTTCTTCTTCGCGTTGCTGGCCTGGGTCATCTACCTGGTGGTGGGGTTCCGCGAGCACGGCGTGCTGGGTTATCTCAAGCAGAACGCCTTCCCCGAGGGCGTACCGAAGGTCGCGTACGTGCTCATCACGCCGATCGAGCTGCTGACGGTCATCGTCCTGCGCCCGTTCACCCTGGCGATCCGACTCTTTGCGAACATGGTGGCCGGCCACATCCTGGTCGTGCTGACCCTGGTGGCCATCCACGTCTTCCTGCACCCGGCGCAGGGCTTCGGGATCGGCATCGGCGTGTTCGCGCTCGCCGCCTCCCCGGTGGTGTTCGCCTTCGAGCTCTTGATCATCAGCCTGCAGGCCTACATTTTCACCCTGCTGACAGCGGTGTACATCGACAGTTCCTTGGAAGCGCACTGACCCCGGGTCACGTGCCCCCAGTCCGACCGTGAATGATGCGACGCACTGACGTCGCAAGGAGGAATGCATGGAGAACCCAGGGCTCATCTACGGCCTGGCCGCGATTGGCCCGGGCGTCGGCCTCGGTATCCTCATCGGGAAGGCCATCGAGGCGATGGCGCGCCAGCCGGAGGCGATCGGCATCGTCCGGACCAACATGTTCATCGGCATCGCGGTGATCGAGGCGCTGGCGCTGCTCGGCTTCGTCCTCGTGTTCGCGGTCTAGCGACCGACGACCCACGTTGCCCGAGAGGAGCCGCTGATGTTCGCGATCCACGCAATGCCCGTGCTGGCCCAGGACGAGGGCCTCGTCCTGCTCCCGGACACCGCAGAGCTGATCTGGGGCGTCGTCGCCTTCGCCATCCTGATGGCGTTCATGTCGTGGTTCGTCTTCCCGCGCCTCAACCAGGGGCTCGAGACGCGGCAGCAGGCCGTGCAGTCGAGCCTCGAGGACGCCGAGCGGGCCAAGCACGAGGCCGAGGAGGCCCGGCGCGAGTACCAGGCACGCATCGACGAGGCGCGCCAGGAGGCCGACCGCATTCTGCAGGAAGCCCGCGAGCAGGCTGAAGAGGTCCGCCGTGAGGCCGCGAGCCGCGGCGAGGAGGAGGCGCGTCAGATCGTCGAGCGTGCCCGCGAGGACATCGAGGCCGAGCGCAGCCGCCTTGTGAGTGAACTGCGCGGGCAGGTCGCCACGCTGGCCGTCGACCTGGCGGGCAGGATCGTGGAGAAGGAGATCGACGCCGACCGCCACACCGAGCTCGTGGACCGCTACATCGACGAGCTCGTGGGGTCCAACTAGCTACTGTGCACTGCCGGTTGCCGGTCGACCGGTCCCGCACCACCGAGGGAGACAATACCGATGGCCGCACGTGACACCGTGTCGGGCTACGCCCGGGCCCTGGTTGCCGCCGCGCAGGCCGAGGGCGAGCTCGAGCGCGTCGCGGACGAACTGTTCCGGTTCGCTCGCACCGTCCAGCAGTCCCCGGAACTCGCTGACGCGCTCATGAACCCCGGCGTGGGCGTCGGCGAGCGTCTGGCGAGCGTCGAACGCCTGCTCGAAGGCCGCGCGCACCCCGTGACGGTCGGATGCGTGCTGTTGGTGGTCCAATCGGGTCACGCGCGCGAGCTGGCCGCCGTCAGCGAGGAAGCCGCGCGGCTCGCGGCCGAGGAGAGCAACCGCGAGCTCGCCGAGGTGCGCACCGCGACCGAGCTATCGGCCGACCAGCGCGAGCGGCTCACCAACGCGCTGGAGCGTGCAACGGGGAAGACTGTCGATCTGAAGGTCATCGTCGATCCCGAGGTCGTGGGCGGACTCGTCGCGCGCGTCGGCGACACCGTGATCGATGGCACCGTGGCCAAGCGCCTCGCCGATGTCCGTACCCGTGTGACCGGCTGAGCTGCCCGCACCCGCAGACCGTGATATCCGTCCCACAGAACCACATCGGGTCAGCAAGCCCACCCCTGACCGGGGCGCACCCGTTGGAGAGGGAGCCCACATGACCGAGTTGCGCATCTCACCAGAGGACATCGTCCAGTCCCTGTCCGAGCAGGTCGCCGGCTACGAACCGCAGGTCGCCCGCGAGCAGGTCGGGCGCGTCATCGAGTCGGGCGACGGGATCGCGCGGATCTCGGGCCTGCCCGGCGTGATGGCGAACGAGCTGCTCGACTTCGGGACCGACCACGAGGGCAACGAGCTGTTCGGCCTCGCGCTGAACCTCGACACCGACTCCGTCGGCGCGGTGATCTTCGGCGAGTCGAGCTCGATCGAGGAGGGCGACGAGGTCACGCCCACCGGCCACGTCCTCTCGGTGCCGGTCGGTGACGCCTACCTGGGCCGCGTGGTGGATCCCCTCGGCCGGCCGCTCGACGGGAAGGGGCCGCTGGACCCATCCAAGGTGGACGGGCGCCGCGGTCTCGAGGTCCAGGCCCCCTCGGTGATCGAGCGCAAGCCCGTGGAGGAGCCGCTGCAGACCGGCATCAAGGCGATCGACGCGATGACGCCGATCGGCCGCGGGCAGCGCCAGCTGATCATCGGCGACCGTCAGGTCGGCAAGACCGCGATCGGCCTCGACACCATCCTCAACCAGCGCACCGAGTGGGAGACCCGCGACCCCGCCCAGCAGGTCAAGTGCATCTACGTCGCGGTGGGACAGAAGGGCTCGACCGTCGCCGACGTCGTCGACAAGCTCGAGCGGTACGGGGGGATGGAGTACACCACGGTGGTCTCCGCGCCGGCGTCGGCGCCGGCCCCCTTCCAGTACATCGCACCCTACGCGGGCGCCGCGATCGGCGCGCACTGGATGCGTCAGGGCCAGCACGCCCTGGTCGTCTACGACGACCTCACCAAGCAGGCCGACGCCTACCGCCAGTTGTCGCTGCTCCTTCGACGTCCCCCGGGGCGCGAGGCCTACCCCGGCGACGTCTTCTACCTGCACTCCCGGTTGCTGGAGCGCGCCGCCAAGCTGAACGACGAGGAGGGCGGCGGGAGCCTCACCGCGCTGCCGATCATCGAGACCAAGGGCGGTGACGTCAGCGCGTTCATCCCGACGAACGTCATCTCGATCACCGACGGGCAGATCTACCTCGAGAGCGACCTCTTCTTCCAAGGGGTGCGCCCGGCGATCAACGTGGGGATCAGCGTCTCCCGCGTCGGGGGCTCGGCCCAGGTCAAGGCGATGAAGAAGGTCGCGGGGTCGATGCGCCTCGACCTGGCGCAGTACCGCGAGCTCGAGGCGTTCGCGCAGTTCGGCTCGGAGCTCGACCGCGCCAGCCAGCGCCAGCTCGACCGCGGGGCCCGCACGGTCGAGAGCCTCAAGCAGCCCCAGTACCAGCCGCTGCCCGTCGAGGAGCAGATCGCCTCGATCTGGTCGGTCGGCAACGGCAAGCTGGACGACGTCCCGCTGCCCGACGTACAGCGGTTCGAGCGCGAGCTGCGCGCGTACCTGCGGGAGCGCCACGCCCTGCTGATGCGCGGGCTCGCCGAGGACGGCCAGCTCACCGACGACCGCGTCGAGGAGCTCGACAAGGCCGTCGACGCGTTCCGCGAGACCTTCCAGCGGTCCACGCCCGGGACCGAGGAGGAGCCCCAGGAGATGGAGGGCCTCGAAACGCTGGGCTCCGCCGGTGGAGCCGAGGACGACGACGAGGCCTAGCCGCCGGTACGGGCCTGGCTGCGCGGCCCGGGCGGCCGCCAGCACCACGACGAGCGAGGGACGAGGCGCGATATGGCAGGGGCAGGCGATCTGCGGATCCTCCGGCGACGCATCCGGAGCGTGCAGTCGACCCAGAAGATCACCCGCGCGATGGAGTTGATCGCCGCGAGCCGCATCACCCGTGCCCGGCAGGCCGTGGAACTCGCTCGCCCCTACGCACAGGGCATGCTCCGCGTCATCCGCGACCTCGCCGGTGAGCAGGAGGCGCTCGCCACGCACCCGATGATGAAGCCCCGTCAGGAGATCCGCCGGGTCGCCGTCCTGGTGATCTGCTCCGACCGGGGCCTGGCGGGGGCGTACAACGCGAACATCCTCCGCCGCGCGGACCGTCTCATCGCCGAGGAGCGGAACGCCGGCCGCGAGGTGGACCTCTACCTCGTCGGTCGCCGCGCCGAGACCCACTACCGGTACCGGGGAGAGCGGCCGACGCAGATCTGGACGGGCGTGAGCGACCGGCCCACCTACGACGACGCCGAGCGGATCATCGAGCCGTTGGTCGAGGCCTACGTCGCGGGGCAGATCGACCGGTTGTGGTTGGCGTACACGGACTTCCGCTCCGCGCTCACGCAGGTCACCACCACCGCGACCGTGCTGCCCATCGACCCCGAGCAGTTCGGCGGGGGCGAGGGCTTCCCCCCCGCCTTCGCGTTCGAGCCCGACCCCGAGACGCTGCTCGACCGGTTGATCCCGCGCTTCGCCGAGCACCAGCTCTACGCCGCGCTGCTGGAGTCGTCGGCGTCGGAGCACGCGAGCCGCCAGCGCGCGATGAAGGCCGCGACCGACAACGCCGGCGAGATGATCGAGAACCTGACCCGCGAAGCCAACGCGGCCCGCCAGGCCGCCATCACGACCGAGATCAGCGAGATCGTCGGCGGCGCCGAGGCGCTCGCCGCAGCCGAGTGAGGCAGCGAGGAGCGAGACAGACATGACCGAGACCGCAACGCCTCCCGCGGAGCAGCAGCTCGAGGACGGCCGGATCGCCGCCGTGATCGGGCCGGTGATCGACGTGCAGTTCCCGAGCGGGTCACTGCCCGAGATCCACTACGCCCTGCACTTCGACGCCGGCAGCGGGGACGAGCAGCGCACCCTCACGGCCGAGGTGGCGCAGCACATCGGCCACGACACCGTTCGCGCCGTCGTGATGCAGCCCACCGACGGGGTGGTGCGCGGCGCTCCGGTGCGCAACACCGGCGCGCCGATCAGCGTCCCGGTCGGGCCGGGGATCCTCGGTCACGTCTACAACGTCCTCGGTGAGACGCTCGACGTGGACCAGTCGGAGATCGAGCCCGACGCCTGGTGGCCGATCCATCGCGAGGCGCCGCCCTTCGAGGAGCTCGAGCCGCAGTCGAAGATCTTCGAGACCGGTCTCAAGGTCATCGACCTGGTCGAGCCCTACATCGAGGGCGGCAAGGTCGGCATGTTCGGCGGCGCGGGCGTCGGCAAGACCGTGATCATCCAGGAGATGATCAAGCGGGTCGCCGACGAGCACGGTGGCGTGAGCCTGTTCGCCGGCGTGGGCGAGCGCACCCGCGAGGGCAACGACCTCATCCTCGAGATGGAGGACGCCGGCGTCCTGCCGAAGACCGCGCTCGTGTTCGGGCAGATGGACGAGCCGCCGGGCGTGCGCCTGCGCGTCGCCCTGTCGGCCCTGACGATGGCGGAGTACTTCCGCGACGTCTCGCGTCAGGACGTCCTGCTCTTCATCGACAACATCTTCCGGTTCGTGCAGGCCGGGATGGAGGTGTCAACGCTGCTCGGCCGCATGCCGAGCGCCGTGGGCTACCAGCCGACGCTGGCCAACGAGATGGGGCAGCTCCAGGAGCGGATCACCTCGACCAAGGGTCGCTCGGTGACGAGCCTGCAGGCCGTGTACGTGCCCGCGGACGACATCACCGACCCGGCGCCTCACGCCACGTTCGCCCACCTCGACGCGCAGACCGTGCTGTCGCGCCAGATCTCCGAGTTGGGCATCTACCCGGCGGTCGATCCCCTCGACTCGACCTCCCGGGCGCTGGAGCCGCAGATCGTCGGGCAGCGGCACTACGACGTGGCGGTGCGCACCCAGGAGATCCTGCAGCGCTACAAGGATCTCCAGGACATCATCGCCATCCTCGGTATGGACGAGCTCACCGAGGAGGACAAGGTCACCGTCCAGCGGGCGCGGAAGATCCAGCGCTTCTTCAGCCAGCCGATGTACGTTGCGGAGCAGTTCACCGGGCAGGCCGGTGTGACGGTGCCGCGCGAGGAGACCGTCGAGGCCTTCGGTGCCATCTGCGACGGTGAGTTCGACGACGTACCCGAGCAGGCCTTCTACATGGTCGGGGGCGTCGAGGACGTCCAGGCCAGGGCCAAGCAGCTGCGCGAGGAGTAGGCGTGTTCGACGTCGACGTCGTCAGCGCGGAGCGGCGCCTCTTCCAGGGGCACGCCAGCGAGGTCTACGCCCGGTCGGTGGCCGGCGAGATCGGTCTGCTGAAGGGCCACGAGCCGGTTCTGCTCGCCCTCGACATCTCGCCGTTGCGGCTGCGGTTCCCCGACGAGGACGACCTCGTCGTGGCGGTGCACGGGGGTGTGCTGGAGCTCCGCGACGACCGGCTGACCGTGCTCGCCGAGGTCGCCGAGCTGGCGGACGAGATCGACCTGCCGCGGGCCGAGGCCGCGCTCGAGCGCGCCCAGCAACGGCTCCGCGAGGAACCTGACTCCGCGCACGTGCGCCAACTCATCGCTCGGGCCGAGACGCGGCTGCGCTGCGTCCGCGGCCAGGTTGGTGGCGCGGCCGCGTGATCGGCCTCACCACCCACGCGGTCGCGCACTCTCCCGCGTCTCGCGTCGGGTGTCCCGAATGTCCCGATAGCTCCTCGCGGCCCGACAGGCAGGTCGCCTTGCGATGGATAGCATGCGCTCATGACTTCTGACGCCTTTCTCGTCCGCGACAGTGGGCCGCTCCACGGGGAGGTGGTGACCGGGGGCGCCAAGAACTCCGCGCTCAAGCTCGTGGCGGCCGCGCTGCTCGCGGAGGGCCGCTCCGTGATCGAGAACGTCCCGGAGATCGACGACATCGCGGCCATGGCGGACGTGGCCGTCGCCCTGGGCGCGGAGGTCAGCCGCCCGGAGCCGCACACGATCGTTCTGGACGTGCCGCCCCGCCTCGAGGTCGTGACGCACCCGAACCTGGTCGGCCGGCTGCGCGCCTCGATCGTGGTGCTCGGACCGCTCTTGGCGCGGGAGGGACGCGCACGCCTGGCGATGCCGGGTGGCTGCAACCTCGGCAACCGCTCGATCGACCTGCACCTCGCGGGGCTCGCGAAGCTCGGCGCCGAGATCTCCTACGGCGCCGACGCCATCGAGGCGCGGGTCGACGGGCGACTGCGCGGGGCGGACATCGAGCTGCCGTTCGCGAGCGTGGGCGCCACGGAGAACCTGCTGCAGGCAGCGGTGACCGCGCGCGGCGTCACGCGGATCTCGAACGCGGCGAGGGAGCCCGAGATCAGCGATCTCGCCGCCTTCCTGCGCGCGATGGGTGGTGACATCCAGGGGGACGGCACCAGCGAGATCGTGGTACGCGGGGTCGATGCACTGGCGCCGGCCCACCACCGGGTCATCGGCGACCGGATCGAGGCCGGGACCTTCGCCGTCGGCGCCGCGTTGACCGGCGGGGACGTGCACATCACCGACGTCGATCCCAGCCACCTGCATCTCCCCCTCGAGAAGCTCAGTCAGATGGGCGCCGACGTGTTCGCCACCGACCGGGGCTTCCGGGTCCGGGGCACGGGCGGCCTGCGCGCGCTCGACATCGTGACGCTGCCGTACCCCGGCTTCCCGACCGACCTGCAACCGCAGTTCCTCGCGCTGCTGAGTCAGGCGCAGGGCACCGCGATCGTCACCGAGAACGTCTTCGACGGGCGATTCTCGATCGTGTCCGAACTCGAGCGCCTGGGTGCCGAGATCGAGCTCCAAGCCCACCACGCCGTCGTCCGGGGGCCGAGGGCCCTCTCGGGGGCGATCGTCGCGGCGACCGACCTGCGCGCCGGAGCGGCGCTCGTCCTCGCCGGTCTGGCCGCCGAGGGCACCACGGTCGTGCAGGAGGCCCGCCACGTCGACCGCGGTTACGCGGACCTCGCGGCACGCCTGACCGCGCTCGGGGCCGATGTCGAGCGGCGCGTGGACGACCGGGTCGCTGTGTCGTCGTGACCCCCTCGTACGCTGTCCAGCAGTGAGCGACCCCGCCGATCCCACCGGGCCGACCGACCCGACCGGGTCGACGGGATCCGCCGGCTCGACCGGATCCCGGCCGGGATCCAAGGGCCGCTCGCGGTTCGCCGATGTGCCGTGGACCCTGCCTGACTCGATCGCGGTGCTGGTTCTCGGGACCGTCCTCGGGACGATCCTGGGATTCGCGCTGCTGCCCGACGGTGCGGACCTCGCAGGTGACGACGCAGGCGAGTTCGCGCCCGTCCTCCTCGCCCAGCCGATCGCCTACATCGTCGCGGTGTTCGGCGTGGTCGGCCTCCGCCATCCCCAAGCCTTCGGACGGCTGATGGGCAGCCGCCGTCCGGGACTGCGGCACGTGGCCGGCGGCATCGGTCTCGGCGTCGGGGGTTTCCTCCTCTCGAACCTCGTCGTCGGCGGGTTGATCACGGCGATCTTCACGCTGCTCGAACAGGAGCCGCCCGCGGTGCAGCAGGAGTTCCAGGCCGCGGCGGGTGATCCGACGGCGGTGCCCTTCCTCGTGCTCGGGGCTGCCGTCCTCGCCCCGATCGGCGAGGAACTCGCGTTCCGGGGCATGCTCTATCCCGCGCTGGCCCGAAGGCTGCCGCGGGGCGCCGCCATCTGGGTCTCGGCGATCGTGTTCGCGCTGGCACATCCCGCCGCAGATCTGCTCGGCTACACGATCCTCGCGGCGACGCTCCTGCCCTTCGGCGCGTTGCTCGCATGGGCCTACGAGCGGTCGGGCACCCTCCTCGTCCCCTTCCTCGGCCACCTCGTCTTCAACGCGATCGGCGTGACCGCGATGCTGGGCGTTGCGGGCATGTGGTGACCGAGCGCGGGCGCCTGCGCCGCGCAGCGGTTCCCTGCTGCCACCCGTCTGCGATGACGTAGGCTGGCGCACTGCGGGCTCGCCGGAACGCGCCGTTGCCGCGGCCGGGCCGAGGTCGCTCGCGGGTGTCGATCAACTCCGGGACGGGAGCGAGGAAGTGAGCAAGGGCAGCCGCCGCAAGCGCGCCACCCGGCCGTGGCAGGACCCGCAGGCCCTGCGCGACCTGAGGGGCCTCGATGGCCTGCCGGCACGCCTCGACGACGACCTCGAGCTCGACGGCTACGAGGTGCGCCGCATCGACGGGTCCCGCACGACCAAGGAGTACGTCTGTCCGGACTGCGGCAACGCCGTCGAGCGGGGCGAGAGCCACGTCGTGGTGTGGCCCGAGCACGACAACGACCTGCGGCGCCACTGGCACCAACACTGCTGGCGCCTCGAGGTGCGCCGCTCCCGCGGCGCGAGCTAGTCCGCGACCGACGAGCGCGAGGGGACCGTGGGAACGCGGAAGCAACAGGCCAAGCAAACCAGACGTGAGCGTCGTGCGGCCAAGGAGGCCGCGCGCGAAGAGGCGCGCCGCGCGGAGCGGCGTCAGCAGCGCATCACGCTCGCGGTCATCGCGGGGATCCTGCTCCTCGGGGGCGCGCTGATCGGCTTCACGATCTACGAACAGCGCCAGGAGGAAGCCGAGGCCCGGGCGGAGCAGGAGGAGCTCCTCGCCGAGATCGAGGAGCAGGAGGAGGCCGTCGCGGACCGCCCGGTCGCGTGCGGCGCCGAGGCACCCGCAGGCGCGGGCGACGAACGCGAACCCTACGACGAGGCGCCACCCGACGTTCTCGACGAGGGCGCGGACTACCGCGCGACGATCGAGACCAGCTGTGGCGAGCTCGTCATCGATCTCGACGCCGAGGCCGCACCGGAGACCGTGAACGCCTTCGTGTTCCTCGCCGAGGACGGGTTCTACGACGGTCGGGAGGTGTTCCGTCACGACGAGAGCCTCGAGGTGTTGCAAGCAGGCTCACCGAACGACGCGCTCGACGGCGATGTCGGCTTCGAGCTCCCGAGCGAGACCGCGCGGGCCGAGGAGGAGGGCTATCCGTCGGGCAGCGTCGCCCTCGCGAGCTTCGGGGGTCCCGACAGCGGGGGGAGCCAGTTCTTCCTCGTCTACGGGGAGGCCTTCGAGGAACTCGCCGGACAGCAGGACGAGCTGATGTTCACGAACTTCGGCGAGGTCGTCGACGGCCGCGAGGTGCTCGACGAGATCGTCGACTTGGGCGCCATCGGCGAGCTCCTGGCGCCCGACGGGCCGGCCCCGGCTGAGCGGGTCTACATCGAATCGGTCTCGGTGGAAGGGGCCGACTAGCGTTATCCGGCCGGGACTGGCAGGCTGTCGCGTGGTCCGAGCGTGCGGGAGGCTCATCGAGGACGCGGACCGAACCGATGCAGGGGGACCTGTGGGAGGGTGTGATGGATGTGGCGTGCGGCGGCAGCGTGCCGCCCGAAGCCGGGCAACCGAAGGACCGCTATGACGGTCCCGCGCAGGTCCTGGGTGGTGGGTCCCGCTACCGCGGGAGCCTGCGGACCTCCTGTGGGGAGATCTCCTTCGAGTTGCTCGCCGACGAGGCACCCGTGACCGCGAACAACTTCGCCTTCCTCACCCGCGAGGGCTTCTACGACGCGACCGAGGTGCACCGGGTCGTGCCGGGCTTCGTCGTGCAGATGGGTGATCCCACCGCCACCGGTACCGGTGGCCCCGGCTACGCGTTCGCTGACGAGTTGGACGCGGCGCGGACCCGCGGGTACCCGCGCGGCACCCTCGCGATGGCCAACGCCGGGCCCGACACCAACGGCAGCCAGTTCTTCATCACCCTCGAGGACGTCGGACTGCCGCCCGACTACGCGGTCTTCGGGCTCGTGACCTCGGGAATGGACGCGGTCGACCGGATCGCCGCGGTGCCGCTGAACGGCGAGCAGCCGCAACAACACGTCTTCCTGGAAGCGGCAACCGTCGAAATCGACAGCTGACGGGCCCGACGAGACCCACCCCGACCGACGCGCCCCTTCGTTTCCCCCGGCGAAGGGGCGCCGTCGTGTGGGCCCCGGTGGGCTTACCCTCGGTGAGTCGGGCCTACCGCTCGGCGGGTCGGGCCTACCGCTCGGCGGGTCGGGCCTACCGCTCGGCGGGAGGGGCCTACCTCGGTGGTCGGGCCTACCGCTCGGCGGGAGGCGGGTCGGCCCCGTCGTCCCGTCCCGCCTCGGCCTCGTCGGTGGTCTCGAGCGGTGGCAGGTCGTCGAGGGCGATCGGGTCCCGACGGACTCCGCGGTCGTAGTCGCGCATGCGCTGTGGATAGCCGACGATGCGCGCGTCGTAGATCGGGATGCCGGCGTCGTCCGCGATCTGGTGGGCCTGCTTCGCGTGCTTTACGGGCCGCCGGATGTACTCGCCGTCGCCGGCGACGAGTACCAAGGTCATCGCGTAGACCGCGGTGGGTGGCTCCACGTAGGCCTCGACGCCCCTGCGGCTGCCGAGGAACTCCTTCAGGTCGCTCACCGCTTGGGCCGAAGGGCCGGCGGTCTGGGGACCCTCGCTGCCGCGCTGGCGGCGCCGGAACCGGTCGAAGAAGCTCACGAGTCGAGTGTAGCGAGCCCGTCGCGGCGTGGGTCCTCGACGAGCTCGATGAGCACGCCCATCGCGCCCTTGGGATGGAGGAACGCCACGGTGCAGCCACGCGATCCGGTGCGGGGGTGCTCGTCGACGACGCGTACGCCGTGCTCCTTCAGGTCCGCGAGGGTCGACGCGACGTCTTCGACCCCGTAACCGACGTGGTGGACACCCGGCCCTCCGTTGCGGGCCATCCAGCGTGCGACGGGGGAGTCCTCGCGGGTCGGCTCGAGGAGCTGGATGAAGCTCTCGCCCACCGCGAGGAGCGCCTCCCGCACCCCGTCGTCAGGCAGCTCCTCCCGGTGGCTCACCTCGGCGCCGTAGAGGTCGGCGTGATAGCGGATGGCCTCCTCCAGGTCGGGTACCGCGTAGCCGACGTGGTCGAGGCGTTTCAGGATCACGGCAAGCTCCTTCCCGTGCGACCATCGCACTGGGCCGATTGCGCCGGAACGACGTCGTCATTCTCGCGCGGAATCCTGCGCGAGAACGACGACGTCAATCTGCTGCAGGGCGGAGGCGTCGAGACCTCCGCATCCACGCGCAACATCCTGCATTGAACTGTCCTCAACAGCCGGGCGCAGCGACGAGCGCGCGGCCACCGCACGTCCCCGGGTCGGGACATCAGCGGTACGGCCGCGAGGTCAACATCCCGGCGGCCTACAGGAGCTCGGGACGCTCGAACGGTTCGCCGAGGACGTGGTGGTCGAGGAACGCGAGCACGGTCTCGTACCAGATGCGGGCGTGCTGTGGGGTCAGCACCCAGTGGTTCTCGTCGGGGAAGTGCAGGTACTGGCTCTCGACGCCGTGTCGCCGCAGGTCGGTCCAAAGCGTGAGACCCTCGCTGACCGGGACCCGGAAGTCCCGCTCGCCGTGGATCACGAGCATCGGCGTGGTGATCCGGTCCACGAAGCGGTGCGGCGACCACTCGCGGTACCGCTCCGGTTCGGTGTAGCGGTCGCCGAACTCGTTCTCCCACAGCGGGCCGTTGTCGGTCGTGCCGTGGAACGCCTCCAGGTTCCAGAGGCTCGCGTGCGTGACGATCGCGTCGAATCGGTTGGTGTGGCCGGCGATCCAGTTGGCCATGTAGCCGCCGAACGAGCCCCCCATGGCGGCCGTGCGCGCCGCGTCGACGTCGTCGCGGGCGGCGACCTCCTCGACGAGGGCCATGAGGTCGGTGTACGGCTCGGCGCCCCACCGGCCCCATCCGCGGGCGATGTAGTCGTAGCCGTAGCCGGTCGAGAGTGCTGGATCGGGCAACAGGACCGCCCAGCCGCGGGCCGCGAGCACGTGTGGACACCACCGCCAGTGCCACCCGCTCCACGAGGACAGCGGGCCCCCGTGGATGAACACCGCGAGTGGCGCAGGGCCGTCGGCGACCTCCTCGGGTGGACGCACGAGCCAGCCGGGGATCCGCACGCCGTCATCGGCGGTGGCGTCGACGCGCTCGACCCGGCCCGGGGGCACGGTGGCCTCCGGACGCGTCGCGTCGCCGGGGGTCGGCACGGCGCCCGGCACCTGATCGGGGGTCACGGGATCGAGTGCGACGACACGGTGGGGATCGGAGACCTGCGAGCGCAGGGCGTACAACGTTCGACCGTCACGCGTGGGCGCGAGGTCGCTGAAGGCTCCTTCGGCGGCGAGGCGGGTGACCGCGCCGCCGCGACGGCCACCGGCCCCGTCCGCCTCGATCTCCACGCGGAACGGCAGGGTGCGGCCGTCGTCGTCGGCGGTGAACAGCACCGCGTCCCCGTCGGGGGTCCACACCGGCGCCTGTGGCCACCGATCGAACCCGGGCAGCAGATCGACCGCACCGGTGCCTCCATCGAGAGGGACGATGGCCAGGGTCATGTCGTGGGGCGCGTCGGGCATGCCGATCGGGGCGCGCACGCAGGCGACCCAGCCCCCGTCCGGCGAGACCGCGGGCGATCCATAGCGCACGCGCGGCTCGGCGAGCAGCGTGCGTCGCCCTCGGGGCTCGCCGTTGCTGTCGAGGTCGATCGCGACGAGGTCGGTCACGCGCGAGCGCAGATCGTCGGGATCCTCCGACCAGGTCGTCACGATGGTGCGGCCCTGTGGGTCGAGGGTCGCCGTCGCGAGCTCCAGGGGACCGTGGACCCCCGGTGTCGCAGCCGTCCACTCGGGGCGCGCTTCGTTTCTGGGATCGACCGCGTCGCCGGTGAACAGCTGAGGGGAGCGAGGCCCGAGCCAGCGGTCCCAGAACCGAGCCGGGTAGCGCTCGACGAGTTGGGCCGACACCTTCGCGTCCTTGCGGGCCTTCCCCCGCTCGGCATCCGCCTCGAAGTCCGCGGTGCCTTCGTGAAGGGGGCTGCTCAGCAGCACGCGCCCGGCATCGCGGGCGACCGCTACGCTGCCGACACCCCCCGGCGGGTCGGCGAGCAGCCGCGGCTCCCCTCCGTCGAGGGGCAGCTCCCACAGGCCGGCGACGTCGTCGTCGCGCTCGGACGAGGGGACGTCCGGGTCCACCCGTTTCGAGGTGAAGAGCAGTCGGCCGTCGGGCAGGAGGGTCGGTGCGGCCTCCCCGGGCACCGAGCGGGTTAGCCGCCTCGGGGCCGCCCCGTCGGGGTCGAGGGTCCAGAGGGCGGTGCGAAAGCGCGTGCCGTCGGGGTCGGGCTCGGCGACCCCGACGACGAGGCGGTGCCCCTCGGGGTGGACGGCGAGCCCGGAGACACGGGGCATCGCGAGGAACGTCTCGAGATCGAAGTGGGGAGTGTCGTGGTTGCTCATGGCGGCGATGATCGCATCCGCGGGCGGACTCGGCAGGTTGGTGGCGCGGTGGTGGCCGGGGCCCGGGCGGGCGAGGCCGAACGCCGCCCGGCGCCGCCGCGCTCGTAGCGGGAGGTCGAGCGTCTGCGATCATGGGCACGTCATCCCCGGAGGAGGAGTGCCTCATGACCGCTGACCATCCTGCCGTCGATCCTCGCCGCGAGCCGGTGCTCCTGGGATACGCCCGCACCCCGATCGGCCGCCTCGGCGGCGCCTTCGCGGGCCTGGCCGCGGTCGATCTCGGTGGGCGCGCGATCGCGTCGGCTCTCGAGCGCGCCGGAGTGCCCGCCGATCGCGTCGACCAGGTGCTCATGGGGCACGTCCTGCAGGCCGGTCAGGGGCAGATCACCGCGCGCCAGGCCGCCCAGCAGGGCGGGATCGGCATGAACGTGCCGGCCACGACCATCAACAAGGTCTGCCTGTCGGGCATGAGCGCGGTGGCGCTCGCCGATCAGCAGATCCGCCTCGGCGAGGCCTCGGTGGTCGTGGCCGGGGGGATGGAATCGATGTCGCAGGCGCCCTACCTGCTGCCCGACGCCCGGTTCGGCTATCGGATGGGCGACGGGAAACTGGTCGATGCGATGGTGCACGACGGGCTCTGGTGCGCGTTCGACGACGCCCACATGGGCGCGACGAGCGACGCCATGAACGCCCGCTACGGCATCGACCGGGCGGTCCAGGACGAATGGGCCGCGCGCAGCCACGAGCGGGCGGCAACCGCGACGAAGGAGGGCCGCTTCGAGGGCGAGGTCGTACCCGTCGAGATTCCCCAGCGCCGCGGCGAGCCCGAGATCGTCACCGAGGACGAGGGTGTTCGGCCGGGCACCACGACGGAGTCGCTCGGAAAGCTGAAGCCCGCGTTCGCGGCCGACGGCACGATCACCGCGGGCAACGCGAGCCAGATCTCCGACGGCGCCGCCGCACTGGTGGTCGCGAGCCGGGCGGTGGCCGAGGAGCTCGGCGCGACGCCCGTGGGGCGGATCCGTGGCTACGGCACGGTCGCGGGGCCGGACCCGTCGTTGCACCACCAGCCGGCGGAGGCGATCCGGCTCGCGGCGGAGAAGGCCGGGGTGGCTCCCGACGGTCTGGAGGTCTACGAGATCAACGAGGCGTTCGCCGCGGTCGCCAAGCACTCGACGGACCTGCTGGGGGTCGACGAGGCGCGCGTGAATCCCCACGGGGGCGCCGTGGCGGTTGGTCACCCGATCGGTGCGTCCGGGGCCCGGATCACCGCCGCGGTGCTGCACCAGCTCGCCGCGCGCGGAGGTGGGTTCGGGGCTGCGGCGCTCTGCGGCGGCGGCGGTCAGGGCGACGCCCTGCTCCTCGAGGTCGGCTAGCCGGATGTCGGTGGACGTCGCCGGGCTCACCGGCCGACTGCTCGACGGGGACCGCCGCGCGCTCGCGCGGGTGCTCTCCTGGCTGGAGGACGGCGCCGAGCCGCTCGTGCGCGACGTCGTCGCGCGCCTGCACCGTGCGAGCGGTCACGCCCACCTCGTCGGCATGACGGGCTCGCCCGGGGTGGGGAAGTCGACGCTGTCGTCGCAGCTCGTGACCGAGTGGCGTGCGCGTGGCCGGCAGGTCGCCGTGCTGGCCGTGGACCCCTCGTCGCCGTTCAGCGGGGGCGCGCTCCTCGGCGACCGGGTACGGATGCAGGAGCACGCCCTCGACCCCGGCGTGTATGTCCGATCGATGGCCAGCCGCGGGCACCTCGGAGGGCTCGCGTGGGCGACCCCGCAGGCACTGCTCGCGCTCGACGCGGCCGGCTTCGACGTCGTGCTGCTCGAGACGGTGGGCGTCGGCCAGGCCGAGGTCGAGGTGGCGAGCGTGGCCGACACCACAGTCGTGACCGTGGCCCCGGGGATGGGCGACGCGGTTCAGGCGGCCAAGGCGGGGATCCTGGAGATCGCGGACCTCTTCTGCGTCAACAAGGCCGATCGGGACGGGGCGGACCGCACCGTGCGCGAACTCTCCGACATGCAGCGCCTGCTCCCCGGTCTACCGGAGATCCCGATTCATCGCACGGTCGCGGCGAAGGGCGAGGGCATCGTCGAGCTCGCGGATGCGATCGGGGAGCATCGCGACGCGTTGCACGAGGACGGGCGGCTCACCGAGCGGCGCCGCTCCCGTGCGCGGATGCAGGTCCGTGAACTCGCGCTCGGGGTCGTGCGCGAGCGGTTCGCCGCAGCAGCCGGCGGGACGCTCTTCGACGAGCTGATCGATCGTGTCGAGCGACGCGAGGTCGACCCGTACACCGCTGCCGATCGCCTCGTCGAGGCCTTGGAGGGGTAGCGCCCGCCGCTACCCGGAGCCGTGCGGGTCGTCGAGCCCAGGCAGGTCGAGAGGGCGCTCGACCGCGGGCGCGTCGGGGCGCTCGGCGGCCGAGTCGGGAGGCGCGACGTGCACCCCCTCGAGCCCACCGGAGACCGTCACCCGACCCGCGGTGTGGGGGACGAGCCAGGCCTCTCCCCGGGACAGGGGGTGCTCGTGCCCTTGCTGGGTCGCGAGCGTGCCCTCGCCGGACAGCACCACCAGGAGGCCGAACGAGGCGGGTAGCCAGGCCAGTGGATCCGGGGTCACCCACCGGGCGGTGAAGAAGGGATCGGCGGCGGGGGGCAGGGCTCGGCGGGTGCCACCACCCTCCCGTCGAGCGTTCCGGCGCGTGGTGTGCACGGAGCGGAGACGCGCGGGACTCCACGCGGAGCGGTCGACGCAGGCCGCTGCTGCGATCGGGTCGAGATCGGCCGTGTTCCCGCGCGCGGACGCGGCCGTGCCTCCCCCCGAGCCGTCGGCCCACGTGCCGTCCAGGGGCACGGTCGTCTCCCCGGGCTCGTGGACCGTGAGCACGTGCACGTCGGGCCCTGCGGCGTGCGGCACGCCGGCGGGGACGAGCAGCCCGTCGCCCGGGGTCACCGGCACCGCGTTCGTGGCCTCGAGCAATCCCTGTTCCCGGGGCGACGCGATGGTGTCGGCGAGACGGCCGGCGTCGAGGTCCTCGGCGAAGCCGAGTCGCACCTGTGCCCCGGCGTGATCGATGCCGAGGACGAGCCACGTGGCGGTGGCCCCCCAGGCGCTGTCGAAGTGGGCGCGCGCGACTCGGCGGTCGGGATGCGCGTGCAGACCCACCGTCGGACCGGAGCGCAAAGTGACCCGCAGCGCGGGGTCGGCGCCGTACCGCTGCCAATGGGCCTTCCCGAGCCAGCCGACCGGGTCGGCGGCCAGTTCGCGTGTCACCGTCCCGTCCGGCGAGAGGTCGACGAGCGCCGTCGGACTCGCGGACGGCCCGTGCTCCTCCTCGTGAAGCGTCCGTGCGCCGAGCCGCAGCGGCGTCGGGCTGCCCGCCGTCACGCGCGGACCCCGGGGATCCAGCGGGGCGGGGCATCCCGCGGGGGCGGGTTGGCCTCCTGGGTTCCGTCGTTGCCGACGTTCGGGGATCGTGAGTTGGCCCCCGTCGATCGATCCGCGTTGCCGTCGGCCGGCGCGGAGTTGCCGGGGTCGTCGTCGGCGTCCTGCCCGGGATTCTCCGCATCGGGGGGCGGGTCCGCCCCGCCGTTCTCACCCTGGCCGGGTGGGTCCCCGGGGGCGCCCTGGCCGGGTGGGTCCTCGGGGGCGCCCTGGTTGGGTGGATCCCCGGGGGATTCCTGGCCGGGTGGGTCCTCGGGGGCGCCCTGGTTGCCCGGCTCGTCCTCGTCGGGTGGCTCGTCGCCGGGCTCGTCCTCGTCGGGTGGCTCGTCGCCGGGCTCGTCCTCTGGTGGCCCGTCGGGGGCCTCCTCCGGGGCGTCAGGCTCGTCGTCGGGGGCCTCGGGGGCCTCGGGGGCCTCGGGGGCCTCCTCTGGCTCGTCGTCAGGCTCGTCCTCGGTGTCCTCCCCGACGTCCAGGTCGAACAGGCCACCGAGCAGGTTGCCGAGCCCGATGACCCCGATGATGGCGGCCGCGACGGCCGCGATGAGGAGCACCGTCAGCAGGGCCCACGGCCAGCGTCGACGCACCCGTGCGGGCGAATCCGGATCCATCACCGCGGTGCGCTGGTGGCCGGCCCCGGGATCGGGGCTCCCGGCGGCGTCGAGGCGCTGGGTCTTCGCCTGCCCTCCGGCACCGGTCAGCGGCACCGTGGCCGTGCCGGACGGGTTGCGGAGTGCCTCCCGCAGGTCGTCGGCGTCGGCGAAGCGGCGCTGCGGATCCTTCTCGAGCGCGCGGTTGACGACCGCGACGAGTCCCGGGTCGAGGCCGCGCCGCTTGCGATCGAGTCTCGGGACAGGGTCCTCGCGGTGGGCGAGCGCGACGGCGATGGGATTCTCGCCAGTGAACGGAGGCTCCCCGGCCAGGGCCTCGTAGAGCACGACCCCGAGGCTGTAGACGTCCGAGCGGGGGGTGGCCACGTCCCCCGCGACCTGCTCGGGCGCGACGTAGCGGGGTGTGCCGAGCACCTGGCCGGTCACGGTGAGGCCCGCCCCGGCGTCCTCGATGCCCTTGGCGATGCCGAAGTCCGCGAGCTTCGCACCGGGCTCGTCCGCGGGGTGCTGGGGCACGTGGGCGTCGGGCAGCAGGATGTTGCCGGGCTTGATGTCGCGATGGACGAGCCCCCGTCGATGTGCTGCGCCGAGTGCGCTCAGTACCTGCCGGGCGACCGCGATCGTCTCGTGTTGTTCGAGGGCTCCGCGCTGTGTGAGCACCTCGGACAGCGAGGCGCCGTCGATGAGCTCCATCACGATGAACGGCACGTCACCGTCCCGGCCGGTGTCGTAGACCGCCACCGCGTGCGGATGCGAGAAGCTGGCGGCGTTGCGCGCCTCGCGCAGGAAGCGGTCCTGACCGCTCGCCGCGACGTCGTCGCGCAGTAGCTTGACCGCGACCTGGCGTTGCAGACGCCGGTCGTACGCGGCGACCACCGTCGCCATGCCACCTGAGCCGAGCGGTGCGCCCAGCTCGTAGCGGTCGACGAGCACCTGGCTCACGACCGCTCCCCGGGCCCACGCACGTCGAGGATGCGATTCTTCACGGTTTCGCGTCGCACGATGTGAATGCTAGCGATCCGCGAGCCCGTGATCCCCGACCATCGGCCGTCGACCACCGTCCCGGTGCAGGCCCAGTGATGCTATGGGCCGGCGAGCGCGCGCAGGTCGTCCTCGGGCAGGAGGCCGGGGACCAGGGTGCGGTGGGCCAGCAGCGTCGGAACGCCTCCGATCCCCTCGCGGCGCAGCTCCCCGGTGCGCTGGCGCACCGCTGCGAGGGCGAGGCGGTCGTCGAGGGCGGCCGTGGTCCGCTCCGTGTCGAGGCCGATCTCGGCCGCCAGCGTCAGCAGCACGGACCGGTCGGCCAGGTCGGCGGCCTGTTCCCAGTAGGCGCGGTACGCGGCGGCGCGCCACGCGTCGCCCCGACCAGCCGCCTGCGCGACGTCTTCGGCGACGTGGGCGAGGCCGGTCACCGGCAGCGTGTCCGGGCGCGAGAGGGCGAGCCCTTCGGCTCGTGCGGCCTCGGACACCGCGTCGAGCTCGCCGAGCACGTCAACGGTCACCGGCAGGGTCATGTCCACCCCGATGGCTTCGAACCCCACGAGTTGGATCGGCAGACCCTCGGCCGCGAGCCGGTGGGCTCGTGCGACCGCGACGGCGGAGGTCGGGGACGTGTAGTCGTGGTAGAGCGTGATCACGCCCGTGATCGTACCGGCGGAGGGGGGCCGATGGCCCGGCGAGGGAGTGACGAGGGTGGGGGCTGGGGTGGCGAGGCGTGCGGCGGTTCGGCCTAGTCGAGCAGGGCCGCGGCGAGCCGGGCGCGGTGGTTGCTCGCGCTGCCGTAGGCGCGCTGCAACGCGCTCGCGCGCTTGAGCCAGAGGTGCAGGTCGTGCTCCCACGTGAAGCCGATGCCCCCGTGACACTGGAGCGACTCGTGGTTGGCCTTGGCGGCCGCGTCGCTGGCGTAGGCCTTGGCGACGCTGGCTGCCCGTGCCCGGTCGATCCGGCCCTCGTCGATCGCGTAGGCGGCGTACCAGGTGGCCGGGCGCGCGCTCTCCACCAGCAGCTTGGTCTCCGCGAGCTTGTGCTTGACCGCCTGGAACGACCCGACGGGACGGCCGAACTGCTCCCGCTCGCTGACGTGGGCGATGGTCAGGTCCAGTAGCCGCCGCGACACCCCGTTCAACACGGCCGCCGCGCCGGCGGCGACCCGATCACGTGTCTCCGCGGCGGCCTCCGCGTCCCCGAGGCGTGTCGCGTCGCCCGTGTCGATCGAGAGGGCGGCGACGCGGCGGCCCCGGTCGAGCGTCGCCTGCGGCTCCACCGTGCACTCCTCGGCGGCCACCAGGTGGCAGGCCTCGCCGTCGAGGACCAGCACCAGGTCGACGACGTGACCCTGGGCGGCGAGCCAGCGGCCGTCGCCGGCCCGGTCGTACGCGACCGTGGCGAGCGCCTCGCCGGTGGCCAGACGCGAGAGCCACTCGTCCTTGGTGGCCTCGGAGGCGTGGGCCGCCAGCACGGGCGCGACGACGGCGGCGGTCTCGAGCAACGGCTCGGGCAGACCGGCGTACCCGGCCTCCTCCAGCAGGAGCACCAGGTCGACCGCCCCCAACCCGAGCCCGCCGTACTCCTCGGGGATGGTCAGACCGACGAAGCCGGTGTCGGCCAGCTGCTTCCAGCGCGCCTCGCTGACCCCGGTCTCGTGCTCCCACATCGCCCGCACGTGTTCGGGCGTGCACTCGCCCTCGAAGAACTCGCGCGCGCCGTCGCGCAGCGCGTACTGGTCGTCGGTGAAGTCGAACCGCACCGGATCCTCCTCTGCGTCGCTCCGGGTCGCCCGCGCCGAGGCGCTCTCGCGTGCCCGCGTCAGCCGCGTGGCTCCTTGGGAAGGCCGAGCACTCGCTCAGCGATGATGTTCTTCTGGATCTCGCTGGTGCCGGCGTAGATCCTCGAGGCGCGCGCGTACCAGTACCGCTTGTGCCATTCGTCCACCGCGGACGGTGTGTCCGCCTCGTCCGAGAGCTGCGCGCTCGCCCCCATCAGGTCGAGGCCGTCCTCGAAGATGCGCGTCTCCATCTCGGACCAGTACAGCTTGTTGAGGCTCGCCTCCGGCCCGAGGCCCTCCCCCGACGCCATTCGGGTGAGACCCCGGTAGGTGTGGTGGCGGAAGACCTCGGTCTCGACGAAACGTTGCGCGATCCGGTCGCGGACGAGCGGGTCGCGGTCGGCACCCTCGGCCCGGGCGAGGGCGATCAGCTCGTCGACGTTCTGCGAGAACCGCACGTGGTTGCCGAGGCCGGTGCCGCGCTCGTAGCCGAGCGTGGCCATCGCGATCCGCCAGCCGTCGTCGATCTCACCGACGACGTGGTCGACCGGTACCCGCACGTCGCTGAAGAAGACCTCGCTGAAGCCGGGATCCTCGTTGATCTGCATGATCGGGCGCACCTCGATGCCCGGGGAGTCCATCGGGATCATCACGAAGGTGATCCCCTGGTGCTTGGGTGCGTCCCGGTTGGTGCGCACCAGCGCGAAGATCCAGTCGGCGAACCGGCCCAGCGTGGTCCAGATCTTCTGCCCGTTGACCACCAGCTCGTCGCCCTCGCGGACGGCGGTCGTCTTGAGGGCCGCCAGGTCGCTGCCGGCGTCGGGTTCGCTGAAGCCCTGCGACCAGATCTCGTCGCACGAGAGGATGCCCGGCAGCCAGCGCCGCTTCTGGTCCTCGGTCCCGTAGTCGATGAGCACCGGACCGGCCAGGCCGAGCGCGAGGACGTTGATGCGGTGGGGTGCGCCGGCGCGGGCGTACTCCTCGCTGAAGATCGCCTGCGTCAACAGATCGGCGTCGCGTCCGCCGTAGGCCGTGGGCCAGTGGATGGCGGCGTAGCCGGCCTCGTAGAGACGGCGTTCCCAGGCGCGGTGGGCCTCGAGGCCCTCCGCGGTGGAGGAGGGCGGCAGCGCTTCGGCCGGCACGTTGGTGGCCAGCCACTCGCGGACCTCGTCCCGGAACGCTTGCTGTTGGTCGGTGAGGCGCAGATCCATGGCGCGGACGCTCCTTGCCGCTGGCGGCCAACGTCGGATCCGACCCTACCTGACCGTGGTCAGGTAGGCGAGTCCCGGCCGTCCCGCGCAGAATCGGGTGCCCGGGTGAGCCCCCCGGGGTGTTGCCCGTCGTGGGCCGGAGGCGGAGACTGCGCAGCGCCTGCACTCGGAGCACCCGACGAGCCCCGTCGCCCGCGGGGCGCGAGGGAGGTCGTGGATCGTGGCCGTCATCGGGATCGTCGCGGAGATCAAGGACGGCGAACGGCGGGTCGCCCTCGACCCCCCGGGAGCGGGCCTGCTCGTCGATGCCGGCCACGAGGTGGTGATGGAGCGCGGGGCCGGCGAGGGCTCGGGGTTCCCGGACCCGGCCTACGAGCGACTGGGCGTCAAGGCCGTCGCGCGCGAGGACGCCTGGGGCGCCGATCTCGTCGTCAAGGTGAAGGAGCCCGAACCCTCCGAGTGGGCGCATCTGCGCTCGGGCCTGCGCCTGTTCTGCTTCCTGCATCTCGCGGCCGTGCCGGAACTCGCCGCCGCGCTCGCCGAGCGCGGGGTCGAGGCTCACGCGTTCGAGACGGTCGAGGACCAGCAGGGGCGCCTGCCGCTGCTCGCCCCCATGAGCGAGATCGCCGGGCGGGCGGCCGCCGTGGTCGCTGCGGGGGAGCTCGCGGCCGGGAGCGGCACGCTGCTCGGGGGCGCGGCGGGGGTGCCGTCCGGCCGAGCGGTCGTCGTCGGCCTCGGGACGGCGGGACGCCTTGCCGCGCGCGGTCTGCGGGGTCTGGACGCGACGGTCACGGGCATGGACATCGACCTCGACCGGATGCGCGAGGACAGCCTCATGGGGCTCGTCGAGTCGACGCGCACCCCCACCCCCGACTCGGTGGGCGAGGCCGTCGCCGACGCCGACGTGGTGGTCGGGGCGGCGCTCGTGCCGGGCGCCCGGGCCCCGACGGTGGTGCGCCGTGAGCACGTCGCCGCCATGCACCCCGGGTCGGTGATCGTCGACCTCGCGATCGACCAGGGCGGATGCATCGAGACCGCTCGCCCCACCGTGTTGTCCGATCCGGTGTACGTGGAGGAGGGCGTGCACCACTACTGCGTGACCAACGTGCCCGGCCAGTTCCCTCGCACCGCGAGCCGCGCGTTGGCCGCGGCCGTGGCCCCGGCCGTCGAGGAGCTCGCCTCGGCCGGCCCGGGTGGGCGGCTGCCTGGCTCGTGTAACGTGCGGGACGGAGAGGTGGTGCACGGCGCGGTCGCCGAGGCGGTCGAGGCGGCGCGCGGGCGCGAGTGATCGACGGAGGCCGAAAGGAATCGAACGTGTCTCACGAGGAGCTGCTCGCCCGTCACCGTGAGGTGCTGCCGTCCTGGATGGCCCTCTACTACGAGGAGCCGATCGCGCTCGAGCGCGGCGAGGGCCGGACCGTCTGGGATGCCGAGGGCAACACCTACCTCGACTTCTTCGGCGGGATCCTCACGACGATGACCTCCCACGCCCAACCCGAGGTCGTGGCGGCGGTCCAGGAGCAGGCCGCCAAGATCATGCACAGCTCGACGCTCTACCTCATCGAGGACCAGATCGCCCTGGCGGAGGAGGTCGCCGAGCTCTCCGGGATACCCGACGCGAAGGTGTTCTTAACGACGTCGGGCACCGAGGCGAACGAACTCGCACTGCTGCTCGCGTGCACGGCCCGGCGCTCGAACCAGGTGCTCGCGATGCGCAACAGCTATCACGGGCGCTCGTTCGCGACGATGGGCATCACCGGCAACCGCGGCTGGTCGGCATCGAGCCTCACCCCCGTGAACGTGCACTACGTCCACGGCGGGTACCGCTACCGCAGCCCGTTCCGCGAGCTCGACGATGACGCCTACATCGCGGCGTGCGTGGACGATCTGCGCGACGTCCTCGCGACCCAGACCGCCGGCGACGTCGCCTGCCTCGTGGCCGAGCCGATCCAGGGCGTGGGCGGCTTCACTCATCCCCCGGACGGGCTCTACGGCGCGCTGGCCGAGGTCTGCCGCGAGCACGGCATCCTGCTCGTCTCCGACGAGGTCCAGACGGGCTGGGGGCGCACGGGGGACCGGTTCTGGGGCTACGAGCACCATGGCTACACACCCGACGTCCTCACGTTCGCGAAGGGCATCGGCAACGGTCTGTCCATGGGCGGGGTCGTCGCGCGCGCCGAGCTGATGGACTCGGTGACGGCGAACTCGATCTCGACCTTCGGCGGCAACCCCCTCACCTGCGCGGGCGCGCGAGCGAACCTGCGGGTGCTGCGCCGGGACGACCTGCCGGGCAACGCCCGCAAACAGGGCGAGCTCCTGGCGCAACGCCTGCACGAGGCGGTGGAGCCCCTCGCGTGCGTGGGCGACGTCCGTGGCAAGGGCCTCATGCTCGGTGTCGAGCTGGTCCGACCCGGGACCGGTGATCCCGGGGAGCCCGCGCCCGAGCTCACGTCGAAGGTGCTCGAGGCGACCAAGGGCCGCGGGCTGCTGATCGGCAAGGGCGGCCTCCACGGCAACGTGCTGCGGATCACACCCCCGTTGTCCGTGACCGCGGAGGAGACCGAGCGTGGTGCCGCCGCGTTGGCCGACGCGCTCGCCGAGGCGGGTGCGTCCGCCTAGTCGCGGGGCGGTACGAGGCGGAACCGCGGCAGGATGCGCAGTCCCAGCTGTAGGTCGAGCCGCAGCCGCGGGTCGCTCGTGAACGGGCCGAGGAGCCGCTCCAGCTTGTCGATGCGGTAGCGCAGCGTGTTGTAGTGCACGTGCAGGCGCCGCGCGCTCGCGGCCACGTTCAGGTGCTCCTCGAGGAGGACGAGCAGCGTGCGCCGCAGCTCCCGGTCGTCGGGGGCTTCCCCGGCGACCGGGCCGAGCACCTCGTCGGCGAAGGCGCGGAGCTCCTCCTGGTCCGGGATGAGCGAGAGCAGCCGATCCGCGCCGAGGTCGTCGAAGTGCGCGACCGCTCCCGCGCCAGCGATCTCTCGGCCGATGCGGAGCGCGCGCTCGGCCTGCTCGTACGAGGTGGCGAGCTCGAGGGCCCCATCGACCGGGCGGCTCACCCCGATCCCGATCGGGCGACCGGCGTTCTCGCGCCCCTCGCTCGCCAGCGTGCTCGCGAGCCGGCGGGTCTCGTCGGCCGTGTCGGGTGCGCCCGCGAGCACGACGACGCTCCCCGACAACGGCACCACGGCCGCGCCGGGATCGCCGGGCAGCACCGCGGTGCGCAGCGCCGCGGCGGTGCGTTCGGTCAGGTCGTCGTCCGGCCCGGGGGCGGACGGCTCGGGGGCGGCGACCAGGGTGACCAGGGGTCGGTCGAGCTGCCAGCCGAGTGCGCTGGCGCGCGTGGCCACGTCGGTCTCATCGGCGACGCGCCCGGCGATGAGGTCGTGCAGGAAGTCCGCGGCGTACTTCGACTCGACGGCGGCCACCGCGGCCTCCTTGGTGACCACCAGCGCTGCGACCGTGGCGGCGTTCTCGAGCGCGATCACGTCCCCCGCGTCGAGTTCCCGCGCGCCCTCGACGGTGAGGATGCGTCCGTGCAGCCGCGCGCCCGCGCGGATCGGGGCACCGATCGCGCGCACACTGCCCCGGCCGACCTCCGCGCCGGGGCCGCTGCGGTCGAGCTCGGCGGCGATGTCGGTGGCCAGCACCGTGGTGCCCTCCAGGATCCCCTCGTCCCGGAGCGCCCCCTTGAGGCCGTCGAGTCCCGCAGCGGCCTGCACCGTCCGGTCGGCGTCCGAGAGGAGGACCGCCGACTCCAGCAGCTCCGAGAGGTCGCGAGCGATCTCGGGCCATCCACCACCGGACAGGGCGATCTGCAGCAGGGCCCGGTGGGTCTCCTCCGACCTCGCGAGCACGCTGGCCTGGCGGTTGAGGATCTCGGTGAGGACCTCGTTCAGAATGTCGTCGAACCCGACGTGGTCGGGTAGCCGAACGATGGGGAAGGCGAGCTCGTCGGCGACGTCGAGGAGCCCCGACGGTAGGTCGTCGAGGTAGCGGCCCATCTTGACGCCCATCCCGGCCAGGCCCCGGTCGGCGAGCTGCGCCACGAGCCCGGGCAGGCGCTCGGGATCCTCGCGCAGCGGGTAGGCGGTCGTGAGGAGGAACTCACGAGGCTTCACCCACGGCAGGATGTCGGGTACCTCCATGACGTTGAGGCGCTCGACGGGACGCTCGAGACCCTCGCGACCTGCGAGGACCTCGGCAGCCGCCAGCGACGTGGCACTGAGCACCTGGCGGACCGGAAGGCCCTGGCGATCGAGCCGGCCGCGGTCCTCGGACGCCCGTGGCCCGATGCCCCGTCCGACACCACCGCGTGCGCCACCGCGCCCCGTCGCTCCCGTTTCCTGCATCCGCCCCTCGCGATCAGCCGGACCGAGTGCGGGTGCCCGAGGGCGATCGCCACCACGGCGCCGTCCCCACTCGGTCGCTCCGGCAAAGAATGACAATGATGAACTGGAGACTGGGAGTATGTTGCCATATCGGCGCCGGGCCGTCGTGCGCTAACGTCCACCGTTCACCAGCACGCTCCCGGGGGTGGCCTTGCTGGTGGCCGCAGCCGGAGCCCGACCCCCAGTCACCACGACCACAAGGAGGATGCGTGGCATTCGAGGTCCGCAAGGTCGAGATCGGCAGCGTCAACGACGCCAGCGGCCTCGCGGCGCTGATCGACGACGGGGCGTTCGGAGCCGACGACGTCTTCGGGATCATCGGCAAGACCGAGGGCAACGGCGGCGTCAACGACTTCACGCGTGTCCTCGCCGACATGGCCTTCGATCAGGTGCTCCTCGAGCGCGGCACCCGCGGCCAGTCCGAGATCGATCAGATCCCGATGGTCTGGTCGGGCGGCTGTGACGGGGTGATCACGCCGCACGCGACGGTGTTCGCCCGGGTCGACGACCCGAACCCCAGGCCCGAGCCGCGTCTCACGGCCGGGATCGCGATGAGCGAGGTCATCCAACCCGAGGACATCGGGCGCCCGGCGATGGTCGAGAAGATCGCGCACGGCGTGCGGGACGCGATGAAGGCGGCGGGGATCACCGATCCCTCCGAGGTGCACTACGTCCAGACGAAGACGCCGCTGCTCACGATGGAGACCATCAACGACGCGAAGTCCCGGGGACAGACGGTCTTCAGTGAGGACATCCACCAGTCGATGGACATGTCGAACGGGACCACCGGCCTGGGTATCGCCGTCGGCCTCGGGGAGATCGACATGCCCACCGCCGAGCAGATCGGCAAGGACCACTCGCTCTACTCGTCGGTCGCCTCGTGCTCGTCGGGCGTGGAGCTCGAGCGCGGGCAGATCGTCGTGGTGGGGAACGCGCCGGGCGTGGGTGGCCGGTATCGGATCGGACACTCCGTGATGGAGGACGCGCTCGATTTCGACGGGATCTACCGGGCGCTGCGGTCGGCGGGCCTGGACCTGCCTGACCGCCCTCATCCGGGCGACATCGACGAGCGCTTCGTCAACGTGTTCCTGAAGTGCGAAGCGGCCCCGGACGCGACGTTGCGGGGTCGCCGACAGATCATGCTCGACGACTCGGACGTGCACTGGCATCGTCACGCGAAGGGCGCGGTCGGAGGGGTGACCGCGGCGGCGGTCGGCGACCCGGCGGTGTTCGTCTCGGTCGGGGCCCTGCATCAGGGTCCCGCGGGAGGCGGCCCGGTGGCGGCGATCGTCGACGTGGGAGACTGACTCGGACACTTGCCGGCGGCACGGCCGAAGCCAGCAAGGCGGCGGAGGAGCAGAGGATGAGCAGGACCGTGCGAGCCGCGATCGTGCAGGCCAAATGGACCGGCGACTCGACCTCGATGGTGGAGCACCACGAGCGGGTCGCCCGCGATGCCGCCGAGCAGGGGGCCGGCGTGCTCTGCTTCCAGGAGCTCTTCAACGGCCCCTACTTCTGTCAGGTCCAGGACCCCGCCTGGTTCGACTTCGCCGAGGCCGTGCCCGACGGGCCGACCACGACGCGCATGCAGGAGATCGCACGCGAGACCGGGCTCGTCCTGGTCGTACCGATCTACGAGGAGGACGGGCCGGGGTTCCTGTACAACACCGCGGCGGTCATCGACGCGGACGGGACGTACCTCGGCAAGTACCGCAAGACCCACATCCCCCACCTGCCGGGCTTCTGGGAGAAGTTCTACTTCCGTCCGGGCAACCTCGGCTACCCCGTGTTCGAGACCGCGGTGGGCACGGTCGGCGTCTACATCTGCTACGACCGACACTTCCCCGAGGGCTGGCGGGCGCTCGGGCTCGCCGGCGCCGAGGTCGTCTTCAACCCCTCGGCCACGTCCCGGGGGCTCTCGAGCCACCTCTGGCAACTGGAACAGACCGCGAGTGCGGTCGCGAACGGGTACTTCGTCGCCGCGATCAACCGGGTCGGCATCGAGCCGCTCGGCGACAACGACTTCTACGGCACGAGCTACTTCTCGGACCCCCGCGGCCAGTTCGTCGACGGCACCGCGAGCGACGCCGAGGAGCAGCTGTTCGTCCGCGACCTCGACCTCGATCAGATCACCGAGGTCCGCCGGACCTGGCAGTTCTACCGCGATCGTCGCCCCGACACCTACGGCCCGTTGTTCGAGGCCTAGGGAGGCGCCGATCGCGGGGGGAAGAGTCCGGCCGCGCGCTCCCACGACCCACCACAGGACGCGATCCCTCGAGACGCCAGCCCCGGAGCCGTTGCAGCGGAGAGAGGAGCCCGAACGATGCGCACCCTGATCTCCGGTGGGACCGTCGTGACCAGCACGTGGTCGGGCGAGGCGGACGTCCTCGTCGACGGCGAGCGGATCGCCGCCGTCGGGCGCGACCTGCCCGCCGATGGAGTCGAGCGCACGATCGATGCCGGTGGCCGCTACGTCATCCCCGGCGGGATCGACGTGCACACGCACATGCAGATGCCCTTCGGCGGAACCTTCTCCGCCGACGACTTCGAGAGCGGTACCGCCGCGGCCGCCTGGGGCGGGACCACGACCATCGTCGACTTCGCGATCCAGCCGCGCGGGGGCGCGCTGCGCGAGGGCCTCGAGGAGTGGCACCGCAAGGCGGACGGGGTCTGCTCGATCGACTACGGCTTCCACATGATCATGAGCGACGTCAACGAGCAGTCGCTGAAGGAGATGGACGCCGTCGTCGACGAGGGCGTGACCTCGTTCAAGCTGTTCATGGCCTATCCGGGGGTCTTCTACTCCGACGACGGCCAGATCCTCCGGGCGCTCAAGCGGGCCGGCGACAACGGATCGCAGATCATGCTGCACGCCGAGAACGGCATCGCGATCGACGTGCTGGTCGCGGAGTCACTCGCGGCCGGGCGGACCCAGCCGATCGAGCACGGCCTCACCCGCCCCGCCTCGATGGAGGGGGAGGCCGTGCACCGCGCGGTCGAGCTCGCTCGCCTCGCCGGCACACCCCTCTACATCGTCCACCTGTCCGCCGAGGACGCCCTGCGCGAGGTCCAGGACGCCCGCGATGCGGGACAGTCGGTCTACGCGGGAAACCTGTCCGCAATACCTGTTTCTTACCCTCGACGAGTTGCGCGGGTCGACCGATGACGGCCCGTTCGGCGGCGCCAAGTACGTCTGCTCGCCGCCGCTGCGCCCCCCCGAGCACCACGAGGCGCTGTGGCACGGCCTGCGCACGAACGACCTGCAGGCGGTCTCGACCGACCACTGCCCGTTCTGCTTCGTCGGACAGAAGGAGCTCGGCCGCGACGACTTCACGAAGATCCCCAACGGCCTGCCGGGCGTGGAGCACCGGCTCGACCTCCTGCACGACGGGGGCGTGCGCACCGGCCGGATCAGCCGCGAGCGGTGGGTGGAGCTGTGCGCCACCACACCCGCGAAGCTGTTCGGGTTGCACCCCCGCAAGGGAGAGATCGCCCCGGGAGCCGACGCCGACCTCGTGGTCTACGACCCCGAGGCCCGGCACGTGCTCTCGGCCGAGACCCACCACATGGCCGTCGACTACTCCTGCTACGAGGGCAGAGAGGTCGTCGGTCGTGCAGAGACCGTCCTGTCCCGCGGCTCCGTCGTCCTCGACGGTCGCGAGTGGACCGGACGGGCCGGTCATGGACAGTTCGTGCGCCGTGGCGTGAACGCCTATGACGCGTAGGGCGGTCGCGGACGCCACGACGCCACACCCACGGACCCGGCGGCGGGCCGACGGCGGCGGGTTGGACCAGGCGGAGAGACCAAGCCACGAAGGAGGGCCCTGTTGAGTGAACAGATGATGGGCAAGGAGCAGATGCGGTACGCGCTGGACGACGTGCCCAAGCCGGTCACCATGCTCGGCCTGGGGATCCAGCACGTGCTCACCATGTTCGGCGCGACCATCGCGGTGCCGCTGCTGTTGGGACCGGAGATGGGCGCGAGTCCGCAAGAGCAGGCGGTGCTGATCTCCTCGGTCATGATCGCTTCGGGGATCGCGACGTTCCTGCAGGTCCGGATCGGTACGCGGTTGCCGCTGATCCAGGGCGTGTCGTTCGCGTTCCTCGGCCCGTTCTTCGCGATCATCGCCGCCAACCCGGACGGCGTGACTGACGCGATGCCGGTGATCGCCGGCGCGATCATGGCCGGGTCGCTCGTGCAGATCCTGCTCGGCTACTCG
Source organism: Egibacter rhizosphaerae (assembly GCF_004322855.1). Taxonomy (NCBI): domain Bacteria; kingdom Bacillati; phylum Actinomycetota; class Nitriliruptoria; order Egibacterales; family Egibacteraceae; genus Egibacter; species Egibacter rhizosphaerae. Next base: position 1,233,008 of record NZ_CP036402.1, on the reverse strand, counting down.
ACCTTGTTCGGCAAGGTCCGCCAGTTCGTGTCGCCGGTGGTGATCGGGCCGGTCATCGCCCTGATCGGGCTCGCGCTGTTCGACGCGGCTGCGGACAACGCCGCGGGCGGCTGGCCCCTCGCGGTGATCACGATCGTCCTCGGAATCACGTTCACGCTGATCCTGGCGCAGAAGATCAAGTTCTTCGCCCTGTTCCCGATCCTGCTCGCGATCGTGGTGACGTACGTCATCGCGGTGGGTCTCACCGGGGCGGGCGTGTTCGCCGCCGACAGCGCGCAGGCGGTGGACTTCGGCCCCGTGGGTGACGCCGCGTGGTTCCGTGACCCCACGACGCTGATCTTCCCGTGGGGCCTGCCGAACTTCGTGACGGGCGCGGTCATCGGGACGCTCGCCGGCTTCCTCGCGTCGATGATCGAGTCGTTCGGGGACTACTTCGCGGTCGCCCGGGCCGCGGGCGCGGGCGAGCCGAGCGAGAAGCAGGTCAACCGCGGCATCGGTGCCGAGGGCATCGGCTGCTTCATCAGCGGACTCGTCGGCGGCTTCAGCTCGACCAGCTACACCGAGAACATCGGGCTGGTCGGTCTCACCCGCGTGGCCAGCCGAGTGGTCGTGTACACGGCGGCCGCGATTCTCCTGGTGGTCGGGTTGTTCGAGCGGTTCGGCGCTGCCGTCGCAACCCTGCCCACCCCGATCGTCGGCGGGCTCTACTTCCTGCTGTTCGGGCTGATCGCGTCGATCGGGATCAGCCAGTCGACCCGCGCGGACCTCACCAGTCAGCGCAACCTCATGATCATGGGGTTCATCCTCTTCGCCGGGCTCTCGGTGCCGTACTACTTCGCCGAGTACGAGCCGGTGCTGACGGGCATCGACGAGCTCGACGGCATCATCACGACCGTCGGCACCACCGGAATGGCGGTCGCCGCGATCCTCGGCCTGATCCTGGACAACATCATTCCGGGGACGAAGGTCGAGCGCGGTCTCCAAGCAGCCGGTACTGCGCCGACCGAGGCGTCGGAGCCGATCGACCCGAACAACCCGGACCAGGGTCAGGGTGGCGGCCCCTGGGGCGGCCAGGCCTGACCATGACGGGGCGGGCGCGGTCCCGCCCCACGGTCTCCGGCAGCATGGTGGGCGGGCCACGAGCCCGCCCACCACCGGTTCCCGCGCTGCCGCGTCGGCGGCCGCGGGTCAAGGGGGAGGGATCGCCCAACATCTGGGCCGATCTTCGGCAGAATCTGACCATGCCGGTGGACGTGGTGGCTCCGTACAGTCCGCGTCGACCGTCGTACTCGTGCCCGGACGGTGCCTCGGGGACGAAGGAGGGGCCATGAGCGCAGGACGTCCCGCCGCGCGCGGTCGTGAGGTAGCCGTATGAGCGGCGCGCGGGTGGTCATCGCGTTGGGGGGCAACGCGATCGCACCGGCGGGCTCCGGTGGCACGGCCGACGAGCAGACGCGCAACATCACCGCCGCGATGCGGCTGGTCGCGGATCTCGTCGAGACGGGCCACGAGATCGTCCTGACCCACGGCAACGGACCCCAGGTCGGCAACCTCCTGCTCAAGAACGATCTCGCGAAGGACGTCGTGCCGCCCATGCCCCTCGACTGGTGCGTGGCGCAGACCCAGGCCACGATCGGCTTCACGATGTGCACCGCCCTGGAGGCCGAACTGGCTGCGCGCGGTCGTCCCGTTCCGGTGATCCCGCTGGTGAGCCGGGTGCGGGTCGACCGGGACGATCCCGCGTTCGCCTCGCCGACGAAGCCGGTCGGCCGCTACCTCACCGACCCCGAGGAGGTCGAGCGCCAGGTGCAGGCCACCGGGGAGCACTGGGCACGCCAGGGCGAGAAGGGCTGGCGCCGGGTCGTGGCCAGCCCCGAGCCGCGCGAGCCCCTGGACGGTCAGAGCCTCGCCCTCGTGTTGGAGGGTGGCGCCATCCCGATCGCCAACGGTGGCGGTGGCGTGCCGATGGTGCGCTCCGAGGACGGCTCGCTGCACGGGGTCGAGGCGGTCATCGACAAGGACCTCGCGGCGGTGCCGCTCGCGCACGCGGTGGGCGCGCAGCGCTTGTTGATCCTCACCGACGTCCCCGGCGTGGCCACCGGATTCGGGACGCCCGAGGAGCGCTGGCTCGATTCGGTGACCGCCGGTGAGCTGCGGGGGCTGCAGGCCGACGGGCACTTCGCAGCGGGCTCGATGGCGCCGAAGGTCGAGGCCTGTGCCCGGTTCGTCGAGGGGTCGACCGTCGTCGAGCCCTGGGCGGCGATCGGTGACCTGGACGACATCACCGACGTGGCCGCGGGGAGCTCCGGCACGCAGGTGGAGCGTGGCTAGCCAGGTGGCGACGGCCTCCCGTCCGCCGCAGCCTGTCACCGGTCGTGGCGGCGCGGTGAGCACGGCGGTCGCCGAGCTGCTCGACGGCCCGGCGCGGGCGGCGAGGACGCTGGCCGCGTTCGATCACGCGGCGTACCTCGCGGTCGATGCCGACGTGATCGCACTCGTCGACCGGGAGGCTGCGGCACTGCCGAACTCGGTCGTCGTCGCCGACCCCGCACCACTGCGCGCCATCGCCCGTCGCGGGCCCGTGGTCGTCGGAGCGGGGCGGCTCACCTGCGGCGAGGTCGAGGTGGTGGTGCGGCGATGGTGGGAGCCGCGGCCCTCGCTCCCGGTCACGACGGGCAACGCGCTGGCCGCTGTTGCGCGCGCGCTACCCAGCCGCGCTCCGGGTCTGCCTGCGGGCTCCAACGGCGCCGCGCAGCGGCTCGAGGAAGCGGTCCGGCGCCGGGAGCCCGGCGCTGCCGCGGACGCGGCGAAGGCGCTGATCGGCGCCGGGGTCGGGCTGACACCGGCGGGTGACGACCTGCTGGCGGGGCTGCTCGCCGCGGCATGTACGTTGCCGGACGCGCTGACGGAACGGTGCGCCGACACCCTCCCGGTGGTCGACGCGGTGGCCACGACCTGTCGCGAGCTGGCAGTGGACCGGACCCCGCTCGTGTCCGCCGCGTTGCTCGGGCACGCGGCCGACGGCCGGCCCTCGGCCCCCGCCGCGCGTGTCCTGGTGGCACTGGCCAGCGGACGGGGTATCGATGCGGCGATGGCGCGGCTCGCCGCCGTCGGGGGGACCAGCGGTCGCGATCTGCTCGCCGGGATCCGCCTGGGGACCCGGCTCGTGCTGCCGCCCGCGCCGCTCGGTGCGTCGGATGCTCCCGGATCGCCCCCTGCCAATGACCCCACTGTCCCCGACCCCCTGCGAGAGGAGCTCCCGTGACGACCGCAGCCGAATCCGAGGCGCGCGACGACGTCGTGCGCCACCTGGAGGTGCGCCCGGGGGCCTACCACGACTCGGTGACCCTGATGGTCGTGAGCCAGGAGGTGGCCCGAGGCCCCGGGGTGCGCACGGCGCTGATCGCGATGGCCACCCCGCTCAACCTCGAGCTGCTCGAGCAGGCGGGATTCGACGCCGGCGAGGCCGGGCCGAACGACCTCGTCGTCGCGCTGGCGGCCGACGACGCCGATCATCTCGCCGCGGCCCGCACGGCCGTGGACACGCAGCTCACGCAGGCCTCGGCCGGCGGCGGGAGCGACGGGCTCGCCGACACCGGCGAGGCCCCGCGGACCCTGGGCAGCGCCACCCGAGCGCTCGGTGCCGGGCTCGCGCTCGTGACCGTCCCCGGCCAGTACGCCTTCACGGAGGCGATGGACGCCCTGCGCGCGGGCGCGAACGTGATGGTGTTCAGCGACGGGGTGCCGTTGGAGCAGGAGATCGCGCTGAAGGCCGAGGCCCGGCAGCGCGACCGGCTCGTGATGGGCCCCGACTGTGGCACCGCGATCGTGGGCGGGGTCGGTCTCGGCTTCGCCAACGTGATGCGCCCCGGTCCGGTCGGGATGGTCGCCGCGAGCGGGACCGGCGCGCAACAGGTGTGTTCGCTGCTCGACGCGGCCGGGGTGGGCGTCAGCCACGTGCTCGGGGTCGGTGGCCGCGACCTCTCCGCCGACGTCGGCGGCATCGCGACGATCCAGGCGCTCGAGGCGCTCGACGCGGATCCGGCCACCGAGGTGATCGTCCTCGTCTCGAAGCCGCCGGACAAGGCCGTGGCCGAGCGCATCCGCGAGGCGGCGGAGCAGTGCGCGACCCCCGTGGTCCTCGGCCTCGTGGGCCCCGGTCAGCGGGACCTCACCGAGGTCGCGGAGGCCGCGCTGTCGACGCTGGGGCACGACCCGCAGCCCCCACGCACGTGGACGCCGAACCGCACCGTCGGGTCGGGGTACGAGGTGCTGCGCGGGCTGTTCGCGGGAGGGACGCTCTGCGACGAGTCCATGGCCATCGCGGCCGAGCGGCTCGGACCGATCCGCTCGAACGTGCCGCTCGAGGACGATTGGGCGCTCGACCCGCACGAGCCCCTGCACGGGATCGAGGGCGCCGGCCACGCGATGGTGGACTACGGCGAGGACGACCTCACCTCCGGCCGTCCGCACCCGATGATCGACAACACGATCCGGATCGACCGGCTGGACGCGGAGGCGGGATCCGGCCACCGCGTGGTCGTCCTGCTCGATGTGGTGCTCGGCCACGTCGCGCACCCGAACCCGGCGAGCGAGCTCGGCCCGGCGATCGCCGAGGCGCGCACCGCGGCCCGTGACGCCGGCGGTCAGTTCGCCGCGATCGTGTCGCTGATCGGCACGCGCGACGACCCGCAGGACCTCACGCGCCAGGCCGCCGAGCTCGTCGACGCCGGGGCGAGCATCTACCTGTCCAACGCGGCCGCGACACGCGCCGCAGTCGAGCTGCTGGGAGAGACCCGATGACGCGCGCACACGCTCCGCTGGGTGGCCTGCTCGACGAAGCGCCGGCCGTCGCGACCGCCGGTGCCGAGCGGTTCGACGCGGCGCTCGCCGGCCAGGGCGCCACCAGCCTGCGGGCACAATGGCGCCCGCCGGTGGACGGCACCGCCGAGGCGCTGGCGACGGTCGCCGGAGATCCGCGCTTGAGCGAGGCGAACGCGCAGGCCGTGGGCCGGCTCCTCACGTCGCGGCCGCACCTGGTCGGTATCGAGACCGCACGGGATGCCCTCGACCTCGACGACCGGACGCTGCTGCACGCCGGACCCCCCATCGACTGGGCGCACGCGAGCGGGCCGATGCGCGGTGCGATCATCGGCGCGCTGCTCTACGAGGGCGTCGCGGACGATCCCGAGGCCGCCGAGCGCATGGCCGCCAACGGGGAGATCGCGCTGGAGCCCGCCCACCACCGCGGCGCGGTCGGTCCGATGGCCGGCATCGTCGCGCCCTCGATGCCGGTGTTCACCCTGCGCGACGAGGAGCACGGCACCGTCGCCCGCTGCACCCTCAACGAGGGCCTCGGCAAGGTCCTGCGCTACGGCGCGTTCGGGGACGAGGTGACCGAGCGGTTGCAGTGGATGGAGCGGGTGCTCGGGCCGCTGCTCGCGCGCACCCTCGAGCGCACCGGGCCGATCGATGTGCGCGCCCTCCTGGCGCAGGCGCTGCAGATGGGCGACGAGGGGCACAACCGGCACCGCGCCGGGACGAGCCTGTTCCTCCGCGAGTTCGTGAGCGATCTGATCGAGATCGACGCGCCCGTTGCGGACATCGCGGCCGTCACCCGGTTCATCAACGCGAACGACCACTTCTTCCTGAACGTGGTGATGCCCGCTGCCAAGGCCGCGACCGACAGCGCCCGCGGCCTGGCCGGGTCGTCGATGCTCGTGGCCATGGCCCGCAACGGGACCGAGTTCGGGGTGCAACTCGCCGGTACCGGTGACACGTGGTTCACCGCGCCGGCCAGCGTGCCCGACGGGCTCTACCTCGGGGAGTACGGGCCCGAGGACGCCAATCCCGACATCGGCGACTCCACGATCACCGAGAGCTGCGGGATCGGCGGGTTCGCGATGGCGGCCGCGCCGGCGATCGTGCGCTTCGTCGGCGGCGAGGTCGCGGACGCCCTGCGCTTCACCCGCCGCATGTACGAGATCACGCTCGCCGAGTCGACCGCATATCAGATCCCGATCCTCGGGTTCCGCGGGACCCCGACGGGCATCGACGCGACGTTGGTGTGCCGCACGGGCATCGTCCCCGCCGTCAACACGGGCATCGCCGGCAAGGAGCCCGGCACCGGCCAGGTCGGGGCAGGCCTCGTCGAGCCCCCACTGTCGTGCTTCGCCGACGCGGTGCGGGAACTGGCCGCGCGGGCCGAGAGCCCCGTGACCGACCCGCTCGCGGGTGTTGGCGCCGCGCCGGGGGAAGCCCCGTGAGCCCGGTCCCCGACGTGGCGCCCACGCGTGCGCCAGTCGGATGGCGGCTACCCTGCGGGCGGTGCTGCGTCGACGGAGCGACGTCGCGGGACGGTGGGTCAACGCACCCCGGCGTGCGTACGCCGAGTCTGCGGACCGACGGAAGGAACGCGGCATGAAGCCTCCGCCGTTCGAATATCACGCGCCGGACACCGTGGCCGAGGCCGTGCGACGGCTCGGCGAGGGCGGGAAGGTGCTCGCCGGGGGGCAGAGCCTGATCCCCCTGCTGAACATGCGGCTCACGGCCCCGCGGGCCCTCGTCGACGTCACCGGCATCGAGGAGCTGCGCGCCGTGGAGGTGTCCTCGGACACGGTCCGGGTCGGCGCGGCGGTGCGCCACCGCGACCTCGAGCGCCATCGGGAGGCGGGGGAGGCCAACCCGCTGCTCCCGCAGGCCCTCGGCTACGTGGCCCACGAGGTGATCCGCAACCGCGGGACGGTCGTCGGCAGCCTGGCGCACGCGGACCCCGCCGGAGAGCTGACCGCCGTGTTGGCGCTGTGCGACGGCGTGGTCGAACTGGCCCGCGCGGGCGACGGCGGTGAGGTCGTGACCCGCCGGGTGTCGGCGTCGGACTTCTTCCTCGGGCCGCTCGAGGCCGACATCGCGCCCGGCGAGCTCGTGACACACGCGGAGTTCGCGGCGCTTCCGGCCACGACGGGGTCGGCGTTCGTGGAGCGCGCCCGCCGCCACGGGGACTACGCGCTCTGCGGAATCGCGGCGACCGTCGACGCCCCCGACGGTGAGGTCGCTGCCGCTCGGATCGCGACGATCAGCGTGCACCCCACGCCGCTGGTCCTCGACGTCGGCGATGCGGCCGCCGGCCGGTCGCTGGAACCAGCGACCGCGCCCGAGGCCTGGTCGGCGGCGGGGGAGCGGGTCGCTGCGGCCTGTGAGCCCGAGGCCGACCTGCACGCCCCGGCGGAGTACCGCCGGCACCTCGCCAGCGTGCTGACCGCGCGGGCGCTCGCGCAGGCCTCGGCGCACGCTCGCGATCGTGTGCCCGCGGCCGCGTAGTGGCGGACGGCCCAGCAACGCAGGGCGCCATTCCCCAGGCGACAGGAGCGAGGAGCGCATGAGCGAGCCAACGGTCGACGTGACGCTGATGGTCAACGGAGCGCCACACGAGGTCACGCTGCCCCCGCGTCGGCTGCTGTCCGACGCCCTGCGCCACGATCTCGGACTGACCGGCACCCACGTGGGGTGCGAGCACGGCGTGTGCGGCTGCTGCACCGTGCTGCTCGACGGGGAGCCGGTCCGCAGCTGCCTCACCTTCGCGGTCGCGGCCCGTGGCGCGGCGATCACGACCGTCGAGGGCCTCAACCCCGCCGACGGCTCGCTGCACCCGGTGCAGCAGGCGTTCGCGGACTGCCACGGACTGCAGTGCGGTTTCTGCACGCCGGGGTTCCTGATGACGACGTGCGGGCTGCTGGCCGAGAATCCCGACCCGGACGAGGACGAGGTTCGCGAGGGGATCGCGGGCAACCTCTGTCGGTGCACGGGCTACCAGAACATCGTCGCAGCCGTGCACCGCGCCGCGGAGCTCGTGTCGGAGGCGGAGGAGCCGGTCCCGGCGGTGGACCGGCCGGTGCGTTCGGCGGGCCTACGTGCGGACCCCGGCAAGGCGGAGGGGAGCGGCCGATGACGACGAAGCTGTTCGGCGAGAAGGTCGCGCGGAGCGAGGATCCGCGGCTGCTCCGCGGCGAGGGGCGTTACGTCGACGACCTCGGCCAGAACGCCCTCGGCGTCGCGTTCGTCCGCAGCCCCCACGCCCACGCGCGGATCACCGACATCGACGTGACCGATGCGCTCGACGTCGACGGGCTGGTGGCGATCTACACCTACGAGGACTTGCCCGAGAAGATGGCCAAGCCCTTGCCGGTGCTGATCCCGCATCCCGCGTTGCGGGCGCCGCGGACCGCGTACGCGCTCGCCAACGGCGAGGTGAACCACGTCGGGGAGGCGATCGCCATGGTCGTCGCGACCGACCGGTACGTGGCCGAGGACGCCGCCGAGCGCATCCGGGTCTCGTACGACTTCCTCGACCCGATCGTCGACCTCGAGGAGGCCGCGCGCGGGGAGACCGCCGTCCACGACGAGATCCCCGACAACGTCGCCGCGCACCTCGTACAGGAGGTCGGCGACGCGCCGGCCGCGATCGACGGGGCGCCGCACACCCTGGAGTTCCGTCTCGACATCGAGCGCAGCGCGTCCATGCCGCTCGAGGGCCGGGGGGTCTACGCGCGCTGGGACGCCGACGACCAACGCCTGCGCGCCTACTCCTCGACGCAGACGTCCACGAGCGTGCGGGCCGCGGTCGCGAACGCGCTCGAGCTCGCGGACGCGCAGGTCGAGGTGATCGCGCCGGACGTCGGCGGCGGCTTCGGGGTCAAGATCGTCCATCCGTTCCCCGAGGAGCTGCTGGTGCCGTGGGCGGCGAAGACCCTCGGGCGGGAGGTGAAGTGGGTCGAGGACCGCCGGGAGCACTTCGTGTCGAGCGCGCACGAGCGCGGCCAGGTGCACCACGTACGGGTGGGCTTCGACGAGGACGGGCGCATCCTGGGGCTCGACGTCGAGTTCCTGCACGACAACGGGGCCTACACGCCCTACGGGATCATCGTCCCGATCATCACCTCGACCCAGCTGCCGGGGCCCTACAAGCTCGGCGCCTACCGGGTCGAGTTCACGAGCGTCTACACGAACACCGTGATGGTCACCCCGTACCGCGGTGCCGGCCGTCCGCAGGGCGTGTTCACGATGGAGCGCACGATCGACAAGATCGCCACCCGCCTCGGCAAGGACCGTGCCGAGGTCCGGTTCGCCAACTTCATCCAGCCCGACGAGATGCCCTACGACCTCGGGCTGATGTTCCAGGACGGCAAGCCGGCGATCTACGACTCGGGCGACTTCCCCGCGAGCCTGCAGAAGCTGCTGGACCTCGTGGACTACGAGCACCTGTCGAAGGAGGCGCCCGACGGCCGCCGCATCGGCGTCGGCCTCGCCGGCTACGTCGAGGGCACGGCCGTGGGCCCGTACGAGGGCGGGCACGTGCACGTCGAGACCAACGGCCGGGTGATGGTCTCGACCGGGCTCACGAGCCAGGGACAGGGCCACCAGACGGTCTTCGCCCAGATCGTCGCCAGCGAGCTCGGCGTGCCGTTCGAGGACGTGCACGTCACCACCGGCGACACGCGCCGGTTCGGCTACGCGGTGGGCACGTTCGCCTCCCGCGCGGCGGTGATGAGCGGCAACGCGATCGCACTGGCCACGCGCAAGGTGCGTGAGAAGGCGTTGCGGATCGCCGCCGACGCGCTCGAGGCGAATCCCGACGATCTCGAGATCGTCGACGGCGTGGTGCAGGTGAAGGGGAGCCCCGAGGCGCAGATCGAGCTGAAACACGTCGCGGTGTTGTCCAACCCGCTGCGCTACTCCTTCAGCGAGGAGGCCCAGGCCGCGACGCAGTTCACGCTGAAAGGCGACGGAGGCCCTCCGGTCGCGGAGGGAGACGAGCCCGGGTTGGAGGGCAAGGACTACTACAGTCCGACGCAGTCGACGTTCGCGAACGGGTTCCATGCGTGCGTCGTCGCCGTGGATCCCGAGACCGGCGACGTTGAGATCCTGCGGTACGGCGTGGTGCACGACTGCGGGTACCTGATCAACCCGACGATCGTGGAGGGACAGATCCACGGCGGGGTCGCGCAGGGGGTCGCGGGGGCGCTCTTCGAGCGGATGGCCTACGACGAGTACGGCCAGCTGCAGAACGCGTCGTTCATGGACTTCCTCATGCCCTACGCGACCGAGGTGCCGCAGCGCATCGAGATCGACCACCTGGAGACCCCGACGCCCCTGAACCCGCTCGGGATCAAGGGCGCCGGCGAGGCCGGGGTGATCCCGGGCGCGGCGGTGCTCGCCGCGGCGATCGAGGACGCCATCGGCGTGGAGGTCGACCGGATGCCGCTCTCGCCCCCCGAGATCTGGGAGTTGTCACGCACCGGCGCGGCGGCGGACGGACAGGGCACCGCGCCGACCGCCTCCGACGAGGGAGTCCCCCGATGAAGGTTGCCGACACGCACACGCTGAACGCGTCGCGCCAGCAGGTCTGGGACGCACTGCAGGACCCCAACGTGCTCGCGGCCACGCTGCCCGGCTGTCGGGAGCTGACCGCCCAGGGCGACGGCGTCTACAAGATCACCCTCGATGTCGGCGTGGCCTCGATTACCGGGACGTACACGGGCGAGGTCGCCCTGGCCGACCAGGTCGAGCCGGAGGCCTATACGCTGAAGGCCTCGGGTTCCGGCGGCCCCGGAACGGTCGACGCGTCGGCGCGGATCACGCTCGAGGAAGCGGGCCCCGGGACGACCCGCCTGTCCTACGACGCGGACGCGATCGTCGGCGGCACCATCGCCGGCGTCGGACAGCGGGTGCTCATCGGGGTGGCCAAGCGCAACGCCCAGCAGTTCTTCGAGGCCGTGGACCGCTACCTCGCCGGCGAGACGCTGGTCGAGCCCGCACCCACCGAGGCGGAGGCGGCGCCCGCCGCAGCGGGCGCGCCCACGGAGGCCACCGGTGTGCAGCCCGGTCAGGTCTTTCGCGCGCCGGCGAAGGCCGGTGCTGCCGGCGGCGACCCGCGCTGGCTGCTCGGGGCGGGCGTGCTCGGCGCGCTGATCGCGCTCGCCGGCGTGCTCGTGGGGCGGCGTCTGGCCCGCTGAGCCGGGGCGGTCGCCCTACTCGGGGGACTCGTCCGTGTGCCGGGTCGCTCCACCGCGCTCCTCGGTGTCCGCACCCCGGGGCGCGGCGGCCCGTTCGCCGTGTGGAAGGATCGCGTTCAGCAGCACCGCGGCGACGGCGGCCGGCACGATCCCGGTCTCGAGCGTGATGCGCAGTGTCTCGGGGGCCATTGCCACCGCGTCGGGGGCGTTGAGCAACCCGATCCCGAGCCCGAGCGCCACGGCGATGATCAGCATGTTGCGCCGCGTCATGGCGTCCGCGGTCATCAGCTTGATACCGGCGGCCGCGACCATGCCCGCCATCGCGAGGAAGCCACCACCGAGCACCGGCGTGGGCATCTCGGAGATGACCGCCCCGAGCTTCGGGACGAGTCCCGCGACGACGAGGAAGACCGCGCCGATTGACACGACGTGGCGTGACACCACGCCGGTGAGGCCGACGACCCCGACGTTCTGGCTATAGCTCGTATTCGGCATCGCGCTGAACAGCGCGGCGAACGAGGTGCCGACACCGTCGGCCAGGACGCCCCCGGACAGTTCGCGAGCGGTCGGTTCGCGTCCCTCGCCCGCGGCGGTCACGCCCCCGATGTCCCCGATGGTCTCCACCGTCGTGGCCACCGCCATGACGGCCATGCCGACGATCGCTGCCACCGGGAACGAGACCCCGAAGGCGAGCGGGATCGGTGCGGCAACCCACTCGGCGTCGGCGATCGGTTGTGCCTCGACGAGCCCGAAGGGCACCGAGACGAGGTAGCCCACCGCGATGGCGAGCAGGATCGCCGCTGCGCTGACGAAGCCCCGGCCGTAGCGGTTCAGGGCGATCATCAGCACGAGGACGAGGGCGGCGAGCGCGAAGTTCTGCCCGGCTCCGAAGTCCGGGGCGTCGGCGCCCCCCGCGGCGAACTCGAGGCCGGTCGGCAGCAGGCTGAGGCCGATGACCAGCACGACCAGACCGGTGACCAAGGGTGGGAAGAGCGGCTTGAGCCAGCGCAGGCAAGTGCCCAGCAGCACCTGCACGAGCCCGGCGACGAGCCCGCCGCCGAACACGGCCGCCAACCCGTACTCCTCGGCCAACGGAATCGCGACGACGGTGAACCCCAGGCTCGTGCCCTGCACGATCGGCAGGCGTGCGCCGACGGGGCCGACGCCGAACGTCTGCAGCAGCGTGCACACACCCGCCACGAAGATGGCGAGTTGCACGAGCAGTGTGGTCTCCCCGGTCGTCGCCCCGATCGCGCTTGCGACCAGCAGCGGAAGCGTCACGTTGCTCGCGAACATCACGAGCACGTGCTGTATGCCCATGGGAACGGCCTGGCGCCACGGTGGGAGTTCGTCGACGCCGTAGGCGGCGGTCAACGTACGGTCGGTGGTTTCGGCCATCTTCGTCCTCCTCACGGCATCCCTGGGACCGGTCGGGGAAGGCCGGGGCTGCCGGTGGACGTGGGCCTCCCCGGTCCGGAGATCGAACGGACGCTGCTGGCAGAGTGTGCTCGACGGAACGGGGGATCGTCAGTAGGTCGTGCCTACACGTGCGCAGCGCGGGGAGGTTAGGCTGCCAGCCGGGGCGGGTGCGCCGACGGCCCGGCGGTCGTGGTCGGTGCCCGCCCCGCATGGAGCGTGACGGCGACGGGAGCTGCGATGGACACAGGCCCCGAACCTGCCGTCCCTTCGGCGGTGGCCGCCGCTGACGACGTGCGCACGGGGCGTCGGACGTCCGAGCAGCTCGTGCGGGCATGCCTCGACGTGATTGAGCAACGCGAGCCTCGGGTGCGCGCCTGGGCCCACCTGGATGCGGACCACGCGCTGGAGCAGGCGCGGGCGCGCGATGTCGAGCCCGCCAGGGGCCCGTTGCACGGCGTGCCGGTCGGGGTGAAGGACATCATCGACACCGCCGACCTTCCGACGGCCCGCGGCAGCAGTGTGTGGGAGGGTCGGCAACCCGACCTGGACGCGACCTGTGTCCAGCGGTTGCGGGCCGCCGGGGCGGTGATTCTCGGCAAGACGGTCACGACCGAGGTGGCCCTCTTCCATCCCGGGCCGACCCGCAACCCCCATGACGTCAGCCGCACACCGGGCGGATCGTCGAGTGGGTCGGCGGCGGCCGTGGCGGCCGGCATGGTTCCGCTTGCCCTGGGCACCCAGACCGCTGGGTCCATCGTCCGCCCCGCGGCCTACTGCGGGGTGGTCGGCTTCAAGCCGACCTTCGACCGCGTGCCGACGGAGGGCGTGCTTCCGGTCGGACCGACGCTGGACACCGTTGGCCCGATCGGCCTTCACGTCGAGGATGTCGCCTGTGCCGGACAGGTTCTCGGGGGCGACGAGGCGAGCTTCATTGCGGCTGACGTTCCGGTGCGGCTGGGGCTCGCCCGAACGCCGTGGTGGGAGCGCGTGGCCCCGAGCGCTCGAGAGCGGTTGGCCGAGGCTTTCGAAGCGCTCGAGCACGCCGAGATCGCGACGCCGCACGAACTGCCCGACAGCCTCGGCGATCTCGTCGAGGTGCAGGAGACCGTCATGGCGGCGGAGGCCTCACGCCAGCTCGGCGCGCTGCGCCGGGCGAACGCGTCCCAGTTCTCGGAGACGCTCGGCGAGTACCTGGACCGCGGTGAGCGCATCCCGGCGGGACGCTACGAGGCCGCGCTCGCGCGGGCCGACCAGGTGCGCCAGCAGGAACTGCCTGCCGCGTTCGACGGCGTCGACGCGTTGCTCGTGCCGGCGGTGGTAAACGAGCCTCCGAAGGCCGACTCGACCGGCGATCCCGTGTTGTGCCGCCCGTGGACGTTGCTCGGCACCCCCGCGGTCGCCGTACCCGGTCTCGCGGGTGAGCACGGCCTCCCCCTCGGGGTGCAGGTCGTGGCCTTGCCGGGCGATGACCGCGATGCGCTGAGCGCCGCTGCCCTCGTCGCCCGTCATCTCTCGGACGCCGGCTGACCCCGCTCATCACAGGAGCCGCCCCCGTGGCATCAGCAGACTCCACCGGTCTCGTGCGCATCGGCATCGACACCGGTGGGACCTTCACCGACGTGGTCGCGGTCGACGAGACCACTGGCGCGATCACGACCACGAAGACCCCTTCCACGCCGGCAGATCCGAGTGAGGGCTTCCTCGCGGGCGTCGAGAAGGTCCTGGGCCTCCTCGGCCCTGGTGGGGGTGGGCCGCGGGGCGACGATGCTGGTGGGGGTGGGCCGCGGGGCGACGATGCTGGTGGGGGTGGGCCGCGGGGCGACGATGCTGGTGGGGGTGGGCCGCGGGGCGAGGATGCTGGTGGGGGTGGGCGCGGGGAGGCGGTCAGCGCGGTCAGCCACGGCACGACCGTGGCGACGAACGCGCTGCTGTCAGAGGAGTTCGAGGGGCTCGGATTCCTCACCACCGAGGGCTTTCGCCACGTCCTGGAGATCGCCCGGCAGAGCGTGCCCGACGGCTACGGCAACAGCTACTTCTGGGTGAAGCCCGACCGCATCGTGCCGGTCGACCTCGTCCGTGAGGTCGGTGGGCGGTTGGCCGTCGCCGGGACGGAGGTACGCCCGCTGGACGAGGACGACATCCGCAAGGCGGCTCGGACCTTCGCCCGCCGTGGCGTCGACGCGGTCGGGATCTGCTTCATCCATGCCTACGCGAACGGCGCTCACGAGCAACGGGCGCGGGAGGTGCTGCTCGAGGAGCACCCGGACTGTCACGTTTCGCTCTCCTCGGAGGTGCTGCGTGAGTACCGCGAGTACGAGCGCAGCATGACGACGCTCGTCGACGCGTTCGTCAAGCCGCGGGTCACCGCGTACCTCGCCGGGATCGCGGACCGGCTCGAGACGCTGACCAGCAGCGCACGATCGGTCCCGTTCTACGTGATGAAGTCGAACGGCGGCGTGATGAGTGCGACGGAGCTCGGCCGGCAGCCGATCACCACGATCCTCTCCGGTCCGGCGGCGGGTGCGCTCGGTGCCGGCGTGGTGAGTCGCGGTGCCGGGTTCGACCGCGTGCTCACGCTCGACGGTGGCGGCACCTCGACCGACGTCGCGGTCGTCACCGACGGCGAGCCCGGCATCACGACGGAGGGGCAGGTGGGTCGGTTCCCGACCAAGGTCCCGATGGTCGACGTCGAGACGGTGGGAACGGGGGGTGGCTCGATCGCGTGGGTCCCGCCCGAGGGAGGGCTCAAGGTCGGGCCGCGCTCGGCCGGAGCGGACCCGGGCCCGCTCTGCTACGGGCAGGGCGGGACCGAGCCGACGGTGACCGACTGCCACCTCGTGCTCGGGAGGATCCCGCCGGCGTTGCTCGGGGGCGAGATCGAGCTGGACGCCGAGGCCGCACGTCGCGGCATCGAGGGTCTGGCCGCGCAGGTGGGTCCGAGCCTCGCCGGTGCGACCGACGCGCAGGGCCTCGACCTCGAGCGAGCCGCCGACGGTGTGCTGGAGATCGCCGCGTGGAACCAGGCGAATGCGATCCGCCAGGTCACGATCAAGCGGGGCCACGACGTTCGCGACTTCGTCATGTGCGCCTTCGGGGGGTCGGGGCCGCTGTTGGCCTGTCGCCTCGTGGACGTGTTGCGCCTTCGGGCGGCGCTCGTGCCCCCCGACCCCGGGAACCTGTCCGCGTTCGGGTTGCTGACGGTCGACGTGCGCAACGACGACGTCCAGACCTGGGTGCGTCGTCACGCGGAGGTCGACACGCCCGACGGCCGTGCCGAGCTCGCCGAGCGCTTCGCGGAACTGGAGCGGGGCGCCGGTCGGGCGCTCGAGCTCGAGGGTTTCGGCGCCGAGGAGCACGACTACCGCCGCTCGGTGGACCTGCGCTACTTCGGACAGGCCTACGAGGTGCGGGTGCCCGCGCCTGCCGGGCCGGTCGACGACGCGTTCCCCGAGCGGGTGCTCGCCGCGTTCCACGACGCCCACGAGCAGCTGTACGGTTACTGCTACCGGCACGACCCGAACAAGATCGTCGAGTGGGTCAACGTGCGTGTCGCGGGGGTCGGTCCGATCGAGACGCCGCCGCTGGCGGCCGCCGAACCCGGCGACGGCGACCCGTCGGCGGCGGTCACCGGCAAGCGGGCGATGTACACGAGTCAGGCCGCCGGTGGCGACGGCTGGCGACAGGCGACGCTCTACGACCGGACGGCGCTGCGCGCCGGTGACATCGTTCCCGGCCCCGCGGTCGTCGAGGAGTTCGGCTCGACCGTCCCCCTGCTGCCGGGCTTCACCGCCCGCGTCGACGAGCACGCGAACCTTCTGGTCACCAAGGACGCCCGATGAGCCAGCCCACGCCGCCCGACGGACGGTCCGGTCGCCAGCCCAAGGACGTCGATCCCATCGTCCTGGAGATCGTCGAGGGCACGCTGGCCTCGGTGGAGGCCGAGGTCGAGGAGGCGATCGCCCGCACCGCGCGGAGCCCGATGATCCGCGACGCGCACGACTTCCGGGCCGGTCTGCACGACCGCAAGCTGCGCAAGCTGACCGGCCGGAGCTACTCGGCCCTGGTGCATCCGGTCGTCCGCGACTTCCCGATGAGCGACATGCGCCCGGGCGACGTGTTCTTCCACAACGACGTCTATCAGTCGGAAGGGGGGATCGGCCACCTCCCCGACCTCTGCGTCACCGTTCCGGTGTTCGCTGCCGATCCCGAGACCGGTGAGCCGCACGTCGTCTGCTTCGTGCAGGCGTTCGGCCACCACGACGACATCGGTGGCCGCGTGCCCGGATCGATGCCCTCGAACGCGCGGAGCGTGTTCGAGGAGGGGCTCATGGTCCCTCCGATCAAGCTGTGGGACCGGGGCGTTCCCAACGAGGCCGCGCTCACGATCATGACGCGCAACACGCGGATGCCCGAGTCGTTGGCGGGTGACCTCGACGCCGAGTGCTCGGCCTGCCTCATGGGGGCGAGGCGGTTGTCGGACCTGTTCGAGCGCTACGGCACCGCGCAGGTCGAGGCGTGCTTCGACGCGATCCTCGAGCGCACGACCGAGACGTTCCGCCGGGAGATCCTCTCGAAGATCCCCGACGGCACCTACACGTGGGAGGACTACGCCGAGCACGACGGTGTCGACCCGCCGCAGCTCCACGGTCAACGGATCACGCTGACCAAGGAGCCCGACAAGCTGGTGATCGACTTCACCGGGACGAGCCCGCAGGCCAAGGGGCCGATCAACCACGCCGGTGACTACGCCGACGGCAACTTCCTGAAGAAGTGGCTGGCGCCGATCCTGCGCAACCTCGCCGACACACCCGAGCGCATGGCCGAGCTCGACGTCAATGAGGGCGTGGTGCCGCTCATCGAAATGCGCTTCCCGGACAAGGGTACGTTGCTGACCCCGATCTTCCCGGCGCCGACGAACGCGCGGACGTTCGTGATCCTGCGGTTGCTCGGCGTCCTGGCCGGCACGATCGCGAAGGCCGTCGACGGGAACATGCCGGCGGATCAGGAGACGATCCGCTACACCGGCCTCTACGGCTACGACGGTGCCGGCGAGTTCTACCTCATGCGCGAGGTGCTCGGTGGCGGCTCGGGTGGGCGCTCCTTCGCGGACGGCGAGGACACGATCCACGTGGTCCCCGACAGCCGGAACCTGCCGGTCGAGTTCACCGAGTCGCGCTTCCCGCTGCGGGTGGAGAAGCTCGGCCTCGCCTGCGACTCCGGCGGTGCGGGGGAGCGCCGCGGCGGGCTCGGCTACGACAAGTGGATCCGCCCGCTCCACGACGCGTCCTTCATGTCGATCGCCGATCGCTCGATCCTCTCGTGCTGGGGGGTGAAGGGCGGGCAGGCGGGCCGCCCGTTCTCGGTCGAGGCCGATCCCGGGGGACCGAACGAGCGCATGCTCGACGCGCTCGCCGACGATGATCCGATCCCGGCGGGCGAGCTCGTCCGGATCCGGACCACCGGGGGCGGCGGCTGGGGCGATCCGCTCGACCGCGACCCCGCCGAGGTGGCGCGTGACGTGTGGTGGGGCAAGGTCAGTCGCGCCGCGGCTCATGCCGACTATGGCGTGGTGTTCGCCGACGGGCCCGGCTCGGACGGGCTTCCGAACCCGAACGTGCGTGAGCGGCCCGATCCCGCGACGGAGTCGCCACCCACGGTCGACGAGGCGGCGACCGTCCAACGTCGGGCCGCGCTGCGCGCGGAACGGGATCGGGCCGCCTTCTTCGACCGTGGACCGGGGTACGCGGAGCTGGCCGGTGGCGCGACGCACAGCCCGTTCGACGAATGGCCGTGAGCGTGCCGCTCGGCCGCCACTCAGTCGGCGCGGCGCAGCACCGGATGTTCGCCGGTGAGGTCGGCCCACAACGCCGTGTCGACCGTGTCGAGGCGCGTCGCGATCGCCACGTCGGCGGCCGGGAAGTCCGGGTCGGGATCGTGGAGGAAGGGGCGGGCAGCGTCCGAGGCCCGGACGCGCTCCAGGAACGGCCCCGGATCGGGTTCGTCGCCCGAGAGGCCGGCCGCGAGGTACTCCGCGCAGGCGAGGTCCTCGTCACCGTCGCGATCGTCCACACCGGTCGCGACGAACGTGACTTCTCGGGGTGCCAGCGCGTGCACGGCCCGGAGGGTCGCACCCGCGCACACGAACGAGGCGGCGAAGAGGGCGTCCGCACCGTGTCCGGCCCCGACCACCCCCTGGGTGCCGGCACTCGTCCGCTGCACGATCGTGCGGTCGGTCAGGTCGATCCTGTCGCGAGCGCGGTCGAGCTCGCTAGGCGAGTTGCCGAGGTCGAGGCCCTCGACGGGGCGTCCGCCGACCTCGCCCATCGCGAGGCTGCCCGGACGCCGGTCGCGCTCGGCGAGTGCCTCCTCGACGGTCGCGACGCAGACGATCTCGCGTGCTCCCGCCGCGAGCGCCAGCGCCCCGGTCGTGAAGGCTCGGAGCACGTCGACCACGACCACGAGCCCCTCCGCACGATCGACGTCGGCGAGCGTCCGATGAACGATCTCCATGGGGTCGGCAGCCTGCCTGATCGGCGCCGTGCGCGCATCTCCGGCGTCGGTTCGCCCCGACCCACCGACTGTGCCGCCACCATCGACCGAGGAGGAGCCTGATGCCGGGTGGACCGCTTGACGGGGTCCGTGTCGTCGACCTGACCCGAGCCATGGCGGGCCCGTACGCGACGCTGATGCTCGCGGATGCGGGTGCGGAGGTCACCAAGGTCGAACGGCCGGGCAGCGGTGACGACACCCGGGGGTGGGGTCCGCCGTTCCTCGAGCCCGAGGGTGACGGTGAGCGCCAGGCCGGTTACTTCCTCTCGGTCAACCGCAACAAGCGCTCGGTCACGCTCGATCTCAAGGACGCCGACGACATCGCGTGGCTGCACCGCCTGGTCGACGCCGCCGACGTGATCGTGGAGAACTTCCGGCCGGGCGTGATGGAGCGGCTCGGCCTCGACGAGGAGTCGCTCGCGACCCGCAACCCGAGGCTCGTGGGGCTCTCGATCACCGGGTTCGGTGAGGGCGGGCCGCACGGTCACCGTTCCGGATTCGATCAGATCCTGCAGGGCGAGGGCGGCCTGATGAGCCTGACCGGTCCGGTCGGTGGGACCCCGACGAAGGTCGGGGTGCCGATCGCGGACATCCTGGCCGGCATGTTCGGGGCCTACGGCGTCACCGCTGCGCTCGTGGAACGGGAACGGTCCGGCCGGGGCCAGTGGGTGCGGACCTCCCTGCTCGGTGGCATGGTCGCGATCCACACCTTCCAGGGGACCCGTTGGCTCCTCGCCGGCGAGGTTCCACAACCGGGAGGGAACCGGCATCCGTCGATCCAGCCGTACGGCGCGTTCGACTGCGCGGACGGGCAGGTCAACATCGCCGTGGGCAGCGAAGGGCTGTGGAAGCGTTTCGCCCCGCTCGTGGGCCTGGAACCGGACGACCCGCGCTTCGCGACGAACGGGGACCGGGTCGAGCGGATCGAGGAGCTCGAAGCAGCGATGGGTCCGGCGCTGGCGTCCGACACCGTAAAGCGGTGGGTCGCGAGGCTCGAGGAGGCCGGGGTTCCGGCCGGGAAGGTCGCCGGCCTCGACGAGGTCTACGCCTCGGCGCAGGTTGCGCACCTGGGCCTGATCGACGAGGTTGCCCATCCCACCCTCGGGGACCTGCAGCTACCCGGCGCGCCGGTGCACTGGAGCCGCACGCCTCGTGGCGCGCCCGCACCACCACCGTTGCTCGGTGAGCACAACGAGGGATCGGACGGGTGACCATGACGCGCACGCATTCCGGGAGGGATCGCGATGGCGGGTGACCGGGCGCCGGCCGACGAACTCGTCGCCCGGACCGTCGACAAGGAGTCCTTCGAGCCCTGGGACGACGACGTGGAGAGCGGCGACCCGCTCGGGTTCGTCGACACGGTCGCCTATCCCGATCGGCTCGAGCAGGCACGCGGACACGCGGGCACGACCGAGGCCGTCGTCACGGGGGAGGCGCGCCTGAGGGGCCGGACGATCGTCGTGATCGCCGGGGAGTTCGCGTTCCTCGCCGGGACGATGGGCGTCGCCACCGCCGAGCGGGTGATTCGCGCCCTCGAGCGCGCCGCGAACCTGCGAGCCCCGGTCCTCGCGATGCCGATCTCCGGCGGTACGCGGATGCAGGAGGGCAGCGTCGCCTTCGTCCAGATGGGTGCGGTGGCCGCCGCGGTGCGCCGGTTCCGCCAGACCGGGCTGACCTATCTCACCTATCTGCGCGATCCGACGACCGGCGGGGTCCTCGCCTCGTGGGGGGCACTCGGGCAGGTCCGCTTCGCCGAGCCTGGGGCGCTGATCGCCCTGACCGGGCCGCGCGTGATCGAGCAGGTCACCGGCGATCCGTTTCCCGACGAGGTGCTCCGGGCCGAGCACCTCCGGGACCGTGGGATCGTCGACGACGTCGTCGCGCCGGAGGACCTCGCCGATCGCGTCGACCGGGTGCTCGCGGCGACCCAGGACCCCAGTGAGCCTGTCGACTACGGGGCCGAGCCCCTCGATCTCCCCGAGGACGCCGTGGTGGACGGCTGGGATGCCGTGCAGCGTTCGCGGCGGCTCGATCGTCCGGGCTACCGGGAGCTGGCCTCGGTGTGCGCCACCGATGTGACCCCGCTGCGCGGTGACGGTGCCGGCAACGACGATCCCGGCTGCGTGACCGCGCTGATGCGCCTCTGCGGGGTCGGCGTGGTGGCGGTCGCGCACGACCGGGCGCCGGGGGAGCGCGGCGCACAGCTCGGAGCGGCCGGTTACCGCAAGGCTCGGCGCGCGTTCGCCCTCGCGGCCGAGCTGGGGTTGCCGGTGGTCACCGTGATCGACACCGCCGGTGCGGCGATGACACCCGAGGACGAGAGCGGGGGACTCGCCGGCGAGATCGCGGGGTGCCTCGCCGACCTCGCCGCCGTCGAGGTGCCCACGCTCTCCCTCCTGCTCGGCGAGGGCTCGGGCGGCGGCGCGATCGCGTTCCTGCCCACCGACCGTGTCGTGGCCGCCGAGCACGCGTGGCTCGGTCCGATCGCCCCCGAGGGAGCCTCGTCGATCCTCTACCGCACCACCGAGCGGGCACCCGAGTTGGCACGCACCCAGGCGACGAGTTCCACCGACCTGCGTCACCACGGCATCGTCGACGTCGTGATCCCCGATCGGCCGTCCCGCGACGAGGAGGGGGAGATGTTCGGACTCCGCGTCGCCGCGACCGCGGCACGCGAGCTGCGGACGCTGCTCGACCAGCCCCCGGGGCCTCGGCTGCGTGCCCGCGATCGTCGCTGGCGCACCCTCGCGCGCTGACGCTCGACCGCTGACCGCGCTGCGGGCACGGGCCCACTCATCGCTCGGGGGCGTCGCCGCCCTGCCCGGTCGCTCGTACGGCGACCCAGCGCCGGCCCACCGCGGGGAGGGTGCCCATCCGGCAGCGGTGCCGTTCGTCGTCCTCGGCGGCGGGATCCCGGTCGAGATAGCCGTGCGCGAGGACGGGAGCTCGGGTCGCCTCGATCACGTGGAACCGGGCCGCGAGCGCGGCGTGCAGCGTGGCTCCCGAATGGATCCCTGCGTGGCCCTCGTGGAACTCGGCGAGGCAGGCATCGGCGTCCGCGGGCTGCCAGGACGCGTCGCGGTGAGTGAGCCAGGCGGCCATCCACGCGGCGGCGCGTCCCTCGACCGCCTCGCGAGCGAAGTCGTTCACGATCAGCCGTCCACCGTCGGCGAGCAGCAGCGCCAGATGGTCGAGCGCTCCGCCGAGCTCGGGGAGGTGGTGAAGCACGCGGCTCGCCACGACGGCGTCGAAGGGTCCCTCGTCCGTCGCGACGTCGTACAGGGAGCCCGCGCGCACGTCCGGACCTCGGTCGGGGTCGGGGTCGGTCGCGGTCACGTCGTGACCTGCGGTGCGCAGATCGACCGCGAGGTCCCCGAGCCCCGCGCCGACCTCGAGCACTCGCGCAGGGGGAGTCGGAAGGGCTGTGCGAACGAAGTCCTCGACCGGCCGCGTGTCGAGCGGGAGTCGGTCACCCACCCCGGGGCCCCGACCCTCGATGCTCGTGTGCGTCGGCGATGCGCTCGAGGGCGCGGACCGCCCGCAATCCCAGAACGAGCACGATGACGAGCGCGGCGACCGGCACGACGAGCGTCGGCAGAAGGGCCAAGGGCAGGAAGAAGAGCTCGGGCAGCGTCGGAAAGGACATGGGGCCTCCCTCGTTCGTCCGCAGCGGTGGGGTCGGGGTGCGAGACTGCGCACGATGCGTGCTGCCACCCTGGACGAGATCGACGCCGCGGTCGTCGCTTGCCGCGCGTGCCCGCGGTTGGTGGCGTGGCGGGAACAGGTGGCGAGGGAGAAGCGTGCCGCGTACGCGGGGTGGGACTACTGGGGAAAGCCCGTGCCCGGCTTCGGGGACCCGCAGGCGCGGGTCCTCGTGCTCGGCCTCGCCCCGGCCGCCCACGGCGCGAACCGCACCGGTCGCATGTTCACCGGGGACCGCTCGGGTGACGTGCTCTACGCGGCCCTGTACCGCACCGGGTTCGCGAACCAGCCCACCTCGACCCACCGCGGCGACGGGCTCGAACTGACCGGCTGCTGGATCACCGCGCCGGTCAAGTGCGCCCCACCGCAGAATAAGCCGGCGCCCGAGGAGCGCGATCGGTGCGCCCCGTTCCTGGACGCCGAGCTCGCGCTGCTCGACATCCGCGTCGTGGTCGCGCTCGGCGGGTTCGCGTGGGACGCGGCGCTCCGACACTTCGGCGATCCGCCGCCGCGGCCCAAGCCGAGGTTCGGGCACGGCGCCGAGGCCGTGCTCGGGAACGTGACGCTGCTCGGCAGTTATCACGTCAGCCAGCAGAACACGTTCACGGGCAGGCTGACCCCGGACATGCTCGAGGCGGTGCTGACACGTGCGGGTGTGTTGGCCGACGGTCGGACGTGAACCCCTCTGTCGGCGCACACCGAAGCCTCGTGCCATCGCAGGCCCCACAACCGGATGTGAAAGTCGTGCTCATGTATGCTGTCGGCTCCGGGAACTGCGATCAGGAGCCGTCATGGCGGGTGTCGAGCACGAGCGCGCGTCGCGCGCTCGGGAGGTCTGGTCGCTGGGCGACTACGAGCGAGTCGGCGCCCGCTGGGCACAGGCGCCCCGCGACGTCGTGGCCTCGCTGGACGTGGCTGGTCAGGCCGTCCTCGACGTTGGCTGCGGCACCGGCGAAGCCGCGCTCGCGGCGGCCCGCGCCGGCGCTGCGGGAGTCACCGCCTGCGACCCCACCCCGGAACTCCTCGCGGTTGCCCGCGACCGGGCGTCCGCCGGGGGTCTCAGCGTGGCATGGGACGAGGGCGAGGCGCAGGAGCTCCCCTACCCGGACGCGAGCTTCGATCTCGTGCTCTCCACCTTCGGGGTGATGTTCGCGCCGGATGCGCACGCGGCCGCGGCCGAGCTCGTGCGGGTCTGCCGGCCGGGCGGGCGGATCGTCACCACGGCCTGGACCCCGGACTAGGGCACGGACGGGTACACGCTGCCCGTGCCCTACCTCGTGGGCGTCGCCCATCGGTTCGCGCACTGAGCGGCTGGGCCCGCGGAGGTCAGCCCTGGAGCCTCAGCACGTCGGCGGCCAGGAGCGCCGCCAGGGTCAACCAGACCACCACGACGAAGCCCGTGTACAACCAACGGTAGGAGGCGCGAGCGCGCCAGACGCGCACGAGGGTCCTCCCGGCGAACGCGGCCGCCAGCAATGAGATCGCGATGGTGACCGGTGTCGCCAGCGCGTCCACCCAGGCGACGAGCGGCGCGAGGATCGGGATGACGACGTAGGCGAGGATGCAGCGCACCGCGGTGAGCAGCAGCGACGTGCGCAACGGCCCCTGGGCCTCCGCGTTGGGGGTCCCGCTGCGCGCCGTCGCCGGCTCCGTCCTCGCGACGGGACGCACGCCTCGAGGTGGCGCATCGGTCGGAGGGTCCTCTGCTGCCACGGTCCGTGCCGCTCCTTCTCCGTCTTCCCCGTCGAGTCGAGCGTGTCAGGTCCGCCGGGGTCGTACCCGAGTGGTCACCCCGGACCCTACCGTGCCGCACCGGAGCGGCCGAACCGCCCGCCGGGATCGGTTCCTGCACGATGGTGCGAGCCGGTCCGGGTGGCTCGATCCGTCGCCGAGGGCGATCCGGTAGGGTGCGCGCGCTGTGCCGCCCCTCGCGGGGGGTGCGGCGGAGGCCGGTGCCGCGATCGGGTTCCCGTCGGCGCCGCGATCGGGTTCCCCGTCGGCGAGGAGCGCTGCGTGACGACCAGAGGCACCTCCCCCGCGCCCGGCGATGCTCGGGCCGACGTGTTGGTCGTCGGCAGTGCGAACGCGGACATCGTCGTGCCCGTCGAACGTCACCCCAGGGTCGGCGAGACCGTCATCGGCGGCGATCACTACCGGGCAGCGGGGGGTAAGGGCGCCAACCAGGCCGTTGCCTGCGCTCGGCTCGGCGCGCGGACGCGGTTCGTGGGGCGGGTCGGCGACGACGATCACGGCCGTTTGCTCATTGACGCCCTCACCCACGACGGCATCGAGCTGAGCGGGCTGCGCGTGACGGACGACGCGCCCAGCGGGCTGGCGCTGATCGTCGTCGGCCCCGACGGCGACAACTCCATCGTGGTCAGCCCCGGAGCCAATGCCCGCCTCTCGAGGGGCGACCTCGACGGCACGGGCATCGAGGGGGCGGGTGCGGTGCTGCTCCAGCTCGAGGTCCCGCTCGGGACCGTGGAGGCCGCCGCGAGCCGCGCCCGTGGGTTGGTGGTGTTGAATCCCGCGCCTGCGGTGCCCCTGCCCTCGGCCCTGCTGGCCCGGACCGACGTTCTGGTGCCCAACCGCGGGGAGCTCGCCGTGCTCGCGGGAGCGAATGACGAACCGGCGAGCATCGACGAGGCGGCTGACCTCGCGCGATCGCTGGACGTCGTCGATCGGATGGTGATCACGCTCGGGGCCGATGGCGCCGTGGTCGTCGAACACGGAACGGTCACCCACGTCCCCGCCCACTCGGTCGTCGCGCGGGACACGACCGCCGCCGGCGACGCCTTCTGCGGTGCGTTGTCGGTCGCGCTCCTCGAGGGAGCCGACCTGGTCGCCGCAGCGCGCTGGGCACGGGTCGGCGCCGCGCTCGCGGCCGAGCGCGTCGGGGCGCAACCCTCACTCCCGACTCGCGACGAGGTCGCGGAGGTCGCGCCGGCCGACACGCGCGGATGACCGACCCCGGGAGCCGGGTGGCAAGCGGTCGGGCCGGCGGTCCTCGCGTGTGATCATCCCGGCGGGGTTGCGCGGGCGAGCAGGTCGGGCTGCTCGGGCGGCAGAACGCACAGGGCGTGCCCGCAAGGCGTGTCGAGGACCCAGAAGCCGCTCGTTCGCTCGGCCTCGAACCGCGCCCGCCGAGCCCCGAGCGACTCGAGCCGCGCGACCTCGGCCTCGACGTCGTCGGTCTCGATGTCGAGGTGCGCCCGCGGTTTGCCGGCAGTGGGATCGGCAACGCGATGTAGCAGCAGGCGCACGTCCTCGCCGGGAAGCTCGAACCGACGGTAGACCGCGCGACTCGCTGGCTGGATGGACTCCTCCGTGGCGCGTAGCGCGGGTGCCCAGAACGCGGCCGCCGCGTCCAGGTCGTCGACGTCCAGAACGATGTGGGTGAGGCGGCTGCGGTGGGTCATGGCCCCATGGTGCCGGCGACGGTCGGTGTGCTGGCGACGTCGGCTCGCTGCTAGGGCGCTGCTGAAGAATCCGTCGAGGTTCCGCGGTTCTGGCGGTGGGGTGCGCGAGAATGCGCTTCATGCTGGGATCAAGCGTGGCGGACCGGGAGTTGTTGGACACGGCGGCGTTGTGCGGGCATTTGGTGCCGGCGGGGTCGGTGTATGCGTTCCTCGCTGAGCATCGGCGGCGGGTGTTTCCCGACGAGATGTTCGCTGACTTGTTCCCGTCGGGGCGGGGCCGCCCGTCGGTGCCGGCGGACGTGATCGCGGCGGCGTTTGTGCTCAAGGAGTTGGAGGGCTTGTCGGACCGTCAGGCTGCGGCGGCGCTGTCGCGCGACATCGCCTGGAAGGCCGCTTGCGGCATGGGGCTGGACGAGGACAGCTTCGACGCGTCGGTGTTTGTGTACTGGCGGCGTCGGCTGAACGACTCCGAGCGCCCGCACCGCATCGACGAGGCGGTCAAGACTGTCGCCGCGCAGACTGGGGTGTTGGCCGGCAAGGCGCGGCGGGCGTTGGATTCCACGGTGCTCGACGATGCGGTGGCCACCCAGGACACTGTCACTCAGTTGGTGGCCGCGATCCGCAAGGTCAGAAAGCTGGTGCCCGAAGCCCGCCAGGTCGCCGTCGGTGCGCATGACTACGACCACGGCGGCAAGCCTGACATCGCGTGGGACGACGAGGTCGCTCGTGACGCGCTGGTGTCGGCGCTGGTGGCGGATGCGATCGCGATCATCGACTGTCTGCCCGTGACCGGTTTGGACGAGGAGGCCGAGCGGGCGGTGGCGTTGCTGGCGCTGATCGCCGGCCAGGACGTCGAACCCGGCGAGCAGCCCGGCACGTGGCGCATCGCCCGAGCGGTGGCCAAGGACCGCGTGGTGTCGGTGGTCGATGACGAGTCGCGGCACGCGCACAAGTCGCGGGCCTCGTATCGCGACGGCTACAAGGGCCACATCGCCTGCGAGCCCGAGACCGGGCTGGTGACCGCCAACACCGTCACGCCCGGCAACACCGGCGACGGCGACGTCGCGGTCGAACTGCTCGAGGGTGAGGACGAGCCCGTCGAGGTGCTGGCCGACTCCGCCTACGGCGGCGGGGCCACCCGCTCCGACCTCGACGCCACCGGGCACACCGCGGTCATCAAGCCGCTGCCGCTGCGTCCCGCGGTGCCCGGCGGCTTCGACCGCGACGACTTCGCCGTCTGCCACGACGCGGGCACGGTCACCTGCCCGGCCGGCCACACCGTGGCGATCAGCGCCAAGGGCCACGCGACTTTCGGGCGCCGCTGCGACGGCTGTCCGCTGCGGGACCGCTGCACCACCAGCCGATCCGGACGCAGCCTGCGCATCGGCCGCCACGACCGTGAGCTGGTCGCCGCCCGCGCTCAAGCGGCCACCCCCGAGTTCGCCGCCACCTACCCGCGACGGTCGTTGGCCGAGCGGTCGATCTCCTGGCTCATGAAAGACGGACATCGCCGCTGCCGCTACCGCGGCGTCAAACGCAACCAGCTCGGCTTGAGCCTCCGCGTCGCGGCGGTCAACCTCACACGCCTGCTCAACCTCGGCATGCACTACGACCACGGCTGGCAGATGCCCGCCACCACCTGATGAGGACCCCAATACCCCTCGAGAACGCTTACAAGCCGACGCCGCCGGGCCGACGGCGCCTCCCATCGGCCGTCAAGCGCACCGACGGCCGCAACGACCGCCACCGAAACCACACCAGAGCGGTCGCGGACCCAACCACGACCACTGACCAACGATGTTCAAAGCGACTACTTCAGCAGCGCCCTAGTCCGCGCCGCGGTGGGAGCCCGACGGCGGTACGCGTGCCGACGTGCTGCTACCCCAGCGCGTCACCCACGAGGCCTCGAGCGGCCTCGAGCAACTGCTCCAGGTGGTCCTCCCCGCGGAAGCTCTCCGCGTAGACCTTGTAGACATCCTCGGTGCCGGACGGGCGAGCGGCGAACCAGCCCGCTGCGGTCTCCACCTTGAGCCCGCCGATCGGCGCGTCGTTGCCGGGAGCACTCGTGCGCACCGCCGTGATCGGGTCGCCAGCGAGCTCGGTGGCGCTGACCCGGTCGGGGGAGAGCTCCTTGAGGACCGCCTTCTGGTCGCGCGTCGCGGGCTCGTCCACGCGGGCGTAGGCGGGCGCACCGTGGCGCGCGGCGAGCGCGGCGTACGCTGCGCCCGGGTCTCGGCCCGTGCGCGCCGTCATCTCGGCCGCGAGCAGACACAGGATGATCCCGTCCTTGTCGGTCGCCCAGGGGGACCCGTCCATCCGCAGGAACGAGGCGCCCGCGGACTCCTCGCCGCCGAACCCGAGCCAGCCGTCGAGGAGCCCGTCGACGAACCACTTGAACCCGACGGGCACCTCGTAGAGGTCCCGCCCCGCGTCTTCGGCGACCCGGTCGAGCATGCGGCTGGACACGAGCGTCTTGCCGATCGCCGTCCGGGCGGGCCAACCGCGTGCAGGCGGACCGTCCGCACCGAACAGGTACCCGATCGCGGTGGCCAGGTAGTGGTTCGGGTTCAGCAATCCGCTGCCCGGCGTGACGATTCCATGACGATCGCCGTCGGGATCGTTGCCGAACGCCAGGTCGTACCGATCGCGCATGGCGATGAGGCCGGCCATCGCGTGCGGGGAGGAGCAATCCATTCGCAGCTTGCCGTCGTGGTCGCGGTGCATCGACGCGAAGCGGGGATCGCTGTCGGTGTTGACCACCGTGAGGTCGAGCCCGTGTCGCTCCGCGATGGCGGCCCAGTAGTCCACCGTCGCGCCCCCGAGCGGGTCGACCCCCAGCCGCAGCCCGGCGCCGCGGATCGCCTCGAGGTCCACGACCCCGTCGAGGTCGTCGACGTAGGTCGCGATGTAGTCGCGCTTCTCCGCCTCCTCCACGGCTTTGCGGTGCGGCACCGAGGGGATCTCGTCGAGGTTGCCGGCCAGCAGACGATTCGCCTCGGCCTCGATCGCGCCCGTCACCTCGGTGTCCGCCGGGCCGCCGTGCGGCGGGTTGTACTTGAACCCGCCGTCCTCCGGAGGGTTGTGCGACGGAGTGACGACGATGCCGTCCGCCGTTGCCCTGCCATGCCTGGGTCCGTCCGCCGTTGCCCTGCCATGCCTGGGTCCGTCCGTCGCGGGCCGGTTGTGGGTCAGGATGGCGTGGCTGATGGCCGGCGTCGGTGTGTAGCGGTCCGCGACGTCGATCACGACGGGCACCCCGTGGGCGACGAGCACCTCGAGCGCGGTCGCCTGCGCGGGCTCGGAGAGGGCGTGCGTGTCCCGACCCAGGAACAACGGCCCCTCGATGCGGTGAGCCCGTCGATGGCGCACCACCGCCTCGGTCATCGCGCGGACGTGATCGTCGTTGAAGCTCCCGTCGGTCGAGGTGCCACGATGCCCCGAGGTGCCGAACGCCACGCGCTGGGAGGCCTCGCTCGGGTCGGGGTGGACGTCCTCGTAGGCGGCACGCAGGCGGTCGACGTCGATGAGCTGTTCGGGATCGGCGCGCTGCCCGGCCTGCGGATGCGTGCTCATGCAGCCCCTCCTCGTCGGTGTTCTCCGGACGCTACCCGTTCCGTGCGCCGACGGGTCGGGTGGCGATCCTGGGCACCGGTGTGGCCCCGGTCGCAGGCACGGCTCGATCGGCGCCGCCGGCGGGCAGCGCGGGCTGCGTATCGTGTGCTTCCCGGATGCTCGCGGACAAGGAGCTCCATGGTGATCGTCGTCACTGGCGCGGCCGGCAAGACGGGACAGGCTGTGCTCACCGCCCTCGCCGAGCGCGGTGCCGAGGCGTGGGGTGTGGTGCGGCGGGACGAGCAACGCGCGTCCGTGCGCGCGGCGGGTGGGCTCGGCGCGGTGGTCGCGGATCTCCGGGATCCCGGGGCGCTCGAGCGTGCCGTGACCGGTGCGGATGCCGTCTACCACATCGGCCCGAACCTCCATCCGCAGGAGCGCGAGATCGGGGAATCCGTCCTCGCCGCGTCTGAACAGGGCGGGGTCGACCGAGTGGTCTACCACTCGGTGCTGCACCCACAGACCGAGGCGATGCCGCACCACTGGCGCAAGCTCCGTGTCGAGGAGCGGCTGCTCGAGCACGGCCTCGCGGGGACGGTCCTGCAACCTGCCGCGTACATGCAGAACCTCTCGTCGTACTGGGACGAGATCGTCTCGACGGGACGTCTGCGGCTGCCGTACGACCCGTCCGCTCGGGTCGCGCTCGTCGACCTCGGCGACGTGGCCGAGGTCGCCGCAGCGGTGTTGACCAAGCCGGGCCACGAGGCAGCCACCTACCAGCTGTGCGGTGCGCCCGGCCCCTCCCAGCACGAGGTGGCGGCGGCCGCGGCCGAGGTGCTGGACCGCCCGGTCACCGCCGAGCGCATGGATCCCGCCTCGTGGGAAGAGCGCACGCGGGCCGGCGGTCTCGACGCCGAGCGGGTCGGCACCCTGCGGGCGATGTTCGCCTACTACGAGCGCCACGGCCTGCCGGGCAACACCCGTGTCCTGGAATGGCTCCTCGGCCGAGCACCGACCCCGCTGTCCGAGTCCCTGGCCCGACTCGTCACACGCGGGTGACGCCCGCCGGTGTGCTCATCGGGGACGAGCGGGCGAGACTGCGAGGCGGTCCCACCGCCGACCCCAGTGAGGAGCGAGAGCGTTGTCTTCGCCCACCGAGACCGTGCCGGTCTGGCTGCCCACCGACGAACTCGCCCACGTGCGTGAGCGCGTGCCGATGGTCTACGTCGACGCGGTGCCCGTTCGCGTCGATCACCTCGGCCGGGTCGAGCGAGTCGGCTTGCTGTTGACTAGCCGACCCGACGGCACGATCAGTCGAGCGGTTGTGTCCGGGCGCGTCTTGTACGGCGAGACGATCCGCGAGTCCCTTTGGCGCCACCTCGCCAAGGACCTCGGGTCAGAGGCCGAGCCCCAGCTCCCCGCCAGCCCGGCGCCGTTCACCGTCGTCGAGTACTTCCCCGACCCGCAGCGCAGTGGCTTCACCGACCCGCGGCAACACGCCGTCTCGCTCGCGTACGTCGTGCCGGTGGAGGGCCACTGCGAGCCGTCGCAGGAAGCGCTCGACCTCACCTGGGTGACGCCGGACGAAGCCGTGAGCGAGGGCGTGCAACAAGAGATGACCGGTGGGCAGGACCGCATCGTGCGGCTGGCCCTCGCCCATGCCGGTCGCCTGCCCTGAGCCGCCGCAGACGCGGGATCAGATCGTCGCCAGGGAGGCGCCCTCCAGACGGAGCAGGCGCTGCTTCGCGTCGAGGCCCCCGGCGTAGCCCGTCAGTGATCCGTCGGCACCGACGACCCGGTGGCACGGCACGATGATCGGCAGCGGGTTCGCCCCCACGGCGCGGGCGACGGCACGCACGGCGCGGGGACGGCCGATCGCGGCCGCCAGCGCGCCGTAGCTCGTCGTCGTGCCGAACGGGAGCTTCTCGAGGGCGGCCCACACCTCGCGCTGGAACCGGGTGCCGTCCGGCGCGAGAGCTAGGTCAAGGGCGGGGGGCGCCCCCTCCGCGTACGCGGCCAGCCACCCGGCCAGGCGGGCGAACGCCTCCTCGTCGTGGCGCCAGCCGTCGCCCACGCTCGCCCGACCCGGGAGCCCGAGTCCGACCAGGGCGCCGTCGTCGCGGGCGGTCGCCAACACGCGCCCCACGGGGGAGTCGAGCCAGGCGTAGCGGGTGACGGTCATCGTTGGTCCCTCTCCCTCGGGATCGCGGCTCCCCTTGCGGGTGATGCCGCGCGTTCGGTGTCGTGACGGTCGTCGTGGTCGTGGCCGGCCGGCGAGCCGCCGGACCAGAGGTGCTGGGCGGCATAAGCGCGCCACGGCCTCCAGTCCTCCGCGCGATCCGCGACCTCCTGCTCGGCTCGGGGGCCCTTGGGGATGCCGAGTGCATGGCGCAGCCCCGCGTCGCCGGCCGGGAGCGCGTCGGGGTCGCCGAGCGCCCGCATCGCCATGTACTCGACCGACCAGGCGCCGAGTCCACGGACCGACAGGAGATCCTCGCGGGTCTGCCCTCGGTCGGCTCCCGGCCCCAGATCGAGGCGCCCCTCGGCCACCGCGCGGGCCAGCGAGCGCAGGGCTTCCTTTCGGGTCCCCGGCATCGCGATCTCATCGAGCGACGCGTCGGCAAGGGCGTCGGCGGTCGGGAACAGGTGGGTCACCTGCCCGTCGGGCGTCGTCAGCGGCTTGCCCCGCGCGGCGGTCACCCGGCGGACGTGCTCGCGGGCGGCCTCGACACGAACCTGTTGTCCGAGGATCGTGCGGACCGCGGTCTCGAAGGGATCGACGCTCCCCGGTACGCGCCGCCCGGGCGCGGATGCCACCCGTGGGGCGAGGGCAGGGTCGGCGCTCAGGTGGTCGTCGATCGTGCGCGGATCGGCGTCGAGGTCCAGGAGCCGACGGCAACGCTGAACCGCGGCCGAAAGGTCGCGGAGGTCGTCCAGCCGCAGGGTTGCCCGCACATGGGGTGTGCCGCCACTGCGGGGCGAGAGGGTGACGACCGCAGCGCCGTGGGCAAGCCGCATTCCGCGCGTGTAGGCATCCGCGCACGCGGCCTCGAGTCCGGGAATCGCCCGAGTCGCGAGGAACGCGAGTGTCCCCTCGACATCGCCGGGCGTTCGGTAGGGCAGGCGGAGCACCAGTGAGCGTGCGGAGGTCGCGACGCCGCTGCGCTGACCGCGTGCCTGCGCTCGCAGCGCGCCGGGCGTGGTCGCGTAGACGGCACGGACCGTGTCGTTGAACTGCCGGACGCTCCCGAAGCCCGCGGCGAACGCGACGTCGGCCATTGGGAGGTCGCTGGACTCGATGAGCGTGCGAGCCGTCTGAGCGCGCTGCGCGCGGGCCAGCGCCACGGCTCCGGCCCCGAGCTCGGCGGTCAGCTGGCGGTGCAGCTGCCGGCTGCTGTAGCCGAGCGCTCGAGCGAGCCCGTTGACGCCCTCGCGGTCCACGAGCCCGTCGGCGATCAGCCGCATCGCGCGTGCAACGAGGTCACCCCGCACGTCCCACTCGGGAGAGCCCGGGGTCGCATCGGGGCGGCAGCGACGGCATGGCCGGAACCCCGCCTGCTGCGCAGCGGCCGCCGTGGACCAGAAGCGCACGGCCGAGCGGGCGGGCGGGAGCGCGGGACAGCTCGGCCGGCAGTAGATGCCGGTGGAGACCACACCGGCGACGAACCAGCCGTCGAAGCGGCTGTCGCGGCTCGCCAGCGCTCGTCTGCAGCGTTCCGGATCGTCGATCACGACGCGCATGCTCGCACCCTGAACGGTGGCCGTCTGGCGGGAATCGGACAGGGCGTCCGGCACTACACCCGGACCCCCGCCGCGCGCAGCAGCTCGAGGCTCTCCACGAGCGGCAGGCCGACGACGTTCGTCCAGCTGCCCTCGATCCGCCGCACGAACAGCGCGGCGCGCCCCTGGATCCCGTAGCCGCCGGCCTTGTCGAACGGCTCGCCCGTCGCCACGTACCAGGCGATCATCTCGGCGGTCAGGTGGGCGAACTCGACCTCGGTCGCGACGACCTCGGCGTGCACCTCGGGGAGTCGCCCGCCGGCGACCGCCACCCCCGTGAGGACGGTGTGGCGGCGCCCCGACAGCGCGCCGAGCAGCGCCGCGGCGTGCTCGGGATCGCGCGGCTTGCCGAGCGGGGCCCCGTCGAGTACCACCGCGGTGTCCGCGGCGAGCACGACCTCACCCGGGCCCCTGACGCACGCCGAGGCCTTGGTGCGCGCCAGCCGCGCGACGTACGCGTGAGGGGTCTCGTTCGGTTCCGGGGTCTCGTCGACCTCGGGCGCCCGGACCTCGACGGGGAGGTCCGCGAGTGCGAGCAGCTCCCGCCGGCGCGGCGAGGCGGACGCGAGGACGAAGGGCGTCTCACCCACCGCTGACCGCTCGCTCGGGCTCTCGGACGGCGGGCTCCTCGTCGGGATCGTCGCACCACCCGTGGGGGAGCACGAGCCGGCCGGCCTTGCCCGTCTTGCCTCGCGGCGCGGCCACCGCCTCGGGGACCACCCGGAGGCCGGGGTCGAGCCGCTCGACGAGTGCGTCCACGTCGGCGGCCGTCTCGACCTGCCCCGCGGACTTGTGCACGTCGGCACCGACGGGGTAGCCCTGCAGGTGCCAGCGCAGGTGCTTGCGGAACTGCCGGAGAGTGCCGGCCTCATCGCCGTACCAGTCCAGGGCGAGCGAGAGGTGACGCCGGATCGTGGTCGCCACGGTGCCGAGCTCGGGCGGCCCGAGCGGCGGCTGCCCCGCGAACGCGCGTTGCAGATCGGCGAACAGCCAGGGACGCCCGAGACAGCCGCGGCCCACGACCACGCCGTCGCACCCGGTCGCCTCGACCAAGTCGATCGCGTCCTGCGCCGCCCAGATGTCGCCGTTGCCGAGCACGGGGACGTGGTCGCCAACCGCTTCGCGCAGCCGAGCGATCGTCGACCAGTCCGCGAATCCGGCGTACCCCTGCTCGGCGGTGCGGGCGTGCAACGCGATCGCAGCCACGCCCTCGTCGGCGGCGATGCGCCCCGATTCGAGGTAGGTCAGACGATCGTCGTCGAGCCCGAGCCGCATCTTCACCGTCACCGGCACGGTGCCCGCGTTCGTGACGGCCGCGCGCACCATGGCGGTGAGCAGTCGGCGCTTGAACGGGAGCGCGGCGCCGCCGCCTGCTCGGGTGATCTTGGCGACCGGGCAGCCGAAGTTGAGGTCGATGTGGTCGACCGCACCCGCCGCGACGAGACGACGGACCGCCTCGCCCATCACCGGGGGATCCGAGCCGTACAGCTGGAGCGACCGTGGCGCCTCCGCAGGATGGTGTCGCGCCATCGCCCACGACCGCTCGCCGCCCTCGACCAAGCCGCGCGCGGTGAGCATCTCGGACACGTACAGACCGCCCCCGTGCTCTGCGCAGAGCACGCGGAACGGCGCGTCGGTCACACCCGCCATGGGGGCGAGCACGACCGGTGGGTCGACGGACAGGGGGCCGATTGAGAGCGTCACGGACGCCCATGATGGCGCACCGTCAGATCGGTGGCGGCGCGATGATCCGCCTCCCGTCGGGGCTGGTCCAGGTGACGTCGCCCGTGCCGTGGTCGAGCCGCGCATCCCACCCGTGCTTGGTGATCAGCTGGTGATGGGTCCGGCACAGCGGCAGTGTGTCGTTGAGGTCGGTGGTTCGCGATCGGTTCCACGGCGTGACGTGGTGCGCGTCCGTCCAGGGCACGGGTCGATCGCAGTCGGGCCCGCGGCAGTGCCGGTGGATCGTGGCGAGCGCGGTGCGCAGCCACGGGGGCAGGGTGCGGTGCTGCGCGCCCACGTTGACCGCCCGCCAGGGGCCCAGCGTCACCATCGCCCGGACCGTGGCCTCACGTCGCAACAGTGTCCGCACCAGCGTCGCCGACACCGGTGCACCCGACCCGAACCGGGCCGGCGGATCGGGCAGCAGCGGCCGACCCAGTGGATCTCGAGGGTCCGGGCGCTGCGGCCGTCGGGCGGTACGGGCGCCCGAAGGTGACGTGTCCTGATCTGACTCGTCGGTCGCGGGGTCCTCGTGGGTCGCGCGGTCCCCGTGGGTCGCGCGGTCCCCGTGGGTCGCGCGGTCCTCGTCACCCTCGTCCTCCTCGTCGAGGTCGAGCGTGTCGAGGTCGATGCCGAGCGCACTGGCGAGATCGGCGAGCGTGAGCCCCGCGATGGGGTGCTCCGGGTCGAGGCCCAGCAGGCTCGCGAGGTCGATCGTCACCAACACCTGCGGACGAGCACCCTGGCGGGTGGGCAGGTCGGGCAGTCCCAACGCCTTGTCGATCAGCGCTGCGAACGCGTCGTGTCGGCGCTGGGAGGGCGTGCGGCGCTCCTCGAGCGGGATGTCCGCCGAGTCGGGACGATCGAAGGCCTCGATCAGGCAGCGGAGTCCCTCGCGCGTCACGGGATCCAGGGTGGCCCGCAGGTCGCCGAGACCGTCGAAGGTCTCGGCGAGGTCGAGCTCGCGTCGGGGATCGGGCTCCTGATCGGGCAGCGGTGAGGTGTCGCTCCCGTCCGGGTCGGCGAGGTCGGCGAGTCGTTGCATCGCGCGACGCACCTCTCGCGGGCGGACGTTCAGCGCGAGCTCGGTGAGCGGGCGCTCGCAGGCGGCCACGGTGTCCTCGCGCCCGGGAACCGCACGCTCCGTGACGGCGGTGACGTGGGCCAGCGTGACGTCACCCGCAGCGAAATGATCGGCGAGCAGGGGCAGGCGACGCAGCCGCCGTGCGGCGCGCACCATTCGCGCCGCCGTTCCTTGGTCGCTGCGGGTTCGCGCGCCGTACCAGGCGGCGCAGGAGCCACCCCCGTCACGCTGCTGCCCGTCGCGTGCGTCCACGGCCGCGAGCAGGTCCAGCTGAACCGCGTCCAGCCGGTTCCGCGCCCGCTGGAGCGCCAACGCGGCCTCCATCACGGTGTCGGTGTCCTCGTCGGCGACGTCGGCCCGTTGCAGCGTGGCGCAGGCGTCGTCGAGTTCCGCGAGTGCAGTGGTGAGGCCTGATCCGCGCCCACCGGGACCGCCATCGAGCGTATCGACGGCCGTGGAGACGCCTGCGTCACGGTTGGCACGGCTCAGGGCGTCGGACCGGTCGCGGGTCTCGGCCCATCGGGACGCCGCGTCCGCGAACTCCCGCACACGACCCGCGGCCGCCTCGTAGCCAGCGTCCCCCTCGCTCGCTACGTCACGCTCGCCCCACGGGGCCAACACCTTCGAGAACATCTGTTCGAAGCATACCGCGCGCCACTCCTGCGTGCAACATTCGATGCACTTCCATGTGCAGGAAGCCGTTGGATACGGTCAGTGGCTCGACGGCACCCCAACGCCACTCACATGCGTTCGAGGCTCCGATACGCCGTTTCAGCGTCCTCTGGTACGCGTGCCGGCCAGATCCCGTGTGAGCGGGGTCTCGGGGAAGCTGCGGAGGCTGCGCTTGAGCTCCGCGAATCCGGGCCAGTGCGCCAGGGTCCGTACGGCGTCCCACAGCTCCAGTCCTCGGTCGGCTGGTGGCAGTTCGCTGATGACGGGCCCGAAGAAGGCCGGCCCATCGGGGGGATCGAACGAGAGGATCGGCGTCCCCACGTCGTTCCCTGCTCGCGAGAGCGCGTCCTCGCTGTCCGCCCGCACGACCGGATCCCACGCGGGGTCATCGGCGGCGGCCGCGAACTCCGTCGAGACACCGACCTCCTCGAGCAGGCGCTCGAGGTTCCCCGCTTGCGAGCTGTGCGCGAGGATGGCCTCGAAGGTTGCCTCCTGGGGCGGGTCGGCGTGCCAGACCGCCTCGCCGAACGCCTTGTAGAGCGAGCCGGTGACCTCGGGGCCGTACGCGTCCCGTACGGCCGCGGCGACCCGCAACATCTGGAGGCCGCGGAAGTGGGCCGCCTCGTATCCCTCGGGCTTGCCCTCGTAGCTGCCGGGCTGCTCGTTGAGGATCGCGAGCGAGATGAACCGCCACGTCACCCGGACGTCCCGCTGGTCCTGGACCTGGCGCACCCACTGGGAGGTGACCCAGCAGAAGGGGCAGACGGGATCGAAGAAGAACTCGACGTGCTCGCGCGACATGGTCACCTCGGGAATCGGGTTCGGGGCTGGGATCCGTGCCGGCCCAGGGTTCTCCCGGACAACGCGCGCCTCGCGACGGGACATTCCCTACCCGCTGGACGCGTGACGGCCAGACTCCCCAGCGCGAGTCGGATCACACCCCCAGGATGGGTGATGGTGCCCCGATGCTTGCCGAGGAGTCCCAGACCGGCGAGGCTGTGCGGCCATGAACGAAGCGGGTGTGAACGTCCTGCAGCACGATGCGTTCCTCTACCGAAGCGATCGGGAGTTCGGCGAGACCCTCGAGCCCTTCGTGCGGGCCGGCCTCGAGGAGCGTGAGCCGGTGCTCGCGGTAACACGGCAGTCCAACATCGCGCAGCTGCGCGAGTGCTTGGGTGCGGACGCCGAACGGGTGACCTTCGCCGACAGCGCCGAGTTCTATCGCCATCCCACCAGGACGATCGAGGGTTATCACCGGGCGCTCGAGGGACGCCTGCACGCCGGTGCGGCCCGCGTGCGGGTCATCGGGGAGGTGCCGTTCGAGGGCTCGGAGTCCGAGCGGCGCGAGTGGGTGCGCTACGAGGCCGCCCTCAACCACGTGTTCGCGGACCGGCCGGTATGGATCGTGTGTCCGTACGACCTGCGGGTACTGCCGGCCGACCTCGTCCGCGACGCGGCGCGCACGCATCCGTGGGTGCAGCACGATGGTCGTCGGTCGCCCAGTGACCGGTACGAGGACCCGGCGCGGGTGGTTCAGGAGGTGGTGGACGGTTCATCGCTGCCGGAGCACGCGACGACCGAGCTCGAGGTCGACGGGGAGCTGTCGTCGGCTCGGGCGGTGGTCCGCGAGTTCGGCCTCCGCCACGGGGTGGACTCCGACGTGTCCGAGCAGTTCACGATGGCGGTGAACGAGGCCCTCACCAACGCGTTCCAGCACGGGCGCCCGCCCGTGTGGCTGCGCTTGTACGCCGACGAGCCGACGACAGTGTCCTGCGAGATTCACGACGCCGGTGGGCAGCTGCTCGACCCCCTCGCTGGCTACGCACCTCCTTCGAGTGTCGACGGGCACCTCGCCGAGGCCGGCATGGGGCTGTGGCTGGCGCGCAGCCTCTGCGATCGGGTCGAACTCGTCCCCTACCGTGATGCCACCGTGCTGCGCCTGGTCAAGCGTGTGCGCTGATCCCGCCCCGAACCGGTGATGCCGGACTGGGGATGTGGCACGCGCCCGGTGGCAGGGCGTCGGTCGCGAGTGGCAGGGCGTCGGTCGCGAGCCGGGTCACAGCGATGCCGCGACCTCTTCATGGTGGGAGGCGAGACTCGGGTCGGTGCCGAACGCGAAGTGCTTCGACATGTCCGGCGCGTAGCTGCTCGCAGGCCGCGTTCGTCCCAGCGCTTCCGCCATGGCCCGGATGTGATGCGGCGCGGCCCCGCAGCACAGCCCAAGGTAGCTGATGCCGGCCTCCCGCGCGGTGTCGGCGAACGCCGCCGCCTCGAAGCGGTTGCACTGGAACGGCTCCAGCGCGAGCGGGAACGGGCGGCCGTCCCCCAGCGCCGCGTGATCGGAATCCCGCAGGGTGAAGAAGGTGGGTTGTTGCGCGGTCGTGCGGTAGGGCACCGGTAACGCGGCGACCGGGACGTCGACGGCGGCGCGGATGCCCCGCAGGGCGGGCAGGATCGTGTCGAAGCCGCGGAAGCAATTGAGACCGACCACCGCCGCGCCCCGCTCCGCGAGCCGAACACAGGCGGCCTCGACCTCGATGTCGTCCAGGAGCACGCCCGTGGCCGGGAGGCCGAAGGTCACGACGGCCGGGAGCCCCGTCTCGGACATCGCCTCGAGGGCGAGTTCGGCCTCGTGGGCGTAGTAGAAGGTCTCGCCGATGAGGTAGTCGACCCCGCCTTCGGCGGCCCACCGGGCCTGCTCGGCGAACATGCCGCTGGCCTCCGCGGCCGTGCGCGGGTCGTCGGGGCGGTATGTGTTCGTGTTCGCGAGGTTGCCGGCCACCAGAGGGGGGTCGTGGGGGAACTCGGCGGCGACCTCGTGCGCGAGCTCGATGGCGCGGCGGTTCATCGGCTCGAGGAGGTGCTCCTTGCCGATCAGCCGGAGCTTCTCGCGGTGTGCGTAGTAGGTGAATGCCTCAATCACGTCGGAGCCGGCCCGCACGAGCTCGCGGTGGAACTGCGCGAGTGCTCCGGGGTGCTCCAGGACGACCTCGGGCACGAACGTGCCCGCCTGCAGGTACCCCCGCCGCTCGAGCTCGAACAGGTACCCCTCGGCACAGATCACCGTCCCGCTCTCGAGTCGCTCGAGGAGTCCTCGTGACGTCCTCGTCCCGTTCCGGTCGCGCGGATCGTCGTTCGCGTGTGCGCTCATGCCAACGCCACCTTCCCCCTTGAGCGACGTCCCCCGTCGCGCGTGTCCCCCGTCGCGCGTCGCCGATGGATCGACCGGGCTGTCCCCAGGGAGGACGTTTGGCGGTCGCCGCCGATTGCACGCGAGCCGCCCTGATCCGGTCGGCAGCCTCCAGCATGCTCCCGCCGCATGGTCCCGCACAAGCGTCGTTGTGCCGCCCGGACCTGGCCTGTCAGGCGCTGCGGTCCCGGTGGATCGGCGCGCCCGCGTCCCGACGTATCGAGACCATGTAGCGGGGCTCGTCGCCCAGCGCGCCGCTCACGGCGTGGAACGGCCGCCCGTCGTCGACGCCACCCAATCCGGGGCCGCGCAACAGCACGAGGTCCCCCGGCGCGATGCCCCAGTCGTGGACGGGTTCGCCGTGGCGCTCGCGGTGGACGGTGAAGCGCGCGCGACCGGCCACCGTGAACACGGCAACGAGAGGGCGGAAGCGGGAGCCGTCCAGGTGTGGCGTGATCCCCCCGCTGCCGGGGGCGTAACGCTGGACGTGGACCTGGTTCGCGTCGAACGAGGTGATCCCGTCAAGGTGTGCGCCCGCGTCCTGCACACGCTCGGTCAGCTCGCGGCGGAGGCGGTCGGCCAGCGGGTACGCGCCGGCTCGTACCGGATCCAACACGAAGCCCTCGACCTCCTGGCGGACCTCGCCGACCTCACGAGTGGCCGGGGTGAACGGTCCGGAGGCGACCTCCTCGAGTAGCCGTCCGCGAAACGCGGTATCGAGCGCGTCACGCAGCCGTGCCGCGCCGTGGCGGGCCGTCGTCCAGAGGCCCACGCCGAGTTCGAGATCGCGGCGCAGACAGGGGTCGATCGCGGCGGTCACGTGGCTGTTCCTTCCCGGGGAGCGCGGGCGCCTCACACGTGCGTGCCTGGTGGGAGCGCCACCTGATGGGTCTCCTTGTGCAACCCTACGATCGGATGTGCATTCGTTCGAACAACCCTGGTGGCCATTCGGTACGATCACGCCATGCGGCGAACGAGGTTCGACGACGCGCCGTGTCCGGTGGCGCGCACCACCGATCTGGTCGGCGATTGGTGGACGCCCCTGGTGTTGCGCGAGTGCTTCTACGGAGTGACCCGCTTCGACGACTTCTGCCGGCGGCTCGGGATCGGACGCAACGTGCTCACGCAGCGCCTCGGGCGGCTCGTGGACGAAGGGGTGCTCGAGCGCCAGCGCTACGAGGAGCGTCCGCCGCGAGACGAGTACCTTCTGACCGAGAAGGGGCGGGAACTGTTCGGGGTGCTGGCGGCGATGCTCGCTTGGGGCAACGCCTGGTTGTCCTCCGACGGGGACCTCGTCGAACTCGTCGACCGCACGACGGGGCGCAAGGTGGATCCCGTGCTCGTCGATCGAACGACGGGCCGGCGGATCGATCCGGATCGACTGTCGATGCAACCGGGTCCGGGCGTCTGGGCCGGCCGCGGGCGCCCGACCTAGCGCGCGCCGGTGACGGCCTGCTGCAGGTCGGCGGCGAGGTCCTCCGGGTCCTCGAGGCCCACCGAGAGGCGCACGAGATCGCCGGGCACGGCGATGGGGGAGTCCGCGGTCGAGGCGTGCGTCATCGCGGCGGGATGCTCGACGAGCGATTCGACCCCTCCGAGTGACTCCGCGAGCGTGAAGACCGTGAAGCGCTCGCACGCGCGCCTCGCCGTCTCGCCATCGGCCAGTCGGAGCGAGACCATGCCCCCCGGACCGCACATCTGGCGTTCCGTGATCTCGTGGCCGGGGTGCCCGGGCAGTCCGGGCCAGAGGACCTCACGGACCCCGGCGAGCGTTTGCGCGGCCTCGACGACCCGAGCCGCGCCTTCCATGTGCGCGCGCATCCGCACGGGCAGCGTCTTGAGGCCCCGCAGGACGAGGAAGCAGTCCCACGGGCCCGGCACGGCGCCCACGGCGTTGGCGTGGAACCGGTAGGCGGCGGCGCGGTCGTCGTCGTTCGTGACGACGGCGCCCCCGACGACGTCGCTGTGGCCACCCAGGTACTTCGTCGTGGAGTGCACGACGACATCGGCTCCCAGCGAGAGTGGGGTCTGCAGCACGGGGGTCGCGAAGGTGTTGTCGACCACGACGCTGATGTCCCGTTCGTGTGCGAGCTCGGCAAGGGCCGCGATGTCGAACACCGTCAGCAGGGGGTTCGTCGGTGACTCGACCCATAGGATCCGCGTCTGTGGGCGGAACGCGGCCGCGACGGCATCGAGATCGCCGAGATTGACGGGGTCGAAGGTCAATCCCCACGGTGCGTGCACCTTCGCCAGCTGGCGATAGGTGCCGCCGTACACGTCGTTGGCCATGACGACGTGGTCCCCGGGTCGCAGTTGGCGCAGGACGGCGTCCGAGGCCGCGAGGCCCGAGGAGAAGGCGACGCCGTGCGGCCCCACTTCGAGGGAGGCGATGGCCTCCTCGAGCGCGTCACGGGTCGGGTTGCCGCCGCGTGCGTAGTCCCAGCCCGCGTGTTCACCCACCGCGGTCTGCGCGAACGTCGACGTCTGGTAGATCGGCGTCATGACCGCGCCCGTGCGCGGATCGGGATCCTGACCCGCGTGGATCGCGCGTGTGGCCAGCCCGGTCGTGTCCCAGCGGCTCGAGGGCATCGTGGCTCCTACTGCTTGTGCATGAAGAAGTCGAGGATGTCCGAACGGGTCAGCACGCCGGTCAGTTCGGGACCCTCGCGAACGATGATGGCGGGCTGATCGCCGGTGAGGACCTCCATCGCCGCCTCGACCGTGTCCCGCACGTCGACGGTCGGAAGCGGCTCGTCCATCACGTCGCCCACGGGCCGGTCGAGCACGCCGGGCTCGCGGAACGCGCGATCGAGGATCGTGCGCTCGTGGATCGAGCCGACCACCGCGTCCCACCGCTCGCCCTCGGTTCCCGGCTCGTCGCGCTGCAGCACGGGCACTTGGCTTACGCGGTGTTCGTGCAGGATGGTGATGATGTCGCGCAGCTTGTCCTCGGGATGGGCGTGGACGATGGCGGGCAGCTCACCCGGCTTGGCCTCGAGGACCTGGTGGATCCGCGCCTCGGCACCGGCCTTGTCGAGGAAGCCGTTCGCCGCCATCCACTCGTCGTTGAAGATCTTCGAGAGGTAGTTGCGGCCCGTGTCCGGCAGGAGCGTGACGATCGTGGCGTCGGGCCCGTAGTCGGCGGCCACCTGCAGCGCCCCCCAGGCGGCCGTCCCGCACGAGCCGCCGAGCAGGATGCCCTCCTCGCGGGCGAGACGCCGGGTGGTGAGGAAGCTGTCGCGGTCGGAGACCCGGACCCACCGATCGACGATCGACGGATCGAACGTCCCCGGCCAGAAGTCCTCGCCCGCTCCCTCGACGAGGTACGGGTGGATCTCGTCGCCGGAGAAGATCGAGCCTTCGGGATCCGCGCCCACGATCTGCACGTTCGGG
This sequence comes from Egibacter rhizosphaerae, assembly GCF_004322855.1. NCBI lineage: Bacteria > Bacillati > Actinomycetota > Nitriliruptoria > Egibacterales > Egibacteraceae > Egibacter > Egibacter rhizosphaerae. The sequence continues at coordinate 1,189,514 of NZ_CP036402.1, read as the reverse complement.
GCGCGCTCCTTGAGGTAGCGGCCGACCCCGGTGACCGTCCCGCCCGTGCCGACACTCGCCACGAAGCAGTCGATCCGACCGTCGAGCTGGTTCCAGAGCTCGGGACCGGTGACCTCGAAGTGGGCTTTCGGGTTCGCGTCGTTGAAGTACTGGTTGGGCTGGAACGCGCCGGGGGTTTCCTCGGTGAGCCGGTCCGCGGTCCGGTAGTAGCTCCGGAGATCCTGGGGATCGACCGCGGTGGGGCACACCACCACCTCGGAGCCGTAGGCGCGCAGCAGGTCGATCTTCTCGTGGCTCATCTTGTCCGGCATGACGAAGATGCAGCGGTAGCCGCGCTGGGCGGCGACCATCGCGAGTCCGGCCCCGGTGTTGCCGCTCGTCGGCTCCACAATCGTCCCACCGGGCTGCAGGTGGCCCGACCTCTCGGCGGCCTCGACCATGCCGAGCGCGATCCGGTCCTTCACGCTCCCGCCCGGGTTGAGGTACTCGACCTTGCCGAGGATCGTCGGCGCCACGTTGGCCGAGAACCGTGACAGCCGAACGAGCGGTGTGTCTCCGACGAGGTCGATCAGCGAGTCGACGATCGTCATCTGCCTTCCTCCCCGCTTCTGGCCGAGTGGGTCGACGCCGGCAGCCGACCGGGGGCAGCCTACCTCGCACGCCGTCGCGCGAGCGGGCGTGCGAGGCTGGCGGTATGCGTACCTCGTGGCTGCTGCTGGGCATGGCCGTTTCGTCGTGGGCTGCCACCGAGACCGTCCGGCTCCGGCGACTCCCGCGGCTTGCCGAGGTGGCGGCCGATCTCGACACGACCGTGGATCCCCCGGGTGAGGCAACGTCGCCGCCCTGCACCCTCGCGCTGCTCGGGGACTCCCTCGTGTCCGGGGTCGGGGTCGAGTCGGCCCGGCACGCGCTGCCGTCACAGCTCGGTTTGCGCGTCGCCTCGTTGCTCGATGCGCGAGTGCGTGTGTGGGTCAACGCACGCACCGGCGCCCGGGCCGCCGACGTCGCCCGGACGCAGGTCCCTGCGTTGCGTGACGCGGACGCGCCGGTGGATGCGGTCATCGTGAGCGTGGGGGCGAACGACGCGACTCATCTCACGAGGCCCACGACGTACACGAGCGCGCTGCGCGAGGCGGTGGTGGGTGCTCGCGAGGCGACCGGTGCAGCGGTCGTGCTGTGCGGGGTTCCGGACTTCCGCGGGTTCCGGGCACTCTCGCCGCCGCTGCGCCGGACCGTGCACGGGTACGGGACCTTGCTACACCACCTGCAGGCCGGCGTGGCCGCGCAAGCCGACGCGTGGTTCGTGCCGCGTGACCCTGCCGTCTGTCGTGAGTTCGCCCTCGACAGGGACCTGATGGCCCTCGATCGTTTCCACGCGTCCTCGACCGGGGTCGCCCGCCTCGCGGACGTCGCCGCGCCCGTGATCGCCGAGGCGGTGACAGAACACCGGGACTCGACCGCTGCCGCGTCCTAGCAGGGCATGGTCGGCCAGGGCCCACACGAGGACGGCCGCACCCCCGTCCAGGGATGCGGCCGCCCTGAACCGCTCATCCGACAACGCGCGGACTACTCGTCGCCGTTGTCGTCCTCGTCGTCCTCGTCGTCCTCGTCCTCCTCGTCTTCGTCCTCGTCTTCGTCGTCGCCGTTCTCGTCGTCCTCGTCGTCATCGCGTTGGAGGATCTCGGCGATCGCGTCCCCGACGCGCTCGGTAATGGCGCGGGGGCCACCGAGCACGACGACCTCCTCCAGGTCCAGGCGCTCGAGCTCGTCCGCCGTCGCATCCGGGATCTGCCCGGGGGTGACGAGCAGCGCGGGGGCGGCATCCGCACCCGCCGCGGCAGCACCGACGACCGCGTCGGCCCAGCCGACGCCGGTCGCCACGTACGCGGTGTCGGGCTCCCCGTGCTCCTCGGACAGGTAGACGCTGACCTCGACGGCCGTCTCGAAGCGGTCGTCTCCCCCGAGCCGGATCGACTCGGCGTCGCCCGCCGCCTCGACGGCCTCGTCCAGCACCTCATCGTCGAGCGCCCCGGGACCTCCGAGAGCGATGACGGTGTCCGGCTCGAGCTCGGCGAGCTCGTCCGCGGTCACCTCGGGCAGCTCACCGGCGGAGGTGAGCAGGATCGGGGCCTCCTCGGCGGCCGCGAGCGGACCACCCGCGAGGGCGTCGGGGAACCGGCCGCCGGTTGCCAGCACGACCGTGTCGACGTCGGCGTCGACGTGGGTCTCCTGGCTGACCGCGACGGCCGTTTCGAACCGGTCGTCGCCGGCCAGGCGCGTGACGTCCTCGACACCGTCGATGTCCTCGAGCTGGTCGGCGATGCGGGGCGACACGGCGCTCTGACCGCCGAGCACGGTCACGGTCTCGGGACCCAACGCCTCGATGCGGTCCGCGACGCCGTGAACGCTGAGGTTGCCCGGTGGGGCGAACAGCACGGGGGCGTCTGCCGCGGCGGCTGCGGGTGCACCGGTCAGCGCATCGGCGAACGCGCCCCCAGTGGTCACGAAGACGTGGTCGGCCCCGTCCTCGTGCGTGTGCTCGCTCAGCGCGACCGAGGTGCCGAAGCGATTCACACCGGAGATGCGGGTGACGACCGAGGCGTCCTCGTCCTCCTCGGCCTCCTCCTCGTCGCCGTTGTCGCCGTTGTCGCCGTTGTCGCCGTTGTCGTCGTTGTTGTCGCCCTCGTCGTCGTTGTCGCCGTTGATGTCGCCGTTGCCGTTGCCGTTGCCGTTGTCATTCTCCTCGCCCGGCTCAACGTCGTCGGCCGGCCCGTGCTCGTCGGCGACCGCTGCGGGGGCGGAGACCACGAGGGCGAGCAGTGCGATCAGCGCGACGAGTTGTCGGCGGCGTGCGTGGGGGGTTCGCATCCAGACCTCCTTGGCGTGCATCGGTGGGGCTCCGAGCGTCCGCCGTTGCGACGCCCGGCTCGACCGCGGGGCCTACGATCGGTCACTCACGCTGCGCAGGAGCCACACCAGGCAGGGTTTCGTAGAGGGGCCTGCGCGGCATGATCCTCGGTTATGTCGACACGTTCATCCGGCCAAGTGCTCGGTACTGCGACGCGCAACGAGGGCGGGTCCCGTGCCGTCACTTCGTTGTCAGCCACCGGTCAAGGTGTAGACGACGAGGAGGGGGAGGGCGATACGCGTCCCGACGGACGAGTGCGGCGCGGGGGTCTCGTCGGGTTCGTGGCCCTGAGCGTCGCGGGCGCGGCGGTGGCAGGCCACACGATGGCCGACCAGGCAGAGGCCGATGAGGCGCCCGCCAGCATGCTGGGGGAGCCCACGCTCGAGGTGCTCCCAGAGACCACGCGCGCCCCGGCCGACGATGCTGACGGCGCGGACGCTGATGACGGCGGGCACGGCGCAGGTGGCTCGGACGGCGAGCTCGAGCCGCTCGACGAGGACGTTCCCATCGAGGCAGCGCTGGTGGACGGGCCATCCGTGGTGCAGCCGATCGTCGCTGCCGCGGAGCGCAAGGACATCGAACCCGAACTCGCGCTGTCGCTGGCGTGGCACGAGTCCCGCTTCGACGCGGACGCGCAGTCGGTAGCGGGGGCGGTGGGGGTGATGCAGGTCATGCCCGAGACGGCGGAACGCATGGCCGATGAACTCGACGAGTCCATCGACCCCTGGGACCCGGCGGACAACGCACTCGCGGCTTCGGCCTATCTGACCCGCATGATCGATGAGCACGACAACGTCGAGAATGCGCTCATCGCCTACAACCAGGGCCCGGTGGCCCTGGCCGAGGATGGTGCGTACCCCGAGGCGCAGGAGTTCGCCGACAACGTGCTCGAGACACGAGACCGGCTGCGCGAAGTCGACTGGTGAGGAAGGCGTTGCCTCGCCGTGTCGATCCTGTGGATTGACGGTCGCCGGACCCTCGCAGGCTCGTAGGATCCCCGTCATGAGCACATGGATGCATGTCATGACGTCGATGATGGTGAGGTGGGAGCATGGAGGCTACGGGTGGCATGCAGGCGCAGGGTGTGTGGGGTCCCCTGGCAGCCCTCCTTCCCCCGGAGTCGCTCGCCGACTGGAGCTGGACGGGGACCGTGACCGCTCCCGACACGGGCGCACCGGTCGAGGGATATCGCCACGCGGTCAGCGGGGCCGAGCTGTGGCTCGACACGGGCGGACGCGTCTACGAGGTCGACGGGCGGGGTGGCGCTGCCCGGTTCGGTGACGGCGGCGCCGCAGCATTGCTCGCCGCCTTGCTGCGAGCCCATGCCGCCGAGGGTGTCGCGTTGCCCCGGCGGGTGGAGCTACCGGAGAGCCCGGCACCGTGCGTCGAGGACCTCCCGCGTCTCGCGGGAGCCCTCGCTCGTGTCGAGGCGGATCTGTGGCGGGCGAGTGAGGCCGCGCGGGCCGGGTCCTAGGTCCGCGCCCGTCGAGCGTCGGCTGGGGCAAGGTCCGTACGGACAGTTCCTCCCTGTGCAACCTTATGCGTTACACGCAACAGCCGACTAGGCTGGCAGGGCGATGCAAACCCGGGTGTACGGGGATGTACGGGGGCGAATCGAACTCGTGCGTTCGGCGCGTAGCCCAATCGGACCGATCGAGAAAGGGGGTCGACGATGGCCCTGCACACCACCGTTTCTGACCAGGGAACCGCCGAGCGGGCGCGGCTGCTCCGCCACGCGGGACCTCGGCAGGTCCTGCTGTCGACCCCGCGGGCACGTCGGCCCCGCCGTCCGGGTGCCGTGCGCCGCGTACGCGACGGGCTCGGAAGGAGCAGGCTGCGTCGCTGACGGTTCGGCCGTGCCTTGGTTCGGCCGTGCCTCGGAGCCGGCCGCGAGCGTCGTGACGCCCGCAGGCTAGGATGAGGGGGTCCCGCTGCCCCCCGACCCGAGGTGGCCATGACACGCCCGTCGGTGCGGCTGCTCGCCTGGGCGACGCTGGTCGGCACGTTCGTGCTGAACCTCCAGGGCACACTCGTGCGTGCGACCGGCTCGGGCGACGGCTGCGGGCCGAACTGGCCGCTCTGTCACGGCAACGTTGTGCCCGTGGATCCAGGCTTCTCGACGCTGATGGAGTACGGGCACCGCCAGCTGACCATCGCCGTCGGGTTGCTCGGTCTCGTGCTGCTGGTGCAGGCCGTGCGCCATCGGCGCCGACATCCCGGCGTGCTGGCCGCCGTGCTCGTGGCGGCCGCCTTCTTCGCCGCGCAGGCGCTGGTGGGCAGAATCACCGTCGTTTGGGAGCTGACGGGCGACAGTGCCGACCCGCTGCGCGCCCTCATCCTCCCAACCCATCTCGTCAACAGCTTCTCCCAGCTCGCGGCGCTCGCGCTCGCGGTGCTGTACGCGGGGCCGCGGGCGCCAGGACGCTGGAGGATGCGCGAACGGGCCGGCACGGCGGGGATCCTCCTCGTGTCGGCGGTCGCGTTCTACGGGCTGGTCTTCACCGGCGGCATCTCGGCCCTGGGGGACCTCTACGCGCCGGCGGACAGCGTCGCCGAAGGCGCCGCGCTCGACTTCTCGCCGGACGCCCCGTGGCCGGCGCGCGTGCGCCTCACCCACCCGGTGCTCGCGATGGTGCTCGCGTTCGTGCTGCTCGGAGGCGCGGCGGCCGTGCCCGGGCTGCGCCGTACCTGGCGGGTCACGCGTCTCGCGGCATGGCTCGGCGGCGTGTACCTGCTGCAGCTCGTGGTGGGCACGTGGAACCTGCTCGCGCTCGCGCCGCTGCCCCTCAGCGCCCTGCACCAGGCCCTCGCGATGGTCGCGTTCGCGCTGTTCGCGGTATTGGCTGCCGTCGCCTTGGGCGGGGGTGATGAGGGTTCGATGTCGAGCGCGGCCCCGGAGCGCGCCGGTCGTGCTCCCGCGGCCGACCAAGCCGACTGAACGAGTCCCCGAGCCGGCCTTGACCCGGTGCGCCCCCCGTCGACGGGGGCTAAATGGGACAACAAGGGCAGGGTTCAACGCCGCCGGACACGGGCCGGACTGGACGCCGGGTGGCACATCCACCGGTGGGGTTCGCCTCGGGGCCTCGCGAGGTCAGCTCGGGGCGTCGGGAGGTCAGCGGCATCGCGACCCAGCTGGTCATCGCTGCGGTCCGGGAGCGGCTCGGGGAGGGCGGGGTGGCGAGCCTCCTCGACGAAGCCGCGCTGCCCTACGCGCGGGCCGCGCTGGATGACGAGGGCACGTGGATCGGGTTCGACGAGTTCGTCGGGCTCCTCGACGCCGCGGCGGGGTTGCTCGGCGGGGAGGGGGCGCTCGAGGACATCGGGGCGCGCATCGTCACGCTCCAGGTGGGCGCCACCACGCGCCTGTTCATGCGGACGCTCGGGACCCCGGAGCAGGCGTTCCGCAAGCTCCCGCAGGCCGCTTCCAAGATCACGAACGTCGTCGAGACCAACTGCCTGCGCGCGGACCGGGGTTGGGCGCAGATTCGCTTGTCCTACCGGGACGGTCGCGAGGGCCGCGCGACGTACAACCGCTTCGGCCAGGGCTTGCTGTCGGCAGTGCCCACCGTGTTCGGGTTACCCAGGGGTGACGTCACGGTGCATCCCGATCCGGAGGGGGATCCGCAGGCCTGGCTGGCCGAGGTGCGTTGGGAGCGCCGGTGGGCGCGCTTTTCGGGTCGACGGCTCCGGCGCCACTCGCGACTCGCGGCCGCCGAGAACGAGCGTGAGGCCCTGCTCGCCCGGCTGCACAACCTGCAACGCACCGCCGCGGACCTCGTCGCTCCCGGCGAGGTCGAGGCCGTGCTCCGTGCGCTCGTCGATCGCACGGCCGCGGGTCTCCAAGCGGCCTGGGCGGTGCTGGCGGTCGAGCTGCCGGGGGAGTCCTCTCCGCGTTCCTTCGCGACCGGCTTGGACGAGGAGGTGGCACGTCGGCGCGCCGAGGATCTGCTCGCCGGGCGGATCGAGCCCGGGCCCTCCCAACTCATCGCGGACGTGACGTCCGCCCAGGCCTACCGCGGCCGCCTGCTCGTCGGCCATCCCCCGGGCTTCGAGTTCTACTCGGGCGAGCAACAGCTGTTGGAGATGTACGCGCGCTTGTCGGCGACGGCGCTCGACACCGTGACAGCCTTGGCGGCAGCGCGCCGTGGTGAGCGCACCGCGACGGCGTTGCTCGATCTCGCCGGCGACCTCGTCGGCGTGGTGGACGCCGAGAACGTCGCGCGGCGCATCGCCCGCGCGGTCCTGCCGCTCACCGGATGCGACCAGTCCACCGTGTTCCTCCGCGATGCGGGGACGGGGGCGGGCGACGGCCGTCTGCGCCTCGTCGCCAGCCACGGGCTCGATGCGGCCGTGGCCGCCCGCACCTCGGGGTTCGAGCTCTCGGAGCGTGACACCCCGTTGGTCACCCGGGCGCTGATGGAGCAGCAGATGCAGCTCCACGACCGTGCCACCAGCGACGATCGCGTCATCGTGCGGGCGATGGAGCTCTTCGGAGCGGAGCGGATCGCGATCGTCCCCCTGCGCGGCGGCGGTGAGGTGTACGGCACGGTCGTGGCGGGCTGGCGCGACGGGCCGCCCTCGACGCCCGAACCCGATCTCGACGCGCGCTTGCACGGCCTCGCGGACCAGGGCACGACCGCACTGCGCAACGCGCAGCTGCACGAGGAGATCAGGTACCAGGCGTTGCACGACGGGCTCACCGGACTGCCGAACCGAGCGTTCTTCACCGAGCGCGTGGAGCAGGCCGTCGGGCGCACTCGGCGGGCGGGTGAGCAGGCCGCGGTGCTCTTCGTCGACCTCGACGACTTCAAGGCCGTGAACGACCGGTTCGGACACGAGGTGGGCGATGAGGTCCTGCGAGAAGTCGCCGTCCGGGTACGGCGCGTCGTTCGTGCCGCCGATGTCCCGTGCCGCCTCTCCGGGGACGAGTTCGCGGTGCTCCTCGACGGCATCGCGGACCCCGAGGAGCCCATCACCGTGGCCCATCGTCTGGTCGAGGCCCTCGGGGACGAGATCGTGTTGCGTGACCGTGTTCTGGCGCTGTCCGCGTCCGTGGGGGTGGCGCGCAGCGACACCCTGGACGACCCGAGCGGGCTGTTGCGCAATGCCGACGCGGCCATGTACGTCGCGAAGGCCGCCGGCAAAGGCACGGTGCGGGTGTTCGAGGAGCGAATGCGTGGCGAGGTGGTGCGGCGTCTGGAGCTCGCCAGCGACCTCGAGTACGCGGTGGATCGCGGTGAGCTGTGGCTGGCCTACCAACCGCTGGTGACCGTCGCGGACGGGCACGTCACGGGCGTGGAGGCCCTGCTGCGCTGGGATCATCCGCGACTCGGGCGCATCGGACCGAACGAGTTCATCCCCGTCGCCGAGGAGACCGGTGCGATCGTGTCCATCGGCCGGTGGGTCCTGGAGCAGGCCTGCGCCCAGGTGCAGGACTGGAACGAGCGGCGGGCCGGCGCGCCGCTCGACCTCGCGGTCAACGTCGCCGGTCGGCAGCTGGCCGAGGCGTCGTTCGTCGACGACGTCGGCGCGGCACTCTCGGAATCGGGCCTCGATGTCCAGCGGCTGATCCTCGAACTGACCGAACGGGTCGAACCCGAGGCGCTCGGAGTGGCTGCCGAGACGCTCCGGGCATTGGAAGCGCTCGACGTGCGCCTTGCGATCGACGACTTCGGAGCCGGCTACGCGGGACTCTCATACCTGCGCCAACTGCGTCCCAACGTGCTCAAGATCGACGCGGGGGTGCTGCGCGCCGCGGCCGAGATCACCGGCAACGATGAGCGGGAGCTCCTCAAGGGGATCGTCGCCCTCGCGGAGAGCCTGCACCTGCGCACGGTGGCCGAGGGGGTCGAGCAATCCGCCGATCTCGACCGTCTGCGCGACCTCGACTGCGATCTGGCGCAGGGCGACTTCTTCGCGTACCCCCAGGAAGCCGCACAGCTCGAGCCCATGGTGCTGGGTGAGGAGGGGCTCCCCCGGGAATCGACCCTGGCGACGACCGCCAGCGGCTGACGCGCTCGTTTCCGTGCACGGGCGGGGCCGAGGGGGAGCCGACCGCTCCCACGCGCGCTGCGGGGATTACCGCTCCGACGAGTCGGCCGCCTCGGCGTCGGTTTCGCCCGACTCGTCCTCGCCCGCCTCGCCCTCCTGGGCCAGCTCGGCGTGGATCTCCTCCATGTCGAGCTCCCGCACCTTCTCGAGCAGCTCGTCGATCGCCTCGCCCGGCAGCACCCCGGGCTGGCTGAAGACGACGACACCCTCCCGGATGGCCATCAGGGTGGGGATGGACTGGATCCCGAGCTCGGCCGCGAGCTGCTGCTCCGACTCCGTGTCGATGCGGCCGAACATGACGTCGGTGTGCCGCTCACTGGCTTCCTCGTAGATGGGGGCGAACTGGTGGCAGGGACCGCACCAGTCGGCCCAGAAGTCGAGGAGGAGGATGTCCTGCTCGCTGATCTGCTGTTCCAGATCCTGTGCGGTGAGTTCGACGGTCGCCACGGGCGACTCCTATCGGATGGGGACGGCGTGAACAACGCCCATGTCCCAGGCTGCCATTCCCACGCCACGGTGCCCGCACCGGCTCCCCGGCGCCGCCGAGCGCGCGAGCGCTGCTACAGCACGGCTCGGGCGACGACGACGAAGTGCGTCGCCACCGCGGCGAGCACGAGCAGGTGGAACGTCTCGTGGGCACCGAACACGCGTGGCCACGGGTCGGGCCGACCCCGAGCGTAGACCAGGGCCCCCACCGTGTAGAGGGCGCCGCCGGCTGCGAGGAGTGCCACGTCGAACGGGCCGAGCGCGGTCCAGAGAGCCGGCAACGCGAGGATCGCGACCCAGCCGAGGGCGATGTACGGCAGCGATCGCAGCCACCGCGGGCCGTCGACCTTCCAGTTGCGCACCGCGATGCCCGCCACCGCGCCGACCCACACGGCGGCCAACAGGGCCGCGCCCGCCGTGCCCCCGAGGGCGTGCCCGGCGATCGGGGTGTACGTTCCGGCGATCGCGAGGAAGATGCACGAGTGGTCGAGGCGCTTCAGCCGGCGACGTGCCTCGGGCGACCACATGGGGACGTGGTAGAGGGCGCTCGCGCCGAGCATCGCCGTCACGCCCGCGATGTAGACCGCGAACAGCAACCCTGCCGAGCGGTCACTGGCGAGAAGCAGAACCGGTACGCCGGCTGCGACCACCGCCGGCGCGCCGACCAGGTGCAGCCACCCCCGCAGCAGCGGCTTGGGAGGCGGTGCGACCGCAGTCGCAGGTGTCGGCGCGGGCGTGGTGATGGATCGGGTCACGAGTGGTCCTTCGGGCTGCCGACGGCGAACCTACGGAAGCGTAGGTTACGCTCCAGTAGCCTACGGTAGCGTAAGTTCGGTCGGCCAGCGGCGACACCGCGCGGCGGGCGTCCCGCCCGTCCTGCCCGCTGGCTGCTCTGCCCGCCCTGGCCGTTGCGCGCCGGCCCTCTAGACTCGACGGTCGAGCCGAATCTCCCGAAGGGGGCCTGCGTGAGCGAGTTCGTGACCGTCGAGACCAACACCGATGGGGTCGCCACGATCCGGCTCGACCGCCCCCCGGTGAACGCTCTCTCCCCCGAGGTCTGGGAGCAGTTGGGCGCGGCGGCCCGCCGTTGCGCCGAGGACGATGCCGTGGGCGCCGTCGTCGTGACGGGTGGGCCGAAGGTGTTCGCCGCCGGGGCCGACATCAGGGAGATGTCGCAGGTGCCGTTCACCCAGCAGTTCAAGGACGCGGGTCGCCTGCAGGAGGCGGTGGCCGCGCTCGCGCGTCTGCCCAAGGTGACCGTCGCGGCGATCGCGGGCTACGCGCTGGGAGGCGGGTGCGAGGTCGCGCTGGCGTGCGATTTCCGCGTGGCCGCGGATTCGGCGAAGCTCGGTCAACCCGAGATCCAGCTCGGCCTCATCCCCGGAGCGGGCGGCACGCAGCGGCTCGCCCGGCTCGTCGGCGTCCAGCAGGCCAAGCGACTCGTGTACTCCGGCGACATGGTCACCGCGGAAGAGGCTTGCGAGATCGGCCTCGTCGATCGCGTGGTCGAAGCCGAGGAGCTGCAGGAGGCCGCTGACGCGGAGGCGGGCCGCTACGCCCATGGGCCGTACGCGTTGCGGATGGCCAAGCGGGCGATCGACGAGGGCGTCGAGCAGGACCTCGACAGCGCACTGCGGCTGGAATCCAGCCTCTTCGCGGCGACGTTCGCGACCGAGGACGCGCAGATCGGCATGCGGTCCTTCCTCGAGCACGGGCCCGGTCAGGCCCGCTTCACCGGCCGATAGTCGACGCCCCCCGGCGGGACGCACCGGATGGACATCAAGACCAAGCAGGTCGTGTACCACGACTGGGAGGCCGACCACTACGACGAGAAGTGGTCGATCTCCTTCGACGATCGCTGCATCAGCTACGTCGCGGATCGTTTCCGGACCGCCGCCCCTGAGCCGGACGGTCCGTACGATGCTGCGCTCGAGGTGGGCTGCGGCACGGGCTTCTTCGTGTTGAACCTCGCGCAAGCCGGCATCGTGCGCCGCGCGACGGTGACCGACGTGAGCCCGGAGATGGTGCGAGCCTGCAAGACCAACGGGCAGCGACTCGGCATCGAGGTGGACGGTGGCCCCGCCGACGCGGAAGCACTGCCGTTCGATGACGCGTCGTTCGACCTCGTCGTGGGGCACGCGGTGGTGCACCACCTGCCCGATGTCGCCGCCGCCTTCCGCGAGTTCCGCAGGGTGCTCCGACCGGGCGGGCGGCTGGTCATCGCCGGGGAACCCACCCTGACCGGCGATCGCATCGCGGCGCAGTTCAAGCGTGTGGGGCGCGTGGGCGTGAAGCTCGCGGCCGTGGTCGCCGGTGCCGAGCGAGTGCTCGCCGATCCCGCGCACGTCTCGACCGTCGAGGACGCGCGTGCCGCGGCGCTCGAATGGGAGGTGGACCTGCACTGCTTTCGTCCGGACGAGCTGGAGGCCCACGCGCGTGCTGCGGGCTTCGAGGACGTGCGCAGCGAGACCGAGGAACTCACCGCGAACTGGCTGGGGTGGGTCGCACGGACCGTCGAGGGGATGGTGGGCGCTCAACGCCTCGGTCCGCGCTACGCCTGGACCGTCTATCGGGCGTGGCAGCACCTCTTCGCGTTCGATCAGCGCGTCGCCGCCCGCGTCGTGCCGAAGGCCGCCTTCTACAACTGTCTGGTGACCGGGATCGCCGGAGGCGAGCGCGCCGGATGATGGAGGCCGACTGGCCGGACGCGTCGCCGACGGAGCGGCGGGACGTCGCCCGCGACCTCGCCCGGCGCCACCGTGAGCTGCTCGTCGCCGCCGCGACCGCGCGAGAAGGGTTGCGGCGCGCCGAGGCCATCGCCGCGGCCGACGATCCCGACCGCCCCGGGCCCCCGCCCGGTCCGCGGCTGCCCCAGCGGCACTGGCGACGGGCCGTCCGGTTCGCCGTCGAGCACCGGATGTTCACCCCGCAGCATCTGGCCCAGTACGCGAGGTTCCTCACGGCTCGGCTCCGCCACCCCACGATCCAGTGGCAGGGCGCCGCGTTCCTCGGCCGCCGGGTCGAGCTCCGACAGCGCCGCGGCCGCAGTCGGCTCGTCCTGGGACCCTGGTGTTGGCTCGGCGACCGGACCGCGCTGCGTGCGCACGAGGGGGAGCTCCGCCTCGGGACGAAGGTCGTGCTGGGGCGCGGCAACGTGGTCAACACCTACCTCGACGTGGAGATCGGCAGCGACAGCCTGCTGTCGGACTGGATCTACGTGACCGACTTCGACCACCGCCACGAGCGCCTCGACGTGCCCATACGCCAGCAGGGCATCGCCAAACGTCCGGTGCGGATCGGCGAGGACGTCTGGGTGGGCGAGAAGGCCTCGATCCTGCGAGGCGCCGACATCGGGTCGGGCAGCGTGATCGGCAGCCAGACCGTGGTGAACCGGCGCATCCCGCCCTATGCCATCGCGGTGGGGGTGCCCGCCCGGGTGGTGCGCAGCCGCCTGCCCGCCGGCATGACCGCCGAGGAGGCGAACGATCTCCGCCGCCGTGGTCAGTCCATCCCCGGCGACCCACTGGACGGCTGAGACCCGGCAGCTCCCGCGGCGCGGGCCACCGGGGGCCCGTCGACGTGCTCGAGTTCCGGGAGGGCCTCGCCCCGGAGGGCGGACGCGAAGCGGGCGTGGTGCGTGAGTGCTCGCTGGCGGCCGTACCGGGCGGTCGTGCCGTGGCTCACCATGAAGGGCCAGTCGCTCGCTTCGAGCAGCTCGAGCTGTCGTGCGCACACCTCTCGGCGTCGGCCGCCGGGGACCCCCGCGAACGCGCGCTGTGCATCTTCCACGCGCTCCCAGAGATCCCGCGTCTCGGGGGTGGCCCACGCCGCGTGTCGCTTGCCCGCGCCCCACGAGGACTCCGGCAGGTCCAGGCGTGGCGCTGCCGCACCCCGCCCGAGGTGTCCCGCGAGGGAGGTCGGGCGCAGGGTGGGGTCGTCGACGAGTCCGCGGAGCACGCGCTCGAGCCAGACCGGCCCTTCGTGCCACCAATGCCCGAACAGCTCGGTGTCGTACGCGGCGACGACGATCCCGTCTCTGCCCTCCGCGTACCGACGGAGCAGCCGTAGGAACTCGTCCGCGTGGGCGATCGCTCGCTCGCGCGCGGCCACGGGGTCGTACGGTTCTTTGCCGCCTGCGGCGCGCCCGTCGTCACCCGCGAAGCGCGGCCCGGTGACGCGCCAGGTCTTGAAGCCGCCCTCGAGGTCGCGCGCGTGGAAGTCCCGGTACGCGGGGTCCGCGGGATATCCGCCGACGGGGCTCCACACGGCGTAGCTCACGGGCAGATTGCGGCCGAAGGCGAGGACGTCGCTGGTGCCGATGCGCACCGGGCCGTCGACCGCGTCCAGCGACCATCCGGGGGCTGGCAGCGTCGCCCCGACCCGCGACCAGTCGCGGGGAGCGGCGCCGGCCCCCTCCGCGAGGGTCGGCCCGTCGAGGACCACGTGGTCGATCCCGACCTCCTCCCAGAGGGCCTCCAGGCCGGGGAGGTCGACGCCTTTCCCCGGCAACCGCAGGCTTCCGTCCGACTGCCTGCCCACCGCTACCCGCGCGGGGTCGTCGACGTCCCCTGCGGGCCGGTAGCCGAGCTCCGGTGGCCACATTCCTCGGGCTGCCAGTCCGAAGCGGGCGCGGTGGGCGGTGAGCCCGTCGGCGAGCTGCGCCCTCGCGCGATCGAGGTCGGCGTGCAGGGGCAGGTAGGGATGGGTCGCGGGTCCGCCGAGGAGCTCGATGACGCCGGTCTCGGCCAGGGTGGCGAACGGTCGCACGAGGCCGTCACGCCGGACGCGCCCCTCGACCAACTCGTGGGTGCGCTGCCAGCGGCGCCACTCGTGGCGCCACGCGCCGTGCAGCCGCCCTCGGTCGGTCGCGCCGTACCGCCCGATGGTCCACTGCAGGTCGATCAGCCGTCGGCCGGTCCAGCCGCGCAGCTCGTCGATCACGTAGGGGTCCGCGAGCTGCTCGGCCAGCACGGGCGTCACGCCCACGGTGGCCAGATCCCGGTGACCGGCCGAGGCGAGCCGCTCGAGCACCTCGAGCACCGGCAGGTACGACTCGGTGACGGCTTCGTGGAGCCACTGCTCGCCCACGGGGAAGGCGCCGTTGCGGGCCAAGCGGGGCAGGTGGGTGTGCAGTACGAGCGCGACGTCCATCAGTGCGCCACCGCGACGCTCCGACCCGGGGCGGTGCCACGTGCCGTCGCGACGGCCACGAGGTCGAGCGACTCCGTGGGAGGACGGGCCCGCGAAGGTGGTCCCGGGACGAAGTCCTCGGGTCGTGTTCGCGTGACGGCTCGGTGCAGCCACCGCGGCCAACGATCGGGGGATCGATCGGCCTGGGCCGTCGGCAGCGTCGTCCGGTGCAGTCGCTCCACGCGGCGCAGGCGTCGACCGTGCCAGACCCCCCAGAGCCGCACGGACGCGAAGTGACGGGTCAGGCGCTCGTGCAGCTCCGGCGGTGCGAACTCGATCGTGTGGAACGGATCCTCCGGCTCGTCCTGGTGAGGGGTGAAGGTGCGTCGGTTGGGGGTGAGGACCGCGAGCGTCCCACCGGGTGCGAGCACGCGTCGGACCTCGCGCAGCCAGCCATCCACGTCCCACAGATGCTCGATGACCTGCGAGGCCACCACCGCGCCGAACGCGTCGTCGGCGAACGGGCTGTTGGTGACCTCGGCGGTGCAGAACTCGGCGAGCCGGCCGTAGGCCGTTGTCGCGTGGGCGATGGAGGCGGGATCGAGGTCGACGCCCACGACCGCCCGGCGCGCCCGGTGCGATCGGGCCAGCAGGGCGCTCCCGAAGCCCTCGCCGCAGCCCGCGTCGAGCAGCCGCTGCGGACGCCGCGTGTCGGGCACGTCGATGAGCGCGTCGGCGAGGGCATAGCCGGCGACGTGACGGGCGAACCAGTACCGCTCCTGGGAGACCCCCGGCAGCGTGCGCTCACCGGTGAGGGGCAGGGGATGGCCCTCGTCGCGCCACCAGTCCGGCCACGAGCGCACGATCGAGGACATCGGGTGGCGAGGCTAGCAGCCGGTCGATCGGCGCCCGGCCGTTCCTCTGGAGCCACTGGCGGGCGGCCCGTCTGGCGTCCCGCGCGCGGACGTGAGAACGTACTCGGGGGCAGCGCACCCGGTCGTTCGGTGGCTCGTCGCGCCGACAGCATGTTACCGTGGAGTAACAAATTGAGCGTCGAACCGCCGAGGCGATCGTCGCCGGCAGGCACCGGACTGCGGGCCGCCCCCGGTGGCACCAACCCGTCGCACCCGACATCACAGCCCCGCACCCCGATCCGACGAGGACGTGTCAGGAGGCACCGTGAGGATCATCTGCCCGGTCAAGCGCGTACCGGACACCGCGGCCGACAAGAAGATCGACGAGTCCACCTGGACGGTCGATCGTGACGCCTCGGAGCCCGTGCTCAACGCGAACGACGAGTGGGCCATCGAAGAGGCGATGCGCATCAAGGAGCGCACCGACGACACCGAGGTCGTCGCCCTCAACATGGGCCCCGACAGCGCCCAGCAGATCATCCGCAAGGCCTTGTCCTACGGGCTCGACGGCGCGCTCCAGGTCACCGACGAGCAGATCGAGGGCTCGGATGCCCTGGCGACCGCGCGCGTCCTCGCCAAGGCCCTGGAGGGGGAATCGTTCGACCTGGTGCTCATGGGCAACCAGTCGTCCGACGCTCGGACCACGCTGGTGCCGGCGATGCTCGCGGAGTTCCTCGGACTGCCGGCGCTGACGTTCGCGAAGTACCTCGAGGTCGACGGCGACCAGGTGCTCGCCCACCGTGAGACGGCCAGCGGCCACGTCGCCGTGAAGGCCACCGCACCGGCCGTCGTGAGCGTCGTCGAGGCGATCAACGAGCCGCGGTACCCCAGCTTCAAGGGGATCATGGCCGCGAAGAAGAAGCCGCTCGAGCAGCGTGACCTGGCGACGCTCGGGCTCGACGCGAGCGAGGTCGGCCAGCAGGGCGCGTCGACCAAGGTGGTCGACATCAGCCCCAAGCCCCCGAAGGAGGCGGGCCAGAAGGTCGAGGACGACGGATCGGGCCAGGTGGGGGCGCAGTCGCTCGTCGAGTGGCTCGCCGAGCAGAAGCTCGTCTAGCCCCTGCCCGACGCGGTCCTCAGCCACGACACCGACACCCCGGTTCCCAAGGAGCACGCGATGCCCGAAACCCTCGTCCTGGTCGACCACGACGCAGGCGCCCCGAAGAAGGTCTCCAACCAGATCCTCACCGCCGCTCGGCAGCTCGGCGCTGGCGGCGTGGCCGCAGCGCTCCTCGGCCCCGGCGCGAGCGACGCGGCGGAGAAGGTGGGTGCCTTCGGCGCTGACACGGCCTACACCTGGGACGATCCCGACGCGCAGCAGTACGACACCGAGCCCGAGACCGCGGCGCTGGTGGCCGCGATCGAATCGTCGGGCGCGTCGATCGTCCTCTACCCGGCGGACCCCTTCATCACCGACATCGTCGCGCGAGCCGCCGTGCGGACCGGCGGTGGCGTGATCGGTGACGCGACCGACCTCGAGCTGGACGATGACCGGGTCGTCGCCACGAAGGCGATCTTCGGCGGCGACATGATCAGCCGCTGCCACGTCGTCGGGGACCGGCCGCAGTTCATCGGCGTCAAACCGAACGCGTTCTCGGCCGAGGAGGGCGGGGACGGGTCCGCCCAGGTCGTTCCGCTCGACGTGAGCCTGCCCGAGACCGCGCGCCGCGCCGAGATCGTCGAGGTGCACGAGGAGGAGTCGGGCGGCCGGCCCGAGATGACCGAGGCCTCCATCATCGTGACGGGGGGACGAGGGCTCGGGGACGCCTCCGGGTTCGAGACGATCGAGCAGCTCGCCGACACGCTCGGCGCGGCGGTGGGTGCCAGCCGCGCCGCCACCGACGCCGGCTGGTACCCCCATCAGCACCAGATCGGCCAGACCGGCAAGACCGTCGCGCCCGGGCTCTACATCGGGTGCGGGGTCTCGGGAGCGATCCAGCACCGCGCGGGTATGCAGACCAGCCAGCGGATCGTCGCGATCAACAAGGACGCGGAGGCGCCGATCTTCTCGATCGCGGACTTCGGGGTGGTGGGCGATCTCTACAAGGTGATCCCGCCGCTGATCGAGGAACTCGAGAAGCGGCAGCAGTAGGCCCGACGCGGGACCGCCGGCCGTGTCATGCTTGCCGCGATGCGGATCCGCCCGGTGGCCCCCAACGAGCACGACGCCGTCGGTGAGCTGACCGTCGCGGCGTACGCGACACTCGGCGAGCCGCTCGGCGACTACGCCGGGGTGCTCCGTGACGTGGCCGCGCGCGCCGAGGCCTGCGAGGTGATCGTGGCCGAGGAGGGCGGAACCTTGCTCGGGACCGTCACCTACATCCCGGGGCCGGGGCACTTCGCCGAGTGGGACGATCCCCGCGCGGCCGGGATCCGCTTCCTCGCGGTCGACCCGGCGATCCGCCGCCGGGGCGTCGCCGAGGCGCTCGTGCGGTGGTCGCTCGCGCGCGCTCGCGACGAGGGTTGGGCGCGGTTCGTCCTGCACACCACCGACTGGATGCACGCCGCGCACCGTCTGTACGAGAAGCTGGGGTTCGAGCGCGCCCCCGAGCTCGACTGGGAACCCGAGCGCACGGTGAAGCTGCTCGGCTACCGCACCGACCTCGACTCGAGGATCAGCTCGTGATCTATCTCGACCACGCCGCCACGACCCCGCTCTCGTCCGAGGCGCTCGACGCGATGCGCCCCCACCTGGTGGAGGGTCCCGCCGGTCACGCGGCGAACGCCTCGTCGACGCACGGGGTCGGACGGCAGGCCCGCGCGGCGGTCGAGGCCGCCCGCGACCGGGTGGCGGGGGCGTTGGGCGTCCCAGCCCTCGACGTCCTGTTCACCTCCGGCGGCACCGAGGCCGACAACCAGGCCGTGCTGGGGATCGCCCGGGCCGCGCGCCACGCCGGACGCGGCGCGCACCTGGTGACCACGGCGATCGAGCACCACGCGGTGCTCGACCCCGCTCGCTGGCTCGCCCAGCGCGAGGGCTTCGACCTCGACGTGGTGGCGCCCGAGCCCGACGGCGTCGTCGACCCCGATCGGCTCCTCGCTCACGTGCGCGGGGACACCGTCCTCGTGTCGGTCATGGCCGCGAATAACGAGCTCGGGACGATTCAGCCGCTCGAGACGCTCGGACCCGCCCTCGCCGAGCGGGGCGTCCCCCTGCACACCGACGCGGTCCAGGCCTTCGGGCGGATGCCCCTCGATGTCGAGGGATGGGGGTTGGCCGCGCTGAGCCTGAGCGCCCACAAGTTCGGGGGTCCTCAGGGCGTCGGCGTGCTCGTGCTGCGCCGCGACGTGCCGGCGGACCCGGTGCTGCTCGGCGGTGGCCAGGAACGCGGCGTGCGCTCGGGCACGCTCAACGTCGCGGGGATCGTGGGCTGCGGCGCGGCCACCGCGGCGGCGGGCAAGCGGATGGACGACGAGGTCCCACGCCTCGCGAGCCTCGGCCGACGCCTGCGGGAGGGGTTGACGAGCCTCGACGGCGTGACGCTCAACGGCTGCCCCGACCGCCGGCTGCCCCACAACGCGAACGTGGCCGTCGAGGGCTGTGACGGCGAGGCGCTCCTCTTCGCGCTGGATCAGGCCGGCGTCGCGGTGTCGGCGGGCTCCGCGTGCCAGTCCGGTGCGGCCGCCGCCAGCCACGTGCTCGAGGCCATCGGCGCCCGCGCGGACGCGGCCCACGTGCGCCTCACCGCCGGGGCCACCACCACAAGCGACGACGTGGAGGCCGCGCTCACGCGCACTCGTGACGCGATCGAGCGGCTCCGCGGCGGCGGCGGGGGCTACGTCTGACACCGCCCGCTCGTGAGCGGGCCGGGTCGTGTTCTACGGTGTCCTCACCGTGATTCGGCGCTTGCAACGAGGCCGGGGCCACGGTGGACCGAGCCACCGGAGGTCGGCCGGACCGTCCAGCGGGTCAGCGGTTTCGCATCGCCTCCGCGGCCATCGTGAGGTACTCCCACAACACCGCGTCGTGCTCGGGGTCGAGGCCCACCTCGTCCATGGCGGCGCGCATGCGGGCGAGCCAGGCGTCGCGCTCGGCCTCCCCGATCGCGAACGGGGCGTGCCGCATACGCAGCCTGGGATGCCCGCGCCATTCGTCGTAGGTCCGTGGCCCGCCCCAGTACTGCATCAGGAACAGCGTGAGCCGCTCCCGCGCACCCTCGAGGTCGTCGGAGGGATAAAGCGGGGCGAGGACCGGGTCGTCGGGCACGCCCGCGTAGAAGCGGTCGACGATCGCGCGGAACGTCGGCTCGCCTCCGACCCGCTCGTAGAAGGTCTCCTGGGGCGTCTCCAATGGTTTCATCGACCCCCATGGTCGCACTCGTGCCGGACGTTGGCCGCCCCGCCGGGGGAGTCGAGGGACCGCGGTGCCCGATACCGTGGGCGGCATGCGCGTGCTCGTGGCGATGAGCGGTGGCGTCGACTCGTCGATGACCGCCGCACTGCTCCAGGACGCCGGCCACAACGTGACCGGCGTGCACCTCAAGCTGGCCGACACCCCCTCGGGGCTGCCCGGCAAGGGCTGCTGCACGCTCGACGACGCGCGGGACGCCCGGCGCGTGGCGGACCTGCTCGGCATCGACTTCTACGTGTGGGATCTGTCGGCGGCGTTCCAGGAGCGCGTCGTCGAGGACTTCGTCGCCGAGTACGCCTCCGGTCGCACGCCGAACCCGTGCATCCGCTGCAACGAGCGGGTGAAGTACACCGCGCTGCTCGAGCGGGCCACCGCCGTCGGGTTCGACGCGCTCGCGACCGGCCACCACGTGCGCTTGCGTCACGAGGGTGGCCGCTACGTGGTGCGCCGCGCCGCGGACCGGGGCAAGGACCAGACCTACGTCCTCTACATGGCGACGCAGGCCCAGCTCGGGCGCACGTTCTGGCCGGCCGGCGAGCACACGAAGGACGATCTGCGCGCGATGGCGGCCGAGCGAGGCCTCGTGACGGCCTCCAAGCCCGACAGCCACGACATCTGCTTCATCCCGTCGGGTGACCTCGCGGGGTTCCTCCGCCCCCGGCTGGGCGACCGCTCGGGACCGATCATCGGGCCCGACGGCACCGAGCTGGGCCGACACGACGGGGCGTACCGCTTCACGATCGGTCAGCGGCGGGGCCTCGGGATCTCGGGGCTGGGCGAGCCCCACTACGTCACCGCGATCGACGGGGACACCGTCCACGTGGGCCCGCGTGAGCACCTCGCCGCGCCGGTGATCGACGCCGAGCAGGTCTCCTGGGTCGCGGGGGAGGCACCGAGCCCCGCGGAGCTCGCATCGGCTCGGCTGGGCGCCCAGGTCCGGTATCGCGGCCAGCCGCTGGCGTGCGTCGCGGAGCTCGACGCCGACGGTGGTTTGCGGATCCGCTTCCCCGACGAGGTTCCCGACGGGGTGGCCCCAGGTCAGGCCGTGGTGCTGTACCGGGGGGACGAGGTGCTCGGCGGCGCGACCATCACCGGCACCCACGCGGAGCTACCCGCGCCCGCATTGCCGTCCTGACCGGCGACGCGCCGGGGCGACTCCTACGGCTCGGCGATACCCGTCGCGGTGTCGGGATCGGGGCCGAGGCCCGCGCGGACGTCGTCGCCGTCACAGGCCACCGCCAGCACGTCCCCGCGGCCGTCGCCGGCCTCGAGCAGTCGCCCGTCCCGCTCCGGCCGGTCCACGGGGCCCCCGTCGGCGGCCGCGACGTACCACTCGCTCATGAGCTCGCAGACGTCCTCCGCGGCCTCGTCCTCCTCGTCGACGGCCACGCGGATGCCGAGCGCCTGCTGATCCCCGTCGGTCCACGACACCAGCTCGCCGCCGCGCCACGCGCTCGTCGTCCCGGCCGCCCGGAAGCGGTCGGCGTGGCCGAGCAGCACGAACTGGTCGAACGCCCCGAAGGGCAGGCGCAGTTGCTCGTCCCATCCGTCGCCGGGCTCGCCCGCGACCGTCACGTCGCTCGGCTCGAACCCCCCGAGGTAGCGGTCGGGGTGGAAGATCTCGGCGCTGGTGGCGGGCGGGTCCGCGAGCGCCCCGTCGACGGCCTCCCAGCCCCCTTCCTCGCGGAGGGCGTCGACGAACTCCGCGCCCTCGACGTAGGTGAACTGCAGCTGGTCGGCCACGTAACCCGGCAGCGCCTCGAGGGCCTGTTGCTCCTCGTCGCTGAGCTCTTGCCCTCCGCGCAGGTACTCGGCCCGGTCATCCGGATCCTGGTGCTCCTGCGACCACGCCTCCTGCACGGCCACCGCGTCGCCCTCCACCACCGCGTTGAGCCCGAGGAAGGCTTCCGTGTCGAGGCCCTGCTGGAACTCGATCAGGCGGTCGAGCCCGACCGCGCGGTCCTGGAGCGCGTGCTGGATCTCATGAGCGGCCGTGACCTCCTCGAGCCCGGTGAACTCGCCCTCGGGGTCGCGGACGTAGAACGTCTCCCGCTCGGGGGCGTACACCCCGCCCACGACATCGATCCACTCCTCCTCGTCCTCCCGGAGCGGCTCGTCCGGTGCGAGGTGGCGCAGGGAGATCAGGACGTCCTCGCTGGCGGCCCCGGCCTGGCTCGTCCCCTCGCGCTCCTCGGTGATCTCGCGCATGACCTCGACGAACGCGTCGTCGTCGAGCACTTCGCCCTCGAGCGGTTCGTCGAGCTCCAGGTCGCGGAGCTCGGCGACGTCCTCGGCGATCTCGTCGAGCCGGACGTCGACGTCCATCTCGTCCTGCGCGAGCGCGGTGCACGCCGAGAGCGTGAGCAGCCCGCCGGCGAGGACCAACGGGACGACGCGCCGGGTCGCAGGCGATGAGCGTGTCATGCGGTGCCTCTCTCGCGGTCGGTACTCGTGTGCGGCTCGCGCCCTCGGGAAACGCCCGTGGCCGGGCGCGCGGACGCGGTGCCGCCAGGCGATGCCATGAGAGGGAGCGTAACGCGCTCTCGGCACGTCGCGTCCGCTTCGCGACGCACCGGGGTCCCGCCCGAGGGGTGGCGCGGTGACTCGCCGCGCCCGCGATTGGCGCGACGAGCGGCTCCCGGACGGTTCACGGTCGAGCTGTGTCCGGCGTGTGAGACTGCCGCACATGGCCGACGAGGAGACACGACGCCGGGCGACCGACCTGCGGGTGCGCATCGAGTACCACCGGTACCGGTACTACATCCTCAGCGACCCCGAGGTCTCCGACGACGAGTTCGACGCGCTCGTCCGGGAGCTCACCGAGCTCGAGCGCGCCCACCCCGAGCTCGATGACCCCAACAGCCCGACGAAGCAGGTGGGGGCACCGCCGGACCCGGCGTTCCAGCCGGTCACCCATCGGGTGCCGATGCTGTCGCTCGACAACGCGTTCGAAGCGCACGAGCTCGACGCGTGGTTCGAGCGGGTCGAGAAGGGCCTCGACGGGCGTCGCCCCACCTACGTCTGCGAACTCAAGATCGACGGGGTCGGCTGCAGCCTCGTCTACCTGGACGGCCACCTCGCCCAGGCCGTGACCCGCGGCGACGGCCGGGTCGGCGAGGACATCACCGCGAACGTACGCACGGTCGAGGCGGTGCCCGACTGGCTGGACCTCGACCGGCCGCCCCCACGGCTCGAGGTGCGCGGCGAGGTCTACTACCCGGTCGACGCGTTCGAGACGATGAACGCCGATCGCGAGGCCCGGGGGGAGCCGCGCTTCGCGAACCCCCGCAACGCCGCGAGCGGGGCGTTGCGGCAGAAGGATCCCCGGATCACGGCGACGCGGCCGTTGTCGATGGTCTGTCACGGGATGGGCGCCCTGGAGGGCGTGAACGTGCGGCGCCACACGCAGTTCCTGGAGCTGTTGCGCGACGCGGGGCTGCCGACGACGGCCGAGACCCGGACGTTCGACTCCCCCGAGGGCGTGAACGAGTTCATCGCCTACTGGGGCGAGCACCGTCACGATCCCGAGTACGAGATCGACGGGGTCGTGATCAAGGTCGACGACCACGGCCAGCAGCGTCAGCTCGGGTCCACGAGCGCCGCTCCGCGGTGGGCGATCGCGTGGAAGTACCCGCCCGAGGAGCAGGAGACGCGGCTGCGCGACATCGAGGTCAATGTCGGGCGGACCGGGAAGGTGACCCCCTTCGCGCAGCTCGAGCCGGTGACCGTGGCCGGCTCCACCATCGGGACGGCCACACTGCACAACGAGGACCAGGCCGCCGCCAAGGACGTGCGTCCCGGCGACACGGTGCGGGTCCGCAAGGCCGGCGACGTGATTCCCGAGGTGCTCGGGTACGTCGCGTCGAAGCGACCTCGCGAGGTCGAGGAGGCGGGTCCGTGGCGGATGCCCTCGGTGTGCCCGTTCTGCGGCTCCGACCTCGTGCGGCTCGAGGGCGAGGCGGCGACCTACTGCACCAACGTCGACTGCCCCAACCGCCAACTCGAGTCGCTCGCCCACTTCGCGTCCCGCGGGGCGCTCGACATCGAGGGTCTGGGCTACGAGACCGCGAAGCTCCTGCTCGACACGGGCCTGGTGAAGGACCTGGCCGACACGTTCCACCTCGACCGCGATGCGCTCCTCGACCTCGAGGGCTTCGGCGAGAAGAAGGCCGACAACCTGCTCGCGGGCATCGAGGCCGCGAAGCAGCAGCCCCTCGAGCGGCTGCTCGTCGGCCTCAACATCCCGCACGTCGGCGGCACCGTTGCCCGGCTGCTGGCCCGCGCCTTCGGCAGCCTCGAGACCCTGCGCGAGGCCGACGAGGAGGCGATCGCCTCGGTCGACGGGGTCGGGCCGATCATCGCGCAGGCGGTGCGGCGGTGGTTCGAGAACCCCCGCAACGCCGAGCTCGCCGACAAGCTGATCGCCGCAGGGGTGCGCACCGACGCGGAGGCGGGCGAGCGCAGTGACCTGCTCGACGGGGTGAGTGTCGTCATCACCGGCTCGCTCGAGGGTTTCACGCGGGACGAGGCGAAGGAAGCCGTCACCGACCGTGGCGGCAAGGTCACCTCGAGCGTGTCGAAACGGACCTCCGCGGTCGTGGTCGGGGCCGAGCCCGGCAGCAAGGCCGACAAGGCCGCCGAGCTCGGGGTACCGACCCTCGACGAGGCAGGGTTCCGTCGCCTGCTGGAGACCGGTGAGGTCGCATCGGGCGGTTGATCCCACGGCAACGTGCGGCCGCACCGAGGCGCACCGACCTCTCGTGCCGCGGCTGCGGGGGGGCTCCGGCTCGCCTCGCCGATGGCCGGGGCACTACCCTCGGGGGCGATCCGCACGCCCGTACTCCGATGCCCGGGAGGGACCCTGGTGGCGCTGTCCGACGAGGAAGTGCAGCACGTCGCGCGACTGGCGCGGGTCGCGCTGTCGACATCCGAGCGGGACCAGCTGCGCGGGCAGCTGTCCGACATCCTGGCGTACGCCGAACAGGTGGGTGAGGTCGCCGCGGAGGACGTGCCCCCGACCAGCCACCCGTATCCGCTGGTGAACGTCGACCGGGCCGACGACCCCCGCCCCTCGCTCGACCGGGAGGCCGTCCTGTCGCAGGCCCCCCGGGCCGAGCAACAGCGTTTCCGCGTCCCCCGGATCCTGGGGGAGGCCCCCGACGGTGAGGAGGCGTAGGTGGCCTCGAGCGACCCGACCCGACTGGACGCCGCGTCGTTGCTGGCCGCGTACGCGGACGGCAGGCAGACCGCCGAGGCCGCGACGCGCGCGCACCTCGCCCGGATCGATGCCACCGACGGCGCGCTCGGAGCGTTCCTGCGGGTGACGGGTGAGGACGCACTCGCGCACGCCGTGGACATCGACCGGCGACGCGAGGAGGGCCGACCGCTCGGCCCGCTGGCGGGCGTTCCGCTCGCGCTCAAGGACATACTGGCCACGCGCGGGACCCCGACGACCTGCGGGTCGCGGATGCTCGAGGGCTGGACGCCGCCGTACGACGCGACCGTCGTGGAGCGGTTGCGCGCCGCGGACGCGATCGTGCTCGGCAAGACGAACATGGACGAGTTCGCGATGGGCTCGTCCACGGAGAACTCCGCCTTCGGGCCCACGCGCAATCCCTGGGGTCTCGATCTGGTCCCGGGGGGGTCCTCGGGCGGAAGCGCCGCGGCCGTGGGGGCCTTCCAGGCCACCCTCGGGATCGGAACCGACACCGGGGGCTCCATCCGGCAGCCCGCCGCCTTCTGCGGGATCGTGGGGATGAAGCCGACGTACGGCCTCGTCTCCCGCTACGGATTGGTCGCGTTCGGCTCCTCGCTCGATCAGGTGGGCCCGCTGGCACGCACCGTCGGCGACGCCGCCCGGCTGTACGAGGCGATCGCCGGCCACGACCCCCGGGACGCCACCTCGATCCACGAGGCCCCGCCGACGGTGGCCGACCGCTTGGATCGGGGGGTCGCCGGGTTGCGCGTCGGAGTGGTGCGGTCCTTCCTCGACGGGGACGGGGTCGACGCCGGCGTCCGTGCACGCTGCGCCGAGGCGATCGAGCGGTTCGAGGCGCTGGGTGCCGAGGTCGTCGACGTCGCGCTGCCGCACGCCGACCGGGCGCTGCCCGCCTACTATCTGATCGCGCCCAGCGAGGCGTCCTCGAACCTGTCGCGCTTCGACGGTGTCCGCTACGGGCTCCGCGTCGACGGCCCGACCGCCGAGGAGATGATGGCGCGCACCCGCGCGGAGGGCTTCGGTCCCGAGGTCAAGCGCCGCATCATGATCGGGACATATGCGCTGTCGGCTGGCTACTACGACGCGTACTACCTGCAGGCCCAGAAGGTGCGTACCCTCGTCCAGCGCGACCTCGCCACGGCGTACGCCGACTGCGACGTGCTCGTGAGCCCGGCGACCCCGTCCACGGCCTTCGGGATCGGCGACAAGGTGGACGATCCGCTGGCGATGTACCTCAACGACGTCTTCGCGGTGCCCTCCAACCTGGCGGGGACACCCGCCCTGTCGCTGCCGGTGGGCCACGACGCCGACGGGCTGCCCGTGGGGCTGCAGATCATGGCGCCGCACCTCGGCGAGCCGGTGCTGTTCCAGGCCGCGGCCGCCCTCGAGGCCGACATGGGCTTCGAGGCCGCCCCGGCAGCCGTCGACGCCGCGGTCGCGGCGTCCTGACGCGTCCGAATCGAAGAGGAGCCACCCGATGACGACGATCCCGGACGACGTCACCACCCGCTACGAGGCCGTCATCGGACTCGAGGTGCACGTCGAGCTCGCCACCGCGACGAAGATGTTCTGCGCGTGCGCGACCGAGTTCGGCGGCGAGCCGAACAGTCGGACCTGCCCGGTGTGCCTGGGCCTGCCGGGCAGCCTGCCGGTCCCCAACCGGGCCGCGATCGAGGCCGCCGTCCGCCTCGGCCTCGCCCTCGACTGCGACGTCGCCCCGTCGAGCCGATTCCACCGCAAGAACTACTTCTATCCCGACATGCCGAAGAACTACCAGATCAGCCAGTACGACGTGCCGATCTGCTCGGACGGGCGGCTGGAGGTCGACGTCGACGGCGAGCCGACGACGGTCGGGATCACGCGTGTGCACATGGAGGAGGACACCGGCAAGTCGCTGCACGTCGGCGGGACCGGGCGGATCGCCGGCAGCGACCACTCGCTCATCGACTACAACCGCGCCGGCATCCCGCTGCTCGAGATCGTGAGCGAGCCCGACATCCGCTCGGCGGCGCAGGCCCGCGCCTACCTCGCCGAGCTCCGCGCGATCGTGCTCGCCCTGGGGATCAGCGACGCGAAGCTCGAGGAAGGGTCGATGCGCTGCGACGCGAACGTGTCTCTGCGCCCACGGGACACGCAGGCGTACGGCACGCGGGTCGAGATCAAGAACATGAACTCGCTGCGCAGCCTCCAGCGAGCGGTCGACTACGAGATCCGGCGGCACACCGAGCGGCTCGAGGCCGGTGACCCGGTCGTGCAGGAGACCCGGCACTGGGACGAGGACGCGGGCGCGACGAGCACGCTGCGCGCCAAGGAGGAGGTGTTCGACTACCGCTACTTCCCGGATCCCGACCTCGTGCCGGTGGAGCCCGACGCGGCCCGGATCGAGGAGCTGCGGGTGGGGCTGCCCGAGCTCCCGGCGGCGCAGCGCCGGCGCCTGGTCGACGACCTCGGGATCGAGGCGGAGCAGGCCCGCACGCTCGTCGGCAGCGGGCTGGCCTCGGTGCTCGACGACGCCTCGGCCGCCGGAGCGGACGCGCCCACGGCGGCGAAGTGGCTGGCGAACGAGATCACCTCCTGGTGCCACGACCAGGGCATCGAACCGGCCGACGCCCCCATCGAGGGCTCCGCGCTCGCCGAGCTGCTCGCGATGGTCGAGGAGGGGACCCTGTCGACCAAGCTCGCACGGGCAGCACTCGACGGGGTGTTGGCCGGGGAGGGGTCCCCGCGCGAAGTGGCGCAGGCGCGCGGCCTCGAGCAGGTGAGCGACGAGGGCGAGCTCGAGCGGCTGGTGGACGAGGCGATCGCGAGCCAACCCGAGGCGGCGGAGAAGGTCCGAGGGGGCAACGACAAGGCGATCGGAGCCCTCGTCGGAGCGGTGATGAAGGCGAGCCAGGGCCAGGCGAACCCGCAGCGGGTGAACGAGTTGCTGCGCGATCGGCTCGCGAACTGAAGTGAGGTGGTTGTTCCGGTTCGCGGGCATGACGAGGGCAGACCGCGCGACGTCGGGCCGCGGACACTCCAGTGGTGCTGAGGCTCACGTTAGTCCGTATTCGTCGGCGGGGATGGTTATGGCATCCGGGGTGAATCAGCGTCGGAGTGCACGCTGGTGGAACGCCGGACGGCCCGATCGACGACCGAGGAGTGCATGCGGCCTTCCACACGAGACGAGCTCGATGTGGCGCGGTCTCGTGCCGTTCCCGACGAGGATCCCGTGAGCCGAGGGCGTTCAGCACGACCGTCGGCTCACGCCTCCCGGTCGACCGTGGACACGCCTTCCGTGGACCCTTTCGCGCCGGTGTCCGGCCCGATCGATCGCCTGCTCTCCGACTTCCTCGACACGCAGGTCGACGAGCTCGTCGAGCTCGACCCGGCGCTGGCCACCGTGGGACGTGAGATCGCAGGGCTCGTCGCGGCGGGCGGTAAACGGCTCCGTCCCGCGTTCGTCTACTGGGGTCACCGGGCCACGGGTGCTGACCACGATCACGCCGTGCTCCACCCGGCCGGAGCCGTCGAGCTGCTGCACACGTTCGCGCTCATCCACGACGATGTGATGGACCGGTCGGACGAACGGCGGGGCCGCCCGGCAGTGCACAGCGCGCTGACGACGGCCCACGCCGACGAGGGTCTTGCCGGGGACCCCGCGTGGTTCGGTGTCGGGGGAGCGATCCTGGCGGGCGACCTCGCCTTCGTCTGGGCCGACCGCCTCCTCGATGAGGCCGCGGTGCCGGTCGACGCGCTCGAGCGCGCCCGGCGAGTGTTCACCCAACTGCGGGTCGAGGTGATGGCCGGGCAGTACCTCGACCTGCGGCTCGCCGGCGACCGTGGAGCGGACGAGGAGCGCGCGCGCCGAGTGGCGCTCCTGAAGTCCGGCCGCTACACCGTGACGCGTCCCCTGCAGCTCGGAGCGGCGCTCGGCGAGGAGGGGTCCGCCATCGACGACGTTCTCACCTCGTACGGGGATGCGGTGGGTCTGGCCTTCCAGCTGCGGGACGACGTGCTCGGGCTCTTCGGCGATCCCGCGGAGACGGGCAAGGGCGCGACGGAGGATCTACGCGAGGGCAAGCGGACGCTGCTCGTCTTGCGCGCGTTGGCCTTCGCCGGGGAGGCCGACCGAGCGACCCTCGAGGCCACGCTCGGCCAGGACCACCTGGGCGAGGACGACGCCGACCGTGCACGCCAGATCGTCGTCGACTCCGGGGCCCTCCGCTCGGTGGAGCGTTTGCTGTCCGCCCAACACGAGCGCGCACACGAGGCCGCGCAAGCGCTCCCGGAACCCGCGCGGGCCGCGCTGGTCGAGCTGGCCGACCGTGCGGTCGCGAGGATCGAATGACCCTGGCCGGGCAGGTCCCCTCGAAGGCCGATGACCGCGCGCGTGCGACGGCCTCGAACGCTCGGGGTCGCGTGGTGGTCGTGGGAGCGGGGTTCGGCGGACTCGCGACCGCGATCCGCCTCGCCGTCAGCGGGGTGCGGGTCACGCTGGTCGAACGCGACGACCATCTCGGCGGTCGCGCCGGCCGTCTCGAGCAGGAGGGCTTCGCGTTCGACACGGGTCCCAGCGTCCTCACGATGCCGCACCTGTTCGCGGAACTGTTCGCGCTCGCAGGTGAGGACATCGCCGATCACGTCGCGGTCGAGTGTCTCGATCCCGCCTATAGAGCCGTCTTCCACGACGGATCGGTGCTGCGCGTACGTGGGTCGGTGGAGGCCATGACCGAGGAGGTCCGGGACACCATCGGGCCGGATGAGGCGGTGCGCTTCCGGCGGCTGGCCGACCGCTTGCGGGCGTTGTACGAGGTGGAGTACGCGACCTTCATCGACCGCAACTTCTCCGGTCCCCTGAGCCTGGCCCGCCCGGCAGCTATGGCGCGCTTGCTGGGCCTCGGCGGATTCCGTCGCGTCTATCCGCTGGTGGCGAGCCTGGTCGACGACTGGCGCCTGCGGCGGCTGTTCACGTTCCAGGCGATGTACGCCGGGATGAGCCCGTACCAGGCACTGGGCATCTACGCGGTGATCGCCTACATGGACACGATCGCGGGCGTCTACGCGGCCAGGGGAGGGGTCTTCGCGATGAGCCGGGCGCTCGGGGACCTCGCCGAGCGCGTGGGGGTGGACGTGCGCCTGTCGACCGAGGTCGAGCGCGTCGATGTGCGCGGGGATCGGGCCCGCGGGGTCGTGACCGACGACGGGGACCAACTGCCCGCCGACGTGGTCGTGCTCAACGCGGACCTGCCGACCGCCTATCGCGAACTGCTGCCCGCGCACGTGCGTCCAGCCCGACTCGGACGGCTCGAGTACTCCCCCTCGTGTGTCGTGGTGCACCTCGGGCTCGATCGCGGCCTGGCCGGTGCCGCTCATCACAACATCCACTTCGCGGAGGACTACCGGGCGTCGTTCGACGACATTCTCGCGGGCCATCTGCAGCGCGACCCGTCGTGGTTCCTGTCCGTCCCGACCGTTTCCGATCCCGGTCTCGCGCCTGGCGGCGGGGAAGTGGGGTTCTGGCTGATGCCCTGCCCGAACCTGCAGGGCGATGCGATCGATTGGGACGCGCAGGCGCCGCGGGAGGTCACACGCGCCCAACGGCTCATCGCCGAGGCCGGCTACGGACCGGCCGCCGAGGCGACGGTGACCAGCGCGGTCGTCACGCCGGCGGATTGGGCGCGGCAGGGCATGGCCGCCGGCACGCCGTTCGCCGTCAGCCATCGGTTCGGCCAGACGGGGCCGTTCCGTCCGCGCAACCTGGCCTCCCACGTCGCCGGGGTGGTGTTCACGGGCTCGAGTACGACGCCGGGCGTCGGGGTGCCGATGGTTCTCGTGTCCGGTCGGCTGGCGGCCGAACGAGCCCGCGAACAGTTGGGGTTCTCGAGCGGGCGCTTTCGGAGGGACGCGCCGTGAGCAGCGGTCGGCCGAGCATGGACGTCGTGTCGACGCGGCGGGGGGTGGGTCCACCGCCCGAGGTCCGCCTCCGGCCGGGCGCCGGCGCCGGAACGGATGCGGCCGGGGGCTATGTCCACCCGCCCCCCTCCGTGGCGTTGGTCGAGCGAGCGCTCGCCCGACGCGGCAGTGGGGTGGGTGAGCGGGTCGATCTGGCGACCAGCTATGCGATGTGTCGGCAGCTGAACGCTGCGCACGGACGCACCTACTTCTTCGCGACCCGCTTCCTCGCTCCGGCGCAACGCCCCCACGTGCATGCGCTGTACGGGTTCGCGCGGTACGCCGACGACCTCGTTGACCACCTGCAACTGTCGTGGACGCCCGAGGAGCGGCGGGTGGCGCTCGAGCGGTGGGGCGAGACCGTCCTCGCCGATCTCGACGCCGGCGACAGCCACGACCCGATCCTCAAGGCGGTCGTCCACACGGTGCGCACCCTCGGCATCGAGCGTGACGAGCTCAGGGCGTTCCTGCACTCCATGGCGATGGACCTCACCGTGACGCGCTACCCGACGTACGCCGACCTGGCCGAGTACATGCATGGGTCCGCGGCGGTCATCGGCTCGATGATGCTTCCGATCCTCGGCCAGCCGCCCTCCCACTACCCGCACCCTCGGGTTCGGGCACGAGCGATGGATCTCGGCGTCGCGTTCCAGCTCACCAACTTCCTGCGCGACGTCGCGGAGGACTGGGAACGCGGCCGGATCTACCTGCCGCTGGAGGACCTCGACCGGTTCGGCGTCGACGAGGAAACGCTCAGCCAGCGACGGACCACCCCCGACCTGCAGCGGCTCGTGGCCTTCGAGGCGGCGCGCACCCGCGAGCTGTACGCCCGGGCCGAGGAGGGCTGGGCGATGCTCCCTCCGCGCAGCCGCACGGCGATCCGCATCGCCCACCGGTTGTACGCGGGGATCCTGGACGATCTCGAGACCGCCGACTGGGACGTCTTCGCCGTCCGAGCAAGCGTCCCGGCGCCCCGTAAGATCGGCCTCGCGTTGCGCGAGCGCGTTCTCCCCACTCGTCCGCGGCGCCGCGGTGACCGAACCGAACGAGGTGCACAATCGTGAGTGTGCTATTCTCCGCTCACTAATGTTCGAGGACGAGGCTTCGATGAACGGGAACGGTTCGGCCCCCTCGGCCCCGAGCCAGGCGGGCGCCTTCGCCGACGGCTCGCCGGCAACCGTTCCGAGTGCCGCGGCCGAGGCGACGTCGCTGGCAGGACGAACCCCGGTCCTCGCACGGCAGGTCCTCGAACTGACGACGGCCCACAGTTTCCACGTCGTGGATGTGACCGACCAGTGCGTCGAGCTGATCCGGGCGAGTCAGATGCAGGAGGGGACCCTCACCGTCTTCAGTCCGCACACGACGTGTGCCGTGAAGATCAACGAGCGCGAGGACTGCTTCCTCGAGGATCTGCGCCACTTCATGGAGGGGCTGATCCCGCGGGACGCCTACTACCGGCACGATGACTTCTCGGTGCGGGATCCGGCGACGGTAGCGACCACGGTCGAGGAAGAGCCGATCAACGGCCATGCCCACATCAAGCAGATGCTGCTGGGCTCGTCGTCCGAGCACGTACCGATCGTCGCGGGCGCGCTGGCCCTCGGCCGCTGGCAGCGAATCATGTTCATCGAGCTCGACCAGTCCCGCCCCCGCCGGATCCAGCTGACCGCACAAGGCTGGGGCTGACGGACGGATCCCGCCGGGTGGCCACCCCGCGGGCTCGGTCGTGTGAATGGGTCCCTCCCCGAGTGAGCGTCGCGCGTAGGGTGCGGGCGTATGAGTGACGTCCCGGGTGCGGCAGCCGAACCCCCCAACGAGCCCGGAGAACCCCCCAACGAGCCCGGAGAAGACAACACGGCCCGCAAGGCCGATCACTTGCGGATCGCCCTGGGCGACCACGCGGGGTTCGTGGGTCTCACGACGGGTTTCGAGCAGTTGCGGGTACGTGCCCGCGCCCTGCCCGAACGCGATCTCGACGAGGTCGACCTCTCGACCGAGCTCTGGGGCCACCACCTGACCTGGCCGCTGCTGATCTCCTGCATGACGGGCGGCACGACCGAGGCCGGCCCCGTGAACCGCGCCTTGGCGGTGGCGGCACAGCGGCACGGGGTGGCGGTGGGGCTCGGGTCCGGCCGAGTGCTGCTCGAGGATCACGCGCGTGACGAGGGCTTCATGGTGCGGGAGGCGGCGCCCGACGTCCCGATCCTCGCGAACCTCGGTGCGGCGCAGCTCGCCGAGTACGGTCCGGACGCGTGCGAGTGGCTGGTGAGCCGGTGCGCGGCAGACGCGCTCGTGATCCACCTGAATCCGCTCCAGGAGGCCGTGCAGCCCGGTGGGGACACGGGTTTCAGCGGGCTCACCGCACGCATCGACGGCCTGGCCAGGGAGCTGTCCGTTCCCGTGGTGGTGAAGGAGGTCGGCTTCGGTCTCGCTCCCGAGGACATCGAGCTCCTCGCGGGAAGCGGCGTCGCGGGGATCGATGTCGCGGGGGCGGGCGGCACGAACTGGGCCCGCATCGAAGGGCAGAGGGAGGACGAGGCCGGTGCGGTCGCGGCCGCCTTCACCGACTGGGGCTGGCCGACCACCGAATCCGTGCGTGTAGCGCACGAGATCCTCGGACCGAGAAGATTACGGACCGTATATCTCATCGCCTCGGGTGGTGTCCGTGATGGTGTCGACGCACTCAAGGCCCTGTGCCTCGGGGCGGACCTCGTCGGCGTGGCTCGCGGGCTGCTCTCGGCTGCGGTTGAGGGTCCCGAGGCGGCCGACCGTGCGGTCGGTGTCATCGCTCGACAGCTTCAAGTCGCGGCATGGGCAGCCGGTGCCGGCCGCGTGGACGATCTCGAGAGTCACCTCCTCCGCTGACGGAGGCGGGCGGGGGTGGCGCGAGAAGGTTCCCCCAGACGAACTAGTCCGTTGTGACTAAGCAGCAGGTCGGATTGCCCTGAGTGACATAGATTGCGCGACTCCTGAGCGGGCCGTCTTTCGGAAGACTAGTCCGCTTGGTATAACTCTCAGTGCTTGGAGGCCTCCAGCAGCGGTGCGCAACAGCCCCACCACAGCCCCCGGTTGTGGCGTGCGCCGAAGCCCTTTCATATTGGACTCATGGAGGTTGCTCCCAGTGAAGAAGCTCCCACCGCGCGTAGTCATGATCCTCACCGCTCTCGGCGCCCTGATGGCGTCCGGCGCAGCAACGAAGTCTGTCTGGTAGCTACAGTCCCCACATCCGTGGGATGCAGGTGAATCGGGCCGGCCCTTGGGGGCCGGCCCTTCTCGCAGGTCATCAGGTCATTCGACACTGACACCCCAGCACAAGTCGGACACTGGAGCTATGTCGCTCCGCCGAACTAGGCCCAGAACACCCCAAGGCAGGAACGGGTCGCCGCCAGCAGCGACCACGGCAGGCTTCAAGGTGTTCGTGGCGATCATGGCGGCATCGCTGGTCGGAGCTGTCCCGCTGGCGGTGGAGACCCTCCGTGCCGAGCCCGGAGTGGTCTGGCAAGCCGTCTTCTGGACGGTCTTCGTCGCGGCCGCGAACTTGCTTCGCATCCCGATGCTTCCCCGGTCCGGTGTCGATGTCAGCCTCGGTGCGCCGGTGGCGATCGCCGGCGCCGTGTTGCTTCCCCCGTTCGTCGCCGCGCTGGTCGGGTTTCTCGGTTTCACCAATCAGCGCGAGTTCAAGGAACGGCCGTCCTCCTGGATGATCCTGTACAACCGTGCGCAGGTCGGCCTGAGTCTGGGCATCACTGCGCTGGTCGTGAGCTTCGTCCAGTCGTGGTTCGCGACTCCGGTGCTGAGTCTCGCGGGCGGGGTCGTGGCGGGGACGATCACCTACAACTCCGTGAACACGGCGCTCGTTGCCCTCGCCTTGGCCCTTCTTCGGCGGCTGACACCCTCGGATGCGGCACGTGATGCCGCCTCACCGTTCCCTCGATTCTTCACGAACTTCGCGGTCGCCTCTCTGCTCTCGGCCCTGATCGTTCTTGCCTATGAGCAGGTTGGCGTACTCGCTGTCTTGCTCCTGAGTGTTCCGCTGTGGTTGGGCTACGACGCCCTTCGCGCCGCACGCGAGAGCGAGGACCGCGCAGAAGAGCTCGCCGATCGGGTTCGCGAGCTGGAGACCCTCAACGAACTGAGTCGCCAGCTGTTGACTGCTCGCACGCCGGACGAGGTGATCCGAGAGGCGAGTGCGGGCCTGAACCACGCGCTGGCGACGGACTCCATCGAGGTGCGCCGGGACGGGAACGTGGCCGAGCACCTCGACGTCCTCAAGATCCCCGAGTGCGAGCCGGCAGCCATCGGCATCCCCCACGATCTCTCGGAGAAGTCCACCGCGATGGTCGAGGCCGCCGCAGGTCTGGCCGGCCTCTCCCTGCAGCGCCTCGAGCTCGAGGAGGAGCTGGCCGAGATGGAGAAGGCTCGTCGGCGCCTCTCCGAGCAGATCCTCGAGGAAGGTCAGTCCGAGCGGAGCCGAATCGCCTTGTCGATCCACGACGAGGTGCTGCCCTACCTCGCAGCGGCCGAGATGCAGGCCGACAACGTTCGCACGATCCTCGAGACGCCCGATCCCCAGCGAGCGGCCGAGCTGGTCGACGCGACCGGTTCGGCGGTCCGCTCGGGCATCACGCAGCTCCGGGAGGTCCTCGAGGTCCTCCGCAAGCAGGTGCTGACCCCCGGGGACCTGCGACCGAGCATGGAGCGGCTGCTCAAGGAGCTGGAACTGGGGGAGGGCGTCACGACCCGCCTCGACGCGCCGGATCCGCTCCCGCCCTTGCCGCTCGCGGTCGAGATCCTTGCGCTCGAAACGGTCCGGGGATGCCTCGCGAACATCGCCCGGCACGCGCAGGCCGAGCATGCGACGATCCGCATTGATGCGGATGCTGACCGTATTATCGTCGATGTGCTCGACGATGGTGTTGGCTTCGCTCCCGAGGACGTAGATGATGCGCGGCACGGACTCCAGCTCATGACCCAACGGGTGGAGCTGGCGCGCGGTCGCTTCGATGTCAGCAGCGCCCCTGGTCGGGGGACGCACGTCCGTTTGGAGGTCCCCCTGTGAGCAGTGCGTTCGGCCCCGCCGTCCAGGACGACGAGACCGGCGACTCGACGCCCGCGGTGATCCGGGTCGTGATCGCCGAGGACCACGGCGTCGTTGCCGACGGGATCGCGACGATGTTGTCCTTCGAGGAGGACCTCGACGTGCTGAGCATCGTCGACTCGGGCGAGGACCTCGTCTCGGCGGTGCGCACCCACCAGCCCGATGTCGCGCTGGTGGACATCAACCTCGTGGGCATGGACGGGCTGACCGCCGTGCGAACGCTCAACCGCGAGAACACCCCGACGCGCGCGATGGCGCTCACGATGTTCACCGATCACGACACCGTCACGCGCGCCGTGGCGGCCGGTGTGGCCGGTTACCTCCCCAAGAACGTGCGGCGGCAGGAGCTCGTGCAGGCGGTCCGCGCGGTCGCGGCCGGCA
Source organism: Egibacter rhizosphaerae (assembly GCF_004322855.1). NCBI lineage: Bacteria > Bacillati > Actinomycetota > Nitriliruptoria > Egibacterales > Egibacteraceae > Egibacter > Egibacter rhizosphaerae. Next base: position 1,153,043 of record NZ_CP036402.1, on the reverse strand, counting down.
AGGGTTTCCTGCACCCGGACGTCACTCGACCCTTCCTCGACCGGGTCGGGCCGATCTCCTCGCACTCGGGGATCACGCCGCTGTCGGAACGGGAGCAGGAAGTGCTCGAGGAACTCGCCAAGGGCAGCTCCACCCGCGAGATCGCGAGCGAGCTCGGGCTGGGTGACGAGACCGTCAAGTCCCACCTGTCCCGGATCTATCAGAAGCTCCGCGCGCAGGACCGTGTGCAAGCGGTCGTGATCGCGATGCGTCACGGCCTCGTCCAGTAGCGATCGGAGGTCGCTACGGACCGCGACGCCCCGGAGGCTGGGCCCCGGGCCGGCTCACGGCACGCGCAGCCAGGCGCACCGCCGCGTCGAGCCCGTCGTCACCGGGGTCGTCCGGCCTCCCGCTCAACCGTGCCGCGATCAATCCGGCGGCGAAGGCGTCGCCGGCACCGGTCGTGTCGACGGCCTCGGAGGGCTGGGCCTCGATCCGCCGGGACCGTTGCCCGTCGGTCCAGTGCGCGCCCCCGCCGCCGAGGGTCACGACCACCTGGCGGTAGACCTCCGTGAGCGCGCGGGCCCCGTCGACCGGGTCCCGAGTCCCGCTCAGGGCCTCGAGCTCGTCGAGGTTGGGAAGGCAGAGATCGCAGCCCTCGGTCCAATCGAGGAACCGCCCGGGCCCGAGATGACGTAACGGCGTGGCGGACGCGGGATCGACCGAGGTCGGGACTCCCGCGTCGCGGGCCTCGCGTAGCGCTGCCAGGCCCGCCGCTCGGGGCCCCTCGGCGAGGAGCGCGTAACCCGAGAGGTGGAGGTGAGCCGCGGAGGCGATGTCGGCGGACCCCACGTCCGCGGGAGCCAGGTGCAGGTTCGCCCCGCGGTCGGCCAGCATGCTGCGCTCCCCGCCGGGTTCGACCAGGACGACGATCGTTCCGGTGGGGTGATCCGGGTCCGTCGCGAAGGCGCACGTCACCCCCAGTTGCTCGAGCGAACGCCTCCGCGCCTCCCCGGCCTCGTCGTTGCCGACTCGGGCCACGAGGACCGGGTCGGCTCCCGCCACGGCCAGCCAGGCCGCGACGTTGGCGGCGGCGCCACCGCCGGCCGAGCGGATCGTGGCGCTCGCGTCGCTGCCGGTCGCGATCGGCTCGGCGAGCTGTGCCAGCACGTCGGTGACGACGTCGCCGACGACGATCACGCGTGGCCCCCCGACGCCGTGCGACGGGTCCGATGCCCCGACCGTCGTCATGGCCGGGTGCTCAGCCGCGCGCCAGGGCACTCGCCGCGGCGGCGATCTCCCCGGCCAGGCGGGCATTCCGCCGCACGATCGCGACGTTCGCTCGCAGGCTCTCGCCGCCCGTGGCCTCGTGGAACCGCTCGAGCAGGAACGGCGTGACGTCCTTGCCGTGGACTCCGCGATCACGCAGCTCGGCGAGCGCGTCCGCGAGGACCTGATCGTGCAGCACGGGGTCGACCTGCTCGTCCTGCGGCAAGGGCTGCGCGACGACCAGCGCGCGGCTGCCGAGGTCGAGCAGGGCCTGCGTCTGCCGCGCCCGCGCGATCGCGTCCGGCGTGTCCAGCCGCCAGTCGAGCTCGTGGCCGGAGTCGGTGAGGTAGAAGCCGGGGAAGGAATGGGTGCGATAGCCGACGACCGGCACGCCGAAGGTCTCCAGTCGCTCGAGCGTGGCTCCGACGTCGAGGATCGACTTCACCCCCGCGCAGACGACCACGGTGCCCGCGCGCGAGAGGGCGACGAGGTCGCCGGACTCGTCCCAGGTGTCCCTCGCCTCCCGATGGACTCCGCCGAGCCCTCCCGTGGCGAAGGCGTCGATGCCCGCGCGCGCGGCGACGTGGGCGGTGCTGCCGACGGTGGTGGCCGCATCCATCCCGCCCGCGACGGCGAGCGGCAGCTCCCGCACCGACGCCTTGACCGCCTCGGAGCGAGCCAGGTGGGCGAGTTCGCTGTCGGTCAGGCCGACGCGCAGCGTCCCCCCGAGGACCGCGATCGTCGCCGGGACCGCACCGCCCGCTCGGACCTCGTCGGCCAACTCGTGGGCGATCCGCTCGTTGTCGGGACGCGGCAGGCCGTGGACCAGAAGCGTGCTCTCGAGTGCGACCACCGGCTGGCCGTCCGCGAGCGCGGTACCGACCTCGTCGCTCACCGCCGCTCCGCGCACGATGTCGTTCACAGGACCTCCCTTGTACGTGGGCGCGAGGGGCGTGCGCGCGAGGACGCTAGCCCGGCGCCAGCGCCATGGCAATCGGAGGGGGAGGGGGGTGCACCGTCTGCGCGGGGAGGGGGCGGGAACCCGCCCCGCGCATGGTGCCTTGAGGTTGCAATCCCGATTCTGCCCCAGTCGGCTGGTCGGGAACAGCGTCGGAGCAAGATTTCCCGGCGAATTCCCAACACTGCGGTCGGACCTTGTCCGGGTCACCACCCCCGGTCGGGGTACCCCGGTCGATCGGAGGGCGCGCTCCCCGGACGGTTGACAGCGCCTGCGGTGGCGGACCAGACTCGCGTGTAGGGTGGAGGCATTCCCGACCCCCTGCGGGTCCGATCCTGCGGGGTTCGGGGCGAGCGGCGGACACCGCTGCGGACCCCCGCCGGGTCCCGGACCGACGACCGGAAGGTGCGCTGATGAGTGACGCGGTGTGTGCGCTGCGTCGCGGCGTTCTCATTCTCGTACCCCGGCCGCGTCTGGTCGGCGGGTAGCTCGTACGCTCGCAACCGGACGCGGACCTCTCAGCCGAACACCGGCCGGGGGGTCTTTTTCGTGAGTGGACCGGATCGACCGTCAGCCACCGAACCACGAGCACCGAGGGAACCATGGAGATGACCGGCGCGAAAGCGGTTCTGAAGGCCCTCGAGAACGAGGGCGTCGAGGTGATGTTCGGCCATCCGGGCGGGGCGATCCTTCCGGCGTACGACCCGATGATCGACTCGTCGATCCGCCACATGCTCGCGCGCCACGAGCAGGGCGCCGGGCACATGGCCGAGGGGTACGCGCACGCCACCGGACGGGTCGGCGTGTGCATGGCGACCAGCGGCCCGGGTGGCACGAACCTGGTGACCGCCCTCGCCGACGCCTACATGGACTCGATCCCCGTCGTGGCGATCACGGGCCAGGTGCCGACCGGTGCCGTCGGTGGCGACGCCTTCCAGGAGGCGGACATCACCGGCATCACGATGCCGATCACCAAGCACAACGAGATGGTCACCGACCCGCACCGCATCGCCGGCGCCATCCGCGAAGCGTTCCACATCGCCTCCACGGGTCGTCCGGGCCCGGTGCTCGTGGACCTGCCCAAGGACGTCCTCAACGCGACGTTCGACTATGAACCCGCGGAGCGGCTGCAGCTGCCCGGCTACAAGCCGACCACGCGCGGGCACTCGAAGATGGTCCGCGAGGCCGCCCGCCTGATGCGGTCCGCGGAGCGTCCGGTCCTCTACGTCGGTGGTGGGATCGTCAAGGCCGGCGGCCACGAGGCGTTGCGCGAGCTGTCCGAGCGCCTCGAGATCCCCGTCGTGACGACCCTCATGGCACGCGGCGCGATGCCCGACAGCCACCCCAACCATCTCGGCATGCCCGGGATGCACGGCCACTGGACGGCCGTGACGGCGATGCAGAAGTCCGACCTGCTCGTCGCTCTGGGGTCGCGTTTCGACGATCGGGTCACCGGCCGCCTCGACGCGTTCGCCCCGGACGCTCGGATCGTGCACGTGGACATCGATCCGGCCGAGATCGGCAAGAACCGCATGGTGGACGTCCCGATCGTCGGCGATTGTCGCGTGGTGGCCGAGCAGCTGCTGGAGGCGCTCGACGGCGAGCGCGCCGGCGTCGACCGCGGCCCGTGGTGGGAGACCCTGCGCACCTGGCAGACCCAGCACCCGCTGCGCCGCGAGCAACCCGAGGAGGGGCCGCTCAAGCCGCAGACCGCGATCGCGGCGATCGGTGAGCGCCTGAACGCCGAGGGCGGCGGCGTCGTCGTCACCGGCGTCGGCCAGCATCAGATGTGGGCGGCGCAGCTCATCGATTACGAGCAGCCCCGCAGCTGGATCAACTCGGGAGGGCTCGGAACGATGGGCTTCTGCGTGCCGGCGGCGATCGGCGCGAAGGCCGGCCGTCCCGGGGATCGGGTCGTGGCCATCGACGGCGACGGCAGCTTCCAGATGACGCTGCAGGAGCTCGCGACCGCGAAGACCGAGAACATCCCGGTGGTCTTCTGCGTCATCAACAACGGCAGCCTCGGCATGGTCCGGCAGTGGCAGGAACTCTTCTACGACGAGCGGTTCAGCCAGATCGACCTCGGTTTCGAGGTGCCGGACCTCACCAAGCTCGCGGACGCCTTCGGGTGTCCGGGATTCCGTTGCGATGATCCCGCCGACGTCGCCGCGACACTCGACAAGGCCTTCGCGGTCACCGACTCGCCCATCATCGTGGACTTCCGGTGTGACATCACCGAGAAGGTCTTCCCCATGGTGCCGGCCGGCGCGAGCAACGACGACATCATCGAGTCCGCCGAGCAGTGGTACGCCCAGGTCGGCGGCGGGCCCGCCGGCGGTGCCGGGGAACCCGGCGGCGAGCCCACCCGATCCGAGATCCCCGAGCATCTGCGCGAGGGCGAGAACGTCGTCTGACCGCCCACCCGCCCATCCCCACGGGCGGTGGGCGGTCCGTCGCCGTTCCGCTGCCCACCCGACGCTTCCCGGAGGTCACCGTGTCGAAGGTCACGCTCTCGGTCCTGGTCGAGAACAAGCCCGGAGTGCTCTCGCGCGTCTCCGGCCTGTTCAGCCGACGCGGGTTCAACATCGAGTCGCTCGCGGTCGGCCCGACCGAGGTCGACGAGGTGAGCCGCATGACGATCGTTGTCGACGCGGCCAGCCAGTCGCTCGAGCAGGTCACCAAGCAGCTCAACAAGCTGGTGAACGTCCTCAAGATCGTCGAGCTCGAACCCGACGACGCGGTGACCCGGGAACTCTGGCTCATCAAGGTGGCGTGCGAGGGGGACAAGCGCGGCGAGGTCAAGGAGCTCGCCGAGGTGTTCCGCGCCCGGATCGTCGACGTCGACATCGACGCGATCACGCTCGAAGCGACGGGGGCGACCGACAAGCTCGAAGCGCTGGTGCGCATGCTCACCCCGTACGGCATCCGCGAGTTGGTGCGCAGCGGCATGATCGCCGTCGGGCGGGGATCCAAGAGCATCACCGAAGGGCGTGCACTGCGCCTCGAGCGCAGCGCCTAGCTCGCCGCACCCCAGTAGGCTGCGTCCTGCTCCGGGCCGGTGACCGTCGACGTGGGCGGTGCGCCCGCCCGCGCGCCCGCTCCGGTGGACCCGACCGGTCACAGCCCCCACAGCCCCCGTTCCAGACCCCCGAACCGAGGAGTGTCCCATGGCCACGCTGTACTACGACGACGACGCCGACCTGACTCGGATCCAGCAGAGGACCGTCGCGGTTCTCGGCTACGGCTCCCAGGGGCACGCCCATGCCCGCAACCTGGCCGAGTCCGGGGTGCCGGTCGTCGTGGGTCTCCCCGAGGGCTCCCGCAGTCGCGAGCGGGCCCGCGAGGCGGGGCTGGAGGTCGCGTCGACGCGTGAGGCCGCGGAGCGCGGGGACGTGGTGGTCGTCCTCCTGCCCGACACCGTCCAGCCGGAGGTCTTCGAACGCGATGTGCGCCCGGGGCTCGCACCGGGCAACGCGCTCGTCTTCGGGCACGGCTTCAACATCCACTACAACCAGATCGTGCCCCCGGCGGACGTGAACGTGTTCATGATCGCGCCGAAAGGCCCGGGGCACATCGTGCGTCGCACCTACACCGAGGGGACGGGCGTTCCGGCGCTCCTGGCCGTGCACCAGGACCCGACGGGGGACACCCACGAGCTCGGCCGAGCGTACGCGAGGGCACTCGGTGCGACGCGGGCCGGGCTGATCGAGACGACCTTCGCCGAGGAGACCGAGACCGACCTCTTCGGCGAGCAGGCGGTCCTGTGTGGGGGCGTCTCGAGCCTCGTGGAGAAGGCGTTCGAGACGCTCACCGAGGCCGGCTATCAGCCCGAGGTGGCCTACTTCGAGGTGCTGCACGAGCTGAAGCTCATCGTGGACCTCTTCTACGAGGGAGGGCTGTCCCGGATGCGGTACTCGGTGTCGGACACCGCCGAGTTCGGCGACTACCACTCGGGCCCCTACATCGTCGACGGGACCGTCAAGGAGCGCATGCGCGAGGCGCTCACCGCGATCCAGGACGGCTCGTTCGCGCGCACGTGGATCCTCGAGAACCAGGCGGGCCAACCCGGGTTCCAGGCGATGCGCCGCCGGCACGCGGAGCACCCGATCGAGGAGGTCGGCCGCGGGTTGCGCGGCATGATGCCGTTCCTGCCGCAGCCCGGCGAGGACTGATCGCGTGGCGGAGTCTCGGACGGGCACGCGGGCCACGCCACTGGATCCGCAGCGGGACGCCTTCGAGTTGGCCGACGACGTCGCCTACCTCAACACGGCCTACATCGGCCCGCTCCTGCGCGATGTCGCGGCCGCGGGCCATGCGGCGATCGAGCGCCGCGCGGCCCCGTGGCGCATCCGCCCCGAGGACTTCTTCTCCGAGGTCGAGCGGCTGCGCGCCCGTACCGCCGAGCTGCTCGAACGCAGCGGGCTCGAGGGAGCGACCGCCGAGGGGGTGGCGCTCGTGCCGTCCGTCTCCTACGGGATCACGACGGCCGCGCGCAACGTCGGCCTCGGAGCCGGCCGGACGGTCATCGTGCTGGAGGAGCAGTTCCCCTCGAACGTCTACCCGTGGCGCGAACTCGCGACCGACGTGGGGGGACGGGTCGTCACCGTGGCGCGTCCCTCCGACGACGACTGGGCGGGCGCGGTCGAGCGGGCGATCGACGAACGCACCGACGTCGTGGCCGTGCCACCTGTTCACTGGACCGACGGCACTCGCGTGGACCTCGCCCGCGTGGGGGCTGCCGCGCGTGCGGTCGGTGCGGCGCTCGTCGTCGATGCGACCCAGGCGCTCGGCGCCGTCAGCCTGCCCCTCGCAGAAGCCGAGCCGGATTTCCTCGTCGCGGCTTGCTACAAGTGGCTGCTCGGGCCGTACAGCCTCGGGATCCTCTGGGCGGCGCCGCAGCGTCGGGAGGGCCGTCCGCTGGAGGCCTCCTGGATGGCCCGCGAGGGCAGCGACGACTTCGCGCGCGTTGCCGAGTACCGCGACGACCTGCGCCCCGGAGCGCGCCGCTACGACGTCGGCGAGACGGCGAACTTCACGCTGGTGCCGATGGCGGTCGCCGCGATGGAGCGTCTCCTGGACTGGGGCGTTGAACGGATCGAGGCAACGCTCGCGGCCCGCACCCACGAGCTGGCCGCGGCCGCCTCGACGGTCGGCGCGACGCCACCCCCGGTCGCGGCGCGCTCCTCGCACATGCTCGGACTCAGCCTGCCCGGTGGCATCGGGACCGAAGGGCTGGCCGCGTCGCTCGCCGATCACGCGGTGCACGTCTCGGTGCGGGGCGCGGCGGTGCGGGTGGCGCCGCACCTGCACACCACCGACGAGGACGTGGCACGCTTTCGGGAGGCGTTGGCCGCTGCCGTCGCCCGCGGGTGAGACGGCCGTTCCCGGTCCGGGGTGGTCACGGGTGTCGTGATCGGAGCGGCGGGGTCGTTCTCGCTGGCCAGCCCCTCACTTTGTGAGTGCGCGCACAAGCGGGCTACGGTTGAGGCACCCCCACACGCCACGCGAACCGATGGGGCTGCCGAGGCTCGACGCCCGGTGACCGCTCGACCCAGGGAGTTGTAGATCATGCGCGTGCTCGTCGCGGACAAGCTCAGTGAATCCGGCGTCGAAGAGCTCGCCGAGCACTTCGACACGCACGTCCGCACCGGCCTGTCCAAGGAGGAGCTCGTCGACGCGATCGGCGAGTACGACGCGGTGGTCGTGCGTTCGTCGACCACGATCGATGCCGATGTGATCGCCGCCGCGGACAACCTGAAGGTGATCGCCCGGGCGGGCATCGGTCTCGACAACGTGGACGTGAACGCGGCGACCGAGAAGGGCGTGATCGTCTGCAACGCGCCCCAGTCGAACGTGATCAGCGCCGCTGAGCACGCGGTCGCGCTCCTGCTGTCGCTCGCGCGGAGGGTCCCGCCGGCCCACGCGAGCCTGACGGCCGGCGAGTGGAACCGCAGCGCCTTCAGCGGGACCGAGCTGCACGGCAAGACGCTCGGTGTGCTGGGGCTCGGGCGCGTCGGTGCGCTCGTGGCGCAGCGCTGCGCCTCGTTCGGTATGCGCCTCATGGCCTATGACCCGTACGTGTCGCAGGAGCGCGCGGCTCAGATGGGCGTCGAGCTCGTCCCCACGATCCCCGAACTCTGCCGCACCGCGGACGTCCTCACGGTGCACCTGCCGAAGACGGCTGACACGGTCGGCGCGATCGGCGAGGACGAGCTGCGCGCGATGAAGCCGACGGCCCTCGTCGTCAACACGTCGCGCGGGGGATCGTCGACGAGCAGGCGTTGCACCGGGCGCTCAGCCAGGGCTGGATCGCCGGCGCGGCACTGGACGTCTTCGAGACCGAGCCGACCACGGAGAGCCCGCTCTTCGAGCTCGACAACATCGTGGTGACCCCGCATCTGGGGGCGTCCACCGAGGAGGCCCAGGACAAGGCCGGCACGATGGTCGCGGAGGCTGTGCGCCTCGCGCTGGCGGGTGACTACGTGCCCAGTGCGGTCAACGTGCAGGTCTCCTCCGGCATCCCCGAAGCGGTCAAGCCGTTCATGACGCTCACCGAGAAGCTCGGTCGCACCTTCACGGCGCTGCACGCGGGCGCGGCGAACGAGATCACGATCGAGTACCGGGGCAAGCTCGCCGACGAGGACACCCAGGCGCTGACGCTGTCCGCGCTGCGGGGCCTGCTCACCGACGTCTCGGGCGAGCCGGTCACGTTCGTGAACGCCCCGCTGCTGGCGGAGGAGCGCGGGCTCAAGGTCTCCACGCTGGCCACCCGTGAGACGCAGGACTTCGTGTCGCTCGTCCGCCTCAGCGCCGGGGGCGTGCACGTGGCCGGCACGTTGGTGGGGACCGGGAACCGTGAGCGCATCGTCGAGGTCATGGGCTTCGACGTGGACATGGACCCCGCGGACCACATGGTGTTCTTCTCGTACTCGGATCGCCCGGGGATCGTCGGGCTGATCGGCAGTCGCCTGGGCGAGGCCGGGGTCAACATCGCGTCCATGCAGGTCGGACGCCACGACGCCGGTGGCGAGGCGCTGATCGCGATGACCGTCGATTCGACCATCCCGCGCGACACCGTGGATGCGATCGCGCGCGAGATCGGCGCCACCACCGCCCGCCAGATCGACCTGGAGAGCCACGGACTCACCTGATCGGTGCGCGGGTCCGCTCGCGGGGTCCGATAGGGTGCAGGCCTCCGAGGCGCTGATCGCCTCACGCCGGACGCGTTTGGACGTGCGGTACAAGGAGGGAACCATGGGCGGGCCCCGCGTGGCGGTCGCCCCGGTCGGGACGCGCGACTATGTCCGCGAGGCGGTCCGTCGGGGCGGTGGCGAGCTCGTCGACCCGGTCGACGCTGAGGCCCTTGTCTGGACCGATGTCGCGGATCCCGAGGGCCTGACCGACCTGCTCGCCCGATACCCCGACATCCGCTGGGTGCAGCTCCCGTGGGCCGGGGTGGAGCCCTATGCCGCGGCGGGCGTCTTCGACGACGACCACGTCTGGACGTGCGGGAAGGGCGTCTACGCCGAACCGGTCGCGGAGCACGCGCTCGCCCTCGGCCTCGCCGGATTGCGCGAGCTGCAGCGCTACGCTCGCGCCGAGGGGTGGAGCGGAGAAGCCGGGATCAGCCTCGTCCGTGGTCGGGTGACGATCTTCGGGGGTGGCGGGGTCACCGAACATCTGGTGCGACTGCTGCGGCCGTTCGAGTGCCACATCACGGTCGTCCGACGTCACGCGCAGGAGATCGAGGGCGTCGACCGAGTGCTCGACTTCGAGCGGCGGTACGAGGCCCTGAAGGGCGCGGATCTGGTGGTTCTGGCGCTCGCGCTGACACCCGAGACGCGCAGCCTCGTGGGGCAGGTCGAGCTCGAGCTGATGGAGCCGCACGCCTGGCTCGTCAACGTCGCGCGCGGTGGCCACGTCGTGACCGAGGAACTCCTCGAGGCGCTCCGGGACGACACGATCGGCGGTGCGGCGCTGGACGTCACCGAGCCCGAGCCGCTACCGGACGGTCACCCCCTCTGGTCGTTGCCGAACTGCCTCATCACCCCCCACATCGCGAACACCGAGGACATGGCCCAACCGCTCCTGGCCGCGCGCATCGAGGAGAACGTGCGGCGCTACGGCGAGGGTCGTGACCTGATCGGGTACGTGGACCCGCGACTCGGCTATTAGACCGACCCGCTGTGGCGGCCCGGAGTCCTCGTGCGTGCGGGCTCCGCGACGCCTGTGAGCAGCGCTCCCGCGGCCGCGACCAGCGCGGCCGCGGCGAGTCCCGATGCGGCGATCCCGCCCAGCTCGTACAGCGGCGGCCCCAGCAGTGCCCCGATGCCGCGCGCCAACGCGATGGTCGACACCATGAGCGAGAGCAGCCGGTCCCTCGACTCTGCGGCGAGTTCGGACACGAGCGGGATCGTCGCGGTGATCGTGACCTCGAAGCCGACGAACCAGACGACGACCACGGCGACACCGGCGACGAGCGACCCTCCCACGGCACCGAGGCTCGCGTAGGCGATGCCGCTCACTAGCAGCCCGAGCAGGATCGTGCGCCTGGGCCCGAGCCGATCCGCGAACCCGACGACTCCGCCCTCGCCGACGAGCTCGCTCACGACCACGACGATGGTGAACACGCCGATGGCGGTGACCGACAGCCCGAGGTCGTCCTCGAGCCACGCTCCGTAGACGACGAACATGAGCTCGGCGGCGACGCTGTAGGCGAGGATCACCACGAGCATGCGCACGCGGGTGGACGTGAGGCGCAGAGGTCGGGGCGAGCGCTCCTTCGGCCGATCGGGGGCGAGCAGGAGGCGGACCGCCAGCAGACCGGTGACGGCGAGGGTCGCCACGATCACGAAGGCGCTCTGCCACCCGAAGCGGGGGATCAGCACGCCGGCCAGAGGGACGGTGGCGAGCAGCGACAGTGCCCACGTCAGCTCGGTGATGCCGAGCACCCGGCCGCGCTGTGCGTAGGGCACGCGCGCCCCGAACCAGCCCTGCATCGGCACGTCGAAGAGCGGCTTCGCCGCGCCGGCGGCCACGAACCCGGCCGCCGCCAGGGCGAGGGGCCCGAACAGGGGCGACTCGCCCGCCAGCGGGGCGGCGACCACGAGCAGCGCCCCCACGAACGCCGTGCCGAGCCCGACGAGCATGACGTTGCGGCGGCCGAGGGACTCGGTGATCCGTGCCACAGCGGGGGCGGCGATGCCCACGAGCGAGCGCAGGGCCACGAGGCCGGAGACGACCGCGAGGGACACCCCGAGCCCGCGTGCGATCTCGGGGAGGAACGGGTATACGACCCGGACCCCGCCGTTGATCGCGAGCCGCGCGAGCAGGACCGCCGCAAGCGCGGCGACGACGTCACGGGCCAGACGCTGCGGCGCATTCACGGCTGGACAGCCTAGCCGCCGCGGTCACCGGGTCCTCCGGGGTCGCGCCTCCCGAGCACAAACGGGCGGGAGCTAGGCCTTCTTCCAGTCGAGATAGTTCGGATCGTCGGCGCGGCTCGCCTGGATCGCCGCGGCGTCGGCGCGGATCCGCTCGCCCGTGCCGCCTGCACTGGGTAGCCCGGCGCGGTTCTCGCGCCCCGGCAGCGGCAGGCGGAACTGGCAGAGATCGCAGTTGCTCCGCGGGTCCCCGTGCAGAGCCTCGTGGTAGCGGTCGGCGACCGCATCGGCGACCTCGTCCGCGGGCCCGAAACGCCCCGCGTCCACGATCTCGACGCTCGGAATGTCCTGCCACGCCTCGTTGATCAGGTCGTCCACCCGAGCCTCGAGCTTGCCGGCGAGCAGCGACCACGAGAACCGGGTGATGCGCTCGAAGCCGGCGCGGTGGAGGCGGCGCACGGCCTCGTCGGGTCGCGGCCAGGTCACCCCGGCGAACGCGATCTCGGCCCAGCGGTAGCTGGAGGTGTCGGCGACGAAACGAGCGGCCTTGGCCAGCTCGCTGTTGGCGTCGGGATCGGAGCTGCCCGGACCGGTCACGAGCAGCGCCTCCTGCTCCCCGGCCTCGGGGGGCAGCCCCAGGGTCCGGCGGGCATCGGCGATCCGCCGACGGGCGAGGTCGTGCAGGCGCGGGTGCTGTCCCAGCACGAGGCCGTGATACAGGGGCAGATCCGGGTGCGCATCGTGGAACGGCGCGAGCTCCCCGGGGACGTCGGTCTTCGAATGGCCCGCCGCGAACGCGAGGAACGGCAACGTGACCAGCGCATCCGCACCGTCGGCCAAGGCCTGCTCGGCCGCCTCGGCCGGGCTGGGCTCGACCAGGTCCCACTCGACCCAGCCGTACCTGACGGGCGCGGCGATCCGACGACGCACCTGTCGGCAGAGGCCCTCGATCTCGTCCACGGCGTCGAGGTTGCGGGTGCCGTGGGCGACGAGCACGAGACCGGGACTGCGGGGCGTGTCGACTGTCATGGCCCCAGAGTGCCCCCCGTTTGTCCCCGTCACAGCGGTGACCGAGGTTTACCGGGATGGGGCACTGCACTACGCTCAGGGCACCTCGCCGTGCGAGGCCGAGCGCGATCCGCGATCGCAACCCGGTCGCATCGTGCCTGCCCCAGCGCCACGTCCGAGTCCTTCGGGAGGGGCGTGGCGACCGCCCGCGGATGCGGCAACCCCGCGCCCGCGATGACAGGGAGCTATCCGGCCATGAGCGACGACGCTGTCCGCCCTCAGGGCGTCTCCCCGAACACGTCCGATGATCCGGCCGAACTGCTGCCGCCCCTCGAGCCCGTCCAACTCCTCGACGACGACGGCGCGCTGCACGACGTCAGCGGGTTCCCGCTCGACCTCAAGGATGCCGATCATCGTGAGCTCTACCGCTACATGGTGCTCTCACGCCGAGCGGACAAGCAGTCCATCAACCTGCAGCGCCAGGGACAGCTCGGGGTGTACGCCTCGTTGCTGGGTCAGGAGGCCGCGCAGGTCGGGAGCGCGTACGCGCTCGACGCCCAGGACTGGGCCTTCCCCAGCTACCGCGAGATGGGCGCGGCGCTCGTGCGCGGTGTTCCGCCGGAAGCGATTCTGCACACCTTCCGCGGCACCTGGCTCGGTGACCACGACCCCCACGAGCACCGTTTCGGATTGCTGTCGATCCCCATCGGGACGCAGGCGCTGCACGCGGCCGGGTTCGCGATGGGCGCGAAGTTCGACGGAGCCGACCTCGTGGTGGCGAGCTACTTCGGTGACGGCGCGACGAGCGAGGGCGACGCGCACGAGGCGCTGAACTTCGCAGCCGTGTTCGAGGCGCCGTGCGTCTTCCTGGTCCAGAACAACCAGTACGCGATCAGTGTCCCGCTGTCGCAGCAGACGAAGGCGCCGACCATCGCCCACAAGGCCGTCGGGTACGGCATGCCGGGGTACCGGTGCGACGGCAACGACGTGCTCGCCACCTACGCGGTCATGCGGCGCGCGGTCGATCGTGCGCGACAGGGGGAGGGCCCCGCGCTCGTCGAGGCCGTCACCTACCGCATGGAGGCGCACACCACCGCCGATGATCCCACCCGTTACCGCTCCGACGACGAGCTCGCGGAGTGGCAGCGCCGCGACCCGATCGCCCGCTACCAGTCCTTCCTCGAGCGCGAGGGGATCCTCGACGCCGCGACCCGCGAAGAGATCGACGCCGAGGCGGACGCGCTCGCGCACCGGCTACGCGAGAACGTCTACGACGCCCCGCACGGCGACCCGCGCGAGTTGTTCGAGCACGTGTACGTGCACCCCCCGGGGACCTACGCGGAACAGCGCGCGCTGCTCGACCGCGAGCTCACCTCGCGCGAGGGGGGTGACGCCTGATGTCGGTGACGATGGCGGCAGCCCTCAACACGGCGTTGCACGACGCGATGGAGATGGACGACGGCGTCGTGGTGTTCGGCGAGGACGTCGGGGTGCTCGGGGGAGTGTTCCGCATCACCGACAAGCTGCAGGAGCGCTTCGGCGGCACGCGCTGCTTCGACACGCCACTCGCCGAGTCGGGGATCGTGGGGACCGCGATCGGGATGGCGATGTACGGCTACAAGCCGGTCGTCGAGATGCAGTTCGACGGGTTCACCTATCCCGCGTTCGAACAGCTGGTCAGCCATCTGGCGAAGATGCGCAACCGCTCCCGAGGGGCCTTGACCACCCCCGTGGTCGTGCGCATCCCCTACGGGGGCGGTATCGGAGCGGTGGAACACCATTCCGAGAGCCCCGAGGCCTACTTCGCCCACACGGCGGGGTTGAAGGTGGTCTCGCCGGGCACCCCCGGCGATGCCTACTCCCTGCTGCGTGAGGCGGTCAGTCAGCCCGACCCGGTGATCTTCTTCGAGCCCAAACGTCGCTACTGGTCGAAGGAGGAGATCGAGCTCCCGATCGAACGTGAGCCGTTCGGTACCGCGGTCGTGCGTCGGGCCGCGACCTCCCCCGGGGACCCGGCGAGTGCTCCCACCGCCACGCTGTTCGCCTACGGTCCGATGGTGCGTACGTGCCTCGACGCCGCCACGGCTGCCGAGGACGAGGGGTGGGATCTGGAGGTCGTCGACCTGCGCACCCTCGTGCCGCTCGACGTCGCCACCATCGTCGACAGCGTGCAGCGCACCGGCCGGGCCGTGGTCGTGCACGAGGCCCAGGTGTTCGCGGGCTACGGCGCAGAGCTCGCCGCCCGGGTGACCGAGAGCGCCTTCTACCACCTCGAGGCGCCGGTCCTGCGGGTCGGGGGGTTCGACATCCCCTATCCGCCCGCCAAGCTCGAGGAGTACTTCCTGCCCGACGTTGACCGCGTGCTCGACGCGGTCGAGCGCAGCTTCGCGTTCTAGGGGGTGTGATCGCGATGGATGCGCAGACCTTCAACCTGCCCGACCTCGGTGAAGGGCTCGAGAGCGGCGAGATCGTGCGCTGGCTCGTCGACGTCGGCGACACCGTGGCCGTTGACCAGCCGATCGCAGAGGTCGAGACGGCCAAGGCCGTCGTCGAGGTGCCGATCCCCTACGACGGCGTGGTCACGGCGCTGCACGCCGCGATCGGTGCCGAGGTCGCCGTCGGGGATCCGTTGTTGTCGGTGAGTGCTGAGGGTGCGGACGCGTCCGCCGACGGCGGGGACGAGTCGAGCGGCTCGGTGCTCGTGGGATACGGCACTGCCGCTGAGGGCACCCGGCGTCGTCGCGGAGGCCAGGCGCCCGGGTCGGCGGAGGTGGCCGCGCCGCCCGGGCCGAACGGAGCCACGGGCGCCCCGCCGACCGACCGCCGCGGTCGGCCCCTCGCGAAGCCCCCGGTGCGCAAGCTCGCCAAGGACCTGGGCGTCGATCTCTGGGCCGTCCAACCCACCGGGCCGGACGGTCTCATCACCCGCGAGGACGTCCACGCGGCGGCAGGGACGACCGTGCCGAGCACGCCCGAGTCGGCCGCTCCCGCGGCGGAACCCACCTCCTCGCGAACCCCCGCTCCCGCGGCCGACGAAGGGGAGGAGTCCGCTCGGGGAACCGCTGCAGGGGCGGAACCCGCCGCCACCGGCCCGGCACGGGACGACGAGGTCGAGCGGATCCCCCTGTCGGGCGTGCGCAAGCGGATCGCCGAGCGGATGTCCACCTCGCGTCGGGAGATCCCGGAGGCAACCACCTGGGTCTCGATCGATGCCAGCGATGTCATCGCGTTGCGCGACGGGCTGCGCGCGCGGCACGAGGACGTGAAGATCTCGCCGCTCGTGATCGTGCTGCGGGCGTGCGTGGCGGCCTTGCAGCGGTTCCCCGAGTTGAACGCCCATTTCGACCCCTCGGCTGCCGACGGCGCCGGGGAGATCGTGCGGTACCGGCCGATCCACCTCGGTGTTGCCGTGCAGACCGAACGTGGGTTGCTCGTCCCCGTCATCCACGATGCGGATCAGCGCTCGACGCTCGAGATCGCTCGCGAACTGGAGCGGCTCGCGGCCGGCGCCCGCGAGGGACGGCTCGAGCCCCGGGAGCTCACGGGCTCGACCTTCACGGTCTCGAACTTCGGTGCCTTCGGCATGGACGGCGGGAACCCCGTCATCAATCACCCCGAGGTCGGGATCCTCGGGGTCGGGCGGATCGCCGACCGGCCGTGGGTGGCCGACGGTGAGCTCGCCGTCCGACCGGTGCTCGAGCTGTCGATCGCGTTCGACCACCGCGTCGTCGATGGCGGTGAGGGGGCCGGATTCCTCCGGGAGCTGGCCGAGCTTCTGAGCGACCGCTCGGCCCTGCTGGGAGCTCTCTGACCGCGAGCCGCAGTCCTGCCAGTCCGCGTTCGGCAGCGGCAGGACGGCGGGCGTGTCGCGTGTGCGCTTACCCGTGATCGGGTGGCGACGTGGCCGGGGTGACCGCCGCGTCGCCGGGGCCGGCAACGAGCTGACAGAGCCGGACGAGGGCGTCGGCGCGTTCGCGTTCCGCATCGGCGAAGCGGTAGTCGCGCTCGACGACCAGGACGTCCCGACCCCAGTCGAACACCAGCCGTCGCCCGTGGGGCTCGGGCGCCTGGCTGCGCGACACCACCCGGGCCTCGTGCGCGCGGAGCTGCCCGCCGAGCAGGGTCGCCCCTCCGCGGTCCGGCTCGGTCTGGCCGGTGAGCAGCGCCTCGAGTGCCACCGCGATGCGCGTCACGGCGTCGCCTGGGTGCCCCCGGGACGGGCCGGCGTGCACGAGCTCGATGTCGGGCAGGTCCCTGACGCGGTCCAGGAGGTTCGCTCCCGCTTCACCGTCGATCACGACGACGAGGTCGTCGATCGCCCGGCCACTCCCATCGGCATCGACGACGTGCTCGACGACCTCGACGGCCTGGATGTCGCCCCCGGCGTCGCTGATGACCCCCGCGAGATGGGCGAGGGAGCCCGGCTTGTCGGGCACGGCGCAACGCATCATGACCTCCACGAGGCAACAGCCTATGCGTCGGAGCGAGTCCTCGTTGTTACGGTCAGGTTGACAGGCGCTGCTCACGCACGTACAAGAGGGGTCGTGATCGCGCGCACGAACTCCGCCGACCGCGTGCACCCGCGCCCGGGTGCACCGGCGATCCTGCGCGTATTCGTACCCGGCCTCCTCATTGGCCTGCTCCTTCTCGTCCTTTGATGCCGCGGGCGGGCGCCGCTATCCGCACCGAGCCCCCCGCGGAGCGCATCAGAGGGTGCGGGTCCATTCCCCAGGCGAGCAGGAGCGACCATCATGAGCGAGCAGACGACGCACGCGACCGGTGCGCCGGTACGCATCTTCGACACGACCCTGCGCGACGGCGAGCAGGCGCCGGGCATCTCCCTCGACGTGAAGGAGAAGCTCGAGATCGCGGAGCAACTCGGCCGCCTCGGTGTCGACATCATCGAGGGCGGCTTCCCGATCACGAGCCAGGGTGACTTCGACGCGGTCAAGGCGATCGCCGAGACCGTCGGGGCCCAGCCCTTGGCTCAGGGCGCCGACCAGCCGCCGGTGATCGCCGCACTGGCCCGTTGCCATCCCGACGACATCAAGCGCGCGGCGGATGCGGTGGGTCCGGCCCAGCACGGTCGTATCCACGTGTTCCTCTCGACCAGCGAGATCCACCGGCACGTGCTGCACCACGGCGCGAGCGAGGACGAGATCGTCGCCCAGGCCGTCGAGGGCATCCAGCGGGCCCGCGAGTTCACCGACGACGTCGAGTTCAGCCCCCAGGACGCCACACGCACCGACGACGAGTTCCTCAAGCGCATCGTCGACGCAGCCGTCGAGGCCGGGGCCACGACGGTCAACATTCCCGACACCGTGGGATACGCGATCCCACACGACTTCGGCGCGACGATCGGTGACATCGTGCGTCGCGTCGGCCCCGAGGTCGCGGTCAGCGTGCACTGCCACAACGACCTCGGCCTGGCGGTCGCGAACTCGATCGAGGCGGTGCGTCACGGGGCCACCCAGGTGGAGGTCGCGGTCAACGGGATCGGCGAGCGTGCGGGCAACTGCTCGCTCGAGGAGGTCGTGATGGCGCTCGCGACCCGTGAGGACGTGCTGGGGCGGCGTTCGCGGGTGCGCACCCGCGAGATCGGTCGCGCGAGCCGCCTGGTCAGCACATTGACGGGCTACCCGGTGCAGTTCAACAAGGCCGTGGTGGGCAAGAACGCGTTCGCCCACGAGTCGGGCATCCACCAGCACGGTGTGCTCCAGGACCGGCTCACCTACGAGATCATGAGCGCCGAGGACGTGGGCCTCGAGGGACGCCAGATCGTCCTCGGCAAGCACTCCGGCCGGCATGCGTTCAGCGCGCAGCTCGAGGAGATGGGGTACGACCTCACCGCCGAGGAGACCAAGCGCGCCTTCGAGCGCTTCAAGGAGCTGGCCGACAAGAAGGTCGAGGTCACGGACGCTGATCTCGAGGCACTGGTTGCCGACGAGGTCTTCGCGTACACCGAGGAGGCCTTCGAGCTGGACCGGCTCGAGGTCACCGGAGGCACGGTGAGCCAACCCGAGGCCACCGTGGTCGTTCGTCGCACCGCCGACGCCTCCATCCACGAGGAGACGGCGACCGGCGACGGGATGGTCGATGCGGCTTGCGGCGCGATCCGCCAGGCCGTGCGGCCATGGGTCGGGGCGACCCCGACGTTGGTCAACTTCAACGTCGCGGCCGTCACCAAGGGAATCGACGCGCTCGGCGACGTGACCGTGCAGGTCGAGGTCGACGACCAGCGCTACACCGGGCGCGCGGTCTCGACCGATGTCGTCGAGGCGAGCGCTCGCGCGTTCCTCGCGGCGCTCAACAAGTCGATGCGCCTGCAGCGGGCACGGGACGACGCGGCCCGCAGTCCGATGGACACCCCGTAACCACCGGAGGCCGCCGGCGGCCGGGCTGCCGGCGGCGCACCGGACCCGTGGACGACCACCAGGAGGAGCACCGAGATGGCAAACGTCAAGCTGCACGTCGCCCCCGACCAGACGCCCGAGGAGGAGCAGCGGCTCGTCGCTCGGGTCGCACAGGCGGTCAGCGAGCACACTGGAGACGAGACGGTGAGCTTCGAGCTGGTCGAGAGCGAGAACGTGCAGGTGAACGGCACGGTCGCCGACCGCATGCAGGCCGGCGACCGCTGGAACGCCTAGTCCGACCACCCCGATCCGGCGGGTCCACCACCATGGACCCGGCCACGAGCGAGGAGCCCAGGAGGATGTCGGGTCGAACCCTGTTCGAGAAGGTGTGGGACGAGCACGTCGTCCGGTCGGGGGGTGACGATCCGGACCTTTTGTACATCGATCTGCACCTGGTGCACGAGGTGACCAGCCCGCAGGCCTTCGACGGGCTGCGCCTGGCGGGGCGGCCGGTACGGCGTCCGGACCTCACGCTGGCCACGGTCGATCACAACGTGCCGACCACCGATCGCAGCGAGCCGATCACCGATCCGTTGTCGGCGAAGCAGATCGAGGCGCTGGAGCGCAACTGCGCCGAGTTCGGGATCCGGCTGTTCTCGACCCGCGCCCGGGAGCAGGGCATCGTGCACATGATCGGCCCGGAGCTGGGCCTCACCCAGCCGGGGATGACGGTGGTGTGCGGGGACAGCCACACCTCGACGCACGGTGCGTTCGGGGCGCTCGCGTTCGGCATCGGCACCAGCGAGGTCGAGCACGTCCTCGCCACGCAGACGCTGTCGCAGCGCAAGCCGAAGCCCGCCGCGATCCAGGTCGACGGTGAGCTGCCGTTCGGGGTGAGCGCGAAGGACGTGATCCTGCGCGTCATCGCGGACCTCGGCGTCGAGGGCGGGGTCGGCAGCGTGTACGAGTACCGGGGCAGCGCGATCGAGGCGCTGTCGATGGAAGGCCGCATGACCGTCTGCAACATGTCCATCGAGGGCGGTGCGCGGGCGGGCATGATCGCCCCGGACGAGACGACCTTCGCGTATCTCAAGGGCCGACCGCACGCGCCGCAGGGTGCGGACTGGGATCGTGCCCTCGAGGACTGGCGCGACCTGCCGACCGATCCCGACGCCGAGTTCGCGTGGACCCACGAGTTGGACGCCGCGACGATCGAGCCCACCGTGACGTGGGGCACGACCCCGGCCATGAGCGTGCCCGTCACCGGACGGGTGCCCCGTCCCGACGAGACCCGCGACGCCGAGCAGGCCCGTCGGGCACTGGAGTACATGGGGCTCGACGGCGGGGAGACGATCACCGAGATCCCGATCGACCGTGTCTTCATCGGGTCGTGCACGAACGCGCGCATCGAGGACTTGCGGGCCGCGGCCGGCGTGGTTCGGGACCGCAAAGTGGCCGAGACGGTGCGGGCCATGGTCGTGCCCGGCTCGACGATGGTGAAGCTCCAGGCGGAGTCCGAGGGCCTCGACGAGGTCTTCCGGGCGGCCGGGTTCGAGTGGCGCGAGGCCGGTTGCTCGATGTGTCTGGGCATGAACCCCGACATCCTCGAACCGGGTGAACGTTGCGCGTCGACGAGCAACCGGAACTTCGAGGGCCGCCAGGGCAAGGGCGGGCGCAGCCACCTCGTCAGCCCGGTGATGGCCGCCGCCGCGGCGATCCACGGGCACTTCGTCGATGTGCGCGAGGAGCCGGCGCGCCTCGCCGAGAACCCCTACCTGGCCGGCGGTGGCGTGGGTTAGCCGGCCCGTCACCACCGCCGATGACGACAAGGCCGACCACCCGACGGCAGGGAGCGACCCGTGGATCCCGTGACCGTGATCACCGGAACGATGGTGCCGCTGTGGCGCGCGGACATCGACACCGATCAGATCATGCCCAAGCAGCACCTGAAGAAGGTCGAGCGCACCGGCTACGGCGAGGTCGTGTTCGAGGACTGGCGTGCCGACCCCGACTTCGTCCTCAACGATCCCCGCTACCAGGGCGGGAACGTGCTCGTGGCCGGGCCCAACTTCGGCACCGGCTCCAGTCGTGAGCACGCGCCGTGGGGCCTGCAGCAGTACGGGTTCGAGGCGGTGGTCGCGCCGAGCTTCGCCGACATCTTCAGGACCAACTGCGCCAAGAACGGGCTGCTCACCGTGGAGCTGTCGACCGCCGCCTGCGAGCGGCTCGTCGACCTGGCCACCGCCGACCCGAGCGCTCCGATCCGGATCGATCTCCCCGAGCAGACCCTCGTGGCGGAGTCGGTCCACGAGCGCTTCGAGATCGATCAGCACACGAAGCACATGCTGGTCAACGGGCTGGACCCGATCGCACTGACGCTGCAGCACGACGAGGACATCGGCGCGTACGAGGCGCGCCGGCCCGCCCGGAAACCGACCACACCGGCGCGCGCGTAGCAGCCCGCCGCCGACGGGGGTGGGTGACTCCGCCGGCGGAACGAGCTGCTCCGTGTGCGCCTGCGACCACGCCCCGCGTCCGTCCATTAGGCTTGGGGGGATCGGTCGACCGAGGAGCACGCGTGAGCGAGCCCACCTCCGGCCGCCTGCCCCGGCCCCCCGGCTACGCGTGGCGGTGGCTGCAGCGTTCCCGTCCCGTCGTCAGTGCGCTCGCGGAACGGCTCACGGGTGGACCCCCGCCGCCCGACTTCGTCGAGACCCTGCGGGCCCGGTTCGCGGAGGACCCCTTCGTGCAGGACGTCGTGGCCGACACGATCGCCGAGGTCGCCTTCCGCGGCCGCATCCCGCGGCAGCGTCCGCCGGGGGCCTCCTGGGATCGGGGCCTCACCTGGTGGGCCGCGACCCTCGCCGGCGAGCGGCTGACCGACTACGAGGCCACCGGGCCTGCCGGGTCCCTCGGACAGCAGCGCCCCTTGTTCGACGGTGCTGACGGCGCGGACACTTCCGCGGAGCACGACCAGGCCACCGCGACCGGGGAGGCGATCGATCCCGGCGAGGTCTTGCGCCGCGGCCGCACGGCCGAGCGTGCCGCCCTCGCCGCCGAGCTGCGCGAGCTGTTGGCCCAGACCGACGGCGACCAGATCCCCGCGGCAGCGGTGCGCGACCTGCTGGGCAAGTTGGAGGCCGCTGCGCGGTGAGGGGGGCGGCCCGGGCTCGTCGCGCGGACGATGTCCGAGCGTCCCGGGTGGCCTCGCAGTAGCGTGGGGGGGTCCGTGTGCTCACCCACTCGCGTCTGAGGACGATGCGCGCCGATCTACAGGTCACCTACCTGCCCGCCGGGCTCGTTCCCGCATGGGGACAGCTGCTCGTCTACGACGCCGCGCCCCGCGGTGACTCCCCGCTCGACACGCCGTCCGGCGAGGCACCGGACCGGGTCGACGGGGCCGACGGGTCACATGCTGACCCGACGGGTGCCTCGGGTCCGGGAGCGTCACCCTCCGATCTCGCGGATGCCGCGCGCACCCTCGGGCTGCCGCCGGGGGAGCCCGCCCACGCCCGGCTCGCCGTCCTGCATCGCGACCACGGCGGGGTCGTGCCCCGGGCGGCCGAGGTGGCCGTTCGCGCGATCCGGCTGCGTGACGCGCTGCCGGCCCTGCTCGCCGTGCCGGCGGATGTCGGCCCGCTTCACCGGCGACGTCCCGACAGCCTCCGCGCGTTCGCGCTCACGGCCCGTCTGGCGTGGCGGCTGGTGATCGGGCACCGGATCGTCCCGTCCCTCGCCCTCGACGAGGAGACCGGTGAGGTCGCGGGAACGTGGCGGGCCTTGCCGACCGGTGACGAGGACGCCGAGACCCTGTTGCGCCGGCTCGTCACGGTCCTGCCGCCGGCCGCGCATGCGGTCCCCCGCGACGGCGACGACGGTGTCTGGCGGCCTGACGACTTGCTCGCGGTCTTTTGCGACGGGGTGGCCGACCTCTGCGCCCGCGAGGGATCCGCCGACCCTCGGGAGGGTCGGCCGCGTGCGCGGATCCTGCCGTGGACCGCCCGTTGGGAGGAGGCGCTGCGGGACACGTCCGACCCTCTGGTGCCGCTGCGTGACGATGCCGCCGACCTCGTCGCGGGCGTCGCCGGCTGGCACGCGACGGTGGCGGCCGACGACGCCGGAGTGTTCACGGAGTTGCGGCTCGTCGCGCCATCCGACCCCGAGGGGGACTGGGTCCTTCACCTCGGTGTTCGAACCGAGACCGGGGCGTTCCTGCCCGCGGACCAGGTCTGGGCGAGCCAGGACGACGAGGACGACCCCGGCGGCCTCGCACGCCAGGAGGTCCTGCTTGCGGGCCTCGGTCGTTGTGCGCGCGTGTTCCCGCCGCTCGAGCAGGCGCTCGCCGAAGCGGTGCCCGAGGCCGTGACGCTCGACCTCGAAGGCGCGTGGGAGTTCCTGTCGGAGGCCGCACCCCTGCTCGAGGCCGCCGGGGTGCTGGTCCAGCTGCCGGACGAGCTGGCCACCGGGCACCTGCGCGTGCGGCTGCGGGTCGGCGAGGAGGCGGACGAGGCGACGGACCACGCGCCTGAGCTCGACGCGGCGGAGATCCCGTTCCGCTGGGAGGTGGTCCTCGGCGACGAACCGCTCGACGAGGAGGAGGTGGCGGGGCTGCTCGCTGCCCAGCGACCGCTGGTGCGGTGGCGGGACCAGTGGGTGCGGCTCGATCCCGAGGAGGCCGAGCGCATCCGTGGCCTGTCGGAACCGGGCACCCTGTTGCTCGGTGACGCACTGGGGTTGGCGCTTTCCGGGGCCCAGCCCGCGTCCGGTGAGGGCCCCGCGGCCGGGACCGAGGCCGAGGTCGTCGCCGACGGGCGCGTCGCCGAGCTCGTCCGGCGGCTGCAGGAGGCCGATCGCGGGCCGGCCGAGATCCGCGAGCCCGTCGGGTTCGAGGGGGAGCTGCGCCCGTATCAGCAGCGAGGCGTCGCGTGGCTCGCCGGGATGGGTCGCCTCGGGTTCGGTGCCGTCCTCGCCGACGACATGGGGCTGGGCAAGACGATCCAACTGATCGGCTATCTGCTCGTTCGCGGTGGTGGTCCGCACCTGGTCGTGTGCCCGACCTCGGTCGTCGGGAACTGGGAACGGGAGTTGCGCCGGTTCGCGCCGGAACTGCCCGTCACCCGTCACCACGGCAGCGATCGTCCCTCCGCGCTCGACGAGCCGAACGGCGTGGTGCTCACGACCTACGGGACGCTGCGACGGGACGTCGACCTGCTCGAGAAGGTCGGATGGGACGTCGTCACGCTCGACGAGGCGCAACACGTGAAGAATCCCCAAACCGCAGGCGCGAAGGCGGTGCGCCGGCTCCAGAGCGGCCACACCGTCGTGATGACCGGCACACCGCTCGAGAACCGGCTCGCCGAGCTGTGGTCGCTCATGGACGTGACCAACCCCGGCCTGCTCGGCACCCGGGCGCGATTCGGCCGGCAGTTCGTCACCCCCATCGAGAAGCGCCGGGACGCGACCGCCTCCTTGCGCCT
This sequence comes from Egibacter rhizosphaerae, assembly GCF_004322855.1. Lineage (NCBI taxonomy): Bacteria > Bacillati > Actinomycetota > Nitriliruptoria > Egibacterales > Egibacteraceae > Egibacter > Egibacter rhizosphaerae. The sequence goes on along the minus strand of NZ_CP036402.1, from coordinate 1,128,616 downwards.
GCGCCGCCTCGTCGCCCCGTTCATCCTGCGGCGCGAGAAGACGGACCCCGAGGTCATCAGCGACCTCCCGGACAAGATCGAGCGCACGGTCGTCTGCCCGCTCACCCCCGAGCAGGCCGAGCACTACGAGCGCGAGGTCTCGGCCGCGTTCGAGACCGGCGGGGCCGTCGCGGCCGACGGCTCGGACATGGAACGCCGCGGCCGGGTGCTGGCGCTGCTCACGAAGCTGAAGCAGGTGTGCAACCACCCGGCGCAGGCGTACGGCACGCTCGACGAGAGCGGGGTGGACGACCTCGCGACGCGCAGCGGCAAGCTCGCGGTCTGCCGCGACCTCGTGCGCGACGCGCTCGATTCGGACGAGCAGGTGATCATCTTCACGCAGTACGTCGCGATGGGGCGGATCCTGTCCGAGGTGCTCGCCCGCGACCTGGACGTCGACGTGCCGCTGTTGCACGGCGGGGTGAACGCCACCGCTCGCGACCGGATGGTCGCGCGCTTCCAGGGCGAGGACGGGACCTCGCCCGTGCCGGTGTTGGTGGTGAGCCTGCGGGCGGGCGGCACGGGCCTGAACCTGACGGCCGCGACGCAGGTGATCCACTACGACCGGTGGTGGAATCCGGCGGTCGAGGACCAGGCCACCGACCGGGCCCATCGGATCGGTCAGTACCACACGGTCGACGTCCACAAGCTCGTGACCGCGGGCACGGTCGAGGAGCGTGTGGCGGACCTCCTGGAGTCGAAGCGCTACCTCGCGGACTCGGTGGTCGGCGCGGGCGAGGCGTGGGTGACCGAGCTCGGCGACGACGAGATCGCCGAGCTCGTCGCGCTCGGCAGTGACGCCGACATCAGCGAGATCGACGAGGACGGGACGTGGAGCGATGCCCTCGAGGCGACCGGATAGGAGGGCGCACCATGACTGACGCCAGGGAATCCGTGGCCGGGTCGGGCAGCGCCGAGAGCGCTGGTGACTGGGCCGCGGCGTGGCGGGCACTCGTCGAGCGGCCGGACGTCGAGGTCACCAAGCGCCTCCGCCAGGGGCACGCGTTCCACCGAGCGAGCCGCACCGGTGATCTCCGCGTGCAGCCCGGCAGGGTGTCGGTGCGGGTTCAGGACGCTCGGGCCACGCCCTACACGCCCGAACTGGAACTGACGCCCCTCGACGACGAGGCCTGGATCACCGTGATCGAGGTCCTCGCGGGCAAGCTGCGCCACAGCGCACGCCTGCTCGCCGGGCAGGCCCCCGACGGGCTGGACGCGGAGCTGGCAGGTACCGGGGTGCGCGTGTTCCCCCGCTACGAGGAGCTCGCCACCTCCTGCGACTGCGCCGATCGCGTGTGGCCGTGCGCGCACGTCGCCGCGCTCTGGGAAGCGTTCGAGGAGCTGCTCGCGGAGGAGCCGTTCGCGCTGTTCAAGGTGCGGGGCCGCGGGAGGGAGCGGTTGCTCGCCGAATTGGCGGAGGCGCGCCGCCAACGTTCGCGGGGGACGGCTCGTCGCGCGTTGCCCCTCGAGGAGCTCGAGGCGACCCGCTGGAGCCGCACGGCGGAGCCGATCGAAGGCTTCGGGGTTCCCCCTGCCGAGGAGCCCCGGACCCCGGCGGGTCCGCTGAAGCTGCTCGGTGACCCCCCCGGGTGGGCCGGTGGCGTCGACGCCTGGAACCTGTTCAGCCCCCTGGTGTCCGCGGCCGCGGAATGGGCGGCGTCGCTGGAGGAGGCCGCGGCCTCCTCCAGCGACGACGGGACCCCCCGCGGCACCGGGTATCGTGCCGAGGCGGGCTCGCGCCCCGATTCCTGAATCCGCCCCACCGGGCCCGTGGGGGCGGATTCGCTCGCCTCAGCGGTCGAAGCCCGGTGGGCTGTCCCCGGTCGCCTTCGCCCAGCCGGCTGCGGCACCTCGCCGAGCGACGAGCTGAGCGACCCCGACCCCCACCGTGGTGGCGACCGTCCACCCGACCGCGTCGCCCCAGCCCGTCGCCGGGTCCGTGGGATCCTCTGGCGGCTCGCTGCCGCGGAGTCGCGTCCAGAGGAGGTTGAGGACCTTGCGGGTCGTGAGCGCCGCGACGAACGCTGCCGCCGCGGCCCCGGCCTTCCACGCGATGGTTTGCGCTGCGCTCGCCACGTGCCCTCGGACCTCCTCGTCAACCCGGTCGAGCCGTCCGGCCAGACGCTCCCGCGCGCGCTCGACCTCCGCGCGCTCGCTCGCCAGCCGTTTGTCCCTCGCGTTCACGCCCGCCCCAATCGTTCGCGCACCACGCGCACGGTCTGCTCGACCTCCGACCTCGTCGTGTCGACCGTGATCGGGGTGGCCAGCAATCGTCGTCCCACCAGGGCAAGGATCACACCCAGGAGCAGTAGCACCCCGGAGACGATCAGCGCGGCAGCCCACACCGGCACGACCAGGGCCAGTGCCGCTCCCGCAGCGATCAGCAGACCCTGGACCGCCAACCAGAGCAGCACGATGGTCCCGATGAGCATCCCGGCGCCGGCCGCCTTCGCCTTCGCGCCCTCGGACACCTCCTGCTTGGCGAGCGCGACGTGAGCCGACAGCAGCGGACCGACATCCTCCGCGAGTCCGCCCACCAGGCCGCGAGTGCCAACGTCCGGCGCCTCCTCGTCCGCCTCGGGGGCGGGCGGTGTCCCGGTCGCCATGGGTCCTCCTCGGTCGTGGGGCACCTCGACCGCGATACCCGTTCGTCGACGGTCCCACACGGCTGCCCGTGACGCGGGCGTGCGGCCTGCGGGCGCGAACGAAAAGACCTCCCCACAGACCCCCACCGCGTCGTACCCTGTGGAGTAGTTGGTGGGCTGCACGAACCGTGCGTGTCGGCCCGCGCCACGAGACAGACCTGTGAACGCGACCGCTCCGGGCCGAGTCCGGGGTGCGCGAGGCGGCTGACAGCCTGACCGAGGCCAGCCCGCGTCGCGCTGACGAGCGAGAGGCCCGCGGACCGTGTCGAGCTCGCGGCTCGGCCGTCCCAGAAGGAGGGTGACAGCGACCGTGGCACAGATCGTCGAGGAGATGCCGCTTCACGACCACGTGCAGCTGTACCTGCGGGAGATGGCACGCACCGCGCTGCTCACCGCCGAGGAAGAGGTCGATCTGGCGAAGCGGTACGAAGCGGGACTCGAAGCGGAACGGCTGCTGGCAGAAGCGACCAGCGAGGGGAGGAAGCTCTCGCCCACCCGCCGCCGGCAGCTGAATCAGGTGGACCGGGACGGCAAGCGGGCCAAGGAACGGCTCGTCCAAGCGAACCTGCGGCTCGTCGTGAGCGTCGCCAAGCGCTATCAGGGGCAGGGGTTGCCGCTCCTCGACCTCATCCAGGAGGGCAACCTCGGGCTGCTGCGCGCGGTCGAGAAGTTCGACTACCGGCGGGGCTACAAGTTCTCCACCTATGCGACGTGGTGGATCCGGCAGGCGGTCGGGCGCGGCGTGGCCGACAAGGGGCGCACGATCCGGCTGCCGGTGCACATGATGGAGCGAGTGCGCCGGGCGCTGTCGATGCAGCGCGACCTCGCCGAGTCCCTGGGACGGGAGCCGGCCCTCGAGGAACTCGCGGAGGAGCTCGGCGAGGAGGCCGAGACCGTCGAGGAGCTGCTCACCTACGCGCGGACGCCGACCTCGCTCGAGACGCCGGTCGGTGAGGACGGTGATGCCGAGCTCGGCGACTTCATCGAGGACCGCAACGCTGACGATCCCCTCGAGGTCGCCGCGAAGGGCCTGGCCCGCCAGGAGTTGCTCGACGTGGTGAGCGGACTCCCCGAGCGGGAGCGCATCATCCTCGAGCTGCGGTTCGGGCTCCTCGACGGGGAAGCCCGCACGCTGGACGACGTCGGCCGGTACTTCGGCCTCACCCGGGAGCGCATTCGCCAGCTCGAGGCACGCGCGCTCTCGAAGCTGCGCCATCCGTCGCGTGGGCGCGCTCTGAGCGACACCGCCGCCTGACGACCGTCCGCTCGGTTTCGAGCGGCTAGTCTCCCCCTCCATGCTGCGATGGGGGATCCTCGGGCCCGGTCGGATCGCCGACCGGGCGCTCGCGCCGGCGATGCGGGCCGCCGGCCACGACCTCGCGTGCGTCGGATCCAGTTCCCTGACGCGCGCGCAACGCTTCGGTGCCCGCCACGGGGCGCGGCGCGCGCGGGGCGCCTACGAGGAGGTGCTCGAGGCCCCCGACGTGGACGCCGTCTACGTGTCGCTGCCGAACGACCTGCACGAGGCGTGGGCGATCGCCGCGCTCGAAGCGGGCAAGCACGTGCTCTGCGAGAAGCCCCTCGCGCTCGATGCGGCGGGCGCGCAGCGCATGGCCGCTGTGGCGGCTCGCACCGGGCGAGTGTTGATGGAGGGCATCATGTCGCGCTTCCATCCCCGCACCGACGCGCTGCTGGCGATGGTGCGCGCCCGCGAGATCGGGTCGGTCCTGCGGGTCGACGCGTGCTTCGATGGTGCCGCCCCGTCCGTGGACGACTACCGCTGGACGCGCTCCAGGGGTGGTGGCGCGATCCTCGATCTCGGGGTGTACGCGATCAGCGCCATCCGTTGGCTGATCGGCGAGGAGCCCCACGACATCCGCGGGCTGATGATCGCCGATCGCGAGGGGGTCGACGAGGTCGCCTCCGCCGTGATCGACCTCTCCGCCGGAGGTCTCGGCACCGCCCGCGTGAGCTTCGGCGGCGCGCGCACACAGCACATCAGCGTCGTGGGCACCAAGGGGTCCCTCGACGTGCCGCACGCGTTCACCGTCGGGGTCGACCGCGAGGCGGTGTTGCTCCGCGACGGGGAGCCGTGCGGTTCCTGGCAGGCAGACCCGTACGAGCGCATGGTGACCGGGTTCGCGGAGGCGGTGCGTGGCGACGCGGCGGTGTTGCCCCCGACCGATGCGCTGGCGACCGCGCTGATCCTCGACCGCTGGCGCGCCACGGCCTCGGCCCCGGCCGCTCGCTGAGCCTGGGAAGCGCCGACCTGGTCAAGGGAGCTGAGGACGGCCCGGGACACCGATCAGGTGGGGCGCGCGGGGGGAGTCAATCGGCGGGCACGTCCGTCCCCGCGGCGCTCCTCCGGTTCCCAGTTGACCGCCTCGCCGTGCGACGGGAACCCGCGCCCGGGCTCGGGCTTGATCAGCTCGAAGCCCGACCCGAGCTCCATCTCTCGTAGGCCGGCGCGAAGGCGGCGGCAGACGGCGTTGACGAGCCACAGCGGTTCGCGGACCTGGACGCTGCCGGCCCAGGCGCAGATCTGCTCCATGACGTCCCAGGCGAGAGCCCGCGGGAAGGTGCCGCTCACGATGAACGCGTCCGGATCGTCCGCCAGCGGTTCGGGGCTCGCGTCCGCCAGCCCGAAGAGGTCCCGTTCCTGGGCGATCGTCAGTAGGTCGCCGGACAGGACGAGCCCGAGCTGGTCCTCGAGCAGCGTCAGGTCGCTCGGCAGGGCGATCCCCGGACGCGGCGTCACCTCGTGGATCCGCTCGAGCGCGAGCTGCAGGTCGCGCCCTCTTTCACCGCTGGGACCCAGCTCGATGCAGAGCGCCTTCACCGCACCCCAGTGCGTGTGGTAGGCGATCGGAACGACGGTGAGATCGGTGGTGCGGCGGGAGTTCAGTGATCGGTACCGGACGGTGACCGCATGCTGCTCGGTTAGGGCCGCGTGGAATCGCTCCACGCTCGCGAGATCGGTGGGGGACGGGGGCCCGGTGTGCGCCTGCGGCGGGAGGTCCGGCAGTAGCTCGTCGAGGCTGCGCGTGGCGGCCGTCGCGAGCGTGCCGTCCAGCTGGCTGGTCACGGCCTTGGCGAACCCGAGGGCCCGTTCCTGACCCTCGTCGAGCGCAGGGAAGGGCTCGGCCAGCGCGACCACGTCGCCGTGCTCGGTGAGCGCGATCCCGGCGGCACCCGCCCCTCGACGCGCTCCCTCCGTCCGTCGGAGCTCCCGCAGCCGGTTGGCGAGGTCGTCCGCGCCGACCCACCCGACCGTGCGCAGGGCAGCGAGCAGGTCCTCGGTGCGGGCCGGTCGCGCGGCGAGTCGACGCAGCAGTGCGAGCCGCTGCCCCTGTGTCGTGCCCTGCGCTGATCGGGGATGCGCCTGCACGTAGGCGCGCGCGAGCTCGAGCGTGTCGGCGTCGGCGGGGTCGAGCGGTGCCCGGCGCTCCGCCCAGGTGGCCACATCCCGACCGTCGACGCGGCCCAGGTCCGTCGTGATCGTCCGGGTCATAGCGCGCCTCTCGCTCGGGGACACGGCCTCCATCGGCCGGCGCGCGGGTCAGGGTCAGATCTGACGCGCCCTGCGTCAAGTGTGAACGGTGCGGGGGGCATCGTCGACACCGGCACGGGGAGGGCACCGGCACCGATGCCGGTGCCGAAGGCGGCCGCGAAGGGCGGGAGAGCCGAACGGGTCCCGTGGACTGACGAGGGAAGGGGGAGCCGATGCTCGCGCGACGGATCGAGCCGAGCGAGGCCGTCGGGGCACGCTTCGCCGCCTCGCGTCGGGAACCGACGCGCCGGGCGGGGTCGCGGCCCGGGCGAAGGACGCCGCCTCGCCGCACCACTCGCGGGCCGCGCGGCGAAGTGCGCTGGTGGGAACGACCCGCCCCCGGAGGCGACGAGGAACTGTGGCGCGCGGTGATCCGGTGCCACGAGGCGTTGCAGCGACGCCGATGGTCGGTCACCGAACTCGCGTGGCGGCTGCGCCTGGCTGGCCATCCCGTCGCCCGGGAGACGCTGTCGAAGGTGCTGAACGGACGTCAGCGCACCAGCTGGGCCACGGTCGAGCAGCTCGCCAGGATCCTCGATATCGACCTGCCAGGACGAGAGCAGCCGTGACGGTCGGCTCGGTCCCGCCTCCCGTGCTGGCTCGGGAGCTAGACAGCGCCCTCGCCGACCCACGCGCGCGCCAGGGCACGGGGAAGTCCCCACCGCCCGAGCGCGGTGAGGCGATGCGAGGCATCGAGCGCGCCGAGATGGGCGAGCAGCTCGCTGACGATCGCGAGGCCCCGCCGCAGCACGGCCTCGTCGTCCTCGTCGAGCTCCTGCTCCTCGACATGGGGACACCGGGCGATGTGGCCGGCCAGGGATTCCACGTCGGCGTTGGTGCCGACCCCGCCGCGCACGAGCTCGATCACCACGGCAGCCCAGTCCGCCACGTCCACGCTCGTCCACGCCGCTTCCAGGTTGGCATCCACCGGCAGCGGGTCGTCCGGGTCGACGACCCCGGCCGCGAGCTCTATCCACAGCTCGGCCTCGTCCGCGGGCAGTGTTCCGGGGGACAGGTTCGCGGCGGCGAGCAGGGCATCGGCTGGCCAAGCTGCCGGCGCGGCGCGCACCGCCTCGGTCGCCGCTGCCATCGCCTCCTCGATTCCCGGGGGCGCCGCGGGCAGGCCGGCGAGGGCATCTTGAACCACGTCCCAGGCCTCGGCGGCATCGAGGTCCTCACCGGCGACCTCGTCATCGCCCGATCGAGGCGCGTCCCAATCGACGGCCCCGTCGAGCTCGTCGTCCTCGTCCTCGGTCAGCCGCCCGTACTGGTCCGGCAGTGTGCCCCAGCCGAAGACGGGAATCGGCGTGTCCGGGGCCTCCCCGTAGACCTCCTCGACGGCGAGGTCCACCTCCTCGACGGTGCAGTCGTGGCTCCACTCCTCGCCGAGATCGAAGACGTAGCGGAAGCGCGTCCCCTCGTGGAGTCGAACATCGCGGAGCGCGACGCTGTCGCTGTCTTCGACGTGCGGGGCTCCCTCCTCGCCGTCGTTGGTGAGCGAACGCCCGTCGACGTTGAACTCGTGCAGGTGACCCAGGTCCCAACGGCCGAAGGCCACGTCGATCGCATCGCCCAGCTCCGCGAAGGTGTGCCCCCGGTGGGCGAGCATGACACGACCGGGTGGTTGTGCGAGGGGCTCACCCTCGCGACCGGTCAGGACCACCTTGATCGTCACCCAGTCGGTCACCGTCGCCATCCTGTCTGCTTGCTCGATCGGCCGCTTCGCGCGACGGGGCACCGTACCCTCGTCGCGGCATACGTTCCAGCGTCCGTGCGGCGGGTCTCGACGGCAGGAGCGTTCGTGGCGGAGATATCCGAGCGGCGGGAGCGGTGCCGTGGCGGCCCCTCGAGGGGGTGTTCAGCGCCAGCGGCGAGGTGGACGAGCCCGCAGTGGCCGCCCCCGGGCACGCGGTGGCGTTGCTCGCCTAGGAGCGCGACCGCGACGTGGTCGAGGGCTCCTTCACGACGGGCGCGAACGACCGCCCGGGCCTCCGGCTACTCGAGATCGCGCTTGAGCAGGTCCATGAGCAGGCAGTCCTGCCACTCCCCGTTGGCGTTGCGCTCGTACTCCCGCATCACGCCGACCTCCTTGAAGCCGACCCGCTTGTAGGTACGGATCGCCTTCTCGTTGTCGGCCGCGGGATCGATCGCGAGACGGTGGTGCCCGCGATCATGGATCAGGTGCCGCGCCAGCGTGCGGATCGCGTCGGTACCGAGGCCCTTGCCGTGCCAGGCTGGATGCAGGAACACGTCCACCGACGCGTGACGGTAGTCCGGGGCCGGCTCCTCGACGTACTGGATGGAGCCGACGACCTCGTCGTCCAGGTGGGCCACCGTGAACACCGTCGTGTCCGGTGCCTCGAGCAGATCGCGTCGGACCCGACTCGCGTCGTAGCGGGGCCACCACCGTGACACCTCGGGCTCGGCGAGGATGTCGGCAAGTACGTCGACGTCCTCGGGCGTCACCGGTCGGAGCGTGACTTGGGTGCCGTGCAGGACTGGACGCATAGGATCCCTCCGGCCACCATCCTGCCAGAATCGACGGGGTCGGTCCGGTGGACGTTCATTCGCGAGCGGGGAAAACGTGACGATCCGGGCCGTCCTGTTCGACCTCATGGATACCCTGTTGATCGATCCTTACCCACGGGCCGTTCGTGCGGGTACCGGGGGGTCGGTGGCCGATCGTGCCGGGCACCGGGACCGGGAGGCCTGGCCGGAGTTCGAGATCGCGGCGATCGACGAGACGGAGTTCTTCGCCCGCTTCTGGGCGCCGGGCACGGATCTGCCGTTCGATGCCACGGCCTTCCAACGAGCTCGACGGGCGGGTTACGCGTGGGTGCCGGGCATGCGTGACCTGCTCGACGACCTCGAGGGGCGCGCGGACCGCTACATCGTGAGCAACTACCCGGTCTGGATCGAGGAACTCCGCGCACGGTTCGCACTGGACGCACGCGTCGAAGGCGTCCTCGCCAGTCACCACCTGGGCGTGCGCAAGCCGGTCCGCGCCTTCTACGAGCGGGTGCTGGAGCAGGTCGACCTGCAGCCGGCCGAAGCGCTCTTCGTTGACGACCGAGAAGCGAACTGCGAGGCGGCGCGGGAGATCGGGATCGCGGCACACCGTTTCGAGGGGGTGGACGACCTCCGGTCGCGCCTGGTCCACGAAGGGGTGCTGTCCGAGTAGCACGTCGCCCGGTGGGTCGTGCTCGGGATCAGAGCACCGTTCGTGCGTCCTTCGACGGATTCGCTGTGGCTCGGTGGGGTGACGTAGGTGGCGAGGCCTCGCCGGTCAGAGCAACCAGACGAGCGCGGTGGTCGCGACCGCGGCAAGAACGAGCAACGGGACCGCGTCCTTGCTCGCGTCGCGAATGATCGCGCCCTCTTCGCCCGTCGCCCCGACTGCGCCGGCTGCGATCGCCACGTTCAGGGGTGTGAGCGCGTTCCCGACGTTGCCGCCCGCGGTCTGTCCGGTGAGCATGGCGGCCATGTCCGCGCCGAGTTGATCGGCCGCCCCGGCCTGGAGCGGCGCCAACAGGGCGTTCGAAGCCGTGGTACTGCCGGTGACCGCCGTGCCCAGCGCCCCCAGGACGGGGGAGATCGCCGCGAATCCCGGGCCGAGAGCCGCGACGAACGCCTCGGCCAGGCGGGAGACGAGACCGGCCTCGACCATCACCGCTGCCAGGATGGTGAGTCCGAGCAGGCTCGCGGCGGTCTTGCGTCCGCGGGTCGCCCAGCCCGCGAGCGCGGCACGTCCCTCACCGGGCGGCAGCCAGCCGAGGAGCCGATAGCCGGCCCACGCCACGAACGCGATCGCGAGCAGATAGATCCACGGGTGGAGCAGCGGGTCGAACGGCTGATGGGCCGCGACCGCGGCTCGTTCCCCGAAGTCGGTGGTCGTCGCGGGAAAGCTCGGCGCGAGGGTCGGAACGCGGGCGAGCAGTTCGCGGACGGGCGGCACCCCGAACGCGACGACGACGAGCAGGGTGAGGCCGGCGTACGGTGCCGCGGCGAGGGCGAGCGGTCGCGGGGAGACCCGGCCGCCGCCCCGACGCAGGAACAGAGCGAGGACGACCACGCCCGCCAGCCCCGCCGCGGTCGAGCCCAGGGCCGGTTGGACCGCGGCGACCCCGACGAGCACCGAGCCCATCGCGACCGCGGTGACGACCAGGGGGAGGATGGCGCCGCGTGCACCCCCGTCCGGGCCGGCTCGCCGCAGGAGCAGCAGGCCGGCGAGCAGCGCGTTCACCGCGAGCAACGAGGAGGCGAGCAGCGCGAACCGCGCGGTCTCGGTGACGGTGAGTTCCGCCGTACCGGCGGCCACGAAGAACGACGAGCCCATGGAGCCGAACGTCACCGACCAGTGGTAGCCCACGAGGACCGCCGCGATGGCCGCGGCCGGGGCGAACCCGGCGGCCACGAGCATGGGGGCGGCGACCACGATCGGCACGCCGAACCCCGCCACCCCTTGGACGAAGGACGGCACGGTCCATGCGAAGAGGAGGAGTTGGCGCGCCTTCGTGCCCGCCAGCCGGCCCAGCTCCTCCGAGAGGCGTGCGAGCGCGCCCGCCCGCTGCACGAGCTCGTAGACGAGGAGCGCGGGCACGACGATCAGGAGGATCCAGCCCCCGGTCCAGGCTCCCTTGCCGACAGCCACGGCCAGGCCCGTCGCATCGAGCCCGGCCGCACCCAGGGCGACGAGCACGGCGATCCCGAGACTGAACCAGCCGGCCCGAGTGAGCGCCCAGCGTCGCCAGACCACCAGGGTCCCGAGCAGCACGACCGGGAGTGCCGCGGCGACGATCTCGAGGGTTGCTGGCAGCTGCACGTGACTCCTGGTTCCCGGAGCTCGCCGGGTGTTCTCGATGACCGGCGGGATGTTAGGGCCGCCATCGTCGGGTTCGCACATGCGGCCCGGCGGTCGCCGACTCCTGCTCTGCGCGTCAGCTCCCCTGCGCGCCCCAGCGGTAGACTCCGTCGCGATCGGACACATCGGACCACGACGAAGGGCGAAGGCTTGCGCGAGCACCGTGTGGCAGTTGTCGGCGGCGACGGGGTCGGCCCGGAGGTCACCGTGGAAGCGGCGAAGGTCGCTCACGCGGCGGGGGAGCGATTCGGTTTTCGCCTCGCGACGAGCGACTACGACCTCGGTGGGGACCGCTACCTTCGGACCGGGGAGGTGCTCCCGGACGCGGTCGAGGACGAGCTGCGCGGGCACGACGTGATCCTCGTCGGCGCCGTCGGTTCGCCCGACGTGCCGCCGGGCGTGCTGGAGCGCGGCCTGCTGTTGCGGCTGCGCTTCGAGTTCGACCAGTACGTGAACCTGCGGCCGGTCCGCCTGCTGCCCGGGGTGCCGACGCCGATCGCGGGACTCACGCCGGACGGCTGCGACCTGCTCGTCGTACGCGAGAACACCGAGGGCTTGTACGCGGGGGCCGGAGGGCACCTCTATCGGGGGACTCCGAGCGAGGTCGCCACCCAGGAGTCGCTCAACACGCGTCGCGGGGTGGAGCGGGTCGCGCGGTTCGCCCTACGGAAGGCTGCGGAGCGACGTGGCCACCTGACGCTGTGCCACAAGACGAACGTGCTGACCCACGCAGGAGACCTCTGGTATCGCACCGTCGAGGAGGTCGTGGCGGAGGCCGGCGAGGTCACGATGGACTACGCGCACGTCGACGCGATGTGCCTGTACCTCGTGAACGACCCGGGGCGCTTCGACGTCGTCGTCACGGACAACCTGTTCGGCGACATCATCACCGACCTGGGCGCTGCGGTGCAGGGAGGGCTGGGGCTGGCGGCCAGCGGCAACCTGAACCCGGATCGCGCCGCGCCGAGCATGTTCGAGCCCGTCCACGGGTCCGCGCCGGACATCGCGGGCACCGGCGCCGCGAACCCTGCGGCCGCCGTGTTGTCCGCCGCACTCATGCTCGAGCACCTCGGCGAGACCGACGCGGCCACCGCGGTCGAACGGTCGGTCGGTCGCGTGTTGCCGGAGCTCGGTGCCATGGCCGGTCCGCAGATGGGATACTCCACGTCGCAGATCGGCGACCGGATGGCGGGCCTGGTCGCCGACGGGGCGTAGCGGAGACGGGTGGGCCGGCGCCTCGCCAGCCCGGAACGCTCGGGGAGGACCAAGTCGGGCAGGATCAAGGAGGGCCGCGATGCCAATATCCCCGGTGGACGAGATCTGGATGGACGGGGAGTTCGTCCCCTGGAACGAGGCCCAGATCCACGTCCTGACCCCGACGCTGCACTACGGGTGGGGGGTCTTCGAGGGCATCCGCGCCTACGAGACCGAGGAGGGCGCGGCGGTCTTCATGCATCGCGCGCACATGGAGCGGTTGCACCGGTCCGCCAAGATCCTGCAGATGGACGTGCCCTTCTCGGTCGACGACCTCATGCAGGCGGCCCGGGAGTTGATCCGCCGGTCGCGCCTGTTGTCGTGCTACATCCGGCCGCTGGTCTATCTGGGCTACGGCGAGATGGGGCTGAACCCCATGCCGAGCAACGTGCGGGTCGCCATCGCGATCTGGCCGTGGGGGACCTACCTCGGCGATGAGGGACTGCAGCACGGGGTGGACGCGAAGGTCTCCTCGTGGGTTCGGATCGGCGCGAACATGATCCCGACCGGCACGAAGGCCTGCGGCGTGTACATCAACTCCTCGCTGGCGAAGGTCGAGGCTCTGCAGGCCGGCTACGACGAGGCGATCCTGCTCAACGAGCACGGGGAGGTCGCCGAGGGATCCGGCGAGAACGTGTTCATCGTCCGCGACGGCGCACTGCTGACACCACCGCTGGCCGCGGGGGTGTTGAAGGGGCTGACCCGCGAGGCCGTCATCGAGTTCGCCGGCGACCTCGGTATCCCGTTCGCCGAGACGCGGCTGCTGCGTCAGGACCTCTACACGGCCGACGAGGCGTTCTACACCGGCACCGCTGCGGAGGTCGTGCCGATCCGCTCGGTGGACGGCCGCGAGATCGGCGCTCCCGGGCTGATCACGAAGCGGGTGCAGGACACCTTCTTCGACACCGTCGCCGGGAGGGAGCCGCGCTACCGCCACATGCTCGACGTCGTCGGCGCGGGCTGAAAGCCCCCGGCGTGGCTCCTAACAGGCCTCCACGATCCAGCCCATGGCGGGGTCGAGGTCGATCTCGGCCTCACGCGGCAGGCCGAGCCGCGACATCCGGAAGAAGACCTCCGGGACCTGGGTGGCGCGGCCGATCTCGCGGTCCTCGCAGTCCTCCAGCCGGCCCTCGAACCAGAGGAGGCGCTCCTCCTCGGCAGCGAGCGTGAACGGCTCGAGCTCCGCGAGGTCGCTCGGCGAGTCCGGGGGCGCGCCGTCCGCGGGCACGGGGGCCTCGCGCACGGCGGTGGGGGTGAAGCCGCCGCGGTCGAGCTGTCCGAGGGGCACCGAGCGCACGCGGGCGGGAAGCTCGCCCTCGTTGCGGATCGTGACGCCGAAGCCGATCTCGGTGCCCTCGAGGTTCGTCGGCAGGCACGCGGTGCTCGCGGCCCCCTCGTCGACGGGCAGCCGCCGACTGTCCTCGGGGCACATCGTCGCGCCACTGCGCTCGAAGGGGTCGCTCGCGAGCACCACGAGGAGGCCTCCGGCCACGAGCGTCACGAGAACGATGACGATCGCGACCACGCTCGCCGTCCGGCGTGGCGGCGGCAGCGTCGTCACGGTTCTCCCGACTCCTTCCCGGACGCGTCACGAAGTGCGCCTCGAACCTCGGGCCGCAGCATATCGAGTAGCCGATCCGAACGGGCCGTTTGCCGCGGCTTGCGCCTCGTGCCACACTCGCCTGCGTGATGTTGCACACGCGCACGCACCCGGAGGCCACGTCGGTGGCCGTCCTCGCGTGCGCCGGGATCATTATTCGACCGCTCCCGTAGACCGGTGGGCGGTGCCGGCTGCGGGAGCGGCCGGCACCCTTCGGGGCGGTCGCTTCAACGGTCGGCACCACACCACGCGAAGGTGAGGTGCACCGATGGCCGAAGACCACGTCGCCGAGTCCCCTGGTCGGCAACCCGACACGCCCCTGCCCGCATGGGTCGACCTCTACGACACGACCCTGCGGGACGGCACCCAGCGCGAGGGGATCACGCCGACCGTCGACGACAAGCTGCGCATCGCACGGCTCATCGACGGTCTGGGCGTTCCGTTCATCGAGGGCGGCTGGCCGGGTGCGAACCCGAAGGACACGGAGTTCTTCGCGCGGGCGGCGAAGGGTGAGCTCCCGCTGGAGCGTGCGGAGCTCGTCGCATTCGGCATGACGCGGCGTCCCGATCGGGACGCCTCGGGCGATCCCTCGCTCGGGACCCTGCTGGAGGCGGCCACGCCGGTGGTGTGTCTGGTGGGCAAGGCATGGAGCCTGCACGTCACCGAGGCGGTCGGGACGACGAAGGACGAGAACCTCGCGATGATCGCCGACAGCGTGCGGCTGCTGCGCAGCGAGGGCCGGCGGGTCCTGTTCGATGCCGAGCACTTCTTCGACGGGCATCGCAACGATCCGGACTATGCGCTTGCGGTCCTCGAGGCCGCGGCGGAGGCCGGCGCCGAGTGTCTCGTGCTCTGCGACACGAACGGCGGGATGCTGCCGGAAGAGGTGGAGCGTGTCACCGGCGGGGTCGTCGGCCGCTTCGGTGGCCGGGGAGGCACGCAGATCGGCGTACACGTCCACAACGACACCGAGTGCGCGGTCGCGAACTCGCTCGCGGGTCTGCGCGCCGGAGCGACCCACGTGCAGGGGACGGTCAACGGCATCGGGGAGCGTTGCGGCAACGCGAACCTGTGCTCGCTGATCCCGAACCTCAAGCTCAAGTACGGCATCGACGTCGTCGGGGACACCGAGCTCGGACAGCTCACCACCGTCGCCAACGAGGTGGCCGAGACCATGAACCTCATCCCGGACCCGCACGCCCCGTACGTCGGCCATGCCGCGTTCGCGCACAAGGCGGGGCTGCACACCTCCGCGCTGCAGAAGAACCCGATGACCTACCAGCACATCGACCCCGCGAAGGTCGGCGGGGAGCTGCGGCTGCTGATGAGCGAGCTCGCCGGTCGGTCCACGATCGTGATGAAGGGGGAGCAGCTCGGGATCGACCTCGGCGGGGACGGCGACCTCGCCAATCGCATCCTCGGACGCGTCAAGGACCTCGAGCACGCCGGGTACTCCTTCGAGGCCGCCGACGCCTCGTTCGAGCTGCTCGTCGCGGACGAGGCGGGCACCGCCGAGGACGTGTTCCGCCTCGAGGGGTTCCGGGCCATCGTCGAGCGGCGAGAGGACGGCAGCCCGGTCGCCGAGGGCACCGTGCGCGTCTGGGTGCGCGACGAGACGGCCGAAGGGGGTTGGTCGCGACGGATCGGCGTGGGTGAGGGCAACGGCCCCGTGGATGCGCTGGACCAGGCGTTCCGCCACGCCGTGAACGGGCAGTTCCCCGATCTCGACCGGATCCACCTCGCCGACTACAAGGTGCGAATCGTCGACCCGCAGGCCGGGACGGGTGCGACCACGCGCGTTCTCGTCTCCTCGTCCGATGGGGAGCGCGAGTGGCAGACGGTCGGTGTCTCCGAGAACGTGATCGATGCCTCGTGGAAGGCGATGGCCGACGCCTACCGGTACGGCCTGGCCGGCATCGATGGTCCCGGGTAGGTCGGGGATGGCTGAAGTGAGGTAGGTCGGGGATGGCTGAGGTGGCACCGCCGGATCCACCGCTCGCCGCCGAGGGCGTGCGGCTGCGACCCTTCGACGAGCGCGACGTCGCGGACCTGGTGGAGGCGTGCAACGACCCGGATATCGCGCAGTGGCTGGTCGCCGTCCCGCAGCCGTACACCGAGTCGGACGCTCGGGAGTACGTCGCGCACTGCGCGGCAGGGTTCGCCGACGGCAGCAGCCTGCAACTCGCGGTCACCGACGCCGACCGTGGGACCTTCCTGGGCTCGGCGGGGCTGATGCGGCCGTTGCCCGCGCAGCGGGTGATCGAGGTCGGCTACTGGACCGCGCCCTGGGGGCGCGGCCAGGGTGCGGCGACGACCGCGACGAGGCTGCTCAGCTCGTGGGCCATCGATGATCTCGGGTACGCGCGCGTCGAGCTGATGGCTGCGCCCCTCAACGCGGCTTCGAACCGGGTCGCCCAGAAGGCCGGATTCGCCCGTGAGGGCGTCCTGCGCGGGCGTGAGCGCACGCGGGACGGAGTGCAACGCGATCTCGTGGTCTACGGGCTCCTCGCCGGCGAGCACGAGTCCCGCCCGCGTTGAAGCGTTCACGCGGGCCCGCGGTCGTCCCCGGCCCGTTCGCCTGCCCCGGTTCTCCTGGCTCGTTGCTCCGGTGCGAGCTTCGGCGGGGTGCGGCTCCGCTGGTAGCGTCGCGCGGTGGGTGCGCGGTCGGGGTCGGGTCGCCGCAGGCTCCGGGGCGCACCCGAATGCTCTGGTGCTGGGAGCGAAGGAGGGGTTGGCATGCGCCTGGTCCGGGTCGCCCGACCGAGCGGGCCCGCGTTCGGGATCGTCACCGAACCGCCCGGCAAGGGCGAGCACGTCGCGCTGCTCGACGGGCACCCGTTCGACGAGGACCTCGCGGTGACCGACCAGCTCGCACCGATCGATCAGGTGCCCCTGCTCGCGCCGATCATTCCGTCGAAGGTCCTGTGCGTGGGCAAGAACTATCCCGAGCACGCGCGCGAGATGGGGACCGAGCCTCCCTCGGAACCGCTGATCTTCCTGAAGCCCGCGACCAGCGTCATCGGCCCCGGTGACACGATCCGCCTGCCGCAGCTCAGCGACGAGGTGCACCACGAGGCCGAGGTGGCGGCGGTCATCGGCCGGTTGACCCGCAAGGTGTCGGTCGAGGAGGCCGAGGGCGCGATCCTGGGCTACACGTGCGCGAACGACGTCACCGCGCGCGACCTCCAGCGCCGCGACGGCCAGTGGACCCGCGCGAAGGGATTCGACACGTTCTGTCCTCTGGGGCCGTGGATCACCAGCGAGGTGGACCCCGGTGCCGGCATCACCGTCCGCGCGCGGGTCGATGGCGAGGTGCGCCAGGAGGGGAGCACCGCCGACCTTATGTTCCCGATCCCCGAGCTCGTCGCGTACTGTTCGGCGTTCACGACGCTGCTGCCGGGCGACGTGATCCTCACCGGCACGCCGGCGGGGGTGGGTCCCATCACGGCGGGCCAGACCGTGGACGTGGAGGTCGCGGGGGTGGGGACCCTGTCGAATCCGGTGGAGGCCGACGTCTGAGCGGCCGCGTCCCCGACGGTCTCCCCCCGGCCGGTAGCCTGTCACCCGGCATCGCTCCGACCCGCGAGGAACCCACATGACCGCTCCACGCGTCCGTTTCGCGCCCGCGCCCAGCGGAACGATGCACGTCGGCAACGCTCGGACCGCGCTGTACAACTGGCTGCACGCCCGCGGCAACGACGGGACCTTCGTGTTGCGGGTCGAGGACACCGATGCGGAGCGCGCCACCGATGCGGCCTTCGCGGCGACCCTCGAAACCCTTCGATGGCTCGGTCTCGACTGGGACGAAGGCCCGGACGAGGGCGCGGGCGACACCGGTCCGTACGGGCCGTACCGCCAGAGCGCCCGCCGGCCGCTGCACGAGGCGGTCGCCGACGCGCTGGTCGCCGGCGGCCACGCCTACGAGGCCTTCGAGACCGCGGAGGAGCTCGAGGCAGAGCGCGAACGCGCGCAGGCCGAAGGCCGCACCCCCGGCTATCAGGGTGGGCACCGGGAGCTCACCCAGGAACAGAAGCAGGTGTTCCGCGCCGAGGGGCGCGAGCCGGTCATCCGGCTGCGCACCCCCGACAGCGGCGAGGTCACGTTCCACGACGTCGTCCGGGGCCCCGTGACGTTCCAGTGGAAGGACGTGCCCGACTTCGTGATCCTGCGTGCCGACCGCTCGCCCACCTACCCTCTCGCTGCGGGGGTGGACGACCTCGCGATGGGGATCACCTTCGTCGCGCGAGGGGAGGATCTGCTGGCCGCGACGCCTCGCCAGATGTTGCTCGCCGAAGCGCTTCTCGCTGACGAGGGCGGGACCTCGTTGCTCGCCGGCGTGCTCGCCGACACGGGCTTTCCCCCCAGACCGGACGTACCCCGCCCGACGTACGCGCACCTGCCGCTGCTCGTGGGCGAGGACCGCAAGCCGCTGTCGAAGCGGCACGGGTCGGTGGCAGTCGACGAGTTCCGGCGGCAGGGCTTCCTGCCGGAGGTGCTGTGCAACTTCCTGGCGCTCTGCGGGTGGAGCTACGACGCGACCACCGAGCGGTTCACCGTGCCCGAGCTCGTCGAGCGGTTCTCTTTCGACCGGGTCGGCAAGAACCCGGCGTTCTTCGACACCGACAAGCTTCGTGCCCTGAACGGTGACCGGATCAAGGAGCTCGACGGTGGGGAGCTCGCCGACCGGCTCGTCCCGTACCTTGCCGCCGAAGGGCTGATCGCCGAGCCCCCCACCCGCGAGGAGCGGCGCCTCCTCGGGGATCTCGTGCCCCTGCTGCAGGAGCGGATCCAGACGCTCGCCGAGGCGGCCCCGCTGATCGCCTTCTGCTTCGCCGACAGGGTGGAGTACGACGAGAAGGCGGTGGACAAGCACCTGCGCAAGGGACGCGCCGACGAGGTGCTCGAGGCCGCCGAGCGGAGCCTCGCCGAGGTCGAGCCGTGGGACGCGGACACGATCATGGCCTCACTCGACGGCGTCGCCGAACGGCTGGGGCTCGGGCGTGGCAAGACGTTCCAGCCGGTCCGCGTCGCGGTCGCCGGGACCCCGGTGAGCCCGCCGCTGCCCGAAACGCTGGCCGTGCTCGACCGAGCGCTCGTACTCGCTCGGATGCGAGAGGCACAGCGCCTGGCGGCCTCCCCCGCGGGCTGAGGGAGTCCCGAACCGTTCACCCCTCGTTGGTGGGGTACCGGGCGGCCTCGTCGCGGATCTCGGCCGGCCGCGCACCCGGTCAGCCCGGGCTCGCCGCGCCGGCCTCCCAGTGCTCCCCGTGAGCCGCTCGGATCCGGGGAACGGAGCCGAGCGTTTTGAGGGGGGACAGCCGCGACGCTATGCTCACGTGTGCCCTTCGGGGGTGGTGTAAACGGCAACACGACTGGTTCTGGTCCAGTTATTGGGGGTTCGAGTCCTCCCCCCCGAGCGAGCCGGACGCGGACGCTCTGGTTGCGGAAACGCGGCAGGACGCTACCGTGCCGGTGCCGGACACGATCCGGCGACAACTGATGTTCGTGCTCCCGTCGTCTAGCGGCCTAGGACGCCGCCCTCTCAAGGCGGTAACGCGGGTTCAAATCCCGTCGGGAGTACCATCGCGGGCGCCCCCGCCGAGTCCATCGGCGGGGGCACGCGCATGTCTGGCGATGTGGCCTCTTCTGGCCATGTGGCCGTTGCCCCAGGGTTTCGGGGCCGACTCCTCCGGCAATAACGGTGCATCGCCAACCATGTCGATTATGAAAATCGATGCCGTGTAGGGTGAAGCGTGGGCCGCCAACCGGCCTCTCCGCTGCCCGACGAGGGGAGGGCTCCCATGAGCCCCGAGAACGCGAACCAGGACCGACGGACCGTCGCCGAGCGGGCCATCGACGAAGCCTTCGACCGCGCCAAGCGTGGCCTGCCGCTCGACGACCACCAGACCCGGATCGTGCAGTTCCTGGGGAATGGATTCGGTTGCGCGCCGTGCTCCCACGCTGCGGGGCGCCCGGAGTCCTGACCATCGGGACGGTACTCCTGAGCGCTGGCTGATGCCCGGGACTGAGGCCCGGGACTGAGGCCCGGGACTGAGGCCTGGGACTGAGGCCTGGGACTGAGGCCTGGGACTGAGGCCCGGGGCGGTGGACCGCTACTCGCCGATGTCCCGCGAGGGCCGTACCACGAGCACGGGACACTCGGCCCACCGGACGCAGTGCTGGGCGACCGAGCCCAGCAACAGACCCTTGAAGCCGCCGAGGCCTCGGGTGCCGAGCACCAACAGGTCGGCTCGGCGAGTGTGATCGATGAGGACGCGCGCTGGACGCGGATCGGGGATCGGGGTGCGCTCGACCCGGACGTCCCGAGCCCCGACGTCACCGAGCATCTGGCGGATGAGATCGTCGGCGCGCTGGCGAGCCTCCGCCATGAGCCGGTCCCTGTCGGAGCGCTCGAACCCCGCCGCGGCCGTGGCCGTCAGCGCCGCGGGTACCGCGAGCGCGGTGTTCGGCTCGACCTGTCCATCCGGCGGCGGATACACGTACACCGCCGACAGCTTCGCGTCACGATCACGGGCTTCGTCGACCGCCCATGGCAGGGCCTCCCGCGAGCCGACCGATCCGTCCAACCCGACCACAACGGTCCCCATCGTGTCCTCCGCCCAACTCGCCGGGCCCGTTCCGTTTCCCGTGCCACTCTTCCCGGTGCCACTCTTCCCCGTGTCGCCGCGTCACGCTGTCCCGCGCCACGCTTCACCACGCCACCGAGCATAGTGCCCGCAGGGTCCGAATCCGGTACGAGAGTGTGGCTCCGACATTGACGGCCCGGTCCCTCTGACGCCACCCTCGATCCATGGCCTCGGCCCCGCGAGACCCCCTCGGTCGGTCGTCGGCCCCCGAGGCACGCGTCCTGTCGCCGGAGATGATGGCGCGGGCCCGCGCTCGGGAGCCCTTCGACACGGTCCTGCGCAGCGACGAGCCCGTTCACGTTCGGCCGATCCGCCCCGATGACCGGGAGCGGTTGCGGGAAGGGCTCACCCAACTCTCTTCCCGTTCCCGTTACCTGCGGTTCCACACGGCGGTGTCCGACCTCACGGACGCCCAGCTCCGCTACCTCACCGAGGTCGACGGCCACGACCATTGCGCGTGGGTCGTGCTCCCGCTCGGCCCGAGCGAGCAGGGCACCCCGGGGATGGGGGTGGCCCGGTACGTGCGGCTCGCGAACGAGCCTGAGACGGCCGAAGCGGCGGTGACGGTCCTCGATCGTTTCCAGGGTCGCGGACTCGGGACGTTGCTGCTCGAGACGCTCGCCTGCGCGGCGGTCGAAGCCGGCATGGTCGCGTTCTGCAACTACGTCCTGGCGGAGAACACCGGGATCCGGGCGCTGCTGACATCGTTGGGTGCGGAGGAGGTCCAGGTCGAGGGCGCAATCATCCGCATCGACCTGCCACTGCACGCCTACGGCGCGCCTCGCAGGGAACCGGGGGACGAGCCGCCCGAGGCCGCTGAGCCGCGCGAGGCCGCTGAGCCGGCGCCCAAGCGGGTGTTGCGGTCGGCCGCCGAGAACCGCCTTCCACCTTTGCCGATCACCTCACCCCCGTTCTGGCGTGCCAGCCCGGAGTCGCCGACCCCGGCCATGAAGTGGCGACGTCCGGTGGTTCCCGAACCCGACTTCGCCGGGCATGATCCTGAGCAGTCGGATCCCGAAGCCGGCGCCGACGAGTCGGGGCGGCCGGAGGCCGGAGACGAGCGGGCCTGAGCCGGGGCTGGGGCGGCCACCGGTCACCTCGGCAGGAGGGTCACGGTCACCTCGGCAGGAGGGCCATGCGGGCGCTGCGGCTCATCAGCGTGAGCAGCGCGGCGGCCGACAGCACGATGCCGATGACGCTGCCGAGGCCGCGGAAGGGGAACGCGGCGGCGAGCACAACCAGGGCGTGCAGGGCGGTCGCGAGCGCCCACCCCCAGGCCAGGCGGCGTACCAGGCCGACCAGTGCCACCGCCAGCAGTACGGCTGCGGCACCGAAGCCGGCCGCCGCCTCCGCGACGACCGCGCCGGTCGCCGGGCCGATCTCGGAGAGCACAGGGATCACCACCCCCGAGTGGGCGAGCGACATGAGCGCAGTGCCCACCGCCATGAGGCCGGTCAGCGCGACCGCGATGCGGACCGTGACGGGCGATGGCTGGGAATCCGCGGAGTCCATCGGCCCACGGTAGGTCAACTCGAGCGCCCACGGCTTGCGCCCGGCGGCCGGCGCGAGAGGATTGGTCCGATGCTGGCACGGTCGCCGGGGGTGTTGCGATGCGTACGCGTGACACGCGGCCCGAGCGGCTCGGCTGAGGCTCGCTGCCGGCCAACGTTACGCTGCGGCGTGGACCGTTCACGCCCTCGGACCGGGAGGAGTCGCTCATCATGCGCGTGCACGTCTCCATCGACATGGAAGGCGTGGCCGGCGTGGCCACGACCCGTCAGGTGCGGCGGGGCGAGGCCGACTACGAACCGGCGCGGGAGCTCATGACCGACGAGGCGAGCGCGGTCGTCTCCGGGGCGTTCGAGGGGGGTGCCGACGAGGTCGTCGTGACCGACGCGCACGGCGACATGTCGAACCTCCTCCCGGAGCGGCTCGACCCGCGCGCCGAGCTGGTGCTCGGCTCCCCCAAGGTCGATCTCGCCATGCTCGAAGGTCTCGACGAAGGCGCGAACGTGACGCTGTTCGTCGGATACCACGGCGGCACCGACCAGATGGGGGCGCTCGCGCACACCTACTCGGGGGCCAGCTTCGCCGCGGTCCGTCTCGACGGGGTCACCGTCACCGAGGCCGAGATCAACGCGCGCGTTGCGGGGTACCTGGGCGTCCCGGTCGGACTCGTCAGCGGCGATGACACGGTGTGTGATCGTGTCGCCGCGCGCCTGCCCGGGGTGCGCACCGTGTGCGTGAAGCGCAGCCATGCCAGCCAGGTGGTCACCAGCCTGCATCCCGACGTTGCACGGGGGCGCTTGCGGGAGGCCTCCGCCGAGGTGGTCGCCGGAGTCGACCACCTGGCGCCGCCGGACCCCGGCGGTCCCACGGCGGTGGAGGTGGAGCTGAGCAGCCAGGGCGGGGCCGAGCTCTGCGCGCTCGTGCCCGGCGTCGAGCGGGTCGACGCGCGAACCGTGCGCTATGACGCGAGCGACGTGCTGGCGGCCTTCCGCTGCCTGCGCGCCTGGCTCTACCTCGCCGCTGCCGCCGCGCGCTGAGGCCTCCTCCGTCGAGGCGATGGTCCGCGCAGCCTGGTCGGTTCGGCATTCGCGTGCGGTTCGCCGGCCGTGCCGCGGGCCGCGCTGCTGTCGTGCGGCGTCCGCACGGTGAGGCGGGCTGCAGGTGTTGCGCTGGTTCGTCGCGAACGGTTCGACGCAAGATCTCGCACTGAAATGACGAGGTCGATCGAGTGCAAGGCGTTGGTCGCCGATCACGGCAATCGAGCGCGACATTTCGCGTCGGATCGACATACACATCCTTGTGCAACCGCTCAGCGCACGCTTCCTGACACCGCCCGGCGCGCGGAGGTGCCCGTCCGCACGGAAGCCCGCTCTGCCCCCGCGGACGAGCGCGTCAGAGCGCCGCGTCCGTCCCGTCGGCTCGGCGCAGGTCGTCGGGCGTATCCACGTCGAGGGCGAGGCCGGGCCGTTCGATCACCGTGAGGGGTACGCCTGCCTGGGCCGCCAAGCGCCGGTGCGCCGCCGCGGAGCCCGACCCGTACGCGGTTCCGATCACACCCGGGGGCTCGCGCAGCAGCGCGCCGGTGCCGCCGTCCTCGGTGGGGGCCACGACGACGCGTCGGCCGATGACGCCGGCGACGCACACCGCTTCGACATCGGCCGACGTCACCCATGGCAGGTCCCCGGCGACCACGATGCTGGCGGCATGGGCGGCAACGGTCGCGTCCGCGGTCTCCAGCGCGGCCGTGAGGCCCGGCCGTGGCTCCACCACCACGTCGGCTCCGTGGCGCCGCGCGACCTCGCCCACGGCCTCGTCGCCGGCGACGACCAACACCCGTTCCACCGGCCCGGCCTCCCGGCAGGCCTCGAGCACGCGCGCGGCGAGGCGGACGGCGAGCTCGCGCCGCGCAGCAGGCCCGAGGGCCCCGCGTAGCCGTGTCTTCGCGTCGCCCAGTGCCTTCAGCGGCACGATCGCCGCGACGGGCGGTATGTGGGGGTCCATCGTGAGGGCAGCCTACTGTCCACGTGGAAGGGGGTCGGGGTCTAGACTCCCTGCTGCACCGCTGCGCGCCGACCAAGGGGTCTCCCGTGGCTGATGGCACCGCCGAGCGGCTGCGCGTGCTGTTGCTCTTCGGGGGGCAGTCCTCCGAACACGGGGTTTCGTGCCTGTCGGCGGCGAACGTGCTGGAGGCACTCGATCCCGCCCGCTACGAGGTCACGACCGTCGGCATCACCCGCGACGGCCGCTGGACCCTGGTGGAGGACGTGCCGCGCACCCCGCTCGAGACGGACACCGACGACCCGGCTGCGGCGCTGCCGGAGGTCGGTGACGACGGTGACACGGTGGCTCTGGTGCGCACCCGCAAGGGCACCCAGCTCGTGCGTTTCCCGGAGCACGATGCGCCGGGCAGTGGGGCGAGCAGCCTCGGCCCGGTCGACGTCTGCTTCCCGGTGCTGCACGGTCCCCACGGCGAGGACGGCACCGTGCAGGGTCTCCTCGCGACCCAAGGGGTGCCCTACGTGGGTGCGGACGTCGCGTCGAGCGCCGTCGGAATCGACAAGCGACAGATGAAGAACGTCTTCACCGCCCGTGGACTGCCGCAGGCGCCCTACCGGCCGGTTCACCGAGCCCGGTGGGAGGAGGACCGCGACGGCGTCCTACGCGAGATCGAGGGGGCGCTGGCCTACCCGCTGTTCACCAAGCCCTCGCGACAGGGCTCGTCGATCGGCATCGCGAAGTGCCGGGACACGGGGGAGCTCGTGGCCGGGATCGAGGAGGCCTTCGGCTACGACCGGGTCGCGATCGTGGAGCAGGGAGTCGACGGGGCCCGGGAGCTCGAGTGCGCCCTGCTCGGCAACAACCGTGTCGAGGTGACGCCGCCGGGCGAGGTCCGGACCGCGCACGACTTCTACGACTTCGAGGGCAAGTACCTCGACGAGGGGCTCGAGCTGCAGTGCCCCGCCGCGGTGCCCGAGCCGATCCAGCGTGCCTGCCGGGAATTCGCCCGCGAGGCGTACCTCGCGATCGGTTGCCGCGGTATGGCCCGCGTCGACTTCTTCTACATCGAGGGGGCGACGGAGCCGGTGCTCGTGAACGAGATCAACACCATCCCTGGCTTCACGCCGGCGTCGATGTTCCCGTACGCGTGGTCCACGCAGGGTCTGGAAGCGCCCGCGCTGGTCGACCGATTGCTCGAGCTCGCGCTCGAGGCCGGCTCCCGAGATGCGCGCTACGCGCCGTGACCGGACCGCGCCGCCCCACGCGGGGTCTGATCACGACGGCAACACCGGCGCCCTGGAGGCTACAGGTGGACGACCGGGCAGGTCAGCGTGCGGTCGATGCCCTCGATCGCCTGGATCTGGGCCACGACCAGGCGGCCGAGTTGGTCGACGTCGCTGGCCTGGGCGCGGACGATCACGTCGTAGGGACCGGTCACGTCCTCCGCGGACTCGACGCCCTCGATCCGGCGGGCCGCCTCGGCGACCTCGGCGGCACGGCCCACCTCTGCGTGGATCAGGATGTAGGCGCTCACCATGTTCGGACCTTTCGATCGCACATCGCCCGGGTCGGAGGCCGGGCGACGGGGGTGCAGCATCGCGCGCCGGTTCGTCTGTCGGGTCCGGCGCATCGTACGCCCCGCCCCCACGCCTGGGACACCGCGAGCTGAGGGATGAAGCCATGACAGGAGCGGACCATGATCTTCACCGATAGGCGGGAGGCCGGGCGTCTTCTGGCCGATGCGTTGCGGGGTGAGCCGGCCGTGAGGGGGGCCGATCGCGTCGTGGTGCTCGCCGTGCCGCGTGGCGGGCTTCCGGTCGCCGTCGAGGTCGCGAGGGCGTTGGAGGCGCCGCTCGATGTGGCGGTGTCACGGTCGCTGCGGGCGCCGCACGACCCCGAGGTGTCGATCGGCTCGGTCGGCGCTGACGGCCACGTCGAGATCGACGACGCTGCCGTCGCCCGCCTCGGGCTGGTGGAGGAGAACCTCCGAGCCGAGATCGACGAGCGGCGCGACCTGGTCGCCCGGCGCCTCGCGCTCTACCGCGAGGTGCTGGAACCCCTCGATCCCACCGGTGCCGTGGCTGTTGTCGTGGACGACGGTGTGGCCTCGGGAGGCACGGCGACGCAGGCGTGCGGGCTGGCTCGACGAGCAGGGGCTGACACGGTGGTTCTGGCGGTGCCGGTCGCGTCCGCCACGGCCGTCCCTCGACTCGAGCAGGCAGCCGACCGCGTGGTCGTCCTGACCTCCCCGGCGGAGTTCCTGGCCGTCGGTCAGGCCTATCAGGAGTTCCCCCAGGTCGACGACGAGGCGGCACTGGCGGTCCTGGAGCAGGCTCCCGCCGACTCGGCGCGTGGTTAGCGGGTGGATTCCACCTCGAACGTGAGTCGGACCTGCGTCCGGTACTCGACGATCGCGTCGTCCCGTACGACCGCAGTGGTGCCGAGGATGTCGAGACGCTGGATGTTGCGCAGCGTCTTGGACGCTTCCTTGAGCGCCTCGTGCGCGGCCTCGCGCCAACCCACCTCGGAGACGCCCTCCAGCTCGATCGTGTTCAACACGGCCACTGCGGCCCTCCCTCGCTCGCTTCGCGGGCGAGGGCATCCTAGCTCCCGGCGTCACCCCGTCGGGAAGGCGGCGGTCACGTGACCGGTGCGTCGGGAGCCTCGCGGCCCGCTGCCGAGGATCCGGGAGCGCCGGGCGATCCCGCCGCGTCGCCGGTCGGGGAGTTCGAGCTGCTGGAACGGCTCGCCCCGCGGCTCGCGCCGGACGGGCCCGAGCTGCCCGTCGGCTACGGCGACGACGCGGCGGTCATCGATCTCGGGGGCGCCGCCGCCTGCGTGACGGTGGATGCCATCGTCGAGGGACGGCACTTCGTCTGGGAGCTCTCCACGCCCGACGACGTGGGGTGGAAGGCCGTCGCGGTGAACGTGAGCGACCTCGCGGCCATGGGCGCCGACCCCACCGCGGCGGTCGTCGCGCTCGGCCGCCCCGCGGACCTGGGCGCCTCGTCGGTCGAGGCCCTCTACGACGGGATGGCCGCGGCCGCGGCTCACTGGGGGCTCGACCTGGCGGGGGGTGACGTCGTGCGCACCGATCAGCTCGTCGTCGCCCTGACGCTGCTCGGGAGGATCGACCCGGCGCGAGCGGTGCGCCGCCGTGGGGCCCGGCCCGGCGACCGACTGGTCTGTGTCGGCTCGCTCGGCGCGGCGGCGGCGGGGCTCGAGCTCGGGATCGCTGGACACCGCACCCCGGAGCCACTGCTAGCCGCCCACCGTCGCCCTCGGGGTCTCGTGACGGCCGGCAGGGCGCTCGCCGACGCGGGCACGCACGCCATGATCGACATCTCGGACGGGCTCGGGGCCGACCTCGGCCACGTGGCGCACGCCTCCGGTGTCGCCATCGACGTCTGGGGGGCGTCCCTGCCGGTGCCCCCCGAGGTGTGGGAGGCTGCGGACGCCCTCGGGAAGGATCCGTGGTCCCTCGTGTGCGCGGGCGGGGAGGACTTCGCGCTCGTCGCGGCCGTCGCCCCCGACGACGCCGCGGAGGTCGCGCGACGCGCGGGCGCCGCAGAGGGAGTGCCGGCGGCGGTCGTGGGGGAGATCCTGGAGAGCGAGGGCGAGCCGAGGGTCACGCTGCACCTCGACGGCCAGCGGCGTGATCTCCGCCGGCTCGGGTACGACCACTACCGGGACGACGATCCCCGTGACCAGGGAGGGCCGACATGATCCCGCGAGCGCTCACGATCGCCGGCTCCGACTCCGGCGGAGGGGCCGGGATCCAGGCGGACCTCAAGACGTTCCACGAGCACGTGGTGTTCGGGATGAGCGCGATCACGGCGCTCACTGCACAGGACACGACGGGGGTGCACGAGGTGCACGCCGTGCCGCCGGCTTTCGTGCGTGCGCAGATCGACGCGGTCGCCTCCGACCTGGGGGTCGAGGCGGCCAAGACCGGGATGCTCGGGAGCGCGGCGGTGGTCGACGCCGTCGCGGACGGCATCGCGGCGCACGAGATCGCACCGCTCGTCGTGGATCCCGTCTGCGCGTCGAAGCACGGGGATCCGCTGCTGGACGACGACGCCATCGAGGGCTTGCGCCAGCGGATCCTGCCGCTCGCCGAGGTCGTCACCCCCAACGTCGGCGAGGTCGCCGTCCTGACCGGGGTCGAGGTTCGCGGCGTCGGCGACCTGTCGCGGGCGGCGGAGGCGGTGCTCGCCCTCGGACCGCGGTGGGCGCTCGTCAAGGGCGGGCACCTGCCCGACAACCCGCGGGCGATCGACCTCCTCACCGACGGCCGCACCTCGATCCACCTCGAGGCCGAGCGGCTCGACACTCAGGACACGCACGGGACCGGCTGCACGCTCGCCGCTGCGATCGCCGCGCGACGGGCCCGGGGGGAGTCGCTCGAGGACGCGGTGCACGGCGCGAAGGCGTTCGTCACGGGTGCCATCCGTCACGGGCTGCGGCTCGGGAAGGGCATCGGACCCGTCGATCACGCGTGGGCCCGCCGGTAGGCAAGGAGCAGGGCGTGGATCCGCTGGCGC
The DNA here is from genome assembly GCF_004322855.1 of Egibacter rhizosphaerae. Classification (NCBI taxonomy): domain Bacteria; kingdom Bacillati; phylum Actinomycetota; class Nitriliruptoria; order Egibacterales; family Egibacteraceae; genus Egibacter; species Egibacter rhizosphaerae. Next base: position 1,099,969 of record NZ_CP036402.1, on the reverse strand, counting down.
TACAGGCCCGTTGGGCGCAGGTCGCGGATCGTCTCGGTGCGACTCCCGACGGTGCCGACGACATCCTTCGCGCGGTCGTGGCCCGCTACGGCGAGCCGCACCGTCGCTACCACACCCTCGAGCACGTCGCGGAGGTGCTCGAGGGCATCGACCGGCTGATCGAGGCGGGCGAACCGGCCGAGGATCCCCTCGCAGTCGAGCTCGCGGTCTGGTTCCACGACGCCGTGCACGATGCCACGGCCGATGACAACGAGGAGCGCAGCGCGGCGCTGGCGGTCGAACTGTTGAGCGGGGCGGGGTTGGCCTCCGAGCGCGTGGACCGAGTGGCCGACCTGGTGATGGCGACCAAGTCGCACCTACCGAGTTCGCCGGACGCGGCGCTGCTGGTGGATGCCGACCTCGCGATCCTCGGTGCCGACCCGGAGCGCTACGACCGGTACGCGGCCGACGTCCGGGCCGAGTACGCGCACGTGGACGACGCCCGCTGGGCGGAGGGTCGACGGGACGTGTTGACCCGGTTCCTCGAGCGACCGCTGCTCTATCACACGGGCACGATGCGCCGGGAGCGCGGTGCGATGGCGATCGCGAACCTTCAACGCGAGATCGCCGCCCTCGAGGTGAGCCGAGGGTCCTGACGGGTCACGGGCGGCGATCGCCCGGACGGGGACGCCGCAGGCCGGCGCGTCGCAGGCGCCTCACGAGGTCGCGGCTGGTGACCGGCTCGGCGCCCAGCGCGATGGCGTGCTCGCGAACGGCGGTCGGGACGTCGTAGTGATCGCCCTGGAACCACCGACGCTCGAGGCCGAGCCGTGCGGCGAAGGCGTGCAGTTCCTCGTGACTGTGGTCGCTCGCGAGATGTGCCCACCGTCGGCCGCGCCACCGCCAGATCGCGTCGTCGACGATGATCACCGGCGGCTCCCGTCGGCCCGGACCCGAGCCCAGCGCGGACGCGGGGCGCTACTGCGGCGGCCGCTGGACCTTGCCGGCCTTCATGCAGGAGGTGCAGACCCGCGCGCGCCGGACGGTGCCGTCGTCCCAGATGCGGATGCGCTGCACGTTGGGGTTCCAGCGCCGCTTGCTGCGCCGGTGCGAAAAGCTCACCTGGTAGCTGAAGTTCGGCTTCTTGTCGCAGATCTCGCAGACGGCGGCCACGGTCGGACCCTTCGGTCGGTTCGGCGCGGAGGTCGGGTGCTGGGCGCGGGTGGTGCGGAGGCGGTGACACCCGCGGGTGCCGCCCGGGCGGCGTGGGCGCTCCCTCGCGGTCCTCGCTGGTCGCGCGAGTGCGGCAGGTCGACACGGCCACCGGCGCGGCGGCAACCCCGGAGCATACCGTGCGGCCAGGATCCTCACCACCGCGCGGGCCTTCCGCGGTCCGCCGCGCGGAGGTGCTTACACTGCCGGCGTGGATGCTCGTCCCTCGCAATCGGCCTCCGGCGGCGCCGACCCCGCGTCCGCGGACCCGGCGTGGCCGTGGCTGGCCGCCGACCTCGAGGAGGTCCCCGGCATCGGCGCCCGCACGGCCGCGGCCCTGCGGCGCCACCTCGGCGTGCGGGCGGTGCGCGACCTCCTCGAGCACTACCCCTATCGAGGCCGGTACCGGGAGGTCGGCCCCGTGGCCTCCTCGCAGCAGACCGGTGTCGGCCAATCCGTCACGATCGTCGGCACGATCGAGAGTTGGCAGACGTTCGACACACGTCGGTCGAACCTCAAGCTCTCCAAGGCCACCCTCGTCGAGGACGGCGGCTCGGTCGTCGACGTGACGTTCTTCAACCAACGATGGCGGCCCCGCCGCCATCCGCCGGGCACGCGGGTCGCGGTCAGCGGGACCCTCGACGAGTTCCGTGGACGCCCGCAGCTCAAGAACCCGAGCCTCGCCGAGCTCGACGGCGACGAGCAGCCCCCGGACACTCGGGCTGCCCACCCGACCTACCCGGCGACCGAGGCCTTGCCGACCCACCGGATCGCGGCGGCCGTCAACGCCGTGCTCGACGTGCTGCCGCCCCTGCCGGAACACCTGCCGGAGGAGCTGCGGGCCCGGTACGGTCTGCCGACGCTGGACGGCGCGGTGCGTGGCATTCACCGTCCCCGCGATGCCGCCGAGGCCGAACGGGCGCGCCACCGTCTGGTCTACGACGAACTGCTCTGCCTGCAGCTGGGGTTGCAACAGCGGCGCGCGCGTCTGGAGGCCGAGACGCGCGGCCTCGAGCAGCAGCCGCAGCGCGGCGGGTGGGCGGACGCGCTCCTCGAGGCACTGCCGTTCCCGCCCACCAATGCGCAGTGGTTGGCGTTCGCCGAGCTGGCGGGTGACCTCGGCAGCGTCAAGCCGATGCATCGGCTGCTGCAGGGCGACGTCGGGAGCGGCAAGACGCTCGTCGCGGCGTGGGCGATGCTCACCGCTCTCGATCACGGCCGTCAGGCCGCCCTGATGGCGCCGACCGAGGTGCTGGCCGAGCAGCACCTGCGCACGCTCGACGACCTGCTGGCGCCGCTGGGGGTCAACCTGCTCGTCGGGCCGCGGGTGGGGCTGCTCACCGGCAGCCAGTCGTCGCGCCGGCGTCGCGAGGTCCTCGCCGAGCTCCACTCGGGCGAACTCGATCTCGTCGTCGGCACGCACGCGCTGCTCGAGCCGGGGGTGTGGTTCGCGGACCTCGGTGTGGTCGTCGTCGACGAGCAGCACCGGTTCGGGGTCGAGCACCGCATGCGCCTGCGCGACAAGCGCGTCGACGAGCACGCCCCCGATGTGCTCGTCATGACCGCCACGCCGATCCCTCGGTCGCTCGCGCTGACCTTCTACGGCGATCTCGACCTCGCGATCCTGGACGAGTTGCCGCCGGGACGGCAGCCGATCCGCACCGAGGTCATCCACACGGCCTCGTCCCGGCGGAAGAAGCTCGAGGCCTTCGTGCGCGAGCGCGTCTCGGCGGGGGAGCGCTGTTACGTGGTCTGCCCGCTCGTTGAGCCGTCCGAGGCGCTCGACGGGGTCAAGAGCGCCACCGACGAGTATCGGCGGCTCGTCGAGGGGCCGTTCGCGGACCTCGACGTCGGTCTCCTGCACGGCCAACTACCGACCGCCGAGAAGGACGCCGTCATGGACGCCTTCCGCGCGGGCGACGTGCAGGTGCTCGTCGCCACCAGCGTGATCGAGGTGGGCCTGGACGTGCCCGCCGCCACGATCATGATCATCGAGGACGCGCACCGGTTCGGCCTGAGCCAGTTGCACCAGCTCCGTGGGCGCGTGGGCCGTGGTGGTGCACAGAGCTGGTGCGTGCTGATGAGCGAGGAGGCGGACGACAACCCGCGGCTGCGGGCGCTGGCCAGCACGCGTGACGGGTTCGAGCTCGCGGAGACGGACCTCGAGCTACGGGGGGAGGGCAGTTTGTTCGACACCCGCCAGTCCGGGCTGCCCGACCTCACGATCGCCAGGCTCGACACGGACCGCGACGTCGTCCGCCACGCGCGCGACGACGCGCGCCTGCTCGCCGCCGACGATCCGACACTCGAGCGGCACCCGCGCCTGGCCGCGGAGGTGCGCCGGCGCTACGGCGACGACGCGCTCGACGCGCTCGAGAGCGGATGAGCGCCGGGTCGAGGGTGGCGGGGGGGTCGCCGCCACGCGCGCTCGGGCAGGGGTCCTGATGGGCCTGCGCATCGTGGCCGGCGCCGCCGGCGGTCGCCGGCTCGTGGCCGCGGACGGCACGCGCCCGACGACCGAGCGCGTGCGCGAGGCGGTCTTCTCCAGCCTCGGCGACCGGGTCGAGGGCGCAGACGTCTGTGACCTCTGGGCCGGTTCGGGTGCGCTGGGGCTTGAGGCACGCTCCCGCGGTGCGGCCAGCGTGGTGCTCGTCGAGCGGGATCGTCGCGCGCTCGCCGCGATCGGGCGCAACGTCGAGGCCGTGGCGCTGGACGGGGTCACCGTGCGGCACGAGGACGTGGCGGTGTTCTGCCGCCATCCGCGCGCCGGCCCCTTCGATCTCGTGCTCTGCGATCCCCCGTTCGCCCTGGCGAGCGACGAGGTGTGGGCGCGGCTCGAGGAGCTGCGGGCCTCGGGCGCCCTCGCCGTGGGTGCGCTCGTGGTCCTCGAGCGCGACCAGCACGACCCCGGTACGCCCCCGCCCTGGCTGGCGGTCGAACGTGAGCGCTCCTACGGTGATGCCCTCGTGCGGACCCTGCGGGTGATGTCGGCGGGGTCGGCGGAAGGGAGGGACGGATGACGACAGCGGTGTGCCCGGGCAGCTTCGATCCCGTCACCAACGGCCATCTCGACGTGATCGAGCGCGCGGCGCAGCAATTCGATCGCCTGATCGTCGCGTGCATGCGCAACATCGGCAAGCGCGGGCTCCTCGACGTGGACGAGCGGGTGGAGCTCCTCGAGGCCGTGACCGGGCACATCTCCAACCTCGAGATCGCGACCTTCGACGGGCTACTGGTCGACTTCTGCCGCGCGAACGGCGTGTCGGTGATCGTGAAGGGGCTCAGGGCCGTCAGCGACTTCGAGTACGAGCTCCAGCAGGCGCAGATGAACGGTCGGCTCGGCGACGTCGAAACGTTCTTCCTGACCACCAGCCCGCTGTACTCGTTCCTGTCGTCCTCGCTGGTGAAGGAGGTCGCCCGGTTCGGTGGCGGGGTCGAGGACTTCGTCGCACCCGTGGTCGCCGACCGGCTGCGGGCTCGACTGCAGGACTGACCGCGCTCGGTCGATCCGCCGGGTGCCCGTGGGGATCGGCTCGCGCGTTCCCCCGGCAGATGCGGCATCCTCCCGACTCGGTGGTGGTGTGTGCGAGGCCGGCTCCGACGACCAGGCCCGACCGGACGGAAGGACCGCTCCAGTGGACGTGGAGGCCTACATCGACCGCATCGAGCGCATGGTTGCCGACGCGCGCCCCGTTCCGCTGTCCGCATCGGTGATGGTGAGCCGTCAGGAGCTCGAGGAGGCGCTCGAGGGGCTGCGCGCCACGTTGCCCGACGAGCTGCGCCAGGCCCGCTGGATCCTGAAGGAGCGCGAGGAGGTGCTCGAGCAGGCCCGCCGTGAGGGTGAGCAGGTCGTCGCGGACGCGCGGCGCGAGGCCGACCGCCTGGTCAGCGACGACGAGGTGATGGCGCGGGCCGAGCGGGAGGCCGAACGCATCGTCGCCGATGCCCAGGAACAGGCGAAGGTGTTGCGCCTCGAGGCAGAGGACTACGTGGACGGCAAGCTCGCGAACTTCGAGATCGTCCTGCGCAAGACCCTGCATGCGGTCGAGAAGGGGCGTGAGCGCCTGGGGGGCCGCCTCGACTCCGACGACCTCGCCGAGCACGACGCTGCCGGGCAGACCGATTCCTCGGCCCGGGAGCGTCCCGATCCCACGGGGGACGTCGGGGCGCGACCGTCCGGATCGGGCGCCGAGAACGTCGAGCGTGTGGCGGGGACGGACGAGGAGGCCCCGATGGACGAGCCGCCGCGGGAGGGCCGACGCCTGTACGACCACGAAACGGGCTCGACGTAGGCCCGTGCTAGGCTTGTCGATCGGGCGCGAGTAACCACCCTGCCTGTGCGCCGAACGCACGGCAGGCGATCTGATCGGCGAACCGGAGCGCTGTCGTGCTCATGACTTCCTCAACCACCGACAACCTGATCCAGGTCGCCGACCTGGTGGATCGACCTGGTGCGTCGCGCGAGGTCGACCTCTCCCTGCCCGTACCCGACGAGTTCGAGTTGCCGCTCGCCGCCGTTCGTGAGCCCGTGCGGCTCGACGGGGTGGTCGAGAGCGTCGTCGACGGGATGCTCGTTCGCGGTCAACTCTCCGCGGAGGTGGGGCTCGCGTGCGCCCGCTGTCTGCGTGCGGTGACGCACCCTGCTCACGTCGACGTCGTCGAGCTGTTCGCCAACCCGGCGGCGCTGGACGAGGAGGACGAGCTCGAGGAGGGCTACGAACTCGCCGAAGGGCATCTCGACGTCACGACCCTGGTGCGGGATGCGCTCGCGAGCGCGATCCCCTACCGTCCGCTCTGCGCAACGGATTGCGCCGGGCTCTGCGCGTTCTGCGGGCACGACCTCAACGAGTCCGACTGCGACTGCGAGGAGGACGATCTCGACCCGCGGTGGGAGGCGCTGCGAGGCCTGCAGTTGCCGGAGGGACACGGTCCCGAGGGCACCGGCTAGCCTGCGGCCCTGGTGGGGAGCCCCGTGCCCGGTTCCCCCGAGAACGTTCCGACCATTCCGACCCGTCCGCGACATTCGCCGTACCCGACCGAGCCACGAACCGGTTCCGGCCGAGCGCGACCGATCCGAGGCCCTCGCGGGCCCCTCGGGGGCGGCCCGCGCCCGGGGCCGGGCGATGCTCGGCGACGGCAGAGAGGAGCACCCGTGGCAGTCCCCAAGCGCAAGCTGTCCCGCTCGAGGACCCGCCGGCGTCGCGCCCAGTGGCTCAGCCGTACGCGTCCGGCCGCTGCTCGCTGCCAGCAGTGCCGCGCTCCCGTGCGGCCGCACACCGTCTGCCACTCCTGCGGAGCGTACGGTGGGCGCCAGGTCATCGACGTCGCCGAGTAGGCGTCCGGCAAGGAGCCGTCGCGGTGGCCGATCCGGAGACCCTACAGCGGGCCCTCGGCTACCGGTTCGCCGACCCGTCCCTGCTCGACCTGGCGCTCGCGCACCGTAGCTGGGCCTTCGAGGCCGGCGGCGAGCCGACCAACGAACGTCTCGAGTTCCTCGGCGACGCGGTTCTCGGGCTCGTGGTCACCGATCGCATCTTCCACCAGAGCCCGGACTCGCCCGAGGGCCGCTTGGCCAAGGCGCGGGCGGCCGCGGTGAACACTCTGACCCTGGCGGCGGTCGCGCGCGACCTCGGTGTCGGTGCGCAGGTTCGGCTGGGTCGGGGCGAGGAGCAGTCCGGTGGCAGGGACAAGGACTCCATCCTCGCGGACACGCTCGAGGCGATAATCGGGGCGGCCTACCTCGATGCCGGCATCGACGCGGCGACCGCGCTCGTCCGGCGCCTGCTCGACGACCGCCTCGACGAGATCCTGCACAGCTCCACCTTGTTCGACTTCAAGACCTCGCTGCAGGAGCGTGTGGCCGCACTCCAGCACACGTTGCCGGTGTACCGGCTCAGCGAGGACGGCCCGGATCATCAGAAGCAGTTCACCGCAGCGGTGTACATCGACGATGAGCTGCTCGGTGAGGGCATCGGGCGGAGCAAGAAGGAGGCCGAGCAGCAAGCGGCCCAGGTCGCGCTCGGAGCCCTGAGCGAGCGTGGAGCGGAGGGGGAGGCGTGACGCAGCTGCCCGAGGCGGAGGTCCTGCGCAAGGAGCTCGAGAAGGAGGTCGTGGGCAAGCGCGTCAAGGACGTGGAGGTCGGTGCGACCCGGCTCGTGCAGCGCCACCGGAACCGCCCGGAGTTCGTCCGTGCTCTGACGGGGCGCAAGATCGCGTCGGTCGTACGGCGGGGCGTGCGGATCGTCTGCGAGCTGGACGAGGGACAAGCGCTCGTCGTCGGCCTCGGTCCGACCGGCTGGATCACCCGGGAGACCGCGAACGCGGACCCGGCCGGCCACGTCCGGGCCCGTATCTGGTTCACGACGGGGGGAGCCCTGCACGTCGCCGATCCCGACGATGCGGCCGAGTTGTTCGTCGTCGAGACCGCCAGCCTCGACGGGATCGGTGAGCTCACTCCCACCGGGGTGGATCCGCTGGCCAACACGTTCACGTGGCACGCCTTCGGGAGCTATCTCGCCGCACGCCGCCGAGAGCTCGCGCTGCTGCTGCGGGACGAGACGTTCGTCATCGGTCTGGGTGACCGCTACAGCGACGAGGTGCTGTGGGCAGCAGGGCTCGATGGTGCCCGGACCTCGAACCACCTGTCGAGCCAGGAGGTGCGTCGGCTGCACCGAGCGCTGTTCGAGGTCCTCTACGAAGCGGTCAAGCAGGGGGGCTCCGGGGGCCAGGAGCCCGAGGGGGACGAGCTCGACGAGGACGAGCCGCCGGCCGCGCACATCAAGGTCCACGGGCGTGCGGCTCAGCCGTGCCCCCGGTGCCGCCGGCCGATCCATCGGGACGAGGTGGACGGTCACCCCATGTACCACTGCCCGTCCTGCCAGACCTGACCTCGGTGCGTCCCGCGCGGGCGCCGCCGGTGGGACTATCCCAGCCCCAGGTCGGTCACGAGACCGCTGATCGCCTCCTCGAGAATGCCGGGGGCGGCGATGACGGCATCGTGATCGGCGTGGATCGTACGGACGGGCGCTCCCGGGAGGAGCGCGGCCAGGCCGTACTGCCAGTTCGGTGGCACCAGGCGGTCCTGGCTCGTCACCACGACGCCGGTGGGCACGTCGATGGTGGGGATCCAGCCGCGGCCGTCGAACCGGCCGAGTTCCCGACCGGCCTCGGCCACATCGTCGGCGCTGCCCCGGTCGAACTCACCGACGAGCCAGGGGAGGCGCTGGACCACCTCGCGGGGCGTCTCTTGGTGGATCATGCGGGTGATGGGGATCGGCAGCCGACCCTCCGCGCGGGCGAGCAGCAGCGATTCGAGCTGGTGTCGGGGCAGGAGGCGCAGCAGGAGTTGCAGCCCGCCCATGGACCGCCACACGAGGCGGTAGGCGGGCGAGTCGGCGTAGTTGGAGCTCGTCGCACAGAGCACGAGGCCGCGCACGACGTCGGGGTGGCGCTGCCAGGTGTGCATCGCGATCGCCCCACCCATGGAGTAGCCCACGAGGATGGCGGGGCCGGTATCGAGACGGCGCAGGAGCGCGGCCACGTCGTCGGCGACGTCGGTGAGGCGGAAGGGTGCGGCCGGTCGCGATCCGCGGCCATGACCCCGGTGGTCGGGGATCACGAGCCGAGCCCGGCGCGCGAGCCCCGGGGCGACGGCGGCCCAGTGCAGGTCGGACGGGAACATCCATCCGTGCAGGAGCGCGAGCGTCGGCGCATCCCGGGAGGGCGCCGGCGTCTCTCGCAGGAACATCTCCCCGCGCCCGGGCAGCGCGAGGGTGCGGCCGGGCGGCAGCCCCGGTGGGGGTTCGGCCACTCCCCGGGAGGCGGTAGGCGGTCGAGGTCGCGAGGCGACGATGTAGCCGCCGACCAGTGCGCCACCCACCCCGAGCCCGATGCCGCGGCGCATCCCGCGCAGCACTCGGCGGGTTCGCTGGGTGGGTCGACCGTGATCTTGCGGCAACATTCGGCCTCCCGGTATAGTGCGCTCGTGAACGCGCGGCTTTCGTGCGTGCGGTGATCCCGCACGGTCGGCGAGCCGCCCATCGACCGTGCCGCACGACGCTGCCCGGTCGAGTCGCGTTCCGCAACGCTGGGGCACGCACCGCGTGTCCAGGAGCACGTCCGAGGCGACGAGGACGGAACCGACCGGTCGCCGAGCGTCGTGCGACCCATCGGGCCCCGTGGACGGATCCGCGGTCACCCGCCGGCCGTCCGGCTGGTGAAGGCCTGAACACCGCAGTCAAGACGAGGCTACCGCGCGCGACCCGCGCGAGATCGTAGGAGGACCCCCGCATGAAGGCACTCGTCGGTTCCTGGGACCACCGTCCGCACCACCTGCTGGCCGAGATCACGGCCCTGCGCACGCGAGTACGCGAGCTCGAGGAATCCCTCGAGGCCGTTCGTCAGGAGCGTGACGCGCTGCGTGAGGCCGTCGAATTCGCGCGAGACGCCGACGACGTGAGCCGCGACGACCGCGAGGTCGCGCTCACCCACTGACCGCAGGGCGTTCCGCGAGTCGCCGTCGGGCCACGGCGACGATGATCCGCGCGAGGGCCGACGACCGTCGTCGGTTCGGGTGTGGTCGCGCGCGTCCCGCGTCCCCGTCACGCATCGCGCCCTGCGCGGTCACGCCCTGCTCTGGTGGCGCCCGGCGGTCGCGTGGAACCCGGCGGTTGTGACGTGCCCGCGGCGGGTTAGACTCCGCCGCCGTGCCGCGACGGGAAGGGGACGACCGGGCGTGCACCTCACGTCGCTCACTCTGCGAGGCTTCAAGTCGTTCGCGGACAAGACGCGGCTCGACTTCGAGCCCGGGATCACGGTCGTCGTCGGCCCCAACGGATCGGGCAAGTCAAACGTCGTCGATGCGCTCACCTGGGTGCTGGGCAGTCACAGCGCGAAGGCGTTGCGCGGTGGCCAGATGAGTGACGTGATCTTCGCCGGGAGCCCCCAGCGGCGGGGCCTGGGGCGGGCGGCTGTCGAGATCACGATCGACAACGCGAGCGGCACCCTGCCGATCGACTTCAGCGAGGTCACCGTCAGTCGCTCCATGTTCGCGAGCGGCGAGAACGAGTACGCCGTCAACGGCGAGTCCTGCCGCGCGCTCGACGTCGCAGAACTCCTGAGCGACACCGGCCTCGGTCGGGATGCCCACTCGATCGTGAACCAGGGGCAGCTCGAGGCGGTCCTCAACTGCAAGCCCGAGGAGCGACGGTCCTTCATCGAGGAGGCTGCGGGCATCCTCAAGCACCGCCGCCGCAAGGAGCGCAGCCTCCGCAAGCTCGCGCAGCTGGACGGTCATCTCGAACGGCTGCAGGACGTCGTCAAGGAACTCCGACGCCAACTCAAGCCACTGGAACGACAGGCGGAGGCAGCACGGACCCACGCGCGCCTCTCGGCCGAGCTCGCAGAGGTGCGCCGCGTACGGGCCGCGCGCGAGCTCGACCACCTCGACCGGCGACTCGCCGATGAGCGGTCGACGGGTGAGGCCTCCACCGAGCGCGTGGCCGAGGTCAGCGCCGAGGTGGACGCCGAGCGGGCCCGAGAACGCGAGATCGAGCAGGCCCTCGAAGCGCTCGCTCCCGAAGCCGAGGAGGTTCAGCGCACGCACTTCCGGCTGTCGACGCTCGTCGAGCGGCTCCGCGGGCTGCGGGAGCGTATCGAGGAGCGCCGCACCGGCCTCACCGAGGCCGTGGAGGAGCCGGTCGCCGGGCGGGACCCCGCGCAGTTGCGGGCGGAGGCGGCGGAGGCCCGGGAGCGGCTCGGGGAGCTCGCGAACGAGATGACCGGGTGCCGCGACGCCCTCGAGCGCACGGAGTCGCAGCGTGCCGAGGCCGAGCGCGCGCGCCGGGCCCACGAGCAGGCCGCCGTGGCGGAGGCCCGCCGTCGCGCGGAGGCCCGCGAGCGGCGCATCCGCTGGGAGGGTGAGCTGAGCGCCCTGCGGTCGTCACTGGCGCAGGCCACCAGCGAGGAAGGGCGCCTCCAGAGCCAGGTGTCGGGGCTGGAGGCGCGCCGCGAGCAGCTGACCCGCGATGTCGAGGCGGTGCAGGCCGAGATCCAACGGCTGGACGCGGAGTCCGGAGACGTGGCCGCGCGGCTCGAGGAGGCCGAGCAGACCGCCCAGCGCAAGGAGCAGGCCGCGAGCGAGGCCGCGAAGGCCGAGCGCGACCTCGAGCGCCGGCGGGCCAGCCTCGACGCTCGTGCCGACGCGCTGCGGGCGGCCGGCCAGGAGGCGACCGGCGGGGCCGCGGCGCTCCTGGAGGCTGTGGATGCGGGAGAGCTGGCGGGGATCCGAGGGCCTCTGGCCGAGGAGATCCGCGTCGCCGACGGGTGCGCCACCGCGCTCGCCGCGGCACTCGGCCCGCTCGGTGACGCCCTCGTCGTCGAGTCCCACACCGCGGCCCGGGAGGCCGTGGCGTACGTGCGGGCAAACGAGTGCGGACGGGTTCTGCTGCTCGCCGCCGACCCGGCCGACTCCGACACGCCCGACGACGCCGACGACACGGCCGATGCCGCCGACGACACGGCCGATGCCGCCGACGCCGAGGGGGACGAGGCGTCCGCCGGAGAGGCGGACGCGATGGCGCGAGCCGGCGCCAGACGGCTCGTCGAGGCGGTCGAGGCCGAGCCGCACGTACGGGCCGCGCTCGACCGGGCGCTGGGGGCCTGTTGGCTGGTCGCCGATCACGACACCGCGGCACGGCTCGCGGCGGCGCACCCCCGTCACGCGTTCGTGACGCCAGCGGGTGAGCTGGCGGGGCCCCGTGGGTACGCGGGGGGTTCGGCCGGACCGTCGAGTGCCGTCCTCTCCCGGGCGGCCGCCGAGCAGGCCGAGGCGGAGCGCGACGCGGTGGACGACGAGCTCCTCCGAGCGCGCCGCCGTGTCGGTGATGCCGAGCGGGAGCTGCAGACGGCCCGCCACGAGCTCGACGCCGCGACGGCCGCCATGCAGGAGTCGGATGCCGGCATCACGAGCGCCGCCGAGCGCCTCGGCCGTCTGCGCAAGGAGCTGGCCGCGTGCGAGGAGGAGCTGGTCACACGACGTCAGCAGGCGGACGACCTCGGGGCCGAGATCGCGCAGCAACGCGAGCGACTGGCGACGCTGGAGGCCCGTGGCGGCGACGAGCCCGAGGGCCCCGACGACGAGGAGGACGAGGACACCCCGGACCTCGAGGCCGAGCGGCTCGACGACGAGCTCGCCAAGGCCCGGGACGCCGAGGTGCAGGCTCGCCTGCGGGCCAGCACCGCCGAGCAGCGCCACGACGAGGTCGCCCGGCAGGTCGAGGCGCTCGAACGGGAGGCCGACGAGGTCGAGGCCCAGCTCGTCGAACGGGAGCGGCGACGCGATGAGCGGCTCGCGGCGATCCAACGGTGCGCCGAGCTTCTCGCGGTCGCCGAAGCCTCCTACACCCGGACGGAGGCGTCGTTGCAAGAGGCCGCCACGGCCCGCGACGAGGTCGAGGAACGTCGCGCGGCCCGGCAACGCGAGCTCGGGGTGGTGCGTGCGCGGGTCCGCGATGCCGAGGGGCGCCTCTCAGAGTTGCGGGACACCCAGCACGCCGAGCAGCTCGCGCGCCAACAGCTCGAGCACGAGCTCACGGCGGTGCGGACTCGCATGGCCGAGGAGCTCGATCTCGACCCGGACGCTGCGCTCGCCGCTGCGCGCGACGGTGCGACCCGTCTCGAACCGGCCGGTTCGCAGTCGGCCGGGGACGTGAGCGGAGCCGGCCCGGTGCGTGCAACCGATGAGGATGCTGACGGGGAGGCCTCCGGGGAGGCCGCGGGCTCTGCCGGATCGGGGGAGCGCTCCGGGGACGACGACCCCGAGCACACCTCCGGGGACGACGACCCCGAGCGCACCCCCGGGGACGATGGCGAGCCGGTTGCTGACGAGCCGGGCCGCCCGCCGGTTCTCGAGGGCGGCGAGGCGCGGGATGCCGAGTTGGCCGATGAGGAGAAGGAGCTCGAGCAGCGGCTCGCGCTGCTGGGTGCCGTGAATCCGTTGGCGCTGCAGGAGTACCAGCAGCTGTCGGACCGCTACGCGTTCATCACGGAGCAGATCGAGGACGTGCGCGGTTCCCGGCGCGATCTCGAGAAGGTCATCTCCGCGGTCGACGAGCGCATCCGCTCGGTGTTCGCGGAGGCGTTCGCCGACGTCGACGCGGCCTTCCAGGAGCTCTTCCCGCGCCTGTTCCCCGGGGGCGAGGGGAACCTGGAACTGACCGACCCCGACGACCTGCTCGAGAGCGGCGTCGACGTGGTCGCGCGACCTCCGGGCAAGCGGGTGAAGCGGCTGTCCCTGTTGTCCGGCGGGGAGCGCAGCCTGACCGCGATCGCCATCCTCTTCGCGATCTTCCGCGCCCGGCCCTCACCGTTCTACGTGCTCGACGAGGTCGAGGCGGCCCTCGACGACGTCAACCTCCAGCGCTTCCTGGAGGTGGTCGGGGATTTCCGCGAGACCAGCCAGCTGATCATCGTGACCCACCAGAAGCGCACCATGGAGGCCGCTGATCTCCTCTACGGGGTGACGATGGACGGCAATGGCGTCTCGCAGGTGATCAGCCAGCGAATGGACGAGCAGGTCGCCGCCGGCTGAGTAGCCGACGAGCCGGCCGGCTTCCCCAGGGGGCGGGTATCACCCCGCCGTCGCCGACGCGTCGCCCGGTTAGGCTGGCACCGCACGGAGCCGATCCCGCAGCGGCCGGCCCCGGACGGCCGCTCCGACCCGTTCGAAGGCGCGATGGACACCGACCTGCTCACGATCCTGGCCGTGGTCATCGGCGTGCTCGTCGTCGGCGGTGGGGCCTTCCTCGTCCGCGGCCGTGGCGCGCCCCCCGACGAGGGGGCGGAGCCCGCCGACCGGCAATCCGGCGCTCCCGCAGCCACCGCGGAGTCGACGACCGAGGCGCCGGCCCCCACCGAGGAGAGCTCGGCACCGCCGGCGGAAGCCCCCGAGGCTCCCGCTCCACCGTCCGAGGCCGCCGACTCAGTCGTCGAGCCCGCGGCCCCGCTCAGCCCCACCGAGCGGTTCCGCCAGCGGCTCGGGCGCGCACGCTCGAGCCTCGGGAACACGGTCGCGTCGATCTTCAGCCGAGGGATCACGGACGAGGCGTGGGACGAGCTGGAGGAGGCCCTGATCGCCGCCGACGTCGGTGTCGAGGCGACGACCGAACTCGTCGAGGGGCTGCGCGAACGGGCCAGGGCCGAGGGGATACGCACCGGTGACGAGGCGCTCGGCCTGCTCAAGGAGGTCCTGCGTCTCGAGCTGGGCGTCGCCGACCGCACACTGTCCCGTCGGGAGGACGGGCCGAGCGTGTGGCTCGTGACCGGGGTCAACGGCACCGGCAAGACGACCTCGATCGGCAAGCTCGCCGCCCGCCACGTCCGCGAGGACGAGCAGGTCGTCCTGGCGGCGGCGGATACGTTCCGAGCGGCGGCGGCCGACCAGCTCGAGCGCTGGGGCGAGGCCGTCGGTGCCCGGGTCGTTCGGGCGGCCGAGGGTGCCGATCCCGCGAGCGTCGCCTTCGACGGGCACGCCTCGGCTCGAGCGGCCGGTGCCGACCTGCTGCTCGTCGACACCGCCGGCCGTCTGCAGAACAAGAAGGAGCTCATGGCCGAGCTCGGCAAGGTCAAGCGGGTGCTCGACCGCGAGGCCGGGCAGTGCGACGAGGTGCTGTTGGTCCTCGACGCGACCGTCGGCCAGAACGGGCTCCAGCAGGCCCGCGCGTTCATGGCGGCCGTCGAGGTCTCCGGGGTCGTGCTGACCAAGCTCGACGGGACCGCACGGGGAGGCATCGTGATCGCGATCCAGCGCGAGCTCGGGCTGCCGGTCAAGCTCGTCGGGCTCGGCGAGGGGGTGGACGATCTGGCACCGTTCGACCCGGACGCGTTCGTCGAGGCCCTGTTCGCCGAGGTCGCGCAGGACGTCACGTTGGGTGAGGACGAGGCCTAGCCGATGGATGGGGGTCGCCGCAGCGTGACGGACGCCCGGGAGGCACTGCGGCTGCTCGGCGACGACGAGCCTCCCGCGCACCGTGGCGCGGCTCAGCGACGCCTGCGGGAGTGGCTGGCGAGCCCGGGCGAGGTCCGTCGCCTGCTCGATGACGCGCCGGACGGTGCGCGCGAGGTGTTCGTCACCCTGGTCCGGGAGGGGTCCGCCACGGTCGAGGCCCTGTTGGGTCGGGGCTGGTGGGGCCGTGGGGCGTTGCCGCCGCCGCTCGACTGGCTCCAGCGGCGCGGACTCGTCGATGCGGATCTCGACGGGCTGGTCCGCGCCGAGTCCGCCGCCGTCGACGGGTTCCTCGCCCAGACGCTCGACCTGCCCGCTGCCGAGGACGGAGGGTCTGGCCTCGGGCAGGCCCGTGTCGAGGCCGCCCGCAGTGTGGTGGTCGCCGAGGCGGGGGAGCTCGACCCCCTCCTCGCGGTCGCCGGCACCGACCTGCGGCTGGTTGCGCCGACGGTCGCGGTCAGCTCACGTCCCCCCGACGAGGTCGCCGCCCTGCTGCGTCGCGCGGGCGTGGGCCTCGCCGACGACGCGTCGGTCGCGGTGACGCCCGGGTCCCCCGCGCTCGCGACGACGTCCGAGGATGCCGTCGGCCCCCGCGCGATCCGCGAGATCCTCGCGCGCGCCGTCGCGGAGGAGCGCCAGGTCCAGCTCGAGTACTTCGCGTCGTCCCGGGGTGGCGCCGCGACCGAGCGCGCGGTCGATCCGTGGCGATTCGCCGACGATCTGCTCGTCGGTCACTGCCACCTGCGGGGGGGTGAGCGCACCTTCGCCCTCGACCGGATCGGGCGCGCCCGGCTGCTCGTCAACCCGATCGTGCACTCCGCCCCCGCGGACTGACCCCGAAGCGGGGCCAGCGGTGGTCCGAGGGAACGCGGGTCAGAGCTCGAGCTCGGTTTCGAGCAGGCGGGTGACCGCCTCGTGGGCCGCGTCGCGCATCGGGAACAGGACGATGTCGGGCCCGGCCTCGCGAAGGATGCCGGCGTCCTCCTCGACCGCGGCGGTCAGCGCGACGCGGCCGCGGTATCCGGCCTCCCGCAACGCCTGGAGGAGGGTGAGGTTCGCATCGAGGTCGCGGACGGTCGACACGACCCACCCGATCGAGTCGAGCGGAAGGTGCGAGACCAGCTCCGGGTCGGCGGCGTCACCGAACTTCGGGAGCACCCAGCCGGTCTCGTCGCCCTGCGGGACGTCGGGGTCGAGTTCCTCGGTGACGTGCCGCACGACCTGGGGGTCGTCGTCCACGCCCAGGACGCGGTGTCCGCGCGCCGCGAGGTCGGCGGCGATCCGTCCGCCGAACCGGCCGAGACCCAGCAGCACGACGTCGGCCGAGGGCGCCTCGACCGCGCCGAGGTCCCGTTCGCGCAGAGTTCGCCGCTGGACCCGGTCGAGGACCGGGGACAGTCGACCGTAGATCTGCTTCGAATACAGGATGAGGTACGTCGACAGTCCGATGGTGATGATCCCCACGAGGGTGATGAGCCCGAGGGTCTCCTCGCCGATGTGCCCGACCGACAGGCCGAGCGCGGCGAAGATGAGGCTGAACTCGCTGATCTGGGCGACGGTCAGGCCGGTGAGGAATCCCGTACGTGCCCGGTAGCCCATCGCCGTCATGATCCCGAGGACGATCAGTGGGTTGCCGATGAGTACGAACAGGCTGAGGACGATCGCGGGTCCGACCTGCCCGCCCGCGTCCGTGAAGTCGAGTTGCACCCCGAGGGTGATGAAGAAGAACAGCAGCAAGAAATCGCGAACCGAGACGAGCCGTCCCCCGATCGCCTCCCGGTAGCCCGTGGAGGCCAGGCTGATGCCGGCCACGAAGGCGCCCACCTCCTCGCTGAAGCCCAGGAGATCGCCGACTGCGGCGAGGGCCACCGCCCAGGCGATCGCGAACAGGACGAGGAGCTCGCGCTCGCCGGCCAGCCGTTCGAGCAGGCCGGGCAGGACGAACCGCATCAGCAGGGCGATCACCGCGACGAAGGCCGTCGCCCGCAGCCCGACCACGCCGAGCTCGACGAGCACCTCCCCGGCCGCGGCCGCCTCCCCGGCCTCCCCGAACGCCGAGAGCGCGATCATGACGACCACGACGACGATGTCCTGCACGATGAGGATGCCGAGCGCGATCTTGCCGTGGGTCTCCTCGACCTCCTGCTTCTCGGTGAGCAGCTTCACGATGATGATCGTGGAGCTGAACGTGAGCGCCACCGAGACGTAGACGGCCGGCACGACCGCGAACCCGAGCATCAGCGCGAGCGCGAACCCGATGAGCGAGGTGAAGGCGACCTGCCCGAGGCCAGCGACGAGCGCCACGGGACCCACGTTGCGGATCAGGTGCAGGTCGAGCTTCAGACCGACCACGAACAGCAGGAGTGCGATGCCGATCTCCGCGAGGACGTCGAGCGCCTCGGTCTCCTGGACGACGCCGAAGCCCACCGGCCCCACCAGGATGCCGACGAGGATGAAGGCGACGATCAGCGGCTGCTTGAGCCGCGAGGCGATCGTGCCCGCAGCGGCGGCGACCAGCAGGAGGATCCCGATCTGTTGGAAGACGCTGTCGAGCTCGAGCAACGGGGGCTCCTTGTGGGCACCTCGGACTCGGACGGGGCGGTGGTCGCGGGGCGCTAGACTCGAGGGCCGCGCAGCGCCTTCAAGTCCCGGCAACCGCAAGCGCCCCCGTCGGCGCGACCCCGTGAGGTAGGTCGATGTTCAACGCTCTCTCTGACCGCCTCGAAGCGGTACTCGGCGGCCTCAAAAGCCGCGGCAAGCTTACCGAGGAACAGGTCGACGCGACCCTGCGCGAGATCCGTCTCGCCCTCCTCGAAGCCGACGTCAACTTCAAGGTCGTCAAGACGTTCGTCGCCCGGGTGCGGGAGCGGGCGGTCGGCACCGAGGTGTCGGGGGCACTCAACCCGGGCCAGCAGGTCACCAAGATCGTGCACGAGGAGCTCGTGCGCATCCTGGGCGAGCAGTCCGCGCCGCTCGATCTCGGGAGCGCCTCGCCGGCCGTCATCATGCTCGCCGGCCTGCAGGGTTCGGGGAAGACCACCGCCGCCGGAAAGCTCGCGGCACAGCTCAAGAAGAAGGGCCGCACGCCCCTCCTCGCGGCGTGCGACCTGCAGCGCCCCGCGGCGGTGGATCAGCTGAAGGTGCTCGGTGAGCGCGCCGGGGTCGCGGTCCACGCCCCGGAGGCCGGCGGCGACCCTTCCGCCGACCCGGTCGCGGTCGCGCGGAGCTCGATCGACGAGGCTCGGCGCCTCGGGGCCGGGGTGGTCATCGTCGACACGGCCGGCCGCACCAACGTCGACGACGCGATGATGCAGCAGGCCAGCGACATCCGGGAGGCCGTCGAGCCCGCGGAGACGCTGTTCGTCATCGACGCGATGATCGGCCAGGAGGCCGTCACCGTCGCCAAGGCGTTCCAGGAGGCGGTCGACTTCACCGGGGTCATCCTGTCGAAGCTTGACGGCGACGCCCGCGGCGGCGCGGCCCTCTCGGTCGCCGAGGTCACCGGGCGGCCGATCAAGTTCGCGTCGGTGGGCGAGAAGCTCGAGGAGTTCGAGGCGTTCCATCCCGACCGCATGGCGGGCCGGATCCTCGGCATGGGCGATGTGATGACGCTCATCGAGAAGGCCGAGGAGGCCTACACCGCCGAGCAGGCCGCCGACCTGGAGACCAAGCTCAGCGAGGACAGCTTCACGCTCGAGGACTTCCTCGAGCAGTTCCAGCAGATCCGCAAGATGGGCCCGCTGCAGAACGTGCTGGGGATGTTGCCGGGGGTCGGCAAGCAGCTCGAGGACGCCGACGTCGATGAGAGCCAGCTCAAGCGGGTCGAGGCCATCATCCAGTCGATGACCCGGCACGAGCGGCACCGACCCGACGTGTTGAACGCCCGGCGCAAGCGCCGCATCGCGGCGGGCAGCGGACGCACGGTCCAGGAGGTCAACGAGCTCCTCAAGAGCTACGAGCAGATGCGCAAGATGATGAAGCAGATGGCGGGGGGCCGAGGCGGGCAGGAGCAGGCCCTGAAGCAGCTGCAGGGAGCAGGAGCCCCGGGGATGGGTGGCGGCGGCATGGGCGGCGGGATGGCCGGACTCGACCCCAACGCCCTCGCCGGTCTGCCGGGCGGCGGTGGAGGTGGCGGTGCGCCCGCGAAGGGGCACAACAAGAACGTCCCGAAGCGGAAGCAGAAGAAGAAGCGCAAGAAGCGCTAGGTCCGACCGCGCGGCTGCCGATCCGACGCTCGGCCTCGGGGACGCACTCGGGTCGGTGAGGGCGGGCAGCCGCGGCGGCGGCGTTTCAGCCGCCTCGACCCCGCCCCTCGTCGTAGATGACCGTATCGGCGAGCCGGTGGGTGCCGTACCAGACGAGCGCGGTCGTGACGCCCGCGACGAGACCGAGGACCACCCGGCCGGTGAACGCCCACCCGATCGCGACGCCGACCACCCCCAGGGTCAGCGCGCCCGGCCAGCCGAACATCGCTCCGCGAGGCGCCGGTACGTGCCACCGGCGCGCCACTAGCCCCACCCCAACTGGTGGAGTTCCTCGTCGTCGATGCCCACGTGGTGCGCCAGCTCGTGGATGACCGTGATCCGGATCTCCTCGACCAACTCGTCCTCGTCGTCGACGAGGTCGCACAACGGCAGGCGGTAGATGGCGATCCGGTCGGGCAACACCCCGCCGTAACTGTCGCGCTCGGTCATGGGTACGCCCTCGTAGAGCCCGAGGAGCTCGGGCTCCTCGGGATGTTCGTCCTCGACGACGACCGCGACGTTCTCGAAGCGCGCCGCGAGCTCCTCCGGGATCAGGTCGAGGGCGTCGTCGACCAGGTACCCGAAGCGCTCCTGCGGGATCGGCTCCATGCAGGCTCCTCGGGATCGCAGACGGGGCGGTCCTCCGTCACGCGGGGTGGCGCGGATCGCGCAGCGGGCCGCGCGCGGTGCGCTAGCGTACCGTCGGCTGGCGCGATGCCCGGTGCCGGCCCCGGCAGGAGGGACCGTGCTCGATCACCCGCTCGCGTTGCTGACAGGCATCGTTATCGGGCTCGTGCTCCTCACCGTCGCCGCCGACCGCTTCGTCGTCGGGGCCGCACGTCTCTCCCTCTCCCTGCGCCTCCCGCCGGTCGTCGTCGGTGCCGTCGTGATCGGATTCGGCACCAGTCTGCCGGAGTTCCTGGTGAGCGCGCTGGGCTCGGCGCAGAACGCCACGGGCGTGGCCTACGGCAACGTGGTCGGGTCGAACACCGCCAACATGCTGCTCGTGCTCGGCGCCGCTGCGGTGGTCTCACCGGTCACCACGACGGTCACCACCCTGCGGCGTGAGGTCCCGATGATGCTGGTGGGCGTCGTGCTCCTCGCCGGGCTCGCCGCCGACGGCTTCGTCGGTCGCCCCGAGGGGGCGGCACTCCTCGCCGTCGGAATCGCCGCGCTCGGCCTCCTCACGTGGTTCGCGGTCGCGGATCGAGGGTCAGGGCGGTTCGCCGCCGACGTCACCGAGACTGCTGGTGGCACCGGCGGTACCGAGCACGGTGCAGGACCGCCGGGCGGACGGAGCACGCCGCGGACATGGCGCGGCCATCGTGCCCGTGCCGCCTGGATGACCGTGGTCGGGCTCCTCGGGACACTGGCCGGCGCCCACCTGCTGGTGATCAGCGCCAGCGGCCTCGCTCGAGCGGTCGGCATCGCCGAGGCGGTGGTGGGACTGACGGTGGTCGCGATCGGCACGAGCTTGCCCGAGCTCGTGACCGCCGTGGCCGCGGCTCGGCGCCGGCAGGCCGATCTCGTGGTCGGCAACGTGCTGGGCAGCAACCTGTTCAACGCCTTGCCGGTGGCCGGTGTCGCGGCCCTCATCTCGCCGGCCCGCTTCGAGCCGACGTTCGGGTGGGCGTTGGCCATCATGGTGGTGGCCTGCCTGGTGGCCGGGGGCTTCCTGGCGACCGGGCGCCGCATCAACCGGGTGGAGGGGGTCGGCCTGCTCACCGGCTTCGTCGCGGCGATCACCGCGGTCGTGTGGTGGGGCTGAACACGGGCGGCCGGACGCCGTGGCACGTCGATCCTTCCCTGCGCTATCCTCGACCCCGGCCCGCCCTGCGGCGGGCTTCGCGTGCGTGCGGCGACCCGGACCGCACACCCGTCCACGGACCGAGGTGGGCGCGCCGGAACCGAATCCGGCGGCACGATGCACCGGCTGAGGCCGGTCCGACACGCCCGGGGGTGTCTCCCGAAAGGTTTGGCACACATGGCCGTCAAGATGCGCCTACGGCGCGAGGGAAAGAAGAAGCAACCGTTCTACCGCGTGGTGGTCGCCGACGTGCGCTCGCCGCGTGACGGTCGGTTCATCGAGGACCTGGGCTACTACCAGCCCCTCGCCGAGCCGTCCGCGATCGAGATCAATCACGAGCGCGCACTCGCGTGGCTCCACGACGGGGTGCAGCCCAGCGACGCGGTGAAGCGCTTGCTGCGGATCACCGGTGTCTGGGAGGAGTTCCGCCCCGGTGACCCGGGCAAGGACCGTACGGCCAGGAACGAGCGCAAGGAGGCCTCGAAGGCCGCACAGGCGGAGGCCGTCAAG
The DNA here is from genome assembly GCF_004322855.1 of Egibacter rhizosphaerae. Classification (NCBI taxonomy): domain Bacteria; kingdom Bacillati; phylum Actinomycetota; class Nitriliruptoria; order Egibacterales; family Egibacteraceae; genus Egibacter; species Egibacter rhizosphaerae. The sequence goes on along the minus strand of NZ_CP036402.1, from coordinate 1,078,215 downwards.
CGTCGCGAGGCCGAGCAGCAGGCCGCGAGCAAGTCCGCTGCCACCGAATCGGCGGGCGAGGAGTCCGCCGAGCAAGCGACCGCGGCCGAGGGCGCGGCCTCGACCGACGAGTCGGAGGTCACGGAGTCGTGATGGCCGTCGACGTTCTGGACTACCTCGCCCGCAACCTCGTGGACCATCCCGACGAGGTGCAGATCACCGAGACCGACGACGAGGGCCAACTCGTCCTCGAACTGCGCGTTCACGCGGAGGACATGGGCAAGGTCATCGGCAAGCGCGGACGCACCGCGAAGGCCATCCGCACGATGATCAAGGCCGCCGCCACCCGAGACGGCACGAACGCCACGGTCGAGATCGTCGAGTAGCGCGACCGGTGAGCGGCCACGCGATCGTCGGGACGGTCGGCAAGCCGTTCGGTCTCCACGGCGAGGTCTACGTGCTGCCCGATCCCGACATCGGCCCGACCTTTCGGCCCGGACTCGCGTGTCGGCTCCCGGACGGGGCTTCCCTGGTCGTGGCCGACAGCCGTGCACACGGGCGGCGCACGATCGTCGCCTTCGAGGGGGTCACCGACCGCGAGGCCGCCGAGGCTCTGCGGGGGGCGACACTCGCGGTTGCCCGCGACGACATCCCACTCGCCGAGGATGCTCACTGGGTCGATGACGTGCTCGGCCGCGAGGTCGTGGACGCGGCCGGTGAGACCATCGGCGTCCTCGAGGGCGTCCGCGACGGCGCCGCTCACGACCTGCTCGTGATCGCCCGTCACGACGGCGGGGAGGTGCTCGTCCCGGCCGTCGACGAACTCGTGGACCTCGCCGCCGATCCGGTGATCGTGCAGCCGGTTCCCGGGCTGCTGGACCCCGACGCCCCCGAGCGTGAGTGACCGTGCGCATCGACGTGCTCACGCTCTTCCCCGAGTGGTTCGCCGGACCGCTGGACGCGAGCCTGCTCGGTCGTGCCCGCGACCGAGGCCTCGTGAGCGTGGAGCCCCACGACCTGCGCGACTGGGCGACCGACCGGCACCGCACGGTGGATGAGCCTCCCTATGGGGGCGGTGCGGGCATGGTCCTGAAGCCCGAACCCTTCTTCGCTGCGGTGGAGGGCCTGTACGGCGCGGTGGAGGCCCGTCCCCGCACGATCGTGTTGACGCCGCGCGGGCGGCTCCTCGACCAGGCACTGGTCGCCGGGTTCGCGCGGGAGCGCGCGCTGCTCTTGCTGTGCGGTCGTTACGAGGGCATCGACGAGCGCGTGCACGAGGGCCTCGCGCACGACGAGGTCTCGATCGGGGACTACGTCCTCGCCGGCGGCGAGGTCGCGGCCGCGGTCCTGATCGAAGCCGTCACGCGCCTCCTCCCCGGGGTCATGGGCAACGAGGAGAGCGCGTCCGACGAGTCCTTCGCCGAGGGCCTGCTCGAGTACCCGCAGTACACGCGTCCGCTGGAGCTACGAGGGATGCGGGTGCCGGAGGTGCTGCGCTCCGGCGACCACGGAGCCGTGGCCCGCTGGCGCCGGGAGCGTGCCGAGGCGCGGACCCGGGCGGTGCGCCCGGATCTGTGGGCCATCCGCGATGGTCCGGACGCGCCTGACGGGGACGGGCCCGCGAGCCCGCGCGATCATGGCGATTGACTGGGCCAGCGTCGCGCCGTAAGCTGTCCTGTCGGGCCATGCGCGACGCCGACCCTGTGCGCGCCATCGCAGCACGGGCGCACCCGCGTTCCCGCCCGACCCTCAGCCATCCGACGACGCGCCCTTGGAGCCTGCCGTGAACGCCACCGACTTCGTCGACATCGAGCACCTGCGCGACGACATCCCGGATTTCCGACCCGGTGACACGGTGCGCGTGCACGTCCGCGTCACCGAGGGCAGTCGCACCCGGACCCAGGCGTTCGAGGGCGATGTCATCGCGCGCAAGGGCGACGGGGTCCGCGAGACCTTCACCGTGCGCAAGATCAGCTTCAACAACGTCGGCGTGGAGCGCATCTTCCCGCTGCACGCGCCGGTCATCGATCGGATCGAGGTAGTCCGGCGCGGGCGTGTGCGGCGCGCGAAGCTCTACTACCTCCGCGACCGCGTCGGCAAGCAGGCGCGGATCGCGGAGCGTCGCGAGTCGAGCCGTGCGTAGACGCCCGGGTGCCGGTGGGCCCACCCGGTCCGATGGGTGAGGTGACCCGTCACCCCGGCGAAGCGCTCGACCGATAGCCTGTAGAGGCGTGAGCCACGATGATCAGCCGGCGGTCCGCAGAACCCGCGCCTTCCCCGGGCGCGGCGTGTCGCACGTCGACGCGGACCAGGCGGGGGTTGCCCACGGCGTGCCGTCCGCCCAGGCCACCGCGGGAGCTGGCACGCTCGACGAGCCGGGGGGCGCCTCGCACCCCCAGGGCGCGCTGGCCGACGCCGCCGGCGATGGTGCCGCGAGTGAGCCCGAGCCTTCGGACGGCGGCGACGACGGTGGGGGCCGCCGACGCGGGCTCGGCTCGTTCCTCGCGGAGCTGCCGATCCTGGTGGTCGTCGCGTTCGTCCTCGCCCTGCTGCTGAAGACGTTCATCGCGCAGGCTTTCTACATCCCGTCGGAGTCCATGGTCCCCACGCTCGAGGTGGGCGACCGCGTCCTCGTCAACAAGCTGGCGCACGAGTTCCGCGACCCCGAACGCGGGGAGATCGTGGTGTTCACCCAGGAGGACGGGGGTCCCGCGGCTCCGAGCGACGGGATCCTCGAGCGCCTGCAGGACACGATCACGAGCGGCTTCGGCGTCGTGCCCGAGGGCGAGAAGGACTTCATCAAGCGGATCGTCGGGATGCCCGGCGAGACGATCGAGATGCGTGACGGCGTGGTCTACATCGACGGGGACCCGTTGCCCGAGGACGCGATCGACGACGGCGGGTACCTGTCGGAGCCCGACATGGTGGACTTCGGCCCCGAAGAGGTGCCCGAGGGCGAGTACTTCATGATGGGCGACAACCGACCCAACTCGTCCGACAGCCGGGCGCTGCTCGACACGATCTCGGAGGAGAATCTGGTGGGGCGGGCCTTCGTCGTGATCTGGCCGGGCTCGCGACTGTCCACCCTCGAGATCCCCGACTACGCCGCGGACGGCTTCCTGTCCGAGCCAGCCTCCCCGAGCGCCCAAGGCGCCGAGGGGGGACCGTAGACGACCGACCCGAGGGTCCGTACCCCGACAGGTGAGGCGCAGGGCGATGAGCAGCGAGGACTTGGAGCGCTACGAAGCGGAGATGGAGCTCAAGCTCTATCAGGAGTACCGCGACGTGGTCCGAATGTTCCGGTACGTCGTCGAGACCGAGCGGCGCTTCTACCTCGCGAACGAGGTCGAGGTCACGCCGCGCCACGTGGGCGACGAGATCTACTTCGAGCTGGACCTGCGGGACGCGTGGGTGTGGGACATGTACCGACCGACCCGCTTCGTCTCCCACGTTCAGGCACTCACGTTCCGGGACGTCAACGTCGAGCGGGTCGCCGAGGCGGACGCGCAGGCGCCGCCCTTCCTGCCCGCCGCCGAATAGCACTCGGCCGACGCAGCATGCCGTTCCGCTGGCCGTTCTCCGACGACGAGGTCCCGGTCTTCGACATCGTGTTGCTCGTGGTCACGCTCATCGTGATCGGTGTCGCGGTGGCCTGGGCCATCGGCCTCTTCTGACGTCCGTCCACAGGGTCGAGGGGGCGATCCGGTGGGTCCGGCCCCCATGCACGGCACGTTACGGCCATGACCCAGCGACGTGCGCGCCTCGGGCGCATCGGCGAGCGCATGGCCACCCGCCACCTCCAGGACGCGGGCCTCGAGGTCCTCGACCGCAACTGGCGCTGCCCCGACGACGAGGTCCGCGGGGAGATCGATCTCGTGGCCCGCGACGGCGAGACGCTGGTCGTCTGCGAGGTCAAGACGCGGCGGCGGGGCGACGACGGTGAGCCGTTGGTGGCGGTCGACGCGCGCAAGGCGCGGCGGTTGCGGCGCCTGGCAGCGGCGTGGCTCGCTCAGGACGACCGCTCGTGGCCTGGCGTGCGGATCGATGCCATCGCGGTCAGCTGGCCGGCCTCGGGTGGCTCGGCACGAGTGGTGCACGTGCGAGGGGTCGCATGAGCTCCGGCGCGAAGGTGGCGAGGGCCCGGGCGGTGACGCTCATCGGGCTGGATGCGCACGCGATCACCGTCGAGGCCGAGGTGACGCAGGGTCTGCCCGGCTTCTCCGTCCTCGGGGCGAGCGGCAGCGCGGGCCGTGAGGCGGCCGACCGGGTCCGGGCCGCCCTCGCCGCGGCCGGCTGCCCGGTCGGGGCACGCAAGGTCCTGACCTCGCTGGCGCCCGCCGAGCTCCCCAAGGTGGGGGCGCGCTTCGACCTCGCGCTCGCGGTGGCCGTCCTCGCCCGCCTCGAGGTCCTGCCCCCGGCCGCCCTCGAGGGGGTCGTACTGCTCGGCGAGTTGGCACTCGACGGGGCGGTGCGCTCCGTGCCCGGCGTGCTGCCGAGCCTCGCGGCACTCGAGTCGGGCGACCGTCTGCTCGTCGCCGACGATGACGCCGCCGAGGCCGCCGTCTCCGGGGGATCCGCGGAGATCGTGCCCATCAGCGACCTCGGCGAGGCGGTGGCCGTCCTGCGGGGCCGGAGCACGCCGCGGCGGGCGCCCGAACCCACCGCGATCGTTCCCCCACCCGTGCCCGATCTGGCCGACGTGCAGGGCCAGCACGAGGCCAGGAGGGCGTTGGAGGTCGCGGCCGCCGGTGGGCACCACCTGCTGTTCGTCGGGCCACCCGGTTGCGGGAAGTCGATGCTGGCCGAACGCCTCCCGGGCCTGCTGCCGTCGCTCGACGCCGATGCGGCGTTGCAGCTCGCGGCGATCCGGTCGGTCGCCGGACTCCTCGATCCGGGACGCGCCGCGGTGCTCGACACGCGCCCGCCCTTCCGCGCCCCGCACCACGGCACGACACAGGCGGCACTGCTGGGGGGTGGCAGTGGCATCGCCCGCCCCGGAGAGGTCAGTCTGGCGCACCGGGGCGCACTCCTCGTGGACGAGCTGCTCGAGTGGCCGCGCCGGTTGCTCGACGGGTTGCGCGAGCCGCTGCAGGAAGGGGTCGTGCGCGTCGCTCGATCGCGGGCGACCGTCCGCTACCCGGCTGCCTTCCAACTCATCGCCGCGACGAACCCGTGTCCGTGCGGCTCGGCCGACGGCTGCCGGTGCTCGGTGCAGGACCTGCAGCGGTACCGTCAGCGTCTCTCGGGCCCGCTGGTCGACCGACTCGATCTGGCTCCCGCGGTGCGACGGCTGGCCGCCGACGACGTACTGACCGACCATCCCGCGGAGCGATCGGCTGAGGTCGCGGAGCGGGTGGCCGCGGCGCGACGGACCGCGGAGGAACGGAGCGCCACGGCGAACGCGGACGCGCCGATCGCCCTGCTGCGTGCCAGCTGTGGGACGGGAGCGCGCCAGGGCCTGGCTCAGGCCGTGGACGCCGGAGTGCTGACGGGTCGGGGACACGACCGGGCGTTGCGCGTCGCCCGGACGTTGGCCGACCTCGACGGTCGTGACCGCATGGACCGCGCGGATGTCGACGAGGCCCTCGGCCACCGGCTCGCACTGCTCGCCGTCGAGGGGGCCGACCGGTGATCGCCGGACCCGGAGTGCCCCACGAGCTCGCCGAGCGTGCGCTGCGGCTCGCGGAGGCCGGAGTGACGAGTGGCGAGGTCAGCCGCGTCGCGGCTCGGCTGGGGGGCACCGCCGAGGCCGAGGCCGTGCTGGCCGCGCTCGAGCGTCGCCGTGGCAGCCCGCTCCCGGCACCGGCGGCCGTCGATGCCCTACGCGGGATCGGCGGGCGCGTCGAGCTCGTCGGCGCGCCCGGTTACCCCGCGCGCCTCGCGACGCTGTGGCCCGACGGGGGCGCCCCGCTGTGGCTGTTCACGCGGGTCGACCGGGACACGGGCGATCTGCCGCAGGGCCCGGCCGTCGCGGTCGTGGGCACGCGCACCCCGACCGCCGCCGGTATCGACATGGCTCGGTGGATCGGTCGGGTCCTTGCCCGGGCGGCCGTCACGGTCGTATCGGGGCTCGCGCGCGGGATCGACCAGGCGGCCCACGAGGGAGCGCTCGCGGCCGGCGGCGCGACCGTGGGGGTGCTCGGAGCGGGCCTCGACGTCGACTACCCGCGTGGGGACGGTCCACTGCGCGCCCGGGTCGCGGCCGCCGGGGGCCTCGTCACCGAGCTGCCTTGTGGCTGTCGGCCGCGCGCGTGGCAGTTCCTCGCCCGCAACCGCATCATCGCTGGCATGACCGACGCGACGGTCGTGGTCGAGGGGCGGTCGCGCAGTGGGGCGCTGGCCACGGCCCAGCGCGCGGCCGAGCAGGGACGGGAGGTGTACGCGGTTCCGGGATCCCCGCTCTCGGCGGCCAGTGCCGCTCCGAACGAGCTGCTCCGCGACGGCGCGATCCCCGTGACGTGTCCGGACGACGTGCTGTCCGGGGTTCAGGTACCCGAGCACGGCCACGTCGGCCCGGAAGGCGATGAGACCCCGGCCCGTCGCGCGCCACCGCGGGACGCGCTCGCTCGCGAGGTGTGGGACCTGCTCGGTGCCGCGCCGACCGACCCCGATGCGCTCGTACGGGCGACCGGTCGCATGGCGGCCGAGGTCCTCGGCGCCGTGGCCCGGCTGGTCACCGAGGGCTTCGCGGAACGCACCGCGCAAGGGATCGTGGCGCGCTGACGGACGGCTACGGCAGCGGCAGCTCTTCGATCCAGCGACGCAGCGTCCCGAGCGGGTCGAGGTCCTCGAGATCGAAGTCGAGCTCGGGAAGTTGGTCCACGGCGAGGACATCCTCCTCGTCGGGACGCTCCACGTCGACCGTTGCGCCGAAGTCGAACAACCGCATCTCGGTCTCGATGTCGACCTCGGTGACACCCGCGAGGTCGACCGTGCCCTCGTAGGTGATGCGCTCGATCCGCTGCTGGTCATCGACCCAGAGGTCGATCACGAGGTGGTCGTCCCGGGCGATGCGGCGGGCGGCGTCCACGAGCCCCTCCGCCTCGTCGCCGAGTTGTCGCTCGAGCGCGTCCAAGTCCGCGAGGACGCGAAAGCGGGTCCCGTTCTCGCCGTCGATCTCCTCCACCTCGTCCGCGGCGATCTCCTCGGGGCTCGTCTCGATCGCCCGCAGCAGGGCGAAGGCCCCCAGTGGGTTGCCGAGACCGGGTGCCACCTCGGTCTCCTCCTCCGCGATCCGCGCGGTCGCCGCCTCGTCGGGAGCGCGGACCTGCACCCACCCGAGCTGGTCGACCGGGACGCGCGCCCAGGCCCCACCGTCAGCGAACAGGACCTCGACATCACTGACCGCGCCGATGCCGGGCACGTTCAGATCCGAGACCAGCGGGAGCTCCCGTTCGAGTAGCGCCCGCTGCCCGTCGAGGTCGAGTTCGCCCTCGGCGACGGTGAGCGTGACCTCGTCGACGATCGGCACGTCGGTGACCGTGCCCGTGATCTCGGTGCGGGCAGTGCCCTGCTCGAGGGTGTTGTCGATGGCGGCACCGAGCTGCGCTCCCGGGGACTGGCGGACCAGCAGGAACAGGGCGACCCCCAGGGCGACCGCGACGAGGACGCCGCCGAGCACCAGCCAGCGCCGGCGGTGCGGGGCGGCCTGTGGCGGACCGACGTCCGGGGAACCCCTCGACTCGGGGCGTGCACGGGGCTCGGACGAGCTGCTCATCGTACCCTGAGCGTACCGGCGGAGGCCACCGGGGCGCCGCGTCTGCCGCGGGGCGGGGCCGCGTTTCGGTCGCCGCGAGCCGCTCCTCCTTGGGTCGGGCGTACTGGCCTGCGAGGCTGGACGGACGCAACCAGGGATGCGACCAACGAAGGAATCGTCCGGTGACCGCCCCGCAGCCGACCTCCCGCCCCCACGCCGACACGGCGCTGCCCCCGGCGTGGGAGGCCGCGATCGAGGTGCTCGGTGGGCATCTTCGCGACGAACGCGGGCTCGCCTTGCGATCGGTGGCCGCGTACGTGGCCGACGCCCGCCAGTTCGCCGCGTTCTGCGGGGCGTTCGGGATCGAGGAGCCCGGAGAGGTCGAGCCGCTGGTCCTGCGGCGCTACCTGGCGGCACTCGACGCGCACGGTTACGCGCGGGCCTCGGTGCAGCGCAAGACCTCGACGTTGCGCCGCCTGTTCGGGGTCCTCGCGGCACGCGGGAGGATCGACCATAACCCCGCGGTACGCCTCGCGATGCCACGAGGAGCGCGCGCGCTCCCGAGAGTGCTGCGGCCGGCCGACGTCGCCCGCCTGCTCGCAGCCCCCGACGCGAGCAGTCCGGGGGGCCAGCGTGATCGTGCGCTGCTGGAGCTGCTCTACGCGAGCGGAGCGCGGGTGAGCGAAGCGGTCGGCCTCGACGTGGACGCGGTTGATCTCGCCCGCGGCGCGGTTCGCCTGCACGGCAAGGGCGACAAGCATCGGCGCGTGCCGCTGGGCGAGCCGGCCTGCGAGGCGCTGGAACGGTGGATCGCCGACGGGCGAGCGCGGCGGTTGGCCGAAGCCGGGCGCGGGGATCATCGCGCCGTCGAGCCCGCGCTGTTCCTCGGGTCCCGCGGCGGGCGCCTCTCCGACCGCGAGGCGCGGGCGGTGGTTGCGCGCACCGGTGCCGCGGTCGGCCTGCCCCACGTGACCCCCCACACGCTGCGTCACAGCTACGCGACCCACCTGCTCGAGGGGGGAGCGGATGTCCGCAGCGTCCAGGAGCTCCTCGGACACGTTGCTCTCTCCACGACCCAAACCTACACTCATGTAACGAGTGAGCATCTGCGGAGGTCTTATGAGCACGCTCATCCTCGGGCCTGACGGGATTCGCGATGCTTCGGCGCCTACTGCGACCGACTTCGACTGACGTGACCTCGTGAGTTCGTCGCGTTCCCCCCACCCATCGTCGTCGTCGACGGCGAGCGAAGCGCCTGCCGAGGGCACCGACCGCCGAGAGGGCGTGGCCTCTCAGGACCCCCGTGTCGTCGAGCTGTGGCGTCAGTACAAGCAGACCGGTGACCGGACCGCTCGCGAACGACTCATCCTGCAGTACGCCCCGCTCGTGAAGTACGTGGCGGGCAGGGTCTCCGTGGGGTTGCCACCGTCGATCGAGCAAGCGGACCTGACTTCGTACGGCATGTTCGGCCTGATCGACGCGATCGAGAAGTTCGATCTCGACAAGCGGGTCAAGTTCGAGACCTACGCGATCTCGCGCATCAAGGGCGCCATCATCGACGAGTTGCGCAGCGTCGACTGGGTGCCGCGCAGCGTGCGGACCAAGGCTCGCGGTGTGGAGAAGGCCCTCACTGCCCTGGAGCATCGGCTGCACCGGACACCCACCGAGGACGAGCTCGCGCACGAGCTGGGCCTGGACATCGACGAGTTGCAGCAGACGCTGGCGCAGGTCTCGCTCACCTCGGTCGTGGCGCTCGAGGAGACCCTGCCGGGCGAGGAGGGTGAACGCCAGGCGCTGGTCGACACCCTGCAGGATCCGCGCATTCCCGATCCCGAGCACGCCCTGCAGGACGCCACCCTGCGAGGACTGCTGCAGGAGACCGTTGACACGCTGCCCGAGCGTGAACGCACCGTGATCGTGCTCTACTACTTCGAGGGCATGACCCTCGCCCAGGTCGGCGAGATCCTCGGTGTCACCGAGTCGCGGGTCTGCCAGATCCACACCAAGTCCGTGCTCGGGCTCCGTACCAAGCTCGCCGAGAAGACCCGCGGCTGACCCGCGGCCGATCCCCGGTCAGCTGTGACGCGACCGGTCACCTGTTCACGCGGTCAGCCCCGCGGCCGGTGGTGCGTACCGGTCCGCGTCCACAGGCCCGAGGGCCATGTGTCGCCGAGCGCGGCGGCGGCGCTCGTATCGTCACCCCATGCCCACTCACCGATCCGCACCTCGTTCGCTCGCCCGCGTCCTGACTCGGGTGGGCCTCGCGCTCGGCCTCGCACTCGTGCTGGGAGCGTCGGCGTCGACGGTGGTTGCGGGCGATCAGGTCGTGGCGGACCGGTTCGACGCCGAGGTCAGCGGCGGAGCCCGCCCTCCGGTGGACGGCGAAGTGCTCCGAGGTTTCGAGCCGCCGGCCGACCCGTACGGTCCGGGCCACCGTGGCGTCGCGCTCGCGGCGGACCCGGGTGAGCCGATCCGGGCTGCCTTGCAGGGCACGGTCACCTGGGCCGGGCCGGTCGCCGGGACGGGCTGGGTGACGGTCGATCACGGAGGCGGGCTCGACACGACCTACGGCCCGGTCGAGCCTATCGCGGTCACGGAGGGCACCCGGGTGGCGAGGGGTGACACCCTCGGGAATCTCGCGCCCGGCTCCGGCGAACTGCACTGGGGGGCTCGCAGGAACGGTGCGTACCTCGACCCCCTCGGACTCCTCGGCCGGTGGCAGCCCCGGCTGGTCCCCACCGAGCCTGGTCCCGACCGCCGAGCCTGGTCTCGACCGCCGAGCCTGGTCTCGACCGCCGAGCCTGGTCTCGACCGCCGAGCCTGGTCCCCACCGAGCCTGGTCCCCACCGCCGAGGGGACGGTCGCCGTGGCTCCCGTGACGCGCTAGGCTTGCCGCTCGACCGGCGCGACGCGTCGGTCCATCGATGTGCGCACGCGCGCTCGAGAACCCGAAACCACAGCGCTGACGAGCGCGGCCGCGGTGCCGGACCGGGATGACCCGGTTTCCGGCTGGCCGGATCGCCGTGGGACCCGACCACCCATGGCCGTCGTCGCGCGAGGACCAACCGCGAAGGAGCCCACATGTCGGTCGTGTCCATGCGCGAGCTGCTGGAGGCCGGAGTCCATTTCGGTCACCAGACGCGCCGTTGGAACCCCAAGATGGAGCGCTACATCCTCGGGGAGCGCAACGGCATCTACATCATCGACATCCAGCAGACCATCGCGATGCTGGAGCGTTCGTACGGATTCGTCCGCGATCAGGTCGCCAAGGGCGGCAACGTGCTGTTCGTCGGGACGAAGAAGCAGGCCCAGGAGCCCATCGAGACCCAGGCCCAGCGGGTATCGATGCCCTACGTCAACTACCGCTGGCTCGGCGGGATGCTGACCAACTTCGAGACGATCAAGACGCGTCTCGCCCGACTCCGGGAGCTCGAGGAGCTCATCGGCAGCGAGACCATGGAGCGTCTCCCCAAGAAGGAGGGCCTGCAGCTGCAGCGCGAGTACGACAAGCTGCTCGCCAACCTCGGCGGTATCCGGAACATGTCCCGGCTGCCCAGCGCCTTGTGGGTGGTTGACACCGTGAAGGAGCACATCGCGGTCAAGGAGGCGAACCGCCTCGGCATCCCGGTCGTCGGGATCCTCGACTCCAACTGCGATCCCGACGAGGTCCAGTACCCGATCCCGGGCAACGACGACGCGATTCGCTCCGGTTCGCTCCTCACGAAGCTCATCGCCGATGCCTGTGCCGAGGGTCACCAGCAGCGTGCGGCGCGTAGCCCCGACGACGTCGTGGCCGAGCAGGCGGCGGTCGCCGCCACGGGTGCTCCCGAGGCCGCTTCGGAGGCCGAGCCGCTCGCCGAGTGGGAGATCGCCCTGCAGCGGGAGGAGGCCGCGGCGGCGGCTGCCCAGGCCGGCGCCGACTCCACCCAGGACGAGGCCGAGGCCGTGCACACCAGCGGCGAGCCGGAGTCCGAGGACGAGGCCGTCCCCGCCGCCGAGGACGAGCGCGCCCAGTGACGAAGCTTCCGAGCCCCGTGCTCGAGTGACCGCCGGCCCCGCCTGCCGTGGCCCTGCGCCGGCCGCTGCTGATGGGGCGGATCGCACGAACCAGAGGGAGGACGACCAGTGCCCGAGTTCAGCGCCGCGGATGTGAAGCGGCTCCGGGAAGCTACCGGGGCCGGGATGATGGACTGCAAGAAGGCCCTGACGGACGCCGAGGGGGACTTCGACGAGGCGGCGAAGCTCGTCCGTGAGCGCACCGGTGCGAAGATGGCCGACCGAGCCGGCGAGCGCAGCGCCGAGGAGGGGCTCGTGCACACCTACTTGCACCGCCCCACGCCGGGCATGCCCCCGAAGGTGGGGGTCCTTCTGGAGCTCAACTGCGAGACGGACTTCGTGGCCAAGCACGAGGGTTTCCAGGAGCTCGCGAACGACGTCGCTCTGCACATCGCCGCCATGCGCCCGGTCGTGGTGAGCGAGGACGACGTCGACGAGGCGACGCTGGAGGAGGAGCGCGAGTTCGCCCGCAAGCAGGCGATCGACGAGGGCAAGCCCGAGCACATCGTCGACAAGATCGTCGAGGGCAAGCTGCAGGCCTTCTACAAGGAGAAGGTGCTGCTCAATCAGCCGTTCGTCCGCGACGACTCGCGCACGATTCGCGAACTCCTCGAGGAGTTCCAGCGCACGACCGGAGAGAAGATCACCGTGGGCCGGTTCACCCGCTTCCAGGTCGGCGCCTAGCTGGCCGTAGGTCTTGTCAAGCATCGTGTACGACATCCTTGGCAGCCCCCGGTGTGCGCGGGGGCTGGCGGGATGCTTGTGTGGCGGTGGGGTGCGAGGTCGGCGGGGCCGTAGGCCCACGCTGATCTATGCGACCTCCACTGAGGGTGGGGTCAGCTGGCTTCGTTCGGGCTCTGAGACGGGTGGAAGGCCGGGCGTCAAGCTAGGAGCGGCGTGACCCGCGAACGAGTCCGCCATAGCCGGTACGACGTCTGATCCGGCCTTCCTGTCCGCGAGCCTCGCACGATCGACCGCGGATGGGAAGGGTCCGGTGTCCTACTCCTTGCTGGCCCAGCAGGCGGGGTCGTACAGCGTCTGGTCGCGGACCATCGCGAAGGCGATCTTGTTCGCCCGGCGGGCCAGGGCGGTGGCGATGATCGCGCCGGGCTTGCCGCGCTCGCGCAGCCCGGCGGCGTAGCGGCGGGCGGCGGGATCTTGGTGCCACAGGCCCACGCCGAGGTCGAGGATCGCCCGGCGCAGCGGCACCGATCCCTCCCGGCTGATGCCGCTGTCACGCCGTCGACCGGCGGACTCGTACTGGGCGGGGTTCAGCCCGGCGGCGCGGTACACCTGCCGGTGCGAGGGCCAGCGTGCCGGGTCGCCGACGCCGGCGGCGTAGCCGGCCGCGCGGACCGCCCCCCAGCCCGGCCCCGACGTCAGCACGCGGTAGCGGGTGGCGGGCACGAGCGCGTCGATGCGCGCGTCGACCTCGGCGAGTTGGCCGTCCAGGCCGTCGAGCAGCGCCAGATCGGCGGCCAGGACCTGACGGGCCACCGCCGCGTCGGGCGTGGGCAGCGCGTCGCGGGCCGCGGCCACGAGGCGCTCGGCCAGCGCCACGCTCACGCGCACGTCGCGGCGCGCCGCGAACGCCCGGAAGCGGGCCACGCCGAGCCGGGCGAGCCGATCGGGGTCTGAGAACTCGGCCGCGACAAGGCGGCCGACCTTGGTGCCCAGCACGCTCGACAGACTCGCGCCCAGCCCGGGAAAGCAGCGGTCCAGCTGACCGGTCAGCTGGTTCTTGACCGCCGAGCGGGCCTGCACCCGCCGGCGGCGATGCGCCGCCCACGCGCTCAGCTCGACCAGCAGCTCATCACCGACGGCCACCTCGTAGCCGCGGCCGGCCAGCAGCAGATCCGCGATCGCGGTCAAGTCGATCGGGTCGGTCTTGGTCCGACCCGTGCCGTTGACCCGCCGCTGGGCTGACACCCACGCCGGGTTGTGCTCCACCAGCTGCCAGTGCCCGGGCAGCACCCTCGAGGCGACCAGCGGCCGGTGGTAGTGCCCGCACGCCTCCACCCCCACCCGCACCAACGCCGTCTCCGCCGGCAGAACCCGCTCGACCCGAGCGACGAACCCCGCCACCCCCGACCGGTCGAGAGCGAACTCGAACGGCGCGGCCAGCCGCCGACCCGAGAAGTCGACCACCATCGCCATCGCCGCCGACTTGCCCACATCCACCGGCACCGCCACCAGCCGATCCAACCCCACGCCGACCGTCCGCGCCGAAAGTTGCTGCGCTCGAATACCATGCATGTGCATCATCAAGCCCACCTCCCGGTGGTGTCAGGAGAACCAGGCGCGACAACGCCCGACCCTCGGAACCTGTGCGGGTCCCTTCTGACACCTCCGGAGGCGAAACCCATGGAACCGCTACCGGCAGGTCATATCAGCCAGGGGTGTCGGCGCCTAGCCAGGGGTGTCGGCGTCTAGCCAGGGGTGTCGGCGCCTGGCCGGGGGTGTCGGCGCCCTGCCACCCCGCAGCGGCGCACGGCGCGGGTCACGACGTCTAGGATCGGGTGCGGGCGAACGATGCGAGGAGCCGCGAGTGAGCGACGGACCGCGCTACCGCCGAGTCCTGCTGAAGCTTTCGGGGGAGAAGTTCGCTGACGACGACAATTCGATCAGTCCGCAGATCGTGAACTCCATCGCCGCACAGCTCGTCGAGGTGGCCGGGCGGGGTGTGGAGATCGGTGTCAGCGTCGGTGGCGGCAACATCTTCCGCGGGACGAGTCCCCAGGCGGCCGGCATGGACCGCTCGAGCGCCGACAACATGGGGATGCTCGCCACGGTCATCAACGCGCTGAGCCTGCAGGATGCCATCGAGAAGCAGGGCGTCGACACGCGCGTCCTCTCCGCGATCGGGATGCAGGAGGTCGCCGAGCCCTACATCCGCCGTCGTGCCATCCGCCACCTCCAGAAGGGGCGGGTGGTGATCTTCGCCGCCGGCCTCGGCGCCCCGTACTTCACGACCGACACGGCGGCCGCGCAGCGTGCTCTCGAGATCGGAGCGGAGGCGATCCTGAAGGGTACCGGCGTCGACGGCGTCTACGACCGTGATCCGCACGGCGCCCCCGAGGCCACCCGCTACAGCGACCTCACGTACCTCGACGTGCTCTCGCACGGGTTGAAGGTCATGGACGCGACCGCCATCAGCCTGTGCATGGACAATCGCCTGCCGATCATCGTCTTCGAGCTCCTGCGCGAGGGCAACATCTGGCGGGTGGTGGACGGTCAGCCCATCGGCACAATCGTGCATGCGGGGCCCGAGTCGGCGTCCGCCGAGGGGGAGCTGACCGGGTAGGCGATCATCGGTGTTTTCGTTGCACCGCGAGGCCGAACAGAAGGAGCGAGAGCCGTGAGTGAGGAGATCCTCAACGAGGCCGAGAAGAAGATGCGTCAGGCGGTGCAGCACGCCAAGGACGAGGTCGCGAAGATCCGTACCGGGCGAGCCAACCCCGGGCTCATCGCCGACCTGCCGGTCGAGTACTACGGCACGAAGACACCCCTGCAGCAGCTGGCGGGGGTGAGCGTCCCCGAGCCCCGAGTCCTGCTCGTCAACCCGTTCGACCAGAGCGCCCTCAAGGAGATCGAGAAGGCCATCACGAACGCTGACCTCGGCCTGAACCCGAACAACGACGGCAAGGTGATCCGCGTCGTGTTCCCCGAGCTCACCGAGGAGCGACGCAAGCAGTACGTGCGGCTCGTGCGGGAACGCGCCGAGGAGGGTCGAGTCGCGGTCCGCAACGTGCGGCGGCAGGCCAAGAGCGAACTGGGCACGCTCGTCAACGAGGGGGACCTGCCGGAGGACGAGCACCAGCGGCTCGAGAAGCGGCTCCAGGGCTTGACCGACAAGTACGTGGGGGAGATCGATCAGGTGGCCCAGAACAAGGAGCAGGAGCTGCTCGAGGTCTAGCCGGTCGCCGGCCGAGGGAGCGTCAGCGTTCCCCGACGGTCACCGGGTCGACGATCCTCGACGTCGCGCATGTCCCCCTCAGGGCCCGACCCCACGCCCGAATCGCAACCCGGCGCCGAGCCGGGGAAGCGACGCACGGGCCGCAACCTCCCGGTAGCCATCGTCTCCGGGCTCGCGCTGGCAGGGCTGTTCGTCGGCTCGGTGTGGTGGAGCCCGTGGGCGCTGCTGGTGCTCGTCGCGGTCATCGTCGTGATCGCACTGGCCGAACTCGACGGAGCGTTCGTCGACGCCGGCTTGCGGCCCGCGACGTGGGTGGCCGCCGCCGCGGGGCTGGTCATGCTGTTCGGGGCGTTGGCGCTCGGCCCGCTGGGACAGGTCGTGGGACTCGTCCTCCTCGTCCTCGGCGCGGCGCTGGCCCCGCTGTTCGAGGCCGGGAACGGTGGTACGGACCACGCGGACGGTGGGCGGGCCCCTGGGAGGACGCCCACCCCGGGGCCGTCACGGCGATCGGTGTCGAGCATCGGTGCCACGGTGCTCATGGGGCTGTGGGTTCCGTTCCTCGGCAGCTTCATCGGGCTGCTGGCGGGTCGTGAGCACGGGTTCTGGGTGGTGCTGGCCGTGATCGCCCTGACCGTCTCCTACGACATCGGCGCGTACGGGTTCGGGGTGGGGTTCGGGCGCCACCGGCTCGCCCCGCGCATCAGTCCCGGCAAGACGTGGGAGGGCGCGGCCGGCGGGCTCGCGGTGGTGCTGCTGCTCGCGGGTTTCGTGACCGCCCGGCTACCGGGGTTCGATCTGCCGACCGCGCTGCTGCTCGGCGCCGGGATCGTTCCCGCCGCGACGGTCGGCGACCTGCTCGAGTCCCTCGTCAAGCGCGACCTCGGCGTGAAGGACCTCGGTCGGGTGTTGCCCGGTCACGGTGGCATCATGGACCGCGTCGACGCGATCTTGTTCGCGTTGCCCGTCGCCCATCTGCTCCTTCTGCTCACCGACGTCTGACGCCCATGGCAGCCTCTCCCCGAATCGACCCGTACCGCGCCGACGACGCCGCCCTGGCCTCGGCGTTCGGTGACGAGCCCCCCTATCGGGTCCGGCAGGTGCGGTCGTGGCTGGCGCGCGGGGTCGACGATCCCCACGCGATGACCGATCTGCCCAAGGAACTCCGCGCGCGGCTCGCCCAACGGCTCGTGCCCGCCCCGCCGGTGCTGGCCCACCGAACGGCGGATGAGGGGTTGACGCACAAGGTGCTGCTCGGCATGCCGCGCGGCGCGCCCGACGAACCGCTCGCGCGCACCGAGCCGGTGGAGAGCGTCCTCATGCTCTACCCGCGTCAAGCGGTGCACGGCGCGGCGGGGGACGGCACCGACGACGCGGCGCCCCGCGGGCGGGCCCGCGCCACGGTCTGCGTGTCGAGCCAGGCGGGATGCGCGATGGGTTGCCCGTTCTGCGCGACCGGACAGGCTGGCTACCGGGGTCAGCTGTCGACGGGCGAGATCGTGCGCCAGGTCACCGTCATGCAACGACTGCTGAAGCGCGGCGGCCGCGGCGACTCGCGCTCGCCCACGGCGACGGAGGACGACCCCCGTGCGCATCCCGGTGCGGGATTGCCCTTCGATGCTCCCGACCACGTCACGAACGTGGTGTTCATGGGGATGGGCGAGCCGTTGGCGAACGCCGACGCCGTCCTGGACGCGGTGCGATGGCTGGCGGACGGGACCGACGGGTTCGGCCTCTCGGCCCGCTCCATCACCGTGTCCACGGTCGGGCTGGTGCCCGGCATGCGGCGACTGACCGCCCTGGGGCTCCCCGTGACACTGGCGGTCAGCCTGCACGCGCCCACCGACGGGTTGCGCGACCACCTCGTCCCGCCGAACCAGCACTTCCCGCTGACCGAGGTGCTCTCCGCCGCCGAGGCGCACGCCGAGGCGACCGGTCGGCGATTGACCTTCGAGTACGTGCTCATCGACGAGGTCAACGACGATCCCGCAGCGCATGCCCGCGAGCTCGCGCGCCTGGTGCGTGATCTGCCGGCGCACGTCAATCTCATTCCCATGAACCCCACGCCGGAGGTGCCGTGGCACGCGCCGCCGATCGCGCGGCAGCGGGCGTTCCGCGACACCCTCGCCGAGCACGGGGTCACCGCGACGATCCGCCACAACCGTGGCGGCGACATCGACGCCGCCTGCGGCCAGCTCTACGCGACGTACGCGGCGGGCAGCGGACGCACGCTGCCGGTGGCGCAGGGTGCCGCCGATCGGGTCGCCGCGCTGATGGGGGAGCCCTCCCCGTGACCGTGTCCGACGCAGCGAGCGGCGCGACGACGGTCGCGATCCTCGGCTCGACGGGTTCGATCGGCCGGCAGGCGCTCGAGGTGGTCGACGCGAGCCCTGGACGCTTCGACGTGATCGCCCTCGCGGGCGGGCGCAACGTGGGGGCGATCGCCGAACAGGCTGAGCGCTACGGCGCCGGGGTGGTCGTGATGGCCGACCCGGAGGCGGCGGCGCGGCTGCGATCGCAGGCGCCGGTGGGCGTGACCGTCCGCGGTGGCGCCGACGCGATCGTCGAGCTCGCGGGGCGGCCCGCCGACGTCGTCCTCAACGGCATCGCGGGCGCGGCGGGGCTGCGGGCCAGCCTGGCCGCGCTCGAGGCCGGCAACTGGCTCGCGCTCGCCAACAAGGAGTCCCTGATCGTCGGCGGCCGGCTGCTCGCACGCGCTGCCGGTCGTGGTCGGTCCCGGACCGACGGCGCGCCCCGTACCGTCGCGACCGAGCCTCCGTTGTCGGGGGTCGTCATCCCGCACGTGCTGCCGGTGGACAGCGAGCACAGCGCGTTGGCGCAGGCGCTCCGGGGGGTGCGCCCCGAGGAGGTCGCGCGGCTGGTCGTGACCGCGAGCGGGGGGCCGTTCCGGGGTTGGCGGCGGGCCGACCTCGAGGGAGTGCGGCCCGAGGATGCCCTCCGCCACCCCACGTGGGACATGGGGGCGCTCATCACGATCAACTCCGCGACGCTCGCGAACAAGGGCCTCGAGGTCATCGAGGCGCACCTCCTGTTCGGCGTGGCTTTCGATGCGATCGAGGTCATCCTGCACCCGCAATCGGTCGTACACGGGATGGTCGAGATGGTCGACGGGGCGACCATCGCGAAGCTGTCGCCCCCCGACATGCGCCTGCCCATCCAGCTCGCACTGGGTGCTCCGGCGCGGGTGGCCCACGCGCCCGCCCGGCTCGACTGGACCGCCGCGCGGACGCTGGCGTTCGAGCCGGTCGACCGACCGACGTTCCCGATGCTCGACCTCGCGCTGACCGCCGGTCGGTCCGGGGGTACCGCGCCGGCCGTCTACAACGCGGCGAACGAGGTGGCCGTCGAGGCGTTCCTCGCCGGTGAGCTCGGTTTCCTCGGCATCCCGGCGGTGGTTGCGGCAGTCTTGGACACGAGCGAGGCGATCGAGCCCGACGACGTCGACACGGTTCTCGAGGTGGACGCGTGGGCGCGCGCCCGGGCCCACGAGCACGTGTCAGGGTCGGCACGGCACACAGGAACCCGAACGGCGACCCGGTCCCGGGGGGATCCGGCGGGTCCGGGGACGAGGGGGATCGAGTGATCTACATCGCGATCTTCATCGCGGTGCTCGTCCTGTCCATCGTGATCCACGAGGCGGGGCACTTCTCCACCGCACGACTGTTCGGCATGAAGGCCGAGCGGTTCTTCTTCGGGTTCGGCCCGACGCTCTGGTCGGTGTGGCGCGGAGAGACCGAGTACGGGGTGAAGGCGATCCCCGCGGGCGGCTTCGTGCGCATCGCGGGCATGAACAAGCACGACCCGGTCGCTCCCGGGGACGAGCACCGCGCGTTCCATCGCTTCCCTGCGTGGCAACGGCTGGTCGTGCTCGCCGCCGGCTCGTTCACCCACTTCGTGATCGCGTTCGTGCTGATCGTCTTCGTCCTCGCGGCGTTCCCGATCCCCTCGCTGGCCGACAGCCAGGATCCGCAGCCGGTGGTGGGCGCCGTCGAGGAGGGCTCGGCCGCCGAGGAGGCCGGACTCGAGGTCGACGACGAACTCCTGGCGGTCGAGGGCGAGCCGCTCGACAGCCCCGAGGAGGTCGTGGAGGCGATCGAGCCCCATGCCGGCGAGGCGATCACGATCACCTTCGCGCGCGACGGGGAGGTGGGGGAGACCGTCGCCCGGTTGCCCGAGACGGACCCGGACGGGGAAGATTCCGGCTTCCTCGGGATCGGGATCGGGGTCGCGCAACCCGATGTCCGCGAGCCGTCCGGGCTCGGTGCCGCCGTGGCCGATGCGTTCCGCGGGGAGTACTCCCTCTGGAGCCAGACCGCGCTCACGGTCCAGGGACTGGTCGAAGCGTTCAGTCCGGACACCCTGCGCTCCTGGGTCCAGCAGGCCGAGCCGGGAGCCGAGCGCACGGCGGAGGGCCCGGTGAGCCTCGTCGGGGCCGGTCAGCTGGCCGGGGCCCTCGGCGGGCTCGGCGAGCTCGGGCCCCTGTTCCTGCTGCTGGTCCAGCTGAACATCGTGATCGGCATCATCAACATGGCGCCGCTGCCGCCCTTCGACGGAGGGCATGTCGCCCAGGTGCTGATCGAGGCAGCGGTCAATGGCGTGCGCCGGCTCGCCGGCCTGGCCCCGGACTGGGAGCTCTCCCCGTCGGTGATGACGCCGTTGGCCCTGCTCGTCCTCGTCCTCATCGGGGGGTTCGTGCTGACCGCCTTCTACATCGACATCGTGAATCCCGTGAGCAACCTGTTCCAGTGAGCGCCGCCGGTCGGCTCCGCGTCCGGCGCGTCCCGGAGTTCGGGGATGGTGCCGGTATCGCGGGTAGCCTGGCGACGGCGGCCGCACGCCACCCGAGCGCCGTTCGATGGAGGAGTTGGCTGCTGTGGGCACCCCGTTGCCGCTCGTGAATCAGCCCGCGCCGGACCCCGACGTTCCGGCCCACCATCAACCGCCGCAGCGGCGCCCGACTCGCGCCCTGCGGGTGGGCGACGTGCCGGTGGGCGGTGGCGCGCCGATCAGCGTCCAGTCCATGACGACCACACCGACCCACGACGTGAACGCGACGTTGCAGCAGATCGCGGCGCTGCAGGCGGCGGGTGTCGACATCGTGCGCGTGGCGGTGCCGCGCCAGGAGGACGCCGACTCCCTGGCCGCGATCGCCGCGAAGTCACCGGTGCCGGTGGTGGCGGACATCCACTTCCAGTGGAAGTACGCGATGGCGGCCATCGAGGCGGGTATGGCCGGGGTGCG
Source organism: Egibacter rhizosphaerae (assembly GCF_004322855.1). Taxonomy (NCBI): domain Bacteria; kingdom Bacillati; phylum Actinomycetota; class Nitriliruptoria; order Egibacterales; family Egibacteraceae; genus Egibacter; species Egibacter rhizosphaerae. The sequence goes on along the minus strand of NZ_CP036402.1, from coordinate 1,057,309 downwards.
CATCAACCCCGGGAACATCCGCAAGCACGAGAAGGTCAAGGTCATCGGTGACGCCGCCAAGGAGCGGGGCATCCCGATCCGCATCGGGGTGAACGGCGGATCGCTCGAGCAGGACGTCCTGGACCGTCACGGTGGCGTGACTCCGGAGGCGCTGGTCGAGAGCGCGCTCGCCGAGGCGCGGCTGCTCGAGGAGGTCGACTTCTTCGACACCAAGATCAGCGTCAAGCACTCCGATCCTTGGGTCATGATCCAGACGTACCGCCTGCTCGCCGACGCCTGTGACTACCCGTTGCACCTCGGGGTCACCGAGGCCGGGCCGGCGGGTACCGGCAGCATCAAGTCGGCGGTCGGGATCGGGGCGCTGCTCGCCGAGGGCATCGGGGACACCGTCCGGGTGTCGCTCTCGGCCGACCCGGTCGAGGAGGTCAAGGCCGCCATCACGATGCTGGAGTCGCTGCACCTGCGCGAACGCGGTCTCGACGTCGTCGCGTGTCCGTCGTGTGCCCGCGCCGAGGTGGACGTGTACTCCCTCGCCGACGAGGTCCAGAAGGGGCTCGAAGGGCTCGACGTGCCGCTGCGCGTCGCGGTCATGGGCTGCGTTGTGAACGGTCCCGGTGAGGCGCGCGAGGCCGACATCGGGGTCGCCGCCGGCAAGGGCAAGGGCAAGATCATCCGCCGAGGCGAGGTCTTGTACACGGTGCAGGAGTCCGACATCGTCGAGACCCTCGTGCACTTCGCGAACGAGATGGCCGACGAGATCCGGGCCGAGCGCGGCGAGGGGGATCCGAGCGTCGTGGCGTAGGCGCGCCCACGGTCCCCCCGGGGGCCGTTGCGCCCGATCGCGCGATCGCCGAAGCTGTCGCCCGTGAGTGATGAGGTCGCAGTCGCGCGAGCCGCGGCACGGGAGGCCGGGCGCATTGCCCTCGATCATGCCGCGCGGGGGCTCACCGCCGAGTGGAAGGGCGCGCGCGACCTCGTGACCGCGGCGGACCGGGCCGCGCAGGCACGGATCCGAGAGGTGGTCGCCGAGGCGTTCCCCACCGACCTCGTCGTCGACGAGGAGGGGGAGGCCTCGCCCGGCGAGGACGAGATCGCCGGCACCCGGCGCTGGTACGTCGACCCGATCGACGGGACGACCAACTACCTCAAGGGCCGTCACTGGTGGGGCGTCTCGATCGCGTTCTGCGACACCGACGACGAGCTCGCTGCGGGCGTCGTGTACCTGCCGGCGCTGGGGCAGACGTACGAGGCCGTCCGCGGCGGTGGGGCGATGCTGGACGGGGAACCCATCCGGTGCTCGCCGGTGACGGAGCTCGCCGAGGCGCTGTGCTGCTCGGGGTTCCCCGGCTCGGATTCCATGGCGGACATCAGCCGCCGCAACATCGAGGCGTGGCGCCTCGTGATGGCGCGGGCGCTGTCACTGCGGGCGACCGGGGCGGTGGCACCGGACTGGTGCACCGTCGCCAGCGGCCGCGCGGACGGCTCATGGACGCTGGGGGTCGGACGCTGGGACATCGCGGCGGGCATCGTCATCGCCCGCGAGGCGGGCGCGACCGTCACCGATCTCGACGGGATCGCGCTTCGGGGGCCGGGCGAGCGCGGGGTGGCGGCGACACCCGGGATCCACGCGGATCTGTTGTCGCTCGTCCAGGCCGCCCTGGACGTGCCGGAGATCCCACGGGACGACGGCACGGGCGGGGACCTCCCGGAAGGGCACCGCGCGACGGGCGAGCGCGTGAACGAGTGAACGGGGTCGGTCGGGCGACGCTGACCGCTTCGAGCCGTCGTTGAGCGTCGATCCCGACGACGCTCCGCGCTGACCCGCGGGACGGGAGCCGATCGTGCGCGGCAACCGCCGTTGCCCGGTCACCGGGGTCGGGGTACGCTCGCCGCTGAACGACCGAGCCGCGAGGCTCTGTCGACGCCTGCGCCGGTCCCCCCTTTAGGGCCTGAAGGGGTCCGACCGGAGGTCGAGGCCAACCGAACGGGAGCACCGACGAGTGGGCGTGAACGCCCACTTTTTCTTTCGCGCGACGCGACCGGCCAAGCGGCCGGCGACGAGGGGAGGTAGGACACCATCACGCTGGAAGGACGCATACGGGAGCTCGCGGAACCGGTCGCTCGTGAGGCGTCGCTCGACCTCGTGGACGTGGAGGTCAAGGGCGGCGGTGCGCAGCGTCTCGTGCGAGTCACGGTCGATCGCAAGGGGGGCGTGACGATCGAGGCGTGTCAGGAGCTCTCCCGGCGGTTGTCGGTCGCGCTCGACGAGCAGGACCCGGTCGAGGGTGGCTACAAGCTCGAGGTGACCAGTCCCGGCACCGATCACCCGCTGCAGGACCGCGAGGCGTTCGAGCGGGTCGAGGGTCGAGCCGTGCTCGTCCAGCGTGATGAGGGGGACGGTCGGGTGCAGCAGCTACGAGGCACGGTGACCGGCGCGGACGACAGCGCGGTCGTGCTGGACGTGGACGGTCGATCCATCCGGGTCCCGTATGCCGAGATCGTGAAGGCGACGCAGACGCTGCCCTGGTGACACGAGGCGCGCGGTCGCCGGGCAGGGCACCGCGGGGCCCGCGCCGGGGCCGTGCGACGCGCGGGGCCGCAGAAGGGGAGGACGCAAGCCGTGAGGGTCGAGATCGAAGCGTTGCGCAGCATCGAGCGTGAGAAGGGGATCGACTTCGAGACGGTCGTGTCCTCGCTCGAGGGCGCGCTCGCGAGCGCGTACAAGCGGCAGGGCGGCCAGGCCGAGGAAGCCCGGGTGGTGATCGATCGCGCGACGGGCGCGGTCTCGGTCTTCGCCCAGGAACTCGACGACGACGGCAACGTCGTCGACGAGTGGGAGGACGTGCCCCGCGACTTCGGGCGCATCGTGGCCCAGACCGCGAAGCAGGTGCTCATGCAGCGGCTGCGCGAGGCCGAGCGCGAGATGACCTACGGGGAGTACTCCGGCAAGGAGGGCGACCTCGTCAGCGGCAGCGTGCAGATCCACGACCGCAACCTCATCGTGCTCGACCTGGGCAACGCCGAGGCGATCCTCCCGGTCAGCGAGCAGGTGTCGGCGGAACGTTACGTGCACGGCATGCACCTGCGCGCCTACATCACCGAGGTGCGCAGGTCCATCAAGGGCGTGCAGATCGTTTGCAGTCGCTCGCACCCGAAGCTCGTCGAGGAGCTCTTCGCCCTCGAGGTACCGGAGATCACCGACGGAATCGTCGAGATCAAGGGCACCGCGCGCGAGGCCGGCTACCGCACCAAGATCGCAGTGGCGTCGCACGATCCCAGCGTCGACGCCGTCGGCAGCTGCGTGGGCACCCGCGGCAGTCGGGTGCTGCAGATCGTGGAGGATCTCGGCGGCGAGAAGGTCGACATCATCCCGTGGTCCGAGGAACCCGCCGAGTTCGTGGCGAACGCGCTCTCGCCCGCGAAGGTCAGCGAGGTGTACCTGTACGACGACGAGGCTCCGCCCGCAGCGGTCGTGATCGTGCCCGATTACCAGCTCTCGCTCGCGATCGGTCGCGAGGGACAGAACGCACGACTCGCGGCCCGCCTGACGGGCTGGCGGATCGACATCAAGAGCGAGACGCAGTTCGCCGAGGAGCAGGCGGCGTTCCAGGCCGCGTACGAGCGTGGCGAGGTGGACGAGTTCGGGACGCCGCTGTCGAGCGATGTGGTGCCCCCGCAGCCGCGGGGCTACGAGGTGACCCCGGACACCACCGACCCCGAGCGCGCCGACGCGTGAGCGGTCGGCGTCGGCCGCGCGGCGGGCGGGCTGCCCCAAGGAGGTGCATGCGCGCTAAGGTGGGATCGGCGTCGGACGCTGCGCACGTCCCGATCCGGACGTGCGTTGGTTGCCGCCGCCGCCAGCCACGTACCACACTCCTCCGTGTTGTGGTGCGCGGTGGCCGGGTCGAGTTCGATCCGGAGGCACGGGCGCCCGGCCGCGGCGCGTGGCTCTGTTCGGATGCCGCCTGCCTCGAGCAGGCGCTCCGCAAGGAGGCGCGCCCGTTCCGTCGCGCGCTACGGGCACCAGACGCAGACGTCGATGCGGCGCGCCTCCGGGCGAGCTTCGGCGAGGCACGACGAGACATCCGCAATGCCCAGGCGGGGCCGTCCGACGGTCCTCCGGGCTCGGCCAACGCAACGCGCGGCGCCGCCAAGGGCGGCGGCCAGCGGCGCGACGACGCCGTCGTCAGGGAGTGAGCAGGTGAGCAAGGTTCGCATCTACGAGCTGGCCAGGGAGACCGGCCTCCCCAACAAGGAGGTCATTCGGCGCCTGGATGAGCTCGGCATCGAGGCGAAGTCGCACTCCTCCACGGTCGCGGCCCCCGACGCCCAGCGGTTCCGCGACAGCCTGGGCAAGCAGCGCGAGGAGCGCCGCAAGGCCGAGGAGGAGCGGCAGCGCCGCGAGGCGGAGCAGTACGACCTCGAGGAGTTGCAGACCCCCCCGGCGGAGGCGAAGGCTCGGCGCATCCTTCCCCCTCACCTGCGCCAGCAACAGGAGCAGGAAGCCGCGGGCGACGACGGTGACGCTCAGCAAGCGGGACGTCAGCCGGCACGTCGCTTCCGGCCGGCGACCACGCCGTATCGTCCCGGCGACAGCGGCGGGGGCGTGAGTGTCGGCGGCGAGACCGAAGAGGCCGAGCCCGCCCCACTCGATTCCACCGAGACGCAGGCGCCGGCGGATGCGCAGAGCGCGCCCGCCGCCGAGGCCGCACCCGAACCGGCCTCCGCCGAGGAGGCGGAGGAGTCCCAGCCCGCGGCCGAGGAGCCCGCAGCGCAGGCCGAAGAGCCCGCTGCCACGCCCCCCTCGGCACGCGATGTGGCGAAGGAGAGCGTCGTTCAACCCGCCAGCGCCAAGGAGGCATCGCCTCAGCAGTCCCCGCAGGAGGACACCGAGGCCGACGCCCCCGCCCAGGGGCAGCCGGGCGTCCCGCGTCCGGGGACACCGCCACGCCCGGGCCAGCCGACTCGGCCCGCGCGGCCGTCGACGCCGGCATCGACGGGTTCGCCGGTCGAGGCCCGTCGGCGGGTCGAGCCGGACCTACCCAAGGAGGGCTCCGGCCGTCGCTCGATCCCGCCCCCCGTCAAGCCCGCGCCGCGCGAGGGGAGCGGGGAGCGTCCCGCCGAGCGCCAGCCCACCCAGGGGCGCGGTTCCCCGGGTGACGGCCAACAGCAGCGCAGCGCGCCGCCCAAGCCTGGCGGTGGCGGCCCCTCCGGTGGGCCGGGTCGTGGTCCCGGTGGCGCCCCGGGCGGAGGTCCCGGTGGCGGTCCCGGTGGCGGCCCCGGCGGCCCCGGTGGGGGTCCCGGCCGCGGCGGCAAGAAGGGCAAGAAGGGCAAGAAGGGCAAGCAGCGTGAACTGACTCCGCAGGAGCAGTTCGAGCAGGACAACCGCCCGCGGCGCAAGCAGTCCGGCCCGGTCAAGGCCAGTGTCGACGGTCCGGTCGACGTCGTGCCCGGTGTGACCGTCTCCGAGCTGGCGAAGCAGTTCGGCGTCAACCCGACCGACGTGGTGCGGGTGCTGTTCGGGCTCGGCGAGATGGTGACGGTGACGCAGTCGCTCTCGCAGGACCTCATCGAGCTCGTCGCCACCGAGCTGGAGGCCGAGGTCCGCTTCGTCACCCCCGAGGAGCTGGAGTTCGGCCCCGAGGAGGATGACGACCCGAGCCAGGTCGAGCTGCGGGCACCCGTGGTCACGGTGATGGGCCACGTCGACCACGGCAAGACGAAGTTGCTCGACGCGATCCGCGAGACCAACGTGATCGCCCGCGAGAGCGGGGGCATCACCCAGCACATCGGCGCCTACCAGGTCGAGAAGAACGACCGGCACATCACGTTCATCGACACGCCCGGCCACGAAGCGTTCACGCAGATGCGTGCCCGCGGTGCGAGCGTCACCGACGTCGCGATCCTGGTCGTGGCGGCCGACGACGGCGTGATGCCCCAGACCGTCGAGGCGATCAACCACATCCAGGCCGCCGAGGTCCCGATCATCGTGGCGATCAACAAGGTCGATCGCGAGGGGGCCGACCCGAACCGGGTGCGTAGCCAGCTCACCGAGCACGATCTCGTGGCCGAGGAGTTCGGTGGCCAGACCACCATGGTCGAGGTCTCCGCGCTCGCGGGGCTCGGGATCGACGACCTTCTCGAGATGGTCCTGTTGCAGGCCGACATCGCGGAGCTCGCCGCGAATCCGAACCGGGAGGCTCGCGGCGCCGTGATCGAGGGCTACCTCGACCGTGGGCGCGGGCCGGTGGCGACGGTCCTGGTGCAGGCTGGGACGCTCAAGGTGAGTGACAACCTCGTGGCCGGTACCGCCAGCGGCCGCGTGCGTGCGATGTTCGCCGCGGACGGCCGACAGGTGAAGGAGGCGCCCCCCTCCATGCCGGTGCAGGTCCTCGGCTTCAACGACGTGCCTCAGGCCGGCGACGAGTTCCGCGTGGTCGAGGACGAGCGCACGGCCCGCGAGATCGCCGAGAACCGCAGGTCGCGGCAGCGGCAGATGGAGCTCGCCGAGCAGCGGACCTCGATCTCCCTGGACGACCTGTCCGGGGCGATCGCCGAGGGGGAGCTGCAGACGCTCAACCTCATCATCAAGGGGGACGTCGGCGGCTCCGTGGAGGCCCTCGCCGACGCGATCGAGAAGCTCGAACTGCCCGAGGTGAGGATCCGCGTCATCAACAAGGGCGCCGGCGCGGTGACCGAGAGCGACGTGAACCTCGCCGAGGCATCCGACGCGATCATCATCGCCTTCAACGTGCGGCCCGAGGCGAACGCCCGGAAGCTGATCGAGGAGACCGGCGTCGACGTTCGCAGTTACTCGGTCATCTACCAGGCCGTCGAGGACATCGAGCGAGCGGTGAAGGGCATGCTCGCGCCCGAGTACGAGGAGGTCGTGCTCGGCCGGGCGGAGGTCCGGGAGATCTTCAAGGTCCCGCGCGTCGGGTTCGTGTTCGGCTCCTACGTCACCGAGGGCTCGATCAAGCGTCACGCGCAGACCCGCGTCATTCGCGACGGGGTCGTCGTCGGCGAGGACAAGCTCGCGTCCCTGAAGCGCTTCAAAAGCGACGCGAACGAGGTGCAGCAGGGCTACGAGTGCGGCGTCGGCCTCGACAAGTTCCAGGACGTGCACGTCGGCGACGAGTTCGAGGTCTTCGAGCAGCGCGAGGTCCCTCGGGTCTGACGGTTCGCCGACCGGGACGCGCGCTGCCTTGCTCGCCGCACTCGTCACCGTAGAGCTCCACGTGCCCGGGGCCTCCTCCCTGAAGGAGCGCCGGGGACCGGTGAGGTCGCTCGTTCGGCGGCTGCGCAATGACCTGGACGTCTCGGTCGCCGAGTTGGGCGATCAGGACCTGTGGCAGCGCGCCACACTCGGGGTCGCGATCGCGGCGTCGTCCGAGGTGGGCGCCCGCAAGGTCGCCCAGTCGGTCGAGAAGATCTGTGCGGGCGACCCGCGCGTCGAGGTGATCGGCTTCAGCGTCGAGATCGTCCAGACGGAATCATGAACGGCGGCTGTACGGCCGGTGCCCAGGGGGATCGGGAAGGCTCGGCCGCACCGGCCGGGTGACCACGGCGAGGAGCGAACGGTGAGCGAGCGGATGCGACGGGTCGACGAGCAGCTCAGGGAGGTGCTCGCCGAAGCGGTGCGAGGTCTCAAGGACCCCCGCATCGGGTTCGTCACGATCACCGGGGTGCGCACGAGCCCCGACCTGGGCCAGGCCGAGGTGTACTACACCGTCCTCGAGGACGACGAGGCCGTACGGGCCGCCACCGCAGAGGGGCTGGCCCACGCGGCGGCTGCGCTGCGGCGGCAACTGGCACGCAGCGTGCGGCTCAAGCGCGTGCCGGATCTACACTTCGTCGCGGACCCGGCGACCGAGCACGGCCAACGCATCGAGGCGCTGCTGCGCGAGGTCGCGGACCAACAGCCGAGCGCAGCGGAGGAGGACGAGGGGTGACGCGCATCGACGGCGTGCTCGTCATCGACAAGCCCGCCGGGCTGACCAGCCACGATGTCGTCGCGCGCGTGCGCAAGGCCGCAGGGCAGAAGAAGGTCGGCCACGCCGGGACGCTCGACCCCCAAGCCACCGGCGTGCTCGTCGTCGCGCTGGGCCGAGCGACGCGGCTGGTGCCCTACCTGCAGGCGTCGCGGAAGACCTACGAGGCGCACATGCGGCTCGGCGTGTCGACCACGACGCTCGACGCCGAGGGCGAGGTCGTGGCGACCGCGGACCCGTCAGGGGTCACCGAGGAGGCCTTCTGCGAGGTGTTGCACGGATTCACCGGGCGGATCGAGCAGGTGCCGCCGATGGTGTCCGCGGTCAAGGTCGGCGGTGAGCGGCTGCACGAGAAGGCTCGTCGTGGCGAGACCGTCGCCCGGGAGGCGCGGGAGGTCGACATCCACGAGCTCGTGCTGAGCGAGTTCGTCCCGGGAGCCGAGGCCCAGGCCTGGTTCCTCGTCACCTGCAGCCCCGGGACCTACATCCGCTCGCTCGCCGCCGACGTGGGCGAGGCGCTCGGTGTGGGGGCGCACCTGGCCGCGCTGCGCCGGCTGGGATCGGGACGGTTCGACGTGGCGGACGCCCGCCCGTTGGAGGAGATCGAGGAGCTCGGTCAGCAGGGGCGCGTCGCCGAGGCGGTCCTGTCGATGGCGTCGGCCGTCGCCGACTACCCCGCGATCACGGTGGACGCGGGCGACGCGCAGGCGATCGGGCACGGGAGGCCGCTGTCCGCGACCGCGCAGGACGGCCCGGTGGCGGTCCTCGACGAGGACGGTCGGTTGCTCGCGATGGTCGAGGACGAGCGGGGGGCAGCGCGACCGCGTGCGGTGTTTGCGGGATGACCGGCTCGGCCTGGGACGAACTGGGACCGACCCCCGACCTGTGGGACGTGCGGGTCGTCGGTGACCCGGACGCGGTCGAGCCTCGTCCGTCGGCGGTGTCGATCGGGTTCTTCGACGGCGTGCACCGGGGTCACCGAACGATCATCGAACGCGCGCTGCAGGCAGCCCGGCAGCAATCGCTGCGCAGCGTCGTCGTGACCTTCGACCGGCATCCCATGGAGGTGGTGCGGCCGGGCAGTCAGCCGCCGTTGCTGCAGACGTTGCCGCGACGGGCGGCGACGCTGGCATCGACGGGCGTCGACCTCGTCGTCGTCCTGCCGTTCGACGACGACCTTCGGCACCGGGCACCGGACGCCTTCGTCGACAAGGTGCTCGCGGGATCGTTGCGTGCGGCCCACGTCGTCGTCGGAGCGAACTTCCGCTTCGGTCACCGCGCTGCCGGCGACGTCGACGTTCTGCGCGCGCTCGGCGAGGAGCGGGGGTTCGTCGCCGAGCCCGTGGACCTGCGCGAGACCGAGGGAGCCGTCATCTCGTCGACCACCATCCGCGATGCGCTGGCCGAGGGCGGCGTCGAGCTGGCGGCCCGCATGCTCGGCCGTCCCCACGTCATCGACGGGATCGTCGTCCGTGGTGACCAGCGGGGCCGGGAGCTCGGATTCCCCACGGCCAACCTCCAGGTTGACCCGCGCATCGCGTTGCCCGCCTCCGGTGTCTACGCCGGCTGGCTGCACCACCCGGATGGCCGGCAGCTCCCTGCGGCCACGAGCGTCGGGACGAACCCGACGTTCGCGGGTGAGGAGCAACGGGTCGAGGCTTACCTGCTCGGTGTGGACGAGGATCTGTACGGCCTCGAGGTCGCCCTCGACTTCCGCGCGCGGGTGCGCGACGAGATCCGCTACGAGGGGCCGTCAGCGCTGGTCGCTCAGATGCGCGAGGACGTCGCAGAAGTCGCCCGATTGCTCGGTGTCTAGCGCGGATGGCCGGGCGGCCTCTGTCGCGGCGGATGCTGCAGCTCGGCTACGTCGTGGCCGGGCTCGGGCTCGTGGTGGTCGGCGACCTGATGGCCGGTGCCCTCGCGACGTTGTGGGGCGCCGAGCCGGCCGTCGTCGCCAGGATCGGTGCCCGCGTCATCGGCGGGTGGGCGGTCGGGACCGCCCTGCGCCTCGAGCTCGCCCGTCGCGCGAAGCCCGAGCCGGGCCTGCGCTGGTTGCTCGCGGGGCCGCTCGGCCTCGTGGCCGGCTGGCCCCTGCTCCTCGCGCTCCTGCCCGGCGGCGTGCTCGAGCTCGTGCCCGCGGTCCTGCGAGGGGCGACCGCCCAGGGACTGGCACCGTTCGCCGGCGCTGCGCTCGGTGTCGTGCTCGCGCTCGCGGTGCGCCGCCGGCGCGGCTGATCGCCCCGGCCTCGGGGTCCGGCGCTCAGTCCACGACCGTGAGCGTCACGGGAGCCTCACCGGCACCCAAGCTCGCAACCCTCGCGAAGGTCGCTCTCGAGAGATCGAACCGACGCCCGGTCCACTCGGCGGGACCCCAGTCGGTGACCGTCGCCTCGATCGTGCCCGCCGGGCCGGCGACCTCGACGATCGTGCCGCAGCGCAGCTCCCGGGTGGCGATTGTCAGCTCGTCGGGGTCGAAGCGGGACCCGCATGCGTCGCCCCGCCCGGCGAAGCCGGGCCCGTACCAGGACGCCGGCCCGGAGAGTTCGGTGCCGGGCTCGGGAGGGTCGATCGTTCGAATGTTGACTCGGCCGGGGGCGTCGTCGTCGGTGGCCGCCTCGGCGCTCGGCGTGTGCTCTGGAGCAGCCGCCGCCGGGTCGTCCCCGCCCGCGTTCGGCTCGTGCGAGTCGTCGGGCGTGCCGTCAGAGTCCGGGGATCCGTCCGCCTCGCCGGAATCGTCGGGCGCGTCGGCGTCCGGCGCACCGCCGGTGCTGTCCGGGTCCGCGGCCGGAGCCGTCGGTTCGGGGTTCTGCGGTGGAGGTGGGGGCGCCGGCGGGTCCCCGATCCACAGGGTGACCGTTCCACCGACCTGATCGCCCGGGCCCGGCTGCTGTCCCGTCACGACCTCGTCGGCCACCATCGACGGGCTCGGCCCGCCATCGTCGGGATCGTCGGGATCGTCGGGCTCGAGGGCGACGACCTGCGGCGTGAGCCCGGCGGCCCGCACCTCGGCCAGGGCGGCTTCGACGGGAGCGCCCGTGAGGTCCGGGATCGCCGGACCCGCGCGCTCGGCCTCGCGGTCGATCGCGTCGCTACCGGTCCCGGGGCTGCCGGCAGCGCTCGAGGCGGGGCCCGAGGCACTGAGGTCGACGGGAGGGGTCGGCGGGCCGGCACGCTCGGGCGCTGCGGTGGGCTCGGCCTCCGACGAGCAGGCCGCCAGCGCCAGGGCGAGCGTGATCCCGAGGAGCACGCGACGCCCGGCTCCTCGGGACGACAGGGGGCACGGCATCCCGTGGAGTATCGACCGTCGCGACCGGAGGGTTGAGCGATGCGAGGGGGCTCAGTTGCCCGGCGGGCTCGGTGGTGGCAGACTGAGGCGTGATCGCTCGCCCGAGCGGTCATCGTTCGTGCCCGGATTGGGGTGCGCGTCCGCCGCGGAACACGACGCGGACGAGGAGAGCCGTCGCCGGCCACCAGGCGAGAGCCGGCTCCCGACCAGCAGACGCCCGCCGGGGTCGCTGCGAGGTCCATCCGCCGGGCCCGTCACAGAGCAAGGAGATTCGGTGGCCAAGAGCAGCCTCAAGAACAAAGACGAGATCATCCAGGAGTACGCCACTCACGAGGGGGACACCGGGTCGCCCGAGGTGCAGGTCGCGCTGATGACCCATCGGATCAGCCACCTCACCGAGCACCTCAAGACCCACCACAAGGATCACCACACCCGGCGGGGACTGCTCCAGCTCGTGGGGCAGCGCCGACGGTTGCTGGACTACCTGTACCGCACAGATGTCGAGCGGTATCGCTCGCTCATCCGGCGCCTCGGCATCCGCCGTTGAGTCGTTCAGGCCGAGCCCCGGTGGGCTCGGCTTCGTCGTGCTCGGGGCCCTCCCGCACGGCACTGACCTCGCGCCGCCAACCCGCGCACCGATCGTTCTGGACGTCGACATGACCCTGCACCGCCCGGCCATTCACGCCCGCGAGGGCGCGAGTGTCAGTTGTCAGTGGTGGTGGCTGCACCCTGCGGCCGCAGCCACCACCACTGAGAACTGGCTTCCCGGCCCCGACGGGCGTGGCCGAAGGGTCGACGAGTCCGACGATCGGCGTGGGAGCGGCATCGCCGGGCGGTCCCGGCAAAGGGACCCGGTCGCAACGGCAGAGCACGTCCCTGACCTGCCTGCCCGGCGGAACCGTTTCACCGCGCGCCGCGAACACGGCGCTCTGATCGCAAGGAGACCCAGCCATGGGCAAACTCGGAACCACTGACGTCGGCAAGCGAATCGGCGAGACGGACATCCGTTTCGAAGCCGGCAAGCTCGCCGGCTTGGCCGGCGGCGCGGTCGTCGCGCACGCCGACGACACGACCCTGCTCGTCACGACGACCTCGTCGGCGAAGCCGAAGGAGCACCTCGACTTCTTCCCGCTGACGGTCGACTACGAGGAGAAGATGTACGCGGCCGGGCGCATCCCCGGCAGCTTCTTCAAGCGTGAGGGGCGGCCGAGCGAGACCGCGATCCTCACCTGCCGGCTCGTCGACCGGCCCATGCGGCCCACGTTCGACAACGGCCTGCGCAACGAGATCCAGATCGTCATCACCACGCTCACCGCCGATCAGGTCAACCCACCCGACGCGCTCGCCATCAACGGGGCCTCGGTCGCGACGATGTTGGCCGGCATCCCGTTCGACGGGCCCGTCGCGGGACTGCGGATGGCCATGGACCGCACCGGTCAGTGGCACCCGTTCCCCACGTTCCAGTACTTGCAGAACGAGGCGGTCTTCGATCTCGTGGTCGCGGGGCGCCTCAACGAGGACTCGGGGGAGATCGACATCCTCATGGTCGAGGCCGAGGCCACCGAGCAGGCCGTCGACCACATCGAGACGGGCGCGGTGAAGCCCACCGAGGAGGTCCTCGCCGATGCGCTGGAGGAATCCAAGCGCTACCTGCGCGAGCTCTGCGACCTGCAGCTGGAGTTCCTCGAGCAGCATGGTCGGGCCGAGACGGCCGACTATCCGCTGTACCCCGCCTACGATCCGCGCGTCTACGAGGTCGTCGAGCGCACGGTCGGCGATCAGCTGAAGGGAATCGTCGACGACGGCGACCGCCCGAAGGCCGAGCGCAACCAGCGCTCGGGCGAGCTGCGCGAGCAGGCGATCGACGCGGTGTTCGAGCAGGCCGGTGACGTCGAGGTCAGCGACGAGCAGCTTGAGGCGTACGCCAAGAACGCGTTCGGCTCGCTCGAGAAGACCCTGATCCGCAAGCGCATCGTGCACGACGGTGTGCGGATCGACGGGCGCGGCCCGACCGACATCCGTCCGCTGTCCGCCGAGGTCGGCGTCCTGCCGAAGATGCACGGGACGGGCCTGTTCCAGCGTGGTGACACGCAGGTGCTGAACATCCTGACGCTCGGGATGTCCAAGGAGGCGCAGCGCCTCGACACGCTGGATCCCGAGACCGAGAAGCGCTACATCCACCACTACAACTTCCCCCCGTTCTCGACCGGTGAGGCCGGCTTCATGCGCGGGCCCAAGCGCCGCGAGATCGGCCACGGTGCCCTCGCGGAGCGAGCGGTACTGCCGGTGGTGCCCGGCTCCGAGGAGTTCCCCTACGCGTTGCGGCTCGTGAGCGAGGTCCTGTCGTCGAACGGGTCCACGTCCATGGCCTCGGTCTGCGCCTCCACGCTCTCGTTGATGGACGCCGGGGTGCCGATCCACGCGCCGGTCAGCGGCATCGCGATGGGGCTAGTGAACGAGGACGACAAGTTCGTCACCCTGACCGACATCCTCGGCGCCGAGGACGCGACCGGCGACATGGACTTCAAGGTCGCCGGGACCGAGGAGTTCGTCACGGCCCTGCAGCTCGACACGAAGCTGTCGGGCGTCTCCGCGGACATCCTGACCGACGCGCTCAACCAGGCTCGCGGCGCCCGGCTCAAGATCCTCGAGGTGATGCACGAGGCGATCCCCGAGGTGCGCAAGGAGCTCAACCCGCAGGCTCCCCGGATCATCACCGAGTACATCCCCTCGGACAAGGTCGGCGAGGTCATCGGGCCCAAGGGCAAGATCGTCAACGAGATCCAGGACGAGACCGGCGCGTCGATCTCGATCGACGACGTCGACGGCCGTGGCATCGTCCAGATCTTCTCGCCGGACGGCGAGAAGGCGCAGATGGCGCTCGACCGCATCCGTCAGATCGCGAACCCGGTCGTCCCTCAGGAAGGGGAGCGCTACTACGGCACCGTCGTGAAGACGATGGACTTCGGCGCCTTCGTGTCGCTGACACCGGGCAACGACGGGCTGCTGCACATCTCGAAGCTCGGCGGCAGCAAGCGCCTCGCCCACGCCGACGAGGCCGTCTCGGTCGGCGACAGACTCTGGGTCGAGGTCCAGGAGGTGGTGGACGGCAAGAAGTTCAAGCTCGCCCCAGTCGAGGAGGTCGCTGCGGAGGGGTCGGGTGGTGGCGACGCCGCACCGTCCGGTGGTGGCGACGCCGAATCCTCCGGTGACGGCGGTCCGGAGCAGAAGGACCGGGAGCCCGCCCCAGCCGGTGGCGGCGGTGGGCGCGAACGCCAGCGCGGGGGTGGTGACGACGAGGCCCCCCGCCGTGAGCGCACGCGCAGTCGAGGCGGCGAGGAGGGCGACGACAACAGCGAGGGCGGCCGGCGTCGTCGGCGTCGTCGCTCGTGAGCGCGGCGGACGAGGGCACGCGCGGCGCACAACCCGCGCGTGTCCCTGCGCACGTGAACGCGCCGGACTCCCTGCCCGAGGGCGTGCGGCTGGCCACGCTGCCCTCCGGCGCCCGCGTGGTGACCGAGCACCTGCCCGGGGTCCGGTCGGCCGCGGTCGGTTTCTGGATCGGCTGCGGCTCGCGACGCGAGGAGCCGGAGGTCGCGGGAGCCACCCACTTCCTGGAGCACCTGCTCTTCAAGGGCACACGGCGACGGAGCGCCCAGGACATCGCCGAGGCCCTCGAGGCGGTCGGGGGTGAGTTGAACGCGTTCACCTCCAAGGAGGTGACGTGCTTCTACGCTCGGTGCCTCGACCGGGACCTGCCCCTGGCGATCGACGTGCTCGGCGACATGGTCACCTCGACCCGGATCCGCGCCGAGGACGTCGACGCCGAGCGGCAGGTCGTGCTCGAGGAGATCCGCCTGCACCAGGACACGCCCGACGACCTGGTGCACTCGGCGTTCGCCCAGGCGTTGTTCGGTGACCACCCGCTGGGCCGGGAGGTCCTCGGCGGCGCCGACACGATCGCGTCGATCGAACGTGACCTCGTCACGGACTGGTACCGGACCCAGTACGTACCCGGGAACCTGGTCGTCGCGATCGCCGGCAACGTCGACCACGACGCCGCGGTGGCAGAGGTCGGTGAGGCGCTCGACGGGTGGGGAGGACCCACGCCATCGGCAGAAACGCTGCTGGCTCCGAGTCGGCCGGCGCGTGGACCCCTCGCGTTGGCACGCCCCACCGAGCAGGCCCACCTCGTGCTCGGGGGGCTCGCGCTGCCCAGGGACGACGATCGGCGGTTCGCGGCGCGCGTGCTGGACCAGGCGCTGGGGGCGGTATGTCGTCCCGCCTGTTCCAGGAGGTCCGTGAGCGGCGTGGCCTCGCCTACACCGTGTTCAGCTTCGTCACGAGCCACGCCGACACCGGCACGTGGGGCGTCTACGCCGGGACGGCGGCGGACCAGGTCGACGAAGTGTGGCGCGTCGTCGTGGAGGAGATCGAACGGCTGCGCGAGCAGGGCCTCGGCGACGACGAGCTCGCGCGGGCCAAGGGGGCGCTCTCGGGGGCGCTCGTGCTCGCGCTCGAGGACAGCGGCAGCCGGATGAGTCGGCTGGGGAAGGCGCTCGTCACCGGTGTGCCGCTGCTGTCGCTCGACGAGACGATCGCGGCCGTCGAGGCGGTCACCCACGACGACGTCCAAGCGCTCGCCGACGAGTTGCTCGGCGCGTCGGGCACCGCGGCGCTCGTCGGGCCGGACGAGGCCGTGCGGCACCACGACCTCGAGGAGGTCGCGTGATCCGGGTGGCGGTGATCGGCGCCGAGGGACGCATGGGGTCCGTGACGTGCGCGGCGGTCGACGACGACCCCGACTGCGAGCTGGTCGCGCGGATCGATGCCACCGACGGTCTCGATGCCGCGCTCGATGCCGGCGCCGACGTCGCCGTCGAGTTCACGACCCCGGCGACCGTCGCGGGCAACGCGTCGTGGCTGCTGGAGCGCGGCGTCCACGTCGTGGTGGGGGCGACCGGCTTGACCGACGACGACCTCACCGACCTCGAGCGCCGCACGGGCCCCGCGAACTGCATCGTCGCGCCGAATTTCGCCATCGGCGCGGTCCTGATGATGCGTGCCGCGAGCGAGATCGCCCGCCACCTGCCGGACGTGGAGGTCATCGAGGCGCATCACCCGGGCAAGCTCGACGCACCGAGCGGCACGGCCGCGCGCACCGCGCGGCTCGTCGCCGAGGCGCGGGACGCGGACGGTGCGACCCACGTCGCCAGTGCGCCGGACCCCACCCGAGGGGGCAACGTCGACGGTGTGCCGGTCCACGCCATCCGCCTCCCCGGGGTCGTGGCGAGCCAGGAGGTCCTGTTCGGGGCCACCGGCCAGACCGTCTCGGTGCGTCACGACACGCTCGACCGGACAGCGTTCATGCCCGGAGTGCTCCTCGCCGTCAAGCGGGTCGCACACCATGACGGCCTCACGGTCGGATTGGACGCCCTACTGTGAGCCTCGTGGCTCACCGGGCCCGCCCAGGGGGGGCGGGGGGCACGTGCGGGACACGAAAGGGATTGCGGTGGTCGGCCCTGCAGCGAACCGACGTCCGCCCGCCGGACGGGAACACCCCGTCACCGGGATCCTGTCCCTGATCTTCGGGATCGCGGGGATCGTCTTCGTCCTCCCGGTGGTCGGACCCCTGCTCGCCCTCGGGTTCGGGTACGCCGCGCGTCGTGACGTCGAGCGCGAGCCCGACCGCTACGTCGACGATCTCGGCCGGATCGGACGCATCCTGGGCTGGGTCGCGCTCGCGCTCACCGCGTTCGCCGGCCTCCTGCTCGCCCTGGCGATCTGGCTGGTGCTCGACATCGGGACCTTCACGCCGGACGGGACGGTCGCGCTGCGGCTGCCGGCCGTGATCTGACCGGCACCCTGGGACCGCGTCCCAGCCCGCACCGGATGGAGGCTGCCAGTGCCCACAGAGCCCACGACGGACCGCCCGCCGGACGCCGATGCGTTCACGCCGGACGAGCGCGCCCTGCTGGCCCGCTACTGCACGAACACCGACCGGCCGGTGTTCGCGTTGCGGGGGCTGCCCGAGGTGGTGAAGGGGGCGCTGTTCGCCCGCTACTCGCGGAGCCCGAAGAGCCTGCGGCGGCTGCTGCTCGACGAGTTCGCCGACGACCTGCCCGCGCTCGAGCCCGGCGTGGAGGCCACCCCGGAGGGTGGAGGCCGTGCAGAGCGGCTCTACGAGCGGGTCTTCGTGGCGTACGGGGACGACAGCGTCGCGCAGCTCGGTGGGGCACACGCCGCTCTGGAGCAGATCTCGAACCTGCTGACCAAGGTGGTCGAGTGGGGAAGGCTGGCCGCCTACCTCGAGCAGTCCACCCGCTACATCCCGTACGACGATCGGCCCGGCGGCCGCTATCGCTACTATCGCGACCCCGACGTGCTCGCGGGCCCACACGGGGACGCGTACGTGTCCGGGCTCGACGCCGTCTTCGACGCCTACGCCGCGCTGCTGCCCCGTCTGCGGGCATGGGCGGAGCGCGCCTACCCCCAGGACGCGGAGACCAGCGACCGCGCCTACGGGGCGACGATCACCGCCAAGGTCTGCGACACGCTGCGGGGGCTGTTGCCCGCCGCGACCACCTCGAACGTCGGGATGTTCGCGACCGGACAGGCCTACGAGGGACTGCTCCTGCGGCTGCGCGCCCACGAGCTCGCGGAGGCTCGTGAGGTGGGCGACGCCCTGCTCGGTGAGCTGCGCGAGGTCATCCCGTCGTTCCTGACTCGGGTCGACCGGCCCGAGCGGGGTGGCGCGTGGGCGCAGTACCTCGCTGACACGCGCGATGCGACGCGCGGCGTTGCCGAGGAACTGCTCGGCACCGCCGAGCCGGAGCCGGCCGACGAGGTGACCCTCGTCGACTGGGACCCCGACGCCGAGGTCCGTATGGTGACAGGGATGCTCTATCCGCACACCGCGCTCCCGGAGACGCAACTCCGCCAGCGGGTGGAGGCGATGAGCCGCGAGGAGCGCGCCCGCGTCATGCGAGCCTATGTCGGCGAGCGGGGGAACCGTCGACACAAGCCCGGTCGCGCCCTCGAACGCGTGGCCTACCGCTTCGACGTCTGTGGCGACTACGGGGCGTTCCGCGACCTGCAGCGCCACCGCATGGCGACCATCGAGTGGCAACCGCTCACCCCCCGCCACGGCTACGAGACACCACCCGAGATCGACGCCGCCGATGCCGACGATCCCGGCATCTCGGCCGCGTGGCACGGGGCACTCGAGCGTCAGGCCGCGTTGTGGGAGCGCCTCGCCGGCGACCGGCCCGCCCAGGCACAGTACGTGGTGGGATTCGCCTACCGCGTCCGCTACAGCATCCAGCTGAACGCGCGCTCGCTCATGCACATGGTCGAGCTGCGGACGCAGCCGCAGGGGCATCGCTCGTACCGACGGGTCTGCCAGCGCATGCACGAGCTCGTGGCCGAGCGCGCCGGACATCACGTGGTGGCCGACATGATGGGCTACGTCGATCACTCGTCGAGCGAGCTCGAGCGTCTCGAAGCCGAGCGTGCTCAGGATCGCCGCACGACCTCGGGGTGAGGCCGTCGGCGCGTCGGGTCAGCGGCCGGTGGTGAGCATCTTGTCGACGACGGGGCGGGCGCTGCGCGCGAGCTCCGGATCGAGTTCGGCCCCGGAGCGGGCGTCGAGCTCCTCCAGCAGGTCACGGGGTGCGAGCGGCTCCTTGCCCCCGACACCGTGACGGAGCTGCTCGACGGCGTCGGCCAGGCGGATGATGCGAGCGGCCATCGGGATCTGCTCCCCCGCGAGTCCCTGCGGGAAGCCGCCGCCGTCCCACCGCTCGTGGTGGGCCGCCACCGCGTCGGCCACCTCGTTGCCGGCCGAGACCCGCAGGTACGCGGCGCCCCGCTGCGGGTGGGTGCGATAGGCCTCCAGATGCTCGAGGTCGAGCCCGTCCGGCCCGACGATGCAGGATTCCGGCAGGGTGACCTTGCCGACATCGTGCAGCAGGGCGGCGAGCATGACCCGGGTTCGTGCCTGCCCCTCGAAACCGGCCTGCCAGGCGATCTCGCCCGCGAGATCGGCGACCCGCTGCCCGTGTCCGACCGGGTAGGGGTCGTGCTGTTCGACCCGCGCGACCGCGCGCTGTGCGGCCTCCAGCTCGGTGGTCGACGACACGCCGAGCGCGAGCTGCTCCGCGCTGACCACGGTGCTGTGGCGATCGGTGACGGCGACCTCCAGGGCTCGCTTCGCGACCTCCTGAATCGGTGCGAGCTCGGTGGACGTCTCGGGTCCCGCGTGCCCCATGGCCGCCGCGAGGGGCCGGCTGCCCGTCGGCGCGTAGGTCTCGGTCACCCGCGCGAGCGTGCGCCCGAGGTGCTCGCAGCGGTTGGGGGACAGGTCGAGGCCGATGATCGCGAACTCCGTCGGTGAGACCGCGTAGAGGTCCACCTCGAGTGGGCGGCACAGCTGCTGGAAGTGCACCGCGAGGCGCCGGCGCACCAGGTTGTGCGCTTCGGTGGAGATCCGTCGCCCGACCTCGTCGAGGTGTTGGACTCGCAGGTAGGCCACACGGGGGACCTCCCCCGAGGCGACGAGATCGTCGACCCGTTGCTCGAACACCGACCGACCCGGTAGCCCCGTGAGCGCGTCGCGGCCGCGTTGCGCGTCCCGCGTCCCGCCGCCGACCTGCTCGTCGTAGGTCTCGACCATGCTCTGGTCGTGGGGCCGGTCGGTGAGAAACCGCGCGATGGCGGCCTCGTTGCCCTCGGCGACGACCCCGATGCCGCCGGCTCGCAGGATCTCGACCGCCAGCGACTCCCCGCTCGTGTGCACCAGCGCCACGATCGGGCAGGAGGTGACCTCACGCAGCGCCGCGAGCAGCGGCCGGAGCTCACCGCGCGGGACGCGGGTCGACACGACCGCCAGGGCGACGTCCTGCGCGTCCTCGAGGTCTTCGACGAGGTGGTGGGCACCGGTCCGCTCGAGCCGCTGGCGGGCCGCGTCGGAGAGGCCGGCCACGAAGGTGGCTGCCGGCTCCCCGTCCGGGGTTCGCACGACCGCCCCGATGCGGTCGAGATGGACCGGCACGCTGGGATCAAGCGGCTCGCCCCGCGGCGCGTCTCCGTCGCCGATCGGCGCCGACGGGTTCTCGGGAGCGTCCGGCGGGTCGTCGCCGCGCGCGGCCGAGGCGTCCTCGGGTGCGTCGTCGGGCACGTCGTTCGGTGCCTGCTGGTCGGACGTGTCGTCGCCTGTCACAGGAGCCTCCGTGAGCTGCCCACCCTTCCGGCACTCGTCGGCAGATCACGAGCGCGGTCAAGCGTCGGGAACCCGGACGGCGTCCCGCCCTGGTGGTGATCGATCGTGGGCGAGGGCACTAACCGCGGGCGATCGCGTCCGCGGCAGTGCGATCCTGTTCGGCTTGCGCAGCGTCGTCGCGTGGCGAGCCCTCGGTCAGGCGCGAGCGCCAATCCGAGCCGTCGGCGACCCGCTCCACGTAGTGCGCGCGCTGGCGACTTCCGGGTGCGCCCGCGGGCACGTTCGGCACCGCATCGAAGTGCTCGGCGAAGTAGGCGCGCACCGCGTTCAGCGCCTCCGAGCGGATCTGACTGACCCGCGCCTCGGTCACGCCGAGCGAGTCGGCGATGTCGCGGAGCAACTCGCCACCGAAGAAGTAGCGCTCGACCACCTCGCGCTGGATCTCGGGGAGGAAGCGGATGGCGGTGCGGACCGTGCCGAGCAGCTCCTGGTGCTCCAGGGACGCGTCGGGCAGCAGCTGATCGTCCCGCTCGGGGATGCGTTCGCCGAAGGTCGCCTCGTCGCCCTCGTCGTTCGCCAGCGGTTGGTCGAGGTGCAGGAGGTTGGCGGTCGCTGCGGCGCTCTCCCGTCCGGCGATCTCATCGACGGTCATCCCCACCCGCTGAGCGAGCTCCTCCGTGGTCGGCGCGCGGCCGTGAGCCTGCTCGAAGGACGCGCGCTCCTCGCTGAGGGTGCGCATGTCCCGACGAAGGCTGCGGGTCGCCCAGTCGCGGGTCCGCGTCGAGTCGATGATGGCACCCCGGATGCGGATCGTCGCGTAGCGGGCGAACGGGACCCCGGTTTCCGGGTCGTAGCGGCGGGACGCGTCGACGAGGCCCGAGGCGCCGGCGCTCCACAGCTCGGAGCGGTCAATGTGCCGCGGGTACCGCGAAGCCAGTTGGTTGACCACGTGCTGGACCAGGTAGAGGTGGGACTCGACGCGCTCGTTCGCGCAGCGCTCGTCGTCCTCGCTCAACGGGAGATCCTCCGGCCTCGCCGGGCCGGAGGCGCCATCCCGAGGGGGGCCCTCCCCGAGTCCGTTCCTGCGGCGCGTGCGCTGCGGCGTATGGGTCCTCCCGGCAATGGCCATTGCAGTGCTCCGCTCAGAAGAGGGTGGTGGGATCGGGCGTTGTTCGGCTCCTGTCGCGGTCTATCTCGTACGACGGGGACGAGGACTTGACCGAAACAGGTCGGTTTGGTCCCGAATAACTAGGAGGGGTAGTCCTCGAGCGCGCCTGGCGCGCGCACGGGGCCATCGCTGTGGGCCGGGCCGCCCGGTGACTTGACCGGGCATCGCCGGAGCCGACGGACCCGATGTGCGCCATCACGTCCAGGCCGCGGTGCCCGACCTTGGAGACGAGCTCGACGAGCTCGTCCGTCTCGCCGTGCGCGAACACGAGTGTGCGGATCGGGCATTGCACCGGGCGGTCGTGCTGCGGTTGATCGTCCTGGCCGGGGAGGCCAGGTTCGTGGAGCCCGCTGCCGAGGAGCTGGTCTCCTCCGAGGAGGAGCTCGGCACCGTGGGCGTGCTGCGCGCCTCCGTCGCCGAGAGCGTGGCCCGCCGCCTCGGATTCCCCGCGGGCCAGGATCTCGCCTTGCGCAGCCTCGCCGGGGAAGTGCCGTCCGAATGGCGCGCCCCGCTCCTGGCGGTGCACCGCGACATGCGCGCGACCGTGGAACGGCTCGTCGCGGTCCGCGAGGAGACCGCCGTCCTCGTGCAGGAGCACCGGAAGCAGCTCGAGGCTCCCCTGGCCGAGGCGCCGGCGGTGGGCTCGAGGCGCAGTGGAGCAGCGGGGGACTGGAGCAGCTACGGCGCGACGGGTCCCGGCACCTGGTCGCCCGATCCCGTGAGGTTCGACGAGGGTGCCTGAGGGGCGGACGGCGTTCCGTGACCGGTCCGCGCTACGAGGTGTCGCGGTCGTTCGAGAGGTCGGGGGGCTTCGATCCCAGCAGCGCCTGGGCGCGGGCCGCACTCGCCGCCGCGGCCGTGTTCTCCTCCTCGACGGCGCGGTACACCTCCTCGCGGTGGATCGCGACGTCCCGCGGGGCCTCGACCCCGATACGGATCTGATCGCCCCGAGCCTCGAGGACCGTCACCGTGATGTGACCGTCGATCACGATCGATTCGCCGGCGCGGCGGGTGAGCACGAGCATCAGCTCGACCCTTCGACGTCGTCGAGGGCTCGGTCGAGGGAGACGGTGGCCCGCGCCGGATGACCGGACTCGGCGAGCACCACCTGCTTGCCCCGCCGCGTGCGTGCGTTGAAGACGATCGGGCCGAGGAGGTTCAGGTGGAACGACTTCTGGTCGGTGTCGATGACCACCGGGGTGAGCAGGACCGCTTCGCTCGGATCGGAGAGCTCCAGCCACCGCTCCTCGTCCTCGCCGATGTCCGCGACGTACTCCGGGAAGAAGACCCAGGGTGCGCACACCACGATCGAGAGATCCTCGCGATCCAGGCTCTCGAGCACCTGGAACGTGCCGGCCCGGTCGAGATCGACCAAGCGGAACCGGCGGGCATCCCTGAAGCCGAGCAGGCCCTCGTCCAGGTGCAGTTCGGTCGTGTCGGGATCGGTCGCCACCGTCACTCGCGTCTCCTGGTCGACTCCGGTGTGCCGCAGCACGCTCGGCGCGTCCACACAGCCTATCCGGTCACCGAGCGGTGCCCCGGGGAGACCGCCGGAAGATCCCCTCCCGGGCTTCAGCGGAGGAAGCCCGCCAGCGAGGGCGGGAGCGCGCGACCCAGGGCCTGCAGGGTCGATTGCAGGCCCATGTCCTGCAGCTGCAGCTCCATGACGGCCTCGGCGTAGTCGGTGTCCTCCACCTGCGAGAGCTCGTCGCGAATGTGGAAGAGCATGTCGTCGGAGCGGTCCAGTGCCGACTCCACCCGGTTGGTGCGTGCGCCGGTGCTCGCGAGCGCGCTCGAGATCCGCTCTTGCGCCCGGTCCAGATCGGAGAGTGAGGCGCCGACGTCGCCGTCGCCGCGCAGCCTCTCGACCAACCGATCGAGGTCGGCGAACAGGTTGTCGTCCTCGTTCCCGAAGGCTTCCTGGGCGGTCACGTTGATCCGGACCCGCTCGCCCTCCCCGACGCGGCGGGTGATCTCGTGCGGGTTCCCGTCGTCGTCGTTGCCGCGGAACGCGTAGTCCTCGTCCTCCGCGTCTGCTCGCTCGACCGCGGGTCCCTCGGTGTAGCCGCCGAAGAGGTGCTTGCCGCGCAGTTTCTCGTTGCCGATCTCGACGAGCTCGTCGCGCAGGGACTCGATCTCGGCGGCGATCGCGTCGCGCGACTGTTGGCCCGACTGGTTGGCGCCCTGCACGGTGAGCTCACGGGCGCGCTGGACCTTGTCCATCGTGTTCTGCAGCTGGCTGTCGGTGACGTTGAGCCAGCTCATCGCGTCCTCGGCGTTGCGCGCCTCCTGGACGCGCGACTTCTCGGAGGCGCGCAACGAGAGACCGCGGTTCGCACGGGCCGGGTCGTCGGACGGCTTCTGCACGTCCTTGCCGGTCGCCAACCGCGACTGCACCTGCTCGTACTCGCTGATGCGGTTCGACAGTCGCTGGACCGACTGGTTGACGACCATCTCGCTCGTGACGCGCATCGTTGCTCCTCGTCGGAGATGTGGTGGGGATGGTGGGCCGGGATCGGGCAGCGGCCTAGCGTCCCACCAGGCCGGTGCGGTTGATCAGGGTGTCGAGCGCCTCGTCGACGCTGGTCATCGCTCGCGAGGACGCCTCGAGCGCGCGCTGGAACTGCATGAGACCGACCATCTCCTCGTCGATCGAGACGTCGTGGGCCTGCGATCGTGCGACCTCCGCGCTGGAGTACAGGCCCTCCCTGGTGTCGGCGTCCTCGGTCGCCGAGCGGGTCTCTCGGCCGAGCGCGATCGCGATGTTCCGGTACACCTCCTCGGCTGGCCCCTCGGGCAGATCGTCGTCGACGTCGACGTCGTTCATGGGCGTCTCCCGCAGGTCGGCGAGCGCCTCGGCGTTGCGGCCGTCGAGCGGATCGGTGGTCTCGCCGGCGATGAGGTGGTCGGGATCGAGATCCTCGTCGACGCGCAACGAGCCCGCGCCGTCCTCCCCTCCGGTCAACAGGTCGGTGTGGATGATGTCGTCGTTGCCCTCGACCGGCGCGTTGTGCTGGGCGTTCAGCATCGTCATGAAATCGTCGGCGAAGTCGTCGAGCTGCTCGCGGAAGTCGCCCAGACCCCGCTCCCCGGGGCCGGGCTCGGAGAGGAAGCCGATGAGGGAGGGGATCTCGCCCCGGATGCCCGTCAGCGCGTCGCCCTCGCCGATCTCGTCGGGCGGGTTGTCGGGGTCGACCGCCGCGAGGAACTGGCCGTCGGAGACCTCGTCGTCGACGAGGGCCAGCTCGCCCTGGACACCCTCGATGTCGACGAGGGTCTGGCCCCCGACGCCGATGGACACCTCGACGACGTCCTCGTTCTCTTCGGCCACCTGCACGTCGACCCCGACGAGGTTCGACAGATCGTCGAGGACGAGGTCGCGCTCGTCCCGCAACGCGTTGACCTGGCGGCCGCCGGCGGCGCTGATCTCGTCGTTCAGCTCGTCGAGCCGGCCGAGCAGTTCGTTGGCATCGTCCACCGCGCCGTCGAGCCGCACGTGCGTGTCGCTCTCGAGCTGGTCGAGTCCCTGCGCGATCCCGTTGAAGCGTCCCGCAAGGGTCTCGAGGGCGCCGACGACTTGCTCCCGGGTGGCGAGGTCGTCGGGTTCGTTGCCCAGGTCCTCGAACGCGTCCCAGAGCTCGCCCATGGTCTCGCTGAGGCCGTGGTCGGGCTCGGCGAACAGCTCCTCGGTCCGCTGCAGCAGCGAAGCCCGGGTGTCCTGGTGGGAGAACTCGGCGCCGGTCGCGCGGGCTCGTGTGTCGAGGAAGTCCTCGCGCAGACGGTGGATACCGTCGACCTGCACGCCCTGCCCGACGTTGACCCCCCGCCGCTGGATCGTCGAGGTCTGGCTGAGCTCGACGCGCTGGCGGGTGTAGCCGTCGGTGTTGGCGTTCGAGATGTTGTTGGAGGCGGTGTCCAGGCCGTTCTGTCCCGCCCGGATCCCCGAGAGCGCGGTGTGGAGCCCGTTGAACGACATGTCAGAGCACCTCGTCGAGGCGGACGGGCCCCGCCACCGAGTCCGAGTGGTGCCGGCCGGCGGCGGTGTAGGTGCTGGCCCCGGTCGGGCCGGCGAGCGCGGCGATCGTGGCGCGGACCTCACCCAGGGCGGCGCTCGCGAGCTGCCGATTCGTGTTGGCGGTCTCCTCGATCTCGCTCGCGAGCCGGGCGAACGCCTCCTGGTGATCGCGGAACACCGCGTCCATCGGGGCCGGCGCGCGTGCGGCGAGCTCGGCGAGGGTGAGCTCCTCGGCGTCGGTGCCCCAGTCGGCGGCGACCGCCTCGAGAGCGGAGCCACGCTGAACCTCGGCGCTGCGCAGTGTCTCGATGATCCGCTCGACCTCGTCCAGCGCCGTCGCGACGAACCGTCGCTCCTGCGCGGCGAGCAGCAGCTTGGCGGTGACGAGCTTGAACAGTAGGTACTCGACGACGTGGCGCTCGGACCACAGCGTGTCGGCGAGGGCCTCGAGGTCCGGGTACGGCCCGGTCGTGGCCCCCGCACCCCGGGGCGTGGACGCGGTTGATTGGCTCATACCGGCCAGGTCGGCGCCGTCGACCCCGGCTTAATCCGCAGGTTCGGTGGATCGGCGGGATCTTCACGGGGAGGGGATGAGCGCGGCCGGTAGGCTCGGGTGGTCGAGCGACACGATCCCGGAGGGGCACGAGGAGCGGGGCAGCGATGGCGACGGTCTACGCGGTCGCGAACCAGAAGGGCGGCGTGGCGAAGTCGACCACCGCGCTCACCGTCGCCGCGGCATTGACCGAGCGCGGGTTGGCGGTCCTCACCGTCGATGCGGACCCGCAGGCGTGTCTCACGTTCGGCCTCGGTTACGACCCGGACGGGTTGCAGCCGACGCTGCACGACGTCCTCGCGGGTGACACCCCCCTCGCACAGTCGATCCGGCAACATCCCGAGACGGATCTCGCCCCTTCCAGCATCGATCTGGCCGGCGGCGAAGTGGCCCTTTTGCAGCGCACCGGTCGGGAGTTCCTCTTGAAGGGTGAGCTGGCGGGGGTCGCGGTCAGCTACGACGCCATCGTGATCGATTGCCCCCCGTCCCTCGGCGTGCTCACCGTGAGCGCGTTGACCGCGGCGGACCACGTCGTGATCCCGATCCAGTGCGAGACCCTCTCCCACCGTGGCGTGGGACAACTGCTCGAGACCATCGCCGACGTCCGGAAACTGACCAACCCCGATCTGGGCATCGCCGGCTTCGTCGCCACGATGTACGACGGCCGCACCCGCCACGGGCGCGCCGTGCTCGCCGACGTCCAACAGCGATACGGCCTGGAGTTGCTGGCGCCACCGGTGCGCAAGAGCGTGCGGTTCGCGGAGGCTCCGCACGAGGGCGTGTCGATCCTGCGCTACGACGATCGGGTGCCGGGCGCGGCCGCCTACCGGATCCTCGCCGCCCGCCTGGCTGGGCTCGTCATCGACCCCGCGTGGTGGGAGGCGGCCGGCACCACGAACGCCTGAGCGGCGGTGGTATGCGGGGCGGGTCCCGTCGCCCTTGGAATCCATTGGGTGTCACATCGCGAACGCCGTGGAACGGCTGCGCGTCTTGGCACGTCCCATTCGGCAGTCGACGGGTGGGGGAGCGATGGGACGGAAGCGGATGGTCGGACTGCTGATCGGCCTGCTGGCCCTGGCGTCGTGCGATGACGACGAGGTCGTCGAGATCCTCGAGACCGATGACCGGCGAGTCCCGACGGACGAGGTGCACTTGCCGGACGGGCGCCACCTACGGGTGGTCGCCGGTGAGGCGGACGTGCATGACGAGCTCGAGGTGGCGTTCGAACCGGTCCTCCCGGCGCGGGGGGCGTCCGCCGAGGTGCACGCCGTGGTGACCAACCGGGGGTCGCAACCGGTGCTCATCGCGTTGCCCGATGACGACCGGATGCCCACCACGACCGACGGGGTGACGCTCATCGCTCGCCCGTTCGACCTGCCGTACGAGCGGGGAGAGGTCGTTTACGCCGAGCCGCCGAGAACGCCGGTCGCGCTGGCACCTGCTGACTCGAGCGTGGCGGTGGGTGGGCCCCTGCCGTCAACGATCGCGGAGGGCATCGTCTGCTTCGAGGCTGCCGAGCCGGGCGATCCGTTCGTCGGAGGCGACCCGAGCGTGGCCGGTCAGGAGTCCTGGGCGCACTTTCGCAAGAGCGACGCGCCCCTCTCGTTGGTCTGCGGTGACGCCACCGAGCGCGCCACCGAACCGATCGAAGAGCGGCGTTGGGTCGGTGACCTGCTGGGCACCGACCCGGTGGAGCCGGTGCCCGGGGACCGAGCGCCTGTGCGGCTCGCCGGGGTCGACGACGGGGACGGCACCATCGAGCTCTCCCTGTCGCCCGACGAGGGACCGCCCGGTGCCACCGACGGCGAGGACGTCGAGTTCGCACTCCCCGATCCGGCCGATGTGGGGGTCGTGGCCGGGCGGGCTCGCTGGTGGCCGCGGCCGGACGACGCGCCCACGGTTACGGTGCCCGCCGATGCCACCAGGCCCGTGACCGTCGGGCTCGAGACCATCGCTCTGGGTGAACACCGACAGCCGGGAGCCAGCTCGGCCGAGGTGTGCGTCGCGGCGCGAGGGGACGGCGACGCTGACCTGGCGGGCGTGTGCACCTCCGTGGCTGAGTGGTGATCGGTTACCCGGTAGCGACCAGCGTCGACTCCGAGTGGCCGACGACTCAGGGGAGATGGTTGATCGTCATGGGGCGCGACAGGCCGGGGCGCCCGTCGCCACGTGCGCTGGCCGTGTCCCGTGTGGCAGGCGCCGAATCGACCGCCTCGCGACCGCCGCCGGACGTCCGCTCTCGCTCGCCCTGTCGAGCGTTGCCGCCTCCGGAGCCGCGGCCGCGACCACCCCGACGACTGCGGTTCGAGCCGCCCCGTCCCCGGGACCGCTCCTGCTCGGAGCGCCCCTGGTCGGACCTCTCCTGGTCGGATCGCTGCTGGTCGGATCGCTCCTGGTCGGACTTCGCGGAGCCGTCGCCCCCGGCGGAGCCGGACCGCGCCGAGACACCGGCCTGCCCGGCCGACTCGTCCCGATCCCCAGCCTTCGAGCGGGTCTCGGACCGGCGACGCTGCTGGCGGGCCGCTGGCGCGCTCGCGGTGCTCGCGCTGCCGTCGCCGGGCGCCTCCCGGCGCCGCACCCGTCGACGCACGCCGCCCTCGTCGACGTGCACGTCCTCGCGAGCCGACTCGCGGCTCGGCGTCGCCGCCACGTCGTCCACCGGTGCAGGCGCTTCCCGCTCCCGGGAGCGGTCGGTGGACGTGGCCTCGCGTCCAGTGTCGGGGCCGGGGACCTCCCGTCGCCGTACACGGGTTCGGGCCGGGGTCTCGTCGGTGGCGTCGGGTTCACGTCCTGCCGCCGCAGCCGGCCGTTCGCCCGTGCCGGATTCGGACGGCGCCCGCGTGCGCTCGGCACCGGAGTCGGCGCTCCCCTTCGGACCGGCTGGCTGCCCGTCGGTGCGGCTGTCGCGCTCGCCCCCACGGCGCTCCCCGCCGCCCTGGCGACCTCGGCCGCCGCGCCTCTTGCCCCGGCGCCCATTCCGCTCCTCGGCCCCGCCCGGCCGCTCGGAGGCCCTTTTGTCATCGCTCTCGTCGCGTTTGCCACCGCCGTCACGGCGCTGCGTGTCCGGCTCGGCCGCCCGCTTGCCACCGCTGCCACGGGAACGCGTCGATTGCTGCCGCGGGGGCAGGTCGAACAACGCCTCGAGCTCCGGAGACGTCGAGAAGACCTCGTGCGTCGGGGTGTCCACCCCCAAGGCCTTCTTGATGACCTCGACCCGGGCGAGTTCGTTCCACACCGCGAGCGTGACCGCGACCCCCGCCGCGCCTGCCCGTCCCGTGCGCCCGATCCGATGCAGATACATCTTCTCGTCGTCGGGGCAGTCGTAGTTGACGACGTGCGTGACCTCGGGGATGTCGAGGCCGCGAGCCGCGACCTCGGTCGCGCACAGCACGTCGATCTTCCCGTCCCGGAACTTCTGCAGCGTCCGCTCCCGTGCCTCCTGGCGGAGATTGGAATGGATCGCCTCGGCCTGCTTGCCGTGCTGCGCCAGTTCGTCGACCAGCGTGTCGGCCATGCGCTTGGTGCGGGTGAACACGAGGGCGAGGCCCCGGCCGGGCGCGTCGAGGATCCGTGCCAGGACCGCCGGCTTGTCGAGACGGTGACAGGACAGGAAGTACTGATCGGTCGCGGGCGCGACCTGTGCCTCCTCGACGTCCGCGCGCATGAACGTCGGCTTGGACATGTAGCGGCGCGCCAATCCGACGACCTCGGAGGGCATCGTCGCGCTGAACAACAACGTCTGCCGGTCGGTCGGACACGCCTGCACGAGCTGCTCGACATCGGGCAGGAAACCCATGTCGAGCATCTCGTCGGCCTCGTCGAGGACGAGCCCTCGCACATCGCGCAATGTGAGCGCACCCCGGGACATGAGGTCCAACAGACGGCCCGGGGTCCCGACAACGACCTGGGCACCGTCACGCAGCGCCTGCGCCTGCGGTTCGATCGCGCGACCCCCGAAGATGGCCACCGGGGTGATGCCGCGGCCCGCCCCCGCGCGCGCGAGGTCCTCGTAGACCTGCAGGCACAGCTCCCGGGTCGGCACGACGACGAGCGCCCTGGGGGTGCGGGCCTCAGGGTCGATGCGTTGCAGGAGCGGGATGCCGAAGGCGAGCGTCTTCCCCGTCCCGGTCCGCGCCTGTCCGATCACGTCGGCACCCGACAGGGCGAGCGGCAGCGTCTGCTCCTGGATGGGGAACGGTGCGGTGATGCCCTCGCGGGCGAGCGCATCGACGATGGGCTGGTCGACGCCGAGGTCGGCGAACGATGCGCCGCTGGTCTGGATGGTGGTCAAGGCGGACTCTCACAGGATCGGTGGGCGGGAAATGAACGGCCAGCGCCGTCACGGCCGGAGCCCGGACGAGTAGGGCGCGGACGGCGCGCGATCGAGTACGGCGCGGCCGGGCGCGGCGCGGCAAGGGTAACCCGCGTCTCTCCAGGGTAGCAGTCGCCTGGGGGTGGCCCGCGCGGTCGTCGTCGATCGCCGCACACGGCGATCGGGGGCGCTTCGCGGGGGCCAGAGCACACGCGACCGAGGGGACGGCGTGGAACGTCGAGCAGGCCCGCTCGCCGACAGGCTGGACGCGGTCCTCGAAGGCCTGCTGGAGCACTATCGCGTCCACGCGCCGGTGCGCGCCACCGAGCTCGGCGACACCTCCGCCGATCACGCGATCGACGACTGGGGGCCCGAGGCCGTCGCGACTCGCCTGCGCGACGTCGAACGCCTCGACCGGCAGTTGTCCGACGCCGTGGGTGCCGACACTGCCACCCACCAGGATCCTGACTCCGTCCCCACCCACCCTGGTCCTGAGTCCGTCCCCACCCACCCTGGTCCTGAGTCCGTCCCCACCCACCCTGGTCCTGAGTCCGTCCCCACCCACCCTGGTCCTGAGTCCGTCCCCACCCACCCGGGTCCTGAGTCCGTCCCAACCCACCCGGGGGACCGGGCGGACGCCGCGCTGCTGGCCGACGAACTGGCGGGGCTGCGCCACGAACTCGCTGTCGCCCAGCTGCACCTTCGTGATCCTCGCCTCTACCTCGACGTCGTCGCGGGGGCGGTGGGAGGCCTGCAACGCCCCGACGCCACGCCCGGTCACGCGCTGGCCGCGCGCCTCGACGGGATCCCACGGCTGCTGGCGCAGGCGCGGACGAACCTCGAGGCCGTTTCGGAGCCCCATCGCGATGCCGCACTCGCGCGGGTCGACCGCGTCACGCGGCTCATCGAGAAGGCCGGGGCCGGGCCCTCCGCCGCGGAGGCCGCCGACCGGGCCGCCAGGGCCCTGCACGCCTGGGCTGGCTGGCTCGAACAGACGCCCGCGACCGGGCCCTGGCGCGCAGGAGAGGACGGCTGGCAGTGCGCGGCGCGCGCGGCCCTGGGGGTCGAGGTCGACGCCCACGACCTCTCAGAGCACGCCGACGCCGCGCTGTCCGCGGCCGGAGCCGACGCCGAGAGGCGGGCCACGGACCTGGATGGCTCGGCCAGGGCCGGGCGGGGCGTCGTCGACCGTGCTCTCGCGGCCCTCACGCACGACCGCCCCCCGCGCGACGAGCTGCTGGGGGTCGCGGCGAACCTCGTGAGCGAGGTCGTCGAGGAGGTGGCGGAAGGCGGGACCTTCCCTCCGCCCGCCGCCCATCCGCTGCGCATCGAGGCGGTGGCCGCGACGGGAGGCGGCCTTGCCCGCCTGCGGCCGCCCCCGCCGCTCGATCCCACGCACGCGTCGATTCTGGAGGTCGCGGTACCGGACGATCCCGAGGCCGGCACCGTCCTCGGCGCGGGAGACGTGCACGCACTGCGGGCCGCCGCGTTGCACGAGGTCTACCCCGGCCACCACCTGCACGTCGCCTACCTGCGCGCCCACGAACGCCGCGTGCGGCGCGTGCTGCGGAATCCCGTGCTGGTCGAAGGGTGGGCGCTCTACGCGGAGCGGACCATCGTGCGTCGCGGCGTGGGGAACCCCAAGATGCGCCTGGCCCGCGAGGTCATGGACTGCTGGGGGATCGCGGAGGCACTGGTCGACCTCGGACTGCACACCCGGGGCTGGGATGCCGACCGTGCCGAACGGCTGCTCGTCGAGCGCGCACACGTCGATCCCCCTCGAGCCCGCGCCACGGTTCGCCGGGCACGTCTCGATCCTGCTCGCCGGTCGGTCTACGCGATCGGGGGACGGCTGCTCGGCGAGCTCCGGGCGACATGGCCGTACAGCGACACCGCGTTTCACACCGCGGTGCTCGAGGCCGGAGCGCCGCCCCCGAGAGCGCTGCCCCCGCTGCTGCAGCAGGTCGCCCGGCGCGGGGGCTAGGGGGTGCGGGCGCCGTCAGGAGCGCGAGGGGGGCTGCTCGCCCGGCGCGTCCTCCGTACCCGACCCCGGTGGTGGAGTCCCGAACGAGCCGAGGCCGCGCCAGGCCAGTCGCGCGAGGATCCGCACGGCCTCCTCCTTGGTGATGCTGCTCTGCTCGATCCACCAGCGGGCCCCTTCGGCGGCCAAACCGCGCACCGCGTTGGCGAGGAAGCGTGCGGCGTCCTCGTGCAGCTCCGCGTCCTCGGCGATCAGCGCCGCGATCTGATCGGCCACCCGATGGATCGCACCGTCCACCTCGCGGCGCACCGCGTCGTCGCCGAGTTCCGCGGTCGCGAACACGAGCCGGAACCTCGGGTCCTCGACGAAGTCGAAGTAGGCGGCGATCGCACCCTCGACCCGGGCCCGGTTGTCCGTGGTGCCCTCCAACGCGGAGCGGACCTGCTTCTCCATCTCCTGGACGGCCTCGCCCACGAGCGCGAGGTAGAGCTCACGCTTGGACGGGAAGTGCTGGTAGAGGACCGGCTTGCTGACCCCGGCGGCTTCCGCGAGTTGCTCCATCGACAAACCGTGGTAACCGTGCTCGGAGAACAGTCGGCTCGCGATCGTGATGAGCTGGCGGCGTCGCTCGGCGGCGCGCAAACGGGTTCGCATGTCCCTGATGTTACCGAACGGTATCTTCCCGGCGCCGCTGCCGTGCCGTGGCCCCCGGGCGGAGCCCGATCACTCGTCGAGCAGGCGCCCGCCGAGGACGTCGAGGAGCTCCTCCTGCAGGAGGCCCAAGTAGTGGAGCGCGATCAACGACGGGTCATCGCCCGGTCCTTGCTCCCACTGCTCCTCGGACTCGATTCCCACGAGGGTCGCGAGCGCGAGCCGCGTGTCGTTCAGGGCAGAGAGCCACGACTCGGCCTCGTCGCCGTCCAAGCGGAGCTCCAGCGCGTCGCCGCGCTCGCTGGCGCGTTCGAGCGTGCCGGCGAACGCTTCGATCACGACGCGCTTCTCCTCGGCAAGGGGCTCCCCGATCAACTGGCGATACTCCGCCTCGGCCTCCTCGTCGTCCGGGTAGGCCGGGGGGAAGAGCCGGGCACGGACACCGCCGGGATCGCCCGCGTCGCCGAGGAGGGCATGCAATCGCTCCGGCAGGGTGGCGAGCAGTTCGTACTCGCGGGGTGGCAGGCGGACCCGCAGACCGCCGTCGTTGCCGGGCGCGATGCGCCGTTCGACCATCTCGGCCCCCGAGTCTCGTTCGGTGTCAGAACTAGGCTCGCGACAGCGTCGCGTGCAACCCGTGGGCGTGCAGCCGCGAGACGTAGTGCTCGGCCTTCTCGCGTGGCTCGCTCGCGACCACGGCCTTGCCCTCGTGGTGCACCTGTAGCATCAGCTGGGTCGCGGTCGCCTCGTCATAGCCGAACAGCTTGCGCAGTACGTAGACCACGTAGGACATCAGGGTCACCGGATCGTTCCACACGATCACGTTCCACGGCTGATCCAGATCCGTGTGCTCCTCGACGTCCGCGTCCGGGGCCTCGACCGGTAGTGTCGGCGCGGCCGCGGTCAGCGTGGTGGGCGGGGTCGAGGTGGTCGGCATGACCGCAGGGTACCGAGCGCCGGGTCGGTCCCGCGAGCGTCGAACGAACCGTTCGAAGGAGCACCCGTGCGGATCTGGGAGCCGGAGCGACCCTTTCGTCGTGCCCTCGTGGTCGTGGCGCATCCCGACGACGCGGAGTTCGGGGCAGCGGGCACGATCGGCCGCTGGGTCGCCGACGGCACCGAGGTCCGCTACCTGGTGATGACCGACGGGGCCAGCGGCTCCCAGGACCCGGGGATGTCCCGTGGCCGGCTCGCGGCGATCCGCGAGGCGGAACAGCGGGCCGCGTGCGCACGGCTGGGGGTGGCGGGGGTGCAGTTCGGCGGGTGGCCGGATGGCTACCTGGAGCCCGACGTCGGTGCCCGTCGGTACGTGGCGAGCGTCATCCGCCAGCACCAGCCCGAGGTCGTCCTCACGCTCAATCCGCTGGTGCGCTGGACCGACACCGGCCGGATCAACCATCCCGACCACCGGGCCGTGGGTGATCTGGTCCTGCACTGCATCAACCCCGCGGCCTCCACGCGCCTGTGGGACACCTCGCTGCTGGACGATGGGCTCGAACCCTGGGACGTGTCCGAGGTTTGGCTCGCGAGTCCCGGAGACCCCGCGTTCGCCGATCAGTCGGGCGGTGACCTCGTCGAGTTCGTGGACATCGCCGACACGTTCGGGACGAAGCTGGCCGCGTTGCGGTGTCACGAGAGTCAGCTCGGGGAGACCGATCCGGAGCCACGGGTGCGCGGGATCGCCGCCGAACGTGGCGCGGCGGTCGGCAGGGAGTTGGTGGAGCCCTTCACCATCCTGCGTCAACGCGACCTGGCGCCATTGCCGCCCGTGTAGTCGCCGTTGCTAGAGCGTCTGACTCCGGGCTCGGCCCTGGCCGGTGTCAACCGCACTGTGTAATTCTCGATCACTCACAGCTTTCCTTCGCGGAAGGTTTGCGTTAGGCTACGCAGGGTCAGGTCGTGCGTGACGTCCGATGGCGGGAACGGCTCGGGCATGACCACGGCGGGGGCATGACGACGGGAAGGAAACCGGTGCTGCGGACCACCGGAGATCTGCCGGAGCTCCAGCGGGCCGTCCGGGAGCTGCACGGCGTGGCGGAGGCGATGGTGCGGTGGCCGGATCCCCGCGGTCCTGCCGAGCTGCGGGTCGTCATCGGTCCCGACGCGGAGGCGAGCGACACGACGGACGAGGTCATCCAGGTCCTCGAGCGAGTCGGCGGGGTCGACCTCGACACCCTCGCGCCCACCCCGCGCACTGCTGCCGAACGTCCGGTCTTCGCAGGGCTGGAGGTCCAACGCGGTGAACTCGACACCCGGGTCGAGGTGACCTTGCGCTACCGAGGACGGGAGGTCCGGGGCGCGGCCGAAGGTCTCGCGACCGGGGATCACACACCCCGCACCGCGGCCGCGGCCACACTGCAAGCATTGCGGGAGGTCGTCCGTGACGACGTGCGGATGCACGTCGAGTGGATGTCGCGCGACGGTGCCGGCGGGTCGCGGGACGAGGTCTGCTCGATCGCCGTGACCGTGCTCACCCTCGACGGCCAGGACCAGCACATCGGTTCCGCGCTGATCCGCGGGGACCTGCGCGAGAGTGCGGTGCGGGCGACGCTCGACGCCGTCAACCGGCGCCTCGGGCGCTTGATCGGCGACGCCGCCCTCGACGAGGAGATCGCGAGGCGCGGCCTGCCGAAGGGCTGAGGCCGCGGGCGCAGGGCGACCCGGCCCCTGTGGGATGCACGGCCCGAGGGGTGGACCGGGTCGCCGCATCGGCCGAGGCCGCGGAACGTGCAGGCTCTTAGAATCGAGTGGGCCTCCGATCGTCGAGTCGGACTACCATCGACGGGAGCCACCGTGCGCGCGATCCTCTTCCTCGTCTTCGTCGTCGGACCGATCCTGGAGTTGCTGGTCATCATCCAGGTCGGTCAGCTCGTCGGGCCGTGGCCCACCGTCGGCCTGCTGCTCGCGGTCTCGGTGCTCGGCGCCCTGCTGGTCAGGCGCGAGGGCCTCAAAGCCTGGCAGCGCTTCACGCGGAGCCTGCAGGAAGGACGGGTCCCCGCGGCGGAGGTCGTCGACGGGGCCCTCTTGCTGCTGGGTGGGGCCTTCCTCGTGACCCCCGGCTTCATCACCGACGCGCTCGGCCTCGCGCTCCTGTTCCCGCCCACCCGGGCGGGTCTCCGCCGGCTCGTGCGTGCACGCAGCAGTCTGTTCGTGGCCGGCGCGACGGGCCTGCGTGGTGCGCAGTCGTCGCCACGGGGCGGCCGTGCCCGCCCGCATGACACGAACGACGTGGTCGATGTCGAGGTGGTGCGGGTCGAGCGCGAGGACGCACCCGAGGCCAGTGAGGCGCTCGAGGACGGCCATCGCGACGACCCCTCCGAGGAGGAGCCCCCCCGATGACCAAGGCCGCCGCGTTCTTCGACCTCGACCGGACGCTCATGTCGGGCTCGAGTGCCTACTACTTCGGCAAGGCTGCCTATCGCGAGGGGCTGTTGCCGCTCCCACGGTTACTCGCCGACGGTGTGAGCGGCCTCGTGTTCCGGCTGTTCGGCGCGAGCGACGAGAAGAGCGAGAAGTTGCGCGACCGCATCCTGGCGAGCGTCGCGGGTCACGAGGCCGAGTCGTTCCGTCGCCTCTGCCCGCAGGTGGTCGAGGAGATCCTCCCCCGGATCCGGCCGGAGGCGCAGGCGCTGCTCGACATGCACGCCGAGGCCGACCGCGACGTCTGGATCGTGTCGGCCAGCCCGGTCGAGATCGTCGAGGAGCTCGCGAGCGCGCTCGAGCTGACCGGTGGCCTGGGCACGCAGAGCGAGATCGTCGACGGGGTGTACACGGGGAACCTCGCCGCGCCCTTCTGCTACGGCGAGGGCAAGGCCGAGGTCATGCGCAAGCTCATGGCGGAGCGGGGCTACGAACCGACGAGCTGCTACGCGTACTCCGACTCCGCCAGCGATCTGCCGATGATGCAGCTCGTGGGCAATCCCGTGGCGGTCAACCCCGATCGGCCGATGATGGCCGTCGCCCACCGACGCGGGTGGCCGGTCATCGAGTTCAACCGCCAGCAGAAGCGTGTGATGCGGTGGTCGCTGTCGACCGGTCTCGGCGCGGTCGCCGGCGTCGGCGGCTACGGGCTCGGGCGGTGGCACGGACGTCGCCGGGCCGCCGCGCTGCTCGCCCAACCGCGGCGGATGCGGAAGCGATAGGCGCGCTGGTGTCGTCGATCGCATCCCTGCGCCACACCGAGCGCCTGGTGCAGCTGATCGCCCGTGCAGAGGAGGCCTCGGCACGGCTGGTCGCCGCGCCGACCGATGGGCGTGATCGCCTCGCCGCGATCGCCCGGCGGGAGCAGGCGCGCGCCTCCGCGCGCCTCGACGCGAGTCCGCTCACGGAGGCGACCGCGGACGAGGTGGACGCGGGCGGCGCCGTCGCGCGGACGAAGTCGGAGGAGAGCGGCGCTCGCGAGCCCCGGGGAAGCTGGAGCCGGGCGTTGCGCCTCGAGGGGATGCCCACCCAGGACATCGCCGCCATCGAGTACGCGAACCTGCTGGCCGTCTGGGACCAGGAGTCCGTCCTCGTCCAGCGGTTCGCGCGGGACCCGCTCGACGTGCTCGCCGAGATCCACGGTCGGCTGACCGACGGCTTGGTCGATCCTGCGGTGGTCGGGCGTCCGCGGACGAGCGAGCAGGACGTCCACGACGGTGCCCACGGTCAGGTCGTTTACCGCGGAGCCCCCGTCGCCGAACTCGCTGACCGGCTCGCCGCCCTGGGGCACTGGCTCAGGGCGGGGGCTGACGACGAGCCGGCGCTCGTCGTCGCCGGCGTGGTCCACGAACGGCTGCTCGAATGGCAGCCGTTCGAGGCGGCGAACGGTCGGGTGGCCCGCGTGGCGGCCCGATTGGTCCGTCGTCGGCTGGACACTGCGGGGCTCGCGGTGCCCGAGCTCGATTGGGTCGCCGATCCCCTCGCGTACGCCCGCGAGGTCGCGGCCACGATCCGTCGGCGCGGGGACCTGACCCGATGGGTCGAGTGGGACGCCGAGGTGACCGTTCGCGCCCTGGAGCATGCCGCGGACACGGCGCAGGGGAGGCCTCCGCCGGCCCCCCCGGCGCGCGCGGTTGACGCGCTCGCGGCGCTCGGAGAGGTCATCACCGTCGTGGAGTACGCGGAGGCCGCTGGCGTCGACCGAGCCACCGCCCGGGCCGATCTCGCGCAGCTCGAACGGGCCCGGCTCGTTCGACCCGAGCGGGGGACCGCGGGCCTCAGGGTCCGCCGGACCCGGTCGCCGGATCCGTCCGCCGATCCCGTTTGAGTTCACCTGTCCCGAGCGACTCGGAACCGGGCGAACCACACGCAAAGCACCGCAGGACGTCCTATTGCCTCGACGAAACCCGAGGGACCCTGTCCGATCGGGACGTGCCCGATGGGGCGGGGGTCATCGGCCGTGGGGGCACGTCTTCGAGGGCCGTGTGGCGGTGAGGCTCTCACTGCGCCGCCGCGGGCGGCCGTTGACCCCGAACATGAGAGGTGCGAACCATGCGGAAGAACCTTCTGGCAGCGATCCTCGCCGGCCTCCTCGCCCTTGGCGTGGTTGCTTGTGAGGACGACGCCATCGAGGACGATGCCGGTGACGACGCGCTCGACGAAGAGCCCGATGACGGCATGGACGACGAGATGGACGACGACCTCGACGAGGACCTCGACGAGGACGACGACATGGACGACGACCTCGACGAGGACGACGGCGAGGACGACGACGACCTCTAACCGCGGCACGTCGGCCCGCGTGACCGCGGGTCCACGCGAACGACGATGCCCCCGGGTTCGAACCCCGGGGGCTTTCTCGTCAGCAGGGCGGCGTGAAAGGGCTCCGCGGGTCAGGTGGAGGGGCTGGTGGGTACCGCCAGCTCATCGGTGAGCCGGTCGCGCAGTGCCTGCAGCCGCTCGGTCCGGCGCGGTTGCCCGGGGTGCTCACCGACGCGAGTGACGCTCTCGCGGCACCGTTCGGCCGCCTCGGCCACCGACCGGGCGGGCCGCGTCCGTCGCCCGTCGCGCATGGCCAGCTCGAGCATCTCGCGGCCCTCGAGCCCCTCGTCCGCCAACCCGATCACGTCCCCGTCCGCTCCGCGCCACACCTGCTTGCGGCCGGGATTCGTGGCCTTCTCGGGGGTGCTCGACACCTTGAGGACGGGATTGCCGTCCACCTCGGCGAGCTTGTACACGCCGCTGAACGCGGGATCCTGGCGGGCGGTCACGAGCGCCGTGCCGACGCCGTACGCGTCGATCGGCGCGTCGGCCCGTTCGAGGTCCTCGATCCGCGGGGCATCGAGGTCCCCCGAGACGACGATGCGTGCCTGGGTGTGCCCCGCCGCGTCGAGGCGGGCCCGGACCTCTCGCGACAGCGAGTCGAGGTCCCCCGAGTCGAGCCGCACCCCGCCGAGTTCGTGGCCGTCGGCGGCGAGCTCGTCGGCCACTTCCAGCGCGTGCGGCAGCCCCACGTGCAACGTGTCGTACGTGTCGAGCAGGAGGATGCAGTCCTCCGGGAACACGCGGGCGTACGCACGGAAGGCCTCGGCCTCGGACTCCCACGCCATGACCCACGAATGGGCCTGTGTGCCCGACAGGGGCAGACCGAACCGGCGGGCGGCCTCGACGTTGCTGGTGGAGGCGCACCCACCGATCATCGCTGCGCGGGTCGCGGTGATCGCGCCGTCGGGACCGTGGGCGCGGCGAGCCCCGAACTCCAGGACCGGCTTGCCCCGGGCGGCCCGTGTCACCTGCAGTGCGTTGCTCGCGATCAGCGAGGAGTACGCGATGCGGTTGATCAGCAACGTCTCGACGAGTTGGGCCTGCGCGAGCGGTCCTTCGACCCGCACCAGGGGTTCGTCGCCGAAGACGATCTCGCCCTCGGGGATTGCCCACACGTCCCCGGTGAACTCCAACTCGGCGAGCCATTCGAGGAATGCCGGGTCGAACCGGTCGAGCGACGCGAGATAGTCGATCTCGTCCCTCGTGAACGACAATCCCTCGAGCGATTCGAGCACCGGTTCGAGTCCCGCGCAGACAACGAGATCCACACCCTCGGGGTTGTGGCGGAAGAACAGGTCGAACACGGCGGGTTCGTCCGCTCGGCCGGCCGCGTGGTAGCCCGCCATCATGGTGAGCTCGTAGAAGTCGGTAAAGAGCGCGTCGGACACGCTGAGCCAGCCTCCTCCCGTTCTCCGCGCCGGAGCCGCAACGCTATCGCACCGGGTCACCGCCGCTGCACGAGCGCGAGCAGGTCGTCCCCGTAGCGCGCGACGCGTTTCGGGCCGAGACCGGTCACTGTCGCCAGCTCGGCGGACGTGCGGGGCCGTCGTGCAGCCACCTCGCGCAGCGTCGCATCGGTGCAGACGACGTAGGCCGGCACTCCGTCCTCGTGAGCCCGTGTCCGGCGCCACTCGCGCAGCGCGCCCACCAGCGCCTCGTCGTCGCCATCGGCCGGGCCCCGCTCGTGCGGTCGTCGGCCCTCGTCGCTTCGGGCGGTCCGCGGCCGCGGCTCACGGGCGTCCGGGGCGGACCGCGTTCGGGTGTCGAGCAGAGGGTCGAGGAACCGCGAGGGGCGTCGGCGACTCGGTTTCCCTTTGGGGCCCTCCCGCTGTTGCGCCCACGAGAGGGAGAGGTAGCGACGGGCCCGGGTGCACCCGACGTAGAGCAGGCGGCGCTCCTCCTCGACCTGATCGGGATCATCGCGCGCATGGCTGATGGGGATGAGCCCCTCCTCGACCGCGACGAGATGGACGGCCTCGAACTCGAGCCCCTTTGCCTTGTGGAGGGTGAGCAGGGTGACGGCCTCGACCTCGGCCGGCTCGGGGGCCCCGTCCCCCTCGCGTACCCGCTGCTCGAGCTCGGCGACGAGCCGGTCGACCGACAACGTTGGCTCCTCGGCAGTGCGACGGGTCGCCAACGCCGCGAGCGCCGACAGGTTGCGCCATCGCTCCAGCGCGGTCTCGCCCTCGGGTGCCCGCTTCGGGTGCCATCCCATGCGTCGGCCGAGGACCCGCTCGACGAACCGGTCCGGTCGCGGACCGCCGGCGGGGCGCGCCTCCACCGGAGGTGGGGGATCCTCGCGGACGGACCCGACCCGCCCCTGCTCCTCGGCGAGCGCCGCCACCGCCTGGCGGATCTCCCGGCGGGCGAAGAAGCCGACGTCACCTCGGACGGTGTAGGCGATCCCCGCCCGACGCAGTGCCTCCTCGATCGTCTGCGATTGGCTGTTGATGCGGTACGCGACCGCGATCTCGGCCGGCGGGACCCCCTCCTCCCGCAGCCGCTCGATTCGGCGGACGAGCAGCGCGAGCTCCTCGTCGGCGTCGTCGGCCGGCAGCAGCGTCGGGTCGGGTCCGTCCCCGAGCGTTGGCCGCAGGGTCTTCCCCTGCGCGCCCAGCACTCGGCCGGCGGTCGTGAGCACCTGCGGGGTGGACCGATAGTTCCGCTCCAGCCGGACGACCTGCGCATGGGGGAAGCGCTCCGTGAACCCCGTGAGATACCTCGGTGTCGCGCCGGTGAAGGAGTAGATCGACTGGTCGTCGTCACCGACGACGCACAAGTCGTCCCGATCCCCGAGCCACGCGGAGAGCAGGTCCCACTGTGCCGGGTTGGTGTCCTGCACCTCGTCGACGGTGAAGAACTGGTATCGGTCCCGCACCTGCGCCGCGATGTCGCGACGTTCGGTGAGAAGTCGTGTGCAGAGTGTGAGCATGTCGTCGTAGTCGATCAGACCCTGCTCACGCTTCTGTCGCTCGTAGGCCTCGTAGAGTTCGGCGACCGTCTCCGGCTCCACGGGCGCGGACCGCCCCGACTCGGCGTAGCCGGCCGGGTCCAGCGTCCGGGCCTTCGCCCACGAGATCTCGGCGGCGAGGTCTCGCCCGAGCAGGCCCGCCCGTTGCCCCAGCGGGATGAGCAGCCGCAGTGGCTGGTCGAGCACCTCGGGGAGGGGTTCGTTCCGCCACTCGCGCCAGAAGTGCCGCAGTTGGGCCCACGCGGCGGCGTGAAACGTCGCTGCGCGCACCCGCCCCACCCCGAGCGCGGCGATCCGCTCGCGGAGCTCGCCCGCAGCGCGGTCCGTGAAGGTGACGGCCAGGACCTGATCGGCGTGCGCGACCCCGGACGCGATCTGGTGGGCGACCCGGTGGGTGATGGTCCGGGTCTTGCCGGTCCCGGCCCCCGCGAGAATGCAGACGGGACCGGCAACGGCCGAGGCCGCCGCGCGCTGTTCGGGGTCGAGTCCCGTGAGGAGATCGGAGGCCGTCATACCGTCGTGCAGGCTAGCGCGACGATGATGCGACTCGGCCGTTGGCGTCCCCAGCCTCGAGCCACCGATCCAGGCCACCACCTGGTCGGGCCGCACACGCACGACCCGGGGTCAGCGGTCCTCGGGATACGCGGTGGGCGCATCGTCGCCGAGTTGGCGGCTGAGTTCCGAGGGGTCGGTCGTGGGGGCCTCGCAGGCGAAGTTGCGGCAGACGTACGCCGTCGGCGTGCCGTCGATGCGAGGACGCCCGGCGAGGAGGGGGACGACCTTGCCGGCGTCGTCGGGTTCCCCGAGGGCGAGGACGCTGCCCGGGCGCCACCGCGCCCGGTAGCGGGCCCGTAGCTCGACAGTGTTGGCCTCGTCCGCGGTGCCCACGATGGCCACCTCCTGCGGACCGCCGAGGCGGCGCTCCACCGCGGTCAGCAGCTCGCCGTACCCCGTCGGGACTTGCGCCGCGCGGCCGGCGAAGAGTTGCAGCGTTGCTTCCCCGCGTTCGGCATGGACGGGGTCGCCGGTGAGCGCGGCGAGGCGCAGCCCGGCGTCCGCGAGCGCGCTCGCGGGGGCCGGCACGGCGTTGTCCCAGAGCTCCTTCGGCCGCGTGACGAGCGGTTCGCCGTCGTTGGGGGTGAGGTGGTAGGCGCCCGACGTGTCCCGGTCGGCGAACCGGTCGACGGCGTCGGCGACGAGCTCCTCGGCCCAGCCGACCCAGCGCGGGTCGTGATCCGCCTCGTAGAGGCGCAGGACGCCCTGGGCCACGCACGCTACGTCCTCGGCGAAGGTCTGGGGGATCGGCTCGTGACCCTGCTTCCAGGAATGCCGGAGCCGTCCGTCCACCACCAGTCGCTCGGCGAGGAACGTCGCGGCGTCGCGCGCGGCGGTGACCCAGGCCGGCTCGTCGAGCGCCGCTCCCGCGTCGGCGAGCGCGCCGATCACGAGGCCGTTCCACGACGCGAGGACCTTCTCGTCGCGTCCCGGGCGTGGTCGTGCCGCACGCCGGGCGGCGAGCGCGCCGCGCACCACCTCCCGCGCATCCTCGTGGGCGGGGTCCCCCGCGGGGTCGTCGGGCTGCCCCGCCGCCGGGTCCACCAGCTCGCGGAGCACCGTGGTGCCCCCCTCGAAGTTGCCCTCGCGGGAGACGCCGAAGTACGCCGACCAGCGGTCGGGATCCGCGCCGGCCTCGGCGACGACGTCACGGAACTCGTCCTCGGTCCACACGTAGAAGGCGCCCTCGCCGCCCTCGTGGGTCGC
The DNA here is from genome assembly GCF_004322855.1 of Egibacter rhizosphaerae. NCBI lineage: Bacteria > Bacillati > Actinomycetota > Nitriliruptoria > Egibacterales > Egibacteraceae > Egibacter > Egibacter rhizosphaerae. The sequence continues at coordinate 1,013,655 of NZ_CP036402.1, read as the reverse complement.
GTGCCCGGGGCTGTCGGCGTCCAGCGAGCTGTAGAAGGCCCCCTCGGGGTGGCGGAGCTCGGTGAGCAGGAACGCCGCGGTCTCGCGGACGACCCGCGCGTAGCGAGGGGCGCCGGTCACCTGCCACGCGTGGGTGTAGGCGCGCAGCAGCAGCGCGTTGTCGTAGAGCATCTTCTCGAAGTGGGGCACGATCCACTGCGCGTCGACCGCGTAGCGCGCGAAGCCTCCCCCCACCTGGTCGTGGATGCCGCCGCGGGCCATCGCGTCGAGCGTGTGCGTGGCCACTCGCAGGGACGTGTCGCCGCCGGCGCGCACGTGGTGTGCGAGCAGGAAGTCCACGGTCATCGCGTGGGGGAACTTGGGGGCGCTCCCGAAGCCCCCGTGGCGCTCGTCCCACGCCTGGGCGGCCTGCTGGGCGGCTTGTGCCGAGAGGCCCGCGTCGATCGTGTCCTCGGTGGGCTCGAGGTGCTGCAGTGACTGCAGATGGTCGGTGACGCGCCCGGCGCTCTCCTCGACCTGGTCCCGCTGGTTCGTCCAGGCCTCGTGGGCGGCGTCGAGGACGCGCGGGAAGGACGGCATCCCGTGACGCTCGGCCTTCGGCCAGTAGGTGCCCGCGAAGAACGGTCGTCCGTCGGGCGTCAAGAACACGCTCATCGGCCAGCCGCCGTGGCCGGTCATCGCCTGCACTGCGTCCATGTAGACCGCATCGACGTCAGGACGCTCCTCGCGGTCGACCTTAATGCTCACGAACCGGTCGTTCAGCGCCTGGGCGATCTCGGCGTCCTCGAAGGATTCGTGCGCCATCACGTGGCACCAGTGGCACGCGGCGTACCCGACCGAGAGGAAGACCGGCTTGTCCTCCTCGCGGGCCCGGGCGAAGGCGTCGTCCCCCCACTCGAACCAGTCGACGGGGTTCTCGGCGTGTTGCTGCAGGTACGGGCTCGCGGAGTCGGCGAGTCGGTTCGCCACAGTGGCCTCCAGGGTGGGTCGGGGCGGGCCCGGGCGGTGCCGGGTGCCCGCTGTGGACGTGTGCTACCGAGAGCCTCGCCGTTGATCGCGCTGTCCACACGACCCGCGGGGTGCTCGGGCCGGACGATCCTCGGGGCGACCAACGTGGCGTGCGGGTCAGCCTGCCTCGTGGCGTCCCTGGTCCGCGGCGGCGATGCGTGCCAGCCGAGCCATCGCGATGCGGGCGAGCGGGCGATAGCCCTCGAGGGCGATCCGACCCGGTCCGGCGAAGACCCCGTCGACCCGCAATCGGGTCGCCACGCGGCTGCCGGTGCCCCACGGCGCCACGACGTGGGCGCTGTCGAGCCACTGCGCGGCGGGTAGGCGGATCCGAAAGTCCCACCGGTGGCCCGGTTCCACGTGGGTAACGACCCCCTGCACACGCGTGCCGGCAGGACCTCGGACGAACAACCGGTCTCCCGGCGCGACGAGGCACGGCTCCGAATGCTCTGCCCGTGCCGCGGTGCCCGACGGGGCAGTGGGCGGGGCGGCGTCGGGGCCCCGTGATCGCGAGCCACCGCGGGGGCGCTGCGGGGCATCCATCGTGGCCACGCGCGGTCGGCTCGCCTGGATCCAGCGAATGTGCGGGGCCCAACGAGCCCACTGCTGCGGATCGGCGAGCAGCGCCCAGACGTCTGCGGGCGGAGCGGTGCTCTCGGCGGCGACGATCACGCCGCCGTTGCCCTCGTCGAACGGGTGTCGGGGATCGTCCGTTCCGATGGTCACGGCAGATCCGATTCGTTCCCGGGAACTCGAGGCGTCGCCACGTGTCCCCCGCAGCTATACCCGTGTTCGCTGCATCCGAACGAGGGTCCGGGCCGGGCCCCCCGGGACATCGCGAACGCCAGCGTCGTCCGCATCCCGGGGTGCGGCCACGAGTGCGCCGGCCGCTCGACGGTGCGCACGGGCGACAATCGAACACGAGTTCGCTATACTGGGATGCCATGCGCACCCTCGCGGACCTGCAGCGCGACCCCGACGAGCAGCCCGCCGACGCTGACGTGCTGCCGATCGAGGTACAGCGCGAGCGAACCTTCGAGACCCCCGAGTTCGCAGGGATGCGGTTCCTGGAGGTCGAGACGAAGTCCGCGCTGAACCACGTTCGGGGCATGCCGTTCGAGTGGTCGATCAACCCCTACCGGGGCTGCTCCCACGCCTGCTCGTACTGTTTCGCCCGGCCGACCCACGAGTACCTGAACCTGTCCCCGGGCACGGACTTCGAGAAGACCGTGGTCGTGAAGACCAACATCGCCGAGGTGCTGCGGCGCGAGCTCGCGAGGCCGAACTGGCGGGGCGCGCACGTCGCGATGGGCACGAATACCGACAACTATCAGCGGGCCGAAGGGCGGTATCGGCTCATGCCGGGGATCATCGACGCGCTGGGCGCCTCTCGGACGCCCTTCTCGATCCTGACGAAGGGGACCCTGATCCTGCGCGATCGTGACGCCCTGGCCGAGGCGGCCGAACGTGTGCCGGTCTCGGCGGCGTTCACCGTCGGGATGCTCGGTGATCGGCTGTGGCGCGAGGCCGAGCCCGGCACCCCGGACCCCCGCGCGCGGCTCGACGCGATCGCTCGGCTGAACGAGGCGGGCATCCCGACGGGGATGATGCTCGCGCCGATCATGCCGGGACTGAACGACGATCGGGACGAGCTGGCCGCGCTCGTCGAGGCGGCCGCCGAGGCGGGTGCCCGGCACATCACCCCGATCGTGCTGCACCTGCGCCCCAAGGTCCGCGCGGTCTTCTGGCCGTGGCTCGTCGCGACCCACCCGGAGCTGGTGTCCCGCTACCGGGAGCTGTACGCGCGCGGCAGCGAGGCCTCGCCCGCCTACCGGCGAGCGGTGGTGGGGTTCGTCCACGAGCGGATCCGGGCGGCGCGGGTGCGCCACGGCGAGCCGGAGCCGCCTCCGGCTTGGCGAGGAGCGGAGTCCGCGGCCGGCGAGCCCGACCCCGGCGTCCAGCTGTCGCTCCTCTGAGCGACACCCCGGCCGCATCTGGGCGGGATTCTCGGCTCGAGTGCGCACGGGCCCGCCCAGACGGGGATGTGTGCCCGCGGTCAGCCCGCGCGTGCCGCGAGGTGAACGAGGCGCTCTCGGGACCAGTGCAGCGCGACGCCGTCGGCCCCGAGGAGATACGCGGCGATCTCGTCGGTCGAGAGGCCCGCGACCGTCCGCAGGCCCGCGCAGAGCCGCTCGAGGTACGCCGCTGGGGGAGGTGCGTCGGGCCACCGCGAGGTGTCGGCACAGGTGAACGTCACCGCGGGCTCACCCACGTCGAGCCAGTCGCCCGCCAGGACCTGTCCGTAGGGCAGTTCCGGATCCAGGGTCGTCCCCCCGCGCTTGGCCGCGGCGACGAGATCGACCGTGAGGTCGGGTCGGCCGTTCTCCTGCCGCAGCACGTCCTCGGCCTGCTCGGTGGTCAGCAGGTAGGCGGTCGCGTGGGCGGCTCCGATGCGCGCGGGATCGACGAACGCGGCGGCGCCTCCCCACGTCGCGAAGTCCCCCCCGAATCGCAAGGGATGAGGCAGCGTCGCGGCGCGGATCGCCTCGGGCGGACTCGGATCCCGCGCCCCGGGGGTGGCGCGGGTGGCGCCCGGGGCCCGCCCGCCGGCGAGGTACCGGCGCAATCGCGCAGGGTCCAGGTTCGAGCCGTAGCCCAGGTACCAGATGCGCGCAGCGGTGGACACGTGACGCTACCCGTTACGCGGCAGGCACGCGTCGGGACGCGTGCACGGCCTCGAGACCGTCGAACAGGCCGGCCTCGGGGATCGACACGCCGACCCGGCTCCGGGCCAGGGTGAAGTCCTCGTAGGGGTAGACCTCCCGGACGATCTCGTCGGGCACGGCGAACCAGCGCCCGTTGGGGTCGACCTGCGTCTCGTGGGCCAGCAGCGCCTTCCGGCGGTGCTCGAGGTAGTCCGCGACCTCGACGCGGGTCGTGACCGGGTCATCGAAGCCACGTGAGCGGCGGCGGGCGAGCATCTCCCCGTAGGGGGACTCGAGGCCGCGCTCCTCGCAGGCGTCGTGCAGCGCCTCGAGCTTCGGCCGGGTGAACGGGTGGCAGTAGTAGAGCTTCTGGGGGGTCCACGGTGCCCCGGCTTCGGGATACGCCTCCGGATCGCCGGCCGCTTCGAAGGCCGCGGCGCTCACGTCGTGGCAGCGGATGTGGTCGGGATGCGGATAGCCGCCGTCCTCCGGGTACGTGACGATGACGTGCGGACGCGTCGAACGGATGACCTCCACCAGGCGCGCCGTCACCTCCTCGAGGGGCTGGTTGTAGAAGGCGTTCGGTGCGAGCAGACCACCGTCGCCCTCGAATCCCTCCACGAAACCCGAGTCCGGATAGCCGAAGGCGAAGTGGTCGGTCACACCGAGGACCTCGAGCGCGTGTGCGAGCTCGGCGCGGCGGACCTCGCCCAGCCGCTCCTTGATCCCCGGCTCGTCCTTGGCGGGGTTGAGGATGTCGCCGGCCATGCCGTCGGTCAGGGTGACGACCGAGACCCGATGACCCTCGTCCGCGTAGCGCGCCATCGTCGATGCCGCCTTCGAGGACTCGTCATCGGGGTGCGCGTGCACGAACATTGCGTGGAACGTCTGCATGCCTCCCACATTACCCCCGCACCATCGGACGCCTACTCCCAACGAGCCTGCCAGCGGGCGGACTGGCGGGCGGCGACCGGGTCGCTCTCCAGCGTCGCGAGGCGCTCTCGGACGCGAGCCTCGACGCGCGCGACCTCCTCCGGGGGACCCTTCAGCCGCACGACGCACTCCTTGCCGGGATACGACCCCACCGCCACGGCCGGATGGTCCCGCGTGAGCTCGCCCAGCAGTGGTGAGAGGGCGGATTCCGGATAGGGGTGGGTGAGCTCCCGAACGTGGACCGACTGTCCGATCTCGGCGAGCAGCGGCTCCACCCCCTCATCCACGATGCGCTCGAACTCGCGGGGCACCCCGGGCAGCACGATGACCGTGGCGCCCTGGGGCGAACGGCTCCCCCCGTCCAGGTCGATGCCCACCCCCGGGGTGATGCCCCGCATGCCGGGGAGGAGGTAGGCACCGTCGGGCACGAGCGCCATCTTGCGCATCGCCTCGAACTGGTCGTCGGGGATCGGGGCGTCGTCCTCCACCGATTGCCTCGCCCACCCGGTGAGCCGAGCGTCGAGGTCGGGATGTGCCACGAGATCGACGTCCAGATACGTCGCCACCGCCGCCATCGTGCGGTCGTCGGGCGTGGAACCGATGCCGCCGCTGGTGAGCACCAGACGGGGGCGAGGGCGCGCGAGCTCGTGGCCGAGTGCCTCGTGGATCGCCGAGTCCTCGTCGGGGACGGTGACGATCCGGTCGACGGCGATGCCGTGGTCGCTGAGCCGGCGGGCGAGCCATCCCGAATTGGTGTCTCGCGTGTGGCCGTCCAGGATCTCATCGCCGATGACGACGATCGACGCGCGGTTGCTCATGGCCGGGAGCGTACCGAGTCCGCACCCAGCCGCCGACTCACGCGTAGGATGCGCGACGGTGCGTTGCCCCACACGTGCCGGCGACACCGTTGGCCGACCGAGAGGCGCATGTACACCACCCCCGACGAGGACCGCTCCGACCTGCTGCTCGCGTGCGCGGTGTTCGTGTTCGGCCCGCTGGTGCTGACACTGCTGCTGCAGGTGCTGCCGATCCAGCGACTGCCGTTCGTGACCCCCGTGCTGCGGGTCGCCCAACCGGTCGCGCTCACGATGCTCGTGCCGTTCCTGCTCATGCGGTATCGACGCGAGTCGTGGGCGACGTTCCGGTTCGGCGACCGCCCGGGCGCCGGGTTCGGAGCGGGCGCGCTCACGGCCTCCCCCCTGGTCGTCGTGAGCCTCCTCGGCCCGATCACCATGGGCGGGTCCCCGTTCGAGTGGATCCCGCTCGTGCCGCAGGTCCGCCCCGGCGGGTGGCTCGTGTGGGTGCTCGAGCGGCTGCTCACGTGGGTCGGCCTCGCCGTGCTCGCGGTCTACGTCTCGACGAAGGCGCGCGAGGCGTTTCACGGCCAGTCCCGCACGCTGCGGGACGGGATCATGGAGATCGGCCGGATCCTGGCGATCATCGTGGCCGTCACGGCGGTGCTACGGGTGCTGGTGACCGGGAGCATCGGGTCGTTGCTCTTCCCGCTGGGCATCACCGTGGCCGCGATTCTCGTCTTCCGCGCGGCCAGCGGCCCGTCGGCCGCGAACCGCGCCGCGCTGCTCGCGCCGACCGTCGTGCTCGCGATCGGCTCGCTGCTCATCAGCTTTCGCCTCGCCCAGTTCATTGACAGTGTCTGGTCGGGCGCATTCATCGCGACCGCCGGCCTGTTGATGGCTGTCATGACCGAGACCCGCCGGAGCGCGTGGGCCCCGGTGGGGTTCGCGGTGACCGTGGCGTTGCTGTCGTTCTCGCCGATGCCGATCCGGCTCATCGTGTAGCCGTCGCGGCTCCGCGACGGCTGCGGCCGGCGTTACGCTGTCGCCCGCGAAACCTGCGACAACTGCCCGCAACCTGCGAGGACGTCGATCGTGGCCGAGTACCAGTACGTCATGAAGGGGCTCACGAAGATCGTGCCCCCGAACCAGGAGATCCTGTCGAACATCTGGCTCTCCTTCTTCCCGGGGGCGAAGATCGGGGTGATCGGACCGAACGGCGCGGGCAAGTCGACGTTGCTGCGCATCATGGCCGGCGTCGACACCGAGTTCGAGGGGGAGGCCTGGCCCGGGCACGGCGTGACCGTCGGCTACCTGTCCCAGGAGCCCGAACTCGACCCGGACAAGGACGTGCGCGGCAACGTGATGGAGGGCACCGCGCACGCCGCCCGACTGCTCGAACGCTTCAACGAACTGTCGGCGAGGATGGCCGAGCCCCTCGACGACGAGGAGATGGGCAAGGTCTACGAGGAGTTCGCCGAGGTCCAGGACGCCATCGAGGCCGCGGGGGCGTGGGACCTCGACCGCACCCTCGAGATCGCGATGGACGCCCTGCGCGTGCCACCCGGTGACGCGGACGTCACGGCGCTGTCGGGCGGCGAGCGCCGCCGCGTGGCGCTCTGTCGGCTCCTGCTCCAGCGGCCGGACCTGTTGTTGCTCGACGAGCCGACCAACCACCTCGACGCCGAGAGCGTCGCCTGGCTCGAACGCCACCTCGAGGAGTATCCGGGCACCGTCGTCGCGGTCACCCACGACCGCTACTTCCTCGACAACGTCGCGGGCTGGATCCTCGAGCTCGACCGGGGCAAGGGCATCCCGTTCCAGGGGAACTACTCGGGCTGGTTGGCAGCCAAGCAGGAGCGGCTGCGCCAGGAGGAGAAGCAGGAGACGGCACGGCAGAAGACCCTCGAGCGGGAGCTCGAGTGGGTCAACGCGAGCCCCAAGGCCCGCCAGGCCAAGTCGAAGGCGCGGATCCAGGCCTACGAGGCGCTGCTCAACCAGAAGCCCGAGGAACGCCAGGGATCGGCGGAGATCCTCATCCCCGAGACCCGGCGGCTCGGCGACCTCGTCGTCGAGGCGGACGGCGTCGCGAAGGGCTACGGCGACACGCTGCTGTTCGAGGATCTCACGTTCAGCCTGCCCCCGGGCGGCCTCGTCGGGGTGATCGGACCGAACGGGGCCGGGAAGACGACCCTGTTCCGGCTGATCGTCGGCGAGGAGGAGCCGGACGACGGCGCGCTGCGGGTCGGGGATTCCGTCGATCTTGCCTACGTGGATCAGAGCCGCGAGGCGCTCGAGGGGTCCCGGACCGTGTTCGAGGAGATCACGGGCGGGCAGGACATCCTGCACATCGGCGGTCGCGAGGTGCAGAGCCGCAAGTACGTCGCGCAGTTCAACTTCCGAGGGCCCGACCAGCAGAAGAAGGTGGGGGACTGCTCGGGGGGTGAGCGCAACCGCATCCACCTCGCCAAGCTCCTCCAGCGGGGCGGCAACCTCGTCCTCCTCGACGAGCCGACCAACGACCTCGACGTCGACACGCTTCGCGCGCTCGAGGAGGCGCTCCTGTCGTTCGCGGGCTGCGCGGTGGTCATCAGCCACGACCGCTGGTTCCTGGACCGCATCGCGACCCACATCCTCGCGTTCGAGGGGGACAGCCAGGTGCGGTGGTTCCAGGGGTCGTACTCGGAGTACGAGGAGGACCGCCGCAAGCGGCTCGGTGACGAGGCCGATCAGCCGACCCGCATCAAGTACAAGCCGCTCACCCGTCCGTAGCGCTCGTCGTGAGCTGCCGTCCCGGGGCTTCGTGACGGCGATCGAAGGGGTGCCAAGAGGAGAGGCCCCCGTGGTCGGCCGGGGGCCTCTCCTGGCGCACGTCGGTTGGCTGCGGGCGGGCCATCCGGGCGCGTGAGTGGTTCGCCCTGAAGCGTGCCCGTCGCCGGGACGCGCTACACACGCGACGGCGAACTTCTACGCGGGATCGATCGATCGGCCGGGCAGCGCCACCCTCCCCGCGAGTCGAGCGGGCCGATGCCGATCGCTACGCGGCCCCGAGATCTATCCCCAGTAGGCCTGCCCCCCACCGAACGGATTCCCCGCGTCCGGCGCCGGCGAGCTCGTCGAGGACGGCGAGCGCGGTGGGGGTGTCCAGGTCGTTCTCGAGCGCGTCCACCATCCGCGCCTCGGCTGCCTCGTCTCGGCCCGCGTCGCCCGCCACATCGGCCCACGCCTTCACCGACTGACAGGCCGCGTCCAACTGGTCCGCGTCGAACGACCAGTCCTCGCGGTAGTGGTGCTGCAGGAGGTAGCGCTTGATCGCCGCCGGTGCGTACCGTTCGCGGAGGTCGGCCACGAACACGAGATTGCGTTCGGACTTCGACATCTTGTGCCCGTCGAGCCCGGCCATCCCGGTGTGCAGCCACCAGCGTGCGAACGGTCCCTGACCGGTCAGGCCCTCGGACTGCAGGATCTCGGCCTCGTGATGGGGGAAGACCAGGTCCCGTCCGCCGCCGTGGACGTCGATGACGCCGCCGAGTTCCTCCATGGCCATCGCGGAGCACTCGATGTGCCACCCCGGCCGGCCGGCCCCCCACGGGCTGCCCCAGGCCGGCTCGTCGGGGGCACTCGGCTGCCACAGCAGGAAGTCGAGCGGATCGCGCTTGTCCGGAGCGTCCGGATCGCCGCCCTTCTCGCCGAACTCGACGAGCATCGTCTCCCGATCGAGCTTCGACAGCGCACCCAAGGCATCGCCCGCGGCCCGGACGTCGTAGTACACGCGGCCGTCCCCGACGTCGTAGGCGACGCCCTGCTCGAGGAGGCCCGCGATCGCGCGCTGGATCGCGGGCACGGCCTCGCTGGCCCACGGTTCCACGTCGGGAGGACGGAGGTTCAACGCGGCGCAGTCGCTCAAGAAGCGCTCGACCTCCTCCCGGGCGATCACCTCGTGCGACCGGCCCGCCTCGCGCGCGGTGCGGAGGATGTCGTCGTCGACGTCGGTGACGTTGCGCACGTACCGCACGCGGTGACCACGGTGTTCGAGCAGGCGGACGAGAGCGTCGAACGCCGTGTACGTGAACGCGTGGCCGAGATGGGTGGCGTCGTACGGCGTGACGCCGCAGACGTAGAGACGGACCGTTCGCGCGCCGACGAACGGCACCACGCGATCACGCCGAGTGTCATACAGCCGCATCGCTTCTATCCCCTAGAGCCGACGTCGCCCCGCGAGCGCGCGGAGCCCGAGCAGCAGGAGCACCGCTCCCAGAACACTGAACGCGAAATCCACCAGCGGACCTTCCGGGCCGCCGAGAATTCCTCGTCCGAGCAGCCCCCCGAGGGCCCCGCCCGCGACCCCGATCGCGATCGTACCGATGCAACCGATCGGTTGGGGTCCCGGTAGGGCCAACCGCGCGACCGCGCCGACGATCAGGCCGCCGAAGAGGATCCCGATGATGCCTTCCACTCACGCCTCCTCCCTGCGCTGCGGGACGCGACCGGTCGGCAGGCCTACCCGAACGCGGATGATCCGACCCCCGTCACCTCGTCGAGCGGGAGCCTCGGCGCGGTCGCGTTCCAGCGAGCCGCGGCCACCGGTCGCCAGCTCAGCCGGTGCAGCTCACAGGGGCCCTGCGCGTCCAGGCTCGCGAGATGCGCCGGGGTGGGATAGCCCTTGTTCGACGCGAAATCGTACGGGGGGAATCGGGGTTCGGCGTGACGCATGAGGGAGTCGCGAGCGGCCTTCGCCACGATCGAGGCGGCCGCGATCGAGGCGCACCGGGCGTCGCCCCCGATCAGGCGTTCGTTGTGGCTGGGGAAGTCGGCGAGGAAGTCCCAGTTGCCGTCCAGCAGCAGCACGTCGGGCCGGTCCGGCAGCGCCTCCACGGCGCGCCTGGCGGCCAGCCGCATCGCGAGGCTCATCCCGAGCCGGTCGATCTCGCGGTTCGACGCGTGGCCGATCCCGATGCCCGGCGCGACGCCCCGCAGCCGCCGCGCGAGGTGCTCGCGTGCCGCCGGGTCGAGCGTCTTGGAGTCCCGCAGCTTGTAGACCCGCCGGTCGGTCGGCAGCACCACCGCGGCGTACGTCACCGGTCCGGCCCACGCGCCGCGTCCGACCTCGTCGACGCCGGCCACGACCGCACCCTCGGCCCACCAGGCGCGTTCGCGGTCGAGTCGTGGTGCGGGGCGGCGGTGGCTGGGCGGCAACGGCACTCCTCGCTCGTCGCGGACTATGTACTCGGTGCGGCATCCCTGACCGCCTCGGCGACGGCAGGGGCCACGTCCGGGTTGAACACGCTCGGCACGATATAGCTGGGGCGTAGCTCCTCCGGGGGCACGACCCCCGCGAGCGCCCTGGCCGCGGCGAGCTTCATCTCGGGGGTGATCCGGGTCGCCTGGGCGTCGAGCGCGCCGCGGAAGATCCCCGGGAACGCGAGCACGTTGTTGATCTGGTTGGGCTGGTCACTGCGGCCGGTGGCAAGCACCGCCGCGTGTTCGCGTGCGCCCACCGGATCCACTTCGGGGTCGGGGTTGGCGAGCGCGAACACGATCGGGTCGCGGGCCATCCTCGCGAGGTCCCCTGGCGCGATGAGGTCGGGCCCCGCGACGCCGATGAACACGTCGGCACCCTCGAGGGCGTCGACCACGGTGCCCCGTTCCCCGCTCGAGTTGGTGGTCCGTGCGATCCGTGCCTTCGTCTCGTGCAGGTCGCTGCGGCCGCTGTGGACGATCCCCTCGCGGTCGGTCACGACGACGTGCTCGACGCCCTCGCCCTGCAGCATCTGCAGGATCGCCACCCCGGCGGCGCCCGCGCCCGCCATCACGATCCGGGCGTCCTCGAGCCGCTTGCCGACGAGTCGCAGGGCGTTGCGCAGCGCCCCGAGGACCACGATGGCCGTGCCGTGCTGGTCGTCGTGGAAGACGGGGATGTCGAGCAGCTCCTGCAGCCGTTCCTCCACCTTGAAGCACCTGGGGGCGGCGATGTCCTCCAGGTTCACGCCCCCGTAGACGGGGGCGAGGAGCTGGACGGTCCGCACGATCTCGTCAGGGTCGCTCGAGTCGATGCAGACCGGCCATGCGTCGACGTCGGCGAACTCCTTGAACAGCGTGGCCTTCCCCTCCATCACCGGCAGCGCGGCGGTGGCGCCGATGTCCCCCAGGCCGAGCACGGCCGATCCGTCCGTGACCACCGCCACGGTGTTGCGCTTGATCGTGAGGCGGCGAGCGTCCTCGGGCCGGTCGACGAGGGCCTGGCAGACCCGGGCCACACCCGGGGTGTAGGCCATCGAGAGGTCGTCGCGGGTCTTTATCGGGCTGGTCGCCCGGACCTCGAGCTTGCCGCCGAGGTGCATCAGGAAGGTGCGGTCGCTCACTTTGTGCAGGGCGGCACCGGGGACGGCCTCCACCGCGGCCGTGATCGCGTCGGACTGGGCACCGTCGGCGGCGTTGACGGTGATGTCGGCCACGAGGATGTCCCCCTGGGCATCGACGATGTCGACGGCGGTCACGCTGCCACCGGCGTCGCCCACGGCGGTGGTGACCTGGCCGACCCCTCGCGAGGAGTCCTCGAGGTGCACGCGCATGGTCATCGAATACTGCGCGCTGGGCAGGGACATGGCGGCCTTTCGACTCTCGTCCGGTTCGTCGTGTCGTGCAGCGTTCGTGGTCACGCCCGGGGCTCGGAGGGTGAGGTGCGCGAGCCCAGTCACGCGCGGGTTCACAAGTAGAGGCCGGTGGGGTCGGCGGCCCGCTCGGCCGACGCCACCGCGTGGACGTCGCGTTCGCGCACGACGAGGAACAGGTCGCCGCGGATGTCGACCTCGACCGCGTCGTCGGGCAGGAAGAGGACCCGGTCCTCCGCTTCGATCCCACGCACCAGCGGACCGACCGCCACCACCCTGCACCAGAGCCCACGGCGCCCCTCCTGTTGGGCGGTGGCGGGGATCAGGATGCCGCCCTTGGAGCGACGCTCGCTGTCCTGGGGTGGCTCGCAGAGCAGTCGGTCGGCGGTGACGCGGACCGCGTGCGTGCCCTCCGGCTCGCTGGCGCCGTCGGGGCTGCCCTCCTGCGGGTCGGACGCGTTGCCGTCCGCGGCCGCGTGCGGGTCTGGTGGGGTGGGCTCGGGAGTGTCCATCGCCGATCGAGCATACCGGTCACCGGGCGTCGTACCGCACCGGACCGTAGGTAGGCTGGGGGTATGCGACCAGGTCCGCAGACGTCCATCGCAACGTCCGAGCGCCTCGCCCGCGCCATCCGGCCGCTGCCCGAGCCCGCGCGTGGCGCCCTCGCGGAGGTCGCGGCGCGCGAGGACCTGCCGCTCGTGGCGGGTGCCTGGGACCGGGACGCCGCCGGATGCCTGGTCGCGAACGTCGTCGCGGTCCGGGAGGCGGGCGGCGGTTCGGAGCCGGACACGCTCGACCGCCGGATCCTCGCGCTCTTCCCGGAACTGTCCAGTCGCGATCTCAACCGGCTGATCGTGGCGTGGGACGAGGCCGCCGGGGAGGCCGGCGCCGACGACGACCAGGCGCTGCGCCGGCTGCTCCGGGCGGCCCTCGCCCGTGTCGAGGAACGGGTCGCGGGAGTCTAGGGCCCCGCTGAGCGCCGGGCTTCGTCGCCCGGCGGACCTCGGGCTACGGCTACGGCTACGGCAGCTCGGTCTGCTCGGGCTGCTCGGTCAGCGTGGTCTCGAGTTCGAGTTCCTCTCCGTCGCGCACGACCGTCAGCGTGATCGTCGTGCCGGGCTCGGTGATGCGGATGCGGCCCTGCACGTCGAACATCGACTCGACCCCGTCACCGTCGATCCCGGTGATGATGTCCCCCTCGGCGAGGCCGGCCTCGTCGGCGGGACTGTCCGGGACGACAGCGACGACGACGGCGCCGGACGCCACGTCGAGGTCGAATTGCTCGGCTGCGCCCGGCTCGAGGTTGTCTCCCTGGATACCGAGGAAGGCCGGCGAGACCTCACCGTCGTCGATGAGGCGCTCGGCCAGCGACACCGCCGTACTGGCCGGGATCGCGAAGCCGATGCCGGCGTCGGTGCCGGTCTGCGAGATGATCGCGGTGTTGATCCCCATCACGCGGCCTTCGCCGTCGACGAGTGGCCCGCCCGAATTGCCCGGGTTGATCGCGGCGTCGGTCTGGATGAGATCGCTCAGGACCACTTCGCCCCGCTGATCGGCCGGTAGGGTGCGGTTCAGGGCGCTCACCACCCCCGAGGTGACGGTCGCGTCGAACCCGAACGGCGAGCCGATCGCGATGGCGGGTGCGCCGACGTTCGGGGCCTCGTCCGTGAACTCCGCGGTGGGGAGTCCGTCCTCGTCCACCCGCAGGACGGCGATGTCGGCGAACGGGGCCGTCGCAACGACCTCGCCGCTACGCGCTTGGCCGTCCCCGAGGGTGACCTGCACCTGGTTCGCGTTGCCCACCACATGGGCGTTCGTGATGAGGTACCCGTCCTCACGGAAGATGACGGCCGAACCGGTGGCGCCCTGGCCGGTCTCCAAGTGCGCGACCGACGGCATCGTGGCTTCGGCGACGACCTCGACCGAGGTGTCGGCCTCCAGCCCCGAGAGGTCCGGGGTGGGAACCTCGTCCGCGTCGGCGGTGTCCTCGCCGGCGGGGGACGCGGCACTGTCCACGTCAGCGTTCTCGACGACGCCGGCGGCCACCACCGCCGCGACGATCGCGGCGACGATCGCGGACACGATGGTGCTTATCGCGATCGCCCGGCCCGCGGGGGGCCGCCGAGGTGGCTCGTGTCCGACCGGTGCGGCCGGCTCCGACCGCGGTGGCCACGTCGCGGCGGGATCTGCGGGTGGGGGCGATGAGCCCCCGGGTGGCGGCGAATCGGGACCCACCGTGCCCAGCGGGTCGGACGTCCCCCCGGGCACCGCGGGACGGTCGGTCTCGGTCGGCTCCCCCGGGTCCGAGGGTTGCTGGTCCGGGCCGGTTGTCTCCCAGCCGCGCGGATCACTGCTCATAGGGAGTCTGGCTCCTGCTGCCGGTTCGGGCGGGGAATGCCTGCGCTGCTCCCCGAAGAGTCGCGTGTGTTCACCCCCGATTCGTACCCTCGGTCGCGGCTCGCGCATCCGTCCGCCCGGTCGATACCAGGGGAACTGTCGACGCGAGGTGCCGTATCGGCTCGGGATAGACTGCGGCCAATGCGTCGAGTTCTGCTGGCCGTTCTGTTCGTCGCCGTTGCTGCGTGCGAGCCCGCCGAGAGCGAGGATCCGCTCGACGGAGCCGAGAACGGGGCCGGCGACGCGGACGAGTCGGTCCCCTCGACGCTGTCAGGCCTTCAGGAGGTCGCCGGGCCGGCGGCGGAGGAGTGGAACAACGACGCGCGGCTCGCCGAGTTGCACGCGGACCTGGGTGAAGACGACGTCGAGAGCGCGCGGCTCACCTATGTCGCTCCCGGAGCGACCTCGTTGCTGCACGTCGATGTCAGCGAGGCGGGTGTGGGCTCGAACACCGCGACACTCGAGACGATCGGGCTCGACCCGGTCCCCGAGGAGGCGCTGACCGAGGTCCCCGATCTCGACGACGCGATGGATCCCGCGGAGACGGCGGCGGCGGGGGAGCCGGCGCTCTCGGAGTGCGGTCACGGGGCCGCCGAGGAGGTCCGTTACATGTCGGGCGCGCCCGAGGGTTGGGACGGGGACACGTGGCGGGTCGACCCGCAGTGGCGGGTCATGCTCCTGGTCGGGGAGGGCGGGGTCGTGTTCGACGACCTCGCCGATCTCGACGTTCCGCCCACCGAGAGCAGCGACGTGGACGTGGCGGACTGCGTGGACCTCCCCGACGGCTGAGGACGCTCGACGGCGCAGGGTCCCGAGGACGCTCGACGGGGGAGCGGTCGAAGGAGAAGCGCACGACCCTCGGTGGCCCGCGCCCATCCCCCCTTCCCCTAAGAGGACGGACCCGGTGACCGACCGAGGGCCGAGCTAGCGCGAACCGTATGGCGCGCGCGCCTCAAGGGTCAACGCGAGTGTCCACAAGTACGGTCCACAGGCCTGACCGCTCAGCGCTTGACCTGCTCGGATGTGGGCAGCGCCTGCGGACAAACCTGTGGATGCGGATGTGGATCGCTGGTCGGATCGCGAACGCGAACGGGCGTGCGCAGGATCGACGCGACCCGATCGTGTGGATTTCGGCGATACCGGCGGGCTCGTGCGCGGGACGGACGTCCTCGGGCACCAGCGCGCCGGGAGGCCCCTCCTGGAACCGCTCCTAGTGCTGCTCGGGCGGGTCGCCGTCGACCCCGAGCTCGATCGCGGCCATGCGCACGAGCCAACGGCTCGGGTCCTCGAGCTCGTCCGGGCGCGGAAGGTGCTCGGCCCGCGCCCAGGCGCGGTCGAGTCCCTCGAGGTCGCGCGCGGCGACCACCGCGTCGCAGAAGTCGCGACCCTGCCGCAGATCCGCGGGCTTGAGGTCGAGGCCCATCAGCTGCTGCAGGAACCGTTCGCCCGGACCGTGCTCTGCGCGGTGGCGCAGCGCGGCCTCCTCGATCCGCCCGAGGGACGGTAGCCGGTCGGCCGCCGCGGCGTGCACGATCGTGGCGCTCCACCCCTCGGTGAATGCGACCAGTGTCTGCAGCTCACGCAGGATCCGCTTCTGGGCCTCCGTCGGCTCGATCTCGAACGCGTCGGGATCCTGCAAAGCCTGCTCGAGCGCCTCGGGATCGGACGGGTCGAAGCCGGCCCCGCCCAACGCGTCCATCATGCGGCTGGGATCGAGGTCGGCCTCCGAGGCGAAGCGACTGATGAGGTCGTCGAGGTGCTCCCGAAGCCACGGCAGACCACCGAACACCCGTCGATGCGCCGCCTCGCGCAGCGCCAGCCAGTACCGCGCCTCGGACTCATCGAGGTCGAAGTCGGTCGCGAACCGCCCCAGGCCACCCCCGACCGTGCCCACCACGCGGGGGTCGGTCGTGGGGACACCGAGGTCGTAGGTCCCGACGAGCTGGTCGGCGAGGTTCCCGGCGACGGTGCCGACCTGCACACCGAACAGCATCGCGCCGAGGGCATCGAGTGCGGGCTTCATGCCGGATGCGGACCCCAACTGCTGTTGGAGCTCCTCGGGTAGCTGACCGCTGAGCGTCTCGCCCATCCCGCGGGCGATCGGCTCGACGTAGCGACCGAGTCCCTCGGCGGTGGTGGCGAGCTCCGCCCACGCGCCCGCGTCGAGGGAGCGCGCCGGCCCGGCGACCCGTGGCAGGCCCGTCACTTGGTCGAGCCAGAGCTCCGCGGTGTCGACCGCGTCGGAGAAGGCTTCCTCGCTCGTGCCGCCGTCACCGAGGGCCCGGGGGTCACGACCAGCGAGCGCTTCTGCCGTCTGCCGGGCGAGGTCCCAGTTCACGGGACCGCCGCTCCATGACATGACCTTGGCCAGTTCGCGGAAGAACGGGACCTGCTCGAACATGCGGGGATCGAACCCGCCGAACGGATCACTCATACCCGCATGGTAGTGGCCGTGGCCGTCGAGCGGGGCGTTTGGTCGCGGGGAGCGCGGCGGGCAGACTGCCGCCATGACCGTGGTGGCCGTTACACCGGTGCGAGGCCCGCTGGGCTCCGCGCTCCTCACCCGTCTCGGGGCGGATCCCGAGGTTTCACGCATCGTCGCCGTGGATCTCGTGGAGCCACCCGTCCCCCCGGGCAAGCTCGAGCTGCGGGTCGCCGACGTGCGCGATCCCGTCCTGCGGCACGCGTTCGAGGGCGTGGACGTCGTGGTGCACCTCGGCGCGTTGTCGCCGGCCGGGCCCACCACCGGTGACCGGCCGGACGACGACGCGGATGGGCGCTTCGCGCGGGTCGTGCACGGCACCCGCAACGTGCTCGAGGCTGCTGCGGCCGTGGGCGCCAGAGGTGTCGTTCACGTCGCACCTGCCGCCATCTACGGTGCGCACCCGGACAACCCGGTTCCCTTGCCCGAGGAGGCGCGGCTGCGTGCCCCTCCCGATGCGCCCGCCGCCTACCGCGCCCTGCTCGCCGAAGAACTCGTTCGGGCGTTCGACGTGCGCCATCCGGACGTGTCGATCGCCTCTCTCCGGCTCGCGTCCCTCCTCGGGCCCGGGGTCGACAACGCCGCGACGGCGCTCATCGAGGCGCCGCGGGTGCCGCTCGTCCGCGGCCACGAGCCGGTGGTCCAGGTGCTCGACGTGCGCGACGCGGCGGCGGCGATCCACCATGCCGTCGGAGGCCACCTCACCGGCACCGTGAACGTCGCCTGCGACGGGTGGGTGCCCGCGGCGGAAGCAGCGCACCTCGTCGGTCGCCGTCTCCTGCGCCTTCCCGAGACCCCCGTGACGACGGCCTTGGCCGGGTTGCGTCGAATCGGTGCGACCGACCTCTCCGAAGGACAGCTCGCCTACCTCATGCATCCCTGGGTGCTGGGGACGTCCCGCCTGCGCCACAGTGGCTGGCGAGCCGAGCGCTCCAACCGCGAGGTGCTGCGTGCTGCCGGGGATGCCCATCGCGGCTATGCGCGGCTCGGTAGCCTGCGCGCCCGTCGGCGCCTCGTCTACGGTGGTCTCGGGACGGTCACCGGCGTGAGCGCCGTCATCGGCTGGCAGCTCGCGCGTAGCCGGCGCCGTTCCCGCTGACGCCGTTCTGCTCGTCCGCCAGTCCTCCGATCGCCCTGCGCTGGACCGCCTCCCCGGTGGTCCGGCGACGGTCCCGCCACCGACGCACCAGGAGCCGAGATGTCCACGCCACCGCCCGAAGGGCAGGAACCCGGCCGCGAGCAGGAGCCGACCCAGCCGCTCGGTCCCGACGGCGGAGAGCAGGGAGGCCCCCCACCGAGCGATCCGGCTGGCTGGCAGAGCGTGCCGCCACCCGGTGCGGCCCCACCGGCCGATCCCGGTGGCTGGCGGCAGGAACCCGTCCCGGCCCCCTCGGGCAACGGTCTCTCGACGGCTGCGCTCGTCTGCGGGATCCTCGCCCTCCTGGCGGCCCTCGGTGGGTTCCTGCTGCTCCCGATCCCGCTGGCGATCATCCTGGGCCTGGTCGCGGTGATTCTCGGCATCGTCGGGATGCGGCGGGCACCCGCCCGCGGGGGCACGGGGCGCGGCACCGGAATCGCCGGGCTCGTCATGGGTGGCCTCGGCCTGCTCGGAGGGATCCTGTGGATCGTCCTCTTCGTCGCGATCTGGACCCAGGTGGTCGACGACCCGGAGTTCCAGGAGCTCCTCGAGCGCATCGAGCGTGGGGAGATCGACTGGACCGACATCGACGACGACGATCTTGACGACCTCGACGACCTCGACGATGACCAGCCCGGCAACGAGGGGTAGAGGACCCGTGCCCGCCCGCACCCACGCCGCCCTCACCTCGGAGCCGCTCTCGACGGATGCCGCGCACCGCTTCTGCGCCGATCCCGCTGCGGGCGCGGTCGTCGTCTTCGTGGGGGCTGTGCGTGAGCAGAGCGAGGGCCGCGCGGTGACGGGGCTGTCCTACGAGGCGTACGTCGAGCTCGCGAATGCCCAGCTCGTGCGCCTCGCCGAGGAGCTCGCGTTGCGCGACGGCATCACGGCCGTGTGGATGGAGCACCGTGTCGGGTCGCTCGGTGTCGAGGAGCCGTCCGTGGTGGTCGGGGTCTCGGCTGCGCACCGACCGGAGGCGTTCGCAGCGGCCCGCGAGGGTATTGATCGCCTCAAGGCCGAGGTGCCGATCTGGAAACAGGAGCACTGGGCCGACGGCGATGCGCACTGGCCCGGGACGACCTAGCTGGCCGTAGGTCTTGTCAAGCATCGTGTACGACATCCTTGGCAGCCCCCGGTGTGCGCGGGGGCTGGCGGGATGCTTGTGTGGCGGTGGGGTGCGAGGTCGGCGGGGCCGTAGGCCCACGCTGATCTATGCGACCTCCACTGAGGGTGGGGTCAGCTGGCTTCGTTCGGGCTCTGAGACGGGTGGAAGGCCGGGCGTCAAGCTAGGAGCGGCGTGACCCGCGAACGAGTCCGCCATAGCCCGTACGACGTCTGATCCCGGCCTTCCTGTCCGCGAGCCTCGCACGATCGACCGCGGATGGGAAGGGTCCGGTGTCCTACTCCTTGCTGGCCCAGCAGGCGGGGTCGTACAGCGTCTGGTCGCGGACCATCGCGAAGGCGATCTTGTTCGCCCGGCGGGCCAGGGCGGTGGCGATGATCGCGCCGGGCTTGCCGCGCTCGCGCAGCCCGGCGGCGTAGCGGCGGGCGGCGGGATCTTGGTGCCACAGGCCCACGCCGAGGTCGAGGATCGCCCGGCGCAGCGGCACCGATCCCTCCCGGCTGATGCCGCTGTCACGACGGCGTCCGGCGGACTCGTACTGGGCGGGGTTCAGCCCGGCGGCGCGGTACACCTGCCGGTGCGAGGGCCAGCGTGCCGGGTCGCCGACGCCGGCGGCGTAGCCGGCCGCGCGGACCGCCCCCCAGCCCGGCCCCGACGTCAGCACGCGGTAGCGGGTGGCGGGCACGAGCGCGTCGATGCGCGCGTCGACCTCGGCGAGTTGGCCGTCCAGGCCGTCGAGCAGCGCCAGATCGGCGGCCAGGACCTGACGGGCCACCGCCGCGTCGGGCGTGGGCAGCGCGTCGCGGGCCGCGGCCACGAGGCGCTCGGCCAGCGCCACGCTCACGCGCACGTCGCGGCGCGCCGCGAACGCCCGGAAGCGGGCCACGCCGAGCCGGGCGAGCCGATCGGGGTCTGAGAACTCGGCCGCGACAAGGCGGCCGACCTTGGTGCCCAGCACGCTCGACAGACTCGCGCCCAGCCCGGGAAAGCAGCGGTCCAGCTGACCGGTCAGCTGGTTCTTGACCGCCGAGCGGGCCTGCACCCGCCGGCGGCGATGCGCCGCCCACGCGCTCAGCTCGACCAGCAGCTCATCACCGACGGCCACCTCGTAGCCGCGGCCGGCCAGCAGCAGATCCGCGATCGCGGTCAAGTCGATCGGGTCGGTCTTGGTCCGACCCGTGCCGTTGACCCGCCGCTGGGCTGACACCCACGCCGGGTTGTGCTCCACCAGCTGCCAGTGCCCGGGCAGCACCCTCGAGGCGACCAGCGGCCGATGATAGTGCCCGCACGCCTCCACCCCCACCCGCACCAACGCCGTCTCCGCCGGCAGAACCCGCTCGACCCGAGCGACGAACCCCGCCACCCCCGACCGGTCGAGAGCGAACTCGAACGGCGCGGCCAGCCGCCGACCCGAGAAGTCGACCACCATCGCCATCGCCGCCGACTTGCCCACATCCACCGGCACCGCCACCAGCCGATCCAACCCCACGCCGACCGTCCGCGCCGAAAGTTGCTGCGCTCGAATACCATGCATGTGCATCATCAAGCCCACCTCCCGGTGGTGTCAGGAGAACCAGGCGCGACAACGCCCGACCCTCGGAACCTGTGCGGGTCCCTTCTGACACCTCCGGAGGCGAAACCCATGGAACCGCTACCGGCAGGTCATATCAGCCAATCCCGACGCCGGCTCACCACCGCCGGCCGATGTTGGTTGCCCGGACGGGCACGCCGGGGAGATTGCAGTGGACCGGCCGGCGAACCTATGTTCCGGTCGTCGGGGGGATCCCGCCGCGCCGATCGCCCGCGTTTCACGTTCGAGCGCGTCCCGCGCCGGAAGGACCGTTGCTCATGACCGTACTGCTCGTGCTGGCCGTCGTGACCTGCTGCGTGTGGCTCCTCGCGCAGCTCGGCCGCGCCTTGCGTGGACGCAGTCCGGAGGCATCTATCGAGGGGTTCCACCGCGCGCTCGACGCCCTGGCGCCCCGCACACGGGAGGCACCGTCAGCACCGTCCGAGGACGAGGAAGTGACGTCAGGGTCGGTGCCCGAGCAGCGTGATGCGGCGCCTGAGCGCCTCGCGGAGAGGTAGACCATTGTCACGAGGAATCGCCGTCGACCTCGGCACCGCGAACACGCTGGTGTACGGCCAGGGTCGCGGGGTGCTGTTGAACGAGCCAACGGTCATTGCGGTGAACCATCACAACGGCGAAGTGCTCGCCATGGGGCACGAGGCCTACGCGATGATCGGCAGGACGCCCGGCCACATCGTGGCCGAGCGTCCGCTGCGCGGCGGGGCCGTCACGGACTTCGATGCGACCGCGAAGTTGCTCAAGCTGCTGTTCCAGAGGGTGCAGGGTGGCCGCACGGTCCGGTGGGGGAAGCCCCGAGTGATCATCTGCGTACCGAGCGCGGTGACGAACGTCGAGCGCCGCGCCGTCGAGGAGGCCGCGACCGAGGCCGGGGCCGGCGAGGTGCACCTCATGGAGGAGCCGATGGCCGCCGCCATCGGCGCGGGCCTTCCGGTTCAGGAGCCTTTCGGGAGCATGGTCGTCGACATCGGTGGTGGCACCAGCGAGGTTGCGATCGTCGCGCTCGGCGGTGTCGTCGTGTCACGGGCCGTGCGTGTCGGTGGCTTCGATCTGGACGCCGCCGTGCAGCGCTACGTGCGTGACGCGTACGCGCTGGCCATCGGGGAGCGCACAGCCGAGGAACTCAAGATCACCCTGGGTTCGGCCGTGCCGCTGCAGCCCGAACAGGAGGCCGACATCCGCGGGCGGGAGCTCGCGACCGGGCTGCCTCGTCACGTCACCGTGGGCTCTGCCGAGCTGCGCGCAGCGCTCGACGACCAGGTCGGACAGATCGTGCGCGCCGTGGTCGAGACCCTCGGCGAGTGCCCCCCCGAGCTCACCCAGGACATCATCGACGAGGGGTTGTGGCTCACCGGCGGTGGCGCGTTGCTGCACGGGCTCGCCGAGCGGGTGGCGCAGGAGACCCATGTGACGGTCAACGTGATCGACAAGCCGCTCGAGGCCGTGGCCATTGGCGCCGGCTCGGTGCTCGACTCGTTTCGGGATCTCCAGAAGGTCTTCCAGGGAACGAGCACGAGCGCCATGCATCGCTAGGGCGCGCGTCCCGACCCGTTGTCGGCACTCGCGGCGATCGGCTTCCACACCGGGGGTAAAGTCGCCGGCACGACGCGCCGAACCTCCCGACGAGCACGCCCACTCCTGGGCAGTGCCGCCGAGCATCGCCGGGAGGTCAACCGTGGAGCATCTCGTCACGTTTCAGTCGGCGGAGGGTCGTGAGGGCCACCACACCGCCAAGAGCCTCGACGACGCCCTGAAGTTCGTCGAGCGCCTGCACAACAACGAGGAAGCCTCGAACGTCCGGTTGTTCCGGATGCACGAGGTACCGATCGAGTTCAAGACCTACGTCAAGGTCGAGGTCGGTGGGGGAGAATCGACCTCGCACTCGGAGGCGAGCGAGGAGCCCGCAGGCAGTACCCCCGAGGAGACCGGGGCTGCCGAAGTTCCTGCCGCGCAGGTCGCGAAGCCGCTCGTCGCGGCGGCCAATCCCGGCACCGAGGCCTCCGGCGAAACGGGCACCGACGCTTCCGGGCGCCGGCTCTTCAGCCGCACGTAGCCGCGAACGGCCGGGGCGGACCCGTCCGCCGGCATCGCCTCCGCCCAGCGGCCGCGACACCGGGCCCGCGGCTGGCCCGTCGAGGGCGCCAGCAACGATGATGCCGCGCTCGATCGCGGCGCATCCTCCGACAGCGTGCGTACACTGGTCGGTCAACCGACCGAAGGGTGGCGACGGTGTCCTTGGCGTTCGCGCACCGTGTGACTCCGGACGAGCGCGTCGTTCGACCTCCTCGCGCCGTCCGACCCGGTCACGGTGTCGGGCGCGCGGCCTCCGCGGCTCGGGTCGTCGCCTCAACGCTGAACACACCGGATGAGTCGGTAAGCTCGGCCGTGCGGACGGCGGAGGCCGTCCGGAGCGGACCGGCTCGGCCGCGCGTACCGGCGCAGGGTCGCTCGCGTCTCGTGCGACCGTGCGGACGGCGGTCACGGTGTGCCCCCGGGAACCCCCGACCGTGCAGGCCCGTTCTCCCTGGTGAGGCCGGGCCACATCGCTCGGCGGTGGTTCCGCGCCTCGCCGATCCCTGGCGCAACGGGGCCGTCGCGAGACCGGCAAGCATCGATCGAATCCACCGCCCGTCGGGCTCGACCGACCGAACGAGCCCGGGACGCCTCTCAGACTCGGAGTCCTAGCCCATGCGTCGTTTCCTCGAGGAGCTCCGCCGCCGCTGGTGGCTCGTGCTCGCGGGTGTGCTCATCCTGCTGGTCCTCTTCGCCACCCGCGTGGCGACCTTCTGGACCGACATCCTGTGGTTCCAGAGCGTCGGCTTCGAGTCGGTGTTCTGGACCGTGCTGACCACGCAGGTCGGGTTGGGCCTCGCCGCGGGTCTCGTGATGACCCTGCTGATCGCGGGCAATCTCCTGCTCGCGAAGCGCCTCACCCCGAGCTACCGCATCCCCTCGGCCCAGGAGGAGGGGATCGAGCGCTACCGGCAGGCGATCGAGCCCTTCAGCCGGCCGCTCATCCTCACCGTCGCCGTCGCGATCGGTGTGCTGTCGGGTGTCTCGGTCGCCCCCGAGTGGGAGGGGTTCCTGCTCTTCGCGAACGGGGTCGAGTTCGGTCAGGTCGATCCCGAGTTCGGGCGCGACCTGAGCTTCTTCGTGTTCACGCTCCCGTTCCTGACGCTCGTGAACTCCTGGCTGTTCACCGCGCTCGCGGTCACCGGCGTGCTGACTGCGATCGCGCACTACCTGTTCGGCGGCATCCGCCCGCAGTCACCCGGGCGCAAGCTGACCCCCCAGGTAAACGTCCACCTGTCGATCCTGCTGGCGCTGATCGTGGGGGTCCGCGCCTGGGGGTTCTGGCTCGACCGCTACATGCTGAGCTACTCCGAGCGCGGCGTGGTGACCGGACTGGGGTACACCGACGCGAACGCCCAGCTCGTCGCATTCGAGCTGCTCACCGTGATCGCCGCGGTGTGCGTCGTGCTGTTCCTGCTCAACATCCGCTTCCAGGGCTGGCTCCTGCCGTCCGCGGGCGTCGCGATCCTCGTCATCGCGTTCGTCGTGCTGTCGGGCATCTACCCGGCGGTCATCCAGCGCCTGCAGGTCGACCCGCAGGAGCTCGAGCGCGAAGAGGAGTTCATCGATCGCAACCTCGAGCTCACCCGGTACGGGTTCGGGCTCGACGAGGTCGAGTTCGAGCCGTACCCCGCGCTCGACGAGCTCGACGAGGAGACCGTGGACGCGAACCAGCGCACGTTCGAGGCCATTCGGCTCTGGGATCCCGCGACCCTGCAGAACACGTACCGGCAGCTGCAGGAGCTCCGGCCCTACTACGACTTCCAGGACGTCGACGTCGACCGGTACGAGTTCGACGAGGACGAGGGCCTGCAGCAGGTCATGATCAGCGTGCGCGAGGTCAACGAGCAGAACCTCGACGCCGCCCAGACGTGGGAGAACGAGCGGCTGACCTACACCCACGGCTTCGGCCTGGTCTCCAGCGCGGTGTCGACCAAGCGGACCGACGGGCAGCCGGTGTTCCTCGTGAACGACATCCCTCCCCAGGGCGTCGACAAGCTCGAGGTCGACAACCCCCGCCTGTACTACGGCGAACGGAGCCCCGAGTACTCCATCGTGCGCACCGACCGCCCAGAACTCGACTTCCCCCAGGAAGGCGACAGCCCGGCCGTCTACGAGTACACGGGTGAGGGCGGCGTCGGTGTCGGCTCCATCTCGCGGCGCCTCGGTTTCGCGTTGCGGTTCGCCGAGCCGAACATCCTGATCAGCAACCTGATCAACGAAGACAGCGACGTGCTCTTCAATCGGCGCATCCGTGACCGGGTGGAGTTGGCTGCTCCCTTCCTCGAGTTCGATCACGACCCGTACCCGGTGGCGATGGACGGACGGATCAAGTGGGTCGTGGACGCCTACACGACCAGCAACATGCTGCCGTACTCGCAGCGGGTCCAACTCGGCGACCTCACCCTCGCCGAGCAGCGCGAACTCGTGCCGACCACCCAGGAGGACGGCACCCTGACCCTCGTCGAGCAGACGGTCGAGGCGCCCGGGATCGAGGGCGAGGCGAACTACATCCGGAACTCGGTCAAGGCGGTCGTCGATGCCTACGACGGCTCGGTGGACTTCTACGTCCCCGAGCCCGACGACCCGATCATCCAGACCTGGGCCGAGATCTTCCCCGACGCGTTCAGCGAGTACGAGGACGCGGGGGAGGGCATGATCAGCCACTTCCGCTACCCCGAGGACATCTTCCGCGTCCAGGCCGCGCTGTTCGAGCGGTACCACATCCAGGATCCCTCGCAGTTCTACACCCAGGAGGACGCCTGGGAGATCCCGATGGACGCGGCGTTCTTCCAGAATCAGGAGGATCAGGACCCCGAGCAGCGCGAGCAACGCGAGATGCGGCCCTACTACTTGCTGACGCGCCTGCCGGGCGTGGATCAGGAGGAATTCGCGCTCATCCAGCCGTACACGCCGGCCGAGCGGAACAACCTCATCGCGTGGATGGCCGGACGTAGCGACCCGGAGGTCTACGGCGAGCTGAAGGCCTATGAGATGCCGCCGACACGAACGGTCTTCGGGCCCGAGCAGATCCAGGCGCGCATCGACCAGGAGACCGAGATCAGCGAGCAGATCGCGCTGTGGAACCAGTCCGGCTCCCGGGTTATCTACGGCGATCTCCTCGTGCTGCCCATCGAGGAGGCGCTGATGTACGTGCAGCCGCTGTTCCTGCGCGCCGAGCAGTCCGATCTGCCCAACCTGGAGCGGGTCGTGGTGATCCTCGGCGACCAGATCGAGATGGCCGAGACCCTGACCGAGGGTCTCGCGGCGCTGTTCGGCGAGGCCGCCCCGGAGCTTGCCCTCCCCGAGGGAACGGTCGAGGAAGACGACGTCGCCGACGCCCAAGCACCCGAGGTCGACGAGGAGGAGGTCGACGAGGACGCGGACGGCGAGGCCGGCGAAATGGATCCGCAGGCCACGGCCACGCTCGAGGAGGCCAGTGCCGCCTTCGAGGAAGCCGAGGAGGCCCTGTCCAACGGCGACCTCGGCACGTACCAGGAGCGCAATGCGGAGGCCAGCCGCCTGCTCATCGAGGCACTGCAGATGATGGGCGGATCGCCCGCCGCCGACGCCTTGCCCGACGGCGAGGAGGCACTCGACGAGGACGACGACGCGGCGCTGGACGACTGACCCCGTCGGGCCGAAGACGAACAACGAGGAAGGGCGGCTGCGCGTTGCAGCCGCCCTTCCTCGTGCTAGTGTCGAGGTCGCGAGGTGGAGCAGTTCGGTAGCTCGCCGGGCTCATAACCCGGAGGTCGCGGGTTCAAATCCCGCCCTCGCAACCAAAACAGCAGATGCAGTCGCCGGAAAGCCCGCCACTGGCGGGCTTTCTGCGTGTCCGGACGCCGTGGTGGCCCGCGATTTCCCGGATCGAGAGGGCCGGATCCGGGATTTCTGACACCGCGCGCCCAGGGCAGCCCTGGGCAGCACACCCCCTGCCAACCGCGCCGAACCGGCGTTCGCATCCCGTGCGATCCCAACGGGGGTGGGCAGGCCCTGGGCACCCCGGAGTCCGCGGTGTCACCGCTGGCGGCGATTGCATCCTGGCCGCCAACGCTCACCGGTCCTGCTGTCACCGCCACCGGGGCGGCGGCAGGAGGCCCGAACACCATGCAAGAGCACGAGCGGTGGCTCAGCCGCAACGAGGTCGCCGACCTCGTCGGGCGCAGCTACGACACGGTTCGTCGCGACGAGGGCCGCGGGCTGTACCCCCACGCCCGTCGGCGGGCCGGCTCCACCACGCGCGAGATCCCCCTGAGCGACCTCGTCGAAGCGGGTCACTACGACCCGGCGAGCGAGGCGGAGTCCGCCGAGGAGACCATCTCCAAGGTCCGCAGTGGCCGGGAGAACAGCGAGTTGCGCGAGGAGCTCGCCAGAGCCCAGGCTCGGATCGAAGCGCTCGAGGAGCGCCTGGCCGACGCCAACGAGGACCGGCGGTTCCTTCGCCGGCTGCTTGAAGGGCGGGCCGCCTGATGGGGCGCCAGCGCACCGGTCAGATCCGCCAGCGGGGCAACAGCTGGGTCGGTGCCGTCCCCTGCGGGCCGAGCGGGCGGGAGCGCAGCGCGTCGTTCTCCCGCGAGGAGGACTGCCGCCGGTGGGTGCAGGCGAGCCTCGAGGCGCTCGACGCCAGCAGGGCCGTGCCCGACCCCGAGCTCTTCCGCCATCCGAGCAGCCCGGTGGTATCGCAGGGCGGCGCAAGCGACGGGGAGGACACCACCACCGACCCGTTATTCGCGACGCTGGCGCGCGAATGGTGGACCGAGTACTACGAGGAGCTCGAGCACGGCGGCCCAGGCCGCGCTCAAGACGTCCTGCTGTCCCTGGAGAACCACCTCGTCCCCTTCTTCGCGAGCTGGCGCGCCAGCGACTTCGAGGTCGGTCCCGGCAGTCAGGCGCGCGCCCACTGCAAGCAGCTGCTCAAGCAGTTGGCCGGCCGCACCCCCGAGCGCCCAACCTCGACATCGCCATCCCCCGATCCCGCGGAGGCCGATGCCGGCTCCGCCGAGCAGGGAGCCGTGGTCACGGTCGAGCGGGCCATCGAGCTCACGGGCACGAGCCGGTCAACGGTCATGCGCGCTCGGCGTGCCGGGCGTTTGCCGAATGCCGACGTTGAGCCCGGCCCGAAGGGGCGGCTCATGATCCCCGTCGACGACCTCGCGCAGGCCGGCCTCCTCGCTGGCCAGAAACCGCACAAGGCACTCCAACAGCCAACCTCCGCGGCGGTGCTGTGGGTGCTCCAGCGGGTCCTGGCCTTCATGCGCAGCAACGGCTACCTGCGTTCGGACCCCACCGAGGGGCTCAAGCCGATGGCGCCCCGGGACGCCGCCGCCCGCACCAGGAGCTCGTCGCCCAAGGCCAAGCCCCTCACGCTTTGGCAGTGCCGCCGCATCGCCGCCCATCTGCACCCCGTGTACCAGCTGGTGTTCTGGCTGCAGCGGCTCCTCGGGCTGCGCGTGAGCGAGGCCTTCGGCTTCTTCGTCCGCGATGTCGTCGACGGTGGAGCCGACGGGATCGTGGCGGCGGGCGCCCAGGGTGGAAGGCCGTTCCTGGTCCGCGACGAGCACGGCGACGTCGTCGCCGTTCGCCACAAGAAGGACGCCAAGAACGAGACCTCAAACCGCCTGCTGGCGGTCCCTACCACCCTGATGCGGTTGATCCGGCTGGTGATCGAGGCCTACCACATGGATCCCGCGACCGGGGAGATCGCCTACGACGCGCCGCTGATCCCCGGCATGAAGGACTACTGGAAGCCCGACCAGCAGGGCTACCGCACGGCGTTACGCAACGCGGGCGCCGCCGAAGGCCTCTCTGACCTCGACGGCGACGATGTCCGGGTGAGGCCTCACACCCTGCGCAAGAGCTTCGTGACCCAGCTGCACGGCTCCGAGCTCGACGACCTGCTCGTCCGTCGTCTGGCCGGGCACAGCGCGGGCACCGACGTCCACGAACGCGTCTACGTTCTCAGCGACCCGTCACTGGAGCCGCTCCGGCGCGCGGCCGCCGAGCTCGATGACGCCGTCGTGCAAGAGGTCGGCTCGGTGCTCGTGCCGACCACGAAACGGCCCCAGTTCGACCACAGCAACCCACTGGCAGGCCAACGTGAGTACAGCGAGGTCGTGCTGGCGCGGGCCTACGCTGACGAGGGCGAGGACGACCCACTCTGCGGCACTGAGCGCGTGGCCGAGGAACTGGATCTCGCGCCCACCACGGCGCGGCGGTGGATGCGCGAGGGCAGAGTGCCCACGGTCGAGGAGCCCGGCCGGTTCGGCCAGACCGAACGATTCGCGCGCCTCAGCGAGGTCCGCCGGGTCCGTGAGCAACTTCACCGAGCTCGCACGCTCAACGACTTGGCTGACGAGGTGGGCCGAACCTATCACCAGCTCTATCAGATGGCGCAGCGACTGAAGCTGGACCTGCCGCGGAGCGGACAGCGGTTGGTCCTCGACGAGGAGTCCGAAGCGATCCTGCGGCGCGAGCTCGATCGGGTCGCCGAGTTGCACCGTCGAGCGATGAGCGCCGAGCAAGCCCGCAGGGAGCTCGGGTGTGTGCTCAGCACCGTGTACCTGCGGGTGCGCCGTGGGGAGCTCGTCGTCGACCCCGAGACAGACAGCAGCGGGGCCAAGTTCATCACCCGGGCATCGGTCGCCGCCTACCTCGAGCGCGAGAGTGCACCCACCGCAAAGGCGAACTCCGTGCCCCTGCCCGAGGCAGTCCGCCTGAGCGGATGGAGCAAGACCGAACTCTTGCGTCTGATGTACGCCGGCCACCTCGAAGCGGTCCGCGTGGGCCGGCGGCTGCAACTCTCCGTGGACAGCCTTGAGCGCTGGCTCAACGAGGATCCGAGCGAAGCGACTGGTGGGAAGGCCCGTGCAGCGCCCCGCTAGCGTTGGCTCCGAGCTGGCGCCAACCAGCCCCGGCGGAGTCCTGAAGCCCGTCGGTCAAGGCCTTCTCGGCACCAACGTCAACCGTCCGGTCTGCTGCGCCGCGCGTGCCTCGCCGGCCGCGATTCGCTTCCGCCCCGAACTGTTTGGCGTATGTGCAGCCGACCCACCGGGGACAGCATGGTAGCCGGAGGCGCTGGTGATGGTCGGGCACGAGGTGTCATACACCGAGACCGCCGACCGGATGCGGGTGCGCGGCTGACGCGACCGGGTCGGCGCCGGCGCCGCACCGTTCGCCAACTGGGTGGAGACGCTGGGGCCAGTGGTCGTGCAGCCGCGGGAGGAACGCGAGTGGCCCGAGACCGTGGTGCTGGACGACACCTGGTTCGATGTCGTCGATCGCCGCACCGGCGACCGCAGCCGAGCCTTCCACATCCTCGGCGTGTACGGCTACAGCGCTGGGGGAGCGAAAGGGCGGGTGTGGGCGCTGTATGCGACCCCGCAGGTAAGCCAGTCCGACTGGAAGCAGCTACTCGGGACCCTTCCCGGCGACCCAACGCTAGCCGGCTTCTCTTGGCCTACGCGCCCCAGATCGTGAGCCGGAGCTCGTGCCCGTCCTGGTGGAACTCCGGCTCCCGACCGGAGAGCTCGGTCGAGCGCTGGACGATCCGCTCGACGCCCTCCCCGCGCTCCTCGATGTAGCGGCGTCCCTGCGCCGTCGTCAACTTCGACAGGAAGGTCACCAGCAGCTGGTTGCGCGTGTACTGGCGATAGCGCATCGACTCGACGTCGAGCGTGTTCGGTAATCCGCCCGGCGAGGCGATCTCCAGCCGATCGTCGAACTCGAGCAGGCGGATGCGCGACCCCACGACGGCGTAGTCCCGGTGCGCGACGGCGTTGACGACCGCTTCCATCACTGCGCCGAGGTCGAACTGCGGTCGGTCCTCACGGCCCACGTCCTTCGATGAGCCGCGTCGCATGTGCCGTCCCACCAGCTCCACCGCGCGATCGACCTGCTGGCCCCCCGGCCCGTCGAGGTCGTGCTCGTCGACGACGTCGCCGTCCATCTGGCTCCCGCGGTACACGACCGCGCGGATCACCGCTTGAGGCAGGTGCGCGTCCGGCTGGGACCCGAACGCAACGAGCCCCGCGATCGTCGGTCGGGTCGGGGCCTCCGCCGCCACTACGCGGCTGTTGCGCAGAACTCGCAGCGAGTCGGACTCCTCCCGCGTCGGAAACACGCGCTCGAGGATCCCATGGTCGAGGTCCTCCAACGAGGCGTCGGGAACGGGCGACTCGTCGTAGGCGTGGTGCAGGCTACGCTCGTGCAGCAACCGCTCCATCTCGAACCCATCGAGGTCGCGTTTGTCGCGTCCCACCCGCCGGTACCACCGACCACCGGTGGTCCGATGTGCGGCCAAGCCGCGCTCGACATGTACGACCACGACGTACGAGACGCCGCCGGGCCCCTCGAGCGGGACGTTGCGCAAGCACCGGGGTCAGCGGCGGCAAGACGTTGTTGCGCGCGACGTCGACCACCCAGTCCCCGACGCCTCGGCGTCGTCGGCCCCCGTAGCCTGCGAGGGAGCGATCGTCCTCGACGCCGACGAGGATCGCGCCACCCACCCCGTTGGCGAACGCGACCATCTCGCCCGCGAAGGACTCCGAGCTCGCTCCCTCGCCGACCACGGACCTGCCCTCGACCCGCGGCGCCTTGAACTCCGTCTGGGAGTCCTCACCACCGAGGATCCGGTTCGAGACCTCCTCGACGGTCGCGATGATCTCCATCCGCTCAGTACCCGTACCGCTGCCGCCGCAGCCGGAACGCGGCCTCACTGCCTTCCATGATGTTGCTCACCACGGCCTTCATCCCCTCGTGCTCGAGCGTGCCCACCTGCATGCCGCCGTCCGCAGTCTCCGAGCCGTCCAGGGCGACGATGCACTCCGCATCGCCGTTGACCGGGACGTTGGCGTTGTGGGTCGCGGCGACGATCTGGCGCTCCTGCTTCCGGTCACGCAGTAGTTCCACCACGACCTCATAGATGTAGCGGTTGTCCAGGTCGTCCTCGGGCTGGTCGAGCAGCAACGGCCCCGAGCCCACCGAGAGGAGCAACGAGAGCACCGCGGTGCTCTGCTGCCCGAGCGAGGCTTGCCGGATCGGGCGGAACTCGCCCGACCCGTCGCGGAACAGGGCGGTGACATGATCCTCGGGCAGGAAACGCTCCATGTCGTCGAAGCGGTCCGGCTCGACCTTCGCCAGCGCCCCCTCGACGTTCCCCGTCAGTTCCCCGTCGCTGAGCGCGCGCACGTGTTCAGCCGTGGTTGCGCCGGCGCGCAGCTGCGCGGCGTCGGCCCGCAGCGCCTCGACGAGACGCCGCCACCGCCTCGCGGGCACTTCGGGATCTGAGCCCTCGTCGTCGTGGCCGTCGCCATGGTGGACCCAGGCCACCAGGTTCTCCCAGTCACGTCCCCGCATGCCCGTCCCGCCGAACCATCGGTCACGCTGCGCCACCGGCTCTTCCTCATCGCCGAATGGGAGAGTGCGCAAGCGGATGTCGGCGCCCGCGTCCTGCAACCGCTGGGCGATAGCCCGGCGCAGCTCGCCGCGCTCGACGTGGAGGGCGAGGAGCTTCTCCCACGTCTCGGTGAGCTCTGCCTCCAACTCCTCCAGGCGCTGCGGCAGTTCGCGCAAGCCCTCCGCCTTGCGCCGCTGGACGGCGAGCTTCGCGTGTAGCGCATCGAGCTGGCCGAGTTCCAGCCCCTGCTCCTCCAGGCGGGCCACCACCTCGCGGTACTGCACCTCCAAGGGGTTCTTGAGCTCCGCGAACGGCCCCTCTTGTACGTCGGTGACGAGCTCTCGGAGTCCGTCGATGCGCTGCACGAGCTCGCGCCGTGCCTCCTCGATGCTGGCGCGGCGCTCCGCGGCTCTCTGGGCCAACTCGGACAACGGCTCGGTCGCGGGGCCGTCGGGAGGGGCGGATGGCCACTGCTCGTTGAGCAACGGGTCCGCCGGGACGGCCTCGCCAGCCTGCTCGATCGCCTCGCGCAAGTCGGTCAGCCACCGCTCCTGGCGCTGGCACTGCCGGTACGTCGCGAGGGTGGGGCTGTCCGCCTCCTGCTCGATGGCGGCGACCTGTCCCTGCAAACGCTCGATCTCGGTCTCGACCGTCGTGCGCTCGGCGAGGCGCTGGGTCAGGTCGCGTCGCTGCTCCTGAAGCTGCTCCAGCCGTCGCACCAGGTCGCGACGGCGCGCGACGAGGTCGCGGAGCTCGTCCCCAACCACGTGATCGATCTCTCGTCGGATGGCCTCGTCGCCCGCAGCGATCTCGTTGATCTGCCGTTGGCTCAGGATGCGCGGCTCGACGAGGGCGCGCACGTCGGCGACCGCGGACGGGTCGTCGGTGTCCGCCCACCGAGCCTCGCACCCGTCCCGGGTGCGGACGACCTCCACGGGCCGGTCGTCGCAGCGGAGGACGAGCCGCACGCGGGTGTCGGCGGTGACCACGTCTTCCAGAAAGCCCTTCACGCGTCGCCCGACCTCGCTGTCCTCACGCGGGAGGTCGTCGAGGCGATCGCGGTCCAGGGCCCAGCGCAGCAGCTCGATGATCGTGGACTTGCCGGTCCCGCGCCCACCGATGAGTGCGTTCAGGGACGGCGACAACTCCACGTCGAGGCCGGCCGCGACCGCGCTCGGCCCCTCGACCCCCACCCCCTCGATCTCGATGCGCTCGATCCAGGTCTCCGGGGGCCGTGGCGGTGGGTCCTGGTGGCGGCGCAGCCGCGACTCGGGGTCGAGCAGCGCCTGGCGGATGCCCTCGACGCCTGTCGCGCTCATCTTCATCCACGTGTGGACCGCGCCGAGCTCGTCGAGGTTGGTCGGGTCGCTGGCGTCGACGAGTGGCCAGGAGCCACGCGTCTCGTTGCGCGTCACGAATGCCTCGAACTGTTGCGCTTGGGAGTCGCTCAGGGCCCCGGGAGGACGCCCGAACAGCGCGGCCGCGGCCCAAAGGCGCAGCAGGTCCTTGCTCTGGTCGAAGTCCTCGCCCCGCACCTGGAATCCCGACCAAGCCCGGTGCGCGAAGGCGTGCTGGCGCAGGAGACCGCTCAGCTCTTCGCTGAGGCCCTTGCCCTTGTCGATGTGCGCCGGCAGTCCGAGCAGGCTCCCGCCGGAGTCCACCGCCTCCTGGATGAAGAGGGCGAGGTCCCGGATGCCGATCGAGGCCAGTTCGGGAGTCCCGTCGCTGCGGAACGGGTTGCGGTTCTGGAAGGCGTGCCCGATCAGCTGCGAGATGCGGTCCCGCTCACCGGGGTCGCCGACCACGAGGAAGTGGCATCCGTCGACGGTGAGCTCCACTCCCGGCAGGACCACGAGCGAATGGCCCGTCTCCGCATGCCACGACTGCAGATGGGTCGTGACATGGTCGAACCCCTCGATCATGTGGTGGTCGGTGACCGCCACGATGTCCAGTCCAGCGTCGGCGCACTGATCCAGCCAGGCCCGAGCTTGGCCCTCGACGGTCCCCAACCCCTTGTCGCGTTCCTTCCTCGCGCCGTCGCCCCACCGGCGGCTGTGATCGAACGGCGTGTGCGCGTGGAGATCGACCCTCCGCCACCTCGCCACGGCCATACAAGCCCCTTCCGGGTCGAACGCTCGCGCCCACAGGCTAGTGGCTGGGCGAAACGGGCAGGGGGAGCACGGAGCGAGCAACGCACCGGTTTGCACCGAACGGCCCGTCGCCCATCATCGACGAACGCACCGGCATCCCGGCCGCCTCGATCGGGGTAGCCCGCGGCGTGCCCGGCGAGGCTCGATCGGGAATCGCGAAGGGCGCCACCGACGCCCGAGGAGGCATTCATGGCACGAACCTGGTTGTCCATCCGCGTGGAGCTGGTCGGCGGACGCGGGGAGCACTGCTGGCCGCGGCCCGGCCGTGTCTTCGCCGCGGCGCCGACCCACACCTTCACCGACCTCGCCGCGGCGATCGACACCGCCTTCGGTCGCTGGGACCGCGCGCACCTGCACACCTTCGACCTCGCCGACGGCGCCCTCGTCGTCGACGCCGGGACGTGGGACGACCTCCCGCAGGTGGGCGAGGTGCACGACGGTCGTGCCCTGACCCTCGATCGGCTGGCGCTCGGCGAGCAGCTCGCCTACACGTTCGACCTCGGCGACGATTGGGAGCACTGCTGCACCGTCGAGGACGCCCGCATCGACCCGACCGAGACCCTCGGGATCGAGCCCTCCGAGCCGATGCCCTTCTGGGGCTGGGGCGAGCTGCCCGACCAGTACGGGCGACGCTGGAGCGCCGACGACGGCGAGAGCGACCCGCCCCCGAACCCCGGCCTCGCCGACCTCCCGCCGCTGCGCCCGCTGTGGGGGACGAACTGGGGCGCCTCGTGAAGCTGCCCGTCGGTGGCGAGCGGCTTGCCGCGCCAGCGCCGGGGCCACGCCCTCGGGTCGCTGGGCATCGAGGGCCGGTCGACGGCGACGACGATGCTGCCGCTGGCGAGTCTGCGGCATCTGCGCAGCCTCGGCGAGGTCGAGGTGCCCGCGAAGCTGCTCAACCTCACCGACAACCGCCAGGACGCGTCGCTGCAGTCAGGCCATTTCAACGACTTGGTCCAGAAGGGCGGGCCAGTAGATCCGGGGCCTGTTTGGCCCCGTTGCTGCCCTCTTCTGGACGATGCCTTCACATTTCCTGAACGCATCTTATCCCGTGTGGACCCGTCGAGCACCGGTCTGCCCGCCGCGCTGGCTAGCGCATGGTTGGCAAAGGTTCGGCAAGTGGCGAGCGCCGGCGGCGTTACCAGTAGCTGGTCGCTCGCCGATGTGGGCGTTTGCGGCTCTCGTCTCGTCGGGCCGCTGTGGCCGCACGCGGTCGCGCAGTCGTCGGCTCATCGAGCGGCTGGTCGAACCCCGTCGGGCTGCGGTTGGGTGACAGACGCACCGCGCCCCAACCCTGGCAACGCCATCGGAGGCGAAGCTGAGGTCGCCGGTGACCAGGTAGGACTCATCGCGTTGCGAGACCTTGACGAGCCCGCCCGTCCCACCACTCCCGACCAGCTCGAAGCGCTCGACGTGTGCTGCAGGGACCGGATTGACGTGTGATGAGCTACGGCATCTGACAGCGCTGTGACCAGGGGTTTCGTGGGTCTGGACC
This sequence comes from Egibacter rhizosphaerae, assembly GCF_004322855.1. Lineage (NCBI taxonomy): Bacteria > Bacillati > Actinomycetota > Nitriliruptoria > Egibacterales > Egibacteraceae > Egibacter > Egibacter rhizosphaerae. The sequence continues at coordinate 977,761 of NZ_CP036402.1, read as the reverse complement.
AGTGTTAGTCCTGGTCAGGGCCTTGGACTCCATCACACCGCAATCCGGTCCCTGGTGTGCTGGCGGGTCCTGGAGGAGAGACCGTGGGTCGCGGCATGCTACGCCCATGGACGTGTTTATCAGTTCCGTCGTGGGTGGCTACGAGGCCTACCGTGACGCTGCGGCAGATGCGGTTGCGACGCTGGGGCATCGCGTCGTCAGGGCCGAGGACTTCCCGGCGACGCCTGGAACCCCGCAGCAGGCGTGCCTCGAAGCAGCCCGTCAGAGCGACGTGGTCGTGCTGCTCCTGGGTAGCGACTACGGCGCACCGCAGGCGTCTGGTCTTTCTGCGACTCACGAGGAGTACCGCGAGGCTCGAGAGCGCAGGCCGGTGCTCGTCTTCGTCGAGTCCGACGTCGAGCGCGACCCGGCCCAGGAGGAGTTCCTGCGCGAGGTGCAAGCGTGGACTGCTGGCCACTTCCGGGGGGCGTATTCGAGTACGGACGAGCTGAAGAAGGCCGTGACCAGGGCGCTGCACGAGCATGAGCTCGCGACCTCGGCTGGACCTGTCGACGAGGGCCAACTGATCGCACGAGTGCACGAGCTGTTGTCGGGGGAGCGCGGAAGCACCGGTCAGCCCGTCATGAGCGTGGCAGTGGCCGGCGGTCCCGAGCAGCAAGTCGTTCGTCCCGCCGAGCTTGAGGATCCGACCCTGGCTCGCGACCTCCAGCGGGAGGCACTCTTCGGGGCGCACCCCGTGCTCGACGCGGCTGAGGGCACGCAGGCGCACGCACGCGGGCACACGCTCCGACTCGAGCAGCCGACGGCTTCGGTCGCCGTTGACGAAGCGGCAGCGTCCTGGTCAGCCAACGGGCTATCCAAGCGACGCGTGAGCACGGTGGCGTCCTGCCTGCCCTCGTCGAAGAGGATGTGCTCGATGCCGTGCTGCGTGCTGTCCGCTTCGTCGGTGCGGTTCTCGACAGGATCGATCCGGTTCACCGGCTCACCGACGTCGTCGTCGCCGCACGGATGCTGGGCTCCGGGTATCTGCCGTGGCGGACCAGGGCTGAGCAGCAAGCGAGCCCGAACGCGGCAACGATGTCGATCACTGGTGGTGGGGCCGACTCGGCGGTGATGCTCTCACCCGCTCGACGGCACCGGCAGGCGCTCACGCACGACGCTGAACGCATCGCGACTGACCTCACGGCCTTGTTGAGGAGAGTGCGTCAGGGATGACTATGTCGATGCTCGAGGTGGAGGCGCAGCGTGCCCGGTGGGCGCGGCACCGGGACCTCCAGCGGTTGAACACCGAGTTCGGTGACGAGTTCGCCTCCGGGGGGCTGGCGCGGCACGTCGAGAGCCTCGATTTTCGATTGCTGTTCGTGCCTGCTGATCCCGAGGATTCCGCCGTACCCCTTGACAACACCACGATGGAGTGGCTGAAGGAACACTGCTCGAATGCTCCGGTACTGCCGCGACACCACAAGCGAGCGACCGTACAAGCTCTCGTGTCCTATGAACGGCGACGCGAGGACCGAGGGTGGGATGCCTACGTGGCGGTGCATCAACACGGGGGCGTCGAAGTCGGTGCGGCGATCAGCTACGTCGTGAGAGACACCAGGGTGTTCAGGCTCCGTACTGCCGTCTCGATGGCTGCGGCGGTCACCCGCATGCAGGTCGACGCCGCGGAGCGATGGCAGATCGAGTACCCCTATGAGCTCCTGGTCGCGTTGCGCAACGCGCGCGGTGCGACGCTCGGCAACTTCGCCGAAGGGTGGGCGGAGCCAGGTCAAGGGTTGTTCGACTTCGAGGTTGCCCTGGAAGACTACGTGCTCCTCCGGCGCGAACTCCACCGAGCCTTCGAGCCGGAGTCGGTGGCCGTGGACGTGGGAGATGACCTCGAGCGGGCGTTCGGTACGACCTTGCGGCGGCACCTGGCGGGCCGTGGCGAGCACGAAGGGCGTCTCGACCCACGCATCCTCTGACCTGCTGCGCCGCACGGAGCGGACGCCCCGAGGTGTCAGAGGCCTTCGGAAGCGAGGCGGGGAGCGCCTGCGGCTCCTCCGGCGTCGTGACGTATGGCTTCATCTGCCGGAGGCGGATCTAAGGGCGTCATGTACTCGGATCCGCGTCGGCTCGCCGCAGTGATGGCGTCGTAGCGCTCGAGGACGAGCCGCTTGGTGCGGAACTCGCCGTAACCGCCTCGCTCTGGTGGCTTGCGTTCCTTGCCGGCGAGTGACTCGAACGATTCGAGGACCCACTCGACGTCGTCGCGGCCGAGGCCGTAGACGTGGAAGAACGCGGCGTCTAGCTCGGCACGTAGCAGCTCCCGGCGCGAGTCGTGCCAGCGGAAGGGCGCACCGGGGTAGCCGATGTCGGTGGCCCAAGCTTGGAGGTCCCAGGCGGTGTAGGTGAGCTCAGCTACTCGCGGTGCGGTGAAGTGATTGAGCCGTTCGCCCCATGGCAGTGGCGTCCAGGGGTCGATGCCGAGGGGGAGCTGCTTTATTACGAATAGGGACATGTTGGCGTCTACTGCACTGCGAGCCACATAATCGCACGCCAAGCTACTAAGACCAGCCAGCAAAGTGGCCAGATGCTTTGGAAGGGTTTGAGGGAGTAGCAGTACTAGGCTGCTCATGGCATAACGAGGAAGGGCGCTGCAAATGAGTGTCCGCTCGTCCGTCGCTCTGGCGATTGCGCGACACCCGATGAACCAGTCACGGCCCCACCGGCCTGTGAGCCGTTCGTCGACGTGGGCTTGGTCGACCCAGTAGCCGGGTAGCGTCGCGAAGGTCGGGTCGGCCTTGGCTTCACTGCTGACGGCGGGGATCCAGTTGACGCGCTTCTGCTTCTCGGTCTGGCCTTCGTAGGTGCCGGCGCGGTGGTCGTAGAACCAGATCAGCTTGCCCTCGTACAGCGGCAACGCCCGGTTCCCGTCGGGCCAGGTCAGCTGGTTGCCGTCCAGCTGCGCGCCGGAAGCCTCCGCTGTCTCCTGATCGTGGAATAGCTGTGAGTCGTTGGCCATGTGGAACATCGACATGAGCTCGACACGCCAGGGGTTGTGCGCGGGGTCCTCGGGAGAAGCGGTGTCGTTGACGAGGACGCCGGCGTTGCGGTGGATGGTGGCAGTGATCTCAGCGTCGCGGGCGTGGCGGAACAGCGGCGCAGTCTTGGTGTTGGGGTTGATCGCGGCGATGTCCTCAGGCGTGAGGTTGTAGCGCCGCTCGGGGTCGTCGATCTGGCTGGCTTGCCATACGTGGCCGGTGAAGCCGATCTTGTCGACGGGATGATGGCTTCCGACAAGGGTGACGAGGGCGAAGGTGACGCGATCGTTGACTTCGGGAAACAGCCGGTCGTGGTTCCAGATCGACCAGAAGGAGGCCAGTCGCCGGGCTTCCACGAGATGGGCGAAGAACGGCGCGTAGGTCGCGCCGGTGGCAAGCCCGGTAGGACTGAGGAAGCCGGCAGCGCCCCCGGGATTGTGGGCGTGGAGGAAGTGGTCAGCGAACACGGCGTAGAGGTTGACGTCGCCGACGCCGCCCAAGGGGAACCGGCCGGACTGGCGGAGCAGCTCGGAGTGCGCGCTGGAGGCGCGAAGGGAGGCGTCCCACTCCTCGGCGAGCGTCTGGTCGACGGGATCGTCGGAGGCGCGCAGAGCGTTGATCATGCGGTTGCGTGCGGCGGCGTTCTTCGCGTCGGCGATGTCGTCGCGGCCGTGGGCGGCAAACCACTCCCGCTGTTGGACCTTCACGCGTTCCCACGGGGGGTTGCCGAGCAAGACGTCGAAGCCGCCGTTTTGAGCGATGTGGGGGAAAGCGAGGTGCCAGTGGAAGAAGCCGTGCTGCTCCGCCTGGCCCTGGACCCGTTGGACGCCGGGGCGGCTGGCGGCGGGTAGGTCGCCGTGGTGGGTGTCGTAGTAGACGTCGAAGGGTTGGTCGTCGGCGGCGGCTTGGGTGGAAGTCTTGGGGGTGGTCCAAGTGGCGAACCAGGCGTCGCAGCGCAGCCTTGCGCGTCGCAGGGCTTCGGATTCGGTGAGCGTGGCGTGGATGCGCTGCTTCTCGGCGAGCGCGTCGGGATCGTCGTCGGGCAGGGCGGCGATGCGGGAAGCGTCGCCGGCGAGTTCAGCGGTCGGGTCGCCGCTGGCGGCCCCGGCGAGATCGAGGGTGAGCTGGCCTTCGCGGCGGCGCTTGTTCGCGGCTTTGAGCTTGTTTGCTGCGGCGCGGACGTCGCTGTGCAGCACCTTGAAGGCCGCGTCGGGGATCCCGCGGGGGTCGGAGGCGCCGGGGTGCCAGTCGACGATACTGGGGTCGAAGCCGACGCCGAGGACGGCGTTGCCGGCCTTGAGGTGGTGGTCGAGGAAGGTCAGCGGCTTGCCAGGCACGTGGCATTCGAGCCACAGGGCCATCTTGGCGAGGTCGACGGCCATGGGGTTGACGTCGACGCCGTGGATGCAGCGGCTGACGACGTCGCGGAGCGCGTCGCGGTACGCCGTGGGGTCGGGTTCGGGGTTACCGGTGCGGTGGGCCGCGACGTGCTTGGCCAGCCGGTGGGCGGCAGCGACGAGGAAGTGCGCCGAGCCCATCGCCGGGTCGCAAACGGTGAGGTCGAGGAGCGCTGCGGCGGCCTCATCGCCGGCGCGGCCGTCGATAGTGCGGGTGACGACGGGGTCGAGGGCGTCGTCGAGGACGCGGGTGATCAGCGAAGTGGGGGTGTAGTAGCTGCCGGTGGTCTTGCGGGCGTGCCCGGGGGTGTGGGCAAAGGTGAACGTGCGCGCGGAGGCCGAAGCGGTAGGGGTGAGCTCGAGCAGCGCCTCGTACACCGCGCCGAGCTCCTCGGCGCCCATGTTGCGGTAGTCGACCCGGTGGGTGGTCCCTTCGCGGCGGACCCAGGCGAGGTGGCGCAGCGCGGCGAGGTAGCGACGGTTGGTGATCGTCGCGTCGTCGAGGTCGGGCGTGGAGGCGGGATCCCACAGGTCGCCGAGCAGCGGCGGCAGCGCGAGCGCGGACAGGCCCGCAGAGCGGCCGAGCGCAGCAGTGACGGTCTTGTGGGCTTCCCACGCGTCGGGGTGGCGCCCGCCGGTATGGCGGCGCGCCTTCTCGCGCCACACCGCGGTCGAGTAGTAGTCGCGGTAGGCGGCGACGGCGTCCGGGTCGGCGTCGGGTGGATGGAGCAGGCCGCGGTCCTCGACGGCGAAGAGGAACACGTGGCGGTAGGCGACATACAGCAGCTGGCGGTACAGGTCGGTGCTGTCGAGATCGCCGTCGGCGAGGCGCTGGCGCAGCGCGTGGTTGTCGGGGTGCTCGATGGCGCCCTGGCCGAGCTCGGTGATGGCCTCCTCCACGCCCCGGCGGAGCTCGTCGAGGGCGCGCACGCCGGTCTGGGCGGCGTAGGACTGCCACTGCTCGGCGTAGCAGTCGGCGGGGCTGGGGCCGGTGAAACGGCTGGCGTGCAGCGCGGCCCACAGGACCGCGAAGTCGGGGTAGTTCTCGTCGCCGAGCATCGCGGCGAGGTCGAACTCGACGTAGGCCTGCCTGGTGAGCGCGGCGTTGTTGCGCAGCAGCCGCAGGGTCAGTCCGTTGGTGACGATGCCCCAGAGGTGGCGGCTGGTGCGGTTGAGGTAGTCCTGCAGCGTGGAGTGCGGCGACTGCCGCACGGCGCCGGCGACTCCGGGGGTGGTGCGGTCGAGCGGCACGCCAGCGGGCAGCAGGTGCAGCGGGACGCGGTCGCTCCACAGGTGGGTGATGGGGTAGCGGTCGCGCTCGTCGTCGGGGTCGGCGTCGTCGACGGCGAGCCCGCCGGGCACCGGGTCGGGTTGGTGGTAGCCGAGTTGGTCGAGCAGGTGGCGCAGCCACCGGTCGCGAGTGAAGTCATCGGAGCCGTAGTGCTCGGTGCCGTGCTCGCTGGTGCGCAGCTCACGGTGGGCTGTGAAGTCGACCCACGCGGCCTTGAGCAGCGTCCACGCCGACCGCATGGGGGTGCGCAGGTCTGCCGCCGCGGGCAGGTCGTAGGCCTCAGGTTTGGTGCCGGGTAGCTCGCTGGGCTCGTCGCGGAGCACCGCGAGCAGCGACCCGCCCCACAGCCCCCCGACGGTGACGATGGTGCCGAACTCTCCGGTGGTGCGGCTACTCATCGGTCGCTCCGGCGGGGGTCGGGTAGCAGGACGTGCAGGCTGACGATGTCGGGGTCGGGGTGGGCGCGGGTGGCGGAGCGCCCGAAGCCGGCCTCGCGGCCGCCGGCGAAGCCCTGGCGCACGCGCCGGTGGGCGGTGAGCAGCTCCTCGGCGCGCTGGTCGGCGAGCTCGTCAAGCGCCTCCCGCCACTCGCCGTCGAGACAGTCGAGCGCCCAGGCGGCGTCCTCGCGGCGGTCGGGGTCGGGCAGGTTCACGGTGGGTTCGGCGTCGGCGAGCTGCTCGGGGTCGACGTCGTCGACCGGGCCGTGGCGGCGCAGCGGGATGGTGGCGACGTCCTCGACGAGCACGGTGCGGGTGTCGCCGCGGCGGGTGGTGGCCAGGTCGTGGCGGAACCGGACGGTAGCGAGCACGGTGCGCGTGTCGACGGTGTCGGTGGCGATGGCCCCGAGCCGCGAGGCGGGGGCGTGCTCGTAGCGGTCGATGGCCGCGTCGACGATGTACTGCGCGACGGTGCCTATCAAGGGATGGGTGCGGACCAGCTCGATGGTGCCCGCCGGCGCCGCGCCGTTGATGCTGGCCTCGATGTGGTCGGGCAGCTGGGTGTCGGGGAGCGCGTCGGCGAGCTCGTCGCGCAGCTGAGTGGGAAGCCCGGTGAGGGTGAGGGTGAGCCGGTCGCCGTCGCGGTGAGCGTGTCCGTCGAGCGCGGTGACCGCGGTGGCGAGGAATCGGGCGAGGTCGTCGGGCTCGCCGGCGGCGGCTTGGGCGGCGTCGAGCTGGGCGACGGCTTCGCTGGGGTCGATGGCGTGCTGGGCGAACTTGCTGCGGGAGCGCTGCTCGCGGTCGGCGGCGTCCTCCCAGCGTTGGTCGATGTCGTCGCGGACCTGCTGGTAGGCGCCGTCGTCGAGGAGCTGCTGCTGACTCCAGGAGGGTTGGGCGAGCAGCCGCTCGGCGGCTTCTTCGATGACTTCCTCGGACGAGCCGGGGATGGGGATGGCGATGCCGAGCCGGTCGAGGATGGTGCGGTGCTTTCGCAGTAGCACGTCGAGGATGAGGTCGTCGATGACGACGTCCTCGCCGTGCAGCGCCGCTACCCGCACTCTCGGGGCGGTTTGCCCGTAGCGGTCGACGCGTCCCTCGCGCTGCTCCAGCCGCGTGGGTGACCAGGGCAGGTCGTAGTGCACCACCGCGGAGAACCAGCGCTGTAGGTTCAGTCCCTCGGCGAGGCAGTCGGTGGCGACGAGGATGCGTGGCTGGTGGCCGGCGAGTTCGTGGACGTCGCGTTCGCGCTCATCCGATGGCGTGTCGCCGGTGACCGCGGCGACGGTCACGCCCTTGAGCCGTCGGTCGAGGTGCTCGGCGAGGTAGTGGGCGGTGTGGATGAAGCGGCAGAAAAGGATGGGGTGATACCCGTCGTCGACGAGTTCGCGGGCGAGCTCGACCGCGCGGGCGAGCTTGGCGTCTCCCTTGGGTCCGGCGAGCTCGTCGGCGCGGTCGGCGAAACCGCGCAGCAGCTCGGCGTCGTTGCGGACCTGCGCGCCGATGTCGAGTTCAGCGTCGGCAGTGACGTCCACGGCGTCGAGGTCGAGTGTGGTCTGCCGGCCGGCCTCGTCGACGTCGTCGACGGTCGCCTCGGCGGCCAGCTCGGCGGTGCCGGCGCGGTTGCGTAGCGTCTCCGCGGCAGCGGCGGGGGAGGACGCCAGCGCGCGCAGCAGCCCGAGCACCGACCACCAGCGCACTCGCCAGTCGCGCTGCCCGCGCTCGCGTGCCTGGTGCAGCTCGCCCTTGGCCCACGCGATGACGTCCTCGGTCAGCGACTCCTGGCCGCTGGTGGGTCGCCAGAGCCCGTGCGGGTCGGTGAGGTCCTCGCGTTCGGGGAACGGCGTGTCGGCGCCGTAGCCGTAGCGGACGTCGTGACGCTTGCGGGCGATGAAGTGGCGCGCCAAGAGGGCGCGCTGGTCGCCGGTGAGGTCCGCCTCGGGGTCGACGTCTGCCAGCTGGGGGTGCAGCAGCCCGACGAGGCTTCGGAACGCGCCCTCCTTGCCTGAGTGCGGCGTGGCGGTCACGAGCACGAGGTGGCGCCGCGGGTCCGCCGCAAGGCCTTCGAGCAGTTCGTGACGCAGGTGCTTGCTCGTGTTGGCGGGGTCCTTGGCGCACAGGTGCGCCTCGTCGACGATGAGCAGGTCGGGGGCCGTTTGGATGTAGTCGTCTCGGCGGCGTCGCGACTTGACGTAGTCGAGCGAGACGACGGTGACGGGGTGGCGGTCGAACAGCGACTCGCCGTAGCGCAAGTCGCGTTCGAGCTTTGCAGCGGTGGAGGCCAGCACCGGGGTGGCGTGCAAGTGGAACTTCTCGGCCAGCTCGCTGGTCCACTGATCAGCCAGATGCGGTGGACACAACACCGACAGCCCGTTGGCGGCGCCGCTTGCCAGCAGCTCGGCGGCGATGAGGCCGGCCTCGATGGTCTTGCCGACGCCGACGTCGTCGGAGATCAGCAGCCGCGCGGCGGGGTGGGCGCGCTCGTCGGGCGCCTCGTCCAGGCGCAGCGCCATCATCAGCGGGACGAGCTGATAGGCGCGGGGGGTGACCGCGAGACGGCCGAACGAGCGGAACGGGCCGGGAACGTCGGCGACGCCGAAGCGGACCGCGTCGCGCAGCAGCCGCGCGGAGCGGTCGCTGCCGAGGTCGTCGAGGGTGGGAGCGGGGAACTGGGCGGGCTCGACGCGTTCCACGTCGGGTAGCACGCCGACGGGTTCGTTGTCGGCGCCGGCGATGGGGCGCAGTACCAGCAGCTGGTCGGTGGAGCCACTCTGCACCACCCACTCGCGGCCGCGGGCGGAGACCAGCGAACCGACGGGAAACTCGCGCGGCTCGCTGGCGGTGTCAGTGGCGGTCATGCGTGGGGCCTTCCGAACACGTGCTCGTGGACGTCGAGGGTGTCGGTCCACCGCTGCCGGGTGGTCTCCCACGCCTCGCCGGGGTGGGCGGGGAACCGCACGACGCGGTAGCCGACGTCCTCGAGGTTCTCGGTGTCGCGGCGGTCGCGGGCCTGCTGGTCGGCGCCGTCGTGGTGGGGCCCGTCGATGAACACTGCGGTGGGCTTGCCCGCGTCGGGCTCGTAGATGAAGTCGGGCATGCACTCGGCAGCCTCGACCAGGCGCTGGCCCATCGTTGGCGGCCGGTGGCCGCGCTCCCGCAGCAGGTCGAGCCAGTCGCGCTCGAGCTGGGAGGAGGTGCCGTTGTACAGGGGCTGCCAGTCGTAGCTTGCGGGGTCCTCGGCGGCCAGTTCGATGTCGGCGCCGTCGCTTCCGGATGGGGGTGCGGCGCCGGTGTCGGTGACGACGACACGGGCGTTGGCGAGCGCGATGAGCGCGGACTTCGCGCCGTGCGCGTCGCTGCGGTCGAGCAGCTCGTGGTCGCGCTGGTTGGTGTAGGACAGCAGGCAGTCGTAGCACGCCGCGTCGCAGTCGGAGTGACGGTGCGGAGCGCGGCGCACGTCGCGCCATCCGTCCGAGGCGTCGGGGTCGGGTTGGTAGTGCATGCGCTCGAGCGCGGTGCGGGCCAACTCGGCGAGCGCGTCGGGCCGTTCGGGGTCGACGAGCAGCCGCAGCACCCCCGCCCCGCCTTCGGCGGCCTCGTACAGCAGGAACGCGTCGCGCTCGCGCGGGTCCTCCGAGGGCAGCGGCTCGCCGGCGAGCTCGGCGTCCTCGAGCTGGTACAGCTCCTGGCTCGCGGTGCCGAGCGCGGCCTGCAGGGTGGCGACCAACGAGGCGCGGCCGCGCTGCTCCGGCTCGGTGTACTCATCTTCGTCGGCGGCGGTCGCGAGTAGCGCCGGGTCGGGGCGGACAACGAGCGTGTTGCGGCGGTCCTCGACGAACGGGACGACCTTGGTGATCGGCTGCCCGGTCGGGTCGTCGTCCGCGCGCGCGGCGCCATCACCGTCATTGTCGACGGTGGCATCGGGCTCGGGCTTGGAGGCCCATCGGCCGTCCTCGACATTGAGCCAGAACCCGTGGCCCTCTTCGGCCTTGCGGCGGCGCCACCCGAGGTTCAGGCGCGTGAGCGTCGCGGTGTGCCCGTAGACCAGTTCGAGCAGCGGCTGCCCATCGGCGGCCTCGGCGCGGGCGGCGGTGCGGTCGAGCCGGTCGCCGCGGCGAGCGAAGCTGAACCCGGTGCGCAGCTCGTAGCCCTGCCGGTTGCGCTCCTCCTCGTTGCTGTTGATCCGCTCCACCCGGCGGGTGGCCACCGAGGTCATGCGGAACAGGTTGTGCCAGTGGAACCCTTCGGCCAGCCGCGTGCCGCAGTTCACGCACAGGTCGGGCAGCAGCGCGTCCTCGCGCTCGGGGCGGTGCAAGTGCCCGCACGTTCGGCACATCGCCCCGTCGGCGAGCAGCTGCGCCTCCCCGTCGTCGCGGATGGTGTCGGCGTCGACGGGCAGCATCGCGCGCACCACCCGGTAGATGCTGCCGTCGTGGTAGATCGTGGTTTGCGGGCCGAACTCGGAGACGGCGACGAACCGGGGACGCTGGAGCATCTCGGCGTCCTCGCTGCTGCGTCCCCGGCCGGGGAGGTAGGCCGACAGCGGCAGCCGCGGGAACGAGTAGCCGGGCAGGAACCCCTCGGCGGCGAAGTAGCGGTAGGAGTAGAAGTCGGAGGTATACGAGCTGCCGTGCTCCTCGGCCAGCAACAGGTCGACCTGCTGCCGCGCGGTGCGGTAGGCCCGCAACGCCTGGTCCCGCTCGTGCTTCGTGCGGCCGCGGTCGTTGGCGATCCGGTGCTGTTGACGGATCTGGGCCATCGCGGCTTGGTACAGGTTCGCCCACCGCTGCGTGGCGGCGGCGAACGCATCCGCGGCCCCGTCAACGACCCGGTCGACCCAGGCGTCGTCCCACCAGGTGGCCTGGTCGAGGTCGTCGACGCGGGCGAGGACGCGCGCGGCGGTCTGCTTGGCCTGCCCGCGGGCGGTGGGGCTGCGCAGCTTCGCGTCGATTTCGGCGTCGACCCCAACGGCGGGTGGGGTGGGCTCGTCGTCGATGTCGAGCACCTCGCCCATCGAGCGGTCGAGGTTGGCGTCGCTGGCGCCCAGCAGGATCGCCTGGACGTGCGACTGGACCAGGTCCTCGTTGGCGAGGTCGATGCGCGGCGGGGCGACGTGGCCGGCGACCATCTGCCAGGGCTTCTGGAAGTAGAACTGGTCGTGCGCCGACCCCGTGGAGCAGTAGGTGAACACGAACGCCGCCTGCCCGGAACGGCCCGCGCGCCCCGACCGCTGCGCGTAGTTCGCGGGCGTCGGTGGCACGTTGCGCAGGCCGACGACGTTGAGGTTCGCGATGTCGATGCCCAGCTCCATCGTCGGGGAGCAGAACAGGGCATCCAGGCGCGGCGGGTCGTCGCGGAACTGCTGCTCGCGTTCCTCACGCTCGGCCGCGGGCACCTGGGCGGTGTGCTCGGCGGCGCGGATCCCCGCGAGCGCGTCGGCGGTCGCGGCGTAGAAGCGCTGGAAGAACTCGTTGGCGGACTTGCTCGCCTCCGGCGCCCGAGGCACCCGCAGGCGGTCGCGCTGCGGAGCGCCGTCGCCGGGGGTCCAGCGCATCTGCGACGCGGCGACGCGGTACAGCGTCGCGCCGTCGGCGGCCTGGCCGGCGGCGACGAGCAGGCCGGCGTGCTCCAGCACCCCGAGCAGGTGCTCGATCGCCGCGCCGACCTCGTCCTGGGAGAGCCGTCCATCGAACGGGTGGCGACCCAGCCAGCGGCCGAACGCCGAGGCCGGGGTGGCGTGCTTCCACTCGGCGGGGTCGGGATCCTTCACGCCCTTGGCACGCTTGATGCGTGGACGGGCGACGACCGCGGTCCAGCTCGCCAGCTTCTCGCGGTCGTCGACGCGCCACGGGTCCAGCAGCGTGTCGAACGTTCTGCTGGCCAGTGTCTCCTGCTGCCGCGGGTCGAGCGCGTCAGCGTGGATCGCCAGGTCGCGCCGCAGCCAGTCCAGCAGCACCCGGCCGACCTCTTCGCGCTGGGACGCGGTCGCGCTGGTCAGCACCGTCGCCGTGCCATCCGCCGACAGGTCCGGGCGGGCCCACAGCTCGTCGTCGGCGGCGAGCTCGGGCAGATCGACGTAGTCGACGCGTAGCAGCCCGACGTTCTCGAGATTCGGGGCGGTGATCCGCCAGCCACCACGCAGGTCGTGGAAGATCCGGTAGCGCAGCACCGCGCGGAACGCTTCCTCGATGGCGCGGCGCCGCCCGTACGAGGCGTCGGGGGTCTGGGCGTAGTCGGCGAAGTCGAGACCGAGTTGGTCGTGGACGCGCTGCTCGATGTCCTGCGAGCCGACCCCCCGCGCGCCGGCCTCGCGCACGGTTTGGTAGATCGCCGAGCGCAGCAGCCCCACCTGGACGAAGTCGTTGAAATGGCCCGACTGCAGCGACGCGTCCTGGCGGTTGTCGGTGAAGTTCAGCAGCTTCGCGGGCACCTCGACCTCGCCGAGGCTGCGCAGATGCCGCAGACTCGCCAGCGTCAGCATCGTCGTCGCCGTCGACCGGCCCTCGATGCCCAGCGACCCGAGCTTGGCGAGATCCGATTGCATCGTGTGCGGCCCGTAGCTGATCCCGCACGCCAGGCAGAACCGGAACGGTCGCGGCACGAAGTGCGCCGCCTCGCCCTCGACGTTGCGTTCCCAGCCGAGCCCGTCGACGCGTACCGGCTGCGGCAGGAAGGCGGCGCGGCGGCGCTCCACCCGCCGGCCGCCGTCGGGGCCCTCCTCGACCCAGTCGTCGGGTACCCGCTCGACGACCTCGGCCTCGGAATGCGACGGCCACGGATCCCGCGTCGACACGTGCAGAAACCCGAGCGTGCCGCCGTGCTCGCCCTGGCCGTCGCCGACGTCGCGGGGGTGGTAGCGCACCTGCCCGTCGACCTCGACGCGCTCTACCGGGTAGTAGTCCTGCCCGCACTCGCGGCAGAACGCCAGCGGGAAGAACCGACGGGTGCGGTCCGACTCGGGGTCGTACTGCTGCGCCTCCATCGTCAGGCGGCGCGCCGCCTCGCCCTGCAGCGTCGCCAGCACCGACGAGCCGCGCGAGACGAACTGGTGCAATCGGAACGCGAACGCCGGTCGGTCCGTGCTCGGATCCATCAGCCGGTCGCCGGCCAGGATCAGCTCGCGCAACGCCTCCGCGCACGCGCCAGCCTCCGCGCCGGTCTCCTGCGCCAGCCGAGCGGCCAGCCCGGGCAGCTGGTGCGGTTGCGCGCGAACCAGCGGGCCCTCGCTGCTGCGCGCCACCCCGACCTGCGACTCGACCCACGCCGACAGCGGGTGGCCAGCCAGCTCGTCGAAGGTGGCGGGTGGGCGGAATCCGTCGACGTCGGCGGCGGTCGGGTCGGCAGCGTGCTCGTTGGTGGTGCGCTCCAGCGTCTCGCCGATCACTCGCTCGGCACCGACGGTCCCGCCGAACAGCGTTGAGGCGACATCAGCCACCGCGGCCCGCTGATCCGCCGGCGACCCGCCGGAGGCCATCGTCGCCGACGTTCCCACGTACTGGACGCCCTCGGCCCCGGTCGCCTCCGCGAGGCGGCGCAGCAGCAGCGCCACGTCAGCGCCCTGGCGGCCCCGGTAGGTGTGCAGCTCGTCGAGGACGAGGAACGCGAGGTCGCTGGCGTGGCCGACGAGCCGGCGGTCCCATACCCGCGAGAGGATCAACTCCAGCATCACGTAGTTGGTAAGCAGGATGTCCGGCGGATGCTCGATGATGGCGTTCTTGACGTTGCGCGGCTCCTGCCCCGTGTAGCGCGCGAACGTCACCGGGCTCGCGGGCGCCGAGGTGTCCAGCCGCCCCTGCTCGTCCAGACGGCCGGCGAGGTTGCCGTACGGCAGGAACTTCTCCAGCTCCTGAAGCTGACTGTTGGCCAACGCATTCATCGGATACACGACGATCGCGCGGATGCCCCGACCCGAGCCCTCGCGCAGCACGCGGTCGACGGCGGGGACCATGTAGGTCAGCGACTTGCCCGACCCCGTCCCCGTCGTCATCACGAAGTGGTCGCCCGCGGCAGCCGCGCGAATGCCCTCCACCTGGTGTCGGTACAGCTGAAACGGCTCGCGGCCCCCATTCGAGGTCTCGCGGGCGAACAGCTGCTCGCAAGCCTCGTCGAGCGTCCCGTCGGCGACGAGGTCGGCCACCGACGCGCCAGGGGAGAACTTCGGGTTGATCTGCACCCACGGGTCGGGCCACAGCCGCTCCGACGAGAGGGCCTCCTCGACGACGTCGCGGACCCGCTCGTCGGCGATGTTGATGAACCCCTCCACATAGGAGCGGTACTCCCTGACGACCTCGTCGCGCAGCGCGAAGGCATCCAGGCGGCTCGACACCCGCTGACGCGCTGCCGCGGCATCGACCTCGACGCTCACGCCTGCCTCCGATCCACATCGCCACGTGGCCCAGAGGATCGCACCTGCGGTCCGAGCACGAAGACCTACAAGGCCGACGAATGTGACCTCGACGCCGGAGCCGCGGGGTGGTCGGCCGGATACCTGGGGCTGCCGGTCCGAGTGGGGGTCGGAAGGGTGCCAAGGGCGCCGCGGGTTGGTTGTGGCAGCCTTGGCGTCCTTGCTTGGTCAGGGTTGCTGGTGGGGAAGCGACCACGACCAGGTGCCGTCGGGGCCGTGCTTGTTCGAACGGACGTCGAGCCGCTTTTTCGCGCGTTTGAGGGTGCGTTCGGCGATCCCGGCGGTGCTGGCCTCGGCGATGATCTCGCGGGCTGGGCGTGGCCCGGGCTTGAGTGTGTCGGTGAGGAAGCCTCGGCTTCGTCGCGTGCGCCGTGGTCTTCGTCGGGGGTGCGCCCAGCGAGCGTTCGCCGTCGAGGTCTGGGCGTTGGTGCAGCCATGAGAACTGGGGACCTCATTGCCGCGGTACTCATCGACGCTGGGCGCGAGCCAACCGCCGACGGGTCGACGATGACCAGCCGAACGTCGCCTCGAGCTTCGATCTCGGCGCTCTGGGCGATCTTCGATGCCGGCGAGTTCGGCCTCGGCGGCTTCGAGTTCGGCCTCGGCGGCTTCGAGTTCCTGGGTTAGCTCGCTGGCATGCTCTTCGAGTTCCTCGAACTCTTCTTGGGTCCGCTCCTCTAGGTCCGCGAGTTCCTGTTGAGCAGCTTCCCCCGATCTGCGGCCCCGGAACTCGCAGCACCGTGCGGCCCTAACGCGCACAACCACGATCACGCCCGCCGCGGCCAGGCGCGCCAGCGGCGGGCACCCGCGGGCCGGTCATCGTCGCGTGGCGTGAGCTTCTCGGGGGCCGAGGACCGGTCTGCTGGTGCGGACGTGTGCAGGAGGGCGGGGTCGGGGCCAAGCGCGCCCGGCAGTCCTTGGCCCTAGTCGCGAGCTTCGATCAGCTCGATGGTGTCGATCTTGAACGCTGGGACAGTGGTGCCCCCGCCGATGGTGGTGTCGTAGCTGTAGGAACCACGCCCGGTTGCCCATACCTCCACGATGTCGTTATTGGTGATCCCGTCGAGGTCGGGGCAGTCCTCGGTAAGGGCCGACAGCATAGGCGAGTCCTCGTATCCAAAGGCGCTGCGCACGTCGTAGTCTCCGATTCCGCTGCTGTGTTCAGCCGACACACGCGCGTGGAAGGCGCACGGCCCGGTGGCCGAGTCGAACTGCACGATGCGAGCGAACATGTGTAGGCATTCGCCTTCATACTCCTCCGGATTGCGCTCGACCTGACCGCGGTCGATCGTGCTGCACTCGGCTAAGCGGGCCTCTTCGCGCTCGGCTTCGGTCTGGGTTCGCACGTCCTCAGCGCAGGCGGCGACTTCCGCGACGAGCGATTCCTGGTCGGTGACGTGGTCCCAGTTGCTGTCGTACTCGACAAGGGTGCCGATCTCGCTGTCGATGTCGTCTTCGGCCTCGGCGCAGGCTCGTGCTACCTCGTCCTCGACTTCTTGCTCACGTTCGGCGCGGATCTCTGGGTCGTACTCCTCGCGGAGTCTGTCGGCCTCCGTTTCGAGTTCGGCTGCCTCGGACTCGGCGCTGGACAGGTCCGAGGCGAGTCCATCCCGCTCATCTTCGATGGCTTCCCGTTCGGCCTCGGCGGCTTCGAGTTCGGCCTCGGCGGCCTCGAGGTCCTGGGTTAGCCCGCTGGCATGCTCTTCGAGTTCCTCGAGTTCCTCTTGGGACTGCTCCTCTAGGTTTGCGAGTTCCTGTTGAGCATCTTCCTCCTGATCTGCGGCCCTGGAACTCGCAGCAAGCGCAAGGGCAAAACCCGTAACCGCCACCGCCGCGAGCAGGCCGATCGCTCCCCACACCGGTGGGAAGCGACGGAGTGTTGAGGCGGCTTGCTGGAGACGAGAACGAGATGGCTCGTTGGGAAGCTCGTCGCCCTCCGGGTCGTCGCCCGGCTGCGCCGCCTCTCCCTGCGGGCCGCCGTCGTGGTCTTGGTCCCCGCTCATGACCGACCCCCCAACGTCCGACAGTGACGAGATGGCCCAACCCCCGCCGAGCCCCACTGTCCGATAGGACACTCACGCCCGGCGACTCTCTTGTCAACACGCGCATCGGGCACCTAGCCCGCATGCTCGCTTCGGCGGAGGTTCACCTGCGCCGCGACCGACCGTCAGCGACGCGCGTGCGGCTCGTGCTGGCGGGGCGTTGCCGCCGGGATCGCGCGCCCGGGCGTGTCAACGGTTGTCGCGGCGGCCGCTGGCCCGACCGTCGGTCGACGCGGCGGGAACCCACCACCGCCGCGAACCCTGACTTCGGAGGTAGCAAGCGATGAGCACACCGACCCTTCAAGCGCGAGTGGCGTCTACGCCCCAGCTCGAGCAGCTCGCGCACGACGCACACCAGGCAGGCTTGAGCCGGGTTCTCTCTGACGAGCTTCGCGCACGCCTCGACCCCGACGGGATGCACGTGCTGAAGCCACTACTCGTGCACGACGACGCCGACCCCGACCGCGACCCGGTGCGTCGCCCCGCGCACGTGCGCTGCTACGCGCTCATCAAGCTCAGCGACCAAGAGGTCGACGACACGCCCGTGCCGGTGGTCTTCCTTGACGTGGCCCTGCGTCCCTTTCGCGAGCTCCCCGCTCCCGACGAGTGGTGACCGGGAACTGGCACGAACGAGCACCCGAGCGCTTGTGGGATCCCCGCTGGTCGCAAAGCTGCCTGAACCCCGACGACGGTGAGTAGTCCGAGTTCCCGCCCGCCCGGTCGCGAAGGTGGCCGCGAGGGCCACGCCAACGCCGCCGCTAGCAGGGCCGCGCCCTCATGAGCGCATCCGGGGGTTCTCACCGCTGTTGGTGGCCTGTTACGCTATGTCGTGAGCGGACCTGGTGTTGGCGGGATCGGAGGGCTCGAACATGACCAGGACACCCAGCGCGGGCGCGGCGGGGCGTGCGCGCCTGGCCGCGGCCGTCGGCGCGCTGGCGCTGCTGTTGGGCGGGGTGGTGCTGGCTGCGCCGGACGCGCACGCGGTTGGCGACACCGGCTGCTACTACAGCCACGAGGCGCAGCGCCACTACTGCTACGGCAACCAAGGCGGCGGGTTCGCGCCCAGCGAGCCGCAGAACGACGTCGGCGCCGGCTACTACTACCACGACCCGCAGGGGCACACCTACACCCCCAACCGCGGGTCGCTGCACAACCCCGGTGCCTACGGAGGATCCTCGCGGGATTACTCGAGTCGCGGCGGGTTCGGCGGGTTCGGAGAGTCGAGCTCGCCGCTGGATCGTGGCGGGTTCGGAGAGTCGAGCTCGCCGCTGGGGTCTGCGGATCGTGGCGGGTTCGGCGGGTCGAGCTCGCCGCTGGATCGTGGCGGGTTCGGCGGGTCGAGCTCGCCGTGGGGCTCCAGCGGCGGGTTCGACCGCGATCCCTACGACCCCTACGACTGGTAGGCCACGCGCGAGCGCGAGCGCGAGCGGGAGGGCGTCGGCGCGAGCGCGGCGAGCTAGCCGGCCAGCAGCTCGAAGTCGCGGGTGAGCGCGGCCACCAGCGGCCGGTAGACAGCGAGTTCCGGGTGCGGCGCGCCGCACTGCTGCACGCTGGTGCGGGTCACGTGCGCCCAGCCGTCCGCGTCGGGCACGGCGTCGGCGCGTCCGACGTGCTCGCCGCACCATCGGCACGCCATCTGCGGGTAGACCTCCTGGACCGCCACGTGTGGATGCTCGTCGTCGAGGCTGCCGAGATGGGTCACCGGCGTCGCGGCGCCGCCGTCGTCAGCGTGGCGTTCGCTTGCCAGCGGCGCGCTGCGACGCGCACTCGACACGACGACGAAGCGGCGGTTGGCGGCGTCCCACACGCCCACGCTTGCCTGCCCTCCGGACAGCGCGTACACCGCGCGGTCGGCGCAGTCGGCCAGCGCGGTGGGCAGCTCGCGCGCCTGCGCGTCCGGCGGGGGCGAGGTGACCGGCTCGCCGGTCTCGGGGTCGCAGCACGAGGGGCACGGGGACGGCTCGTCGCTGTGCTCGCGCAGCACGATCGTCATGTCGCGCTGCCCGTCGCAGTTGCAACACGCGCCCGAGTCGAGCGCGGCGCGCACCCGCTGCGGGAAGTCGGCGGGCAGTTCGCCGCGCTGCGCTGCGGCCGCGACCTCGTCGTCGTCGAGCGCGACCTCGGTGGTGGCGTCCATGCGCGGGAGTGTGCCGCGCCCATCTTGCGTGACCCGGGCAACCCGTGGCGCCGCATCCGCGACCGGGATCCGAACCGAACGGCGGAGAGGGCCCGGGGCCTCGCGGCGGCGAGGCGTCGAGCGAGGCGGAGCGGTCACGCGTGGGCCGGCTGACGTGCCTGGTATGGCGGCTCGAGCTCCAGGGGCGGCCGGCGCTGGCGCGGGACGCGGGGAGGGGCGGTCGCGGCGCTCGACTTCTGTCGCAGCTCATGGCTGTGACACCGGTGCCCGAACGGTCGATCCGCGAGCTCTTTCGCTTGATCTTTGGGTTCGCCGCTGGGATCCCCTCAGCGGTGGAACCGACCGGACGGAGGACGGGATGGTTGACGAGTACGACGATGAGCAGGAGCACGAGGAGGGACACACGTTCTCGCCGGGCTCCGGCGAGCCCGGTGAGCCCGGTGAGTTCGATGCGGCCGAGTCGGCCGAGGGCGAGCCCTACGAGTCCTCTCGCGACTCGAGTGGCGGGTGGTCAGACGAGGTCGACGCGCCCTTCGCGGATGAGAGCAGCGCTATCGGTGGCCGCGAGGACGCTGGCGGCGAGCCTGCTGGCGAGGCGGAGAGCGGTGAGTCGCTGGCCGAACGCGGCGCGGCGAACCTCACGGTGGCGGGGACGTTGTGGCTGCACTATCCCAGCCGGGACGTGCGGGTGCCCGCTGAGTTCAGCGGGTTCGACGCGCTGCGGGTCATGCGCATGTTCGCTCGCGCTCGCACCGAGGGTCTCGATGACCGCGTCGACCCGCTGGTGTCCAACGCGCGCAGCGTGTGGCTGGCGCTTGACATCGCCTCCGAGGGGGCGCCGCTGGCGATCACCTGGGTGCCCGTCAGCGCCGAGCCGGCGCGGCGCATCGCCATCGACCCGCTGCCGACCGGCTAGCGCCGCGCCGGGCGAGTGCACGAGCGACGGGGTCGCGTTCCCTTGAGGCGCGGCCCCGTACTCGTGCTCCCGACTCGTTTGCTCGCTACTCGTTGCTGGGGGGTCGGGCGTCGGTCTGCGGCGAGTGCGCGGGGCGCGGGCGCCGGCACCGTCCGCGCATGCGCCCGCCCAACCACGTGGATGATCGCCGGTCGCTGCGACCCTGCGACTACCTCGCCGACCCTTTCGGGTTCGGTTGGCGCGCTGACGCCGAGACGGCCATCCCGCCAGGTGGGGACCGCGTGTCGCGGGATGTGGCGCTCGTGCAGCACCGTCTGGTGCTTCGGTGGCGAACCACTTCCGGGGCGCCGACCGCCGGCGCGCTCTGCCGACGCTACGAGATCTCGCGCATGACGCTGCACCGCACGCTGATCGGCCAGCGCTGGCAGGGCGAGACTGTGCTGGTCGCGCTGCTGCACGCCGTGGGTGGGGTAGTGCAGCAGCGCAAGCAGCGAAGCTCGGCGGGTCACCAGCAGAAGCGACCCGGCGCCGCGTCGCGGCAGGCACGTCGCCGACGGCGGGCCCCGGCCCGACTGCCGGCCAGGTCGACGCGCCGCTCGACGCAGGGACGCGGGCGTGCGCTCACCCCTCGACGATCCGGTCGTCGCTGGCCCGCTGCTGGCGGCTGGGCAGAAGTGGTCGCGGCGAGCCCGCGGTGCGGCGCTGGTGGCGCGCGATGGCCTCGACGGCGGGGCGACAAGGCCGACGAGTGTGACCTCGACGCCGGAGCCGCGGGGTGGTCGCGGCCGGATACCTGGGGCTGCCGGTCCGAGTGGGGGTCGGAAGGGTGCCAAGGGTGCCGCGGGTTGGTTGTGGCAGCCTTGGCGTCCTTGTCTGGTCAGGGTTGCTGGTGGGGAAGCGACCACGACCAGGTGCCGTCGGGGCCGTGCTTGTTCGAACGGACGTCGAGCCGCTTTTTCGCGCGTTTGAGGGTGCGTTCGGCGATCCCGGCGGTGCTGGCCTCGGCGATGATCTCGCGGGCTGGGCGTGGCCCGGGCTCGAGTGTGGCGGCGAGGAAGGTCTCGGCTTCGCCGCGCGCGCCGTGCTCCTCGTCGGGGGTGCGCCCAGCGAGGCGTTCGCCGTCGAGGTCTGGGCGCTCGTGCAGCCATGCGAACTGGCCATGTTCCTCGATCTGGTAGTTCAGGGTTGGCGCCGTGCCGGTGAGGTTGGCTTTGACGTGGGCCACGGCGGCGAGCTGGTTGTCGTCGGGGTCGGTGCCGGCGAACAGCACCGACCGTACGAGCTGACCGAACGCCGCTGAGCCGGTGATCCGATGCAGCGCCACGTCGGCTTCGGCTTTGCGGACGTGCATGACCAGCAGCACCGCGACCTGGTGCTCGGCGGCGACTTGTCGCAGGCCCTCGAGAGCCGAGCGGACTTCGCTGCCGCGGTACTCATCGACGCCGGGGGCGAGCCAACCACCGACGGGGTCGACGATGACCAGGCGAACGTCGCCTCGAGCTTGGATCTCGGCGCTGAGCGCGGCGGCGTCCGCGGACGTGAACGGAGCTACCTTGCCCCGCTGGTCGCAGATCCCGTCGATGACCGACACGCGAGTCAGATCGGCGCCCAGGTCCTCGAGGCGAGGTCGCAGCGTGTCGGCGGCTTCGTCCTCGAACGAGGCGAGCAGCACACCGGCGGGCCCGCCGCTGTGCTCATCGCCGGGAAGGGGATCGCCGCGCGACACGCTGGCGGCCAGCGCGGCGCTGAGGTAGCTCTTGCCGACACCGCCGATACCGGCAAGTGCGGAGAGCTTGCCCAGCAGCAACCGGCCACCGAACAGCGGCTGGATCTCCTCGCGCGGCACATCAGCCAGCCGCCGTGTCACCAGACGACGCTGGTCGTCGCTGGGCGTCGCCGGGGAGCTGGCCGTGTCCGCGCCGGGTCCGCCATCCGATGCACTGGTCGGCGCTGCGGTCGGCCTGGGATCGGTAGGTTCTGCGGGTCCGCTCATCCGAGCTCACCCGCCCCAGGGCTAGGCGAGGGGAACGCGCGCGGCAACGGCCGGTTCGATGCGCTCGGGCCGGCGCGGTCGACGCCCGTCGGTCGGTGTTCTTCGGTCGTGCTCGTCTCTGATCGCATGCGAGGCCATGTGCGGCCGCTCGTGGGGAGTGCAACCGACGGCCGCAGTGGCCCCGGGCCCGGCCGGCGGCGGGCCATCTCGCGCTCGTCGCGTTCGCCGATCCTCATCGGCCGGGCAATCGCCACCGTAAGCGTGGGGACGTGGCGGTGCCCGCGGACCGTGCACGTGTGGCCGGTGGTTGCCTCGGTCGGCCTGGCCGCCACGTGTCGGGGGCATGAGCGAGACGACGACACCCCGGTTCTTGACCGCTGAGGGCCCTGAGGGGCCGCGTGCCTGGGCGGAGGCCGTGGAGCTGGTGCGCGCGGGCGAGGCCGGCGCCGGCGACTTCACGGTGCGCCTGTCCCAGGTCGTTCCTCAGCCGAGTCCTGAACCTAATAACGCGAACAATCATTGATTCTCACGAGAGTGATAGGTTGATGGTGATGTCTGTGCAGGAGTCAGCTGAGGTAGAGGCACGCGCCGCGACCAGGCCGGCGTGGCGAGACCTGGTGGCCGACGGGGTGGAGCCGCGGCTGCCTGAGGAGTTGCGCGCGTTCTTGGACGCGGGCCGCCCGCTGGCGCTCGTGGGCCGGTGGAGCACCCCCTCGGGCCCGAAGGCGGTGCAGAGCGCGGTCGAGGACTTCCTCACGGCCGTGGAGGTGACCGAGCGCCACACGGGCTTGCAGATCCGCGACCGCCTGCCGAGCGTCGAGGCGCTCGTCCAGCAACTGGCGGCGCAGCCGACGGTGTCGCACCCCGAGCGCGGGCGGGACAAGCCGATGCGCCATCGCATGCTGGTGCTCGACCTGCGCGCCGAGGCGGGCATGGTCGCGTTGTTGATCACCGGCTCGGGCGCGAAGGTCATGCCCGATGGCCAGCAGCCAGTGGTGCTCAAGCTCGCCGAGGTCGTCCGCGAGTACGAGGCGGCGCTGCTGGTGCGCCATCGTGAGGATCGCTCGGCGCGGGTGAAGTGGGCGCTGGCCCCGCTGGCCGACAGCTTGGAGCAGACCGGCGCGTTCCTCGCCTCCGGCGAGCAGCCGCCGCAGCAGTTCGATGACGCGAGGAGCATCATCGAGTTCTTGCGCGGCGGGGAGAGCGCGGAGAACGCTAAGAACCTGTTCCTGCAGACACGCCGCGGCCAGCGCGACCTGTCCGAGTACGAGATGCGCAGCGGGCAGGCGGGCTACCGCATGGGCACCCCCGTGCCGCCGGGGTTGGCGACCTGCTACCTCGACGACGGCACCGGGGGGCGGGGCCGGCGGGTGCTGTTCCTCGACACGCCCGCGTGCCGCCCCGACCCCCAGCAGGTCACCTCGGGGCTGCCGCGGGTGTTCGACGCCGACGGGCAGCCGGTCGACCAGGTCGCCAACGTGCGGTGGATCCTGGAGCGGCTGGGCCGCCCCCAGTGGCCGATGCACCGGGTCCTCGAGGGTCTCACCCGGCGCCGCTACAGCACCCAGCACCTGCGCGAGGTGCGCCGGGACCCCGCAGCCTGCTACACCCTCGCCGACCACGCCCGCTACCCCGGCGGATACCGGCACCTGCTGGACAGCATCATGCACAACCTCGAGGTGTACGAGACCGGGGTGCTGCCCCGCGAGCTGCACCCCGAGCTCGACACCCCCGACATCACCGGAGTGATGCCCCCCGACGGGCCGTGGGCGCAGCCCGAGGACTTCGCGCGGATCCGTCGCTGGAGAGCCGAGAACCACGACCGCCGCAACCGCGCGGTGAGTTTGCCGCTCACCGGCGTCGAAGGCACCTACAACGGCGAGGCGGTGAAGCTGCTCACCGAGCACTGCCCTAGCCGCGACATACCGCCGCGCTACAAGTTCACGCTGCTGGCGCACTACCCCGACCGCGCCCTCGCGCCCGCTGGCCATGTGCGCATCCCCTGGGCGGTGCTGCACGGCATCCTCACCGACGCGATCCGCGACGCCGACGGGCTGCCGCTGCGCATCGTCGGCCTCGACGACCTCGGCGACGCCGACCACGCCCAGCGCCGAGCCGAGCTCGACGCCGCCGTCGCCGAGCTCGACGCCGCCCGCCGCGACCTCGAGCGCCTCGAAGCCCGCCTGGAGGACACCGACGAACACGGCGCCCCCCGGGTCACCGGCGCGCTGCTGGACCGACTCAACACCCGCTACAACACCCTGGCCGAGCAGACCATCCCCGACCTCGAGCGCCGCGCCGCCCAAGCCCGCGCCCACCTCGACCAAACCCTCGCCCCCGACCCCACCCTCGCCGGCCACGACCAACTGCTGCACCTGGTCGAGCGCCTCGGCGACCCCGCCGACAGCACCCTCAACGGGCTGTGGAAGACCTCGCTGTGCGACCTCGAGATCACCACCACGCGGCTACGTGAGGGCTCCGCGCGCGGCTGGCACGTTGAAGTCACCGCCACGCTGCGATTCACCGACGGCGAGCACACCTACGACATCCCCGTGCACGGCCGCTGGCGCACCGGTGCCGCTTCACGGCTGCCGCAACGCCTCGACGATCTCGCCCAGGCCCACCTCGAACGCATGCGCGCCGGCGAGCCGCTACCCCATCCCGACGCCATCCGCTGGCGCCAGGTGCGCCCGCGACTGACCCAGCTGCTCACCAGCGAGGGGCGCCCCCCGCTGGTGATGGGCTGCAGTGACCCGACCATCACCGCCATCGCCACCCGCCTGCACCTCGACCCCAAGCAGCCCGACGCCGCCCTCGCCAGCGAGCTCGACGTTTCGCCCGCCCTGGTCGCGCGCATCCGCGAGATCCACCTCGAGCCCCTGGCCCGCAGAAACTGGCGACAACCCCCGCCGCCCGGGCTGCGAGCGCTGTACGACCTCGCCGTCGTCAACGGCGGCCACGTCACCGCCGCGGACGCCGCCGAACGCGCCCGCGTCAGCGCCGCGCAGGTCTACAACCTCGCCGCCGAGCTGCGCGCAACCACCGACCTGTGGACCACCCACCTCAAACGCGGCTACCAACTCCGCGCCTGCAGCTGCGGCGCCCTCGACTGGACCCTCCCCGAGATCCCCGAACCCCTCCACGCCATCTGCCGCGCCTGCCGCCACGACCTCGCCGGCCTGCACTGGCCCGCCGACCCCTACCAGCGCTATGAGGCCGGCAGCGGATGTACCCCACCGGCGTGAACGAGGGCGCACGGTACAGGTGCTGCGGTGCTAGCCCAGAGAGCACCGGCGATGTCCGCCGGGCGCCGCGTCAGGCACCGGTGGGTGATTCGAGGCCGGCGAGCAGCCGGCTGGCGGCGCGGTCGTCGCCGGCGGCCAGGGCATCAACGGGACAGCGCTCCCGAGTACCGGCAAGGGCGTGAGCAGCCACTCAGAGACGCTGCTCTCGATCATCAGTGCGCAGAGCCGGGCAACGACGGCGACGAACTCGGCCACGCTCGGACCACGTCGTCGAACTCGGCTGGTCACCGCGGCGCGCGTCCCTGAGAGCCTCGGCCAGCCCGGGGGGCCAACTGCCGTACGTTCGCGCGCCGGGAAGCCTCGCGGAGCCTGACGTGCCGCGATCCCGTCGACGACGGGGCCTCGACCGTGTTCAGCACCACACCATCTGCGCGGTGGCAACAACGAGCCCGACGAGGATCACGAAGGCCGCGAGCGCCTCGAGGCCCAGCGCTTCGGCGATCCGCTCATCGGCGTGCTCGCGCGCCTCCCGGTCCCCGTCGACGCGGGCCTGGCGCTCCTCGGCGAACTCGCGGTGCACCTCGGCGCGGGTGTCCTCGAGCTGGTCGCGGACGTCGAGCACGCGGCCCTCGAGGTCCTGCAAGTCCGCGCGCAGCTTGACGAGCTCGCGGTGCGGCCAGCGGTCACGCCGTCCGTACCGGTGGACCCTGCCGCGCGCACTCATCGACGCGGTGGCGGACAAGGAGCTGGACAAACTCACCGTGCGTGTGCGCCCCGGGAGCCAAAGAACTCGCCGCCCCTGGTTGACCGCCCTCCCGGCCAGCCGGCCCATCCGACGAGATGCCGCCTGGGCGAGACCGCGAACCCGTTGCGCTACCCCGGTAGGCGTCCGAGGTAGCGGTAGGTGCGTACCAGGCCCCACGCCGCGAGGCCGCCGCCGACCAGCTGGACTGCCATCGGCAGCGGCTCCGCGCACCACATGCCAGCGAATGGTGCCCGACTGCGGTTCACGCGCCCAGGAGCCCGTACAGATCCGGCGACGGGTCGTGTCTCGCCGGCGCGTTGCTGGCCTTCGCGACCAACAGGCTGGGTCACCGACCCGGGCAAGCCGGTGTCGGGAGGCCCGTGGGTTAGAGGCTGCCGTGCTCGTCGACGGGGGGCTCTCCCTCGTCCGGGCGTCGGAACAGCCCCGGGTCGCTGCCGACCTTGAGTCGTAGCGGTTCGCCGCGTTCGACCGCTCCGCGCAGCCCTGCGGCTGTCGACAGTGCGAACCACGGCAGCTGGTCGGGGGTGAGCAACTGCCACCGCGTGTCCTGGTCACAGCGCACCGCCGCGAACACCGGGCGGGCGACGCCCACCACGACGACCAGCCATGCCGGGCTGCTCGCCCCATCCGGGGTGGGGGACCAGGCCACCCGCGAGGCCGTCCCCAGGATGCGCCGCGCGCCCGAGGTGACCTGGTCGATCGCCGCGACGACCTCGGTGCGGTCGGGGTCGAGGAGGGCGACGTCGAGGAAGTCGTCCGACCGATCTGCGGCTATAACGAGCGGGGCCGGCTCGTCACCGTGCAGACCATCGAGGCCGTCGGTGAACGCGGCGGCGAACGCTTCGATGTCGGCATCGCGTACCGGATTCGTGGGCGCGTCGTTGGGGTGCATGCTCGTACCGTGCCGGCCCCGCTCGGCGGCGCACACCCCGACGCTCGCGTCGACGTTCGAGCACGCCCAGACGGTCAATGTCGAGGGGTCGGCGGCACCCCTGCCATCACCGACGAACTGCAGCCCGGCAGTGCCCAGGCCGGCTTGAGCGAGCACCCTCGTGGTCCCCGCTGCCCCGCAGGGCACGGCGCGCATTCCAGGTCTCGTGGTGGGATCGCCGGGATGCTCGCTCGGGGGCCACCAAGTTCCCCCTGGCCGGCCGCTTCGCACGGGCCTCTGGGCCGGTTCGGGGTGGTGGCTGGCTGTCGTGGGGCGAGCGGGGCACATGGTCGGGGTTGTCGTAACGGCCGGCCTCGTCGCGGGTGCGCCGCGGTTCCCCTGGGGGTGTTGCCGCTGGCCGGTGCTCGGCGACGCCCGACCGTTTGCGGATCAACCGCCCCGCGTCGCGCCTCTACGCGGCGACGTGGATGGTTGGCCCGCTGAAAAGCTTGGAGCTGCGACCCATGGAACCCATCCGCTACAGCATCGACGAGGCCTGCGACTGGATCACCGTCCTGGACTCGCTCGTGGAGAACACGCCGCCGGCGCTGCCGGTGTCGGCGGGCACGGTGGTTGAACTGGCCACCGTCGCCGCTCGCGCGCAGGTCGAGCAGCTGCTACGCAGCGACCAGCCGCTCGACTGGAACGCGGACACGGCGGACGCGGTCGCTGCCGGCGTGACCCCGATCGTTCAGGCCGCGGTGTGCCCCGACGCGCCCCGCGGCGGGCAGGTCGCCGCCATCGTCGGTGAGCTCGTCGCCCGCACTGTGGAGTGCGTCTGGTCACCCCACCAGCCGGTGGGCCGCTGCCGCAGCTTCGGTGACCCGCTGGCCGTGGTGCCCGAGTGCCAGTGCGGCAATCCGCAGCTCGCGCCCCAGTGCCAGTGCCCGGACCTGCAGCCTTTCGCTGCCGACGAGCCCGACGAGCCGCACGCCGCCGTGCCCGGCGATGTGCGCTGCAGCTCAGACGGCTGCACCTACTACAGCCAGCCACAGTCGGTCGACCCGTAACCACCGCGGCCCGCCGAATCCAGACCCGGCTGGCGTCACCAAGCGTCGAGCGAGGCCGCCGAGCACCTCATCGACCTCGAGGATCACCTGCGACTGGGTCTAGCGCCTCGGAGCAGTGCCCTCGGACTGCACGTCCAAGCGGTACCGGTCACCGTCTCGCTCGCGCACCGTCGCCAGCCACCAACCGCGCCCGCCGTCATGCAACCACAGCTGCGACCTGGCCTCGAGGCCGTCATCGCCGTCGAGCTGTGCCTCGTGGATCGTCGCCTCGCCGCGCTCCCGGAGCTGACGTAGCAACCGCGGCGTGACCTCCACCACCGGATGGTCCAAGACGACCACGCGTGCCCGAGCACCGTCGATGCTGGTGACCCGCGCCGTCGCGGCAGCGACATCGTCGCCGCGCAGCCCGATCATGTCGCCCTCACGCACCTGCGCGAGCTCGGGCCCGGTCAGGTTCACTGAGAACTGCTCGGCGTGACCGACTCGGCTGTAGTCCACGAAGACCGTTGCCACCGGCTCTCCGTTCACTGGTAGGTCCCCGCGTCGAACGCGTCCGCGGCTTCGCGCACCCCGTCGCGGTCGCCGTCGGCGATCGCGTCCAGCGGGCGACGACCGTTCAGCAGCCGGTTCGGCGTCTGCCACCACTGGGCGATGCCGCGGCGGGTGAGGCTGTCGCCGAGCACCGCGCCGATGTCGCGCTTCGCGTCACCCACCGGTTCGCCCCCTTGCCGCCGCCGACGCTTCCACAACCGATCGTGCCATGCATCCGAACACCACCGCCGCTGAGCGCTACCGCGCCCAGCCCACCTCCGCGCCGACACGATCGCCAAACGGCGGCCTGTTGCGCCGCTACCAGCTCGAAGACGAGCCGGACGCGCGACCACCAGAGCAACGATCCCCTCTCGCTCGGGGCCGCGGTAGGGCCAAACGTCCCCTGGGCTAGGGTCCGGTCGCCGACATCGGTTGTCCCGCATCGATCGAACGCGCCCATCCCGGCGTGGGTTGAAGTCGAGTCGTGTTCGGATGGGTGTAGGGCCGCAGTAGCAGGTGGCAGCGGGCTACAGGTGGTGGATCCACTCGCGCACGAAGGGCGGCAGCGACTCGGTGCTGAGTTGGGAGAAGGCGTCGCGCCACGTGAGGGTGGGGTGGCTGGCTGAGGCGGCCGTCCCGGTCTTGACGAGGTAGGCGAAGGTGGCGTCGAAGCCCAACAGCTCGGTGACCAGGAAGCGTTGCACGTCGGTCTGGCTCACGGCGTGCAGGCCACGGCGGGCGAACTCTCGCTTCTCGCCAGACGACGACGGGTAAGAGCCCTCACCCGAGGTCCACTTCGCCTCGATCCACAGCACCCTGTCCGGTGACCCGTGGATCACCAGGTCGGGCTTGCTGTTGAACGCCCACTTGAACACACACGTGCGCCGGAACTCATCGTTGTCGGGGATGTTCGCCGCGAACCGGCGCACGCTCCAACGCCCGGGGTACTGGATCTCGTGGCTCGAGGCTCGCGGGGTGGCGCCGAAGAACGTGTTGAACTGCTCGACGGCGCAGTGGCGCAGCCAGTCGGCGTTCGCGGGTGCCAGCAGGCCGACGATGGCGTCACGCCGTTGCTCGGGATCCTCGTGCAGGCTCCACAGGTCGCGGGCGTAGGTCCACTCGACAAACACCTCGGCGGCAGCCGGCTGCCCGAGACCGTCCCAGCCGATGGCATCGGCGAAGCGCTCCAGGTTGCCGCTGTGCAGCAGCGCGGCGTACAGCATCGCGACCGCGTTGCGTTCCTCCCGGTTGAACGTCGAGAACGCTCCCGGCGGCTTCAGCCACCCCTGAAGTGAAGATCCCCCCATAGACGGAGTCTAGCCCACGGCCTGGCCCAGCCCCGACGCAACCCAGCGACCCCGGACACACCATCCATCGCCGCGCCGCCCTTTCCGGTGAGAGTGGAAGTTGAAGGAGATGGCGCGGGGGTGTAGGACCGCGCTGGGGCCGTCCTGGGCTCGCTTGGCGCACCGTCGTCCCTGCCACGTTGCTGCCTTCGGGCTGGGGGCGGAGAGCACCCACCAGGGACAGCTGCCAAGGCCTCCGTTGTGGCAATCGTCCACCGGGTCCGGATCCATGCGCCTGTGGCTATGGGTTGCGGGTGTCGTGAAGCGTTCTGGCGGCCGGGGGCGCTGGTGGGGCGCGTCAGCCGCTGTCGGTGGTGGGGTCGGCTGCCGTGAGCTGCGCGTTGGCCGCGCCCAGGGCATGGTGTTTGGTGAGGATGCGTCGGGCGCGGTTGAGGCGCGAACGCACGGTGCCGGTGGGGATGCGCAGTGCCTCTGCGATCTCGGTGTAGGACAGCCCTTCCCAGGAGTACAGGAGCACGACTTCTCGGTCTTTGCGGGAGAGGGCCGCGAGCGTGTCTGACAGCCCGGCTGCTTGCGTCTGTGCGTCGAGGCGGACTGGGGCGGTCTCGACGGGGTCCTCGTCGACCGTTCCGCGGCCCCGCAGCCGCTCGTACGCTGACCGTCGACGGCGCTGGTCGCGCCAGTAGCGGCGCAACAGGTTGCCGGCGATGCCGTACAACCACGGCCGCGCCGAGGCGCGGTCGGACTGGAAGCGACCGCGGCCTTCGAAAGCTGCTCGGAACACCTCGCCGGTGAGATCGTCAGCGACGTCGCGTCCGGCGCGTCGGGCGAGGTAGCCGTGCACCGCGTCGACGTGGCGCTCGAAGATCGCGCCGAACGACTGGGGGTGGGTCAGCGACTCGCGGATGACGTCGGCGTCGTCGCCGTTCATCGCTCGGTTCCGTCGCAGCCCTCGGTGACCAGTGCTGTGGCCTGATCGCTCAGCCCGCCGTTGAACTGCGCTCCGGCGAAGAGGATGATGACCTCGGGGGCGTGCCACAGGACGTGGTTGACCACGTAGTCGGCGGGGGGTTCCTCGGCGGCGGAGACGTCGTCGGTGACGGTGCGCCATTGCACCTGCAGGCCGAGATCGCGGACCTGGTCGGCGGCGGCGTCCACCGAGAGCCCGCGAAGGTTGTTGCAATGCAGCGGGCCGCCGGGCCGGTCGGCGTTGAGCGGGATGCTGGTTTGGAACGCCTCGCCGTCCTCAGCGGGGCGACCGATCGCCAGTTCCCCACTGCCCGACCATCCCTCGGGGACACGAATGCCGATCGGGCTCTCCTCGAGCTCGCTACCTCGCTCGCCGATCGGCTCGATCTCGTTCGTGGTGTTCATCAACAGCCGCCCGACGCTGAACGGGTCGCTGGACACGAACGTCACGTCGAGGTCGATTCCAAGATCTTGGAGCTCTGAGCGGATGCGCTCAGGATCGGCGGTTGGTTCGAGAAACCGCACCTCGGTGTAGCCGTCCCGCTCGACAGCCTCGACCGCTTGGGCAGACGACGGGCCCAGCGGATTGCCGGGATCGCCCGGCGAACCCGGATCACCGGAGAACGTCACTGGCCCCACACCCACGACCACCACCGCGGCAACCGCCGCAGCGATGGCCAGGGCGGGCGCCAGCCGCCAGCCCGGTACGAACCGGCCTCCCAGAGAGACTCGTTCCCTACTGCCCGCCGCAGATTCCCGCTCCACGGCGGCGGCCAACGTGGCACGCGCTCGCGCCCGCACCTCGGGACTCGGCGGCGACGGGTCCGGCCGTCCACGGGCAAACTCCTCGAAGTCCATCCCCAGCTCCCTCACATCGCGGTGGAGTTCCGCAGGGAGTTGCCCACACGCACGCGACCGGTTCACATCAGACTGCTGGCAGCGAGCGAGCGTTACCCCAAAGCGGTCAGGCACAGGGATCTCTCGGGCCGAGGGGGCAAGTTGGAAGCCTTCACTGGTCGACGACCAAAGTCCCGACGCCCGTTGTCCGACCCGGCGAGGGCCGCACTGGAGGAGCCCGAGAGGGGACGTTGGGCCGTGTTCGGCAATCATCCGGTGGCAGGAGATACCGGCCGCGTACTTCGTGGCTCTCTCTGACTGCGGATCCACGAAGTGCGCCATGGCCGCCCGACAACGCCCGAATCACCGTCGCGACGCGCGGAAGGCATGCACGAGCCGCGTCGCCAGCTCGCGACCGATGTCACCGGCGCCGCTGGTGAGCGCGCCGACAGGCACGGCGTCCTCCGGCTCGACGCGCACCACCTCACGCTGCGAGAAGCCGAAGGAGACGCTGTTGCGCTTGCCGAGGTCGGCCACGCTGCCCTCGGCGGCCATGGCGACCCCCGACAGAGCGGCGGCTACCGCCGCACGGTCGCCGCCGATGAGGCCCAGGCTCGCCGCGAAGCGCAGCTTCGCCGCCACGGCGGAGGCCAGGTCCTCGGAGTCGACGACCGCGCCCATCCCGTCGGACGGGAGCGGCCACCAAAGGCTAATGGCGCTATCGCGGTCAACGCGGACGCCGGCCACGCCCTGGCGCCAGTCGTCGGAGCGCGCCCAGGCTGCGGAACCGTCGGTGCCCGTATCTACCGGCTGGGCCTGCGTGAATAGGCCGTGCTCCCTGCCGCGTCCCGCGAGCGTCCCCCCGAGGACCTCGAGCTGCCCGACCGCAAGCCGCGACGCGTGGGTCAGCGGTAGGACGTGCATTTCGACAGTCGCGGGCTGGCCGGCGTAGAGCTGGCGCTGGTCGGCGGCCACCCAGGGCACCGCGGGGGCGGGGCCGGGTAGTCGTTCCCACGCCAACGCTGAAGGCATGGACTCGTGCTGCCGCACGACTGCCGTGACGGCTGTCAACAGGTCCGTCGCGCCGTCGAACGCGGCGCGGAACCGGCCTGTCGCATACTGCTCCACCTCCGAAACGAAGGCGCGCTGGTCGGCGTCCATCTCGACGCCGCGCTTGAGGAACGCATACAGGGGGATGCCGCGGCTGCGGGCGACGTTGAACTCCTCGTGCGTAGGTGCCACGCCGGTGTCGGGCAGCCGGTCACCGTAGGAGGGTCCGAGCAACAACAGGCAGATGTCGCAGCTCGACACCGCCTCCATACACGCCTGCCGCGACGGGACGGGCTGGGCAGTGAAATCCTCGAAGCGGACCGGGACATGCCCCAGTGCGCTGATGAGTCCCCGCAACGCGTCGCGCTCCTCTCCGAGGCCACGTCTCACTGACGAGATGAACGCCCTCATTCCTGCACCCCCGGTTGATCGGCTCTCGAATGTACCCGGCTGCGCCGGCGGTGCGGGTTTACGCACCTCTCAGCGCTGGGCCCGGACGGCTTGGATACGCAGGTGACCGTTTAGGTGGGGACCGCGCATGTGGCCTTCGACGAGTCGCCGCGACTCCACCTTCGGCTTGTCTCGCATCGACGAGGGCTCAGTGGCGTGTAGGGCCGTGCTTGGCCGTCGATGGGACCTGTCCAGTCATGCTTGAGCCTACGCACCTGACCCCGGTTCCGCGCGCGGCTGCTTACGGACTGTCGGGGCGGCTCTCGATTCGCGGCTTCGATGGAGTTGAGCATTACCTTCGAACCATTAAGGAGGTCACGTTGGCGCCACTCGAGGATGCTGTCACACCAAACGATCCGCCTAGGCTAAAGGCGCGTGATGAAGTCGCGCGCGAGTCCTCGCACGTGTGCGGAGGGGTGATCCTCTAGGGCGGTGGCGGTTTCACGTGCCAAAGCCGTATCTGCATCTTGCCGACTCAAGCCGACAAGGAGAGCCCGCGGCACAACCGCGCCTCGGTCGTGGACGAGGCGTCTGGCTAGTTCCATGACCAAAGGATCGGGATCGGTCGCAGAGAGTCGGCCCACTGCATTGGCAGCCGCACGACGCACGGATACCCGTCCATCCGCCACGAAGGAAGCCAATAGCGGCCGCATCCGCTCGCACCAACCGCGCCCGAAGATTGCCGCGGCATCACACCGCTCGTGCTCCGACCCAAGGGAAAGTTGCGTGACGGCAATGTCGGCAGCCTCATCTGCGATCGCCCCGCTGGCGATTGCAACCGCGATGGCTGCGGCGCCGAGCGGACGCCCGCCCATCTCTGCGAAATAGGGGGAGTTTGTTATAGCGCTCGTCGCGGCGGCTAGGCGATCAAGGACCTCATCCGGTATCCGCTCGTACTCGTTCGCGATAAGTTCAAGGGCGCCGCGCTTGTGGTCGGCCGCTACGCAGGAATGCGTTAGGAGTTCCAGAAGCGGATCCCACCTCGCCACATCTGGAAACCACATGTTAAGTACCGCCAAGCCCAGGCCGGCGTCGTGGCGCCCGAAACCCCATTTGGATCTATTTGCGCTCTCGATCGTCTGACGTACCATTGCCTCAAACTTCACGATGAGAGAATCGGCCTGCGCTGAGCTAAGGATGGTCACTGCACCCATAGCTGAGAGTGCGTTCAGGTCCCCTTTGATCGCCCGTGCAACTACCTCTTGCTTTGCCTCCGCGTCATCATGTTCCGCGAGCTTGCCCAGTACGGCCGCGCCAAGCGAGCCTCGGTCGCCTTCAGCGAGTCGACGAAGACCCCTCCGGACCTCGTTAGTGAGCTCTTCCGAACTGAACTCTTCAATCCAGTCCGTTAACGTTGACGCAAGCACTTCGTCGACAGGGCCCTCGTGAGATGCGAGACACTCGGCTGCGAGTAGCCGAGACTGCGGACTTCCAGCTGGTAACAGACCGCGGACCGCCTCGACGACGGCCAGATCGACCCAGAAGAAGGGAACGACTCGGTCCCTGAAGTCCGTAGGATCGCGTAGAACGGTCAATAGCATGCCGATCCATTGAGCGGCCATGGATTCGTCGGCGAGGTCACCAACTCTGGCCAGGACTTCGAGGTTGGACTTGGCTGTGGTGTGAGTCCAACTTTCAGGACCGATACCATGCAGCAAAGCAACTAGGGATTCTATTGGGCCGACGCGCCGCACGTGGTCAACTGCCAACTTCAGCGAAGCGTGATCTCCACTCCGCCGTAGGCTGTGCAGGTTGTGGCTTATCCCCTCGGCATCCCCCACGGCGTGCCGTCGCATCAAAAGCTGCCTAGAGGATAGTGAAGCAATCGTACTCCAAGCCCCGTGCTCAGCTGTTAGGTCGGCGTTGAGTTCGGCCGCGAACAGGTTGACTTCCTCCCGGTCCTCAACAGTCCAGCGACTGGTGGTGTCCTGCGACCATCTGTGGAAAGCGCGCTCAACTGTATTTGTGAGTGCCGAGGCGATGGTCTGTGATCGCCACCACATAATCGCGTTGTCTGCCGCGGTCAACGTTCCGGCCAAGTCGCCGGAGGCGAATCCAGCGATCCTAAACAACAGCCACGCGGCTGCACTGGCCAGCCCGGAAACAGTGACATCATCGGCGTCTCCTGGGAACTGCCGCTGAGCTTCGACTGCGTCGGCCCGTGCACCGACCAGATCGCCGACCTCGGCGCGTATCCGGCCCCGCTGGACGAGCACCCACCCCTGATCCACAGGTCCTAGGCTGTCCTCCTCGACAAGGCGGTCAAGCACTGAGCATGCCTGGGTGAGGCGGTCCGCCCTGAGAAGCACGCAGGCCAAGACGACGCCAACTGCGGCCTTCGCCTCTGCGGTCGGTGCCGTAGCGGCTGCGTGTTCGAGGCCATCCAGGGCATCATCGAATGCCCACGTGCATACGGCCCGGACGAGGGACCATCTCCAGTCGCGGCCAACGTAGGGCTGATGAGGATCCGGAACTGAGCCGTGCGCGTCAGCGAAGCGCTGAAGATCTAGGAACCTGCCTTGGGCGCAAAGTGCGAGCGCTTCTTCCGCCGCTATGGGTGCCTCGTGCCCGATGTTGGGGTGGGGCGCGACGAGCCGGGGGGCAAGCAATGCGTACCGGAGGCGGCGGCCAGGGGGGACGGCGTCCGCTGACGCTGTGAATGACGTCCCCTCAAGTTCGGGGGCAGCCTTCTGCTGGGCTGCGACGGCAAGGAGTTCGTCAAGGTGCTCCTCATCGATGGACTGCTCCCGCGGAACGAAGATCTTGCAACCCTTGCCCGTGGAGATGACATGCTCGGCTGTTACGTGCGCCCAGTGGGAGACATTGTGATCGAGATCGTGAAGTACGAGCAGGTGCGGTAGACCATGTGCGACCCAGTCATCGAAGTGGGTCGCCTCGGGCTCGTAATACCACCATCCCGCTATTTCACCATTCTCATCGCGAACTTCGTGATCGAACCATGACGAGCCGGCCTTGACTTGTGCCCCCACTATCAAGCCACGGTCGAAGAGACGGTGGTCGCGCGCTTCGACGAGGAGATCAGTGCCGAGATCATGCGCATCATTCGGGACGGGACCCCAGCCGATGCGCTGAAACTTGGCACTGACTTCGCTGGCCCCGGCGCCGCCAGTCTGCTCCTGCTCACTAGCACGCAATAGTGACCTTCCTGCTACTTCGTAGCCTACCGTTTTCGATACTCTGGAAGCAGAGGGTGCCACACGGTCCCACTGTCGGGGGGGAATGCAGTCGCCGCCTCTCCCGGCTGCTGCTCTCCTTAGTGTCCCGGGATGTGGTGGAGGCGCTGGGGCGGCTGAGGTGCCTCACCGACGCAGCTCACGGTAATCGAGCTGCGCGGGCCACCCACCAATGGCTCGGGTCACTCAGCGTGAGGCCGTAGCCAGCGCACTGCCTCGGCGAAGGTCGGTGGCCTCGAACGCGCCGAAGCCCCAGTGCCCGAGGCCGTCGCACACGAGCACGTGTGGCGCCTCGGCGTGGCCTGACATACCCGTCGCGCCGTGGCGGACATCCTCGGTCACCGAGCAGATCTCCGCTCACTGTCTCCTGCCGGGTCCCGGTCACAGGCCCCGGCGGCCAGACAGGGGTGCAGGGTCGTGCTGGGCTCGCGGCAGCAGTCGCTGGCGCACAGCCTGGCGGGAGAGGCCGAGCAGCCGTGCGACGTGGGCGCACGAGGCGCCGTAGCGCAGGGCGTCGACGGCGTCGCGGTCTTGCTGGCGCTGCAGCCGCGCGACGAGCTCGGCGACGACGGCGAGGCGGTCCTCGATCTCGACGACGTCAGCGTGGGTCAGTGCTCGGCGGACCGCGAGCTCGGCGCGGTCAGCGGCGCGGTAGCGATCCACCGTCTGGCCTCCTCGACAACTTGGTTGTCCTCACCGCGGGCTGGTGTGAACTTGGTTGTCAAGCGACCGTGCCGATCCCGATGTTCGGGACAACCGCCGACACCGCCAACGGTCGGAACTCGCAGTGGCGGGGTCGGGCTGCGCGCTGGGGGAGGGGACTGCTAGCGCGGCGGCCTCGGCCGCCGTGGCGGTCGAACCAGACCGCGAAGGGGGGGACCTTCGGCGTCGGAGGCGGAGCGTGCTGGCGCGATGGGGTGGTCGCGGAAGACGTCGCGAGCGTCGTGGTCGCGCTCGGACGCCGAGTAGGCGCGCTTCGTTGGTGTGCGACCACGTACCGGGCGTCCTCAGCAATCCCCATCAAGATGGGTTCGCGCTGCCCCCGCTGCTGCGCTCTAGGACGAGGTCATCTGCGACCGTTCGCCCTGACCACCCACGTCGACACGGTCCACCGCGCCTACTCAGCTGCCGACCGAGAGCGCCGACTCGCCCGCGTACTGGACGCTTTGTCGCCCTGACCTTAGGCAATCTTCGCGCCCGTGCAGGTCGCACCAGCCAAGGCGGCGGCCGTGTGCGTCGTCGACGTACAACCGGTCATGGCCGTAGCGCCGCCACCGCTGCACCTCAATGTCGCTCATGCCGAAGCCCATCGACAGCGACCTCAACGAGATTGAGGACCGCCTCGTCCCCAACGCTGAATGCCGGCCTGCCCCACCACGGTTAAACCAACCCGGCCACTATCGCCCTCGGCCGGGACGATGCAGGACAGTGGACTTGCCGTTCGCGCTCGCGTGGAATCGCCGCCGCCACCTAACTCTGGTGACCATGTCACACCCATCGGCGAGGATGTCGGCGTCCGCCTGCACGAGGAGGATGCTATGCACAACGTCGGCGAGCAACCTGGTGTTGGCCGCTACTGCTGCGTGAACTGTGACTGGTCAGTCAAGCTCGACGATGCGGATGATCGGCTCCCGCCGTGCGGTAAGTGCGGGGCAGGTCATCAGACACGGTATCGCCGCTGCTAACAAGGGAATCAGCGGCCAGCGTAGCGCTCGGAACCTCATGGCTGAGCGAGCAGGGGTGGGAAGCTGGCCGCAACGCGCAGGTCAGAAGCCTGAACCCGCGAGCGCCGAGCGGGGACGCTCTCGCAGGACACTGGCTCACTTGCGGGCGAGAGAGAGCGGGAGTCCACGAGGCCATTGGGCTCGACTGCCCCATCCCTGCGAGCGAGGCCGCACGACTTCTTGCGGTCCCAACCAACCCGGCGAGGGCCGCATTCAGCGAAGGGAAAGGACGTTTGACCGTCTTATGCTGCCGACCTGTAGCCGGGAAGCGTATGGATCTATACACTGCTGTCGTCCCATCTCATAATGTCACCGTTCTCCCTTGCACGGTCGCATACCGCTGCGTCGCTGAAAGAGTTCGCATTCATGGAGGCAGGGGGAGCACGGGAGCTTGCGACTCTCGCCGACGAAGCGGCTCTCGACGCCGAGGACATGCATGACATCGCCTCCACTCTCAGGGGCCACGTTGCTGAAGGCAGGGACGACGTCGACCAGCTGCTCGAGGCCTTCGAATACGTGCACCAGCTAGGCGAGGGACGTGGCCGGTTCATCCCCGCTATGCAGATGGGTGAACGGACCTACCCGGTGCCTCTGGAGCGAGTACCTCAGGACACGCTGGCCATCTGGACGGCCGTCGCCACCTTCGC
Organism: Egibacter rhizosphaerae; assembly: GCF_004322855.1. Classification (NCBI taxonomy): domain Bacteria; kingdom Bacillati; phylum Actinomycetota; class Nitriliruptoria; order Egibacterales; family Egibacteraceae; genus Egibacter; species Egibacter rhizosphaerae. Next base: position 939,463 of record NZ_CP036402.1, on the reverse strand, counting down.
CGAGCACCCGGCGGTTCGAGCACGACTGCAGGACCTGTTGTTCCACCGTCGCGTCGACAACGGCCGCGAGCGAGCGAGTTCGGCGGTTGATGCCTACCTGGAACTGTCACGGCGTTGGCCCACGATCCAGGCAGCGGTGGAGCTGCTTCCCCGGGCACTGGACCTGAGCCAGCGGGTTGGACTGAGCGAGCGTGTCAACGCTGGGTGCTCCCTCGCACTTGATCTCGCTGCCGAGCAGCTCGACCACCCACAGCCCAAGCCGGGAGCGCCACTGCAGCTCCTCAGGTCGACTATCGAGGTTGGCTGTGACGATCCGCGCGTGGATGAACTGCTGCAGCGTGCCCGCGACGTGTTGCCCAGCCTGTGGGACACGAAGTCGACGATCGAGCTGCAACTACGTCGGGTCGCAGGCGATGAACGCCATCCACTGAACCGCCAGCTCGTGCTCCGGCACCTGGACGAGGCCGAGCAGCACACCGGCATGCGGCGCGCCCGGCTATTGCAGGATGCCGCCGAGCTTGCCCGCGACCGGCAGCTACCAGATCTGCACAAGCGGTCGATCCGGCACCTGCAGCAGCTCCACGCCGACGACCTCGAGATGGAGACGATCGAGACGGAGGTCCAGGTCCCGGCCGAAGAGATCCGCAAGGTGTTCGAGGCCTATCTCGACGCGAGCGACTGGCGGGAGGCACTCGAGCGGTTCGCGTTCCTGCAGGTGCCCACCGGAACCACCGAGCGCAATCGCCGACAGGTCGCTGAGCAACAACAGGACAGCCCCCTCCTCTCGATGGTGTCGACCGTCATCTACGACGCGGACGCCATGCCCATCTACCGCCCCAGTACCGAGGAGGAGCGGTTCGAGTTCGACCTCGTCCGCACCGAGGCGTTTCATCTGCAGTTCTGGGCGCACCTCGCGGCGGACGTTTTGCGCGAGTTGCCCCGGCGCTTTGGCTCTCCACCTTTCCGCGACCTGGAGAGCTGGCTGTCGGAGGCTCCTCATGTCAGTGACGACGTTGCACGCAGCATCCGTCGCGCGCTCAAGCATTTCTGGGCTGGCGAGTACGAGGCCTCGGTGGCGGTGGGAATCCCACGCATCGAGGCGATGGTACGGCAGCTGCTCCTCCAGGCCGATGCGGCGATCTACCGGCTCCAGCGCGGGGACACACCAGGGCAATACCCGGGATTGCTCAAGCTCGTTGAGGCACTGGAGGGCCTGGGGCTGCCCGAGACCATCGTGCGCTACCTGAACACCGCGTTCACCAGGGCGACCGGCCTGAATCTTCGTAACGCCTTCGCACACGGCGCCCTTGCCGATCCGTCACCGCAGGTGGCCGCGATCGTGTGCCACGCGCTGGTCTTCCTGGCCCGCCTGCCAGTAGCTGCAGACAACGACGATGGAAGCACCGACGGGCAGTGAAGGTGGCCGCCCTTGACGCAGGCGGCCCGGGAGTCGAGCTAGAGGCCGCGCTCGCCCGGGCTGCGACGGGGCGTGGGACTGTGCTGGGGGCTCCCAGTAGCTGAGGGATTCCAGCGGGCAGGAGTTCTGACAGTGCATCCGGTGACCGACGGATCCCTGGGGTCGGGGCTACCCTCGCGGCAGGATGCTCGCAGGGCGCACGGAGGCCGGTGGTGACGGGTTTTTCTCTACAGGAGCTCGATCGGCATGTACTCCCTGTTGGTGAGCGCGTCCCGGTAGACAGCGACGGCTTTCTCATCCCCCAACCGGACGACCCCTGGTGGATGACCCCCTCTGCTCGTCCTCGCCCCGCGCTGGAGCTCACCGCCTCGCAGGCTTTCGTTCTCCTGGCACCTGGCGGTGTCGGCAAGACCACCGTGCTGCAGGCGCTGCGGACACTCGAACCTGACGCGATCGAGATCCCGTTGCGGCGGCTTGACCGCAGCCGGATGCACGACCGGCTCGTCGAGGTAGCCGCTCACGGAGTGCCCATCTACCTTGATGCCATCGACGAAGCGGCCCTGTACGAGGAGGCGACCCACCGCGTCCTCCAGGAGCACCTCGCCGCACCTGAAGCGCGCAGCGCGCCATGGCGCCTCGCGTGCCGCCCCGCTGCCTGGAACCCGGCCTTGGCCGAGCAGCTCGGCGCAGCCCTGCCTGCCTTTGAGGAGTTCCGTCTGTTGCCGCTGAGTCGGCCGGCGGCCCGAAGGATCACCGCGGAGGTGGTCAGCGACCCTGACGCGTTCCTGCGGGCGCTCACCGAAGCACGGCTCGGCCGACTGGCCGCCACGCCGAGCCAACTGCTCGCGGCCGCACGGCAGTGGGAACGCTCAGGTGACCTCCCGGCCAGCCACCTAGAGGCAATCCGGTTCGAGATCCGCCACCTACTCGCGGAACACGACTCGGTCCGGTCCAGTCGCCAGGCAATGCCGGCCGATCGGCAGCACCGGCTCGCCGCTCGGCTCGGTGCCATCGCCATGCTGACCGGCAGCCGCGCATTCTCCACCGCCACGGCGCTACGAGTCGACGCCACCAGCGTGCACACGTTGCCCTCAGACCCGGAGCCCGAGCAGCCGGGCATCCCCTTGACCAGCGACGACTACGAGGCGGTCCTCGATACGGCCCTGTTCGATGCCGCGCCGGACGGCACGATCGAGTTCCGCCACCAACAGTACGCCGAGCATCTCGCCGCGACCTACTTGACCGGCCGCGGCATCACCCGTCGGCAGCTGCACGACCTGCTCGGCGTGCACTACGACGTGCTGCCCGGCTCCATGGTCGGCGTTGCCGCGTGGCTGGCCGCACTCAACCCGGGGCTGGTGGACGACCTGGTTGCTGCCAACGCCCTGGCGTTTGTCCAGGCCGGCGTCGAGCTCCCCTCGGAGGGGGTGTTGGCGGCCATCGTCGATCGGCTGCTGGAGCAGGCGGCGGCGGGCGAACTTGACCCCGCCTGGCAGGCCGACCTCGCCCCTCTCGCACACTCCGGCCTCGAAGCTCAACTCGGTGCCGAACTCGATCGCGGCCTCACACACTCGTGTGGGCTGTGGTGGGTCGCCGCCCTCGCTGCCGCCGGAGACTGCCGGGACCTGGCGGACGAGCTCAACGCCGCGGCCCGCGACCCGCAGTGGGCTCCTTGGGCCCGCCTCGTCTGCGTGCAAGCTGTCGACGTGCTCGCAGACGCCGACCAGCGGCGCGCTCTCACGCCGCTGCTGTACCTGGGCCCCGACGAGGACCCCGACGACCAGCTCCTCGCCGGCGTCGTCTCAGCGTTGTACCCGCAACAGCTGGAGACCCGCGAGTTGCTCGCGGCGCTGAGGCCCCGTCGGTGGCCTGATCTCGTCGGCAACTACCTCGTGCTGCTGGGTCAGCTTCCCGACCACATCCCCGACCAAGACCTGCCCGATGTCCTCGAGTGGGCGGCCGAGCACGTCAGCGACGAGGAGGACGCCTACGGCAGACTGATCCCACAGCTCGTTCGTCGCGCATGGGCCTGTCGTCGCATCGCCACGGTGCTGGGGTCGCTGGCCCGGCTCCTCGCGGCTATGTCACCGAGCGACAGCCACCGGTGGGCCCCTCGAGAGGCGCTCCCATGGCTGGAGCAGGTCGATGACAACGCGCGCCGCCGACTCGCTGAAGCGGTCGCCGTCGAGGCTCCGGACGACGACGTATGCTTGACATTACTCGACCTGCGGCTCATAACCACTGAGGACGTCGAATGGCTGCTGGACAGCCTGCCCGGTCTGCCCGCGACCGCCCGCGAGCCGCTGGCGGCCTGCGTGCCCTACCTGCTCGGACAGCCGACAGCCAAGACGGCAGACCTGGTGCTCACCCTTCCTGAACAACACCCCGCCTACCTCGCCACCGACCACCTTCGTGGCAGCAGGTCCGTCCAGTCTGAGCCGGCCCGGCGCTGGCGGCGCCACCGCGAGCGCGAAGCCGAAGCTGAGGCCACCCGCGCCACCACCGATGAGCGCCGGGAGCACCTCGTGGCCGCGCTGGAGGCTGCCGAAGTCGACACTGAGGCTTGGTGGCGGGTCACCTACTGGCTCGCACAGGGGGAGGACCCGCCAACAGGGGACGCCCTGTTCTCGCATGACCTTACGCGCCGGCCAGGATGGCAGCTGCTAACAGAAGAGGGGCACGACCGAGTCATCGCCGTCGGACTGGAGTATCTGCGCACACATGGGCTCGCGCCCCTGAACTGGCAGGGAAGGGCGCGGATCACGACCGGCGAAGCGCTGGTCGACTGGGCCGGCGTCTACCTGCTGACCACCCTGGTTCGACACTGTGCGGAGACTCTGGCGGACCTCGACACGGCGCTGTGGGTGCCGTGGGCCCCTGCGATCATCGGGGCGTGGAACTTCGACCGTGACGAAGACGCCAGCCTCCGTGGCGCCCTGCTCGACGCCGCGCCCCTCGAGTCACGCGACGCGCTCCTCGCCGCCGCGCTCAACGACCTCGACGCGCGGCAAGACCACGAGCGCAACGGGCTCCTGCCGACAGGATTCGAACATCTCGTCGACGACCTCGCCCCCAACCTCCACGACCGTCTGGTAGCCCGTCGCTACCACGGCGAGCTCGCACACCGGATCCTCGACCTCCTAATCGAACACGCACCCGAGCGTGCCGTCGAAACCTGCCGCCAGCTGGCCACGCACGCTGACGCCGAGCTAGCGCTACCGGCGCGACAGGGCCTCGCCGGCCTCGAGCCCGCCACAACTGTGGCTGAACTGACGACCACCCGGTCGGAATCCGGCGACCTCGTCGCCGTCGTCCCGAAACTTCCCCTCGAGCGGCTGGGAAGCGGCGACCTGAACGAGCTGGCACGGCTCCTGCTGGACCGGTTTCCGTTCGCCGACGATCCACCCACGCCGTCGACGTACGTCTCGAACCCCTGGATCGAGACCCGGGAGACCCGCCGCCGTGTGCTCGAGCGCCTGGCCGACACCGGCCGCTTTGACGACCTGCGAGAACTAGCCGCCCACCGTCCCGACCCCGACAGGGACATCCTGCGCCGGTACGCCCGACGTGCACGCATCCGGGCCGCCGACCTCGCCTTCGAGCCGCCCAACCCGCACGGTCTGCTCCACCTCCTCGCCCGCGCAGACGCCCGGCTGATCCGAAGCAGCGCGGACCTCCTCGAGGTAGTCATCGAGCATCTGCACACCATCGAAGGTAAACTCCAACACCAGCACGCCTCCCGCTACCTCTGGAACCTCGGGCCAGCCGAGGCCCGCCCCAAGAGCGAAGACGAGATCTCCGAGTGGATCCGGGGCGAGCTCGAGACCCGCCTCGGCGGGGGCAGCGTCGTCGACCGCGAGATCGAAGTGGCCCGGCGCTCACCGGGTGGGCTCGGCACCCGCATCGACCTGACCGCGACCCGCACCACCGCCACGCAGCCCGCCCACACCGCCCGCGTGGTCATCGAAGCCAAACACCTCAACAACCGCCGTCTGCTCACCGCGCTGCACGACCAACTCGTCACGCAGTACCTGATCCCGTCCGGATCGACCCACGCCATCTACCTCGTGTATTGGGTGCCGACACACCAGCGGCCCGGCGACTGGCCGGCATCCATCCCTGGGAGCCAAGCCGCGCTGGAGACGCAGCTCGACGAGCAGACGACGCAGCTCGGGGCGGACCTGACAGTACGGCCGTTCCTGCTGAACATCTCTCGGCCGAGCGGAGGATGAGGCCAGCCATCAGCGAGGCTTCCATCGGACCCGCTACGCCTTTCCACGATCACTCAGCGGCGACGTACCGACATCGCGCGCCGGTGTGTAGTAGACGAACCGCCGGCGGTTCGCATCGGTTCGTCTGCTGATGGGCCGTCGGGAGCGCGGCGACCCACGTCCCCAGCGGGTTGCTGGCCCCTAGCCAGGCGGTCGCGCGACCCCTTCGAGGGGGACAAGGGCTGAATAGCGTGGCATGGTGATCCGGAAGCGGGCGTTTCTTGAGCGTTTCTTGAGTCCGACCCATCCGGGAGGGGCAGCGGGGGAGGGCAGGTGCCACCTCCAGCCCGCTGACCAGGAGGAACAATGCGGTCGCCAACCAGTAGCCGTGGGACGGGACCTGCCGGGCCCGACGAGAGTCAGCTCGCAGACGTCTTGCGTCGATGGCAGCTCCCTGATCTACCCTCCGAGGCCATGAACACGAGAGTTGACGCGCAGGCCGTCGGCGCGCGGAGCACCCGGGTTCCCCGGAACAATCCCGGAGCCATGACACCGGTGGCCCTTGGGCAGGCCTTGGGTGTCGCCTATGCACACCCTCGTGTCCAGGGGATTTGCCCAACTGATTGCCCGGACGCCCGCAAGTTCATCAACTTCCCTCGCAACCACCGCGAAACCCCTGGTCAGCCGGGGGTTTTCGCATTTCGGCGGCCGGCTCGATCTGGGCCGTATGTTCACAGGATGCTCACATCCGTTCGCGCTCACGGGGCATCGCCCTCCTCGTTGTCGTCGCTGTCGTGCTGCTCGGGGGTCTCGTCGTCCTCCTCCTCAGGGTCGGTGGCGAAGACGCTGTCGGCGAGCGCCTGCGCAGCCTCGGACTGCATGCCGGGGATGACGTGGGCGTAGGCGCGAAATACGCCGACGCTTTGCGAAGGATCTCCTTCGCGCGTCGCAGCTCGGCGTTCTCCGCGCGCAGCCGCTTGTTCTCCTCATGCTCAGCACTGCTGATGCCCGCGCGCTCGCCGTCGTCGATCTCGGCCTGCCGGGTCCAGTTACGCAACGTCTCAGGGTTGATGTCCAACTGATCGGCGACGCGCTTGATCGCGCCGCGCTCGTCGATGTCGCGGACCATGCGCACAGCCCGCGCCTTCAGTTCCTCGGGGTACTTACGTGGTGCAGCCATGGAGCCACTCTCCTTCCCAAACTCCAGGCTCTCCACCATCCCCGGGGCGTCCCAATCCCTGCCTCGGTAGCCGGATCTACCGCCGTTCGCCGAGCCCGGCACCCGTAGGAGATCTTCGGCTCCGAGATGCGTGTGAATCACCGGGTATCCCCGGATAGCAGGTGCCAGGCCAACGCGGCCCAATGGTGCGTCACGAATGCGGAAGGGAGCTGATCTGATGTAGGCAGAGCTTCTGGAAGCAATGCTGCGTGGATGATGGAGGATTTGTGGCCCTCCGGCGGCGCCCTGCGTGGGGGAGCCGTCAAACCGCCCTCTGCTGCGTTAGCTGAAGACTGTCGTGGTGAGCGATGAGGGAGAAGGCGCCCTTGAGGCGTCAGGTAGGGATCAGGAAGGCGAGCGCAAGCGAATCGCTGATGACGTGTCGCAACCGTAATTAGGTGACATCAAAACCGAGGCGACGTTGGCGCTTTGGGATGAGTCTGGCGGGTGCCCGCTTACTGGCCAGGTGGTGTCCGGCATGAAGGCGACGCGAGCCTGATCTGCGGCGTTCACGCGGAACGTGAGAAGGCGCGCCCTGACACCGACCGCCCGAGGGCGGCGAGAGGGAGCGTCCCGAGCGGCTGGAACCGCGAGGGATTGAGTACCGTCGCTGTGGCGCGCTGGCGGACTGGCTTGTAGTAGCGGTGAAGCCCCTGTAATGGGGGTGGAGCGAAGGGGCCAGGTCGTCCGTGGTGGTTCGTCCGACCAACCAGGCATCGCCTGGGAGGAGTCGCGGTGAGCAAACTGAAATCACAAGGCAAGCCGTTTGCGATCTCGAAGTGGGACGTCTGGGAGGCGTTCAAGAGGGTCAAGAAGAACGGCGGCGGGCCAGGGGTCGATGGGCAGACCATCGAGGCGTTCGAGGCCGACCTGCAGGACAACCTGTACAAGGTCTGGAACCGGATGTCGTCGGGGAGTTACTTCCCGCCTCCGGTCAAAGCGGTGGAGATCCCCAAACAGCACGGCGGCGGCACCAGGACCCTCGGGGTCCCGACCGTCGCCGATCGCGTCGCCCAAACCGTGGTGGCCATGCATCTGGAGTCGCGGGTGGAGCCGGTGTTCCACCCCGACTCGTATGGCTACCGGCAGGGTAAGGCGGCGTTGGACGCGGTGGCGGTCTGCCGCAAGCGTTGTTGGGAGCACGACTGGGTCATTGACCTTGACGTGGCTAGCTTTTTCGACAGCGTCCGGCATGACCTCATCGTCAAGGCTGTGGAGGCCCACACCGACGCCCCGTGGGTGCTGCTGTACCTCAAGCGGTGGCTGCAAGCGCCGATGCGGCAGCCCGACGGGTTTTTGCTGCAGCGAGACCAAGGGACTCCCCAAGGGTCAGCGGTCTCGCCCGTGTTGGCCAACTTGTTCCTGCACTATGCGTTCGACGCCTGGATGCAGCGGACCTACCCGCGTGTCCCGTTCGAACGCTACGCCGACGACGCGGTGGTGCACTGCGTCAGCGAACGCCAGGCCCGCCACGTGCTGGCCGCGATCGCCGAGCGTATGGAACAGGTTGGGCTGCGATTGCACCCGGCCAAAACGAAGATCGTGTACTGCAAGGACGCGAACCGGCCGCTCGACTACGAGCACACCAGTTTCACGTTCCTGGGGTTCACGTTCCGGCCGCGCGGCGCGCGGCGCAAAGACGGCAGGATCTTCCTGGGGTTTGCGCCCGCGATCAGCAAAGACGCCCTCAACAAAATCAGCGGTCAAGTCCGCCGATGGCGGCTGCACCGCCGAACCAACCTGACCCTTGTCGAACTGGCCCGAGCGATCAACCCGATCGTCCGCGGCTGGATGAATTACTACGGAGCGTTCTACCGCTCCGCGATGTATCCCCTCCTCGCGCGCATCAACGCCTACTTGGTGCGCTGGCTCCGCCGCAAGCACAAACGGCTCCGAGGGGTCCACCCAGCCCATCGTGCGTTCACCGGAGCAACCAAACGGGAGCCCCGGCTGTTCGAGCACTGGCGCTGGGTGCCCTCCGTCTGGTGACCAGGACGATAAGAGCCGTGTGAGCTGAGAGGTTCAAGCACGGTTCTGTGGGGGCCCGGGGGTGCGATCCCCCCGGGCTACCCGACTCCCTTCGAGTACTTGCAGATTGCGGTCCTCGCCGGGAAGGCCCGCTGCTGCGACCCGACGTCCTGTAGCCTCTCGGGGTGAGGCGGCTGTCGGTTGTTCTTGGCGTGCTCGTGGGTCGCACCAGCAACGAGGAGGCACTCATGCCCGCCCCGGTCTGGCCGGCGCTCCCGCTTGAGGAGTGGCACGCCCCGAAGGAGACGCTGCACCGCTACGCCCAGATCGTCGGCAAGGTGCGCCTCGACCTGGTCCCGTTCCAGAACCACTGGTGGCACGTGACCTTGCACGTGGCAACCCGAGGCTTTTCCACCGGACCGATGCCGTCGGGCGACAAGACGGTGGAGATCACCTTCGACTTCGTCGATCACCGGCTGGTGGTCACCGTCGACGATGGCACCGTCGAGTGGTTCGACTTGGTGGATGGGCTCGCGTGCGCGGACTTCTATCACCAGCTGCTGGCGACCCTCGACCGGGTGGGGGTGCACCCGCAGGTGCATCCCGAGCCGTTCGATCTGGACTCGCCCGCCTTCCCCAACGACCGGCAACACCACGCCTACGACCCCGAGTGGGTGGCGCGCTACTGGCAGGTGCTGCAACGCATCCAGTGGGTGTTCGTCGAGTTCGCGGGACGCTTCAACGGCAAGCAGGCGCCAGTGCAGCTGTTCTGGCACAGCTTCGATCTCGCGTTCCAGCGCTTCTCCGGCCGACCCGCACCACCGCGCGCGGGCGCAGACCCCGTCACCGCGGAGGCCTACTCGCACGAGGTGATCAGCTTCGGGTTCTGGCCCGGCGACACCCACACCCCCTACCCGGCGTTCTATTCCTACACCGCGCCCGAGCCCCGCGGGTTGACCGAACAGCCGCTGGCTCCTGACACCGCTGTCTGGCAGCCCACCGGCGGCAGCGCCCTCTTGCCCTACGACGACGTCCGCACCGCCTCCGAGCCGCGAGCTGCGTTGCTGGCCTTCCTCGACAGCGCCTACCAAGCCGGCGCCACCACCGCGGGCTGGGACCTCGACGCGCTCGCCACACAGGCTGACCCCGACCGCAAGAACCACTGAGCAATCAGATGAGAATGTCAACTCGAATCCGCCCCGTCACTCCGGGGCGGGTAGCGGGGACGCATCGCTGCGCCCCCGCCGGCCTGCCAGGTACCACCGATTGTTCCTACGAGGACGTGGCTCAGACTCTGGAGCCGGTACGGGCCCCTGGGACGGCCCACCTCTTCGTGCCCGGACCGGCGACCCAAGCAGCGATTTGCCCCGCCGCCGTCGTGCTCGCCACCGACAAGACCCCCTCCGGTGCCTCCGAGCCCTGGCATACCGCAGACTGCATTCACGGCTCAGACGCATACCGCCTGGTCCACTCCACCTTGGCAACGACTCCGCGCCGCTCATCAGGGACGCGTCCTGACCCTCGCAGAAGCCGACGACCCAACCCTCGAGTCGGCCCCAGGACCGCGACAGGCCGAGCGAGTTCGGTCCAACCTCCCACCGACAGACCGGTGAGTTCAACCCTTGCCGGGTAGGCCGGATGCGGCGGCCCTCACGCCCTGTAGCGAAGCGGGTTGCCAGCGTCGCAGGGTCGGCTCGCTTCCACGTGCCCTCCGGAAGGCAGCCGAGAGGCTACCGGTCCACGTAGGCGGCGAGGTTGGACAATGAGCTGGCGAGCCCGGCGGCATGGTCCGCGGCCGAGATGCCGTCAGGGACGTCCTCGGCGCGGATCTCGACACGGGTACCGTCGTCCGCTGCGACCAGCTCCCACGTCATGGTCATCGTGCCCGCGAACGCGGGATCGTCAGACGCGAAGTCGACGGCTTGGACGACGCGGACGCCTGGCATCAGTTCCACGAAGCGGACGTCGACCACGTCTGAGTCGGCGGTGGCTTTGCCCGGCGCCCCTGAGGCATCGGCGTAGGTCAGAACCATCCGGTACCCACCCCCGGGCCGCGCGTCGAAGCGTTCGAACCGGGCAGTCATCCCGGACGGCGGCAGCCACTGCAGCATCGCCTCGGGGTCCATGAGCGTGGCGTAGACCCTGTCGGGCGGTGCGGTGACGGTCCGCGACGCAACATCCGTGCGTGTCATCCCAGGCTCCCTTCGACTTGCTCACCAGCGGCATCACGCAGCCAGTGGCAGACCAACATCAACGGCTTCGACTTGCTCGAGCGGCACTGCAGGGTCGCCGTGAACACGTTGGGCATGGCCACCTCCTGTTCCGACCGCAGTATCCACTTGGAGGACATGTCGGCTGCCCGGGACTCATCGCTGGGACCATGCGCTGCGGCGTACACGTCAGCTGAGCACGCCCAGGCTTCACACTGGCACGGACTTCGCACGACGAGCCCCCGGCGGCGAATGACCACCTCGAGGGCCACGGTCCAACCTCCCTCGCTGAGCCGCGTGAGTTCAACCTGCGCCGGGTTGGTCCGTGCGCAGGGTGGGGCCCGAGTCCTTCGGTTTGCACCGATGCGTCGCCCGGCTCACAGGCGTTTTGGCCGAGGGACAGCAGGACCCTGATCATTCGGATGCGGTCCAGCTGATCGAGTCGGTCACGAATCCTGTTAGAGGTGGGGTTGCTCGACTTCGCTCCCGACCGCCGGGAAGCTGGACATGCACGTTCGCTCAACTGACTGACAGCGCGGATCGCACCCGTCCGGAACCCGCAGTCTTGCCAGCCCAGCGGGCACAGCGTCGCGCGGTTCCGACAGCGCCAGGGCCGCAATAGCGCGGGCACGACGTGATTGCCAGAGCCGCTCCTGGGATCGGGTAGCAGCCGGTCTCAGCTCAGGTCTTATCGCAGCGCGCCGATCGGCGCAGTCTGGACCAACCCTGCGGCGCTACGTGCGAGATCGTCATCAAGGGTCACCAACGCGTGGGCCTGAAGCTTGGTTAGTGCGATGTACTCGGCGTCGTACGTCGAGGCTGATTGCAATTGATCGGCGACCTCCCACGCCACCTTCCGCAGTACGGCGTCCCCGAGGAGCCTCATCTTCATCCGCCCTATGTCCTTCAGGCGATCGCGCGCGATGTCTGCTGAAAGCTCTCCTCGGTGGACCTTCTCGTGAAGCGCCGACAGCGTCTGCGAACGAATGAGCGTGGGTGCAAGGAGTTCGTGCTCCTCGGCAACCTCGAAACTCTCTGCCGCAAGGTGGAGGACTGCGCTGGCATCGACCACAAACTTGGTCACGGTCGCTCCGATCGAGTGCCCCAGCATCCGATGAAATTCTCCGGACCGCTCGGAGGCTACCTGTTCATTTCGGACCACGGCCTGCTGCCATCGTCCTGCCGGCATCTGCGGCTATCGCCTGGTTGCCGAAAGCGGTCTGACGTCCGGACTGTCAGAGGAACGTGTATCGGGGCTGGCGGTCTGGTTGGTCGCCTGCGGGCAGAAGCCCATCCCTCCAACGTGATCTGGAACGCATTGAGGGCTGGCCTGCATCGGTCATCCACCTCCTTGTGCCACTGGAAGTCGACACCCTGGACGACGGGGACCGGCACGAGATCGATGAAGGGACGTCGACCACGTTGGACTCGGCGCACTGCTTGTCCCGCACGCCGCGTGATGGGGCTCACCCTCTGTTTCATTTCACCCTCGATGTCGGTTGGTCGTGGTCCGGGGAGGTCAACGGTCGGTGGGCGCGTTGTTGTCCGTCGGCGGGGCGATGGTGTATTGGCCCATCATGCCGGCGTCCTCGTGGTCGAGGATGTGGCAGTGGTACATGAACGGGGCGTCGGGGTCGGGTTCGGTGTCGAAGCGGCTGATGATGCGCACGGTCTGGCCGGGGGCGAGGAAGACGGTGTCTTTCCATCCGGCGAGCTCGGGCGGCGGTGGGTCCCCGTCGATGTCGAGGATCTGGAAGTGCACCAGGTGGACGTGGAAGTTGTGGTAGGTGTTGCTCGCATTGGTGATCTCCCAGATCTCGACGGCGCCGCGCGGGATGGTCTGGTCGATGCGGGCCATGTCCATCTCTCGGCCGTTGATGCGGGAGAAGCCCTCGAGCTCAAAGGTGCGGGTGGTGGCTGCCTCGTCGGGCCGGTGACGCTCGACGGAGGCCAGCGTGCCGGGAAGCGGCGGCGCGTCGCGCAGTTGGTCGGCTGCGCGCAGCTGCAGGACGTCGAAGGTGTCGTGTCCGCCGTTAGTGCGTTCAAGCGGGAAGCCCATGCCGAGGTCGGGCGGGTAGCTGCGCAAGGTCGTGCGCTCCCCTGGGTGCAGCTCGACGATGATCTCGGCGCGTTCACCGGGTGCGAGCTGCACCCGGGTGCTGTCGACGGGCTCGTCGAGCAGTCCGGAGTCGGAGCCGATGAGAGCGAACCGGCGGTCGTCGTCGAAGCCGAAGTCGTAGACGCGGGCGTTGGAGGCGTTCAGCAGCCGCAGCCGCACCCGTTGGTCGGCGACGTCGAGGTGCGGGTTGTGGGTGCCGTTGACGAGGATGTCGTCGCCGAGGACGCCGACGAGGCTGGCGGGCCCTTCGGCGGTGCTGAGCTGCCCGTCGCCGTCGAATTGCTTGTCCTGGACGATGACGGGGATGTCGTCGACCCCGTAGTCGGACGGCAACGCCAGCTCGTCGGTGTCGTGCTCGTCGATGATGAACATCCCGGCGATGCCGCGGTAGACGTGGTCGGCGGTGCGCCCGTGGGGGTGGGGGTGGTACCAGAGGGTGGCGGCGGGCTGGTCGATGAGCCAGTGCGGCTGCCAGATCTCGCCGGGGTCGATCATCTGGTGGGGTCCGCCGTCCATCGCGCCGGGCAGGGCCATGCCGTGCCAGTGCAGCGTCGTCGGCTCGGCCAGGTCGTTGGCGACGCGGATGCGCACGTCGTCGCCGCGGCGGGCGCGCAGTGTCGGGCCGAGGTAGGTGTCGTTTGCGCCCCACGTGGCGGTCTGGGCGCCCGGGAGAAAATCAGTCTCGCCCGACTGCAGGGTGAGGTCGAAGGTTTTGCGCCCGTCGGCGTCGATGTCTGGCTCGAGCAGCGGTGGGATCGCGAGCGGGTTGGCGAAGTCGAGGTCGTCGACGGTCGATTCCTGCGCCTGGGCGTACACCCACGCGCCGGCGGCGACGGCGGTCAGCGCGACGGTCGCGACGAGGAGCGCGACCCAGCGGATCGCTCGGCGGACCGGTGGGCGACGCATCGGCTGGTCTCCTGTCAGCGAGTGAGGCAGATGGTGCGAAGGGAATGGAGCGGGACGGCTGGGCTGCTCAGGAACGACGTGGGGGTGTCGCCGCGTCTTTGCCCTGCTCGGGGTCGAGTTATCGGGCGAGCTCGGCAAGGGATTCGGCGGTGCGCTCTTCAGCGTCGACGGCGTGTTCTGCGAGGCGTCGGTAGCCGCGGTCGCTTCCTGCGGCGAGCTCTCGCGTGGTCTCGATGGGGGTCGCGTCGATCTTGGTGCGGGCGGTGGCGAATACGTTCCACAGCACTACCGACCCGATGATGGTCAGCAGCGCCAGCAAGGCCAGCACGAACACCTCTCCGGCCATCGAAAGCCCCTTTCGCTCGCGCGCTCCGAAACCAGTCGCGACGTCAGGGACGCTAGGACCGAGCGGACCACGTGCCATCCGCCGTGGGGCGTCGGTTCTCTACGCCCGCGGAAGAAGCAGAGCCAGCCTGGTATACGACAGATCGAGTAGGACGACGCCACCGACCCGGCGACGACTGCACCGGCCGTGGTTCCTAAGATCAGGTCTGGAAGTGGCGGCGTTCGGGATGACCGGCATCCAGGCACTGCGGATCGCGGATCCGACATGGCCTGCGGCGCCGATGAGCGGGGACAGGGACTAGTGGGGTACCCGGGCGGGCCGGTCACGGTGGTGCTGATGGCGGCGATCTACGTCGTCGCTGCAGCCGGACAGCGGCGTTGGGCGTGGCTGGCCGCGGCGCTGTTCGCGGGCGGCGGCGCCGTCTTCCGCGCCGTCGTCGAAGGCGATCCGCTGGTTTCGATCGCGCTGAACTCGGCGCTGTTCGTGCTCGTGGCGCTGCTCGGCGACGCCGTCTACAGCCGTCGGGCGCTCCGGCAGGAGGTGCAGGCACGTCTCCGCCAAGTCGACGTCGAGCGGGAGCGGGAGGCGCAGCGGCGCGTGATCGACGAGCGCATGCGCATCGCTCGGGAGCTGCACGACGTGATGGCGCACACCATCGCCACGGTGACCGTGCAGGCCGGCGTGGCCACCGACAGCCTCGACGACCGTTCCGAGGACACCCGCACGGCGCTGCAGACGATCCGCGGCAGCGCCCGGCAAGCCATGGCCGAGTTGCGGGCGACCGTGAGCGTGCTACGCGACGGCGATGACCCGTCCCCGCTCGCGCCCGCCCCCGCCCTCGCAGACCTTCCCGCGCTCGTGGAGTCCGCTGGTCAGGACGGCCTGCGCATCGACCTGCACGCGGCGGCTGCCGGTGACGCCCTGCCCGCCACGACCGAGCTCACGGCCTACCGGATCGTCCAGGAGGCAGTGACCAACGTGATCCGTCACGCCGGTGCGACCTCCGCGGTGATCACCGTCGACCAGCGCGGAGGGCAGCTGGAGATCATCGTCGACGACGACGGACGGGGATCCGATGGGACCGGCTCGGTGGGGTACGGGCTGCAGGGGATGCGCGAGCGCGCCGAGGCGGTCGGCGGCCGGCTGCACGCAGGCCCCAGAGCCGACGGCGGATTCCGCGTGCACGCCCACCTGCCGACCGCAGGTCCGGGCTCGTGAGCCGGTCGCCGGACGCCGGTGTCCGGGTCGTGCTCGCCGACGACCAGACCCTGGTCCGGGCCGGCTTCCGGCTGATCCTCGAGCGCGACGAGCGCATCGAGGTCGTCGGAGAAGCCGCCGACGGACAGGAGGGCGTCGAGCTGGCGCGCCGGCTGGCCCCCGACGTGGTGCTCATGGACATTCGCATGCCGGTCATGGACGGCTTGGAGGCCACCAGGCGCATCCTGGGCGACCAGCGGACGGTCGGTACCCGTGTCGTGGTGCTGACCACGTTCGAGCTCGACGACTACGTCTTCGAAGCGCTCCGTGCCGGCGCGAGCGGCTTCCTGCTCAAGGAGACCGAGCCCGAGGAGCTCCGCAGCGCCGTCCATGAGGTCCACGCCGGTCAAGCGCTGCTGTCGCCAAGCGTGACCCGCCGTGTCATCGCCCAGTTCGCGCAGGCCCCCCACCAGCGTCCCAAGGAGCCCGAACGTCTGGAGCTCCTCACCGACCGGGAACGCGAGGTCGTGGCGCTGATCGCCCAGGGGCTGACCAACAACGAGATCGGCCAGCGGCTGTTCATGAGCCCGGCTACCGCCAAGACCCACGCCAGTCGCGCCATGACCAAGCTCCACGCCCGCGACCGTGCCCAACTCGTCGTCATCGCCTATGAGACCGGCCTTGCCGGACCACGCTGAACCGCCGCCTCGCGTCCACCTTGGCTGTCCCGTCGACCGCGCCGCTCAAGGCTCGAGTGCTGGAGCGCCTGCTGCTACGCAGGTGGTAGCAGCACAGAGCGCATCTACGCCGGATGCCGCAGCGAGATGGCGCCCGCAGGCGGACGACAGGCCGCGACCTGCTCCGTACCGTCACAGCAAGCATCAAGACGGAAGGGGAGCAGGACATGGCCCACGTGCGAACCGCACTGATCGTCGGTGGCGGCGTCGCCGGCCCGGTCGCCGCCGTCGCGCTGCACAAGGCCGGCATCGAAGCGGTCGTCTACGAGGCCTACGCCGACAGCGCCGAAGGCGTCGGGGCGTTCCTCGGCCTCGGACTGAACGGCATCGACGCGCTCCGCGCAGTCGACATGGACAAGCCAGTGCTCGCACGCGGGTTCCCGACCCCACGGATGGTCATCATGAATGGGAACGCCAAGGTCCTCGCCGACTTCCCCAACGGCGGAGCGCTCGCCGACGGCACCCGCGCGGTCACCATCACCCGACCCGACCTCTACACCGCCTTGCGAGCAGAGGTGCTGCGGCGGGGGATCCGCGTGGAGCACGGCAAACAGCTCGTCGACGCGCACATCAGCGCCGAAGGTGTGCAGGCACGGTTCGCTGACGGCAGCATCGCGGAGGCGGACCTGCTCATTGGCGCCGACGGGCTCCGCTCGACGGTCCGCCGGCTCATCGACCCCGCCGCACCCGAGGCGACCTATGTCGGGTTCCTCAACACCGGCGGCTACGCCCGCGGCATCGACATTCCCGGAGAAGCGGGCGTCAACTACCTCGTCTTCGGCAAACGTTCCTTCTTCGGCTACATCAAAGCTCCCGACGGGGACATCTGGTGGTTCGCCAACCCACCGACGCCAAGCGAGCCCGACCCCGCCGAACTCGCCGCGATAACACCCGAACAGTGGCGCACCCACCTCACCGAGCTGTTCACCGACGACGCCACCCCCGCCCTCGAGGTCATCGACCGCACCGAGGACAACTTTTCCGGTTGGATCACCTACGACCTGCCGTCGGTGCCGACCTGGCACAACCACCGCATGCTCATCATCGGCGACGCCGCCCACGCAGTGTCCCCGTCCGCCGGGCAAGGCGCCTCCATGGCCATCGAAGACGCCGTCACGCTCGGCAAATGCCTCCGCGACAGGCCGCACACGCCCGACGCCCTCGCCCGCTACGAACAACTGCGCCGCGGCCGCGTCGAACGCGTGGTCGCGCAAGGACGCCGCAACGGCAACGGCAAGACCGCCGGACCCGTCGGACGCATCGCCCGCGACCTGTTCATGCCACTGGCCATGCGCTACATGTTCCGAGCCGGCCGGGACCCCTTCCTGTGGCTGTGGGACCACCACATCGACTGGACCGCGCCGGCCCGTACCCCCTGACCATCATGGTGCTGTCCTCAACCCGCCTCCGACCTTGTGGCGTGCAGATCGGCGACACCGAAGGGCATCCAGTCCCTCGCACCGGCCGCGAGCCGAACTCGCCAACGATCGGAGCACGATGAGCCGCAGTGCCGGTCGCGCCGCACAAGCCGCAACGGGGACCGCTGTGACAGCGCACCTCGGCGGCGTAGGGGTGTTCACCACGCTGGGCTGGGGCGCAGGACCCTCTGTTAGATCCATGGGAGCCGATCTCCGTCGCCGCCTTGTACGCTGCCCAGCCCTCCTGGCGGCCATGGGCATGCGCCATCGGCGCCCCCTGCCCTGGCCGCAGCGGTTGCCGCGCTCGGCCTGGCGGTCCTGCCGTTGTCGCTGCACAGCTTCCTTCGTGGCCCGGCCGGGATCGTTGGTCGGCGGTGGCCACCGACACGTCGGGTGGCCTGATCTCTCGGTGCAGGCCGGCAGCCAACTGCGCTTGCGCACCGTTCCACCGCTCGAGGCGGCCGCCACCCTGCGCGACCTTCCGGGGATCCACGGGGAGACCATCGAGGGTGAGGAGCTGGTGGTCCGCGGCGACGGCGACGTGCTCCACACCGTCGCCAACGTGGTCCACGACGCGGGCGTGGTCGGGTTTCGCCCCGGCTGGGGTAGGCCAGCCTCGAAGACGTGTTCGTCGAGCCGACCGGCCGGGACCCGACGAACTCCACGCGTCGCAGCGGCGGAGGCCGCCTCGTGACCAGGCTGGCCACGCTGACGAAGACCGAGTTCATGCTGGTGCGGCGCCGCGTCGCCAGCGGGTTCCGCCGATTCGATCCGGCTCGCGGCCCTCAGGACCGGCGAAGGACTAACGTGCAGGGTGCCCATGTTCGCGCATCGGGTGGGCGAATCTGCTGCGGGCCGCTCACGGCCAGCCCGGCCAGTTGGGTGGAGTGACCGGGCGAGGATGACATGGCTGAGCGTTCGGACCGACCGATGACCGGTGAGCCCGGCACCGTGACGAGTCGTCGGCCACAGGACTTCTCATGACCGCACCCGCGCACGATCTGGTTGTGTGGCTACGCCGACGTCTCGAACGCCCGGATCTGACCACGTCGCTGCTGGGCAGCGGAACCGACCATGAGGTCTACGCCGCCGACGACGATCTCGTCGTACGCGTGGCGAGGACGCACGATCTTGCACGCGGCCATGCGCTCGTTCGCGAGGCGTCGCTGCTCACCTACCTTTCTGGTCGCCTCGGAATCGCGATCCCGGTGCCCGTGCTCGTCGACGCGGGTCGTGGAGTGCTCGTCTGCCGTCGCATTGCCGGCCGGTCGCTGCTGGGCATGGGGGTCAATGACCCGCTGGCTGTCGCAGCGCCGCTCGCCGACGCCCTCTCGAAGCTCCATGCGACACCGATCACGTTGGCCTCTGAGATGGCAGCCCCGGACCCTTACCCGCTGCCGACCTGGCGTGACGACGCCGCGGACACCTACCGCAGCATCGCCGGCGAGCTTCCGATCGATGCGCGGCGAGCGCTCGAGGCGTTCCTCGCCTCTCCGACACCTCACGAGCCGACAGCGATCGCACTCTGTCACAACGATCTTGGTGCCGAGCATCTGCTGGTCGATCCGCAAGACGGACGCTTGACCGGAATCATCGACTGGAGCGACGCGGCCCTGACCGACCCCTGCCGCGACTTCGCCCGACTGTTCCGCGACTTCGGTCCTCGCGTCCTGGAGCGGATCCTTGGCGAGTACTCCTGCGAGTTGGGTGTCGGAAGCCGCGACCGGATAGCGTTCTACGCACGCTGCACCCTGATCGAAGACCTCGCCTTCGGTTTCGAGGCCGGTGACCGGCGATACCGAGACGCCGCGATCGCCCATCTCGAACACACATTTCGGCGGCACCCGTAACCTCGTCTTGCTTGTCTTGTGGAATGGCCGCTCGATGGTGAGTGCGGTGACGGCGACGGCCCTCGAGGTCCGATCTGTTCAAGACGAAACCAGACGGCGATCGGAAGCTGTCGTGGCAAGCGGGCGCGTCGGACGGAGTAGTCGTGAACTGGTGGTCGTGCGAAGTGACTGTGCAGATCGAGATCCCTGCCTCCGCGGCGCAGGTTTGGGGCGTGCTCGCCCGACCGGATCGATATCCGGACTGGAACCCCGCACGTCGTGGCCTGGCAAGGTGAATTGGAGCCTGGTGCTCGCGTTGGGAGACACTCCGGACCACCACCGGCCGTGAACTCACGTTCCGGCCGATCCTGACCAGGATCGAGCCCGGACGGGAGCTTGCGCAGCGCGGGCGCACGTTCGTCCCGGGCCTCTTCACGGCCATCCATCGGTTCGTGATCGAGCCTGCCGACGGCGGCCAGGTGCGTGTCGTGAAGACGGAAAGGATGAGCGGGCTACTAGTCCCCTTGGTCCGTCGGTGGCTGGTTACTGAGACCACGCAACAGTTCACCGCTGTGCTGGCAGCCTTGGCACGGCGAGTCGCCGATGACGACGCTGCGCCCAAGGAGTGAACGGAACCCCACGAGGTAGGGCCGGACGATGAACAGACCAACCGCCACCACACCGGAGCCCGCTGCCCTGATCGGGGACTTGGCCGCGCCCGCGAGGTGGCTTCAGCCGCAGGTCCGCGGCTACCGCCCATTCATCGCGGGAGACGTGCCCGCTCCGGCGTACTGCCTGCTTCCCCGCAGCCACGTCTCCGTCGTGGTGCCCTGGGAGGGCCAGGTCACCACAACCTCGACACTCGACGCCGAGACCCGACCGTCAGACTGCTTCGTGGCCGGTCTGCACCTCGGGCCCGTGCACCTGCATGCGTCCGAGCAGACCGAAGGCCTGGAGATCGAACTGACACCGACCGGCGCCCGTCGCGCCTTCGGGGTCCCGATGCGTGAGCTAACAGACGGTCGAAGTGGTCCTCGTCGACGTCGAGGAGGGCCTCGTCGTCGTCACCGACGTCGACCGCGCCATGTGGCTGGTGCCGTCCTACATCTTCACCGACGAGGACGGCGGCCCCTGGCAGACGCTGGCGATCGAGGACGGGTTCCTCGAGTACGAGCGTCCGCCCGCCGACGCCGACACACTCCCGATCGAACCCGACCCGGCGGCGCCGCCCCGCGAGCGCGAGCTGCCGGCCCCGCAGCCCCCGCCAGACGAACCGGACGATCACGGCCCCAGCGCGGACCTCGAGGCACTCGTGGAGGACCTCGTCGGCCTCGGCGAGCAGGAGGCGACCGAGCGTCTCGAGGCGGAGGGGGCGAGCGTCCGCGTCGTGTACCGCGACGGCGAGCTATTCGTCGTCACCGACGACTTCCGTCCCGACCGCGTCAACCTCCACATCGAGGACGGAGAGGTGACCGACGCGACCATCGGGTAACCGACGGCGGGGGCGTCCCGGGGTTGGCGGGGGCGTCCCGGGGTAGGGGCGTCCCGGGGTTCAACCGGCGTTGACTTCCCCCGTCACCCGGCTAGCTTGGCCGCGATGCGAACGGACTCGCGACACGGCCCTGCTTCCGGGGTGGCTCGATCACCGGGGCCGGAGCGACTGAGGGCGGGCTGATGGCCCGTACCGGCAGACGGCCCGGCAACGTCGACACGCGCAGCGAGATCCTCGCGGCGGCGCGGCAGCAGTTCGCCGTCGACGGCTTCTCGGGAGCGACGATCCGCCGGATCGCCGCCGCCGCGGGTGTCGACCCGGCGCTGGTCCATCACTACTTCGGCAACAAGCGGCAGTTGTTCGTCGCGTCCCTGGAGCTCCCGTTCGATCCCACCCCGGTCGTCGGATCGGTGCTTCCCGGTGAGGCGGAGCGTGCCGGGGAGCGGCTCGTCCGCACCCTGCTCGAGGTCTGGGGGACCGACAACGGGCAGGCCATGATGCAGTCCCTCCTGCGGTCGGCCCTGACCGACGAGCAGGTCATGCGAACGTTGCGGGAGTTCATGCTCGAGACCATGGTGTCCCCGCTGGTCGTCGAGATCGCCCCCGACCAACATCGGTTCCGCACCACGCTCCTGGCGTCCCAGGTCATGGGGCTCGCGATCCTGCGCCACGTCGCCCGGGTCGAACCGCTCGCCTCGGCGGACCCCGAGATGGTGGTCGCCGCGGTCGCTCCGACGCTCCAGCGGTACCTCAGCGGCGACGTGGGCGGAGCCTAGCCGAGGCGAGCCCGGCCCATGCCCCGGCGCTGCGGGGCTCAATACTCAACGTCTGTTGACATCTGCTCTTGACCCGGCGTAGGATGAGTTCATCAGTTGTTGAGTTATTAGCCCGGAGGGGCAGCCGGATGCGCACCTTGCTCGACGCGCTCGCGACGGTGGCCACGCGGTGGCCGCGGTCGGTGCTGGTGACGCTCGCGGCGGCCACCGTCGGCATGGCGGCGCTCGCGACGGACCTCGAGGTCGAGGTCGACCTGACCCAGCTCGGACGCGAGGGCTCCGAGGCGGTGCAGGCGATGGACCGCGTCCGCGAGGAGTTCACCGACCCGGCGGCGACGCTGCAGGTGATCCTCGAGCCGGTCCCGGCGGAGATCTGCTCAGCGCTCGGGGCATCGAGGCCGTCCTGGCTGCCGAGGACGTCGCCGTGGAGGCGTTGGGCAGCGACGCGCGCACCGACGAGGGAGGTCGGCCGCAGCTGCTGTCGCTGACGGCGGGCCTCCCCGAGGGAACCGCAGCGGCACCGGACCAACCCGTCACGGGCCCCGATGCCACGGACCCCGATGCCACGGACCCCGATGCCACGGGCCCCGACGTGACGAGCCCCGACGTGACGGGCGACGCCCGGGTGGGCGCGACCCTCGGTGAGGCGGTGGCCACGAACCCGCAATTGGCGAGCCTGGTCTCCGACGACTTCGACGCCGACGCGGGGACCGCGCGCGCCACCGTGCTCGTCGTGCCGCTCGATCCCGGACTCACCGAGCGCGAACGCACCGACGCCGGGGAGCGCCTGCAGGGCGCCTTCGCCGAAGCCGGGGACGGCGCGCAGGCCGAGGTCGACGTGACCGTGTTCTCCGACGGTCTCTTCGGCGAGGGGCTGCTCGAGGCGATCCGGGGCGAGGTTCCGAGGCTGTTCGGCTCGGCGCTGCTGACCGTGCTGCTGATCCTGGCGCTCGCGTACCGGTCGGTGCTCGACGTGGCCGTCGGGTTCGCCGGGCTCGTGGCCACGGTGGTTTGGACGCTCGGGTTCGCGGCGCTGCTGGGCCCGCAGCACCTCGGGTGGACCGGCCCGCTGACCCAGCTGGTGGTGGTCATCCCGGTCCTGCTGGTCGGCCTCGGGATCGACTACTCGGTGCACCTGACCGCCCGGTACCGCGAGCAGCGCGCGGCCGGACAACCGCCGCCGGCGGCAGCCGGGCGCGCACTCCACACGGTCGGCGCCGCGCTCGTCCTCGCCACGGCCGCGACCGCCGTCGGGTTCGGCTCGATCGCGATCGCGCCGCTGCAGATGCTCGCCGACTTCGGCGTGTTCGTGGCGGCCGGCGTGGTGTGCGCCTTCCTGCTCATGGGTCTCTCGTGCCCGCGGCCCGCGTGTGGCGGGACGGCCGGAGCCGCAGCAACGGGACCACCGCGGTTCGGGAGCTCGGGCTCGCCGGGCTGATGCGCGGGCCGATCCGCCTGGCCCGCCGCGCCCCCTTCGCCGGGATCGTGGTCGCGGCGGGGCTCGTCGCCGGGTCGTTGCTGGCCGCGACCCAGCTGGAGGTCGAGTTCGACCGCGACGACTTCGTGCCCGAGGGCTCGGAGGTGGAGGCCACGCTCGCGCACCAGGCGGAGCTGTTCGGCGCCGGCGTCACCGAGTCCACGTTCGTGGTCGTCGACGGTGACCTGACCGACCCCACCGTGCTCGACGCCCTGTGGGAGGCGGAGCGCGAGGTCTCGGGCCTGGAAGGGGTCCGCACCGTCGGCGGGACCCCACAGGTGCTGTCCGTCGCCGCACTCGCCGCGGCGATGCTCGAACAGCCGGCGGAGCCCGCGTCCGCGCATGGCGACGACGCCGGGTCCGGCGACGCGCCGCAGTCCGGCCCACCCGGGGACGTCTGGACGGGCGACGGGTTCGCCGACGACGCGGACCTCGACGCGCTCTACGACGGACTGCGCCAAGCGGTCGGCGAGACGCGGATGGCCCAGCTCCTGTCCGCGGACCGTGAGGCGGCCCTCGTGCAGATCCGCACGACCGCCGGCGACGCCGGCGCCGAGAGCGTCCGACGCGGGGTCGAGGCGGCCTTCGCGCCGGTGGAGCGCGCTGGGGCCACGGCGACGGTGACGAGCGAGCCGATCATCGTCTCGGAGATGAGCGACGACCTCGGCGCGTTCCAGGCGCGGGCGATCGGTTCGACCCTCGTGGTGGTGCTGGTGCTGCTCACCGGCTACTACGCGTTCGCTCATCGCCGGGGGGTGCTGGGGTCGTCGCCATGGTCCCGGCCGTCGTCAGCTCCGCGTTGCTGCTCGGCACGATGTGGCTGCTCGGGGTCAGCTTCAACGTGCTGACCGCGACGCTGACCGCCATCGCCGTCGGTATCGGGGTGCCCTACGGGGTCCACGTCGTCAACCAGTTCGTCGAGGACCTCCGGGACGCCCACGTCGACATCGCGATCGAGCGCACGCTGCGAGCGACGGGGGCCGCGCTCACGGGGTCGGCCGTCACCACGCTCGGCGCGTTCGTCGTGCTGTCCTTCTCCGACCTGCCGCCGATGCAGTCGCTGGGACGGCTCGGGTCCGTCGGGATCGGGTTCGCGCTGCTCGCCGCGATCCTCGTGCAGCCGGGGGCGCTGGTCCTCTGGGCGCGCCGACGGGAAACCTGACACGGTGACCGGGGTTGCGTATCTTCGCGGTACGACACCGCCGACCCGACCACGGAGGGCGCCATGGATGTCGTGAGCGTGCGCTACATCGTCGACGACGTCGAGCAAGCCATCGCCTTCTACCGTGACCATCTCGGGTTCGACGTCGACCTCCACCCCGCGCCGGGGTTCGCCAGGCTCCACAAGGATCGCCTCCGGCTGCTGCTCAACGCACCCGGGGCCGGGGGCGCCGGCCGCGCCGGTGGCGGCGACGACGGTCCACGACCGGGTGGCTGGAACCGCTTCCAGCTGACGGTCGAGGACCTGGACGGGCTCGTCGCGACCCTCCGGGCCGCGGGGGTGACGTTCCGCTCGGATGTCGTCAGCGGCATGGGCGGGCGACAGGCCCTCGTCGCCGACCCTGCCGGCAACGTCGTCGAACTGTTCGAGCCTCACCAGGACTGAGCCGGAAGGAAGGGACGCCGACCGCACCGAGCCGACGGACGCAGCGGGGCGGCAGTACGATCTCATGATGGAGCAGGTGACGGAGGTCTGGTTCGGGCCTCCACACGAGGCCCTGCGGCCCGAGGTCGAGCGCTACGTCGGGTACCGGTTCGCCGGCTTCCCCGCCGGGCTCCACCGCGGGCTGCCCTCCAGGCACCTGACGTTCATCGTGAGCCTCGCCGAGCCGATCGAGGTAGCGGCGATGCCGGATCCGACGCAGCCGGGCGGCTCGTACGCGGCCGTGGTCGGCGGGCTGCAGGGGGCCCCGGCGGTCGTCGCGCACGACGGGGACCAGGTGGGCATCGGGGTCGAGCTGGCACCGACCGGGGCGCGGGCGCTGTTCGGCATGCCGGCCGGCGCGATCGCCTCGACCGTCGTCGAGCTCACCGACCTGCTCGGCAGGGGCGTGGCCACGCTACCCGAGCGGACGGCGCAGGCGGGCACGTGGGGCGAGCGATTCGCGATCCTCGACGAGGTGCTCGTCGCGTCCTTGCGGGACCGCACCCGGACGCCGGCCGACGTGGCGTGGGCGTGGCGACGCCTCGAGGCGTCCGGCGGCACGGTGCCCGTCGGCGCGCTCGCCCGGGAGCTCGGGTGGAGCCGGCGGCACTTCTCCGAGCGCTTCCGTCGCGAGCTGGGACTCCCACCCAAGGTGGCCGCCGGCGTGCTGCGCTTCGACCGGGCACGCTGGCTGCTCGGCCGCGACGACCACCCGGACCTGGCCACCGTCGCGGCAACGTGCGGGTACGCCGACCAGTCCCATCTCACGCGGGACTGGAACCGGTTCGCCGGCTGCCCCCCGACGGTGTGGCTCGCCGAGGAGCTCCCATTCGTTCAAGACGAACCGGACGCGGACCACGGAGACTGAGCGCATGGACACTTCAACCACCGATGCGACCACGCCCGTCACCGTCTGGCCGGTGCTCGTCTACGACGACGCCCGCGCCGCGATCGCCTTCCTCGTCGAGGCCTTCGGCTTCGAGGAGGTCGCCGTCTACCCGGACGAACGCGACGACCGCCTCGTCGTCCACGCCGAGCTCCGCTGGCCCGGCGGGGGCCTCATGCTCGGTTCCCGGGGCGCGGGGCAGGAGCCCTTCGCCTCCGTGCCCGCGTGCCCGGCCATCACCTACGTCGTCACCGACGACCCGGACGCGCTCTACCGACGGGCCAAGGCGGCCGGCGCGGAGGTCGTCCGCGAGTTGCGCGACGAGGACTACGGGTCCCGGGACTTCTCCGTCCGCGACGTCGAGGGGAACCTCTGGGCGTTCGGCACCTACGCCGGGGAGTGACCGGCCCTGCGGGCGCGTATCCCCCAGACCCTCGGAACCGTCGCCCTCCGCTACGGTGCGCCGCGGACCGACGGAGGGTATGGGGTGCCCATGAGCCATATGGTCTTCCTGCTGCGCGGCATCAACGTCGGGGGCCGCGCCCGAGTGCCCATGGCCGAGCTGCGCGAGACGCTCGGCGACCTGGGGCTGACCGACGTCGAGACCTACCTGCAGAGCGGCAACGTGGCGTTCGCCGCGCCGTCGGACGACCCCGAGGACCTCGTCGGGACCGTGGAGGCCGCGCTGGCCGACCGGTTCGGCTTCGAGATCCGGGTGCTGCTGCGGACCCACGGAGACCTCGCCGCCGTCGTCGCCGACAACCCGTTCCTCGCCCGGGCGTCCGGCCCGAAGTCGCTGCACGTGGCGTTCCTCGCGGCGGCACCACCGGCCCAGCGCGTGGACGGCCTCGATCCCGACCGATCCCCGCCCGACGCCTTCGCGGTCGCCGGGCGGGAGATCTACCTGCACTACCCGAACGGCGCCGGCCGCTCGAAGCTCACGCTCGACTACCTCGAGCGGCAACTGGGCACGGTCGGCACCGCCCGGCACTGGAACACGGTCACGAGGCTCGCCTCGATGACCGCGCCGTGAGCGCGGCTCCGTGCCCGATCGCGTCACGAGGCGACTGCACGGGGCCGCGGGTCAGCTCGACGCGCGCTGGAACGTCCGGGTACCGACGATCCCGCCGACCAGGGCCAGCACGGCCGCGATGACGAAGCCGGCGACGACGTCTCCGGTCGCGAACTGGCCGGCGAACAGGTCCCGGGCGGCGTCGACGAGGTAGGAGACGGGGTTCGCGCGCGAGAGGTTGTAGAGCCACGTCGGCCCGAGCGACATCGGCAGGAGGATGCCGGACAGCAACAGCAGCGGCAGGGTCACGCTGTTGAGCACCGACGCGACGGTGTCCTCGCCGGGAGCGACGAGCCCCAGGGCGTAGGAGAGCGACGCGAAGGTGGCGCCGAGCAACGCCACGAGGAGCAGCGTGAGGACCACCCCACCGGGGCTCGGCCGCAACCCGAAGAACGCGACCGCGATCAGGACCAGCAGCAGCGACTGCACCAACAGCGCCGTCAACGTCGACAGCACGCGGCCGGTCAGCAGCGCACCGCGACGGGCGGGCGTCACCCGCTCGCGCTCGATGACCCCTTCCCGCTTCTCGGCGAGGATGCCGAAGCCGGCGAAGGCGGCGCCAACAACGCGAGCAACAGCACCATGCCCGGGGTGAAGACCAGCCAGGGGTCGCCGTCGCCGAACCCTGGAGCGCCGGCCATGGGCTCGAGCAGCGGCCCGAAGAGGGTCAGGTACAGGGCCGGTTGGGCCACCCCGAACACGACCCAGACGGGTTCGCGCAGCTGCAGTCGCAGCGCGCGCTGGTAGACGAGCCAGGTGCCACGGAACACGGGGCCTCCTGTCAGGCGTGGCGGTCCCCGCCGCCGACGGGCAGCGGGTCGGCGGGGGCGTCGGTGTGGTCGGCGGTCGGGGCGTGCTCGGCATCGCGCAGCGAGCGGCCGGTCAGCGTGAGGAACACGTCGTCGAGGCTGGGCCGCATGACGCTGAACCCGCCCACGTCGATCCCGGCGTCGTCGAGGCGGCGCACGAGCGCGAGCACCGTCCGCTCGCCCTCGTCGACCGTCAGCCGGACGTTGTGGTGCTCGGCGTGGACGTCGCGGACGTCCGGCAGGCCGGCGAGCTCCTGCTCGGCACGAGCGAGCGCCGCCTCCTCCGAGAGGTCGAGCGTTACCACGTCGCCGGAGACGCGACGCTTGAGCGCGTCCGGCGTGTCGGCGGCGACGACCCGGCCGGCATCGATGATGAGGACCCGGTCGCACAGCGCGTCCGCCTCTTCGAGGTAGTGCGTGGTCAGCACGACGGTCGCCCCGCGGCCGCTGCGCAAGCCGCGCACGTGCTCCCAGAGGTTGGCCCGGCTCTGGGGGTCGAGGCCCGTCGTGGGCTCGTCGAGGCAACCGAGCGGTTCCCCTGGAGGGCTCCTGGGGGCGCAGGCGCGTCGGATGACCCTGCGGTTGGCGGAGGCGCGTTCGTGGGCGGAACGGTACGCGGTCGCCGACAGCGTGCTGACCGATCGCTTCACGCAGGACCCTGGCCCCGACCCACGGTTGGACCACGCATGGCACCGCCTGAGCATCGAGAAGGGACGAGGAAGCCTCCCGCGGCTCGCTGATCAACTCGGCTGGTCGTCGCGGCACCTCGCCCGACGCTTCGCCGACGGGATCGGGCTGGCGCCCTCGACGGCCGCGCGACTCGTCCGCTTCGAGACCGCCGCAGCCTTCCTCCAGGCACCAGCCGCACCTACCTGGGCCGAGGTAGCAGCCAGCTCCGGCTACGCCGACCAACCGCACCTGATCCGTGATGTCCGAGACTTCGCGCACACCACGCCCGGGCGGTTGCGCACGGAAGTTGTCGCGTGCGTGCCACAGCTCTAGCTGGCCGAGGACGAAATGGTGCTGCGTATGTGTGGCCATGTGCTCCCGCCGGTCGGCGAAAACTCAGTGAACTGGCTACACCATTCGAAACCGTGGCGGTGGTTCCAGGTCCTACAATTGGCTCGCAGCTGGTCCAATCGTCCGTCGTGGCCAAACTGCCTTCCGGCGGCCCCTTCCCTCTGGCGAACTTGACATGATTGTCTCCCCGGATGCCGGCTGGATGTAGAGTCACCGCATGAGAGCGAAGCGCGCCTCGGCCGTGGTCCTCATCGTTGGCCTCGCGCTCATCGGGCTCTACTGGACACTCGCGATACTCGAGGTCGGACGCGTTGGTGCCCCCACCGATATCGGTGGAGGCGTCGTTGTCCTCGCGGGCTATGTTCTTACGGCCGTCGGACTCATCAGCCTTCTGGTCGATCGGCTGAGGACACGCGGCGGACAACGGGGAAACGGCCACCCTCGGGCCTGACCTGCCTGCACGATCGTGCACACAAGCTGGGATGGCCCCGCGTGGGTCGGCATTGGCCCAATTCATGAACACGCACTTTGCCGCCTGCCTCAGCTCAGTCGTGCTCACGAAATCGTCGACGAGTTCTACCTGCCCCTCCTACTCGCCCGGACCCGCTAGACCCCAAAGTGCGGTCCGCAGCAGTGGCTGGGCTACCCTCGAGTGCTTGCCGGCCGCCTATAAGAACCTCTGAGAGTGATGCGGGTTGGTGTCCTAAACGGTGACTAGCGGGTTATCCTCGCGAGCCATGCGGGCACGGGAACATCGAGGAAGGTCGCCTCGATCTGCGACTCGGCGATGGATTCGACCGAAAACCCCTCGGCGAAGATTGACCGGATCTCCTCCTGACGGATTCGGCGCGGACCGTCGCTGCCGGGCACGCGATCGCTGAAGCATAGCAAGTGGTAGGCCGCCCCTGACGCCATGACTCGCCCAAGCACGTTCACGAGCGACCCGCGAGCCGAGTCAGGCAGCACGTGGAAGAACCCGCAGTCGATAATCACGTCGAAGGTCTCGTCGAGCATGTCGACGGCCAGTGCGTCGTCCACGAGGAACCGGGCCTGCAGACCCCGCTGCCGCGCCTTGTCCCGCGCTGTGGCGATCGCCGTCGGAGCGAGGTCGACCCCCGTTGGCGGCAGGCCCATCTCGGCGGCCAGCAGGGCGTGCTCACCGGTCCCACAGCCAAGGTCCAGGACCGCGCCGTGCAAATGACCGGCGTTGGCCAACGCGATGAAAGGAGCCTGCGGCCGGCCGATGTCCCAAGGTGGGGTCTGAGCGTAGGACGCCTCCCGGTCGTGCGGGAGCCGCTCACCGCCCCGGTGATCTCCGCTGCCTTGGGCCGACATGGCTACCTCTCCGACTCGCGGCAGAGGGTAGCTTCGTTGGCTGGTCAGTCCCTCACGATCGTTCGGGCAGCTCGGCGGTGATCGCTAGCCATGTCCCAGTCGTGCAGCCGGCGACCCTCGATGCCGTACTCACCCCACGCGTCGAGCTGGTTGTAGCAGCCGAGCCATTCGCGGACCTCATCGCCATCGAGCAGGACCACTTCACGGTCCGAGGCTAGGCCGTACGCTACGTCGCCGAGATCGATGCGGTGGGCGTCGTGGATCGCCTCAGCGGTGGGCGGCGACCGCCTCACCATCGGTGAGCTTCACCGGTCAGCTCGCGAGAAATAGTCAAGACCTGTGGATCGGCGTGTCACGCGACTTGCTGATCACCACCCTCTGATTCGTCTGGTCGATGAGCTTGCCGTTTCTTGAAATACTGCGCCGGCACGGACCAGCGCTACGAGGTGGGGTGCGTTGAGGGCCCGCCACCGGGTCTGTGCTGATTCGATGAGCTTGAACGCCATCGCGACACCGGCGGCGCGGGAGCCGGGGCCCTTGGTGACTCACTGGCGAAGCTTGAGCTGGCGAGGAAGTTTCACGACAACGCGGTGATGTCCCTCTCGGAGGAGCGCGCGGCCGAGATCGCGGCCCGAACGCTCGCCCTTCCTGAGGCTCAGAGCGTCGAGGATCTCACCGCGCTGCTGCCTCGGCGGGGGGGCGCTGAGGTCGAGACAGCTACCGCTCCCGGACGGTGTAGGTCAGGTGCGTCACCCTTGGGGAGGGCTCCGCGCGGACGGGCTCTAGGGCCACGCGGCCCGCGTCCACGCCTTCGAACAGGCGGATTCCGGAGCCGAACAGCACGGGTGAAAGCGTGATCGAGAACTCGTCGATCAGGCCGGCGTTCACGTACTCCAGGATCGTCGCGCCGCCGCCTGCGATGCGGACGTCCCGGTGGCCGGCGGCCTCGCGGGCCTGGTCGAGGGCGGGCTCGATGCCGTCGTTGACGAAGTGGAAGGTGGTCCCACCCGGCCGCTCCCAGGGGTCACGCTTCTCGTGCGTCACGACGAAGACCGGCGTGTGGAACGGCGCCTCCTCCGGCCACGCATGCTCGCCGGCTTCGAACATGCGCTTGCCCATCACGCTCGCGCCGGTGCGCTCGAACGTCTCCCGCACGATGTCGTTGTCACGCCCTTCCTCGCCGCCCTCGCCGAGCTTCAGATTCTCCCGGATGAACCGTTGCGGGAACATCCACTGCTGCAGTTCCATCCACTGCTGCCCCATCAAGTCCTCAAGGGACTCGGGCGCGATGAACCCGTCCAGCGACATCGAGACGCTGAAGAACACCTTCCCGGCCATCAGTCCTCAACTCCCTTCTGCACGTTCTCGGTGACGTAGGCAGCCAGGTTGCTCAGGGTCTGCTGGCCGCCCTCGATCGCGTGGTACTTCTCGACCGCCTCGTCGCGCAGTTCCTTGGTGGGGAACACCGTGCGCATCTCGATCCGGGTCGCCGCGCCGTCGGGCGCGAACGTCAGGACCGACTCGAAGGCGTTCGGGTCGTCGCGGGACTCACCGTGCAGCAGCGCGATCCGCTCCGGCGGGGCGATCTCGGTCCAGGTGATCCACTCCTGGTAGTCCGTCCCGTCCCGTCCGTGCATCACGAAGTCCCACTCCCCGCCGACGCGGAACTCGAACGCCCGCGTGGTGGTGGTGAACCCCTCCGGTCCCCACCATCGCGACAGGTGCCGGACTTCGGTGAACGCCTCGAACACCAGCTCCCGTGGGGCACTGATGACCCGGGAGATCACGATCTCGCGGTCGGCCGTCGCGGACTGCGCCGGCGCGTCCCGTCCTGTCTCTGCCATCGGTCACTCCTCCTGCCTTGCCTGCTTGAGGTCCTGCACGTATGTGTCTAGCCGGTCGAAGCTCTCGTTCCAGAACCGTTCGAACCCGCCGGTCCACTCGTGGACCGGTCGCAGCCCGCGGGCGTCAAGGCCGTACAGGCGCTGCTTGCCTGCCTTGCGGTCCCGCACCAGCCCGACCTCCCGGAGCACCCGCAGGTGTTTGGACGCCCCCGGCTGGGACAGCCCCAGCTCCTGGGCCAACGCGGTCACCGGCCGCTCACCCGCCCGCAGCAACACCAGGATCTCCCGGCGCTGCGGCTCGGCGATCGCGTTGAAGACGTCCGACGTCGTCGCTGCTCGTGCCATGGGGACCCATCATATACCGATATCGGTATGCGTCAAGCGGCAGCGGTCAAAAGGGGGGCCCACCGGTCTTCGGATGGTTGCTCGGGGTCGGGGTGGCTCTTGTTGGCGAGGGCTGCGGTGCCCGCCGCTCCCGCGGTGCCCTGAGGCCGACCGCGCCGAGCACGCGCGCTTGCAGGGTCATGCCGGCGTTGGCCAGACCGGTGGCGTAGGTGTGGCGCAGCTGGTGGGGCACGACGCGCAGCGGCGCGCCGTCGCGGCCGGTCAATCCCGCCTCGGTGACGGCGTGGTTGAGGGCCTTGCGGATGCGCCAGGGCCCGAGCCGGCGGTCGCGTTCGGTGAACAGGAAGTCGGTGGGCCGGCCGTGGCGGGGATGCGGCAGGGCGCGCTGCTGGCCGCGGTGGGCCGTCCAGGTGTCGAGGGCGGCGAGGGTGTCGTTGTCGAGGGGCACGGAGCGTTCGGTGGCGAGCTTGCCGAGGGGGACCCGCAGCCAGGAGCCGGCCGGGGCCGTAGTCGACGACGCTGTCGAGCTCGAGGTCGAGCAGCTCGCCGAGGCGCAGGCCGGCGCCGCGGAGGGCGATCAGCCCGCAGCGGGCGAAAGGGTCGTCGAGCTGGTCCACGGCGCTCATCAGCGCGGCGTCGTGGTCGGGGGCCAGGGCGCGCGGCAGCGGCCGCTCGAGGCGGGGAACGTCGGCGGCGAAGATCAACTGGCGGGCGGGCCGTTCGGCCCACCCCCACAGGGTTATGTCGTCGAGGAAGTTGCGGACCGCGAGGACGGTGGCGTGCGCCACGGAGGCTGCGACGGGTTGGTTGCGCGCGACCCGCCCGCGCCACGGGCGGGTGGCGTTGTGCCGCAGGAACGCCTCGATGTGGCCTCGGTCGAGCTGGCGCAAGGAGGTGACCTCGGGGCAGGCGCCGCCGAGGAACTCCCCGAAGACGACCAGGCTCTCGCACAACGCCGAGATTGGTGGTGGGGCGCAGGACCGCGGCTCGGTGTCGAGGTAGCGCAGCATCGCCCGGCGGATCTCTCGTGCGGGCACCGCCTTGAGCCGCTCGGCGATCGATCCGGCACGCCGGCAGCATTCCGGCGGCGCGTCGAGCACCCGCAGCTCGAACAGGAGCTGCTGCAGGCTGTGCAGCCGCGCGCGGTACACCCGCCGCGTCGAGACCGTCGCGACGGTGCTGGCCGCAATGGCCTCGTCGAACGCGGCGATGTCGGCGGCGGTCAGCTCGGTCATCGTCCGGCCGCGCCAGGCCCAAGACCACCGCGAGGGACTCGCGCAGCACCGCGTTGGCCCACCCCGGCGTCCAGCCGAGCCGCCCCGCGGCCTGGTACACGGCCGCGTAGTCAGCGGCAAACAGCCGCTCTGCGGTGGCGCCGAACCCGCCGAGGTCCTTGGCCACCAGCAGGTCGAGATCGACCGCGACCCGCTGGGAGAGGATCGCGTAGCAGATCAGCGGCCAGGCGGATGCGCTGCAGGTCGGTCAACCTGGCCGGCAGCGGCACCTCGCGGATCTCGGTCTGGTCGGTTCCATCCACATCGAGGCCCGCGGGCTTGCCGACGCCCCCGTTGCCCGCGGATCAGCGGCCTCGTCAGCTCCCGGGGCGTCGCAAGATCCATGCAGGCGTGGAACATGTGCCGATCGTCCATCGCGTTCGATAGCGAAACGGCCACCCCTCGGAGGAGTGACAGGGTCCGTCTCAACGAATCGGATCATCCACGCGACGCGGAAAATTCCTAGTCAATGGTTCTTCGCCGTAGAACACCTCGACTCGGCAACCGCCGTCTCATTCTCGACGGCGATGGTGTCGCTGGTCACCTGAAACGCCTCGTCCGACCAGTGGCGCTCTTCGTCCCGCATCTGGGCAGTGACCGGCTGGACTTGCCCCATGCGGGCGGACACCTTGGCCTAGCGTTGGGTGGAACTGGCAGGCCGTGGGTGTCGTCTCACTCCGAAAAGGGAGGGCGATCATGCGCATGATGGGATGGGTCGGTGTCCTCGCGGTCGCCGCCGTCGTTGTCACCGGATGCGGCGGAACGCCAGGCGAGCAGGATGCCGCCGGGGGCGGCGTCGTGGTGCTGGCGAAGGCGGAGGGGTGGCGCGACGGGCTTCGGGACGCCGCCGGCCACGCCTACGCGCTGGTCGAGATCGCCTCCGACGAGCGCACGGCCCAGCGGGCGTGGGAAGACAACGTGCCGCAGTCGCTGCCCGACGCCGACGGCGACCCAGCCGAACCCGGCCGCTACGCCCGGCTCGAGTCGGTCGACCTCGATCGGCAGGCGGTCGTGGTCTACTCGTCCGGGCAGTCCGGCACCTGCCCCTCCTGGGTGACCGGGATTGAGACGACCGACGACCGGATCGAGGTGGCGCTGGCCTCCACTGCCGACCAGGGTGAGGCATGCACCGACGACTTCCAGGCGTACCGGTTGGTGGTGGCCGTCGACCGTGACCGGCTGCCCGACCCCGCCCAGCTGCCCATCGAGCGCATCGACGTGTCCACCGAGAACCTCACCGACGTCGAGGGCCGTGCCGTGGCCTACCCCGCCGAGGACGCCGACCCTGCCGGTGCCGGCGATGAGCAGGCCGGCAGCGCTGCGGCGTCCGGCGACGGGATCGGCCCGCCCGCCGGCCTGGAGATCGCCGGCACCGACCGGATCGAGATCCGCGACGTGCCCACCGACCCTGGCCGCCCTGGCCACTGGCCGACCGCGAAGCCGCCGACATCGAGGAGGGCGAGCTCGTGGGCGAGCTCACCGATCCCGACGTAGTCGGCCCGCTCGTCGCCGAAGTCGGTGACGCCTACCGGATCGATCTCGGCGACGTCGCCTACGACCTGGCCCCACCGACCGTGAGGTCGTCTTCCTCGACGGTGACGACGTCCTCGAACGGGTCGGCTACTACAACACTGTCGACACGTGGGGTGAGCGCGAGGTCGAGGGACGTTGGCTGCATGGCTGGGACCTCCTTGCGGTCACTGCCGAACTGCCAGCCGAAGCGCGATAGCACTGACTTTCTCCGCCAGCTGCCGCGGGACCGCCTTCAGCCCTGCCCCGACGCCGAGATGTTCCGCGTCCGACCCCGTGCGATGGATCGGCGAGAACCAGTCCGCCACAGGGAGGGTCGAGAGCCCGCGGGTGCCGTCTCGTGCAGCGCGTCTGGCGGCCGCAACCTGGCCGGAGTTCCGCAGCTGATGGCGGGTTCTGGGGGTAGGCGCGGGTGATGGTGCTGGTCAGCGGGGTGTGGGTGCTGCCGAGGCCGCGATCGGCCTAGTCACACGTTTGAGGTGTGGGTGCTTGGTTGTGCGGTGTGTATCGGCTAGGGTGCTAGTCATGTATATCAGGCGGTCGGCGCGGCGGCGCAAGGACGGCAGCGAGGTCGTGTACGTGCAGTTGTGCCACAACGAGTGGGACGCCTCTCGGGGCCGGTCGGTCACCAAGGTGCTGCACAACCTCGGCCGCGAGGACCAGCTCGATCCCGACGCGGTCGAGCGGTTGATCGGCTCGCTGCGTCGGCTGCTGTCGCCCGAGCGGCAGCTGGCTGAGGCGGGTGCGGCGGAGGCGCTGGTGTGGCAGTCCTCGGCGCGGTACGGGGGGGCGTGGACGCTGGATGGGTTGTGGCGCCAGCTGGGCATCGATCAGACCCTGCGCGCGCTGCTCAAGGGTCGCCGCCTGGACGCGTCCGCTGAGCGGGTGCTGTTCGCGCTGGTGGCCAACCGAGCGTTGGAGCCGATGAGCAAGCACGCCGCGGCGACCCGGTGGGTGGGCAGTCAGGCCGCCGTCCCCGGGCTCGAGGGGACAAGCGATGACGCGTGCTACCGGGCGATGGACCGGCTGGTCGAGGTCGAGGGCGCCCTCGCTGAGCAGGTGTACTCAAGCGTGGCCAACCTGTTGAACCTCGAGACCGATCTGATCCTGTTCGATACGACCTCGACGTACTTCGAGCTCGACGAGCCCGACGTCGCCGTCGACGGTGACGGCGAGACGCAGGCGGGGTTGCGCAGTCACGGCAACAGCAAGGACCACCGCGGCGATCTGCCGCAGGTCGTGGTCGGGCTGGCGGTCACCCGGGAGGGGATCCCGATCCGCTGCTGGGTGTGGCCGGGCAACACCGCCGATGCCGCGCTGATCCGCCAGGCCAAGGACGACCTGCGCGCCTGGCAGCTCTCGAGGGTGGTGTGGGTCGGCGACCGCGGGTTCGCCTCGGCGGAGAACCGCCGGTATCTGCAGCGCGCCGGGGGGCACTACATCCTCGGCGAGAAGCTCCGCTCACACTCGCCCGAGGCCCAGGCGGCACTGTCCCGGCAGGGCCGCTACCGCCAGGTCGCGGGCAACCTGCGCGTCAAGGAAGTCGCCCTCGACGACACCTCGGACCGGTTCGTGATCTGTCACAACCCCGAGCAAGCCGACCGCGACCAAGCCATCCGCGGACGCCTCGTCGCCCAGCTGTCCGAGCGGATCTCAGGCTCCGATGCGCTCTCTGCCACGCGGCGCACCGAGCTGCGCGGCGAGCTGCGCACCAAGCCGGGGCTGCACCGCTTCCTGCGGGTCACCAAGGGCGGGCGGCTGCGCGTCGACCAGACCGCGGTCGCCGCTGAGGCCAAGCTCGACGGCAAGTTCCTGCTGCGCACCTCAGATCCCAGCCTCACGCCTGAGGACGTCGCGTTGGGCTACAAGCAGCTCGCCGAAGTCGAAGCCGGCTGGCGCGACATGAAGCACACCCTCGACCTGCGCCCGATCTACCACCGCCTCGAGGACCGCATCCGCGTCCACGTCACCCTCTGCTGGCTCGCGTTGCTGCTCATCCGCATCGCCGAGACGGCCACCGGCGACATGTGGCGCAACCTGCGCGACGAACTCGACGCCCTGCACCTCGGCACGTTTGCCAGCCCCACCGCCACCGTGACCCGGCGCACCGAGACCACGCCAGAGCAGCAGCGCATCCTCGCCGCCCTCGACGTCGCCGAACCGCCCGCGTTCAGCGACATCACCCTCGCCCGAGACGCCGCGGCCTAGCAACACCCCACCCCCACGACACCCCCAGCCCACCCGCGGGTCTAGTGACACGCCCTGTTCCTAGCCGAACCGGCATTCCCGCAGGTCACACCCCAGATTCGCCGCCCTCAGCCAGACCACTGCTGCGGAAGTCCGGTTGTAGCACTTGAGCTAATCGACCACCCCTTCTTCAGAGGGCTAATCGAGGTCGATCCCGAAACCGTTGGCCCCCGGGCCCGGCTGCACCGGACAATGACACCTTGACCTCGGCCATGGAGCCCTACCGCGAGCGTTGGGACGTCGAGGCGGTCAGGGGCGAGCCCCGTGCAGCGTGCCACTCCGGCAGAAGTCAATACGGTTGCCGCGACCGCGGTCCAACGCCCCCGAGAACTCCGCTGCACTGCGGCGCTTGCCGGGATGGTCTGCAGTTGTTCGACGACGGAGCGCGGGTGGGTGAGCCCTCGAGGGCGAGCAGATCGTCGACGGCGGTCTGCTCGCCCGTAAGGAAGACAATGGTGCGGTCACTCCGTGAGATGGGGACGCCTATTCAGAGGGTGGCTGGCCTTGTGCGGTGATGACACCGATTAGGTGGCGTTCGGGGTCGAGGAACTTGCCGATCTGGACTCCGGGAAAGAGAGGATCGGGGCCTTGCATCCGTGTACCACCCAGTGCTTCGGCCTGGCGCAAGGTCGCTTCCACATCCGCAACCTCGACGATCACGGTGACATGGCCGGGATATCCCTCCGCTCGCGACGGCCCGTTCCATGAGGGCGACGGTTCGTCGGGGACCCGGCTGATCGCACCTCCAAGACCGCTTCCTGTGGCGTCGAGGTTCTCCTCACGGTCGATCAGGCCGTACTCCGCCGGATTGTCGGGGTCGACATTGGCCTGCCAGTCGAACAGGGCGCCGTAGAACGCTCGCAACGTGGCAGCATCACGGCCCTCGATCTCGAAGTGCACCACGGCGCGTCCCATGAAGACCTCCGCACATATCATCGGTAGGTTGTCGTGTGCTGCTCCGCGGCTTTCCCATCCCAGATCCGCCGGGAGCAGCCGCGTCGTTGTCATTCCCGCAGGATCTTCTCCATGGCCTTTCCCTTCGCCAGCTCGTCGATCAGCTTGTCCAGGTAGCGGATCTCCTGCATGGTTGGCTCTTCGATGTCTTCCACTCGGACGCCGCAGACTACACCTTTGATCTGATCCCGTGCAGGGTTTGGATCAGGGGCCTCTGCGAAGAAGGTCTCGAAGTCCGTTGACTCTTCTAGTTGCTTCTCCAGCACCGTTTGGCTGTATCCAGTCAACCAACGGATGATCTCATCAACCTCGGCTTTCGTGCGTCCCTTCTTCTCCGCCTTCGTCACATAGTGGGGATAGATGGTTGCGAAACTCGTCGTATAGATCCGAGGTTTGGTCATCCAAGTCTCCATCCTGTGGCTGTGATCGCACCCCGACTCGACAAGCGATAGTCGTACACAGCGGCTGCCGCGACCGCGATCGTGCGGCCGCCCGGCGCACGGATCTCCTCGCGAATCCCTTCAAGGTCTTCGGGGAGGGAAACCGATGCGCGGTTCCGCTGAGCATCTCGACCGCGACCAGAACGAGCGCAACCGCGATGCCGGTGCGACGACTCCGACGGCACGCAGGCTCGCGGCCATCATGCAGGCGCGTCCTGGGGGAACCGTGCTGCGAGCCAGTCGTTCCATGCTTGCTCGGCGTCCGCTGCGGCCGCGGCACCCTGATCGCCGTAGAGGAAGAAGCGGATCGACACCATGGTCTGCTCGCCCATCGGCATGAGGAACAGGTGAGCGATCCCCGGCGCCGGCCGCTCCAGGCGCAGGAGCAGTTCCGGCTCCTCGCCTCCCATGCCCTCGAGGGCGGCGCGGATCTGCGGTGAGCTTTCGCGGACACCCAGCAGGTCCGGGTCGGTGATCTCCGTACTCTCCACAGCGCCCGAGAGCTCGGGAGCCCCCGCAGGTGCCTCGACCCGGCGCGCCTCCTCGTCGATCCTCACCGCACTCTTGATCGTGCGCCACGCTTCGGGCGGAGGCGTGTTGCTGAAGGCTGCCAGATCGAAGGCCGAGCACTTCTGCCCTGCGAAATGCGTGAGATAGAGCCGCAGCATGCGGAAGAACGACGACGACCATCCGTAAGCGTGACCTTCGAACTCGCCGTCCCACCGGTCGGTTTCCGCGAACCAGCGATGCACCACACGCACCACACACCTGCCACCGTCACGCGCCTCGACGATCCACTCCGTCGCGACCGTTCCCGGTCCCTCCTCGGTCTCGGCCGGCTCCTCGGACTCGGCGGCGTAGCGGTGCGGCGGGTTCCACTCGGTGATCCTCGCGACCGCATCCATGCCCGGCCCGAAGCTGTTTACGGTCTCACCGCCCACGCGCTCGTCGCTGGTGGTGGGCACGAACCACGAGGAGATGCCAGGACCCGTGGCGATCGCACGCCACACGTCCTCGGGCGAGCCGGGAACCTCGACGGCCGCCTCGACAGACCGGTGGCCATCGTCATTCTCGTGCACAGGCATCGTTGCCTCCTTCCTTCGGAACGCGTGGCTGAGGCAACGGGTGTGCCATGAGCACAAGCCGGTGCGAGCGCCCATCCGGCGCGGATTCGTCGTGGTACTTCGCGACCAGCTGGTTGATCGCCTCGGTCAGCTCACTGCTGAACGCGGCCCGCTCCTGTGATGATCGGAACCGGATCACCGTGTCCACCGACAGGGTCGCTAGCCGTTGGCCGGCCTTGTGGGCCCGACCGACCAGATCGCCGACCTCGCGCGTCGCACGGGCTGCCAGCGCGATGAGATAGCTCGCGGACAGACGGTCCATCTGCCGTTCCGGGTCGGCGGCCACCGGGCCGAGCGCGCTGGGAGAGACGACATACGCCGACGCGGTCGCCACCAGCCGGCGCTCGGTCAGCCCGCCCCACTGCTTCTCGCCTGCCATGTGGACCAGGCCATGCGATTCCAGCTTCCGCAGGTGGTAGTTGACCTTCTGCCGCGGCGACCCGACGCGCTCGGCCAGCGCTGCGGCGGATGCCGGCTCGCGAAGCTCCGCGAGCAGCCGACTTCGCACGGGATCCAGCGCCACACTCGCCGCGGCGGGCTCGTCGATGACCCGTATGTCCATCATGGTGCGACCCTACCGGCGACAAATATTGTTGTCAAAGGCCTCGCGCGCCCCGCGACGCAGGCCAGATTGCGGCCGAGGGTGCCGGTGCCCGCCTACTCGATCAGGTGCCGCCCGACTTCGGAGAGCCGGCCACGAGGCTGCGAACCTTGACAGGCAGCCATATGGCTGCTTCTCTTTTCATGCAGCCGCCCGGCTGCACGAAACGGGAAGGCGCTATGGACGCCGTCTTCAAGGCGCTGGCCGACGCGAGTCGTCGGCGGCTGCTCGACCGGCTCAACGCCCGCAACGGCCAGACCCTGCGCGAGCTGTGCGCCGAACTCGAGATCGCGCGGCAGTCGGTGAGCAAGCACCTCGCAGTGTTGGAAGCCGCCAACCTCGTCACCACCGTGTGGCGGGGCCGCGAGAAGCTGCACTACCTCAACCCCGTGCCGATCCACCAGGTCGCCGATCGCTGGATCAGCCGATACGAGCGGGGACGCCTGGCCACCCTCGTCCACCTGAAGCACGATCTGGAAGGAACCGCTGTGACCACACCGAAGTTCGTTTACGTGATCTACATCCAGACCACGGCCGACAAGCTCTACCAAGCGCTGACCGACCCCACGTTCACCGACGTCTACATGGGGGCCACCGGACCGCGATCGGACTGGCAGGTGGGATCGCCGGTGCGGTGGAAGTCGGATCCGGACGGCGAGTTCGAGGAGCTCGGTCAGCGCGTGCTCGAAGCCGAGCCCGGCAA
The DNA here is from genome assembly GCF_004322855.1 of Egibacter rhizosphaerae. NCBI lineage: Bacteria > Bacillati > Actinomycetota > Nitriliruptoria > Egibacterales > Egibacteraceae > Egibacter > Egibacter rhizosphaerae. The sequence goes on along the minus strand of NZ_CP036402.1, from coordinate 898,312 downwards.
ACGGCTGTCCTACACCTGGCACACCCTCCAACCCATGCACCGCGACCTGTTCGACTCCGACGAGGAGTTCGACGCGGCTCGCCAGGAACGGTCCAAGGTCACCTTCGACATCGAGCCGGCCGAGGTGGCTGAGCTGGGCGTCAAGCTGACCATCATCCACGACGACTTCGACACACCGGACAGCAAGATGCTGGAGAGCGTCAGCGGAGGTTGGATCATGATCCTCTCCGGCCTCAAGACCCTGCTCGAGGCCGACACCCCGGCTGCAACCACCGACCGGTAGGAGGGCGAGAGCCGCGCCACGTGCGAGGGGCAGGTGTCACAGTCAGGGCACGACCGGTGTCTTCATGTCGACGTCCGCGACGACAGGAAGCGACATGGCGAACGGAACCCGGGTCCCCCCGGCACCGATCGAAGGTTTGTACGGCACGCTGATGAAGCGGTTCAGCAAGAAGCGGTTTGGCGTGGTGCCCGATGGCTTAGGCGTCCTGTGGCACAACCGGCGAGTGCTCAAGGCCAGCATGGGCATGGGCTACAAGACGACCAGGTGGAACGAGTGTGACGAGCAGCTGAAGTCGTTCGCCCACATGGCGGTGGCCAGCCTGGTCGGCTGCAGCTTCTGCCTGGACCTCGGCTACTTCATGGCCCACGACGAAGGCCTCGAGGAGGCCAAGGTGCGCGAGATCCCGCGCTGGTGGGAGTCGGAACTGTTCACCCCGCTGGAGCGGGAGGTGATGGCCTACGCGGAGGCGATGAGCCAGACCCCGCCAACCGTCACCGACGACATGTCCGCACAGCTGCTCGACCAGCTCGGCGCGCCCGCGCTGGTCGAGCTGACCGCCTTCATCTCGCTGGCGAACCAGACGGCGCGCACGAACGTCGCACTGGGCATCGAGGCTCAGGGGTTCTCAACCTCCTGTGGGTTGCCGCCGATGGCCAACCCGAGCAACGACCTACCAACCTCGGCATGAGCGACGACCCGTTCGCTTTCCCACCGCAGCCTGCTGTTCACGATCGCCTACGAGCTGCTCGGCTCAGCCAGCGATGCCGAGGATGTCGTGCAGGAGGCCTGGCTGCGGTGGGCGAACGTCGACCAGGCCGAGGTGCACGATCCGCGCGCCTACCTGGTGCGGGTCGTCACCCGGCAGGCGCTCAACCGGCAGCGCACGCTCAGCCGCCGGCGCGAGGACTATGTCGGGCCATGGCTTCCCGAACCGCTGCTGACCAGCCCCGACGTGGCCGATGACGTCGCGCTCGCCGAGAGCGTCTCGATCGCGATGCTCACGGTGCTGGAGACGCTCGGCCCGACGGAGCGCGCGGTGTTCGTCCTGCGCGAGGTGTTCGGCGTCCCCTACGCCGAGATCGCCGCAACGATCGGCAAGTCGCAGGCGGCGGTCCGCCAGATCGCACACCGGGTCGCGAGCACGTGATGCCTCGCCAACCTCGCATGGAGGTGAGCGCGACCGAGCAGCACGTCGTGGTGGAGCGGTTCCTGGCCGCGCTCCACACCGGGGACGTGCAGGCACTCCTCGAGGTGCTGGCGCCCGACGTCACGGCGATCGCCGACTGAGGGGGCCTCGTGTCGGCGGTCCGTCACCCGGTCACCGGCGCCGATCGGGTGGCCCGGTTCCTTGCCGGCCTCGTCACAGCCGCACCCGGCCTCCGCGCCAACACGACGTGGGTCAACGGCGCCCCGGCGATCCGGATCGAACTCGACGGCGAACTCCACGCGGCGCTCAGTCTGGTCGTCGCTGACGGCCGGGTCTCACGGCTCTACGCGATCAACAACCCGCACAAGCTGGCCCGACTCGACCATCCAGCCTCGCTCGCGAGGTGAGAGGAGTCAGAGCGCAGCACCGCGAAGGGGGGAGCGTGCGTTGGTCACGGTGCCTGTGGCGAGCGCCAGCGCGGCGAACAGCGTGGTGGTGCGTCGCTCGAGGCGGGGATCGCGTGTGACTCGCTCAGTATGGTTGGTCAACCACGCGGGAATCGGCGAGGGCGAGCGGGATGATGCGACCTGAGTACGACTTCCGCATCGGCGGCAGCGCCGTCGGCTCCTTCGTGCCGACCCGGCGGTCAGCGAGGTGGCGGCGTCGGATGAGGAACACCAGCGGCTGCGCAACCAAGTGGCCGAACTCCACGAAGCCGGCGTCCGGGTCATGGGCGGCAGCGCTGCGGCTGTCCCTGGCGTCGGGCCGCGCAGCCGACCGCCTCCGCTGGGCCCGCACGAGGGTCCGGCCGCGCCTCGCGGGTACCTCGCCGTCCCTCACGGCAACCACGTCATCGTCGAGGCCGCAGGCTCCGACGACGACATCAAGGGCCGCATCAACCAGATCAAGGCCGAGATCGAGAAGACCGACTGGACTGGGACCGCGAGAAACTTCAGGAGCGTCTCGCGAAGCTCTCCAGTGGTGTGGCGGTCGTCAAGGTTGGCGCTGCGACGGAGACCGAGCTCAAGGAGCTCAAGCACCGCATTGAGGACGCCCTGTCGCGACGCGTGCGGCCGTCGAAGATGGCAACGCGGGTCTCGAGGGCTCCGTGGTGGTCGAGCGGGTCCTTGGCATGGAGGCAGGTTCGGGCCTCAACGCCCTGACCGGCGACTACGAGGATCTGCTCAAGGTCAGCGTCGTCGAGCCGGCCAAGGTCACCCGGTCCGCGCTGCAGAACGCCGCGTCCATCGCGAGCCTGCTGCTCACGACCGAGGCGCTGATCGCCGACAAGCCCGAGCCCGAGGGCGAGGCTGCCGGTGGCGGTCACGACCACGGCATGGGCGACATGGGCGGCATGGGCTTCTGATCGTCTGACGCTCTGCAGTACGCAGGGGAGGGCTCCGCCGGCAACGGCGGGGCCCTCCTCGCGTCCGTCCCGCCTCGGCAGCAGGGCCGGCGCAGGCGTCCAGACCGTTCTGGTCCGGGCTTGGGTCCCCCGCCCGGCCCGGGCTGGCCGGCCCAGCTCGCTCGAAGGCATCGCTATCGGGTTCTTGGTCTGGTCTGGACCCACCTTGGCCCGATCCTCCTCGCTGTCCCCCGAACCTCGCTCACATCCGGCGCCGCGCGCAACGCCTACGGCCCACCCCGAAGTGAAGGCCAACGAACCGCGATAGCGCGCCCGCATCACCTGCAGCAACGGCGCGCCCAGCGCCATTCCGGCACTTCGATAGTCCCACCCTGCCGGTGGTGCATTCTCCGCGATCGTGCTCATGCGGCGGACCGCTCTCGACTCCGGCGGACGGCTCCTGTAATATGTGCGGTACAGCGCACGTATTGTCGGAGGGTGAGGTGCAGGATCGTGACGCGGTGTGGCAGGCCCTCGCCAGCCCCGGGCGGCGGCGAATCATCGATCTACTGCGCTCCGGGCCCCTCACCACAGGTGCGATCGTCGAGGCGACGGGCGTGGACCGGTTCGCGGTCCAGCGCCACCTCGGTGTGCTCCGCAAGGCCGGCCTGGTGTTGGTCACGGCGTACGGGCGAGAGCGACACAACACGCTCAACGCCTCAGCCCTCTACCAGGCCACGATCGGCTGGCTGCGCCCGATCGACCGTCACTACGCCACCGTTCTGGATGGCCTGCGCGATCAGCTCGAATCGAACGGTGAGGAGACGCTCATGGACCTCCGCCGACTGCACGTGGCCCAGCAGATCGACATCGCTGCCGAAGCACCACGCTGCTTCGAGGCGCTCACCGGTGACATCTCGCCGTGGTGGGGATCGCCCTGCCTGCTGATCGACCGGGCCGAGACCCGCATCACCGCCGAACCGCGCGTGGGCGGGTTGGTGAGCGAACACGCTGACGACGAAGAGGCCGCGTGGGGCACCGTCTCCGAGCTCGCCGCGGATCGGTCCATCGCGTGGACCGGACGGATCGGGCTCGGAGACGCCGTGACCGGCACCGTCCGGTTCACACTCACCGAACGGGCCGGTGGCACCCGCATCGACCTGGAACACGAGAGCATCGGCGCCTTCGGCCCTGGGTCGCAGCACAGCTACGACGACGGCTGGCGCGACCTGCTGCACCGGTTGAAGGCGCTCCTCGAGGACGGCGAGTCGTACGGGGTCACGGGGACGAACGCCCAGCCACCGACGATCCAAGCCTACGGGAGCGCGCCGTGAGCAAGCAGAAGATTGCTCCGGTCAGGGCGGCGCCCGTGGCATCGGCCGAGGCACCGCGCTGATGCTTGCTGAGACAGGCGTCACTAGGCATGTCACCGACCGCGAGAGCCGCCACCACAAGCACTCGGATCTTCCCGGCACGGTGCACTGGCCCATATGGTCGAGGCCGGCCTGCGCAGCCACCTTGTCACCGCCCGCCACGCAGCTGGGCTGCTGATCGAACGGAAAGGGATGTTGGTGCTCACCGGCTACGCCCTGCCCGAGAACGGCAGTGGACACGTCTTCTATGACCTGGCCATGCAGGGCGTTGGCACCCTCGGCGCAGCCACCGCATGCGATCTCGCCGAACACGACGTCGCCGCGGTCACGGTCTCCCCCGGATTTACCCGCACCGAAGCCATCCTCGTGGCCTTCGGCGACAACCCGCTCCCACCCGGAAGCGACTCGGTCGAACACGTCGGCCGCGTCCTCACCGCTCTGTGGAACGACCCCGCGTCCAACGAGCGCTCGGGACACACCGTGACCACCGCCGATCTCGCCCGGCACTACCGAATCACCGAACCCGGGGACATCCCGGCATGAGCCCGCTGTCTCCACGCCTGGAAGCGATCGTCGACGCTCTTCCGCTGCGAGCCGGGATGCGGGTCCTGGAGATCGGCGGGGGCCCAGGCGCTGCCGCCAAGGCCGTTGCCAGGCGCATTGGTGACGGGCACATCCTCATGATCGACCGCTCCGCCAAGAGCATCGCCTTGGCCGAGAGGAACGCCGCCGAGATCGATGCCGGCCTCATGAGCGTCCGTTGCGTCGCCGTCGAGGACTTCGAACTCCTCGGAAACGAGGAGCCTTACGACCTGGCCTTCGCCGTTCGTGTCGGCACCCTCGACGGGAGACACCCAGAAGTTCGCCAGATCGCTCTCCAACAGGTCGCCGACGCACTCACCCCACAGGGCCAGCTGTTCATCGACGGGGGCACCCCCCTGCGCCAGATCCAACTCCCACCGCGCCGAAGCTGACACGCCCGGCCGCAGCCCCGACACCGGGAATCCAGACTTCCGGATATCGCGACACCATTCATGCAAGGTCGGGGTCTTGATCGTGTAGGCGAGGCGAGGACGCGACGCACACCGCGTCAGTATGATACCACGAATGTGTATGGTATCATTCCATATCGTGACGTTTCGCTCTCCTCGGACTGCTGTCGATCCGCCCGATGGGTGGATACGAGCTGAAGAAGGTCATCGACGCGAGCGTCGGCCACTTCTACCCGCCCATGTACAAACCCCCATAGACCGTCCCGTTCGGGCCCACGCGTCGGTCCACTGTGGCGGCAACGGTTAGTCACACAATCCAGTTGATTATCATGCTTACAACGCCGCCAAGGATGCCGAGCGCCACCACCACTAGCAGCACCAGCGCGATCCACCGAGGGGCACCTCGGGCAGTACGCATGCCTCCCACCGTCTCCGGGGAGGAGCCCAGAGGATCATTGCCGGGAGGATCACCATCCGAATGCATGACCGTTTCCTTCCAAGGATCTCTGAGCGAATACTACGCGAGCTGAACCTGCCACCGAACACCCCGCCCGCACGGCCTAAACCCGCCCGGCCGCAGACCGAACCCAGCGGGGCGGCGTTGGCAAGGGAGGTTGGTCCGCAGGCGCGGTGGGGGGCTGTCGGACAGGGCTTGCTCGCTTCTGCGTTCATCAGCGAGGGTCGGTGTCGTACGCTGGGCCGCGGTGGCGGATCGCGACCACGCGCACGGTGGTCGCGTCGCGCAGCTGGTAGATGATCCGGTAGGCCCCCACCCGGTAGGACCGCAGCCCGGTCCGTCGCCCGCTACAGCCACCTCAGGTTGGACTCGACGGAGGTTCCGCGGGATGTTGTGCCGTGTTGCACGGGGCGGGTAGCTGCGGGATATTCGAGGCGCGCATCGGGCATGCGGCGCAGGAGCGGGAACGCGCCGTGAAGTGAAGTGATCCGTGCTCGTGCGGGAACGCGTGGAGGCTGTGATGCGAGCTGTCGTGCAGTTGGGCTACGGCGGGCCGCCGGAGGTTCTGGGGGTGCGCGAGCTCGATCTGCCGTCGCTCGGGGATGGTGAGGTGCTGGTGCGGGTGCGGGCGGCATCGGTGCATCCGGATGTCTGGCACGTGGTGACCGGTTTGCCGCGGGCGTTGCGTCTGATGGGCTCGGGCGTGCGCCGCCCCAGCAACGTTGTGCCTGGGACGGACATGGCCGGGGAGGTCGAGTCGGTGGGGGCGGGGGTGACGCGGTTGCGCCCCGGTGACGAGGTGTTGGGTGAGACGCTCGGTGGGATGCAGTGGCGCAACGGTGGCGCGTACGCCGAGTACGTGGCGGTGGCAGAGGACGCCCTGGCCGTCAAGCCGTCGCAGGTGACGTTCGAGCAGGCCGCGACCGTGCCCACTGCCGGGCTCATCGCGCTGGCGAACCTGCCCGACCAGGACCAAGCGCCTTCCCAACGGGTGCTCGTCAACGGGGCCGGCGGCGGGGTGGGTGCCATCGCCGTGCAGCTGGCACGGTCGTGGGGTGCACAGGTGACCGCGGTGGATCACACCCGCAAGCTGGACTTGCTGCGCGCGCTCGGCGCGGATCGCGTCATCGACTACACGACCGACGACGTCACGCGCAGCAGCGACCGCTATGACTTGGTGTTCGACGTGGTGGGCAACCATCCGTTCTCGGCGTACCGGCGAGTGCTGGCCGACGACGGCGCGTACGGGTTGATCGGCCATGACCAGTTTGGGGCGCAGGGTCGGCGGTGGCTGGGCAGCATCCCGAGAATGTTTGGGTTGATGGCTCGGTCGCCGGTGGAGCGGCGGCTGCCGCGACCGTCGTTCAAGGCGCCCGACCGCACGGCGTCGATGGCGCGCCTGCGCGACCTGCTGGAGGACGGCGCGATCACGCCCGTCGTCGCGCGTGCCTTCCCGCTCGAGCAGGTGCCCGACGCCCTCGAGCTCCTCGCCTCCGGACAGGCGGTGGGGCGGATCGTCGTCGTGCCGTAGGGCATCAGCGCCCACGCTCAAGGCGCGACCTGGGCCCTCGAACAGGCCACTGAGAGTGGCGGCAAGCGTGTCCGATCGACTTCCGGCCTACCCGGCGAGGGGCGCCTTGGTTGCCTAGGATGAGGGTGGTTAGATCGCTGTGAGCAACCCGCTGTGCGTCGTCGAGCGCATCCTGCTCCTCGGCAAGGGAACGTCGGGGGCGTCAACCACTGCCTCTACGATGGCAAGATGCCGGGATCTAACCGCACGGCCGCAGCCGCAGTCATGAGCGACGGGATCGTGACGCTCCGCCCGGTCGTGCGCGGGGATGTCGCTGCGCTCGTCGAGGCGGCGGCTGGCGCGGGTTCGGGCGCATGTGTGGGGTCTGCCCGGCGGCGCTCCGCCGGCCCTGGACGCCGACAGCGACGAGCCGTTGTGCATCGATCTGGGCGCCCCGCTGGTGACCGCCCATTCGGAGAAGGACGGGGCGGCGGGCACCTACAAGGACAGCTTCGGCTACCACCCGGATCTGGCGTTTGTTGACCGCGGCGACGGCACCGGCGAGGCGCTGGCCAGCCTGCTGGGCCCGGGCAACGCCGGGTCCAACACCGCCACCGATCACATCTGCCTGCTCGACGCCGCCCTGGCCGGGCTCCCCGAGCTCGCCGACGATGTTGAGGTCGTGGTGCGCGGCGATGTGGGCTACGCCGCCAAAGACTTCCTCGCCCACACCGTCGCGGCCGGCTGCGGCTTCTCGGTCTCCTTCGAGCTCTCCGAACGGGTCAAGACCGTCATCCGCACGCTGGCCTGGCACACCTCGGTGTGGGAACCGGCGCTGACCGCCGACGGACAGCTGCGCGAGGGCGCGGCGGTCGCCGAGGCCACCGGCATGATCGACCTGTCCGAGTATCCAGCGGGCAGCCGGCTGATCATCCGCCGCGAACCGCTGCACCCCGGCGCGCAGCAGAGCCTCGACGACATCGACGGCTACCGGTTCACCGCGCTGCTCACCGACCAGCCAGACGCCGACATCGCCGTCCTCGAGCAGCGCCACCGGGCCCGCGCCCGCGCCGAGGACCGCATCCGCAACCTCAAAGACCTCGGCATGAGCAACCTGCCCTGCGACGACTACGACCGCAACGCCGTCTGGCTCCAACTCGCCCTGACCGCCATGAACCTGCAGGTCCGGACCCAGACGCTGACCCTCTCAGGGGAGCTGGCCAGAGCCGAACCCAAACGGCTGCGCTACCAGCTGCTACACACCGCCGCCCGCGTGGTCCGCAGCGGCCGGCGCACCATCCTGCGGCTGGCCGCCGACTGGCCCTGGACCCCCGAACTGCTCGCCGCGTTCCAGCGATTGCGCGCCCTACCGCCCGCACCCGCCTGACCCCACCGACCCGCGCACCTTGACAACCCAGCCCAGCACGACAAGCGGTCACCCCGCCAGCTCGCGCTGCCCGAAGAGCCACCCAAGCAAGCACCACGGCGGCCCGACCGGCATCCTGGACGACCCCCGCCGACCTCAAGGGCCACACGTCGCTACCGAACGGACCCGCCAGCACCCCCACGAATAATCGAGGCTAGCGCTCGCCTGGCCCGTGCGGGCTCGCGCTCGACGCGGCGGGGTCACGCCGTGTCGAGCAGATCCACCCCCGACGGCGGCGGGAACCCCGACGCGACCCCCAGTGGGTGATGGATACGACCTGCCACACGATCACCGCGCGTTTGGAGGCGCCGAATCCGACGAGCGCCATCGACGTGATCTGGCTGGGGAGGATGGACTGGCCCAGCAGGCTCACGCCGGCCACCCCGTACTTGTCGAACGCACGTCGCAGTCTCTCCCGGCGCGGGGAGGTCTCGCGCGGCGTGGCGAACCGCTCGCCGGGGCGCGGCGCTCACAAATCCTCGAAGCGGCGCGCGAGCTCGTCACCGAGCACGGGATGGAAGCGCTCTGCTCGTCATCGCCGCTGAACGGTCGGCCGCAGTGGGCGATCACGACGAACCTCGCGATCATCGACGGGGATCGCGAGACGAGAGAGCCGAGCAGGCCCTCGCCTCCTCGCGTAGTGCCGCAGCGCGGGCGAAGTGGAGCGAGGCCTGCTACCCCCGAAACCTCAGCCCTACGGGGCGTGACCCGGCCAAGGTTCGCGATTGGAGGGCGTCAGAACAAGTTGAGGTGGGGTTGTATGAACGCATCGCAGAGAATGCGTAAACACCCCCCGGGAACAACTTGAAGTTAGAACTGCTGCGCCAGGAGGCTTAGGAGCACCACCGCAATGGTGATGTCCGCACAAACATGCGCGATCCATGGGGCGAGCAATCCTCGCGAGCGCAGGCGGATCACCCCGAGCATCGCGCCGTAGCCTGTTGCCAATACTACGCCGGCGAAGCCACCCGGGTTGCCATGATAGTGCGCACCACCAAACACTACCGCTTGCAACAGGACCGCCCAGGTCGCCTTCCCCAGCGTCTGCTGCAGCGCTCCCTGCACGACGCCGCGATAGATGATTTCCTCAACCGCCGCGTTGACCAACGGGAAGGCAACGAGCCACGCCGCCACTACCCAGATCGGCAACTCGTTGAGCTGTTCCAGGAAGGCGCGCCGAACCGGAGTGTCCAAGTCGGCCAACCAAGCCCATGCCAGCAACGCAGATGCCGAAGCGAGGATTGTCACTGCGGTGAGCAGCCACGTGGCCGGGTCGGGGCGGCCCAGCGGAGCCCATGCCCGCCAGCTCCTGGTGCCATCCGGGTTTGGCCCCAGCAGTCGCCGACTGACCGGGGCGGTCAGGGCGACCCACCCCAGTGCGATGACGGGCGGCCATTGCCATAGCCACGGTGCGAATCCGATGAGACTGCCGAGCACCGTGAGCAAGCCGACGTCGAGGGCGGCGCGGCTCCGTACGCGCGCAGCAAGCGCCATCGCGACGAGGCCGGAGATCGCGGCCGCAGCGCGCACACTGATGCCGACGAGCGTATCCGCAGCCGCGAGACCAAGCGGCATCGCCATCACCAGCAAACAGATAACTACCAGGGCGGCGGGACCCGGCCCATGTGCCTCGACAGAACGTTCGGGTCCGGTCCCCTCGGACGCCCAACGGCCACCTGCCGCCACCCTCGGACCCTCCACCACGTAGCCGTCCGCTGCCCAGCCCGAGGCTAGCCAAAGACTGGGCAGTCCCGCCGGCTGGGTCCGCCGCGTCGATGCCGGGGCAGTCGGTGACGGCCTCCTTCCACCTGACGTCCCGGATGGCGCGTCGCCGGGGTAGCTGCCCGCGCCGTCGAGGCGGATCTCCCAACGTCTCAGGGGTGATCCCGGGGATCGCACCGCGGACGACGAGCCGGGCGCCGAAGGCTACCAGCCCTCGGTGCCGGGGTGGGAGACAAGCGCAGCCGCACGACGAACGCCATGGGCGTGGAACGCGGCTTGCCGCTCAGCCGACCGGCGACGGTGAGCAAGGCCATCGGGCCCAGCGGCGCGCCCATTCGCAGGAGGAGGCGGATGACGGCGTTGTAGCGGGCCTTGCTGGCTAGTCGATCAACCCTCGGGCGTCCTCGACGCCGCAGCGGCGGTGGGCCAGGGAGGCAAGGTGTCGCTAGCGCGTCTTGGCCCCGAGGGCGGTTTCCGGGGTGGATCCGGCAGACGCCGGGGCCCCGGAGCCGGTCGCCGCGCGGGTGCTGGGGGCGGGCTGGTGGCGGAGCAGGCGCATGGCGTTGGCGATGACGACCAGGACGGATGCTTCGTGGACGAGCATGCCCACCGACATGGTGACGTCGCCGAAGAGCACGCCGGCGAGGAGGACCGCGACGGTTCCCAATGCGACGGTGATGTTCTGGCGCATGTTGTTGACGGTGCGCCGGGCGAGGGCGACGGCCTCGGGCAGCTTGCCCAGGTTGTCGGCCATCAAGGCGATGTCGGCGGTCTCGACCGCCACGGCTGAGCCGGCCGCGCCCATGGCGATGCCGATGTCGGCGGTGGCCAGCGCGGGGGCGTCGTTGACGCCGTCGCCGACCATGGCCACGGTGTGGCCCTGACGCTGGAGGTCGGCGACGGCGTCGAGCTTGTCCTCGGGCAGCAGGCCGGCGCGGACCTCGTCGATGCCGGCGGCCTGCCCGACGGCCTGGGCGACGAGCGGAGCGTCGCCGGTGAGCATGACGACGGTGTCGACCCCGGCCTCGTGCAGGTCGGTGACCATCTGCGCGGCCCCCTCGCGGACTTGATCGGCCACGGCGAGTACGCCGAGGACCCGGTCGTCGAGGGCGACGATCATGGGCGTGCGCCCCGCGGCGGCCAGCGTCGCGGCGATCTCGCCGGCGCCGACCACGTCGACGATGTGGTGCTGGTCGAGCAAAGCGGCGTTTCCGACCAGGACCCGCCGCCCCTGGATGGTGGCGGCGATGCCTTTGCCGGCGATCGGCTCGGTCGTGTCGGGCAGACCGGTCACGTCCAGGCCCTCGTCAGCGGCCGCGGTCAGGATGGGCCGGGCCAGGGGGTGCTCGGAGCCGGCCTCGGCCCGGGCAGCCCAGGCCAGAACGTCGGCTCGCTCGCTGTCGGCGTCGAGCGCGACCACATCGGTCAACTGTGGGCGACCGCGGGTCAGCGTGCCGGTCTTGTCGAGCGCGACGGCGCTGACCTTGGCCGAGGTCTCAAGGTACTCGCCGCCCTTGATCAGGATGCCGTCCCTGGCGGCCCGCCCGATGCCGGCCACGATCGACACCGGGATAGAGATCACCAACGCGCCGGGGCAGGCGATGACCAGCAGGGTGAAGGCCAGCACTACGTTGCCGGTGGCCAGGCCGACCACGAGGACCAGTCCCATGATCGCGGGCGTGTACCAGGCCGAGAAGCGATCCATGAACTGCTGGGTGCGCGCCTTGGCGTCCTGGGCCTCCTCGACGCGGTGGATGATCCGCGCCAGCGTCGTGTCCGACCCGGTGCCAGTCGCCCGCACCTGCAAGAACCCGCCCTGGGAGATCGTGCCGGCGAACACCTGATCGCCGGCGGTCTTCTCCACGGGGATGGACTCTCCGGTGATCGATGCCTCGTCCAACGCCCCGGTGCCGTCGATGACCTCGCCGTCGACGGGGACCTTGGCGCCGCTCTTGACCAGCACGGTCTCGCCCACGGCGACCTCGGCTGCGTCGACGGTGACCTGCTCGCCCTCGCGCAGCACCACGGCGACGTCGGGCGCGACCGCGACCAGTTCGGCCAGCGCCGACCGGGTCTTGTTCAACGTGGCGGACTCGAGGGCATTGCCGATGGCGAACAGGAACGTGACCGCCGCTGCCTCCCAGTACTCGCCGATGACGATCGCGCCGATCGCGGCGATGCTGACCAGCAGGTCGATGCCCACGACCTTGGCCAGCAGCGCGCGCCAGGCCTTGATCACGATCGGGGTGCCCGCCACGATCGCGGCCACGATCATCGCCGGGTCGCCGATGGCGTCGACGCCGGCGAGCCGACCGGCCAGCAACCCGACGACGATCAGCGCTCCTGAGATCGCTGGGACCGTCCACCGGCCGTTACGCAGGGTGTCCATAGCGGTTGCTCCTTGCTTGGTCTGCGTTCACCCGCCGTGTGCGGGCTTCGATGCTCAGTGTGCGCCGCGGCTACGACGCGAGACTGATGCAGGTCATGTAGCCGCAGGCCGATTCGGTTCGTCTGTCCCGAGGACCGGGGCGTCACAGCAGCTGGCACCGCCTGGGATCGTGAGATCCCGCAGGCGGTGCCAGGTCCGGGCCGGGGGTAGAACGGTTGAGGACTTGGGTGAACCCCGGCAAGGCCCCGATAGGGGCCGGGCGAAGGCCGTTCGACGCTGCCTTAGAAGGCGGTCGGCCGAGCGGTGTAGCCCGCCTTGGCCACGGCGGCGACCAGCTGGTCGACGCTAGCGACGTCCGGGTCGTGGTCGACCTCGATTCGGGCCGACGCGAAATGCACCTTGACGTTGGACACGCCGTCGACACGGCCGACTCGCTTTTCGATCTTCGACACGCACGAGGGGCAGGAGAAGCCCTCGGCGCGCAGCACGGTGCGGGTGGGGTTGGAGGTCGTGGTGCTCATGGTGGTGATTCCCTTTCCGATGTGTCCCTTGCCTGTGGTCTGGCAAGAGCAACGTTAGGCCCACCGCCACGCGCGAGTCTGACCTAGGTCAGGTAACCACACCCCGATCTGCAAACGCCGCCTGGTGGAGTCAACCGGAGCCACCCACGTTGCTTCGGGTGACGGGTTCGCTGCACAGGTCCGTGACGTGGTGCCTGAGGGTGTGGACTTGGTCGTGGATCTGGTCGGCGGTCAGACCCTGCGTGAGGCTGCACGTCTGGCCACCGACCTCGCCCCCGTGATGTCGGCCGCCGACCCGGCCGTCACCGAGCTCGGCGGTGCGACCCGACAGCGCGACCCGGAGGCGATGGAGAAGATGACCAGCGTCATCCAGTACGGCCTCGTCGACCCGCACGTCACCGGCAGCTACCCGCTCGAGCAGGCCCGCGAGGCCCTCGCAGAGGTCGAGTCGGGGCACGCCATCGGCAAGATCCTCATCCGCCCCGCCTGATCGCGCGGCGGGGGTCGCCGTAGGCTCAGGCCGGCGGCGGGCACACCCCCGGTGCGGCCCGCCGCGGCTCGAGGACAGCTAGCCGCTCAGCCGCCCGCTGCGACTGCGGCCGATGGCCAGCCCCAGGAACATGCCGGTGACCAACCCGACGATCATGCCGCCGTTCATGCCGATCGCCCAGCCGATCATGCCTCCACCAGCCGCGCCTGCGGCGCCACCGGCCACTCCGCCGGCTTGTCCGGCCGCCTGCGCAGCCTGGCCGGTCTCCAGCATCCCCTCGCGCTGACGCGGTTGCTCGGACATAGGGTCTCCCTTTCGTGTTGGCTTCGTTGCGTCGGGCGTCCCCGGGCTACCCGGGCCTGGCCGATCCACACGTGGGGGTTTCACGATCCCGTGCGCGACGGAAGGGCCCCGAGCATCTCCGCCGCCGCACGCTCACCCGAGGAGACTCCCCGTCCATTAGCCGAACCCAGGAGGTCGCGGTCTCGCTGTCGCCCAGTGCACCCGGCCAACGGGGCGGCGCGGCGCGGCGCCGTGCTGGGTCCACGTTCCCGGGGAAACGTGCGCGAAGTACCCGCAGCGGGTCGAGCGCTGCTGTTGCCAGGCGGTCTCGTGACAGTCGATCGGGGTCGCGGCGCGAGGACCGAAGAAGCGCGCGCGGGCGCCGAGGATCCGCGCCGCGCCGAGGGTTCGAGCCGCCCGAGCGCGAGGGCCTCGGCGCCGTTCACGAACGCCATCAGCGCACCCGGGCGGCCCTCGGGCGGGTTGTTACAATACGGTTGACGTGCTTCCGATACGAGCGTATCGTCCATCGCATGGGTACCCACCACTACGAGCCTTCGGATCTGACCGCCCGTGCTCGGATCCGGGATGCCGCACTCGAACAGTTCGCGGAGAAGGGCATCGAAGGCGCGACGATGCGGGGGATCGCTTCCGCGGCGGGGGTGTCCCTCGGCCTGGTGCAGCATCATTTCGGCACCAAGGCCGGGCTGCGGGTGGCCTGCGATGAGCTGGTGATCGAGGTCTTCAACCGTCGGGTGTTGCATCTGCACGAGAAGGGTCAGTTGGCGGATGCGAACGCCCTCGGCGACCTGTTCGCGGAAGGCCCACTCCTCATGCGCTACCTCTCTCGGGCGGCGCTCGAGGGCTCGCAGACTGCTGACGAGGTGTTCGACCACTTGGCCGCCGGCACACGGGAGTTCCTGACCTCGGCCTGGCCGGAGCGGTTCCCGCCGGGAAGCGATTCCGCTGACGACGCCGCCACGATGATGACCGCGATGCACATGAGCACGGCGCTGCTCATCGAGTGGATCAGCCGCCGCTTTGGCCTGACCCCGGAGGAGAGCCTCCGATCGGGCCGCATACCGATGGCCATGCTCGACGTGTACTCCGCCATGGGTGAGTTCGCCGACTCGGATACGGGCCGCGGCATCAGGGAAACCGTCCGCACCATCCGCACCGCCGCGCCAGAAGAGGGGACCTGATGTCCGCCGCAATCGGCATCCGCCAACTCGTCAAGACCTTCGGCACCCACCGCGCGCTCGACCGCCTCGACCTGACCGTGCAGCCTGGCGAGGTTCATGGGTTTCTCGGGCCGAACGGCGCGGGCAAGTCCACCACCATCAGGATCCTGCTCGGTTCCGGGTCGCGGGGGCCTGTGGCTCCCCCCGATCGGGACGATGATCACGCAGCCGTTAACGAGCGCATTGCCGGTCAGCTGGCCATGCCGGTGGGACGCGTTGGAGTGCCGTCGGGTTCGGGACGGCTCCAGTTGGCATCGTTGGGTGACAGCAGCGCGGTGATGATCGGTCCGATGGCGAACGCGGTCGCGAACGCGACCAGCGTGAGCGTCTGCGCACCGTCGACGGTGACGATGCTGTGCCGGTCGCCGAGCAGCAGCTGCGCGGCGACCTGGAAGACGAGGTGGTATCCGATGCAGGCCCACACGTTGCCGGTCATGACACGGATGCAGCCCAGTACCGCGCCCATCCCCACGAACATGCCCGCTTGTTCGGCAGCGGCCGTCCAGCCGGCCGTGACCGTCCAGAGGACGGTCCCGAACAGGGTGAACAGCAGCGTCTGGACCGCGACCGCGCTCCATGGTGGCATCGCCGCGGCGAGGTTGCGGTAGACGTAGCCGCGCATGATCACCTCCTCGGGGAAGGCCTCGAAGACCAGCACGAGCACGACGAGCAGTCCGACGGTGCCCACCAGCGTTGTCACCGGCCCGGTGACCGAGATCTGCACCCATCCCCGCGACACCGCGAGCACGATGCCAGCCACCCCCGGGACCAGCCACGACACCGCGCCCACGACCAACGGCCGCCAGCCCTCGCCGGGCCCGGTCACCCGCAGGCCTGCCCAGGGGCGCCGGTCGAGGTAACGGCGAGCGGCTATGACCATCGGGACCGCCAGGACTAACACGACCACGGCGTTGGCGGTGTGGGCAATGTTCGGCGGCCATGCGGCGAACGCCGTGTCGGCCAGCCATCCCATCGCCAGCCAGATCAGCAGACTCGCCGTGATCACCGCCGCGAGCCGAACGACTACGTTCGGGCGGCGGCCCGTGCCGATCATCGTGGTCATCCGTTCGCCTCCGTTCGTCTCCGTTCGTCGCGGTGACCGGCGGAGGCATGATCCTGTCGCGAACCGCGCTGCCGTCGGTGCCACGATCGATTCGGGCGAGTTGCTTGGGTGGGGCGCATCCGGCTCTGGCGTTCAACCTAGAGACCGGCTGGTCAACCATTAAATCTAGTTGATCGCCCATTCCTTCGGTGCGGTCGACCGGGAAGTGAAGATGAACCTGGCGGAGCAGCGGTTACGCTCCTGTCGTTCGTGCGCGTTCAGGCCGCTGCGAGTATGCGACTGGCGCTGCGCGCGGGTCTGCTGCTCCTGCTGGTCGCCGCGCTGGGTGAGTTTGTGTTCACCAGCCGGGCACGCGAGTGAGGAGCTGCTCGACTGCGGCGGGACCACGTCATCGCGGCCCTCCTGACGGGCTGGCGCATCGAGACCCGGTGTCGGGCAAGGCATCGGGGGCGGGGGGGTTGGCGTCAGGCGTACGATGAGTCCGCGACTGCGACTGCCCGACGCGCTCGACATGGCGGTGCGGGCGGAGGGCTTGCGCTACGCCTACGGGGACCTCGTCGCCGCCGACGGCGTGTCCCCTGGGGGTCGCCCCCGGCGAGATCCTCGGGTTGCTCGGACCGAACGGGGCGGGGAAGTCGACGACGATCCGCATGCTCATCGGCTTGCTGACCCCCCAAGCTGGCGACATCGAAATCCTTGGGCTGGCCATGCCGGCACAGCGGGAGGCCATCCAGGCGCGCATCGGCGTGGTGTTCGAGGAGAAGAACCTGTACCCGGGCCTCTCGGGCCGGGAGAACCTCGCGTTCTTCGCTCGGCTGTTCGGCCTGCGCAACGTCGACCTCGACGAGCTGCTGGACCGCGTCGGCCTGACCGGCCGTGGTGGCGACCGGGTGAACGAGTACCCCAAGGGGAGCGCCAGCGCCTCACCGTCGCCCGGGCGCTGCTCAACCGCCCTGATGTGCTGTTCCTCACCGTGGATACCGACGAGGCGACGCTCGAGGATGTCTTCGTCGAGTTCGCCGGGCGGCGACTCGGCTAGGGAACAGCGTGCGCGCGCGGGCCCGCATCGTCGCCGCGATCGTCGGCAAAGACCTGCGCCTGTTCTCCCGGGACCGGTTCTACCTGTTCATCACGGTCCTCGGGCTCGTGTTCTTCGGCGGGCTGTTCTGGCTGCTGCCGGCGACGGTCGAGGCGACGGTGCCGGTCGGTATCCACCTGCCCGGCGCCAAGCAGCTCGTCGACGACGCTGCGGACGACGCCGGCGACGAGGGGTTTGCCATCACAGCGTTCGACTCGGCCGGCGCGCTCGAGGATGCCGTCGCCGAGGGCGAGGACGTCGCCGCGGGGCTCGCGTTCCCCGACGGGTTCGTCGCGTCCGTCATCGCAGGCGAGCCCACGACGGTCGAGTTGTACGTCGGTGCGGAGGTACCCGAGGGCCTGCGCCCCGCGCTCGCGGGAGCCGCGCGCGAGGTGGCGTTCGCCATCGCCGGCGACGCACCGCCGGTCGAGGTCCCCGAGGTCGAGGGGATGGTCCTCGGCATCGACCGCGCCGACGACCCGCTGTCGCTACGCGAGCAACTCCGGCCTCTCGTCGTCTTCATCGTCCTCACGATGGAGATGTTCGCGCTGGCCTCCCTCGTCGCCGTGGAGCTCGCGCAGCGCACCGCGACCGCGCTGGTCACCACACCGGCGCGCGTCAGCGACGTGCTCGCGGCCAAGGCGGTGCTCGGCACCGTGCTCGCGTTCGGTCAGGCGGTGCTGATCGCCCTGGTGACCGGCACGCTCACCCACCGGCCGGGGCTCATCCTCACGGTCCTCGCCCTCGGCGCGCTGCTCGTCACTGGCATCGGCCTGCTTGCCGGCTCGACGGGGCAGGACTTCGTCGGGGTGGTGTTCTGGAGCGTGTTGCTCTTCGTGCCGCTCGCGATTCCCGCGTTCGCGGTCCTGTTCCCCGGCACGCCGGAGTGGTGGGTGCAGGTGTTGCCGAGCTACGGGCTCGTCGAGACGCTCGTGCGCACGGCCGGCTACGACGAGGGTTGGGCCGAGGCCTGGCCGTACCTCGGCGCGCTCGCCGCGTGGTGCGTCGGCCTGTTCGTGGTCGGCACCGCGGTGCTGGGCCGCCGCGTCGCCCGCACGTGAGGCAGGGTCCACACGCGAGGCAGAAGAGGGGGCAGCGATGAGCCTACGCCGGGCCTGGCAGGTCCTTCGCAAGGAACTGCGCCTCCGGCCGCGCTCGCCGATCGTGCTGTGGGCGCTGGTGGTACCGATCGTGCTCACGCTGCTGATCCGTGGCGGCTGCTGCCGCTGCTGGTCATGTACGCCGTCGCCATCCCCGGAGGGATGTCCCGGCCTCGAGTCTGGTGGAGGAGAAGGAGCGCGGCACGCTACAGGCGCTGCTCGCCTCGTCTGGCCGGATCTGCCGCAGCGGCCCGGCTACCTCATGCCGGCGTACTACTTCCTGGCCCCCGCGTACGAGGCCGGCGTCGAGGGAGCACCGCTCGGCGATGTCGCCCTCGAGCTCGGAATCGGCGCGCTGATCTGTGTGGTCCTGCTGCCTGGCGTCATCGCGGCCGCGCGGTGGATGGCACGACGGCTCGTCGCCGGTCGCGCCCCCACCGCAGCCGAGCCCGATGACGCGACGGCGCCGGTCGGCTCCGCACCCACGGGGTAGCCGGCGGAGGTGTTCACGCGGTTGCGCAGCGGGCGACGCCCGCCGCGTGCGGCCCCACCGTCCAGGGCTGGTGCGGTCAGCGGCGCGGACGGGTGAACAGGGCACGCTCCCGCTGGCCGGTGAGGGAGGCGAGGGCCAGGCCGGCGACTGCGGCGGCGCCCCCCGCAGCCCACTGAGTCGGTGGTATCGGCGCGGTGAACCCGTGCATCACCGGATTGAGCCACTCGAAGACGCGTGACGGCGGCCAAACAGCCGCGAAGGCTCGCGCCGCGGGCGGGAGGTCGGCGACGCCGACGAGGCCGCCGGCGGCGAAGAAGCTCGCGATGCCGGCGAGGATGATGACCGGCTGTAGGGCGCGGTGTCGGCGCAGCAGACCAGCGACGGCGACGCCGGTGCCGGCGGCGGCGAGCAGGATCGGAGGGAGGAGTGCACCGGCGCGGACGGCGTCGTCGGGGGCGGGTGACAGCCCGAACGCCGTGGTGGCGGCGAGGAGGGTCGGTAGCGCCGACAGGGGAGCGAGGGTGATCCCGGACAGGGCGGCGGCGACGCCGGCCCACGCGGGACCGAGCGGTGAGAGCACGATCTCCTTGCTGGTGCGGGCCTCGGCGTCGACGGCGAAGAGGTTGGCCGCGAGCAGGGCGGCGCCGAAGGCAAGTGCGAGGAGCACGGCGCTGCCGGCGATGAAGGCGGTGCGTGGCACGTCTGCGGGGGCGGTCCGGTCGAGGTCGACGACGACCGGCAGCTGGCCGGTGTCGGCGTCGTAGGCGTTGAGGGCGTTGGTGAGGCGCAGACGGGCGTTCTTCATCGCGTCGCTGTTGATGTTGTAGGTCGCGACGTCGATCGCTCGTGTCGCGTCGAAGTCGGCGGGGATCTCGACGTGTAGCTGCAGTCGTCCTTCGTCGAGCTGCTCGGCGGCGCGCTGTGGGTTGGTCTGGACGATGTCGAAGTAGGGGGAGATGCCCGAGCGGGAGTCCTCGATTGCTGCCACCAGCGCCCGGGATCGCTCGGTGTCCGCGTGGTCGGTGACCGCGACTGGCCAGTCGTCGCCCCCACCGCCGAAGATCACCGCGCACAGGCCGAGGACGACGAGGGGGACGACGGCGGCTTGCAGCAGCAGCGTCGGGTCGCGGCGGGCCAGTCGAAGGTTGCGTCGGTGCGCGGCGAGTACGGCGCGCAGCACGGTCATGGATGCCTCCTCACTGGCCGTGGGTGAACGCGAGGCGGCGGTGCAGCAGGACGGCGGCCAGTGCCGCGGCCGTGGCGACGGTGCTCGCTCCTGCCGTCGCGAGCCAGTCAACGGCGACCGCGGTGCCGGCGGCGTCGAAGCGGATCTGGTCCGCGAGCGCGGCGGTGGGCCACCAGTGGGTCGCGCGCCACAGCGCGGCGACGGCGCCGTCGTGGGCGAAGCCACGGATGTAGGACTCGTAGCCGCTGATGAGCAGGTGCAAGACCGAGATGACGACGCACACGGGAACGAGGGGCAGCGAGCGGCGCAGCAGCATCCCCAGCAGCGCGCCGATCCCCGCGCCGTACCACCACAGCGCGCCGATCCCCACCAGGGCGGGGAGCCCGAGCGAGGTGACGGGATAGTCGAGCACGACCGCCAAGGCGGGCAGCACGAGCGCGAGCGCCGCGGCGCTGATCGCTGCGCCCGACAGCCACTTGCCGGCCAGCAGCGGCAGCGGTCCGGCGGGCGAGAGCACGGCCGCCTTGGCGGTGCGTTGCTCCCACTCGGCCGCGGTCAGCGCCCCGGTGCCGACCGTGGCGGCGAACATGACCGCGAACAGCAGTAGGGCGGTGCCGAGGTAGGTGCTGATCCGCATGTCGGCGTCGAACTGCGGGGTCTCGTGGACGGTGACGAGGTCGGCATCCGTGTGGGCCGTGGCGTAGTCGCGGACGGCCTGCTCGGCGCGCAGCTCCACGTTCTTGACGAGGTCGGAGTTGAGGTTGCGCACTTCGAGGGTGAGCGTGGCCGGGGCGTCCCCTCCGGTCGCCTCGCCGAGGTCGGGGAGGGCGAGCAGCGCGTTGGTGGCGCCGTCCTCGAAGAGCCGCCGGGCTTGGGCGGGCTCGCTGGTGCGCAGCTCGAGCATGGGTCCGTCGACGCTGTCGAGGTCCGCGAGCGCTGCGTGCAACGGCTCGCTGCCGCCGCCGTCAGCCACGGCGGCCGGGGTGGTGGCCGAGACCTGGACCACGAGGGCGTAGACGCCGACGAACAGCGCCGAGACCACGACGACGAGTGCGGGGAACAGCGGCCGTCGGCGGGCAGCGCACAGATCCTTGCCGGCGATCGCCAACGTCGCACGAGCGCTGGTGATCATCGCTGGTCCTCCGCGGCCGCCACGCGCGGGGCCGTGCTCGTCCCCGCGTCGACCGCGGGGAGTGCCGGCGAGGAGACGGCGCGGTCGCGCAGCGCTCGGCCGGTGACGCGCAGGAACACGTCGTGCAGCGACGGCTCGTCGACCGCGATGCCCTCCAGGGCGTGACCGTCCGACTCAACGGCGTCGAGGAGCGCTCGCAGGGTGGAGGGGACGCTGTCGCCGGTGGGTACCGCCACGCGCACCTCGATGCCGCTGCGTTGAGCCGACAGTCCGGCGAATCGCTCGGTGATGTTCGCCGCCGTGGGCTCGTCGGATGCCTGCAGGCGCACCGTGCGCTGCGCGACGGTGGCCTTGAGCTCGCCGGGCGTGCCCGCGGCGACGGGGCGTCCCTCGTCGATGACGAGCAGGTCACGTCCGAGCCGCTCGGCCTCCTCCATGAGGTTGGTGGTCAGCAGGATCGTGCGGCCCTCGTCGGCGAGCGCGTCGATGCGCTCCCAGATCGCCTGGCGGGACTGGACGTCGACGCCCAGGGTCGGCTCGTCGAGGACGATCACCGACGGGTCGGTGAGCAGCGCACGGGCCAGCAGCAGCCGGCGGCGCATCCCGCCCGAGTACGTTCCCACCCGCTCTCCGGCCGTGCCTTCGAGCGAGACCAACTCCAAGGCCGCGTCGATGCGCCGGCGCTCCGCCGCCCTGGTGACTCCGTAGTAGCGGGCGTGGAACTCGAGGTTCTCCCTGCCGGTCAGCTCCTCGTACAGCGCGGTCTCCTGCGGCACTACGGCCACGCGCCGCAGCACTTCGCGGCGCTGCCGATGAGGGTCCATCCCCGCCACCGCCACGGCCCCGCGCGTTGGCCGCAGCAGACCGACGAGCAAGTTGACCACCGTGGTCTTGCCCGAGCCGTTTGGCCCCAGCAGGCAGAACACCGTCCCGGCCGGCACGTCCAGGCCAAGACCGGAGACCGCGCACACCGGCGGACGGCCACGGCGTCGGAACACCACCTCGGCCTCATCGGCCCAGATCGCCGCGTTCTCGGCTGCCATGCCCTCTCCGATCCACTCCACTGGCTGAATCAAACCATACCGTACGGTTTGACACAAGGGGTGGATGCCACTGATGGGCGGGCGTCCCACGGTCGCGGTCGACGTTCAGGGCGAGGCGATGCCGCGCAGAAAGTCGCCCACGAGCGCGTCGATGCGCGCTCGAGGTGGACGCTCGAGCAGGTCGGGGCGCAGGAGCCCCTCGAGCAGCACGAAGGTGAGGAGGGCGCCGACGAGCAGCCGTGGGGCGTCCTCGCTCACCTCGGCACGGACCGCGCCGCCCTCTTGTCCGCGGCGCAGCGTCGCGGCGACCGCCGCCAGCACCGGGCGGGCCACGGCGTTGGCGAAGCGCTCGCCCAGCGCGGGGTCTCGTGCCGCCTCGGTGATGACGATCCGCACGGTTCCGACGTAGTCGGGTTGCAGCAGGGCCTCGACGATGACCTCGGCCAGGCTCGTCAGCTCGCCGCGTAGCTCGTCCGTGGACGTGAGCGGCGCGCCATCGCCGTGAAGGGCTTGCCACTGCTCAGCACGGCGACCGACGAGCTCGGCGAGGACGTCCTCGAGCAGCGCCTCCTTGCTCGGGAAGTACGCGTACACCGTCTGCTTCGACACACCTGCCTCGGCGGTGATCGCGTTCATGCTCGTCGCCGACACCCCGTTGGCGAGGAACAGCCGCCGGGCCGCGGCGCGGATCTGCGCGGCCTTCTCCCGTGAGCGCGCCGTGCGCCCGTTCGCGCCCGCGTACTCGGCCATCAGCCCTCCTGCCGGCTTCGGACGCTCTCGTGGACGGCTGCAGTCTGCTGCCAACGGCGAGCCTCGGCGGAGCCGTCGAGGAGTGCGACGACCACCTCGCTGATGCTCAACCGCTCGGCCCGCCCACGACGACCTCCTCAGCTCATTGGCCGACTTCAAGCCTATTCGAGGCTGCAGGCTCCGGCGATCCGGCTGGCCCTTCCTCGCCGTGGCGCCCGTCGAGCCCGGTGGTCACCGAAGGGTGCGCGTCGTGGTGCGCGGGCGCGCGAAGGCGGCACGTCAGGACCCGGAGGAGCCGTCCGCAACGTATGGTCCTACCTGGATGGTCCAGTTCGCATGGTATGCTTAGGGTCATGTCAACCACGGAGCCGCAGGAACTGAGCGCCACGGGAGTAGCGGTGCTCGGTCTAGTCGCCCTCATGGGCGAGGCCACGAGCTACGACATGAAGCAAGCCGCACAGGCCTCGATCGGCAACTTCTGGTCGTTCCCGCACTCGCAGCTCTATGCCGAGCCGCAGAAGCTCGCCGAGCGCGGGCTGTTGGAGGAGGAGCAAGAAGAGGGGGGCCGACGCCGGCGCGTGTTCCGGCTCACCGAGACGGGCCGGAGCACCCTGCGCTCATGGCTCGCCGACCCAGAAACCCCACCGGTCGAGCTGCGCGACGAAGGACTGCTCAAACTCGCGTTCGCTGCCGAGGCCGGTGACGACGAACTTCGCGTGCTGGCTCGGCGCCAACAGGAGATTCACCGCGAGTGGATCGAGCACTACGAAGGGCTGGCCCAGCACCTCGCCCCGACCGGTGCCACGCGCTTCAACCGCGCCGCCCTCGAGATGGGTCGGCGCTACCGGCGCGTGTCACTGGCCTTCTGGCGTGACGTCGAGACGCTGGATGACACCGGCGAGATGCCCACCATCGAAACCCATAACGACGCACCGATGAAGACCGACCTCAAGCGAGAGGATGAGCACCATGCCCGATGAACAGTACGAGGCAGCCGAACGTCGCGTCCGACAGAAGGCCGGCTTGGCGGTCCACACGCTGGCCTTCCTGACGGTCAACGCGATCTTGTTCTCCCAGTCCGGCTTCGAGCCCGCAGCCGGCCACTTCTGGGGATGGGGCATCGGCCTTCTCGCCCACACCGGGTTCGTCAGCGCTTCCGGGACAAGACTGCAGCAGCACATGATCGAACGGGAGTTGCAACGCGTCCAACGATCCAAGTCGGTGTGACCATCCGCGTACTCCCCGTCCGACACCCCGACAAGCTCGTCCATGTCGTCTGAGGGGGCCACCGAACTCTGGAGCTGGTCGACCGCTCGGACGGTGTCACATTCCCGCGGCACGCGGTGTCGTATGTGGAGAAGGGGTGTCAAACACGACTGGTGACGGTCCGCCGCGCCTGCCTGGAGGAGCCCATGCACACTGTCTCGACGACCACTCCGTCACCGACGACCATAGCTCCGCGCAAACGGGCGGTGATCCGAGCCGCCACGGTCGGCGCCGTCGCCGCGACCGTGGTCAACGTGGCGCTGTGGGGGATCGGACGCGTGGCGGGGGCCAGCTTCGTCGTGGACCCGGGCCTGGGCGAACCGAACCTGGAGGTGGGCGTCATCAAGGTGATCCTGACGACGCTGGTCCCTTTCGCTGTCGGCGCGGCGTTGCTGGCGCTGGCTGCTCGGTGGTCGCGCCGGTGGGTCGCGGTGCTGGCGGTTGTGGCGGGCGTGTTCGCCGTGGTGTCGGCCGTCGGACCGCTGGACGGCGGACACGACACCGGAACCGGTGTGCTCCTGGCGACGATGCACGTGACGACTGGGGCCGCCTTCGTGCTTGCGGCCATGGGGGTGCAGATGCTCCGACACGCGCCGTCGTAGGTTCTCGTCGGGCACGATCTCCGCTATCGCATCCCGAGGTGAGGTGCTACACCGCTTCGGCGGACGCACCTGGCTCCCAGGGCGGGAACCCTGTCGCGGAGAGCAAGAACGGTCGGGCGGTCCTGCGGAGATCCGGCCACACTGCCGGCATGGGTACGAACGGACGTGACCGCCTGCGGGAGCTGCTCGACGCAGTGCTCCAGGACACCGAGGGTCCAGCCGACGGGGCTCACCGGCGGCTCGATGACTTGGCGGAGGGCGCCTTCAGCTCGCCGTACCACTTCAGCCGGCTGCTCTCGCGCGCCACGGGGGAGCCACCGATCACGATGCGCCGGCGGGTGTTGCTGGAGCGGGCCGGCTGGCAGCTCGCGCGTGACATGTCGGTGACGGATGCGGCCTGGGCGGCCGGCTACGAGTCGGTGGAGGGGTTCAGCCGTGCGTTCACCCGGGCGTTGGCCGCTCACCGTCCAGCCCGCCGGGGACCAGCCACTGGCTGCCTGCCCCGAACGGCATCCACTTCCACCCGCCCACGTCGCTGTGGGTGCACGCCGAGGAGCAGCCGATGAACCCGCTCGCTCTGCAGATGGTGGCCCACGATCTCGAGGACACTCGGGCGCTGCTGGAGCTCGCCAAGGGGCTGACCGACGAGGATCTTCGTGCCATCCGCCAGCCGGGGACGACCGTGCTGTCGTGGGACGGCCCGGAGGAGTCGATCGCAGCGGTGCTGGAGCACCTGGTCTTCGCCAAGGAGGTGTGGCTCGCCTCCATCGAGGGCCTCGACATGCCGTCACGGGCAGACGCCCCGGATGCCGCTCGCTTGCTCGAACGCCACGAGGCGGTCGCGCCGCGGTGGCTGGAGACCGTCCGCGACATCGACCGTCGCGGCGCCTGGAACGACCGGCTCATCGACGCGCTCTGCGATCCCCCGGAGAGCTTCGTGATGAGCAGCGTCATCGCCCACGTCCTGACCTACTCGGCCCACCGACGTCAGGTGGTGCGGCGGATGCTCGACGCCGCCGGCCGCGACGTCGACGACGGCGATCCGATCATGTGGCTGCGCGCCCAGCGAGGAGAGACGACATGAGCCTCACGACGTACTACACCGCCACGAGCCTCGACGGGTTCATCGCCGACGAGCACCACTCGCTGGAGTGGCTGCTCCGTCAGGACCAGGACGAGGCCGGCCCGCTGAACTACGACGAATTCTTCGCCCGCATCGGCGCCCTGGTGATGGGGTCGGCGACGTACGAGTGGGTCGTGCGACACGAGAACGGGACGTGGCCGTTCCAGCTACCAGCATGGGTGATGACCAGCCGGGACCTGCCGCAGGTCGACGGGGACGTGCGGTTCGCCCGCGGCGATGTCCGGGCCGTTCACGACGAGATGACCGCCGCCGCCGGCGACAAGAACCTGTGGATCGTCGGTGGCGGTGATCTGGCCGGCCAGTTCGCCGACACCGGCCTGCTCGACGAAATCATCACCTACGTCGCGCCGGTGACGCTGGGGCGCGGCGCGCCGCTTTTGCCGCGCCGGCTCGACCTGCGGCTCGAGGAGCTGGCGCAGAACAAGGCCTTCGCGTGCGCGCGCTACTCCGTCGGTCCGCCACGGGGGTCGCACTGACCGACTCGAACGCCGCGGCGGAGATCGAAGCGGCGTCCTAGGTGACGTTGACGTCGCGCCGTCGCAGGGTGGCTCGGCCGAGCAGGACCAGGACGGCTGCGATCGTCGTGAGGACGAGCAGCGCGGTGGCGTCGACGTCGCCGCCGGGCAGCTCTGGTACGTGATGGAAGGGGGAGAGGGCCCGGGCACCGTCGGGCAGGTCGAGCGCGTCTCCCATGAAGGTGACGAGGGCGGCGTAGCCGAAGATGGCCCAGCCGAGGGGGGCGAGGCGAGGAGCCAGCCCGTACAGCGCCACGGTGACGCCAACGATGAGCCACATGGCGGGAACGAGGGCGAGTCCAGCGCCGAGCATCGAGGCCACCCACGAGGCGTCGCCCAGCTGGATGCCGGCGACGATGCCTCGACCTCGCCGACCAGCGAACCGAAATCGCCCCCCTCCCAGCTGAGCACCAGCGGCAGTCCGGGCAGCGGCAGGCCCCGGTGCGAGGCGGGGCCGGCGTGCGCTGGGCGTAGGCGGACAACCCCGCCACCAGGCCATCCAACTCGACCTGCGCACGCTGTACCTCGACGAGCTCGAGCTCATCGGCGCCACCACTGGCACTCGGGAGGAGTTCGCCGCCGTCGTCGAGGCGGTCCGGCCGGTGACCTCACCGCGGTCGTCGCCGCCACCTACGCACTCGAGCAGATCGCCGATGCCCAGGACGCCCTCGCGCGCCGAGAGCACGTCGGTAACCTCGTCATCGAGATCGCCCGGTGAGGCTCTCAGCGTGCGGTCTCGCCCGCGTCGGCGGCGTCGCTCACCTCCTCCGCACAATCACGCGCGCAGGACCCGTTCGACGTAGCGCCGCGCCGTGGTGTCCAGCACGGCGTGGGGGTCGGCGTCCCACACGTCGTCGTTGAAGATCTCGACCTCGATGTCACCGGTGTAGCCGGCCGCAGCGACCGCGTCGCGCAGCGGCGCGAAGTCGATGTGGCCGTCGCCCATCATCCCCCGGCCCATGAGCACGTCGCAGGGCAGCGGTGTCAGCCAGTCGCAGACCTGGAAGGTCGCGATCCGCGGACCCGCGCGCAGGATCTGCGCGCGCACGTCCGGGTCCCACCAGATGTGGAACGTGTCCACCGCCACGCCCACGACGTCGGGGGGGTAGGGCTCGGCGAAGTCCAACGCCTGGCCGAGCGTCGACAGCACCGCCCGGTCGGCGCAGTACATCGGGTGCAGCGGCTCCAGCGCCAGCCGCACGCCGTGGTCGGCGGCCGCGGGCGCGAGGACCTCGAGGCTGGCGCGGACCCGCTCGCGGGCACCGTCGAGGTCACGCGACCCCTTCGGGAGCCCGCCGACGACGAGCACGAGACACTCCGCGCCGAGGGTCGCGGCCTCCTCGATGGCGCGCCGGTTGTCGTCGAGCGCCTCGCGACGCGCGGTGTCGTCATCGGCGGTCAGGAATCCGCCGCGACACAGCGACGACACGCGCAGACCCGCCTCGCGGACGGCCCGAGCACTCGCCTCCACCCCGGTCGCGGCCACGTGCTCGCGCCACAGGCCGATGGCGGGGATGCCGCGTTGCACGCAGCCTTCGACCGCCTCGGGGACGCTCCAGCGCTGTGTCGTCTTCTGGTTCAGCGACAGCCGCGCCAGCTCCGGGGACCCCGGCGCAGGCGTCGTCATGCTCGCCAGCACCCCGGAGGGCACGTCCACCGCGGTCACCGGCTCACCCCGGCGACGTCGAGGAAGGCACCCATCCGCGCCGCGGCGAGCTCGGGGTCAGGCAGCAACCCGGCCTCGTCGGCGAGCTCCAGGACGCGGACGAGGTGGGGGACGCTCCGCCCTCCCTGCAGGCCGCCGACCATCGTGAACCCCGGTTGCTGGCCCCGAAGCCACGCGAGGAAGCCCAAGCCGGTCTTGTAGTAGTAGGTGGGCGAGGCGAACACGTGGCGGGCCAACGGCACCGTCGGCGCGAACGCGGCGTCGAACCCCTCGACGTCGCCTGCGTCGAGCGCCTGCAGCGCCGCCGACGCCGCGGGGGCGATCCCGGCGAAGATCCCCAACAGCGCGTCGCTGTAGCTGCGCTGGTCGCCTCGGATGAGCGTCGGGTAGTTGAAGTCGTCGCCGGTGTACATCGCCACGCCCGCCGGTAGCCGTTCCCGCAGGGCGACCTCGCGATCGGCGTCGAGCAACGAGATCTTCACACCCTCGACGACGTCGGCGTGGGCGTTGACGATCTCGAGGAAGGCCTCGGAGGCCTCGTCGAGGTCCGCGCTGCCCCAGTAGCCCGCCAGAGCTGGATCGAATGGCGCCCCGAGCCAGTGCAGAATGGCCGGGCGCCGTACCTGGGCCAGCAGCTTGCCGTACACCTCGGCGTAGTCGCCCGGACCTCGGGCGAGCGCGGCGAGGTGGCGGCTGGCCATGAGGATGGGCCGGGCGCCGGCCCGCTCGACGACCTCGAGTTGGTGCTCGTAGCCGGCGACGACCTCACCCACCGTCGCGGCGCCGCTGAGGTGGTCGGTGCCCGCCCCGGCCGCGATCCGACCACCCACCGCCGCGGCCTCGGCGCTGCTGCGGCGGATCAGCTCCTCGGTGGTGGCCCAGTCCAAGCCCATGCCGCGTTGGGCGGTGTCCATCGCCTCGGCGACACCGAGCCCGTAGGCCCAGATCTCGCGGCGGACCGCGAGCGTGGCCTCCCAGTCGAGCTCGGCGGTGGCGCCGAGGGCGTTGGCGCCGGCGGGCGCGGCCATGACCGGAACCGCCGCATACGCGACGCGACTGGCGATCGGCCGCGTCGGCTGCGGCCAGACCGGGGGGTCGTGCAGCTCGCGCACGTACGTCGAGCCGTCGGGTCGGCGCAGGCGGACACTGGTGCTCATGGGTGGATCTCCTCCAGGGCAACGCGGCTGCCCTCACGCGACGACGCCAGGCCCGCGGCGGCCAGTTGGTTGCCGCGTACGCCGGAGACGAAGTCGTACTGATGCGCAGCGCCGTCGGCGACGTCGCGGACGAAGGCCTCCCACTGCTGCTTGAACCCGTTGTCGAAGGCCGTGTTGTCAGGGACGTCGAGCCACTGGTCGCGGAAGCGGTGCGACGTCGGCACGTCGGGGTCCCACACCGGCTTGGGCGTGTTGGCCCGATCCTGGGTGCGGCATCCGAACAGCCCGGCGACCGCGCTGCCGTGCACCCCGTCGACCTGGAACTCGACCAGCTCGTCACGGTAGAGACGAACCGCCCAGGACGAGTTGATCTGGGCGATCACCCCGCCCTCGAGCTCGAGGATCGCGTAGGCGGCGTCGTCGGCCGAGGCGGTGTAGCGGCGGCCCTGCTCGTCCCAGCGCTCGGGGATGTGCGTCACGGCCTTCGCGGTGACCGCCTCGACCCGCCCGATGAGGTTCTCGAGGACGTAACTCCAGTGTGGGAACATGTCGACGACGACGCCGCCGCCGTCCTCGGCGCGGTAGTTCCAGCTCGGGCGCTGCGCGGGCTGCCAGTCGCCCTCGAACACCCAGTAGCCGAACTCCCCCCGCACCGACAGCACGCGCCCGAAGAAGCCGCTGTCGACCACGCGGGAAAGCTTCGTGAGCCCCGGCAGGTAGAGCTTGTCGTGGACCACCCCGTGCGTGACCCCGGCCTTGCGGGCCGCGCGCGCGAGCTCGACCGAACCCTCGACCGTCTCGGCGATCGGCTTCTCGGTGTAGACGTGCAAGCCGGCGTCGAGGGCGGCCAGGATCGCCGGCTGCCGCGCCTGGGTCACCTGGGCGTCGAAGTAGACCGCCGGGTCACCGTCACCGATGGTCGGGGCGATCCGCAGCGCCTCGTCGAGGTCGGTGGTCCACCGCTGGAGGCCGTGCTCGGCGGCGAGCTCGCGGAGCTTGGCCTCGCGTCGCCCCACGAGGATCGGCTCGAGCTGGACGCGCCGCCCGTCCGACAGCTGCACGCCGCCTTGCTCGCGGATCGCGAGCACCGACCGCACGAGGTGCTGGCGGTACCCCATCCGTCCGGTCACCCCGTTCATGACCACACCCAGTACTTGCTCTGCCATTGCTCACCTCGGTTCCTCTCTCGGGCCCACGGGCGCCGACGAGCGTTCGTGTGCTGGTTCCTGACCCCGATCCCCGCCTGAGGTCCCTGCCTGAGGGCTGGCTCCACTCCCCGCGGCCCTGAACGGCGGCTGGGTCGGGGAAGCCCGTCGTGAGGGCGGCACGGGGCGCCGTGTGGGGTCAGGGCGCGGTTGCCATCGCCTCGCGGATCCGCTGGCGGTAGCTGCCGAGCTCAGCGGACTCGAGTCCTGCCGGGATGGTGAACTCGGCGGCCACGTGCCCCGGTGCGCGGAACACCACGACGCGGTCGCCGATGGACAGCGCCTCCTCGATCGAGTGGGTGATGAACACGCCGGTCTTTCCCTCGTCCTTGACCAGGTTCACGAACTCGCCGCGTAGGCGCTCGGCGGTCAACTCGTCGAGGCGGCTGAACGACTCGTCGCACAGGATGATGTCGGGGTTCAACGCGAAACAGCGCGCGATGCCCACGCGCTGGCGCATCCCGCCTGACAGCTGGTGCGGGTACGCGCTCTCCCGGCCCTCGAGGCCGAGCCGACCCAGCCACGTGCGAGCGATCTCCAGGCGCTCGGACTTACCGAGCCCCTGGTACTCGAGGCCGAGCGCGACGTTCTGCTCGGCGGTTCGCCACGGCAGGAGGCGGTCATCCTGGAACACGACCGCGATACGGCCCTTGAGGTCCTGGAACTGCGCGTAGGGGTTGCAGCCCGCGACGGTCACTCGCCCGGAGGTCGGCTCGTACAAGCCGAGCAGCAGGTTGAACGCCGTGGACTTGCCACACCCGGTCTGGCCGACGATGGCGACCATCTCGCCGGACGCGACGCTGAGGTCCAATCCCTTGAGCGCGGTGACCGGCGCGCCCTCCTTGGAGGGGAACCGCTTCTCCGCGCCCTCGAACGCGATGACGGTGTCCGCGGGCGCGGCGTCGCCCCCGGCCGGAGTGGCGTTCTGGGGCATCACGTCTCCCTCACGTGTGAGCTCGGTCATCGATCGGCACCCCCAGCGCCCTCGCCGCTGACTGCCGCCGGCTGCTGGGTCTGCTCCGGCGGTGGTGCTGCTTGCTGGTCCTCACCCTGCTGGCGGTATCGCAACAGGTGACGCTCGATGCGCGAGATCACGCTCTGCACCAGCAGGACGAACAGCACGAGCACGGCGGTCCACGCCATGACCCCGGACATGTCGAACATCTGCTCGCTCGTGCGCAGCTGGTAGCCGACGCCGATCGCAGCGCCGACCAGCTCGGCCACGAGCACGACGCGGGTGCCGAGACCGAGGTTGACCTTCCACGCGGTGAGCAGGTCGGGCACGATCGCCGGCAACGTCACCGTCCGGAACAGGTCCAGGCGGCGCGGCCGCAGCGAGCGTGCCATGTCCCGCAGCTCCCGGGGCACAGCGCGGTACGAGTCGAGCGCTTGGAACACGAACCCCGGCAGCGTGACCATCAGCACGATGAACCAGATCCTCAGCTCGACGGTCTGGAACCAGATGATGGCGATGATCACCCAACTCAAGGACGGAATGCCCTGGATCATCTGCAACGGGGGCATGAGCGCGCGGTCGAGGCGGCGCAGCCGCCCCATCGCTAGCCCCAGGCCCGTGCCGATGACGAACGCGGCAGCGAGCCCCGCGAGGATGCGGACCAGCGTCCGCACCACGTGGTCCAGGGACTCGAGCTCGAAGAGGATGTTGCGCACGTCGGCGAGTACGACGGTGATCTGCGGGAGGATGTACGGCGGGGTGAATTCGGCGACGATCACCCACGCCACCAGCAGGGCACCCACCGAGGCCACGGCCTCGACGGGTGCGCCGTTGCGCACCCGCTGCCACCACGTCCGCGGGGAGGCGAGCGTGCCCGAGGCCGCGTCGAGGCTCATTCGGCCCCCTCGTAGATGACGTCGTCGGACGGCGGCTCCTCGAAGTAGCCGATCTCGACGCCCGCGTCGAAGACCGCGCGGATGCCGTCGGCGACCTCGTGGGCGGGCTGGACGTTGAGCCCGAGCCGGTCGTTGTCCTCGAGGAGGCCCGTGAGCGCCTCGGCGTCACCGCCTTCGATCGTGTCGGCGATGATCTCGGCCGCCTCCGCGGGGTTGTCGAGGCTCCAGTCGGCCGCGTCCTCGTAGACCGCGCGCAGGTCGGGGATGATCTCCTCGTTCTCGTCGACCCAGTCCTGGTGGGCGGCGACACCGAGGTAGGGGATCTCGTCGAAGCCGAACTCCTCCTCCCAGAGCTCGATCGGGATGCCGACCTCGTGCACACCCTCCGGGTCGTCGGCCATGAGCGTCGTGAAGCCTGGCTCCCACATCTGCACCGCGTCGCTGCGGCCGGTCTGGGCCTGGGTCCCCAGCCCACCGGTGTCGACGTCCTGGACCTCGGTCTCGTCGAGGTCGAGGCCCTCCTCCTGGGCGAACCACTCGAACATCGCCCAACTCGTCGCGACCGTCGCTCCGGCCAGCGTGCCGCCCTCGATGTCGGGCAGCTCCTGGATCTCGTCGGTGGTGGCCACGACCGTCGCCCAGTAGTCGAAGACGTTGAACAGGTAGACGACATCGACGCCTTCGGTCACGCGCACGGCCTCGCTCATCAGCGAGCCGCTCGCCCCGACGTCGAACTGCCCGGCGCCGAACTCGGTGTTGTAGGGCCCCGGGGGGCGCTCCACGAAGTCGAGGTCTAGGCCGTGCTGCTCGTCGAAGCCCTGCGCCTCGATGACCGCCGGCAGGAACGCACCCAGGGAGGGTGGCTCGAAGGCCACGAGCTCGACCTCGGTGAGCTCGCCCTCCGTCGCATCGGCGTCGTCGGGAGCGTCGTCGGGAGCGTCGTCAGCCTCGGCGTCGTCGGGGTCGGCGTCGGCTCCCACCTCGTCGCCGGCGTCCTCCGCACATGCCACGAGCATCATCGCGAGGAGACCCAGGAGGGTCGCCAGGAGGGCTTGTCTGCGGGAGCGCTGCATCTTCGCCTCCTTGTCGGCTCGAGCCCTTCGTCCGCGGCGGGCCGGGCGCTGCGCGGCACCGCGTTGACCAACCTTTTGGTAAGGGCTTACCGCGGACGGTAGGGGCTCAGGAGGAAGGACACAAGGGGTGGGGCCCATACAACTGGTAGACGCTTTCCACTGTCGGGTGATCTAGCCTGGTCAGTGGGCACGCGCGCGATGGCCCCAGCGCCCGGCCCGGTACTGAGAGGAGGCGAGCGACGTGGCGACCTCGACCACACTGCTCGACGTGGCGCAGGCTGCGGGGGTGTCCATCGCCACGGCCTCGCGAGCGCTCAACGGCAGCCGCGACCGGCGGGTGCGCCCTGAGCTCGAGCAGCGCGTCTGGATGGCCGCGCGGTCGCTCAACTACACGCCGAACAGCCACGCGCAAGCGGTCGCGCGAGGCCAGACCTCGGTTGCCGGCCTCGTCGTCCACGACATCGCCGACCCCTACTTCTCGTCCATCGCCAAGGGCCTCATGGCCGAGGCGGCCTCCCACCAGCTCGTCGTGACCGTTGCCGCCACCGACCGCGACCCCGAGCAAGAGTTCGAGTACGTGCGGATGCTGCGCATGCAGCGGGCTCGCGCGCTCGTGCTGGCCGGGAGCCGGCTCGACGACCGCGAGCTGCTCGACCGACTCGGCGAGGAGCTCGCCGCCTACGAGGAGACCGGCGGTCGGGCGGTGCTGGTCAGCCAGAAGCGGTTGCCCGTCGACACTGTGCAGGTGGAGAACCGCGCCGGCGCACGAGCGCTCGCGCGAGAGCTCCACGGGCTGGGCCATCGACGCTTCGCCGTCCTGGCCACCGCTCCGCGGCTGATCACCTCGCGCGACCGGACCGCCGGCTTCCGCACCGAACTGGCGCAGCTGGGGGCGCCGGTCCCGCCCGAGCGGGTGGTCGAGGACGAGTTCACGCGCGACGGCGGTTACCGAGCGATGCACCGCCTCCTCGAGCTCGACCCGACGGTCACCTGCGTCTTCGCTGTCAACGACGTGATGGCGGTTGGTGCCCTGGCCGCGCTGCGCGAGGTCGACCGCGTGCCCCCGGACGGCATCGGGGTGGCGGGCTTCGACGACATCGCGACGCTGCGCGACATCACGCCCGGGCTCACCACCGTGCGGCTCCCCCTTCAGCACATCGGAGCAGAGGCGCTCCGCCTCGCCGTCGAGGAGCCCTCCGAACGGCCCCGCGTGCGCCGGGTGGCGGGCGAGGTCGTCCTGCGTGACAGCACGCCACCGCTGACCGCCGAGCACCCGACGCCGAGCTGACGGGCGAGTGGGCCGGGCGCGTCGCTGCTGGGCAACGCGGCGGGCGTCCTCTGCCGAGGACCCCACCGGCTCGAACAAGGTCTGTGGTCGGCTCTAGGTGACGTTGATGTCGCGCCGTCGCAAGGCGGCTCGACCGAATAGGACGAGCGCGGCTGCGATGGTCGTGAGGACGAGCAGCGCGGTGACTTCGACGTCGCCGCCGGGTAGCTCTGGTACGTGGTGGAAGGGGGAGAGGGCACGGGCGCCGTCGGGCAGGTCCAGCGGGTCTGCCATGAAGGCGACGATGGCGGCGTAGCCGAGGACGGCCCAGCCGAGGGGGGCGAGGCGAGGTGCCAGCCCGTACAGCGCCACGGTGGCGCCAACGATGAGCCACATGGCGGGAACGAGGGCGAGTCCAGCGCCGAGCATCGAGGGCACCCACGAGGCGTCGCCCAGCTGGATCCCGGCGACGATGCCCATGGCGGTTGCGGTTGCGAGCAGGACGGCAGCGCCACCGATCATCGCGACGGTGAGGTGCCCGCTGGCCCAGCGCCAGCGGGTGATCGCCGTTGCGAGCAGCGGTTCCGCACGGCCGGCGGTCTCCTCGCTGCGCAGCCGAGACGCCGCGGCGAGCGCGTAGCCAGTGGCGAGCAAGCCGAGCAGCGACATCACGATGCTGAGGAACGCCTGGGTCAACGCGCCATCCTCGGCGGCGCCGAAGAACTCCTGCAGCTCGGGGGCCTCCTCGAGGAACACCTCGACCTCGCCGACCAGGGAACCGAATATCGCCCCGAACGCCACCAGTCCGACGCCCCAAGCGGCCAGCTGGGTCCGCTGCAGTCGCAGGGCGAGGCCACTTGGGGTCGCCAGCCGCCTCGACGCCTGCGCGGGACCAGGGCGTGGGGGGAACAACCCGGCGGTGACGTCGCGGCGGTTCTCCAGTGCGTAGGCCGCTGCCGTCAACAGCACAGCGAACGCGACCGCCAGCAGCAACGGCCACCAGCGTTCGTCGACGTAGGCGCGGGTGGACTGCGCCCACCCGATCGGCGAGGCCCACGACAACACCCGGTCGTCGCCGATGTCACCCGCGGCTCGCAGCACGAACGAGACTCCGAGCGTCGCCACGCCGATCCCGATCGCGCCGCGTGCGTGCTCGGTGAGCTGAGCTGCCACCCCGGCCACCCCCGCGAACGCGATGCCGGCTGCGGCCATCGACAGGCCGAGGGCCCACGAGCCAACGGTCGAGAGCTCGGCGAGGCTGGCCGCCAGGGCGAGCGCGGTCAGTGCGCCGATCAGCAGGTTGACGCCCACGGTCACGGCGAGCGCCGCCGTCAGGGCCGCATGGCGGCCCACCACCGCCGCACGGACCAGCTCGGCACGCCCCGACTCCTCCTCGGCGCGGGTGTGACGAACGACCATGAGGATGCTCATCAGCGCGAGGGCGACCGCGCCGTAGATCATGTACTCGTTGGCGACCATCGCGCCGACGGTGTAGTCCTCGGCGCCGTAGCCGGGTCCGGAGAAGATCGTCAGCACGGGGCTGCGCACGAACTCGCCTCGTGCCTCGAGCTCCGCGGCGGTCGGGTACACCTCGGGCACGCTCGCGGCCGAGGCCGTGACGAACCCGACGATGCCGACGGTCCAGG
Organism: Egibacter rhizosphaerae; assembly: GCF_004322855.1. NCBI lineage: Bacteria > Bacillati > Actinomycetota > Nitriliruptoria > Egibacterales > Egibacteraceae > Egibacter > Egibacter rhizosphaerae. Next base: position 861,897 of record NZ_CP036402.1, on the reverse strand, counting down.
CCGGGATGCGGATGCGGTCGCGCCGCAGGACGAGGCGCGCGAGGGCGCGGGTGCCGGCGAACGATCCGCCGCGAGGGCCCGCGGAGGGCGCGGACACGCTCGCAGGTGCGCTGCCTGGGTTCACGGTCGAGTGGCTCACGGCCGGTCCCCCTTGGTCGCGCGAGCGAGGTCGTGCTCGTAGTGGCGCATGAACAGCTGCTCGAGGGTCGGGGGATGGCTGGTGAGGCTGCGGATACCGAGCTCGTGCAGCCGCCCGATGGCCTGGTCGAGGTGTTCGCTGTCGACATCGAAGGCCAGACGGTGGCCTTCGACCTGCAGGTCGTGGACACCTGGGAGCTCGCCGAGGCCGTCGACGCCATCCCGCGTCTCGGCGGTCACCGCCGTGCGTGTCAGGTGGCGCAGCTGATCGAGCGTTCCGGCTTCGACGATCCGGCCGCCCCGGATGATCGACACGGCACTGCACAGCCGCTCGACCTGGCCGAGGAGGTGGCTCGACAGCAGCACCGTCGCTCCGGCGGCCCGCACCTCGTCGATCGTTTCGGCGAAGACCGCCTCCATCAGCGGGTCCAGCCCTGCCGTGGGCTCGTCGAGCACGAACAGTTCGACGTCGCTGGCCAGGGCCGCCACGATGGCCACCTTCTGGCGGTTGCCCTTGGAGTAGGTGCGCGCCTTCTTCGTCGGATCGAGGTCGAAGCGTTCGCACAGCTCGTCGCGGCGCCGTCGGTCCACGCCCCCACGCAGCCGGGCGAACACGTCGATGGCCTCTCCGCCCGTCAGGCCTGGCCACAGCTCCACGTCGCCGGGCACGTACGCCAGCCGACTGTGCAGCGAGACCGCGTCGGCCCACGGATCGCCGTCGAAGACCCGCACGGCGCCCTGGTCCGCCCGCAGCAACCCCAACAGGACGCGGATGGTCGTCGACTTGCCCGCACCGTTCGGACCGAGGAACCCGTGCACCTCCCCCCGCTCGACGCGCAGGTCGACGCCGTCCAGCGCCCGAGTGCGGCCGAAGTCCTTCACCAGTCCGTCGACGGCGATCACCGTGTCCATGGGCTGCCTCCTCAGGTCCCCTCCGATCCTGCGACCTTAGCCGATATCTTACTGGCGTGCAAGTAAATTACTGTTGCGACAGTAATCGAACGCCATGCCTCCCAAGGACCTTGCCTGGGTACAGATGCTGGTGGGCAGAGCGACGGCGGAGGCGAACGCGATGTGGGTAGTCGGAGGCGTGGTTGTCGTAATCGTGCTAGTCCTCCTCGCCGTGTGGCTGTGGCTGCGGCTGGCGCGACAGGCGCCCCCGCCCGAGCTCGAGGAGGAGACCCCCGGACCTCCCGAGGAACGCGATCGCACCTGGGACCCGCGTGAGCGTTACGACGACTGAGGCGGACCGGAGGCCCGCGCCGAGCTGTGGGCCGAGATCGAAAGGCTCGCCACCGAGGAGGGGCTCACCGTCCTGCTGACCGGGGCGCTGGATCGCGCTGATCAGCGGCAACCTGAGCTACCTCGGGGTCGTCTCCCTCGTGTAGACGCTGATCGTCTTCGGCGTCGGGATCCTCCTCGGTGCACGCTACGACGGCGGTGTGATCGGGGTTGCTGCGGTGGTGCTGATCGCGCTGCTGCTCGCGGCGCTCTTCGCCGCGCTGTCCTGCGCGATGGCCTTGCAGGTGCGCTCCCAGGAGGCACTGACCGGGATGTCGAAGATGCTGGCGCTGCCGCTCGTCTTCCTCTCGTCGGTCCTGATGGCCATCGAGCTGCTGCCGGACTGGATCGGCACGGTGGCGTTCTTCAACCCGTCGACTGGGCCGCGGTCGCCAGCCGCGAGGCGCTGACCGCCGCGCCCGACTGGGGCGTGGTTCTCAGCCGCGGCGGGCTGCTGATTCTGTTGGCGCTCCTCACTGCCGGGTGGGCGACCCGGAGCTTCCGCAGCTACCAACGCGCGCTGTGAGGCGCTGGTCCGACCGAGCAGGGTCCGGGCGTCGATCCCGCTTAGATCGTCGAGGGCTGCATCCTCAGGTCCCCTGCGGTCCTGAGGACGGCCCTACCGATACCTTACTGACGTGAAAGTAAAATACTCTCGCGACAGTAACCGAATGCGTACGCTTCGGTTCAGGCGAGACACCCCTGCGAGGAGGCGGCGATGGCAGACGCAGCATCGGAACCACGGCGCAACGGGCGGAGCACCGACACCCACCAGCGCATCCACGAGGTCGCCCTCGACCTGTTCCTTCAGCGGGGCTTCTCGCACACGACACTGCAGGACATCGCCGACGAGCTCGGGCTCACCCGCGCCGCGCTCTACTACCACTACCGGTCCAAGGACGACCTGATCGCCAGCTTGATCCAGCCGGCCAAGGACGCGGTGGACGCCTTCCTCGACCACGCTCAGCGCACCGACCCGCCCGCTCGCGAACTCCTCGAAGGCTTCTTCGACCTCAACTACCGCCACCGGCGGATCTTCCTCGCGCTGGTCCGCGACCCGACCGGGCTGGGCAGCGTCGACGCCGAGGGCTGGGTCACCGAGCTGGCCGCCACGGCCCAACGGCTCCTCGCCGGCGACGACCCGACCCCGGACGGGCGGATCCGCGCGGTCGTCGCGATCAACGGGCTCAGCCGCTGCGCGACGGTGCTCCCCGACATCCCCCACGACGAGTTGCGCCGACGGTCCGTGGACCTGGGCTTGCAGATCCTCGAGGACCAGCGCTAACCACCGTCGATCGCCCGGCCACGCGTGCGAACCGCGCTGCGCGTCGAGGTCCCGGGATCCTCCAGGGCGGGGACTGCCGGTTAGTGAGGGCGGCTGCTCGAGGTCATGGGAACGGCGGCGCAGATGGTGTCGTCGTGACAGTCGATGGGGTCGAGGGCCGCGAGCCGTTGGCGCAGCGCGAGGAGCTCGGCGCGGGTGCGCTCGAGCTCGTCGAGGCGGCGGGTCACCTCGCCGAGGCGGTGTTCGACCAGGTCGGCGACGTGGGCGCACGGGGGGTGGCCGCCGTCGCGGACGGCGAGGACCTGGGTGATCTGGGCCAAGGTGAGCCCGGCGGCCTGGGCCTGGCGGATGAAGCCAACACGGCCGATCGCCGCGTCCGGGTAGTCGCGGTATCCCGCAGGGGTGCGGTCGGGTTCGGCCAGGAGCCCCTCGGCCTCGTAGAAGCGCAGGGTCTTGGCGCTCGTCCCGGTGGCGGCAGCCAGCTCACCGATCAGCATCGCGAGTGCTCCCTTGACCTTCCAGTGCGATGGAAGCTGCACCCTCAGCGTAGCGAGTCCTGCGACCAGGGCCGGGAGGCTGAGGATGACGACGGTGCGGTTGCTCTACTTCGACGGGTGTCCGAACTGGCAGAACGCCGAGGCTCGGTTGCGGGCGCTGCAGGCCGAGGCGGGCTTCGAGCTCGAACGCCAGAGGGTCGAGACCGCCGAGGACGCCGAGCGGCTCGGCTTCCGTGGGTCGCCGACGGTGCTCGTCGACGGGGTCGACCCGTTCGCCGACGGCACCGCACCAATCGGGCTGGCGTGCCGCGTGTACGCGACCTCTGACGGGCTGCACAGCGCGCCGACGGTCGAGCAGCTACGGGCGGTGCTCACGTGACACGAGCGGGTCGTTTCAGGCGAGGTGGTCTTTCAGGAAGCGGACCGTTGCCTGCCAGGCGGAGGCTCGCGCGCCGGTGTTGGCTGCGGTTGTCCCGCCCATCTCGAAGGTCACACCGGGTCCGGGTGAGGTGGTGGTCGTGAACGGCGTGCTGGGTGGGCCGGCGATCGGGTGACCGGCGCCTCGGAGCGTCTTGTGCTCAACGGGGTAGGGATGCGCACTGAGCCGGTCGATCGCGACTTGCGTGTACTCCCTGCTCGGCCACATCCGGTCGTCCTCTGCGCAGATGAACAGCGCTGCCCCCGCGATGTTCTCGACCTTGATGTTGACTTGTTCGAGCAGTCCCGGATCCGAGGGCAGGACAGGGTAGGCGAGGCTCAACGGGACCGGAACGCCGCGCTGGATCAGATCGCCGAGCTCGTCGGACACCACGTTCGGCAGATAGGGCAACGCCTGGCCGTCGAGCGTCCACGAATTGGTCGGCGTACGCAGGATGTCGAGCAGGTTGCCCTGCCGGAAATCGATTCCCTGGGTCACGACCCCGCTGCCGACCACGCTGACGACGGCCGCGACCCGTTCGTCGTGCGCAGCAGTGAGCAGGGCCGCCTCAGCACCGCGTGAGCCGCCCGCGACACCGAAGCGTTCACCGGAGGCCGGCTGCGCCGCGAGCACGTCCAGCGCCCTGAAGAAGTACTCGAGGGGGATGTCGACCAGCCCAGGGGGCAGGCTCGATGCGCCGAAGTACGCGAGCGCCAACGCGCTGAAGCCCTCGGAGGCCAGTGCTCGCGCGTCCCGCTCGTGTAAGCCGCCCTCAGAGCCGCCGAGCAGCAGTACACCGGGCGCAGGGCCCGGTGCGCGCGGTGCGCACAACACCCCGACGAGGCCGTGCGTGTCCACCCGCTGACTCGTCACCTCCATGTCGGTCATGCCACTGGTCCTCACTTGGCTTTCCACCGCTTCGTTCGGGAAGATCACGCTATGGCCCGATGCGGAAAGGGCCTGTCCGCTGACCGAGGCTCAAGGCCCGGAACGCGACATCGGGACCCTTGAACCCGATACGGGACGGGTAGCCCTCGGGCAGACCCCGCAACTGCTCGGTCGGGAGGACGCCGTGGACATCACCCCGCTCTTGCAGCCCGGCGGCAAGATCTTGCTCGTTGTCGCCGACGGGCTCGGTGGCATGGCCGACGCCGTGCACGACACCGAACTCGAGCAGGCCGACACCCCTCACCTCGACCGTCTCGCCGCCGAGGGAGTGACCGGCCTCGCCACACCGGTGCTCCCGGGCATCACCCCCGGTTCGGGGCCCGGACACCTCGCGCTGTTCGGCTACGACCCGCTCCAACACGAGCTCGGTCGTGGGGTCCTGTCGGCCACCGGGGTCGAGTTCGACCTGCGCCCCGGTGACGTCGCCGCCCGGGGAAACCTGGCAACGTTCGACGACGACGGCAATGTGGCCGACCGTCGCGCCGGCCGCATCGATGACGCGAAGGCCGAGCCCCTCGTCGCGCGTCTCGACGAGGGGGTCCGGATCGACGGCGTCGAGGTCTTCTTCCGTCACGAGGCCAGCCACCGGGTCCTGCTGGTGGTCCGTGGCGAGGGCCTGGACCCACGGGTGTCGGACACCGACCCCGAGATCGAGGGCCGCCCGCCGAAGGCTCCCGAGGCGCTCGACCCGGCCGCCCGACACACCGCCGAGGTGGTCGCCGAGGTCGAGCGCCAGGTGCGCGAGCTCCTCGCCGGAGAGCCGGCCCACGGCCTGCTGCTGCGTGGCTTCGACACGTTGCAGCACCTACCGAGCTTCACGGATCGCTACGGGCTGCACGCCGCGACCGTCGCGATCTACCCGATGTACCGGGGCGTGGCCCACCTCGTGGGCATGGACCTGCTCCCGCGGCCTGACGACCTCGATGGCCAGGTCGCGGCGATGGCCGACCACTGGGACGACTACGACTACTTCTTCCTGCACCACAAGTACACCGACGAGGCCGGGCACGACGGCGACCGCCCGCGGAAGGTGGCCGAGATCGAGCGCCTCGACGCGGCGATGCCGGCGATCCGCGACCTCGCCCCCGACGTGCTCGTCGTCACCGGCGATCACGCCACCCCCACGCAGCTGCACGCGCACTCGTGGCACCCCGTGCCCGTCCTGATGTGGGGACCGCACGTGGGTCGCGACCACGTTGACCGGTTCGGCGAGCGCGCCTGCCTGCAGGGCGGGCTCGGCCAGCGCCCGACCCGGGAGTTCATGCCGCTGGCCCTCGCCGCCGCCGGGCGCCTTCGCAAGTACGGCGCATGAGTGGAGGCCCCGACCCCGCGGGGCCCGCTTGGCGTCGGCTCACCGCACACCGGCGATGGCTCGACGACGAGTTCGTGAGGCTCCTCGGGTTTCCGACCGAACCCCGCCATCCCGACGGAGGCTTCGCCTGGCTCGACGCGACCGGGCACCCGGATACGCGACAGCCGGTGCACACCTGGATCGCCGCCCGCATGACGCACGTGCACGCGCTCGCGCACCTGCGGGGGCTGCCGGGGTCGGGACCGCTCGTCGACCACGGGGTCGACGCGCTGCGTGGGCTGCTTCGCGACCCGTTCCACGGCGGCTGGGTCACACACAGCGGCCCGGACGGCCAACGCAAGGACGCCTACACCCACGCGTTCGTGGTGCTGGCGGCCAGTAGCGCGACCGCGGCCGGCCGGCCCGGGACCCGCGCGCTCCTCGACGACGCGCTCGGGGTGCTCGCCGACCGGTTCCTCGAGCGTTCCAGCGGCCTCGTGACGGAGTCGTTCGCCGCGGACTGGACCGACGAGGAGGCCTACCGCGGAGCGAACAGCAACATGCACACCGTCGAGGCGCTGCTCGCCGCCGGCGACGTGACCGGCGAGCCCGCCTGGCACGGGCACGCCCTGGGGATCGCGAGCTTCCTCGTCGACGACGTGGCCCGCGCCCACGGATGGCGCCTGATCGAGCACTTCGACCGTGGCTGGGCTCCGCAGCCGGAGTACCGCGTGGACGAGCCCGATCACCCCTTCCGCCCGTACGGGACCACCGTGGGTCACTGGCTCGAGTGGGCCCGTTTGCTGCTGCACCTGGAGGCGTCGTTGGACGAGCCGCCCCGGTGGCTGGCCGAGGCCGCGCAGGCGCTGTTCGCCGCCTCGGTGGAGGCGGGCTGGCAGTCCGACGGCGTGCCGGGGTTCCCCTACACGCTGGGATGGCGGGACGAGCCGGTCGTGTGTGCACGCTTGCACTGGGTCGTGGCCGAGGCGATCGGCGCGGCCGCCGCCCTGCACGAGCGCACGGGCCATCCCTCCTACGAGACCTGGTACCGCACCTTCTGGGATCATGCGGCTCGGTACTTCATCGACCCGGTGCACGGCAGCTGGCACCACGAGCTGACGCCCGACCTGCAGGTCGCTGCCGGCACCTGGAGCGGGAAGCCGGACCTCTACCACGCCGCGCAGGCGTGTCTGTTGCCCCAAGCGCGCCTGGCCCCGGCCCTCGCGCCACAGCTGGCCGAGCCCGCGGTCGCTGAGCCCGCCGGTCGCTGAGCCCGCCGGTCGCTGAGCGCGGCGGTCGCTGAGCCCGCCGCAGCGGCCGGCCGTACGCTTCGTTCGACATCCTCGACCGGGAGGGGCGGTTGTGACGGCGCTCAAGGACCACGTCGATCCGCGGATGGTGGAGGGGCTCGCCGCAGAGTTCGCTGCCAGTGACACCGACTTCCCCGCCGCCGCGTTCGTCGAGCGGGCGACCGAGGGGCTCGAGGAGCTGGAGCTCATGGGGCGCGTCCGCCACGTCGCCGACGCGCTGGAGCACGCCCTGCCCACCGAGCCCGCCGAAGTCGTGGCCGTGTTCGACGCCGCGCTCGCTTCCGAGTCGTTCCGGGGCTGGATGCTGTGGCCGTGCGCGGAGGTGATCGGCCGGACGGGCCCCACCGAGCCCGAGACGGTCATCCCCTTCATGGCCCGGCTCACGCCACGGGTTTCCTGCGAGTTCGCGATCCGGCCGTGCATCGAGCAGGTCCCGGAGATCACCTTTGGCCACCTTCACCAGTGGGTCGACCACCCGGACGAGCACGTGCGGCGGCTCGTTTCCGAGGGCACGCGCCCGCGGCTGCCGTGGGGTACGCGCCTGCGAGCACTGCAGGCCGATCCCGCACCGGCCATCGCTCTGCTCGACCGGCTCCGCGACGACCCCTCGGGCTTCGTGCGCCGGTCGGTGGCGAACCACCTCGGCGACGTCGTGAAGGACCATCCCGAGCTGGCCCTCGCGACCGCGGAGCGGTGGCAGCGTGAGGGTGGCCGCCACGTCGACGAAGTGGTCCGCCACGGTCTGCGCACCCGTATCAAGGCCGGCGACGCGGCGGCACTGCGCCTGGTGGGCTACGACGGGGACGCCCCCGTGCGGATGCCGCACCTCGCGATCTCCCCTCGACGCCTCGCCATCGGGGAGACGGCGACGCTCGGGGTCGAACTGAGCGCTGACGGGCACCGGGCCGTGCCCGTCGTCGTCGAGTACCTCGTCCACTATCTCGGTGCTCGGGGGCCGAGGAAACCCCAGGCCTACCGGCTCGCGGAGCGGACGCTCCAGCCCGGCGAGACGTGTGCGCTCCAGCGTCGGCACACGTTCGCGCACGCGTCCATCCGGACCCTCCATCCGGGGCGTCACCTCGTGGAGGTCCAGGTCAACGGGCGCGTGCTCGGTGCGGACGCCGTCGAGATCACCGAATAGCCGAGCAGCCAGCGGAGCCGGGGCGGGCGGGCGCCGGTGGCCGAGGCGTGCGGCATGTTGCGCGGCCAGACCCGAGGGGTAGGCTCGTGAGCGCGTCGAAGCCCCCGGTTCGTCCGGGGGCTTCTGTGTGCGCACCTCCCGTCGCCAACGCCCGAGGTCTCGCCATGCCCGCCCGCACCGACCTGCGCAACGTCGCGATCGTGAGCCACGTCGACCACGGCAAGACCACCCTCGTGGACGCGATGCTCTGGCAGAGCGGTGCGTTCCGGGCGAACCAGGACGTCGCCGAACGCGTGATGGACTCCACGGATCTGGAGCGTGAGAAGGGCATCACGATCCTCGCGAAGAACACGGCGGTCCAGCACGGCGAGGTGAAGATCAACGTCGTCGACACCCCGGGCCACGCGGACTTCGGGGGAGAGGTCGAACGCGGCCTCGCGATGGTCGACGGCGTGGTCCTGCTCGTCGACGCGTCCGAGGGGCCGCTGCCCCAGACCCGCTTCGTTTTGCGAAAGGCCCTCGCGGCCGACCTGCCGATGATGCTGGTCGTCAACAAGGTCGACCGCCCCGACGCCCGGGTGGACGAAGTCATCGACGAGGTCTACGAGCTGTTGTTCGATCTCGGCGCGACCGAGCAGCAGATCGAGTTCCCCATCGTGTACTGCGTCGCCCGGGACGGGCAGGCGAGCCTCGACCCGGGCGAGCGGGGCACCGATCTCGCCCCGCTGTTTCGGACCCTGCTCGATCACGTCCCTGCGCCCACCTACGACGACGGCGCGCCGCTGCAGGCACTGGTCACCAACCTCGATGCCTCCCCCTACGTCGGCCGGATCGCGCTCTGCCGGGTCCATCAGGGCACGCTGCGCCGTGGGGAGCAGGTCGCGTGGTGCCGGCGTGACGGCAGCGTCGAGCGCGTCAAGGTCACCGAGCTGTACGTGACGGAGGCGCTCGACCGTGTCGACGCGGCGGAGGTCGGGCCCGGGGAGATCATCGCGATCGCCGGCCTGTCCGAGGTCACCATCGGTGAGACCCTCGCCGATCCCGAGCACCCGAACCCGCTGCCGGCGCTGACCGTCGACGAGCCGAGCCTGTCGATGACCGTCGGCACCAACACCTCGCCCTTGGCGGGGCGCGACGGCGACAAGCTCACGGCGCGACTGCTCAAGGCCCGACTCGACACCGAGCTCGTCGGCAACGTGTCGCTGCGCGTCCATCCGACCGAGCGGCCCGACACGTGGGAGGTGCAGGGTCGAGGTGAGCTCGCGCTCGCCGTGCTCATCGAGACGATGCGCCGCGAAGGATACGAACTGACGGTCGGGAAACCGCAGGTCGTGACCCGCGAGATCGACGGCCGGCTGCACGAGCCCGTCGAGCGCGTGTCGGTCGACGTGCCCGAGGACTACCTGGGCGTCGTGACGCAACTGCTCGCGGTGCGGAAGGGCCGCATGGAGCAGATGATCAACCACGGCGCCGGCTGGGTGCGGATGGAACACCTCGTTCCGGCCCGCGGACTGATCGGTTTCCGCACCGAGTTCCTCACCGAGACACGGGGCACCGGCTTGATGCACCACGTCTTCGAGGGCTACGAGCCGTGGCACGGGGAGTTGCGCACCCGGGCGAGCGGCAGCCTCGTCGCCGACCGGCGCGGCACCGCGACCTCGTTCGCCCTGTTCGGGCTGCAGGAGCGAGGCCGGTTGTTCATCGAGCCCGGCACGGAGGTCTATGAGGGCATGATCGTCGGCGAGAACGCCCGGCCCGAGGACATGGACGTGAACGCCGCCAAGGAGAAGAAGCTGACCAACGTGCGTTCGGCGACTGCCGACGAGCTCGTCCGGCTGGCCCCGCCGACGGCCTTCAGCCTCGAGCAGGCGCTGGAGTTCTGCGGGGCCGACGAGTGCGTCGAGGTGACCCCGGGCGCGGTCCGCATGCGCAAGGTCGAGCTCGATGCGACCGTGCGGGGCCGGCAGGCGAAACGCGCGAAGCAGCGGGCCTGAGTTCGCGGGCGGGACCTACCCCTCGCCGTACGGCTCGGGCCCCTTGGCGATCGGGGCACGGACGAGGTTGCCCCACTCCGTCCACGATCCGTCGTAGTTGCGGACGCGTTCGTGCCCGAGGAGGTGGCGGAGCACGAACCACGTGTGGCTCGACCGCTCGCCGATCCGGCAGTAGGCGATCGGGTCCTCGTCGCCCGACAACCCCTGCTGCTCCTCGTAGATCTCGCGCAGCGCCTCGACCGGCTTGAAGGTGCCGTCCTCGTTCGCCGCCTGCTTCCACGGCACGTTGACCGCACCGGGGATGTGCCCACCGCGGAGCGCGCCCTCCTGCGGGTAGTCGGGCATGTGGGTGCGCTCGCCCGTGTACTCCTGGGGGCTGCGCACGTCGATGAGCGGCCGGTCGGCGTCGAGGTGGCCCTCCACGTCCTCGCGGAAAGCTCGGATCGCCTCGTCGTCGCGAGTGACGACCGGGTACTCGCTTTCCCGGCGCTGGGGCTTCTCCCGAGTGAGCGGGCGCTCCTCGGCCTCCCACTTCTGCCGCCCCCCGTCCAGCAGGCGCACGTCGGGATGGCCGAACAGCGCGAACACCCAGAGCGCGTACGCCGCCCACCAGTTGAAGTTGTCGCCGTAGAACACCACGGTGTCGTCGCGGTGGATGCCCTTGCTCCGCATGAGTCGCGCGAATCCCTCACCATCGAGGTAGTCCCTGGTGACCGGGTCCTGCAACTCGGTGTGCCAGTCGATCTTGACCGCGCCGGGGATGTGCCCGGTGTCGTACAGCAGCACGTCCTCGTTGCTCTCCACCAGCACGAGGCCCGGCTCGTCGCTGGCGGCCTCGTCGAGGCGCTCGACCACCCATTCGGTGCTCACGAGCATCCCGGGGCTGGCGTACTCCTGGAACTTCGGGGTCGGATCGTGGTCGGTCATCCTCGGCTCCTTCGTCGGTTCGCGCCCGCACCCCGGGGCCGGCGCGGCGACGGCGGGAGGCGCGGACGCGTGCGTGTCGGTACCGTGAGGTCCGGGTGCGGTTGTGCCCACGTTGCCCCTTGCGTATCGGGGGCGGGACCCGGGAAACAGGAGGAACCCGGTCCCGACGCCACCATCGTCGGCACGAGAAAGGGGGAGTCCCTGTGAGCCTTCCAGTTCCGCTCGAGGCCGTGGTGGAGGACTTCGCCTCGCTCCCGCCGGAGCTGCGGATCGAGGTGCTGCTCGAGTACAGCGACCGGATGCCACCGCTGGCGGAGCGCTTCAAGGACGCGCCTCTCCAGATGGAGCAGGTGACCGAGTGCCAGACGCCGTTCTTCCTCGCGACCGAACTCGACGACGAGGGGCGCGTGCACATCCACTTCGACTGTCCCCCGGATGCGCCCACGCAGCGAGCCTTCGCCGGCCTGCTCGCCGAGGGATTGAACGGCGCGACCCCGGAGGAGGTCCTCGCCGTGCCCCGCGACTTCTACACGCGGATGGGGCTGGCCGACACGATCAGCGCGCTACGCCTGCAGGGTCTCGAGGCGATCCTCGCGCGGGTGCAGCGCCAGGTCGAGTTGGCCCGGGTCGCGTAGCGGTTCAGCGGGTCTCGTCGAGCAGGCGCTCGAGGGCGGCCAGCAGGAGCCGGACGTTGCGTTCGTCGCACGAGTGGCCCATGAGGCCGATCCGCCACGCCCGCCCGGCGAAGTCGCCGAGCCCGCCGCCCACCTCGATGCCGTACTCCTTCAGCAGGCGAGCCCGCCACGCGGCCTCATCGACACCGTCGGGCAGGCCCACGGTCGTCAGCTGCGGGAGGCGGTGACCCTCCTGGGCGAGCAGCGGCAGTCCCAGCTGGGTGAGTCCGTCCTGCAGCAGGCCACCGAGGTGCGCGTGCCGGGCGATCCGTGCGTCGACCCCCTCCTCGAGCACGAGGTCGAGTCCCTCCGCAAGGCCGTAGATCATCGACACCGGTGCGGTGTGGTGGTACGTGCGCCCGCCCTCGGCGTCCAGGTAGCCGAGCAACAGCGTGAGATCGAGGTACCACGACTGCACCGGCGAGGCCCGGCCGCGGACCTTGGCGACCGCGCGGTCGCTGAAGGTGACGGGTGAGAGGCCTGGCGGGACCGACAGGCACTTCTGGGTCCCTGAGTAGCCGGCATCGACCCCCCATGCGTCGACCGCCACCTCGACCCCCGCGAGGCTCGTGACGCAGTCGAGCAGCAGCAGCGTGTCCTCACCACGCAGGGCCTCCCCGATCTCCGCGACCGGCTGGTGCGCGCCGGTGGAGGTCTCGGCGTGGACGAGCGCGGCGACGGCGGGACGGCGTTTCCGGACCTCCTCGAGGAAGGCCTGCGGATCGATGATCCGTCCCCACGGCGCCTCGACCGTGTGCACGTTCGCGCCCGCTCGGCGCGCGACCTCGGCGATGCGCCCACCGAAGACCCCGTTGACGCCCACCACGACGTCGTCGCCGGGCTCGACGAGGTTGACGACCGTGGCCTCCATCCCGGCACTGCCCGTGCCCGACACCGGGAAGGTCACCCGGTTGGAGGTGCCGAACAGGGTGCGGAGTTGCTCGCCCACGCGGTCGAGGAGCGGGGTGAAGTCCGGGTCGAGATGGCCGATGAGGGGATGGCCCAGTGACTGCAGGACCCGGGGATGCACATCGCTGGGGCCGGGGCCCATGAGGATTCGGTCGGGGGGATGCATGTCTGTCCGTTGCCGTCGACGTCCTGCACTCTCGGCCCGAAGCCTATCGGGGGGCCGCCGGTCACGGCCAATGCCGCCCAAGGGAGCGGTTCGGTGGGGTCCCGACGGCGCAGGCATCGATCCCTCGCGGGGCGGGAACCGTGGGGCGGCCGTACGGGAACACCTCGCGAACTCGTCCGCGAGCCTCCGTGACCCGAGGGCACGAGGGTGCCGAGGATGTTGCGTCGCTTCGACCTGGCCGCCGAACGGATCGCCGAGCGGACCTCGACGGACCGTGAGCGTTACCTGGACTTTCTGCGAGTCGTCGCGATCTCCCTGGTCGTCCTCGGACACTGGCTCGTCCGCGTGGTCACCGAGCAGGACGGGGAAATGCGGTCCGACTACTTGTTGGTCGCCGAACCGTGGACACAGTGGGCGTCGTGGATCTTCCAGGTGATGCCGCTCTTCTTCATCGTGGGCGGCGTCCTCAATCTGCGGTCCTGGCGGCGTGCGCGTGAGCGGGGAACGGGCGCCGTCGCCTGGACCCGGACGCGTGCACGTCGCCTGTTGCGTCCCCTCGTCCCGCTGCTCGTCCTGTGGCTCGTGCTCGCCGCGATCCTGCGGTTGGCCGGCCGCGACGACGTGCTCGCGTTCAGCACCGAGACGGCCATCATCCCGGCGTGGTTCCTCGCGGCGTACTTGCTGGTCACCGCGCTGACTCCGGTGGTCGCCGACCGAGGCGACCACCGCGTCCTCGTCGCGCTCGTCGCAGCGGCCACGGTGGTCGACGGGCTGCGGTTCGCGGAGCCCGCGGCGCTCGCCTGGGTGCCGGAGATGGGGGGCGAACCCCTGTTCGCGACGCTGAACTTCGTGTTCGTGTGGGTGGCGGTCCACCAGCTGGGCTTCAGGTGGTGCGACGGGCAGGTCCCACAGCGTGGCGTCTCCCGAGCGGCGCTCGTGCTCGGCGCGCTCGTGGTACTGGGCGGCCTCGTCCTGGCGGGCTACCCCCGCTCGATGGTGCAGGTACCGGGCGAGGAGCTCTCCAACAGCACGCCGCCGACGATCGCGCTGTTCGCGCTCGGCGTCGCCCAGCTCGGGGTCGCCCTCGTGGCACGCGTCCCGGTCGAAGGCTGGCTCGAGCGGCTGCGCCCCTGGGGGGCGGTCGCCTTGCTCGGGTCGCGGCTCATGACCGTCTTCCTGTGGCACCAGACCGCCATGCTCACCGTCTCGACGGTCGCGGTCGTGTTCGAGCCGTGGCCGCTCGCCGCCGAGATCGACGCGACCTGGTGGGCGACGCGCCCGCTGTGGCTCGCCGCGTGCGTCGCCGTGCTCGTCCCCCTCGTCGCGGTGTTCGGGCGCTTCGAGCGGGTCGGGGACGCGCCGCGGAGCACGCTCCCGCCACGCGCGGCTGCCGTGAAGACCGCCGCCGCGGTGGTGGTGACGAGTGCCTCGCTCGGATGGCTGATCGTCGGTGGGCTCACCGACCCGGAGGGGCCCCTGCGGCTGCCGGTCGGGCCGCTCGTGGCCCTGTTGGTCGGCATGGCCGCCCTGGGTGTACTGGGCGGGCGCCACACCCGCCGCGTGCTGGCCGCCCTGGGGAGCGACCGGGGGGCGTCCCGGCGTCGTGTCCGCGCAGGCCCGAGGGATCGGTCGGGGGAGGCCTAGTGGGTCGAGACCACCACGCCGCTGGCGACGAGGACGGCGAGGATCCAGACGTAGATGCTGAACACCCGGAATCGCGCGCGGTACAGCAGGCGCAGCACCCCCCAGAGCGCGACCGCGCCGACGGCGGCGGCGATCACGAAGCCCACGGCGAACGCGCCCGCGTCGACGAGCAGCGGCTCTCCTTCGCGCGCGACGAGCAGGGCCTGCACGCCGGATGCGGCGACGATCGTGGGGATGGCCACGAAGAAGCTGAACTCTGCCGCCCAGCGGCGGCGTAGGCCCAGCAGCAGGGCGCAGGCGATCGTGAGCCCGCTGCGTGACAGCCCCGGCAGCAGCGCGATTCCCTGGGCGGCCCCGATCCCGATCGCGACGAGCGGGGTGATGCCGTCGAGTCCCCGCCAGCGCGGGCCGACCGTGTCGGTCCACCAGAGGATCGCGCCCGTCAGGGCGAGGTTGCCCGCGATGATGGGGGGCGCGCCGAACACGCCCGTGCCGGTCTGCAGGACGACCACCCCGATGGCGCCGGTGGTCGCCACGGACAAGAGGCCCATGCCGACGAGGCGCAGGTAGCGTCCCCGGCGGCCCTCCCGCGTGCCCAGCAGGCCACCCACGTCCGCGCTGGCTCCGACGAGCAAGCGTCCCAGGCTGCGTCGCAGCACGAGCGCCACCGACACCATCGTGCCGACGTGCACGACGAGGTCGAACAGGATCATCTCGGGCGACTCCGGCGGGGGGAGTGCCGAGCCCCGATCGATGAGCCACTGCTGTGCGAGTGCCAGATGGCTCGTCGAGCTGACGGGGACGAACATGAACAGGCCCTGGATCGCCCCGAGGATGATCGCCTCCCAGAGCGTCACGAAGCCTCCCCCGGTGCACCGGCCCTCACGAGGCCTCCCCGGTGGGCTCCTGCCGCTCGCCTCGGGCGTCGTCCCCGGGGAGGTCGCCGGCCTCCTCCTCGAGTTCTTCGGCGCCCAGCTGGCGCAGGCGCAACCCGAGCTGATCGAGCCGCCGATAACCGATCACGCGACCGAGGGATACGGCGACGGTCTCGCGAGCCAGCTGGCGCAACTCGTTGACGCCGGAGAACGGGCTCGCGGTGGTCGCCGACACGTGGGCGTCGAGCCCGACCTCGCGAGCGATCGCGCGGATCCGGTGGTTGTGGAACGGGTCCGAGACGAGCAGGACCCGGTCGAGCCCCTCGTCGGCCAGGAACCGGGCGGTGGCGGCGATCGAGGCGTAGCTGGTTCCCCCGGTCGTCTCACGCTCGATCACATCGCCCGGCATCCCCCGCCCTTCGAGGTAGTTCGCGCTCGCGGCCGCCTCCGTGTACCGATCGCCCGCCTGTCGGCCGCCCGTGACGACCACGAGCGGCGCGTACCCCGCCTCGTAGAGCTGGAGGGCGTGGTCGAGTCGCCCCTGCAGGGCGGCGGACGGACGCCCGTCGTACTGGGCCGCGCCGAGGACGACGATGGCGTCGGCGGAGCGCGCGGCGTCCCGCGTCGTCGACCACCACACCTGCACCCCGGTGACCACCACGTAGCCCGCGAGCAGCACGATCGCCACGAGGACGGCACGCATGACCCAGCCCGTGCGCCGGCGCGTGCGGCCGGTGGCGGCGTCACGCCGGGTGCGGGCAGCAGAAGCGGGCTCCGGTTGTCTGCGGGGTGCGGTCTTGCTCGACACCTCGCCAGTGTCGCGCATCAGCACCCGCCGAGTAGCCTTCCCGGGCGTGCCCACCCGACCCACCGCCCCGGAGGACTGGCACGTGCCCGTCTTCGGGCCGCAAGCCGTGCCAGCGGTCACGGCCACGGCTCGCCGGCCCCTCGGCGACCGCGGTGAGCTCGCCGTCGTCCTCGCGCCGGGAGCCGGCTCCGATCGTCACGACGCCCCGCTCGCCGTCGTCGCCGATCGCCTCGCCGCGAGGGGTCACCCGACGCTGGTCCTCCAGTTCGCCTACACCGAGGCGGGTCGCGGCCGCCCTGACCCCCTCGAGCGATGCGGAGCGGTCTTCGCGGAGGTGGCGGGCCACCTGCGCGAACGCCTCGGCGATGAGCGCCCGCTCATCCTGGGCGGCCGGTCGATGGGCGGTCGGGTCGCGAGCCTGATCGCCAGCGACGAGGACGAGCCGGTCGCGGGAGTCGCCGGGGTGGCCCTGCTCGCCTATCCGCTCCATCCGGCCCGTCCCCTGCGCGACGCCGAGCCGGTCCCGCGGGAGCGGCTGCGAACCGCCCACTGGCCGGACCTGCGTGTGCCGAGCCTGTTCGTCCAGGGCGATCGCGACCGGCTGTGCGACCTCGCGACCCTCGAGGCCGAGCGTGCCGCGCACCTCGAGGCCCGACGCACCAGCGTGCACGTCGTCGCCGGGGCCGATCACGGGTTCGAGCCTCGGCGTCGTGACGGGCGCGCCACCGCGGACGTGCACCGCGAGGTCGCGGAGGTGGTCGGCGACTGGGTCGACGGGCTCGCCGACCAGGGCCGCGCCACGTAGGCCGTGCGTTCGTCCGCCGCCTTGCTTAGGCGGGCCGCAGGAGCCGCAGCGCGCCGATCAGCCCGGGGTCGGCCATGGCGATGGCCTGGTCCCACGAGAACCACGCCACTTCCGGGCTCTCGTCCGGCGGTGGCGCCGGCTCGTCCGAGCTGCCGGCGTCCGCGACGAGCAGGTAGCGCAGATCGAGGTGAACGTGGCCGGTGACCACGACGTCGTGCACGTCGAGGTGGACCGGGCGGGGACCGCCGCTCGGGTGCGTGACGGTCACCCCGGTCTCCTCGGTGGTCTCCCGCGCCGCTGCTTGGGAGGGGACCTCTCCGTGATCGATGTGCCCGCCGGGCTGCATCCAGGCCCCGGTGCGCTTGTGGCGGTGCAACAGCACTCCGCGCGGCCCGATCACGAGCCCGGAGGCGGTGACGTGGACGGGGTCGGCCTCGCGGTCGAACGGGCGTGTCAGGGTGGCCAGCGCCGTCCGGAAGCGTTCGAGGGCGCTCGCTTCGCGCTCGTCGGTGGGATTCCACCTCTCGAGGAGCGAGGCGAGTTGCTGCGGCGTGGCGGCGGGATCGTCGACGGCGCGGAGCTCGGTCACGCGAGCGTATGGCGAGGTCACGGGCAGCCTTCCCCCTGGCACCGGTCCGGCCCGGGCCACACCCCGTCAGCTTACGTTGCTCACCGGGACCTGTACAGCCGTTAGTCGAGCCTCTCGACGTAGACGAGCTCGGCGGCATCGGGCGCGAGCGCGAGCGCTTCGACGGCTTCCCCGTCGAGCGGGCGCAGTGTCACGCCGGTCGGGCCGGAGGACAGCTCGACGCGGGCGCCCGGCACGATGCCGTGGCGGACGAAGTCGCTCATCGTCGGGACATCGCCCTGGAGCATCTCGCTGATCCGAGCGATGCGAGCCCGTTGCACCTTGCGCGCCGCCTCGGCGAGGGTCGAGAGGCCGGCCCGGGCAGGTGGGTGCACCGTGTCGGCGGCCCGTTCCTCGTCGCCGGGGGAGGGGATCGGATTGCCGTGGGGGCAGCGATCGGGTTCCCCGAGCAACTCGGCGATGCGCTGCTCCACGTGATCGCTGATCACGTGCTCCCAGCGGCAGGCCTCGTTGTGCGACAGCTCCCACTCGACCCCGATGACGTCGACGATGAGCCGCTCGGCCAGCCGGTGCTTGCGCATGACGCTCATCGCGATCTCGCGCCCCTTCTCGGTGAGCCCGAGGGTGCGGTCTGCGGCCATGCGCATGAGCCCCTCGGCCTCCAGCCGGGTCACGGTTTCGCTGACGGCGGGGGCCGAGAGGCCGAGCCGCTCCACGAGCCGGGCGCGGATCGGTGTGATGCCCTCCTCCTCGAGCTCCCACACCGTTCGCAGGTACATCTCGGTCGCGTCGATGAGGGGTGTCACAGACGTCCTCCCGGGCCCACCCGATCGAAGAGTCAACCCGCGACCGTGTCCGGTTCGGGGCACGCGCATCGTAGCCCACGGTCGCGACCCGTTCTCGATGCGGCCCGCCGGACGGGTGGGGCGGCGGGCCGTGGCGGCCCGGGCGGGCTCGTCGTCGCTATCATCAGCGGTTGCGCCGTGGGTCCGGGTGCGCGTGCTCTCGGGCGCGACGGAGCGGAAGCCGTCAGGAAGGAACCGACGTGACCACCGAGTCCCGCCAGGCGCTCGCCGTCTACGCCCAGAAGCTCGCCGGCGTGAAGGAGTATCTTTGACGTCGACGGCAAGCGCCGCCGACTGACCGAACTTCAGGGCGAGGCCGGCGATCCCGCCCTGTGGGACGATCAAGCACGTGCCCAACGGGTCATGACCGAGCTCCGGCGGCTGGAGGACGACCTCGGTCGGTACGACGCGTTCGCGCAGAAGCTCGCCGATCTCGAGACGCTCGAGCAGCTGGCCCGTGAGGAGAACGACGAGGACGCGGCGGTCGAGGTCGCGCAAGGGGTCGCCGCACTCGAGCGGGAGATCGCCGAGCTGGAGCTGCGCGTCCTCCTGTCCGGCGAGTACGACCATCGTGATGGGGTGGTGACGGTCCACGCCGGCGCCGGGGGCACCGATAGCCAGGACTGGGCCGAGATGCTCCAGCGCATGCTGCTGCGCTGGTGCGAGCACCGGGGCTTCGGGGTCGACGTCCACGATGTGCAGCACGGCGACGAGGCCGGGATCCGCAGCGCGACCTTCACGGTGCACGGTGACCGCGCCTACGGGCTGCTCCAGGCCGAGCGAGGGGTGCACCGCCTCGTCCGCATCAGCCCGTTTGACTCGCAGAAGCGGCGGCACACCGCCTTCGCGAGCGTCGACGTGATCCCGGTCTTCGAAGCCGTCGACGATCACGTCGAGGTGCCCGAGGAGGAGTTGCGCATCGACACTTTCCGCAGCTCGGGGCCCGGCGGACAGTCGGTCAACACGACCGACAGCGCGGTGCGGATCAACCATTTGCCCACCGGCATCGTGGTGCAGTGCCAGGACCAGAAGTCACAGCTGCAGAACAAGACCGTCGCGATGAACCTGCTCAAGGCGAAGCTCGCCGAGCGTGCCCGTGCGGAGCGTCAGGCCGAGATCGATGCGGTGCGCGGGGAACAGGCCGACGTCGCGTGGGGTAGCCAGATCCGCTCCTACGTGCTGCACCCGTACCAGATGGTCAAGGACCTGCGGACGGGTCACGAGACGGGGAACACGGACGCGGTGCTCGACGGCGACCTGGACGCCTTCATCGAGGCCTTCCTGCAGTGGAAGGCACGCGGCGAGCAACAGGAGCGCGTCGGTGAGGGTCATGTCTAGGCGATTGCGAAGCCGGAGCCGGTCCCCTGCTAGGCTCGCCAGGCGACACGGTGCGGCGTGCGTTGCGGGACCCGCTGTGGTCGCCACCAGCCCCAGGCGTGAGGCCGAGCCGACCCCCGTTCGAGAGAGCGCAACGAAGTGATCCGCCTGGAGAACGTCACCAAGGTCTTCGACAACGGGGTCGTGGCGCTGTCCGACCTGAGCGTCGAGGTGGCCAAGGGCGAGTTCGTCTTCATCGTCGGGGCGTCGGGCTCCGGCAAGAGCACGTTCATCCGGCTCGTGATCAAGGACGAGGATCCCAACGAGGGTGACCTCTGGGTGGCCGGCAAGCGCCTCTCCCGGCTGAAGTCGTGGAAGGTGCCGAGCCTGCGACGCGAGCTCGGCTGCGTCTTCCAGGACTTCAAGCTGCTCGAACGCAAGACCGCGGCCGAGAACGTGGCCTTCGCGCTCGAGGTGATCGGGCGGCCCCGTCACCAGATCACCAAGACCGTCCCGGAGGTGCTCCGGCTGGTGGGGCTCGAGGACAAGTACCACGCGTACCCCCACGAGCTCTCGGGCGGCGAGCAGCAGCGCGTCTCGATCGCGCGCGCGTTCGTGAATCGGCCGCGGATCCTCCTCTGCGACGAGCCCACCGGCAACCTCGACCCGCACACCTCCGTGGGGATCATGAAGCTCCTCGACCGGATCAATCGCACCGGCACCACGGTGGTCATGGCGACCCACGACCAGCACATCGTCGACTCGATGCGCCGACGGGTCGTCGAGCTCGAGGACGGGCACTTGGTACGCGATCAGGTCCGCGGGGTGTACGGCTATGGGGGCTAGGCTCCGCTATCTGCTCGGCGAGGTCGGCGTCGGGCTCCGCCGCAACCTGCTCATGACCGTCGCGACGGTGGTGACCGTCACCGTCAGCCTCGCCCTGCTGGGCGCGGGTCTGCTGGTGCAGGAGCAGGTCAACCTCACCCGCGGGCTCTTCTACACGCAGGTCGAGGTGTCGATCTGGCTGGACGACGGCATCACCGAGGAGCAGCGGCAGTCCCTCGAGGCCGACCTGCAGGACAACAGCGAGGTCAGCGAGGTCATCTACGAGTCCCAGGAGCAGGCCTACGAGAACGCACAGGACCTTTTCGAGGGGCAGGACGAGGTGTTGGCCAGTGTGACGCCCGACCTGTTGCCCGCCTCGTTCCGGGTCGGTCTGCATCAACCGGAGAACTTCCGGATCGTCGAGTCCCAGTACGAGGACTACCCGGGTGTGTCGGAGGTCAGCGACCAGCGCGAGGTGCTCGACCGCTTCTTCACGGTGATGGATTCCGTGCGACTCGGCGCGATCTCGGTCGCCGCCCTGCAGCTCGTCGCCGCCGCAGCGCTCATCTCGAACACGATCCGCATCACCGCGTTCGCCCGCCGTGAGCAGATCAGCATCATGAAGCTCGTGGGGGCGCCGAACTGGTACATCCGGCTGCCCTTCATCCTCGAGGGCGTGGTCGCGGGTGTGCTCGGCGCGCTCCTCGCCGGCGGGCTGCTCTGGCTCGGGATGGAGACCCTGGTCACGACGCTCGACGCGGAGGTGCCGTTCCTGCCGTTCATCGGCCCCGAGGCGCTGCTCTACACGGTGCCGTGGCTGCTGCTCATCGGGGGTGGCCTCGCCGCGCTCGCGTCCTACTTCAGCCTGCGGCGCTTCCTCGCGGTCTGACGGACGGCGTTCCCCCGCCTCGGCCTGGTCAGGGCCTCGCCCCGCGACGGTGCTCAAGTGTGCCGGTGTGCGGCCGATATGTGCGGTAAGAGACCCATTCGCGACGCTCCGCAGTTCCTCCTGCGCCGAGTGCGGCCGCGAACCGGTTAGATTCCCACGTGGGACGTCGACGAGGAGCTGTCGGGTGAAGCAGGAACCGCGCGGCGGGCAGGATCGCCCTCGCGTCGCGGGTGACCAGGCGGCACACGTGGTGGCCGGCGCATGGCGCGTGCTCGTGGCGACGTTGCTGGCCGGCACGCTCATGGCGGTGCCCGGGATCGCCGGGGCGCTCGACGAGTTCGACGAGCGGGAACAGGAGCTCGAGGAGCTCGAGGAGGACGTCGAGGAGGACGTCGAGGAGGTCGATGAGGACCTCGAGGGCGCGCGCGACGAGCTCGAGAACATCGAGGACCGCCACGCGCAGGCGGACGCCGAGCTCGACGAGATCGAGTCCGAGCTCGACCGGCTCAACGGGGAGCTCGACACGCTCACCGGGGAGGTGGAGAGCGCGGAGGAAGCGCTCGCCGCCGCCGAGGAGCAGCTCCGACAGACCACGAGCGAGCTGATCCAGACCGAGCAGGAGCTCGACGCCGCCCGCGCGGAGCTCGGGGAACAACGGGATCTGTTCGCGGAGCGGGTCAGAAGCGCGTACATGAGCGGGGAGGGCAACTACGCGGACGCCCTGCTCGACGCTCAGGACCTCAACGAGCTCACGCGCACCAGCGGCCTCGTGCGGTCGATCCTCGACAGCGATCTCGCCGCGATCGAGCGGATGCGCACCCTCGAGCACGAGATCTCGGCGAGCGTGGGACACCTCGAGGAGCTCCAGGACCAGGAGGTCGAGGAGCAGCGCGCCGCCGAGGAGGAGCGGAATCGTGTCGCCGCCCTGCGCGAGGAGCGTCAGGACGTGCGCGACGCCGTGGCCGTCGAGCGTGAGCGCCAGGAGGAGGTGCTCGCTGAGCTCGAAGCCGACAAGGAGGAGTACGACCGGTTGGTCGGCGAGCTCGAGGGGCAGAGCCAGGCCCTCGAGGCCGAGTTGGCGCAACTCGCCGACGAGCAGGAGGACCTGCAGGCCGAACGCCGTGCCGAGATCGAACGCCGTGAGCAGGAGCGTCGCGAGCAGGAGCGTCGCGAGCAGGCCGAGCGCGAGCAGGCCGAGCGCGAGCAGGCCGAGCGCGAGGCGGCGAGCGACGGTTCGGGGAACGACGATGCGGGCTCGGGGAGTGGGGGCGGATCCAGTGACTCCCCCGGATCCGGTGGGAGCGACTCCAGTGCCTCCTCCGGCGCCGATGGGGGCGGCGGGTTACTGGCCCGGCCGGTGGGCGGCCCGGTCACCAGCTCGTTCGGGTACCGCACCCACCCGGTGCTGGGCACGCAACGCTTGCACGCCGGCATCGACTTCGGGGCGCCGACTGGAACGCCGATCCGTGCGGCCGACGGCGGTCGGGTCGTGCAGGCCGGGGGCCGGGGCGGCTACGGGATCACGGTCGTGATCGACCACGGCGGCGGTCTGTCCACGTTGTACGCGCACCAGTCGTCCCTGAACGTCTCCGCCGGGGAGTCCGTGAGCCGGGGCGACGTGATCGGCTACGTCGGCTCGACGGGCGTGTCGACGGGCCCCCATCTGCACTTCGAGGTGCGTGAGGGCGGCAGCCCGGTGAATCCGGCCCCGTACCTCTAGCCCTCACGCGTCGCGGGCGAGCACGAAGTCGAACGAGGCCTCGTACCACGGGGCCTCCATCGCGGAACCGTCGGGGGCGGGACCGGGAGCGCGCTCGGCGAACTCGGTGATCAGCGAAGACCTGACCCCGAACACGGCATCGGTCGCCATGTGCGGGTCGCCGGCGGCGAAGACGTGGGTCACCAGGGTGCGGTAGCCGTCGGCGCTGATCATGAAGTGGACATGGGCGGGGCGCATCGGGCTCCTGCCGGTGGCCCTCAACAGGTCGCCCACGGGCCCGTCGTCGGGAATTGGGTAGGGGGACGGCCGCACGGTCCAGAAGCGGTACCCGCCCTGCTCGTCGGTGAAAAGGTGTCCGCGGCCGCTCGTGGGCGCGCCCTCGCGTTGCACGTCGTAGAGACCCTCGTCGTCGGCCTGCCAGACCTCCACGCGCGCGCCGGCGACCGGCCGCCCCTCCTCGTCGCGCACCGTGCCCTCGAGCCAGCAGGGCTCGCCGGGGGGGTCCCCGGCAACGTCGCCGCCGAGCGGGATCCGCGGGGAGCCCGGGACGAAGAACGGGCCGAAGACCGTCGCCTCGGTGACGCCGCCGCCCTCCGGCTGGTTCAGGCCGATCGTCAGCATCGACAGGCCCAGGACGTCGGACAGGAGGATGAACTCCTGCCGGTCGTCGGTCGTGGTGTGCCCGACGCGGGTCAGGAACTCGACGGCCTGGTGCCACTCCCGCTCGCTCAGTTGCACCTCCTCGGCGAAGGCGTGCAGGTGGTGAACCAGGCTGGACAGCACCTCGCGCAGCCGCGGGTCTCGGGTCTCCGCGAAGCTCGAGACCACCTCGTCGGTGACCGTCACCGCGGCATCGCGTCGGCCGCGGGCCGGCACGGCGTCCTGGCTCATGAGGTCTCCTTTCGACGCCGGGGGCTACGTTGCCACGGCCCTGGCACATCGCGCATGGTGCGCTTCGGCGCGCCCCGCGGACGAGGGTCGCTCGGCGTCCCCTGTCACCCGGCGTGCGGTTCGTCTCGCCTGGGGCTCGCGCATCCGCAGGGCGTTCGTCGGCATGGCACGCTGGCGGTATGGACAACCCGGCGGATCCCCCGACGAACGAGCCGCCGCAGACCTCGGGCGCGGACCGACCTGAGCGGCGAGGGCGGCGCCTCCTCGGCGTGTTCGTCGTGCTCCTGCTCGTCGCGCTGGTCGGCGGATTGACCTACGGCGCGTACCTCTGGGGCCTGCAACAGGATTCAGGGGGCGTGGTCGATGCGACCGGGGCGGGCACGGAGGCGACGTCGGACCCCTATCCCGAGGAGCTCGCGCCGCTCATCGAGACCTTCGAGGAGCTCACCGAGGGCGCGGTCGACGCCCCGGACGCGGATGAGCTCTTGGACGCGGCCATCGACGGCATGCTCGAGGAACTCGATGACCCGTACGCCGAGTTCTACGAGCCGGCCGAGTACGCGACCTTCTCGGAGTCGCTCGACGGCACGTACTCCGGTGTCGGCATGGAGCTGCAGGAGACGCCCGACGGCCTGTTCATCGTCACCGTCTTCGAGGGGAGCCCGGCGCAGGAGGCCGGCCTGCGCAGCGGTGACCAGATCGTCGAGGTCGAGGGCGAGGACGTCCGTGACGCGCCGATCAACTCGGTGGTCGACGAGGTTCGGGGCGACGAGGGGACCGAGGTCAGCATCGGCGTGGAGCGCAATGGGGAGGAGCTCCACTTCGACGTGGGGCGCGCTGAGATCGAGATCCCGCTGCTCGACGCGGAACTGCTCGACGACGGTCAGGGCTACGTCGAACTGAACCAGTTCACCAGCGGTGCGGGCGACACGGTGCGCGAGGCGGTGAACGGGCTGCTCGACGATGGCGCGGACGGCCTCGTCCTCGACCTCCGTGGCAACCCCGGCGGTCTCCTGAACGAGGCCGTCGAGGTCGCGAGCGTCTTCGTCGACGAGGGTCCGGTCGTGACCGTGGAGGCGAGCGACGAGGCCGAGACGTTCGAGGCCTCCGGCGACGCTGTCGACGCCCCGTTGGTCGTGCTCGTCGATGGTGGCTCGGCGAGTGCCTCCGAGATCGTCGCGGGGGCGATCCAGGACGCCGGCCGCGGACAGCTCGTGGGCGAGCCCACCTTCGGCAAGGGCACGGTCCAAGCGATCCGTTCGCTCTCGGACGGTTCCGGCCTGAAGTTCACCAACGCGCAGTACTTCACGCCGAGCGGCGAGTCGATCGAGGAGATCGGCGTCCAGCCCGATCGCCTGGTCGAGGTGGACGAGGACGAGGCCGCGGAGGCCGAGAACGGTCCCGACGAGCAACTGGACGCCGCGCAGGAGGAGTTGCGGCAGATCATCGCTGGGGCGAACTGATGGCGAAGAAGGGCGCGAAGCAGCGCGACGACGACACCATCGCCGTGAACCGGCGGGCTCGCTTCGACTACGAGGTCCTCGACACCGTCGAGGCGGGGCTGGCCCTGCGTGGTACCGAGGTGAAGTCGCTGCGTGCGGGCAAGGTGTCGCTCCAGCACGCCTTCGCCACGATCAAGGAGGGCGAGGCCTGGCTGTTGCAGGCCGACATCCCGGAGTATCAGTACGGCAACATCCACAACCACTGGCCGACCCGGGAGCGCAAGCTGTTGCTGCACCGCGCCGAGATCGAGCGGCTCGCCGAGTTCAGTCGAGAGGCCGGGCGCACGCTGGTGCCGCTGAAGATGTACTGGAAGGACGGCAAGGCGAAGGTCCTGGTCGGTCTCGCGCGCGGGAAGGCCCAGCACGACAAGCGCCGCGACCTCGCCGAGAAGGACGCGAAGCGCCAGGTCGAGCGCACGCTGGCCCAGCGTGCGAAGGGCAAGCAGTAGTGTCACGGTCCTCCGCGTGCGGTGAAGCCGCACGACGACCATGTGGCGCGTTCCACGCCCATTGCCGGTCGGCGGAGGTCCGCCCCGCTGTCAGCGCCACCTGAGGGGTGTAGAGTAGGGCTGCTGCGGCCCGTGAGGGACGCAGCACCAATTCGGGGGCGATCAGGCTTCGACGGGTGTCGGTCGACCTCGAGAGAGCGAGCCGGGCATGTCAGGTCATCCCGTAAAACTGCCTGGCGACCAATAGGTGCCGACGACAACGTGGCCCTGGCGGCCTAACTAAGCCGCCCGTCCGCCCTCGGCTGCCTGGGCTGGGGGACCGGACGTCATAGCCAGGCTCTACCGGCAGATCACCCCCGCGGGTCTGCCGGGACACGCTAGCGGGGTAAGGCCGCCGAGCCGCTTGGTCCCGGAGCGCGGCGGCCCGACACCCAGCCGGGACCTACGCTCGTAGCCGCTCTCGAGGACGAGACATCCGGACGCGGGTTCGACTCCCGCCGCCTCCACACAGGGGTCCGCACAGAATGCCGGCGTGTTGCTGACGGAATCTGGGCGACCCGCTGGATGACAGCCCGTTGTGGGCTCAGACACGAAGACGCCGCCCCGTGCGGGGCGGCGCTTCGTCGTTTCTGGGGGCGTGTGGCCTCGCCGGCGGGCTTCGGGACCGCGGCGGCGGCTGTGCGGGCACGATGGCAGCCCCGCCGTCGGCGGGGTGGACCGGCGGGGGAGCGGCTAACCGGGTCAACTCCAAGGCGCTCCAGCCCGGGGCCTGGCGGCCGTGGCCCTGGTAGCCCGCCCGCCACTCGACGACCGTCTGTCCGCGCCCAGGCTGGCGTGCGCCTTCCGTTTCGGCGTCCTGGCTCCGATTGCGGCTGGGCTGTCTCCCCCGGGGCGGGACTTGGGCCCCATGGTCGAAGGGGTCGGCCATGGCAACCTTCGCTCCGCGCCGGCGATGCCACCGCCACACCGTTGGTCGGTCAGTGCTCCCAGTGCTCCACCACGTCGCCGCCGACGTCGACGGCTTCGACGCGGACGACGCCCGCTGTCGCATGGTCGTCGTCGGCGGGAGCCGGCGACGCGTAGAAGGCAAACGGACTGCCTGAAGGCCGGTGGACGGCGGTCTCGGTGACGCTGCCGTCGGCGTGGTGGATTCGCACGACGTGGGCATCGTCGGGAGCCCAGCCGCTGACCAGGAGCGGGGCGTCGTCCGCGTCGACCAGTCCGGGTCGGAAGGGCGCCGCGGGGTGACCCCCCACCTGCCAGCTGACCGTGGTTGTCGCCCGAGCCCAGTCGACCGTGACCTGTAGCTGCACCGCCGTCCACTCGGCGGGCAGGTGCTGTCCATCGACGTCGACTTCCAGCGTCCAGTCGTCGCCGTCGTGCTCGCCGCTGGCGAACTCCTCGAGCGCTGACGGGCTCGGCGAGCCCACCGCGGGATGAGCAAGCTCGTCGCCCGCTACCCGCGTGACCGCGCCGCCGTCTTCGTCGAGGGCCTCAACTGCCTCCACTGAGGTGTCGGCTTCGGCGTCTTCTGAGTCATACGGAAGACGGACGACCGCCAGCTCCAATCCCAGGCCGCTGTCGACTGTGTCGACTGGGAACGCGCTGCCATCCGCAAGGTGCACGCGGGCCCGCTCTGCGGGTGCGTCAAGCGCTGCGACGACCCATCGAGCGTCGCCGATCTCCTGCACGGTGGCGGCCAGGGCCTCCTCCGGGGCGGGAAGGACCGCGGCGGTTCCCTCTTCGACTCCCTCGACTCGCACGTGGACCCCCTCGACGAACTCCGAACGCTGGACCAGGACTGCCCACTCCCGCTCGTCGGCGCCAGCGGCGACTCGCTGGAAGTCCACACCGCCAACCCTCGGCGCCGGCTCCGAGGCCACTCCCTCGGCGACCTCGACGCCCTCAGGCAGAGGTGGGCCGCCGAAGCGCATCGCGGTGTCCTGGCCACCAGCGAGGGTGACCAGGCCACCTCCCAGCACCGCGATGACCGCGACCGTCGCAGTGACTTGTCCGGCGCGCCGGCGAGCCCGAAGGCGACGGCCCCGTGCCCACAGCGCGTCGACGTCCGTGTCGTCGTTCGTGGTCGGCGCCGCAGCGCGCAGCAGCGTCGACAGGTCATCGCGCGCCATCGTGTTCCTCCCCGGCAAGCGTCGTATCCACGTCCAACACCCCGCGCAGCTCGTCGACAGCGCGACTGGCCAGCGACTTCGTCGCCGACTCCGACGCCCCCATCGCATCAGCGGTCTCTGCCACCGAGTAGCCCAGATAGAACCGGTACACCAGCACCGCCCGCCTGCGGTGAGGCAGACGTGCGACCGCCTGACGCACCGCCACCGCGTCCGCCCGGTTCGCGCGTAGGCTGCTGGCCTTCCAGCCGGCGGCGCGCCCGTCGCTCGGCACCTCTGCGTCGGAACCATGAGTTGGCCAAGTTCATCGCCACCCGATGAGCCCACGCGCCCGGGCGGTCGAACTCCCGCACGCGGTCCCAGTCACGACAGACCCTCGCTAGTGGTTCGTTGCGTAGGTTCCTTTCCTGTTGGGGGTCGGGGGTGGATACTGGCCGGCATGGCCAACCATGCGAAGGTTCTGGACGTCTCGGAGGAGGACCGGCGGGTCCTGCAGTCGCGCGTGGCAGCGCGGACGGTGTCGGTGCGGGATCGGGAGCGGGCCCAGATCGTGCTGCTGGCCGCTGAGGGACTGCCGGCAGGCGAGCTCGCCGCCCGCGTGGGGTGTTCGCGGCCCACGGTGACCCTGTGGCGCAACCGCTACGCCAAGCGCGGGCTGGCTGGGCTGGACGATGCGCCGCGCTCAGGCGCGCCGCCCAGGCTGACCCGCCAGCGCACCGACGAGATCCTGGCGGCCACGCTCGCGCCGCCACCGGCGCATCTGGGGGTGACGCACTGGTCGTCGCGGCTGCTGGCCCGCCACCTGGGCGATGTGTCGCACACCACGATCACGCGGCTGTGGAAGTCATGGCAGCTGCAGCCGTGGCGCGCCGAGACGTTTAAGTTCTCCACCGACCCCGAGCTGGTCGCCAAGGTGCACGACATCGTCGGGCTGTACCTGCACCCGCCGGAGAACGCGGTCGTGCTGTGCGTCGACGAAAAGTCCCAGATCCAGGCGTTGGAGCGCACCCAGCCGATCCTGCCGCTCAAGCCCGGCCAGGCCGAACGGCAATCCCACGACTACCGCCGGCACGGCACCACCACCCTGTTCGCCGCCCTGGAGGTGGCCACCGGCAAAGTGGCCGGCGCCTGCTACCCCCGCCACCGCCACGAAGAGTTCCTCAAGTTCCTCAAGCAGGCCGCCAAGACCTACCCGCGGGTGCCGCTGCACGTGATCGTCGACAACTACTCGGCGCACAAGCACGCCGACGTCAAGACATGGCTGGCCAAGAACCCGCGGATCCAGCTGCACTTCACCCCGACGCACTCCTCATGGATGAACCTGGTCGAATCGTTCTTCTCGATCATCACCCGCCAGGCCATCCGCCGCGGCTCGTTCACCTCCGTGCGGCAGGTCACCGACGCCATCGCCACCTTCATCGACGGCTGGAACGACCGCTGCCAGCCCTTCACCTGGACCAAAACCGCCGACGACATCCTCGCCACAGCCAACCGGAAAGCCGACTCCGTTACAGAGCACTAGCGCCTCGTTGGCCAGCTCCTCGGCCACCCCGACGTCGCTGCAGTACAGGCCCAACGAGCCCACCAGCTGCGGCCGCTGCTTGCGGCAGAACCGGGCCAGATCCACCGGCACCTCTGCCACATTCACCTCCGAACTCCGCGGGCTGCTGCCCTCTCACCCAACCAACGCACAACTGCGCCGACCGGTCGCACGCAAACCCCGTCGGCTGCGGTGCCCTACACGGTGCGTTCGAGGGCGGGTCCGACCCCCGCGTTCGAGCTCGTCCTGGAGCGGACCCAGCTGTTCGCCGACCAGAGGGTCAAGCCGCGGCTGTCGCGTGCCGGACGACCCGAGCGCGCCGGCTTCCGCACACTCGCCAGGCTCACGTGCAGACCCACAGGCCCGAGTGTGCCGCTGATTCCCCGGCGTGCGGGCCGCTGTCGCCGGAGCACCGCCACCGCAGCCGGGAATCGGACATATCGCCGTGACTGAGCTGCCGCCAATCTGTGGCTGCCCCTCACCGACCCCCGCCACAACCGCGCGGCCTCAGGCCGTTTCGATTCTGTCGACACCCCACACGCGGGTCTGCACAGTATTCGCCGTTCGCGGCGACGGAATCGCGGCAGACCCGCCCCGGGCATGGTCCCCGGGCCGTGCAACGTCGACGCGTCTCGGGCGGCGCGTTCGCGTTTGGAGAGCAGTTCTGGGCTCGGGGAGGCCGGGTCGGGCGATGTTGACCAGCACGTCAGGCCCGCCGAACGCGGGATAAGCCCGAGGCGCGCGGCTAGGGGGAAGACCACGGAAACGACGAATGCAGTGTCTTGCGTTCGAGGGAAGCTGCAGGCACTTTAGTCCATGGAAGGGTGTCGACACGGGCCCTACCAGCGCCACTGGATGGTGAGACTGCAGGAGAGCGCGTCCATGGCCGATCCGTCCGTAGGTGAGCGAGAGCTCGACGGTGAACGGGCTCGGGGGCAGCGAGGAAGCGCCCTTGGTCGACTGTGGGAGAGGCAGTTCGCGACGAACCGTCCGCCGGGACCGTTGGGCTACGCGCCGGTGCTCGTGTTCTTGTCCGGACTGTTGGTGTTGGCGGCTGGCATCGGTGGCCTGGCCACCGACGGTCTCAGGTCGGCGCTGGGGTTCGTGCTTCTCGCCTTCGGGCTGGTGCTGGCTACCCTCATGAACATGGTTCGCGACGAGTTCGTGCGTTGGGTGGTGCCGATCAACCTCCTGGCGCTGGTCGTCATGGTCGTCGGCATCGCCGTGTACTGGACGAGCTGACCACGCAGCCGAGCGCAACGACGTTGGGTAGCGCATCGGCCCGCTCTAACGGCGCTCGGCAGGGGCGCCCAACTGTGCCCGGCAGGTCGTTCTCACCTGCGATGGGGCGACTGTTCCCGTAGGTTGCGTGCACAAGGCCGCAGCAACGAGTCGCGTGCTAAGAGCACGCCGCCGCATGCGTCTGGGCCCCTACGAGTGAGCTGCTGAGCTGCCGTGCGCACGCCGGCGCCCTTAGCCTGTGATGAACATGGTTTCCACCGGTGAGGAGGCCGTCGTTGCGGGCTCCTAGGATCCTGTTTGGACCCCACACGCAGACGCGCCGCCCACCTCGGGGCGGCGCGTTCGCGTGTCGAGAGTTGGCAGTTGAGCGTGGACTCAGGGCGTGCGAGCCCGGACCGTCCCCACACGGCAACGGTCCGGGCTCCGAGCCCCGCGGATCCGGTCGACCGAACTCCCCACTGGGAGACGCCCCCACGACCGCCCCCCACCCGGGGGCCAGCTATCGCGACTGCCATCCTGCTTGTACCCGATCGCGCCACGGTCGGCAAGCCCTTCGTCGGCGAGGTCACGAAAAAGGCGCGGCGGCCGGTGGGTACGGGGGGAGACCCAGCGACCGCCGCGCTGCGACCCAGCGCAGGCAATGACCGCTGCGAGGGCCGTCCGTTGCGATTTCACATTCTATAGGTGAGCTTGTCAACCCGTCTCGCCGAGCGAGGGGAGGCGCCTGTCGTGCCTCGCGCCGTCGCGGCACGACGTTGCGGCACGCCGTCGCGCCACGTCGGTCTGAGGGTCGGACGGGCGCGGGAGCCCTGGCGCCGGTGGTCGGCGCGGGGCCTGCCGAGCGGCACGATTTCCGGAAATTCGTTGTATCAACACCTGGGTCGTGCCGCTCTCCATAGGTGACGGCCCGGATAGCGGGGGAACGGGCTGTCCCGCGCGTGGGGGCGCGGGCAGGTGGGGGACCCGGCGGCGGGACCGGGTCCCCCACCTACGACGTTCCGCGCCCGGCGTCGGACCGTGCCTGCTCGCGGCGACGGTCGGACCCGGGGATGCCAGTGGTGATGACGAGCCGGTCGCTAGATCCGGACCCACTCGGTGGCCACCGTGACGCCGTCAAGCGGCGTCCAGCGCACGCTGATCGGGCCCTTCGGCAGCAGACCCGCGGCGAAGTGGCCGAGCTCGTCGACGTCGAGATCCATCGACCCCTGTGCGTGACGAACCTCGACCCGTCCGGGCGCGGGCGGCACGACGTGGCCCACGATGCGGTAGCCGCGACCACCCCTGGTGACCTCGAACTCCACGGTGATCTCACTGTACTCGAAGGCGAGCAGCCGCGATGCGCCCGCGCCGCGCACCCCCGCGAGCGCGTCGCGGTCGTCGCTCGAGTCGTAGACGAGATCGGCGAGGGCGCTGTCCGGGTCGCGCCAGGCGAACGCGGCCCGCGCGGCGTCCCGGAGCTCGGGCGGCGGCGGGTCGACAGCGGTGCCAGCACGCCGGAGCGAGCCGGCGAGGGCCGGATCCTCGTCGGCGCCTCCGCGCCCGGAGGGGCCGACGAGGTCGTCCTGTGAAGGCTCGTGTCCTGTCACCGTTCGATCAGCTCCCCGGGGCGCGATCAAGGCTGATACCGGCTCGATCGACCATCGTCCGCAGTCGCGTCAGACAACGCGCGCGGGTGGGTCCGATGCTGCCGATCGGCATGTCCAGGCCGGCACTCAACTCCTCGTAGCTCGGAGGGGGGTCCGCCATCAGCATCCGCAACAGGCGACGGCACCGGTCGTCCATGGTGTCGACGAGGCGCCACAGCTCGCGTGCCGAGTCGTCGCGAGCGACCGACTCGTCGGGCGGCGACGAGGGATCCACCGGGTCGAGGGAGTCCGGATCGTCGGGGAGGACGTTCCGCTCGCGCTGCTGCTTCGTTCGCAAGCACTCCCGCCGGAGGGTGGTCGCCAGCCAGGCACCCACGTGCTCGGGTTCGCGGATGGTGTCGAGCCGGTCGACCAGCCGGAACCAGGTCGTCTGGATCGCGTCCGCCGCATCGGCACGCGAGAGGCGGTAGCTGCGGGCGATCGCCCACAGCATTCCCGTGTAGTGATCGACGAGTCGCTCCCACGCGGCAGCATCGCCCGCTCGGGCCTCGCGAACGAGAGCGCCCACCGGCTGCGTCACGCTGTTCGTCTCCCAGCCTCGACCGGCTGCGGCGTGCGCCCCAGCCGATCACAGATTGCCTCGTGCGGCCCGCGCTCGTCCAGCGAACGCACCGACCGCCGACTTCCTGTTTCGTGCACTGTGAATAAACGTCGACAACGTCGATGCGTTGCCGTTCGCACCCCGCACCCACGGTCATGCGGGCCTCCTCCCCCGGGCCCGTGGCAGGACCTCTCCCGACAGGCAGAGCATCGGATGGGCGGGCTGATACCTACGGGCACGGTGTGACGTGTACACGTGCGTTGGCCGCATGGGCGGGCAGCCCACGTGTGTCCCCGGGTCCATCAGCCGCCCGCGCCCCCGGTGAATCAGCCGCCCACGCCCCCGGTGAATCAGCCGCCCGCGCCCCCGGTGAAGGTGAACGACCGCAGCCGCAGCGACGGGCACGTGACCATGCCCGTCACGAGCCCACCGTCGGCGAGCCGGTCGTCGTTGCCGACCCCGAGGACCCGTCCCGATCCGAGCGCATCGAGGAAGCTCTCGGTGAAGCGCAGGTTGCCGACGGCCCCCGCCACTTTCCCGTCCTCGATGCGGAACGTGCCGTTGCGGGTCAGCCCGGTCGCCAGCTGCGTCTTGGGCTCGAGTACCCGGACGTAGTGAAAGCTCGTGATGAGCAGGCCCCGTTCGACGCTGGCGACGAGATCCTGTGGGGAGGCCTGCCCTCCGAGCATCCGCACGTTCAGCGGCACCGCACCGAACGTCTCCCCGCCGGGAATGGCGCCCCCCGTGGAGACCGTGTCCGCGCGTTTCGCGGTGCGACGGTCGTGCACCACCGCACGGGTCACCCCGCCCTCGACGAGCGCGACGCGACGGCGGGGACTCCCCTCGGCGTCGAAGCCGAGGCCGACGGCCCGGGGATCCTCGGGGTCGTCGAGGATCGTGACCGACGGGTCGAACTGCGCCTCACCGAGCTCGGCGAACGAGCCGCCCTCGAGGTGGGTCTTCGCGTTGAAGCCGTACACCCCCAGGAAGGTCAGCATCGCTGCGACGGCCTCGGGCCCGAGCACGACGTCGAACGCGCCGGGCTCGACGTCCTCGAACTCCGCTGAATCGCGCGCGAGCTCCGCCGCCAGCGCGCCGGCGGTCGCGCCGTCCAGGTCCGACGAGCGGATCGAGGTCTGGTGCGCCGAACCCGCCGATCGGGCGGTCTGATGGATGCCGTCGAGGGTCGCGCGCGTCGAGGCGTCCGCGGCGCGGTGCTCCGCCGTGGACGCGAACGCGGCCCAGGTCGCCTCGGTGTCGACGTAGCCGGCCGCGTCGAGTTCGGGCCCGGCATCGACGAAGGCGCGGACGCGCTCAGCCCGGCCGGTCGGTTCGCCCGCGGCCGTGTCGGGATCGAAGTGTGCGCTTGCCGGCACGTCGGTGGGCGGGGTCGCCCCTGGCCAGTGGGGGTCGACGGGCTGCTGGCCCGCGGACGCGATCGCGGCGTCGATGGCCTCGCTCAGTGACGGCCGGTCGGTCGAGGTGGTCGAGGTGGTGGTGGTCCGGCCGTCGACCGCCAGGGTGATCGACACGGTGACCGTGTCCTCTCCCACGTGCTGGTGCACGAACGAGTTCGCGAAGCGCGTGAGACCGTGACGATTGCGGACGACGCCGACGTTCGCCTCCACCTCGGCGTGCGGTGCGGCCGCGGCGCCGCGCTCGGCGACGAGCGTCACGACGTCGTCGGCCAGGCGTTCCAGCGCGGTCGTGTCCGTGTCCATCGAGGCTCCTCGCTGCGGCGGCTGTGCGACGTGATCGTGGGCTCAGGTGGTGACACCGATTCGCACGTTCCGGAAGCGCCCGGGCGACGCGGGGTGACCGGTGTGGCCGACCTGCGTCGGTTGGCCCTTCCCGCAGTTCGGCACCCCCCACGGGTGCCACTCGCCCTCGCCGGCCAGCATGTCGAGGCTGGCCCAGAACCGCGGGGTGATGCCGGTGTAGGTGGGATTGCGCACCATCCGCACGCGCTTGCCGTCGCGCACCTCCCATCCGATCTCGCAGCCGAACTGGAAGTTCAGGCGGCGGTCGTCGATCGACCAGGACCGGTTGGTGGCCATCACGACCCCGTGCTTGGTCTCGCTGACGATCTCCTCGAGGCTGGAATCGCCCGGTTCGAGCCCCACGTTCGTCATCCGCACCATGGGCATCCGGTTGAAGCCGTCGCCGCGCACCATGCCACCCGGTGGCAGGCCGGCGAGGTGAGCAGAGTCGCGGCCGGACAGCACCCCGACCCAGGTGCCGCCCCGCACGATGTCGACGGCCTGGGCAGGGGTCCCCTCGTCGTCGTAGCCGAAGGTGGAGAGGCCCCGCGGGATGGTGGCGTCGGCCGTGATGTTCATCAGCTCGGAGCCGTACCGCAGCGAGCCGAGCTGGTCGAGCTCCAGGAACGAGGTGCCCGCGAACGCGGCCTCCCATCCGAGGATGCGGTCGAGCTCGATCGCGTGGCCGACCGACTCGTGGATCTGCAGTGCGAGCTGCGAGGATTCGAGGATGAGGTCGAGCTCACCGCTGGGACACGGCTCGGCCGACAACAACTGGACGGCCTCCTCGGCGACGTGCTGCGCGTTGCCGGGGAGATCGAAACGCCGGACCATCTCGTACCCGCCGGTCTCGACGTGCCCGAAGGACTGCGGGTAGCTGCGGCGCTGTGTCTCGTGCTCGCCCAAGGCGGTCGCGTCCATCCCGCACCCCGACTCGACGAGGTGCTGGTGGATGCGGTGGCCCTGGGACGAGACGAACCACTTGTCGGTGTCCCAGAACATCAGCTGGGCGCTCGCGACGCGGATCCCCTCGACGCCGGCCATCGTCTGCGTGGCCCCGACGATCACGCCCACCTTCTCGTCGAGCGGCACCGAGAAGGGGTCCTCGAGGTGCGGTGTCTCGTAGGAATCCTCGGCGACCGTCACGTCGGCAAGCTGGATCCCGCGCCCCGGTACGAGTGCGGAGGCCTTCGCCGTGGCAGTGGCCTCCGCGCCCGTGCGGCCGGCCGCAGCCTCATCGCCGAGGTCGCTGCTGGCGGCGAAGCCCCACGAGGAGCCGACGAGGGCACGGACCCCGAGGCCCGCGTCGAGGCTGTTGCGCACCGACTGCAGTTCCCCGTTCTGCGCGCTGAGCCGCTCGTGACGGCGGATAACCACACGGGCATCGGCGTACGTGGCGCCGGCCGCCAGGGCGGCCTCCACGGCTCGTGTCGCGGGATCGAACATCTCGTCGCCGGCTCCTGGGGTCGGGGTCGGATTCCGCGGTGCCAGAGCCTGCCGTCTCGGCGGCCGTTTCGCACGTTACCTGATCGTCATTCGTGGTTCGTGGCGTGTGTCACGGATCGCGCGCGCCGGTCGGCGAGGCGCTCGGCTCAGGTGCAGGTACCGTCGTCGGTCACGCCGCGCCGGCAGTGCGGGCGCTGCTCGGCGCTCTCCACGTACCAGCCGTCGCCGTCGTCGCGTAGCTCGAGCCGGGTGTCCGAACCCACCACGGCATCGTCCGCCAGTCCCCACTCGAGGTGGGCGCCGGTGGCCTCGCCCGTCTCGGGGTCCTCGTCCAGTACGCGCAGCGTCGTCTCCCACACGTCGCCCCCGAGACCGAATTCAGCGCCGACCTGCTGCTCGGCGTACGCGGTCAGCAGCTGGCCCGGTGCCTCGAACCCGGTGCCCTCTCCGAACCCCTCGGGGACGTCGATCTCGCGCCAGTCCCCGACGCCCGGCTCCCACCCCTCGGGCAGGTCGTCCGGTGGCGGGAAGTACGTCCGCAGCTGGTCGACCAGGCCCTCCTCGGAGCGCAGCGGTGCCGGCTCGCCGAGCGCGGCCTCCTCCTCGGCGTCGGCGTCCCCCGGGTCCTCGGTGGCCTGCAGTTCGGCTTCGAGTTCGGCGGCGCGGTCCTCGGCGGCGTCGCGGGCCCCTTCGAGGTCGGTGATGCGCGCCTCGGCCTCCTCGAGCTCGGCCTCGAGCTGGGCGATCCGCGACTCGGCGTCGTCGAGCTCGGTCTCGAGCTCGGCCTGCGGGTCCTCGTCCTGCTCGTTCTCGGCGGCGGTCTCCTCGCCTCGGTCGTCCTCGCCCGCCTCCTCGGCGCAGGCCGCCAGGACGGTCACGCCCAGGGCGATGACGAGGGCGGCAACGAGCACGACACCCGGCGAGGTGACGGGTCGGCTCGGTCTCATCAAGAACCTCCTACTGGATGCGCGGCAGCGGTCCAGTATCGAGCAGGCACACCGGGTTCGCGAGGCCGGGCGCATCGGGCCGCTCGCCGTGGCCCGCGACCGCTCGTCCCGGCTGAGACGCCGCTCGGCGATCCACGGTTGACCGCTCGTCCAGCGGCGCGGAGTCTCGGGGTGCGCCGGCGAGGCGAAGGCCGTGAGGAGGTCGAGCCGTGTCCGCATACGCCCGTGCCTATCACCACAGCATGTCCGATCCGGAGGGGTTCTGGGGCGAGGCGGCCGCCGCGATCGAGTGGACCCGACGGCCCACGAGGATCCTGGACCGCGAGGCCCGCCCGGCGCCCCGCTGGTTCGCCAACGGGGAGCTGAACACCTGCTACAACGCCGTGGACCGGCACGTCGAGGCCGGCCGCGGCGACCAGTTGGCGCTGATCCACGATTCCCCGCTCACGGGACGGACCCGGCGGTTCACCTACACCGAGCTGCGCGACGACGTCGCCCGGTTCGCGGGCGCGCTCGCCGGTCTGGGCGTCTCGGCGGGCGACCGTGTGCTCATCTACCTGCCGATGGTGCCCGAGGCCGCGGTGGCGATGCTCGCGTGCGCGCGGCTGGGTGCGATCCACTCGGTGGTCTTCGGCGGGTTCGCGGCGCGCGAGCTCGCGGTGCGGATCGACGATGCGCGGCCGGTGGCGGTCGTCGCCGCCTCGTGCGGGGTCGAGCCCGGACGCGTCGTGCCCTACATGCCGCTCGTCGAGCGCGCGCTCGAGCAGGCCGAGCACACGCCGGATGCCTGCGTCGTGCTGCAGCGCGAGGAGCAGCCCGCCGAACTCACGTCCGGACGCGACCACGACTGGGAGGAGCTCGCCGCGGCCGCCCGGCCGGTGGGGTGCACCCCCGTCGCGGCGACGGACCCGCTCTACGTGCTCTACACGTCCGGGACGACCGCCAAGCCCAAGGGCGTCGTCCGCGACAACGGCGGCCACGCGGTCGCGCTGCGCTGGTCGATGACGGCGATCTACGACACGGGGCCCGGCGAGGTCTTCTGGGCCGCGAGCGACGTCGGGTGGGTGGTCGGCCACTCCTACATCGTCTACGCGCCCCTGCTCGCGGGTTGCACGACCGTGATGTACGAGGGCAAGCCCGTCGGCACGCCCGATGCCGGCGCGTTCTGGCGGGTGGTCGACGAGCACGGTGTGAAGACCTTGTTCACCGCCCCCACGGCCTTCCGCGCGATCAAGAAGGAGGACCCGTCGGCCTCCCATCTCGCGCGCTACGACCTCTCGCGGTTCTCCGCGCTGTTCCTCGCGGGCGAGCGGCTCGATCCCGACACCTACGACTGGGCCGCGAAGGTGCTCGACCGGCCCGTGATCGACCACTGGTGGCAGACCGAGACCGGGTGGCCGGTCGCCGCCAACCCCCTCGGCCTCGAACCTCTGCCGATCAAACCCGGTTCGCCGACCAAGCCGATGCCCGGCTGGGACGTCCGCATCCTCGACGATGAAGGTAAGGAGGTCGCCCCGGGGCGGGAGGGAGCGGTCGCGGTCCGCCTGCCGCTGCCGCCGGGTGCGCTGCCGACCCTCTGGAACGACGACGACCGCTTCGTCGACGCCTACCTCTCCCGCTACCCGGGGTACTACCTCACCGGCGACGGCGGCCTGATCGACCAGGACGGCTACCTGTTCATCATGGGCCGCATCGACGACGTGCTGAACGTCGCCGGCCACCGACTGTCGACCGGCGCGATGGAGGCCGCGCTGGGAGCGCATCCGGCGGTCGCCGAGTGCGCGGTCATCGGCGTGGCCGACGACCTGAAGGGGGAGGCCCCGGTGGGGTTCGTCGTCCTCTCCGACGACGCGGAGGTGCGCGATCACACGACGTTGGAGCAGGAGCTGGTCGCGCTGGTCCGCGAGGAGGTCGGGCCCGTCGCGGCGTTCAAGCGCGTGGTCGTGGTCGACCGTCTGCCGAAGACCCGCTCGGGCAAGATCCTGCGCCGCAACATGCGCGAGATCGCCGATGGGCAGCACCCCGCCGCGCCGTCGACGATCGAGGACCCGGCGGTGCTGGAGGAGGTCG
Organism: Egibacter rhizosphaerae; assembly: GCF_004322855.1. Lineage (NCBI taxonomy): Bacteria > Bacillati > Actinomycetota > Nitriliruptoria > Egibacterales > Egibacteraceae > Egibacter > Egibacter rhizosphaerae. The sequence continues at coordinate 822,438 of NZ_CP036402.1, read as the reverse complement.
CGACCGCCCTCGGCGGGCAGTCGCCGTAGGCGTGAGACCCGAACCCGTCGCATCGGCGGACCCTCCGAGGGGGCGTGGCGCCATCGTTCGCGCGTCCACCGTGGCAGCATGGACAGGCTGAACCCGGTCCTCGTCGTCGCGGCCCGTGCGTGCTCGGTGCGGCTCGGCCGCGCGGAGGTCGACCCACATGACGAACAAGCTGCGTTGGTTGCTCGTCGCGGAGTCCGGCGAGTTCCACACCAAGTCACTGCAGACGCGGCGGCGCTTCCGCCGCGTCCTGCGGTCGCGCTTGCGCGCGGGGCTGGCCACCCGGGCGCCCGCGGCGTGGGTGGTGCGCCCCCGTCGGCGCCCGCTCATGATCCGCGCCCCGGAGCACGCGGTGGAGTCCGCGGCGGCCGTCGCCGCTCACACCTTCGGCGTGCACGCGGTGCGGGAGGCGGTCCCGTTCGCTGAGCGTCCCCTGGACCTGCTGATCGGCGAGCTCGGCGAGTACCTGCGTCCACGCGTCGCGGGACGGACCTTCGCCGTGCGGGCGCGCAAGCGTGGCGGGCAGCGGTGGCGGACGAACGACTTCGCCGCGGATCTCGGGGCACGGCTCTTCGACGCCTCGGCCGGCGTCGATCTCGAGTCCCCCGAGGTCGAGATCAAGGTCGAGCTCTTCGGGGACACCGCCTGGGTCGTCGAACGCGAGTGGCCCGGACCGGACGGGTTGCCGCTCGGCACCCAGGAGCGGGTCGTGAGCTTGCTCTCGGGCGGCTTCGACTCCGCCGTCGCCGCATGGATGCTCATGCGCCGGGGCGCCCCGACCGACTTCTTGCACCTCATGCTCGAGTGCGCGCAGAGCGACCACGCGACCGCGCTCGCACACCACCTCGTGCGGGAGTGGGCGCCGGGGACGCGACCCCGCGTCTGGATGCTCGATGCCGAGGCGGTGAACGGCGTGCTCACCGAGCTGGTCCGCTCGGACCTGCGGCAGATGGTGCTCAAGCAGGTCATGTTCACCGCTGCGGATCGGTTCGCCGAGCGGGCCGGCTATCCGGCCCTCGTCACGGGCGACGCCCTGGGGCAGGTGTCGAGCCAGACCCTGTCCAACCTCGTCACCCTCGACGCGTACACGAGTCGCCCCGTGCTGCGCCCCCTCGTCGGCCTGCCGAAGGAGGAGATCGTCGCGCAGGCCAAGCGGCTCGGTACCCACGACCTGTCGGCGCGGGCGAAGGAGGTCTGCGACCTCGGGAACGGGCCGGTCTCGGTTGCGGCGAGCCCGCACGACCTCGCGCGGGCCGGAGGGGACGTCGTCGAGGCGCTGGTGGAGCAGTCCCTGGCGGGACTGCGGGTGCTCGACGTCAGCGAGTGGGTTCCCGGGATGTCGGCGGTCCCCGTGTCCGGCGAGCCGCCCGAGGGCTCGGAGTCCGTGCACGTGGACAAGCCCGGCGACGATCCGGCGGTGCCGCACGGGCGTCCGATCGCCGTCGGCGGTCGTGGGGCGGTGTCGGTCGCGACGCGGCTGGCGGCGGTCGGTCACGACGTGCGCGTCGTGCACCCGGCGGCAGCCCCCGGGCTGTCGGAGGGGAGCCCGCGGCGTGCGGCCGGCACCGGATCGCGGCAGGATGCCGCATGATCCGAGCCTTGCCCGGCGCCCCACGGCCGCCCCGGGGGGCGTGACTCGCAGCGGCGGATGAGGGGCCATGCGCAACACCCACCGCACCGACAATCCGTGGGAGGACCGGGTCGGCTACGCGCGGGTGTGGGTGGGGTCCCCGGCTGAGGCATGACAGCGCCGCCGCACGGCCCCACCCGAGCAGCGGTCCCACCCGAACAGTGGCCCACGCGAGCAGCGGTCCCACCCGAACAGTGGCCCACCCGAGCGTCCTCGTCAGTGGGCGGTGCCGATCATCGTCTTGCCGCGCGGGGGCGTCCAACTCTCGAGCGACCAGGCCATCTCCCAGAAGCGCACCTCGTGGTGGCAGCTCCGCTCGAAGGCGCGAGCCATCCGGTCGCGCTCGGACGGGCTGGCCCGTTCGGCCAACTCGTCCACCCCGCGCTGGAACTCGGCGAGCAGGTTCTGCACCTCGTCGGTGGCGTAGAACGCCCACCAGCCGTGGAAGGGGTTGTCGTTCGCCGGCGGGTCCTCGCTCATCGCGCGCGTGCAGGCCCAGATGTAGGTCCACGGGCAGGGCAGCAGTCCGGCCATCAGCACCGGCAGGGAATCACGGGCGCAGAGCTCCATGTGGTTGACGTACGCCTGGGCCGACGGAACGAGGTCCTCCTGGCGGACGTCGTCGTAGCTGATGCCGACCGCCTCGCACATCACGTGGTGGGGATGCTGCTCGTCCTCGAGCAGGAACCGGATCTGCTCGTTGAACCAGGCCATCCACCGGCGGTCGGGCGATCGGGCGACGCCGAGCCCGTAGCAGCGGATGAACGCGTTCAGGTACTGGTGGTCCTGCCCCACGTAGTGGATGACGCACTCCCGTGGGAGGGTCCCGTCGTGCAGCCCCCGCAGGAAGGGGTGGGCCCAGAAGGACTCGAACAGGTCCTTGTGCTTCGCGCCCAGGTCCGCACTGAAGCTCATGCTCGCTCACGCTCCTTGAAAGGCGAGCGAGGGACACATGCGACGACTCGATCCGGTGCGACGGCACCGAGGGCCGAGCGTGACACCACGTTCCCTCCGCTCGTGTCAACGAGGTCAGGTTCCACGGGTTCCGGCCGTCGACCGGTCTCAGTCCCGTCAGGGACGCCCCGCGTGGTTACGCGTCCGAGCGTAACCGACACAGCCGGCGGACGCGCGAACACGGCTGCGAGGCCGAGCAGGACCGGCTGCTCCCCGCCGAGCTACCCCTCGGCTGCGCGCCTCGGAGGCGCGTGGCGCAGAGCTCGCGCCCGCTCCGGTCGAGGGGTGATCACCGACGCGCCCGCGCCGAGAACGGCGCCCACGGCACTCTCTGTCTCGGCGCCGAACCCGCGCACGGCGATGCCGTGCGCCGAAGCCTGCTCGACCAGTTCGCGGTCGATCCAGTCCCACCGGCAATGGAGCGCCTGCGCCCCGACGTCGGCCGCGTACACCCACGGGCGGTACAGCCCGAAGTCGAACAGGACCGCGGTCGCGAGCGGTGCGCAACGCTCTCGGGCGAAGACGAGGCCGCGGTGGTCGTAGGAGGACAGGACCACCCGCTCGACCATCCCGTGCCGCTCGACCGCCGCCACGACTGCAGCGGACAGCTCCGGCATCGGGGTGCCGGGCCCGCCCTTCAGTTCGATGTGCAGGGTCAGCCGCTGCTCGGCGCCCCACTCGAGCACCGCATCCAGGGTCGGGATGCGCTCCCCGGCGAACCGGGGAGCGACCCAGGCCCCCGCATCCAACGCGGTGAGCTCGTGCGCGGTGAGCCCGCCGACCTTCCCGGACACGCCGGTGGTGCGGTGGACATCGGCGTCGTGGATGACGACCGGCACCCCGTCGGCCGAGAGCTGGACGTCGAACTCGATGCCATCGGACCGCAGCCTCGCCGCCTCTGCGAACGCCGCCAGCGTGTTCTCCGGGTGCGTCGCCCGCGCCCCGCGGTGGGCGATGATCTCGGGGGCCCGGGCGAGGGGGGTGGGTGAGGCGGCGGTCACCTCGATCCCCCGCTCACGCGACCGTCGGGCGGCACCGGGGTCCGCCCCGGGCGCAGCTCGTCGACCCCCTCGCAGACGTAGGTGGGCTGGAACGCGCTGGACGCCAGCGCGTCGCGGGTCGTCACGCCCGACAGGACGAGCGCGGTGTCAACGCCGTGCTCGGCGCCCATCGGGATGTCGGTCCCGAGCCGATCCCCGACGATCAGCACCTGCTCGCGCGGCAGCGCCATACGGGCGAGGACCGCATCGAGGAAGGACCCCGAGGGTTTGCCGAGCACCAAGCTGACCGGATGTCCCGTCGATGTCTCGAGCGCGGCGATGATCCCTCCGCAGTCGGGGATCTCGCCGTCCGCGGTGGGGTAGGTGGCGTCCGCGTTCGTGGCGATCAGCTCGGCCCCGCGGCGGATCGCGCGGAAGGCGGTGGTCCACTTCGCGTAATCGAAGGTCCGGTCGAACGCCGCCACGACGCACGCGATCCGGTCGGGATCGTCGCTCTGGGGGATCCCCGCCTCGTGCAGCGCTTCCACGAGCGGAGGCTCCCCGATCACGTAGACCGGCCCGCGCGGCTGCACACGCAGATGGGTGAGCAGCGCGGTCACCGAGGTCTGCACGTCCTCGGTCCGCACGTCGAGACCGAGCTCGGTCAGCCGGGCGGCGTGTGCGGCCGCGGGCACGAGCGGGTTGTTCGACATCACCGCAAAGGGCCGGCGGTCGCGGCGCAACTCGTCGACGAGCTCGCGCGCGCCGGGTAGCACCTGCGAACCGCGTACCAGGGTGCCGTCGATGTCGAAGATGTAGCCGGCGTATGGCCGAACCCACCGCATGCCACCCCCTTGCTCGTCCGTCGCTCGCGGAGACGGTAAGCTGTAACGATAAAGTCCACAACTGTTCCGTCTCGGGTTGCTCGATCGTCACCCGCGGCCGACCCCCTGGGTCCCGTGGTGGCCGAGTCCGCCCGAGAACGATCGGCAGGGTCGCCACCGGCCATCGGAGGGTAGGTGAGGGGGGGCAACGCTGGCCGCCGCCCGACGCTGCGGGACATCGCGGACGCCGTGGGCGTGTCGACCGCGCTGGTCAGCTTCGCGCTGAACGACCGCGCGGGAGTGTCGGCCGAGACGAAGGCGCAGATCCTTGCCGAGGCCAGCCGGCTCGGCTACCGGACCGATCCGGTGGCCCGCGCGCTGCGCACCGGGCAGAGTCGGTTGTTCGGAGTGGTGGTGCGCAACCTGCAGAACCCGTACTTCCTCGACGTGGTCGGGGGTATGCAGGAGGCCGCCGTGGCGGCGGGAGCGGGGATCGTCGTCGCGGACGCGGACTACTCCGCCAACCTCGAAGCGCACCACGTCGAGACGTTCGCCGCCTACCGCTTCGACGGCTTGGCGGTCGCGCCCGTCGGTACCGGCGCGGCGATCGCCCAGTGGCAGGACCTGCGTCCCGACGTCCCAGCGGTGGTGCTCAACGCCAGCGTGCCGGGGCTGGACGACGTGGCCCGCGTCTCACCCGACAACGCGACCGCCGTCCGGCTGGCCGTGGAGCACCTCGCCCAGCTCGGGCACCGACGGCTGGGGTTCCTGACGGCGCCCGCGGAACTGATGGCCGACTATGACCGCCTCGAGGCCTTCCTCGCGCTCACCGCGGAGCGCGATCTCGAGTCCCGCCCGATCGAGACGCCGCTGAACCTGCGGGCGGTTCACGATCTCGTCGGCCGGGCACTGGTCGGCAGTGAGGCGCCCTCCGCGTTCATCACCAACTCCGACTTCACCGCGCACGCCGTCTACACAGCCGTGCGCCAACAGGGACTGCGAGTGGGCCACGACGTGAGCGTCGTCGGGCATGACGACCTCGCCACCTCCGAGCTGCTGGACCCACCCCTGACGACCATCCAACTCGACGTTCGGGCCCTCGGCCGGGCCGCGTTCGCGCGCTTGTGGGGTGCGGGATCGAGCCGCACCCACCTCGAGCCGGTGCGCTTGGTCGCCCGCGGCTCGACCGGGCCGCCGCCCAGCTGATGCGGGGGGTGCGGCCGCCACCCCTTGACACCAGCCGTCTTGCGCTGCTTTGCTTAAACGATCTAGTGTCCTGAATCGTAAGTTCGTTGCATAATGTGGTACGATCCCTTCCTCCGATGAGAGGATGGGCGATGGCGGCTCGTGGCAGGCCAAAGGCCACGTTGGAGCTGTCCGATGAGGACCGGGCGACGCTCGAGCGGTGGGCGCGCCGTCCCAAGACGTCGCAGCGGTTGGCGCAGCGCTCGCGGATCGTGCTGGCGTGCGCGAGGGGCGCGTCGAACCGGGAGGTCGCCGCCGAGCTGGGCGTCAGCGAGGCGACGGTGGGCAAGTGGCGGCGACGGTTCGTCGCTGGCGGTGTGGACGCGTTGGCGGATGCGCCGCGGCCGGGCGCGCCCCGCCAGATCACCGACGCCGACGTCGAGCGGGTGATCACCAAGACCTTGGAGGAGGCCCCGCCGGATGCCACGCACTGGTCGACGCGGTCGATGGCCGCCGCGGCGGGCATGTCGCAGACGGCAGTCAGCCGCATCTGGCGCGCGTTCGGCCTCAAGCCGCACCTGACCGAGACGTTCAAGGTCTCCACCGACCCCGACTTCATCGACAAGGTCAGAGACATCGTCGGGCTCTACCTCGACCCGCCCGAGCGCGCGGTCGTGCTGTGCGTGGACGAGAAGTCCCAGACCCAGGCGCTCGACCGCACCCAGCCGGTGTTCCCGCTGCTGCCGGGCACCCCCCAGCGGGCCACCCACGACTACGTCCGCCACGGCACCACCAGCCTGTTCGCCGCCTTGGACCTGGCCACCGGCAAGGTCATCGGCCAGCACCGCCGCCGCCACCGCGCCGCCGAGTTCAAGACGTTCCTCAACCAGATCGACGCCGAGGTGCCCGACCACCTCGACGTGCACCTGGTGCTGGACAACTACGCCACCCACAAGACCCCAGAGATCCAACGCTGGCTGCTGCGCCACCCGCGCTTCCACCTGCACTTCACGCCCACCGGCGCCAGCTGGCTCAACCTCGTCGAGCGCTGGTTCGCCGAGCTGACCACCAAACTGCTGCAGCGCAGCACCCACACCTCGGTGCAAGCCCTCGAATCCGACATCCGCGACTGGATCGCCACGTGGAACGAGAACCCCCGCCCGTACGCGTGGCACAAGACCGCCGACGAGATCCTCCACGCCCTCTCCGAATATTGCCAACGAATCTCCGACTCAGGACACTAGAGTCCCTTTTCCACGAGCTCGGAGGGGTGGTCGTGGCACAATCCCCGGCGCGTTCATGCGGGGCACGAGAGCTGTGGTGGCGATGACCCCCGAGCGCCCGCTGGACCCCCAACCAGCGGTCCCGAGAGAGGTCTGGGCGCACATGTCACGGGTCGAACTCCGCAACGTGGATAAGTGGTTCGATGACACCCAGGTGTTGTTCGACGTCTCGTTCACCGCCGAGGAGGGCGAGTTCGTCGTGCTCCTCGGCCCGAGTGGCTGCGGTAAGTCAACGTCGCTGCGCCTGCTCGCCGGCCTGGAGGACGCCGGCTCGGGCGAGATCCGCATCGGCGACCGGGTCGTCAACGAACTGCCCGCCGCGGCGCGGGGCATCGCCATGGTGTTCCAGAACTACGCGCTGTTCCCCCACCTGTCGGTCCAGGAGAACATTCTGTTCGGCCTCAAGGTCCGGCGCGTGGAGAAGAGCGACCGCGCTGACCGTCTCAGGCGCACCTCGGAGCTGCTGGGCCTGACCGAGTACCTCGACCGCAAGCCCGCGCAGCTGTCCGGCGGACAGCGCCAGCGGGTCGCGCTCGGGCGGGCGCTGGTCAGCGGCTCCTCGGTCATCCTCATGGACGAGCCGCTGTCCAACCTCGACGCCAAGCTCCGCCAGCAGATGCGTCTCGAGTTGCGCTCGCTGCAGCGCGAGCTCGGCCTCACCGTGGTGTACGTCACGCACGACCAGGTCGAGGCGATGACGATGGCCGACCGCGTCGTCGTCATGCGCGACGGGGCCGTGGACCAGGACGCCGATCCCCGCACCCTGTACCAAGCGCCAGCGCGCGCCGAGGTCGCCCGCTTCATCGGCTCGCCGCCGATGAACCTGATGGACGGCAGCGCGACGGGCGGGCACGTCGAGATCGCCGCCTCGGGGGTCACCATCGAGGTCGACCGCCCCGACGAGCTGGTCTCGGAGGTGCTCGTCGGCATCCGACCCGAGGACATCGAGCTCGAGGGGCGCGGCATCGCCCTGCCCGCGCGCGTCACCACGACCGAGTTGCTCGGCGCCGACCAGCTCGTCCGGCTCGATGTCGGCGGTGCGCACGAGCTGATCGCTCGGTTGCACCCGAGTACGCCGGCCGAGCCCGGGCACGAGCTCACGCTGCACCTGCCGGCGAGCGCCATCCACCTCTTCGACGCCAGGGACGGCCGCCGTCTCGCCGTGCAGGCCACCGCCCCGTCCGCGTCGGGCACCAGTCACGCAACGAAGGGATGATGAACATGCAGCGGATCCGAATCCGCCGGCACCTTGCTCTGCTCGCCGTGCTCGCGGGCCTCGGCCTGCTCGCGGCGGCTTGTGGCGAGGACGAGGCCGGTGAGGCGGGACAGGACACCCTCGACGAGGCCACCGAGGACGATCCCGTCGAGATCACCATGTACTACCCGATCGCGGTCGGTGGGCCGCTCGAGGACGTGGTCGACGGCCTCGTGGCCGACTTCGAGGCAGAGCACCCGGAGATCCAGGTCAACCCGGTCTACTCCGGGAACTACGACGACACGATCGTCCAAGCCCAGAGCGCGATCGACGCCGGTGACGTCCCGGCGACGACCGTGCTGCTGTCCACCGACATGTTCTCGTTGATCGACGACGATCTGATCGTGCCCTTCGACGAGCTCGTGACCGACGAGGACGAGGAGGAGTGGCTGGACTCGTTCTACGACGAGTTCATGCTCAACAGCCGCGACGGCGAGGGCACCACCTGGGGCATCCCGTTCCAGCGGTCCACGATCGTGCAGTACTACAACAAGGACGCGTTCGAGGAGGCCGGACTCGACCCCGAGCAGCCACCGGGGACCTGGGACGAACTGGTCGATATGTCCGCCCAGGTCCAAGAGGGCTCCGATGTCGAGTGGGGCGTGCAGATGCCTTCCAGTGGGTTCCCCTACTGGCTGTTCCAGACCTTCACCACCCAGATGGGCGTGGAGATCGTGAACGACGAGGGCAACGAGGTCTACTACGACCAGCCCGAGGTCGTGGAGGCGCTCGAGTTCTGGCACTCGCTGAACGACGAGCACGGCGTGCACCCACCGGGGGTCGTGGACTGGGGCACCACCCCCGAGGACTTCCTCCAGGAAGAGACCGCGATCATCTGGACGACCACCGGGAACCTGGCGAGCATCCGCGACGACGCCCCCTTCGACTTCGGCGTCGCGCCGATGCCGGAGAACGTCGAGCCGGGTTCACCCACCGGAGGTGGCAACTTCTACATCTTCGAGGGTGCTCCGGAGGAGGAACAGCGGGCGGCCTTCCAGCTGATCCGCTTCCTCACCCAGCCTGAACAGGCCGCCGAGTGGAGCATCGAGACGGGCTACGTGGCCCCTTCCCCGGAGGCGTGGGAGACCGACCAGATGCAGGAGTACGTCGAGGACTTCCCCGAGGCCGAGGTGGCCAGGGACCAGCTGGGTGACACCGTTCGGGAGCTGTCGACGTACCAGCGGGGCGAGGTCTACGACATCGTGAACGACGGCCTCCAGGCCGCCGTCACGGGTGAGCAATCGCCCGAGGAGGCACTCGCCGACATCGACGAGCGCGCCAACGAGGTGCTCGAGCCCTACCGCTAGCCCGACCCAGCACCGACGGCGTCGGTGGGCCCGTGGAGCGCGTCACGGGCCCACCGGCCTTCACCCCGGGAGTCCCCCGATGGCTGCCCCCACCACCGACCGTCCGGCCGGCACCCCCGCGGGCGGCGAGCTCGGGATGCCGCGACGCACGCCGCTGAGCGCGTTGCGTCGGATCCCCAACGGGATGTTCGCCTGGCTGCTGATCACGCCGGCGATGATCATCCTGCTGGGCTTCAGCGTCCTGCCGATGATCACGACGATCTGGACGAGCCTGCAGGAGCCGGGCATCGGCGCTTCGATCGGCCCGGCCAACTACGAGCGGATGGTCGGCGACGGGGTCTTTCTGCAGAGCCTGCGGAACAACCTCGTGTTCTCGTTGGTGACGGTGCCGATCAGCCTGGCGATCGCCATGCTGATGGCCGTGCTGGTCGATCGCGAGATTCGCGCTCGTGGGTTCCTGCGAATGGCGTTCTTCACGCCGGCGATGCTGCCGGTGGTGGCCGCGGCAGCGATCTGGTTGGCCTTCTACCAGCCCAACTTCGGGCTCATCAACGCGATCGCCCAGGGGCTCGGGCTGCCAGGGCAGAACTGGCTCGGCAACCCCACCACGGTCCTGCCCGCGCTCATGGTGGTGATGGTCTGGAAGGAGGCCGGCTTCTTCATGTTGTTCTACCTCGCCGGGTTGCAGACGATCTCCCCCGAGCTCAACGAGGCGAGCAAGCTCGAGGGCACCGGCCGGTGGACGCACTTCCGACGAATCACCTTCCCGCTGCTCCTGCCGACCACCCTGTTCACCTCGATCGTCGGCGTCGCGAACAGCTTCAAGCAGATCGATTTCATCTTCGTGATGACCCAAGGCGGGCCGAACAACGCGAGCAACCTGCTGCTGTACAACATCTACCTGCAGGCGTTCCCGAACCGGAACCCCGAGTTCGCCGCGGCCATGACCGCGGTCCTCGTGCTGATCCTCGTGGTGCTGGCGGTCATCCAGATCCGGATGTTCGACAAGCGCATCCACTACCGCTGAGGGGCCGGCCGATGAGCGACACCTTCGTCACCCCCGACCGCGCCCGCCGGATCGCCCGCTGGGAGCGCACGGCCACGCGGCTCGAAGTGCTGGCCGCCTGGCTGATAGCGTTGCTGTGGCTCGCGCCGCTCGCCTACATCTTCTGGGCAGCGTTCCGCGAGACCGAGGTCGCGTTGAGCTTCCAACCGTTCACCGGGTGGACGTTCGACAACCTCGTCACGGTGTGGAACACCGCTCCCTTCGACCGCTTCTACTTCAACACGACCGTGCTCGTGATCGGGCTGAGCGCCGGGCAGATCATCCTCGGGTCGCTGGCGGCCTACGCGTTCGCCCGCTACCGCTTCCCCCTGCACAACTTCATGTTCACGCTCGTGCTGTTGCAGTTGATGATCTTCCCCGAGGTGCTGCTCGGTGAGAACTTCCGCCTAGTCGCGAATCTCGGCCTGGCCGACACCCTGGCCGGGATCGGCTTGCCCTATCTGGCGAGCGCGTTCTTCATCTTCCTGCTCCGGCAGTCGTTCAAGTCGGTGCCGCTCGAGCTGGTCGAGGCCGCCGAGGTCGAAGGAGCCAGTCGGCTCGAGATCCTCTGGAAGGTGTACGTGCCGGTGGCGCGGCCCACGATCATCGCCTTCGGGCTCGTGTCGGTGAGCTTTCACTGGAACAACTTTCTGTGGCCCCTCGTGATCACCCAATCTGTCGAGTCGCGACCGATCACCGTCGGGATCTACCGATTCCTGTCCCCAGAGATCGGCATCAACTTCACCGCGCTGACCGCCGGCACGGTGATCACGGTGCTGCCGCTGCTGGCCCTCTTCCTGGTCGCCCAGCGAGCGTTCATCCAGAACTTCCTGCGGTCGGGGATCAAGTAGCCGAGCCCCGCAACCAGGCGCGGAGGGTGTCGCGGCTGCGCCGCAGGCCCGGTCGCACGTCGTTGACGCGGAACGGGAAGATCTCGAGGATCACCATCCCGTCGAACCCGTCGGCCCAGCCCGGCACGAGACCGACGAGGTCCGCGGAGCCGTCGCCGATGGCGAGATGATCGTCCTCGACGCCGAGGTTGTCGTGCACGTGGTAGTGCGCGACCCGGGCCCCGAAGTGCTGCGCGGCGCGCGGGACGGCGCCGGACCCCTCGAGGTGCACGTGGGCGTGCCCGGTGTCGAAGGTCATCGCCACCGCGGGGTGGTCGAGCTCGTCGATCGCTGCCACGAGCGCGGCATAGTCGCCATCCGCGTGATCGGCGCCCACTCCGTAGTTCTCCACCCCGAGGACGACCCCCGCGTCGCGGGCGAGCTCGCCACACCATGCCAGCGGCTCGAGGGCCAGACGCAGCCACTCCGGCCGTGGGGCCTCGCGCCCGTGGCGCAGATGGACCACCACCACCTCGGCCGCCAGGGCCGCCGCGGCCTCGATGCTGCGGGCGAGCAGGTCGCCGCTCTCGCGCCGCTCCGCGGCGTCGGGGCTGGCGAGCGCCATGGGCTCGATCGGCGCATGCACCGAGCGTCGCAGGTCCCCGCAGGCGGCGCCGAGCCGCGCCGCGTGCGCCGGCCTCGGCACGTGCTCACCCTGCCACAGTCCCTCGGTGAGGAAGGCGAACTCGAGGGCGTCGAACCCTTCGGTGTGGGCTACCTCGATCGCCGCCTCCGCCGGGTCGTCGGGGAAGGCCCAGCTGGAGAACCCGATCGTCGCCATCGGCCCACCCTTCCCCTCGTCCCGCACGCGACACGAGCGCGCCCGGGCCGCAGCCCGGGCGCGCCGTCAGCCAACCGGTCCGCTACTGCGTCGCTGCGGCCTGCTCCTGCACGTGCGCCCAGTTCTCACGGAACTCGGCGTGCACGTCGTCGTCCTCGACCGACAGCAGTACCTCGTCATTCTGCCGCAACGAGGTGCCGTTGAGGTTGTGCGAGCCGGTCCACACGACCCCGCGCTCCTCCCCGTCGGCGAACTCGGACTCGATGAGCAGGTCCTTGAGATGCACCGCTGCCTCGGCGTCCCGGTCGAACGGCGTCACCGCGACCCCGCCGTCCTCGAGGACGTCGACGACATCCTCGCTGTAGTCGGCGTCCTGTACAACGGCCGCGACGTCACACCCCTCGTCGACCAGTTCACCGAAGCGCTCGGCGACCTCGGTCCGGGCGCTGGACCAGTACGAGGCCGCGACCCGGAGCTCGCTGTCCTCGGTGCACACGACGTCGTCGAGGATCTCGAGGTACGGGTCCCCGTCCGCCCGCGGGAAGAACTCCGCCGTGGCGGTGTCACCCTCGACCTCCCAGCCGTAGTCCAGGTCGATCTCCTGGGTGGCCAGGTCGTCCCAGTACGTACGGAAGCCGTCGTACAGGGTCGCGTCGTCGCGGACGAGCACCGTCGCGTTGTGCTCGTGCAGCTGCGGGTTGGTGGGATTGGCCGTGGACTGCAGCACGACGTCCTCGCTGCCGTCACCCAGCTCGGAGAACAGCACGAACTTGTTGTGGTTGATGTTGTCGCCGATGCAGCCGGGCGTGCGCCCGTCGCGCTCGTCCTCGTTGCAGATCGTCACGCGGTCGGGGATCTCGTCGACCAGTTGCTGTGGGGCGGCCCACAGCTCCCCGTCGTCGTGGACGTTGGAGTTGTCAAGCAACAGTTGCACGTCGACGCCGCGATCGACCGCGTCGATGAATGCGTCGGCCATCCCCGTGCGACTGAACGTGTAGAAGGCGCCGTGCACCTCCGCCCCTGCTGGTGCGGTGGCGAGCAGGTTGCGCAGCCGGTGTTCGAGCGCCTCGTCGGCGGTCCCGTCGAGCCCGGGCGAGTTGAACGTGGTCTCGATCTGCTCGGGCTCGCCGGGTTCGCCGGGCTCGGTGCCGTTGAGCTCGGCGTGCAGCTGCTCGGCGTACGCCGCGTCCGGACCCTCACCGCTGGCGCCGATGCGCCACCGGCCACCCTCGTAGGTGCCCTCCTCCCACTCGCGACCACCGCTCTCCCACAGCGGCGTCCACGCGGTGAAGTTGTGGGCGGTCGAGAAGAAGACGTCATCGTCGGCCCACGCGGAATCGTCCTCGTAGGCGGCGACGACGGTGAGATCGTCGTCCCAGTTGATCGTCCAGTCGGAGAACGGGATGGCGTGGCCGCGCTCACGGTCGAGCACGTCGTTGTCGCCGAGGTACGGCAGCCCGGTGTCGAGGCCCCAGCCCACCTGGTAGACGTCGTCGCGGATCTCGCCGTCGACGTGCCACGTCATCTCGTGGTCGAACCACTCGTCCTCGAAGTCGAGCTCCCAGTCGACGGTGATCGGCTCCGCGCCCACGGGGATGCCCTCGAGCACGAGCCGATCGTCCTCCTCGACGACTTCCGCAGGCTGGCCGAGCGGCTCCACGGGGCTGAACTGCCCGACCCCGACGAACGGCAGGGTGCCTCGGGTCGTCGGGTTCAGGATCTCGCGGTGGTTGCCCTCGCCCTCCGGGTCGAAGCCGAGCCGCACGATCTCGGGACTTGGGCTCGTCACCACCTCGACTTGGTAGTACCCGCTCTCGAACGAGTAGCGCTCCGTCTCGTCCTCGGGCGGATCGAAGTCACGGTCGAGCAGGCCCGACGCCACGAGCTCGCGCAGCATCGTCGGGTAGTCCGTGGCGATGCCGCTCGCGCCGTAGTCGACCGCGTCGTACATCGGCTCGGCCTCGTTGAGCGTGTAGACCCCGAAGCGGAAGCCGAGGTCGTCGAGGTCCTCGCGCAACCGCGGGTTGTTGGCGATGTTGTCGAAGGCGGTGATCATCATGTCGGTGTCGTCGCGCACCGCCTCGAGCTCGGCGCGGCTGGCGATGTTGCCCGCGCCCCACATCGGCACGAGCGTGACTCCGTCGGGCGCCACGGGCGCGAAGTCGTCGAACAACCAGTCTTGATCGAATGCGAGCACCTGGATCCGCTCGCGGGCGAGGGCCGCGTTGAGGTAGCCGGGCACGGCCTCGAGCTCCTCGATGATCCGCTCCTCGATGCCGGGGTAGCGGTCCGGCGACTTGACGTCGAGCTGCACGCCGGCCCGCTGGCCGATCGTCTCGATCGCCTCCCGCAGTGTGGGCACCTCCTCGCCCGCGAACCGGGGATTGAAGTGTGAGCCGGCGTCCAGCTCCTTGATCTCTTCGAGGGTGAAGTCCTCGACCAGCCATGGCGAGCGGTCGGGAAAGACCTCCTGCGCATCGGTGGTCGATGCGAGGCTCGTGTCGTGGACGATGACGATCTCCTCGTCCGCCGTCATCACGAGGTCGAACTCGATCCAGTTCGCCCGCTGGTCGAGGGCGAGCTCGAAGGCGGCCAGCGTGTTCTCCGGCGCCATGCCGGAAGCACCGCGGTGGGCCACGTTCTGGAAGTCCCCGGGGCGGGGCCGACGCGGACCCGGTCGGTGTCGGCGTCGTCGTCGGCAGTGGCGGTCGCTGCGGGTGCGAGTACCGCGGCCAGCGCTACTGCCATCAGGGCGAGCAGGAGTCGGCGTGGGTGGGGGATCGACCGTGAGGGCATGACGAGACCTCCGCATCGTGGCGGTCAGAAGCGCGCCGGCTTAGGGCAACGCCCGGCGCGGTGGCAGAACGTAGGCCTTAATCGAATTAAGCACAAGGGGTCGCTTCGTGGTTACCCCGAGCCGCTCGAGTCCGGGCAGCCGAGCAGCGACAGAGCGGGGCACAACGGAGCCCTCCGACGCTGCGAGCGTGCGTGCCCGCGGTCGAGCGGGCACACTCGCCTCCGACGGCGGGTCGCATCCCCCGATGCAGCCACGCTCCCGGATGCCGGTCCGCCCCCTCGATCCCCGATCGAGCCGACCACGCGGAAGCCACACGCGCAGGAGGACGAAGCCATCGTGGTGCTCGCCCTGGTGACCTCGCTGGTGTTGGCGACCGTCCCCTCGCGGGGGGACGGTCCGGACGCACCGCGCGACCTACCCGAACCCGAAGGCGCCGCGGAGTTCGCCGAACGCAGTGCGTCGGCGCGGCTCATCGACGTGCGGACCCCTGCCGAGTACGCGGACGGGCACCTCTCGGGGGCCGAGCTGATCGACGTGCAGGGGGAGGACTTCCGCGAGCGCGTCGAGGAGCTGCCCCGCGACGAGCCCTACTACCTGTACTGCCGCTCCGGCAACCGCAGCGGCCATGCCGCGCGCGTGATGGCGGCCATGGGCTTCGCCGACGTCACGAACATCGGGGGCTACGAGAAGCTGGTCGAGGCCGGACTCTCTCCGGACGGGTAGTTCCGGACGAGCGGTTCTGGCCTCCTTGCCGACACCGAACCGGCATCTGCGGCCACCAGGATGGGTTGGATGACGAGTCGGACGCCGAGCGAGCGCACCCCGGGGACCGGGTCCGGACGCTTCACCCGTCCGGGCTGGCTCGCCCCGCCGATCGTCGCGGCGGGGTTGCTCGCCCTCTTCGCCGGCAGCGCGCAATTCGGCTTCACCGCGATCGCGGCCGACGTCGCCAACGAGTTCGGCGAGCCGATGCCGGACGCCCCGGACGACCCGATGGCACAGATCGGGTTGACGCTGACGACCCTCGGCGTCGGGTTCGCCATCGTGCGGCTGGCGTCGCTGGGGAGCCTGCCGGCGTCCAGCCTGGCCGATCGGTTCGGGCGGCGCCGCACCTTGCTGGCAACGACCGCCGTCGGCCTGCTCGCAACCGCGCTCGCGGCCGGGTCACCGGCGTTCTGGGTGCTCGTGGCCCTGCTGGCGATCAGCCGGCCACTGCTGACGGCCACCGACGTGGTCGCGATGGTGATCGCGGCGGAGGAGACGCGCAGCCGGGACCGCAGCGCCGCGATCGCGTTCATCGGCGGGGCCTACGCCGTCGGCTCCGGGATCATCTCGGTGGCGCGGGGTCTGCTCGACGTCGCCCTGCCCGATCCGGGCTTCCGCGAGGTGCTCGCGCTGGTGCTCATCCCTCTCGTGCTCGTGCCGTTCGTCGCGCGGCGCGTGAGCGAGCCCCCGCGCTTCCAGCGCGCGGCTGAGAGCCAGAGACTGCACCAACGCCTCGGGCGCATGCCGGCAGGATACCGGGGGCGCCTCGCGATCCTCTGTGCGATCACGGCGGGGGTGGGCCTGGTGATCGGACCGGCGTGGACCTACCTGTTCGTTTACGGCGAGGGGATGCTCGGTGCGTCACCCATCGGGATGAGCGGTCTCGTGCTCGCGGCCGGGCCCGTCGGGTTGGTCGGCCTCGTCGTCGGACGCTTCGTCGCCGACAGACTGGGGCGCCGCGCCGCCGCGGCGAGCACCATGGCGCTCGCGGCGGTGATGGCGGTGGTGGCCTACTCGGACGGCTTCCTCGCGTTCGCCGTCGGATACCTGACCTCGATCGTCGCGATGAGCGCCTACACGCCTGCGGGCGGGGCGCTCGACACCGAGGTGTTCCCGACCTCGGTCCGCTCGACCGCCGGCGGATGGTTGGCGGCCAGCGGGGTCGTGGGCTCCGTGTTGGGGTTGTTCGGGTTCGGGGTGCTCGTCGACGTGACCGGCTCGTTCGCGCCCGCAGCGCTGCTGGTGTGCGGCCCCGCTGCCGTGCTCGCGCTCCTCTACGGCCTGCTGCCCGAGACCCGTGGCCGCGAGCTGGAGGAGACAGCCCCCGAGCCTTCGTGACCTCGCGGTCCGGCCGGTGGCCGGCCGATCTCAGCCACTCGGTTCGAGCCGCGCGACGCACGCGGCCGAGGTCGCGAACGGCGCCAGATCGATCCCGTCCCAGCCCGCGCCCGCCGCTGCGAGCGCCCCTTCCAACAGCCCACGGTGCGCGCCGCAGACGACATCGGTCTGTTCGCGGGCGAGTTCGCCGAACGGACAGCCGCGCATTTCGATGCAGGTCCCGATCGCGTCCTCACGAAGCGTCGGTGCGAAGCCGAGTTCGTCGAGCACGGCCACCACCTCGCGCAGTGGCTCCGCCCGGGGGCCGCTCTCGCGCTCGAGAACGAGGCGCTCGCCCCACGGCCGCCCGGCCTCACGGCCCTGCTCCCTCGCGGCTTCGGGGCGGTGCGAGATTTGTGCCGCGAGGGCCCTGGCGAGTCCGGTGTGCGGATCGTGCTCGGTGCGGGGCTGATAGCGGCGGGACGGACGTCCGCGGCGACCGGTCGGCGTCTCGCGTGCGCTCACCAACCCGGCGTTCTCGAGCGTGCCGAGATGCTCGCGGATCGTGTTCTCGTGGCGGCTCAGGTCCTCGGCCAGCTCCCGGGCCGTCGCGTCGCCGCGCTCCTCGAGTCGCCGGAGGATGCGCAGCCGTGCTTCGCTGGCGAGAGCGCGCTGGCGAGCGTCGGGATCCACGTGTCCACGGTAACCGTCCTGCTCCGGCCCTGTCGTGGTTCTCCACCGCGTCGTCCGACGACCCGTGGCTCTGCATCCTGCGACTGCGGCCACGCCGGCGGTGGGTAGGCTCGGCGATTGCCATCGCGCCTTGCGCCCCCCCCCGTCCGTCGATCGGAGCCCGGTCATGGTCCGAGCGAGCCGCTGGAGACCCGAGCACGCCCCTGCTCAGTCCGGGCGCGTCGCGCTGGTCACCGGGGCGACGGGTGGCCTCGGCCGAGAGGTCTGCCGACAGCTGGCCGAGCGCGGGGCCACCGTGGTGCTCGCCGCCCGCGATGCCGCCAAGCGTGCCGAGACGGCCAGCTGGATGCGGGGACAGGTCCCCACGGCCCACGTCGAGTCGGTGGAGCTCGACCTGTCCGATCTCGGGTCCGTGGAGGCCGCAGCACACGACACCGCGGAGCGGGTCGACCGGGTCGACGTCCTCGTGAACAACGCCGGGGTCATGGCAACGCCCTACCGCAGGACCGCCGAAGGGTTCGAGCTCCAGTTCGGCATCAACCACCTCGGCCACTTCGCCCTGACCGGCCACTTGCTACCGCTTCTGCTCTCGGCTGGCGCACCACGGGTGGTCAACGTCTCGAGCACGGCCCACCGGATGGGCCGCCTGGACCTCGATGACCTCGACAGCGAGCACCGGTACCGCAAGTGGCGGGCGTACGGCCGGTCCAAGCTCGCCAACCTGCTGTTCACGCAGGAGCTGCAGCGTCGCGCGGACGCCGCCGGCGTGCACCTCACGTCGGTGGCGGCCCACCCGGGGTACGCGGCCACCGGGTTGCAGACGGTCGGTCCGCGCATGCAGGGGTCCCGACTGCGCACGGCGCTGATGCGTCTCGTCAACCGGCTGGGGGCCCAACACCCCGCACAGGGCGCCTGGCCCATCGTCTATGCCGCCACGATGCCGGACGTCGACGGCGGTGACTACTTCGGTCCCGACGGACCCGGCGAGTCGCGTGGTCACCCCACCCGAGTGGGCATGAGCCGGGAGGCCTGCGACCGCGAGACCGCCCGCCGGCTGTGGGACGAGAGCACCGCGCGTACGGGGGCCGCATTCCCCGCGTTGGTCGGCTGAGCGTCACCGGGAAGGTGTCACCCCTTCTCCCCCCGGGGATCGTCAGGGCGGGCGAGATACGGCCCGCCGCGGTGGACCGATCCCGTGGCTGTCGTCCGCGTCGACAAGGAGCCAGCGTGACCGAGCCGACCACGAGCGAGCGCGACACAGGCCTCGAGACGCTGGGGCCCGACGAGCTCACCCGCGCCGCACTGCGCGAGCTCGTCGAGCAGGCCCACGGCCCGGTCGTCACCATTGCGCATCGCGCCGACCGCGCCGCCGTGGATGCCGCGACGAACGACACGCCGCTGAAGAACGGGCTCCGCGAGGCCCGGGAGGCGCTGGAGGCGCGCGGTGACGAGGACACCGACGGGCTGCTCGCATCCATCGAGAAGCTGCTGCGTGACGGACGCCAGGGGGTGCTCGACGGCGAGGTCCTGCACGTGTGGCCGAGCGGCGCGCGGCGTCACCGGACCGCGTTCGAGGTCGAGGGCCGCGTCGAGGTCGGGGACGCCCCACTCGTGACGCCGTTGTTGCCGGGCATGACGATGGCGGGGGCGTTCGCGGTGCTCGGACTCTCGCAAGGCAGCGTGCGCCTGCTGCGTGCGACGAAGACGACCGTCGCCGAGGTCGATCTCGAGGCGCACGGCATCCCCACCGAGGTCGAGGGGGTGATGACCGACGCCGAGCGCCCGGAGGTCAGCGCCCACGAAGGGGGCCGCGCGGGGGATCCCGCCGTGTTCCACGGCCACTTCGACGAGCGGTTCGAGGAGGTCATCACCGAGCGGCTGTTCCGTCAGGTCGACCAGGGCGTGCGGCGCCTGATCGGCGATCGGACGCCGGTGGTGCTGGCGGGTATCGACAAGCACCGTGCCCATTTCCA
Organism: Egibacter rhizosphaerae; assembly: GCF_004322855.1. NCBI lineage: Bacteria > Bacillati > Actinomycetota > Nitriliruptoria > Egibacterales > Egibacteraceae > Egibacter > Egibacter rhizosphaerae. The sequence goes on along the minus strand of NZ_CP036402.1, from coordinate 802,732 downwards.
GCGCATCAGCGGGTCCCTCACGGTGCTCGACGAGGGCGTGGGGGGTGATCCCGGGGACCGGCGCCCCGACGAGTTCCGCGACGCGGCGTGGCCCATCGCGGCGGCGGCGTTGCGGGCACCGGTCGACCGTGCGCTCGCATCGTTCGGCGACGAGGCGGCCGTCGGGCGAGCGAGCGCCGACCTCGCGGAGGTCGTCCGCGCCGCCCACACCGGGCGCGTCGCGACCCTGTTGGTCGGGGAGGGTCTGCGTGCGTGGGGAGTCGCCGACGGGGTGGGCGTGGACGCCCTGCGCACCGGCGATGACGATCGCCAGCCCGGCGACGAGGACCTGGTGGATCGCGCGGCCCGCTGGACCCTCCTCAACGGCGGCGAGGCCTACGCCATCGAGCCCGACGAGCTGCCCGGCACCCCGCCGTTGGCGGCACTCTTCCGCTTCTAGCCCGGGGCCCGGATCCCGAGGCCGGAGCGCAGGGCGCGCCGGAGCTCCGCATGCCGAGCGGGCGCCAGGAGGGCGCCCCGCAGGCGTGGTGTCCTCCGGAACACCGCGAGCATCGAGCGGCGCAGGTCACTGACCGAGTCGCCACCCGACAGGTACGCGCACCAGGTCGTCTCGGGCAGGGCGAAGAAGGCGGCGAAGAATCGTCGCAGCTCCTCCGGGTCCAGTGCGAGCAGCACCTCCAGGCCGTAGTCCTGCAGGGCTCGCTGACGCCGTCGATCCTCCGGCCAGACCGCCGCCCATCCCACGCCCGCGAGGGTGCGCGGGCTCGCGTGAGGGTCGGCGAGCCCCTCGGCGAGCGCGGCCGCCACGGTCGGTGCCCGGCGCAGTGCCTCGCCCACCTGGTAGCCGGACGCCGGGTGCACCATCGACGCCGCAGCGCCGTAGCCGACCACGGGCTGATCGCGGCGAGGGATCGGCCGGCCCATGGGGATGAGACAGTGCTCCTCGTCCGCTTCGTGCGAAAGCTCCAGGCCGCGGTCGGCCAGACGGGCCCGCAGCCGGGCCTCGAGCACTTCGAACGGCAATGGTCGGCGGCGGGTGAGCGAGGTCTCTTCCAGAAACCAGCGTCCGTCGCCGGTGTCCATCGCGTACAGGAACGTGGGGTCGGCTCCACGGGGCAGGGGCACGGGATCCCGAAGGTCCATGAGCATCATCGCGCCCGGCTCAGTCAGTGGTTCGGAGACGTGCGCGGTGACCCCCCACGCGGACTGGAAGGCCGGTGCCGAGCCTCGGGGCTCCACGAGCGCCGGTCGGTGCCCGGTCGCATCCACCACCACCCGCGCGGCCAACTCGCGGGCGCCGTCCAGCGCGAGCCTCGGCCCGCGCGGGCCCTGTCGGATGGCGCGGGCAGGGGCGTCGACCCGGCGGCGCACCCGCGCCAACAGGCGGGAGTAGGTGGCCTCGTTGTCGAGGAGCGCGTAGCCGCGGCTGACCCGCTGGGGCGCGGTGCCCGCCTGCACGATCGCGACCGGCCAGAAACGAGCGACGACGTCCTGCAGGCCGAGGGGGATGAGTTCGTCGCGCCAGACGCCGTAGCGCTGTGGCCAACCTGCCCCGCGGTCCGGCGCCACGAGCGCCGTGTCGATGCCCTGGTCGGTGCAGGCCGCCGCGAGCGCGAGGCCTGCCGGCCCGCCCCCGACGACGGCGACCTCGACCTCGTCGACCACCACCGCCTAGGCCGGTTGTGGGTCGGCCTGGCCGGTGGATCCGCGCAGGTCGGCCAGGCGCATCACCCGGGACACGTCACTCGGGGAAACGATCCCGATGACCTCGTCCTCCTCCTTGACGATCATGCGCCCGTCCGTGCAGCCGCTCGACATCCGCGGCAGCGCGGCCGCGAGCTCCTCGTCCGGATGCCCGACGGGCACGCGGTCGACGGGGCACGCGATGTCGCGGACCCGCGTGCCCGACCGCTGGTCCGGGGGGACCCGCTTCACCGCGGAGAGCGCGACGACCCCCGCGAGCGAGCCGCTCCAGTCCTTCAGCGGGAAGGTCGAGCACCGGTTCGCGAACACGTAGTCGTCGAGGAAGGCCTGCACGGTCAGCCAATCGGGTGCGGTCACCGGGTCCAGGGTCATGACGTCGCGGACGCGAACGCCGTGCAACCGTGAGGTCTGCTCCTCGCCACGGGCCGCCGTGACGACGAACCAGCCGATCAGGGCGAGCCAGAGGCCACCGGGGTCGGTGAACCCCACGAACCACAGCGCGCCGAGCCCCATGAGCCCGAACCCGAAGACGCGACCCGCACGCGCGGCCTGGCGGGTCGCGACCTGGCGCTCGCCGTGCCGGGCCCACAGCGCAGCCTTGAGGATGCGCCCCCCGTCCAGGGGGGCCGCGGGAGCGAGGTTGAAGACCGCCAGCACGGCGTTGATGAGGGCCAGCCAGCCGACCGCGCTGGTCGCGAGGCCGTCGAGGCCCGCCGTGAGGAGTACGCCCCACAGCAGGCCGAAGGCGCCGGCTGCGCCGAGGCTCACCAGCGGTCCGACACCGGCGATGAGCAATTCGTCCCGGGCATTGGCCGGCTCGGAACGGAACCGTGCGACCCCGCCGAACAGCCACAGGGTGATGCCCTCGACATCGACGCCCTTGCGTTGCGCGAGCAGCGCGTGCCCCAGCTCGTGGGCGAGGACGGAGGCGAAGAACAGGACGCCGGTGACCACCCCGGCGGCGAGATACGCGCCGACGGGCTCGTCGGGGTGCGTCAGCGGGAAGTGCCCGAACGAGAGCCCCAGCACGATCAGGGTGAAAATGATGAGCAGTGACCAGCCCATCCCGATCGGAATGCCGCGCACTGTCGCCAGGTGAATGGATGAGCGCACCGACGTCACCTCCTGCCTGCTCGCAGCCCCGCGCGTGGTCCCGACGAGGGGGTCCCTCGCCGGGGCTGGGCCCCGTTCGCAGTCATACCCGCTGCTGGCGGCGGCGAGTCCACCGCCGCGAAGGGTCAGCGTAGGGCGAGCCGCTGGCGGTCGGGTGCGAGGTCGGGCAGCCCCTCCTCGGTCATGCACGCGATCCGGGTGTGGGGGTCCTCGCGGAGATCGACCTCGACGCCGTCATCGACCGGTTCGTGCGCGGCGTCGAGGAGGAGGCGCACCACCGGCTGGTTCAGCGAGTAACTGGGGACCGCGAGGACCACGCCCCGCCAGCCACTCCAGGCCCCGGCGGTGACCTCCACCCAGTGGCCGATGGGGTAGCGTGGCAGGTTCCGGGTGAGTAGCTCGACCACCTCGCGGTTCAACTGGGCCCCGGCGTGCGCCTCCATCAGGTCGATGGCCTGGTCGGGGGGATAGGCGCGACGGTGCGGACGATCACTGGTCACCGCGCTGTAGACGTCGGCCACCGCCGCGATCTCGGCCATCAGCAGCATCCGACGCGAATCGATGCGCTCCTGGAGCTGACGGTCGATCCGGTTGTTGCCTTCGAGGCCACGTGGGTAGCCCCCGCCGTCCTGGCGCTCGTGGTGCTGGTAGGCGACGTGGGCGGGGACGAGGCTGAAGACCGGCATCCGGCGGACGAGCTCGAAGCCCATGGACGGATGCTGGCGCACCTGGTTCAGCTCGTCCTCGGTCAGCGGGCCCGGCTTGGCCAGTACCCGTTCATCGACGTACATCTTCCCGAGGTCGTGCAGCAGGGCGCCGAGACCGAGCTCGCGCAGCTGCGCGTGCGGCAGTCGCGCCTCGTGACCGAGGACGAGGCTGATGACCGCGACGTCGACCGAATGGGTGAAGGTGTCCCCGTGGTGGGTCTTCAGCGACTCGAGGCTCGCGACCGTGACGCCGTCGAGGAGTTCGGCGATGAGCAGCTCGATGTCCTGGTAGAGCCGCACGACCGCCTCGGTGCCCTGCGGGGGCAAGGGCAGGGGCCGGTCGCCCAACCGATCGAGTGCCTGCTGCACCCCGGTGATCGGGGGGTTGGGCCCGAAGAGGTCGCGGCTCATCGACGAGACGGCCTCGAACACCCGGGCGACGTTGCGGGTGGCCGCGGTGCGCAGGTGACCGGAGATCAGGGTCACCGGCGGCACGTCGTCGGCCAGTCCGTCGCGGACCTCGACCGCGGTGATCCCGCGACGGCGCAGTCGCGTGATGTAGTCGACGGTCAGCGTCGTACCCGTCTGCAGCAGGATCTCCCCACGCTCGTCGAGCAGTGGGCGGGCGACGACCATCCCGGGTTCGAGCCGGTCCGTGCTGCACGCGTACATCGGTCCTCCCCCGCCAGGATCAGTCAGGTGCCTGCCGCGACCCGTCGGCACCGGGGCCCACCTGCTTGAGGGTACTCGCTAGCCTGTTCGTGGGAACCTCCCGGCACGGGATCGGTGCCGGGCCAGTCGATCGACAGTGGGAGCCCCGGTGAACGCGACGACGATCGCCACCCAGGCCATCAACCAGGCGCGCTCCGATTACGGGGAGGTCGACTCGGTGGCGCTGCCGCAGTCCGTTTTCGAGGCCGTCCAGGACGAGGTGACCGCGGCGGGTGGCGAGGTGGGTTTCGACCACGCGATCGTCGACGGGATACCGGTTCATGGCGGGATCGACGACGACGATCGTCGTGCTCGGATTCGATTGCCCGGCGCGGGCGAGGCGTGGATCGACCTCGCCTAGGGGCGCGGGGGCGTTCGGGGCCGACCCCTCGGCGATGGGGTGGGCGTCGCGGTGCGCGGTGCTCAGCGCTCGGCCTCCGGAGGATGCTCGTCGGACGGCCGACCACCCGCGGATGGCGGCGTGTCCCCCGCCCCGGACCCCGTCTCGGGGTCGGATGACGGCGTCGCGCCCTTGGGGTCGGACGCAGGGTCGTCACCTGTGCGGTCCGGGCCCGCCGTCTCCGCCCCGGGAGCGGCCTCGTCGGCTGGCCGGAGCCCCTCCTGATCGGGGAACTTGGTCAGCAAGGACACGACCAACGTTCCGAGGCCCAGCAGCACCGCGATGAGTAGTGCCTGCTCGTCGTCGCTGAACCCGAAGGCGAACGGTGCGATGACCAGGAAGAAGCCCAAGAGATAGACCAACCCGGCGTGGACCGGGGCGGGAAGGACCTGCGCGACCCCGGCGGGTCCGCGCGACAGTACGCCGACCGCGAGGTACACGACCCCGGTCGCGACGAACAGGGGTAGCGTGACGCCGTCGATCAGGTCGAAGACGAAGGGCACGAGCACCGCGAAGACGCCCGCGAGGTAGACCAACCCTTGGTGAAGTGGCCATGGGATCAACCCGATCGCTGCCATGCCACCCTCCGCTCGTCGGGTCGACCGTACCGTGCACCTGACCGCCGGGATCCTAACGGTCGGGCGAGAACGAGGCAGCAGGGGCCTGCGCGGGTCGGCCGTTGTTCGTTACATTCAATTCTCGTCGGTTGCGACCGAGAGCCGGACGTGTACGCAGAGGTTGGGGGTAACGGTGGAGGAGGAACTGGTCCGTTATCCCCACGATGACGACGCGCTGGGGACTGACGACACCGCGGAGCTGATCATCCTCTTGCGGTCGATCATGGCCGCGGTCGACGAGATGCTGCGCCGGTACGGGGAATTGCAGGACCTCCAGCGCATCGAGATGCTCGCGATCGACCTCATCAGCCGGCGCGACCCCGACCCGATGACCATGGGCGAGCTCGCGGACTCCCTCGGGCTCTCCACGCCCGCGCTCACCGGTCGGATCGACCGTCTCGAGCAGCGCGGATGGGTGCAACGGGTCCGCAGCGCCGACGACCGTCGACGCATCCAGCTGCGGATCACATCGCATGCCCACGACGCGACGGCGCAGTTCTTCCGCCTCATGATCGATCGTCTACGCGAGAAGGTCGGGGGGCATCCCGACGCTGACCGGGTTGCCGCCCACCGAGTGCTCGAGACGGTGTTCGCCGAGGTCTTGTACGCCCAGTCCCAGATCGACTTGGCAACCTCCGCCACGCAGATCGTGGATCCGAGCCTCGATCGTGCCGCTCGGTCCGATCCGACGGACCTCGATCGCTGGAGCGTCCGGCAGGCCCCATGAGCACCCCCTCGGACCAGCGCCTACGCTGGCGCCCATGGTCGATCAGCATCTCCGCCTGACGGAGTTCAGCCACGGCGCCGGGTGAGCCTGCAAGCTCGCCCCCGGCGAGCTGGCGCAGGTCCTGCGCCACCTGGATCCCCCCGCCCACGCCGACCTGTTGGTCGGCGCGAGCCACGCCGACGACGCGGCGGTGTGGCGGCTCGATGCTGACCGTGCGCTGGTGGCGACCCTCGATGTCATCACCCCGATCGTCGACGATGCCTTCGCGTGGGGGCGGATCGCGGCGACGAACGCGGCCAGCGACGTCTGGGCGATGGGGGCGAGGCCGCTGTTCGGGCTGAACATCGTGGGGTGGAACACCGAGGCGCTGCCGACCGCGCTGCTCGGGGAGGTGCTGGCGGGGGGCTCGCGGGCCGCGCGCGACGAGGGGTGGATCATCGCTGGCGGGCACACGGTCGACGACCCCGAGCCCAAGTACGGGCTGGCGGTCGTCGGCGAGGTGCATCCCGACCGTGTGTTGCGCAACCAGGGGCTGCGGTCCGGCGATGCCCTGGTCCTCACCAAGCCGCTCGGGATCGGGATCGCGACCACCGCCATCAAGGCCGGTTCCGCCCCCGCGGGCCTCGAGGGGGCAGCCATCGAGCTGATGACGCGTTCGAACGCGCGTGCGTCGGAGGTCGCGAGCGCCGCCGGCGCCTCGGCCGTGACCGACATCACCGGCTTCGGGCTCCTCGGCCATCTGCGGCGGATGGTCGAGGGGACCGAGCTCGAGGCGACCGTCGAATCGGGGGCGGTGCCGGTCCTGCCCGGTATACGCGAGCTCGCCGCCCGCGGGGTCGTGCCCGGGGGTTCCCGGCGCAACCTGACCTGGGCGCGGGAGCTGCTCGAGGAGCCGGTCGATCTCGAGGGCGCCCTGGTGCTCGCCGACGCGCAGACCTCGGGGGGATTGTTGTTCGGCGCCGAGCCGCAAGCGGCGGAGGACGCCGTCGCCGAGCTGCGCGGCGAGGGCCACGAGGCGGCCGTCGTCGGCCACGTGGGGCCCGGCAGGGGTCGGCTGCGAGTCGTGGAGTAGGCAGGGGTCGGCTGCGGGTCGTGGAGTAGGCAGGGGTCGGCTGCGGGTCGTGGAGTAGGCAGGGGTCGGCTGCGGGTCATCCGATACCTGGGCTGCGAGTCGCCGTGGCCAGCTGCGGGGCGCGGGCTAGCCTTGTCGACAACCCGGTGACGACGGTAGGAGCGACTGGTGACGCGTGCGGAACTGTCCGGCCGGCTCGATCTCGACCGTGAGACCTTCGACGGGATCGTCGAGCACGCCCGCAGCGACACCCCATACGAGGTCTGCGGCCTGCTGGCGACCGACGACGGTGAGCGGGTGACGGCCCACTACCCCGTTCCGAACTCCGCGCGATCCATGACGTACTACAACATGGATCCGAAGTCGATGCTGCACGCGATGAACGACATGGACGACCACGGGTGGGAGCTGTTGGCGATCTACCACTCGCACACCCACACCGAAGCCTTTCCCTCGCCCACCGACGTGGAGCTGGCCTTCTACCCGGACGCGGTCTACCTGATCGTGTCGCTGCAGGATGCCGAGTCCCCCGTCCTGCGCGCGTTCAACATCGTGGACGGCAAGATCACCGAACGAGTCCTGACGGTCGAAGGGGAAGCTGCAGCGGCTGGTCCGCGTTGACGGGGTTGCACCTATAGCTACCCCGAGGTCGTGCGGCTCGTGCCCGCGCGCTGGGTAGCCTTGCCAGCGTCGCGACAGGAGGATCACACCCCATGACCGTTGAAGTCCGCGTGCCGACCGTGCTCCGCCAACACACCGGCGGGGAGTCGAAGGTTGCTGCGGAGGGCGCGACCCTCCGAGAGGCCATCGACGATCTCGAGGCGCGCCATGGCGGCATCAAGGAGCGCCTCGTCAGCGAGCAGGGGGACCTGCACCGGTTCATCAACCTCTACGTCAACGACGAGGACGTGCGGTTCCTGTCCGGCATCGACACCCCCTTGGACGAGGGCGACAGCATCGCAATCCTGCCGGCGGTCGCCGGTGGGCACCGATAGGTCGAGGTCGGCGTGCTTGCTCCGGACATCACCAGCACCGTCGGTCGGACGCCGCTCGTGGGTCTGCCCGGGCTCGCCCCCGACGGCTACGAGATCTATCTCAAGCTCGAGGGCGAGAATCCGACAGGCTCGATCAAGGACCGCGTCGCGCAGTACCTCATCGCGGCCGCCGAGCGCGATGGGACGTTGCACTCGGGCAGCCGCGTGCTCGAGCCCACGAGCGGCAACACCGGTATCGCGCTCGCCGCGATCTGCGCGCCGCGCGGCTACAAGCTGACGTGCGTCATGCCCGAGAACACCTCCCCCGAACGCACCCAGTTGCTCGAGATGTACGGGGTCGACATCGTCTACACGCCCGCGGGGGAGGGTTCGAACGGGGCGGTCCGGGTCGCTCGCGAGATGGCCGAGGGGGATCCCGACGTCTTCATGCCGTTCCAGTACGGCAACCCGGCGAACCCACGGGCTCACTACGAGACGACGGGGCCCGAGATCATCCAGGACCTGCCCGACGTGGGGGCCGTGGTGGCCGGGTTGGGTACCGGCGGCACGTTGACCGGGGTCGGACGCCGCCTCAAGGAGCACGACCCCGACGTGAAGGTGGTCGCCGCCGAGCCCGAGTACGGGGATCTCGTGTACGGGCTGCGCAACCTTGACGAGGGGTTCGTGCCGCCGATCTTCGACGCGGACGTGCTCGACGGACGGATCAAGGTCGACAGCCGCAAGGCGCTGCGGGCCACCCGCTCGCTGGTCGGCGACGCCGGTGTCTTCGCCGGGCCGTCGACCGGGGCGGCGGTGCACGTCGCGCAGCGCCTCAGCACGCCGCGCCGCCTGCCCGAGGGAACGAAGATCGTGGTGGTCAGCCCGGACGGGGGTTGGAAGTACCTCTCGTCGGGCGCGTACGCGCCGGGGGACGAGGAGACCGTCGCCGAACGCCTGTCCGAGCAGCTCTGGGCGTGAGGTGGTGCGGGACGCATAGACTCCCGCGCGATGCGAGACAATGACCGTCCCACGCCGACGGCGAGGAGCACGGCGGCGGACGGGACGCCCCAACCCGGTGACGTGCGCCCGATCGGTGTCTTCGACTCCGGTGTCGGCGGCTTGACCGTCGCGCGGGCCCTCATGGACCTGCTGCCCGACGAGCGGCTGACCTACGTCGGCGACACCGCCTGGGGGCCGTACGGGCCGCGGCCGCTGGACGCGGTGCGTGAGCGCGCCCGCAGCATCGTCGACTGGCTCGCCTCCCAGGACGCGAAGCTCGTCGTCGCCGCCTGCAACACCGCCACGGCCGCGGCGTTCTCGCAGGACCCGATCGCGACGACCGTCCCGGTCGAGGGCGTGGTCACTCCGGCCGTGCGGACCGCCGTCCGGGCCACGCGCACGGGCGAGATCGGGGTGATCGGGACGGTCGGCACGATCCGTTCGCGGGCGTACGAGCAGGCGGTCGCGGCGGCCTCTCCCGAGGTCCGGGTGCACGCTCGCGCGTGTCCGGACTTCGTCGACTTCGCCGAGCGCGGACGCACGACCGATCCGGGGGTCCGGGCGGCGGCCACCGAGGCGCTGGCGCCGTTGCGCGATGCGGGTGTGGACACCCTCATCCTGGGCTGTACCCACTATCCGCTGCTCACCGGGGTGATCGGCCACGTCATGGGGCCCGACGTGCTGTTGGTTTCCAGTGCCGAGGAAACCGCGCGGCGGGTGTTCGGCCGCCTCGTCGACGAGGGCCTGGACGCCCGTGCGCCACAGCACGTGCCGCACCGCTTCGTGGTGTCCGGGGACGGCGCGGTCTTCCGGGGACTGGCATCGCGGTTCCTCGGCCCGCGTCTGGCCGACGTCGGCGATGCGGCGGCGGTGATGACGACGGGGCTGCAGCTGCCGGAACCAGTGGGAGGGACGGCGTGAGCGTGGCCGTGACCGTTCTGGGTTCGTCGGGGACGCATCCGAGTCCGGGCCGGGTCTGCTCCGGCTACCTCGTCGAGAGCGAGGGGTTCCGATTGCTGCTCGACGCGGGCAACGGGTCGCTGTCGAACCTTCCGTGCGACGTGGCGGAGCTGGACGCCGTCATCGTGAGCCACCTGCACGCCGACCACTGCGTCGACTTGTTCGGCTTGAACTACGCGTTGCGCTTCCACCCCGCCGGTCCGCGATCGGTGCCCGTCTACGCCCCGGCGGGCGCGCACGCCCACCTCGAGCAGTTGCTGCCCTCAGGCGACTCGGGGCTCGGGGACCACCTGGGGTTCGCCTCGGCGACCGCGGGCGACACGTTGGAGCTCGGCCCCATGCGCGTGCGGCTGCACGCGATGAACCATCCGATCGAGACCATCGCCAGCCGCATCGAGGTCGCCGATCGGGTCGTGGCCTTCTCCGGCGACACGGCCGCGACCGACGCCCTCGTGGACTGCGGCCGCGAGGCGGACCTGCTCATCTGCGAGGCGAGCTGGGCGACCGCGGACGGCCCGTTCCCACCGGGCATCCACTTGACGGGCACCGAGGCGGGCCAGCACGCGGACGAGGCCGCGGCCGCCCGGCTCCTGATCACCCACGTCTTCCCCTCGTACCGTCCGGAGGAGATCGCCGCCGAAGCCGCCCGCGCGTATTCCGGTGAGGTGCGGGTCGCCAACGACCGAGAGGAGCACGTGCTGTGACGGCAACCCCTGGTTCCAGCGACGAGTCCGTCGTGCCCGCGGGCGGGCCGCGCCACGATGGCCGTACACCCGACGAGCTGCGTTCGGTGTCGATGCGCACGGGGGTCCAGGCGTTCCCCGCCGGGAGCGTGGAGATCGAGTGCGGGCAGACGCGTGTGCTGTGCGCCGCGAGCGTCGAATCGGGTGTGCCGCCCTGGCGGCGTGACTCGGGGCTCGGCTGGGTGACCGCCGAGTACTCGATGCTGCCCGGCGCCACCAGCGAGCGCAGTCGCCGCGAGTCGACCCGTGGGCGCATCGGGGGCCGGACACACGAGATCCAGCGGCTGATCGGCCGTTCGCTGCGCGCGGCGATCGACCTCGGCGCCCTCGGCGAGGTGTCCATCGTGGTCGACTGCGACGTCGTGCAGGCCGACGGCGGGACGCGCACGGCCTCGGTGACGGGGGGATGGGTCGTGCTCCAGCTCGCCCTCGACGCCCTTTACGCGCGCGGGGAGCTCGCCGAGCCGCTGGCACTGGAACCACTCGCGGCGGTCAGTGTGGGGATCGTCGACGGTCGCCCGGTGCTCGACCTGGACTACGTGGAGGACAGCGCGGCCGCCGTCGACATGAACGTCGTCGTGGTCGGAGATGAGACCCCTCGGTTCGTCGAGGTCCAGGGCACGGGCGAGGAAGCGCCGTTCGATCGTGGGGAGCTCGACGGGTTGCTCGACCTTGCGCTGGCGGGTTGCGAGCGGCTCCGGGAAGCGCAGCTGGCCACGCTGCATCGGGCCCGGAGCGCGGTGGCATGACGAGCGCGACCGTCGTCCTCGCGACCCACAACGCGCACAAGGTCGCCGAGCTGGCGAGGATCCTCGAAGGGCTTGTTGTCGCGTTGCGGTCGGGGCGGGACCTCGACCTGCCGGAGGTCGACGAGACCGGCGCGACGTTCGCGGAGAACGCGCTCCTCAAGGCCCGAGCGGCGCACGCTGCGACGGGCCTGGCCGCGGTCGCGGACGACTCGGGGTTGGTGGTCGATGCGCTCGACGGCGACCCGGGGGTCCGGTCGGCGCGGTATGCGGGCGAGCACGGGGACGACGCGGCGAACCTGCGGCTGGTCCTCGAGCGCATGCGCGGCGTCGAGGACCGTGGAGCCCGGTTCGTGTGCGCGGCGGCGCTCGTCACGCAGGCGGGGGAGTGGGTGCGGGAGGGCACGTTGGACGGGACACTCGTGGCCGAACCGCGGGGTACGGGGGGGTTCGGCTACGACCCGCTCCTGGTGCCCCAGGGTGAGCTCGGACGGGACACGCCGCGTACGTGCGCGGAGCTGACCCCCGAGGAGAAGGACGCCATCAGCCACCGTGGCGCGGCCTTTCGCGCGCTGCGGCCCGTGGTGGTGGAGGCGCTCGCCGTGCAATGAGCGGGCCGGCGCGGCCATTCCCGGGAGTCGCATCGGCACGGTCGCTCGGCGACGCTCAGGTATCGATGCCCAGGAGACTGCTCGGTCGCACTCCCCACCGGTCGAACGAGCCCGGTTCCGCCTCCACCACGACCCGGCTTTCGCGGACGACCCGTGTCATCCGCCACGGACGCAGGCGCACCGTGCGGAGCACGCGGAGGTCACGGTCGCAGAACGCCACGTCCAAGGGGGCGCGCAGACCCACGGAGTGCACCGAGCGGCACGGGTCGAGCAGGAGCGCGCCCGCCAGTGGCTGCTTCCCGAGTGCGCCCCGCAACCTGGACCATGCCGTGTCGGCGATCTCGACCTCGGCCACGGCCTCCCCGTTCACGAGCAGCCGCACTGCTGATCCCTCCTCGCGGTCCGAGCCCTGTCGAGATGCGCGCTTTGTGCCAGTGTCGTAACCTATTCAGGTCGCCAGGACGCTGGTTCAGTGGTAGGGGCCACGTGAGACGCATGCTGTTGGTGGCGGTCGTCGCAGTCGCCATTGTTGGCTGCGGGGGTGACGAGGACGTCGGTGCGTGCTACGAGGATCCGCCTCGAGCCTCCGCCGACCACGAGTCCGTGGACTGCGAGCGAGCCGTTTCGAGGTCGTGGACGTCGATGATCTCGAGCGGTTCGACGACGAGTACCCCGGGCGGGACGAGGTCGCGCGGGCCGCCTTCGATCGCTGCGCGGCGGCGTTCGAGGCCTACGTCGGCGCGAGCCCGGCCCGGTCCGCGCTCGACGTGTGGTTCGATCACCCGGACGAGCGGGCGTGGGCGGATGGGGACCGTCGGCTGGTGTGTGCGGCCAGTGCCGAGGAGGGCGAGGCACTCGGTGGCTCGGTGGCCGACGAGGGACCATGACCGCTGAGCACCGACGAGGACGGACTCGACGTCGAGACCACCGTGACCGATCCCGCGGGTCAGGAACGCCGGTACGTGTACGACGGCGGTGTGCTGACCGCCCAGGTCGACGCGCTCGGCAACGTCACCCAGTACCGCTACGACGACGACCTCAACGTCGTCGAGGTGACGGACGCGGTGGGCGACACGGTCGAGATGGCTTACGACGCGGCGGGCAGCCTGACCGAGATCGTGCGCCCCGAGCCGTTCGACGAGCCCGAGCGCATGATCTACGACGACGATCACAACCTCGTTGAGCACCGCGCGCCTGACGGCGCCCACACCAGCTTCGAGTACGACGACGCGCGCAACCTGATCGGCGTCGAGCTGCCCGACGGCAACCGGGCCCGCTTCTCGTACGAGGACGGGCTGCCCGGCCAACCCACCTCGGTCGAGTTGTCGGACGGGACCGTGTGGGCTCTCGAGTACGACGATACCGGGCGGCTGACGGCGCAGGTCTCACCCGAGGGCCGCGTCGCCGAGCTGGAGTACGACGACGCCGGACGGGTGACCACCGTGCGCGAGGCGTCGGCCGACGGTGAGCACCCCGCCGAGTGGGAGCTCGCCTGGGACGAGGCCTCCCGGTTGACGGCGATCACGGATCCCTCGGGGGCGACCGCCCAGGCCACCTACGACGATATGGGGCAGGTGACCGAGGTCGAGGATCCCGAGGGGCGCGTCACGTCCTACGAGTACACCTCCACCTACGAACTCGAGCGCGTCACCGACGACAGGGGCGCGGAGACGGTCTACGAGTGGAACGCGTCGGGTCGGCTCGACGCACGGGTCGCGCCGACGGGTGCGCGTACCGACTACGGCTACGACGCGGCGGGACGGCTCACCTCGGTGACGGGTCCCGACGGTGAGACGTGGGAATACGGTTACGACCCGGTCGGTCGCCTGATCACGGCGGAGGAGCCGAACGGGCTCCAGACCGTGATCGGCTACAACGCGGTGGGGCTGCCTGCTGCGCTCGACGCCGGTGACCGGGAGCCGGTCCGGGTGGACTACGACCTCGGCGGGCGTCCGGTCGCCATGGAGGACGAGCTCGGCGAGGTCACCTACGACTACGACGCCCTCGGACGGTTGGTCGAGATCGCCCGGGACGGCGCGACCACCCACGAGTACGGCTATGACGAGGTCGGCAACCTCGTGCGCCGGTCGGTCGACGGGATCCCGGAGGTCGCGATCGGGTACGACGGCGACGGGCTCCCTGTTCGCGTGGAGGGTGGGAACCACACGGTCGAGCAGTCCTTCGACACTGCCGGCCGGCTGACGGAGCGCCGTTGGGCCGACGGGACCGAGATGGAGGTCGGCTACGACGCCGCGGGTCGGATCGCATCGATGCTCACCCGCGACGAGGGTGAGGTGCTCGAGGCTCACCAGTACCGCTACGACGATGCCGGCCTTCCGGTGGCCCATGCCACACCAGCGACGACGACGAACTACGGGTACGACGAGCAGGGGCGTCTGGTCGAGGAGCTCGTGGAAGCCCGCGGCACCGGCGAGCAAGTCTCCGCGACGGAGTACACGTACGACGATGCGGGCCGGCGGACCGAGCTGAGCACCGACGAGGGGGTGACGGCGACGAGTACGACGAGGCCGACCGGCTCGAACGGGTCACCGACCACGACGGGGAACGCACGGAGTTCTCCTACGACGCGGCCGGCAACCGCACCCGGGCCGGCGACCTCGCGATGGAGTACGGCCCGTTCGGGCAGGTCAGCGCCGTCGAGGGGCCCGACGGCCGCAGCGACTTCGTCCACGACGGCGCTGGCGTTCGCCAGCTCGCCGAACACGAGGACGGGTCGACGACCGACTACACCTGGGACGTGGGGACGCTGAACTACCCGCTGCTCGCGGTCGAGGGCGAGCAGCGTGATGGCGGTGACGCCGTCGACGAGGCGTACCTGCGGGGCCCCTTCGGGGGATCTGCTGGGCGTCGAGGCCACCGGCGGGCACCCCGGTGCCGTGGCACACACCGACCGGCTCGGGTCCGTGACTGCCCTGTCGGACGGTGGTGACGTCGCCGGCCGGCTGGACTACTCCTCCTTCGGAACCGTGGACGACCGAGACGTCACGGGGACGGCAGGAAACGTCGCACTGGGGTTCACCGGTGAGCTGCACGACGACGAGCGCGGGCTGGTGCATCTACGCCTGCGCGACTACCAGCCCGAAATCGGCCAGTTCACCGCCCTCGACCCGGCGCCCGCCGCCGCGGGCGAGCCCTACCACACGCCGTACCACTACGCGTACAACCAACCGACGAACCTCACCGACCCCTCCGGCGCGTGCCCGCTGTGCGCGGCGGCCGGCGCCGCGGTCGGCGGGCTCGTCGGCGGTGGGGTGGAAGCCGGACGGCAGCTCTTCTCGGAGGACCGCAGCCTCGGGGAGCTCGACTGGGGTTCGATCGGCGCGGAGGCTGCAGGGGGTGCGGTCGCCGGCGGCCTCATGGGCCTGGCGGGGCCCGCGGGTGGTGCGATCGCCGGCGGGCTCGGAGCCTCCTCGGCCGGGGGCGTCGCCACCGGGATGTCGCTCGGCATCACCGGCGCAGCGGGCGGGATCGGTACGCAGACCTCCTCGGTCCTTCGGGGCGACGGGTTCGCGTCGGTCACGGACACGGCGATCGGCGCGGGTACGGCACTGGCCGGACGCGGTGTCGGGTCGCTCGCGACACGGACCCGGTTCGTCCCGGAGTTCCGCAGCATGCACACGATCAGCCAGTCGCGCCATTTCGGGCCGCAGCAGTTCTCGCGGTACTTCGACCACCCCGGTCACAACTACACTGCCTTGCGGCGTCAGAACATGGTCAGCGCATCCTGGGTCATGTTCCAGGGAGTGGGTGATATCAGTGTCGAGCACTACATGACCGGCAAGTGAGGCACGGATGTCCGAGGAACGTGTCGAAGCCCTGTCACGGTTCGATCGCCTCGGCGGTGCGCCGTGGCTGCAAGTGGGGATGTTCCTGCTCTTCGCGGTCGTGGGTGCGGGTGTGCTGATCTTCGATCCGCACGGGACACCGGTGACGACGCTGCCGGTCCTCGCGGCCGGTGTGCTCGTCGGCCTGATCCTGGCGTTCCTGGGCGGCCGCGGTCGCGTGCACGTGGGCATCTCCGCCTTCGAGCTGGGGTTGATCCCGGTCCTGGGGATCGCCGCCTTGGCGGTCACCGGCGGGCACGGCCCGCAGACCCTGGGCGTGTTGTGCTTCTACATGGCGACGGTGATCGGCCTGCGGTGGATCCTGCCGTGGGGCCTGCTGCGCGAGGCGGGCGGTTCGCGCGAGGGATGACCGGTGCCCGGCTGGTGCGAGCCGCTCGTCCCGAGGGAGTGAGCGATGGGGTGGTGGAATCGGCTGCGGCGCTACTTCGGCGGGGCTGATCCCGCAGCGGTCCCCGAGCTCGTGGAGCGGCTCGAGGGCCGTCACGAGGACGTGTCGGTGGCGCTGGTGGAGTTGCCCGTGCAGCGGCGTCCATCGGGTGAGGTGGCGTTGCGCGACGCGGATGCGACCGGGGCGATGTTGGACGCCGCGACCGATCAACTCCCCCACGCGAGACGTCAGGGGAAGGAGCGTTGGTCCTGCGGCTCGTGCCAAGCTGATCTCGGCGGGATGCCGGGAGCCGAGCAGCGGGCGGACCTGCGGGTCGGCCCCGGCAAGGGACCGCCGTTCACGCTCGAGGTCACGATGCCGGGCTGGCAGTGCTGGTCGTGCGGGGCCGTGCAGGTGGCGTCCGACGACGAGCGGGCCAACTCGTTTCGCGAGGCGATCATGGCCGCGATGGCCAGCGGGGGCGTCAAGCGTTCCTGATCGGGCGGGCCCACTCACGCGAGGAACGCGAAGGTGAGAGCGACGCCGCCGAGGGCGTAAGCCAGGCAGACCGGCAGGGTGGCCCGCAGCACATCGCCCCCTGGCCACCGAGTTGCACCGTGGCGCCCGCCGCGATGATGTTGTGGGGACAGATCGCGTTGCCGGCGGCCGCGCCGAACCCCTGGGCGCCGACGATCGGGGCGGCCTCGACGCCGAGCGTGCTCGCGGTCGCGTCCTGGAAGTCGGTGAACAGGATGTTCGACGCCGTCGCGGACCCTGTCACGAACGTGCCGAGCAGCCCGATGAACGGGGCCAGCAGCGGGAACGCACCGCCGGCGAGCCCCGCGACGGCCGCGGCGAGCACCTCGATCATCCCGGCCTGCACGAGCAGCCTGGACAGCAGCAGCATCGCCACGAGCGCCACCACGACGGGCGCGAGCGACCGCAACGCCACCGACAGCGCGGCGCCCAGCTGCTCGCGCCGGGCGCGCTGCCGCGACGCACCGACTGCGAACGAGAGCACGAGCATCGTACCGGGGTGGTAGAGCGGCGCGAACGTTCCCTCGAAGCGCCCACCGAAGGCCCACGAGAGCTCGACGCTCTCGAGGGCCCCGCGCACCGGGGGCACGAGACGCGTCACCAGGATCACCGCGATCAGGACGATGTAGGGCGCCCCGGCACGCAGGAGGGCGAGCGTGCCCGTGCCTGCCCCGTCGGGACCGACCGCGTCGGCTTCGTTGGGGGCGTCCTCCCGGTCCCCCCGGTCGTCGTCCGAGGACGAGGCCGGGTCCCGCGCCGTTCGGCGACGACGCGCCACCGTCAGCGCACCGACGAACGCGCCACCCCGACCACCGCGCCGCCGAGTGTCGGCAGCTCGGGGCCGACGAACACTGCCTCGGCCGCCGTGCCGCCGACCGCGATCGGGATGCCCAGTTCCGGCGCGATCCTCGTGCCGAGACCGTACGGCCCCACCGCGACGACGAGCGCCACGCCGGCCCCGGCCATGCCCGCGCGCCCGGCCGACCAGCGCAGCCCGATCATGAGCCCGAGCACGAGCAGGATCGGCAGGGTTGCGAGGAGCGCGGCCACTGACGGGCGTGGGCTCAGGCGACCATGTCGCGCGTCACGAGGTGGGCCTGCCCGTCATCCGCCTCGAACGACGTGGCGTTGGCCAGCGTCGTCCGCGCGATGTTGGCCACGGCCTCCTGCGTGAAGAATGCTTGGTGGCTGGTGACGAGCACGTTCGGGAAGGTCAGCAGACGCATGAACGTGTCGTCGGTGACGACCCGGTCCGACAGGTCCTGGAAGAAGAGGTCCGACTCCTCCTCGTACACGTCCAGGCCCAGGTAGCCGAGGCGACCGTCCTTCAGCGCTTCGATCGCCGCGGAGGCGTCCACGAGCGCCCCACGGCTGGTGTTGATGAGCATCGCCCCCGGCTTCATGAGGGACAGGGTGCGATGGTTGATGAGGTGGAAGGTCTGCGGCGTGAGCGGGCAGTGCAGGCTCACGATGTCCGACCGAGCGGCGAGCGTGTCGGGCTCGACGTACTCCGCGCCCAGCCGCTCGACCTCCGGGTTGGGGTAGGGATCGGTGGCGAGCAGCTCGCAACCGAAGCCCTTCATGATCCCGAGCAGCGTCTCACCGATCTTGCCGGTCCCGACCACGCCGACGGTCTTGCCGACGAAGTCGAATCCCATGAACCCGTCGATCGAGAAGTTCGACTCGCGCGTGCGGGCGTAGGCGCGGTGGATCTTGCGGTTCAGGGCGAGCATCAGTCCGACGGTGTGCTCGGCCACCGCGTGGGGGGAGTACGCGGGGACCCGTGCGACGGTGATGCCGACCTGCTCGGCCGTGGAGAGGTCGACCTGGTTGAAGCCGGCGCAGCGCAACAGGACCAACCGTGTGCCACCGCGTGCCAGCGTGACGAGCACGTTGGCGGACAAGTCGTCGTTCACGAACGCGCAGACCGCATCGAACCCTTCCGCCAGGGGGACCGTCTCCCTGGTGAGTCGCGGCTCGCAGAACGCGAGCTCGTGTCCGTGGTCCTCGTTGGCCGCTCGCAGGGCGAGCTCGTCGTAGCGCTTCGTGCTGAACACGGCGACCCGCATCGTGACGTCCTCTCTGGTCGACCCGGTGATCGTGACGCGCCGGTACCCGCCGGCCGAGCGCGGCGGGCGGCCACGCGGCGACCAGCCCCGGACCGGGTCCACGATAGGACGTCGTGCCATCCGGATCGGTTGTGTCCGGGGTGGCTCACCCCGATGGCGCACCGCCCGTTGGTGAACCACCCGTTGGCGAACCGTCCGCGTCCCACGGGGCGAGCGGGGTGATCTCGGGCTCGTAGCGTGGCGGGACCGCCGGTCGACCGTGGCAGGACAACAACCGTGGTTCCTGGTCGCGCTCGGTGCGCACCGTGACGCGCCATCGCCCCCCGTGGGGACCGGTGAAGACCACGGAGACGTCCCCGCCCTGGTCGGTGCGCGAGGCGACCTCGAGGTCGTCGATACCGTCGAGTTCGGTGGACCGGCGCAGCGCGATCTCGGCTGCTTGGACCGGGAAGGGCAGGTTGGAGCGCCCTCTCAGGTGCGCGAGCGAGAGCCGCCCCGTGCGGTGGGCCGAGACGATGCCCGGGCCGGCGTGCGCGTCCACATGACCGTAGTAGAGCCCCTCGGGCAGCACGACGAGGTTCGCCGCGAAACGGCAGCCCCCCACGTGGGAGGCCTCCCACGTGGCAGCGGGCTCGACCGCGCTGAGGGCACGCGCCAGCGGCCGGCCGTGTTCGGCGCAGCAGGGATCGTGACGTCCGTGGGTGCAGACGAGCAGCTGCGGGCCATCCACCTCCTCGGCGTCGGGCAGTCGCCGACGGGCCGCGAGCGGGGACCAGTCCACGGTCGCGAGGTCCGCGAGATCGTCCACCTCGAAGCGCTGCAGCCACCGACGGCGTGCCGTCGTCACCCCGGCGAGGATCCGGTGCCCGTCGGTCCCACGCTGGCCGTGGCGCCGGGCGAGCAGGACCCGTGCGCCGCTCTCGTGCTGCGCTCGCTCGAGCGCGGCCCGCGCCTCCTCCGACAGGCGGGTGTCGGTGACGGCGTCGCGCCCCCACGGCCCGGGATGCTCGACCACCAACCAGCGCCGTACGGTCGAGGCGGTCCCGGCCGGATCCTCGTCCTCGCGCCGGGCGTGGGCCGCGCAGCCGTCACGCGGCAGGCGGACCGAGGTCGCGCCGGTCCCCGGTGCGCTCACGGTCGACCACCGACAAGGGACGACGGCGCGTCGTCCCGTTCGGGGGGCACCGGGCGCAGCAACCCCTCCCGGACGAGGCGCCGGGCGAACACGAGCCGGCTGTGTTCGTCGAGGTGGTCGGAGAGGTCGCCGGGGGTGAGGCGTTCGAGGGCAGCGACGGCGTGCACCGCTCCTGCGGCGCGGCCCGGGACCCGGAGGCGCCGATCCGCGAGGACCAGCTCCACGCGGGCGCCCGCCTCGACGACCTCGCACGGGTGGCCGCCGACCTTCTCCAGCCGGGTGCCGTCGGTGAGCGCGGTGGGATCGAGCAACAGGGGGAGGGTGCCCTGATGGCGTGCCGGTCGCCGACCGATCGCCTCCACGGCGTGGGCCGTGGCGAGCTGTGCGGCGTCCTGCTCGGCGATGCTGCGACCGACGTGCTGCAGCTCGCGTGACAGGCCGGCAGCGACCTCGTCGAGCCGGCTCGTCCAGCCGGCGGCCAAGGGCTCGTCGTAGCGCGGGTCCGTGAGCGCATCGTCGACGGCGCGACGAACGAGTTCGCGCCAGGTCCGGGAGCGGATCCCGACGGTGAGGTGCAGCGACGCGGCATCGATCGTGCGCGGCGCGTGCGGCGTGCCGGCCGGCAGGTACAGCACGTCCCCGAGCCGTAGATCGTCGTCGAGCGCCGGGTCGCCCGGGTCGTTCGGATCGGTGCCCGGGGGCCACACCTGCCAGCGCTTGCGGCCCCAGGTCTGCACGACGAGCACGTCGTGGGGGTCGCCGTGCACGTGGAGGCCCGCGGCGACGGGTGGGGTCAGGTACGCGTTCGCCTGCACCGGATGGTCGAGCGCGTGCTCCAGCGCCTGGCAGGCCCGGGTCACCGGGGGCCAGTACCGGTGCAGCCCCTGCAGCACGAGGGTGGCGCCCTCACCGATCAGGCGGTGCACGGCCTCGACGTCCGCGAGATCGGTGACGGTCCGCGACCCGATGCGCGCCCGCCGCGTGTACTGCTCGGGGGGGAGGGCGCGACCCTCGCGCACGAGCCGGAACGCCGGGGCGCGCAACGCGGTGTCCGCGAGCAGGTGGTCGACGTCGTCGAGCCCGAGCAGCCCCGCCGCGTCGGGCACATCACGCCGAGCGATCTCGCGTCCGAAGGTCTGCCGGGCGAACAGGTCAGGATCGCCCAGGAGGGTGGCGGCCGGATCCCGCACGCTACGACGCGTCCCCGTCGGCCCGGTCGGACGCGTCCCCGTCGGCCCCGTCGGCGTCGGCGGCGTCGGCGTCGGCCGCATCGGCGTCCGCGGAATCGGCGGCGTCGGCGTCGGCCGCATCGGTGTCCGCGGAATCGGCATCGGCGGCATCGGCGTCGGCCGCATCGGCGTCCGCGGTGTCGGTCCCGTCCGCGTCGGCTCCGTCCGCGTCGGCTCCGTCGGCGGCATCGCGGTCGCGGCCGTCCTCGGCAGCGTCGTCGTCCGTGACGGTCTCGATGTCCTCGTCGTCCAAGCGCTCGGGCTCCATGGCGGTTCCTCTCGGCTCGTTGGAAGCGGTGGGAACGTCTCGATGGTCCCGCATCGAGGCGTCCCCGGGCACGCTACCCGCTGCAGGCCCCGGCGCCACTCCCGGAGGTTCCGGGCAGGGGTCGGGTCCGCCGGCGCTCGCTTCACCGAGCGCGGCTATCCTGGGCCGAAGCGGTCACTGCGGTGGCCGCGTCCCTGGAACCCAGCGAGAGTCGGCTGGGTGCGCGGCGGGTTAACCCCGTCGATGGCGCCCGTGGGGGTCACTCGTGCACGACCACTACCTCGTCTGCGGCTACGGAGTGAAGGGTCGTTCGGCAGCTCGCGCGCTCGTCGACGACGGCGTCGACCACGACGACATCGTGGTCGTCGAGTCGCAGCCCGCCGCCGCGGACGAGGCCCGCACCGACGGCTTCACGGCCATCGTGGGGGACGCCTCGCGGGTGGCCGTGCTGGAGGAGGCCCGCGTGCGGGAGGCGAGCGCGGTAATCGTCGCGCCGAACCGCGACGACAGTGCGGTCCTGATCACCCTCACCGCACGCGAGCTCAACCCGGACACGACGATCGTCTCCGCCGTCCGGGAGGAGGAGAACGCTCATCTCCTGCGCCAGAGCGGGGCCGATGCGGCGATCACGAGTTCGGAGGCGTCCGGGCGCCTGCTCGGGGTGACGATGCGCCATCCGCATCTCGGTGAGGTCGTGGACGACCTGTTGCACACCGCGAAGGGGTTCGCCCTCGCCGAGCGGGAGGTGGGCGAAGCCGAGGCCGGGGGAGCGGTCGACGACGCGAGCGGTCAGGTCGCCCTGGCCGTGGTCCGCGACGGGCGGCTCATGCGCTACGATGACCCGTCGCTGGGACGGCTGCGCCGCGGTGACCGCATCGTGGGGGTGCCGAGCGACGACAGCGAGGCGCCGGCCGACGGGGGGCATGCGAACGAGGCGCCGGCCGACGGGGCGCATGCGAACGAGGCGTCCGCGGACGGCGAGCGTCCCTGAGAGCCAGCGCGTTTGCGTCCTGCGGTGACGCGCGCCATCCTGCGCATCATGGATCTGATGATCGTGCTCCCGTTCGGCGCCGGGGTGCTGCTGACGCTGCTGGCTCTGGGGTACCTCCTGCCCCTCGGCTACCGCGACGGCGAGGAGTGACGCCTCAGCGCGCCGCGTCCCGGGGGCCAGCGGTGGCGGGCTCGCGCAGGGCGGCGTAGCGCGGCTTGATGACGTCCTCGATCAGCCGCAGACGGTCGTCGAACGGCCAGAAGGCACTCTTCATGGCATTGACCGTGAGCCACTGCAGGTCGTCGAGTCCGAGGTCGAACGCCTCGACGAGGTTCGTGAACTCGCCGGACATGGTGATGTCGCTCATCAGCCGGTTGTCGGTGTTGACGGTCACGCGGTAGCGCAGCTGGCGCAGAAGCTGGATCGGGTGCTCGGCGATCGAGCGCGCGCCCCCGGTGTGCACGTTCGAGGTGGGACACATCTCGAGCGGGATCCGTCGGTCGCGCACGTAGCCGGCGAGGCGGCCGAGCTCGACGTCCCCGTCGTCGGTGACGGTGATGTCGTCGACGATCCGCAGACCGTGGCCGAGGCGTTCGGCCCCGCACCACTGGAGGGCCTCCCAGATCGACCGCGGACCGAAGCTCTCACCGGCGTGCACCGTGATGTGGAAGCATTCGCGGAGAGCGAGCTGGAACGCGTCGAGATGCTGGGTCGGCGGGAACCCGGCCTCCGCCCCCGCGATGTCGAAGCCGACGACACCCTGCTCGCGCCAGCGGACGGCCACCTCCGCGATCTCGTAGCTGCGTGCGGCGGTGCGCATCGCGCAGCAGATCACGGCGACGGTGATGTCGCGTGTGGCCTGCCCTGCGTGCACGCCGTCGAGCACGGCCTCGAGCACGTCGTCGAGCTCGAGGTCCCCCATCGTGTGCAGCTCGGGGGCGAACCGGATCTCGGCATAGACGACGCCGTCGTCGGCGAGGTCCTCGACCGCCTCCCGCGCGACCCGCTGCAGCGCCTCGCGCGTCTGCGTGACCCCGACGGTGTGGGCGAACCCCTCGAGGTACTCCTCGAGGCTGCCGCGCCGTGCGGTGTCGACGAAGTGCTGGGCGAGGTCGTGGGGGTCTGACGTGGGCAACCCGTCGTACCCGGTCTCGTCGGCCAGTTCGGCGACCGTCTGCGGGCGCAGGCCGCCGTCGAGGTGGTCGTGCAGCAGCACCTTCGGGGCGCGTTCGATGAGGTCGTGGCTGATCATGGTTGGCTCCGGTCCGGCACGGCAGGTGTGGCCCGACGAGGTCGGTGGGCAGGAAGGGCAACCTAGCAGCCGGTGCTCGCGACCCGCCGCGTGGCCGGAACCCACTCAACGGGTGGCCGAAGGAGGAGCGATTCCGCCGCTCGGCGCACCACAAGGGATGCGGGCGCTTGTGCGTCGGAGCCCCCGGGAGCCGCGGCGGTCGGGTGCTGGACACTCGGGTGCTGGCCGACCGGACGGTCCGGCCGTGGGCGGTGGCGACGTCCGAATTGCACTAGGATGGCTCAAGCTGCCGGTTCCCCGGCTAACTGAGCGTGTCCGACTATGGCGTGCCGCGAGGGGTCGTTGTTGCGGGTGAACACCTGGACCTGGTGGGGACGGACGAGCGCGTGGCTGATGGCGGGCCTGCTCGCGCTCGGTGTGTTCGCGCCGGTCGTGCACGCGGACGACGATGACTCCGGTGACGACGACCTCGACGAACTGATCGAGCGCGGCGAGGAGCTCCCCGAGCGTGAGGAAGCGCTCGAGGAGGAGCTCGACGAGCTCAACGAGTGGCTCGAGGAGGCCCGCGAGAAGCTGACCGAGCTCACCGAGAAGCTCGAGCAGGTCGAGTCCGAGCTCTCCGCGATCGACCAGCAGCTCGAGATCGCCGAACAGGAGCGCGAGGCCGCCGAGGAGCGCCTTGAGGAGGCCGAGGAGCGCTACGAGGAAGCCGAGGAGCGCGTCGAGGAGGCCGAGGAGGAGCTCGAGGAACGCGAGGAGCTACTCGAGCGTCAGCTCGCGTACGCCTACAAGTACGGCGATACCAGTGCCCTGCAACTGCTCGACGCGGCGCTCAACCAGGACCGCACGGAGGACGTCGTCGAGGGACTGCACCAGCTGGAGCACATCCTCGAGCACGAGAACGAGAACGTGCTGCGCTTGGCCGACCTCCACGACGAAGCGCGGATCGCGCGGGCACAGGCCGATGGCGCCCGTGACCGGCGGGACGAGGAACTTGAGTCCGCCGAGCGCTCCGAGGAGAGTGTCGAGGAGCTGCTCGAGGAACAGGAGGAGCTGCGCGACGAGGTCGAGGAGCAGCGCGAGGAGCAGGAGCGCCTGGTCGAGCAGATCGAGGAGGACCGCGACGAGGCCGAGGGCCTGCTCGAGGAGATCTCCGAGGAGTTGGCGACCCGGCGGGAGGAGGCCGAGGAGGCCGCCCGAGCCGACGGCGACCTCGTTTGCCCCGTGCCGTCCGGCAGTTTCATCGACGACTGGCACTTCCCGCGCTCCGGGGGCCGGTTGCACGAGGGCAACGACATCTTCGCCGACCGCGGCGAGCCGATCCACGCGCCCGAGGACGGCGTGGTCGCTCGCGTGGACGAGACGGACGACTGGAGCCCGGGCTCGAGCAGCGGCCTGGGCGGCAAGACGGTGAACATCCGCTCCGAGGACGACGTGCGCTGGTACTTCGCTCACCTCGACGAGATCGACGAGGACATCGAGTCGGGCGTCAGCGTCGAGGCGGGCGACGTGATCGGCACGGTCGGCACCACCGGCAACGCCCGGCACACCCCGCCGCATCTGCACCTCGGTCGCTACCTCGACGGGGAGGCCGAGAACCCGTACCCGCACATCAGCGAGGCCTGCCGCTAGCGTTCCGCCGGCAGCGGGCCCTCATCAGGGATCGGTCAGTGCGCGGGTCATGCCACGCTCGACCGCATCGACGAGGTAGGGGCGGAGCCGCTCGGGCGGGATGATCGTGTCGATCGACCCCACGTCGCGGGCCCGTTCCACGTCGTGGACCCGGTCGAACTCGGCGGCCATCTCACCGATCTTCTCGGCGCGCACCGTGCCGCGGACCTCGTCCAGGCGCGCGCGCAGCCGGGCGGCCTCGCCCTCGTCGGCGCCCTCGATCTGCGCCGCGAGCTCCTGGACGCGCGGGTCCGCCTCGGTGCGCTTCTTGACCTCCCCCGCGAACACGACCGCGGCGGCCGGTTGCCCCCCGATCACGGAGGCGTGCGCGCCCTCGACGGCGGCGACCTCAATCCCGTCGTTGAGCGTGCGGCTGAACACCACGAACGCGCCGCCGTGGTACCGGGAGACGACGCAGAACACGATCGGCCCGGAGAAGTTCACGACCGCGCGCCCGATCTCGGCGCCGAACTCGAGTTGGAGTTCCCGCAACGACTCGGGTGACCCGTCGAAGCCCGAGAGGTTCGCGAGCACGACGAGCGGGCGGCTGCCGCTCGCGGCGTTGATCGCCCGGGCGGTCTTCCTGGAGGAGTGTGGGAAGAGGGTGCCGGCGGTCCACTGATCCGGTCCGTCGGCCGGCAGGAAGCCACGCCGGGGCACCGGGCGCGACTCGAACCCGAGCAGCGTGCACGGGTACCCGCCGAGGTGCGCGTCGAACACGACCGCGGTGTCCGCGTCGGCCATGTCGGCCCAGCGCTCGAGCGGCCTGTGGTCACGATCGGCCACCGCGCGCATGAGCGCGCGGATGTCGAACGGTCGTTTCCGCCCGGAGTTCGTCCCCTCATCGAAGATCTCGCCGATGCGGGTGAACTCGAGCCCCTCGGCGTCGTGGGCGGCCTCGCGGACGTCACGTTCGGCGGGGTCGACGGTGTGGGCGCGACGTGGGAACCGTTCGCCCGGCGCGACGTACCCGTGGTCGTAGTGCGCGAACAGCACCCGCAGCGCGCCGTTGACGTCCGGCGCCCAGTACTGCGCCTGGCCGTTCGGGCCCATGACCCGGTCGTAGCCGCCGATGCCGAAGTTGTCCTCCGCCGACACGCCGCCGGAGTAGTCCAGCGCCTGCTTGCCGGTGAGCACCATGGCGCTGGCCGGCGTCATCACGAGGATGCCCTTGGTGTGCATGAGCATCGTGGCCTCGGCGTTCCAGTACGGCTGGGCGCCGACGTTGATGCCGGTGACCACGACGTTGATCTCGCCGCCCTGCTGGGTGAACTCGATGATGCGGCGCAGGACCCGGCCGATCCAATCCATGTTCTCGGTGCCGGAGTCCATCGCTATCCGCGCGCCGGATGACACGGCGAACCATTCCACCGGCAGGCCGTGTTCCTCGGCGAGGTCCAGCGCCGCGTTGATGCGTCGGCACTCGGCCTCGGCGAGTGACCCGAGGCCCTTGGTGGGGTCGCCGATCAGCGCGACCCGGTGCATGCCCTCGGGGTAACGATCGCTCGGAGTGCTGACGGTTCCGACGACGACGCTCGCGCGATTCTGGCCGTAGGGACGATCCACCGGCGTGAGCGTGCCGTCGTCGCCGAGGTCGTACTCGGTGAACCGGCCGGGGCTCGCCCCGGCGGGATCCTCGTCGGGGCGCTGCAGCAACAGGGGCACGAGCTCGTAGGGATAGATCGTGCCGCGCCGCCGGGCGCGCTGGACCTTCTGGGTCATCTCGTCGAGCGGCTGCAGGGGCTGTGTCGAGGGGTCCGTGACCCGCAGCGTCAGCCCTTGCCCGGGAGGCCGGTACATGCGCACGACCGCCTCGCGGAAGCTCCCGTCCGGCTGACCCAGGCGCGCGTGTACCTGGACCTGCTCGAGGCCGAGGTCCTCGGTCATGGGGGCGAGGGCCCGCACGACCGGGTCGACCTCGTCGAGGGGGAGGTCCACCTGCGGCCACACGTGGAGCAGGACCCGGTTCCACTCGGGTCGGCGCTCCAGCGGGTAGGTGGCGCGGGCCTGCCGCAGGTCCGCGATGCATTCCGCGAAGACCCGCTCGAGTTCCGGGAGTGCCGTGACCCGCCCGTCGGCGTCGAGGACGGGGGTGAAGTCGCGGATCTCGGCCAGGGCGAAGAGCCGCTCGTCGGCGGGGTTCTCGTGGGCGACGCCGCGGAAGAGGAACACGCCGTCGGCCGACGGCAGCCGCGACAGCGCGAAGTGCTCGAACCGCCAGAGATCGAGGCGCCCCGCGATGAGCGGATGGATCCCCCGCAGGTGTCGACGCTCGGAGAAGTGCCCGGCTTCGTCGCGGCGGAACGTGAGGTGCTGCACCTCGGGGCGTGCGGCCCGCGACGGTCGACTCGTCGGCAGGCCGGCGCTCGCCGGGCGCGCGGCGGCGTCCTCCGCCGTCCCGACGTTCCCGGCGGCGGCGGTGGTCACCGAGAACGTCACCCGGCGCAACCACGTCCCCGACGGCAGGCCGTCGAGGGCGCGCTGTACGGCCGCCGCGAGCGCATCGGGCTCACTCGGCGGATCGAACCAGGCGACATAGATGTCGGCGACCGCGCCGGCCCCCGCGTCGTCGAGCAGGTCGCGGGTGAGGGCGTCGGCGGTGACGATCGCGTCGTCGAGCTCCTCGCGGCTCGTCGCGACGGCCACCACCCGGCCGTGGCCCCGCTGATCGGCGACGTCGGCGACGACCGCGTCGTGGTGGCCTCGCTGAGCGGCCCCGGCCGGTTCCCAGCCGCCCTGCGGGGGCGAGACCGAGCGGACCTCTCGGATCTCGCGGGTCCGGTAGTACCTGCGTGTGAGCACCTCCAGCATCGGGTGCAGGCCACCCACCGCGACGAGGGGGTCCTCCAGCATGCCCAGCAGCGGTTGCGGCGCGGCGACCATCGCGGCCATCCGCTCGTCCCGGTCCGGGGCGTCGGGCTGCTCGACGAGAGCGGCGAGGTGGCGACGCACCTCGCGGTAGACCGCCGCGCGCTCTGCTTCGAGGCGTGGCTCCTCGAAGCAGCGGTGTCGGGCCCGGCGCGCGAGGTCGCCCACGACCGGGTGGCGGACCTGTGTCGCGCGTATCAGGTGGTCCAGGACCTCGCGCAGCGCCTCGCCGCGCTCCTCGTCCGGAGGTTGCCGGGCACGCATCCGTCGCTCGAGGAGCGCGAGGATCGCGGGGACGTGGGCGGCCGCCCGCTGTTGGGCGAGGTGGACGCGGTAGAGGGCCTCCTCGAGCGCCGGGGTCCGCTCGAGGTCGCTGAACCCGTAGTGCGCGAGTGCCCGCTCCAGCTTCGCGCGGAAGCTGTCGGGCAGTCCCTCGGCATCGACGTCGAGCGATCGCAGGAACGCGTGCAGGTACTCGCGGGCGGCTCGGGCCTCTGCGCGGTCCTCTTCGTCCCCGATCCGTCGATTTCGCGACAACGAGGCGAGGTCGGCGAAGATGCGCAGGACCGTGACCTCGGCGTCGAAGGTCGCCGGCTCGTCCCCCCCGTGAGCGGGCGTCGCGTACTCGAGCTCCTCGACGAGCTCCTCGGCCACCCGCGACGAGAGGTCGTAGCCGAGAACGAGCCGTCGCATCGCGTCGAGGGCTGCCCGCTCGCGGTCCCGAGGGTCGTCCGGATGTCGCGCGCTCGCCGTGGCCAGCGCGCCGAAGTCGGCGGGCCGCGCCCGGGTTCGCGCGCGATCGTCCGGCTCGGGCTCGAGGCGCACGACCGGCGTGCCGGCATCGAGCTGGACGTTGGCGCTCACGAGCACCTCTCGGACCCGTCCCGAGACCGGCGCGGCGAGCGCGGTCTCCATCTTCATGCTCTCGAGCACGGCGACGGTGCTGCCCGCCTCGACGTCGTCGCCCTCCTCCACGGTGAGGGCGACGAGCAGTCCCGGGCCGGGCGTGCGGATCAGACCCGCGTCGTCCTGCGAGATGCGGTGCGGGATGCCGTCCACCTCGATGAGCCGCTCGGCCTCGTGCGCGATCGAGGCGATCCGGTGTCGCTGATCGCCCACCGACAGCCGCCGCTCGAACGCGCGCAGGCGCTCCACGTCCACGACGATGCGTCGACCGGCGGCGGTGACGAGGTAGCGCGACGGGCCGGTCCGGGCGACCCCCATGCGGTAGGCGACGCCGCCCTCGCGCAGATCGATGGTTCGGCCCACCTCGGTGGATGCCTGGGGCCGGCCGCGGGCGGCGGCGGCGTAGAAGCGGTTGCGCGCGTGCTCGGCCTCCTCTTCGAACGCCTCGATCGCGGCCTCGATGAGTGCGACGTCGCTCCGGGTGCGGAACGCGTACCCGTCGGCGGCCAAGCGGTCCAGCCAGCCCGTGTCCACCGGCCCGTCGACGATGTCGGGGTGCTCGACGAGGTCGAGCAGGAAGGCGCGGTTCGTCGTTCCGCCCCGCACCAGCACGGTCGTCTGGGTCAGCGCGCGGCCGAGGCGTCCGAGGGCACTCCTCCGATCCGCGCCCCAGGCGATCACCTTGGCGACCATCGAGTCGTACTCGGGAGGGATCACGTCGCCCTCGGCGACGCCGGTGTCGATGCGGATCCCCGGCCCCGCCGGCAGGGCGAGGTGCGCGATGGTCCCCGGAGCGGGTGTGAAGGCGCGCTCCACGTCCTCGGCGTTGAGGCGGACCTCGATGGCGTGCCCGTGCGCCGGTGGGGGGTCGCCCTCCAGCCGGCCGCCCTCCGCGACGTGCAGTTGCAGTTTGACGAGGTCGAGGCCGGTGACCTCCTCGGTGACGGTGTGCTCGACTTGGAGGCGCGTGTTGACTTCGAGGAAGGCCACGAGGTCCTCGGCGGGCTGGTACAGGAACTCGACGGTGCCCGCGCCCCGGTACTCGGCCAGGCGGGCGAGCTCCGCGGCGGCCTCGCGCAGCTCGGCCTCCCGGGATTCCGGAAGAGCCGGGGACGCCGACTCCTCGAGGACCTTCTGGTTGCGCCGTTGCGTGGAGCAGTCCCGTACGCCCGGTGTCCACACCCCGCCCCGCCCGTCGGCCACGATCTGGACCTCGACATGGTGGGCGCGGCAGACGAGGCGCTCCATGAACACGGTCGCGTCGCCGAAGGCGCGGCGCGCCTCGTCGCGTGCTCGCTCGAACGAGGTCTCCAGCTCGTCCGGTTCGTGCACCACGCGGATGCCGCGTCCGCCGCCACCCGCTGCCGCCTTGACCACCAAGGGGTACCCGATGTGGTCGGCGTGCCGGCGGGCCTCGTCCGCGCTCGCGACCGGACCGCCGCTCCAGGGTGCGACCGGCACCCCGGCCTGCTCCGCGAGCCGCTTCGCGCCGATCTTGTCGCCGAGTCGACGCATGACCTCGCCCGAGGGTCCGACGAAGGTGACGCCGATCTCCTCGCAGCGGTCGGCGAAGCCGGCGTGTTCGGCCACGAAGCCCCAGCCGACCCACGCGGCGTCGGCCCCGGCCTCGGTCAGCGCACGCGCGAGCTCGTCGAGATCGAGGTAGGGGCTGGTCTCGGCCGGCGGCTCACCGGCGGCGGGCCCGATGCGCACGGCCTCGTCGGCCTCGCGGACGAACATCGCGGCCCGCTCGGCGTCGGTGTGCAGCGCGATCGCCACGCGTCCGCGGGGATCGGTGTGCTCGAGCTCGCGGATCGCGTGGATCGCCCGTACGGCGGGTTCCCCGCGGTTGACGATGGCGATCCGGCGGAGCTCGTGCGTGCTGCCCGTCGGACCGTCGGCGGCGACGCGGTCGTTGGTGAACTCGATGGCTGGCCCTCCGCACCGGTCGTGGCCGCTGCGCTGGATCCTAGGGCAGCTCGCCGCGATCCGCTCGTGGGGAAGTCGACGCGTTCAGGGTTCCTGACGGCCGCCGAGATGGCGGGCCAGGAACGCCTCGGCCGCGGCGTAGAAGCGCATGCGGTTCTCCGGTTTCGCGAACCCGTGACCCTCGTCCTCGAACAGCAGGTACTCGTGATCGATGCCGTGCGCTCGGAGCGCCTCGACGAACTGCTCGGACTCGGCCTGCTTGACCCGTGGATCGTTCGCCCCCTGGGCGATCAGCAGCGGGATCGACACCCGGTCGGCGCGCGAGAGGGGCGAGCGTTCCCAGAGGAACGCCTCGTCGTGCTCGGGGTGACCGACGCGAGCGTGGAACTGGGCGATGATCGGCTTCCAGTACGGGGGGAACGACTCGATCAGGGTCTTCAGGTTCGAGATCCCCACCAGGTCGACCGCGCAGGCGAACCGCTCGGGCGTGAAGGCGGCGCCGCACAGCGCCGCGTAGCCGCCGTACGAGCCGCCGTAGATCGCGACCCGCGCCGGGTCGGCGTAGCCCTGGTCGATCGCCCAGTCCACCGTGTCGAGCAGGTCGTCGTGCATGGCGGCTCCCCACTCGCGGTCGCCGGCGTTCACGAAGGCCTTCCCGTACCCCGTGGAACCCCGGAAGTTCACCTGCAACACGAGGTACCCGCGGTTGGCGAGCCACTGCACCTCGGGGTGGTAGCCCCACGCGTCGCGGGCGAAGGGACCGCCGTGGACGAGCAGCACGGTGGGCAGGTTTCGCGGCTCCGCCCGGGGCGGCACGGTCAGGTAGCCGGGCAGTTCCAGGCCGTCCCGCGCGGTGACGCGGAACGGCTCCATGCGCGCCAGCTCGTACCCACCGAGCGCGGGGCGGACCTCGAAGAGGAAGCTCAACGCGCGGGACGTGCGATCGTAACGGTGGTAGCGCATGGGGCCGTCATCGCGTTGGTAGGCCACGACCCACGTGGCGTCGGCGTCGTCCTCGTCGAGCAACAACAGGTCCCCGCGTTCGGCCTCGGTGAGCGCCGCGAGCTCGTCGGCGATGCTCGCGTCGATCGGCTCGTGGTCGAGTCGGTCGCGCAGGAAGCTCACCCACTGCACCTGTCGCGTGTCCGGGTCGAGGCGCACGTCGGTGACGTCGTGTCGAGGGTCCTCGGCGAGGCCCTCCTCGGCACCGGTCGCGAGGTCGAGGGACACGAGGCGGCCGGTGTTCGCACCGACCGAGCTGATCGCGAGCAAACGCTCCCCGTCGCGATCGAACGCCACGGGATCGGTCGTGAGCGCGTCCTCGGGGAGCACGTCGAGCAGGGGCCGCCAGTCGCCCTCGGCGTCGTCGCGGACCATGATCCGGTGCCCCCCGTCCGGCTGCGGCTCCACGCCTGCCCGCACCCGGAACGTGGTGTCGACCACGAAGCCGACGAAGCCCGGGTTCTCGAGCACCCGCTCCAGGTGGCCGGTCGGCAGGTGCAGTCGATACACGTCGTGCAGCTCGGGGTTGTCCCGGTTCAACCCGACCAACACGTCGTCGGGGTACCGCTTGTCCAACTCGACGACCCGGGCCTGCACGTCCTCGAAGGGGGTGAGGTCCCGGTCGTGGCCCGTCTCGAGATCGACGGCGTGCAGTCGCCAGTTCTCGTCCCCGCCCTCGTCCTGGACGTAGAGGACGTGGCGGTGGTCGTGCGCCCAGGCCACGGTGCGGACCCCGCGATCGCGGTCGCCGGTGATCGGCCGTGCCGCCGACAGGTCGGCCTCGCCCACCCAGACGTTGAGGATCCCGTCGTCCGGCGCGAGCCACGCCAATCGACGCCCGTCGGGGGAGATCCGAGGGCTCGCGCGCTCCGGATTGCCGAACAGGGCCTCGCGCGGGATCAGGGGGACGTCGTTCGACATGGTCGTGCGCCTTCCGGGCTGGGGCTTGGGTCCGTCCGTCGGTGCCGCGCCTGCGGTGCCGTTCCTGCGGTGCCGTTCCTGCGGTGCCGCTCCTGCGGCCCGGCCATTCTGGGAGCGGGGCGTGCCGGCTGCCGGTCCCGCCACCGGTCAGTCATCGGCGCGGTGACGGGCCGCTCCACAGCGTGACGTGCGGGGTGGTGGGCGCCCGCCGGGCGGGCACCCCCGAGCGCGCCGACAACAGCACGCGGGTCGCCTCGGGTGTCGCGAGGAACCGCTGCAGCTCGGCGGCGAGCGGTGGCGCGCGCGAGGTGTCGAGCGTGGTCGCGTACCACAGTGCGTTGGCCGGTGTGCCGCGGACGTCGAGGATCGCGAGACGCGGTGCGTTCGGGTCGCGGGCAAGGACGTGCTCCATGGTGAGCGCGACGCCCCCGCCGTCGGCGGCGCTGGCGAGCGCGGCGGCGTGGTGGGTGACACCCGCACGTTGTCGGGTGTCAGTCGGTGACGGCCGAGGTCGTGCGAACCGCGTGGCCGGCCTCCTCTGCCAAGCCCAGGATCTCGGCGGCGCGGCCCGCGAGGGCGCGGCCCCCCGGGGTCGGTGTGAGGCCAAATGCCGTTCGGATCAGCAGGGGGTCCTCGAACTCCTGCCGGAGCGACCCGACGGCGGACGAGACGGCGGGCTCGCTCACGCCCAACGACGCCGCCGCGGCCGTCACGGACCCGAGCCGCACGACGGCGGCGAACGCGCGCAGTTGGGCGAAGGTCATCCCGGCTCCACCGCCGGTCGGGTGGTCGGTACGGACATCCCCGGCACGAAGGCCCACCGTCGCGTAGCCAGGTTAAGCGAACCCTTCATCCACCCCTTGACCGCCGGAGCGTACCTTGAAATCGTTCGGGGTCGAAGCGTCCATGGCGGGCGCACGATGCGGAGGTGGCACGCGATGCAGGTGCCTGCGCAGTTCGAGTACGCCCGCGCCGAGTCGGTCGAGGACGCCCTCGCGCTGCTCAAGCGCTTCGGGCCCGAGGCGCGCGTGGTCGCCGGCGGTCACTCGCTCCTGCCGATGATGAAGCTCCGGCTGGCCCGGCCCGAGTGCCTCGTCGACATCAACGACTGTTTCGAGCTCGACTACGTCGTCGAGCAGGCCGGGGAGGTGCGGGTGGGTGCGCTCACCCGCCGTCGCGACCTGCTCGAGTCCTCGGTCATCGGGCGGCACTTCCCGATCGTGCACGACGCCGAGCGGGTCATCGCGGACCCGGTCGTGCGCAACTGGGGCACCATCGGCGGGTCGCTCTGTCAGGCCGACCCCGCCGAGGACCTGTCCACCGTCTGCGAGGCCCTGCGCGCCGAGCTCGTGATCCGCGGACCCGAGGGATCGCGGACGGTGCCGATCGACGAGTTCCATCGCGGCCCCTACCAGTCCGCGGTCGACGACGGGGAGATGCTCACCGAGATCCGGCTGCCGGTCCGCACCGGTGCGGGCAGCGCCTACGAGAAGGTCGAACGGCGCGTCGGCGACTGGGCGATCGTGGCCGCGGGCACCGCCGTGTGGCTCGAGGGCGACGTGAGCAGCCGGGGCCCCGGCTGGCGACAGCCTCGATGCGGGTGCGCTCATGGGCAGGGTCGTCATGGGTCGCCTGCAGGACCCGGCCACGCTCGGGGCCGCGTTCGGGATCGTGGCGCTGCTCGCGTTCCTGGTCGGGCGGGCGACCAAGCGGCGACAGGACGTCGATCCTCGAGTACTGGCCGCACTCACCCCACACCTCGCCCGCAGAGCCGTGCGGCCGGGACTCACGCCTCGACGAGCGTGACCTCCGTCGAACAGTGGATCTGGGGGTGGATGCTCCGGTACACGGGGCAACGGTCGGCGAAGAACCCGTGGACACGGTCGATGGTCGCCCGATCCGCGTCGGGGTCGACCTGCAACTCGAACCGAACGTGGATGCGTTGCAACACGAGCGTCTTGCCGTCGAGGCCGACCTCGCCCTCGGCGAGGCCGACGAGGCGGCCGTCATCGGCGGGGATGTTCCTGGCCTCCAGCGCACCGCCGAAGGTTCCCGTCAGTCACCCGGCCGCCGCCGCCACGACGTAGTCGATGGTCGTGGACGTCTCGTCGTCGGCGTCCACGCTGGCCCCGTAGTGGGCCGCGATCTCGTTGTGCACGCCGAACCGGACGGATTCCCCCACGGGGAGTTCGGCTCGCCGGTTCGGCCCACGGTCGCGCACGATGCGGACCTGTGGGCGATACAAGACCTCGCTCATCTCGTTCTCCTCGTTGGCGCCCGGACCGGGCCGGCGGCATCGGGATCCTCACAACGACCCGTGCGCCCGTCAACGAGGTCGAGCGATCATCGATTCCCGCGCGAGGAGGCCCACGGCCACCGCCCGGACCGCCTACGGTGTGGTGCAGGGATCGGCGCGGGATCGAGGAGGGTTCGCCGGTGCAGGGTCGCCCACCACGGCGCGCCGGACTGCTCCTGTTCGTCCTGGCGGTGGGCTTGCTCGCAGCCTGCGACGGGGTGTGGTTCCCGCACGACGACGTCGCCTACGACATCGACGCCTTGACGGTCCCGTCCGGTGTCGATCGGGAGGCCGGCGCGGACCGGTTCGCCACCGCCGCGGCGCTGGCCTCGGGGGTTGCGGCCGAGCGCGTGTGGGTCGCCACCGGCCGCGACTTCGCGGATGCGCTCACTGCCGCGGCTGCCGGTGACGGACCCGTGCTGCTCAGCGAACCCGACGGCGTGCCCGAGGCCACCGAGGACGCGCTTGCCGGGCGCGATGAGCCCCGTGTCGCCGTCGGTGGCGAGGACGCGCTGTCCGACAGCGTGGCCGAGGCGCTCGACCTCACCGACCGGGCGGGCGGTGCCGACCGCTACGAGACCGCCGCCGCCATCGCGGGGGAGACCCATCCCGACGGGGCGGACGTCGTCTACCTCGCGACCGGCGACGAGTTCGCGGACGCGCTGTCCGCCGCCCCGACCGCCGCAGACGGTGAGGCGAGGATGCTGTTGGCCGGTCACACGCTGCCCGCTGCGACCGCGGAGGCGCTCGAGACCCTGGAACCGGACGATCTCGTCGCGGTCGGTGGTCCGGCGGCGCTGCCCGACGAGGTCGTCGACGAGGCCGTCGAGGCCGCCGGGGGCGCGCTCGTCGAACGGGTGGCCGGTGCCGATCGGTACGAGACCGCGGCGCAGGTCTCGACCCATCGCGACCTCACCGAGGCGCGCACCGCCTACCTGGCGACAGGGGAGGACTTTCCCGATGCGCTCGCCGCCGCGCCTGCCGCGGCCAGCGAGGGCGCGCCGCTCCTGCTCACGCGTCGGGACGAGCTCCCCGAGGCAACGCGCGCGGAGCTCGAGCGGCTGGAGGTCGAGCGGGTCGTCGTCGCCGGTGGCACCGCGGCGGTGGGCGAGGGGGTCGCCGAGGAGGTGCGTGCGCTGCTCGACACGGCGGCCGACTGACGATCCCACGAACCGGCCTGACCTCTGGCCGTCGACCGAGCGCCGTCTTCATGACCGCGTAGAGTCGGAGGGGTGCGTTGGCTGACCGACTCCGTGCGCGTGGCCGGGGTGCTGCTGCTGGCGGCGGCCGTGCTCGCCGCCTGCACGCCCGGCGGCCGCGAGGGTGATGCGGGGGAACCCGACACCGCGGAGTTCGAGGACTCGGCGGGGGACGATTCGCGACCCGGCTCGCACGGCCGCGGCCGCGGCGAGTCGGAGGGCCCCGACGACGCGGGCGTGGATGAGCCCGACCACGATTTCGACCGTCCTCGCGACGCGGACGATCCCGATGAGTCCGAGGGACCGGGCGAGGAGCACGAGGCGCCCCTCGAGACGGCTGCGGTGAGCGCCGGTCACCCCGAGGCTGCCGAGGTGGGAGCCGAGATCCTGGAGGCCGGCGGCAACGCGGTCGACGCCGCCGTGGCCGCATCGTTCGCGGTCTCGGTGGTCGAACCCTTCGGCTCCGGCATGGGCGGTGGGGGAGCAGCGCTGGTCGTGCCGATGGCCGAGGAGCCGGTCGCGTTCGACTACCGCGACGTGCTCCGCGACAGCGGTGAGGTGCCGACGAGCGAGACCGGGATCCCCGGGTTCGTCGCCGGGATGCAGGCCATGGCCGACCAGCACGGCACCATGGATCTCGACGAGTTGCTGCAACCCGCGATCGCTCTGGCCGCGGACGGCACCACGGTGTCGGACATGCTGGCCGAGCGGCTCCGATCACCACGCGAGGGCATGCCGGTCGGTGTGCTCGACCACCTGTATCCCGGCGGGGAGCCTCTGGCGGCCGAGGACGACCTCGTGCAGGAGGAGCTCGCTCGCACCCTCGAGCGCCTCGCCGACGGTGGCGCGGCGGCGTTCTACGAGGGGGAGTTGGCGGACGAGCTGGCGGAGGCGGTCGAGGGGGTCGATCGCGATTCGCTGGCCGCTTACGAGGTCGAGCAGCGCGAGGTGCCTCGGGGCCGGTTCGCGGGATACGAGGTCATGAGCGGCGCCCCGCCGACGAAGGGGTCGACCATGATCCAGCAGCTGCAGGTCGCGGAGGCGCTGGGCGTCGCCGATGACGAGCCGGGCTCCGCCGACGCCGTGCACAACCTCGCGATGGCGTGGCGCCTGTCCGATGCGTTCGCGCGCACCGACCTCGGCGATCCCGACTTCGCTGACGTGCCGGTCGACGAGCTCACCGACGCGGACCGCAACGCACGCCTCGCCGAGCAGGTCGACCGCGACGCGCTGTTGCCGGTCGACCGCTCGCAGCCCCATGACGGGCTCGATGCCGACCCGGAGGTCGATGACCCGGAGGCCGATGACTCGGAGGCCGATGACCCGGAGGCTGATGACTCGGAGGGCCACGAGCCGACGGACACGACGCATATCAGCGTCATCGACGCCGATGGCACCGCGGTGTCGATGACGAACACGCTGTCGAACATGTTCGGTTCCGGGCAGTACGCCCTGGGCTTCTTCCTCAACGACCAGATGCGCAACTTCGACGAGCCCCCGAACGATCCCGAACCGGGGAAACGCACCGTCGCCTCGAGCTCGCCGACCGTCGTGGTCGACGACGACGGGCGGCCGGTGCTCGCCCTGGGGACGCCCGGGGGTCGGCGCATCCCGCACGTGCTCGGGCAGGTGCTCGTGCGCTGGGGGCTGCAGGGTGAGTCGCTCGAGGCGGCGGTGGAGGCCGACCGCTACCACCTCGAGGGGCGGGTGTTGCAGGTCGAGCAGGAACCTGCCCCCGAGGTCGTCGAGCGGTTGCGGGCCACGGGCTACGACGGCCTGGCACAGCCGGCGTTCCCGCACTACTTCGGCTCGGTCCAGGCGCTCGAGGCCGACCACGGGGCGGGCGAGGTCACCGGCGTCGTGGATCCCCGGCGCGAAGGTGCCTGGGTGCCGGCCGCGCCCTGACGATGCCGCCCGGGCGGGGGTGGTTCGGAGCGGCGATGAGTCGGGCGTGCTCCGAGCGTCTACCGGGTAAGCCCGATGATCACCCGTGCGTGTGTGGGAAAGTAGTGAGCCTGGGGTAGGACTGCGTGCGCAACCGGCGAGGACTGAGCATGTTCCAACGTGAGGGCCTGACACGGCGAGCGGCGCGCGACGACGACGTTGCGGCGCGCGACGACGACGTTGCGGCCAGCGACGACGACGTTGCGGCGCGCTACGAGCGGGCTCGGGCCGACCTGCAGACGCAGCTGGCGGGTTCACAGGACCCCGTGCGGCTGGGCAAGCGGACGTCCAACCTCTTCCGCCCTCGGGAGCGGGCCGAGCGGCGCCTCGACGTCGGCGCATTCGCCGGGGTGCTGGAGGTGGATGCCGACTCCGGAACGTGCGACGTGCTCGGCATGACGACCTACGAGGATCTGGTGGCGGCCACGTTGCCGCACGGGGTCATGCCCCTGGTCGTGCCCCAGCTCAAGACCATCACCATCGGTGGTGCGGTCGCCGGGCTCGGCATCGAGTCGACCTCGTTCCGCAACGGGATGCCGCACGAGTCGGTGCTGGAGATGGAGATCCTCACCGGGGCCGGCGAGGTCGTCGTCGCGAGGCCCGACAACGAGCACGCCGATCTGTTCTGGGCCTTCCCCAATTCCTACGGCACGCTCGGCTACGCGTTGCGGCTGCGGATCGAGGTCGAGCCGGTGCAGCCGTACGTCTCGCTGCGTCACCTCCCGTACACCTCGGCGGAGGACTGCATCGCCGACCTCGAGCGCTTGTGCCGCGACCGTGAGCTCGACGGCGAACGGGTGGACTTCCTCGACGGCACGGCGTTCGGGCCGGACGAGCTGTACCTCACGGTGGGCACGTTCAGCGAGACGGCTCCCTACACGAGCGACTACACCGGGCGTCGGATCTACTACCGGTCGATCCGGGAGCGGTCCCGCGACTACCTCACGGTCCACGATTACCTGTGGCGCTGGGACACCGACTGGTTCTGGTGCTCACGCGCCTTCGGGGCGCAGCACCCCGTGGTGCGTCGACTGTGGCCCAAGCGTTGGCTGCGCAGCGACGTGTACTGGAGGATCATCGCGCTCGAGCACCGATTCGGGGTCAAGCGTGGCCTCGATCGGCTCCTGCGCCGCCCCCGGGTCGAACAGATCGTGCAGGACGTGGAGGTACCGGTCGACCGCTCCGCGGCGTTCCTGCGTTACCTGTTCCGCGACGTGGGGTTGTCACCGGTGTGGCTGTGCCCGCTGCAGCAACGCGTCGAGGCGCCCTGGGACCTCTACCCGCTCGAACCCGATACGCTCTACGTGAACTACGGCTTCTGGGGTGGCGTCCCGATCGGTCCGGGCGAGGCCGAGGGTGACCGGGACCGCCGAGTGGAGCAGGCGGTAACCGGGCATGGTGGTCGCAAGTCACTGTACTCCACGGCCTATTATCCCTTCGATGAGTTCTGGGAGCTGTACGGCGGGCGCCGGTACTGGGAGGTCAAGGGCCGATACGACCCCGATGCGCGGTTGTTGGATCTCTACGAGAAGTGCGTGCGACGGCGATGACGGTCTGAAGGAGGGGTCGCGATGTTGGCAGACGTGATGCATCGACTGGCGGGTGAAGGCACGGTTCGCTTCAGTGCCTACGACGGCAGCACCGCGGGGCCGGACGAAGCGCCGGTGCACTTCGAGGTCGCCTCCCCGAGGGCGTTCGCTCACCTCGTTCGTGCGCCGGGGCAGATCGGCCTCGCTCGGGCGTTCGTCGACGGCGAGATCAACGTGCACGGGGACATGTACACGCTGCTGCGCGAGCTTCAGGAGCCACACTTCAAGCGCCTGAGCAAGGCCGACTGGAAGCAGCTGGCGGGGGAGGCGACACGGCACGCCAGGCAGCGCGCACAACGCCCGCCCGAGGAGGCGAAGCTGCGGGGCCTGCGGCACTCCAAGCGCCGGGACGCGGCGGCGATCAGCCACCACTACGACGTGTCCAACCGCTTCTACGAGCTCGTGCTCGGCCCGTCCATGACCTACACGTGCGCGGTGTTCCCCCGGGAGGACGCCAGCCTCGAGGAGGCCCAGCACGAGAAGCACGACCTGGTCGCGCGCAAGCTCGCCCTCCGCCCGGGGATGCGCCTGCTCGACGTCGGCTGCGGATGGGGCGGCATGGTCATACACGCCGCTCGGCACTACGGGGTTCGGGCCCTCGGGGTGACCCTGTCCCGTGCGCAGGCCGAGTGGGCGCAGGAGGCCATCGAGGAGGCCGGCCTCGCCGATCTCGCGGAAGTGCGCTACCTCGACTACCGGGACGTGGCCGAGTCCGACTTCGATGCGATCAGCTCGATCGGGCTGACCGAGCACATCGGCAAGGCCAACCTCGTGGGATACTTCCAGTCGTTGTACGGCAAGCTCCGTCCGGGTGGGCGGCTGCTCAACCACTGCATCATGCGCCCGCGCAACACGGACCCGCGGGTGAAGAAGCGCGGGTTCATCAACCGCTACGTCTTCCCGGACGGCGAGCTGATGGGCCTGGGGCACATCGTGCGCGTCATGCAGGACGAGGGTCGGTTCGAGGTGCGCCACGAGGAGAACCTGCGTGAGCACTACGGCAAGACGCTCGCCGCTTGGACCGCGAACCTCAACGCGAACTGGGACGAGTGCGTCGCCGAGGCCGGGGAGCGCAAGGCCAGGATCTGGCGGCTCTACATGCCGGGGTGCCAGCTGGCCTTCGAGCGCGACGAGATCCAGCTCCACCAGGTGCTGGCCGTGCGGACCGAGGCCGGCGACTCCGGCATGGCGCTGCGGCCGAACTGGGAGGCCGCCACTCCCGAGCCGGCACCCTCGGAGCCGGTGGCTCCCGCGAGCTGAGTCCATGAGCACGGTCGCCGCGTGGGCGGTGGGGCTCGCGCGGCGATCGACTCGTCCGCCAGCCGCGTGGGCAGTGGGGCTCGCGCGGCAATCGACTTGTTCGCCAGCCGCGTGGCCGCCGGCGTCACCCGGGCGAGCCGGGCCGACCGTCGCGTGAGCCCGACGGTGGCCAGCACACCTGCGGAGGCGCCATGCGCATAGGGATCGTCGGCGGCGGGATCATCGGTCTCGCGGTCGCTCGGGAGCTCCTGCGGCGACACCCCGACAGCGAGCTCACGGTGTTCGAGAAGGAACGGACCCTCGGACACCACCAGACGGGGCGCAACAGCGGGGTGGTCCACGCGGGCCTCTACTACACGCCCGGCTCACTGAAGGCGCGGCTGTGCCGTCGTGGCGTCGGCCTTCTCCACGCCTACTGCCGGGAGCGCGGGATCCGCTACGAGGCGTGCGGCAAGGTCGTCGTCGCTCGTGACGAGGCCGAGCTGACCCGTCTGCGGGGGATCCACGAGCGGGCGACGGCCAACGGGGTGCCGGATGTCGAGCTCGTCGGCGCCGACGAGCTCGAGCGGATCGAGCCGCACGCCAGCGGCATCGCCGCCCTGCACTCGCCCCACACCGCGATCGTCGACTTCGGGGCGGTCGCCCGTTCCTTGTCGGGAGACGTGCAGGACCTCGGCGGCGCAGTGCGAACGGGCTCGGAGGTGACCGCGATCGAGACGCGCGGCGGTGGAGCGGCCGACATCGTGCTGCGCCACGGGCAGGAACGACGACGCGTGGACCAGCTCGTCCTCGCGGGCGGCCTGCACAGCGACCGCCTGGCCGAACAGATCGGCGACTCGCCCGAGCCGCGGATCGTGCCGTTTCGCGGCGAGTACCACCGGCTCGTCCCTGCCCGCGAGCATCTCGTCCGGGGGCTCATCTACCCGGTGCCGGACCCGGGGACCCCGTTCCTCGGCGTGCATCTCACGCGCACGGTGGGCCGGGGGGTGCTGGTCGGACCGAACGCGGTGCTCGCGCTCGGGAGGGAGGGGTACCGGCGCACCGATCTCGTCGGCCGTGACGTGCGCGAGACCCTCGCCTGGCCGGGGTTATGGCGCCTCGCGCGGCGGCACTGGCGGGTCGGGGCTCGGGAGGTGCTGACCTCCGCCAGCCGCCAGGCGTTCGCGACGCAGGCACGCCAGTACGTGCCCGCCCTGCGGGCCCGGGACCTCATGCCGGGACCGGCGGGCGTGCGCGCGCAGGCGGTCGCGCGGGACGGCTCGTTGGTGGACGACTTCTGGCTGTCGAGCCGCGACGGGGTCCTCTGCGTGCGCAACGCACCGTCACCGGCGGCGACCTCGGCCCTCGCCATCGCCGAGGAGATCCTGGATCGGACCGCGCTCTCGTGAGGCCCGAGCGGGCGCCTACTCGTCGCGGCGCAGCCCCCACACGACATAGGCGATCTGACCCAAGGGGCGCACGAACGAGGCCGCCACCCAGGAGCGCTTGCTGCCACGGATCTGTGAGGCGGGGCGCCGCCACAGGTCCCAGAGCATGATCGCCTGCAACACGTTGCTGATCAGGCTGACGGCGACGATCATCTTGCGTTGCCGCGGCTCGAGGTCGCTCCAGCGCTGGGTCTGTTTCGACATGGCCGGACTGTGCCCGATGCTCGCGACCGTCACCACCCCTAAGCGCTGAACGTTGCGGGGCGGTCGGCGCGCGAAGTCCTGGCGCGGCGGTGGTGGAACGTCCCGGCGAGTGGCGCCGTTCGAGCCGTGACGCTAGCCCGCGCTCGGCACCGAGACGCCGATGCCTCCGACGGTGTCCGTCCCGTAGCGGGCCTGCTCGGCGGGCAGGTCCAAGCGGCCGATGCGCTTGCGGGCCGCCCGGTCCTCGTCGGTGACGAGCGTGGCGGGCACGATCCAGGCGATCTCGAACTCCAGGCCGTCGGGGTCGCGCCCGTAGAGGCTCTTGGTCGTGCCGTGATCCGACGCTCCGGCCAGCGCGCCGGCGTCGGTCAGTCGGTCGTGGAGTCGAGCCATCTCACCGAGCGTGTCCACCTCCCAGGCGAGATGGTAGAGACCGACCGTCTGTCGTCCCGCCTGCGACGGTCCGGCGCTCGTCCCGATCTCGAACAGCCCGAGGTCGTGGTCGTTGGTCGATCCCGGCGCTTGCAGGAAGGCGGCCTTGAACCCCTCGGGCGTCATCGGCACGACGGTGAACCCGAGGACGTCCCGATAGAACGCGACGCTGCGGTCGACGTCGGCGACGAACAGCACCGCGTGATTGAGGCGGGTGATGGGCATGGCGACCTCTCTGGCTCTTCGAGCATCTGATGAGCCGACGATAGCGCCTTTTATTGACGTGTCAACTATATGCGGGGCTGGCGCCATGAATCACCGCCTGGAGAAGGGCAAGGGCCGTGCGCCTGGCGTGCGCTCCTGTGGGTCAGCCGGCCCTGGAGCGCCTGCACCGGCAGGGCCGTGCGCCTGGCGTGCGCTCCTGTCGGTCAGCCGGACCTGGAGCGCCTGCACCGGAGTGCGTACGACCGGTGAGTGCAAGATCTTGCGCTCGCTTGTAGAGGTCGATCTGGTGCAACGGCGAATCGCGAGTCGATGACAACCTGGTGCAAGATGCTGCGCTGCCTTGAACCGAACGGTTGGGTGCAGCCCGGTCGTGCGGCCGCCGCACGGGCTCAACCCTGTCCTCGGCATGCCGGGCCGATGAGGTCGGCGGGCCGCGGGTCTCGGCCGATCGGCGGTGGCCGCACCGGTGGCCGCGGTGGCAGCGCCTCCCCGTAGCCGGAAGGTGTGCTGTTGAGGGACGTATGCCTCCGACGCGTGTACGACGAACCGGGACCCGACGAGGGCCAGCGCGTCCTGGTGGACCGCTTGTGGCCGCGTGGGTTGAGCAAGGCGGACGCTGCGCTCGACGCGCACCTGCCGCAGGTCGCGCCCTCGACCGAATTGCGACGCTGGTACGGCCACGACCCCGTGAGGTTCGACGAGTTCCGTCGCCGCTATCACTCCGAGCTCGACGCCTCGCCCGCCGCGGAGCACCTTGCCGATTTGATCGAACGCACGCGTGCCGGTCGCGTGACGCTCCTGACCGCCACTCGCGACCTCGAGCACTCCCACGCCGAAGTGCTCGCTGAGCGTGTCCGCTCAGCGCTTGGTGAGCACGACTGACCGTGCTGGCCCTGGGAGGACGTCTGGGTGTCGACGTGAGCCGCCAGGTTCTGTCCGCGACCCTGGGCGCCATCGGCCGCGACCCTTGGGCGCTCCCTCGGCCGCGGCCCTCGGCG
Organism: Egibacter rhizosphaerae; assembly: GCF_004322855.1. NCBI lineage: Bacteria > Bacillati > Actinomycetota > Nitriliruptoria > Egibacterales > Egibacteraceae > Egibacter > Egibacter rhizosphaerae. Next base: position 758,063 of record NZ_CP036402.1, on the reverse strand, counting down.
CCCCCATCGGCCGCGACCCCCGCTCGTAAGCGTGGCCGGAGACGCCACTACCCCCAGTGGCAGACCGCCTCGACGTTGTTGCCGTCGGGATCGCGGACGAACGCACCGAAGTACTGGTCGTGGTATTCGGGCCACTCGCGTGGCTCATGGAGCATGGGAGCGCCGAGTGCGATGGCGGCGTCGAAGAACGCCCGCACCGCGTCGCGGTCCGGGGCGGCGAACGCGATGTGAACCTCGCGGTTCGGCTCCCCGGACACCAGCGGTCCGAGCCAGAACGCCGGGTGATCGGTCCCGTAGGCGATCACCTCGTCGAACTCCATGACCCGCGTACAGCCCAGTGGTTCGAGCACGCGGTCGTAGAAGGCGACGCTCGCGGAGACGTCCCCGCACTGGATGGACATGTGGTCGATCACGCGCATCCCCGTTCTTGTCGGTACGAGCAATGGTCACGGCCGGCCGGGGCTCTTCGACTCGGCGACGACGATCATGTATCCGGGCGGCGAGGGCGTCACGAGGCCGGATCAGCCCGTCCCCTCGTGGAGGCGGAACGCGATCTCACTCGTCCACGTCTCCGGGTCCGGCTGCTCCGTCGGGTCGGTGAGGAACTGTTCGAGGCGGCTGCCCCACACACGGGTGGTGCCCTCGTCGCGTACGTCCCACTGCCGGTTCTCGGCGGCGCGCCACGTCTCGAGCGCGGCGAACGACTCCTCGAACCGGTCGGGGTGACCGTGATGCGTGATGATCGCGTACGAGCCGCCGGGGATCGTGCCGCCCTGCACACGACCGTCCCCGTCGATGGGCGTGCGCACCGGGACGCCCACCTCGACGTCGAACGGCGTCTCGTGGTCGCCCACGACGTAGTAGCGGAAGAGGGGTGCGGGGACGCGGAAGCCGAGGGGCGACCCACCGTCGACGGCGAGGTCGTGCGCGGCGACCCAGCCCATCACCTCGCCGACGAGAGCGTTGACCGCGCCCCACTCGCTCAACGTCGCCTGCGTGCGGATGCCGGCGTACGGCTGGGCGTCGCGGACCTCGATACGTGGTTGGCTCATCGTTGCAACCTCCGGGTTGGTGGATCCTACGTCAATGGATACGACCGGGCTTGGGTCGACTCATCGGTCCACTGCACCCCGGCCAGCACGAGCCACGGGGAGGAGGTACACGACGACGGGAGTTGCGGGGGACGGGGACCACTCCCGCGCCGCGTGCGGGACTGACACGCGACGCGCTCCGCCACTACCCCGGCATGAGCTGATCGCGCGCCTTCGCGACGGCCTCTGGGTCGAGCGGGATCCCGAACGCGGGGAACAGCCGGGGGGTGTCGAGGAACAGGCTCATCCCCCGGATCCGATCGCCGGCGGTGTCGAGGACCACCACTGCCCGCGGCCGCGGGGGTCCGCCCGGCTCGTCGGGCACGTACTGGGCGAACGCGGGTGCACCGCTCGCGACCATCGGGAGCAGCAGGGTGCCGTCGCAGGCCCCGTCGGCGTTGCGCCACGCGTGCTCGATCGCCTCCCGGCCGGCGAGCCACCAGGCGAACGGGGGCATCGACATGGTCGCGTCCTCGCGCAGCAACCCGACGAGGGCGTCCACGTCGAAGCGCTCGAAGGCGGCGAGGTAACGCTCGAGCAGTTCACGCTGCCTCGTGTTGCGCGGGTCGGCGGGCTCGCCACCCTCCCCCTCTCGTGCGTCCGTGTCGGCGAGCGTGGTCCGGGCGCGCTGCAGCGCGCTGTTCACCGCCGCCGTCGTCGTGCCGAGGAGCTCGGCGGTCTCCGCGGCACGCCACCCGAGCACGTCACGTAGCAGCAGCACGGCCCGCTGACGGGGTGCGAGGCGTTGCAGCGCGGCGACGAACGCGAGACGTACGGATTCCCGGGTCGTGACGACCGTTGCGGGGTCGGCCTCGTCCGCGTGGCCGACGGGCCACTCCGGCAGCGGCTCGACCCAGCGGTCGACGGGCAGCGGCGTGCCGAGCGGCGCGTCGGGAGCCGTCGGCGGGCCGAGGTCCTCCGCGCGAGCTCGGCGGGTGCGCCCGCGCAGCCAGTCGATGCAGACGTTGGTCGCGATGCCGTACAGCCACGTGCGGGGCGACCCGCGCCGAGCGTCGTATTGGGAGACCCGGCGCCACGCGCGCGCGAAGGTCTCCTGGACCGCGTCCTCGGCGTCGAACGGGGAGCCGAGCATCCGGTAGCAGTGGGCGACGAGTTCACGTCGGTGCGCCTCGGCCCATCCGGTCAGTTCGTCCTCGGTCGCGGTCATGGCCCCTCCGGGTCGCTCGGCGCGCGTCGGTCGTCGGCTGGGTCCCCGGTGTTGAGACGCCCGAGCTGCCCGCGGCTCATCGCTCATTCCTACCAGCCCGCGCGCGGCCGAGCACCGGCGCGACCAGGCTCGGGGCCGGCCCCACGACGCTTGCCGTACGTCGCCGGCCCCGATCGATCGCCGCGGTCGCGCCGTGTCGCAGCCGATTGCCTGCTCAAGCCCCGGCGGTGTCGAGTTCCGCCAGCACCGGGCCCTCGAGCCGGAGGTCGAGGGCGGCCATGAGCTCGTCGAACTGCTCGAGCGTGCGCGGTCCGATGAGCGGGATCACGCGGGGGTCCCGCTGGGCGAGCAGCCAGGCGAGCACCACCTGCGAGCCGGTCGCACCGACCTTGGAGGCGACCCGGTCGACCGCAGCGAGGCGCGCGTCTGTATCGGGTCCGCGATACAGGTCGATCAGACCCGGTCCCTCGCGCTTGTCCGCTACGTCATAGACGCCCTGGACGATGGGCGAGTAGGCCACGAGGGTGAGATCGTCGTGCTCGGCGAGGTAGTCGAGTTGCTCGCCGTCGACGTTCGAGGCCTGGTCGCGCTCGATGCGCGGGCGCAAGTAGGTGTGTCGCTGCTGCACCGCGACCGGCGACTGCCACCCGTGTCGATCGCACAGCTGGCGGATCCGCTCCAGACGCCACGTGCGCACGTTCGACCAGCCGATGAAGCGGGCCTTGCCGGCGCGCACGATGTCGTCCAACGCCTCGAGTGTCTCCTCGAGGGGGGTGGTGCGGTCGTCGACGTGGACGTAGTAGAGGTCGACGTAGTCGGTTCCCAGACGCTGGAGGCTGCCATCGATCGCACGATGCAGGGTCTCACCCCCAGCTCCCTCGAACAGGCGCCCCGCAGCGTTCCAGTCCGGCTCCTCGTCCTCGGTGAACGCGGCGCTCGGGTCGGTGACCATGCCGCTGCCCTTGGTCGCGAGGAAGACGTCGTCACGGCGGCCGCGGCGCACGAGCCACCGACCCAGCAGCTCCTCGCTCTGACCACCCCCGATGCCTCGGCGATGCCACCACATGTAGCAGTTCGCCGTGTCGAGGAAGTTGCCTCCGCGCTCGGTGTAGCGGTCGAGCAGTGCGAAGGACGTGGCCTCGTCCTGCCGCGTGCCCATCTGCATGCACCCCAGCGCCACCTGACTCACCTGCTCGCCGCTGCCGCCCAGCGTCATCGTCTGCATCTCTGCCTCCCTGGTGCCGACTCCGTGCTCGGTGGGGATGACGCTACGCAGCACCCTCTCATACGTCCAATGAGAGTTTGTTGCAGAAACAATGCAACGAACGCATCATCCAGGCATGGAGCTGCGCTATCTGCAGGCGTTCGTGGTCGTCGCCGAGGAGCAACACGTCGGTCGGGCAGCCGAGCGACTGCACGTGACCCAGCCGACCCTCAGCCGTCAGATGGCCGCATTGGAACGCGACCTCGACGCGACGCTGTTCTCCCGCGCCCGCCGGCGGCTCGCATTGACGCCCGCCGGCGAGACCCTCCTCGCGGGTGCGCGCGAGCTGCTGTCCCGGACTGGCGACCTGGCTCGCGACGTCGCCCGTGCCCACCGCGGCGAGCTCGGCACGCTGCGGCTGGGGTTCGTCCAGTCCGCGACGTTCGAGGCGCTCCCGAGGATCGTGCGGGCTTTCCGGCAGGCCCATCCCGACGTGATGCTCGACGCGCATCCGATGCCGACGCGCGTGCAGCTCGAGGCCTTCCGGGAGGGTCGACTCGACGTCGGTCTCATGCGCCCGCGGGGGCCGCTTCCCGAGCCGCTGCGGACGCGGCCGGTGTCGCTCGACCCATTGGTCGCAGTGCTGCCGAGTGGACATCCCCTCGCCGAACGGGCCGAGATCCCGCTCGCTGCCCTCGCCGACGAGCCGTTCGTGTTCTACGCGAGACCCCAGGGCCCCGAGGTCCACGACACGATCGTGGGCCTGTGCCGCCAGGCGGGTTTCAGCCCGTCCATCGTGCATGAGGCGCGCGACGTCCAGACCCTCGTATCGCTCGTTGCCGCTGACCTCGGCGTGTCGCTGGTGATCTCCCCGACCCCGGACCCGGGGGAGGCCGTGGCGTTTCGACCACTCACCGACGACCTGCCGGACTGGGAGCTCGTGCTGGCCTGGGCCGAGCAGGATCATGCCCCTGCGCTCGCGCACTTCCTCGCTGTCGCCAACGAGGTCGTCGACGCCCGGTTACCGGGGTGACCGTGCCCGACCCGACGGCGGGCAACCTCGACCAGGGCTCCCACCCCCACGCCCGTGGGTCAGTGCGGGCCGATGATCCGCCGCGTCCCGATGGACGGCTACCCGGGGTTGTCCCGTGCGGTCAACCTGCGCAAGCGGCGGAGTTTGCGCGCAGATCCTCCCGCGGCGACGTAGCGCAGGTGGAAGCGCGTTTCGGCCTCGGGTTCGCCGACGAGAACGAGGTCGGCATCGGCCGGAAGCGGCTCGTCCGCGGACACGTCGGTGTGGCACTGGCCGTCGCGCACGATCCCGACCACGACGCAGCCCGACGCCGAAAGCTGGGTTCGCGACAAGGGCACTCCCACGAGCTCTGGGGGCACTGGCTCACGGAAGGCCACCAGTCCCTCGGCGAGCAACAGCGTGGGATGCGTCTGCATCGCGTTCCACGCTTCGACGGCTCCGACCGAGGCATAGGAGAGCACGAAGTCCGCACCCGCCCGGTACATCGTCGCCACGTTCCGGTCGAGCCCGACCCGTCCGAGGACGTCGGCGTCCGGGCGCAGCCTTCGGCAGTACAGGGTGAGGTAGATGTTCATGTCGTCATCGTGGGTGGTCACGACGACGACGGAGGCCTGCGCGATCCCGGCCTCCTCGAGGACTCGGCGGTCGGCGGCGTTGCCGATCACCGCGTCGTGGTCGGCCAGTACCCGCTCGCGGTGTTGCTCCACGATCCGGAACGGGATCCCGGCTCCCGCGAGCGCTTGGCCGACCGCGCGCCCCACTCGGCCGCTGCCGAGCACGACGACGAACTCGTCCTCGTCGTCTCGCTGCCGCGTACCGTTCGTGCTCGGGGTTCCCCGAGCGTTCGCGATCGCGGTGTCGTAGTTGTCGAGCTGCTCGCGCGTGCCGGCAAGCAGCAGGATGGAGCTCTCCTCGATCCGGGCATCGGGATGCGCGCTGACCAACGAGCCGCGGTCCCACATCCCGACCACCGAGACCCCGCAGCGCGCCCGCACGTCGAGCTCGCCGAGGGTCTTGCCGACGAGCTCGGTGCCGGCCGCGGACGCCTCGGCGATCACGAGGTTGTCGAAACGGGAGATCTCGCTGCTGCGGGCACTGGGTGCGAGGATCCGTCCCGCGAAGGCTTGGCCCAGCAGGTCGCCGAGATGCAGGACGCGGTCCGCGCCGGCCAGGTCGAGCACGTCCATCGAGTCCCGCGATGTCGCGGTCGCCACGATGACGGGCGCATCGCTCACCTCGCGCACGGTGAATGCCACGTTCGTGTTCGCCTGATCGCTGGCGGCGGTGAACACCATCCTCGCCGCCTCGACGCGCGCAGCCCGATAGGTTGCGGGATCGTCGAGGGTCCCGACCAGCACGTCGTAGCCCTCGTCGGTGAGGGTGGCAGCCTCCTCCGGATCCTCGAGGACGAGAGTCGTGCGCATGCCCATCGACAGGGCGCGGCGCATGAGCAGCAGCTCCATCGGAGTGCGCCCGGTCACGATGACGTGGCCGCGTACTCGCTCGGGCAGCTCACGTGGCGCACGCGCTTGCCGCAACGCCGATCGCCAGGGCAGATAGACCAGCTGAATGAAGGTGAACGGAAGCAGGATGAGGATGAGCAGGGCGCCGCTCATCAGCACGAGGAGCGAGTACGCGCGGCCGACGGAGCTCTCGAACACGATGTCCCCGTACCCGAGGGTCGACATCGTGACCAGCGTCCAGTAGACGGCGTCGGTCCAGCTGTGCTCGCGGCCCTCCACGGTGGTCATGAGCAGTTGGAACCCGACCGCGAAGACCACGACCGCACCGAGGAACGCGAGGAGGAGGCTGACGAGGGCCCGTCCGACGCCGCGCAGCCGCTGCGCGGACAGACCGAAGGCGCGGGTTCTCGGCCTCACGTCTCGCACCGTTCATCGCTGACCTGGTTCGGTGACGCGGGCCGCTCCATCCGCATGCTCGTGCGCAGTCGAGCTACATCGCGTCGACCTGCGGCATGATCTCTTCCTTCAGCCGCTTGAGGTCGTCGGGCGTCTTTGACACGGGAACGTCGTTTGCAGCACAACACCACCATAGTGGGCCCTGCTGCGGCCTGGCAGCACGTCCGTGGTGAGGTCGTGCGCGAGGGGGGACTCGAACCCCCACGGGCCAAAGCCCACCAGGACCTAAACCTGGCGCGTCTACCGTTCCGCCACTCGCGCGCCTCTCCGAAACTAGCCTCCGACCCGCCCGGTCTCCGCCGTCGTCGACGTCGCATGCTCGGACCGCATGCCGGACGCCGGGGCCGACGACTGTTGCCACGCGGCGCCAGCGCGGCCAGCCGCCACTGTTGACCGCACCAGCGCGGCCATTGGCCGATCGGCGCCGGGCTCAGTCGGGGTCGCCGATTCGCCCTCGCGCTGTAACGCTGGCAGCGTCCGTCACATGTACAGGTGATGCACGCGATGTCAGACCATTCCGAGGCGCTCCGCCGGTTCGAGCGGGCCTTCGACGAGCACTACGACGCCGTGTTCACCTACGCCTGCCGGCGAAGCGACCGCGAGACCGCTGCTGACGTCGCCGCGGAGACGTTCACGGTCGCCTGGCGCCGGCTGGACAACGTGCGTGCGGGCGAGGAGCGCCCGTGGTTGTTCTCGATCGCCTGGCGGGTGCTGCAGCAGCAACGGCGTGCCCGGGACCGGGAACCGCCCGCTGAAGTGCACGACCGCGCGGACGACCGCGCGGAGGCCGGCGACCGGGTCGTGGAACGCGACGACGCCAGACGAGCGCTCGCCCAGCTCAACGAGCGCGATCGCGAGTTGCTCATGCTCGTGGCGTGGGAGGGGCTGGATCTCGCCGAGGCCGCCGCCGCGCTCGGCTTCTCACGCGCGACCACGCGCGTGCGCCTGCACCGCGCGCGGCGCAGGCTCGCGCAACTCATGGCGCCCACCGGGTCACCGCCGGGCGACGCGCCCGGATCGGTGAGGTTCGTGCAGTCGGGGGAGCAATCATGATCGGACTGGTCGGAGGTCGCGACGAACAGGCGGTCCGCGAGGCGCTCGGGCCGGTCAACCCGGTCCCCGACGAGCAGGTGCAGGGCCTGCACCGTCACGAGGATGCGCGGCGGCTGCGGGACGAGATCACCCGGGGCCATCGGGTCGAGGCCACGGCTGTGCCTGCGGTGCGTCCGCGACCGCGGCTCCTGCCTGCCGTGGTCGCGGCTGTCGTGATCGTTGCGGCGATGGTGCTCCCGGCCGTCCTCGTGGCCCCTGGCAGCGAGGCCCCGGATGAGTTCGCACTGGCGGAGGCCTGGCCCAGCGCGGTCGCGTTCGCGCAGGACCGACGGGACCCGCAGGAGCTCATCGGACAGTTGCCTGCACCGGTCCTCGGGAGCGACGAGCCAGTGCGCTACGAGGAACGCGAGGTCGCGTGGCTGGTGCAGACCGACCGGGGCCCGGAGGCCGCGCGGGTCGTCTCGCAGCACCGCGAGGTCTGGCGGAACGCCGACGGGCAGGAGCACATCGAGGAGCGTCTTGCTCCACCGACCTTCCTCACCGAGGACGAACGCGAGGTGTGGCGGGAGCGGCTGACCGATCCGGACGCGGCCGGCGAGTTCGAGGGAGGGACGCAGGAACGCGAGCGCACGGAGGAGGAGGTGGCCGACCACGACCTGCCCCCCGAGCCACGGGTGTTGCTCGACGAGCTTGCGACCGCGTACGAGGTCCACCCGGGCGATCACGAACGGCTGGCCGGCCTGCTGGTGAGCTACCTCGGGGGGTTCACCCCCGCGGAAGTGCGGAACGCGGCCGCTCGTGCGTTCGCGGAGCTGGAGCCCACCGAAGCTCTGGGAACGGCGACCGATCGCTACGGCCGAGAGATCGTGGCCATCGGGATCGACCGTGAAGGGGCGGCCTGGAACAGCCGTCACGAACTGCACTTCCATCGCGCGACTGGCGAGCTCGTGGGCTACGAGGAGGTCCTGTTGCAGCCGATCGAGGAGTACGGCCTCGAACCCGGGGACGTCATCCACGGAGAATGGCTCCTCGCGAGCGGGACGAGCGGGAGCCTCGGCGAGACGCCGCAGCGGGACCGCACGATCGACTGATCGGCGGCGTCTGCCCCGTCGTGGTCCGACGTGTGAGCAGGAACTGTTCTATGCTCTCCAGTACGCCTCGCGTCCGCGACGGGGGAGGGACGCACGTGCACACCTTCGACACTCTCACACTGCGGCGGCTCGCGGCTCCGCTGGTCGGGGCGTGCCTCGCGCTGCTGTTCACCATGGCGACCGCGGGGTCGGCTGCGGCCAGCGACGCGGCCGACGATCCGATCTCACCAGCGGGCGACGACGGGGCCGAGATCGACCTCGCCGAGGAACCCGACTGGGGCGGGGCCGAGATCTGCTACGTCACGGACGAGTCGACCACCTGCTTCGAGAGCCTCCGGGAGTTCGCGCAGCACCACGCCGAGCACGGCGAGCAGCGCGACCGGGAGCTTGAGGCGCTCGTGGACGATCCCGAGGCCGTCGACGAGCCGGGTGTTGCCGCCGCGAGCTGTCCGAGCGGTGCCTACTGCCTCTACTCGAGCACCGGCTTCTCCGGTCAGCAGTTGGTGCTGTCCACGTCGAGCGGCTGCCAGGCACTCAGCCAGTGGAGCTTCGAGAACCGGGCGCAGTCGTGGGTCAACAACCGCAGCGGCGTGGTGGGCAACTACCGGTCGGCGTACAGTTGTTCCGGTGCCGGCTTCGCCGCCAATGCGTTCAGCAGCGATTCGAACATGGGCATCTACCGGGGGCGGATCTCCCGCGTCGACCTCTGAGATCGCGGCCGCGACGGTGCGGTCGACGGAGACCGTCGCCTCGTGGTGGCTGCGGGCGGGCTCGGCTGCGCGTGGCGTGCGAACGGCGCACGCCTGACCGGAGCTCCTGACGGGGTTCGCCCTGCGCTTCCTCGTCGATGAGGGTCGACTGGTTGGTGGCGTCGGCTGCCGTTGTCGTGTCCACGATGTGCGCCCCGTAAGGGCGACCCGATGGCGACGACGGCTCGTAATCGTGAGGTTGCACGCTGCAGTACACCTGCTCGGATCCGCGGGACGGCGTTGCGGCGATTACAGAGGGTATCCGAATTGGTCTAGAGCAACCATGCCATGGGGCAGCTGATATAGACCGCTCGCACAAGCCTTGACGGTCCTCCAGGGGCGCTCCTAGGGTCCGATCCCGCCGCTATGAAGGCGTTCTCACGTGCTATCCCCCACCTTCGAGGAATCGGCCATGCGGTCTCGACCGGACGGAAAGGTACAGACCACTACCCACTTCGTCCTTGTCAGCGCCCTGATGCTCACCCTGGCGATGGGTCTCACCCTGGCCAGGGGCAGCGCGTCGGACGCGACGGCTCAGGACGGCGCGGACGATCCCTGGGACCGAGCTCAGGAACCGGTCCGCTCGCTTCGGTGGGGTGAGCCGCACCAGGCCGATCTGGTCGCGGAGCACCTCGACGGGGCGGGCGCCGCGATCGCCGCCGGTACGCGATCGGAGCCGCTGGCGTACCCCGGCGGGGTGGGGGTCGTCGCTCGGAACGGCGTCGTTGCCCTCCAGGAGGCTCACGGCAAGGCGGTCCGCTTCGGTGACGATCCGCCGACCGAGCTGCCCGAGGACGAGCAGCGCGACATGACCGAGGACACGATCGTCGACCTCGCCTCGCTCACCAAGCTGTTCACCGGCATCGCGGTCATGCAACTGGTCGAGGAGGGCGCGCTCGAGCTGGATCAACCCGTTGCCGAGGTACTGCCGGAGTTCGCGGAGGGGGGTAAGGACGAGGTCACCGTGCGCCACCTGCTCACTCACACGGGTGGCCTGCCCGCGTGGCTGCCCCTGTGGTCCCAGTACGACAGCCCCGACGAGCGCATGGAGGCCGCCCTGACCGCGGAGGCGACCGCGGAGCCCGGTACCGCGCGCACGTACAGCGACCTCGGGTTCATCGCGCTCGGCGCGCTGATCGAGGAGGAGACCGGCCAGCCCCTCGACCGGGTCATCGAGGAACGGATCACGAGCCCGCTCGGGATGGACGACACCGGCTTCAACCCCGACGCGGAGCTCATCGATCGGATCGCGGCGACGGAGCATCAGCCGCTCGCGGAGCGGGGGGTCGTCCACGGCGAGGTGCACGACGAGAACGCGTGGTCGCTGGGCGGCGTCGCCGGCCACGCCGGTCTGTTCTCCACCGCCGAGGACCTCGCGGCGCTCGCGCAGACGCTGCTCAACGGTGGGCGCTACGCCGATGCGCGGATCCTCGAGGCCTCGACCGTCCAGACGATGATGTCCGAACAGCTCGCCGACATCGGCGAGCCCGGTCAGGCGCTCGCGTTCGAGCGAGGTCAGCGGTGGCTGCAGGACGCGATGTGGTCGCCGGACACCGTGAGCCACACCGGGTTCACCGGTACCTCGCTGGTGATCGACCCGCACGCGGACGCGTTCGCGGTGCTCGTCACCAATCGCGTGCATCCCAGCCGCGACGGGCCGAGCATCAACCCGCAGCGCCGCGAGTTCGCCCGCGCTGCCGCCCGCGCCGTGCCGGTTGCCCCGCAGACCCAGAACGAGGCCTGGTACGCCGGCCTCGGCCCCGAGATCGACGCGACCCTCGAGGTGCCACTGGACCTGCCCGAGCAGGGGGAGGCGACCCTCGACCTCGACCTCTGGTTCGAGCTGCCCGACGACGGGGAGCTGCGGGTCGAGGCCCGCAGCGACGGTGAGTGGGAACCGCTGCCCGGAACCCTGCGGTCCGGCGACGCCGAGCGTTCGAGCGACGGGGTCGTGGAGGGCTCCGGCGAGCGGCGCTGGTGGGACGCGACGTTCGACCTCGATGCGCACCGCGGGGCCACGGATCTGCGGCTGACGATGAGCGCGGATGCGCTGGCCGCCGGACGCGGGGTCTACGTCGACCGTGCCCGCGTGGACGGGCCGAGCGGTGGCCCCATCTTCAACGACCAGAACCCGCACGACCAGTCGCGGTGGGAGGCCGACGGCTGGATTCGGGCCAGCGAGTAGCGACGTGTCACCTGCGACGGAGGAGCCCACGGCCATGAGTCTTGTCACCCCGTCACGCACCGTCCTCGCGGCGACTGCGGTCCTGGCCGCCGCCCTGCTGCTCTTGTCCGCGGCGACCGCCGCTCTTGGTGCCGCCTCCCCTGCCGGCGCGGGCAGCGCGGCGGCGGCCGATCCCGTGGGTGAGGGCCCACCGCCCGGGCACGGCACGCCGCCTGGGCACGGCACGCCGCCCGGGCACGAACCGGGCGACTTCCGGCCCGGCTGGGCGGAACGGGTGATCGCGGGGATGAGCCTCGAGGAGAAGGTCGGCCAGCTCTTCGTGCCGTACGTCTACGGCGAACACGCCGACGACGCGCGCGCGATCAACGAGTCGCGCTACGGCGTCGAGACGCCGGCCGAGGTGGTCGAGGAGTACCACGTCGGGGGGCTCATCTACTTCGCCTGGACCGACAACCTGAACTCGGTGGAACAGATCGCACAGCTGTCCGACGGCCTGCAGCAGGCCGCCCTGGGGCACGGGTCCTCGGTGCCTCTGTCGATCTCGATCGACCAGGAGGAGGGCGTGGTCGAGCGCATGCCGGAGCCGGCCAGCCGCTCGGCCGGGGCGATGGGGCTCGGCGCGGCCGACGACCCCGAGCTCGCTCGCTCGGCCGCGACCGCCACGGCCGAGCAGTTGCGGGCGGTCGGCATCAACCAGAACTACACGCCGATCGCCGACGTCAACGTGAACCCGATGAACCCGGTGATCGGCGTCCGCGCGTTCGGCGGCGACACCGATCTCGTCGGCCGCCAGGTCGAGGCCCAGGTCGAGGGTCTCAACGAGGGGGGTGTCGCGTCGACGATCAAGCACTTCCCCGGCCACGGCGACACCGACCTCGACAGCCACTTCGACCTGCCCGCGGTGACCTACGACCGCGAGACGCTGGAGGACGTGCACCTCCCGCCGTTCGCCCGCGGCATGGACGCCGGCGCCGACGCGGTGATGACCGCGCACATCGTCGTCCACGCGATCGACGAGGACCAGCCGGCCACCGTCTCTGAGCACGTGCTGACCGGGCTGCTGCGCGAGGACATGGGCTACGACGGGCTGATCGTGACCGACGCGCTCGACATGGCCGGGATCGTCGAGCCCTTCGACGAGCAGCACGACGAGATCGCGGTCGAAGCCCTGCAGGCCGGCGCCGACGTGCTGTTGATGCCCGCCGACCTCGAGATGGCCTACGAGGGCGTCATCGACGCCGTCGAGTCCGGCGAGCTCTCCGAGGAGCGCATCGAGGAGTCGGTGTTCCGCATCCTGCGCGCGAAGTTCGGACAGGGCCTGTTCGACGAGCCCTACCCCGACCACGAGGGGCTCGACGAGATCGTCGGCGCGCCCGAACACGAGGAGATCGCCAGGGAAACGGGCGAGGAGAGCGTGACCCTGCTGCACAACGCCGGCGTCCTGCCGCTGGACGCCGGCGACGAAGCGCTGGTGGCCGGCTGGGGTATCGGCACGACCGAGACCCTGGCCGGCGAGCTCGACGACCTCGGCGTGGAGATCGAGCGCCAGCACACCGGCGAGGCGCCGAGCGACGCCGAGATCGCCGAGGCGGTCGACGAGGCCGAGACCCGCGGTACCGCGGTGGTCACCACGATGTCGAGCGGCTTCGAGCCCACCCAGGGTCAGCAGGACCTCGTGGCGGCGCTCGAGGACGCCGACGCCGACGTCGTGACGGTCGCGGTGCGCAACCCGTACGACGTGGCGCAGGCTCCCGATGTCGACGCGGCGCTCGCCGCCTACTCGTTCGCGGATGTCTCCGTGGAGGCAACCGCGCGGGTGCTGACCGGGGCACTGGACCCGAGCGGGGCGCTGCCGGTCGAGATCCCCCGGGCCGACGACCCCGACGAGGTGCTGTACCCGCTCGGGCACGGCCTCTCCTACGACGACTGAGCCGTCGCGGCACGAGGAGCCGCGGAGGCCACGGTCCCGGGAGCCACGACCTCGGGACCGCTGCGACCGAGAGCAGAGCGACGGGGGTGGACCGGGCGATGATGTGGTCACGACCACGCCACCGCCGAGCCGACGGCCGAGCAGATCGGCTGCTGACAGGAGGAGCAACGATGGCCGACTCCACGACCGGACGCGTGTGGCTACTGCGGGCGAGCCTGAGCGTGCTCGCCCTGGGCCTTGCCGGGATCATCGCACTCGGCGTGGCGCCGCTGTCCGCCTCGCCACCGGACGACACCCCCGGCCACGGCCCCCCCGATGGGGTCCCGGGACCGCCGGGAGACGCCCCGGGCGACCTCGAGCTCGGCATCGAAGTGCTGCTCGACGAGGAGCTCGACCGGCTCGAGGGGCAGGACGTGGGGATCATCACCAACCCCACCGGGGTGACCCGCGACCTCGACCACATCGTCGACGAGCTCGTCGCCGCTGAGGACGAGGGCGACTTCGAGGTGACCGCCCTGTACGCGCCCGAGCACGGTATCCGCGGTGGCGCGGAGGCGGGCGACCACGTCGACAGCTACATCGACGAGCGCACCGGCCTCGAGGTCCACTCGCTGTACGGCGACACCCAACGGCCCACCGAGGAGATGCTCGAGGACGTCGACACGCTCGTGTTCGACATCCAGGACGTCGGGACCCGCTTCTACACCTACATCTGGACGATGTACTACGCGATGGACGCCGCCGGCGAGTACGGCAAGGACTTCCTCGTCCTCGATCGCCCGAACCCGCTCGGCGACGAGACCGCCGGCCCCGTCCTCGACCCGGACCTGTCGTCGTTCGTGGGCCTGCGGGAGATCCCCCTGCAGCACGGCATGACCGTCGGCGAGCTCGCGCAGCTGTTCGACGGCGAGTTCATCGACTACGACGTCGACGTCGGGGTCGTCGAGATGAACGGCTACGACCCCGACAACTTCGACGAGTACTGGGACCACCTCGAGTGGGTCCTGCCCTCGCCGAACATGCCGACCCAGGACACCGCGTTCGTCTACCCCGGCATGGGCTTGATGGAGTCGGTCAACTACTCCGAGGGCCGCGGCACGACGAAGCCGTTCGAGTTCACCGGCGCGCCGTGGCTCGAGGACGTCGAGGCGACCGAGCTCGCCGACGAGCTCGACAGCCGTGACCTGCAGGGCGTGACGTTCCGCCCGCAGTTCCTCACCCCCAGCTTCAGCTGGTACGAGGACGAGATGGTCGGCGGCGTCCAGGTCCACGTCACCGACCCGCACGCGTTCGAGTCGGTGCGCACCGGCATCCACATGCTCGACGCGCTCTTCGACCTGCACGACGAGACCGTGTGGCGTGAGCAGGACCCCGACTTCTGGGGCACCTGCGACGGACCGGACGATACCTGCTGGATCGACCAGCTCAGCGGCGATCGCGAGGTCCGCTGGCAGCTCGACGACGGGGTCGATCCCGACGAGATCGTCGACGGCTGGCAGGACGATCTCGTCGAGTTCGAGGACACCGCCGAGGCCTACCGCCGCTACTGAGCCTCCACGCCGTGGGGGCGCCCAGGCGGCGCCCCCACGCGTTTCGCCTCGCCCGGGGCGTCACCGTGTGCCCCCGGGCAGCCCGATGCGTCGAAGGGACCGCAATGAGCCGGACCATCGCCCCCCACATGCCCGCCTCGGTCCTCGCCGGGGTGTTGGCGGCAGCGACGGCGCTGCTCGTCGCCGCGGCCGCCAGCCACGCGCACGCCGGACAGGCCCCCGAGACCGCTGCCGACCGTGGTCCGCCGCAGGAGCAGTCCCTGCGCGCCATGACCTACAACATCCAGCACGCTCGCGGTGTGGACGACGAAGTGAGCGTCTCCCGCATCGCCGACGTCATCGACGAGGCCGACCCTGACGTCGTGGGCCTGCAGGAGGTCGACGTGCACTGGGGCGAGCGCAGCGACTTCCGCGATCAGGCGGGCGAGCTCGCCGACCGGCTCGACATGCACGTGGTGTTCGCGCCGATCTACAGCTTCGAGCCGGCGGATACCGACCCACCGCCGGGACAGCAGCAGCGCGAGGAGTACGGCACGGCGATCCTCAGCGACTATCCGATCATCGAGGAGCACAACCACGAGATCATGCGCTACGCGCGCTGGGTCGGCGACGACCCCGAGCCGGAGCGCTTCCCGGGGTTCGGTGAGGTGACGATCAACGTCGCCGGCACTCACGTGCAGGTGTTCAACACCCACCTGCAGTCGAGCAGCAACGGAAGCCAGATCGACATCGACGTCCGTGCCGAGCAGGTCGTCGACATGCTCGAGCTCATCGACGATGACCCTGACACGACGCTGCTGCTCGGCGACCTCAACGAGGATCGAGACTGGCCGGAGGACACGATCGTCCCGCTGTTCGACGTGTTCACCGATGCCTGGGAGGTCGCCGGCGAGGGCGACGGCTACACCGCCTACGACCTCGACCCGGACCGCCGCATCGACCACGTGCTCGCGAGCCCCGACATGGAGGTCGAGCACGCTCACGTGCCCGAGAGCGGTGCGTCGGACCACTTCCCGGTGGTCGCCGACCTGACGTTCGATCGTGACCCGGGGCGGGCGGGCTTGCGCTGACGCGGCCGTCCCGCCCACCGCACACCGAGGAACCCCCGCGCCGAGGGACGGCGCATCGAGGCCGAGGAAAGGAACGGTGCATGTCGCCGAACGGACGTCAACATTGTCGAATCGCGCTGGTGACGGTGCTCGTGCTGTCGCTGGTGCTCATCGCGATCCCCGTGAGCGCGCAGGGCCAGGGCCGCGGGGACGGTCCTCCCCCCGGGTGGGGCACCCCGCCCGGGCACGACCCCGGCGACTTCCGCCCCGGCTGGGCCGACCGGATCATCGACCAGATGACCCTCGAGGAGAAGGTCGGCCAGCTGTTCTGGACCCGCGCGTACGGGTCGCACGCGCACGAGGAACACTCCGGGAACCAGAGCGACTACGGGGTCGACACCGCCGCCGAGGTGGTGGAGAAGTACCACCTCGGTGGGGTCCTCTACTTCGCCTGGGCCGACAACACCGATCACCCCGAGCAGATGGCCGAGCTGAGCGACGGCCTGCAGGACACCGCGATCGACGACACCGGGGTGCCGCTCAACCTGAGCATCGACCAAGAGGGCGGCATCGTGCAGCGGCTGACCGAGCCGGCGACGGTGTTGCCGGGCAACATGCCGCTCGGTGCGACCGGCGACGCCGACCTCGCCACGGCGCAGGGTGAGGTGCTCGGCCAGGAGCTGCGCGCCTCGGGCGCGAACACGAACTTCGCGCCCGTGGTCGACGTGAACACCAACCCGTTCAACCCGGTGATCGGCGTGCGCTCGATCGGCGCCTCGCCGGACCTCGTCGGTGACCTCGGCACCGCGTACACCCAGGGGATGCAGGACGCCGGCGTCTCGGCGACGCTGAAGCACTTCCCCGGTCACGGCGACACCGACACCGACAGCCACGTCGACCTGCCGGCGGTCACCTACGACGAGGACGAGCTCTGGGAGACCCACCTCGCCCCGTTCCAGCAGGCCATCGACGAGGCCGACCCGGACGCGATCATGACCGCCCACATCATCGTGCAGGCGATCGACCCGGACCTGCCGGGCACTCTGTCGCCGGCCATCCTCGACGGGCTGCTCCGCGACGAGATGGGCTACGACGGCGTCATCGTCACCGACAGTCTCGGCATGGGCGGCGTCGACGAGTGGGACGACGACGAGATCCCCGTCATGGCACTGGAGGCCGGCGCCGACGTGCTGCTCAACCCGCCGGACATGGACACCTCCTACGAGGCGGTCGTCGACGCGGTCGAGGAGGGCGAGCTCAGCGAGGAGCGCATCGAGGAGTCGGTGTTCCGCATCCTGCGCATGAAGTTCGAGCAGGGCCTGTTCGACGACCCGTACTCGGCCGGGGACGACGTGATGGACCACGTCGGCACCGACGAGAACCTCGCGGTCGCCGACGAGATCGGCGAGAAGGCCGCGACGGTCGTGCGCAACGACGACGACCTGCTGCCGCTCGACGCCGACGAGGTCGAGGACGTGCTCGTCACGGGCGCCGGTGGGCCCGCCGACGCGCTCGCCGAGCGCATCGAGGCTCTCGGCGTCGACGCGACCGTGATGCCGGCGACCAGCTCGGACGACGAGGTGATCGCCGCCGCCGAGGAGCACGACGCGACGGTCGCCTCGACCCAGTCGTTCGGCATCGCCCCACCGGCGGGTCAGCAGGCCCTCATCGAGGACCTGCACGAGTCCGACGCCGATCTCGTCTCTGTCGCGGTGCGCAACCCGTACGACATCGCGAGCTTCCCGCAGATCGACACCTACGTCGCGACCTACGGCTGGCAGGACCCGTCGGCGCACGGCGCGGTCGACGTCCTGTTCGGGGAGGTCGAGCCGACCGGGACCCTGCCGGCGGCGATCCCCGACCTCGACGCCGAGGACGAGGACCTCTACCCGCTGGGCCACGGGCTCGGCTACTAGCTGCCCCCCGAGGGTCGGTCCCCGACCGGGACCGGCCCTCGGGTGCGCCGCCGGCTCCGGTCACGCGGACGCGTCGGCCTGGACCGGGTCCCCGGGGTCGACCGGCTCGAGCAGCCCCGGATGGTTGTTCCTGGGGTTGTTCACCTCGGTGCTGACCGGGTGCATCGCGAGCAGGCGGTCATCGGCGGGAGCGAGCAGGTCGCGAACGCCGTCGGGATCGGTGAGGTCGCGGTCGAGCCAGCGATCCCACGAGGCCGGCTCGAGGATGACCGGCATGCGGTCGTGAAGCTCCCGCATCGTCTCGTTGGCGCTGGTCGTGAGGACAGTGCAGGTGTGCAGGAACTCGCCCTCGGGATCGTTCGGGTCCCGCCAGACCGACCACAGCCCGGCGAAGGTGAGGGGTGCCTCGTCCGCACGGTAGATCAGGTAGGGCCGCTTGCCGCCGTTCTCACGCCGCTGCCACTCGTAGAAGGCGTCGGCGGGGATGAGGCAGCGCCGCTTGCGCAGCGACGACTTGAACGCGTTCTTCT
Source organism: Egibacter rhizosphaerae (assembly GCF_004322855.1). NCBI lineage: Bacteria > Bacillati > Actinomycetota > Nitriliruptoria > Egibacterales > Egibacteraceae > Egibacter > Egibacter rhizosphaerae. The sequence goes on along the minus strand of NZ_CP036402.1, from coordinate 739,595 downwards.
CGGCGGCTGACTCGGCCCGCGCGTTGATCATGCGGTTGCCGATCTTGGGGTCCTTCGCCCAGCTCGGCACCAGTCCCCACCGGAACGTCACGAGATGCCGGCGGTCGTCGTGCTCCGCCGCCGCGCAGACCGATTGGGTCGGGGCGACGTTGTAGTTGGGCTCGTCGTCCGGGGCCTGCCGCTCGTCGATCATCAGAAAGCGCGTCAGCCCGTCGGGGTCGGTGGCGGCGACGAAACGCCCGCACATCGCTGACTCCTCTCGGTCGATCGTGAGCAGGGTGTGAAAAGCCCCTCGGGTCCCATGCGCTGTCTCACGCGTATGGCAGGTTCGGCACATGCATGAACAGTATCGAGCCTGTACGGCATGTGGCCATACAAAGCCGTTGGAACAGTTCCCGCTCAAGCGCCGCGACGGTTCGCGACGCCAAAGCTACTGCCGCGCCTGCAAAGCGGTCTACCAGCGGCGATGGTACGAGCGGAACCGGGAACGCCATATCGATGCCGTGAATACCAGGCGTCGAGAGCTGGGCCGTGCGAACCGGGCATACCTGAACCTGGTGAAGACGCGCCCCTGTGCCGACTGTGGCGGTCGCTTCCCGCCCTACGTCATGGACTTCGACCACGTCCGGGGTGAGAAGCGGTGGAATCTGTCGGCATCGGTTCGACGGGTGTCCCCGGAGGAACTGGCCGCAGAGGTGGACAAGTGCGACGTGGTCTGCGCCAACTGCCACCGTCTCCGTACGTATGGTCGGTATGACAACACGACCTCTCCGCCGGATGCATCGGAAGGCACCGAAGGGCACAACCAATTCGACGCGTGAGTGCCCCCGGAAGGATTCGAACCTTCAGCCGACCGGTTAAGAGCCGGGTGCTCTGCCAATTGAGCTACGAGGGCTCAGCGGGGCGAAGATAGCACCAGTCGGGTGCGCCCGCGACCGACTGCTCGCGTCGTTGGTGATGATCGGCCGCCTTGGGGGAGTCTTGAGTGGGGACCGCTGGAGTGCACGACTGTCGGAGGGCTGTCCCCTCACCGATGCCAGTCGTCGCCGAGCAACCACTCCGGGCCCTCGGGGGTGTCACGCACCTCGATGTCGGCCGCGAGGAGCGCATCGCGCAGCTCGTCGGCGGTCGGGTAGTCCCCCGTGTCCCGGGCGCGCTCCCGACGCTGCAGCAGCCGACTGACCAGTGGGGCGAGGAGCCCACGGGGATCCCGTGCCCCGACCTCCGCGAGCTCGCCAAGGCGGACCACCATCCGCCGTAGCTCCGCTCGCGCCCGGTCGGCCTCGTCGCTCTGCAGCGTGTCGGTGGACCATGCGACGATCGCTGCCTCCAGGTCGAGGATCGCGCCGACGCTCTCGGAGACGTCGCGGCGCTCGATCGCGGTGTCGAACCGCTCGCGCTGGACGGCTGCCTCACCCATCAGCGAGGCGGGCGCGCTTCCTGCGTCCTCGCCGTCGGTGGCGTGGGGGAGGGAAGCCGTCGCCGCATCCGAGTCCACCCCCGTGGCCTGCTCCGTCGCGACACGGGCTTCGAAGCCCGACTCGTCGCCGCGCAGCATCGCGCGCAGGCGATCGATCGGGAGCGTGGTGCCGGCGGGCAGCCGCCGGTGCTCGCCATCGACGCGGACGGTGGCGGCGCTGCGCCCTTCGATCCGGGCGTGGCTCGCGGCGAGGTCGAGCACGAGCGCGGTGTGCTCGTCGATGCCGAGCACACCGGTGCCCGCCGGCAGCTCGGCCTCCATCCGCGCGAGCCGGCGCTCGCCGAGGTAGCAGTACCGCGTGTCGTGGGTCCCGCCCTCGGCGTTGTCGAAGTGGGGGATCACCGCGGCGGGCAGGCTCGCGAGCGTCCCGAGAAGGTCGAGCCCGGTGGCCCAGTGCGGCTCGAAGCCGGCCTTGTAGATCTCGTACACGGGTACCGCGTGGGTTCCGGCGACCACGGCGGCCGCGCTGCCGAGCACCAGCGCCCCTCCCCGTCGGACCAGGTCGACCAGGGCCGCCGGGATCGGGGTGCCGCGCCAGTGCGTCAGGGCGTACGTCGGGCTGCCCGGCCCCGCGAAGGCCCAGACCGCGTCGCGCAGGGTCGCGATCGCGGCCTCCCGCTCGACCGTGGGTGCGTCGGCACGCCGCCAGCGGACGGGCTCGACCGGGCGACCCACCGTGTCGGCGAAGTACTTCCGGGCTCGGGCCACGAGGTCGTCAGCGTTCTCCTGGAACCCGAACGGGGTGTCGAGCAACACCGCGGGGCCCTCGCCCACCCGGGTGAGAACGGTTCGATGCACCGGCGCCAGCGGTGGCGCGGTCTCACCCGATCCCATCAGCACGACCAGCGTCACGCGGATCGCCCCTCGGGCGCGTCGGGGTCCGTAGCGCGCGGTGCGGCGGCTGCGCCAGTGCGCGCGGCGGCACGGTGAAGGCCAGGCATGGGTCGGCAGCGTAGTCCGACCGACCGACACGAACGAGCCCCGCGGGTTCTGCGGGGCTCGTCGATTCCGGGTGACCGACGGGACTTGAACCCGCGGCCTCCGCGACCACAACGCGGCGCTCTAACCAGGCTGAGCTACGGTCACCATGTGCAGTTGCCGCTCGCCAGCGGCCGGGCTCCAGCCTACATGCCGTCGCCGACCGTGACGGTGTCGAGCTGGTCCGCATGTCGCCTGATGGCGTGCGTCCCGCGCCCGTGCGCACGTGCCGAGCGCGCCCGGGAGGATTCGAACCTCCGACCGGCGGAATAGAAGTCCGCTGCTCTGTCCACTGAGCTACGGGCGCCCGAGCCGTCGAGCGGTGAGGCGCTCGTTCCAGCACCGCCCGATGGCTACGACCAAGATAGCAAGAGGCGCTCGGTCGGGGGCCCGACTGGGTTGGGGGAGGTCGCGTCGATCGGCGCGTACGCCCGCCGGGTCGATAAAGTGCGTGGCACGGAGTGCTCCGGGGACACGAGACCGCCAAGGGAGAGGTGACACGGCATGGGCGACACCGCCTCCGCGGGCCCACAGTTCGACGCCGTCCGTGAGGCACTCGACGCGGGCGATCCGGCACGAGCCGCCGAGGCTCTCCTGGGTCGAGCGCGAGAGGCCGGCGCCCCGGAGCAGGCCGAGTGGGCGGAGGTCGTGGACTCGCTCGGTCGGGAGTTGAACGACGCGAAGGGCGAGGCGCGCAAGGCGGCCAGCCGGGCCGAACGGGCGCTGGAGGAGACCCGGCGCCGACACGACGCCGCTGGTGGGCGGGCGTCGGCCCGGGGGAGCGGCGGCGGCTCGGGATCCGCGAGAACGCGGTCGGCCGGTAGCCGTGAGACCGAGGCGGTTGGCGGCGTCGACGACCCGGCCGCGCGAGCGCTCCGGAACCTTGCCGACCGGCTCCTCGAGGCGGCCGACGCTCGCGAACGCGGCGATCTCGAGATCGACGATGTGCGCAAGCGCTTGCGCGAGGGCTTCCACGAGGCTCGGCGGGAGCTCAGCGAGGCGCGCGCACGGACGCGGCCCGGGCGCTGAACGGGGCCGACCCGAGAGGTTCGCAGCAGGGGACCGATGAGCGGATCGCACGGACCGACGACCGGGCGGCGCGCGTGACCGGCCGCCCCGCGCGCCGATGGCGGTTGTGGCTGGCCCGCGCGACCGCCGCCGTCGTGAACACCGCCGTCGTCGGGTGGCTCCTTCTCGTCGTGCTGCCCGAGGTCGGCGACCTGCCCGAGGCCGGCGAGCTGCTGCGCGAACAGGTGGGAGCACGCGATGTCTCGCTGCTGGCGGGCCTCATGGTCCTCCACGTGGTCACGTTCGCGGGGATCCTGCTCGCGGCGCTCCCGTCGGTGCGGTTCCTGCCCGCCCTCGGGATCCGCCTGCTGACCGGGGGAATGAGCAAGGTGCTGCCGCTCGGTCCGGCACTGGCCGCGGGCACGCTCGGCGCTCTGTTGCACCGTCGGGGGTTCAGCGCGGATGTCGCGTCGCGCACCGTCGTCGTCACCGGGGTGTGGAACCTCGTCACGAAGCTCGCGCTGCCCGTCGTCGGGGTCGTGGCGGTGCTCGTCTCGGGGGCCGGAGGCGAAGGGCGACCGGTGCTCGTGGTCCTGGGAGCGACCGCAGGGCTGCTGCTGACGCTGCTCGTCATCCGGTTGCTCCTGACCGACGGCGTCGCACGCGTCCTCGCTCGCCTCCTGCGGCGTCCCGTCGACCTGTTCGGCCGGATGGTGCGCCGCGCGCCGCCCGAGGACCTGCTGTCCTGGCTGCTCGCCTTCCAGGAAGCGACCGCCACGGCACTGCGCACCCGCTGGGCGTCGCTCGCGGGCTGGAGCCTCGCGCACCACGCCACCCACGTCGTGCTGCTGTGGGTGGCGCTGCACGTCGTCGCCGGCACGGGCGGCCCGCAGGCGAACGGGGCGCAGGTGCTCGCGGTGATGTCGATCGGCTACCTGTTGACGGGGCTGCCGATCGCGCCGGGAGGTCTCGGCGCGCTCGATGTGGTCGTGGTCGCCGGGCTCGGCCTCGCCGGCGAGGACCCCGGCGTCGCCACCGCGGCGGTGGCGCTGTACCGCCTGGCGACGTACGCGGTCTACGCGCCTTCGGTGGCGCTCGCTTGGCCGGTCTGGCGCCACCTGAACCGCAGGACGGGGGAGGCCTCGTCCGCAGCCGCGGATGCGGTGCAGGCACCGCGGGCAGGGTAGGAAGCGGAGCCGATCGTCAACCGTTCCCCGCACTGGTGGAAGGATCGACACGATGAGCGAGCACACCGAGCCCAGCGGGACTGCAACCGTCGACCAACTGCGCTTCGACACCGGGATCGCCGAGGCGGAGCAGGCCTGGATCGTCGAGGACCTCCGCAAGCTCGACCGGCGTCTGAAGCGCTACGACGCTGAAATCGTCGACCTCTCCTTGTCCGTCAAGGATCGCGACACCCCGGAGCAGCGGATGGTGTTCGAGCTCGACGTGGCGCGCAGGCGCGCCGATCGGCTCGTCGCGACCTCCAACCAGCCGGACCTGCGGGAGGCGGTCAAGGAGGTGCGCGAGGACATGTGGCGACAGCTCGACGAGATGATCGAACGCGCGATCGAATCGCGGCGCAGCTGACGGGCCGCCCGGCCCGAGCTCCGCTGCGGGTCAGCGGGCGGTGGCGGCGCCGAGTTCCCTGGCGAGCGACTCGCGCGGCACCGGTCGACCGATCCCGAACCCCTGGAGGAACTCGCACCCGAGGCCCTCGAGGGTGACCACGTGCGCGTCGGTCTCGACGCCCTCGGCGACGACCCGTGCCCCCACGGCGCGTGCCAGCTGCAGGAGGGCGAGTACGACCGCGCGCGCCTGTAGGTCCTCCTCCATGGCGAGCACGAACGAACGGTCGATCTTGACGATGTCGAGGGGGGCGTTCACCAGGTCCGCCGCCGAAGTCCTGCCGGTGCCGAGATCGTCGAGCGCCAGGGTGATACCGAGCTCGGCGAGCCGGTCGAGCCGGCCGTTGGCCTCGTCGAGGAGCGCGCGCTCGCTGATCTCCAGCACGATGTCGTCCAGGGCGAGGCCGGCTTGGGCGGTGGCCTGGTGGACCCGGTGCGGCAGCTCGGGGTCGGCGAGTTCGGGGCCCGAGATGTTGATCCAGACCGTCGAGGAGGGCGGGACGACGCCTTCGGCCCGCAGGGTGGCCAGCTGCCGGCAGGCCTCGCCCAGCACCCAATGGCCGAGGGGGCGCAGGAGTCCGCTGTTCTCGGCGACATGGAGGAAGTCACCCGGGGGCAGGAGCCCGTGCTCGGGATGCGCCCAGCGCACCAACGCCTCAACGCCGGCGAGGCTGTGCGTGCCGCTCCGCACGATGGGTTGCAGATGGAGCACGAGCTCGTCCCGATCGATCGCTCGCCGCAGCGCGTTCTGCTGGGCGAGGCGCGTCGTCGCCGCCGCGCGCAGCTCGTCGTCGCACACGCGCACGCTGCCGCGTTCGTGCTCCTTGGCGGCGTACATCGCGAGGTCCGCGTCCCTGATCAGTTCGGGGGCGACCCCGTCGCCGCCGGGCGCGACCGCGATTCCGATCGTGAGCCCCACGGTGAGCTCGAGCCCGTCGAGCACGATCGGTTCCCCGAGATGTTGCACCAAGCGATTGGCCTGGGCGACGGCCCCCGCGGCGACGCCCGTGCCGCGGTGGACGACCACGAACTCGTCCCCCCCGAAACGGGCCAGGAGGTCGCCCGTCCGCATCGACCGCTGCAGGCGCTGCGCGAGGATGAGCAGGAGTTGGTCCCCGCCCTGGTGGCCGAGGCTGTCGTTGATGAACTTGAAGCGGTCGACGTCACAGAACAGCACCGCCACGTCCTCGCCCCCGGCTTGGGCACGGGTGAGTTCGCGCTGCAGGCCGGCCTCGAGCGACGTGCGGTTCAGCAGGCCGGTGAGGCCGTCGTGTTGTGCCCGATGCGCCAGCTCGGCCTCGAAGTGCTTGCGCTCGGTGAGGTCGACCACCTGGATGAGCAGTGCTTCCTCGTCGAACGACGAGAAGCTCAGCAGCGCCCACCTGTCCCCGTCGGCGCACAGGCGTCGCTCGGCCTGCACGGTGCCTTCGCCTTCGTGGGTCAGCGCGGAACGTGCGTACGCCGTGATCGGCCCGCCCAGCAGCAATCCGTCGAAGGAGTGCCCGACCAGCCGATCGGCGTCGGCTGACAGGAGCTCGACCAATGCCGGGTTCGCGCGCTGCACGTACCCCCTGGCATCGACCACGGCCATGCCGATCGGGGCCAGGTCGAACATGGCCCGGAACCGCTGCTCGCTGGTGCGTAGCGCTTCCTCCGCCTGGCGCCGCTCGGTGATGTCCCGGCCCACCGCCTGCAGTTCGAGCAGGGTGCCGTTGGGCGAGAGCACGACGTGATCGGACCACTGGTAGTCCCGAATCGTGCCGTCGGGCAAGGTGACGGTGTTCTCGTGGATGATCGGCTGCCCGGACTCGCACAGGCGGGCGATGTGGGCCTCGGCCCAGGCGCGCCATTCGTCGGGGAAGAGGTCGAGTATGGACGTGCCGACGAGGTCCTCGGTCTCGCACCCGTACTGCCGGGCGTAGGCGCGATTGACGAAGGTGATCGTCGCGTCCGGCATGAAGCGACAGATCATCTCGGGCTGGCTGTCGAGTGTGGCCCGCCAGCGCGCGACATCATCGAACGCGAGGGATTCGATGGCTCCGTCCTTCGTCTTCGGGGATCGCTGGGTCAGGGACGCCCGCAGGGTGTTCGTGGCGTCCTTGGTGGATTGCCTGTCGGCCGCCTCGAACCCAACCAAAGGGGCTGGGAGACGGCAACGACCCCGCGGCGGAGGATTGTTCGGTCCCCGAGCGCCGGGAGCGCTGGCGTGTGGAGCGGGTGACGGGAATCGAACCCGCATACCCAGCTTGGAAGGCTGGTGCTCTGGCCATTGAGCTACACCCGCGGGTAGAGCCAGTCTAACGGGGATCCCGCGGCGGTGGCGCCGCCGCGGGATCCCCGGTGGCCCGATCGATCGACGGGTCAGGCCGCCAGTGCCTCCGGCGCCTCCAGGGCGATCGCCAGGGCGTCCTCGATCCGGTCGACGAGGTGGATCTGCACGGCTTCCCGAACCTCATCGGGCACCTCGTCGAGGTCCGGTGCGTTGCGCCCGGGCAGGATCACCTCGGCCAAGCCGGCGCGGTGCGCAGCGAGCACCTTGGCGGTGATGCCCCCGACCGGCAGGACCTTGCCCTGCAGCGTGATCTCGCCGGTCATCCCGACGTCGCCGCGGACCCGCCGACCCGAGACCAGGCTCGCGAGCGTGGCGGTCATGGCGACACCGGCCGACGGTCCGTCCTTCGGGGTCGCGCCCGCGGGCACGTGCACGTGGTAGGGCCGGTCGGTGACCGCGTCACCGAGCCCCAGCCCTCCCGCGTGCGAGCGCACGTGCGCGAGCGCGATCTGGGCCGACTCGCGCATCACGTCGCCGAGCTGGCCGGTGATCTGCAGCCCCGATTCCCCGTCCGGAAGCGCGGCAGCCTCGACGAAGAGGATTTCCCCTCCCGCGCCGGTCACCGCGAGGCCCGTGGCCACGCCCGGCTCGTCGATCTCGACGGCGGTCTCGCGCTGGAACGTCCGGGGCCCGAGCAATTCGGGCACGTCGTCGAGCCCGATGGCCACCGGTGGCTCGGTCGTGTCGGAAGCGATCCGGGTCGCGACCTTGCGGGCCACCGTGGCGAGCCCGCGCTGGAGCGCGCGCACCCCGGCTTCCCGGGTGTACTCACTGATGATGCGGTCCAGTGCCCCGTCGTCGACCGTGAGCTCGTGGGGCTCGAGCCCGTGTGCCGCCAGCTGAGCGGGGAGCAGGTGATCGCGGGCGATCGCGTGCTTGTCCGTGTCGCTGTAGCCGTCGAGGCGCAGCACCTCCATGCGGTCGCCGAGCGCCGGCGGGATCGTGTCCGCGACGTTGCCCGTCGCGAGGAAGATCACGTCGGACAGGTCGAGGTCGAGCTCGAGGTAGTGGTCCCGGAACGTGTGGTTCTGCGCGGGATCGAGGACCTCGAGCAGCGCCGACGAGGGGTCACCTCGCCAGTCGGCCCCCACCTTGTCGATCTCGTCGAGCACGACGACGGGGTTCATGGTGCCGGCTTCCTCGAGTGCCCGGGCGATTCGGCCCGGCTGCGCCCCCACGTAGGTGCGCCGATGACCGCGGATCTCCGCCTCGTCGCGCACCCCGCCGAGCGCGATGCGCACGAACTGGCGACCCAGGGCGCGGGCCACCGATTCACCGAGCGAGGTCTTGCCCACGCCGGGAGGGCCGATGAGGGTGAGGATCGCCCCCTCGCCCCGGCGTGCGGACCCCTCGCCGGTGGCCTCGAGGCCTCGGTCGACGCGCAGCTTGCGCACCGCGAGCTGTTCGACGACCCGGTCCTTGATTTTCTCGAGCCCGGCGTGGTCCGCGTCGAGGACCTCCCTGGCGGCGTCGAGGTCGGTCGTGTCGCGGTCGCGGACGCCCCACGGCAGCTCGGTGAGGGCGTCGAGGTAGGAGCGGATCCACCCGTGCTCGGGGTTCTGCTCGCTCGTGCGCTCGAGCCGCCCGAGCTCGCGCTCGACGGCGTCGCGGACCGCGGTGGGGACCCCGTCCCCCCGCGTCTCGAGCTCCTCGAGCCGCTCGCGGTACCGGGCCGCGGGGTCCTCGGCGTCGCCCTCGCCGAGCTCTCGCTTGATCGCCTCGAGCTGGCGGCGCAGGAGCTGCTCGCGCTGGGTCTCCTCGAGTTCCTCGGTCACCTGCGACTCGATGTCGGCCTGCACGGAGGCCTCGGCCAACCGGTCACGCAGCCAACCGAGCGCGCGCTCGAGACGTTCGGCGACATCGAGGGTCTCGAGGATCTCGATCTTCTGCGCGAACGTGAGCTCGGGGGCGTACACGGCGAGATCGGCCAGCTGTCCGGGTTCGCTGATTTCGGACAGCATCGCCGCGAGCTGGCGGCCGCCGCGCCGTTCGAGCAGGCCGCTCGCGACGGCGCGGAACTCCGTGACGAGTTGCTCGACTCGCTCGGGATCCCCGGATGGTTCCTCGACCGGGTGGACGTGGACGTGCAGGCCGCCCTGCTCGGCCGTCCCCGCACCGATCCGGACGCGCTCAACCCCGCGGATCAGCGCGGCACGACGCCCGTCGGGCAGCGGTTCGAGCTGTTCGATCTGCGCGATCGCCCCGATGCGTGCGTACTCGCCGTCCTGGCGCGGGACGAGCACGACGCGCCGGTCGGTCTCGCTGCTCGCGTCGACGGCGGCGTGGGCCTCCGAGCTGTCGATCGCGACGTTCACGACCATCGTCGGCACCACCACGCCGTTCTCGAGCGGCAGCAGCGGGAGTGCCTCGATGGTGAGGTCCTCTGTCATTGGTGGTGGGCTCCTCATTCGTGGGTTCCGGGCCCTGATCAACGGTCCGGGACGCCCAGCTATTCCCGAACCGAACGTCGAGTACCAACTTTAGCCTTATAGGCTTAGGTATTCATCGTCGACTTATGATCGATCATCCGCCCGGTGGCCCTCACCGCGGCTCCGGGGTGAGGGCCTCGTCGGCGTCGTTGTCGAGCACTGCCTGACACGGTAGGTAGGTGATCGTGGGCGGGACCCCGAACACTCCGGTCATGTGCTCCCGCCACGCGTCGGTGTAGCCGTTCTCGGCGGCCTCCTTGGACTCCCACACGTAGATTCCGCCGACCTCGCGGCCGTCCTCGCTCGTGATGTAGTACTTGCGGATCAGGCCCGGCGTCCCCCTCCAGCCGGCGATGCTCGCCTCGAGGGCGGACTGCACGGTCTCCGGGTCGGGGGGTTCGCTGAGCGGAAAGCTCACGCGCGCGATGATCATCGGCCCTCCTATCGTTCGTGGCGGTACTTCCACCGCGGGGACGATCCCCGAAGTACCTACTCCTGCGGATCTGGCTAGGACGGCTGTTGGCTCTGCCCTGAGGCGCCGGGTGCTTCAGTCTGCGTCTCTTCGCGGAGGTAGTCGATCGCGCGGGCGATGATGGCGGCGGCCGGGACGGCGAGGAAGGCGCCGAGCACGTTCGCGGCGATCGCGCCGGCGGTGATGGCGAGCAGCACCATCATCGGGTGCAGGCTGATCGCCTGGCCCAGCACGTACGGCTGGAGGACGTTCGCCTCGAGCTGCTGCACGGCGAGGATCAGCCCCAGCACGATCAGTCCCGTGACGAGCCCGCCATCGGCGAGCGCAACGAGGACGGCCAGCGCTCCCGTCGCGATGGCCCCGACGACGGGGAAGAGCCCGCCGAAGAAGATGAGGACCGCCAGCGGGAGCGCGAGCGGCACGCCCAGCAGCAGCAGCCCGAGTCCGATGAACACCGCGTCGACCAGCGCCACGAGCAGCTGACCTCGGAAGTACGCGGTCAGCGTGGTCCAGGCGCGGCCACCGATCTCCCTGAAGGCGGGGCGAAGGTGGCTCGGTGCGGTCCTCGTGAGGCTGCGGGCCAGCCGCCGGCCGTCCTTGAGGTAGAAGAACAGGATCACGAGCATGATCAGCATGCCGGCGATGGTCTCGACCGCCATCGCCGCGGCCTGCATGCCCTGCGCTGCCACGTCGCCGGCCTCGCCGAGCAGCTGGGCGCCCTCGTCGATGAGCTCGGAGATCCCGCCGATCTCGAGGCCGAACTGCTCGTCGAGGAACTGCTGGAGCTCGCCGAGCCCCTCGCTCGCCGACTCGGTCAGCTCGGGCAGCTCCATGGCCACGAGCGGGACCATCAGCCCCACGACGAGCCCGATGAGGGCGAGCCCTCCGAGCAGGGCGAGCAGTGCCGCGAGCGCGGCGGGCGCCCGACGCCGCTTCAGCCAGTCCGCGACCGGGACGAGCAACGTCGCTGGAAACAGGGCGAGTACGAGGGGCACGACCACGACGGCGAGCTCGGCCAGCACGAGCCATGCGACGACGAGCGCGGCGGCGATGCCCACGAGCGCCCATCCCGTGCGTCCGGCCTTCCAGAGGCGGGGCTGCACGCCGGCGTTGGTGGAACCGGGCTTCACGTGTCCTCCGACTCGTGGGTCTCGGCGAGCTCGAGGAGGGTCTGATAGCCCGCGAGCTGCTCCCGAGCCCGTGCGGTACGTCAGCGGAGTCGACCGAGCGGACCCAGGTCGAGGTTGAGGTCCTCGTCGGTGAGCCCGAACACCTCCTTCAGCTCGTCCATCCGCGCCTGGAGCGCCAGGAACGTGCCGCCGAGGCGCTCAATCTCCTCCTCGTCGAGGGAGCCGTTCTCCATGCGACGCAGCGCCTGGCGCTCCATCAGGTCGCGCAGCAGCTCGACCAGCGTCAGGACCAGCTGGGCGAGCCCCTTCTGTACGTCCTCCGGCCGCGCCTCCCCGGAGCGGCCTTCGTCGAGGAGGCGGTCCAGCTCCCGGCTCAGGTCGAACCCGGCCATGCTGGACAGGTCGCGCGCTGGGTCGTGGCCCTGACTCGCGTCGTGGCCCTGGCTCGCGTCGTGGCCCTGGCTCGCGTCGTGACGCTGACCGGTCATGTCGGCACCGCCTCCTCCACGAAGGAGTACGGGGGCCAGGGGCCGCCCCACACGCCCCGATCGAGCGCGCCCGCTGCCGCTGCCGCGGCCTCGGCGAAGCCGTCGACGTGGGTGCGCGGGACGAGGAAGCACCGCTCGGGGCCGCGCGGCCCCGAGCGCTCGATGACCTGCCGGGCTTGCGGATCCAGCGCACGCGTGACGGATCGGAGCTCGGCGAGGACCTCGCGGTGCTGCGCCACCTGCGCGTGCTGCTGGGCCAGCCGCCGACTGAGGTACGTGTAGCCGGGACCGGCATTCGGGCTCTCCGGGTGCGCCTCGTCCTCCTGCCGGGCGGCGGGGGCCGCCGTGGTGGTGCGCGGGCGGTCGAGCCGCACCACGAACTCCGCCGCGTCGCCGACCGACTCCAGCGCCGCGACCAGCTGATCCTGCACCTCGGCCAGGGCAGCGCGCAGCCCGTCGACGTGGGCGTGCTGCACCCCGAAGCGCACCGGCAGCGTCGGCGTCGCCTCCGCGAGGGCAGCGACCGTCGCTGCGTGCGCGAGGGCGGCCTCCTCGGTCGGTGACGGGGCACGGTCGTGGGTCGTGGTCGCCGCGTGCAGGGGGCCGCAGGTCAGCTCGGCGACCGGCCGGTCGTCGATGCCCGCGAGCCCCTCCACGTGGGACGGCTGGCTGGTGAGCCCGTAGAGGTGGATCACGGCACCTCCTCGTCGCCGTCGATCCCCTTGAGAACCAGGCGGACGCCGAGGTGGACGAGGTCGACGCCGGCGACCGACAGGACCACGTCGCCAGTGATGGTGACTCCTCGGTCGAGGACCCGGTCGAGCACGTCCACGAGCGTCGCGTCGGATCCGAGGCGGGCGGGCGAACTTGTGGGAGCGGACCTCGCCGGCGCCGCAGGCGGGGAGCGATGGGCCTGCTGCTCGTTCGTCGACGCCGTGGTGCGGCCAGTCGTCGGGGAGGGCGACTCGGTGGTCACGGGGTCCCCTGGTCGGTGGGGGCGTCGTCGGACAGGTCCAGCGAGGTGAAGTGGTACGGCGGCCACGGGCCCGTCACCTCGACCTCCACGTCGGGGTGCTCGGCGCGCAGGTACTCCACGGTCGAGTCGAACCGGTCGCGTGCGTCGTCGTCGAGGAGGTAGACCCCGTGCAGAAGCGGTGGGTCGTCCTGCTCCAGCGGCCGCGCGCCGACCTCCACCGCGTCGCGGGCACAGGCGGCCAGCGGCCCGTGAAAGCTTGCCGCGACCCGCTCCTCTTGCTCCCACCGCGACTCGCGCGCTTGGAGCGCGGCGCGGCGCTGCTCGAGGTAGTCGTGCCCGGATGTCGCGGCGGGGCCCTCCGCTGGCGGTGCGGCCTCGGGCGCTGGCTCGTGCACCGTGACCGCCCACTCGCTCCGACCGCGGATCCGATCGAGCTCGGTCTCGAGTCGGTCGGCGTGTCGCACCAGGAGCCCCTCGACCGCTTGGTCGTCGGGGAGGACGGTGCCGAGGCCGAGGGGCAAGACCGGACCCTGCGCGAAGGTGGCGAGCACCTCGTCGTGGACGTAGGCGGCCGCGGCCAGCAGCTCCAACCCGTCCGGGGTCGCCTCGCGCAGCGCCTCGAAGGAGCTCGGGTCCACGTCGCACACGAGGGCCTGGCATCGGGCCGCGGGAAGCAGGCGGACCGGGCCCCCGCCCGGCAGTTGCGGCAGCTCCGCCTCGGGCAGCGTCACCTCGCCTCCGACCACGCCGAACAGGTAGGTGGCGAGCTCCGCTGGTGGGTCCTCGGGCGCGTCCGCGTGCACGGCGGTGTCGGTCGTCCCCTCAGGCGCTGGCGCAGCAGCCGGCCCATCGTGGGCGACGCCGGACGCTCCACCCTCGACGGCGTCGGACGCCCCACCCTGGGCGACGTCGGCCGCGGCCCCGTGCGAGGCCGAACCCCCTTGCAGGGTGCCGAGTGATCGCCGCAGCAGGTCGTGGGCCATCAGACGGGTCAGTGTCGCGCGCACCTCCTCGCGCGCGTCCTCCCATGCCCCCTCGACGAGCGACGTGACGTCGACGTCGGCTTCGGCGAGGACGCTCTGGAGCTCTCGCAGGAGGTCACGTTCGTTGGCCACGGCTGCTTCTTCGGTCGGGGTCAGTCGCTCGAGGTGCGGAGGCGCTCGATGAGGGCGTCCTTGTTGCCGCTGACCGGCAGGCCACGCTCGCGCAGGCGTGACTGCAGCTGCGCCTTGCTGAGCTCGGCGTAGCGCTCGCCCTCGCTGGCATCCTCGGCTCGGATCCGTGCGTCCCCGCTGGTGGCGATCGCGTCCTCGCCCTGGGCCTCGTCGGTCTCGATGCGCAGCGTCGAGCCCTCCTGGGCCGGCTCGACACGGATCTCCTCGGTCTCGACCGCGTCCGGCCGGGCGGTCGAGGGGTCTTCCTCGCGTCGGCGGCCACGCTCGGACGTGTCGCTACCGGGGGACGCTGCCTGCCGCGCCTCGCGCCGCAGCGCTTCGGTCGGGCGCGTCTGGCCACGGGTCGACGTGCGATCCGTCGCCCCTTCCCCGACCAGGTCGCTGGGGGAGGGCTCGCCGGGGGCGAGCTTCTCGCCCAGGCGCGCCTCGAGGGCGTCGACCCGGTCACGCAGGATCGCGTTCTCCTGTGCCAGCTCTCGGTCGCGGCCGCTGAGGAAGGGATCGTGCTTCCACCAGTCGATGCCCATCTGCTGCGCGGTGTCCGCCGAGGCCAGCAGCAACCGCACCTTGATGGTGATGAGCTCGATGTCGAGCAGGTTGACCTGGATGTCGCCCGCGACGACCAGTCCCTTGTCGAGGATCCGCTCGAGGACGTCGGCGAGCCCGTCCGGACCGCTCGACCGCCGTGCCGTCGGCGGTGAGCCGCGCATGTAGGGGTTGGAGGAGTCGCTCACTGCCCACCTCCCACCTGGCCGCGGATGTAGCGATTCAGGCGTTCGTAGCGCACAAGGTCCCCGTACTCGTCGACGACGACCTCGTAGGTGCCGAGCACGTCGGTGGCGGGCGGCACGCGCTGGCTCTCGACGAGCTCGAGGAGCACGCGCGAACCCTCCTCGGTCTGCTCCAACCCGGAGGTCCCGTCCACTCGGCGGCCGCTCAGCTGCTCGAGCTGACGGGCCGCGGCCCGGGTCAGCTGCAAGGGCTTGAGTCGCGCGCGTCCCTGCGACGAGGACGACCCGCTGCGCTGCGGGGCCGACTCAGCGCTGCCCTCCTGCTGGGCTGAGGACTGGTCGGCAGCGGAAGAACCCCCGCTCGCCCCGCTCGATGCGCTGGCCCCCCCGCGCTCGGCGTCGCGGTCGTCGCCCTGGAGACGCTCGACGAGCTCGTGCTTCGTGCCGCTGACGCGCAGGTCGCGTCGGTGCAGCTCCTCCTTGAGCTCGGCCTTGGTCTGGTCCTGGTAGCTCACGGTCTCTCCTTCGCCCTTGCGCCCGGCCTACGGGTACCTGCTCGTCGGGTCGACGGCCGGTCGCGTCGGGAACCTCCCCCAACTGGGCCTTCGGACCCCTGCCCGGGCGTGGCCTACTCGCCGCCGACGAGGTCTTGCAGCTGCGTATCGTGCTCTTCGGCCTTCTCGCGCAGGTCGAGGCGGTTGGTGGCCTCGGCGAAGTGCAGGTAGGTGTCGACGCTGGCGACCACCACGCGGATGTCGACGGTGAGCAGCTCGATGCCGACCAGCGAGACGCGCACGAAGGCGTCGATCACCAGGCCCTTATCCAGGATGATGTCGATGACCTCGGCCAGCGTGCCCGACGCGGGCCGACGGTCGACCGTGGACGTGGAGGCCGGGGAGGCGAGGGTTCGGGGATTGGCTGCCACGGCGGTGGCGGACATGGCGGGGCTCCTCGATCAGTAGAGGTAGGGCGGGCTCGGTCGATAGCTCAGCTGGTGCCGCGCAAAGCGGTCTTGGCCTTCTGGGCGGAGGTGTTCGTCGTGCGCCCGGGGCCGCGGTCGTCCTGCGCCGGCGACCCCAAGGCGTCCTCGTCGCCTGCCGCGGGCTCCGTAGCCTGCTCGGAGGCCCGCTGGCCCGACCCGCCGGCTCGCGCTTCAGGCTCCTCGCTGGTGTCGGTGGCCTTCTGGGCGGCTTGCTTGCCGGTCTCGGTGGCCTTCTGGGCGGCTTGCTTGCCGGTCTCGGTGGCCTGCTTGCCGGCTTGCTTGCCGGTCTCGGTGGCCTGCTTGCCGGCTTGCTTGCCGTTCTCGATCGCCTGCTTTCCCGCTGGGGTTGCCTGGGAGGCGGTCTGCTTGCCGGTCTCGGCGGCGGTGTTGGCTGCGTCCTTGCCCACGTCAGCCGCCTTGTCGGCGGCGTCCTTGCCGGCGTCGGTGGCCTTGTCGGCGGCGTCCTTGCCGGCCTCGGTGGCCTTGCCGAACAGCGCTCCCACGGCGCGACGCGCGTCGCGAGTGGCCTTCTTGCCCTGCCAGAGCGACTGCACCGTCCCCCCGCGCGGGTCCGACGCCTTGCCGGCATGCTCCACGGCATCGGTCGCGTGGTCGGTGAACGACTCGTTGCCGGACGAGATCGTCCGCGCCACGCTCTTGACGGCGTCCCTGACGGCCCGCAGCGGGGCGAGGAGCGTGTCGAGCAGGCCGCCGTCGTCGGCATCGCCGTCGTCGGCGCCCTCCTCGTCCGTTCCGTCGCCGGTCGGGGAGGGCAGTGCGTCCAGCGCCTTCTGGACGGAATCGGTGAGCATGTCGGCCACCGAGCTGAGGCCGGCGTCGTTGAGCAGCTTGGCAATCTTGGCCAGGAGCTTGCCGACCAACGCGTGATCGGGTCCCTCGTTGGCGGTGAGGGCGAGGTGCAGGCGGTTGAGGTGCACCTCGAGTCCCATCACGTCGAGGGCGACGGGACCGAGCTCGAGGTCGACGAGCGGCTCGACGGTCTCCCGCGGGTCCTGCTCCACCCGGTACTCGCCGCGGTCGCGCGCCTGCTTGCGGTCCTCGGTGACGTCCTCGTCGGCGTCGGGCTCCTCGGCTGTGTCCTCCTCGGCTGCTTCCTCCTGGGCTGCTTCCTCGTGGGCTGTTTCCTCCTGGGCTGCTTCCCCCTCGTCCTCCCGCGCTGGCCGGGTGCCGGCCTCCGTCTCCTCGGCTTCGGCCCGCTCCCGCTCCGGTTGGGTGTCCTCGGCTTCGGTGCGCTCCCGCTCCGGTTGGGCGTCCTCGGCTTGGGTCCGCTCCCGCTCCGGTTGGGTGTCCTCGGCTTCGGTGCGCTCCCGCTCCGGTTGGGTGTCCTCGGCTTCGGTGCGCTCCCGCTCCGGTTGGGCGTCGGCTTCGGCCCGCTCCCGCTCCGGTTGGGCGTCCTCGGCTTGCGTGCGCTCGGTGTCCGTCGAGCTCTCGGCTTGGCCGGTCTGAGCGGACGATGAGCCGCTGTCGTCCGCGGCGTGGTCACTGAGCCGGCCGATGAGCTCGTCCTTGTTGCCCGACACGGGCAGACCGGCGCGGTGCAGGCGCCGCTGGAGGTCGGACTTGGTCAGCTCCCTGAGCTGCTCGGCCGACGACACGTCGATGTCGCCGATCTCGGAGGTGAGCCGTTCGAGCAGCTCCTGCTTGGAGCCGGTGACGCGCAGTCCGCGGTCGCGCAGCTCGTCCTGCAGCTGCGCCTTGGTGAGGTCCTCGGTTTTCACGGCGTCTCCTGGCTGTGCGCTCGGCGCGCGCGTGCCTCCATGAGGCGCTCCAGGAGCACCTCCTCGGCGGCGGCGTGCTCCTCCTCGGTGATGCGCCCTGCGTCGGCCTCGGCGGCCAGAGCGCGGAGTTCCGCCACGATGCGTCCCTCGTCGTACAGCTCCGCCTCCGCGGCGGCCACTACCTGGTCGACCACCCAGAAGCCGGCTCGTGCCGGTCCGGTGACGGGAAGCGTCAGTAGGCTGCCGATCAGGCCCACGCGTCCGCCTCCTCGGTCACGAAGCTGAAGGGCGGCACCGGTCCGACCAGCTCCAGGCCGATCACCGGGGCGAGTTCCTCCCCGAGCGCGTCGACCGCGCGGTCGAAGGGCTCGCGGGCCGTTCGACCGACCAGGAACGACAGCGAGAACGCGTCGAGCGTCTCGGTCGTCCCCGAGTCCACCACCGCGGCCGGGTAGGGCGCGAGGGCGGCGCGAGCGTGGTGCCGGTCGGCGCCGCGACGTGCATCGATCCCGGCGACGATGCGTTCGCCGAGCTCGATCTTGGCGTCTGTCTCGGTGCGCCCGTGCAGGTGCGCTGCGCGCGGATCCTGTCGGAGGATCCCGGCGATCACCTTCGCCTCGTCGTAGTGGCCGCGCAGGCGCAGCTCGACGTGGCCGTCGAGCCGGTCGAGCGTTGCGAGCAGCTGCTCGCGCTGCGGCGCGAGGTAGTCGTTCGCGAGGGTGTCGAGGTCGGGGACGACAACCCCGAACCGCATCGGCACGACCGTGGCGTGCTCTCCGACTCGCTCGAGCGCCCGGGTGTGCTGCAGGAGGTTGGCGCGGGTCGGCAGCGCCTCCTCGTCCGGCGTCGGGCTCACGAGCGCCACCAGCGGACCGTGGCGGACGGTCTCGACGTCCAGGTCCGTCGCCGGTGTGGTCTGGAGCTTGCGGCTGACGCCGTGGACGAGATAGGGCACCTCAGTCCTCCTGCTCCTCGGTCTCTTCGGCGTCCTCGTCCTGACCGAAGACGGCCTTCACCTTCTCCTTGCCGCTCTCGATCGGCTCGCCGAACTCCTCCTTCGCCCCCTCGATCGCGCCCTCGGTCTTCTCGGCGGCCATCCCGCCGACGAGGTCCTGCAGGTCGGCGTCGTGCTCCTCGGCCTTCTCGCGCAGGTCGAGGCGGTTGGTGGCCTCGGCGAAGTGCAGGTAGGTGTCGACGCTGGCGACCACGACGCGGATGTCGACGGTGAGCAGCTCGATGCCGACCAGCGAGACGCGCACGAAGGCGTCGATCACCAGCCCTTTGTCGAGGATGATGTCGATGACCTCGGCCAGCGTGCCCGACGCGGGCCGACGGTCGACGGTTGCGGTGGACATGGGGATCCTTTCGCGTGGTGCGTCCCCGGACCGTGCGGTGCGTGCCCGGAGCGAGCGGTCAGCCGTTGGCGGCTTCGAACTCCTCATCGAGCCGCTCGATGACGTCGGCGGCCGCCATGCGGGTGACGATCTGGTTGGCCCGGTCGAGCATGCGTAGGCTCGGGAACCGCTGGTTCTCGGCCTCGGACAGCAGGAGATCGACGTAGCGCTCCGCGGTCTCGCGGTCGGTGATCGCGGCCTCGATGCGCTTGAGGATCTGGTGGCTCGGGTAGCGACCGGCGCTCGCTTGAGCGAAGAGGTAGTCGACGTAGCGCTGGTGCGCCGAGTTCACGGGCACGTTCGACTCCTAACGGGAGGCGACGGGTGCGGGCGGATCGTTGTCAGGACTGACCCCTCCTACCCCGGCACACCCCTGTCGAATCCACCGGCGCGGCGAACACCGCGAGCATGAGGCGAGGCGAACCCATGGGATGATCGGTCTCCCAGCCCGTGGGGAGTTCCATCAATGCGTTGACAGCGCGAGGCTGGGATGGGTGCTTCGCGAGGTGGCTTTCGCGTCGGCCACGCGTGGTTCGGGTCCGAGCCGGCCGTAGACTCCGCGCATGGAGGCGGGCTGGGGGCTTCTGGACGACGGCTCGGCGTCGCGACGCTACCGACGCGACTCCGTTGAGTTCTCACGGGTCGCGAACCTGAGCGATGCCCTGTTCGCGATCGCGATGACCCTGCTCGTACTGCGCATCGAGGTCCCTGATGTTCCCGCCGACCAACTCGCCGGCGCGCTCGCGGACCAGCTCCCGCAGTTCATCGCGTTCCTGTTGAGCTTCGCTGTCGTGGCGAACTTCTGGTGGATCCACCATCGGTTCATCGCGGTGCTCGGTGTCGTCGAACCCGGCTTGATCGCGATCAACCTCGTGCTCCTCGGAGCGGTCGCCCTCGTGCCGGTGGCGGGTCTGGCCCTGTTGGTGCTGACCTGGCCGGCGGAGTCGGTCGTTGCATGGCGCGCGCCGCCGGAGTACCGGGCATGGGGATAGCGACCGCTCACCGGCCGTCCGAGGAACGGCCCGAGAGATGAGTCGGGACGGCGGGATTCGAACCCGCGACCTCCTGCTCCCAAAGCAGGCGCGCTAACCAAGCTGCGCTACGTCCCGGAGCGGCCCCGACCGGCGTCTCCGCCCGTGCGGTGGGCCAGTGTCCGTTTGCCCACCTTGACGCACCACGACGGTCAATCGGGCCTGCGCACGCCACGGGTCACGGTACCCCGCGAGCGCTGCATGCCGACAGTCTACTGAGCGAGACCGGCTTCGCGGTCGTGGGCGGGTCCGTGGACGTTAGCGGGTCGGCTGCGGCCGGATAAGCGGTCTCTCATCCGCGGCTCATCGGGGCCTCATCGGCCGCGGCGACAAGCGGGGTCATGGAGGACAGCACGCTTCGGCGACCCGAAGCCGCTCTGTGGGAGGCGTACGAGGAGCCGCTGGCCGCAGCGGTGGAGGCCGGCGGCGGCGCGGTACGCGCAGCGCGCCCGACCGAGGTCCGGTACGAGCCAAGCCGGCGAACCGTCGTGCGGTTCCGCTGCGAGGTGGACTGGTCCGGTCGGGACGCCAGCGGCAACGCCTCAGGATCCGGCGGGCGGAGGGTGGAGTCGTACGCGCTCGCGCACGGTGAACTGCCAGCCCGTGCCGCGCGCGTGGTCGGTCCCGAGGGCGTGACGCTGGCCGCATGGGCCTATCCCGGGGACCCCTGCCTGCCGGGCCTACCGTCGGTCTGCGCGCCCGAGGGTGCAGCCGCCCTGATCCGTGGACTCTCGCGCGACCACGTTCACAGCGGTCGGGTCGCCCGTGTCGTGCCACGGGTCTATCGACCGACGTCGCGGGCGGTGCTCGAGGTGATCGGCGGAGGGCGTTCGCTGTTCTTGAAGGTCGTCCCGCCGGACCAGGCGGAGCGGCTGGCTCGCCTACACCGCGCCCTGGAGCGGGACCTGCCGGTACCCGGCGTGCTCGGCGCGGCTCCCGACCGGGGTGTGCTCGCCCTCGGGGCCCTGCCCGGGAGGACCCTGGGTACGGCGCTGGTGGATGGCGCATCGGTGCCTGCTCCCGGGACGGTTCTCCGACCGCTTCGCGGGCTCGCTGGGACGAGCACCGACCCCGCCGTCGGGGCGGCGGAGCCGCCCGGTGTCCACGCCGCCCGCCACGCCCGACTGCTGGCAGCGGTCGTCCCATCCGTCGGTCGCCTCGCCCGACAGGTGGCCGCGGCCGCGGACGTCCCCTGGTGCCCGGACCGCATCGTCCACGGGGACTTCCATGACGCCCAGGTCCTGGTCTCGGGCGAGCGGGTCACCGGTCTGCTGGACCTCGACCGGGTCCGCCCGGGGGACGCGATCGACGACCTGGTGTCGCTGCTGGCCCACCTGCGCGTGCTGGCGTGGGCGAACCCCCGCGCGACGACGAACGTCGCGGCCTATGCCGCGCGGGTCCACGAGCTGGCCACCCGGCGTGTGTCGGCCGAAGAGGTCGCCGGTCGAGTCGCCGGGGCGCTCCTCGGGTTGGCGGGGTGGCCGTTTCGCGCACAGCACGAGGCGTGGCCCGTTCGGGTGCGCGAGCTCGTGCGGCTGGCAGCCGCAGCCGCCGCCGGTCATGAGCGGGCTCTCATCGGCACCTCATCGACGGTTCAGCGGGGAGGGTGAGGATTCGTGCCGAACCGCGCCACCCCGTCCCGACCGAAGGAGCACGTCATGCGCAACTGGAAGGTGATCACCGCCGGCACGGCCGTGGCCGGAGCCGCCGTGGCCGGGTTGGCGGGTCTGCAGGCACAGTCCGAGGCGTCGGACCCCATCGAGCTCGACCGCCCCGATGACGCTGAGGCGCAGGCCAGTGCCCCGTCCACCGCCTCGTCGGCCTCGGCTCCGTCGATCCCCTCCATCGAATCGGCGCCGTCCGCCGAAGCCTCCGATTCCGCGGCGTCGCAGTCGCCGGCCTCATCAGATTCACCGGATTCACCGGATTCACCGGACTCGCCGGCCTCCCCCGACTCGCTGAGCGCCCAGGACTCGGTGGACTCCCCGCAGTCGGTGAACAGCCCGGTCTCGCCCGCCTCGGTGGACTCCCCGAACTCGCCCAACTCCGCGGGCTCGCCGGCCTCTCCCGACTCGCCCGATAGCTCGGACTCGCCCGACAGCTCGGACTCGCCCGACAGCGACAACTAGTTGTCCCGCCGGTCGGTCAGCCGACCCGCCCGGCCCCGGCGCACGGCACCATGTGCGGTGATGGCAGCCTCGATGCTCGGAGAGTCGACACCCGGTCGCGCCCGCGGCGGCCGGCTGCGCCGTTTCGTGGCGAGCGTGCGCTTGCGGTTGATCGCCTGGCACGTGCTGCTGTTGGTCGTCGGGTTGGCGGTCTGCCTCATCGCGGCCCGAGCGGTGCTGCTCCTACGCCTCGACGAGCGGATCGAACGCGAGCTCACCCAGGAGGTCGAGGAACTGCGCGCCCTCGCGACGGGCACCGATCCCGAGACCGGTGAGCCGTTCGGGGACGATGCGGAACGGATCCTCGAGGTCTTCTTCGATCGCAACGTCCCCCAGCGCAACGAGCAGCTCCTCGGCTACATCCAGGGGACGTTGGCCGAGCACACCCCCTCGCCCCCCGCGGGCGTCGACGCCGCCGCGGCACTGGGCGGACGCTTCGCGGGCCTCGGCGAGCCCTCCAGAGGCCTCGTCGACGTGTCCGGAAGCGGGCGGGTCGACTACCACGCGGTGCCGCTCCTCGTGGACGGGACGACCGAGGCGGTGTTCGTCGTGGTGTGGCATCGCGACCTGGAGGCGCGCGAGGTCGACGAGGTGATCGGCGTCGCTGCACTGGTGGGGCTCATCATGGTCGTCCTCGCCGCGGTGGTGGTGGGCAACCTCTCCGGCCGTGCTCTGCGGCCGGTGCGCGAGGTCACGGGCACCGCCCGCCGCATCACCGAGACCGACCTGACCGAGCGCTTGCCGGTCGAGGGCCGGGACGAGGTCAGCGAGCTGGCCCACACGTTCAACGAGATGCTCGACCGCCTGGAGGAGGCGTTCGAGCACCAGCGTCAGTTCATCGACGATGCCGGACACGAACTGCGGACCCCGATCACGATCATCCGCGGTCACCTCGAGCTGCTGCCCTACGACGAGCCGGAGGACCACGCCGCAACCGTCGCCCTGGTCACCGAGGAGCTCGACCGCATGCACCGCATGGTCGAGGAGCTGCTGACGCTGGCCAAGGCGGGGCGCCCGGACTTCCTCCAACCCGAGCCGGTCGATCTCGGCGACCTGACCCGCACCGTGCACGCCAAGGCACGCGGGCTCGCGTCGCGCCACTGGGTCCTCGAGCAGGTCGCAGAGGCAGTGCTGGTTGCCGACGCCCAACGCCTGACGCAGGCCGCCGTGCAGCTGGCCTCCAATGCCGCCGCGCACACGAGCCCGCAGGGGACGATCTCCATCGGCTCCTCCGTCACCGACGAGGCCGTCCGTCTGTGGGTCCGCGACGACGGCCCCGGGATCGCCGAGCAGGAACGCGAGCGCCTATTCGACCGCTTCGCCCGCGGCGGCGACCGCGCGCGCTCGGGGGAGGGCGCCGGCCTCGGGCTCGCCATCGTGCGGGCGATCGCGCAGGCCCACGGCGGCACTGTCGAGGTGGCTGGTGCTCCCGGCGAGGGCGCCGCGTTCACGCTCGTGCTTCCCCCGGCGACGCTGCCCCCCACGGAGCCGTCAGTCGTGGAGCCGTCCACTGGGGAGCCGTCGACCGGGGAGCCGTCGACCGGGGAGCCGTTCACCGGGGAGTCGTCCACCGCCGAGCCGCAGGACACGGGCCGATGACGCGGGTCCTGATCGTCGAGGACGAGGCGCGTATCGCCTCGTTCATCTCCAAAGGGCTGCGTGCCGAGGGCTACGCGACCACCGTCGCCAAGGACGGCGCGGCGGCCCTGGTGTCGGCCACCAGCGATCCGTTCGACCTCATCGTGCTGGATCTGGGATTACCCGACCTCGACGGGCTCGAGGTCCTGCGCCGCCTCCGCCGGAGCGGCACCGGTGTGCCGGTCCTGATCCTCACCGCCCGCGACGGTGTCGACGCGACGGTGACGGGCCTCGATCAGGGAGCCGACGACTACATCACCAAGCCGTTCGTGTTCGAGGAGTTGCTCGCCCGCGTGCGGGCCCGTCTGCGCGAGCCCCGCTCAGCCGACCCCGGGGCCCTGTCAGCGGGCCCCGTGACCCTCGACCTCCGGACCCGGCGAGCGACCGTCGACGGCCACGAGGTCGAGCTGACCGCCCGGGAGTTCGCCCTGCTGGAGGCCTTCCTGCGCCACCCGGGCCAGGTGCTCAGCCGCGAGCAACTGCTCAGCCACGTCTGGGGCTACGACCACGACCCCGGCTCCAACGTGGTCGAGGTCTACGTCGGCTACCTGCGGCGCAAGCTCGGCGACCAGCTCATCGGCACCGTCCGTGGCATGGGCTACCGGTTCGCGGGCTGACCGCGCGACCCACCCTCGCCCGAGGGTTGCTGAGGACGCTCTCATCGTGTCCTCACCGGACCCTCATCCCCGGGTGATTCGATGGCCTCGTTCGGCCGAAGCCCCGCCGAACCTCTACAGACCCAGGAGGTCCACATGACCACCACCCGCACGCGCGTGAGTGCCCTGTTGCTCGCCACCGTCGTCCTCATCGTCCTCGTGAGCTGGGCGGCGACCGACCCAGCCGCTGCCGACGAATCGTGCACGGGCACGATCGGCGCCACCACGATCGACGACAACGTCGTCGTGCCCGACGGAGCGACCTGCACGCTCGACGGCACCACGGTCGAGGGCAACGTGCTCGTCGGCTCGGGCGCGAGCCTCACCGCTCTCGACGCCGAGATCGACGGCAACATCCAGGACGACGACAACAACGCTGGCGACGTGACCGTCGAGGGCACCGTCGTGCACGGCAACATCCAGCTCGAGGACGGCGCCGGCGCCACGGTCACCGCCACCCGCATCGACGGTGACCTGCAGCTCGAGGCCAACGACGGCGCGCTGGCCGCCGACGACAACACCATCGACGGCAATCTGCAGGCCAATCAGAACACCGGCGGACTGGACATCACCGACAACACCATCGACGGCAATCTCCAGTGCCAGTCCAACGACCCCGCTCCCACCGGTGGTGGCAACACCGTTCGCGGGGACGCCGAGGGACAGTGCTCCGACCTGAGCGGTGCGCCCGACAACGGCGACGACGAGGACAACGGCGAGGACGAGGGTGACGCTCGACCGACGCGCCGCCTGGCCGGGAACGACCGCTACGAGACGGCGGTGGCCATCAGCGAGGAAGCCTTCGCCACCGGCGCCGACGTCGTCTACCTCGCCCGTGGGGACGAGGCCGCCGACGCGCTGGCCGGCAAGTCGCTGTCCGATGGGCCGATCCTGCTCGTGCCCCAGTGCGGGTCGCTGCCCGGAGCCGTCGCGAGTGAGATCGACCGGCTCGACCCCGACGAGGTCGTCACGCTCGGCGGGTCCTCGGCGGTCTGCGACGCCATCGTGGAGGAGGCGGCCGCCTCGTAGGCGCCGCAGTCGCCTGCCATGTCCTCCAGCCGGTGGGTTGCCACGGTTTGAACGGCGAGGTGGTCTGCGAGCCCCGCACTCGACGGTGATGCTTGCCGCTACCGAGGTCGCGGGCTCCGGTCCCGCTGGCCGCCACTTCGGCTCGGTCGTTGCCCACGGGCGCCTGGAGGAAGCACGTGACGGACTGCTGCGGTGCGGGCGGGGCATCGGCTCCCGCCGCGATGCTCGAGTCGCCGCTGCGGTCGCGCCTTACCGGCGCGCGAATCAGCCGCCGGACGCTGCTACGCGGCGTCGGAGCGCTGACCGGTGGGGCGGCGCTCGCCGGCTGCGGCGCGTTCGGCGGCTCCGAGCGGATCCGTCTCGCCTTCTGCAGCCAGCTGCTCTGCGTCGTGCCCTACGAGGTCACCGAGACCGCCGGTCACTTCGCGGACCAGGATCTCGAGGTCGAGCTGATCTACAGCGACGGCGGCGGCGCCGCGATGCAGGCGCTGGTGGGCGGCGCCGTCGACTACGCGGCCACCAGCTTCGACGCCTTCGCCCAGGCCGCCGAGGAGGCCGGGGGTGTGCGCCGGTTCGCCTCGACCGGCCGGCTGCCGCTGTTCGCGTTGGCCACCGCGCCGGAGACCGCCGACGAGATCACCGGCATCGAGGACCTGGCCGGGCGCACCATCGGCATCTCCAGCCTCGGCAACGCCGACCACTCGATCCTGCTCTACCTGTTCGAGCAAGCCGGGATCGATCCCGACGACGTCGAGTTCACCCAGGTCGGGACCAACGCCTACGACGTGGTCCGCCTGGGCGACGTCGAGGCCGGCATGGTGCAGGAGCCGGCGCTGTCGCTGCTGCGCGACGACGGCTCGGAGGTGCTCTTCAACGCGATGGACATCGACGACGCGGAGCGGTTCCTCGGCGGCGCCTACGAGTTCATGGGCGTGGCCGTGCGGGAGGACGAACGGGAGGAGCGGGGCGAGCAGATGCGCCGCCTCGGACGCGCCCTCGCCGCCGGGCTCGAGACGACCCGCTCGCTCAGCGGCCGGGAACTCATCGACGCCCTCCCCGGAGAGCTCGTCGCCGGGGAGGACACGGGGCTGCTCGCGGAGGTGCTGGAACAGTACCAACAGTCGCTGTATCCCGACTCGGTGGAGATCGATCCGCCGTCGGTGCAGCGAGCCATCGACTCCCTGAACGCCTCCGGCGCCGTGGAGCGCGCGTACGAAGCCGACGACCTCATCGACCTGCGAATCCTGGAGTCGAACTGATGCTGCGAGTCAACGATCTGCGGATCGGCTACGGCGACGAGCCGGTGCTCGACGGACTCGACGTGGAGCTGTCCGCCGGCGAGTTCGCGAGCCTCGTCGGGCCCAGCGGGTCCGGCAAGTCGACGCTCCTGCGGGCGATCGCCGGCCTGCACGAGCCCGACGCCGGGGAGATCGAGAGCGACCTCGCGCCGCGGGAGATCGGGTTCCTGTTCCAGGACGACGCGCTGCTGCCGTGGCGCACGGTCGCGCAGAACGCCGCGCTCGGACTGACGATCCGCGGCGTCGGAAAGCGCGAGGCCCGCGAGCGCAGCCAGCGGTGGCTCGACCGGCTCGGCGTGGGGGAACTCGCCGGCCGCTGGCCGCGTCAGCTCTCGGGAGGGCAGCGCAAGCGGGTCGCGATCGCGCAGGTCCTCGCCCTCGAGCCGGCGCTGCTGCTCATGGACGAGCCCTTCGCGTCGCTCGACGCGATCGTGCGTCACCGGGTCGTCTCGGACCTGCTGCGCTGGGTGGAGGAGGCCGGGATCGCGGTGCTGCTCGTCACCCACGACCTCGAGGAGGCGATCGCGCTCGGCGACCGCGTCCATCTGCTGCCCGCCGGCCCGCGCGCGAGCATTGCCGGCAGCTACGACGTCGCGCTGCCGCGCCCGCGCGATCCGCTGGCGGCCAAGGCGGACCCCCGGTTCGCCGAGTTGCTGCCGCGACTCTGGGCCGACCTCGAGCGAGTGTCCGCCCCGACGGCGGAGGCCGCGGAGGCAGGGACGCAGGCAGCGGCTCCGGCCGCGTCCACCGAGGGCGGCCAGGCCGGCGAGGGCTCCGACGACGGCGAGTTGGCGGAGGTGGCGCGGCGATGACGCGGGAGACGCGACGTCGGATCCGGCAGCTCGCGACGTTCGGAGCGATCGCGCTGCTCTGGGAGGCGGGCGGTCGGCTCGGCCTGGTCGACCCCTTCTACCTGCCGCCGCCGTCCGCGATCGGCGGGGCCGTGGGCGAGCTGTTCGTCGAGCAGGACATCTGGAGCCATGCGGCCGCGACGTTCGGGGCCGCGCTCGGAGGGCTCGCCCTGGGGGTGCTCGCCGGGATCGTGCTCGGGTTCCTCGCCGCGTTGTCGCCGTGGGTCAGCGACCTCGTGCGTCCCGTCATGGGCGCGCTCAACGCCATCCCGCGAGTGATCCTCGCGCCGCTGCTCATCATCTGGCTCGGTGTGGGGATCTCGTCGAAGGTGGCGCTGTCGTTCCTGCTGGTCGCCGTGCTGTTCTTCTTCAGCGTGTACAGCGGGATCGAGGAGGTCGATCGGCGCCTGGTCGAGCGCGTGCGCTCGTTCGGCGGCGGCACCCGGGCGCTCGTGCGCGAGGTCTACGTTCCCTCGGTCACCGCGTGGGTGCTCTCGAACCTGCGGGTGGCGGTCGGGTTCGCCTTCACCGGTGCGGTCGTGGGGGAGTTCGTGGTGTCGAGCCGGGGCATCGGCTACCTGCTCGGGTTCGCGCAGTCGACCTACAACGCGCCGCTGGTCTTCGGCCTCATCCTGCTGGTGATGGTCGTCGTCCTCGGCCTGTTCAGCGCGACCGGGCGGATCGAGCAGCGGCTGCTGGCCTGGCGCGGCTGACCCGCACGGCGCCCGGCGGGATCTTGTGCAGATGAGCACGTCACTCCGCCCGGGCGGGTTCCTGTGCAGATGAGCACGTGACCCCGCCCGCGTGGGGCGCACGGCGCCTGGGCGGGGGTGTGCCCATGTGCACCCGGGTCCGCCCGGGCGGATCAGGAGCGGGCCATCCCCATCTCGTGGAACGTGACGTCGGGGAAGTCCTGCTCCGCCCACCGCAGCGCGAAGTCGTTCGCGAACAGCACGAGCCAGCGGTCGTGGCGGTCGCGCGCGACCATCGTCCCGCGCTGGTCGCGGACCCGTTCCGCGTCCTCGGCGGAGACCTCGCGGGCCAGCTCATAGGGCGTCGGCTCGAGCTCGACCGTGCACCCGAACTCGTTGGTCATGCGGTGCTTGGCCACCTCGAACTGCAGCTGCCCGACCCCCGCGAGGATCGGCTCCTGCTCCCCGAGCTCGGGATGCTGCAGCACCTGGACGACGCCCTCCTCGTCGAGCTGTCGCAATGCCGACCGGAACTGCTTGTAGCGGCTCGAGTCGCGGTTGCGGATCCGCGCGAACCGTTCGGGCGAGAACGTGGGGATCGGCGGGAACGTCACCGGCTTCCCGGCGTACAGCGTGTCCCCGGGCTGCAACCCGCTGGCGTTCACGAGCCCGACGATGTCGCCGGCGACCGCCGTCTCGGCCGTCTCGCGATCGTCCGCGAAGAGCTGGTGCGCGTACTTCATCGGGAACTGCCGCCCGGTGCGC
Organism: Egibacter rhizosphaerae; assembly: GCF_004322855.1. Lineage (NCBI taxonomy): Bacteria > Bacillati > Actinomycetota > Nitriliruptoria > Egibacterales > Egibacteraceae > Egibacter > Egibacter rhizosphaerae. Next base: position 710,525 of record NZ_CP036402.1, on the reverse strand, counting down.
GCGAGCGTGGCCTGGCCTCCCCGCTGGAACCAGCCCGAGTTGACGCGCAGGAACGCGACCCGGTCGCGGTGCTTGGGGTTCATGTTCGCCTGAACCTTGAACACCTGCCCGCTGAAGTCCTCGTCGATCGGGCGCGGCTCACCGGGCTCGACGGTGGGCTGGGGCGTCGGATGGGGGGCGAGGTCGGCGAATCCCTCGAGCAGCAGCCGCACCCCGAAGTTGGCCAACGCGGAGCCGAAGAACACCGGGGTCTGGCGGCCGGCGAGGAAGGCCTCACGATCGAGTTCGGGCTGGTCGACCTCGAGGAGCTCGAGCTCCTCGAACGCTGCCTCGAACCGGTCCTCGGGGCAACCGAACGCCTCCCCGCCGGCCTCCTGCGCCTTCTCGACCGGGATGCGTTCCTCCTCGCCGACGGTCGCGCCGTGCACGGTGCGGTCGAAGCGCACCAACTCGTTCGACGAGCGGTCGATCACACCCGCGAAGTCCGCGCCGTCGGCGACCGGCCACGTCTGCGCGACCGGTTCGAGGCCGATCTCGGACGTGATCTCGTCCAGGAGCTCCAACGGCGCCATCCCCGGTCGGTCGCACTTGTTGACGAACGTGACGATCGGCAGGCCGCGGTCGGCGCAGACGCGGAACAGCTTCAGGGTCTGGGGCTCGAGGCCCTTGGCCATGTCGAGCACCATGACGGCCGCGTCCGCGGCGCACAGCGTGCGGTAGGTGTCCTCGCTGAAGTCCGCGTGCCCCGGGGTGTCGAGCAGATTGAACCGCCAGCCTCCCTCCGGTCCGCGGTCGGGCGCGGCGTAGGCGAAGTGCAGCACCGTCGACGAGATCGAGATCCCCCGCTCCTGCTCCAGCTTCATCCAGTCGCTGGTCGCCTGCTTCGCCTGCTTGCGCGACTTGACCGCCCCCGCCTCGTGCACCGCGCCGGAGAACAGCAGCAACTTCTCCGTCAGCGTCGTCTTGCCCGCGTCGGGGTGGCTGATGATCGCGAACGTGCGTCGCTGCGCGACCTCGCGGGCCAATCGGTCGTCTGCGGGCATGGCCGGCGGGGCTCCTCGTCGGGGTGGCAGGCAGGCAGGGCACGGGCGCACGGGTCCGGGTTCGGCGGAAGGGACGGGACCGGGCCGACGGCGGGAGCGCACGCCCGTCCTAGGATAGTGGGCTCGTGTGCGCCGTCAGGCGCGGGAGCGTGCCGAGCCCCGCGTCGGCTCGCGCCCTGGTCGGATCCCGGAGGAACTCGTGCTCGAGCGTCCGCGCGCAGTGCTCGCGGCGGTCCGCGGCTTCTACGGCTGGCGGATCGTCCTGTTCGCTGCGCTCGGCCTCGCGTTCACGGCGCCCGGGCAGACCGTCGGCAACTCGGTCTTCATCGACCACTTCATCGCCGATCTCGACCTCACCCGCTCCCAGGTCTCCGGGGCCTACCTCGTCGGCACCCTGGTGGGTGGGGCGACGATGCCGTTCGTCGGCCGCTGGATCGACCGCTTCGGGGTCCGGCTGGTGATGGCGTTCGTCGGGGCGGGCTTCGCGCTCGCGCTGGTCGGCATGAGCGCGGTCGTCGGGTTCGTCTCGTTGCTGATCGGCTTCACGGGCATCCGGATGCTCGGACAGGGCGCCCTCGGGCTCGTCTCGACGACGTCGGTGTCGTACTGGTTCGAGCGTCGGCGTGGCGCGGCGTTGGGGATCACCGTCGCGATCGGCTCGGCACTGATGTCGCTCGCGCCGCTCGCCCTGACCCGGGTCATCGACGTCACCGGGTGGCGGAGCGCGTGGATCGTCGCCGGAGTCCTCGTCGGCGTGGTGGTCGTCAGCACGGCGCTGCTCGGCATGCGCGACCGGCCCGAGCACGTCGGCCAGGGCATGGACGGTGACGTGGTGGACCCGCAGACCCCGCCGTCCGCGAAGACCGGCTGGGCCCGGGGCGAAGCGATGCGCACATCGATGTTCTGGGCGGTCACCGGAGCCGTCGCGGCGGTGGGCCTGATCGGCACCGGACTGCAGTTCCACCAGATCTCCCTGCTCGGCGAGCAGGGCCTCACCCCGGTGGAGGCGGCGGCGAACTTCATCCCGGTGACGATCGCGACCATCGCGGCGACCCTGCTGGTGGGGGCGCTGATCGACCGGGTGCGCCCGCGTCACCTGATCATCGCGTGCATGGTCCTGCTGCTGGGCGCGATGCTCGCGGTGCCGTTCGTCAGCCCCGGTGTGCTGGCCGTGGTGTACGCCCTCGCGCTCGGCACCGCGGGCGGGGGCGTGCGCTCGCTCGAGGCGGCGGTCTTCCCGCGCTTCTTCGGTCTCGCGCACGTCGGGGCGATCCGTGGCTCGGTCATGGCCTTGAACGTGGGCAGCACGGCCTTCGGACCCTTGGCGCTGGCCGCGGGGTTCGATCTGACCGGCAGCTACGTGCCGGCGATCGGGGTGCTCGCCGTGCTCCCGGCCGCGGTGATCGTCGCGGCGCTCTTCGCGCCCGTGCCCGACGACGCGTTGCTCGAGCGGATCCGCCAGCGGCGCCCGACAGCGGGCTCCGAGGGGGCTCCGGCAGAATCGGTGTCGCAGCGTCCCGACTGACCCGCCCCCTCGCGGGGAAAGGCTCCCGAGGTGCACACGACCGAGGCAGCCCCGCTGGCCGGGCACACGACGCTCGGCGTCGGGGGACCCGCCGGCCTGCTCGTCGAGGTGGCCGGCGCCACCGCGGAGGTGCGCGCCGCGCTCGACGCGGCTCACGCGCACGCCGAGCGGCCGGTCACGCTGCTCGGCGAGGGCAGCAACGTCGTCGTGTCCGACCGCGGCCTCGACGCGGTCCTGCTGCTGCGCGGCGGCACGGTGCGGGCCGTGGGCCGCACCGCCGGCGGCACGCGGGTGCGCGCTGACGGCGGGATGGTCTGGGACGATCTGGTCGCATGGGCGGTCGCGCAGGGTCTGGGCGGGATCGAGCTGCTCTCCGGCATTCCCGGTACGGTCGGCGCGGCACCGGTGCAGAACATCGCAGCGTACGGTCAGGCGCTGGCCGACACCTTCGTCGAGCTCGAGGCCGTCGACCGAGCGACCGGTGAGGTCGTGCAGCTCTCGGCGGCCGATTGCGCGTTCGGCTACCGCGACAGCCGCTTCAAGCGCGACTGGGCCGACCGGTTCGTCATCACCTCGGTCACCCTCGATCTCGTGCACGAGGAGCGGTCCGCCCTCACCTACCGGGACCTCGAGGTCCACTTCGAGCGTCACGGTGGGGATCCGTGGGTCCTTGCCGACCGCCGAGCGGCCGTCCTCGCGGTGCGGCGGGCCAAGTCGATGGTGTGGGATCCTCAGGACGCGTTGACGCGGAGTTGCGGCTCGTTCTTCATGAGCCCCTTCCTTCCGCGCGACGAGGCGATCGCGCTCGTCGACGCGGTGCGCGGCCGGGGCGCGGGGGAGCGGCTGTTCGCCTGGTACTCCGGAGCGGAGGCCGAGGACGTCAAGGTTCCCGCGGCGATGGTGCTGCTCGCCGCCGGGTTCGCGAACGGGGACCGCTGGGGGCAGGTGGGGTTGTCGCCACGCCACGTGCTCGCGATCGTGAACCTCGGTGGGGCCACCGCGCAGCGTGTCAGCGACGTGGCCGCGCACATCCAGGCGGTGGTATGGGAGCAGCTGGGGGTGCGCTTGCACGCCGAGCCGCGCTTCCTGGGGGAGTTCGACCCCTTCGACGCGCGGCGGTTCGCCGAGGAGGCACCGTACACCCCCGGTGATGCCGACACCCCCGGCTGGGCCCGCGATGCGGTGCGCTGATGCGGTCCGCTGGCGGCGTGCTGATGCGGCGTGCTGATGCGGTCCGCTGGCGCGGTGGGACGGCGCGGTGGCACGGGCTGGGAAGCGGCGGTCGTGGTGCAGTTACCCGCGCGCGGGTGAGGCGGCCAGACCGATGGTGCGGTTACCCGCGCTGACGCGGGCAACCGCACCACGAATCGCGCGCTTGGCGTGCGGTCACCGCATCGTTGGGGAGGCCGTGCGGTTACCCGCGCCGGCGCGGGTAACCGCACGCTGCCTCGGGCGCGACCGGCTCGGGTCGCCGACGGGCGGACGACCAGCACCGGGCCCGAGTTGCCGAGGGCGGACGACGAGCACCGCGCCCGGTCGCACACGAGGGGTGCGAGGACGGGGCCGTCTCCGCGCACCGGCGCTCGACGACCCGTCGGCTCCTCAATCGACCGAGGACCCGGCGGCGATGGTGACCGCCCCGAGCTGGTCGTCGGTGGGCTCGGCGCAGCAGAACCACGGCTCGGTGAGGCGCGGCCGGTCCGGGACGGCCTCGGGGACACCCCGACGCGCGGCCTCCCCCGGATGAGCGGCGCCACAGGCGGCGAGCACGGCACGGCGCATCGCGACGAAGGTCTCGGGGATGGCCTCGCCGGTCGCCGCGGCCTGCTCGGCGATACCCGCGAGCTCGCCCGCCAGCCGATCGGCCTCGGGATCCTCGGCCGCCCACGTCCATGACAGACCGGCCTCGTCGTAGGCCCCCAAATGGGGCTGGAGCTCCGGCTCCTCGAGCAGGAGCGAGCCGGTCGGCAGCAGCAGGCGGATCGCGTACTGCACCGGATCGACGTTGCCGACGAGGTCGTGCTCGACGACGAAGTCCATGAGCTCGGCCACACCCCGCGGCGTCGTCCAGGGCGTGAAGGGCAGGAACGACGGGCGGGGCTCGATCCCGCTCGCGCGCAGCAGCTCGGTGGCCTCGGCCATGTCTGTGGCCGTGTGGCCCTTGTCGAGCAGGCGCAGGATCCGGTCGTCGACCGACTCCATCGCGGTGACGACGAACCGGCAGCCGGCGGCGGCGAACTCCGGCCAGAGCTCGCGGTGGCGCAGCACGTGCTCGACCTTGACCGTGGCGTCCCACGTGAGGTGCGGCCACGACGCGGCGATCTCGCGAACGATCCGCTGGCTGTGGCGCCACCCGTTCAGGAAGTCGGGGTCGGCGAAGGTCAGGTGGTCGACGCCCATCTCGACGAGTTGTTCGACGTCGGCGAGCACGACGTCGCGGGGCACCAGTCGCACCTTCCCGCCGTACACGGCGGGCACCGGGCAGTGGGTGCACTCGTGCGCGCAGCCGTGCGTGGCCTCCACCGCGGCAGCGACGCGCTCCTGCCCGTCGATCACCGCGCGGGCGTAGCGGGTGGGCTCCGGTAGCAGGTGCCGCGCGGGCGGTGCGAACGGGCTCTTGTCCAGCCGGATGAGGCCGCCCTCCTCGGGTGCCTCGAGCCGACCCGCGTCGAGATTGTCGGCCCAGGTCACGAGCGCGGGCTCGAACTCGCCGGCGATGACGCGGTCGGCGACACGCCCGACCACGTGGTCGCGGCTGACTGGTGCGTAGAGCCCATAGACCGCGATCGGCAGCTCGGGACGGGCGGCGCGCAGGCGCTCGGCGGCGGCGATGCCGAGGCGCATCGCGGTGTGCATGGGCACGCTGATCGCCACGGCGTCTGCCCACTCCGCCAGCTTGTCGTCCCACGCCTCGACCGCGAGGTCGAGGCAGGCGACCTCGTGACCGGCGCGCTCGAGCGCGGCCGCCGGCGACGCCACGGCGACGGGCTGGTGGCCGAGCTCGTAGGTGGAGATCATCAGGACGCGCACGCAGGGCTCCCTTCGTCGGCGCCGACGTCGCGTGCGGGTTCCACCCGTATCTCGAGCTCGGCGTGCGCGCGGCGCAGTGCGGCCTCGACCTCGTCGGCGGTTCGGGCCCGGGCGATGACGAAGCCCAGGTAGCGGTCGCCCTCCGGGAGGCGGCGCACGGTCCGGCCCAGCGGCACCGAGCGGCTGACCTCCTCGACGCCCGGAACGGCGCGGGCGCGCTCGATCCCGTCGAACGTCGCGAGCACTCCGTGGTTCGCCCCGTCGGTCGCCTGAGGGATCGGGACCATCAGCGCACCGGCCGCCGCGTCCTCGCGCGCCAGCGCGGGCAGCGCCTTGCCGGTGGCGTGGCGCAGGACGACCTCCTCGAGGCTCATGCCCAGGCCGAACGTGAGCGCCCGACCGCAGCGCCCGCCGATCGTGCGGGCGGCGACCTCGAGGACCACCGGGGGCCGGTCGGGCGGGAGCCGGAGCTCGGCGTGCACCGGGCCCTCGTCGACCCCGAGCGTGGCGACCGCCCGGGCGGCCACGTCGGTCACCCTGGCGGCGGTCGTCTCGTCGAGGCGCGCGGGGGTGACGTAGTAGGTCTCCTCGAACACGGGGCCGTCGAGCGGATCGGGCTTGTCGAACAGGGCGAGGGGGACGAGCTCGCCGCCGCGGACGAGGCCGTCGAGGGCGACCTCCTCGCCGGGCACGAATCCCTCGACCAGCAGGGTGGCGGGGACGTCGGCCGCGTGCGCGATCGCGCGCGCCCGCTCCGCGGCGTCACACGCGTCGCGGATGGTGTCGGCGCGGAGCACGCCGCGGCTCGCCGCGAGCCGGGTCGGCTTGACCACGCAGGGCAGGCCCACCGCCTCGGCCGCTGCTGCCACGGCCTCGTCCAGGTCGGCGTCGGAGGGGATCACTCGCCAGCGAGGCTGGTCGACGTTGCCCGCGCGGAGTCGTTCGCGCAGCTCCTGCTTGTCACTAGCCGCGGCCACTGCGTCCGGCGGCGCGTGGGGCAGGCCGAGTGCCGCGCTCGCCTCCGCTGCCGCTCGCACACCGGCATCGTCCACGCCGACCACCGCGTCGAGCGGCAGGTGCGCGTGGACCTCCGCCAGCCGTTGCGCGGTCGCCTGCGAATCGCCGAGGTCGACGCGAACGAGGTGCTCGCCGCCGAGCCCGTCCAACACGGATCCATGGTCGCTGGCCACCACGATGTCGATATCCAGTCGCCCGGCGGCCTCGAGGAACTCGGCCGCGCGGTAGGTGGTGGCGGGGAGGACGAGCGCGACGCGGGCCATGCCCGCACGGTACCGCGACCGCGGCGGGTTGCCCTCGGAGATCACCGGGCCCTGCAGCGGGGGTCCAACGGTCGGCCGCCCTGGAAGCACGGGTCGGGGGCCTTGGGAGCACGGGTCGGCCGCCCGCGATCACCGGACCGGTCCGCCCGCGCGCTGTCCGCGCGGAGCCGCGCGGCGTCGGGGACGCGCACCGGTAGGCTGGCCCACGGACGCCAGGCGCCGCGAGAGCGAGAGAAGCGATGAGCGAGCAGCCACTGATCACCGTCACCGATGTCGCGCGGACCAAGGTCGTGCAGATCCGCGATCGCGACGAGCACCCGGAACGGTTGGCCCTCAAGCTCGCGGTCACCGGTGAGGGGCAGGGCCGCTACGAGGTCGCGATGTCGCTCGAGTTGCTCGAGGAGGCAGGCCCGCAGGACCTGGTCCAGTGGCACGACGATCTGCCGATCGTCGTCCAGAGCGACAGCATCGACAAGCTGCGCGGCTCGACCCTGGACCTTCAGGGCGACCTCGAGACGGGCGGAATCGTCCTCGAGAACCCGAACCGGCCCGAGCCCCCGGCGTCCCCGGCCGCGGACCTCGACATCGGCGACGCCGACCTCTCGGGGGAGATTCCCCAGCGCATCCAGCAGCTCCTCGAGCAGCACATCAACCCGCAGATCGCCGCCCACGGCGGGCGGGCCGACCTCGTCGCGTTCGAGGAGGGCACGGCCTACCTGCGCCTCGGCGGCGGCTGCCAGGGCTGCGGGATGGCACAGGTCACGCTGCGCCAGGGGATCGAGAAGGCCCTGATGCAGGGCGTGCCCGAGGTTGCCCAGGTCGTCGACGTCACCGACCACGCGTCGGGGACCAATCCGTACTACGAGTCCGCGAAGAAGTAGTCGCGCCCGCGCCGGGCGTGCGTCGCCCGGCGCGAGCGACCCCGACGCGCTGGAGACCGGCGCGGTCGGGGCGTCCGCTCTATCCTGCCGCCCCACCGATCAGCGACTTCCCGTCCGCTCGACCCGCGCGCCCGTCACGAGCCCGACCGACGGCACGTCACGAGGCCCACGGGCAGGCGCCGCGGCGTGCGGGCGCGCACCCAGCCGAGGAGGCACCAGTGGAGACCACCGTCGAGCGCGTCGACGACACGAACGTCAAGCTCGCCGTGACGGTCGAGGCCGCCCGCGTCGACGAGGCGGTGGACCAGGCCGCGAAGGAGCTCGCCAAGGAGGTGCGCGTCCCGGGCTTCCGCCCCGGCAAGGTGCCCCGCCGCGTGCTCGAGAGTCGGATCGGCAAGGGCCCGTTGCTCGAGCAGGCCGCCCAGAACGCGGTCCCCACCTTCTACCGCGAGGCGGTCGAGGCGGAGCAGTTGCAGGTGCTCGGCCAGCCCGAGTTCGAGGTCGAGACCTTCGAGGACGGTCAGGACGCCGTGTTCAACGCGACCGTCGAGGTGATGCCCGAGGTCGAGGCCCCCGATTTCGCCGGCCGCCAGATCCCCCATCCCGAGTGGGAGGTCACCGAGGAGGAGGTCGACGGTCAGCTCGACGAGCTGCGGGAGCGGTTCGCCGAGGTGGAGACCGTCGAGCGGCCGGCGCAGGCGGGTGACTACGCGGTCATCACGCTGTCGGCCATGAAGGACGGAGAACCGGTCGAGGAGGTCGCCGAGGAGGACGCGATGTACTCGGTCCGCGACCCCGAGGAGTCGGGGGAGGAGCTCGACCGGCAGATCATCGGTGCGCAGGCCGGTGACGTCCTGGAGTTCTCCGACACGCTCGGCGACGACTACGGCGAGGAGCTGTCGGGGAGCGAGGTCGACGTGCGGGTGATCGTGAAGGAGGTGAAGGCGAAGCAGTTGCCGGCGTTCGACGACGACTTCGCGATCACCGCGAGCGAGTTCGACACGATCGACGAGCTGCGCGAGGCCGTTGCCGTCCAACTCGAGCGGCAGAAGCGGAACGAGGCGCGCGAGGCGCTGCGCGGCCGCATCGTCGACGAGATCGCCGAGGGGATCGAGGTCACGCTGCCCGAGGCGCTGGTCAATCAGGAGATCGAGTTCCGCGTGAGCCGCCTGGGCCAACAGGCCGAGCAGTACGGGCTCGAGCTCGAGCAGTACCTGCAGTTGGCCGGGATCAGCGCGGAGCAGCTCATCGAGCAGTTCCGCGAGCAGGCACAGCAGACCGTCAGGGCCCAGATCGTCGTCGACTCGGTCGGACGCCAGGCCGAGATGGAGGTCGACCAGCAGGACCTGACCGAGGAGGTCAACCGCCAGGCCCAGCGGATGGGGCGGGACCCCCAGGAGCTCGCGGAGTTCATGACCGAGCCCGAGCGCATCGGCGCGCTCTACTCCGATGCGTTCCGGCGCAAGACCATCGACCACATCCTCGAGCAGGTCGAGGTCATCAACCCGCCGCCCGAGACCGACGAGGACCTCGACGCACGCGAGCCCACCCCCGACGTGGTGGAGGATGACGCCGACGAGGCCGACACGGCCGATGATGTCGGCGAGGCCGACGGGGCCGACACGGTCGCAGATGACGCCGCCGCTGATGACGCCGCCGCTGATGACGCCGCCGCTGATGACGCCGCCGAGGCCGACGACACCACCGGGGACGAGACGCGCTGACCACCGGCCCGGGCCGAGGCCGGCCCACCGGGCGCTATCGTGGCCCGACACGCCCCAGCGGCCGTGAGAACGACCGCGCAGGACCCCAGAGCCAGGAGACGCCTGTGAGCCGCGAGCTGCCCACCGACCCGTACGACGTTCAGAACTACCTCGTCCCGATGGTCGTCGAGCAGACGAACCGGGGCGAGCGGTCGTTCGACATCTACTCCCGTCTGCTCAAGGAGCGCATCATCTTCCTGGGCACGCCGGTCAACGACGAGATCGCGAACCTCGTCATGGCCCAGCTGATCCACCTCGAGGGCGAGGATCCCGACAAGGACATCTCCTTCTACATCAACTCGCCCGGGGGGTCGGTCACGAGCCTCCTCGCGATCTACGACACGATGGAGTACATCAAGCCCGACATCCAGACGCTGTGCATGGGCCAGGCCGCGAGCGCGGCCGCCGTGCTCCTCGCCGCCGGCACGCCGGGCAAGCGGTTCGCGCTGCCGCACAGCCGGGTGCTGTTGCACCAGCCCGCCGGGGGCGCGGAGGGCCAGTCGGTCGACATCGAGATCCAGGCGCGCGAGATCCAGCGCATCGCCGACATGCTCGACGAGATCCTCGCCGTCAAGTCCGGTCAGACGGTCGACAAGATCAAGGGCGACACCGACCGGGACTTCATCATGGACGCCGAGGAGGCCAAGGAGTACGGGATCGTGGACATGGTGATCCAGTCCCGGCGGGCCCAGGAGGCCGAGCTCCGCAAGGCATAGCCAGGGCATAGCCTGCACCGGCGCAGCCGATCCCGGCCCACCGAGCGCCGTTCGGCCGGCCGGCCCGGGCGAGGCGCGTTGATCCGGGACGGACGTCACCTCGCACGGGGCGCGTCCGCTACCATGCACACACCGCAGCGACGGCGGCCCGCGGTTGCCGATCGGCCCGCGGGTCGACGCCCAGCGAGCCAAGGGGATGAGGCCTGCCGATGGCGAAGTTCGGGGAGTCGGGCGACCTGCTGAAGTGCTCCTTCTGCGGCAAGTCGCAGAAGCAGGTCAAGAAGCTGATCGCCGGTCCGGGCGTCTACATCTGCGACGAGTGCATCGATCTCTGCAACGAGATCATCGAGGAGGAGTTCGCCGAGACCCCCGAGGTCCTGCCGGGCGAGCTCCCGAAGCCGCGGGAGATCTACGAGTTCCTGAACGACTACGTGATCGGTCAGGACGAGGCGAAGAAGACGCTCTCCGTCGCCGTCTACAACCACTACAAGCGGATCCGCGTCGGCGAGCCGACCCGCGACGACGACGTCGAGCTCGCGAAGTCGAACATCCTGTTGCTCGGCCCGACCGGCTCGGGGAAGACGCTGCTCGCGCAGACGCTCGCGCGCCTGCTCAACGTCCCCTTCGCGATGGCGGACGCGACGGCGCTCACCGAGGCGGGCTACGTCGGCGAGGACGTGGAGAACATCCTCCTCAAGCTCATCCAGGCCGCCGACTTCGACACGAAGAAGGCCGAGACCGGGATCATCTACATCGACGAGGTCGACAAGGTCGCCCGCAAGTCCGAGAACCCGTCGATCACCCGCGACGTCTCGGGCGAGGGCGTGCAGCAGGCGCTGCTGAAGATCCTCGAGGGCACGACCGCGAGCGTGCCGCCCCAGGGCGGCCGCAAGCACCCTCACCAGGAGTTCATCCAGATCGACACCACGAACGTGCTGTTCATCTGCGGAGGCGCGTTCGCCGGGCTCGAGGAGGTCATCGAACAGCGCCTCGGCCGGCAGGGCGTGGGCTTCGGCGCCGAGATCCGCTCGGATCGCGAGCGCAAGCAGGCGGAGCTCTTCGACGAGGTCCTGCCCGAGGACCTGATCCGGTTCGGACTCATCCCCGAGTTCATCGGACGCTTGCCGGTCGTGTCGAGCGTGGACCACCTCGACCGTGAGGCGCTCGTCGAGATCCTCACGCAGCCGAAGAACGCGCTGGTGAAGCAGTACCAGAAGCTCTTCGAGCACGACGGGGTGCGGCTCGAGTTCGACGAGGAGGCGCTCGGGGCGATCGCCGACCTCGCGATCCTGCGCGGCACCGGCGCCCGTGGGCTGCGGGCGATCCTCGAGGAGGTGCTGCTCAACACCATGTACGAGCTGCCCAGCCAGGACGACGTCGACGAGTGCGTCATCACCGCGGAGGTCGTGCAGGAGAAGGTCAACCCGACCCTCGTGCCGCGTCGCGAGGAGCCCCCGCGTCAGGAGCGCAGCGCCTGAGTCCCCCGGCCGGCCCTCTGCCGCCGGGCTCGGCGGCAACGGCACGCGACGCTACGCTGCCCGTATGAGTCCTGAGACCGCCGCACGGGCCGAGTTGTCGAGTGCGTACGACCCCGCCGAGGTCGAGACCCGCCGGTACGACTGGTGGGAGCGGGGCGGTTGGTTCGAGGCCGAACCCGACGATCCCGGCGAACCGTTCGCGATCTCCATGCCCCCGCCGAACGTCACGGGATCGCTGCACATGGGCCATGCGCTCACGACGGCGATCGAGGACGCGTTCATCCGCCACGCGCGCATGCAGGGCAAGAACGCCGTCTGGTTGCCCGGGACCGACCACGCCGGCATCGCCACGCAGAACGTCGTCGAGCGGGAGTTGGCCAAGGAGGGCACGTCCCGGCACGACCTGGGACGCGAGGCCTTCCTCGACCGGGTCCACGAGTTCGTGGAGGAGTCCGGCGGCACGATCCTGCTCCAGCAGCGCCGTCTCGGGGCCTCGTGCGACTGGCGTCGGGAGGCGTTCACGCTCGACGAGCCGCGCTACCAGGCCGTTCGCGAGGCCTTCTGTCACCTCTACGAGCAGGGCCTGGTCTACAAGGGCGAGCGCATCATCAACTGGTGTCCGCGGTGCCAGACGGCCCTGTCGGACATCGAGGTCGATTACGCGGACATCGAAGGCGAGATCGCGCGCCTGCGCTATCCGGCCGCCGATGGATCCGAGGGCGTGGTCGTCGCCACCACGCGGGTCGAGACGATGCTCGGCGACACCGGGGTCGCGGTGCATCCCGACGACGAGCGGTACCGCCACCTCGTCGGCACGACCATCGAACTGCCGCTCATCGGACGGCAGTTGCCGGTCGTCGCGGACGAGCACGTCGACCCCGAGTTCGGTACCGGTGCCGTGAAGGTCACCCCGGCCCACGACGCGAACGACTTCGAGATCGGCCGCCGCCACGACCTCGGCACGGTCAACGTAATGACCGAGGAGGCGGTGATCAGCGACGCCGGCGGTCCCTACGCCGGCCTCGGCCGCTTCGAGGCACGCGAGCGCGTCAAGGCCGACCTGGACGCCCGCGGGTTGCTCGAGAGCGTCGAGGCTTATACCCACTCCGTCGGTCACTGCTCGCGCTGTGACACCCCGGTCGAGCCCCGCCTGTCCGACCAATGGTTCGTCAGGGTCCGCCCGCTGGCCGACGAGGCCGCCGCCGCCGTGCGCGACGGCCGCACCACCTTCGTGCCCGAGCGCAACACGAAGGGGTTCCTCGAGTGGCTCGAGAACCTGCACGACTGGTGCATCAGCCGCCAGCTGTGGTGGGGCCATCGGATCCCGGCCTGGTACGACCGCGACGGGAACATCCACGTGCGCCGCGAGGACCCCGTCGACGACGAGGTCGAGCGGCTCGGCCTGAGCCAGGACCCCGACGTGCTCGACACGTGGTTCTCGTCCCAACTGTGGCCCATGACCACGCTCGGCTGGACCCGGCCGGGTGACTCGACCCCCGAGCTCGAGACCTGGTATCCGAACGCGGTCATGGAGACCGGCTACGACATCAACACCTTCTGGGTCAGCCGGATGCTCATGATCGGGCTGCACATGACCGGGGAGGTGCCCTTCCGCGTCGTGTTCAACCACGGCATGGTGCGCGACGGCGAGGGCAAGAAGATGTCGAAGTCGTTCGGCAACGTCATCGACCCGCTCGACTTCATCGGGAAGTACGGTGCCGACGCTCTGCGGTTCGCGCTCGTCCGCGGTGCCAACCCGGGCACGGACGTGCCGCTCGCCGAGGAGTGGGTCGAGGGTGCCCGCCGCTTCTGCAACAAGCTCTGGAACGCGGCGCGGTTCGTCCTCGCACACCTCGGTCCCGTGACGCCCCGCGACGGGCTGCCGGCGCGCGCCGGTCTGGCTGTCGAGGATCGTTGGATCCTGTCCCGCCTCGAGGCGGTCCGAGCGGAGGTCGACGCCGCCTACGCCGCCTACGACCTGGCGAAGGCGTCGCGGGCCCTCTACCACTTCGTGTGGGACGACTACTGCGACTGGTACCTGGAGCTCGCGAAGCTGCGCGCCGGCGGCGAGCGGGGCGAGCCCGACGCGCACGATCCGCACGACGCGGAGGCCGCGCAGCGCGTCCTGGCAGTGGTTCTCGACGAGGTCCTGCGGCTGCTGCACCCGCTGACGCCGTTCGTCACCGAGGAGCTCTGGCAGGCGCTGCACGCCGAGCCGGCGGGTGAGGCCCTCATCGGAGCAGCCTGGCCGCCGGGGGAGCCCGGACGGCGTGATCCCGAGGCCGAGGCAGCCCTCGGTGCCGTCCAGGAGGCGGTGACCGCGCTGCGACGGTTCCGGGCCGACCACGGGCTCAGCCCCCAGCAGCAGCTCGACGTCGTGGCGCGGGTGGCGGACGACCGACGGGGCGCTCTCGACGAGGGGCTCGAAGGGATCCGCGCGCTGGCGGGGGTCGCGGATTGGACGTTCGACGATGCGCCACCGGGTGGGCCGGTCGGCGAGGTCGCCGTGGCGGGTGGGGAGCTGCTCGTGCCCTTGGCGGACCTCATCGACCTCGACGAGGAGCGCGCGCGCATCGACCGCGAGCTCGACAAGGCCCGGGGCGAGGTGCGCAGGGCCGAGGGCAAGCTCGCGAACGACTCGTTCGTGCAGAAGGCGCCCGGTGAGGTCGTCCAGGCCGAGCGGGACAAGCTCGCCGAATGGCGCGCTGCCATCGAGCGTCTCGAGCAGCAGCGGGCCGCCCTCTCATGACGTCTCGAACGCACGGCTCGAAGGCGGGTCCGACGTGAGCGACCCGTTCGATCCCGAGGATCCTGAGGAGGAGGGCCCAGAGCCCGAGGGCTCGGAGGCCGCGGCGGACGACGAGGCGGACACGGAGCCGCACGACCCCGCAGCGCTCGGGCTCGGGGAGCGCGAGCCCGACGACCTCGGCCTCGGACCCGAGGACGCCGCTCGGCTCGGTGTCGGCGAGGTCGACCCGTTCGTCGAGGTCGACCCGGATGAGCCCATCGACCTGGACGAGCACGCCGAGGTCGAGGAGACGCTGCCCGCCGGCCCGGGGCCGACGGCGGCCGGCGCGCTCGATGCGCTCCTGGAGCGTTCGGACGCTCTGCCGTCGCGGGATCGCTTGCTGACGCTGCTCGAGCTGCTCGGTCGGCCCGATCGGGCACAGCCGGCCATCGTGGTCGTGGCGAGCCACGGGGCGTCGAGCATCGCGCGGATGGTCGTGGCGTTGCTGGGCGCGCTCGGGTTGACCGCGGGGACGCTCGAGCGCACCCACCTGCAGGACCTGGCGGAACGGTCGCGGATCGCCGCGGGACTCGCGGATCGTGCGTTGCTGGAGGAGCAGGCGGGGGAGCTCGCCCCGTTCCTGCTCGAGGCCGACGATCGCCACCCGGAGCCGGTCACCCGCGACGAGGCTCTGGCCGCGCTCGCGTTCGCGCGCTTCGCCGACGGTCCCGTCGACGTGGCCGTCGTCGAGGCGGGCCCAGGGGGCGCGGCCGATCCCGCCAGCGTCGTTCGGGCCGAGGTCGCGGTCGTCGGGCCGCTCGACGACGAGGACGTGGCCTCCGCGGCCGAAGTGGCGGGCCGCGCCGCGACGGTCGTGCGCGCCACGCTGGACGAGGCGACCGCGGAGGCGATCGACGGGGCGGTGGTCGGGGACGCGCGGCGCGTCGTGGTCGGCCGCGACGCCGCGCTGGTGCAGCGCGACCTCGCGTTGGCGGGTCAGCAGGTCGTGCTGCGGGGCGTGACCGATCTCGTGGACGAGATCTATCTGGCCCTGCAGGGGGCGCATCAGGCGCAGCATGCCGTCGCCGCCCTCGCCGCGGTCGAGGGGTTCCTCGGGTTCGCTGGCGGGCTCGATCCCGAGGCACTGCGTGAAGGCTTCGCGGGCGTTCGCGCGCCGGGGCGCCTCGAGGTGGTCCGCAGACCCGAGGAGTCCACCGTCGTGCTCGACCTCGCCGACCGGGCTCCCCGCACCCGTGCGTTGGCTCGCGCGCTGGAGGACGAGTTCGCCTTCCGCAATCAAGTGATCGTGGCGGCACCCTCGGCGGAGGCCGATGTGGCGGCGTGCCTGCGCCCGCTGCTCGGTGCGGCCCGCCACCTGGTGGCCGTGCCCGCTCCCGGCGCCGCCGACCCCGAGCGGGTCGCCGCCGCCGGTCGGGCGTTGGGCGCGAGCGTCGAACTCGCGGCCGACGCGACGGCGGCGCTCGACCTCGCCGGCGGCGTCATCGGTGAGCAGGACGCCGTCGTCGTCGCGGGAGTCCCCGCGTTCGTCGGACAGGTCCGCGCCGCGCTGGGACTCGATCCCGCCTGAGCAGACGACCCACGCCCGGACTGCCGGTTTGGGGCATCACCTGCTCCGACCTCTAGCATCCCCGCCCGGTCACGGGACATCCCACACACGAACGGAGCCCCCATGAGCGAACGAACCCTGATCCTGGTCAAGCCCGACGCCGTACGCCGCGGACTGACCGGCGAGGTCATCCGGCGGATCGAGGCCAAGGGCTTTGCCATCACCCGGCTCGAGCAGCGGCACATCAGCCGCGACATCGCCGAGCAGCACTATGCGGAGCACGCCGACAAGCCCTTCTACGCCGGGCTCGTCGACTTCATCACGAGCGGCCCGCTCGTCGCGATGATCGTCGAGGGCGAGGGGGCCGTGGCCGGCATGCGGCAGCTCATGGGAGCGACCAACCCGCTCGAGGCGGCCCCCGGCTCGATCCGAGGGGACTACGCGACCTCGATCGGCGAGAACCTCGTCCACGGGTCGGACTCGATCGACAACGGCGAGCGCGAGATCGGGCTGTTCTTCCCCGATGCCTGAGCTCGGGACGGTGGTCGTGCCCCTCACGTAGACGAGCGGGCGCTCCACAAGGGCGACCCGGCGAATCTGGCCGTCGCGCCGGCAGCGGTGCTTGGCTGACACACGAGCCCGCCAGAAGGAGCGATCCGTGTCGACGACCCCGACGACGCCAGCGACCCCGACGCCGCCCACGAGCCCGACGACCCCGACACCGCCAGCGACCCCGACGCCGCCAGCGACCCCGACGCCGCCGACGAGCCCCGCCGTCCCGGCCGGCGCCTGCTGTCGCGATTGCGCGGTCGCGGGCGCACGGACCCTCGATACCGAGCCCGCGGCACGGCGCCTGCAGGTGCGGCGCCCCGAGGATGCCGTGGGAGTGGTCGCGCCTCTGCTCGCCCAGCGGGATCGCGAGCACTGTGCGCTCCTCGCGCTCGACCGCAAGCACCGCCGACTCGCGCTGCTGATCGTCTCGGTCGGCACCGCCGACCACACGTTCATGCGGCCCCGGGAGATCTACCGCGATGCGTTGCTGGCCGGGGCCTCGGCGGTCGTGGTCGCACACAACCATCCGAGTGGTGACTGCACACCGTCGGCGGACGACCGTCAGGTGACCCGGCGTATCGCGGAGGGCGGCGAGCTCCTCGGGGTGGAACTTCTCGACCATCTGGTCGTCGGTGACGCGCACCAGTGGACTAGCCTGGCCCGCCTCGGGGTGTGCTGAGGGCTTCGCGCGATTGTGCGCCGTCTGAAGGGGGGTGTACGCTCCGACAGTCGGTGGCCCGTGAAACGGCGGCTAGGCTATGCAGCCGCAAGCGCTGCCGAAATCGTCCGTCGATGGTGGTCGCGCGGCACCGCTGCCGAGCGCGGAGAGACTACGATTCCGTGCCCGGGCTGATTCGCCCTCTCGGCGCTGGGCGGCATCAGGGTGTCACCGCCACCGTGCACCGTGGGCTCGGTCACCCACCACCCACGTACCGGACGCCAACCGTCCCGTCGTTCACCGAGGTTTGCCGTGGCACAGCAGTCGGTCTCCAACTTCCAGCTCTTCGGCCGGGACATCGCCGTCGACCTGGGTACCGCGAACACGCTCGTCTACGTGCGTGGTCGAGGGATCGTGCTCAACGAGCCGTCGGTCGTGGCCACGAACACCAAGACCGGCGAGATCCTCGCCGTCGGTTCCGACGCGAAGCGGATGATCGGCCGCACGCCCGGGCACATCATCGCGATTCGGCCCTTGAAGGACGGCGTCATCGCCGACTTCGAGGTAACCGAGAAGATGTTGCGCTACTTCATCCAGAAGGTCACCAAGCGCCGGTACTTCGCGATGATGAACAAGCCGCGCGTGGTGATCTGTGTGCCCAGCGGCATCACGGGGGTCGAACAGCGCGCGGTCGAGGAGGCGTCGATCCAGGCCGGCGCCCGCTCGGCCTACATCATCGAGGAGCCGATGGCCGCGGCGATCGGTGCCGATCTCCCGGTCCACGAACCCGCCGGCAACATGGTGGTCGACATCGGCGGTGGCACGACCGAGGTGGCGGTGATCTCGCTCGGTGGGATCGTGACGAGCGCGTCGATCCGTATCGGCGGCGACGAGCTCGACGAGTCGGTCGTCAACCACGTGAAGAAGGAGTACTCCCTCATGCTGGGGGAGCGCACCGCCGAGGAGATCAAGGTCGCCATCGGCAGTGCCTTCCCGCTGCCCGAGGAGAGCCACGCCGAGATCCGCGGACGCGATCTCGTGACCGGGCTGCCCAAGACCATCGTCATCAGCGCCGAAGAGGTGCGCCGGGCGATCGAGGAGCCGGTGAACTCCATCGTCGACGCGGTGAAGAACACCCTCGACCGCTGCCCGCCCGAGCTGGCCGCCGACATCATGGACAAAGGGATCGTCCTGACCGGGGGCGGCGCGATGCTGCACGGGCTGGACGAGCGCTTGAAGCACGAGACCGGGATGCCGATCCACACCGCGGACGACCCGCTCGATTCCGTGGCGATCGGCTCCGGGAAGTGCCTGGAGCAGTTCGAGCGCCTGCGCCGGGTGCTCATCTCGAGCTCCCGCGCATAGGCTCTCGTGCGGGAACCTTGCCCGTCCCTCACGCGTCTGAGCAGGCGGTGTCCGCTCGGTCGACCTCGTCGACTGCTGGGCGGCGCCGCCCGGAACCCACCCCTGACCGATCGCGAGCGAGCCGATGCCGGAACGACGCCGTAGCCGAACCCTGCTGGCGGTGCTCACGCTCGTCGCGCTGCTCCTGATCACGTTCGACTACCGGCAGGGCGACAGCGGGCCGATCGCCGAGGCGCAGCGGGGAGCCCTCGTCGCGTTCGCTCCACTCCAGGAGGGCTTCTCCCAAGCGTTGCGTCCCGTCGGCGCCGTTCTGTCCGCCGTCGGCGACCTCGGCAGCATGCGTGCCGAGAACGTGCGCCTGCAGCAGGAGGTCGAGCAGCTCGAGGAGCAGCTGCCGAGCGTCGCCGACCTGGAGCGCGAGAACCGCGAGCTGCGCGAGCAACTCGAGATGCGTGAGCGGTACGAGCTCGAGACCGTCGCCGCCGAGGTCATCGGTGAACCGCCCGGTGAGCAGGGCCACTCGATCATCGTCGACAGGGGCGCGGACCAGGGAATCGCGTCGGGCATGGCCACCGTGTCCACGCGGGGACTGATCGGCAAGGTCACCGAGGTGACCCCCGAGTACGCTCGCATCGAGTTGCTGACCAGCCCCAATGCCCGCTACGCGGTCCGTGTCGCCGAGTCGGGTGAGACCGCCCTCTTGCGCGGGCAGGGTGCCCAGCCGTTCCAACTGGAGCTGCTCGACCCCGAGGCTGACGCCCCACAGGGCAGCGAGGTCGTGACTCGCACGTTCCAGACCTCGACGATCCCCGACGGCCTGCCGGTCGGGGAGGTGTCGAGCCCGGACGAGGCCGACGTGACGAGTCCACGCTTCCACCAGGTCCGACCGTTCGTCGACTTCCG
This sequence comes from Egibacter rhizosphaerae, assembly GCF_004322855.1. Classification (NCBI taxonomy): domain Bacteria; kingdom Bacillati; phylum Actinomycetota; class Nitriliruptoria; order Egibacterales; family Egibacteraceae; genus Egibacter; species Egibacter rhizosphaerae. The sequence goes on along the minus strand of NZ_CP036402.1, from coordinate 691,036 downwards.
CCGACTCTCGACGGTGCAGATCGTGCTCGACGCCGAGACCGCGCCCGGTCGGTTCGACCCTTCCGACATCGTCGACTCGCCGGAGTCCTCCGCACCCGACCCGCCCGACCTCGAGGAGGAGGACGACGAGGACGACGACGAGGAGGGTGAGGACGGCGACGACGAGGACAACGACGATGAGGACAACGACGACGGGTGATCGTTCGCGGTGTCCTCCTCGGGTTGGTGTTGCTCACCGTGCTGCTGCTGCAGACCGTGGTGGCACCCGCCATGACGATCGGCGGTATCGCGCCCGACTTCGTCGCGCTCACGGTGCTGGTCCTCGCGGTGGTGGAGGGGCCCGGCAGCGGCCTGCGGTACGGGTTCGTCGGCGGACTGGCCGTCGACCTCCTCGCCGCGACTGACACGATCGTCGGCGCGTCGGCGCTGGTCTTCCTGCTCGGCGGCTACGCTGCAGGCCTCACCCGCCCCTACATCGCCGGCAACCCGTTCGCGGGCGCCGTCCTCGTCGCCGGGATCGGAACGGCCGTGCTCGTGGCGATGCGCGTGCTGCTCGGCTTCGTGCTCGGCGTGCAGAGCGCGACGCCCCTCACCGTGCTCGTCGACGCCGCGCTCACGGGCGTCTACGGGGCGGTGCTGAGCCCCATCGCATGGTTCGTGCTGCGCCGGCTGCTCGGCCTCGTCTCGACGTCTTCGGGCTGACGCCGGAGAGGTCGGCGGCGCACCGAGAGCACGCGGTCCCCTGCCCGACGATGCGGGCTCCGTTCGCGACATGCCACGGCCAAGGTGTCCCCGGTGTAATAGCCTTCGATCGTGCCTTCGCTGAACGTCCCCGCCGCGACCGATCAGGCCGAGAGCACCAGGCTGCGCCTGGTGTTCTTTGCGTTGCTGCTCGTTAGTCTCTTCGTGCTCCTGTTCGCGCGGATGTGGTACCTGCAGGTGATGGCGGGCGCCGACTTCGCCGATCGCGCCGAGGGCAACGCTGTCCGGACGGTGAGCATGGAGGCGCCGCGCGGGAAGATCCTCGATCGCGAGGGGGAGCCCCTCGTCGACAACGAGTTCGTCTACGTCGTCGGGGTGCAGCCGGCCGAGATCGACGACGACGAGGAGGAGGACGTCTACGAGGACCTGGGCGAGGTCCTCGACATGGACGGCGACGAGATCGCGACGGAGATCGAGCGGTCGCGCGTCAGCCCTCTCCGCCCGCGCCCGATCGCGGTCGACGTGCCCGAGGAGGTCGTCCTCTACATCTGGGAGAACCAGTCGACGCGATATCCGGGGGTCTACGCCGAGCGGCTGCCCCGCCGGACCTATCCCCAGGGAGACCTCGCGAGCCACGTGCTCGGATACGTCACCGAGATCGGCGAGGATCAGCTCGCGAGCGAGGCCTACGAGGACTACCGGGCCGGGGAGCTGATCGGCTCGGCCGGGGTCGAGTCGGGCTACGAGTCCGAGCTGCGCGGCACCGAGGGTCTGCGCCGCCTCGAGGTGAACCCTCGCAACGAGGTGGTCCGCCAGCTCGACGAGGTGCTCCCCACGCCGGGCTCGGACCTGCGCCTGACGCTCGATTCCGACGTCCAGGCCGACACCGAGGAGGCGCTGCTCGAGGGGATCGAGACCGCGCGTCAGGAGCCCGACGACAACAACGTCGCCTCCACTCTGCGCGCCACCGGCGGAGCGGTCGTCGTCCTCGACGCCGACAACGGCGAGGTACGCGCGATGGCCTCGTACCCCGACTACGACCCCAGCGAGTTCGTGGGAGGGGTGAGCACCGAGTACTTCGCCGACATCCAGGATCCCGACAACGAGATCCCCCTGCTCAACCGCGCGATCCAGCAGACCTATCCGCCCGGCTCGGTGTTCAAGGTGGTCACGGCTTCCGCGGCGCTCGAGCACGGGTTCGTCGGCCCGAACGAGACGCTGCCGTGCCCCCCGCAATGGGAGTGGAACGACCAGACGTTCCCCAACTGGTCGAGTGTGGACTCCGGTGACATCTCGATGGCCCAGTCGCTGACCGAGTCGTGCAACACCGTGTACTACGAGCTCGCGCGGGACATGTGGCATGCGGAGCAGGCGAGCGGCGACGACGAGCGCGAGTACCTCGCCGATCACGCCGAGGAATGGGGCCTGGGGGGCACCCTGGGCATCGACCTGGCGAGCGAGCGTGGCGGGGTCGTGCCCGGTCGCGAGTGGAAGCGTGAGTACTGGGAGCAGACGCGCGACCGCAACTGCGCGCTCGCCGAGACCGCACCCGACGGCAGCTACGAGGAGCGCCTCTACACCGAGCTGTGCAGCGAGCAGGGCGCGAACTGGCGCGGCGGTGACGCGGTCAACATGTCCATCGGGCAGGGGGACGTGCAGACCACGCCGCTGCAGATCGCGTCGGTTTACGCGGCGGTCGCGAACGGCGGCACGGTTTTCGCGCCCCGCGTCGCCGACGAGGTCGTCCGTCCCGACGGCGAGGTCGAGGCCGTCGAGCCCGAGGTCGTGAACGATCTCGAACTCTCGGACTCCACCGTGCAGGTGCTGCGCTCCGGACTGCAGGGCGTGAACGAGGACGGTGGGACCGCCGAGAGCACCTTCGAGGACTTCGGCCCCACGATCGCCGGCAAGACCGGCACCGCGCAGTTCGGCGATTCCAAGCAGCCGTACTCGTGGTACGCGGGGTACACGGTCGACCCGGCCGAGGACGGGAGCCGCTACGTCGTCGTCTCGCTCATCGAGGAGGGCGGCGGGGGCAGTCAGACCTCGGCGCCGATCGTCCGGCGGGTGTTCGAGTCGGTGCTCGACGTCGAGGAGACCGAGATCGATCTCGGTGAGGTCACGGATTGAGCACGTACCAGGACCACAACGCCCTGCGGGGCCAGCGCGAGGCCTACCGCAAGCAGTGGCTGTCGGCCTACGCGCCCGCTCGGCAGGTCGACCCGGTGCTCGTGCTCGTCGTGCTCGCGCTGGCGGGCATCGGCTTCGTCTTCATCTACTCGGCGACGGCGCCGCAGCTCGCCGGGACCGAGTACGACACACTGCACTTCGTCAACCGGCAGCTCGTGTCGTTCGCGCTGGGCATCGCGGCGATGGTGGCCGTCACCGCGTTCGACTATCGCGCGTTCCGTGCGTGGGCGCCGGTGCTGTACCTGGTTTCGCTGGTGCTGCTCGGCGTCGTGCTCGTGGTCGGTGAGGACACGGGGCAGCCGACCCGTGCGCTCGTGCTCGGGGGGTTCTGGTTCCAGCCGGCCGAGCTCGCCAAGCCCGCGCTCATCGCCATCCTCGCGGCGCTCTTCCACGAGCGGCGCGAGGAGGCCCTGGGCCTGCGTGCGCTGATCGAGGCCTGCGTGCTGGCGGCGATCCCCATGGTCCTCATCGTCGCCCAGCCCGACCTCGGCACCGCGATCGTCTTCGTCGCGATCACGTTCGCGGTGCTCCTGCTCGCGCGGGTGCGGATCCGCTACATGGTGGCGCTCGGGGTGATCGGCGTCGCGTCGATCCTCGGGGCACTGCAGCTGGACATCCTCGAGCAGTACCAGCTCGAACGCCTGGGCAGCTTCCTGAACCCGGAGGCCGCGGATATCCAGGAGGACGGTTACAACCTGAACCAGGCGCAGATCGCGATCGGCTCGGGGCAGCTCGTCGGCCAAGGGCTGTTCCAGGGGACGCAGACCCGCCTGGGCTTCGTCCCCGAGAACCACACCGACTTCATCTTCACCGTGGTCGCCGAGGAGACCGGGTTCCTGGGCAGCGCTCTCCTCCTCGGCCTCTACGGAGTGCTGATCTGGCGCGGTATCCGGATCGCGATGGGCAGTCGGGACACATTCGGGACGCTGCTGGCCGGCGGCGTCGTCGCGGTCCTCGGCTTCCAGGTCTTCGTGAACCTCGGAATGTCCCTGGGGATCATGCCCATCACCGGGCTCGCCCTGCCTTTCGTCTCCTATGGGGGCACGTCGATGATCAGCATGTTCATCATGGTGGGGCTGTTGCAGAACGTGCACATGCGCCGCTTCCAGTAGCCCGCCCGCCGTGGGCGCGTCCGCGGGGGTGTTCGCTACACTCGCCTCCGCAGGAAGCGGCAGGGCCCCGGCCGGTTCGAGCCGCATCCGGCCCTCGCCCCACGCCCGTACCGCGACGTCGATCCCGACAACGGACGACCGCATGCCCATCGACCGCAGCACCGGATCCGTCTGGGAGTGCCTCGAGCCCCTGCTCACGCAGGTGAGGAAGCCCGCGCGCTACGTCGGCGGCGAGACGAACATCGTGGTGAAGGAGCACGGGGAGGTCGACAGCGCCTGGCTGCTGGTCTATCCCGACACCTACGAGGTCGGACAGCCGAACCAGGGCATCCAGATCCTCTACGAGGTCCTCAACGAACGGCCGCGCACCCTCGCCGAGCGTGGATTCGCACCGTGGGGGGACATGGAAGCGGTGATGCGGGCTCACGGCCTCCCCTTCTTCAGCGTCGAGACGCATCGCCCCCCGCAGGCGTTCGACGTGCTCGGGTTCAGCCTCGCGACCGAGGTCGGCTACACGAACCTGCTCAACATCCTCGACCTCGGCGGCGTGACGCGTCACGCGACCGCACGGGCCGACGACGAGCCGCTCGTCATCGCCGGTGGGCACGCGGTGTTCAACCCGGAGCCGCTCGCGTCGTTCCTGGACCTCGCGATCGCCGGCGACGGTGAGGAGGTCGCGCGTGAGCTCGACGGCCTCGTTCAGGAGTGGCGCAGCGCCGGCGACTGGTCGCGCGAGCACCTGCTCGGTCGCGCCGCGCGGATCGAGGGCGTCTACGTGCCGCGGTTCTACGAGCCGCGCTACGGCCCCGACGGGCGACTCGAGGCCACCGAGCCCGTGCGCGCCGATGCGCGCCGCGCGGTCCCCAAGCGCACGCTCTCCGACCTCGACGAGTGGCCGTACCCCAAGAAGCAGCTCGTGCCGCTCACCGAGACGGTGCACGAGCGCTACTCGGTGGAGATCTTCCGCGGTTGCACGCGCGGCTGCCGGTTCTGCCAGGCCGGGATGATCACGCGCCCGGTGCGCGAGCGGTCCCGCGAGACGATCAAGGAGATGGTCTCCGAAGGGCTGGAGAACTCCGGGCTCGAGGAGGTCGGGCTGCTCTCCCTGTCCTCGGCTGACCACTCCGACATCCGTGGCCTCTGCGGCGACCTGGGCGACCAGTACGAGGGCACGAACACGAGCCTCTCGCTGCCCTCCACCCGCGTCGACGCGTTCAACGTCGAGCTCGCCGACGAGCTCACCCGCAACGGTCGCCGCACCGGGCTCACGTTCGCGCCCGAGGCCGGAACCGAGCGGATGCGCAAGGTCATCAACAAGACCGCGAGCGAACAGGACATGCTGCAGGCCGCCGAGACCGCGTTCGCGAACGGCTGGCGGCACATCAAGCTGTATTTCATGATCGGTCTGCCCACCGAGACCGACGAGGACGTGCTCGGGATCGCCGAGCTCGGGCTCAAGGTCCTCGCCCTCGGCAAGCGGCACGGCCGCAAGAACAAGGTGACGGTGTCGGTCGGGGGGTTCATCCCGAAACCGCACACGCCGTTCCAGTGGTGCGCCCAGGACCCGCCCGAGGAGATCAAGCGCAAGATCGGGCTCATCAAGGAGCGCGTCGCGGCCGACCGGAACCTGAACCTGCGCTATCACGACCCCGAGCCCGGCGTCGTCGAGGGGCTCCTGTCCCGGGGCGACCGACGGGTCGCCGCCGCCGTCGAGCGCGCCTTCGAGCTGGGCGCGCGCTTCGACGGGTGGGCCGAGGTGTTCGACCCCGACCGGTGGCGGCGGGCCTGCGCGGACACCGGCGTCGATCTCGACTGGTACCTGTACCGTGACCGGGACGAGGGCGAGGGCCTGCCCTGGGACCACATGGACAGCGGCCTCGACAAGTCGTGGCTGTGGGAGGACTACCAGGATTCGCTGCACGCGCGCGAACTCGACGATTGTCGCTGGATCCCCTGCTACGACTGCGGGGTCTGTCCCGGACTCGACATCGACCACCAGACCGGCTACGCCCAGGGCGACACGCTGGGTCTCCTCCCGATTGTCCGTGCGGGTACGGGTTAGGTACGCCAAGACCGGCAAGGTCCGGTTCGTCTCGGCGATCGACCTCGGGCGGATATGGGAGCGAGCGCTGCGCAAGGCCCGGTTGCCCGTCGCGTATTCCGAGGGCTTCAGCCCGCACCCGCAGGTAAGATTCCCGGATGCGCTACCGCTCGGCTACGGCTCGATCGCCGAGTACGCCGAGCTGGAGTTCGCCGACTCGTTTCCGATCGAGCCGGCGCTCAAGGAACTGAACGCGGCCTTCCCGGAAGGGATCGAGGTCCGTGCCGGGGTGGAGGTCGTCGAGGGTGCACCCCGACTCTCGAAGTGGTTGCGCGCCTCGGCGTGGGACCTCGCCTACCCCGGCGATGGCGCCGCGGCACTGGAGGAGGCCGTCGCACGCATCCTCGACGCCGAGAGGGTGCTCGTGCCCCGCGACAAGAAGGGCGAGGTGACCGAGGTCGACCTGAGGCCCGCTCTGAACAACCTGGTAGCGCGTTCCCTCGCGCTATCCGAGACCGTGCTGCCGCCTGATCCCGATATCGGTGATGCGCACGGCGTTGTCGAAGCGGGTGGGGCGACTCTCGCCGAGCCCACCGAGGATCTGTCCGCGGCGTCCCAGGAGGACGCCACCAGCGCGCGGGTTCGTGCGCTGGTCCACCATGTCGAGCCCCCGATGCGTCCCAGCGAGGTGCACGCCGCGCTCGCGGCTCACTGCCCGCACCCCTGGCGGGACGCGCTCGAACCCGGCCGTGTGACCCGCGTGGCGCAGGGCGAGTTCGTCGACGAGGGGCTCCGCGAAGCGATCGGCGGCACGATCGTGCCGCCGCGACCGGAGGCTGTTCATCGTGAGTGATCATTCCGACGACTCGGCGGCGAGCACCGCCGGGCCAGACGACCACACCGATCCCGAGGACCATTACCAGCAGAGCAAGAGTCAGAGTTCCGACACGGACCCACCCGAGGGTGGCGAGGAGCCACCCGGCGACCGGACCGACGCCGACGACGGGCAACAGCGCGTGCGCGTGCGGACACGGACCCGCCGCCGGGCGAGGGAACGCGACGAGCCTGACGCGAGCCCACGGCCAGCGGACTCGTCGGAGCAGGGCGCGACACGCGACGCCTCCGAGCAGGGCGCGACACGCGGCGCCTCCGACGATGCCTCGACCGCTGTGAACGATGCCGAGGTCGGGGATTCCGGCGGGCAGGCTTCCGCCCGGGGTTCCCCCGATCGCCCTGACGCAGCCAGCGACGGGACCGACGCAGCCAGCGACGGGACCGACGCAGCGAGCGACGGGACCGACACAGCGAGCGACGAGACCGATGCCGGGTCGGGTGACGGGCCCGCCAAGCAGGTCAAGCGACGCCGCGGCAGCCGCGGTGGGCGCGGTCGGCGGGGTGGACGTGGCCGGCGCGGTGGTTCGGGCAGTAGCTCGGGCAGCGGCTCAGGCACCGGGGCGGCCGGCACCACGGACGCCGGGGAGTCGACCGAGGCCGACGCCTCCGGGGATGCGGTCGCAGCCGAGACCGACGCCTCCGGGGACGAGGCCGTCGCCGAGTCCGAGGTCCCGGAGGCGCCTCACGCCAAGGACGTCGACGGTGACGGTGCCGAGGCTTCCACCCCACTGCAGTCGAAGCGGCGGAGCAGCGCGCGCTCTTCCGGGCGTGGCCGTGGGCGCCGCCCCACGACGCGCATGTCGGAGGAGGCCCGCCGCACGATCGCGGAGGGTCCGCCGCGCCGCATGCTCGTCGAGACGGGCACGAAGCGCACCCAGATCGCCGTGCTCGAGGAGCGTGATCTCGTCGAGCATTACGTCACCGACCGTGACGACACGAGCTACGTGGGCAACATCTACAAGGGCCGGGTACAGAACGTCCTGCCCGGGATGGAGGCCGCGTTCATCGACATCGGCAAGGGCCGCAACGGCGTGCTCTACGCGGGGGAGGTCAACTACGACGAGGCCGACCTCGACGGCGAGGTCCCGCGGATCGAGCAGACCCTGAAGCCCGGCCAGCCGGTGCTGGTGCAGGTGACCAAGGATCCGATGGGCTCCAAGGGCGCACGGCTGACGCAGAGCCTCTCGATCGCCGGGCGGTTCTGCGTGCTCGCGCCGGGCGAGGGCATGCTCGGGATCAGCCGCAAGCTGCCCGACGACGAACGGGAGCGGTTGCGGGGGATTCTGGAGTCCGTGCGCCCCGAGGGCTTCGGACTGATCGTGCGGACCGCCGCCGAGGGCGCGACCCACGAGCAGCTCGAGGCGGACGTGACGCGTCTGGTCGAGAAGTGGCGGATCGTCCAGGACCGCGCCGACAAGGTCAAGCCACTCGAGCCGGTCTACGAGGAGCCCGGCCTGGTCATCCGCGTCATCCGCGACATCTTCGGTCCTGAGTACACCGAGTTGGTCGTCGACGACCGCGAGCTCGCCGAGCAGGTCCGGACGTACCTGGCCGACGTCAGCCCGGAGCACGTGGACAAGGTCCGCGTCGAGGAGCCCGACGACGGACTGTTCGAGGCCTACCAGGTCACCACCCAGATTCGTCGCGCGCTCGAGAAGAAGGTGTGGCTGAAGTCCGGCGGCTACCTCATCATCGAGAAGACCGAGGCGATGTGGGTTATCGACGTGAACACCGGCAAGTTCGTCGGGAAGTCGAACCTCGAGGAAACGGTGCTGCGCAACAACCTCGAGGCCGCCGAGGAGATCGCCCGCCAGCTGCGGCTGCGGGACATGGGCGGGATCATCGTCATCGACTTCGTCGACATGCTCGTGCCCGCCAACCGCGACGAGGTGCTCAAGCGCTTCAAGCGCGCGCTGGCACGAGACAAGACCAAGTCCCGCGTGATGGAGATCTCCAAGCTCGGCCTCGTGCAGATGACCCGCAAGAACGTCAGCCAGGGCCTCACCGAGTCGTTCACCGTCGAATGTGACTGCTGTGACGGCCGGGGTGCCCAGATCGTCGATCTCGGGTGAGGTGATCCCGCTGTCTCGCCACATTGACGTCGTGAACTCGACAACATAGTCTTAGCGGTCGGTGCGCTGCGCGCCCGTGTGCATTCATGCCCGCGGCGTGGACCGTGCCGCACCACTCTCACTACCCGCCGCGAACCCGCTCGCGCAGCCGCGCCCGGGCCGCTGGTGGACCGTGCGACGCCGCCGGCGCCGCGCGCGGCAGGAAAGCGACGCAGCCGCCCCGCAGGGACCGAGGAGACGCGCCCGATGTACGCCGTGATCCAGACCGGTGGCAAGCAGTACCGGGTTCAGGAGGGTGACACCCTCGACGTCGAGCGGATCGACGTGGGCCCCGACGAGACGGTGTCACTCACCCCGGTCATGGTCGTGGGCGATGGGGGCGCGGTCGCCGCGACCCCGGACCAGCTGCGCGGGGCCGAGGTCGAGGCGACGGTGGTGGAGCAGATCAAGGGACCGAAGATCACGGTCCAGACCTACCGCAACAAGACCGGGAACCGGCGCAAGCTGGGCCACCGGCAGCACATCACGCGAGTCCGCGTCGACCGGATCGCCGGCTGACCCGGTCGCGCGGCGGCCGAGGGCCCGCGGGCGACGGAGACCCCGCTGACTGATTGAGGAGCGAAGAGCGATGGCCACCAAGAAGGGCGGCGGCTCGACCGACAACGGGCGCGATTCGAACGCGAAGCGGCTCGGGGTCAAGCGCTTCGGCGGACAAGACGTGAACGCCGGGACGATCATCGTGCGCCAGCGCGGCACGCGCATCCACCCCGGTCGCAACGTCGGGCGTGGCAGGGACGACACGCTGTTCGCGCTCGCCGGCGGGACCGTGTCCTTCCGCGACTCGGGCAAGCGCAAGTTCGCCGAGGTCCTGACCGAGTAGCAGCGCCGACGTCCCCGGCAGGGGACACGTGCGAGTCATGATGATGCCCGGGCGCACGCCGCCCGGGCATCAGGGCGTTCGCGGGGGGATCTTCCGTGCGCGACGGACCCGCGGCAAAGGTTCCCAGCCACCGGGCGGCACGAGCGAGGGTCCTACCCGCGCGAGGGACCCGGGCCCTCGCGCAGGACCGGACGCCTGCTGGCCGGAGCGAGGCGCGCGCCAGAGGCAGCGAGGTGCGCGCGAGAGGCACGTGAGGCGCGCGCCAGAGGCAGCGAGGTGCGCGCGAGAGGCACGTGAGGCGCGCAGCAGAGGCAGCGAGGCGCGCACCAGAGGTAGTGAGGCGCGCACCGCGACGCGACCGCCGAGTGTGGGGCCCGCCGCGCTCGGTGGATAGGGTGAGAACGATGTTCGTCGACGAGGTGACGGTCCACGCTGCCGGAGGGCGCGGTGGCAGCGGCGTCACATCGTTCCTGCGGCAGGCGTACGAGCCGAAGGGTCCTCCTGACGGAGGCGACGGGGGACACGGCGGCTCGGTGCGGGCGCGCGCCACCGAGAACGTTCGTTCGCTCGTGGACTACCACCATCGGCCGCACCGACGTGCGGAACGGGGGCGCCACGGCCAGGGGGACCGCAAGCGCGGCGCCGACGGCGAGGATGTCGTGCTCGCCGTCCCGGTCGGCACCGTGGTGCGGGATCGGGACGACGGGGCGCTGTTGGGCGATCTTGTTCGACCCGGCGACGAGGTCGTGATCGCTCGTGGGGGTCGCGGGGGTCGGGGCAACGCGGCCTTTCGGACCCAGCGTCGGCGCAGTCCGGGCTTTCACGAACTCGGTGAGCCCGCCGAGGAGCGCAGCGTCGTCCTCGAGCTCAAGCTCGTAGTGGACGTCGCGCTCGTCGGCTATCCGAACGCCGGCAAGTCGTCGCTGATCGCCCGCCTGTCCGCCGCGAAGCCGAAGATCGCCGACTACCCCTTCACGACGCTCGTGCCGAACCTCGGGGTGGTGCGCACCGACCCCGTCGACATCGTCGTCGCCGATGTCCCCGGCCTCATCCCGGGCGCCAGCGACGGTCGCGGCCTCGGCCACGACTTCCTGCGCCACGTGGAGCGCGCCCGCGTCCTCGTCCACGTACTCGACTGCGCCAGCTGGGAGCAACGCGATCCGCGCGAGGATCTCGCCGCCCTCACAGGGGAACTGCGGGCGTACCGATCCGAGCTGCTCGACCGACCTGCCCTCGTGGCCCTGAACAAGGTGGACGCCGACCCGGAGACCGCCGAGATCGTGCGTCCCGATCTCGAGGAGGCCGGGTGGGAGGTCCTCGAGATCAGCGCCGTCACGGGACAGGGCACCGAGCAGCTCGCTCGCCGCATGGCCGAGCTCGTCGCCGCGAGCCCGTCCCAGGAGGCCGAGGTGGCCCCCGAGCCCCGGCCCGTGCTGCGGCCCACCTCGGCGCGGGACGATCTCGAGGTCGAGACCACCAAGGACGGCTTCCGCGTCGTCAGCCCGCGCGTGGACCGTTGGGTCGCGATGACCGATCTGGACAACGAGGAGGCCGTGGCTCACCTGCAGCAGCGTCTCGCCCGAGCCGGTGTCGAGCGCGCCCTGGTCGCGGCCGGGGCCCGGGCAGGCGATCCCGTCGAGATCGGCGGCATCGAGTTCGACTTCTCCCCCGAGCTCGCCGATCTGCCCGCCGACGAGCGTGCCGCTCTCGCCGCGGAGCTCGACGGGGACGCCTCTCTCGAGGATCCCGACGATCCCGACGGGGACGCCTCTCCCGACGATCCCGACGATCCCGGCGGGGACGCCTCTCTCGAGGAGCCCGAGGAGCCCGAGGAGCCCGACTATCCCGACGTGGGCGAGGAGCTGGAGTTCGGGGCTGTGACGGACGACGGCGACTCGGGGGCCGCGGGTCGGGGGCGGGCGTGAGCGGTGTGCGGTTCTCCCCGCCGACCCGTGCGGTCGTGAAGGTCGGCTCGTCGAGTCTGCGGACCGCCGAGGGGCGCCTCGACGCGGATCTCGCCACCCACCTGATCGATGCCGTGGCCGATCTTCGCGAGCGCGGCGTTCAGGTGGTGTTCGTGTCGTCGGGGGCGGTCGCGGCCGGTCTCGCGCCGCTCGGCCTGCGGCAGCGGCCGATCGATCTGCCGCGGCTGCAGGCTGCGGCCAGCGTCGGCCAGGGGCTGCTGGTGCACACGTACCAGCGGCGCCTCGCGGCCCGCGGTCTCGCTGGTGGGCAGGTCCTGCTCACGCCCGACGACGTCGTCGAGCGGGCCCGCTACCTGAACGCGCGGGGCACCCTCGAGACCTTGCTCGGCCTCGGCGCCATCCCGCTGGTCAACGAGAACGACACGATCGCGACCGAGGAGTTGCGCTTCGGCGACAACGACCGCCTCGCCGCGCTTGTGGCGAGCATGCTCGGCGCGCAGCTGCTCGTTCTGCTCACGGATGTGGACGGGTTCTACGAGGGCGGCGAGGTCGTGCCCCGGCTCACCGAGCTGAGTTCTGCGATCGCCCGGCACTCCCGCCGACCCGGGTCCGACGTCGGCAGCGGCGGGATCGCGAGCAAACTCGAGGCGGCCCGGATCGCGGCGTTCAGTGGCGCGCACTCGGTGATCGCGCACGCTCGCGCCGAGAACGTCGTGCATCGGACGGTCTTGGGCGAGGAGATCGGGACCTGGTGCCCGCCGTCCCGGCATCGGCCCGAGAGTCGGAAGCTGTGGATCGCGTTCGCGCGGACCCCGCGGGGCCGCATCGTCGTCGACAAGGGGGCAGCCAGGGCCCTCATCGAGCGCGGCTCGTCCCTGCTCGCCGTGGGGGTCGAGGAGGCCGAGGGAGCGTTCACGGTCGGGGACGCCGTCGACGTGGTCCACGACGGTCGGGTGCTCGGTCGCGGGCTGAGCGGGCTCGATCGCGAGACCGTGGAGCGGGTCCGCGGTCGCCCCACGGAGGACCTCGCCGAGGCGGGCGAGCCGACCCGTGCGGTCATCCACCGCGATTCGCTCGTCGTGCTCCCCCACGTGCCCTGAGCGGCCCGTTCGTGCTTCGACCGATCTGGGTCGTGCCCGGACTGACCCCCGGGTCGTGCCCTGACGGATCCGGGTCATGCCCTGACCATCCGGGCCGCTGGACCCGAACAGCGGTCGAGCTCAGCCGGGAGCGTCCGTGCGCTCGCCGTCCTCGGCCGTCGGGAAGGCCGGCGGCCGCGACACCGTCCGCCACAGGTCCTGGTCGGCCACCTGCAACACGAGCTGGTCGAGCATCCCGGGCTCGCACTCCAGCAGACGCCAGAGCTCGAGGCTGTTGCCGAGGTCGGAGTGCCAGCGTGCGAGGACCTCGTCATCGTCCCGGTCCAGTTCCACGAGCAGGGACCGCGCCGGACTCAGCTGGCGGGAGGTGATCTTGGCGATGAACTCCTCGCCCGACGCCGTCCACCCCATCCGGACGACGAAACTATCCGGGCTCGCGGCCTTGAGGGCGTTGGCGGCCTCCCGCAATCGAGCCACGAGCTGTTCGTGGCGCTCGGCGGCCGCCCGCTGGTAGGCCGCACGCTCCTCCTCGGCTCGGCGCTGAGCCTCCTGCTGGGCGCGGTCCATCTCCTGCTCGGCCTGGGCCCGCTCCTCGGCCAATTCGGCGTTGCGCGAGAGCTTCTCCCGCAGTGCCGCCTCGAAGTCGCTCACTCGGCTACTCCCATGGTCGTCTCCCGCACACGGTGCCCGCCCGCGACAGGGCTCATGCGGTCTCGTGCATCGGTGTCGGCACCTCCCGGTACCATGCCACGTGTGCGAGGTCGTGCAGGCTCGCGGCCGGTGCGGTCGCTGCCCAGAGGTCACGACCACCTCGCCGCGTCGGTACCCGTGCTGGCCCCGAGAGTGCTGGCTCGCTCCGAGGAGGAAGCTGTGTCCGGATCCGTTGCGCCTGCAGACCCCCCACGCGACGCCGAGCACGAGGGGCGCGTCCGTGGGGACCGTGACCCCGACGAGTCCGTGTCCGCAGCCGGCACCAGCGAGACCCTCGCCGTCTGCTCGGCCGCCAAGTCGTCCGGGCCCGCGATCGCGCGCGCGACGACGGCTCGCAAGAACGCGGCCCTCAACGCCATGGCCGACGCGCTCGACGCGCACCAGGACCGGGTGCTCGAGGCGAACGTCACCGACCTGGAGCAGGCTCGGGCCGAGGGGGTCTCGTCGGCCCTGCAGGATCGCCTGACCCTGACGCCCGAACGGCTCACCAAGGCCGCCGACGGCCTGCGTGAAGTCGTCGAGCTCGCCGACCCGGTGGGTGAGGTCCTGCGCGGGTGGCGTCTGCCGAACGGCCTCGAGGTGCGTCAGGTCCGGGTGCCGCTCGGTGTCGTCGCCATGGTCTACGAGGGGCGCCCCAACGTGACCGTCGACGCGGCGGGGCTGGCGATCAAGTCGGGCAACGCGTGCGTACTGCGCGGCTCGTCGAGCGCCATCCACTCCAACACCGCCCTCGCCGACCTGCTGCGCGAGGCCCTGGTCGAGCAGGGCTTCCCGCGCGACGTCGTGGGGCTGATCACCGACACCCGTCGCGAGTCCGTGCGCGAGCTCGCCCACGCCCGCGGCCTCGTCGACCTCCTGATCCCGCGCGGCGGTGCCGGGCTCATCCAGGCGGTCGTGACCGACAGCAGCGTCCCCGTCATCGAGACCGGCGTGGGCAACTGCCACGTCTACGTGGACAGCGGCGCCGAGCTGAGCAGGGCACGGCGCATCGTGGTCGACGCCAAGACCGACCGCCCGAGCGTCTGCAACGCTGCCGAGACCCTGCTGGTGCACCGCGACGTGGCGGAGGCCTTCCTCCCCGAGGCCGCCGCCGCGCTCGTCGCCGCCGGGGTCGAGCTACGAGGCGACTCGACGGCCCAGGCCATCGCCGAGATGAACGGTGCGACCCCGGAGGACTGGGACACCGAGTACCTCGACCTCGTGCTCGCCGTGCGCGTGGTCGACGGGCTCGACGACGCGATCAGCCACATCGCGGCGCACGGGACGAGCCACACCGAGGCGATCGTCACCGAGGACCGGGCCGCGGCACGCCGCTTCGTCGGTGAGGTCGACGCGGCCGCGGTCATGGTGAACGCCTCGACCCGCTTCACCGACGGGGGCGAGTTCGGTTTCGGCGCCGAGATCGGCATCTCGACCCAGCGGTTGCACGCCCGCGGCCCGATGGCCCTGCCCGAGCTCACGACCTCGAAGTATCTCGTCGACGGTGACGGGCAGGTGCGCGGGTGAGCGAGCTGGCTCACGCGCCGGTCGCCGAGGCCTTCACCGACCCGGCCGAGGCGGCCGCCAGGCTCGAGGAGGCGGGCTACCTCGCCGACGACGCGGCCAGCACCGTGGCCTACCTCGCGGACGCCCTCGGCAAGCCGATCCTCGCGGAGGGGCCGGCCGGGGTGGGCAAGACCGAACTCGCGCGGGCGGCCGCGATCGCCCGCGACGCGCGACTCGTCCGCCTGCAGTGCTACGAAGGGCTCGACGAGGCGAGTGCGCTCTACGAGTGGGACTACCGCAAGCAGCTCCTGGCTGTCCAGGCGCAGCCCGACCGGGACTGGGACGACGCGAGCGCCCACATCTACGGGGAGGCGTTCCTGCTCGAGCGCCCGCTGCTTCGGGCATTGCGATCCGACGAGCCGACCGTCCTGCTCATCGACGAGGTCGACAAGGTCGATGTCGACTTCGAGGCCCTCCTGCTCGAGATCCTCGACGACTACCAGGTGTCCGTGCCGGAGCTGGGCACCGTCACGGCACGGCGCCGACCCTACGTCGTGCTCACGTCGAACCGTACCCGCGAGCTGTCCGAGGCCCTCAAGCGGCGTTGCCTCTACCTGTCGCTGGACTATCCCGACCCCGAACGCGAGGCCGCGATCGTGCGGGCGCGTGTCCCCGACGCGACCGCGGCGCTCGCGGACCGGCTCGCCGCCGTCGTGCGGAGCCTGCGCGAGCTCGACCTGCGCAAGCCGCCGTCGATCGCCGAGACGATCGACTGGGCCCGGACGCTGCTCGCGATCGCCGAGGGCGAGGCCGACCCACAGCGCCTCGCGGCCACCGCCGGGGTCGTGCTCAAGCACGACGACGACCTCGAGGCCGGCGTCGCGCACCTGCGCGGGCAGTCGGCCTCCCGGGTGGGCGACGGGACCCCGAACCCTCGCGGTGTCGCGGGGCCACGCCCGCGATGACGGTCGGCACCGTGACCGGGGACCCCACTGGCCGCATCGATCCCGGCCAGCCCCTGGTGGAGCGCGTGCTCGGGCTCACCCGGGCGCTCCGCGCGGGCGGGGTTCCTGCGAGCACCAGCGACGGCATGGACGCGGTCCGTGCGCTCGCGTCGGTCGATCTGGCCGACCCGCGCCGGGTCCGCGAGGCGCTCGCGGCGACCCTGTGCAGCTCGGTGACCCACCGCCCGCTGTTCGACACGCTCTTCGACGTCCACTTCGCCGGGACCGCCGCCCCGCCCGAGGTCGACGCCCCGCGCGGGGCACCGGCGTTCGTCGCGGACCTCGCCGGCCGGGTCGCTCGCGGCGACGACGTGGCGGTCGCGGCGCTGGCTCGGGAAGCGGTCGGGGCGTTCGGACGTGTGCAGGGCCGTCACGGTCAGGAGGCCCACTACGCGTCGCGGGTGTTCGCGGAGGTCAATCTCGGAGGATTGCTGCGTCGGCTGCTGGATGCCCACGGCGACGACGAGGACGCGTTCGAGCGGCGGCTCGCGGAGGACGTCTACGTCGCGCGCCTGCGGCGATTCCGCGAGGAGGTCGAGGCCGACGCTCGTCGCCGCGAGGTCGCCCGCCGCGGGGCCGACGCCGTCGCACGGGGCGCCGTCTCGCCGCTTCCCGAGGACGTGGACCTCCTTCGGCTGTCGCCCGGCCAGGAGGCGGAGCTGCGGCGCGAAACGAGGGCGCTCGCTCGCCGGATCGCGACGCGCCTCGCCCGGCGTCGACGACGCGCCGCCGACGGGCGGCTGGATGCTCGCCGCACGCTGCGCCGCGCGGCCGGCACCGGCGGAGTGCCCGTCGCGCCGGCCTTCGCGGCGCGGCGGCGGACCCGTCCGCGGCTGGTCGTCCTCGCCGACGTGTCGGGCTCGATGGCCCGGTTCGCGCGCTTCACCCTGCTGCTCTGCCACGCCCTGTCCGACCAGTTCGCGGACGTGCGGAGCTTCGCGTTCGTCGACGCGCTCGACGAGGTCACGGATCTGCTCGCCGAGCCCGACCCCGTGGCCGCGATCGCCTCGCTCGACGCCTCTGCCCGAGTGGTGCGCCTGGACGGTCACAGCGACTACGGCGCGGCCCTCGAAGGGCTCGCCACCGGCTATCCGGACGCGGTCGGCCCGAGGACCACCCTGCTCGTCCTCGGCGACGCCCGCGGCAACTACCGGCCGAGCGGCGAGACCCGCCTCGCCGACCTCTGTCGTCGCGCTCGTCGTGCCGTCTGGTTGAACCCCGAGCCGGCCACCCAGTGGGGCACCGGGGACTCGTACGCCGCCCGCTACACCCGACACGTCGACCTCATGGCCGAGTGCCGGACGCTCCGCCAGCTCGAACGGCTCGTGCCCCGACTCGCATGAGCGCCACGGCCCCGTCCCGATCGATCGCTACACTGCCGCCCATGGGGCGTCCCAAGCGGCTCGGGATCATGGGCGGCACCTTCGATCCCATCCATCTCGGCCACCTCGTGACGGCGGAGCAGGCGCGCGCCGACCTCGGGCTCGACGAGGTCGTGTTCCTGCCGGCCGGCCAGCCGTGGCAGAAGGACGACGACGCCACCAGCGCCGAGCACCGCTATCTCATGACCGTGCTCGCCACGGCCGGCAATCCGTCGTTCAGCGTGAGCCGCCTCGAGGTGGATCGTGACGGCCCGACGTACACGGTGCAGACGCTCCGGGAGTTGCGCGCGGCCCTTCCCGAGACCGTGCTGTACTTCGTGACCGGCGCCGACGCGATCCTCAACATCCTGACGTGGAAGGACGCGGACGAATGCCTCGAACTCGCCGTGTTCGTCGCGGCGACGCGTCCCGGGTACGACCTCGCGAAGCTGGAGGCGCAAGGGGTGCGCGAGCAGGTCCAGGTGCTCGACGTGCCGGCGCTCGCGATCTCGTCCACCGACGTGCGCTCCCGTTTCCAGCGGGGCCGTGCGGTCCGGTACCTGATCCCGCGTGAGGTCGAGGAGTTCGTCCGCAAGCACGGCCTCTACGGCACTCCGGGCAACGGCCTGGAGCTCGGAGGGGTGGTGTAGCAGGGGGATGAGCACCTTCGGAGGCCAGACACCCGATGTGCCCGGCTCCCGGACCGCTCGCCGCCGCGCGCGGGAGCGGCAGCGCCGGGTCCGGCGCCGGGTCATGGTCGGGGTCCTCGTGCTCGCCGCGGCCGCGGCCGTGGCCGGTGCCGTGGTCGTCTACGACCTCGACGAGTTCGTGTTCGACCAGCTCGGGGGCGCGCTCGACCCCGACGGGGCCCCGGCGGACGCCGTTGTCGAGGATGCCGAGGGCGAGGGGCTCGACGAGCAGCGCACCCTGTTGCTCGCCACCGCGCCCGGAGAGGACGAGGACGCGACCACCCTCACCCTGCTGGCCACGCGCGGCCCGGACCAGGAGGCGGCCGTGCTGTTCCTGCCGGTCAACGCTCTGGCTCGCGTGCCCGGCTTCCAGCTCGAGTCGCTCGGGAGCACCTACCGCTACGGCGGGCTCGACCTCCTGGTCGTCACCGTCGAGAACCTGCTGCAGACCGAGATCGACGCGGCCGCGGTCGCGAGCGAGGAGGCGTTCGCGGACTTCCTGGACCGCGCCGCCCCCGTGGAGATCAGCCTGGACCAGCGGCTGATCGCGAGCGATCCGGACGGGGCTCGAGAGGTCGTCTTCGAGGAGGGCGAGCAGGAACTCGATGGTGCGGACCTGGGGGCCCTGTGGGCCTTCGTCGAGGATGACGAGCTCGACGCGTTCGGGCGTCGCCAACAGGTACTCGAGGGCGTGCTCGCCTCCGCCGCCTCCGACGCGACCGTGCGGGACCGCCTCGTCGGGGACGGGGCCCCGCAGCTGCAGACCGACGCCGAGGCCGAATGGATGCGGGGAACGCTCCGCGACCTGGTCGTGGCCCGCGCCGAGGAGGAGCTCCGGTGGTCGTTGCTGCCCGTCGAGCGCGTCGGGGATGGGGAGGACGGGTCCGCCTTCCGGGTCGACGATGACGAGACCGCCGAGACCGTGGCGAACCTGCTCGACGCGCGCGACCCTGCGGACGGTGAGTCGGTGCGCCTGCAGGTGCTCAACGGGGTCGGCACCGCGGGGGTGGGCGCCGAGGTCGAGCGCCGTATCGAGGATCCCCGCTTCCGGATCACGTTGACCGGGAACGCGGCCTCGTTCGACATCCAGGAGACCCAGATCCTCGTGTACGACGAGGAGGATGACACCCGGGACGCGGCGGAGACTCTGCGCGACGACCTCGGGGTCGGTACGATCCGGGTCAGCCGGCAGCCCCAGTCCGTGATCGACCTCACCGTCGTGGTGGGTGCGGACTTCGAGGAGGCCGGGAACGGCAACGCCGACGAGGGGGAGTGAAGGCCCTGACCGGCAGCGAGACCGCACCACAGCACACCTCCGCGACGCAGCCCGGACACGCTGCGGACGTGCCGGCCCGACGAGTCCTCGACGAGGCTGCGGCGGCGGCCGCTGCGAAGCAGGGCCAGGACCTCCGAGCGCTGGACCTCGCCGAGCTGCTCGGCCTCACGGACTACTTCCTGCTGCTCAGCGCCACGAGCGAGCGACAACTCTCGACGATCCTCGACGAGGTCGAGCGCCGGGTGCGCGAGATCGGACGCCGACCCGATCGCCGCGAAGGCACCGCGGACAGCGGTTGGGTCGTCATCGACTACGGGGACGTCGTGGTGCACGCCTTCCTCGAGGAACAGCGGGGTTTCTACGCCCTCGAGCGCCTCTGGGCGGACGCGCCCGACGTGCCGCTCGCGGTATCCGCCTCCGCGCGATGACCGTTGCTCGGCTCGTGCTCGTCCGGCACGGGCAGTCGCAGTGGAACCACCAGGGGCGGTGGCAGGGACATCTCGACAGTCCGCTGACCCCGCTCGGGCACGTGCAGGCGAGGGCTGCCGCATCCGCGATCGAACGCCTCGAGCTGGCCGGGCCGCGCGTGATCCGTAGCGATCTCGGGCGGGTTACGGAGACCGCGGAGCCGATCGTCGCGGCGCTCGGGGCCACCGCCGAGGTGGATCCTCGTTGGCGCGAGCGCGACGTCGGTGTCTGGGCGGGTCGGACGCACGCCGAGGTCGCGGAGACCGATCCCGTTGGCTACGCCGCGTGGCGGGCGAGTGACGACCCACCGCGTGACGGGGGCGAGACGGAAGCGGCGGTGCGCTCGCGCGTGGCCCGCCTGCTCGACGAGCTTGCCGCCGACGGCCGGGACACCGTGGTCATCACCCACGGGGGGCCGTTGCGACACGCGGTGGCGTGCTGGCTCGGGCTCCCCGTCGCGGCTCGCGGCCGGCTCGCCGCCCCGCGCAACGGGGCACTGAGCACCGCGCGGTCGATCGCCGACGGCTGGCAACTCCTCGCCTACAACGAGGCGGGGCACCTCGAGACCGCCGCGCTGGAGGTCCCGGCGGACAGCCCGGCGTGACCGGGCCGTTCCCGGGCGGTACGAGTTCGGGCGGTACGAGTTCCGGGCGCCACGAGTTTCGGGGACCACGAGTTCCGGGGACCACGAACTCGGGCGCCACGAGTTCCGGGGACCACGAGTTCCGGGGACCACAAAGAACGGGGCCACACCCGAAGGTGTGGCCCCGGCGACGATACAAGGTCGTCGGTTCCGCCGATCATGACCTAGAGGTCGTCGTTCTCCAGGCCGTTGTCCTCGATGTCGTCCATGGCCTCCTCGTCGACCTCGCACGCGGCGAGGCTGAAGGCGAGGAGTCCAGCGGTCAGGCCGGCGACGATCTTTTTGGAGAGTCGCATGGCAAGACTCCTTGTCTCCGGGGTCGCGGACTGGTTGCTACATACCCGAGCTTGACAGCCGGCCAAACGGTTCGGGATCGTACCCTTCGGCCAGGGGCTCGTACGAAAGGGAAAGGCCCAAGGGTCGATATCGCCCAATGGGGCGATGGTGGACGGTGCGGTGGAGCCGAGGGGAATCGAACCCCTGGCCTCATCCATGCCATGGATGCGCTCTGCCAACTGAGCTACGGCCCCGTGACGAGCCGCGAGTGTAGCCGCGCCCCCTGAGCCCCGCACGAGCGTGCGGGCGAGTCGGCTGCCACCGCTAGACTCGGGCCCTGCCGCCCGGTGACCGGTAGATCCCGGGCGCGAAACCCATCGTCGACACCGTCGTCCCACGAGGAGTCCGCCGTGGCCACCGAGCCCGTGAGCCCCCCCGCCGCTGGCGCCGACGATCGCCAGCCGGGCCGCGAACGCGGTTACGACCCCCAACTGATCGAGCCACGCTGGCAGGAGAGGTGGGAGGAGGCCGACCTCTTCACCGCCGACGACGCCAGCGAGCGGCCGCCGTTCTACGCGCTGCACATGTTCCCGTACCCCTCCGGGGATCTGCACATGGGGCACGTCGAGGCGTTCAGCCTGGCCGACGCGGTGGCGCGTTATCAGCGGTTGCGCGGCTACGAGGTGATGAACCCGATCGGCTGGGACTCCTTCGGGCTGCCGGCGGAGAACGCGGCGATCCAGCGCGGGGTCGACCCCAAGGAGTGGACCTACGCCAACATCGAGACCCACGTGGCGACCATGCGGCGCCTCGGCTTCGCGTGGGACTGGTCCCGGCGGCTGCACACCTCGGATCCCGAGTACTACCGGTGGACCCAGTGGATCTTCCTGCAGCTGTACTGCGCGGGCTGGGCGTACCGCGACGAGGCGCTGGTCAACTGGTGTCCGTCGTGCTCGACGGTGCTCGCCAACGAGCAGGTCATCGACGGCCACTGCGAGCGGTGCGGGGCCGAGATCGTCAAGAAGCCGCTGACGCAGTGGTTCTTCAGGATCACCGAGTTCGCCCAGCGGCTGCTCGACGACATGGCCGAGCTCGAGGGCCACTGGCCGGACCGCGTGTTGACGCTGCAGCGCAACTGGATCGGCCGCACCGAGGGCGCCGAGGTCACGTTCCGGGTCACCGGGCCCGGCGCCTCCCCGGACGAGGCCGAGCCGATCGTCGTCTACACCACCCGACCCGACACCCTCTACGGGGCGACGTTCTTCGTTGTGGCGCCCGAGCACCCGCGGGCGCGCGAGTGGGCCCGCGCCGGCGGGGCGGAGGAGGCGTTGGACGAGTTCCTCGACCGCGTGCGGACGAAGTCCGACGTGGAGCGCGAGGCCGCCGGGGGCGAGAAGGACGGGGTCCGCCTCGGCGTCGCGGCGATCAACCCGGTCAACGGCGAGCGGTTGCCGGTCTTCGCGGCCGACTACGTCCTCATGGGCGCGGGGACCGGGGCGATCATGGCGGTGCCCGCCCACGACCAGCGCGACCTCGATTTCGCGCGGGCCCACGACCTGCCGGTGCGGGTCGTCGTGCAGCCCGAGGGTGAGGCGCCGCTCGACGCGGCGACGATGACCGAGGCGGCCGCCGGCGAGGGCACGACCACGAACTCCGGCCCCTACGACGGGCTCCCGTGGCCCGAGACGAAGCAGCGGCTCACCGCCGACCTCGAGGCGCAGGGGCTCGGAGCGTTCGCGGTGAACTACCGCCTGCGCGATTGGCTGGTGAGCCGCCAGCGCTTCTGGGGCGCGCCGATCCCGATCATCCACTGCGGGGGCTGCGGGTTGGTGCCGGTGCCCGACGAGGAGCTGCCGGTGCAGCTGCCGGAGCCCCATGAGGTGGACCTGCGGCCCGAGGGGGAGTCCCCGCTCGCGACCAGCCAGGACTGGGTGCGGGTCCCGTGCCCCGAGTGCGGGGGCGCGGCGACGCGCGACACCGACACGATGGACACGTTCGTCGACTCGTCGTGGTACTACCTGCGGTACTGCTCGCCGGGCCGCGACGACGTGGCGTTCGATCCCGGGGATCTGCGTCGCTGGATGCCGGTGGACCAGTACACGGGTGGGATCGAGCACGCGATCCTGCACCTGCTCTACAGCCGGTTCTTCACCAAGGTGCTGCACGACCTCGGGCACGTCGACTTCGTCGAGCCCTTCACCCGCTTGAAGTCGCAGGGGATGGTCCTCAACCAGGGCGCGGCGATGAGCAAGTCCAAGGGCAACGTCGTCGAGCCCAAGGAGGTCGTCGCCCAGTACGGGGCGGACACGCTGCGGGCGACGATGCTGTTCGCCGGTCCCATCGAGGACGACATCGACTGGGCCGACGTCTCCACGTCGGGAATGCACAAGTGGCTCGGACGCTTCCTGCGGCTGGTGGACGACCACGTGGTCGGTCGCGATGAGACGGACGCCTCGGGCGACGACGCGCTGCGCCGCGCCACACACCGTGCGATCGCCGCGGTCGGCGAGGACTTCGAGGGGTTCAAGTACAACACCGCGCTGGCCAAGCTCATGGCCCTCACGAACGAGGTCGGGGCCGCCGTTCGGGAGCGCGGCGCCAGTGGGCAGGACGTCGAGGACGCGCTCGCCGCGACCGCGATCATGCTCTCGCCGATCGCGCCGCACGTCGCCGAGGAGGCCTGGCACCGCTTGGGGCGTGACGGGTTCGTCGCCGAGGCGGGCTGGCCGAGCCACGACCCTGCGCTCCTGGTCGAGGAGACCGTGGACGTGCCGGTGCAGGTGGACGGCAAGGTCCGCGGGACGATGACGGTCGGCACCGCCAGTGACGAGGAGACCGCGGTCACGACCGCCCGCGAACTCGACAACGTGGCTCGCCATCTCGCCGAGCGCGAGATCGTCAAGACCATCTGGGTCCCCGACCGGATGCTCAACTTCGTCACCAAGCCGCGCGAGTAAGCGCCGGCCCCCGCCGATCGCGACGGCCGGTCCACCGACGCCGACGCGACCCGCCGAGGGCCGGCCGCCGGCCGCCGGTCGTCTGCCACCCGCCGACGCGACCCGCCGAGCGACCCGCCGACGGTCGGTCCGCTGGCCGCTGGTTCGGGGACGACCGGTTCGCGCCGGACCGCCGGTTGGCGCGGACCACCGGTGTGCGTCGGCCCACCAGTCGGTCCCGAGTGTCCACAGCGGCCGCTGATCGATCCACCCGCCGCTGCGGGCGTGGCCCTACGGTCAGCCCATGGATCCGGCCGCTCAGCGCCCGTCGTGGCAGCAGCGTGCGCGGCGGCTCGTCACCGGGCTGGGGCTCGCCCCCGTGGACGCCGTCGCATTGGTCGTGCTGCTCGCTGGTGCCGTGGTCGCGACCGGCGTGCTCGCGGGCCTCGTGCCGCCGGGTGGGACGCCGGACCGCGCCACCGGGACCCCGGCCGATGGGGGATCGGAGGAGCCGGGAACCGAGCGAGCGGAGGCGCACGACGAGGGGGCAAGTGGCGTCGGGGGTGGCAACGGCCTCCCGGACGAGGGCGGGGACGTCGGCCCGTCCGACGAGCTGGCCGTCGAGGCGGGGGAGGCGGTCGTGCACGTCGCCGGTGCGGTGGTGGAGCCGGGCGTGTACCGCCTCCGCGAACCGGCCCGCGTCGCTGACGCGCTCGATGCTGCGGGCGGCCCGAGCGGCGACGCGGTGCTCGAGGCGCTGAACCTCGCCCGCGCGGTACGCGACGGGGAGCAGCTCTACGTCCCCGACGAGGAGGCGGTCGATGCGGCCGGCGCCACCCCGGGGGACGGGGCCGAGGCCGGCGGCGGTGCGAGGTCCGGCGGCGGGGCCCAGGACGAGCGCGTCGACCTGAACCGCGCTGACGCGCGAACGCTCGAGGAGTTGCCCGGTGTCGGCGAGGTCACCGCCGCGGCGATCATCGAGTACCGCGAGGAGCACGGCCCGTTCGCCACCGTCGAGGAGCTCGCCGCGATCTCGGGGATCGGTGAGGGCACCGTCGAACGCCTCCGCGACGAGGCCGTGGTCCGGTGAGCACCGCGTCGGCGGTGCTGCTGGCCGCCGCGCTGTGGGTCGGCAGCTTGCTGCAGGCGCCCTGGTGGGCAATCGCCGGGGGGCTGGGCTTGGCTTCGGGGGCGGTGTTCCTCGCGCGGCGGTTCCCGCGGGCCGCCCTCGCGGTCGCAGTGGCGGCCATGGTGCTGGCCGGTGCCGGACTGGCCGGGACGAGGCTCGAGCTCGCCGAGCGTGGGCCGCTCGAGGCGCTCACGGGTGGCGGGGCGGCGGAGGTCCGGGCGACCGCCGTGACCGAGGCGCGACCGACCGATCTCGGTGCCTGGCAGCTCGTGCGCGTCGACCGCATCGACGAGCGGCCGGCTCGTCAGCGGGCCCTGCTGCGCCACGACGCCCTCGCGGACGGTGTCCCGCTCGGGGCTCGGGTACGGATGCGGGCGAGCGCGACCGCGCTCGACGGTGACGGGTTCGATGCCCACCTGCGCCACCTGGGTGCCGTGGCCGCGGTGGAGCCCCACGGCTCCATCGAGCGCCTTGCCCCGCCGGGTCCCGCGCTCGCGGTCACCGGGCGGATCCGTGAGGACGCTCGCGCGTTGTTCGAGGCGACGCTGCCGCCGGAGCGGGCCGCACTGCTCGCGGGACTGACCACGGGGGACCGCACCGAGGCCTCCCCTGAGCAGCGCGATCGCTTCGCCGCCGCTGGCCTCTCGCACCTGGTGGTCGTGAGCGGCAAGCACACCGGTCTCGTCCTCGCGGTGGTGCTCGGCCTCGGCGGTGCGGCAGGGCTCGGCTTCCGCGGTCAGCGGGTCCTCGCCCTCGTCGCGCTGGCGTGGTTCGTCGTCCTCGTGCGCTGGCAGCCGTCGGTGCTGCGCGCCGGGCTCGTCGCCGCTCTGGTGCTCCTGGCCGGACTGCTTGGACGGGGCCACGCTGCCCCCCGGGTGCTCGCCGGAGCCGTAGTGGTGCTGCTCCTGGCCGACCCGCTCCTCGCGCGCCATCTCGGTTTCGTGCTGTCGGTCCTCGCGACGGCCGGCGTCGTGACGGTGGCGCCGGCGGTCGCCGGTCGGGCGCGCGGACCACGTTGGTTCCGGTGGACGCTGGGGGCGACGGTCGGCGCGCAACTCGGTGTGACCCCGGTGCTGCTCGCCACGGACGGCGGGGTGCCGCTGGCGTCGCTACCGGCGAACCTCGTCGCCGCTCCGGCCGCCGCTGTCGCGCAGGTCCTCGGGCTCGTCGCCGCGGCGCTCGCGGGCGTCGCCGAGCCTGCGGCGGCTTCGGCGGCCCGGCTCGCGGATCCCGCGCTGCGGGTCGTCTTGTGGTCGGCCGAGGCCTTCACCGCGTTGCCGCGGCTGGAGCCGCACCACCTCGTCAGCCCGATCGCGGGGGTGGTACTCCTGGCGGCGGCTCTGGCGCCATGGCGGCGGGCCGTGGCCGTGGCCGTCCTGCTCGTCGGTCTCGCCACCGCCGTGGCCGTCGGGGCCCGACCCGCTGGCGCGCCCGACGGCCTACGGATTCGGGCGCTCGACGTCGGGGTCGGCGACGCGCTCCTCGTCGAGGCGCCGGATCCCGCCGGTGGGACCGCGCGGTTGCTCTACGACGGGGGCCCGCAGCCCGACGCCGCCTCCGCTCACCTCCGACGCCTGCGCGTGCGTGACCTCGACGTGGTCGTCGCGAGCCACGGCCACCTCGATCACGTCGCGGGGCTTCCCGAGGTCCTCGAACGCGTCGACGTGGGTGCCCTCGTCGTCGGGGCCTCCCCCGAGCCGCCGGCCAGCGACGTCGCCGCCGCGGTCCACGAGGCCGCCGACGCCGCGGACGTGCCGATCGAGGAGCTCGCCGCGGGCGAGGCCTTCGCGCTCGGCGCGGCCCGGGTCGAGGTCCTCAACCCGCCGCGCGGCGGGCTCGGCCACGACGACCTCAACGAGCACAGCCTCGTCCTGCGGGTCGAGAGCCCGGACGGGTCCGTGCTGTTGACGGGCGACGCCGAGGAGGGCGCGCAGCGTCGCCTGCTCGCGACCGAGTCGCACCGCCTGCCGGTGGACGTGCTGCAGGTCCCCCACCACGGCGCCTCGACGAACGCGGAGGGGTTCCTCGGAGCCGTCGGCGCGCGAGTCGGGGTGATCTCCGTGGGGGCCGAGAACCCCTACGGGCACCCCACCGACCGCACGTTGGGCGAACTCGCCGGCGCCGGGACCGAGGTGGCTCGCACCGACGAGGACGGGACCGTGATGGTCACCCTCGACGGCGGGCGCGTGCACGTCCACCGTCGACGGCGGGCGCGTGCACGTCCACCGTCGACGGCTCCCGATCGCCGTGGGCGTCCACCGTCGACGGCTCCCGATCGCCGTGGGCGTCCATCGGCGGACCGTCAGCGCGGCGGGAGCGACACCCCCCGAGTCTCCATCGACCGAGGAGGCTCGAACCCGTCCCTTCGGGCGCGGTACCGTGACGGCATCAGGCGCAGATCTGTCTGCGGGGTGCCCGATGCCCGTTCCGAGTGTCCCCCCGGTGTATCGCCGCGTGGCCGCCGTCGGGTTGCTCCTTGCCGCGCTCATCGGCTTCGCGCTCGCGACGACCCCGCCCTCCGGGCCGTGGTTGTGGGTCGGTGGCGCACTGGTGATGCTCGTGTTCACCGTGGAGATCCGATGGTGGCTCGCTCCGTCCCGGTCTGCCCCGCACCCGTCCAGTAGTGCCCGCGACGAAAGTCGCGGTGGCCACCCCGACGTTCGCGGGGGTCGGTGACGCCTCGCCCGGGTTGCGGCGGCGCGCGGGGTTCCTGCCTCGATGACGCCTCGCCCGGGTAGCGGCGGCGCGCGCGGGGGTCGGTGACGCCTCGCCCGGGTTGCGGCGGGGTGCGGGGTTCCTGGCTCGGTGACCGACCGCGGCGGGAACCGGAGGGTGTCGGCGATCCGGGGCGGGTGTGGACACTTCCGAGGGCAAGGGCCGAGCGTCGAGTCCACACCCGGCCGGCGGGCGGCGCGACCCGCGTCGCTGTGGACACTTCCGAGGGCAAGGGCCGAGCGTCGAGTCCACACCCGGCCGGCGGGCGGCGTGACCCGCGTCGCTGTGGACGTGAGGGCCGGGCGGGAGGAACGGTCTTGCCCACACCTCGCGATCCTGCGACCTCGCGATCCCGAGACCTCGCAATCCCGGGCGAGCGGTCGTGCGCTGACCGCCCAGAATCCTCTCGTGCGCTATCGTGCGCGGGCTGGTCGGGCCGCGGGCTGAACGCTGCGCGCTTCGCCCCGCACGTCCCGTGACGAGGCACTCCACCACACCGAGAAGGCGCACGATGACCATCGACCCCCGAACGCTGCGCGACCTCGCCGTGGAGGTCGTCGAGTCCGCCGGCGCCGCGCTCCGCGACCGGGCGCTGCCGACCACGATCGCGACGAAGTCGAGCGCCCGCGACCTCGTGAGCGAAGCCGATCGCACGAGCGAACAGCGCATCACCGAGGCCCTGTCCGAGGCCCGGCCCGATGACGCGATACTCGGCGAGGAGGGCACCGCTCGACCGGGAACCAGCGGGGTCCGATGGGTCGTGGACCCGCTCGACGGGACCACGAACTACCTCTACGGACTGCCGAGCTGGTCGGTGTCGATCGCCGCCGAGACCGAGGATGACGGGGCTCATCGCACGCTCGCGGCCGCGGTCCACCAACCCACCACGGGGGAGACCTTCGCCGCCGCGCGTGGGTGCGGGGCGTCGCAGGGCTCGGCGCCCCTGCGGGCGAACGACCCGGTCCCGCTCGGGGAGGCGCTGGTCTGCACGGGGTTCGCGTACGGCACGGAGGTCCGTTCGCGGCAGGCCGCCCAACTGGTCGCAGTGCTGCCGCGCGTCCGCGACCTGCGTCGGGACGGGTCCGCGGCGCTCGAGCTCTGCTGGGTCGCCGCCGGCCGGCTCGACGGCTTCTACGAGGACGACCTCGGCCGGTGGGACTGGCTGGCCGGCGCCCTGATCGCCCAGGAGGCCGGAGCGGTGGTGACCCCGCTGCGCGAGGGGGTCGTCGCCGCGGGTCCGGCGTTGCACGCCGAGCTCACCGCAGCACTCGCGGCTGCGGAGGCGTAGCCTGCTCACCGCCATGTCGACTCCCGCCTACCTCATCGTCGGTGCCGAGGAGGTCCTCGTTCGTCGGGAGGCCGAGCGGCTGCTCGACGAGCTCCGCGCCACCCACGGCGAGCTCGATCTCACCGACGCGCGCGCGGAGGAGCTCCGTGAGGCGGGGCTGCCCGATCTGCGGACCGCGTCGCTGTTCGGGAGTCCTCGCGCCGTCGTGATCCGCGACGCCCACGAGCTGCCCACCGAGCTCGCGCAGGCGCTCGCCGTCGATCTCGAGGGCACGCCGCCCGACGCAACGGTGCTGCTGCTCGCCCGGTCGACGCAGCGGATCCAGAAGCTGGCCAAGGTCGTCAAGGACCTGGGCGGCCGGATCGACTGCAAGCTCCCGGCCGACTGGGACGAGAAGGGCTGGGCCCGGCTGGTGACCGCGGAGCTCGAGCGCCACGGCCGGACCGCCGATCGTGACGCGGCCAACGCGCTGCTCGACGCCGCGGGCCGGGACCTGGGGGCGATCGCCGAGAAGGTGAGCCAGGTCGTGGCCCGGGCGCCGACGGGGACGATCACCCTCGCCCAGGTCGAGGAGACCGTCGTGGGGCGCGGCAGCCGCGGCAGCTTCGCGGTCGCGGACGCGATGTGCGACCGGGATCCGGCGCGCGCGCTCACCGAGCTTCGGGGTGTCCTGGAATCCGGGGTCGAACCGTTGGCGGTGCTCGGCGCCCTGGCTTATCGGCTGCGCGCCTTGGTCGCGGTCGCCGGCAACGTCCACGGGGAGGACACCGGCCTGCGGTTGTCCGACGGGATGATCAAGCGCCACCAGGCGGTGCGGCGCAACTTCGGACCCGGCGAGCTGACCCGTGCGTACCGCCGGCTCGCCGATGTGGACTACGAGGCGAAGACCGGCGCCGGGGAGCCGGTCGAGTTGCTCGAGCGGGCCGTGGTCGACATCGCTACCCCCGCTTCGGGGTCCGCTCGGTAGCCGGATGGCGCCCGCTGGTCGGGCGGGGTCCGCTCGCCGGCGGGGTCTGCTAGCCGGCGGCGTCCGCTCGCTGGTCGAGCGGCGTCGGCTCGGTAACCGGGCGATGTCCGCCAGTCAGGTGGTGTCCGCTAGCCGGGTGGCGCCCGCCCGAGCGTTGGCTACACGGGGGCTTCGGGCGGCGCCGGCGCCAACAGCCCGCCCACGTCGTCGAGGACGTAGGTGGGCGGGGGATCGGCGAGAGAGGCCTCGTCCGCGGTCGTCACCCCCGAGAGCACGAGGGCCGTGTCCCACCCCAGCGCGGCCGCGCCCACGACGTCGGTGTCGAGCCGGTCGCCGACCATCATCACGGGGCCGTCGGGCAGCCGCGCACGGGCGGCCTCGAAGAGCGTGGGCCGTGGCTTGCCGACGATCTCGGGCTGGCGACCCGAGGCGGTCGTCAACGCCGCGAGGGTCGCGCCGTTGCCCGGGACCTGCCCCTCGGGCTCGGGGAAGGTCGCGTCGGGGTTCGTGCCGAGGAAGCGCGCCCCTCGTCGCAACGCGAGCGTCGCCCGGCGCAAGTCGCTCCAGGTGAGGCCACGGTCCATACCGACGGCCACGACGTCGGCGGTCCGATGGTCGTCGACCAGGACGGCGCCGCGGTCGCGCAGCGGCTCGCGCAGTCCGTCCATGCCGATCACCAGGCACCGCTGGCCGGGGGTGACGAGTTCGGCGGTGGCGACGCTGGACGTGACGACGTCGTCGCCGGTGGCGGGGACGCCCAGGTCGCGCAGTTGGTGCGCCACGGCTGCCGGGGTCTTGCTCGCGTTGTTGGTCGCGAACGTGACCGCGACCCCGCGGTCGCGGATGGCCTCGAGGGCGCCGGCCACGCCCGGGATCGGTTCCGCGGCCCGGTAGCAGACACCGTCGAGGTCGAGCACGAGGCCCGCGTAGCACTCGGCGATGCTGGCGCCCGGAGAGGCCGTGCGGCTCGCCTTCACGGCGCCTCGCTCGGCGTGGGCTAGGCCTCGATCGGGCGTGGGCTAGGCCTCGACCTCGGTGAGTCGGCGTGCCATCTGCGACTTGCGGTTGGCCGCGTAGTTGCGGTGCACCACGCCCTTGCCCACGGCTTTGTCCAGCTCGCGGGAGGCGGTGCGGAACTGCTCGCGAGCACTTTCCACGTCGCCGGCCTGCAGTGCCTCGTCGAACTTCTTCATATGCGTGCGAAGCATCGTCCGCCGCCCCTTGTTTTGCAGGCGGCGCGCCTCGTTCTGGCGGTGACGCTTCTCCTGGCTCTTGATGTTTGGCACGGGTTCCTCGCGCGCGCTCGTGGGATGGGAGTCCTTGGCCGGTGCGGTGGCCGCCCTCCGCGCGCGATCCGAGTCTGGTGCCGCGCGGTCGCGACCGTGGCCGACCGCCAAGGCTAGCGTGGCGCACCCGCGTTCGTCCACCGCCCTGAGATCGCGCCGCTAGCATCGGGCACAGCATGACCTATCAAATCGAGCGCATCCGCAACTTCGCGATCATCGCGCACATCGACCACGGCAAGTCGACCCTCGCGGATCGGATGCTGCAGCTGACCGACCTCGTCGAGTCGCGCCAGTTCCGCGATCAGTACCTCGACCGCATGGAGCTCGAGCGCGAGCGCGGCATCACGATCAAGGCGCAGGCGGTGCGCATGCCCTACACCGCCTCGGACGGTCAGGAGTACCTGCTCAACCTGATCGACACCCCGGGCCACGTCGACTTCTCGTACGAGGTCAGCCGCGCCCTGAACGGCTGCGAGGGCGCGATCCTGCTCGTCGACGCCGCGCAGGGGATGCAGGCGCAGACGATCGCGAACCTGTACCTCGCGATCGAGGCCGGGCTCGAGGTCATCCCGGTGCTCAACAAGATCGACCTGCCCGCGGCGCGCCCGGAGCAGATCGCGGTCGAGCTTGGCTCCCTGATCGGCGAGGACCCCGACGACGTGCTCGCGATCAGCGCGAAGACCGGCGACGGGGTCCAGGAGGTGCTCGAGCGCATCGTCGAGCGCGTCGACCCGCCGCGGACCGATCCCGACGAGGCGACGCGGGCCCTCATCTTCGACAGCCATTACGACGCCTATCGCGGGGTGCTCACCTACGTGCGCGTCGTCGACGGCGAGCTGCGACCGCGCCAGGAGATCCGTCTCATGGCGACCGGCTTCCACAACGAGATCGACCAGCTGCAGGTCGTCAGCCCCGAACCGACGTCGATCGACCGACTCGGCCCGGGCGAGGTCGGTCTGCTGACCGCGGCCATCAAGGAGGTCGACCAGGCCCGGGTCGGCGACACCGTCACCGACCACAAGAACCCTGCTGAGAAGCCGCTGCCGGGGTACCGGGAGCCCACCCCGATGGTGTTCAGCGGCCTCTACCCGGTCGACAGCGAGGACTTTCCCGACCTGCGGGACGCCCTCGATCGGCTGCGCCTCAACGACGCGAGCTTCACCTACGAGCCCGAGACCTCCGCGGCGCTCGGCTTCGGGTTCCGCTGCGGGTTCCTCGGGCTGCTGCACATGGAGATCATCTCCGAGCGCCTGGACCGGGAGTACGACATCCCGCTCGTCACCACCGCCCCGAACGTGCGCTACGAGGTGGCGTTGGAGCAGCAGCCCAAGGGCGGCGCCGATCGGGCCCACGACCTCGCGGCCGACGGCGTGATCGAGGTCTCGAATCCCGCTGAGATGCCGCCGCCGCACCAGATCACCGAGATCCGCGAGCCCGTGGTCGACGCCATGGTGCTCACGCCCAGCGACTTCGTGGGGGCGGTGATGCAGCTGTGCGAGCACCGGCGTGGCGAGATGCTCAAGATGGACTACCTCTCCGAGGAGCGCGTCGAGCTGCGCTACCGCCTGCCGCTTGCCGAGATCGTGTTCGACTTCTTCGACCGGCTGAAGTCGCAGACGCGCGGCTATGCCTCGCTCGACTACGAACCGGCCGGCCGGCAGGTCGCGGACCTCGTGCGCGTCGACGTGCTGCTCAACGGGGAGTCGGTCGACGCGTTCAGCTCGATCGTGCACCGCGACAAGGCGTACGACTACGGCAAGGCGATGGTCGAGAAGCTCAAGGAGCTGATCCCCCGTCAGATGTTCGACGTGCCGGTGCAGGCCGCGATCGGGTCGAAGATCATCGCCCGCGAGACGATCAAGGCTCGCCGCAAGGACGTGCTCGCGAAGTGCTACGGCGGGGACGTCACCCGCAAGCGCAAGCTGCTCGAGCGGCAGAAGGAGGGCAAGAAGAAGATGAAGGCCGTCGGGGCGGTCGACATTCCCCAGGAGGCCTTCGTCGCGGCCCTCTCGGTCGATCGGGACTAGGTGGGGCACGCCGTGGACGAGGCGCCGCGTCCGGGGCTCTACCTGCACGTGCCGTTCTGCCGGCATCGCTGCGGGTACTGCGACTTCAACGTCGCGACCGGCAGCGACGCCGCGCAGCGCGCGGACTACGCGCGGGCGCTCGTGGAGCGGCTCGCGAACGTGGCGGCCGCCGGCCCAGCGGGGGTCTCCGCGGACTCGGGCTCGGCGGGGGTCTCCGCGGACTCGGCCGCGGTCTGCCCGACCCCCGCCTGGCCGACGTTCGGCAGCGTGTTCGTCGGAGGGGGCACCCCCACCCTGCTCGAGCCCTCCGACCTCAGCGACGTGCTGCGCGCCGCGGGCAAGGTGCTCCCGCTGGCCGACGACGTGGAGATCACGGTCGAGGCCAACCCCGAGACGCTCGTGCGCGATGACGGTGCCCCCGCCCCCGAGCGTCTCGCCCCGCTCGTCGAGGCCGGGCTCACGCGGCTGTCGCTCGGCGCGCAGTCGACCTCGACGCGGGTGCTCGACGAGCTCGAGCGGCGTCACGACCCGCAAGCCGTGCCGGCCGCGGTGTCGGCTGCCCGGGAGGCCGGCGTCGGGCAGGTGGCCGTGGACCTGATCTACGGGACCCCCGGCGAGACCGACGAGGAATGGCGGGCGACCCTCGATGACGTGCTCGCCCTCGCCGTCGACCATGTCTCCGCCTACGCGCTCACCCTCGCCCCGAACACGCCGTACGCGCGGGCGGTCGCGAGCGGACGCGCACGGTCGCCCGACGAGGACGTCGCGGCCGACAGGATGGAGACCACCGATCAGGTGCTCGCGGGAGCCGGCCTGGAGCGCTACGAGGTGTCGAACTGGGCCCGGCCCGGCGCGCGTTGCCGTCACAACCTGTCGACGTGGCGCGGCGGTGACTATCTCGGGGTGGGGGCGGGCGCGCACGGCCTCTGGGCCGGTCGGCGCTGGTGGGAGGTGCGCGCCACGAGCGCCTGGCTGCGTGCGGTTGCCGGCCGCTCGCGCCACGCCGGCCCCGCGCCGGCGCACGCTCCCGCGGACCCGGTCGTCGGGGGCAGCGAGGTGCCCGACGAGAACGAGCGCCGGCTGGAGCGGCTGGTCACCGGGCTCCGGATCCTCGAGGGGGTGCCGCGCCCGGACGTCGAGCCCATCGACGAGGCCTCGGCGCGTCAACTCGTCGCCGCAGGTTTGCTCACCGACGACGGCGTGCGCCTTCGGCCCACCCGCACCGGGCTCGCCCGCGCCGACGGCATGGCCCTGGCCCTGCAGCCCTGACCGGCGCCGATCGGGCTCCCGCGACCCGCACGTCGTCGGGCTCCGATCGGGCTCTCGCGACCCGCTGGTCGCCGGACGCCGATCGGGCTCCCGCGACCCCTCGTCACCGGACTCCGAGCGGCCTCGTTGAGGTGCGGGTCGGGCGATGCGATCATCATGGGGACGGGGAGGTGGCGGAAAGGAGACGGGGAGGTGGCGGAAAGGAGGTGACGCGGATGCCCACGGTGAGCGAGCGACCGGAACTCGACGCGCGCAAGCGCACGATCCTGAAGGCGATCGTGCAGGGCTACGTGCGCAGCGGCGAGCCGGTCGGCTCGAAGCGCATCGTCGCCGAGCACGACCTTGGCGTGTCCGCGGCCACCGTCCGCAGTGACATGGTCGCGCTCGAGGAGGCGGGACTCATCGAGCAGCCGCACACGTCGGCCGGCCGCATCCCCACCGACCACGGGTACCGCTACTTCGTGGAGACGCTCGCCGAGCACGCGGAGCTCACCCCCGAGCAGCGCACCGCGCTCGAGGGGCTGCTCGTCGATTCGCACGACGTCGAGGACCTGCTGCGGCGCGCGTCCAGCGTCCTGTCCCGCGTGACCCGGTTCGCGGCGCTCGTCGCCACCCCGCGCCTCGACCACAGCCGGCTGCGGCACGTCGAGCTCGTGCCCCTCGGTGCCCACTCGGTCCTCGCGGTCCTGATCGCCGACACCGGCCGCGTGGAGAAGCGCATGCTGGACCTCGCGGACCCGGTCGCCGAGCAGGAGGTGCAGCGGGTCGGCCACGCGGTCAACGAGGCCGCCGCCGGGGTGCGACTCGACCATGCCCGCGAGATCATCGACGGTGTCTCCAGCGGCGCACCCACCGAGCTGCGCCCGCTGCTCGACCGCGTCGGCGAGGCGCTCGCCGCGGACCTCTCCCAGCCGTCGCCCTCCGAGTACGTCTTCGTCGGGGGGACCGCCAACCTCGCGGGCTCCGGCTACTTCGAACGGCTCGAGGAGGTCTCGAGCGTCTACGAGGCGCTCGAGGAGCAGGTCCTCCTGCTGCAGCTCCTGCAGGAGGCGCTGGAGGCCGGGGACCCGGCGGTGCGCATCGGCGAGGAGTTGCCGCTCGGCCTGGATGCCTGCGCGATGGTGGTCGCCGGCTACGAAGCGGCCGGCGACGCGGCCGGGTCGATCGGGGTGCTCGGGCCCAGCCGCATGGACTACCCGCGGACGCTCGGGGCGGTGCAGGCCGTCGCCGACTCGGTCGAGAAGGCGCTCGTCGAGCTGACCGGGGGCCCGTCGACCTCCTGAACCTACCCTGGGGCTCTGATCCGCGGGCGCCGCTGGGATACTGTCGGGGGGTCGGCGCGGCGCCGAGTCGCCGCGCCCGAGCCGTCCAGGGTGGGCTAGTGGACGCTCCGCCCTGACCACCGGAAGACCGACCGCCGACCGCTGTGCGACCTCGAGGACCCCCCGTGCGAGACCTCTACGAGATCCTTGGCGTCGACCAGAGCGCGTCCGAGGACGAGATCAAGCGTGCCTACCGCAAGAAGGCGCGGGAGCTGCATCCCGATGCCGGCGGCGACGAGACCGAGTTCAAGGAACTCACGACCGCCTACGAGGTGCTGAACAACCCCGAGGCGCGGGCCAACTACGACCGCTACGGGGACCCGCGCGGCCCGCAGGGCATGAGCGGTGGCGACCCGTTCGGCGGGTTCGGCGACCTCTCCGACCTGATCGACGCGTTCTTCGGCGGCGGGTTCGGCGCCGCCGGTGGGGGAGGCCGGCGTGGGCAACGCGCGCGCTCCGGTCGCGACGCGGTGGTCGACGTCCGCCTCACGCTCGAAGAGGCCGCGAGCGGCGTCCAGCGCGACATCGACGTCGAGGTCGCCCGGTCGTGCGAGACCTGCTCGGGCAGCGGCAGCGCCCCCGGCAGCGGCAAAGTCACGTGCCGGACGTGCAACGGCCAGGGCGCGGTTCAGCAGGTCGCCAACAGCCTGTTCGGGCAGATGCTCACGACGCAGGTCTGCTCCGACTGCGGCGGCTCGGGCCAGCGGATCGAGAATCCCTGCCGGGACTGCCGCGGCGAGGGGCGCGTGGCCACCAAGGAGCAGGTCACCATCGACGTCCCGGCCGGCGTCGACAACGGGCAGCGGCTGCGGCTCACGGGCCGTGGTGAGGCCGGCCGCCAGGGGGCGCCCGCGGGGGATCTCTACGTGCGCATCCACGTGCGTCCGCACGAGGTCTTCGAGCGTGACGGCCACGACCTGCACGCGCGGGTCGAGATCCCGATCACGCAGGCGGCGCTCGGCGTCGAGCTGCCCATGCCGACCCTCGACGGCGAGACGACCGTGCAGGTGCCCCCGGGCACGCAACCCGGGGCCGTCCTCACCATCCCGCGGGCCGGGATGCCGAAGCTGGGCGCCGAGACCGCCCGAGGGGACCTGCACCTGCACGTCGACGTGGAGGTGCCGCGCAAGCTGGGGTCCGAGGAGGAGCAGCTCCTGCGGCAGCTCGCCGAGGTGCGGGGCGAGCACGAGGCGGCGACCCTGCACGACGGGCGTGGCTTCTTCGACCGGATCCGTGAGGCCTTCGGCGGTGAACGGTGAGTGACGGGTCCGACGAGCGGGTGCCCCGCGAGGCGCCCGGCGGCCCGCACTTCGTCGTCCCACCGGCCGTGATCGGCGACGAGCACATCACCCTCGGGGACGAGGACTCGCACCACCTCGCCACGGTGCTGCGCTGCGGCCCGGGGGACCCCGTCAGCGTCGCCGACGGCATGGGCACCCGCTATTGGACCCGTGTCGCCGAGATCGGGTCGGTCGTTGCCCTCGCGATCACCGCTCACGAGGAGGTACCCACCCCGCGCCCGGCCCTTCGGGTCGTCGTCGGGACACCCAAGGGCAAGAAGCTCGACGACATCGTGCGGCAGCTCACCGAGCTCGGGGTCGACCGAATCGCGCCGGCCATCGCCGCGCACAGCGAGTCGCGGCCGAGTGGCGAGGGGGCCGAGCGCGCGATCGACCGGTGGCGTGCGGTGGCCCACGCGGCCGCGAAGCAATCGCGGCGCGCCTATCTGCCGACAATCGAACCGATCGCCTCGTGGGCCGAGGCTTTCGACGACGAGCGGGGCGTGGTCTGCTGGGAAGGAGCCACGACCCCGCTGATCGATGAGGCCGGGGCGCTGTCCGACCATCGGGCGATCACCCTGGCGGTGGGGCCCGAGGGCGGCCTCACGCGCGAGGAGGTCGCCGCCACCGGCCTGGCGCCCGTGGGCCTGGGCGACACCGTGCTGCGGACCGAGACCGCGGCCGTGGCGGCGGCCGCGGTCACGCTCGCGCTCGTCAGCCGGCTCGGCTGAGCTCGACGCTCCACCCGGTCCGCGGATTAGGTTGGTGGCCATGATCAGCTACCCCGACACTCGCGCCGACGACCACGTCGAGGACCACCACGGCCGCAAGGTCCCCGACCCCTACCACTGGCTCGAGGACACGACGGACCCCCGGGTCCACGCCTGGATCGATGCGCAGAACGCGGTGACCGAGGAGTGGCTCGCCGACGCCGAGGAGCGGGAGGCGTTCCGGGCCCGGCTGCGCGAGCTCACCGACCGGCCGCGCGCCGGCGCGCCCTGGTGCCGCGGGGAGCGTTGGTTCCAACTGCGCAACGCCGGGCTCGACGACCAGCCCACGCTCTGGGTCGCCGATGCGCCGGACGCGACCGGTGCGGTCCTGCTCGAGCCGACCGCCGAGGGTGACGAGACCACCGCCCTGACGGGTGCCGCGGTGACCCGGGACGGGGCGCTGCTCGCCTACGCCCTCTCCGGGGAGGGTTCGGACTGGCAGACGTGGCGGGTGCGCGACGTCGCGAGCGGCCGCGATCACGACGACGTCGTCGAATGGAGCAAGTTCAGTCCCGCCGCCTGGCTCCCCGACGGGTCGGGCTTCTTCTACGGCGCGTTCGACCCGCCCGCCGCGGACGGCGCCTACCTCGCCGCCACCCGCGGCCAGTGGCTGGCCCTGCATCGTCTCGGGACGCCGCAGGCCGACGACGAGGTCGTGTTCGTCCCCGAGGACCCGGACTGGGTCCTCAGTCCGATGGTCAGCGACGACGGCCGGTGGCTCGTGGTGACGCTGTCGCGGGGGACCGACCCGCACAGTCGGGTGTGGGTCGCCGATCTGGCTGCCGGGGAGTCCGAGCCGCGACCGCTGCTCGATGCCGCTGACGCGAGCTACGAGCCACTCGACGTCGTGGGCGGAGAGCTGTACGTTCAGACCGACGCGGGAGCGCCGCGCGAGCGGATCGTCGCGATCGACCTCGCCCGCTCGCGTGTGGCCGACGACGACGCGTCCCGCTGGCGGGAGGTGGTCGCCGAGGACCCCACCGACACGCTCGACCACGCGGTGATCGCCGGCGACCGGGTCCTGACGCTCTGGCTCGCGGACGCGTCGAGCCGTCTCCGCCGTGACCGCCTCGACGGCGAGCCCGACGGGGAGGTCGCGCTGCCCGGCCTCGGCACCGTCGAGAGCCTCGCCGGGCGGCCGGGCGACCCGCTCGTGCACCTCACGTTCGCGTCCTTCACCCGGCCCTCGTCGATCTGGCGCCACCACCTCGAGACGGGCGAGACGACCGAGGTCGGCGTGCCCCGTGCGGGGCCGCTGCCGTTCGATCCCGAGCGCTTCGTGACCGACCGCCTGGTGGCCGAGAGTGCCGACGGGACCCGGGTGCCGTTCTTCCTCGTCCGACGCCGCGACCTCGAGCCCGCGCCCGACGGCGGACCGCATCCCACCCTCCTGTGGGGCTACGGGGGCTTTCGGATCCCGGTGACCCCGATGTTCCGGACCCATTGGCTCGCCTGGGTCGAGCGTGGCGGCGTGCTGGCGGTCCCGAACCTTCGCGGGGGCGGTGAGTTCGGCGCCGCCTGGCACGCCGACGGCCGCTTGGAGCGCAAGCAGCACGTATTCGACGACGCCATCGGGGTCGCGCAGCAGCTCGTCGAGCAGGGATGGACGCACCCCGAGCGCATCGCGATCAAGGGGCGCTCGAACGGCGGGCTGCTCGCCGGCGCCTGCCTCACCCAGCGCCCCGACCTCTTCGGTGCCGCCGTCGTCGAGGTCGGCGTCCTCGACATGCTGCGCTTCCACCACTCGACGATCGGTTGGGCGTGGAAGAGCGACTACGGCGACCCCGAGGACCCCGCCGACGTCGACACGCTGCTGGCCTACTCGCCCCTGCACAACGTGGCCGACGGCACCGCGTACCCGGCGACGCTCGTGACGACCGGTGACCACGACGACCGGGTGGTGCCGGGGCACTCGTTCAAGTTCGCCGCCACGCTGCAGGCCGCGCAGTCGGACCCGTCGTCGCCGGTGCTGCTGCGCGTCGACCGCAGCGGCGGGCACGGCGCCGGCAAACCGACCGCCATGGCCATCGACGAGCGCGCCGACGTGCTCGCGTTCCTCGCCCGCACGCTCGGGCTGCCGGCCGACTCGGAGAGGTAACGCGGACATGACCGCAGACGCCCGCCCGTCCCGGTCCCACGCGCCCGGACCAGGCCAGCACGTGAACCGCCCGGCGCTCGACCCGATCGCCGAGGCCCGCAGGCAGTGGGAGCTGCGGCACGACGCGGCGCTGCCGATGGAGGTGGTCGTCCGCCTCTTCCGCGCCCAGCAGCTGGCGCTGGGCCACATGAACGAGCTGCTCGCGCCGTTCGGCCTCACCTTCGCCCGGTACGAGGTGCTGAAGCTGCTCGCGTTCAGCCGCACGGGGCGGTTGCCCATGGGGAAGATGGGCGAGCGGCTGATGGTCCACCCCACGAGCGTGACGAGCGCGGTGAACCGTCTGGAGGCCCAGGGGCTGGTCGAGCGCGTCCCGGGGGACCATGATCGTCGGACGACGCTCGCGGTGCTGACCGAGGCCGGCCGCGAGCTCGTCGACCGCGCCACCGACGCACTCGTCGCCGACGGGTTCGGAATGTCGGACCTGTCCGATGAGGGCATGCGCGAGCTGGCCGGGGGTCTCGAGCGGTTGTGCGAGGAGCTCGAGGGAGCCTCCACCGGGTCGTGAGGCCGGCCGCGTCCACGACGCGCAGCCACGAATGCTTGGATTTCCAAGTATCCTTGGCGCAGCGTCGTGGGACGCCGGTGAATGCTCCGGAGGTCCCGCCGCGACGATCGTTCGGCGAAGGAGCGCGACATGCGCGACGACGAGGCCCGCCAGCCCCGCGAGTCCCGCCAGCCCCACGAGGCCGACGAGCGCCAGGGGGAGCAGCTCTCGTTGGCGTCCCAGGCGGCGGCGTGGGAGGAGGCCTTCGACCGCTCGCTCGAGGCGCGCGGGGTCGATCCGCAGGAGGAGCGGGAGGCGGCCACGACGCTGTCGGACGTCGAGGTTCCCCCGCTCGTGGGTCCGCACAACTACGAGGTCGACCACGAGCGCATCGGGTTCCCCGGCCAGTTCCCGTACACCCGGGGTGTGTACCCGTCGATGTACCGGGGGAGGCCGTGGACGATTCGCCAGTTCGCCGGGTTCGGGTCCGTGGAGGACACCAACCAGCGCTACCACGAGCTGCTCGCCGCGGGGCAGCACGGGCTGTCGGTGGCGTTCGACATGCCGACGCTGATGGGCCGCGACTCCGACGAGCCCGAGAGCGAGGGCGAGGTCGGCCACTGCGGGGTCGCGGTCGACACGCTCGGCGACATGGAGCGGCTGTTCGATCGCATCCCGCTGGGCGAGATCACCACGTCGATGACCATCAACGGGCCGGCGCCCGTGCTGTTCGCGATGTACTGCGTGGCCGCGGAGCGCCAGGGCTACGAAGTGCGCCAGCTCGGCGGCACGCTGCAGACCGACATCTTCAAGGAGTACATCGCGCAGAAGGAGTGGCTGTTCCCGCCCGAGCCACACCTCAAGCTCATCGGCGACCTCATGGAGTTCACCACCGCCGAGATGCCGCGCTACCACCCGATCTCGATCTCGGGCTACCACATTCGTGAGGCGGGCTCGACGGCGGCGCAGGAGCTCGCGTTCACCCTTGCTGCCGGCTTCGCCTACGTCGAGCTCGGCCAGTCGCGAGGCCTGGACGTCGACGACTTCGGTCCCCGGCTGTCGTTCTTCTTCGACGCGCACATCGACTTCTTCGAGGAGATCGCGAAGTTCCGCGCCGGACGCCGCATCTGGGCCCGGTGGCTGCGCGACCGCTACGGCGCGACTGCCGAGAAGGCGATGCTGATGCGGTTCCACACCCAGACCGCGGGGGTGTCGCTGACCGCGCAGCAGCCGGACAACAACGTGGTGCGCACCGCGGTCGAGGCGTTGGCGGCGGTCATGGGCGGCACGCAGAGCTTGCACACCAATGCGTTGGACGAGGTGCTGGCGTTGCCGACCGAGCACGCGGCGAAGGTGGCGTTGCGCACCCAGCAGGTCATCGCCGAGGAGACGGGGGTGCCGAACACCATCGATCCGCTGGGGGGTTCGTGGTTCGTGGAGTGGATGACCGACAAGGTCGAGGAGGACACCGAGGCCTACCTCGCCCAGATCCTCGATCGCAGCGACGACGGCACGGTGACGCGCGGGATGCTGGCGGGCATCGAGTCGGGCTGGTTCATGTCCGAGATCGCCGATGCCGCGTTCCGCTATCAGCAGCACCTGGAGAAGGGCACCAAACACATCGTCGGGGTCACCAGCCACGTGGAGGACGACGACGAGGAGCTCGAGATCCTGCGCATCTCCGGCGAGGTCGAGCGGGCGCAGGAGCAGCGGTTGGTCGAGCACCGCGCCGACCGCGACGGTGCGCTGGTCGAGGACCGCCTCGAGGCTCTGCGCGCCGCGTGCCGGTCCGACGAGAACCTCATGCCGGTGCTGATGGACGCGGTGCGGGCGGACGCGACGATGGGCGAGATCTGCCAGGCGATGAAGGATGTTTACGGCGAGTACCGCGAGCCCCCGGTGATCTGAGCCCGCGGGACGCGCTTGTGACGCCCGGGTGAGCATGGCGCGACCCTGCATGGCCTACCGCTCGGGTGGTGGTCGATCGTGCAGATCCGTGCGCTGCCGAGGCTCGACACTGGGCGGGGAATGAGCTGCCCCGCACACCGACGGGGTGGCTCGCCACGGGCCGGGGCCCTCTGCTGCGCGGTCTTCACGCGGCGATCTCGATCTCGATCTCGAGCGGGATCGCGTGGCCTGTTCGTCGTGGTCGGTCGGCTGGTCCCAGGGGCCCGGCCATTGCCATGGATCGGGTTCGGGAGGTTCGTCGGCGGGTGGCGGATCCCCGGGTGGCGACGGGTCCGTCTCGGGTGTCCGTGATCGCGCACGTCGCGTGCGGCCGCCGTAGCCGGGATCCGGGCAGCTGCCTGCGCGCGCCACGCTGTCGGCGCGTTCGGGGTGCACGAGCCCGAACCCCTGGTCGGCGTCGCCGACCAGCATGCGCGTGCCCTGATGGACGTGGGTGTGGCAGGTGCGGCACAGCAAGCACAGGTTGGACAGGTCCGTGGCGCCGCCGTCGATCCAGTGACAGACGTGGTGGGCGTCGCACCAGCTCGCGGGCGCCTCACAACCGACGCACCCGCGATCGCGGACCGCGAGCGCGCGTCGCTGCGCACCCGTTGCCGTCCGACGGGTCCGCCCCACGTCCAGTGGCGCGCTGGACGGCCCCGTGAGCACCCGCGAGACCTCGGCGTCGCACGCCAGCCGCCGCGCGGTCTCGCTGGACAGCACTCCGAGCTGGTCCATCCGCCCGGCCGGCGCGCCCGTGGCGCCGCGCAGGGTTTGGAGTGGGACGACGACGGTGACCTGCGGCCGGTGCATCGGAGAGTCTTCCGGGTCGGCATACGAGAGCGCGCGTTCCGCGATGGTGACGAGCGCGTCCGCGCGGCGCTGCTCGGGGGTCCGGTCATCGTGGTCCCCGTGGGGCTTGGAGAACGCGCTAAGCGCGGTCGCGAGTGTCTCGGCGCCGTGCACGTCGAGCTGGTTGAACAGCGTCGGCAGGCCGTCGGGCGTGTGGCCGAGGCTCGCGCGGCGCCCTTGCCA
Source organism: Egibacter rhizosphaerae (assembly GCF_004322855.1). Taxonomy (NCBI): domain Bacteria; kingdom Bacillati; phylum Actinomycetota; class Nitriliruptoria; order Egibacterales; family Egibacteraceae; genus Egibacter; species Egibacter rhizosphaerae. Next base: position 647,594 of record NZ_CP036402.1, on the reverse strand, counting down.
GGCGCGTCGCTCCCGGGCGGCGACCGCGTCCGGATGATGGGTCGCCCGGTAGTCGTCCAGGCGATCCCTCAGGTCGGCGGGATCGGTTCCCGACCGTCCCTCGGCCCCCGGGCTCGGCCCGGGGCCGCCTGCGCCGAGGGAGCCGTTTCCATGGGGTGCGCCGTCACGCGCGCGGTGATCATCGGGCGTGTCGTCGCCATCGGGGGTGTCGTCGCCATCGGGGGTGCCGTCGCTGGTGGTGCGGTCGCTGGGGGATGCGCCGTTGTCGCCGGGAGCATCGTCTCGCATGGATTCCTCGCTGGCGCCGCCGTCTCCTTCGCCTTCGGGGGTATCGGGATGCGAGCCGTCGGCGCCGGATGGCGCGTCGGGTGAGTGCTCGCACGCTTCCTCGGCGGTCGTGTCCACCCAGGCCGGACGGCCGAACCGGTTTGCTGGGGTGGGGCGGCGAGCGGAGATTGAATCCGGGTCGAGTCCGGCGCTGCGGAGGACCTCGCGGTCCAGGGCGGCCAACGCATCACGCGGGAGGTCGGTCGTGGCGCGTAGGGCGACCTGCGCTTGCCCCGCACTGAGAAGTCCTCGCTGCACCGCGGCGCGGGTCAGCGGCAGCCGCGCGAGCTGCTCCGCGTGGCGCACGATGCCGGTGGCCTGCCCGTGGGAGACGTCGAGCTCGTCGCTCACCCACTCCTTCTGCGAGCGAGCCCCATCCCGGCGCCAGCTCCCCCGGGCACGCTGGATCGACAGCGCCTCCGCCGCGAGGCCCTCGGCGCGGTCGCGGGCTGCTCGAAAACCCTGGATCACGGCGTGTAGCCGGACGTCATCGAGCTCGGCAAGCGACACTTCGGTCAGCGCGTCGAGGCCCGCGGTTACCTCGTGCAGCCCCAGCTCCGCGTCCTCCGCTGTGTCGGCGGTGACGTCGGCGAGCGGATCGTCGAGTACGTCCTCGGCCACCGGCATCACCCCCTCTCGATCCCTTGCTCGCCGATGCTCGAATCTCTGTTCGATCGAAGTATAACAGTCGATCAAGAGGATCGTATGGATTCTCTGGAGACGTGTGGACAAGTGTTGTGATAGATCGTCACGTCAGAAAGCGCCAAGGACACTGAGGGTTTGGGAACCGCCGGCCTGGAGCCCGACTGAAGGACCGGGACTCGGCACGAGCAGGGGGCGCGATGGCAGGCCCGCGCGCTCGATGGGGGGCTCACGCGCAGGCCCGCGCTGCTCGATGGGGGCTCACGTGCGCGCTAGCGGGCTCACGCCCAGGCCCGCGCGCTCGATAGGCGGGCTTACGCGCTCTCGGGCACTCTCCCGTCGACGGTGCCGAGCTGCTTGCCCCCGAGCACGTGGAAGTGCAGGTGGAACACTGCCTGGCCCCCGCGCTCGCCGATGTTGGTGACCACGCGGTAGCCGTCGGCGATGCCCTCCTGCTCGGCCACGCGGCGCGCGAGTGCGAAGCAGCGCCCGAGCAGCGCCTCGTCGGCCTCGGTGAGGTCGTGCGCGCTGGGGATGTGTCGTTCGGGCACGACGAGCACGTGTGCCGGCGCACGGGGGCTGATGTCGCGGAAAGCCACGAGACCGTCGTCGCTGGCCACATGGTCGCTCGGGATGTCCCCGGCGACGATCTGGCAGAAGATGCACTCCTCGCTCACGCGCCACCTCCAGTCGTTCGACGCTCGCCCGCCCACCTGGCAGCCCGGGGGCCGCAAGCGGCGGTTTCGGGCGAGGCGTACCCGCGCGGACTCTGCGGCACCCGACCGGCGATGGCAAGCGAGTCGCGAGGATCGCCAGGCCGACGGGGCGAACGGGACCCGACAGGACTGACCTCGGTCATCGTGCGGTAGCCTGCGTCGCCCCGAGCCCGGGCTTGAGCGAGGAGGCTCGCGTGACCGACGAGGTCCCGAGCGGCCATCTCGCGGTGCGCGCGCTGCGTGCCGCCGGCATCGAGCACCTGTTCACGTTGTCGGGCGGCCACCTGTTCCCGCTCTACGAGGGCGCGCGCGACGAAGGCGTGGCGCTCGTGGACACCCGTCACGAGCAGACCGCGGGGTTCGCGGCCGAGGGGCTGGCCAAGCTGACCCGGCGCCCGCAGGTCGCGGCTCTCACCGCGGGTCCGGGCGTCACCAACGCCATGAGTGCCCTCGCGAGCGCGCAGTCGAACGGCTCCCCGCTCGTGGTCCTCGGAGGTCGCGCGCCGCAGGCGACCTGGGGACGCGGCAGCCTGCAGGAGCTCGATCACGTCGCGTTCACCGAGCCGCTGTGCAATCGGGCCGCGACCGCGCAGGCGCCGGGCGCCGTCGCCGGGGAGGTGGGCGCCACCCTGACGGCCGCGGCGACCTCGCCGCGCGGGCCCGCGTTCCTCGACATCCCGATGGACGTGATCTTCACCCCGACGAGCAACGAGTCGATCGCCCCCTGGCATCCGCCGGCGCGGCACCCGCCCGACGACGCGACGATCGCCGTGGCCGCGGAGGCGCTGGCCGCTGCCGACCGGCCCGTCGTGATCGCCGGGACGGACGTGTGGTTCGCCGGTGCCGAGGAGTCCCTGCAAGCCCTCGTCGAGACGCTGCGCGCACCCGTCGCGATGAACGGCCAGGGTCGTGGCTGCGTGCCCGCGGATCACGAGCTCGCGATCAGTCGCGCGCGGGGCGCGGCGCTGAAGGGCGCCGACCTCGTGTGCGTCGTGGGCGCGCCGCTGGACTTCCGACTCGGGTTCGGGGACTTCGGCGGGACCCCGGTCGTGCACGTGGCCGACCATCCGGACGAGGTGGCCCGGCACGTCGACCTGGCGGCGGGGGTCGGTGGCGACCTTGCGGCTGTGCTCGAAACCCTCACCGAGGCAGCGGGTGGCCCGACCGGCGAACGGGCCGAGGCGCGGGCCGCGTGGGCTCGTGAACTGGCCGACGCCGAGGGGGCGACGCGTGCGGAGGACCGAGCCTTGCTCGAGAGCGACGCCGTGCCGATCCATCCGGCCCGGGTCGGGGGTGAGCTGGCGCGGCAGCTCGACCGCGATGCGGTGCTGATCGGCGACGGAGGAGACGTGGTGTCGTTCGCGGGCCGGCACATCGATAGCCATCGGCCCGGCCGCTGGCTCGACCCCGGGCCCTTCGGGTGCCTGGGCACCGGGACCGGGTACGGGCTCGCGGCGCGCCTCGCGCACCCGGAGGCCCAATCGGCGTTGCTGCTCGGCGACGGCGCTGCGGGCTTCAGCCTGATGGACGTCGACACGCTCGTGCGCCACGACCTCGCCCTGCCGATCGTGGTCGCGAACAACGGCGCGTGGGCGCTGGAGAAGCACCCGATGCGCCAGGTCTACGACGGGTGGCACGCGGCCGCGGACCTGCGGCAGGACACCGCCTACGACGCGATCGTCGCCGCCCTCGGGGGTGCCGGCGAGACCGTGACGCGACCGGATCGGCTCGCCCCGGCGCTCGAGCGTGCCTTCGCCGCGCAGGTGCCCTACCTCGTCAACGTCCAGACCGATCCCGAGGCCGCCTATCCCCGGCGCGCCGCGCTGATGTGAACACCCGCGCCCCCGCGCGCGGCGCTGATGTGAACACCCGCGCCCCCGCGCGCGGCGCTGATGTGAACACCCGCGCCCCCGCGCGCGGCGCTGATGTGAACACCCGCGCCCCCGCGCGCGGCGCTGATGTGAACACCCGCGCCCCCGCGCGCGGCGCTGATGTGAACACCCGCGCCCCCGCGCGCGGCGCTGACGTGAAACCCGCGCCCGGCGCACCCCGCAGCCCCGGCCCGGACCCACGGCCCGCGCCCTGACCCGCCCCGATCGGTCGTGCGAGCGGTCCCCAACGGTCCCGCACCCCCTGCGATCCCGTCGCGGGCCGAAGTACACTGACGCCACGCGCCAGTGCCGCGTGAGCCCTCGCGCGGCCGATGTGACCACGAGCCATAGGTCCTGGTTGAGCCAGATCACGAGCGTCACGACCTCGGTCCCGCCGCACCATTCCATGGTGTCGCTGCTCGGCACGCAGGATGAGTTGTTGCGGCTGGTCGAGCAGTCCTTCGATGTCGACATCCTGGTCCGCGGCAACGAGATCAGCGTGTCCGGCCCGGAGGCCGAGACCCGCAAGGTCCAGCACGTCCTCGACGAGTTCGTCAAGCTGCTCGACCAGGGCCACGGGCTCGACGAGGCCGGGGTGACCGCGACGATCCAGATGGTTCAGCGCTCGGACCATCCGCACCCGTCGGAGATCCTCGGCGACGAGGCGCACAGTCACCGTGGCCGCGCGATCCGGCCCAAGTCGGTGGGCCAGAAGCGCTACCTCGACGCGATCCGCGAGAACACCGTGATCTTCGGGATCGGTCCCGCCGGCACGGGCAAGACCTATCTGGCGATGGCCATGGCCGTCGACGCGTTGCGGCGCAAGGACGTGAACCGGATCATCCTCACCCGCCCGGCGGTCGAAGCGGGGGAGCGCCTCGGGTTCCTGCCCGGCACGCTCTACGAGAAGATCGACCCGTACCTGAAGCCGCTGTTCGACGCGTTGCACGACATGATGGACGCCGAACAGCTCACCACCTTGGCCGATCGCGGCGTCATCGAGGTGGCCCCGCTGGCGTTCATGCGCGGGCGGACGCTGAACGACAGCTTCATCGTGCTCGACGAGGCGCAGAACACCACGCCCGAGCAGATGAAGATGTTCCTCACCCGCCTCGGCTTCGGCTCGAAGGCGGTCGTCACCGGCGACATCACGCAGGTGGACCTCCCCGGGCACAAGTCCGGGCTGCGGGTCGTCCGCGACATCCTGCCGGGTGTCGAAGGTGTGTCGTTCATCGAGCTGACCGGCGAGGACGTGGTGCGCCACCGTATCGTTCAGGACATCGTGGAAGCCTACGACCGCTTCGATGCCGCCCGAGCACAGGACCAAGAGGAGACGGGGCAGAACGACGGTGGGTGACGACGGGTCCGATCACGACGCCCCGGCTCGGCCGGGCACCGCGTCGGGAGACAGCAGCGCGCGCATCTCCCTCGTCGACGACCGGGACGGTCCCGACGGTGACGCTACGCTCGACCTCGGCCGGCTCGACCGCCTCGCCCGGTTCGTGCTGGCCGACCGCGCGGTTCCGAGGCGTCTCGAACTCGGCCTGCTCCTAGTCGACCGCGGCCACATGGCCGAGCTGAACGCCGAGCACATGGGTGCCGACGGGCCGACCGACGTGCTCGCGTTCCCGATCGACGCGACCCCTGCCGCGACCGCTGACGCGACCCCTGCCGCGACCGCTGACGCGACCCCTGCCGCGACCGCTGACGCGACCCCTGCCGCGACCGCTGACTCGGCCACTGACGGGGACGCACCCGGCCTCCTCGGCGACGTGGTCCTCTGTCCCGCGGTCGCCAGCGCGCAGGCGGCCGAGCGCGGCACGGACACCACGAGCGAGCTCGACCTGCTGCTCGTGCACGGCATCCTGCACCTGCTGGGCCACGATCACGCCGAACCCGGGGAGCACCAACGCATGTTCGGGTTGACCGACCGCCTGCTCGCGGACTTCGCCGCGGCCGATCAGGGGGTGGGGTCGTGATCGCGTGGGAGCCGGTGGCCCTCGTCGTGGCCGCGGTGCTCGTGTTCGTGGCGGCGCTCCTGGCCGCGGCGCAGGCCGCTCTGTCGCGTCTCACGTTGCCGCAGGCGCAGCGGTTCGCGGCGCACGGTCGGCGCGGCGCCACCGCGCTCGTGAAGCTCATGCTGGAGCCCGCCCGGACGGCGAACATTCTCGCGCTCGTCGTCCTGACCGCGCAGGTTACGGGCGTGGCAGCGGTGACCGGCGCCGTCACGAGCTGGCTCATGGTGGGCTGGGCGGTCGTGGCCGTCGCCGTCGTCGGATCGACGCTCTTGTTCGTGGCCGCCGAGGTCGCCCCCAAGACCGTCGCGTTGCAGGCGCCCGAGCGGACGGCGCTGGCCCTGGCGCCGCTGGTGGCGATCGTGATCCGCCCGCTGGCTCCCGTGGCGGCCGGCCTCATCCGCGTGAGCAACGTGCTCGTGCCGGGGCGCGGGCTCGTCAGCGGGCCCTTCGTCACCGAGGACCAGCTGCGGGCGATGATCGACGCCGCCGAGTCCGACGAGGTGATCGAATCGAACGAGCGGGCCATGATCCACTCGATCTTCGAGCTCGGCGACACCGTCGTGCGCGAGATCATGGTGCCGCGGCCGGACATGGTGTGCGTCTCGCTCGACCAGTCCTTGAGCGACGTTCTCGACGTCGTGCTGCGGGCGGGGCACTCCCGCATTCCCGTCTACCGGGGCGACCGTGACACGATCGTCGGGTTGCTGTACGCCAAGGACGTGCTGCGGCGACTGCACGCGGGCGGGGACGAGAACGGCCCGTGGAGCGACCTGCTCCGCCCGGCGCACTTCGTGCCGGAGCTGAAACGCGTGGACGCCCTGCTGGCGGAGCTGCAGGCCAAGCGCATCCACCTCGCGATCGTCGTCGACGAGTACGGCGCGACCGCCGGCATCGTGACCATCGAGGACATCCTCGAGGAGATCGTGGGCGAGATCGAGGACGAGTACGACCGCAGCGAGCGGATGGTCGAGCCCCTCGACGACGGGCATTGGCGCGTCGACGCCCGGCTGCCGGTCCACGATCTCGCCGACCTCGTCGAGGCCGAGCTGCCCGACGAGGAGTGGGACACCGTCGGCGGCCTGCTGGTCGGGCTGCTCGGGCACGTCGCCGAGCCCGGGGAGGAGGTCGAGGTTGCCGGCGTCCGGCTGTCGGCCGAACGCGTCAAAGGGCGCCGGGTGGCGAAGGTGCTCGTGACCCCGGGGGCGGGGCAGCCGGTGGACGAGGAGGACGCGCGGGCCTGACCGCGCGTGACCTACGAACGTACGCGCGCCCGCGGGACCGCGGGACCGCGGGAATCGAGGGGGTTGATGTGGCCGAGACCGAGCCGGCGGAGACCGCCAGCGACGAGGAGTTGCTGGAGTTGGCGCGCGCCGCGCGGACCGGGGCGTACGCGCCCTACTCGTCGTTTCGCGTCGGCGCCGCCCTCGGCACCGCCGACGGCCGGGTCTTCACCGGGGCGAACGTCGAGAACGCCTCGATGCCCGCCGGCGTGTGCGCCGAACGGGTCGCGGTGCCGCAGGCGATCATGGCCGGCGCCACCGAGCTGATGGTGATCGCGGTCGCCGGGGACGGGGACGGGCCCTGCCTGCCCTGCGGGATCTGCCGTCAGGTGCTCTACGAGTTCAGCCCGGCCCTGCGCGTGCTCGCGACGGGGGTGAGCGGCGCGACCGCCGAGTTCGTGCTGGAGCACGACCTTCTGCCCAACGCCTTCGGACCGGCCGACCTCCGGTGAGCGCGGGACCGTCCCCGGTATCCGTTCGGGGGCGAAGGGGTAGCGTGCCGGCATGGCACCTGAACCGGCGCCCGATCCCACGGTCGCGTACTTCGACGAGCACTGTCCCGAGTACTCCACGGGGCGGCTCGCCTGGGCCGGCGCCTGGATCGCCGAGCACTACGGTCCGGGCGCGAGCCTCGCCGACATCGGGTGCGGGGCGGGCAACATCCTCGCCTACCTGCGGGATCGCACCGGGATCGAGCACGTGGCGGGGATCGACCCCAGCAGCGGCCTGCTCGCGCTCGCGCAGGACCGCCTGGGATGCCCCACCTACCCGGTGTCGGTCCTCGACCCCGAGCTGGAGGCTCGCATCCCCGAGCGGTTCGACGTGGTGGTCGCGGCCGCCGTGCTCCACCACCTCGTCGGGGGCACCCGTCGGGACTCCCGGGAGCTGGCCCGGACCGCGGTCGACCGGGCACTGCGCCTGGTCCGCCCCGGCGGGCACCTCGTGATCGTGGAGCCGGTCTTCTCGCCCCGCGCCCCCATGGCGTTGTTGTTCCACACCAAGCGAGCCGTCGCCCGGTTCACCGACCGGCGGGTGGCGCTCGGCGACTACTGGCGCAACATCGGTCCCCCCGTCGTGTCGTACCTCACCGACGCGCAGCTGGCCGCGAGCGTCCGGGACGCGGGTGGGGAGGTGGTCGCGCACCACGTCGAGCCCCGCGAGGTCGGCAGGCTGCTGCGGCTGGCGGGCATCCGTAGTCGCCACGAGTCCACGTTCGTGGTGCGCCGGCCCGCCGAGGACCCGGCCGGGGCGTAGCACAGCTTGCCGACGACCCGGTCTGGGCGTAGCACAGCTTGCCGACGACCCGGTCGGGGCGTAGCAGCCCCGATAACACGGTCGCGGCGTAGCGGCCCGGGGTCTCGGCCGAGTGAGCCGGTGGCCACTCTGCGAGACTGCGCTGCATGACCTCCCGAAACGGTGCCGGTGCGCGGGCGCGGCTGGTCGCCCACGCCCAACGGCTCGTACCCGACGACCTCGCGGTCGGGACCAGCGGCAATCTCTCGGTTCGCCTCGGCGACGAGATCCTCATCACGCCGGGCGGGATGCCCTACGACGGCATGACGCCGGCCGACATCGTGCGCATCGACGAGCGGGGCGCGCCGGCTGACCCTCGGCGCCGACCCTCGAGCGAGCTCCCCATGCACCGGCTCGCCTACGAGGTCTCCGGCGCGGGCGCGGTCGTGCACACGCACTCCTCGTACGCCACCGCGGTCGCCTGCGCACTCGACGAGCTGCCCGCCGTGCACTACCTCCTCGCCGCGGTCGGTGGCACCGTGCCGGTCGTGCCCTACGCGACGTTCGGCAGCGACGAGCTCGCCCACCACATGGCTCGCGGCCTGGCCGGCCGCCGGGCGGTGCTCCTCGGCAACCACGGGGTTCTGACGGTCGGAGCCACCCTCGAGGAGGCCTACGGGCACGCCGTCACCGTCGAGTGGTGCGCCGCGCTGTACCACCGAGCGAGCCAGCTGGGATCACCGCGGATCCTCGACGATGCCGAGATCGAGCACGTCGGCGAGCGGTTCCGCTCGCTCGGGTACCTGGCTCACCAGCAGGGCGAGCGCTAACCGCGGTTCGCGCCCTCCGGCAGGGCCAGCTCGGCGAGCAGCGGCGCGTGATCGCTCGGCTTCTTGCCCTTGCGGAAGTCACGGACGATGCCGCACGAGCCGACGTCGATGTCGGGGGTCGCGAGGACCGCGTCGATCCGCATGCCCTCGTTCTTGTGGAACGAGCCACCGCGGTAGTCCCACCACGTGAACTGTCGCGTGTCGGGCTCGACGGCTCGGAAGGCGTCGACGAGGCCGGTCTCGAGCAGCGCGCCGAAGCGTTCGCGTTCCGGCTCGGTCACATGGGTCGCGCCGTCGAACACGTCGGGATCCCAGACGTCGGCGTCGGTCGGCGCGACGTTGAAGTCCCCGGCCACGACCAGCGGGGACGAGAGCTCCGCGAACCGCGCGCGCAGCGCGTCGAGGAAGGCGAGCTTCGCCTCGTAGGTGGGCGAGCCGACCTCGCGTCCGTTGGGCACGTAGACGCTCCCGACCGTGAGGTCGCCGACCTCCACCTCGATCCAACGGGCCTCACCCGGATCGGGTTCGTCGGGCAGGCCGCAGCGGACGTTCCCGACCTCCTGATCGGCGGGCACCAGCACGGCGACCCCCTCGCGTGGTCCCCCCGGATAGGCCACCACGCGGTAGCCGCTGGCCTGCAGGTCCAAGTGTGGGAGCTGCTCCTCCGAGCACTTGATCTCCTGCAGGCACAGCACGTCAGGTGCGTGCGCCTCCAGGAACTCGACCACGCGTGGCATGCGGGCGCGCAGCGAGTTGACGTTCCAGGTGACCAGCCGCATGGATCAGGCCGCCTGGCGGCGGGCGCGTTCCTTCTTCCGCGAGCCGGCAAGGAACAGCGCCATGCCGATCGCGAACAACCAGGCGTCCTTGGCCATCGCGGTCCCATCGCTGGTCGGTGCGATCCCGCCCTCCTCTCGCATCCCCGGCGCCTTCCAGTACAGACGGAGCAAGAAGCCGCTGAACGTCATGAGGCCCAATCCGGCGAGCCGGCGGGGCACGAACGGGGCGAGGAGCACCCCACCGAGCGCGGTCTCCGCGATCGCCACGAGGTCGATGAACTCGCGAGGCTCGAGGTCGGCGATCCCCGGGATCTCCGCGGACTTCGCGAACTCCAGCAGTCCTTGCGCGGCCTCGTCCGGCATGTCGCGCTTCGAGAGCCCCTGTTGGAGGATGAAGGCGCCGGAGCTGATCCGCAGTGGCGCCTCCCATCCGGTGAAGCCGATGCCCATCGTGTCGCTCCTTGGAGTCGTCGCCGGTTGCGCCGGTCGGGCGCCGATCGTGCCGGGTGTCCGCACGCTTCGCGACCCGATCGACGGTGTTCGCGTGCTGCGCAGCGGCAGCCTACGTGGTCGGCGCGCCTCGTGCGGTCACCGGCGCCGGGCCGTTCCCCCGGGCGCCACGCGGGCTCGCGTCCGCCAGGTCAGCCGGTGGTCAGGGAGAGTTGCTCGCGGAGGCTCGCGGCGATCTCGCCCGGCGGCTGGGGAGGGCCGAACACTCGCCCCCGCGCGTAGTCGCAACCCGCCTGCCGCAACGCCTCGAGCTGCGCGGGGTCGCCGACCCGTTGGGCCGTGACCTCCCGCCCGAGATCGTGTACGAGCTGGACCATGGCCCGAGTCACCGGGGCGTCGGGGTCCTCGTGGAGCTCGCGCGCGAACTCGTCGCCGAGCGTGACGGATCGGACGGCCCATCCCTTGAGTCGCGTGAGCGATGCGGATCCGGCCCCGAAGCCGTCGAGCGCGGGGTGCATCCCGAGCCGCCGCAACTCCCCGACGACGTGCCGGGCGCGGTCCTCGTCGGCCTGGAGCAACGCGTGTTCGTCGATCTCGAAGCCGAGCGCCGTCGCCGGCAGGTCGTGTGCCTCGAGTGCCTGCCGGATCCGGGAGACGAGGTCCTCGCGGGCGAACTGTCGCGTGGTCAGGGGAAGCTGGACGCGTGGAGGTTCGTGCCCCCCCAGTTCCGCGCGCCAGTCCGCGATGTGCGCGCAGGCGGAGTCGAGCGCCCAAAGACCGAGCTCGACGATCAGCTCGCTCTCCTCGGCGACGGAGAGGAAGTCAGCGGCGGGCACGCAGCGCCCCCGTTCGTCCTCGTAGTGCAACCGGGCCGACAAGGCCGCCACGGCGCCGGTGCGCAGGTCGGTGACCGGCTCGTACCAGAGTTGGAGCCGCTGCTGCGAGAGGGCCGCGCGCAGCTCCTGCTCCACGGTCAGCTGGCCGGTGACGAACACCCGCAGCTCGTCCTGGAAGATCTCGTAGCGGTCCCGACCTCGGGACTTGGCCAGGTACATCGCCGCGTCGGCGTCGCGCAGCAACGTTTGGGCCGTGCTCGCCGGACCGGCGATCGCCAGCCCTTGGCTCGTGCTGATCCGCAGGCTCGTCCCGGCGATCTCGAAGGGCATGGCCATCCGCTCGGCGATGCGCTGCGCGACCGAGACCGCCTCGTCGTCGCTGCCCGGCCCCTCGCACAGGACCACGAACTCGTCCCCGCCGAGGCGTGCGACGAGGTCCCTGCCCCGGACCGTGTCCGATAGGCGCCGTGCTGCCTCCACCAGCAGCTCGTCACCCACGTCGTGGCCGAGGCTGTCGTTGATCAACTTGAACCGGTCGAGGTCGAGGAAGATGACCGCCACCGTGCGGCCCTGCCGCAGCGCCGTTTCGAGCCGCTGCCGGAGGTGCTCGCGGTTCGGCAGGCCCGTCAGCGCGTCGTGGCGTGCCTGCCTCGCCGTCTGTTCGTGCAACAGCATCTTGCCCAGGGCGAGACCGGCCGCGTCGCGCAGGTGGGGGAGCAGTGCCCTCGCGAGGCCGGCGGCCGGCACGTCGCACAGCGCGATGACCGCGACCTCCTCGGCTCCGTCCCGTACGCTGAGGAGTTCGGCCGCCTCGAGGTCGGGTGGATCGTCCAGGTGCTCCGGGAACACCTCGGCCCCCGCGGCGGCGAAGCGCTGCCACTGTTGCCCGTTCCGACGAAAGAGGGCGGCGGCCGCGCCCGGTGCCACCTCCACGACCGTGTCGGCGACGAGTCGGCCCCCCTCGGCCAGGTCGACGGTGCCGGCGAGCGACATGCTGAGCTGGTGCAGGATCCGCAGCTGCTCGAGCTGCTCCTGGGTCCGGCGTTGCAGCTTCTCGTTCTCGACGGTGAGCGCCACGCGTGCCCCCACCGCCCGGAGCTCGTGGGCGTCGGAGTTCGTGAAGGGGGCCTCGGCTTGCCGCCCGAGCAGCAGGTAGCCGGTCGTCTCCTCCGGGCCGTGCAGCCGGATCCACGCGACCTGGCGGACGTCGAAGTTCTCGAGCCCGCACAACAGAGGTGCCTCACCGCAGGGACCGACGAGGGCCGGCTCGGTGGTGGGCGTGGCCACGACCGGGTCGGGAGCGCGGTGGGGCCCGTCGGGCAACTCGTCGTCGGGTACGCCCCAGCGACTCGCCACCATCAGCGCGTCGGGCTTCCCGAGCAGGAGCAGCCCGATGTCGGCCGAGAAGAGCTGCGCGACCTCGCCGGCGATGCGGTTGATCCGCCCCGAGGGGCCGATCTGCTCCAGCGCCGTGACCACCTGCGCGAGGCGCGTGGTGCGTAGCAGGACCGCGTCGGTGTGCTGTTCGGCCCGTGAGAGCTGCTCGCGCAGCCGCGCGTTCTCCGCGCGGAGCCCGCTCGCTCCCATGGACTCGGGATCGGTGGTCATAGCGCCAGTACGGCCACGGTCGCGTTGTGGAAGCCGGTTGCGCCGGTCGTGAGGGCGTACTCGCCGGAGGTGAACCATCCGACCGCGTCGACGCCTTCGAGTTCGTCGCTCACCGCGGTCGCCTCGGCGGGGGCCTCCTCGCCGAGCAGTGCCGCACGCGCGGCGCAGCTGAAGACCAGCACGGCCCGTGGCTCACCGCCCAGCCGTTCGACGGCTCGACGGACGGCCGTGCGGGCACCGTCGAGCATCGCGGTGGCGTCGGTCCCCATGAGCCGCACGATCGACTGGTCGTGGACGTACGAGAACATCTCCAAACCACCGTCGTCGGTGGCGCCCTGGACCATCCGCACCTCGAAGGTGCCGTCGAGGGTGGGCAGGCCCAGGGGCGGTCGAGTGTCCGCCAGCCGAACGGCGCCTCGCCCTCGGCGAGGGGCCCGCGTTGTTCCATGTACACGTCGAGCGCGGGGCGACCGTCGAGCTCGAGGATCACGTTGTCCCGGGCTCGGGTCACCATGAGCGGGCCGCTCACTGGTGCCCACCCGTGTTCCACCGCGACCCCGAGCGGACGCGACGAGTTGATCCAGACCGCAATGACGCCCTGGCCGATCACCTCGCGATCGAGTCCGAGCCAGGTCGGGCTCATCTGCTCGTCCGACGCGGCGGCACCTCCCACCAGCGGCACACGTGCCCCGGCGATCTCGTAGGCGCCCTGCACGACGTCACGTTGCCCGCCGATGTGCCCACTGGACAGGAGGAGCAGCGCCGAGTGGCTCCCGGTCGGACCGGCAGCCGCCTTCGCCTCGGCCGCTGCTTGCCGTGACGCCTCGTGCAGGTCGCCGTCCTGCTCGCGCGCGGCGGCCACCCCCATCCCGAGCTCCCCACCGGGGACGTGCAGCGCGACGGTCCCGTGGATCCCGCTCCCGGCGACGAAGCCGAGGATGGTGTTGCACGCGACGAGCCGCGCCGGGGCTGCCGCCGCCGCGCCGGCGTCCACCAGCGGACGCGGCTCGTACCCGCCGCCGGCGAAGAGGAACACCACATCCTCGGGCTGCGGCGTGGTGTCGCCCAGCGCCGAGACGATCGCCTCGGTCGCTGCCGCGGCGGGATCGGCGGCCGAGCTGTGGCCGGTCCGCGAGGACCGGAGGGGGCTCGTGTCGGTCATCGCTTCGCCAGTGGGCATCGTCTCGCCAGTGCTCGTGGATTGCGGCCTGTTCTGAGCCGTCTCCCACTCCCTGTCGGCTCCTTCGCCCTGCGGCTAAGGTGGCCGAAGTCCCTTTCGGCCGACCGACGTTAGCGCTCGGCTCAGTCCCCCTGGGGGTCGGGGCAACGAGTGGGTCCGGGCGGCGAGGCCCGTGCGCGCTCTCGGGACAGCGAGGAGAACCGCATGCGCTCCGGATTCGTGGCGATCGCCGGCCGACCGAACGTCGGCAAGTCGACGCTGCTCAACGCGATGGTCGGGCAGAAGGTCGCGATCACGACCCCGGTGCCGCAGACCACCCGCCACGCGATCCGCGGCGTGCTGCACCGTCCGGCCTCCTCCCAGGAAGCCGACGACGGTGTGCAGATCGTGTTCGTCGACACCCCGGGCATGCACAAGCCCAAGACCTTGCTGGGCTCGCGCCTGAACGAGGTGGCCCGTCGAAACCTCTCCGAGGTCGACCTGGTGGTGTTCATGGCCGACGCGGCCGCGGGGATCGGCCCCGGCGACCGTTTCATCGCCGGCCTGCTCGCCGATGTGCCGACCCCGGCGATCGCCGTCGCGAACAAGCTCGATCAGCTCGACCGGGAGGCGCAGCTCCCAGTGCTCGCCGAGCTCGACGCCATGGGCGACTTCGAGGAGTTGATCCCGCTCTCCGCGGCCACCGGCGAGGGGGTCGACGACCTGATCGACATGCTCGTGGACCGCCTGCCCGAGGGACCCGCCTGGTTCCCCGAGGAAGCGATCAGCGACCAGTCCACCGAGCAGATCGTCGCCGAGATCATCCGTGAGAAGGCCATTGTGCGCATGCGCGAGGAGGTCCCGCATTCGGTCGCGGTCTCGATCGAGGAGATCGTGCCCGGCGAGACCGAGGGATGGCAGGTCGTTCACGCGGTCGTCTACGTCGAGCGCGAGAGCCAGAAGGGGATCGTCATCGGTCACGAGGGCGTGGTCCTGCGCGAGATCGGCGCCGCCGCGCGCCGCGAGCTCGAGCTGGTCCTCGGCGCGCAGGTCTGGCTCGATCTGCGGGTGAAGCTGATGAAGGAGTGGCAACGCGACCCGAAGGCCCTCCAGCGCCTCGGGTACTAGGGGACCTCGTCGGGTGGATCGGGTCGCGACCGCGGGTGCTGATCGACCGGTGCCGGGTGCTGATCGCTCGGTGGCGTGAGCGGATCGCCCGACGGCGGGTGCGGATGGCCCGGTACTGGGTGCGGATCGCCCGGTGGCGTGAGCGGATCGCCCGACGGCAGGCCGACCTCGGCGAGGACGGCTGCGCGCCTCGACGAGGGCACCACGCGCTCGAGCAGCCGCGCCTTCTCCGGCTTGTAGGAGCGGTAGACCACCCACCAGAGCGCCGGATCGCCCACCGGTACCGACGCCCCCTCCACGTTCACCCACGACGTGGTCCGCGCCGGGATCGCGATGACGCCGTCGGGGTGGTGCAGCGCCATCCCGCCGATCACGTCGACGTCCACGCTCTCGAGCGAGAGCCGCGCGATCCAGGCGCTGGCCCACAGCTCCGTCCCCTCGTGGGAGAGCTCCACGATCCAGTCGCCGGCTGACTCGCGCAGCGCGGCCTCCTGGTCGGCGTCGGTGAGCAGGTCCAGGTCCCCCACGCGCTCGGTGAGACCGTACGCCCACAGCAGCCCGCTCCCTCCGAGGGCGTAGTCGATACCGGCCTGCTCGAAGCGCGCCGCGATCGCTGCCAGCGCGGTGCGGGTCTCGGGTCGCAGACGACCTCCTCGCGTCAGGCGTCGATGCGTTCGCCCGTTCCCGAGCGGCCGGGAGGTTACCGCAGCGGTCCCGGCGGGATCCGCTCGCCCGCGGCACGTGTGGGGTGCGGGCGCGTACGCGCGGCACGTGTGGGGTGCGGGCGCGCACGCGCGGCACGTGTGGGGTGCGGGCGCGCACGCGCACTAGCCTGTCGTCCATGGGCCTGTACCGCGAGCAGGGGATCGTCCTGCGCACCCACAAGCTCGGCGAGACCGACCGCATCGTCACCGTGCTCACGCAGGGACGGGGCAAGGTGCGTGCCGTCGCGAAGGGCGTGCGCAAGCCGGGCTCGAGGTTCGGCGGCCGCCTGGAGCCGCTGGGCCACGTCGACCTGCAGCTCTACGAGGGCCGCAACCTCGACATCGTCAACCAGGCCGAGCTCATCACGCACTTCGCACGACTGCGAGAGGACTGGGCGAGCTCGGCCTGCGCCTGGACGATGGCGGAGGCCGTCGACCGCGTGGCCCAGGAGGAGCGGGCCACCAGCCTGTTCCTCCTGCTCCTCGACGGGCTGCGCATGCTCGCCGCCGCGCCGACCCATCCCTCGCTCGTGCTCGATGCGTACCTGTTGCGCCTGGCCTCCCTCGCCGGGTATCACGCCCATCTCGACGCCTGCGCCGGCTGCGGCACACCGGGGCACCACGCGGTGTTCCACCTCGAAGCCGGGGGCGCCCTCTGTCCGGCATGCGCGCCATCGGACACCCGGCCCCTCAGTGACGGGGTGCTCAAGGTGCTGCACGCGCTGGCCGCGAGCGATTGGGGGGAGGACGCAACGGACGCCGAGCCGAGCGACCGCCGCCTGGCCGGCACGCTCGTGTCCAGCTACCTCACCCACCACCTCGGCCGCCCGCTGACCTCCTGGGAGCTCGTCCCGCGATGACCGAGCAGGTCCCCATCGACTCCGCCGACCTCGACCCCGAGCGCCTGCCCGCGCACGTCGGGATCATCATGGACGGCAACGGCCGCTGGGCTCACGAGCGCGGCGAACCACGGCACGTGGGGCACACCGCGGGCGAGGAGGCGCTGTTCGACACCGTCGAGGGCGCTCTCGAGGCCGGGCTCGGCTACCTCACCGTGTGGGCGTTCTCGACCGACAACTGGAAGCGGCCTCGCGAGGAGGTCCGCTTCCTCATGAACTTCAACCGCGATCTCCTGCAGCGTCGTGCCGGCGAGCTCGACGAGCGGCGCGTGCGCGTGCGGTTCGTCGGCCGACGCGGCCGGCCGGTGCCGCGGCGGCTCGTGCAGATGATGGAGGACACCGAGCAGCGGACCGCTCACCACCGGCGCCTCACCCTGCAGGTGGCGTTCAACTACGGGGGCCGGACCGAGCTCGTCGACGCGACCCGGCAGCTGGCCGCGGAAGTGGCCGCGGGTCGCCTGCGTCCCGACGACATCGACGAGGAGGCGATCGCCGCGCGCCTCTACGAGCCCGACGCGCCCGACGTCGACCTGCTCCTGCGCACCAGCGGCGAGCAGCGCCTGTCGAACTTCCAGCTGTGGGAGGCCGCGTACGCCGAGTTGCTGTTCACGGACGTCCTGTGGCCGGACTTCCGTCGGCAGGACCTCTTCGAGGCGATCGCGGCGTTCCAGGGGCGTGATCGACGATTCGGTCGCGTGCGGTCACGCTGAGTGCTCGAGGGGCAGACGCGGCGTCGTAGGGCGGGCGACCTCGTGACGAATCGAAGGATGAGGCCCGATCGCCGGCTGGTGGATCGAGCGGGATGAGGCGCGATCGCCGACGGTGTGGACCTCATGCGGAGCTGTCACCGATCGTCGTGTCCACACCGGGGGTGCGGCCGTCTCAGCCGTGGCGGGTGTGGACGTCAGCGGTGGGTGCGGCCGGTGATCGTGTCCACACCCGGCGGCGTGGTCGTCTCAGCCGTGGCGGGTGTGGACGTCAGCGGTGGGTGCGGCCGGTGATCGTGTCCACACCGGCGGCGCGGCCGTCTCAGCCGTGGCGGGTGTGGACGTCAGCGGTGGGTGCGGCTGGTGATCGTGTCCACACCTCGATGCCGGGCCTCCTACGGGCGGGTGGAGAGGGTCGTGATCACCCGTTCGCGCTGCGACGAGCCCATCGCGGATCCGGCCACCACGCCGCCCCACCAGATCGCGACCGCGTAGATGGGCACGAAGATCAGCGCGGGAAGGACCCAGGGGCCCTCCAGGAACACCGCGGCAGCGACGAGGGCGGCTGCCGGAGCGAGCACGATCCCGCTGGCCAGCATGGCGATCATCTGGCCGATCATCGTCGCGCAGCCTTGGCCCTGACTGCCGCCGGAGAGGCCCGTCGGCGAGTCCGGCAGGGGATAGGGCGCCAGGATCGAGCTCACCGCTCCCACGGCGAGGACCGGGGCGAGCCCGACGAGGCCTGCTGCGGCGCTCAGCGGCACGTAGACCCAGCCGCCGGTGGCGAGGGCGAACCCCACGGCCGCGACGGTGGCCGGGACGACGGCGAGCAACGTGATCGCGAGGTGCTTGCCGATGAGCTCGGTGCGCAGCCTCCCCGCCATGAGCGGCAACCAGATCCCTCCCCGGTCGGCCCCGAGCAGGTTCAGGGCCTGCAGTCCGACGACGAGGGTGATGCCGACGGTCACGAGGGCGACCTCGGGGGGGAGCTCCGCAAGGGGGGCCGCCGGTGAGAACCCCGCCGCGGTGAGGATTCCGGCACCGATCGCGACGACCGCGGCCAGGGAGACGAGCAGCATGCCGATGCGGCGCTGGGGTTCGCGGCTCCAGCTGCGCAGCTCGCGGGCGCAGGCCGCACCGATCGGGCCCTCGGGCAGGAGCTGGGCCAGCGCGCGCGGCTCGAGGTGCAGCCCGCCCTGGGAGACGCTCGCGGTCCCGCCGCTGGCCACGGCGTGCTCGAGTGTGCGAGCCCACCATGCGAGACACAGCAGCAGCAGGGCCGCGACGCCGGCGAGCCAACCGAGCGCCGCGAGGGCCTGGCCGGCCGCAGCCGCCTCCGCCGCCCTCGCTGCCCAGGCCGTCGGCAGCAGGCTGACCGCCTCACCCACGCCAGCGACCGTCTCCCGCAGATCGACGTCGGCCTCGGTGCGGACCCAGATCTGGGCCAGCACGGCCGCCAGCGGGCCGATGGCGGTCACCCCGACCATGACGAGATCGCGTCCGCGCCGGGAGCGCAGCTTGTCGGCCAGCCACGTCACCATCGCGCGGGACAGCAGCAAGCACAGCGTGAGTTGGGCCACGAGGGCCACCAGCCCGATCGCCCAGCCGAACGGGCCGCCGGCACGGGCGACCGCGATACCGGCGCCCGCTAGCAGCAGGAACGTCACGACGGGAGCGAGGCCGATCGCGCTGGCCGCCAGCAGACCGATGACGAGCGTGCGTGGGCGGAGCGGCGCGGTGCGCAGCCGAGCGGGGTCCAGCGTCTCGTCGGTGCCGAACGCGAAGGGGGCCATCAGACCCCACCCGATTATCAAGGCGGTGCCGAGCGCCGCGAGCAGGCCCGGGGCGTGCGCGGCCTCCGTTCCCGAGAGCCAGACGGCGGCCCCGATGGAGACCGGGATCAGGAAGACGATGCCGAGCGCGAACCCGATCGCCTGCTGGGCGGATCGCTTGAACGAAGCGGCGAGCAGGGCGAGCTTCAGCCGAACGAACGTCAGAGCCATGAGAGCCCGATCTCGCCCTGCTCTGCGTCGACCAGATCGGCGAACACCTCGTCGAGCCGGCGACCCCCGCGAACCTCCTCGGTCGGACCCTGGGCCACGACGCGGCCCTGGTGGATCACCCCGAGGTGGTCGCACAACCGCTCGACGAGCTCCATCACGTGGCTGGAGAGCACGATCGTGCCGCCGTTGTCGACGTGCTGCTGGAGCAGCCCGCGGATCGTGCGCGCGCTCACGGGGTCCACGGACTCGAAGGGCTCGTCGAGGAAGAGGACCCTGGGCCCGTGGATCATGGCCGCGGCCAGCCCGATCTTCTTGCGCATGCCCTGGCTGTAGTCGACGACGAGCGTTCCCGCGTCCGGGGACAGTTCGAGCACGTTCAGCAGCTCGGTGGCGCGGGCGCGGGCCGATTCCCGGGTGAGCCCGAAGAGCTGACCGGTGTAGGTGAGGAGTTGCATGCCGGACAGCCGGTCGAACAGCCGCGGGTCCTCGGGCAGCACCCCGACGATCGAGCGGGCCGCGACCGGGTCCTCCCAGACCTCGACGCCCTCGACGAAGACCTGCCCCGAATCGGGTCGCAGGAGGCCGGTGGCGGCGCGCAGGAACGTGGTCTTGCCCGCGCCGTTGGGCCCGACGAGGCCGAACAGCGCGCCGCGAGGCACGGCGAGGTCGACGCTGTCGGCGGCCACCGTGGTGCCGAAGGTTTTGCGCACCCCCCACGCGGCGATCGCGTGCTCCGGCGGGGGACGTGTCTGTGCGTCGGTCATCGGGGCGGTCTCCGTCTGCGGTCCGGGGCCCGGCCTTCGGGCACAAGCACGTTAACGCGAATGGTGGAGAATCTCACGGGATGAGTGAGCCGGCTGCGACAATCGTCACAGTCCGAGCTCCCGTGCCCCCTGGGGTACCGGCGTCAGCAGTTGATCGACGGGAGCGTGTTCGTCGACGAGGGGGTCGGCGTCCCCCGCCCAATCCGCGGCGTTGCCCCGCACCTCCCAGTCGAGGTCGGCGCGATCGATCGCGGACCCGAGACCGTCGAGGGGCGCGTCGCTCGCCGCGAGCACGAGGTTGCCGCCCTCGGTGCCGTCGAGCCGTTCGGCCGGGCCGAGCACGGCGGCGTGCTCGAAGGCCTCGGCGAGCGTTCGCGCCTGCGCCCGCGCGAAGGCCTGCGGTGGGTGGTCGATGAGGTTCATCGTGTAGAGGCCGTCGTCGGCCAGCGCGGCCCGGACGTCGGCGAGGAACTCCTTCGTCGTCAGGTGCCACGGCACGGCGAGGCCCCCGAACGCGTCGCCGACGATGACATCGAAGTCCGCGTCGCCCCGGCCGGCGAGGTCGAGGCGCGCGTCGGCGACGACGACGTCCACGGGTTCCTCACGGGGCTCGAAGCCGAAGCGGTCGATCGCGAGCGCCTCGAGGGCCGGGTCGATCTCGGCGACGACCTGGTCGGTGCCGTGCTCGGCGGCGAGGTAGCGGGGAATGGTGAGGCCCGCGCCGCCGATGTGGTAGCCGTGCGGTGGGTTGGATGCCTCGGATTCGATGGCCGCGACGATCGCGCGGCTGTAGTCGAACTCGAGGTGGGCGACGTCGTCGACGTCGACGTAGGAGTGCCGCAGCGCGTCCATGACGAGCGTGCGCCCCGACTCCCGATCCGGGTCCTCCTCGATCTGCACGCAGTGGTAGGCCGACTCGAGCTCGCAGGCCACCGGGGTGAGGCCGGTCAGGGCCGCGGCCGCGAGCGCGGCGACGCCTGCGGACGCGAGCCGGCGTCGCGGCGCCAGCCACCACCAGAGCGCGATTCCGGCGACCACGAGCAGGCCGCCGAGGCCGAGGACGATGGGGCGAGTCGCGAACGCGGCGAGGAGCACGAAGCCGGTGAGGAACGTGCCCAGGATCGCCCCGGCCGTGCCGAGCGCGGAGAGGCGTCCCACCACCGTGCCGGTCTCGTCCAGGGTCGACAGCTGGAGCTTCACGACCGTCGGGGTGACCGCGGACAGCACCGCGGCGGGCGCGAAGAAGCCGAGCGCGGCGAGGAGGAGGATCGAGACGACCTCGCGGCCGGCGAGCGCGGGCCCGAACAGGCCCACGATCGGCAGGACGAGGAGCGCGAGGATCCCGCCGAGCGCGATGGTCGGGCCGAGCAGGTGCCGGGGGTCGATCCGGTCGGCCAGCCGTCCGCCCAGCCAGGTGCCGATCGCGATGCCGGCCAGCACCGTGCCGATGATCCCGGTGTAGGTCTGCAGGGTGTCGCCCACGTACGGGGCCAGGACGCGGGCGGCGAGGATCTCCAGCACGAGCACGGCACCGGAGGTGACGAACACGAGGAGACCGGCGAGGAACGCGGGCATGGGCGACAGTATCGGTGCGATGTCCGGTGTCGGCAGCCGGGTCAGGTCCAGGCAGCCGGGTCAGCCCCAGGCAGCCGGGTCAGCCCCAGGCAGCCGGGTCAGGCCCAGCTGTCGCCGTCGCGGTCGACCTCGTCGACGATGCCGACGATCACCGCCCGCAGCGGGCCCCGGTCGAGCCCGGCGATCATCCGCGCGGAGTTGCCCTCGTCGAGGATGAGCACGGTCTCGCCGGCGCCGGCACCGACGAAGTCGCTCGCGATGACGTAGCCACCGGTGGGGTTCCCGTCGTCGTCGAGGAGGTCGCACAGGAGGAGGCGGTGGTCCTCGAACAGCGGCGCCTCCACGGTCGCGACGACCGTCGCCGAGACCTTGCCGATCTTCATGTCGGCCTCCCGCGCTTCGTGTCGCCCCCGTGCTTCGTGTCGCCCCCGTGCTTCGTGTCGCCCCCGTGCTTCATGTCGCGCCCCCGCGCACGTCCTCCACGGCGTCGACGATGCCGACCACGGCGTGGTCGACGGGCACGAAGGTCTCGCGCAGTGCCTGCGCCGCCTCGCGCGCGCCCACGACGTAGACGAGCTCGTCGGGACCGGCCATCTCGAGCGCGTCGGCGGCCACCAGCGGGGTCCCCTTGGGCTGCTGGCGGCGGTCGAGCGGTTGGACGAGCAGAAACCGCACACCCTCCAGCCCGGCGGCCTTCACCGAGGCGACGACCGTGCCCCGCACGCGCGCGAGCTGCATCAGTCGACCCTCCCCATCAGTCGACCCTCGCCGACCGCGCCCATCAGTCGACCCTCGCCGACCGCGCCCATCAGTCGACCCTCGCCGACCGCGCCCATCAGTCGACCCTCCCGGGGATCCGCGGGGCGAAGCGCGCGTCGGCGGTGAGGTTCTGGTCGGTCTCCTCGTGCAGCTGCGCGATCACGACGTGCTCGATCAGGTCGCCGGCGGGAACCCGAGCGGTGCCGATGTCGACGCCGGCCTGGACCTCCGAGACCGTGCCTCCCAGCAGTACGTAGGCCTTCCCCCCGAGGTCGTCGGCGAGCCGCAGCTCGCGCAGCACGACCTCGGCGCCCTTGACGGCCGCGTCCGCCGACTCGATCGCCGACGCGACGGTGCCGGTCTCGATGACCCCGAGCGCCTCGTGCGCGGGCCGGCGGACGCCCTGGATGGCCGCGACCACGTCCTCGTGCACGTCGGGCAGGAACACCAGGCCGACCATGGCGGCGCCCGCGGCCTCCTGGCCGGCCTCCAGGGCCTCCTCGACGTCGGCGGTCTCGCCGGCGAGCAGCACGAGGTACTTGCCCGGGTGCACCGTTCCCGCGCGCATCACGTCCAGCGGCGAGCGCTTGACCATCGCGTCGGCGGCGGCGATGCCCCGTGCGACCGAGTCGAGCTCGCAGACCGCGACCGAGGGTTCCATCGCGCTAGACCATCCTCAGCGAGCCGACGATGGTCATCCGCCGCTCCCGCGAGAAGGTCTGGGGCCGGGTCAGCCCGTCGCCGGTCGGGGTGGCGATCGAGAAGGAGCAGAAGCCCTCCCCGCCCTCGCCGAGACCCGCGTAGCAGGGGCCGTTGGCGACGAAGATCGAGCAGTTCATCGCTCGGCCCATGCGGGTGATCCGGCCCACGTCCGAGGAGTGCATCGAGGCGGTGTGGCCGAAGCGGTGCTCGGAGCGCACCGCCAGGTCGATCGCCTGGTCGACGTCGCGCACGCTGGTCACCGGCATGACCGGCATCATCTGCTCGGTCCAGACGAGGCTGTGCTCGTTCGGCACGCGGGCCACCGCCATGCGCACCTCCGGGCCGACGCGCACGCCGATCTCGGCCAGGATCGCCTGGACGTCCTGGCCGACCCACTGCGGGTTGATGCGGCCCGGCTTGTTGGGCTCACCGAGCTCGCGGAAGATCACGCGCTCGAGCCGGCGCAGCTCGTGCTCGGCGAGGACGTAGGCGCCGCTGCGCTCCATCGCCCGCACCAGCGGGTCGGCGATCGAGTCGACCGCGATCGTGGTCTTCTCGTCGGTGCAGATGATGTTGTTGTCGAACGAGCCGCCGGCGACGATGTCGGCCGCCGCCTGCTCGATGTCGGCGGTCTCGTCGACCACCGCGGGCGGGTTGCCCGGCCCGGCGGTCACCGCGCGCTTGTCGGTCTTGAGGGCCTCACGGACCACCCCCGGACCCCCGGTCACGAGCAGGAGGCGCACGTCCGGGTGGTTCATGACCTCCTGGGCGCTCTCGATCGTCGGCTCGGCGATCGTGGTCACGAGGTCCGGCGGGCCGCCGGCGCGCATGATCGCCTCGTTGATGAGCCGCACGTTCTCGGCCGAGACCTGCTTGGCGTTGGGGTGGACGTTGAACACCACCGCGTTGCCGGCCGAGACGATCGCGATCGTGTTGTTGATGACCGTCGACGTGGGGTTCGTCGTCGGGGTGATCGCGGCGACGATGCCGAACGGGGCGAACTCGGTGACGTTCATCCCGCGGTCGCCGGTCTCGGCGTCGAGCTCGAGGTCCTCGGGCCCGGGCGTGCGGGTGGTCACGAGCCGGTTCTTGCGCGTCTTGTCGTCGGCCCGGCCGAGTCCGGTCTCGGCCTGGGCCATCTCCGCGAGCCGGTCGCCGTGCTCGAGCATCGCCTGCCGGACCGACGAGATGATGCGCTTGCGGGCCTCCAGGCCGGCGCCGTCGAACGCCGCGAACGCGCGCCCCGCCGCCGACAGGGCGTCCTGCACGCCCGCGTGGACGCCGCCGCCGGCGGAGACGCCGGGCGACGCCTCGAGCGCCTGCTCGCCCCGCAGGCGGGCGCCGTCCGGCTCGCCGTCGTCACCCACCCGACGGCGAACCCGCTCGATGATCGCCTGGATCTCGTCAGGCTGGAGCCCGCTCATGCCTCATCCACCGTCCGGTACTTGTGGAATCGTTCCTGGCCACCCACGTCCCACGTGTCGACGATGGCCATGACCACCGCGTCGCAGGGCCGGTCGCGGGTGGTCTCGGTCTGGCGGGCGGAGCTGCCCTGCGCGACCATCACGACCTCATCGACCCCTGCGCCGACGGCGTCCATGGCCACGAGCGACTGCCCGGTCTCGTTGCCGTCGTCGTCGAGCGTGCGCACCAAGAGGAACTTGATGCCCTCGATCGTCGGCTCCTTGCGGCTCGCGACGAGCGTGCCGGCCACCTTCGCTAGGAGCACGCGCGCCTCCTTCCGTCACCGAGGGCGCCCGGTGCCGCGATGCGGCGGCTGACCGTCATCGGTCGGCCTACGCGTCGCTGCCGGCGCCGACCTCCGCCGCGGCGCCGCGCCCGAGGGGCAGCACCTCGTCGACGTTGGCGTGCGGGCGGGCGATCACGTGGCTCGTCACCAGCTCACCGACGCGCTCGGAACTCTGCACGCCGGCCTGTACCGCGGCCTTCACCGCGGCGACGTCGCCACGCACGACGGCGGTCACGTACCCGCCGCCGGTCTTCTCCATCGACACCAGCGAGACCTTCGCGGCCTTCACCATCGCGTCGGCGGCCTCCACCATCGCCGGAAAGCTCCGGCACTCGATCATGCCCAGGGCCTCAGCCATCGCTCTGCTCCTTCTGCTGCTCGGGGTTCGCGTTGCTGCTCGGGGTTGTCGCGGTACTTGCTCGAGGGATCGCGCTACCGCGAGGGCTCGCGGCCGTCCAACCCCTCGAGCGCCGCCACGGCCGCCTGCCAACCGACGTCGATGTCGCGCTCCTCGCCACCGAGGTAGACGCGACCCTGCGAGCCGAACGCCCGCACCTCGAGGATGTTGACCTCCGCGGCCTTCTCGGCCTCGTTGGCCGCCAGCGCCGCGTAGGCCGCCGGCTGGCACTCCAGCACGTACAAGGTCTGATGGCGGATCAGCATCTGCCCGTGCCGCATCCGGTTGATCAGCTGGGTGTGGTGGTCGTCGACGTGCCGGATGATCTGGCTCGACAGGATCTGCGGCTTGATCCGGTCCTGCTCGGCCAGACCGATGGAGTCGAGGACGGCCGCGCCGGCCTCGCGCGTCTCGGACTGCTCCGGCGCGTGGACCTCGAGCAGCCCGAAGACCCGCTCGACGATCTGCATCCCGGGCTTGACCGTGGTGGACTTCACCGCGACGTCGGTCAGCCGGTTGATCTCGATGCCCGGGGCCACCTCGATGAAGAGGGAGGCGTCGCCGGCGACGGGCAGGAAGCCGGGCGCCACCGTCCCCAGGAACGCGGCGTACTGCGGCTGGAGGTTGTCCAGGAAGCAGTACGCCCTGAGCTCGACATCACCACTGCTCATCGGTTCTCCTTCGGCCTGCTCATCGCGCCTCCCATTGGCCGGGTTCAGTACCCGCCGTCGCCGTCGCCGCCGGTCATGATCTGCACGCCCGCGGACGCTCCGATGCGCGTCGCGCCGGCGGCGAGCATCGTGCGGATGTCCTCCTCGGTGCGGATGCCCCCCGACGCCTTGAGTTCCATGTGCTCGCCGACGGTCTCGCGGATGAGCAGCACGTCGTAGGCCGTCGCCCCTCCGGGTCCGAAGCCGGTGGAGGTCTTGACGAAGTCGGCGCGCGCCTGCTTGGCGAGGTGGCTGGCGACCACCTTCTCCTCGTCGGTGAGGTAGGCGGTCTCGATGATCACCTTCAGCCGTCCGCGGGTCTCGTGGCACGCGTCGGCGACGCCCTCGATGTCGGCGCGGACGTCGTCGTGATGGCCGCTCTTGAGCGCCCCGACGTTGACGACCATGTCGATCTCGGTCGCGCCGTCGCGCAGTGCTCGGCGCGCCTCGAGGGCCTTGGTCTGTCGCGTCGTCGCCCCGAGCGGGAAGCCGACGACGGAGGCGACCTCGACGTCGGTGCCGCGCAGCAGCTGCGCGCAGCGGCGCACCCAGGTGGGGTTCACGCAGACGGCCTTGAACGAGAAGCGCAGCGCTTCGTCGCAGAGCTGATCGACGTCGTCGGCGGTCACGTCGGCGCGCAGCAGCGTGTGGTCGATGTAGGAGGCGAGGTCGTCGGGCACGTCGTGTCCGTGCCCGTTGTGGGCGATGCGGTCGGCTCCGGTGTCGACGATCTCGCGGACCTTCTCGGCCGGGTCGGTGGCCCGCGTCCCGGTGCAGTTCGGGCATCCGGTTCCACCGGCCTGATCGGTGCTCGACCCGTGGCGGGCCTCGAGCGCCCGCACGACCTCCTCGGTCACCGTCTCGACGAGCCTGTCGCGGTCGCTTCTCACCGCTGCCCCCTCAGGTAGCGCCCCTCGTACTCGGTGATCTTGTTCACGCGCCGCGCGTGCCGCTCGCCTCCCCACGGGGTGGCCAGCCACGCGTACACGACCTGCAGGGCGAGGTTCTCGCCGAGCAGCCCCGCCCCGAGGGAGAGCACGTTGGCGTGGTTGTGCTCGCGGCTGTTCTGCGCGCTGGAGACGTCCCAGCACGTCGCGGCCCGGATCCCGGGGACCTTGTTCGCGGTCATCGCGGACCCGATGCCCGCGCCGTCGACGACGATGCCGACGTCGCAGCTGCCGTCGGCGACGTGGCGGGCGACCGCGTGGGCGAAATCGGGGTAGTCGGCGGACTCCGTGCTGTGGGTCCCGCAATCGGTGACGGCGTGGCCGCGGTCGCGCAGCTCGGCCGCGAGCCGCTCCTTCAGGGCGAACCCGCCGTGGTCGGCGCCGACCGCGATCCGGTCCGCGCCGGCCGCGCCGCTGCGCGCGTCGGCCTCGCTGCGGGCGGCGGCCTCCTGGGAGGCCGGGTTCGACGCGTCGCCGAGGACCTCGTCGACGACCGCCGTGACCAGGCCGCGGATCTCCTCCCGTGACGGCTCGCCGCTCACGCGGGGCCCTCCGCCGGCCGGCTCACGCGGGCCCCTCCGCCGGCCGGCTCGGGTGGAGCTCGACGCGGTACTCGTAGTGCCCGCCCAGGAAGCGCAGTCGGGACCACTCGAGCGGCTCGTCGTCGGCGGTGTGGGTGACCCGGTGGATCAACAGCAGGAGGGTGCCCGGCGCGCACCGCAGCAGCCTGGCGCTCTCGTCGTCGGCGATCGCGGGGTTCACGGTCTCGATCGCGCGGGCGAGGCGGAGGCCGAACGGCTCGTCCTGCAGCACCGCGTAGAGCGACCAGTCGCCGTCGGCGGGGTCCGCCAGCAGCTGGTCGTGGGGTTCGAGGCGCGCGATCGGCAACCAGGTCTCGGCGGTGCCCACCGGGCTGCCGTCGGCGAGGAAGAGCCGCTGCAAGCGCCGGCAGGGAGTCCCGACGGCGGTGCCGAGGCCCTCGGCGACCTCCCCGGGGGCCTCACGTACCTCGGACTCGAGGAGGCGGTGGCTGGCGTCGTAGCCCTGCTTGCGCAGGAGCTCGGAGAACGACTCGAGGACCGGCAGGTGCTGGATCTTCGGGGTCCCGACGAACGTGCCCTTGCCCTGGACGCGCGTGACGTGGCCCTCGGTGGCGAGGTCGGCCATCGCCTGGCGGATGGTGCTGCGGGACACGCCGTACCGTTGCTCGAGCTCGCCTTCGGTGGGGAGCCGGTCGCCCGGTCGCAGGCCCCGCTCGTGGATCTCGGTGAGCACGGCCCGCCGGAGCTGGACGTGCAGTGGCAGCCCCGATCCCTGGTGGATGGCGGCGCCGACGGCGGGGGGATCCTGAGTCATCATGATGACGTGATGAACCTAGTCGTCGGCCGCCGGGCTCGTCAAGTGCGGCTACGCTCGGGTGTCGACTCGCGCCGCCAGCGCGGGCACCCGATCCCAGGAGACCGACGTGAGCACCGAGACCTCCTCCCTGAGCGGCGCCCATCCGCACGAACTCCCGCCGGCCGACGGTGACCCGGTCGTCGATGCCACCTACACCGAGGTGGCCGAGGACGCCGACGACACCGTGGAGTCGCACCACACCTCGATGCGCGAGATCACCGAGCTGTGCAAGCGCCGCGGGATCATCTTCCAGTCCTCGGAGATCTACGGGGGACTGCGGGGCGCCTGGGACTTCGGTCCGCTCGGCGCCGCGCTCAAGGACAACGTCAAGGCCGCATGGAAGCGACACATGATCCAACTGCGCGGCGACGTCGTGCAGCTTGACGCGTCGGTCCTCATGCACCCCCGGGTGTGGGAGGCCAGCGGGCACATCGAGAACTTCACCGACCCGCTGACCGAGTGCCGCACCTGCAACGCGCGGTTCCGCGCCGACCAGGTCACCCAGGGCGACGCCTCCACCTACGAGTGCCCGCGCAGCGACTACTCGCTCTGCGAGTTCGGCGAGCCGCGCCAGTTCAACCTGTTGTTCCAGACCCACGTCGGTCCCACGCAGGAGTCCGGCAGCGAGGTGTGGCTGCGGCCCGAGACCGCGCAGGCGATGTTCGTCGACTTCGCCCACGTGCAGCTGACGAGCCGCCAGAAGGTCCCGTTCGGGATCGCGCAGGTCGGCAAGTCGTTCCGCAACGAGATCACCCCGCGCAACTTCATCTTCCGGGTGCGCGAGTTCGAGCAGATGGAGATGGAGTACTTCGTGCGGCCCGGCACCGACGAGGCGTGGCACGAGTACTGGATCAAGCACCGCTGGGACTGGTACACCCGCTACGGCCTCCGCGCGGAGAACCTGCGGATCCGCCCGCACGCCTCCGACGAGCTCAGCCACTACGCGAAGCGCACCGTCGACGTGGAGTACCGCTTCCCGTTCGCCTGGTCGGAGCTCGAGGGGATCGCGAACCGCACGGACTTCGACCTCGGCGCACACGCCGAGACCAGCGGCAAGGACCTCACGTACTACGACGGCGAGCGCGACGAGCGCTATCTGCCGTACGTGATCGAGCCGGCCGCGGGCGTCGACCGCGCCGCGCTGGCGTTCCTGATCGACGCGTACCGCGACGAGCAGGCGCCGGCCGCGAAGGGCGGGACCGAGCGGCGCGTGTGGTTGCAGCTGCATCACGCGCTCGCGCCGGTGAAGGTCGCGGTCCTGCCGCTGTCGCGCAACGAGAAGCTCGTGCCCACGGCCCGCGAGGTCGCGGACCTGCTGCGCCCGCGGTTCCCGATCGAGTACGACGACGCCGCCTCGATCGGCAAGCGCTACCGCCGCCAGGACGAGATCGGCACGCCGTTCTGCGTCACGGTCGACTTCGAGACCGTGGAGGATGACCGGGCGGTGACCGTGCGCGACCGGGACACGATGACCCAGGAGCGCGTGGCGATCGACCAGCTGTCCACGTATCTCGACGAGCGCCTCGACCTCACGCCGTAGACGAGCGCTTCGACCGCACCCCGTGATTGCGAGGTTCGCCCCCGTAGTCCTCCCTGACGGCGCACCCCTGGCGGCCTGTGCTGGCGGGGGTGAGCTTCCCGACGAGGTCCGGACGGTGTGGACGACTCCGCAGGTTCCACGCGCGGAACCGTCCACACCGTGCGCGGAGAGCCGTCGCCTTCCCGGCGGTGTGGACACATCGGGGAGGTGGCGCCGCCGGGTCCGTCCACACCTCGCGCGCACGGGCCCGACGTGGTAGCGGTGTGGACACCATTGGCACTTGCGGTGTGCGGTCGTGTCCACACCGCCGGCAAGCCCGTGTCGCGGCGCTGGTGCAGGCCGCCGAGGCGCTTCCGCGGTCGTCGCGGCCTGGGCGTCGGCGCTGGTGCAGCCGCCGAGGCGCTTCCACGGCCCGTAGCGGCCTGGGCGTCGGTGCTAGTGCCAGCCGCCGAGGCGCTTCCACGGGTGCGTGGCGGCCTGGACGTCGGCGCTAGTGCCAGCCGCCGAGGCGCTTCCACGGGTCCGGGGGTTCGTCGCGCCCGCCGGGTCGGCGCCCCCCGGAGTCGCCGAAGCCCGGGGGGAGGTCGCGTTCGTGGGGGCCGGCCCCGGGATCCTGCTCGCGCGGGCGGACGAGCAGGTGGGTGAGGTCCCGCTCCATCCGGGCGGTGCGTTCCAGCAGCTCGGCGAGGGCCTTGGCGGCCCAGGCGGCCAGCCGCAGAGCTGCGCCGGCCACGAAGGTCAGCACCCAGGCCACGACGGCGAACCAGCGCTGGCCCTCCATGAACAGGACCCCGCCGGCAACGACACCGGCCACACCGGCGGCGTAGACGAGCGCGTCCGCGACGCGGGCGGCCACGATCAGCTCGCGTGGTTTGACCTGCTCCATGGGGTTGCCTGCCCTTCGCGTCGTCATCGTGGTCCCGAACGCCCGATTCCGGGCCGTTCTGGGCCGCTTCGGGGCTCCCGATCCCTCGTTGCCTGCTGGTACCATGCCCAGTGTGATCGAATCGTTCGACATTCGGGAGCGCGCGGAAGCGGTCGAGCGAACGAGCCTGTCGACGTGGGCGGCGCTCTCCGGCGAATCGAAGGGTCGGGATCGCTACGAGGACCCGGATCCGATCCGGACGGCCTTCCAGCAGGATCGGGACCGGCTCCTGCACGCGGACGTGTTCCTGCGGCTCGCGGGGACGACCCAGTCGTTCGTCCCGGCCGAGCCCACCGCGCAGGTCCTCGACGTCGTGCCACCGTGGCGGTCGCGGCTCGCGCACAGTCTCGCTACGAGCCAGCTCGCGCGCACGATCGCGCGGGCGCTGCGCCTCAACGAGGACCTCGCCGAGGCCGTCGCGCTCGGCCAATCCGTGGGCGCCCCGCCGTTCGGGGTGGCCGGCGAGCACGCACTCGCCGAGGTCGCCACCGCCGGGTTCGACGTCGGCGAGCAGAGCCTACGCGTCGTCGAACGCTTGGTTCGCGACGGGCGGGGCCTCAACCTCACGTGGGAGGTGCGCGACGGCCTGCTGCACCAGACCTGGCCCCGCTCCCATGCGGCCACGCACGAGGGCCAGGTGGCGGCCCTGTCGACGTGGGTCGCGGGCAGCCTCCACGATCTGACCGGGGCCCTGCGAGGCGAACTCGTCCACCTCGACGACGTGCCGGCCGAGGTCCGCACCGGTCTCGGCGCCGGACACGGCACCAGGGTCGCGGCCGTGGTGACGTCGGCGGTGCAGGCCAGCGCCGAACGGCCCGAGATCGCGCTGACCCCGCCGGTGGAGGCCGCGCTCGGGACGCTGGAGGCGTTCCTCGACGAACGCGTCCACGGACGCCCGGAGGCGCGGGCCGAGGCCGGGCGGGCCGCGCACTGCCTGCAGAGCCTCGCCATCGAGGGGGCGACCAACCCTGAGAGCCTGCCGGGCCGCGACGGCGACGTGACCGAGCAGCGGGTGCTCGACCACCTCTGCCGGCTCACCGACCGCGAGGCGCGCAGCGCCTTCACGGAACGCTTCCTGCCGCGCGGGTAGCCGCACGGGCGACATCCCCACAAGCCGGCGGCTCGGGTTCGGCGACGGCCGGGAGCGGCTGCGTACACTCGCGCCGGAGCATCCAAGTCGTGGCCTTCAGAGGGGAGCGGGTGGCCGGTCGCATCAGCTCCGGGGACATCGAGGCGCTGCGCGAGCGCGCTGACCTCGCGTCGGTCATCGGGGACTACACGGGCCTGAAGCGCGCCGGGACGCGGTACAAGGGCCTCTGCCCCCTGCACGAGGAGCGCACCCCGTCCTTCACGGTCGATCCGGCGCGCGGGCTGTGGCACTGCTTCGGCTGCGGGGAGGGCGGGGACGCCTACAAGTTCCTCGAGAAGGTGGAGGCGCTCACGTTCCCCGAGGCCGTGGAGCGGCTGGCGCGCCTCACCGGCTACGAGCTGACCTACGAGGACATGTCGCCTGGCCAGCGCAAGGCCCTCGGCCGGCGGACGCGGCTGACCGACCTGGTGGGGGAGGCGGCGCGCTTCTTCCACCAGCACCTGTTCACCGACGACGGCTCGGCGGCGCGCACGTACCTCAAGCAGCGCGGGCTCGACCGCGAGGCGGCCGAGCACTTCCAGCTCGGCTGGGCTCCCGACCGGTGGGACGGGCTGGTCCGCCATCTCACGAACGCCGGCTTCGGCCAGGCCGAGCTGGTCGACGCCGGCGTGGCGACCCGCGGCCAGCGCGGGCTGCTCGACCGGTTCCGCGGCCGGCTGATCTTCCCCATCTTCGATGCGAGCGGGCGCGACGTGCTCGGGTTCGGCGGCCGGGTCCTGCCCGACCGCCCGCCCACGACCGCGCCCCGCGACGGGGAGCCCCCGAAGTACATCAACTCGCCCGAGTCCGAGATCTACGTCAAGAGCAAGGTGCTGTACGGCCTGAACTGGGCCCGGGCCGAGGCGCAGCGCCGCGACACGGTGCTCGTCGTCGAGGGCTACATGGACGTGATCGCCCTGCACCGGGCGGACGTGCGCAACGCGGTCGCGACCTGCGGGACGGCGCTGACCGCCGAGCACTTCCGCCAGCTCGAGAAGTTCGCCCGGCGGGTCGTGCTCGCGCTCGACGCCGACGACGCCGGATTCGCCGCCGCGGACCGGGCGCGGGCGCTGGCCGAGGAGGCCGGGGTGCGCGAGGTCGCGGTCCTGCCGCTGCCCCCGGGTGAGGACCCCGCCGACCTGGCGGCCAGCGGGGCCGAGCGGGTCGAGGAGGCCCTCGCCGACGTCCGCACCGCGATCGAGTTCCAGATCACCCACCTGCTGCGGACCGCGAACACCAGCACCCCCGAGGGTCAGGTGGAGGCCTACCGGCGGACGTTCCCGCTGCTCGCGCGGATCGGCGACCGGGTCCTGCGCTACCGGTACATCCGCGACATCGTCGCCCCGGTCGTGAAGCTGTCGGCGGACCGGATCGAGGCCGAGCTCGACGCGGCCGACCAGGAGCCGTCCTCGTCGACCGCGGTGGAGGTCGCCGCGGCCCCTCGTCCGTCCGAGCCCCGCGACCCGCAGCTGCGGCTCGAGCGGCAGGTGCTGCAGCTCGCGCTGCAGCGGCCCGACCTGCTGCCGCCCAGCTGGTCGAAGGTCGGCGAGCACGATTTCACCTCCCCGGCGTCGCGGCAGTTGTTCGTGGCGCTCGCGGCGGCACCGAGCGGGGGGCTCGACGACGTGCTGGAGGCCCTGCCGGACGAGGACACCCGGCGACGCGTGCGTGCCCTGGCCCTCGCGGACCTGCCGACGTCCGACTCGGCGCACGCCGCGCAGGTGATCGACGCGCTGCGCCGCGCGGCGATCGACCGCGAGATGGCGGAGGTCCGCGCGCGCATGGACACCCAGCGCGAGCAGCTGTCCACCGACGAACGTCGATCGCTGGCCGCCCGGATCGAGGAGCTGCGTCGCCGCCGCGACGCGATCCGCGACGGCCACGAAGGGGGGTGAGCCCGCTGACCGCTGCCCGTGTGTCCCCAGCCAAGCCGGGTGGCCTCGACCCCGATCCCGAGCAGGCCCGCCTGCGCACTCCCGCCGAGGAGGCCGATCTCGCCAAGCGGGTCGCCGCCGGCCAGGAGGCCTCGCGCCTGCTGCGCGGGGCGGATGCCGCGGCGTGCCCTCGGCGGCTGGACCGGGTGCGGCGCGAGGGCGACCGGGCGCGCACGACGTTGGTGGAGGCCAACCTGCGGCTGGTCGTCTCGGTCGCGAAGCACTATCGAGGGCGCGGCCTCGCCTTCGCCGACCTCGTGCAGGAGGGCAACATTGGACTGATGCGCGCCGTCGAGCGGTTCGACCCCGCGCGGGGCTACCGGTTCTCGACCTACGCGACCTGGTGGATACGCCAGGCGATCGTCCGCGCGCTCGCGGACCAGGGGCGCACGATCCGGATCCCCGGGCAGGTGCTCGACGAGTTGCACCGGGCGCGTCGCGCCGAACAGCAGGCCAGTCAACGCCTGGGCCGGCAGCCCGAGGTGGAGGAGGTCGCCGCGCTGACCGGGATGACGCCGGAACGGATCCGCGAGCTCGACGGCCTGCGCCGCGAGTGCGTGAGCCTGCAGACCCCGGCCGACGAGGGGGACCGCGAACTGGTCGACGTGCTCCCTGATCCCGACGTGCCGCAGCCGCCCGAGACGACCGACCGGGTCCTGCTGCGCGAGCAGATCGAGCGGCTCCTCGCCG
Source organism: Egibacter rhizosphaerae (assembly GCF_004322855.1). NCBI lineage: Bacteria > Bacillati > Actinomycetota > Nitriliruptoria > Egibacterales > Egibacteraceae > Egibacter > Egibacter rhizosphaerae. Next base: position 613,184 of record NZ_CP036402.1, on the reverse strand, counting down.
AGCTGTCCGACCGCGAGCGACGGGTCGTGCGGTGGCGCTTCGGGCTCGACGACGGGTACCCCCGCAGCCTGGAGGAGGTGGGGGCGGCCTTCGACCTCCCGCCGGATCGGGTCCGCCAGATCGAGGGCAAGATCCTCTCGAAGCTGCGCCACCCCGCCCGGGTTCGAACGATCAGCGCCGGCGACCCGACGGGCTAGCGGATCACCGGCCCGTGGTCGGGTCGTCGGACCCGTCCCCGCCGCGCTTGACCGAGTCGGTGATCCGGCTCACGCCCTGCGTGGCGCGGTCCTCGAGGCGGCCGCCGGCCTTGCCGGCGAGGTCACGGACCTCCCCGGACAGCTGCTGCGCGGGTCCGCTCGAGCTGAGGCGCTGGTACATGCTGCGGATCTGCTCGTAGCGCTGGCGGCCCGCGGCCGCGCCGGCGATGTAGCCGATCGCGAGGCCGAGCACGAGTCCGAAGCGGAACAGGCGCATCGCGGCTCCTCCCTGGTTGCCGTACCGGGTTCGTATCCCGTTGCGCGTAGTCTCACACGACGGGGGCGGTCCGCGCCCGCCCCGGAACGCACCACGCCCCGCCCGAGGGGCTCGGGCGGGGCGCTTCCCGGCTCCGGGGGCCGGGCTCGAACCGGCGACATCTCGCTTAACAGGCGAGCGCTCTGCCAACTGAGCTACCCCGGAATGGCGTCCACGAGTCTAGCGTCTCGCGCCCGTCCGCAACGGCGGGGTGCCTGCGCGCCGCACCGGTGGCGTGCCCCGATGCCGCCGATCGCATAGGATACCTGCGCGGACACGGAAGAAGCTCAGATCAAACGGGGGGAGCATCATGCGGGTCATGATCGGTGTGGGGGTGCTCGCGGGCCTCGCGTTGCTCGCGGTGGCGTGCGCGGGTGAGGGCGGAGCGGCGGAGCGGGTCGCCGAAGCCGCGGAGGCCACGGGCGACGAGACCGCGCGGCTGAGCTTCGAGGTCGAGACCGAGGGTGGTCCCGACATGGCCGGGCCGATGACCATGGACGGCGAGGGGGAGATCGACTTCGCCGAGCACCGGATGACGATGCGCACCGACCTCGGCGCGATGATGGGGGCGCCCGGCCAGGACGGCATGGACGAGATGGAGATGCGCATGATCGATACGACGATGTACATGCGCATGGGCGACATGGGCGAAATGATGGGCCTCGACGCGGAATGGATCCGCCTCGACCCCGAGGCGATGGGCGTGGATCCGGCCGCGTTGATGGACGCCCAGCCGGACTGGGACCCGGGTGCGCAGCTCGCCGTGCTGAAGGAGGCGGCCTCCGAGGTCGAGGAGGTCGGCGAGGAGGAGGTCCGCGGGGAATCCGCCACCCGGTACGCCATGGTGGCCGACCTGGCGGAGGTCAGCCTGGAGGACATCGACGACCCCGACACACGGGCGGCGCTCGAGGAGCAGATGGACGTGACGGGGTTCGACGAGCTGCCGATCGACGTCTGGGTCGACGAGCAGGAGCGGGTCGTGCGGATGGAGATGACCGTGGACTTCTCGGACGTCGATCCCGAGGAGCTCGCGCCTGACGCTCTCCCCGATGAGGGCCCCGAGCAGGCCGACGTGGACGCGATGGTCGACGAGATGGCCGACATGACCCAGACGACGCGGATGGAGTTCCACGACTTCGGCGCCGACGTCGACATCGAGGAGCCCGAGGACGCCGTCGACTTCGAGGAGGCCTTCGGGGAGATGCCGGGCGCCGACTTCTGACCCGGCATCGTTGGCGGGATCCCTCGCGTTGTCGCGGGAAGGCCAGCTCCGTAGCCTGCGGCCGACCGAGCGAACCCGCCAACACCGGTGCTGCGGGAGGACGGAGAGGCGTTCGTGGACGACGCGACCTTCCTCGAGCGTCTCGAGCGGATCGTCGGGCCGGAGGGCCTGCGGGCGGGCCGCCTGGGCCGCGCGCTGTACCGGCGGGACGCCTCGTTCCTGAACGCGGAACCACTGGCGGTGTGCGCGCCGGCGACCGTGGCGCAGGCCCAGCAGGTCGTCCGCCTCTGCCGGGAGGCGTCGGTGCCGTTCACCCCGCGCGGCGCGGGCACCGGCCTCGCGGGCGGCGCGGTCCCGGTGGCGCCGGAGCGGGCCCCGCTCGTGGTCGCGCTCGGCCGCCTCGACCGGATCATCCACATCGACCCAGAGCACCGACGCGCGTGGGTGCAGCCGGGCGTGCCCAACGCGCGACTGTCGGAGCGGGCCGCGCCGTACGGCTTGCGGTTCGCTCCCGACCCCGCGAGCCAGATCGCGGCGACGCTCGGCGGCAACGTCGCGACCAACGCCGGCGGGATCCACTGCCTCTCGGAGGGGGTGACGAGCGCGCACGTCCTCGCGGTCGAGCTGCTCGGCGCCGACGGGGAGCTGCACCTCCTCGGCGGCGACCTGCCCGAGCAGGGAGGCCTGGACCTGCGGGGCCTGGCCGTCGGCAGCGAGGGCACGTTCGGCCTGGTCACCAAGGCGTGCGTGCGGCTGCAGCCACTGCCGCCGCAGACCCGCACGCTGCTCGCGGGCTTCCCGAGCGCGGTCGCCGCCGCCCGCGCGGTGAGCCGCATCGTCACCGGCGACACTCTGCCCGCCGCGCTCGAGCTGATGGACCGCGAGGCGGTCGAGCTCGTCGAGCCCTACGCGCGGGCTGGCTACCCGATGGACGCCGAGGCGGTGCTGCTCGCCGAGTTCGAGGGGCTGCCCGCCGAGGTCGCCCACGGCGCCGAGGCCGCCTCCGAGGCGTGCACCGCGGAGGGCGCGACCAGCGTCGAGATCGCCCGGACCGCCGAGCACCGCACCAAGCTGTGGAAGGGGCGCAAGGGCGTGGCGGGTGCGATCGCCAAGCGGGCTCCCGACTTCTACCTGCACGACGTGGTCGTCCCTCGGTCCGGGCTGGCCGACATGCTCGCCGGCGTGCTGGAGATCGCGGCCGATGAGGAGCTGCTCGTCATCAACGTCGTGCACGCGGGCGACGGCAACCTGCACCCGTTCCTGCTGTTCGACCGCGAGGACCCGGGGGTGCTCGACCGGGTCCTGCGCGCCGGGCACCGGATCGTCGAGACCGCGCTGGCCGCCGGCGGCGTGCTGACGGGTGAGCACGGGGTCGGCATCGAGAAGCGCGACCTCCTCGGGGACGTCTACAGCGAGGACGACCTCGCGGTCCAGCGCGCGGTGCGCGACGCGATGGACCCCTCGGGGCTGGCCAACCCCGGCAAGGTGCTGCCCTCGCCGCAGGGGTGCGCGGAGGGCACCCAGCGCCTCGTGCCGGAAGGGACGTGGGTCTAGTGTCCGCGGCCCCCACCCCCTCGACGCCGTCCACACCGGGGGAGGTCGCCGAGGCGATCACCGAGGCCCGGTCGGCGGGCACGGCGCTGGTGCCGCGCAGGGGCGGCAGCGTCCTGGCGCGCCTACCGGCGGGGGAGGGGGTCGGCGCGGGCCAGGACGGCGACGACGGGGCCACCGCGGGCCCGGACGGCGACGACGGGGCCACCGCGGACACGGTCCCTGCCGACCCGGTGGGCGCTGGGGCGGTCGGCACGCGGCCGCTCGACCTCGGCGGGCTGACGGGGATCGTCGAGCGCCGGCCCGAGGACCTCACGCTCACCGTGCGCGCCGGCACTCGGCTCGACGAGGTCGCCGGCGTCCTCGCCGCCAGCGGCCAGGAGTGCCCGATCGAAGCGCCGACCGACGCGCGTGGCGCGCTCGGCACCACCGTGGGCGGGCGGCTCGCCACCGCGCTCGCGGGCCCGCGACAACTCGGTGCGCGTCCGTTGCGCGACTGGGTGCTGCGGGTGCGGTTCGTCACCGGCGAGGCCCGGCCGGCCCGCTCCGGAGGGGTGACGGTCAAGGACGTGACGGGGTTCGACCTGGCCCGGCTGCTCTGCGGCGCCTGGGGGACCCTGGCCGTCCTCACCGAGGTCACGCTGAAGGTGCGTCCGGCGCCTCCGCACGCGGCCTGGTTCGCGACCGCCGTCCCGCGTGAGCGCTGGCTTCCCAGGGTCTTCGGCCCGTCGGCGGTCGTGGCGTCCCCGAACGAGACGCGCGTGCTGCTCGAAGGGCATCCCGACGACGTGGCCGAGCAGTCCGCCGCCGCGGGGCTCGAGCCGAGCGAGGCACCGGTGCCGCCGGCGACCGCACGGCTCGCGGTGTCCCCCGCGGCGCTCGACGCCGTGACCCGCCGGGTCGCGACGCGGTGCCACGACTGGGCCGCCTTCCACGGGGTGGGGGTGCTCTGCGTCGACGCGCCCCACGGGGAGCTGGCCGCGCTGCGGGCGGAGGCCGAGGCCGCGGGCGGCTCGCTGCTCGTGCTCGACCCCTCGGCGCCGGGCCCCGCCCTGGCCAGTGACGAGCGCCCCCAGTCGGGGCGTCTGGTCGACGCGCTCGACCCCGACCGAGTGTTGCACCCCGGTGTCCTCGCGACCGCGCCCAGGCGTGCGTCATAGGATCGGCGGCCATGGCCGCCGAACCGCAGCCCCAGCAGCAACGCGCCACCGGGCGCGTCTTCGAGCCGTCGCAGCTCGCGCAGTGCGTGCAGTGCGGCCTCTGCCTCTCGTCGTGCCCGACGTACGAGCTCACCCACCTCGAGGAGCACGGGCCCCGGGGTCGGATCATGGCGATGCGGCTGACCGAGTCGGGCGAGCTGTCGCTCACCGACCCGGACGTGCGCGAGTCGCTCGAGACCTGCGTGCAATGCCGCGCCTGCGAGTACGTCTGCCCGTCGCTGGTCGAGTTCGGCGATCTGATCGAGACCGCGCGCACGGCGATCACCCGGCGCGAGCCCCCCACGGGGTTGCGAGGCCTCGCCCACGCGGTGGGGTTCCGGCTCGTGCTCCCGCGCCGCGCTGTGCTGCGGGTGCTGTCGGCGCTGCTCGCGGTGGCGCAGCGGCTCGGCCTCGACCGGCTCGCCCCCGCGCAGCTGCGTCCGGCGCACCGGGTCAGCCTCGCCGAGCTGCGGCGACCGCTGCGCGGCACCCGGGACGGTGAGCCGGCCCACCTGTTCCGTGGCTGCGTGATGGACGCGTGGTTCCGCGATGTGCACCGCGACACCGCCGAGGTGCTCGACGCCGCCGGCTACGCGGTGTCCGCGGAACCCGGGGTCCCCTGCTGCGGCGCGCTGCACCTGCACGCGGGTCGCGAGGAGGAGGCCAAGGCGCTCGCGGCGCGGGTGGTGCGCCACTATCGCGACACGAGCGGGCCGATCGTCGTGAACTCCGGCGGTTGCGGGGCGATGCTGAAGGAGGCCGGGCATCTGCTCGACACCGACGAGGCCCGGGCCGTGAGCGCGCGCGTGGTCGACCCGAGCGAGATCGTCGACCCGGCTCGCCTCGACCTCGGTGACCTGGGGGAGCGGATGGCCTTCCAGGCTCCCTGCCACAGCCGCAACGTGCAGCGGCTCGGTGACCGGCCCCGCGACCTCGTGGCCAGCGTGCCCGGCGTGGAGCTCGCCGAGCCCGACGACGGGCAGCTGTGCTGCGGCTCCGGTGGGATCTTCTCCGTCGAGCGTCCCGACTTCGGTCGGCCGCTGGGGGAGAAGAAGGCGGCCGCGATCCGCCGGACCGGCTGCGAGCAGGTCGTCAGCGGCAACCCCGGCTGCGCCATGCAACTGGAGCAGCAGGGCTTCGAGGTCGTCCACCCGGTGACCGTGCTGGCTCGCAGCCTGCGGGCGCGGCGCGGGGGAGGCGGTGCTGGGTAGGCTGCGTTCGTGCCGGGCCCGTAGCTCAGTGGTCAGAGCAGGCGGCTCATAACCGCTTGGTCGCGGGTTCGATCCCCGCCGGGCCCACAACTACCGGCTGCTGCTCGATGAGGCCGCCGCGTGGGCGGCCTGGCCCGACGGGCTGCGTTGGCGGAGTGGCGACGAGCAGGCAGCCCTCCGAGCGCAGGTCGCAGCTGCGACCAGCCTGAGGCGAGCGCGGGCATTCCCGGCATAGTCCGAGCCCAGAGGCATTGGCCGGGACGATTGGTCCGCAGTCGCGGTGGCTGTCAGAGGAGGTCGGCTCGTCTTCTGCGCTCGTCAGCGAGGGTCGGTGCCGTACGCGTGGCCGCGGTGGCGGATCGCGACCACGCGGACGGTGTTTGAGTTGCGCAGCTGGTAGATGATCCGGTAGCTCCCCACCCGGTAGGACCGCAGCCCGGTCAGTCGCCCGCGCAGCCGATGGCCAGCAGCCCGCCCGATGTGCTCCTCGGGACCTTCTTCAACCCAGCGGTTGACAAACGTGCCGCAGGCCCCTACGGTTTTATTCAACCCTGCGGTTGAGGAGAAGTCGTTGGACGAGCCGCTGTCGAAGGTGTTCGCCGCGCTGGCCGACCCGATGCGTCGGGACATCGTCGCGCGGCTGGCGGTAGCGGACGCGACGGTCGGGGAGCTCGCCGAGCCCTACGACGTCAGCGTGCAGGCGGTCTCCAAGCACCTCAAGGTGCTGGAGGACGCGGGGGTAGTCAGCAAGACCAAGGTCGCGCAGAGCCGTGCGGTGCACCTCGAAGCAGAGGTGTTCGACCTCATGACCGCATGGATCGAGCGCTACCGGCAACGCGCCGATCAGCGTTACCAGCGCCTGGACGTCGTCCTGGCGCGCATGACCGAGGAGCAGAAAGGACAGGCATCATGACCACAACCACGCAGGCCACAATCGATGCGGACGGGCGGCTACCGATCATCCGCATCACCCGCGACTTCGCGGCCACGCCCGCGCAGTTGCTCGCGGCGCACACCGACCCCGCACTGTTCGCGCAGTGGGTCGGCCCGGACGGCACGGAGACCCAGATCGCCGTCTGGGATGCACGCGACGGCGGCGAGTGGCGGTTCGTGTCTCGGCACGCCGATGAGGAGTACGGGTTCCGCGGCTGCTTTCACCAGGTGGCCGAGCGGCGCATCGTGCAGACCTTCAGCTTCGAGGGTGAGCCCGACGGCGTGGCGCTCGAGACGCTCACCTTCGAGGACCTCGGCGACGGTCGCACCCGGCTGCACGCCCAGTCGCTGGTCGACTCGTTCGAGGCCCGCGACGCGTGGCTGCGCTCGGGCATGGAGGTCGGCGTCAACGACGGGTACGCCAAGCTCGACCGGGTGCTGGCCGATGGCACTGTCTGACCTCACGGCGGCCGAGCGGCACCGCCGGATCGCCGGTGAGTTCACCGAACGAGTGCAGCGGGTAGCCGATTGGGACGCCCCCGCACCGGTGGCCGGCTGGACCGCGCGCGACGTCGTCGACCACCTCGTGACCTGGCTCCCGGGCTTCCTGTCGGCCGGCGATCACGAGTTGCCCACGGGCCCGACGGTGGCCGAGAGTCCGGTGGCGGCGTGGACCTTCCACGCCGCTGCGGTGCAGGCGCTGCTCGACGACCCGGAGCGGGCGGCGACGCTGTACTCGCACGAGCGGATGGGCAGCATGCCGGTCGGCGAGGCGATTGACCGCTTCTACACCACCGACGTCTTCATGCACACCTGGGACCTCGCCCGCGCCGGCGGGCAGGACGCCGCGCTCGAGCCCGAGTTCTGCGCGACGCTGCTCGCCGGCATGGAACCCATGGAGGAGGCGATGCGCTCCTCCGGCCAGTACGGCCCCAAGGTCGACGTGCCCGCGGACGCTGACCCCCAGACCCAGATGATCGCCTTCATCGGACGCAACCCGTCCTGGCAGCCAGACCTACGACCCCGTCCATGACCGCGCGATCGCCTACACCCCCCGTGCCTCGCCAACCTCACGATCGTCGTCCGAGCGCTCCCGCTCGGCGTTCTTACCAGTGGCATCGGTCATCAGCTGTCCCTTCCGGCCGGGCGGATAGCTCAGCCTGTCAGGCCAGCTCCGTTACACCCTTTAACTTAACCGACACTCCCTCGGTGGGAGGTTGGACCGAACTCGCTCGGCCCTGTCGCGGTCCTGTGGGCGGACTCGGCGGTTGGGGGCGTCGGCTTCTGCGAGGTCAGGACGCGTCCCTGATGAGCGGCGCGGAGTCGTTGCCAAGGTGGAGTGGACGACGGTCGCCCAGGTCGGTGGTAGGCGGTCGAGTGCTCACGTGACGTGAGCGGTCGCGGTGCCTGGCTCATGGCCTGGCCGTTGCGGGGAATCCGGTCCAGCGCAGGTCGGTTGGGAGGTGGCTCATCTCGTTGAGCATCACGACTGCTGGTGGGAGGCCGGTGCGGTGTTCGATGAGGGTCAGGGCCGCGTTGGCGCCGTCGAGTCCTAGCCAGCGGGCTGGTGGCGCGTCGAGTGCGTGGCGGATCAGCCAGGCGATGGGGTAGGAGTGGGTGATCAGGACCTCGTGGGTGTCGGTGGGCGCCCTAGTAGTCGTAGCGGAGGCGATGCCGCCGAAGCGGGCCACGAGGGTTTCGGCGATGTGCTGTCCGGCTGCGGCTTCGGCTTCGTCGTAGCCGTCGAAGAACCCGATCCAGGACGGGGGCGTTTCGTTGGCCGGCGGCACGTAGGGGACGTGGTCGGTGAGCTCGGGCGCCTCGATCACTGGCACGCTCGCAAGCTGCCTGGCGATCTCCTGGGCGGTGTCGGCGGCGCGTGGCAGTGGGGAGTGCCAGACCACGTCGATCGGCGCGTTCGCGAGCCGTTGGCCGAGCAGCTGTGCCTGCTGGTAGCCGGTCTCGGTGAGCTCGCCGAAGGCGTCAGCGGCGCCGTGGCGAGCGAGGTGGAGGTGTCGAGTGACCATGGGGCGATGCGGCAGCGCATCCGTGCGGATCCGCTGTCCTCCTCCTGTCGGGCTATCGGGTTGGTGGGGTCGGTCCGGCATGCGTCGTGGTCACGGTGCCGGCGGTGCCGTCGATGGTGACGACGCTGCCGTCGGTGATCGTCGTCGCCCCCGGGATGCCGAGGACGGCGGGGATCTGGTGCTCGCGGGCGACGATCGCGGCGTGGGAGAGTGCGCCTCCCGCCTCGGTGACCACGCCGGCGGCGATGCGCAGCAGCGGCGTCCATGCCGGGTCGGTGTAGGGGCAGATGAGGATGTCGCCGGGTCGTATGCGCCCGAAGTCTTGCGGACCCTGCACGGTTCTGGCGGTGCCGGTGGCCGTTCCCCGGCTGGCGGGTGTGCCGCTCAGCGTGACGGGGCCGGAGGGCGCGCTGGATGGTGGTGGCGCGGGTGGCGCGGCGGTGATCGGTCGCGCCTGCAAGAGCCAGAGGCGGTTGTCGGCGATGGACCATTCGATGTCTTGGGCAGCGCCCAGGGTGGCGGCGACGTTGCTGCCCAGAGTCGCGAGTGTGGTCGCGGTGGCTTCGTCGAGGGTCGAGCGTTGGCGGCTCTCGCGAGGCACGGCTCGAGTGGCGAGCTGGGTTCCGACCCGGTCGAGCCGGGTCGGCTTGTCCGCTACCACGCAGGTCACCGTCCCGTCGGGGTGGACGTGATACGTGTCGGGTGTGACCGTGCCGGCCGCGACGCTTGGCCCCAGTCCCCAGGAGGCTTCGATCGCGGTCGGCTCGTCCTGGCCGGCGGGCGTGAACATGACCCCTGACACCTCGGCGTCGAGGTGGCGCTGGACGATGACGGCGATGGCCGGGTCCTCGCTCCCGGACCCGTCCTCACCAAAGCGGGTTCGATAAGCGGTTGCGCGTGGGGAGTGCAGCGAGGCCCAGCAGGTCCGAACGGCTGCCGCAACGTCGGCGACGCCGCAGACCGCCAGGACGCTGTCGTACTGGCCTGCCGCCGACGCTTCGCTGGTGTCCTCGTTCGCAGCGGACGATCGAACCGCCACAGGCTGGTTCCCGAGCCCTTCGAGTGCGCGCTCCAGCGCCTTGACCACGGCAAAGGGCAACGGTCGGCTCTCGACCGCTGCGCGTAGCGTCCCGAGCCCATGCCGGTGGCTGGTGTGCGGTGCGAGGTCGCGGACAGCGGCGTCGTGCACGGCGAATGGCACGACGAACCCGTCGGGCACCGCCAGGCCCGCCCGCAGCAACACGCCGAGCACTCCCGCTTTGCCGCCGCAGGTCTCGCCGGTCGCCTCCGCAAGTGGCACGAACAACTCGTTTGTCTTCAACGTCATGTTGACAACAATACGTTGAAGACGGACCATGTGTCCATGCCCCGCGATCCACACGGTCACACAGACCACGCCCAAGCCGAGCGAGAGTGGCGTGCCCAAACACGCCTGACGGAACTGGCTGCCGACGCGATCGCGCCCCGCCCGTGGCGGCCGGCTCCGGTCCCGCCATCGGCGGTCGACCTCGCACAGTTCGCCCTCTGGCGCTCCACCGAGCTCGACCCCGATGACCTCCTGGCTGCGCTCACTCTGCTGCCGGCGGCCCGCGCTGAGGTCGAGGGGCTCGAAGCCGGCCTGCTGTTCACCGCCCGCAGCGCAGGACTGACCTGGACCCAGATCGCGCAGGCGATGGGGTTCAAGTCCCCGCAGGCCTGCCAACAGCACTACACCCGACTGACGGCACGACACGACGCCGGCTCGTGAGCCACAACTCCCCGCCCGACCTGCTGGTCCTGCACGCCGTCCGCATCACCGGGTTCGCCGACACCGCGACGGTCGCCCGCCGGTTCGACCTCGACGAAGACGAGACGCAAGAGCTCCTGCGCGACGCCGAAGCACACGGCTGGACGACCTACACCGCCTTTGGCGACACCGCAGGATGGTCCCTTACCGAACGCGGCCGCGCCGAGAGCGAGCGCCAACTCGCATCAGAGCTCACCAGCACCCGCGGCGCAGATGACGTCCGACACGTCTACCGCGAGTTCCTGCCCTTGAACGCCGTGGTGCTGCGAGCCTGTACCGACTGGCAACTCAAACCCGCCCCCGGCGACCGACTCGTTCCCAACGACCACACCGACCCCGCCTGGGACGCCAACATCCTTCGGGAACTCACCACCATCGACCGTGCGCTTCGCCCGCTCATCGACCGACTCGGCAACCGGCTCACACGTTTCCGCGGCTACGACAAGCGGTTCACCACCGCGCTAACGCGTGCCCAAACCGGCGAGCCCGCCTGGGTCGACCGCACCGACATCGACTCCTGCCACCGCGTCTGGTTCGAACTCCACGAAGACCTCATCGCCACACTCGGCATCGACCGCCGTACCGGGCCCGGCTAAACCACCACGACGGAGAATGGAGGTCCCGGCAACCCCGAGCGCGGGCTATCCCGGCGAGGGCCGCGGTTGAGCCGCGTCCTGGGAGATGTTGGACCGCACTCGCGGATCCTGCCCGGACTCCTTCACGGCGGAGCAAGGCGCCGGTTTCTGTCCCAGCGTGGCGGGGTTCCTGAAGGGGCTGGCGAGGCGGGCGCTAAGCTGCGGGCACCCTTGAAGCGGCCCGCGACCGCGGCTGAGGGCTCATCGACTTCCAGCGTTGCCTGCCGTCGTCGCCCCGCTCCCGGTCGGCCAGCTAGCGGGTCGCAGTGTGCCCTGCGATGCATGTCCAGTCGGCGTCACCGTCACCGGCTTCGGAGGCAGCGGCAAAGAGCCGGTGCAGCGCGTCGTACATCCCGGCGTCGAGGCCCAGTTCCCGCAGGTAGGCGGCATACTCTGCTGCTCCTTCGCCCCAGACCTCGACGGATGCCTCCACGCTGGACACCGACGAGTCCGCCTCCGGGGGGACCCGGTCGAGCAGCGAGCGGATGTGGAAGGGGTACAGCTCGACGACGGTCTTCTTGAACCACTCCATGGGAAGGTCGTGCTGCTCGCAGATGCGCAGCCCCTGCAGGAGGCCGACCGCCATCGGCAGGTATGCGAGCAGAACCGCCATCTCGCTGATGTACGCGGCCCCCGGTGCCTCGTCGACATAGCTGGCCCGGCCGATCTGCTCAAGCCGTTCGCGGTGCGCCTCGTAGGCGGTGCGGTCCCCCGAGATGAAGAAGACTCCGGCCCCCGACCGAACCTCGCTGGGATACGCGAGAATGGAAAGGTCCAGGTAGCCCCCGCCCGCTGCGCTCACGATGGCAGCGAAGGCTCGGCTCTGCTCCGGGGTCGCGAAGGAGGTAGAGGCCACCGCCTTTCCTTGCAGATCCGGTCCCGCCCCTTCCACCAGAGTGCGCGCGAGTTCGTGGTCTGACACCGACACGACCGCGAGCGGGCTCACCGTGAGGGCTTCGGCAACCGACTGCGCGATACGGACCCGCGGTCCCGACAGGGTTTCGGCTTTGTCGGTGGTCCGGTTCCACACCGCCACTTCGGCTCCCGAGGCGGCAAGGGCCTCGACCAGCGCGCTGCCCATCACTCCTGTCCCGATGACTGACACGTCACTCATCGATCCTGCTCCAAGTGGGCGGGAGTCCAGGGCGGTGGGTCTTGATCCTAGTCCTCCACATCGGTGGAAGCTATACCGTCCCACGGGCTGGTTTCGACATCGAGCCTGCCCGGCTGAGGTTGAACTCGAGAAAGGCTCCGCGGGATGTTGTGCCGTGTTGCAAGGGGCGGGTAGCTGCGGGGTATTCGAGGCGTGCTTCGGGCATGCGGCGCAGGAGCGGGAACGCGCCGTGCAGTGAAGTGATCCGTGCTCGTGCGTGAACGCGTGGAGGCTGTGATGCGAGCTGTCGTGCAGTTGGGCTACGGCGGGCTTGGTTACGAACGGCATGACAGCGGTGCCGAGGCAGCATTGGCGGCAGCAGGCTTGACGGACGCTGACGAGGTGACGACGCGCGGTCAGGGCGGCCCGGCCAAGTGCCGATAGCGACTGCTTCGAAGGGACATTGGGTCGTGTCTCCTGGCTGGGTGGGGCCTCGTTCGGCTGCTGACCGCTATCCGGGAACCGACACGCTGGTGACCGCGCAATAGTCGTGACGATGTTCTGGTCACCGGGTGGCGGGCATCGACTGATAATGTTCTCGCGATGGCGAACGCTCCGCAGACCTTGAGTGTCGACGATCGTCGACTTGTTGCGTCGTGGGCAGCCGATTGCGCGGAGCGCGTCCTCGCCATCTTCGAGGACGCTGTGCCCAACGACGTCAGGGTGCGAGCCGCGATCGAGCAGACTCGCTCCTTTGCCGCGGGCGACCTCGACGTCGCGGACGCGGTGCGACATCGAGGTGGGTAAGCGGGTGCCGCTGCTCGGGAAGCGCCAACATCAGCGGCAAGGGCAGCGGCCTACGCGGCCGAGCAAGCAGCCGCTGTCGCCCACATGGGAGCACATGCGCTGAGTGCGGCTGGATACTCCGTTAAGGCATCGACATTGGCTGCAGGTGGCGATGCCGGAACGGTGACGCGGTCAGAAGCCCGCCGCCTTGTCACGGCCACGACGGATGCCGTCGCGCGTGCCCTTGGTTCTTTGCCGGCACTTGGCGAGAACCGCTCCGGGCCACTCGGGCCTGGACGCTTGAGCGGCGGCCACGTGGGCGACGCAATTCGAGCGATCCAAGAGCTCCTGGAAGAGCACTAGTCTCGGGCTCGACGATGCTTCGGAGCCCGAAGGGATGCGGGAGGCCGTCGGGAACCGTCCGCCCGGGACACGAACACGACCGCCGGCTCCGTGGCCTCGCTCGCAGCCAGCGGATCAGCGAAGTCCGTGTCCGCAGCCACGATCACACGCCCATTCCGGGCAGCACGCGCAAGGATGTCCGTATCAGGGATGGCTAGCCGCAGGGGCGCATCGGTCGGTCCGCCGAGAGCCCAGCCGAATCACGTCGGAACAACTGGCGAAGGTGAAAGTCGAGCACCTCAGCGGGGAGCGTTGGGCCGCAGCATCGGGTAGCGCGACGCGGTCGTGCCTCCCGGCCCCCGACCCTGCGGAGCCGCAGGCGGTAGCGTTGGGACATGGAACAGCGCGTCAATTTGATCACGCTCGGCGTCGCCGACCTCAGCCGTGCTCGCGCGTTCTATGAGGGCCTCGGGTGGGAGGGCCAAGAGGTCGAAGAAACCGTGTTCTTCCAAGCCGGGGGCCTGGCCGTGGTGCTTTGGGGACGCGAGAAGCTCGCCACTGACTGTGGAGTCCTTGACGAGCCTGTCGACCGGTTCGGCAACGTGGTCCTCGCTCACAACGTCCGGTCAGAGGGCGAGGTGGAGGACATCGTGCAGGCTGCCAGGGACGCCGGAGCCACGGTGACCCGCCCGCCCGGAAAGACGTTCTACGGGGGCTACGCCGCCTGCTTCGCTGACCTGGACGGTCACGTGTGGGAGGTCGCACACAATCCTGGTTTCACGCTCTCCGAAGACGGGGCGCTCACCGTTCCCGACTTCACCAGGCCGTAGCCCTCAGCTACGCGCCAACCCGACACGGCCAGGGTCGGCCTGAGCGTTCTGGGGGTTGACGGCTACGGGAGTGCTGTCGATCGTTGGCCCCTCTGAGATGTTTCGGGGAGGCTATTGGGATATGCGCGAGTGCTCGTGGGGATGTGATGGCTGAGGGTAACGGCGAGGTGGTCTGGCAGGCGGCGCGGCTGATCCCCACCGCGGGGATCGGTGGTGCCCGGGAGCAGGAGCAGCGGGCGACCTCGACGTTGCTGGCGGTGATGAGCGGGGTGCCCGGCTTCGGACGCGAGTTGCTTGCCGGGCTGGGAGCGCCGCGGGGAAAGGTCGAGGCCTACACCGAGGTGCCGTTCACCGACGAGCAGGGCAAGACGGTGCGCCCTGACGGGGTGATCGTGGCTACGCGCGGCAAGCGGCGTTGGTCGGTGCTGGTGGAGGTCAAGACGCGCAACAACACTGCCAGCGCGGAGCAGGTGACCTCGTATCTCGACGTGGCGCGCCGGGAGGGCTTCGACGGGGTGTTGGTGATCGACAACCACATCCTCGGCGGCCCCGACGACGTGCCCGTGGAGGTGCCCAAGAAGAAGCTGCGTAGCGTGTCACTGTGGCAGCTGTCGTGGTGGCGCATCCTCACCGAGGCGATCATCCAGCACGACCACCGGGGCATCGAGGACACCGAGCAGCAGTGGATCCTGCGGGAACTCATCGCCTACCTGCTGCACGAGAACTCCGGGGCGGGCGAGTTCGATGACATGGGCCCGTCGTGGACCAAGGTCCGCGACGGCGCCCGCCGCGACGCGCTGAACGCCAAACAGCCCGAGGTCGCCGACATCGCTCGCCGCTGGGAGCAGTTCGTTCACTACGTCGCGCTCGGGATGACCCAAGACCTCGGCCGCGACGTCGTGCCCGAACGCTCGAAGAAGCCCCTCGACGAGCGCCTTGCCGACACGCGCAGCGAACTGGCGGAGCACGGCACCCTGTCGATGAGCTTGAAGGTCCCCGACGCGGTCGGGCTGGTCGCGCTCACCGCTGACATGCGAGCACGGATGGTGACCAGCAGCGTGGGCATCAAGGCGCCCCGTGAGGGCAAGCCCACCACCCAGGTGAACTGGATCCTTCGCCAGCTACGCGACGCGCCGGACGACCTGCGCATCGAGACCAAGTTCGTGCGCACCAGCAAGTCCACGACCGTGCTGCTCGGCGACGTGCGTGACAAGCCCAAGCACGTGCTGCTGGCCGACGACCCCAAACGCGAACCCCGCGAGTTCGCGCTCTCGCTGGCGCGCCCCATGGGCACCAAGAAGACCACCGGCCCCGGCGCGTTCATCACCGACACGCGCCAGCAGGCCATCGACTTCTACCGCGACCTCGTCCAGCACCTCAGCGACTGGCAACCCAGCGCCCCCCGCATGCGCAGCACCCGTAGCAGCGCCACCGACGAGCACGACGCCGACAGCGACAGCGACAGCGACACCAGCGGCGAGTGGCACGCACCTCCACCTGATCAGCCACCCGACCACGACACTGCGTCATCGTCCGAACCCGCCGGAACCGACCAGTAGCCCCACCCACGAGCCCGGGTACGATCACCACGTGTGACCCCACCCGGCGAGGGCCGCGCGGCTCGCCCCACGGGGGCTAACCTCTTCGCGCCTCGGAACGCACCCCGCCGGGATCATTGCCTCGCACCGTTCCCCGCCAGGCCTTGGCGCGTGGTGCGGACGGGGCGACGCAGCGCGACGGAAGCGACACCAGGAGCTGCCATAGGAGCTGCCATGCCGACCACCCCCATCGTCTCGTGCTGAAGCTCTCCCTAGTCGCCGCGGCGGTACTCGCGATCACCGCGGCGGGTCCCGCGGCCTCCGGCCCGCCCGACCACGCCCCCGGCCCGCCGGACCACGCCCCCGGCCCGCCCGACCACGCCCCCGGCCCGCCCGACCACGCCCCCGGCCCGCCGGACGACGACGAGGAGCCGACCTCCGGCTCGTTCACGCTGCTGCACGACACCCACTTCCACGGCAATTACCACGATGACCGTGTGGGGGAGGACGGCGCCTCTATCTCCCAGTACATGGGGCTCGCGCGGGAGCGCTACGAGGCGCTCGACCAGGTGCTGTTCGTGGGCGCGGGCGATGATCTCGGCTCCTCGGTGGAGTCCGCGGTCTTCGAGGGTCAGCACATGATCGACGCGCTGAACGCTTCGGTCTTCGACTACAACACCTTCGGCAACCACGACTTCGACTACGGCGCGGCCAACCTCTACGAGCTCACCGGCGAGAGCGAGTTCCAGTGGCTCAGCGCCAACGTGCGCGACGCCGACGACCCTGACGAGGTCTTCGCCGCCGATCAGGGCGCGGCCAAGTACGCCATCGAGGAGCTCGACGGCGTCACCGTGGGTCTCACGGGGGTCGGGCCCCGTGGCATGGAGGACTTCACCAGCACCGACGGCGAGGCAATCGAGATCGACGCCGCCGAGGCGCTGCCGCCGGTGATCGACGAGCTGCACGACGAGGGCGCCGACGTGGTGGTCGTAATGAACCACCTGCTCAACCCCCACGCCGAGGAGGTGGCCGGGGAGGTCGACGGGATCGACGTCTTCGTCGGGGGGCACTCGCACGCTGAGCCGCGCGAGCCCATCGTCATCGAGGCCGGTGAGACCGACACCATCTTCAGCTACGTCGGCTACGAGTTCGAGCACCTCGGGGAGCTCGAGCTGCACGTCGAGGAGGGTGACGTGGCCGATTTCGACTTCACCATGCACGACCTCGATCCCGAGCAAGAGGCCGATGAGGCGGTCCAGGACGTGCAGGACGCTTACGAGGCGGAGCTCGACGAGGAGCTCGACGAGCCGATCGGCGCCACTGCCGACACCTGGGGCTCGATGAGCGAGCGCGCGGAGCAGCTGGAGGACGAGGGCTACGACGTGCGCGACCAGCACAACCGCGTGTTCCTCGCGGATGTCCTGCGCGACTGGGGTGACGCCGACGTCGGCCTCACGAACACCGGAGGCGTCCGCGACGACTTCACCGCCGGGGAGGCGATCACCCGCCGCGACGTGCTGAGCATGCTGCCGTTCGCCAATTACTCGGTGCTCATCGAGCTCTCCGGCGCCGAGCTCGAGCAGCTGATGGAGGACAACTTCGTCCATCACGACACCGACGAGGACCGCACCCGGTACTTCCAGGTGAGCGGCGCGCAGAAGTTCGTCGATCTCGATGCCGAGCACGGTGACCGGGTGACGCAGCTCGAGATCGCAGGCGAGCCGGTCGACCCCGACGGCACTTACACGGTCGCCGCCTTCGACTTCCTGCTCGACCGCGGCGAGGCCTACGAGATGCTCAACGAAGGCGAGATGCTCATCGATCCGCAGGCCGGCGGCCTGCTCAGCGAGCTCGTCATGGACTACGTCGAGGAGCGCGAGGAGGTCGATGCTCGCGTCGACGGCTGGATCGTCTACGAGTAGCTGAACCGCGACGGTCGGGTCCACCGTGCTACGGCTGCGCGGACGGACCCGACCGCCGCCGTGTCCCCACCGCCCCCTCGGTGCTTGAGCGTGGCGTGTCGGTCCCCACGAGTGACGCCGCGCGTGACGATCACCCGCCTACCACCTCGACCGCCGCTCACCGGTAGCTGTTGCGGACGTCTTGGACGAGCTCGCCGTCGCGGACCTCGAGGATGCGGTCGGTCATCTCCGTGACCAGGAGAGGGCTCTCGGGAGCCTGCCGTCGGTGCATCGACGGGAGGGTGTCGAGGGGCGCGCTCATCGTGGCCAGACGCACCGCACTGGCTCGCCGCTCACAACGGTCCTCACATCGAAGACCGCCTCCGCCAGACCTCGCTCTACCGGCCCGACCTCGATCTGGTGGGCGTCACCGCGGCGCACGAGCGCGCCGGCTACGCGCTGTGCTGGTACGACCCCGTCACGAGGGTCGGCCCGTGGAACCGCTCCGCACCGAGGACGATCATCAGCGCCGCGGCCTCGCCCGTCACCTGGTCACCGCCGGCCTTCGCCGCCTCGTCGACCTCGGCGCCGAGCGCATCCGGATCAGCTGGGAGGCCGAGAACCCGGCCTCGTCTGCCGTCTACCCCGGACATCGGCTTTGTCCCGACGCAACGGATGCGCACCTACGTGCCGCGACGCTAAGCCCGAACGAACCTACGAAGCGTTCGCGGGTCATGTCGTTGACTACGCCTGCCGTGACTTTTGGCACTCGCCCTGGGGGGTCCTGCTGCGTAGCGTCGCTCGCGTAGAGGCCGTCCTTCAAGCGAGGTCCGCATGGCAGTGTTGGAGTTGGAGCAGGTGGGCGTGCGCTACGGCGAGGTGGTGGCACTCGACCAGGTGGAGATCGTCATCGGCCGTGGCGAGGTGGTGGCGGTGCTCGGCGCGAACGGTGCGGGGAAGTCGACCTTGTTCGACGTGCTCCTCGGACTGCTTCGCCCTGGCGACGGGACGGTTCGAGTGTTCGGACGGGCCCCTGGAGGTGCGCTGCGGTCCCGGGTGGGGGCGATGCTCCAGAACGCCGGGCTGCCAGGCCAGGTCAGCGTCGCCGAACTGGTCCGACTCGTGGGACGAAGCTATCCGTCGTCGCTGTCGGTCGACGAGGTGCTCGACCGCGTGGGCCTCTCACGGAAGCGTGACCGGACGGTCGAGGTGCTTTCGGGCGGGGAGCGGCAGCGTCTACTGCTCGCGATGGCGCTCGTAGGGGAGCCCGAGTTGCTGGTGCTCGACGAGCCGACCGCGGCGATGGACGTCGATGCGCGACGCGGCTTCTGGGAACGGACCCGTGCGAGCGTTGGGGAAGGCGTGACCCTGGTGTTCGCGACCCACGACCTTGCCGAAGCGGATGCGGTGGCTGACCGTGTGCTCGTGCTGCAGCGAGGGCGCCTGATCGCCGACGCCTCGCCGGCCGTGCTCAAGCGGCAGGTCTCGCGGGTGATGGTCACGGTGTCCACCGATGCCCCCCATGAGGTGGTTGCGGCGTGGGACGGTGTCGACCGCGTGGAGGAACCGCTCGACGCTGCGGTGGTGGACGGACTGTGGAAGCTGCACGTCTGGGCGAACGCTGCTGAGAACGTTGTGGTGCCCATGGCGCAGGCGGGCTTTCGGATGCGTGGCTTGTCGGTGGACGAGGCGGATCTGGAGGAGGCGTTCGCGGAGTTGACGGCAACGACCGCCGGGCCCGGTTCCCCGGCTGCGACACAGGGAGCGGCATGATGGCGAGTGCGAGGACTCCCGAGGTGACCGAACGGGCGACGGGGTCGCGGCCAGGGCTACGGCCCAACGGTGGGCGGCTGGGGCTGCTCGCAACGCACGCGGTGGTGGAACTACGAAGTACCGCCCGGTCGATGCAGTTCGTTATCGGCGCCGTGGCGCTGCCGGCCCTGCTGTACGCGATGTTCGGGTTGTCGAACGCCTCCCCCTCGAACGTGCTGCCCGACGGAACCCACGTCGGCACGATGCAGATGGTGTCGTTCTGCGCCTACGGGGTCGTGTCCTTGGCGATCTTCACGTTTGGTGAGAGCGTGGCCGAGGAGCGTGGCCGTGGGTGGGTGCGCACGATGCGTGCGACGCCGCTACCGAGCTGGAGCTTCTTCGCGGCCAAGGTGGGAGTCGCGCTCGTCGGAGGGCTGCTGATCGTCGCCTCGACCGGTGGGCTGGCGGTGGCGGCGGGCAACGTACGCCTGGACGCCGGCACCTGGCTCGCGATCACGTTGACGATGCTGGCCGGGGTGTTGGCGTTCAGCACGCTGGGGTTCGCGATCGCCTATGCGGTTCGGCCACGGGCCGCGACCGCGATCGCCAACCTGATCTTCCTGCCGCTGGCGTTCCTGTCCGGCTTCTTTGTGCCCCTTGGTGAGTTGCCCTCGGTGCTGTCTGACATCGCGGTGTGGCTACCCACCTACCACTTCGGCCAACTTGCTTGGCAGTACGTCGCCCCGGCGGCCGACGCCGAGGCGTGGACCAGTGTCGCACCGGCCAGCACCGTGGTTCACCTCGCCTGGGTGCTGGGGTCCGTCGTGGTGTTCGGTGCGATCGCCGCGCTGGCGAGCCGCCGGGCGGGGATCACCAGCCGCGCGTGAGGGCCTCGTCGGCACCGAGCTCGCAGGCAGGACGCCATGGCCACGACGACCGTACCGGCGAAGGATCAGCGCGTGGGAGGCCATGCCGAGCGGCACCTACCCCCACGGCAATGGCGCGCGTACGGTGACGGTGTGGACGCGGCGACCACGGAACGGTTCGGTGCACTGGCCGGGTTGATCGCCAGTGCCGCCGTAGGGGTGCCCGTGCTGCTTGAGTTCCTCGCAGGGACGGTGCGGTCCCCGGGGTGGATCGTCTGGCTGTGGTGGGGCTGCTACCTCGGTTACCTGGCGGCGTTCGCACTGCTCGGCCAGGTGCCGGCCGACCGCAGGCCCGCATGGCTGGCGGACCGACCGCTGCTCGCGGTCCAGGTGACCTTGGGAGCGCTCGCCTATGCGTTCGCTCCGGCCGACGGCTGGGCGCTGGTGCTGCTGGTGGTGACCGCGGCGGCCGCTGCCTACGTGCTGCCAAAGCGCGGCACGATCGCCGTCGTGGTCGTGCAGATGCTGTTGATCGCGGGGGTCACCTTCCGCACCGAGGACGACCCGCTGAACGCGGCCGTCTCGGTGGTGGTGTTCACCAGCTTCCAGGCGTTCGCGGTACTGGTGATCTGGAGCCAGCAGCGCGAGACGGCCGCCCGCGCTCGTCTCGCGGACGCCCACGCCGAACTGCGCGCGGCGACGACGCTGTTGGAGGCATCGAGCCGCACCGGAGAGCGACTCCGCATCGCTCGTGACCTGCATGACGTGGTCGGCCATCACCTGACCGCGCTGATCCTGGAGTTGGAGTCCGCGACCCAGGCCGAGCCAACCAGCGACAGCTCCCACGTGGGGCGTGCGCGTGACATCGCCCGCAGCCTGCTCGGTGCGGTCCGAGGTGCCGTCACTGACCTTCGTGATCAGCCGCCCGCGCTCCAGGACGCCCTGGCGGACGTGACCCGACTGCCGCACCTCCGCATCGAGTTGTCGGTCGAGGACGGCCTCGACATCGACGACGCGACCTCGCTGGCTCTCGTGCGGTGCGTGCAGGAGGTCGTCACCAACACGGTGCGGCACGCCGAGGCCACCACGCTGTCGATCGAGATCGGCCACGACGGCAACGGCGCCGTCCTCCTCGATGCCCGCGACGACGGGAAAGGCACGGCCCGGCTGCGCCCTGGTAGCGGCCTCAACGGCGTCACCGAGCGCATCGACGCCCTTGGCGGCAGCGTCGAGTTCGTGACCGCGCCCGGTCGCGGCATGCGCATAGCCGCACGGATCCCGTTGCGATGATCGAGGTCTGTGTGGTCGACGATCAGACCCTGGTCCGCCAGGGCATCCGCAGCCTGCTGTCCTACAGCGGCGAGGTCGTCGTGACCGCGGAAGCCAGCGATGGGGACGAAGCCCTCGAGGTTATCCGTCGCCACCGACCCGATGTCGTCCTGCTCGATCTGCGTATGCCCCGACGCGACGGCATCGCCACGCTTGAGGCACTGCGGGGACGGGGCGACGAGACCCCCGTGCTCGTGCTCACCACCTTCGACGACGACGAGCTTGTCCTGCATGCCCTGCGCAGCGGGGCGCACGGCTACCTGCTCAAGGACGTGACCTTCGAGCACCTCATCGGCGCCGTCCGAACCCTCGCGCAGGGAGGAACCCTGGTCGAGCCTTCGGTGACCCAGCGACTCCTGGACGCCGCCGCGTCCCAACCGCAGCCCGGCTTCCTCGACGGCCTACTCCGCGCGGAGGACCTGAGCGAACGCGAACTCGAGATCCTTCGGCTCATGGCCGCTGGCTACGCCAACCACGAGATCGCGGACGTCCTGTACCTGGCGCCAGGGACGGTCAAGAATCACGTATCGAGTCTGCTGCTCAAGCTCGGCGTGCGGGACCGCACCCGGGCCGTGCTACGAGCGCTCGACCTCGGGCTCCTCGGGGCACGAGGTCAGGACGATGTGGAAGGTGCATGACCCAGACTGGCTGAGGATCGGATACCGAAGATGCGACTCGAAGACATCCGTGCGTTCGTGACCACGCTGCCAGAAGTCGAGGAGAAACCACACTTCGGGCGTCCCGCCTTTCGCGTTAGGGACAAATTGTTCGTCAGCGTCCACACGGACGAGAACGACCCGTTCGCGATCGTGCACGTCGATCACACCGACGCGACCGCAGCTGCTCTGGACGATCCGGAGGTGATGGAAGAGATCTGGCGCACCCACGGCGGCAAGCGCATCTTCGTAGGACTGAAGGTCGAGCTGTCCAAGGTCAGCGCGAGCGTGAAGCGTTGCGCTGGGGCTGCCGTTCCCCTCAACGTTTGCTTCGAGACGGCTTGGCGGCGGCCTTGCGCTTGCGGTCCGCCTTGCCGCGTTCCGACGCCAGCAGCAGCGAGAGGCCGATCCCGAGCATCCAGAGATCCTTGGCCATGCCGGTGCCCTGCTCGGTGGGGCGCACGTCGCCCTCTTGCCGCATGCCGGGAGCCTTCCAGTAGAGCCGCAGCAGCCCCGCGGAGAAGCCGCTGAGCCCCAGGCCGGCAACCTGGCGTGGCACCACCGGCGCGAGCAGAGCTGCGCCGAGGCCGATCTCGGTGGCGGACAACAGTTTGGAGAACGTCGTCGGCTCGAGCTGATCGAGGCCCGGCACCTGGGCGGTCTGGGCGAACCCGTGCAGGCCCTCGGCCTGCTCGCGTGGCATGTCACGCTTGTTCAGACCCGAGTTCAAGATGAACGCGCCAGTCACCGCGCGAAGCGGCAGCTCCCACCGGCTCATCGTCAACAAGCTCATCGAAGGTTCCTCTCGTATAGGGCTCGAAGGGCCGAGCACGCCCCCACGTCCCATACCCGTGGGTGGGGTCGGTGACGCTCCTCCGTCCAACCGGCCTCCGCCTCCGCACGTTGTCAGGGTGCGCTGTTCGGGCTCGCGTTTGCTTCGAGGGTCACCAACGGAACATCGCGTCCCCACCGCGCTTACAGCTCGGACAGCGCCTTCTCGGGCGCTTGGTGGGCACTCCCGGGCCCTGCCACCCGTCCTGACGGGCGGGGCTCGAGGGCGCGGGCGGTGGCTGTGGGTAGCACGTCGCCGAGGGCTGCGTCGATCTTGAGCGAGGCGTGTCGGTCCCCACGAGTGAGGCCGCGCGTGACGATCACGATCGGGATGTCGCGCTTGGCCGCCGCGGTCACGAACCGATAGCCCGAGCCGACCGCCAGCGACGAGCCGAGCACGACCAGGGCGGCGGACTGCTCGACCAGGTCGAGCGCCCGGGCGAAACGGTCGCGGGGGACCTGCTCGCCGAAGTAGACGACGTCGGGCTTGACCGGCCCGTCGCAGCGCCGGCACGAAACCATCCGAAACCTGGCGACGGCCTCGTCGGACAGCACCACGTCGCCGTCGGGACGCAGGACGTCATCGGCGACCTCCTCGAGGAATCCGGGGTTGACCGCGTCCAACCGCAACGCGATCTCGATCCGGGGACGACGGACGTGGCACTGCAAGCACGCCACGACGTCGAGGCGGCCGTGCAGGTCGATGACCTGCCGACTTCCCGCTGCGGTGTGCAGCCCATCGACGTTCTGAGTGACGGTGTGTGCCAGGAGGCCAGCCTGCTCGAGTTCGGCGACGGCTCGGTGGGAGGCGTTGGGCCGGGCAGCGGCGACGCGCGGCCAGCCGACGTGGCTGCGAGCCCAGTACCGGCGACGCTCCTCGGGGCAGGCGACGAAGCGCTGGAAGGTCATGGGCGCGGTGTTGCGAGCCCGCCCGTCGGGGTCGCGGTAGTCGGGGATCCCCGAGTCGGTGGAGATGCCGGCGCCGGTCAGGATCAAGATCTCGCCCTGTGACAGGACGTCCGCAAGCGCCTCGACCTTTGTTGATTGCCCATGCATCCTGGGCCCAGGATACGCACTCCGAGTCGTCAGACCGTCCGGCGCGGACCCCGGCGGCGGTGGGTCGCAGCCGGCGTCCTCGAGTGACTTTCACCGGGATGACGGCGGAGAGGGGGTCGCGCCCTGCTGCCCCCGGTCCAGCGGCAGCACCGGCCGGGCTGAAGCGTCGCTGCGTGCCCGGCAGGGTTAGTCGCTGGTGTCGTGCGCACCCGCACGGTTCAGGCGGCGTATCGCCAGGGTCACGACCAGGGCGAGGACGACGGCGCCACCAGCGATGGCGAGCACCCTCGGGAGGGCGCCGCCGGCCGCGGTGCCGTCATCCTGCGCAGCGGTCAGGTCGCCGTTCTCGCCGGCTCCTGCGGTGGCGCCGGTGTACTCGAAGACGATCGACTCCTGCTGCTCGTGGCCGTCGTCGGCGACCAGGTCGATGGTGACCACGTGCTCGCCAGTGGAGGTCGGCCCGTGGATGGGCTGGCGCACCACCTCGTCCTCCTGCTCGGGATCGCCGGTGGCGAGGTCGTCGCCGTCGGGGCCGACCACCTCGATGTGCTGCGGGTCGACGACCTCGTCGAACTCGAGCGAGACCTCCTCGGGGGCCTCGCCGACGGTTTCCTCATCCGCGGGTTCGCTGTCGACCAGGTGCGCGTGGCCCCAGGCCGGCGGTGCGATGAGTAACGCCGATGCCGCGAGCACCCCGGCGACCAGGAGCAGCACGACAGCGGCGGGGCTGCGGCAGGGGCCGGAGGTGGAATGGGGTGGCATCGAGGTTCTCCTCGTCAGGTTCGTCAGGTGGGAGGGGGCAGGTTGACGAGCACGGCGGTGATCGCGAGCACGGCGACGAGCCCGGCAGCTTCCAGGCGCACGCTGCGGCGCAGTCGCGGCCACGCATCTGCCGCACCGGCACGACAGGCGGGAACGAGGCGGTAGCGCACGTGCGCGGCGAGCAGGGCCACCGCGGCGATCACCGCGACCTTCACGCCCAGCACCGCCCCGTAGGCGCCTTCGACCAGGCCGGCGGGCCCGCCGAGGTGGATGGCGGACAGCCCGAGCCCCGCGAGCGCGACCACCAGCAGGCAGATCGAGGCGAGCCGCGAGAACGCGGCGAGAACGTCTGCGGGTGGGTTCTGCGAGGCGCGGTGGTGCACCGTGACGGCCAACAGGACCAACCCGCCGAACCAGCCCGCCGCAGCGAGCAGATGGGCGTATTCCAATGGCAGTGCGAGCCAGGCCATGTCGGCGGTCGCGGCGTGACCCACCGGCAGGAGTGAGGCGACCGTCAGCAGCGCGCCAATCACGGCGACGCTCGTGGCGCGTGACCGCCACATGTCCGGCAGGGCCAGGAGCACTGCGACCGCCCCGGCGAGGCGCAGCCCAAACTCGAGGGCCCGGGGCACGTTGAGGGCCTCGCCCCACGCGTCGGGATCCGCGAGTCCGGTGACCCCGTCGACCGCCCCGACGCGCAACGGCCACGCGAGCACGGTCGCCACGAGTGCGAGGATGGCCGCCGCACTGACGATCCGCAGCAGCGGCAGGCGTTCGGTCCAATGCCGATCGTGCACCCCGGCGAGGAACCAGACGCCGCCTGCGGCAGCCAGCACCCCGACGTGCGCGAGCGTCTCGGCGGCGCTCGCGCCAGCGCGCCAGGACCCGTCGGGCGGGTCGCCGAAGGTGTCGGCGGCGAACTGGGCGACCGGTCCACGCGGTGGTTCGATGGTGACCGGCTCGTCGAAGGCCTCGTAGCGGTGCCGCATGAAATGGCCGCCCGTCAGCATGTCGGCGGCGTGGACCCGATCCTCGTCGTCGACGGAGAGGCGATACCAGATCGCCAGGTCGCCGGTGTCGATGAAGAACGCCAGCTCGGTGACGGGCGTCCCGTCGACGGTGGAGGATCCGACCTCCCGGACGGCCACCGGCGACTCGCCGATGTCCCAGATGTGGCTGGGCAGGTCGGCGGCGTCGCGTTCACGGGAGGTCCAGAAGCGCTCGGCATCGCGTTTGGTGAACGTGCGGTCTCCCACGCGGATCATCGTGCGGTCGCCTCCGAAGTCGACCCGGAGGCGGTCGGGGGCCTCGATGGCGTGGAGGTTGCGGGTCTGCGCTCCCTCCGGACCCACGAGTTCGACGAGGCGGTAAGTGTCGAGGCCGTTCATGTGCTCGGTGGCGACGTCGAGGCGTTCCTCGGCGGAGGGGGGTGGCAGCTGGTCCGGCAGCGGCAACGCGGCAGTGCCTCCGCCGTCATCGGGAATGTCCACCGCGACGTCCTCCCCACCGGCCACGGTGGCGGTCGTCGTTCGGCAGGCGTCACCGCAACGCTCCAGCGTCACCTCGTCGCCGTCGACGGTGAGGACGGGATCGAGCTCGGCGGCCTCCGGCGCGGGGTTGGAGGCCTGCAGATGCAGCCACAGCTCGGCGTTGCCGCCTTCGGCTGGACGTACCGTGAGAGCCACGAGCACCGACCCGGCGGTCTCCGCGAGCGTGAGGTCGCCGTCGCTCGGTAGCTCGCCGTCGTGGTCGACGCCGGCCTCGTCGGCGTGGACGAGGGTGGGGATCAGTGCGAGGAGCAGCAAGGCCAGGGGGACGGCCAGCGCGAGGCGTACAAGAGCAGCGCGGCTGGCGCTGCGGTGGATGGAGCCGAGGTCACCGATACGCGCCTCGTGCTTCGCCATGCAGCCAGTCTGGCAGTGCGGTGGATCGGGGGCAGGTCTCACGCGAGGTCAACGGCTCGGCAGGGTGAACGGTCGCATGTTGTTGGCTACGGGGGGTACGCAGCCGGCCAGCGTTCCGAGTCCGCAGGAGAGCGCAGCCGCGCGTGAAAGGCAGGGTCCCCTTGAGCGCTCAGCAGGAGATCGCGAGGCCGGCACCGATCACCGTGCCCTCGATCGTGGTGGGAGCGGGGATCGGCGGCTTCATCGACGGCATCGTGGCCCACCAGCTGTTCCAGTGGCACGGCATGCTCACGCAGCTGTATCCCAACACGACGATGGACAACATGCAGCTCAACATGTTCGCCGACGGCCTCTTCCATGTGGCCGCGCTTGCGCTCGTGCTCGTCGGGCTGTTCATGCTGTGGGCCCGGGCTGGCCGCGGAGGCTGGCGGTGGACCTGGCGCTCGCTGAGCGGCTGGATGCTGGTGGGCTGGGGTCTGTTCAACCTCATCGAGGGCTCGGTCAACCACCACCTGCTCCAGCTCCACCGGGTCAACCCCGAAGCTGCCTACCCGTTGGCGTGGGACCTCGGCTTCTTGGTTCTCGGCGCGCTCCTCGTTGTCGGTGGCACGCTCCTCGCACGCAGCGACTCGCCGCAGTGACCGTCACGCGGGCGGGGCGCCTTGCTGCTACTCCTCGTCCTTGGGTGGGCGGACCACGAGCTCGTAGACGATAGATGAGGTTGGCGACCGACTCACCTCTCGAGACGCTCGCCGTGATGGCTTCATCTCGCGATGCGGCAAGAGGCAGATGATATGCACTACCACGACTACTACCCCTGTATCCGGCACCCGGGTCCGCGAGGTGTTCCCGGTCCGCGGTGCTACGTGGAGACCGTCGGCGATCGCGACCGGGTACCCTTCGCGCCATTGCCCGCGCGCCGGAGGGTTCCGAATGGACAAGGTGGATCGGCAGCATCTGGGCCGCTGTATCGTGTTGGCCCGCGAGGCCTTCGAGGCCGGAGACGAGCCCTTCGGGTCGGTGCTGGTGGCGCGCGATGGCACGGTGCTCACCCAGGATCGCAACCGCGTCTCCGGCGGGGATCCAACCCGCCATCCGGAGTTCGAGTTGGCTCGGTGGGCGGCGGAGCAGCTGACGCCAGACCAGCGCGCGGCTGCCACCGTCTACACCTCCGGGGAGCACTGTCCGATGTGTGCGGCGGCGCACGGCTCGGTCGGGTTGGGTCGCATCGTCTACGCGGCCTCTTCCGCGCAGCTGCGGACATGGTTGGAAGAGTTCGGCGCTCCGCCGGGGCCTGTGGCGCTGCTGCCGATCCAACAGGTGGTGCCGGGTGCGGTGGTCGACGGCCCGGCCGAGGAGTTCGCCGACGAGCTGAGGGAGTTGCACCGCCGGCACGCGCAGCGCGTCTCAGGTGCCTGATCCTGAAGCCCACTGACAGGCCCCACGCATGCGGAATGCTCCGTCGGTCCCGGGCGGATGTCGACGTCGAGGACGACCGACGACGTCACGCGCAGGCAGGTGGGACCAAAGTTCCTGCGGCTCTCCGCCCTTCTGGGCGAACGGATGGTTGTGTCCGACGACGGCGGCGGCCGCGTGGAGCAACGCGTCGCGGACTCGAGGGGGAGATGAGCGTGTGGACGGCGGGCCGATGGCCACGGTGGTGGTGGCGGTGGGCCGTTGCTTGGTGATTACCAGGCGTGGCGGCCGAGGTAGGCCAGCAACCTGGTCTGCTCATCGGCTCCGGGCGGCGGGGTCAGCTCCGGGCCGCAGACGCCGTCGCTGCGGATGAGCTCGCCGAAGGACGCGGCCGCGTCGGCGGCCCAGCGCACGTCGTCGGTGTCGATGCGCTCCTCGAGCCCGGTCGCCCTGGCCAGGTCCCATCGGTGCACGACCAGGTCGAAGGAGAGAAAGGCGTCGACCGACTGCTCGAACGTGGTCTCGCCGGCCAGACCCTGTAACGGCGTCGTGGCCCTTGCGGGGTCGGTCAGGTCGGTGTGCACCGCCGCCTTCGCGCCCCGGACGGCGCCGAGCGGATCCTCATCGACCGAGGGCACGTCGCCTAGGTCCCGTCCGACGAACCCCAACTGCATCGCGTGGGCGTCGACCACGTGCTGGACCACGTCGCGTGCCGTCCACCCCTCGCAGGGCGAGGGGTTTGCCCACCGGTCGGCGGGGACGCCGGCGACCGTGCCGGCGAACGCGTCGGCCAGGCGCGCGTAGCGGTCGGCGATCTCGGACATGCTCGTCTCCTGGCTCGCTCGTGTGCTCGGTCGTGTCCGACAATAGGCGACGCGACTGCTCCTGGCGTGCACACCCTCGTCGTGGAGCCGGAATCTAGCTCCCGACGAAACCTGAGGACCACATTTCGTCGGAGGTTGCTGTGCTGCTTCCTCCGATGAATCAATCCGCGTGTACGGCCTGGTCGACACCCCCGACGCCGAACGGCTCTTCAGTCCTCTGCTCTTCCAGGCTCAGGGCGCCGTGATGGTGTCCTTGCGTTGGTCAGCCGCCAGTGGTTGCCGAAGGGATCACGGAAGGCGGCGTCGATGCCGTAGAAGCGCTCCTCGGGCTCTTCGATGAACTCGACGCCCTTGGCCTTGAGCTCGCGATAGGTGGCCCTGCAGTCCTTGGTTGCGAATGCACCAGGTCCCAGGTGGCCGGTCGCGATCAACGATCGGATCTGCTCGGCGATCGGACCGTCGACGGCAGCCGGGCCAGCTCCTCGTGACCGCCCAGCTCGCGGTACTCGCTCGGGCTCTGCCCGACGAACCGCCGGAACTGGGTGCTGAACGACCCCAGGCTCGTGAACCCGACCGCGAGGCAGACCTCGGTGACGGAGAGTTCACCCTCACGCAGCAGCGCCTTGGCGCGCTCCATCCGCCGGCTCATCAGGTACCGATGCGGAGCTTCCCCGAATGCGGCTTTGAAGCTGCGGCTGAAGTAGTCGGGCGACACCGACGCACTGCGAGCCAGCGCGGCAAGGTCGAGCTGCTCGGCATACGCCCGGTCGATCAGGTCGCGCACCCGCAACAGGTGCCTCGCAAGCGGTATGGCCGGTCGGTTCACGTGGTCCAGCCTCGCTCACGCCGCCCCGTACCGTCCAGCCGCCCGCGGTGCGATGTGGCAACGGCCTGAGCTGTCATGCCAATCGGGCTCCGGACGTTCCGTCGTGCGTCGTGAAGGGGCCGAACGACCCCCTCGACGGTAGGCCTTCGGATCGGTCGGGGAGGACCGCGCGGGGATGCTGGCGTGTGTGAGTATGCATGTCGGTCCCGGTCCTGTGGAGAGGAACACCGTTGCGTGCCTACCAACTGACCGCTTGGCAGCAGCCGCCCGAGCTGCGTGAGGTGCCCGTCCCCGAGCCGGGAGCCGGCGAGGTGCTCGTCCGTATCGGTGGGGCAGGGGCCTGCCACTCCGACCTGCATCTGATGGAGTGGCCTGAGGGCGTGGTGCCCTACGAGGTGCCCTTCACGCTCGGCCACGAGAACGCCGGGTGGGTGGAGGCCGTGGGGGCAGGAGTGCGCACCGTCGAGCCCGGACAGCCCGTGGCGGTCTACGGGCCGTGGGGCTGCGGGAACTGCAAGCGTTGCCGGCTCGGGATGGAGAACTACTGCGAGCACGCCGCCGAGATCGGTGCCGCGGGAGGTGGGCTGGGTCGTGACGGGGGCATGGCTGACTACATGCTCGTGCCCTCCGAGCGACTGCTCGTGCCCCTCGAGGGCCTCGATCCGGCGGATGCGGCACCGCTCGGTGACGCGGCGCTCACGCCGTACCACGCGATCAAGCGGAGCCTGCACAAGCTCGAGCCAGGGACCACCGCCGTGGTGATCGGTGTCGGGGGGCTGGGCCACATGGCCGTGCAGCTCCTGCGGGAGCTCTCGCCGGCGAGCATTGTCGCGATCGACCTCGACGACGCACAGCTCGAGCACGCCCGCGAGATCGGCGCCGACCACGTGGTGCGCTCCGACGGTGAGGCCGCCGAGGCGGTACGTGGGCACACCCGCGGCAAGGGTGCCGCCCTCGTGGTCGACAACGTCGGGGTCGACGGTACGCTCGCCCTCGCCGCGCAGGTCACCCGACCGCTCGCCGACATCTCGATCGTCGGGATCGGCGGCGGCGCGCTGCCGGTGTCGTTCTTCGGCGTGCCGCAGGAGGCCTCGGTGCAGACGACCTACTGGGGCACGGTCCCCGAGCTGCGGGAGGTCCTCGCCCTCGCCGCCGAGGGTCGGATTCACGTGACCTCGACGCGCTACGCCCTCGACGACGTCGCCGCCGTCTACCACAAGCTCGAGCAGGGCGAGGTCCGGGGCCGCGCGGTCATGGTGCCCTGATAGGGGCTGCTGCCGCTTGGCGGGCATGCTTCTGCTGCTACGAGTCCGGACGCAAGGATCGGAGGTCCACCGGCCCGCGAGCGGGGCGGTGGAACCGCTTGGAAGGGGCCTCAGTTCGTTGGTCAGGCCGGCTGCCGGACCGATTCGAAGAACGAGACCAGTGCCTCGGCAACGTGCTCGGGGGCGAGGGCCGGGGCAAAGTGGCCGATGCCGGGCAGCTCGCGGACGTGGGGGTCGGCGACGTGCTCGGCGACGTACTGCTCGCAGGCGGTGTAGTAGGTAGCGCGCAGGGTCCGTTGGCCTCGCAGAAGCAGGACCGGCACGCTGATCCGCGCCATCGCCTCGGGGTCGGTGGCTCTGGGTCCCTCGTAGCCCTGGAGCGCCTGCACCGTGCGCAGCAGCGGGGGGAAGGCGGGCCCGGAGCGTTCGTAGTAGTCCGGCCCCAGGGCAGCCAGCTCATCGTCGGTGGCGACGAAGGGGTGGAAAGCACGCGCCGCATCGGCCAGCCGGCCCTCGGCGACCGCCGCGCCGATCTGCTGGAACGCGGCGTTGATGTCGGCGAGGTCGTCCTCGCGCATCACTGACATCACGGTGGGCTCGTAGAGTGCCACGGCGGCCACCGCGCCACTGTTGGCGGCGGCGCCCAGCGTTGCCGTGACGCCGGCTGACCAGCCGGCTACGTAGACCGATCCGCCGATGGTGTCGACGAAAGCCCTGGCGTCCTCCACGTGGCGCGGGGGCGTGTGATCCTCGCTATCGCTGGACAGTTCTCGGCCACGCGAGCTCGGCAGGTAGCAGGTGAATCGGTCGGCGAGGTGAGGAATCAGCGCCTCCCAGGCGAGGGCGCCGTCGTGTGGCGCACCGTGGAACAGGACCAGTGGTGGCCCTTGGCCGTGGACGCGTCCAGCGATCTCGGTGCCGTCGGCGGAGACGGCGCGGTGGATCCGGTCGGAAGGCATGGTGGTCGCTCCTGCTCTCGGGTGCTGCGGCGAGGATGGAGGACCCCTTGCCGGAGAACATCACCCGACCGGGTACGAAACCGCGCAGGGGTGGGTACGCCTACAGGTCGCGGCGGGCAACCTCGGCGGCGAGATCGGCGCGCCCGTCGACGTCCAGCTTGGCGTAGACGTGGGACAGGTGCTTCTTGACGGTGTTGACGCTCATGAACAGACGCGCACCGATCTCGGCGTTCGTGCAGCCCTGCGGGACCAGCCGCACCAGGTCGTGTTCGGCGGGGGTCAGCGAACCCCAGCCCGACTCCGGGCGTGCGCGCTCCCCCCGACCGCGGCGCGCATAGGCGACCGCTTCGTTCAACGACAGGCCGGTCCCGTCGGCCCAGCACGCCTCGGCGTCCTCCTGATCGAGCGCTGCCTGTGCGGCAGCCACGTGCCGGGCCGCCCACCGAGCTGCCAGCGGGAACCGCACGATGCCCGCCTCGTCGCGGAATCGCTCGGCCGCGGCCAGCAGCCGCAACGCCTCGTCAGAGTGGTCGCGCGCGACGGCCAGTCCGGCGACGGTTTCCAGCACCTCAGCCGTTCCGACCCGGTCGCCGTGGTCGGCCAGCACCGCGAGACCCTCGTGTGCGAGCTCCCACGCGTCGTCGGGGTCACCGTCGGTCTCGGCGAGGTGGGCGAGCCCGAGCAGCGCGCGCCCGAGGGCGAACGGGTAGCACGGATCGACCGACAGCTGGCGGCTGCGCGCGAGGTGAGCGCGGGCGTCGTCGCGTCGATCCTCGGCCAGAGCGACGGCGCCGAGCACCCACTCGCCGCCCGCCTCGTCGAAGCGGCTTCCCCGCTCGCGCGCGGTGCGCAGCACCGCCTCGCCCCCGGCTCGGGCGACGGAGGCATCGCCCACCCGGTGTGCCGCCACGGCCACCCACCGGCTGGCGGTCAGCTCGAAGGTGGCCAGCCCGCTGCGACGGGCCGCGGTGACTGCCTCGGCGAGGTGCTCCCGCGCGGCACGGCCGTCGCCCTGCACCAGGTCGGCGACGGCGAGCCCGGTCCGCGCCCACGCGGCGACGCCCGGCCGCTCGAACCGTCGGACGAGCTCGAGGGCGCGCCGCGCGTGCGCGCGGGCGGTGTCGAGATCGCCGGCGAACCCGAGCCCCAAGCTCGAGAGCGCCAGGGCGGACGCGAGCTGATAGGTGAGTCCGGCGCGGTCGCAGACGTCGGCGGCTTCGGCCAGCAGCTCGCGTCCGCGAACGAGGGTGCGCCCGCCCATGGCGAGCTCTCCGGTGAGGACCAACGCCCGCGCGAGCGTCTTGTCGTCGCCGAGCTCGCGGGCGAGGGTGATCGCCTCCTCGGCGTCCGCCTCGACCTCTTCGCTGGTCGCGCACCCGCTGCGGAACCCAGCCGCCGCTCGGTAGGTCAGCGCCCGCACGAGGTGTGCGTCGAGCTCGGTCGCCCGCCCCAGCGCCACCGCCCGGTCGGCGACGCGGTGGCTAGCCCGACAGTCGTCTCCCGCCAGAGCCAACAGCGCGGCCGTCGTCAAGCCACGGGCACGCTCGACGTCGCCCGCCGCGGGCAACTCGACGGCGGCGTGCAGCCGTCGCAGCATCTCCGAGTGCAGACCGCGCTCGAACCAGAAGGCAAACGTGGGCTCGGCGATGTCCAGCGCCGCTGCGGGCCGGCCGGACTCGACCGCCCACGCCATCGCCGCACGCAGATCCTCCACCTCCGCGGTCAGACGCGCCTGCCACGCCTGCGGCTCAGGGCCGTTCAAAGCGACGCCCGCGCGCGCCGCCCGGCGCAGGGCCACGTCGAGGTGGCGCTCGCGTACTCGCGCGGGGTCGTCGAGCACACAGAGCCGCTGCCGGGCGTAGACACGGATCGTCTCGAGCAGGCGATAGCGGACCTCTTCGGTGTCGTCGATGGTCTGCACCAGGGATTGGTCGACGAGGCCGGCGAGCAAATCGATCACCGGGGTGCCGCAGTCGATGTCGCCGACGACCTCCGCCGCGGCGTCCAGCGTGAAGGATCCGGCGAACACCGACAGGCGCGCCAACGCCAGCCGCTCGGCATCCGACAGCAACCCGAAGCTCCACGCCACCGACGCCTCCAGCGTCTGCTGCCGCACCGGGGCCCCGCGCACCCCGCCGGTCAGCAGCCCGAACCGGTCCGACAACCCCGCTGCGATCTGCGCCGGGGACAGCACCCGCACCCGCGCCGCCGCCAACTCCACCGCCAGCGGGATCCCATCCAGCCGCCGACAGATCTCTGCCGCCGCCGCCGCGTTGTCGTCGCTCAACGCGAAGTCGGGCCGCACCTGCCGCGCCCGCAGCTCGAACAGCCGCGCCGCCTCCGCGCGCCCGACCTCGCGCGCCGATCCGGCATGCGCTTCGGGCACCGACAACGGGGCGACCTCCCACGCCGTCTCCCCCTCCACCGCCAACGGCGTCCGGCTGGTCGCCAGCACCCGCACCTGCGGGCACGACCGCAACAGCCCCGCCACCAGCGCCGCGCACGCCTCGACCAAGTGCTCGCAGTTGTCCAACACCACCAAGCCGTGCCACGCGCGCAGCTGCTCGAGGAGCGTGTCCACCAGCCCCCGCCCCGGCTGCTCACGCACCCCGACCGCCTCGGCGAGCGCCGCCGCGACCGTGTCCGCCTCTCCCGCCCCCGCCAGATCCACCCAGCAGGCCCCAGCGGCGAACCCCGCAGCCACGTCACCGGCGACCTCGAGCGCCAACCGGGTCTTCCCACAGCCGCCCGCGCCCGTGAGCGTGACCAGCCGCCCCTCACCGAGGAGCTCGGCGACCTCCCCACGCTCTCGCTCTCGACCCACCAGCGTCGAAACCGCCACGGGCAACGCGACCAACCCGTGCCTCCGCCGACCCGCACCCCATGCGCCGAGCTCGAGTCCGTCCACGGCCGATGCGGACTCCGGCCCGCCGTTCATGCTCGCCATCATGACCTCCGCACCGCCTGGTGCGAGTAGCCGCGAACATGAGTATGAGGTCCGCGCTCCGCGGTGCCAACAGGCCACCCCGCTGGTATCGCGTAAGGGATGACGCACGAACCTCGATCGGATCAACACGGTCGGCGTCAGCCCGAGCTAACGCCAGCCGCTCGCGGGCTACTTCGGGAACGGACCCTGTCGACGAGGGGCTCGCGTTTAGGCACGCCGTCCCATCGGCGCTACAGGCAGCCGCGCGCCACCCGGCCGGGCACGATCTGACCTCTCCCAGGCGGCGAGAGCCTCACCGACTCGGTGGGACGCCAACTCTGCCCGGTGGAAAAGCCCTTGGGTTTGGGCGCGCACGCCACGTTGGCGACGGAGTAGGGGTCGTCTGGCTCGGGCAGCGTCGGCACGCCCACGGGCCTTGTCGGCAGCGATGGCGAGCGGCCGAGTGCTTCCGATAGGCTGAACAGCGTCCGACGTCTGAGACGATCGAGGCTTGCGTGGGCGCGGCACCGGACAGAGTCGACATCGTGGCGCTTCCTGGCGACGGAATCGGCCGTGAGGTCATGGAACCCGCGCAGACATTGGTGTCTGCGGCGGCGGCACAGGAGGGCGTCCAGCTGCGGTGGCAGCAGCGGAACTGGAGCTGCGACCGCTATGTCGCACAGGGCGCAATGATGCCCGAAGACGCCTTGGAGGATCTCGAGGCCTTCGACGCGATCTTCCTCGGGGCCGTCGGTCGGCCGGATGTGCCGGACCACATCTCGCTGTGGGGGATGCTCATCCCCATCCGTCGGCGATTCCACCAGTACGTGAACCTGCGCCCGGTCCGCAGCTTCGCCGGGATCGCGTCGCCTCTGCGCCCGGAGGTCCTCGGGACGTTCGATGTGCTTGTGGTCCGCGAGAACGTGGAAGGGGAGTACTCGGAGGTCGGCGGCCGCGTCTACTCCGGACGGCCCGAGGAGCTCGCGATCCAGGAATCGGTGTTCACCCGCGCAGGGGTCGAACGTGTCGTGCGCGCCGGGTTCGACGCGGCCGCAGGGCGGCGAGGGGTGTTGACGTCGGCAACGAAGTCGAACGGCCTCGTCCACTCGATGCCGTTCTGGGACGAGATCGTGGCAGAGGTCGCCGAGGAGCACCCCGGCGTCGAGGTTGCGTCCATGCACATCGACGCGCTCGCCGCCGCGTGTGTGTCCCGGCCGAGCACGCTCGACGTGATCGTCGGCTCCAACCTCTTCGGGGACATCATGAGCGACCTCACCGCTGCGGTCGCCGGGAGCCTCGGCATCGCACCCTCGGCGAACCTGAGCCTCGGCGGGGATGGGCCATCCATGTTCGAGCCGGTGCACGGGTCCGCACCCGACATCGCAGGCAAGGGCGTGGCGAACCCGATCGGCCAGGTGTGGTCCGGGGCCTTGATGCTGCGCGACCTCGGCCTGGAGCGTGCGCACGACACGCTCCTCTCGGCGATCGAACAGCTCCTGTCGAGCACGGACGTTCGCACCGCCGACCTCGGGGGCAGCGCCTCGACGGAGGAGGTCGCCTCCACACTCGAGTCGCTCCTCGCACCCGCTGGCACCTCACGCAGCTGAGCGAAGAGACGCAACGGGAGGCGGATCGCCTCTTGCCACGGGTACCGACGACGCGTACGTTGCGCCGCCATAAGGTCTGACCATGAACCGTTCGGCCGTCGGTCCCGGTGGATGGAGGCCGCACCCGGATCGTCACGACCCAAGGGACGCCACGAGCCAAGGGAGAGGTGCCCAATGACGCTGCCGCTCGAGCACCTGCGTGTCCTCGACCTCACGCAAGCGATGGCCGGGCCGTTCTGCACCATGATCCTCGGGGACATGGGTGCGGACGTCGTCAAGATCGAACCGCCGTCTGGCGAGGTCTCCCGTCGCGCGATGGGCTTCAAGGGCAAGGGAGACGACACGGCTGCCTTCATCGCGATCAACCGAAACAAGCGCAGCCTCACCCTCGACCTCAAGTCCGAAGAGGGACGGGAGCTCTTCTACGCGCTCGCGCGCGAGGCCGACGTCATCTGCGAGAACTTTCGCCCGGGGGTGACGTCCCGTCTCGGCATCGATCCCGACACGATCCACGGCATCAACCCGCGTCTCGTGTACGCGAGCATCTCGGGGTTCGGCCAGACCGGACCCCACAGTCAGCGGGCTGGCTTCGACCTCATCGCCCAGGGCATGGCCGGCGTGATGAGCATCACCGGCGAGCCGGGAGGGGACCCGGTGAAGTCCGGGATCCCTCTCAGCGATCTCGGCGCCGGTCTGTACTGCGCGTTCGGGGTGCTCAGTGCGGTCATGGTCGCCGAGCGCACCGGTCGTGGTCAGGCGATCGACACCAGCCTGTTCGAGGCAGCACTCTCCCTGGGCATCTGGGAGACCGCGGAGCTTTGGACCACCGGGCGCGTCCCGCAACCGACGGGTTCGGCGCACCGACTGACCGCTCCCTACCAGGCCTACCGGACCTCCGACGGCTACCTCACCGTCGGGGGGAACAACCACAAGCTCTGGGTCAGCTTCTGCGAGGCCATCGGCCGTCACGACTTCATCGAGGACGAGCGGTTCGCGACGAACGAGGACCGGATGGCGAACCGCCAGGAGCTCGAGCACGAGGTCGAGGCCGTGCTCCAGAAGCGGACGACCGAGGAGTGGATGGAGGTCATGGGCGAGCACGGCGTGCCGGCCGGCCCCATCTACAACTACGCCGAGGTCTTCGAGGACCCTCACACGATCGAGCGCGGCATGCTCGAACAGTACGAGCATCCGGTCGAGGGCACCGTCAACACGCTGGGGCTCCCGCTGAAGCTCAGCGAGACCCCGGGGGCGATCCGCCGGCACGCGCCTCTCGTGGGCGAGCACACCGCCGAGGTGCTCCGTGAGGTCGGCGTCGACGACGAGCGGCTGGCCGCGCTGCGGCAGTCGGAGGTGGTCTAGCGATGAGTGACGAGGGCGAGGTCCGCTTCGAGCGCCACGGCGCGAGGGTCACGCTGACGTTCGACCGCCCGGATGCGCGCAACGCGATGACGTGGAAGATGTACGACGAGCTCGAGGCGCACTGCGAGTCCCTTGCCGACGACCCCGAGGCGCGCGTCGTCGTGCTGCGGGGGGAGGGTGGCAAGGCGTTTATCGCCGGCACCGACATCGGACAGTTCAAGGAGTTCGAGTCGGGAGAGGACGGGATCGACTACGAGCGGCGCATCGAGCGGATCGTCCAGAAGCTTGAGGCGCTGCCGATGCCGACGATCGCCGCCGTCGAGGGCTACGCCGTCGGTGGTGGGCTCACCATCTCCGCCGTGTGCGACCTGCGGGTCTGCTCGTCGACCGCCAAGTTCGGGCTGCCGATCGCCCGCACCCTCGGCAACTGCGTGTCGATCGAGAACATCTCGAGGCTCGTGTGGATGATCGGACCGACGGCGACGAAGGCGCTCATCTATCGAGCGGACTTCGTCGACGCCGAGCGGGCGCTCGCGTTGGGGCTCGCCACGGAGGTCGTCCCGGAAGGCGCTCTCGGCGCCCGTGTCGACACACTCTGCGAGCAGCTGGAACGTCACGCGCCGCTGACCATGGCGGCGACGAAGGAGCTCACGCGCCGGCTCATGCTCGAACAGCTCCCCGAGGACGAGGACATCATCCGGCAGGTCTACGGCAGCGACGACTTCAAGGAAGGCACCGCCGCGTTCGTGGAGAAGCGGCAGGCGAACTGGCAGAACCGCTGAACAAGGAGGCCGGCGGTGAGCGAGCCCATCATCGCATCGATTCACGGGGTCACCCCCTCCATCCACGAGGAGGCGTTCGTCGCCCCCGGGGCCACGGTCATCGGCAAGGTCGAGATGGCGCGAGGATCGAGCCTCTGGTACGCGTGCGTGGCCCGCGGTGACGACGAGCGGATCGTTCTGGGCGAGGACGTGAACGTCCAGGACGGATCGATCCTGCACGCCGACCCGGGCGAGCCGACTCTGCTCGGCGACCGCGTTTCGCTCGGGCATGGCGCGATCGTCCACGGCGCGATCGTCGAGGACGACTGCCTCATCGGGATGCGCGCGACCGTGTTGAACGGCGCGCGGATCGGGCGCGGCTCGGTGGTGGCGGCCGGCGCGGTCGTCACACCGGGGGCAGAGATCCCCCCGAACTCCCTGGTGGCAGGCGTGCCAGGCAAGGTGCGACGCGAGGCCGGAGAGTCCGAGCACCAGATGATCGCGCATACCACGAGCGAGTACCAGCGCAAGTCGCGCGAACACCAGGAGCTGTGGGCGTGAGTCGCGGGGGGCCGCTTGCGGGCGTACGAGTGGTCGACCTCTCCCGGGCGATGGCGGGTCCCTACGCGACGCTCATGCTGGGCGATGCGGGCGCGGACGTCATTAAGGTGGAGCGCCCCGACACCGGTGACGACACCCGTTCGTGGGGTCCTCCCTTCGTCGACGACGGTGACCGCTCGCACTCGGCGTACTTCCTCTCGGTCAACCGCAACAAGCGTTCGATCTCGCTCGACCTGAAGGACCCCGACGACCTCGTCGTGCTGGGGGAACTGATCGAGTCCGCGGACGTGCTCGTGGAGAATTTCCGCCCGGGGGTGATGGACCGACTCGGGTTCGGTCACGAGACGCTCCGCGAGCGCAACCCGCAGCTGGTGCAACTGTCCATCACCGGGTTCGGCCACGGAGGCCCCGAGGGACACCGGGCCGGCTTTGACCAGATCGTCCAGGGCGAGGGCGGGCTGATGTCGATCACGGGCCAACGGGGGGATCAGCCGACGAAGGTCGGCGTGCCCATCGCCGACATCCTCGCCGGGATGTTCGGGGCGTTCGGCGTCGTCTCCGCACTTCAGGAGCGGGATCGGACGGGTCGGGGCCAGACGGTGCGCACCTCGCTGCTCGCGGGGATGGTGGCCGTCCACACCTTCCAAGGGACCCGTTGGCTGGTCGCCGGCGAGGAGCCGCGGGCGAGCGGGAACCATCATCCGCTCATCGCGCCCTACGGGGCGTTCGAGTGCGCCGACGGGTCCATCAACATCGCCGTGGGCAGCGAGGGTCTCTGGCAGCGGTTCGCGCCGCTCGTCGCCCTCGATCCTCAGGACGTCCGGTTCGCCACGAACCGTGACCGCGTGGAGCGCACCACCGAGCTCGCCGAGGCGATGGCCCCCGCGCTCCAGTCCGCTGACGCGGCGACGTGGGTCGCACGGCTCGAGGAGGAGGGGATCCCGGCGGGCCGTATCCGGACGATCAGCGAAACCTACGCGTCTGCGCAGGTCGCGCACCTGGGGCTCATCGACGAGGTCGCCCACCCGACCCTCGGGGCGTTGCAGCTGCCGAGTGCTCCGGTCGCATTTGGGGAAGGTCATGCGGGGGACTCGACGCACCCACCGCTGCTCGGCGAGCACAGCGAG
The DNA here is from genome assembly GCF_004322855.1 of Egibacter rhizosphaerae. Lineage (NCBI taxonomy): Bacteria > Bacillati > Actinomycetota > Nitriliruptoria > Egibacterales > Egibacteraceae > Egibacter > Egibacter rhizosphaerae. The sequence goes on along the minus strand of NZ_CP036402.1, from coordinate 572,827 downwards.
GAGATTCTCGCGGAGTTGGGGCGCCGAGCCGCTGGCCAAGAGGTGGGAGGGACGGCTGAGTAGGGGGCGTAGCCAGCCATGAGCCCTCGTCAGCCATGAGCACTGACACCGGCGGCCCGGTCGGCCCGGGACGTGCGGTCGCTGCGGCGATCGTGGTGACGACGGTCGGAGCGCTGCCACCGTTCCTGCTCGGTGGCATGGCGGTGCAGGTGCGCGGGGAACTCACGTTCACCGAGGGGCAGCTCGGTCTTGCGGTCACGGTGTTCTTCGCGGTGTCTGCGGCGCTCTCGGCGGCCGCTGGCCGGCTCACCGAGCGCCTGGGTATCGGGAAGGCGATGGCGACCACGGCCCTGTTCGCCGGGGTCGGGTTGCTCGTGATCGCGGCCTCCACGTCGTATGGGCACGTCCTCGCGGGCCTCGCTGTCGCGGCGATCGGGAACGCGTTCGCGCAGCCGGGGGCGAACGCGCTGCTCGCGCACAGTGTCCGTCAGCGTCGCCAAGGGTTGGTGTTCGGCGCCAAGCAGTCAGCGGTGCCGTTCACGAGTCTCCTGGGTGGGGCGGCCGTGCCGCTGATCGCCCTGACGGTGGGCTGGCGGTGGGCGTTCGTGGCCGCGGTGGGGCTGTGTGTCACCGCGGTGGTGCTCGCCCCGCGTGACCGGTCCCGAGCGCGCGGACCGGTCCGCGGGGAGGGCGGGCGGCGACGTTCGGCCGCCGCCAACCGCGTGCTCCGCGCGCTGGTGCTCGCCGCGTTGCTCGGGAATATGGGGGCGAACTCGCTCGGCATCTTCCTGGTGGAGTCGCTCGTCGACGACGGCGTCGCGGAATCGCTCGCCGGCGCGCTGCTGGTGCTGAGTAGCTCGTCAGCGATCGCCGCGCGCGTCGCGGGGGGCTGGCTCGTGGATCGACGTGGATGGCATTCGCTGCGACCCGTGGGCGGGCTGCTGGCGGTTTCCAGCCTCGGCTATCTCGGGCTCGCGTGGCTGAGCGGGCCGGTGCTGGCGCCCTTTGCGCTGCTGACTTTCGCGGCGGGGTGGGGCTGGAACGGGCTCTTCGCCCTGGCGCTCGTGCGGACGTTCCACCGTGAGCCGGCGGCGGCAAGCGGGGTGGCGCAAGGTGGACTGTTCGTCGGGGCGATGGCGGGCCCGGGGTTGTTCGGGTGGGCCGTGGAGCTCTTCGACTTCGCGTGGGCATGGAGCGGCGCGGGGGTCCTGGCGCTGTCGGCGGGGGCAACGATGCTGCTCGCGCAACGGCTGATCGAGCGCTACGCGGTCGACGAGGCCTCGACGGAGGCCCCGCGGTGAGCTCGCGCGCGACCGGGACGCGTCTCGGCGAGGGGGAGGCCCCGTGGTGTCCGCCCGGGGCAAGGTCGCAAGACAGGGAGGGACGTCATGACGGAAGGCAGCCGCGCCGCGGTCCTGGAGTCGTTCGGTGCGCCGGTCCAGCTACGCGAGTACCCGGTGCCCTCGCCGGAGCCGGGCGGGGCGATCGGGCGCGTCGCGTACGCGGGGATCTGCGGCACCGATGTGCACCTGCAGGAAGGACGCCTGCCGATCCCCCTGCCGGTCGTGCTCGGGCACGAGGCGTTCGGGCGGATAGAAGGGCTCGAGGCGCCATTCACCGACCTCCTGGGGCGAGAGGTCAACGACGGGGACCAGGTCATCTGGGCCTCGAACATCCCGTGCGGTCGGTGTGCGGCCTGCCTACGGGACCAGGAACGGACCCTGTGCCAACGTCGCCGCATCTACGGCATCAATCAATCCGCGGAGGAGTGGCCGCATCTGTCCGGGGGTTGGGCCGACGCGATCGTGCTGCGCCCTGGCTCCAGCGTACTGAGGCTCCCGGCCGGCGTTTCCGCCCTTGCCGCCATCTCGCTTGGCTGCGCCGGTCCGACGGTCGCCCACGCCCTGGGTCGCGTCCCGGCAGCGATCCCGCACGCGACCGTCGTCGTGCAGGGAGCCGGTCCCGTGGGGCTGGCCGCGTCGATGATGGCGATCCAACTCGGCGCCGCTCGCGTCGTCGTGGTCGGAGGCCCACCGCGTCGGCTCGAGATCGCAGAGGAGCTCGGCATCGGTGACGTGCGGATCCCGCTCGGCGAGCCGAACGACGTCGACGATCGCCTCGAGCGGGTGCGGGACGGGATGGGAGCGACCGGCGCCGACCTCGTGATCGAGTGCACCGGCGTCCCCTCGGCCGTGGTCGAGACGCTCGCCCTCGCCCGCCCGGGAGGCACCTGCCTCGTCGTGGGGCAGTACACCGATCAGGGGGCGACATCGCTGAACCCCAACGAGATCACGCGGAAGCAACTGTCAGTAGAGGGGTCCTGGGCGTTCTCGGAGCGCGACTACGCGACATACGTGGAGTCGTTGCCACGCCTGACCGAAGCGTTCGAGCTCGAGCGTCTCGTGACCGAGTTCCCGCTCGAGCGGGCACAGGAAGCCCTCGATGCCGTCCGCTCTGGGACCGTGGCCAAGGCCGTGCTCTCACCGGAGGCCGAGCCTTGAGGGGGAGTCGGCGGTCCGTGGGCGGTCCGTTCGGGGAGGCCTCAGGTGATGCCTGCACTAGTCCTCGTGGGCCTTCACCGCGATGACGGGACAGTCCGCTCCGAGCAACGCGTCCTGGGCGTCGCTGCCCAGCACGAGCTTGCCCACCGGCGAACGGCGGCGCAGGCCGAGCACGAGCGCTGCCGCGTTCCGCTCGTCGGCCAGCCATACCGCAGCGGTACCCGCCGAACGATGGGTTCCGCCGAGCACCATCTCGACCTCGAGGCCGTCCTCCTCGAGCCGCGTGGCGGCGTCCTTCGCGGCCTGGGAGGCCGGCGGCTGCCGCGTGTACGCGTCGAGGAGCACAATCCCCGCGTCCCTGGTCCGGGCTTGGAGTGCGGTCACCTCCACCGCGGCCCGACCGGCCGGGCTGTCGGAGAAGAAGCACACGATCGTGGTGGCAGTGCTCACGGCTCGCCCTTTCGTCCTCCGTGCTCGCCGTCGACTCGGTCGGGGCCTTCTCCGCGCCGTTCGGGTTTTCTCTGCTGACCTCTTGTCAGCGTCTGGAACCTAGCTTACGCTCATCTTGCTACCGGGTCATTGTCAGACCATAGGTGATCTTCGGAGGCTGTCCACCCCCCTCCGACTCACCGCCGAAGCCACCGAGATGGGTCGCGGCGGAGAGGCGCGCAGGGTCCGTTTGGCATCCGTGGAGATCGCCGGATAGTCCCAAGAGCGAGTGGAGTTGCAATGAGGGACGATCAGCACCGGAGAGCCTTGCCCCGCTGGCGCTGGCTGGCGGCGGTCTCCCTGATGGCCGCCCTGACCGTGCTCGTCGCTGCCTGCGAGGCGGACGAGGCGGCCGACGACGACGTCGACGACGATCCGGCCGAGGGAGACGAGCCGGATGACGACGCTGATCCCGACGAGGAGGAACCGGACGACGACTCGGACGACGACGAGGCGGCAGGGGACTGGGAACCCGAGGGCGAAGTGACGATGATCGTGCCGTTCGCCGCGGGCGGCGGCAGCGACCTCCTCGGTCGAGCGATCGTCGAGGCCTTCGAGGAGCTCGAGCCCGACCTCGACTTCGTCGTCGAGAACCTCACCGGAGGCTCCGGGGCCGTCGGGTACGCCTCGTTCCTCGAGCAGGAGGGCGATCCGCACTACCTCCTCGCCGCGGAGGTCATGCGATCCATGTTGCCCTTCGTCGAGGAGGTGCCATTCGACTACGACACCTGGACCGATGTCGGCATGTTCGCGGAGGACGTGGGCTACATCGTCGTCGACGCGGACTCCGAGTGGGACGACATCGAGGAGTTCATCGAGGACGCCGAGGAGGCGACGGAGGCCGGCGAACCGCTCCGCGTGGGTGTCCCCGCCGCAGCGGGTGTGGACGAGCTCACGGTTTTCCAGTTGGCGCAGGAGGCCGGCGTCGAGTTCGAGCGTCCGGTTTACGACGGCACGGGCGAGACGAACCCCGCGCTGCTTGCGGGCGACATCGATGCGACCGTCGTCAACCCGAGCGACGGCCGTGACGAGCTCGAGGCCGGGGAGTTCCGCGCCCTAGTGGGCTTCGGAACCGACCGATTGGATGAGGAACTCTTCGAGGACGTTCCAGTCGCCCCTGAGCAAGACTGGGAGGTCACGGCAACGAAGTACCGGGGGCTCATCGCGCCCCCTGGCATTCCCGAGGAAGCGGAGCAGTACTGGGTCGACCTCTTCGAGCAGTTCCCGGAAACCGAGGCGTACGACAACTACATGTCGGAGGCTCTGCTCGCGGAGAACATGCAGCTCGGCGGCGACTGGCGGCAGTGGCTCGAGGACGAGTGGCACCCCGCGGTGTTCGACGACTTGGAGGAGATGACCGGTGACGACTAACGCCTGGTTGCCTTCTCCGAGAAGGACGGACGACGTGAGTCCGTGAGCGCCGAGGGGTGGGTGCCCGGGTCCCGTGACCCGGGCACTCACCCCGATCTCGTCCTAACCACGACCTCACGCGGCACACACGAGGTGGAACATGTCAGAGGCTTCGCAGCGCCCAGGGTTCGGCCAACGGCTACGCCGCTACGCGAACGTCCCGGACGCGCTCTTCGGGTCGGGCTTCGTGGCGCTGGGCACGTGGATGGCGCAGCACTCGCTCGTCCAATGGGGGGTCGTGACCGAGGACGGTCGCCTCGAACCGGGTGGAATGCCGTTCCTTGCCGGCTCCCTGCTCGCCGTTCTCGGGCTCGGCGTGATCCTGACCTCGCTGAGGCCCGGGGGGAAGCCACGGACGGATGAGGCAGCGGAGGCGAGGAACGAGCCTGCGCCCGCCGACAAGGTGGCAGTCGCCTCGGGCACCGCGCACGGGCGTGCCCTCGAGGGGCGCGATGGGGAGGCGAGCGCCGAGGAGCACGAGGTCGAAGTCGCGAGCCAGCACCTGGACAGCGGCGCCGATGCGGACACGCATACCGACCGTCCGACTCGCGCGCTCGCCGTGTTCGGGATCACCGTCGCCGCCGTCGTGGTGGCGGAGTGGATGGGTCTCCTGCCGGCGCTCGGTCTGATGATGGTCGCGATGCTCGTGTTCATGGAGCGCGTGGCCCCCTGGGTGGCGGTCGTCATCGCGGTGGTCGTGAGCATCGTCGCCCATCTCATCTTCGTGGAGTTCCTCAACGTCCCGCTGCCCGAGCCGCCGTTCCTGTGAGGCGACGCCAGCGCCCGCACCGCCGCGTCGCGTCGGCCTGCCAGCGTTGCGTGTAGCGAGGGGAGATCCGCACCGTGGACACGCTCACGCTCGTCATCGAGGGGTTTCAGACCGCCGTCTCCCCCGAGAACCTGCTCTTCTGCCTTCTCGGGGTCATGCTCGGCACGGTCATCGGCATGATGCCGGGGCTCGGCTCGGCGACCGGTGTTGCGATCCTGCTGCCCGCGACCGTCGCGCTCGAGCCCGTGACGGCGCTCATCATGCTGGCCGGGATCTACTACGGCTGCCAGTACGGCGCCACGATCAGCGCCGTCCTGATCGCGACGCCGGGCGACCCGGCGTCGGTCGTCACGATGTTCGACGGCTACCCGATGGCGCAGGCAGGGAAGGCGGCGAAGGCGCTCGCGGCCGCGGCGATCGCGTCGTTCATCGCCGGCACGATCAGCATTGTGTTGCTGATGGCGGCCGCACCGGCCTTCTTGACCATCGCGCTGCAGTTCGGCGCCCCGGAGATGACCTCGCTCATCCTGTTGGGGATGCTGAGCGTCGCCGGCTTCACGGCGAAGAATCCCTTCAAGGGATTGAGCATGGGGGCGCTCGGCTTGGCGATCGCCACGGTCGGGATCGACTCCCAGTCCGGTGTGGGGCGGTTCACCTTCGATCAGATCGAACTGTTCGGTGGGTTCGGCTTCATCGAGATCGTCATCGGCCTGTTCGCGATCGCGGAGGTGATGCGCCAGGTCGGCCGCGGGGGCGCGCGGCCGATCAAGACCCGGTTCCGCGACATGAAGCTCACCCGTCAGGAGTTCGCCGAGACCGCGAAGCCGGCGATCCGGCAGGGCTTCCTCGGGTTCTTCATCGGCGCGTTGCCGGGCGCCGGCGCGACGCTCGCGGCCTTCTTCGGCTACGAGACGGAGCGCCGTCTCTCGAAGCGCCCCGAGCGGTTCGGACGGGGGGAGATCTCGGGGGTCGCCGGGCCGGAGGGCGCGAACAACGCGGCGACGAACGGCGCCTTCGTGCCCACCCTCACCCTGGGGATCCCCGGCTCCGGGACGACCGCGATCCTGCTGGGCGCCTTCCTCATCTTCGGACTCCGGCCCGGGCCGCTGTTGATGGTCGAACAGCCCGACCTCGCCTGGGGCCTGATGGCGTCGTTCTGGATCGGGAACCTCTTCCTGCTCGCCCTCAACCTCCCGCTCGCGCCCGCCTTCGCGTCGATCCTCCGCATCCCCTACAAGTACCTGTTCCCGGTCATCGTGATGTTGGCGCTGCTGGGCGCCTTCGCGATCGAGAACCGCATGTGGGGGGTTTGGATCGCCTGCGCGTTCGGGCTGCTCGGCTATCTGATGAACCGCTACGGCTTCCCGCCGGCGCCACTGATTCTCGGCCTCGTGCTCGGCCCCGAGATGGAGAGTCAGCTCTCCCGGAGTCTGTCGATCAGCTGGGGTGACCCGATGATCTTCCTCGCGCGGCCGATCTCGGCGGTGTTGCTCGCGCTCGGCTTCGTGCTCCTGCTCGCGCCGACGGTCACGCGGGTGATCCGCAGCCGGGTCAGGTGGCGTGCCGGCGAAAACGTACCCGTGGGGCGGTGACTGAGCCCATGTCCCGAACGGGTCGATGGTTCGATCGCGTAGGAGGTCGACGGTGAATCCGGTGGTGGCCGAGGGCGGACTCTCCGCCCTCTCACTCGGAACGATGACGTTCGGCGAGCAAGTCGACGAGGCGGAAGCCGCACGCATGGTGGCCTCGGCACGGGAGGCCGGGATCACCATGTTCGACACCGCCGACGCTTACCGCGCCGGGCGTTCGGAGGAGATCCTCGGCAAGTGCCTGGTGGGCATCCGTGACGAGGTGCTCGTCGCCTCGAAGGTCGGTCTGCAGGCCTCGAACGACCCCGAGGACCGGGGCCTGCGGCCGGAGCGCATCCGGCGACGGATCCGCGCCAGTCTGGCGCGGCTCGGTACCGACTATCTCGACGTCTACTGTCTACACGCCCCGGATCGCATAGTGCCGCTCGAGGAGTCGCTCGGAGCGTTGACCGAACTCGTCGACGAGGGGCTCGTCCGCTGGGCTGGGGTCTCGAACCACGCCGCGTGGCAGATCGCGGAAATGCGCTGCCTGAGCACATGGCGCGGAGACGCCCGGATCGAGCTGTCCCAGGTCTTGTACAACGTGCTCGCCCGACGCCTCGAGGACGAGTACGCGGAGTACGCGACGACCACCGGCCTCGCGAGCGTGGTGTACAACCCGCTCGCCGGCGGCCTCCTCACGGGGAAGCACACCCGGGACGAGGTCCCGGCTGAGGGGCGATTCAGCGGATCGCGCTACCGGGAGCGCTACTGGAACGACACCCAGTTCGACGGTGTTGCCCGACTACACGAGATCGCCGCGGCGGCGGGCCTGTCGTTGACCGAACTCGCGATCCGATGGCTGCGGTCGCGGACGGTGGTCGATTCGGTGCTCGTGGGCGCGTCGAGCGTCGAACAGCTGGAGGGGAACCTCGCGGCCGGCGCCGCCGGCCCACTGCCAGCCGATGTCGTCGACGCGTGCGACGAGGTCTGGCAGACCGTCGGCGGTGCGGCGCCTGGGTACAACCGATGACCGCCTCGCCCAGCGCCACCCCGCACCCCTGGGATCTGCACGGGCGCGCCGCCCTCGTCACCGGGGGCGCGCAAGGGCTGGGACGCGGGATCGCCGACGCGCTCGCCGGCGCGGGCGTGCACGTGGTGGTCACGGCCCGCCGTCGCGAGCGGGTCGAGGAGGCGGCCGAGCAGATTCGGGCCGCGGGAGGCGCGGCGACACCGCTGCCTTGGGACCTCTCGATGCCCGCGGAAGCCCCCGCCCTCGTGGACGCCGCGGCGTCCGCGGCCGGCGTCGAGGCAGTGGACACGCTCGTCCACGCGGCGGGCATCCAGGTCCGCAAGCCGGTCGACAGCCTCACCCTCGAGGAGTTCGACGAGGTTCACACCGTGCACCTCCGCTCGGCCTTCACCCTGAGCCAAACCGTCGGGGCCCGATTGCGCGAGCGCGGCCTCCCCGGGTCGGTGGTGTTGATGGGCTCGCTGACCAGCCACCTCGGAATCCCGCATACCGCGGCGTACGGGAGCGCGAAGTCCGGCGTGCTGGGCCTCGCGCGCAGCCTCGCGGTCGAGTGGGCGGCTCACGATATCCGTTGCAACGTGATCGTTCCCGGATACTTCCACACGGAGCTGACCGACGGACTGTTCCAGGACCCTGACCGGCGCGACTGGGTCGAGAGCCGGATCCCGATGGGCCGGCTCGGGCGCGCCGACGATCTCGGGGGCCTCGCGCTGCTGCTGGCCTCCGATGCGGGGAGCTACATCACCGGACAGGCGATCGCGGTCGACGGCGGATGGCTCGCGGCGTGATCGGCGGCTGGTCGCGGAATGCCCACCGGTCGAGCGCGAGAGTGCGTGTACCGGGTGCCGGCGTCGCGAGCGGAACGGAGACAGCTTGATGGAGGCGTTCGGAAAGCTCGCGCCCGAGGCGTGGAACCTCGGCCGACGTGACGTGGCGGAACCGCGGCCGAGTGCAGGGGACGCGCTCGTCCGTGTCGCTGCCTGCGGGATCTGCGGGAGCGATCTTCATGCCGCCGCGTCCGACCCGGGGTTCGAATGGATCTCGCCCCCGGTGACGCTGGGGCACGAGTTCGCGGGTGTCGTCGAGGCCGTCGGTCCGGAGGCCTCGGGCATCGAGGCCGGCCAACACGTGGTCGCGACCTCCATCCAAGGCTGTCTGCGGTGTGACACGTGTCGAGCGGGCACGACGAACCTCTGCGCCGATCGTCGGATCGTGGGGCTCAGCTACGACGGGGGGCTCGCCGAGCTGACGGTGCTGCCGGCTGCCCAGCTGGTACCGCTGCCGGCGGACCTGCCCCTGCGCACGGCCGCCTTGGTGGAGCCGCTGTCGGTCGCCGTACGGGCGACGCGCGTGCACACGCGGATCGTGCCGGGTGACCGTGTGGTGGTCAGCGGCCCGGGACCGATCGGGCTGTTCTCGGCACAACTGGCTGCTCGCGCCGGGGCGGAGGTCGTGGTTCTCGGGGTCGAGCAGGATCGCTCCCGCCGCCTCGCGCTCGCGGAACGCTTCGGCCTCCGGACGGCGACCGTCGGCGAGGGGATCGATACGAGGGTCAGCGAGGCGCTTGACGGGCCCCCGGACGGCTGGATCGAGGCGTCGGGAGCTGGGGCGGCGCTGCTGGACGCACTCTCGACGGTCCGGAGGGGCGGGGCCCTGACGCTCGTCGCCCTCTACGGCGGCGAGGTCGCGGTCAACCCGACTTTCGCGGTACGCCGCGAGCTGACGTTCAGTTGTAGCTATGCCTCGGTGCGGGAGGACTACGTGCGCGCGGTCAATCTCTTGCGACGCGGCGCGATCGAGATCGACGGCCTCGCTGATCCGTTCCCTCTGGGGCGGGCGCACGACGCGTTCGAAGCGGCGCGCTCGGGAGAGGTCGTCAAGCCGTTGGTCGTCGTTGATGACGCCCTCGCTCGGGGGCAGCCGGTGGACACGAACACCACCGCGCCACTGGCCTGACCCGCAGCGGTAGGTGATCTATAGTGAACGGTTGCCATCATGTTGGACGGACGGACCCAGCGCGTCGGCCTCGTTGTCACGGCACCTGGCATCGTGACGGAGCCGCGTTGAGGCTCGCCGGACACGCGGGCCTATTCGCGCCCTCCCCCCATCCGACCGCGGAGCTCGCTCGCGACGCCTCTGAGCTGCGCGACCACGCGTTCCACCTGCGTGGCGGTGGCCAGGGATTGCACGAGGGTGAAGCTGATCGCGGCCTTTCCTCCTTGGTAGCCGGGCGCGTCGACGACGGTGGCGGCGCAGAAGATCTCGTCGGCGGTTTCGCCTTCGTCGAAGGCCACCCCACGAGCACGGACCTGGCCGAGCTCGCCGAGCAGAGCTTCGACCTCGGCGATGGACTTGGGCGTCAGCCGCGACAAGCCCCCGCTCGCCTCGACGCGTGCCCGCACCCCTTCATCGCTCAATTCGGCGAGGAGCGCCTTGCCGACAGCGGTGCAGTTCGCGGGGAGCGAGCGCCCGATCTCCGACTGGAGGCGCACGGGCCGCGAGCCGTGCCTGCGTGCGAGATAGATCACGTTGAGGCCATCGAGGATCGCGAGCTGCACGGTTTCCTCGATGTGGTCGCCGAACTGGTCGCAGACGTCGTAGAACTCCTGGACGAGATCGATGCTGGAGAGGTAGGCGGTGCCGTACTCGACGAGCTTCGGCCCGAGGGCGTAGCCGCTCCGTGTTCGACGCAGAACCCCGGCGTCCGCGAGCACGTTGCAGACGTTGAACACGGAGCTCTTGGGGGCACCGAGCTCGCGGGCGAGGCTGGACGAGCCGAGGGGGCCGCCCTGATGACGGGTCAGCACGTCCAGGATCGCTGCGGCACGCTCCACGGCGGGAGCGGGGGACCGGTGCTCCTTGGTGCTCATCGTCGACGTCCAGCGGGATGTCGGAAACGGCGGCCGGTGAACCGGGGCCGGTCCCGGCGGTGCTGCCCGGTCGAATCCCGAACGTTCATTCTAGTGACAGCGATTCGCCCATGTGGATCAGCGGCCACCGACTGACGAGGACTGACGAGGGAGGACGCATGCGTCTCGTCCGCCACGGCGAACCCGGCCGGGAACGACCCGGCGTGCTGCTCGACGACGACACCATCGTGGACGTGGGCGCACGTCTGGGGGATCCCGGGACGGCGCTGCTCACCGCGGGGGGGCTCGCTGACGTGCGCGCCCTCGTCGAGTCGCGAGCCGATCTTCCGCGGCTCGAGCGCTCGGAAGCCCGCCTGGGGCCCCCGATCCCACGGCCGCCGAAGGTCATCGGGATCGGTCTGAACTATGCCGACCATGCCCGGGAAAGCGGGATGCAGACGCCGCCGGAGCCGATCGCGTTCGGGAAGGCGCCCAACGCGCTCACTGGTCCCACCGACGTGGTCTGGCTGCCTCCGGACTCGGACCGGTGCGACTGGGAGGTGGAGCTGGGCGTCGTCATCGGGCAGCACGCGCGTCGTCTCCCGGACGAGGCCGCCGCGTACGAGGCGATCGCCGGCTGGTGCATCTCCAACGACCTCACCGAGCGCGCTCACCAGTTCGAGCACGGGGGGCAGTGGATCAAGGGGAAGTCGCACGAGACGTTCAATCCTCTCGGCCCGTGGCTCGTGACCAAGGAGGAGCTCCGGGGGGATCTGCGGTTGACCACCCGGGTCTCCGGCGACCTGGTCCAGGACGGTACGACCGCGGACATGATCTTCCCACCGACCGAGCTGGTCAGGTACCTCAGCTGGTTCATGACCCTGGAGCCGGGCGACCTCGTGTCGACCGGCACCCCCGCGGGGGTCGGGATGGGCCAGAATCCCCCGCGCTTCCTTCGCGACGGCGACGTCCTCGAGACGGCGATCACCGGCCTCGGTGAGCAACGCAACCTTTGCCACGAGATTCAGCTGCCGGCAGGCGAGACGAACCCGCTCCAACAGCCCGCGACGACGAGGTGACGATGGCCGCGCTATGGAGAGTCCACACCCCGCAAGGTGAACGTCTCGCACGGGGACCGGCGGCGTCGGGTCCGAAGGAGCTCCTCGCGCCCGACCTGGGCGTCGACGACCTCCTGCGGGGCGAGGCGAGTCTCGCCGGACTCGACGAGCTCCCGGCCCACGGGACGCTGACCTCGGACGCCTCGGTGCTCGCTCCGCTGGGCGGACAGGACGTCTGGGCCGCGGGGGTGACCTACCTCCGCTCTCGCGATGCGCGCCTCGAGGAGTCCGACCAGCTCGACGCGTACGATCGGGTCTACGACGCCGAACGGCCCGAGATTTTCTTCAAGGCCGCCGCCGACCGCGTGCGTGGGCCGGGAGAACCGGTCGGGGTCCGGTCCGACTCGGAGTGGGACGTTCCCGAGCCCGAGCTCGGGGTCGTTGCCGACGCAACCGGCTCGATCGTCGCCTACGTGATCGGGAACGACGTCTCCTCGCGCAGTATCGAGGGGGAGAACCCGCTTTACCTGCCCCAAGCGAAGGTCTACACGGGGAGCTGTGCGATCGGCCCGTGCTTGGTGCCCCTTGCCGAAGCTCCCCCGTGGTACGAGCTGGAGATCTCGTTGCGCGTCAACCGCGACGGACGGGCCGTATTCGACGACACGGTGCAAGTCCGCGAGCTGAAGCGCTCACCGCAGGAGCTCGTCTCGTGGCTGTTCGCGGGGATGGACTTCCCGGTCGGCGTGGTGCTGCTCACGGGCACCGCCATCGTTCCGCCGAGCGGCTTCACCCTGAGCCCCGGCGACGAGGTGCGGATCGCGATCCACGGGCTCGGTGCGCTCGAGAACCCCGTCGAGCAGGTCGGGACCACCAGGGAGCGGGTGCGTCCATGAGGATCACCAGCGTCACTCCGGAGGACATCCGGTTCCCGACTTCCCGCAACCTCGACGGCTCCGATGCGATGAACCCCGCGCCCGACTACTCGCTCACCTACGTCGTGCTCGGGACCGACGAGGGGACCGAAGGCCACGGGTTCACCTTCACCATCGGCCGCGGCAACGAGCTCTGCGTCGCCGCGGTCAACTCCCTCGCCCACCTCGTCCTGGATCTCGACGTCGACGAGGCGTTCGCCGAGCCGGCCGCCACCTGGCGCCGGATCGTCGGTGACAGCCAGCTGCGGTGGCTCGGACCCGAGAAGGGGGTGATCCACCTCGCCGGCGCCGCGCTCGTGAACGCGCTGTGGGACCTCCGGGCACGCCAGCTCGGCAAGCCGCTGTGGAAGCTCCTCTCCGACCTCAGCCCCGAGCAGCTCGTCGACTGCGTCGATTTCCGCCATCTTCAGGACGTCCTGGATCGTGACGCGGCCCTCGACCTGCTCCGCAAGGCCGAGCCCGCTCGTGCGGAACGGGAGCGGGAGCTCCAGCGTTCGGGCATCCCTGCGTACACGACGTCGGCCGGATGGCTCGGCTATCCCGAGGAGGAGGTACGCCGGCGGGTCAGGGCTGGCCTCGAGGAGGGGTGGCGGCACTTCAAGCTCAAGGTCGGCAGGGAGCTCGAGGACGACCGCCGCCGCGTCGCCACCGTTCGAGAGGAGATCGGACCGGACGGGGTGCTGATGCTCGATGCCAACCAGGTCTGGGAGGTTCCGGTCGCAATCGAGTGGGTGAACGCCGTCGCGGACTTCTCGCCTCTCTGGATCGAGGAGCCGACGAGCCCCGACGACGTGCGCGGCCACGCCCGGATCGCCGAGGGCATCGCCCCGGTCGGCGTGGCGACCGGTGAGCATGTCCACAACCGGGTCATGTTCAAGCAGTTCCTCGAGGCCGGCGCCATGGCGTACTGCCAGCTCGACGCGTGCCGACTCGGTGGCGTGAACGAGGCGATCGCGGTCATCCTGCTCGCCCGACGGTTCGACGTTCCGATCTGTCCGCACGCGGGGGGTGTGGGCCTGAGCGAGTACGTCCAGCACCTCGCCATGTTCGACCACGTCGCGGTTTCGGGAGCCCGCGACGACCGTCTCGTCGAGTACGTGGACCACCTGCACGAGCACTTCGTCGATCCCGTTCGGGTGGAGGGCGCACGCTACCTGCCACCGGCGCGCGCGGGGTACAGCGCCGAGCTGGACGCCGCATCCCGTCGCGCGTACCGCTTTCCCGAGGGGAGCGCATGGAGGGCCCGGTGACCCGGCACAGTCTCCCACCCTGTGGACTGATGGTCTAGATTCAGACCATAGGTCGCCCTCCGATCGGCCGACGCTCGAAGGGAAGGTTCGCCGAACGGGAGGGCGCGGTTCGAATCGCTGGTCGTCACCGCGTCGAGAGAGGGGATCGAGATGTCAGCAGACCGAGCGTCCGCGGAGCGTCCGCGCTCTCACGAGGTGACGACCGGTGCTCGGCGTGCGCCGGCCCGCGCGATGCTGCGGGCCGTGGGGATGACCGACGAGGATCTCGGGCGTCCGCAGGTCGGTGTGGCCTCGTCGTGGAACGAGGTGACGCCGTGCAACCTCTCGTTGCGCCGCTTGGCCGACGCGGCGAAGGCCGGTGTCCGCGGGGCGGGCGGCTTCCCCATGGAGTTCGGCACGATCTCCGTGTCCGACGCGATCAGCATGGGGCACGAGGGAATGCGGGCATCGCTGGTCTCGCGGGAGGTCATCGCCGACTCCGTCGAGACGGTGATGCACGCGGAGCGCATGGACGCGATGGTCACCCTCGCGGGGTGCGACAAGTCGCTGCCCGGGATGGTGATGGCCGCATGCCGCCTCGACGTGCCCGCGGTCTTCGTCTACGCCGGCGCGACGTTCCCGGGCTCCCTGGACGGTGACGAGCTGGACATCAAGGACGTGTTCGAGGCCGTCGGCGCCCATGCGGCCGGGTCGATCGACGACGACCGGTTGGCGGCGGTGGAGCGGTCGGCGTGCCCGGGTGAGGGCGCGTGCGGTGGGATGTACACCGCCAACACGATGGCGTCCGCGATCGAGGCGCTCGGGTTGAGCCTGCCCGGCTCGGCCTCCCCCCCGGCGCCGGACCCTCGGCGCGACACCGCAGCCGCCTCGTCGGGTGAGGCCATCCTCACGCTCCTCGAGCAGGGGTGGCGGACCCGGGACATCGTCACTCGGCAGGCTCTGGAGAACGCCATCGCCGTGGTGATGGCGATCGGGGGGTCGACGAACGCGGTGCTCCACCTGCTCGCGATCGCCGAGGAGGCCCGAGTCGAGCTGCGGCTCGAGGATTTCGACCGGGTCGGGCGACAAGTGCCCCACCTCGTCGACAGCCGGCCGAGCGGTCGTTTCCTGATGACCGACCTCGACCGGGTCGGCGGCGTCCCCGTCGTGATGCAGGAGCTGCTCGAGAACGACTTGCTCCACGGCGACGCGATGACCGTCACGGGCCGAACGGTCGCGGAGAACCTCGAGGAGGCGTCCCCCCCGAGACCTGATGGTGAGGTCGTGCGGGACCTCAACACGCCGCTGCACGATGACGGTGGGTTGGCGATCCTGCGCGGCTCACTGGCGCCGGGGGGCGCCGTCGTGAAGGTCGCCGGCCTTCCGGGCGACGCGCAACTCGAACGGGAGGTGTTCGTGGGCACCGCGCGCGTCTTCGACGGCGAGCAGGACGCGATGACGTACACGCTCGAGGGCCGCCTCGAACCGGGTGACGTCGTCGTGATCCGCTACGAGGGCCCCCGCGGAGGACCGGGCATGCCCGAGATGCTCGCAGTGACCGGGGCGATCAAGGGGGTTGGCCGGGGATCCGACGTCGCGTTGCTGACCGACGGGCGCTTCTCCGGCGCGACGCACGGGCTGTCGATCGGCCACGTCGCCCCCGAGGCCGTCGACGGCGGTCCGATTGCGCTCGTACGAGACGGGGACACCGTGGAGATCGACGTCCCCGGACGGCGATTGGATCTCCGGATGGACGAGGCGACGCTCGAACAGCGACGCCGGGAGCTCAAGCACCCCGAAGCGCGCTACACGACGGGCGTGCTCGCGAAGTATGCGGCGTTGGTGGGGAGCGCGGAGCGCGGCGCCATCACCACGGCGGGTCCGTGATGGCCGCCCAAGGAACGACCGAAGGACGTGTGGATGCAGGAGTCATCGGGTGAGTTGCAGCTCAGCCCCGTAACCCGCCGCCGGGCGTACCAGGAGGTGGTCGCGCAGATCCAGCGCGAGATCCTCGCCGGGCGGTTGCGGTCGGGGGATCGGTTGCCCGGGGAACGTCAGCTGGCGGAGCGTCTCGGCGTGAGTCGGGCGTCGGTCCGCGAAGCCCTCAGGGTGCTCGAGGCGCTCGACCTCGTCCGGTCCCGCACGGGCACCGGCCCGGACTCGGGGAGCATCATCGTGCAGCAAGCCGGTGGAGGCCCGAGCAGGGACCTCGAGGCCGGTGGGAGCCTGGGCGGCGTCCTCTTGATGCACACCGCCCTCGAGCACTTCGCGCTCGAGGAGATGGTCGAGGCTCGGGTGGCCCTCGAGGCGCTCAGCGTCCGGCGCGCGGCCACGGAGACGACCGCCGACCACCTCGAGGTGCTCGAGGACCTCGTCGTCGCGATGGAGGCGCCCGGGGTCGATCCCGAGCCGTTCATGCGGCTCGACACGGACTATCACCTCGCGCTGGCCGGGGCCTGTGGAAACCGCGTCGTCGCCTACGTGATGCGGTCCCTCCGTTCGGCGATCGACCACTGGATGCACCGGATGTTCGAGCACAACGAGAACTGGTCCGAGTTGCGAGCCGAGGTCGCCGCGGAGCACCGCTCGATTCTCGAGTTGGTCCGGGTGGGTGACGGGGACACGGCCGCCTACGAGGTCGAGGCGCACGTCCGGAAGGCGCACGAGCGGCTCAAGGCATGACCAGCCGCAGGCCTGCCGGGTCTTCGTCGTTGTCGATGACGGCCACGGGTGGGAATGCGGCCGCCGGCAGATTCGCGCCTCGGGGATGGCGCGCCGCGACCGTGGTGACGGCCGATCGTGCGGCGGAACTCGATGTCGACGTCGTGGTGGTCGCCCCCCACCCGAAGCTTGCCGGCGGAGGAGGGCCCCCGCGCGCGTCGCTGCCCTCGTTCGCGAACACGCCCCCTTGCCTGGCCGCCTGACGACGCGTACCGTTCCGGATTAAGGTCTGACCATAAGTCCATTGTTATGGCCTGGGTGTAGTGGTGGTGGTTGCGGGTGGGTGCCCGCGGAGCCGGAAGCGTCACCCGCGGGAGCGGATCAAGGAGCACGGCCGATGACTACGATCGAGGATCCGACCAGGGCGCTGGAGCCGGCTCATCGCCGCCTGCGCATCGGCGACGTTTGGCTGGCGGCGTCGAGCGGCATGACGTTCGGTGTCGAGGACCCGGCCACCGGCGACGTGATCGCCGAGGTCGCCGACGGCGGCGAGGCCGACGCGCGCGCCGCCCTCGCCGCCGCGGAGCAGGTGCGAGCGGTCTGGGAGCGCACCGCGCCGCGGGCGCGGAGCGAGCTGCTCTACCGCGTCTACGAAGTGCTGCTCGAGCGACGCGACGAGCTCGCGGCGCTCATGACCGCGGAGATGGGCAAGCCGCTCGCCGATTCGCGTGGTGAGATCGGATACGCCGCCGAGTTCTTTCGGTGGTTCGCGGAGGAGGCGGTGCGGCTCGAGGGCCGCTATTCGACCGCCCCCAGCGGGGACTTCCGCATCGTGACCGTTCCGAAGCCGGTCGGTCCGAGCGTCCTCGTCACGCCGTGGAACTTCCCGATGGCCATGGGGGCGCGCAAGATCGCCCCGGCGCTCGCCGCTGGTTGCCCCACCGTGACGAAACCGGCCCGGCAGACGCCGCTCTCGATGCTCGCGCTGGCACGCATCCTCGAGGAATGCGGGGCGCCGGCCGGGACCGTGAACATCGTGACGACGACAAGCTCCGGACCCGTCGTGGGTGCGCTGCTCGCCGACGACCGCACGCGCAAGCTCTCGTTCACCGGCTCGACGGAGGTCGGACGCGGCCTGCTCGAGAAGGCGGCGCCGAACATTCTGCGGACGTCCATGGAGCTCGGGGGCAACGCCCCCTTCATCGTGTGTGACGACGCGGACCTCGACCCCGCGGTCGAAGGCGCCATGCTCGCCAAGATGCGGAACATGGGCGAGGCGTGCACGGCCGCGAACCGGTTCTATGCCAGCACCGCCATCGCCGACGAGTTCGCCGAGCGGCTCGCCGAGCGGATGCGCGCCTTGACCGTCGGCCACGGCCTCGAGGACGGGGTCGACGTGGGGCCGTTGATCGATGAGCCAGCGGTCGCCAAGGTCGAAGACCTCGTCGAGGACGCGACCCGCCGCGGCGCCGAGGTTCTCACCGGGGGGGAACGGCCCTCCGAGCGTGGCTACTTCTACGCGCCCACGGTCCTGTCGCGTGTCCCGGCGGACGCCGAGCTCGCCAGCACGGAGATCTTCGGCCCGGTCGCCCCCGTCGGCACGTTCGACTCGGATGACGAGGTGATCGCCCGGGCGAACGACACCGAGCACGGCCTTGTTGCCTATGTCTACACCCAGGACATCGACCGCGCCCTGCGTTTCGCCGAGGAGCTCGAGACTGGGATGCTCGGCATCAACCGTGGCCTCGTGTCCGACCCCGCGGCTCCGTTCGGGGGCGTGAAGCACTCCGGGCTCGGACGCGAGGGCTCGCATGAGGGCCTGGACGAGTACGTGGAGTACACCTACGCGGCGGTGTCCCGGCGATGAGCGAGTCGGGCGTGCGTTGGGTCGAGGTCGACGAACACGTCGGCCTGGTCACCGACATCCTGACCGGGCTCGGCGCGCCGGAGGAGGCTGCGCGATGGCAGGCCCAGGTCCTGCTCGAGGGCGATCTCCGGGGCCACCCTTCGCATGGTCTCCGCCGTATCGAGGTCCTCGCCGGTCGGATCCGCCGCGGTCTCGCCGTGCCCGACGCGAAACCCCGTCTCGAGTGGCGCACGCCGGCCGCGCTGGCCGTCGATGGCCAGCGGGGGCTCGGGCCCCCGACAGCCGCTCGAGCGGTCGACGCGCTCCTGGAACGGCTCGTCGACACCGGCGTCGCAGTGGCCGCCATCCGCGACACCAACCACCTCGGGATGCTCGCGCCGTACGTCGAGCGTCTCGCGGCCGACGGCGTGGTGGGCCTCGCCACGACGACGAGCGAAGCCCTCGTTCACCCGTGGGGGGGAATCCCGGCGATGGTCGGTACGAACCCCCTGGCGGTTGCTGTGCCCTCAGAGGAGGAGCCGGTCGTGCTCGACATGGCGACGGGCGAAGTCTCGATGGGCAAGGTGCTCGACCACGAGGCACGGGGTGAGCCGTTGCCCCAAGGATCGGTGGTCGATGCGCGCGGCGTCCCGACGTCCGACCCGGCGGAGGCGGTGAAAGGCGCGATCAGTCCCTTCGGGGGCGCGAAGGGGTACGCGCTCGCGGTGACGTTGGAGGTGCTTGTCGCCTCGCTCACCGGTACGGCACTCGGACGCGACGTACGCGGGACTCTCGACGCGACCGATCACTGCAACAAAGGCGACGTGCTGCTCGCGATCGATCCGGCCGCGTTCGGTCAGGACGACCGCGGACCACTTCAGCGCTTCGTGGAGGAGCTGCGCTCGTGCCCGGTGGCCCCGGGGCACGAACGGGTGACCGTCCCAGGGGACCGTGCGCGGGAGCGGCGCCGCGCCTGCCTCGGACAGGGAGCAGTGCCGATCGCCGAGGTGACGTGGGAACGAGCCGTGGCGTGGGCCACGGAGGTCGGCGCCTCTCCGGGGGTGCCACGAGGAGAGGAGCCCTGACGTGCTCGAAACGGTCCGCAGTCCCCGACAGGTGATCGTCGGCGAGGGCACCGCCGAGCACGTTCCCGCGCTGTGCGTGCAACTTGGTCGGCGGGTGCTCGTTGTCACCGACCGCGTCCTCGTCGAGCAGCCGTCCGTGCAGCACGTCCTCGGTGCGGTCGAGGAGGTCGCCGAACACGTCTCGGTGTTCTCGGAGGCCACCGCCGAGGTGCCGCTCGCCGACGTCGATGCCGCGGTGGCCGTCGCGGAGGACGCGCGTGCGGACGTCGTGCTCGCCCTGGGGGGCGGCAGCGTCATCGATCTCGCCAAGATCGTCGCGTGCGTGCAGACCCACGGCGGAGAACCCGCCGACTACTACGGCGAGTGCCGGGTCCCCGGGCCGGTGACCCCGCTCGTCGCCGTCCCGACCACGTCGGGCACCGGATCGGAGGTCTCGCCCGTCTCGGTCCTCACCGACCCCAACCTCGAACTCAAGGTCGGAGTGTCGAGCCCACACCTCGTGGCGGAGTTCGCTGTCGCCGACCCGGAGCTCACCGTGAGCTGCCCGCCGTCGGTGACCGCCCACGCGGGAGCCGATGCCTTCTGCCACTGCGTCGAGGCGTTCACTGCACGAGCCCGCCCACGGAAGAGCAAGGATCTGGTCGACGGCGTCTTCCTCGGTCGGAACGACGTTGCCGACGACTTCGCCGTGCGGGGTGTTCGCCTCATCGCCGAAAGCCTGCGCCCCGCGGTGCGCGACGGGAGCGATCTCCGAGCGCGGTCGGCGATGTCCCAGGCGGCGATCTGGGGTGGGCTCGCCTTCTCACACGCTGGAACGGCCTGTCCCCATGCCCTCCAGTACCCCCTCGGCAGCGCGACGCAGACGCCCCACGGCTTGGGGGTGGGGTTGCTGCTTCCCTACGTCCTCTCGGCGGTACGTGACACCGTCGCCGACCGGCTCGCCGCACTCGCCGGCGTGGTCGGCCTCGACGCGGCCAGCCGATCCGAGAACGAGGCAGCCACCGCCTTCATCGAGTGGGTCGGGGAGCTCATGGACGACATCGGCATCCCGAGTTCGCTGGCTGAGCTCGGCGTCGCACGCGAGGACGTGCGCACGCTCGCCGAGAAGGCCTCCGGCGTGCACCGCTTGTTGCAGAACCACCCGGGGGCGACCGATGGTGACACCCTCGAGGCGATCCTGGACGCGGCATGGCTGGGCGATCGGGAGCGGGCGGGGGTCGCAGCGCGCTGAACTGCCGCCCGTCGGCGCCGACACGTTCGGCGATCAAGGCGGGGCCACGTCGGTGGCACCGTCCAAGGGAGCACTCCACGCGTTCTCCGTCGTGCCGGGACCCCCGGGCCTCCCGCCGGGCTGGTGGGCGTTCACGGCGGCGCGTGCCCGGCGGTGACCTGAAAGGCCCGAAGGGCCGTCGGACTTTGACGGTATCGCGGTGACGTCGGCGTGCTTCTGATCCTCCCTACTCGTGTGGTCGAGGCTCATGCGTGCGCCGCGGGCGCGTCTCCGCTGATGATCCAAGGCATTCGGGGGTTGGGCCTTGACATGTGTACTGACCACCGCCAAGGTCTGACCACATCGGGTCCGCAGGTCGGACCCGAGTTTGGTTCCGCTGGGGCCGCTGGACGTGCAAGCCCGCTCTGAACGCACAGGGGTGACGGAACGACGCCACCCGGGAGCGCGAGGCGGGAGCCGAGCACCGAAAGAGGGAGAGGCAATGAGCCGACTGCTGAGTCGCCTGATCTTGCTCATCGGCGCGCTCGGAGCGCTGACGCTGGTCATCGCCGCGTGTGCGCCTGAGGAGTCCGACGATGTCCGGGCCGAGGAAGACCCTGGCGTCGACGAGGAGTCCGCCGAGGATGAGGATCTCGACGACGCCGATGACAACGACGCTTACGATGACGACGACCCTGACAAAGCCACGGATGATAACGAACTCACCATCTTAACTGCGGATGGCCTCTTACGCCATGGTCATAACGCATAAACTCGGCCCGCCTCCTATAACGGTGGGAGACCAGAATTGGAGGGTTGGCAACCCGTGGTCGCGCATCGGCGCGGCGGGGCTGAAAGCACCTCGCCCGGCTCAATACGTCGTAACAGGAGGACAAAAGGGATGCGTCCATTCCAGGGTCTCAGCTTGTTTCGCCTCGTCGCCGTCCTGGCGCTCTTCGCGCTCGTGCTGGCCGCCTGCGACGTAGACGACGGGCAGGAAGATCTCGCCGAGGAGGAGGACGAGGACGAGGTAGCCGCGGAAGACGGCGACGTAGACGAGGACGAGGGCGAGGACATAGACGACGCCGACGAGGGCGAGACGGTCGAGGCTGACGGACCTCCGGAGCCATTGGAGGACTTTCCCCGCCGCCCCATCGAGATGACCGTGGCGTACCCCCCGGGGGAGGGCAGGACGTACTCGCCCGAACCATCGCCGCTGTCGGTGAGGAGGTCACCGACGTCGACTTCCGTGTGGTGAACCGCGAAGGTTCTGGCGGGCTCGTGGGAAACACGTGGGCTGCGCAGGAGGCGTCGGAAGACGGCTATGACGTCCTCGTGAGCGTGAACCCCTTCCTGTTCTTCGACATCCTCATAAACGACGGCGACTTCACCCCAGACGACTTCGAACCCCTCGTGTGGGTCGGCTTCGACCCGATCCTCCACATCGTTCGAGCCGATTCCGAGATTGGGGAGTGGGACTACGAGGAGATCCTCGAGCACGCGGAAGACAACTCCTCCGACATCGACGTGGGGGTCATCCCCGACAACGCCTTCCAGTTCGCGACCATAGCCATCGAGGACGAGCGCGAGGTCCAGTTCAACCACGTCGCCTTTGACGGGGGCGCTCCGGGGGTCGAGGCGCTTCTCGGGGGCCACATCGACATGACGAATGCGTTCCATGCAGAAGTCGATCAGTATCTCGAGAGCGGGGAGTTGCGGGCGGTCGCCACGACCGAGCCGTACGAGCCACTGCCGGATGTCCCCGCATTCAGTGAGTTCGGCGCCGACCTCGCCCATCAGACCTTTGGGGCGGCACGATTCGTCGCGCTGCCGGATGAAGTCGATGAGGAGGTCAGCGACTACCTCCACGATCTGTTCCTCTACATACTGAGCACCGATGAGGCGGAGGAAGCGTTCGATGACGCAGGTCTCGTCCTCGAGCCGGCGCCCCAAGCCGAGACGGTCGAGGTGTACGACGAAGCGTGGGAGACGCTGAGCGACATGGTCGAGGAGATGGAGTAGCGGCCAACCGGCAGGACGGTTCAATGACTAAGCAAGCGAAGGGTCGTCCGGATTCGCACGATCTCGAGGACGAGTCTGCGAACGCCGCAAGTACCCCTCAGCCGAACCAGAACGGTCTTACGGTGGACTCACCCGCTGCGGCCCGCACCCGCGCGCTGCTGAGTGGCGCGCTGACCGTGGCTACCGGTGTCCTGTTCGTCATGGCGTTGGGCTTCCCGGAGGGATCCCGGGCGTACGCTGCCGCGACTTTGGGTGTGCTGAGTCTCCTGCTGCTCGGGTCGACAGGGCAATCCGTTCTCGAGTTCCGACGAGTATCGCAACAATCGAAGCGGTCTTCGGGGAGGGCGTACTTCCGCTCGGTGTCACCACCGTTCGCGGTGGTCTCGTTCCTGGCGACGTGGGTCATCTACCCGATGATCCTGATGGGGATGGGTTTCATCACGTCGACGGCCATCGCGATCGGGGTGTCATCGTTGGCCTTCGCGCGACGCCTACGAGGAGCCGTCACGAGCATCCTGGTGGCCGTACCGCTGGCGGTGTCGTTGTTCGTGGTGCTGCAGGTGCTCCTCAACGTGGGGGTGCCCCGCGCGCAGATTGACCGGCTCATCGAGAACTGGGCGTACGGCCTACTGTTGGGATAACGGTGCTCGAGGGCGTTCTCTTCGCATTGCAGCCGGCGAGCCTGGCGGCCGCCCTCGCGGGCGTGCTCCTGGGGTTAGTGTTCGGCGCCATTCCCGGCCTTACCGCCACGCTTGGCGTGGCCCTCCTGGTGCCGGTCACCTTCATCATGGAGCCCGCGCTCGGCATGATCATGCTGAGCGGGGTCTACGCGGGCGCCATATACGCGGGCACCATCACGGGCATCTTGCTGCGGATTCCCGGCACCCCCGCCTCCATCCCGAGCACGTGGGAGGGCTACGCCCTCAGGGAGAAGGGGGACGCAGAACTCGCCCTTGGGACCGCGGCGGTGAGTTCAGGGATCGGGGGCCTGCTCTCCGGGATCGTGCTATTCACCGCCACCCCGCCGCTTGCGCGCTTCGCGCTGCAGTTCGGCCCGGCGGAGTACGCAGCGATCTGCGTCTTTGGACTTGTGGTCGTGGGCACGATGTTCGATCGTTCTCTGTTGCGTGCGGGTGTCGCCACGTTCGTAGGGCTGAGCATGGGGGTTGTCGGGCTCGATCCGATCAGCGGTTACTCGCGGTTCGGCTTTGGTCAGCCCGACCTCGCGGGAGGCTTGTCCCTCGTGCCTGTCCTCATCGGCGTGTTCTGCATGCCCGAAGCCTTCCGCCTGGCTCGGCGGGCCGTCGAGGAACACCGTGCGGGACGCCCGATGCGACCCCCGATGAACCGGGGCAGGCTCCCTACCTTCAAGCTCTTCCGCCAGAACGGGTGGAACCTCGGACGCTCCTCGGCGATCGGGATCGCCATGGGGACGCTGCCCGCCGTGGGCCCGGAAACGACCCCCTTCGTGAGCTACAGTGCCAGCCGACGTTTCGCCAAGCACCCGGAACAGTACGGTCACGGCTCCCTCGAGGGGCTCATGGCCACGGAAAGCTCGAATAGCGCGAACGTAGGCGGGTCGCTGATCCCCTTGTTGGCGCTTGGCATCCCGGGGAGTGCCGTCGCCGCCGTGTTCGTCGGTGCGCTCACGTTGCATGGCCTTCGACCAGGCCCGTTGTTGTTCACGAGCGAGCCTGGGATCATGTACGCGCTCTTTACCGGCTTCCTGGTAGTCAACCTGTTCATGCTCTTGCTCGGCGTGTTCTTTGTCCGCCAGTTCGCAGTCGTTCTACGCATACCGCCCCATGTTCTCGCAGTAGGCGTTGCCCTCTTCTCCTCGATCGGCGCCTATGCCATCCACACGAGCCTCTTCGACGTGTGGATCATGCTCGGCGCCGCGCTCCTCGCCGCGGCACTGTCTTCCTTGCGGATCCCAGTCGCGCCGCTCGTGCTCGCACTCATCCTGGGTCCACTGCTCGAGGACAATCTCCGCAGATCGCTCCAGTTGTCGCAGGGTGACTGGATGATCTTCCTCCAGCGCCCCATCTCGCTCGCGTTTCTCATCTTCACCGTCGTAGCGTTCACCCTGTCGAGGAGGACGCGGCGCCTCCCCGGCGAGGTCGCAGGGGCGGAAAGTGGGACAGGTCGGCACGGGAGTCGCAATGAGCCGCCCGAGCAGCCATCGAGGTGAGGAGTAGCTACGCATGGATAATGACGGCAACGCAGCTATACCCGGAGCCGCGTACGATCTCTTTGACGAGCCTAACTTCGCCCACGTGGTCACGCTCTTCGCCGACGGAATGCCACACGTCACGCCCATGTGGCAGGAGCGGCAGGGTGACTCCGTGCTACTCAACACGAACCAGGGGCGATTGAAGACCCGCAACATCGCACGCGACCCCCGGGTTTCACTGAGCGTCCAGGACCGCAAGGATCCGTTCCGCTACGTGCAGGTGCGCGGACTAGCGGAGTTGAAGCCCGAGGGGGGGCAAGAGGACATCGATAGGCTGTCGATCAAGTACGTGGGCGAGCCGTTTCGCCCCCTCAAGGAGGGCGAGGTGCGGGTGTCCATCGTGATCCGGCCCAGCCGGGTGCAGTACGCGCCAACGCGTTAGACCTACGGGCCCAACGGACGACGAGGAGATGCGATGCAGTGGAGGCTACACCACGTGAACCTGCCGGCTCCCGACGTGGCGAGGTCCGCCGAGTTCTTCGGCAAGATCTTCGACCACGAGCCGGAGAGCTTTCCCGTGGCTGACGAGGACGACCGCGGCTCGTTCGACTACACCGAGCAGGGGCTGGCACTCATGCGTGCCCCTGACCGCGGTGGTGAGATGCATATTTGCCGGCCATCAGCGACTGTCGCCCGGGACAACGGGTGGCATATCAATCCCCTCGTCTCCGGCCACATAGCCTTAGAGGTCGATGACATCGAGGAGGTAAAACGCCAACTCGTCGAGATGGGTGAGTACTACGTGGACGCGGGTCCTTGGGCGATGCAGGGCTACCAACAGATATACTTCCACGACCCTGGCATGAACGTCATCGAAGTCAATCAACGCACCGACTGAGCGCACGTTGCCCCGAACCGGCCTCGGCTTAAAGGGGCGTACGCTGAGTAGCCGCGATTCGAGCGCCCCCACCACCCCGGCGCGGTCAACACGTATGAGTGGATGGTGGGCCTGGGGGGCGGTCGCGGCACTTTACGGCTACGGCTTCTTCCAGCGTGTCGCGCCGTCAGTGCTCGTCGACGAGTTGAGAACGTCTCTGCTGGTGGGCACCGCAGCGGTGGGTGGCCTGAGCGCCCTCTTCTATGTGAGCATGGCTCTGGCCCAGGTCCCCGCAGGCACATTGCTCGACAGGTTCGGTGCGCGGCGTGTGCTGACAGCAGGGTCCGTCCTGGCGGCCTTGGGCTCCGTCGCGTTCGCGGCGGCACCGAATATGAGCGCAGCGAGTGCAGGGCGAATCCTACTCGGTCTCGCCGCGAGCGTCGGGTTCCTGGGGTGCATGGTGGTGGCTACCCGGGTGCTGCCCCCTCACCGCTTCGGACTCGCCATCGGCCTGGCCGCGTCCATTGGCATGCTCGGCGCCATGGTCGGTCAAGCGCCCCTGCGCCTGGCGGTGGACGCGCTCGGCTGGCGAGAGGCGATGGCGGCGGTAACTCTCGTTCCGCTCCTGCTGGCGATCGCGTGCCTGATGCTGATCCCGAGGAATCGGAGCTCGCAGGAGGTCCAAGCCGATTCGCCAGCCGCATCCGGGGAACGGCTCGATTTACGTTCGATGCTCAAGAGACGTTCGATCTGGGTGTGCGGGATCGTGTCCGCGACGCTCGTACTACCTGTGAACGTGTACGCCGGTCTCTGGGCAGTTCCTTTCCTCCAGGAGGTGCGGAACTTCCCGGCGAGCCTCGCCGCCCTTGCTGCTTCGTGCATGTTGATCGGGTTCGGGATCGGAAGCCCGACCGCGGGCTGGCTGGCCACGAGGACCGGCCGGCCAAGGGCCCTGCTCGTCGGGGCGTTTGCGGTGATGTATTGTATCTTCGTCATGCTCGTGTATGGACCGCCTCTTTCGCGATCTTTCGTGTATCTGCTAATGGTGATCGCGGGGGCGGCCTCTGGCGCGATGGTGCTGGGCTTCGGGCTGGCTTCCCGCGGCGTGCCCGAGGATCGTCGTGGCCTGGCGTTCGGGATGGCCAACCTCGTGGTGCTCGGGTTCAGCGCTTTGGGGCAGCAAGCCAGCGGGTACGTGCTCGAGGTGGTTGCTCACCAAGACCTCATGGGGCCCCACGGCACCTATGGTTCCGCGCTGTTGCTGGTTGTCGGAGCGGGGGTTGTTGGATTGGTGCTGACACGGTTACTGCCTAGCACGGGGTAAGACCGAGGCCGCCTGAGCCTTGCCTCTTGTGGCTTGGCCACTCGCCTTCTAAGCTCACGCTGCCGGGCGGGAGCACCGGCACAACCACCACCCGGGGCAGCAACGCATGAGCCACCCTGATCCTGAGGTCGCCGAGAACGACCTGGTGGACACCCACCACCATCTGTGGCGCTGCGAGGATGTCATAACACGAGGCTGGACGGCTTCTGAGCCCCGGCTCCACCAAGACTTCGGCCTCACCCAGTACGAGCCGTTCGCCCGCGAGTGGGGGATCGCGCAGAGCGTGGCCGTGCAAGCCGCTGACGAACTGACGGAGAACTCTCGGTTGCTGGCCGACGTGGCAGACCCGCACTCGAGTCCCCGGCGGGTGGTCGGCTGGCTCCCCTTGGAGAAGCCGGACCAGACCGCGACCGTGCTCGCCGATTACGGGGGCGCCGACCTCGTCGGCGTGCGCCACCTTGTCAACTTCGAGCCGGATTCGCGCTGGCTGGGGCGGGACAGCGTCAAGGAAAGCTTGCGCGAGGTCGCCCGCCACGACCTCGTGTTCGAGGTGGTTCCCGTATCGGCGGACCACTTCGAACTCACCATGCAGCTGATCCGTGACATCCCCGACCTGCGCGTCGTAGTCGACCACCTCGGCAACCCGCCCCTGCAGAGTGGGGCAAACCCGACGTGGACGAGCGGGATGCGCGAGTTCGCTGAGTCAGGCGCGGTCGACGTGAAGGTCTCGGTCGGCCACGCGCTTCTGCGCCAGGGCACCGAGCTCGACAAGTGGGAACTCGAGCGGTGCGTCGAAGGTGTCGTGGAGATGTTCGGCGCCGAGCGCCTTCTGTGGGCCTCCAACTGGCCCGTCGTGACGCTGCACCCGCAGTGGCGGTCGTGGCTGTCGCGGACCCTCGCGGCGATCGACGGGCTCGGCGAGGACGACGCCCATCAGGTACGCGCCGCCAACGCCCGCAGGGTCTACCGGCTCTGACCCGCGCGGCTCGAGGTGCGCCCGTTTCGCTCGCTTTCCATCCCGTGCCTGCTCACGGAGTTCCACCACCGCCAGGCCGAGAAGGAGGGCCGGACGAAGCGATACGACTCCAGTTCGACCTCGCCGCCGTCGGTGCGGCGCACCCCGCGGCCGCTCGACGGGCACGCGCCGACCGCCGAGGGCCACCGAGCCCTGCTCGGTGCCGTGGCGATACGCCGAGCGGTCGGGGTCGTGCCGGTGCTTCTCGCCGGCGAGCTCGGCGACCTCGGCCTCCATGAGCTCGCTCATGACCTCTAGGCCGATCGCGGTCGAGGCCGCCAGCAGCCCCTCGCGCATGTGCTCGGGCGTTCTCGTTCGAGGTGCCCGTCGACGCGGCCGGCCAGCTGCTCGGGCAAGCCCTGCTCAGCTGCTCGGGCAAGCCCTGCTCAGCGCTGGAGGCGAGCTGCAACCCCGAGCCTGCCAAACGGCCAGCTCGGGGCGGAGGACCGCCACCTCAACTTCTACGACTCGCGGGAGTACGCCCTGAACCGATTGGGGGTGAGCTGCGTGCAAGTGGCGTAGTCGCTCGTGATTGGGTGCTCGTCGTCGCCGGCCGGTGAGAGTCCGGTCCGGGTAGCTGCCAGGGGCCCGGTAGCAGGCTGGCGGCTCGGCTTGGAAACGGGTCGGGTCGGAGTCCAGCGTCGAAAGCCCCGTTGGGGGAGCGACTGAGCGGTCCGCAGCATGACGCGAAGCCTGCCGCGCCGTGAACGTTGCCCGCATGTGTGCGGGGATTGAGGGAGTGCCGAGCCCGGTCCCTCAGGGCGAAGGCCATGGAAGCCGTGAAGAGCCTGGATGCGCAGCGGTGAGGAACTCCTCGGCGTAGAGGGCGTGGAGCGTTCAGAGGGTGACGACGGGAACTGGGGAGGCCCTCCCCGGCCCGGTCGGCTGCGGAGTGCGACCGGAGCGCGTGGCCCTATAACCAGCGAAGGCTGGGAAGTGGGCGGTGTGCCGGGTGGGCGTCGGAGGCGGTCGTAGTACTGCTGGAGTCGGGCGGACAACAGAACCGCCGGTGAGGGAAGGGCCGCTGCTTCATCGATGCGTCGCGGTGTGGGGAAGGGCGGTCGAGGAGCGGATCTGCGACCAGTCGCTGCTGCGACTCGTGCGCGCGATGCTGCGCGCCGGGGTGATGGAGCACGGCGCGGTCGCCCATCCGGTGACCGGCGCCCCGCAGGGCGGGGTGATCTCCCCGCTGTTGGCCAACGTGTACCTGCACCGGCTGGACCGGGAATGGCGCACCGGCCGCGACGGGGTGCTGGTCCGCTATGTTGACGATCTCGTGGTGGTCTGCAACAGCCAACGGCAGGCCGAACGAGCGCTGCGCGTGCTCGAAGAGCGCCTCGCCGCACTGGGACTGCAGACCAAGGCGGCCAAGACCCGCATCGTGCACCTGCAAGAAGGCGGGGAAGGCATCGACTTCCTCGGCTTCCACTTGCGCATGGTGCGGGGCCGCTCGCCGCGCAGCCGTCACGTGGTGTTCCTCGCACGCTGGCCCTCACGCAAGGCGATGCAACATGCCCGCGACCGGCTGCGGTTTCTCACCGCACGGGCCCGGCTGGCCGCGCCCCACGACCAAGTGGTGGCCGAGATCAACCGGTTCCTGCGCGGGTGGGCGGGGTACTTCCGCTACGGCAACTCCGCCTACTACCTTGACCGCATCCGATCCTTCGCGGTCCAACGACTCGCCCGCTACGTCGGCTACCGCCACCAGGCGGCTATCGCTACGGCTGGCACCGCGTGGTGCACGCCTCACCGGACTGCATGGGCATCATCGGCCTCAACGGCATCGTCGTCGCGCCCAGGGCCCACAAGCCCTGGCGGGAGAAGCCGAACGCCACCTGGTGAACGACGTCGGTGAGCCGTGTGCGGGAGAACCGCACGCACGGTTCGACGGGGAGGGGTTGGAACGGACGCGCCCCGCGCATGGCGGTGTGAAGCCGAAGCCGACGCAGGAAACCGCCCGGCCCGTACGCTGCCCGCCTACCCTCGGGACTCCCGCGCACCGCGCCAGCCCCTCACCCAGCCAACCTCGCGAGGCGTTCCTTGGCGGCCTGCTCGCTGGGCGCGGTGTAGACCGGCCGCAGGTCGCGAGCCATGGCGTCCCAGTCCGCTCGGGACGCCAGTCGGAAGGTGTTGCGGATCAGGTGCACCTTATGCCGACGTCGGCATAATCGGCATTACGCCGACCTTCGGATTATGCCGACTTCGGTCGGCGGGGGCGGTCGAGCGCTGCGTGAGGGCGCTTTTCGTGCGGTGGGGGTCGGCATAATCTCGTCGGGCCGGCGGATGCTCGCTTCTTCATCGAGTGGAGAGGGGCGAGCATGTCGAGCTTGCTTGGGGTCCGGTTCTCGGGCCCGTTGGAGTCGTACTCGAGCGGGTTCGCCGACGAGTTGTCCCGCCAGGGCTACAACCCGGTCGCGGGGCTGAAGGGTCAGCTGTTCCTGGCCGCGCATGTGAGCCGCTGGCTTGCCGATCGTGACTTGGCACCGGCGGCGCTGGGGTCGTCGGGGGTGGCCGAGGAGTTCTTCGCTGACCGTCGGGCGATGGGCTACACCAACTACCGGACGGTCAAGGCGTTGGGGCCGCTGCTGGCGTATCTACGCGGCCTCGGGGTGGTGGGGCCGGCGCCCGTGGCCGAGGTTACCCCAGCCGAGGCGCTGTTGGAGCGCTACCGCGCCTATCTGACCAGCGAACGCGGACTGGCGTCGGCGACCGCACGGGGCTACGTCGACGCGGTGCGCTCGTTCGTCGCCGGGCGGGTCATCGACGGCGAGGGCGATCTCGCAGGGCTCACGGCGGGCGAGGTGACCGCGTTCGTGGTCGCGACCTGCCCGGGCCAGACCCAGGGGTCGGCCCGGATGACGGTTACGGCGCTGCGGTCGCTGCTTGCGTATCTCCACGTGGCAGGGCTCTTGGAGGAGTCGGTGGTCGCCGCGGTGCCCTCGGCGGCGTCGTGGCGGCTGTCCGGCGTGCCCAAGGGTCTCGAGCCTGGCAAGGTGGCCCGGCTACTGGCCTCCTGCGACCGGCGCACCCGCACCGGACGGCGGGACTTCGCGGTGCTGATGCTGCTGGCCCGGCTGGGGCTGCGGGCCGGTGAGGTCGCCGCCCTCGAGCTCGATGACATCGACTGGCGCGCGGGCGAGCTGACCGTTCGCGGCAAGGGCGACCGCCATGAGCGCCTCCCGCTGCCCAACGACGTTGGCCGAGCACTGGTGGGCTACCTGCGACGCGGACGGCCGACCACCGCAACGGGGCGAGAGGTGTTCGCGCGTGTGCGGGCCCCGCTCGGGCCGATGACCACTCGGGCGGTCACCCACGTGGTCTTCGCCGCCGGCAAGCGCGCCGGGCTCGGCACGGTCCACGCCCATCGGCTGCGCCACACCGCCGCGACGCAGCTGCTCGCCGCTGGAGCAGGGCTAGTCGAGATCGGCCAGCTGCTGCGTCACC
This sequence comes from Egibacter rhizosphaerae, assembly GCF_004322855.1. Classification (NCBI taxonomy): domain Bacteria; kingdom Bacillati; phylum Actinomycetota; class Nitriliruptoria; order Egibacterales; family Egibacteraceae; genus Egibacter; species Egibacter rhizosphaerae. Next base: position 541,332 of record NZ_CP036402.1, on the reverse strand, counting down.
GCTCGCAGCTTTCCACGACGATCTACGCCAAGGTCGACACCGAGGCGCTGCGCACCCTGGCCCGCCCGTGGCCGGGAGGTGTCGCATGAGCCCGCTGGCCGCGGCGCTGGCCGACTACCTCGCGGTTCGTCGGGTGATGGGCTACAAGCTCGAACGGGCCGGCAAGCTGCTCGCCCAGTTCGTCTGCTACCTCGACGCCGCCGACATCACCACGGTCACCGTCGACCATGCCCTGGCGTGGGCGACGCTGCCAGCCGACGGCAGCGTGAACTGGTGGGCGCATCGGCTCTCGGTCGTGCGCGGGTTCGCGACCTACCTGGCCACCATCGACCCCACGACCGAGGTCCCACCCTCCGACCTGCTGGCCTATCGAAAGCGCCGTGCGACCCCGTTCCTGTACTCCAACGACGACATCGCGGCGCTGCTCGCCGCCACCCAGACGCTCTCGGGCCCGCTGCGACGGTCCACCTACCAGACCCTGCTCGGGCTGCTAGTGGTCACCGGTATGCGCATCGGCGAGGCCATCGGCCTCGACCGCAGCGACGTCGATGCCCGCGCCGGGCTGCTGATGGTGCGCTCGACCAAGTTCGGCAAGGACCGCCAGCTCCCGCTGCACGCCTCGACGACACAGGCGCTGACCCGCTACCTGACCTACCGGGACCGGCTCTTCCCCCAGCCGGAGACGACGGCGGTGTTCATCTCCACTGCCGGGACCAGGCTGCGCTACTGCAACGTCCACTGGACCTTCCAAAAGCTCATCGACCACGCCGGACTCGAACCACGCTCGTCCTCGTGCCGGCCGAGGATCCATGACCTGCGACACTCCTTTGCCGTCCACACCATGCTCGAGGCCTACCGCAGCGCCGCTGACGTGCAGGCCCACCTGCCGCTGCTGTCGACCTATCTCGGCCACGTCCACCCGGCCAACACCTACTGGTATCTCTCCGCCGCCCCCGAGCTGCTCGCACTCGCCGGACAGCGTCTCGAAGACCTGGAGGGCGGCCGATGAGCGCGCTCGCGCCGACCCTGCAGGCGTTCTTCACCGACCGGCTGATCCGACAGCGCCACGCCAGCGCCAACAACGTCGGCGCCTACCGCGACGCATGCAAGCTGCTGCTCAGCTTCGTCTCCGAGCGGACCGGCAAACAGCCCTGCCACCTCGACATCGGCGATCTCGACGCCGAGACGATCGCGGCCTTCCTCGACCACCTCGAACACGACCGTGGCAACAGCATCTCGACCCGCAACGCCCGGCTGGCCGCGATCCGGTCGCTGTTCCGGTTCGCCGCACTGCGCCATCCCGAGCACGCCGCCGACATCGAACGGGTGCTGGCCATCCCACCCAAACGCCTCGAGCGTGCCCTGATCGACTACCTCACCGACACAGAGATCGACGCGCTGCTCGCCGCCCCCGACCCGACGACCTGGACCGGCCGGCGCGACCACACCCTACTCACCCTCGCGATCCAAACCGGCCTTCGACTCTCCGAACTGATCGGGCTGCGATGCGGCGATCTCTACACAGGAACAGGCGCGCATGTTGCCTGTCACGGCAAGGGACGCAAGGACCGCATCACCCCGATCACCCCATCAACCGTCGCCGTGGTCACCGGCTGGCTCGCCGAACGCGACGGGCACCCCGACCAGCCGCTCTTTCCCTCCCGACGTGGCACTCCGCTGTCTCGCGACGCGATCGAGCGGCGCCTTGCGATCTACACCACCCGCGCCGCCCAGGACGGCTGCCACACGCTGCACGACAAGAAGGTCAGCGCCCACGTGCTGCGCCACACCGCCGCGATGCGACTGCTCCACGCGGGCATCGACACGTCGGTGATCGCGCTCTGGCTCGGCCACGAGAACGTCGAGACGACCCAGATCTACCTCCACGCCGACCTCGCGCTCAAAGAACGCGCCATCGCTCGAACAACGCCCCCCAACACCACACCCGGCCGATACCGACCTCCCGACACGGTCCTCGGGTTCCTCGACACCCTGTGATTATGCCGACCCCGCGTGCGCGAGAACCGCCGCTACGCCGCCATCAGCATCAGACCACCCCACCAGGTCGGCATAATCCGAAGATCGGCGTAATGCAGCACACACGTTTGGATGACCGCCAGCGGCCAGGTCGCCTCGATCGCTGCGGGCAGCCCTTTGAGGCCGTCGCAGACGACGATGCACACGTCCGCGGTGCCGCGGTTCTTTGCTTGTCGAGGGGTTCGCCGGCGGCGAGGTGTTCGCGGATGGCGGCGGCGAGGCGACCTCGTCGCCGCCGAGGTTGATGCGGACGCGGGCGAGATCGAGCAAGCGGCTGGTGCGAGTGGCGTTGCGGAACGAATAGGCGCGGGCGCCGGTGAGCTCGCGGACCAGGCGTGGCGTGCCCGGCAGCTGGCGCGAGCACCTCCGCAGCCGCCTCGCGCACCGGGAACGCCCAGGTGCGCGGCGTCCGACGTTGCGCAGCCCACCTCCGCCCAACGGACATCGGCTATCCGTCGTCGGTGCGCGGTGGCGCTGGTAGACGGGAGGGGCGGTGTCCGGGTGTTGGGGGGGCAGTCGATCGCCGTGCATACCGGTGTGCGGCGCGCACCACGAGGGCCCACGAGCACCTCGACGAACACCAAGCCGGCCGACCGTACTGCGCCATCCCACGACCGCTGGCTTGGATCGGATGACGGCACATGTTCGAGACGGGCTTGACGGACGTTTAGGTTGCGTTACCATCCGAGACGCGTAGTTGGCTGGTGCATCTGGAAGCACACGTGGCGGGATTGCTGCCTGTTCGGCGAGTAACGCGGAGAGCTATGACGCGGCCCAGCGATGTTAGCGCTAACGGGTTCGAGCATGCCGGCGAGGATCCGCCGCCAGCGGCGTCCCAGTACGTCATCGGTGTCGACTACGGGACCCTTTCAGGCCGAGCGGTGGTGGTCCGCGTCTCGGACGGCGCAGAGCTGGGTTCAGCGGTCCACGAGTACCCCCACGGGGTGATTGACGCGACGCTGGCCAGCAGCGGTGAGCCGCTTCCCCCCGAGTGGGCGCTGCAGGTGCCCGCCGACTACATTGACGTGCTCCGGTACGCCGTCCCCGAGGCCGTCTCCGCCAGCGGGATCGATCCCGAGCAGGTCATCGGCATCGGCACCGACTTCACCGCGTGCACAATCCTGCCGACCACCGCCGAGGGCACCCCGCTGTGCGAGCTGGACGCCTTCACTCATCGGCCGCACGCCTACATCAAGCTGTGGAAGCACCACGCCGCCCAACCGCACGCGGACCGCATCAACACGCTGGCGCACGAGCGCCGCGAGCCCTGGATCGCGCGCTACGGGGGCAAGCTCTCCTCAGAGTGGGCGTTCGCGAAGGGACTGCAGCTGTTCGAGGAGGACCGTGAGCTCTACGAGGTGATGGACCACTTCGTCGAGGCTGCGGACTGGATCGTGTGGCAGCTCACCGGGGAGTACCGGCGCAACGCGTGCACCGCCGGCTACAAGGCCGTTCGTCAGGACGGTCGGTACCCCTCCGAGGACTTCCTGGCGGCGCTCGCCCCAGGGTTCGAGGGCTTCGTGCATGACAAGATCGAGCGACCCATCGCCGAACTGGGCGAGCGGGTCGGCTCGCTCACGGCCGAGGCAGCCGCCTGGACCGGCCTGCCCGAGGGGATCGCGGTGTGCGCCGGCAACGTCGATGCGCACGTGACCGCGCCGGCAGCACGAGCCGTCGAACCGGGGCAGATGGTCGCCATCATGGGGACCTCGACGTGCCACGTGATGTCGAGCGACGTACTCGCCGGCGATGTTCCGGGCATGTGCGGCGTGGTCGAGGGCGGGATCGTGCCTGGCTTGTACGGCTACGAGGCCGGACAGAGCGGGGTGGGCGACATCTTCGCCTGGTTCGTCGATCACGGCACGCCCGCCTACGTCGCCGAGGAGGCCGAGCGCGCAGGTCTCGGGGTGCACGAGTTGCTGACCGAACAGGCCTCGGGGCTCGCGGTGGGTGAGTCGGGGCTCGTCGCGCTGGACTGGCACTCGGGCAACCGCTCCGTGCTGGTCGACCACGAGCTCTCCGGGCTGGTGGTCGGCACGACGCTGGCGACCCGCCCGCACGAGGTCTACCGCGCGCTGCTCGAGGCCACCGCGTTCGGGACCCGCCGCATCATCCAGGCTTTTGAGGACTCCGGCGTTGCCGTGCGCGAGCTGGTCGTGGCCGGCGGGCTACTCAAGAACGCGCTGCTGATGCAGATCTATGCGGATGTCACGGGCAAGACGCTGAGTCTGATCGGGTCCGAGCAGGGGCCGGCGCTCGGCGCGGCGATGCATGCCGCGGTCGCGGCCGGCGCCCATCCCGACATCCACGCCGCGGCGCACGCGATGGGGTCGCGCAGCGACGCCGTGTACACCCCGGACGCGGCGGCGCACGAGGCGTATAAGGAGCTCTACGCGGAGTACGAGCTGCTGCACGACCACTTCGGACAGGACGGCAACGATGTGATGCGCCGGCTCAAGGCCCGCCGTCGCGCGGTGGTGGACGCATGAAGGCCGACCAGGTCCCCCCCGTGACGCTCGCCGAGCTGCGCTCCGAGCTCGTGCACCGTCACCGCCAGCTCGTGGACTACCGCTTGGTGGTGTGGACAGCCGGCAACGCATCGGTCCGGGTGCCCGACAGCGAGTTGTTCCTGATCAAGGCCAGCGGCGTGGATTATGACGCGCTAACACCGTCGTCGATGGTGCTGTGCCACCTCGACGGTTCGCTCGCCGAGGAGTCCGAACTCTCCCCCTCGTCCGACACTGCGGCGCATGCCTACGTCTACCGACACATGCCCGAGGTCGGGGGGGTCGTGCACACCCACTCCAACTACGCCTGTGCGTTCGCTGCGGTCGGTGAGCCGATCCCGTGCGTGCTTACGGGCATCGCGGACGAGTTCGGCGGCGAGATCCCGGTCGGGCCGTTCGCCCGGATCGGTGACGACGCGATCGGCCAAGGGATCGTCGCCACGCTCAGCGGACACCGTTCGCGGGCGGTGCTGATGGCCAACCACGGCGTGTTCACGATCGGTGAGGACGCCAAAGCGGCGGTGAAGGCCGCCGTGCTCTGTGAGGACTCGGCGCGCTCGGTGTTGCTCGCACGGGGGCTGGGAGCGCCCCGTGTGATCGCCCAAGACGACGTCGACGCCCTCTACGAGCGCTACCAGAACGTGTACGGACAACGGTGACCAACACGAGGGCCAGCACGACCATCGCGCCCGCCGGGCTCGATCTATGCGCAGGGGAGATCCAAGGAGCTAGAGATGAGGATGAGGATGAGCACCACGATCAGGACGCTCGTCGGAGCGCTGACGCTCGCGTTGGCCCTGGCGGCATGCGGAACCGAGGAGGTCGCCAACGGCGACGAGGGAGCCGACGGGGAGGGTGGTCTGGTCGGTGTCGCCATGCCGACCGAGACCTCCGAGCGCTGGATCGCCGATGGCGCTGCGACGGAGGCAGGGCTCGAGGAGGCGGGCTACGAGGTCGAGCTGCAGTTTGCCGGCGACGACATCCCGACCCAGCAGGACCAGATCGACCAGATGATCACGCAGGGCGTGGAGGCGCTGATCATCGCGGCGATCGACGGGACGGCGCTGTCCGGGCAGCTCGACGCTGCCGCGGCGGAGGGCATCCCTGTGGTCTCCTACGACCGGCTGATCCGTGACAACGAGAACGTCGACTTCTATGTCACCTTCGACAACTACAACGTCGGGGTGCAGCAGGCGACCGCGCTGCTGGTCGGTTTGGGCCTGCTCGACGAGGACGGGAACGAAGGCGACGCCGAGGGCCCGATAAACGTCGAGCTGTTCGCTGGCTCGCTGGACGACAACAACGCTCACTTCTTCTGGGACGGAGCGATGGACACGCTCGAGCCCTACTTCGACGACGGCACCCTCGAGGTGCCGTCAGGCCAGATGGACATCGAACAGGCCGCCACGCTGCGCTGGAGCCAGGAAGAAGCCCAGAGCCGCATGGACGACCTGTTGACCGCCCACTACAGCGACGATACCGAGTTGGACGGCGTGCTCTCCGCGTTCGACGGGCTCTCACGCGGGATCATCACCGCGCTGGAGAACGCTGGCTTCCCCGACACGATCGAGGAGGGCATGCCCATCATCACCGGTCAGGACGCCGAGATCGCCTCGGTCACGTTGATCGACCAAGGCGTGCAGGACTCAACCATCTTCAAGGACACCCGTCTGTTGGCTGAGCAGGGTGTGACCGCCGTACAGGCCTTCCTCGAGGGTGACGAGCCGGAGCCGAACGACACCGAGACCTACGACAACGGTGTAAAGGTGGTCCCGTCCTACCTGCTCGACTCGACGATCATCTACGACCACAACATCGAGCAGGAGCTCGTCGAGACGGGGTACTACACCGCGGACGAGGTCGAAGCCGGCCAGTAGCCCGACCGCGCGGGTACGTGCCGTGCGGCTCGGTGGGCAAGCTCGCTCGCCGGGCCGCACGGCCCGAACGACCTCCGGACGTCACCGGCAGAGGAGCAGCACCCATGACATGCCCTGTGTCAAGCCGCTGGTCGAGATTGTTCGGCTGGGGCCAGCAACTTGAGGGCGCCTCGGTGCTGGGCGGGCTCGTAGGAGGTGCCGTCTTGCCAGCAGCGTCGGAGGACACGCAGCCAGGCGCGGGCGAGGATGCGGGTGGCGTGTTGGTGGGTTTTACCGGCGGCGCGGTGGCGGTCGTAGATGGTTGCGGCCCAGGGGCTGGCTCTGCGGCTGTCAAGCACCCAAGGCGGTGGTCCGACAGGCACCAGGGGTGCATCAGCAGTCCCGTGACCACTGATATCGGGATGCACCAGTGAGCGGTGACATCCTTCAGATGCGCTCCATCAGCAAGCGCTTCCCGGGCGTCAAGGCACTCGACGGTGTGTCGCTGAACGTCCGTAGCGAGGAGATCCACGCGATCTGCGGAGAGAACGGGGCCGGCAAGTCCACCCTGATGAAGGTGCTCTCTGGTGTGCATCCGGCCGGCACTTACGAGGGGGAGATCCACTTCGACGGCCATCCCGTGAGCTTCCACTCGATCAACGAGAGCGAAGCCAGCGGGATCGTGATCATCCACCAGGAACTGGCGCTGGTCCCGGAGCTGTCGGTCGCGGAGAACATCTTCCTGGGCAACGAGCGCTCCCGTGGCTCGTTCATCGACTGGCACAAGACCAACGCTGGGGCCGCTGAGCTGATGGCGCGCGTCGGGCTACGCGAGGAACCCACCACCTTGGTCTCCCACCTCGGTGTGGGTCAGCAGCAACTGCTCGAGATCGCCAAGGCACTGTCCAAGGACGTGCGCCTCCTCATCCTCGACGAGCCGACGGCGGCGCTCAACGAGCAGGACTCCGAACACCTGCTGGACCTGCTCCGCGGGCTCCAGGCACGGGGCATAACGTGCATCATGATCTCGCACAAGCTCAACGAGATCGCCGAGATCGCCGAGTCCACCACGGTCATCCGGGACGGACGCACCGTGGAGACGTTGGACATGTCCACCCCGGACGCCACCCAGGATCGCATCATCCGTGGCATGGTCGGCCGGGACCTGGGCGACCGATTCCCCAAGCGCGACGTCGAGCCGGTTGACGAGGTGTTCCGCATCCGGGACTGGACCGTCATGCACCCCACCCAGGCGGAGCGCAAGGTCGTCGACGGTGCCGAGCTCTACGTCCGTGCCGGCGAGGTCGTGGGCCTCGCCGGGCTGATGGGTGCGGGCCGTACCGAACTGGCGATGAGCGTGTTCGGTCGCAGCTACGGGCGCACGGTCTCCGGCACCGTGTCCATGCACGGACGCGAGGTGCCGACGACGACCGTTAGCGAGGCGATCGAGAACGGCATCGCCTACGTCACCGAGGACCGCAAGCGCTACGGGCTGAACCTCATCGACGACATCCGCGGCAACATCTCGGCCGCCGGGATTCGACAGGTCGCGACACGAGGCTGGGTCAACGCGAACGAGGAGATCGTGGTCGCCGAGCGCTACCGGCGTGAGCTCGCGATCAAGACGCCGACGGTACTCACACCCACCCAGCAGCTCTCAGGCGGCAACCAGCAGAAGGTCGTGCTCAGCAAGTGGCTCTACACCGGACCGGACATGCTCATCCTCGACGAGCCCACCCGCGGCATCGATGTCGGTGCCAAGCAGGAGATCTACAGCATCATCAACGGTCTCGCACGCTCCGGGAAGTCCGTGCTGTTCATCTCCTCGGAGCTCCCGGAGCTGCTGGGGATGTGTGATCGCATCTACACGCTCTCCGCCGGTCGCGTCACGGGTGAGGTGCCGCGCGACGAGGCGAGCCAGGAGCGGCTGATGGAGCTCATGACCCAGGAGAAGGACGAGACTTCATGACCGAAACCGCGAACCTCAAGGAGCTCCTGACGCGCAACCTGCGTCAGAGCGGGATCTTCGTCGCCTTCGTCGCGATCGTGCTCCTGTTCACGATCCTGACCGACGGCGTGCTCCTGAGCTCTGGGAACCTCTCCAATGTCGTCCTGCAGTTCTCCTACATCCTGATCCTAGCCATCGGCATGGTTATCGTGATCATCGGTGGACACATCGACCTGTCGGTGGGATCGGTGGTGGCCCTGACCGGTGCGGTGTCGGCCGTCGTGGTCATCCAACAAGGCATGCCGTTCTGGGCCGGTGTGCTGGCAGCCATCGCGACGGGGCTGCTGGTCGGGGCCTGGCAGGGCTTCTGGGTCGCGGTCGTGGGCGTCCCCGCGTTCATCGTCACGCTTGCGGGCATGCTGCTCTTCCGCGGCATGACCCTGCTGGTGCTCGGCAACATCTCGCTTTCGCCGTTCCCCGCCGAGTACACGGTGATAGCCAGCGGCTTCCTCGACGGCTTCCTCGGCGGCACCGAGGTGGATGTGTTCACGGTGCTGATCGGAGTGCTCGTCGCCGTGGGCTACGCGATCAGCGCGTTTCGCAAGCGCAGAGGCATGATCCGCTACGACCAGACGGTGGAAGCGACCTCGCTGTTCCTCCTGCGTATCGGCCTGGTGAGCCTCGTCGTGATCGCGTTCGCCTGGCGTCTGGCGGAAAGCCGGGGGTTGCCGGTCGTGCTCATCATCCTGGCCGTGCTCATCCTCGGCTACACCCTGGTGACCAAGAAGACCATCTTCGGACGTCACGTCTACGCGATCGGCGGCAACCAACACGCAGCCGAACTCTCCGGCGTCAAGGTGCGCAAGATCAACTTCTGGATCTTCGTGAACATGGGATTCCTCGCCTCCATCGCGGGCATCGTGTTCTCGTCACGCTCCAACGGTGCACAACCGGGTGCCGGGGAGATGTTCGAGCTGGATGCGATCGCGGCGGCCTTCATCGGTGGTGCGTCGGTCAAGGGCGGCGTCGGTACCGTCATCGGTGCCGTCGTCGGGGGGCTGATAATGGGTGTCATGGCCAACGGCATGCAGCTGATGGGCATCGACCAGGCCCTCCAGTCGGTGGTCCGAGGTCTCGTGCTGTTGCTGGCCGTCGCCTTCGACGTCTACAACAAGCGGCGTGCGACGGCGAAGGGGTGAGGGGCTGGGCGGACGCCGGAAACGGATCAACTGGGCGACGAGCATCGGCGGACATCATGAACACGATCATGTGGCACCCGTGAGCCCGAACGAGTCGGGGCGACCGGAGTCGGGGACAGGAGCGAACAAGATGCTCGACGAACCGGCGGCCAACGAGACCGATGTCGCCCCGTCGTCCCGCCCGAAGTCGCGGGGTCGCCGCACCGCGGTGATGGAGGACGTCGCCAGCCTCGCCGGTGTCTCGCCGATGACCGTCTCCCGGGTCATCAACGATCGTGGCGGCGTCCGCGCGGAGACCAGGGGCCGGGTGCTGGCCGCGATGCGTGAGCTCGACTACCGGCCGAACATCGCGGCGCGCGCACTGGTCACCGGACGCGCCCGGACTTTGGGCGTGGTCAGCTTCGACACGACCCTCTACGGCCCTGCGTCGACGTTGGACGGCATCGACCTTGCCGCACGTGGCGCCGGGTACTTCGTGAACGTCGCATCGATGCGCAGCCTGGACGCTGACGCGATGCGTGAATCCGTCGAGCGCCTGCGCGAGCAGGGCGTCGACGGGATCGTGCTTATCGCGCCCCAGACATGGACGGTGGACGCGCTGAAGACCTTGGCGGTCGACCTGCCCATAGTGGCCGTGGAAGGCGGCACGGGCGCCGGCGCGCCCGTGGTCGCCGTCGACCAGTACGTCGGCGCTGCGCGTGTGACCCAGCACCTGCTCTCACTGGGCCACGAGACGGTGTGGCACGTGGCCGGCCCGCAGGATTGGCTCGAGGCACGCAGCCGGCTCCATGCGTGGCAGGAGACCTTGCTCGACGCCGACCGTGACGTCCCCGAGCAACTGGTCGGTGACTGGAGCCCGCGGTCGGGCTACGAGCACGGGCGCGCGCTCGCGCAACGCAAGGACGTCACCGCGGTGTTCGTCGGCAACGACCAGATGGCGTTGGGTGTGCTGCGCGCGATGAGCGAGGCGGGGGTCCACGTGCCCGGTGACATAAGCGTCGCCGGGTTCGATGACGTACCCGAAGCGGCATACTTCTCCCCGCCGCTGACGACCGTACGGCAGGATTTCGCGGAGGTGGGGCGGCACAGCCTGCGACTGCTGCTGCGCCAACTCGAAGCACGGGACCGTCCGGTCGATCACGTGGTCATCGAACCGGACCTAATCCTGCGCGACAGCACGGCACCGCCGTGAAACCGGGAGAGCTCACCGAGCGGGCGGGGCGGGTCCCGCCGGCCCCACGTCCCGCGCTCAACCGATCCGCGATGACATGTGAGAGGCGTGAACAGATGCAGCCACTGAGCCAGCACGAGCACGAGGTTTGGTTCCTGACCGGGAGCCAGTCGCTGTACGGCCCTGAGATGCTCGACCAGGTCGCCGAGCAGTCCCGTCGCATCTGCGAGATGGTCGACGAGGTGATGGCGGCCTCGATCCGGGTGGTGTGGAAGCCGGTGCTGACGACCAGCGATGGGATCCGCCGCCAACTCTTGGACGCCAACGCGGAGGACGCCTGCATCGGGGTCATCGCCTGGATGCACACCTTCTCACCCGCGCGGATGTGGATCGCCGGACTCGACCAGCTGCGCAAGCCACTGCTGCACCTGCACACGCAGGCGAACGAGGCGCTGCCCTGGTCCACGATCGACATGGACTTCATGAACCTCAACCAGGCTGCGCACGGCGACCGCGAGTTCGCCCATGTCGAGTCGCGGCTGGGGCTGGCCCGCAAGATCGTCGCCGGTCACGTCGCCGAACCAACGACCGCAGCGCGGATCGAGGCGTGGGGACGGGCCGCCATCGGCCATCACACGGCGCGGACCCTCAAGGTCGCCCGGTTCGGTGACAACATGCGTGGCGTCGCCGTCACCGAGGGCGATAAGGTCAGCGCGCAGATCCAGCTCGGCGCGTCGGTGGAGGCCTATGGCGTGAACGCCCTCGTCGAAGCGGTCGGAGAGGTGAGCGACACCGATGTGGACGCGCTCGTCGCCAAGTACGAGGACACCTACCGGGTCGCCGACGAGCTTCGCGCCGGTGGGTCGCGCCACGCGTCGTTGCGCTACGGAGCGCGCCAGGAGCTCGCCCTGCGCTTCTTCCTCGACACCGGCAGCTTCAGCGCGTTCACGACGAACTTCGAGGACCTAGGTGGGCTACGGCAGCTGCCCGGGCTCGCGGTGCAGCGGCTGATGGCCGACGGCTACGGCTTCGGCGGCGAGGGTGACTGGAAGACCTCGGTACTGCTGCGGATCATGAAGGCGATGTCGGTCGGTCGCTTCGGCGGCACGTCGTTCATGGAGGACTACACCTACCACCTCGTCCCCGGTGAGCAGGTCATCCTCGGTGCGCACATGCTCGAGGTGTGTCCGAGCCTGACCAACACCACCCCGCACCTGGAGATCCACCCGCTGAGCATCGGTGACCGCGAGGACCCAGTGCGTCTGGTGTTCGATGCCGACCCCGCCGAGGCGTTCGTGGTGGGCCTGGCGGACCTCGGCGACCGATTCCGGCTCACCGCGAACGAGATCGAGGTCGTGCCCCCGGCCGAGCCGCTGCCGAAGCTGCCCGTCGCTCGCGCCGTGTGGCGACCGCAGCCCGACCTAGCCACCTCGGCGGAGTCGTGGCTGCGCGCCGGAGCGCCCCACCACACGGTGCTCAGCTCTGCGGTGGGCACCGAGGCGCTGTGCGACCTCGCGGAGATGCTCGAGACCGAGCTGGTGCTCATCGATGCGTCGTCGACAGCCCGCGGTGTGCAGCAGGAGCTGCGTTGGAACCACGCCTACCACCGGTTGGGTGCCGGCGCCTGATTCGGACGCGTGCGCGCTCAACCCTTGTCGACGCGTGGCGCCGTGGGGTGCACCACGACCTTGCCCCCGTCGCGCGAGCTGGCCATGGCCAGTGCTTCGGCCACCTCGTCGAGCCCGAAGCGGTGGGTGACGATCGAACGCACGTCGATGTGGCCGTGTTGGACCAGCTCGATCGCTCGCGGGTACGGCTCCAGCATGCGGCGCGTGAGAACGAGCGTGAGCCCTTTGCGCCGAGCCAAGGAGGCGCGGAACGTGGTGCGATCGCCGTCGGGGATGCCCACCAGGACCACGCGGGCGCCTGGCCGTACCGCCCGTATCGTGGACTCGACCGCGTCCTCGGCGTCGGTGACCTCGAAGCCGACGTCGAACCCGCGGCCACCGGTCCACGTGTCCACCACCTCCTCGAGTCCGTCCGTGCCGGCCAGCACGTCGTCGGCCCCGAGCCGCCGCGCAGCTTCGCGACGGTGCTCGAGCGGTTCGATCGCCAGCACGCACGCGGCGCCGGCGATGCGGGCGAGCTGCACCAACAGCAGCCCGATGGGGCCGCAGCCGACCACAACTACCCGATCGTCGAGCGCCAGGTGGCCCAGATCGAGCGCATGGATCGCGACCCCCAAGGGCTCGAGCATCACGCCGTCGTCGACGCTCAAGGCATCCGGCAGGGGGTGCAGCAGCTCCCCGGGCCAGGTCAGCAGTTCGCGTAGCCCTCCGTCGGTCCCGCCGTGCCCGGCGAACCGGATCGTGGGGCACAGGTTGACGTCGCCCTCGCGGCATGAAGCACAGGCACGACAGGGATCGCCGGATCGATCGCCACCCGCTCGCCGTCGCGGTCACCACCGACGAGCGTGCCGGCCAACTCGTGGCCGATCACCAACGGTTCATCGAGGCGCGCGTCGCCGATGCCACCTTCGGTGAACCAGTGGAGGTCGGACCCGCAGATCCCCACGGAATCGACCCGGACCAGCTCGTCGCCCGGCCCTGCCACCGGCATCGGGCCATCGGCGAGACGGACGTCACCGGCGCCGTGCAGTCGTGCGATCCTCACGCTGTTCCCTGCCCGTTCTGGGAGACGACGTACCGCGGTCCCGACCCGAAAGCCGACGCTATCGCCGCCGCCTCCGGAACGCAGGGCGGGTCGCATCCCAGCACCTGACGTTGCCCGATCGCGACGGGGGCAAGCTAGTTGTCGCCGGTAGCCTGCCGCCGACCGTGATCACCATGGTTGGAACTCCTTCCACTTCGCGCGGAGGTCCGCGCCGAGCTTCGCGCGGAAGACCCGCCACTCGGGGTCACCCGCGCGTCGGATCCACACACGCTGGCAGCCGGGAGGCTCAGCCGAACAGCAGGTCAAGGCCGTCGATCGCGGCCCGCTGCGCGCCACGGCGATCCCCATCGGTCACAATCTGCAGTATCCGCAAGCCGCTGTTCGCCTCCCCGCCCGTGCCGCCCCGGTAACGATCGCGACTCGCTCCTGCGCAGCATCCAGAGACCCCTTCTCCGCATGTGGTCCATTCTTCAGACCATAAGCTCGGGGAGTCTCGACGGGGCGCACAGCGGCCGCAAGAGGCGGGTTCGTCGCCGTGCCTTGTCGCCCCATCGCGGGTGCTCTACCCTCATGGAGTGTTGGCCAGGCCATACGTCCATTCGAAGCCAGCAGCGAGGAGCCCTGTATCAGGATCGGATGCCCCTCACCATGGCGTGAGAAGCGTGGATCGAGCGCAGACCCGCTCGAGCACCGTCCGTGCGCGGGAAGAGCCGGGCATCGCCTCGACCATTATGGGGGCGCCAATGACCATGACCGAAGGCACCGGCCACGATGGGCGGCTCACCGCCGCGGTCGTCGGCACGGGGAATATTGGCAGCGATCTGCTGGTAAAGCTCCTGCGCAGCGCATGGGTTGAGCCGCGGTACATGGTGGGGATCGATCCGACCTCGGAGGGGCTGGCTCGCGCCGAACGGGAAGGCGTCGAAGCCTCGGCCGGGGGCGTCGACTGGCTCCTGACGCGGCCCGACCCCCCGGATCTCGTCTTCGAGGCCACCTCGGCGTCGGCGCATGCCGCGAACGCGCCGAGATACGCGGAGGCGGGGATCACGGCGGTCGACCTCACCCCGGCGGCGGCCGGGCCCGCGGTCGTCCCCGTCGTCAACCTGGGTGCCTACACCTCCGCGCCGAACGTCAACATGATCACCTGCGGTGGACAGGCCACGATCCCGATCGTCGCGGCCGTGGCCTCCGTCGTCAGCGTTCCCTACACCGAGATCGTCGCCTCGATCGCGTCGCGCTCGGCGGGGCCGGGAACCCGGGCGAATATCGACGAGTTCACGACGACCACCGGCCAGGGGCTCGAGTCGATCGGGGGCGCCGAGCGCGGCAAGGCGATCATCGTCCTCAACCCGGCGGAGCCTCCGCTCATCATGCGGGACACCGTGTTCTGCGCCTTGCCTGAGGGGACGGACCGCGACGCCGTGGCTTCCGCGATCGAGGACATGGTCCAGCGCGTCGCGGAGTACGTGCCCGGGTACCGGCTCGTGGCGCCTCCGCAGTTCGATGATCCCCGTCCGGAATGGGGCGGTCTCGCCCGTGTCGCCGCCTTCCTCGAAGTGGAGGGCTACGGCGACCATCTCCCGCCGTATGCCGGCAACCTCGACATCATGACCGCGGCCGCCGTCCGGGTGGGCGAGGACCTCGCACGACACCGTCAGGGGGTGACCGCATGACGCAGCCCCAGGTGCGCGACGTGCGCATCACCGACTCGACCCTGCGCGACGGCAGTCACGCGATGTCCCACCAGTTCACCGCCGACCAGGTACGTCGGGTCGCTCGGGGGCTCGACGACGCAGGCGTCCCGGTGATCGAGGTCAGCCATGGGGACGGGCTGGGAGGCTCGTCCTTCAACTATGGGTTCAGCCGGGAGCCCGAGGCCGCGCTCGTCCAAGCGGCCGTCGAAGCCGTCGACCAGGCCCGCATCGCCGCGTTGCTCCTACCCGGGGTCGGGTCCGCAGGGGAACTGCGGGTGGTCGCCGATCTCGGCGTGTCCGTGGCCCGCGTCGCGACGCATTGCACCGAGGCCGACATCTCGCTGCAGCACTTCGAGCTCGCCCGCGACCTAGGCATGGAGACCGTCGGGTTTCTCATGCTCAGCCACATGACGGATCCGGAAGAGCTCGCAAAACAGGCTCGGATCATGGTCGACGGCGGCTGCCAGTCCGTCTACGTCGTCGACTCGGCGGGCGCGCTGCTGCCGGAGGGCGTGCGTGATCGTGTGTCCGCGCTCCGAGCGGAAATCGGCACCGAAGCCGAGGTGGGTGTGCACGCACACAACAACCTCGGGATGGGGGTCGCGAACTCGATCGCGGCGGTGGACGTCGGCGCGGTCCAAGTGGACGGGGCCTGTCGGTCGCTCGGTGCCGGTGCCGGTAACGCTCCCACCGAGGTCGTTGCCGCGGTTCTCGACCGTCGGGACGTATCGACGGGGGTCGACCTCCCTGCGGTGATGGGGGTGGCCGAGGACGTGGTCCGGCCGATCATGCACCGGGAACCGGTCTGTGATCGAAATGCCATCGTCATGGGTCACTCCGGCGTGTACTCGAGCTTTCTACTGCACGCCGAGTGTGCCGCGGAGCGCTATGGCGTCCCCGCTCATGCAATCCTCCAAGAGGTCGGCCGCCGCCGGTACGTTGGAGGCCAAGAGGACATGATCATCGATATCGCTGTGGAACTGTCAGGGGGACGTTGAGCACCGCGCTCACCCCGAACCCGGCCCGATCCATCCGAGGGTGGCAGCCTGGCTCGGTGAGAGCGGGCAAGGGAGATGACATGCAAGAGCCGTCGTCGGAGCTACACCTACGACCGGTCGAGCGCCGCCGCGCCTACCAGGAGGTCGTGGCGCAGATCCAACAGGAGATCCTCGCCGGCCGGTTGCGGTCCGGGGATCGGCTGCCTGGCGAGCGCCAGCTCTCGGAGATGCTCGGCGTCAGCCGTTCGTCTGTCCGAGAGGCGCTGCGAGTGCTCGAAACGCTCGACATCGTGCGCGCACGCACCGGCACCGGACCCGAATCGGGGAGCATCATCGTTGGTGAGGCGGGTGGGACGATGGGCGGGGTGCTTCTCATGCACGCCGCGCTGGACCACTTCTCACTCGAGGACGTCGTCAACGTGCGCGTCGCTCTCGAGGGACAGGCGGTCCGAGCAGCGGCACAGCTGCGTGACGACGAACAGCTCGCGAGCCTCGAGAAGCTCGTCCACCGAATGGAGTCCGGGGACCTCGGTCCCGAGGAGTTTCTCGAGCTCGACAGCTCGTTCCACGTCGTGATTGCGCAAGCGTCGGGCAATCGCCTCACGGGGTATGTGATGCAGTCGCTGCGGCAGCTGATCGAACACTGGCTCGGCCAGCTCCTGCTGCCGCACCCGGGATGGCCCGAATTGCGCACGGCACTGGCTTCCGAGCACCGCGAGGTGTTCGAGGCGATCCGGGACGGGGACGGGGAACGGGGTGCCGAGATCCTTACCGAGCACATCCGGAAGGCGTACGAACGCGTGAAGCGCTGAGGTCCGTCCTCTCGAGCAGCGCACCGCACCGCGGCCCGCATTCGTGCGGGACGGGGGCCGCGACGCTGCGCCACCGCTGCCATTGCTACGGTCGGCGGCCCCTTCCGCCCTGGCCCGTTCTCCTGTGGCCTGACCTTATAACCACATGGCTTCGTGTCGAGGATGTGGCAGGATGGCGTCTATGGTCATACCAAATGGGGTAGCCGACCTCTTCGCGGAACTCGTGGACATCGTCGGCGCCGACGGCGTGCACGTGGGGACCTTCAACCGTGCGCTGTACCGCAGCGATGCCGGGCCGCTGAATGCCGAGCCGCTCGGGGTGTGCCTTCCCGGCAAGTCGGAAGAGGTCGAGCGAGTCGTGGGCGCTTGCGCGCGCCGAGGTGTCGCAATGACTCCTCGGGGGGCGGGCACGGGCTTGGCGGGTGGCACGGTGCCCCTGCACCGGACGCTCGTGGTCTCCCTCGCGCGGATGGACCGGGTGACCGAGCTCGATGTCGAGGCGGGGACGGCCCTGATCGAACCGGGGGTCGTGAACTCCGATCTGGATGCGATGGTCGCTCCTCACGGCTTGCGGTTCGCCCCTGACCCGTCGAGCCAGGTCGCGTGCACCCTCGGGGGCAACGTCGCCACGAACGCCGGGGGAGCGCACTGCCTCGCGTACGGGGTCACGAGCGCACACGTCCTCGAGCTTGACCTCGTCGACGTGCACGGCCGCCGCCACCGGCTGGATGGGCCCGCGCACGAGCACGACGGCTACGACCTTCGCGGGGTGACCGTCGGGAGCGAGGGGACCATCGGGTTCGTCACGTCGGCCCGCTTGCGGCTCCAGCCCTCGCCCGACGCGATCCGGACCGTGCTCGCGGCGTTCCCCTCGGTGCGCACTGCGGCCGAATCGGTTGCCGACATCGTCGCGGAGGGGGCGGGGCCAGCGGCGCTGGAGCTCATGGACAAGGAGGCGGTTCGTTGTGTCGAGCCGTACGCCCGTGCCGGCTACCCCCTCGACGCGGGTGCGGTGCTCCTCGCCGAGTTCGAAGGCCCGGAGGGTGCGGTGGAGCACGGCCTCGGGATCGCGCTCGCCGCCGTCGCCAGGCACGGCAGCGCCGACCCCACGATCGCCAGGACCGAGGACGAGCGGGCGAGGCTGTGGAAGGGCCGCAAGGCGATCGGGGGTGCGGTGGCGGGGGTCGCACCGGATTACTACCTGCACGATGTCGTCGTCCCCCGCTCGAGGCTCGCGGACGTCCTCGAGGAGGTCGGCCGGATCGCCACCGACGAGCAGGTGACGATCGTCAACGCCGTCCACGCCGGTGACGGCAACCTGCACCCGATCATCGCCTTCGACCGGCGCGACCGGGAGGAGGTCGCGCGCACCCTTCGAGCCGGCGAGCGGATCGTGGAGGTCGCGATCGCCAACGGTGGAGTCGTCTCCGGCGAGCACGGGATCGGTCTCGAGAAGCAGGCGTTCCTGTGTGAGGACGGGATCATGACGGCCGAGGATCGCGCGTTTCAGGCACGCCTTCGCGACGCGCTCGACGATCTCGGTCTCGCGAACCCCGGGAAGGTGCTGCCGGCTCCCGCCACGTGCGCCGAGGCGCAGCACACCCTCGTCCCCGAAGGGGCGTGGATATGACCGAGTCCCCGGCGACACCCGTTGAACGTCTGCCGACGAGCGAGGACGAGGTCGTCGAGGCGGTGCGCGAGCTCACCGCCCGGGCTGCCTGCGACGTCGTCGGAGCAGGCACGCTCGTCGGTGCGCGGACCGAATCCGACCCGGCGGTCTCCACACGCAACCTGACCGGTGTCGTTGACCACCGCCCGTCCGATCTCGTGGTCCGGGTTCGGCCGGGGACGCCGTGGCGGGAACTCGATGGGGTCCTCGCCGATGTGGGGCAGGAGTGCCCGATCGAGGGGCCTGCCACGACGGTCGGTGGGCAAGTCGCAAGCGGGCTCACCGGGCTCCGAAGGCTCGGCGCAGGCCACCTGCGCAACTGGGTGCTCGGCACCCGATTCGTCTCCGCAGAGGGCGAGATCGTTCGCAGCGGGGGCGGCACGGTGAAGAACGTCACCGGCTATGACGTGACGCGGCTGCTCGTCGGGTCGTGGGGCACCCTCGGCATCCTCACCGAGATCACCCTCACCGTTCGGCCGAGACCTGCTGCGGCGCGCTGGTACCGCGTCGCCGGTCGGCTCGACGCCGCCGCGCGGCGTGAGCTACGTACCGCGGCTTCGGTCCTGCGCGATGCCGGCGACACCTATGTTCGCCTGGAGGGGCATCCCTCCGATTGCGACCGTGACGCGGAGCGGGGAGGACTCCTCGAGGCGCCGGCGCCGGAGGTGCCTTCAGCCGTGCGGATCGCGGTGCCGCCCCCGGAGGTCGAGGCGGTCGTGGGGCAGCTCACGGGTCGCTACCTCGTCGAGGAGGGCCTCGGCATCATCCACGCCGACGCGTCGGCCACCGAGGTCCCCACCCTCACCCGCCTTGTCCGCGAGCGGTCCGGACGCGTCCTGTGCCTTGAGGCCGCCGGAGCCGAGCCGCTGTTCGCGGCCTTCGAGGGACCCCGCCCGCTCGACGCTGCGGTGAAACAGGCGCTCGATCCCGTTGGCGTGCTCGCGCCCTGGAGATTCCAGCGATGACCTTCGATGCGGACAAGCTTGCCCAGTGCGTCGGTTGCGGAATGTGCCTCTCGGCGTGCCCGACCTACGCCGTCACGGGGCTCGAGCAGCACAACCCACGAGGTCGGCTCGTGGGGATGCGTCTCGTCCACGACGGGGAACTGTCGACGCTCGACCCCGACTACGTCGACAGCATGGAAGGCTGCGTGCAGTGCCGGGCATGCGAGCCAGCGTGCCCCTCGCTCGTGGAGTTCGGCGCGCTCATGGAGACCGCACGGACCGATATCGAGGCTGCTCGTGCGCACGCCCCTTCGAGGGGCGGTGGGCGCCTGCGATCATCACTGGTGCGCTGGGGCCTCGGGTTGCTGCGGAGGCCGGTACTCCTGCGCCTTGGCACTATCCTGCTCTCGCTCGCCCAGCTGACGCGTGCCGACCGTCTACTCCCGCGTCGGTTGCGACTCGCGAGGAGGGTCCGGCTCCGTGAGCTCGCTGGGCGTCTGCCGGCGCGCCAACGGGCCGATGCGTGGCTGTTCCGGGGCTGCGTGATGGACGTGTGGTTCCGGGGCGCGCACGGGGCCACGCTGCGGCTGCTGGAGCGTTCGGGCTACCGGGTCGACGCCGCCCGGCGTGGCGCTTGCTGCGGGGCGCTCGACCTGCACCAGGGGTTCGAGGACCGGGCGGCGCGCTCGGCCGCGGAGGTGATCGCCGCGCACCGGGGCACCTCAGGACCGGTCGTCGTTGACAGCGCCGGTTGCGGCGCGGCCATGAAGGAGTACGGACGGCTGCTCGGCACGGAGGAAGCGCGAGTGTTCGCCGACCGCGTCCGGGACATGAGCGAACTCGTGGACCCGAACACCTTGCCGGCGGGAGTCCTCCGCGAACCGGTCGCCTACCAGCACGCCTGCCATCTCCGCAACGTCCAGCACGTCGAGAGTGCGCCGGTCGCCCTGCTCGACCGCGTGCTGGGGCCGGGTCAGCTGCGCAGGACAGCCGATGGGGAACGATGTTGCGGGGCCGGGGGTGCCTACAACGCGCTTCGCCCCGACCTCGCCGAGCCGATCGGCGCTCGCAAGCGGGACGCCGTGACGGCCACGGGGGCCACACGCGTCACGTCCGGTAACCCCGGCTGCCTGCTGCAGCTCGCCCAACACGGCCTTCCAGTGGTCCATATCGCGGAGGTGCTTTGGGAGGCGGTCGAGACCGCCGAGCGATAGGGCGGCGGTTGCACCGGGAGAGCGCAGGGTGCGGCGTCCGCGGTCCAGGCCGCACGGTGCTCGACGCCGATTGCCGGGCCGTCGCTTGGGACCCGCGCGGGCACGGTGCGGCCAGCCGCTGGCAAGGAGCTGTTCGGCTGCGGTGGACGTTTGCGCAGCCTGGACGGCAAGATCTGCTGCCCTGCTCGGCCGACATCCCGCCCGTCGTCGACTTCGCTCTGGACTACGAGCAGCTGCGCGGTCATACCGTGAGCGGCGCCTTCTCGGTTTGGTGATGCTTACACGCGTTCGAAGATGGCGGCGATGCCTTGCCCCCCGCCGATGCACATCGTGACGAGTGCGTACCGACCCTGAACACGCTCTAGCTCGTAGAGCGCTTTGACGGTCAGGACCGCGCCGGTGGCGCCGACCGGATGGCCGATCGAGATGCCGCTGCCGTTGGGATTGGTTCGTTCCGGGGGGAGTTTCAGATCGCGCATCACCGCGAGCGCCTGTGCGGCGAACGCCTCGTTCAGCTCGATGACGTCCAGATCGTTGGCGACCAGTCCCGTGTCGTCGAGCACGCGCTGCACCGCCGGCACTGGCCCGATGCCCATGACGTTTGGCTCGACGCCTGCGTGGGCGTATCCCAGTAGTCGGCCGAGCGGGCGGGCGGCCCCAAGGGCCTCGGCGGTTCTCTCATTGGCGAGGACGAGGGCCGCGGCGCCGTCGTTAATCCCCGCAGCGTTTCCGGCGGTCACGCTGCCGCCCTCGCGGAACGCTGGCGGTAGCTTGCCAAGCCGATCGACGTCGGTGTCTGGACGGATGTGCTCGTCCGCGGTCACCGTCGCGTTCGCCTTGTCGCTGCGCACCTCGATCGGGAGGATTTGCTCGTCGAAGCGGCCATCGTCGCGGGCGCGAGCGGCCCGCTGGTGGCTTTCGACTGCGAGGGCGTCTTGGTCTTCGCGGGAGATGTTCCAGCGCTCGGCGACGTTTTCGGCGGTGATACCCATGTGGCAGTCGTCGAAGGGATCGGTGAGGCCGCCGAGCATCGCGTCGACGAGCAACCCGTCGCCCATGCGCGCGCCCCAGCGCGCGTGGGGCACCCAGTAGGGCGCGCGGCTCATACACTCCGCGCCGCCGGCGACCGCCACCGACGCGTCCCCGAGCGTGATGCTCTGCGCGGCGGAGACGATCGCCTGCAGGCCGCTGCCGCACAACCGGTTCACCGTGAGTGCCGGCGCCTCGATCGGCACGCCCCCGTGCACGCTCGCGACTCGAGCGAGATACATGTCGCGGGTCTCGGTGTTGATGACGTGACCGAAGACCACGTGCTCGACCGCGTCTGACTCGACGCTGGCTCGCCGGACCGCCTCGCGGACAACCGCGGCAGCAAGCTCGCTCGGAGGGGTCTCCCGGAACGCGCCGCCGTACTTGCCCACTGCCGTGCGGGTCCCGCTCAGGACGAGAACGTCGCTGATCGCACCCACCTCGTGTCCTTCCTCGTGTGGTTCGAAACGGTCAGCAGCTCAAGCCGTCGGATCGTCCTGCGTGTCGCGCAGGCCGGCGAGGCCGAGGGCGTAGGTGAGCGCCGGCTCGTGATCGTATGCCCGGTACATCTGCAGCTTCTCAGCCTCAAGCGACCCCTCAGCATGCAGGGCGAGCACCGCTTGGTAGCCACCGTAAAGGTCCGTGGTGAGATCCCGCGCAAGGTTCATCACGGCCATGCGGTCGGCCGCCGGCCAAGCTGCCGCGAGGTACTTCTCGAGGATCGGCCGGATCTCCGGCGCCTGCCAGTCAACCGCGGAGGGGCCGGTCACGAGCAGGCCCCCGGCGAGGTCCTGCACGACTTCGAACGCGTAGTGAATGTCCCGGGCGAACGTCCACTTGGCGAGGTTGGTGGTGAACACGTCCGGGTACGCGATCCCACTTTCTTCGTCACCGCGCTGGGCGGCGAGCTGGATCAGGCCCCGCGCGGTCTCGGCGTAGCCGGCGAGCCAGGTCAACTTGTCGCGGACATGGCCCGCGCGGCCTATCCCGTTGGCCTCGGCGACCGCGATCGCCGTGCCGACGAGCGCGTCGAGCAGGGGCAACTTGTAGCTGACGGCAGTGAAGCGGTGGTACTCAACGAACGTGAGGGCTGTTGCGCCGCCCGCTTCTGCCTCGCCGTGGAGGAAGACGCGATCCCAGGGGACCAGGACGTCGTCGAAGACCGTCAGCGTCTCAATCATTTTGTGGCGGGAGCTCACGGGCCGATCGAACGACGAGAAGTCGCCATGGAGGAAGTCCGCCGCATACAGCGTGAGCCCCGGGGTGTCCACGGGGACCGCGAAGGCGACCGCCCAATCCTCCTCGCCGGGGCGCATCCGGCGGCTGGGTAGCACGAGTAGCTCGTCCACGTAGGGTGAGCAAGAGGTGTGGCTCTTGGCGCCTCGCACCACGATCCCCTCGTCGCGCGTCTCGACAACACGCAGGTTCAGGTCCGGGTCGGCCTGCTCGGAAGGGCCTTTCGAGCGGTCCCCTTTCACGTCGGTCTGGGCCACCGCAAGGGACAAGTCGCCGTCGCGGCAGTGCCGATGGAACTCGTGGACGCGGGCTTGACCCTCATCGAGCCCGTATCGTTCGAGAACTCGCATCAGGGCGAACAAGGCGTCGGTGCCGATCTCCTTGATGAGCAGCACGAGCGTGTCGCCCTCGCGGGTGGCGGCCTCGACGAGCGCAGAACGAGCGGCGAGATCATCAGTGGTGCGGGGCACCTGGAAGTAGGCGGAGTATGGCTGGTCCCCGTCATGTCGGATCGCCAGGTCGCTGTGGGAGGCTCGCTCCGCGAGAGCGAAATCCAGGGACGCGTGACGCGCCGCCAGACCGAGCTCGGGGTGCGCGACGACATCCTCAACCGTCTCGCCGCGATACCGGACGCGACGGTCGTCCCGCAGTCCTTTCAAGTACTGATCCGCAGTCCGAAGCCCCATTGCACAGCTCCTTCTCTCAATTCAGGACCCGTGACCGTCCGGTGGGTTTCCGTCGCATCACTGACGACGGACCACGCTGCGCGGCCCGCTGGTTCTTCCGTGCCTGTCAGGCCGCAAGCCACCCTCCGTCGATGTGTACCGTCGTCCCGGTGATGTACGAGGCGAGGTCGCTCACCAGGAACAGGGCCGTGGGCACTAGCTCCTCGGGTGTGCCGAAGCGGCCGATGGGAATCCGCGCCAGCAGTTGGTCCCGCCACTCAGGGTCCTGGCGGACGTACGAAGTCATATCTGTCTCGAAGTAGCCGGGCGCGACCGCGTTCACACGTATGCCACGGTGCGCCCACTCGAGGGAGAGGGAGCGGGTGAGTGCCTCGATGCCCCCCTTGCTCGCCCCGTAGGCCGCGAGCCGAGGCATCCCGACGGTGCCGTGGATCGACGAGATAAGGAGCACGCTGCCCCCAGCAGGCGGCATCTGTTGCGCAGCCGACCGAGCGCAGAGGAACGCCCCA
Organism: Egibacter rhizosphaerae; assembly: GCF_004322855.1. NCBI lineage: Bacteria > Bacillati > Actinomycetota > Nitriliruptoria > Egibacterales > Egibacteraceae > Egibacter > Egibacter rhizosphaerae. The sequence continues at coordinate 517,150 of NZ_CP036402.1, read as the reverse complement.
CCGAGGTTGCTGTCGATGATGCGTTGCCACTCGGCTATCTCAAGGGTCTCGGCTCGCTCGACCGTCGGACTGATGCCCGCAGCGTGCACGAGCGCGTCGATCCGCCCGAGGCGGTGGGTGATGTCGCCGGCGACCGCGGCGACGGCGGTGGCGTCGCTGACATCCGCGGGCAGGCACTCGACCGAGGCGCCTTCGGCCTCCACGCGTTTCGCCGTCTCGCTCAGGCCGTCGGGGCGCCGCGCAGTCAGCGCGAGCGTCGCGCCCGCCCGAGCGAGGCCGTGTGCAATCGCGGCGCCGAGGCCCCGGCTCGCACCGGTGACCCACGTCACCTTGCCCGCGAGCGCGGATTCGAGCATGGACGCGCCGCTCACGGCGCGGTCCGTTCGCCAGCCTGGCTCAGCTGGCGCAGGACCGAGGCGAACAGCTCTAGCACGTCGGGAATCGAGTGACCGCGCGGGGGGCTGGGGATCGGGAACACGCTGATCTGACTGATCGGCATCGCGCTCACGCGCTCGAGCTGCCGGCCGACCTCGTCAGGGTCGCCGACCAACGCGATCAGCTCCCCCGCTTCGTCGGGGATCTGCGCGACGAGCGGCTCCACGACCGCGGGGTCGTGGGTGAAGCCAGCGGCCTTGATCTCGTCCTCCAAGCCGTCAGGCAGCAGCTCGGCCAGGTCGGGCCAACGGGCGGCTCCGTGAACCGAGACATAGTGTTGGACCCGGTGGCGGGCGAGTTCGCGTGCGACCTGCGGATCGGGATGGATGCAAAGATCGAGCCTCGCAACCGAGTACAGGTCGCTCCACGTGCGACCAGAGGCGTCGAGCCCCCGCTGCACGTGCTCGAAGACGTAATCCAGCATGGCCGGGCGGCAGAGGCCCTCCACGATCACACCCTCGGCCCTGCGACCAGCAACGCTGAGGGTTCGCCGCGAGTTGGAGGCGACGAAGATCGGGATGTGCGGCCGAGCGGCGAAATCCAAGTGCCCGTCGAAAGAGACCGTCTCCCCCTCGTACGTCGCCTCACCGTCGCGCCACAGCGCGCGGATCACGTCGATGGCCTCGGAGATGCGGATGGCGGGGCGCTCTCGCGGGATCCGCATCTCTCGCAGGCCGGAGACACCCGCGCCGAGCCCGAGCACACCACGGCCCCCGCCCAGCTCATCGGCGGTGGCCATGGCGAGCGCGGTGAGGGCGGGATGTCGCGCGAATGGGTCGGTAACGAATGTGCCGTAACGCAACCGGTCGCTGTACAGCGCCGTGCGGGTCAACATGCTGTACACGTCCCGGTAGAAGCGATAGTCGGCCCACCACAGGAAGTCGCCGCCCAGCGCGTCGACCCGGTGGATCACGTCCCGCGTGCCCTCGGGATCGAACATCCCGGCGAGCTCAACCCCTATGTCGGCCTGCATCTGTCACGCTCCCCTCCACGATGGGCGGGCCCCGCACGGGTCACTCGACCCGTGCGCGTAGCTCGCGCTTGAGCACCTTCCCCGACGGGTTGCGCGGCAGCGCATCGACGGTGAGGAACTGTTTGGGCACCTTGAAGCCGGCGAGCTGCTCGCGACAGAACGCCTCCAGCGCCGCCTGGTCCAGTTCGACACCGTCCGCAGGGGCCACGAACGCGACGGGGGCTTCGCCCCACGTTTCGTCGGATCGTGCGACGACTGCGGCCTCGAGCACGTCGGGGTGTGCGTACAACACCCGCTCGATCTCGACGGAGGCGATGTTTTCGCCGCCGGACTTGATCATGTCCTTCTTGCGATCGACGATTGTGATGTCACCGTCCTCGTCCCGGATCGCCATGTCCCCGGTGTGGAACCAGCCGTTGCGAAAGCTCTTGGACGTGGCCTCAGGGTCGCGCCAGTAGCCCAGACAGAGCTTGGGTCCGCGCACCAGGAGTTCACCCACCTCGCCGGCGGGCACGTCACGGTCCTCGTCGTCGACGACGCGCACTTCCATCGTGGCGGTCTCGGTGCCGACCGATCCGAGCTTCTCCTCGAGGCGGCGCGGGGGGAGGAACGTGTCGCTGGTCACCGTCTCGGTCATGCCGAATCCGTCGAAGAAGTGGGAGTGGGGAAAGGCGGCCGGGATCCGCTCGAGCAGCGATGCGGGCATCTTCTCAGAACCGTCGATGATGACCCGCAGACTCGACCGATCGTGCTGCTCGAAGGTTGCCTCAGCCAGCAGCCGGTTCATCATCGACGGCGCGAGGAAGGTGCAGGTGACGCGCTCGGCTTCGATGGTTTTCAGCACCTGCACCGGGTCGAACTGCGGCAGGATCACGATCCGCCCGCCCTGCAGTAGCACCCCCACACCGGGCAGGTCGAGTGTGCCAACGTGGTACAGCGGTCCCGAGGCCAAGAAGACCTCGTCGGCGTGGAGACCGAACTCCACGATCTGGTTCAGGCATTTCCACCACACCGCGCCGTGATGGATCATTACGCCCTTGGGGTGTCCGGTGGTACCCGACGTGTACATGATGCGCTGTAGATCGAACTCTCCGCGCGGTGCCAGCGGGACCTCCGGCCCGGGGGTGGCCAGTTCTTCGTATTCCTCGGACGGGACCTGCATGACTTGCACGCCGAGCGGGGTACGGCCCTCCAGCCGCGCGAGTTGAGGGGCTTCCCCGAACAGGACACGCAAGCCGCTGTGCTCGACGATGTAGGCGAGTTCGGGGCCGGCGAGGCGAAAGTTGATAGGGACGAACACCCCACCCAGCCGAAGGACGCCGAAGAAGACTTCCAGGAACTCCTTGCGGTTCGTCAGCACAGCGCCGACACGATCGCCGGCTCCGACGCCCTGCTTCGTGAGCCACGCGGCCACGGCGTGCACGCGCTGGGCAAGTTCGCGGTAGGTGAGACGCTCGTGCCCCTCGACGAGGGCCACGCGATCGGGGAAGCGCTGGACCGCGCGGTCCAGCACGACCGCGAAGTTGTAGGCGCGACCCCCGCGGAGTGCGGCCTCGACTTCTGAAGGCGGGTTCGGTGTCGTCTGCTCCGTCATGTTTGCTGGGGTGATCAGATGCCGAGGTGTTCGTCGAACCATTCGACGACGGTGCCCATGTGCACGTCGGCGCCACGCATGTAGCCGTCCCAGTGGCTGTACTTCGACGGATACAAGTAGAGCTTCTTGGGCTCGTGAGCCCGCTCGTATGCGCTGATGGACTCGGTTTCCGGGGTGATGCGGTCGTTCTGGGCGTGGGTGAGCAGCATGGCGCGTGGCGAGATGCGGTCCACGTAGAACTCCGGGGCGTACTGGATCCAGTACTCGGCGGTGTCCATCGTCACGTAGGGCTCCCACCGATCGACGGTCTTCCAGCCGTTCTCGAAGTTCGCCCGTGTCTCGTCATCCGGCACGAAGATGTCGAAGGCGGTTACGATCTCGGAAGGCTTGCCCTCGAAGCGACGCTGGCGGTCCGCGGCGACCCGGTCGAGAAACTCGTACCACTCGGCGGTGTGCCGCTGCACTCGAAGCCAACGGCGGCCGTTGGTGACGGGAAGGTTCGCCGCGACACATTTGATGCGTTGATCGTGAGCCGCAGCGTAGAGTACGTGGCCGCCGCCGTAGGAGGCACCCCACGCGCCGAGCCGATGCCGGTCTACCTGCGGTTGTGTTTCGAGGAAGGACAAGCCGTTAAGGACGTCTTCGACCTGCTTGAGTGCATGGACTTGCCCTCGGGGCTCGCCCTCACTCTCGCCGAGGAAGCGGTAGTCGAAGGTTAGGGCAACGTAGCCCGCGTTCATGAAGGTTTCGGCGATCGAGGGGAGCAGGAACTCCTTGGGGAAGGTGAAGCCGTTCGCGGTCACGACCCCGGGACGCCGCTCTCCCTCCTCGAGATCGTCGGGGATCCAGAGGACGCCCTTTACTGTCAGGCCCTCGGACTTGAACTCCACCGGTCGCTGCATGGCTGTCTCCTCCTCCGCCCCGACATCAACGTCCACACTCGACTCACGACCGAACGGTCGGTCGGTGATCGGCTACGATACGCAGCAGCACTACGACCCGTCAACCGTCTGCAGTGGCGCGACGGCCTCGCACCGCGCGAACGCGGCGTCCCTTCGGGCGTCGGGCGCGTGGGCGACGAGCTAGCTCAGTGCAGGTGACGGTGGAGGGGCCGACGATTGGGAGGGAGCATGGCGGAGCGCGCACCGAGATCAGCTGACGGCCAGGCCCGGTGGGTTGCCATTACCCGCGAGGCAGCGTCCTTGATCGACGCGCAGGGCTACCACCAGACCACGATGGAGGACATCGCGCACGCGGTCGGGGTCCGCAAGCCGACCCTGTACCACTACTTCAAGAGTAAGGAGGAGATCCTCTTTTGGATCCACGAAGACTTCATCAACCTCCTGCTCGAGCGCGCGGAGCAGCACGCTTCGCGACTCTCCGACGAGCCGTCCGAGGAGCTGCGTGAGGTCATCGCCGACATCATCGGGCTCATGGCGACGCATCGGGGCAGCGTTCGGGTGTTCTTCGAGCACCATCGCGAGCTCACCGATGAGTACCGGGGCACGCTCGAGGCCAAGCGGGATCGCTACCAGGCCTACGTCGAGGACGTCGTCCGTCGAGGCGTGAAGCGGGGCGAGTTCCGCGAAGTGGACCCGCGACTGACGAGCTTGGCGCTTTTTGGGATGTGCAACTGGGCCTATCAGTGGTTCCGGCCCGACGGCGGGCTGGCGACCGAGGAAATCGCAGATCGGTTCTGGGGCCTGCTCCTCGAGGGGTTGCGAGCCGGTAATCCCGCGTCGTCGACGCCGACACCACAGACAGCGCCCAGTTCGACGTAGGAGGATGGGTTCGCCCCCAGGTCACCTGCCGGGCTCCGGTCTCGCGTACCCCTTGACGGGCTTACTCGCCCCGCCGTAGTCTCGACCGACTAGTCGGTAGTCACTCGCGCGGGTATGAGCCCAGGCGCGGGTGGGGGAGGAGGGGCTTCATGGTGCGACCCGCTGCGTTCGCGTACACGAGGCCGGACCAGTTGACTTCCGCGCTCCGGAGTCTGGAAGACGGTGGTCGGGTCTTGGCCGGTGGACAGGGACTCTTGCAGGCCCTAAAGCTTCGAGCTGATACCGCTGACCACCTTGTGGACGTCAAGGGCCTTGGCGAGTTGCGTGGCATCGACGACGGCGCCGACGGCGGCTTGCGGATTGGGGCGCTGACGACCATCTCCGAACTGACGGTGGACGAGCGCGTGAGCGCCCGTGTGCCTGGGTTTGCGGAGGCCGCGAAACTCCTCGGGGACCAACAGGTTCGCAACCGGGCGACCGTCGGCGGTGCCCTGTGCTTGGCGGATCCACGCGGCAACCTTGCACCGATGCTGATCGCGCTCGGTGCGACGGTGGTGGTTCGCTCCAGCAGCGATGAGCGGGAGATCCCCGTGGAAACCCTGTTCGCGGGGTTCCGGCGCACCACGCTGTCTGCTGACGAACTTGTCACGGAGCTCCGAGTCCCCGGGTGGGCTTCCATCAGCGCCTACCTAGAGATTGCCCGGCAGCCGCAGGGTCCGCCCATCGTGAACGTGGGGGTCGCCCTTGCCGGTGACCCCGTCGAGCGCGCGGGAGTCGCGGCCGGTGGCATCCACCAGACGCCCATCCGCCTTGATGACGTCGAGCGGTCCATCCTCGGCCGCGTCGTCGACGAGGGCTCCTGCCGCGAGGCGGCCGCCGCACTCGACGCGACCAGCCTCGAGCCTGTCAGCGACCTGCACGCCTCGGCGCAGTACCGCCTCAGCGTCGTGCGTGTCCTGATTCGACGGGCGTTGCTTGCCGAGGGAGGAACCGCCACCAGGAGGGTGCAGGCATGACGAGCATGGATACCGGGAGCGGCGCGGCTGTGGCCGTGACGGTGAACGGGCAACCGCATCAAATGCGCGTGGAACCCCGCAAGCTTCTCGCCGATTTCCTCCGGGAGGAGCTCGGGCTGACTGGTACGCACATCGGGTGCGAAGAGGGCATCTGCGGCGCCTGCACCGTCCGCGTCGACGGCCAGCTCGTGAAGAGTTGCATGATGCTGACCGTGGAGGCCCACGACTGCGAGGTCGAGACTGTCGAGGGGCTCTCCGGCGAACAGTCCATGCATCCCGTCCAGGAGGCATTCTGCGCCGAGTTCGCGCTGCAGTGCGGCTTCTGCACGCCAGGAATGGTGATGGCTGCGGTTGACCTGTTGGAACGACATCCGGACCCGGACGAGGAGACGGTGCGGCAGGGGTTGGTGGGCAACCTCTGTCGTTGCACTGGCTACCAGAACATTGTGCGCGCGGTGCAGCGGGCTGCTGACGGCAGTCAGGGGCGGACGGAAGGGCAGCAGGCATGACCGATGAGACGCACGCTTCAGTGGACCAGGCAAGGGTTGACGGCGCTGGCTCGGCATGGGTGGGGCGGGGCATTCCGCGCAAGGAGGATCGCAGACTCGTCACCGGCTACGGTCTGTTCGCGGGTGACGGCGAGGTGCCCCGACAAACGCACTGCGCGATCTTGCGCAGCCCACATGCTCATGCACGGATCCGCGGGGTGGACACCAGGCGGGCCAAGGAGCTGCCGGGAGTCGTGACGGTCCTGACGGGCGAGGATGCGCGGGCGCTGTGGAATCCGATCCCCCCGGTGATGGATCTGCTGGACATGCGGCTGCCCAGCGTCTACGGGCTGGCGGTCGACAAGGTCCACTACTGTGGCGAGCCCGTTGCCGCGGTGACCGCCGACGATCCCTACATCGCGCAGGACGCACTCGACCTCATCGAGGTCGATTACGAGGTACTTGAGCCGCTCACCACGATGGATCAAGCCCTCGGGCTCGACGGTGGGACCCCCCCGTTGCTGTATGAGGACTGGCCGGATAACCGTCAGTGCGTGTGGGAGGTCTCATACGGGGACGTCGACGAGGCTTTCGCGCAGGCCGACGACATCGTCGAGGTTGAGGTGGCCTCGCACCGCTACAGCGGCGTGCCCATGGAGGGCCGTGCGGTCGTCGCGGAGTACGATCCGCGGGCTAACCAACTCACGGTGCGCTTGTCGACTCAGTTCCCTCATCAATGCCGTACGCTGTTCGCCGCGACCTTCGACATACCCGAGCCAAACGTCAGGGTGCTTGCCAACGATGTTGGTGGCGGCTTCGGCAACAAGCTCCAGGTCGATGCCGAGATCATTCCGGTGATGATGGCAGTCGCCACGCGTCGCCCAGTGAAGTGGGTCGAGCGCCGGAGCGAGTGGATGACCAGCGGTCCCGCGTCGCGCGACTTCGACTATCACATCCAGGGGGCGTTCACGCGCGACGGGATGCTACTCGCCGTTCGCGACCATCTGCGCGGGGACATGGGCTGCGACGGTGCCGTGCGGACAGGCGGCCTCGGTGCTTTGCTCGTCGGCGGCACCTACGGCAGCGGACCGTACACCCCGAAAGCGTACTGGGCGAAGGTGGAGTGCGTCGTCACGAACAAGGCTCCGTACGGGGCGTACCGAGGCTACGGCAAGGACATCGCGAACCTCGGTATCGAACGGCTCATGGACGCGGCCGCGGAGCAGCTCGCGCTGGATCGTATCGACCTACGCAGGCGTAACCTCGTCACAGAGTACCCGTACGAGACCCCCGGTGGCCCCATCATCGAGAGCGGGAGCTTCACCGAGTGTCTCGACGAGCTGGTCAAGGCGATGGATCTCGACGAACTCGAGCGTCGGCGGAAAGAGGCTCAGGCCGGGGGCCGTTACCTGGGTCTGGGGATCGTCACCGTCTTGGAGCCCTCGTCGGCCTCCATTCCCATGTCGATGTTCAACGGGTACGAGTCGGCCTCGGTTCGCATCACCCCCGACGGTCAAGTGATGGCCTTGACCGGGATGCAGCACATCGGGCAAGGCGTCGAGACGGCGATCGCGCAGGTGACCGCGGACGTCCTCGGCTGTTCGCCCGACGACGTGCGCGTTGTGTTCGGCGACACCAACGCCGTGCCCTACGGGCTTGGATCGTTCTCCAGTCGCGGTGCGACCTACGGGGTTACAGCGGTCCACAGGGCCGCGGACGAGGTGCGCGGCAAGCTGCTGAAGGCCGCATCGAACCTGATGGAGGCCGACGTCGAGGACCTGGATCTCGGCGACGGCGCGGTGTCGGTTCGTGGGGCACCCTCGCAGCGTATGACGATCGGGGAGGTCGCGAAGGCCGTCTACCTGTTCCCCGGCCCTTACGCGGCCCTGCCCGGCGAGGACAAGCCGACCCTGGAAGGCAACTTCGTCTGGACAAACCCCCAGGTCAACTGGGTCCCCGACGAGAATGGACGGGTGCGGCTGTATCCGGCGCACGCCAGCGGAGCGGAGGGTGCCCTGGTCGAGGTCGATCCCGAGACGGGCCAGGTGGACGTGCAACGGCTATGGGTCGTCCACGACGTCGGTAAGATGATCAACCCCCGCATTGTGGAGGCCCAGGTCGTCGGGGGGATGATTCAGGGTTACGGCGGCATGATGCTGGAGCACCTCGCCTACGGCGATGACGGCAGCATGCTCGCCCCAACGTTGACCGACTATCAGTTGCCCAACTTCCTCTCCACTCCACCGGTGGAGATGCGCCACCTCGAGACGCCGTCGCCGATCACGCCGTTGGGCACCAAGGGTGTCGGCGAGGCGGGCTGCATCGGGACGCCGACGGTCTTGATGGCCGCGGTCGAGGACGCCTTGCGGCCCTGGGGTGTGCAGGTGAGCGACGGGCCTCTGAACCCGGAGCGCGTGCTCGAGATGATCCACGCGGCAAGCGAGGGTGCGGCCTGAGCCGGGGGATGCGCCGCCGCAGCGGACCGGCTCCGGCAGGTCGACGGGGCCGCGTGTGAGCCGCGGGGATCCACCACCGCGCGAGGCGATGCAAGCCCGCCTCGAGGACGCCGGATACCTGGCCGACCGGGGCCTTGTCACGGCCGCGCACCTGTCGCTCGCCCTCGGGCAGCCGCTGCTGCTCGAGGGCGAACCCGGGGTCGGCAAGACGGAGTTCGCCAAGGCCTTAGCCGCCGCCCTCGGACGGGATCTCATCCGGTTGCAGTGCTACGAGGGCATCGACGCGAGCCTGGCCCTGTACGAATGGGACTTCACGCGGCAGTTGCTGGCCGCCCGCCTCGCGATGGAGCGGGGCGAGGACCTCGAGCCCTTCGACCGACGGTTCCTTATCGAGCGCCCGCTCCTGAAGGCACTCAGCGGGGGTGCAGGGGCCCTCCTGTTGATCGACGAGATCGATCGAGCCGACGACGAGTTCGACGCCTTCCTGCTCGAGGTGCTCTCCGACTTCCAGGTTTCCATCCCCGAGGTCGGCACCGTTCGCGCCGAGACGCGCCCAGCGGTCGTCCTCACCTCCAACCGCACTCGCGAGCTGCACGACGCGTTGCGACGCCGCTGCGCGTACCACTGGATCGAGTTCCCCGCGCCCGAGCGCGAGCTGGAGATCGTATGCCGACGCGCCCCCCAGGTGCCGCTGACCCTGGCAGAGGCCGTCACGTACGCGGTGCGGCGCCTGCGGGACGCCGGGCTCGCCAAGCCTCCCGGCGTCGCCGAGACCATCGACTGGGCCCGGGTCCTCGGGCTGCTCGGGGTGACCGAGCTTGAGGCAGAGAGCGTCGAGGAGACGATCGGCTTCGTCGTGAAGGACCACGAAGATCTCGAGGCAGCCCGCGAGGCGCTCGTGGGCCTCGTATCGGACTAGCGGCGCCGGCGGGGGAAGGGCGCGTACAGGATGGCCGACGCTGAGCGCGAGGTCGCCTCCCTCGGGAGGGAGCTCGTGGACGCCCTCCTCGGGTTCGTACGACTGCTCCGAACCGCGGGTGTCCCCTGCACGCCGAGCCACGCGGAACGGTTCGTGCGCGGGGTCGCCGTGCTCGACCCCGTTGACCTCCGTGACGTCTACTGGGCTGGACGCAGTCTGCTGGTGTCACGTCGGGTCCACGTGCCCGTGTACGACCGGCTCTTCTCCTCCTACTTCCTGAGCGGGGGCGCCACCACGGACGTCGTGGACTCACGATCTCGTGAGGAGCCGGAGACCGAGCTCATCGACGCTGAGGTCACCACGCGCGACGAGGATCGGGTCGACGATCGTGAGCACGCGGTGGGCGCCGCGGCATCCGACGTCGAGCGCCTGCGCACCAAGGACTTCGCCCTGTGGAGCGCTGAGGAGCTGTCGCGGCTCGAGGAGGCGTTCGCTTCGTGGCACTTGGTCCCGCCGCAGCGGCGAACGCGCCGGATGCGGGCTGCGCCCCGCGGCCGGCGGGTCGATGTCCGTCGCTGGCTGCGAGAGGCTGCGGTGCGCCCGCACCGGGCGCATCTTAGGGCGCGTCGGCGGCGTACCGTGCGCACTAGGCGCGTGGTGTTGCTCCTCGACGTGTCCGGTTCCATGAGTTCCTATGCGCGAGCGCTGTTGCTGTTCGCGGCCTGGCTGCGGAGGCAGTGGGGGCCGGTCGAGGTTTTCTGCTTCTCGACGCGCCTGACCCGCGTGACGCCCAGTCTCGAGCACCGGGACCCCAGGAGGATCGTCTCGGACGCCGTGGGACGCGTGCCCGATTGGGGCGGGGGTACCCGTCTCGGTCCTGTGCTGCGCGACTTCACCCGCCGCTACGGTCGGCTCGGTAGCGTCCGGGGAAGCCTGGTCATTCTGGTGTCCGACGGCCTCGAGCGTGGTGACCCGGAGCTCCTAGGTCGGGAGGCCGCACGCGTGGGTCGTCTCGCGCACCAGCTCATCTGGGTAAACCCGCTCAAAGGCGATCCGCAGTTCCGCCCCGAGGCCCGTGGGATCGCTGCCGTGCTCCCGTCGGTGGACCACTTTCTCTCCGGACGTGACCTCGCGGGCCTGGAGGCGCTGCAAGACGTCCTCGGTAATCCCGAGCAGGCGGCGTGACGGGACTCGGCTGGGATCCTCGTGACCTTGCGAGCGGCGTGGGGGCGCCGGCGCTATGGGGGACCACTTACCTGGTGACGAGTGAGTTGCTCCCAGCAGGTCGGCCCCTCATGGCGGCGACGGTGCGGGCACTGCCCATTGGTGTGCTGTTCATCGCGATGCTCGGCCGCTGGCCGGCTTCCGGCCAGCGGCTCCGAACCTTGGTCGTGAGCGCGTGCAACATCTCCGTCTTCTTCCCGCTGCTGTTCGTGGCCGCCTATCGCCTGCCCGGGGGTCTCGCTGCGACTATCGTGGCCACCCAACCGCTCGTCGTCGGGGTCTTGTCGGCGATGCTTCTCGCCGAACCGTTACGAGCCCGCCAGGTGGTGGCGTCCCTCTCGGGCTTGGCAGGTGTCGCGATGCTAGTCGGGGGAGCGAGCGCCACACCCGACCCGGTCGGCGTGGTCGCAGCGGCGGGTGCAGCTCTCTCGATGGCCCTTGGCCTCGTCTTGACGCAGCGGTGGAGAGGGATCCTCTCGCTGCGATGCATGCCCGCCTGGCAGCTGTTCTTCGGGGGGATCCTGCTCATCCCACCGCTGCTGGTGCTCGACGCCGACCCGCTCGCCCTCGACGTGCCGGGAGCGTTCGGCTTGCTCCACCTCGCCGTTCTAGGCGGCGGTGTCGCCTACTGGCTATGGTTCCGAGCGCTGCGCACCCTCTCACCCAACGTCCTGTCGGTGCTGATGCTCCTCAGCCCGGTGACTGCGACGGTTCTGGGGGCAGTGCTCGCGGCACAGTTCCTGACCGTTGCGCAGCTCTTCGGTGTCACGCTCGTGCTCGCCAGTGTCGGCTGGATGACCTGGACGCAGGCTCCTACGACGCGAACGCGCGTTTGAGCTGTCGCTATCCAACGGCGAGGATCGCGGCTCCGGGTCACAGGCGGGTCAAGGTCCGGTGTCGTAGGTGTAGAACCCGCGTCCGGTCTTCTTGCCGAGCCTCCCGGCCTCTACCATCCGGCGAAGCAATGGTGGTGGCGCGCACGTCGGGTCGGCGAGTTCCCCGTGCAGCGCCTCAGCGACGGCGAGCACGGTGTCGAGGCCGACGAGGTCCGACAGTGCGATCGGGCCCATGGGGTGCGCGCAGCCGTTGACCATGCCGGTATCGACGTCCTCGGCGCTAGCAAGACCGGCCTCCACCATCCGGATCGCGTTCAGGAGGTAGGGCACGAGCAGCGCATTGACGACGAACCCGGCGCGGTCGGGGCAGGTGATCGGGGTCTTCCCGAGCACCTCGCGGGCGAGGCGATCCGTACGGACGTGGACCTCCTCGCTGGTCTGCAGCGAGGGTACGACTTCCACCAGCGGCTGCACCGGCGCGGGGTTGAAGAAGTGCAGGCCGATCACACGATCGGGATCACTGGTCGCGACCGCGATGCGCGCGATCGACAGTGATGACGTGTTGGTTGCGAGGATCGTCTCGGGGTTCACGAGGCGGTCCAACCGCTCGAAGATCTCGTGCTTGATGGCGAGGTCCTCTGGTGCCGCCTCGATGACGAGGTCGCAATCCGCGAGCGCGTCCACGTCGGTCCCAACGGTGACGCGCCCCAATGCCGCGTCACGTTCGGACGCCTCGAGCTTATTGCGCTCCACGGCTCGGTCGAGGGACCTGCGGATGCGCTCCTTCGCGCGCTGAGCGGCGGCGCCTTCGAGCTCGACGACGTTGACCGTGAGGCCCGCGCGAGCGCAGACCTCTGCGATCCCTGCGCCCATCTGACCCCCGCCGACGATGCCCGTGCGCTCCACGTCGTTGGCCATGTGGGACTCCTCGGTCCAGGGACGGTCGACGGGGGACGGGTCGCCGGCCCCGACTAGGGTCGGGACGCTAGGCGACCGAGCGGACCGTCCGCAACGCGGAGCGAGCGACCGAAGCGCCGCCAATGATCGTCCCCTGGTGCGGTGCGGTTGGTGGTCCCGCCGTTGGCCCAGCCGCCCTTCCCGCTCGAGCAGCTCACGAAGCTGCTGTGACCAGCGTCGACGGGTCGTCGTCGATGGCGGCCTGCCGACGACTCCGCGCCGGCGCCCGAGCGCTGCGTCGACAAGGAACGCTTTCGGATCGCACCGACCCTAGCGAGAAGCCGGCGGCGTCGAGCTTCGGGCTCGTCCCGCGGTGGCTGGATCACTCGCGAAGTCATGCGGGCCTCCCCGAAGCTCGAAGGCAGATCCAGGCGACGTGATCGCGCATGAGTGCGACATGTGGCAGCGTCGCCCCACTCGTCTGAGGGAAGAAGGCAGTCGCGTGGCGCATCACACCCGCGATCTACGGTGGCTACCATGCGGCCGGTGCCGTGTTTGCGGTGTATGCCTGCGGGGAGGGCGGATCCCGGGTGCTCAGCGATGCCAGGTGGACCGAGGTCACCCGGTCCGAGTATGACCACGAGCGCGTCGGCCTGGAGTTCATCCGTCGGGGTTTGGAGGACCGCGAGCCGTTTCGCGCCTGGTCGAACTTCACCTTCGTCGCCCAGGACGGCAAGCTTTACGAGGTCGATCTGCTGGTGGTCACTCCCAGCGCGGTGTATCTGGTTGAGTTGAAGCACTACACCGGCACGGTCGCCGGCGACACTGCGGAGTGGCAGGTCACCGGTCCGAGCGGTGGGCGGCCGCGCCTTGAGCGGCACCCGCGCTATCTCGCTGACCATAAGGCGAGGAAGCTCAAGAGCGTGCTTACCGCGCAGCCGGTGTTCCAGCGCGGGCACGTGCATCCCAAAGACCTCTACGTCGAGGCGGCGGTCTTTCTCTCCAGCGACCGCGCCACCGTTGAGCTCGACGACCGAGCGGCGGCGGGGGTGTATGGCCCTGATCCCCAGGAGGGGCAGAAGCGGCGACGCTCGCCGTTGCGCGGGATCCTCGAGCGGCTCACCCACGTCGACCCGCGCCACGGGCCCCACGTCGACCCGCCGATGTCGCACGCGGTCGCCCAGGCCATGAACCAGGCCGGCATCCGCCCGGTGACCACGCAGCGGCGCGTCGGCCCCTACGAGCTGGGGGAGGTCCTGGGGGAGGGCCCCACGTGGCAGGACTTCCTCGCCGAGCACGCCGACTCGTTTCGGGTGCAGCGCCGCCTGCGAGTGTTCCGCGTCCCGGATAGCGCCTCGCGGACCGAGTACACCGAGCTGGAGCGCGCGGCCCGCCGCGAGTTCGAGCTGCTCGCGGCGATCGACCATCCCGGCATCGAGCGGCCCCTGGAGTTCCAGACCGACGAGCGCGGGCCGGTGCAGGTCTTCAACTTCGACCCGGACGCGACCCGCTTGGACCACTGGCTCACCGAGCACGCCGACGACCCCGAGCTCGACGTGCTCGCCCGCGTCGAGTTGGTCCGCGAGCTCGCTGAGATCCTGCGCTACGCCCACGAGGAGGGCATCGCCCACCGGGCGCTCGCCCCGGAGCACGTCGTCGTCGCCCAGCGCGGTGACCGGCGCCAGCTGCGGGTGCGGGACTGGCAGACGGTCGGGCGCGCGCAGACCACGACGTCGACGCGCCACTCGACGGTGGCCGGCTCCGACTTCGAGGCGCTGCTGTCGCAGACCGCCGAGCGCTACCTCGCCCCCGAGCTCGCGCAGATCCCCGACGCCGACGCGCGTCTGGCCGACGTGTTCTCGCTCGGCGCGGTCGCGGTGCTGATCCTCACTGGCCAGCCGCCCGCAGCCGACCGCGAGACCCGCGACGCGCTGCTGGCCGAGCAGGGCCACCTGTCGCTCGCGGCGGTCAGCGACGACGCCGACGCGAGCCTCGACGTCGCGGTCGCCGAGGCGACCCGCAAGGCCCCGACCGAGCGGCCCGTCTCGGTCGACGAGTTCCTCGAGTGGCTTGACTTCGCGGTGGCCGACCTCACCCGCCCCGAGCAGGCCGATCCCGTGGACGCGCAGCCCGGCGACCGCATCGGCGAGTGGGCGGTGGTCCGGCGCTTCGGGGCGGGCAGCACCGGCACCGTGCTGCTCGCCGACCACGACACCGGCCGCCGCGAGGTGCTCAAGATCGCCCGCGACGCCGAGGCTGCCGACCGGCTGCGCGACGAGCACGCCGCTCTGGAGCGGCTGCGCGACGAACGCATCGTCGCGACCTACGGCCTCGTGGAGATCGCGGGCCGGCAGGTGCTGCGCCTCGAGGCGGCCGACGAGACGATCGCCGCGCGGCTGGAGCGCGACGGGCCGCTCTCACTGGATCTGCTGGAGCGGTTCGGCGCCGACCTCGTCGGCGCACTCACTCTGCTGGAGCGCCACGGCGTCGCCCACCGCGACCTGAAACCCGAGAACCTCGGCGTGCTGCCGCGCGGGGAGAATGACGAGCGCCACTTGCTGGTGTTCGACTTCTCGCTGGCTCGCAGCGACCCGTCGGACCTGCGGGCGGGCACGGTCGGCTATGTCGACCCGTTCCTCGCCGAGCGCGCCACGCCGCGCTGGGACCCCGACGCCGAGCGCTACTCCGCCGCGGTCACCCTGCACGAGATGGCGACCGGCACGCGCCCGCGCTGGGGCGACGGGACGACCGCGCCGGACCTCACCGACGAGACCGTGCCGACGGTCGCCAGCGACATGCTCGACCCGTTCGTGCGCGAGCGGCTGACCGCGTTCTTCGAGCCCGCCCTGCACCGAGACCCGGCCCAGCGGTTCGATACCGCCAGCGACATGCTCGACGCGTGGCAGCGGGCGTTCGCCGGCGCGGACGCGCCCGCGACCCGGACCGAGCACGGCGCCACCGACCTTCCCGCCGAGGAGGTTGAGTTGCAGGCGGTCACCACCGACACGCCGTTGCGCGAGCTCGGGCTCTCGGCGCGGCAGATCAGCCTGCTGGACCGCCTCGGCGCGGCGACGTGCGGCGACCTCGCGGTGATCCCCGCCGCCGAGCTCACCCGCCTTTCCGGCGCCAGCGGCGCGACCCGCCGCGAGCTCGCCCAGCTCGCCCAGCGGCTGCGCGAGCACCTCGGCGACGATGCCGAGCCGGTCGACCCCGAGGCGGCGAGCGTCGACCGTCTCGCGGCGATCGCGGTGCCCCGCAAGCCCGCCAGCGAGGAGCGCCGCGCGGTCGTCAGCGCCCTGCTCGGCGACGACGCCGACGGGCAGGCGTGGCCGACGGTGCGCCACGTCGCCGAGGCGCTTGAGCTTCCCGCCGAGGAGGTCATCGAGCATCTCAACGCGGTGCGGATGAACTGGCGCCGCAAGCCCGAGATCACCCAGGTGCGCGCCGACCTCGTCGGCTTCCTCGACGAGCGGGGCGGGATCGCCTCGGCCGACGAGCTGGCGGCGGTGCTGCTGGAGCGCCGAGGTTCGCAGGCGATGGGCGTCTACCGCCAGCAGAAGTCCCGCGCCGCGGTGCGCGCCGCGGTGGAGGCCGAGCAGAGCCTCGACCGCCCGCGGCTTCGCGCCCAGCGCTTGGGTTCGCGCCTGGTGGTCGCGCTCGACCACGAGACCGCCGGCGACGAGGGCCCGCGGCAGTGGGACGCGGGGCTGCTGATCGACTACGCCGCCGACCTCGGCCCGGTCGCCGACCGGCTCGCGGGCCAGCGCCCGCTCGCGTCCTACGCCGATGCGGTGGCGGAGCTGCGCGCGGTCGAGGCCCCGGAGGGCTGCCCGGCGCTGTCGGATGCCCGCGTGGTCCGCACCGCGACCGCGGCGTCCGAGGCCGCCGCGGTGTCTGCGCGCCTGGAGCTGTACCCGCGGGGCATGGCGGCCGAGCAGGCGCTGACCGAGGCGCGGGGCGCGCTCATCGACCGGCGCGGGTTGACCGTGGCTGAGGTGCAGCGCCGGGTCCGCGCGCGGTTCTCCGAGGCGCAGCCGTTGCCCGGGCGCCCGCAGCTCGACCAGCTGCTCGAGCAGGCGGAGGTCGGCCTGGTCTGGCACGAGGGCGAGGACGGCCGCGAGGGCCACTACCGCGTGCCTGAGCGCGGCGGGGCGCTGTCGACGCGCACCGGCTCGTCGACGACGGCCTCGTTCGACGACGGCGAGGAACGCGACGAGGCGGTGCGCACCCTCGACCACCGCCTGGACCAGCTCACCCGCCACGGCGGCTTCCTCGCCCTCACCGTCGAGGCGGGACGCCTGCGCGAGGCCACCGACGCGATGCGCGCTCGCCTCGGCGCGACGGTGGTCGACGTGGACGCCGAGCTGGTCGCTGCGATGCGCGCCGAGGCGGGGCGCGCGAACGCGGACTGGGACACGCTGGTCGCCGCGGACGCCGCCGCGCCGGACTCGCGCGCCTGGTCGCTGCTGCAACGCCTGGTCGGCCGTGCGGTGCCCCGCATCGAGGAACGCCTGCGCACCACCGACGAGGGGGTGGTCGCGGTCAGCCTCGGGCTGCTCGCCCGCTACGAGCGCCTCGACGTGCTCGAACGCCTCCGCGAGCAGGTCACCCGCGAGCCGACCGCCGACGCGGTGCGGGCGCTCCTGGTGCTCGTGCCCGGGCAGGACCCGCACGCGCGTCCGAGCGTGGACGGGCACGCGATCCCCGTGGTGACCGCCAACCAGCACGCCCACGTGCCCCGCGCGTGGCTCGCCGAGCACTCCGAGGTGGCGACGTGATCGACCGCGAACAGCTCATGGACGCCCTCGCGCCGCTGGTGACCCGGCTGGTCGACGACCTGCGCGGGCGCACCGACACCGTCGACGAGGTCGCGGCAGAGGTGCGCGGCTGGCACGCCCAGGCCCAGTCGGCGGGGCGCACCGACCGGGCCTACGAGGACTGGCGCGAGGACTGGCTGCACCAGGTCGCGGTCGCCTGGGTGCTCGGCTGTGTCTTCGTGCGCTTCTGCGAGGACAACGAGCTGGTCGAGGTGCCGCTCATCTCTGGGCCCGGCCGCCGCCGCGCGATCGCCGGCGACCACCGCGCGGAGTTCTTCGCCCAGCACCGCACCGCTGGCAATCGGGCGTGGCTGCTGGAGGTGTTCGGCCGCTACGCCGAGCTACCCGGCACCCGCGAGCTGTTCGCCGACACCAACCCGCTGTGGCTGCTGGGTCCGAGCGACGACGGCGCCCGGATGCTGCTCGACGAGTTCTGGCGCGTCGACGCAGCGTCCGGCGAGCTGGTTCACGACTTCACCGACGCCGAGTTGGACACCCGCTTCCTCGGCGACTGCTACCAGGAGCTCTCCGAGCACGCGAAGAAGCAGTTCGCGCTCTTGCAGACTCCAGAGTTCGTCGAGGAGTTCATCCTCGAGCGCACGCTCGACCCGGCGATCCGAGAGTTCGGCATCGAGCAGGCGGCCATGATCGACCCGACCTGCGGGTCCGGTCACTTCCTGCTCGGCGCCTTCGAGCGACTCCTGGAAGCGTGGCGACGCCACGAGCCGGCAACCCCGGTGCGCACCCTCGCCGAGCGGGCGCTGCAGCAGGTCAACGGCGTCGACGTCAACCCCTTCGCGGTGTCGGTGGCGCGCTTCCGGCTGCTCGTCGCCGCGCTGAAGGCCGCCGGTATCCGCAAGCTCCAGGACGCGCCGAACTTCCACCTCCGCGTGGCGACGGGCGACTCGCTTATCCACGGCACCCGCCCGGACGAGATGTTCGCAACGTCCGCCCAAACCACAGCGCTTGCGCAGCACCGCTACCCGTTCGAAGACGGCGACTTCGCCGACGAGCTTCTCACGGCCAACCAGTACCAAGCCGTCGTTGGCAACCCGCCCTACATCACCGTCAAGGATCCCGCGCTCAACCGGGCCTACCGAGAGCGGTACGACTCCTGCCGTGGGAAGTACGCCGCTTCCGTCCCGTTCACCGAACGATTCTTCGACCTCGCGACACGCGGCAACGGCCATGCTGGCTACGTCGGGACGATCACCGCGAACTCGTTCATGAAGCGCGAGTTCGGCAAGGACTTGATTGAGAAGCACCTCCCCCGCTACGACCTCACCCACGTGATCGACACCTCGGGTGCGTACATCCCCGGCCACGGTACGCCTACCGTGATTCTCCTCGGTCGAGATCAACAACCGGCGACCAGTACGGTGCGCGCGGTGCTAGGCATTCGAGGTGAACCCGGACGGCCCGACAGTCCGGCTCGTGGTGAAGTGTGGTCATCAATCGTCAACCTCGTCTCTCGGCCAGGGTCAGAGAACGATTATGTATCCGTTGTGGATCTTGAGCGTGAAAAGTTTGCACGGCACCCTTGGAGTCTTCGGGGTGGAGCGGCCCCGGAGTCGATGGCTCAAATCGAAGGAGTGGCGGGAAGTCGACTCCTGAGCGGGATCGAATCGATAGGTTTCGGTGCGATCACCGGAGAGGACGGCCTCTTCGGGGAATGGCCCCCCTCCGCTCCGCTTCGTAAAGGACTGCCTACGGAGCATATTCGTGGCTTCGTCACCGGGGATGTGGTACGCGATTGGAGCATCGGCGATGATATGGTGGCCTTGTTCCCCTACGATGGGTCGCTATATGTCGACGTGCCGGATGCGCATCTCCGCCTAGCTTGGCCTGTGCGCACTACACTCCGCGCCGGTCTGATGTTTGGTAAGACCAAGGAGCTCCGGGGACTCCATTGGGCTGAGTACACCTACGCTTCGGCAGACCGGTTATTGGCAGGACTGTCGTTCACGTTTGCGTTTGTGGCGACGCACAACCACTTCGTGCTTGATCGGGGTGGGAAGGTGTTCAAGCAGTCGGCGCCGGTGATCAAGCTGCCCGAGGACGCGACCGAGGACGAGCACCTGGAGCTGGTGGGGCTGCTGAACAGCTCGGCGGCGTGCTTCTGGATGAAGCAGGTCTTCCAGCCCAAAGGGGGTAGCGGGCTAGGGCGCGGTATTCAGGACGAGCCCTGGGAGGGGCGGTACGAGTTCGATGGTACGAAGCTGAAAGCGTTCCCGATCCCCGCCGAGACGCCGCTGCCGCGAGCCCGTCGGCTGGATGAGCTGGCGACGGAGCTGTCGGCCTCGTTGCCGGACGCGATCGCTGAGGAGGAGACGCCCCGTCCCGAGCGGCTCGACGCCGCCGCAGAGCAGGTCGACGAGCTCCGTGCGCGGATGGGGGCACTCCAAGAGGAGCTCGATTGGGAGTGCTATCAGCACTATGGCCTGCTCGAAGAGGACCTCACGCTGCCCGAGGAGCAGCTGCCGGCGCTCAACCGAGGGGAGCGCGCGTTCGAGATCGTGCTCGCGCGCCGGCAGGTGCGCGGCGAGGCGACGACGTCGTGGTTCGAGCGGCACGGCTCCACGCCGATCAGCGAGCTGCCTGCGCACTGGCCCGAGGCGTACCGCCTGTTGGTGGAGCGCCGCATCGAGCTGATCGAGGACGACCGCAAGCTCAACCTGCTTGAGCGGCCCGAGTACAAGCGGCGGTGGAACTGGGACGACTGGGGCGACCTCGAGCAGGACGCGCTGCGCGAGTGGCTGCTCGACCGGCTCGAAGCCCGCCACCTGTGGGCGTGGCCGAGCGTGCGGTCCACCGCGGCGCTCGCTGACCTGGTGCGCGGCGACGAGGACTTCGCGGTCGTGGCGCAGCGCTACGCGGGGCGCAGCGACGTCGACCTCACCAAGCTGGTGACCCGGCTCGTGGAGGACGACGCGGTGCCCTACCTCGCCGCGTACCGGTTCACCGACTCGGGTCTGCGCAAGCGGGCGGTGTGGGAGCGCGTGTGGGCGTTGCAGCGCGAGGAGGACGAGCTCGACCGGCGCGCGAGGCTGCCCGAGGACGATCCCGACCACCTCTCCAGCGAGCAGGCGGAGAAGGAGAAGGCCAAGCTCGAGATCCCGGTGCCTCCGAAGTACGCCAAGGGCGACTTCCGCTCGGCCACGTCCTGGTCGTTGCGGGGCAAGCTCGATGTGCCCAAGGAGCGGTTCATCGCTTACCCGGGTACGCAGGTCGGCGCGGACACTACGCCGGTGATCGGTTGGGCGGGGTGGGATCACCTGCAGCAGGCGCAGGCGCTGGCTGAGCACTACAACGCCGCGCGCGACAGCGGCGCCGAGCACGATCAGCTCGTGCCGCTGCTGGCGGGCCTGCACGAGCTCGTGCCGTGGCTGCGACAGTGGCACAACGAGTACGTGCCCGCCTACGGCCAGCGTCTCGACGACTTCTTCGCGAGCTTCGTCGACGACGAGGCGCGCGGCCTGGGGATCACCACCGACGAGCTGGCCGCCTGGCGACCGCCCCAGTCCACCCGCGGGCGTCGCCGAGGCTCCGGCCAGCGCGAGACGAGCCGATGAGCGAGCTCGACGACGCCGAGTTCCACCGGTGGCAGCGCCACGCCCACCGGGCGCTCGACACCGCTCGGCTGGCTGCTAACGGCGAGCGCTACGAGTGGGCCTGCTTCCTGGCCGAGCAGGCGGCGCAGCTATCGGTCAAGGGCCTGCTGCACGGCATCGGGGAGGAGGCTTGGGGCCACGATCTGACGGTGCTGGAGCATCGCGCTGCGAGCTTGCTGTCGCCGCATTGGCCCGACGCCCCCGACGCGGCCGACGCCGCCGCTCGGCTGACGCGCCACTACATCCCCACCCGCTATCCCGACGCCCACCCCGGCGCTCACGTGGATGCGCACTACCGTCGCAGCGACGCCGACGCGGCCATCGCCGACGCCGAGCGGCTGATCGACAACGCCGCGCGAGCCTGGGCCGCGCTTGGGGGAACCGTCGGGGGAGAGGAGGTGTGAGCGTGGCCCATCCCGTGGTTCGTCGCCGACGAGAGGAACGGTCCGCGCAGCTGGCGCGCGCCGAGCAGTGGGCGAGCGCGCTGGCCAGCCGGCTGTCGGTGCACGCCGTCGTCGTGGTGGGCTCGTACGCGCGTGGGGACTTCAACAAGTGGAGCGACGTGGACGTGCTCGTTGTCGCCGACGACCTGCCCGCCGACGGGCGGCGCCGGCTTGAGCTGCTGCACGCGGGGGCGCCGCCCGGGCTGCAGCCGGTGGGGTGGAGCCCCGGGGAATGGGGCGAGCGCCTGGCCCGCGGCGACCCGATGGCGCGCGAGGCCGCACGCGACGGCGTGGTCGTCCACGGGCGCCTGCCACAGGGGCCCGCGACGGCCCTCGACCCAGACGGTGCGGGAGACCTCTCATGAGTCAGCCGCTGCTGCGCGAACTGATCGACCTGCCCGAGCGGGTCAGCAAGTCCGACTACGTGATCGGCCTCGCCGACGGGGTCGCCGATCCCGAGCGGACGCTGCGCGAGTACGTGGTCACCGACCAGCTCGCCGAGTGCTTCGACGACGCGCTCGGGCTCGTCGCCTCCGCGGTCGAGGGGCACGCGTCCAAGGGCGCGTATCTGCACGGCTCGTTCGGCTCGGGCAAGAGCCACTTCATGGCCGTGCTGCACCTCATCCTCCAAGGCGAGCCGGCCGCGCGCGGCAAGCCCGAGCTGGCTGAGCCGATCGCCCGCCACGCGCCCAAGCTGGACGGGCGCCGGTTCATGCTCGTGCCGTACCACATGGTCGGCGCCGAGTCGATGGAGCAGGCGATCCTCGGCGGCTACGTCGACCACGTTCGCGCCCACCACCCCGGCGCGAAGCTGCCCGCGGTCTACGTTTCAGACGGGCTGCTCGCCGACGCCAAGCGCCTGCGCGGGCAGATGGGCGACGACGCGTTCTTTGGGCTGCTCGGCGAGGGTGGGGGCGACGAGGGCTTCGGCGACCTCGCGGGAGGCTGGGACCCTGCCTCGTTCGACGCGGCGATGGCCGCGCCGCCCGACAGCGAGCAGCGCCAAGCGCTGGTCAGCGACGTCATCGACCAGCTGTTCAGCGGCACCATCGAGAATCGTCAGGCCACCGCGAGCGGGTTCGTGCCGTTCGAGCAGGGCCTGTCGGCGATCAGCCGTCACGCCGCCGGGCTCGGCTACGACGGGCTGATCCTGTTCCTCGACGAGCTGATCCTCTGGTTCGCCAGCCGCATGGCCGACGAGAGCTTCGTCAACAGCGAGGGCCCGAAGGTCGCCAAGCTCGTCGAGGCCCAGCGCGCCGACCGGCCCGCGCCGATCGTCAGCTTCATCGCCCGCCAGCGGGACCTGCGCGACTTCGTCGGC
This sequence comes from Egibacter rhizosphaerae, assembly GCF_004322855.1. Classification (NCBI taxonomy): domain Bacteria; kingdom Bacillati; phylum Actinomycetota; class Nitriliruptoria; order Egibacterales; family Egibacteraceae; genus Egibacter; species Egibacter rhizosphaerae. The sequence goes on along the minus strand of NZ_CP036402.1, from coordinate 494,339 downwards.
CAGGGCGTGCCCGGCGCCGAGCGCATCAACTTCGGGCAGATCCTCGAGTGGTGGGAGGGCCGCTTCGACGTCATCGAGCTGGCCGACCGCAACCTCGCCACCATCATCGAGAAGCGGCTGCTGCGGCCCAAGAGCGAGGCGGCCGCCCGCCAGCTCGACGAGGCCTTCGAAGCGACCGCCGCCGCGAGCGGGCGCGCGTTCGACACGCTGCTCACCAGCGACGGCGACAAGGAGATGTTCCGCCGGCTGTACCCGTTCAACCCTGCGCTGGTGGAGACCCTGGTCGCGGTCTCGGGCTACCTGCAGCGCGAGCGGACCGCGCTGCGGCTGATCGGCGAGCTGCTCGCCGACAAGCGCGACCATCTCACCGTCGGCGACCTCGTGCCGCTCGGCGACCTCTACGACGTGATCGCCGACGCCGAGGAGCCGTTCAGCGACGAGCTCAAGCGCCACTTCAACCGCGCCCGCGACCTCTACGCCCACAAGCTCAAGCCCAAGATCGCCGCCGAGCACGACGGCGTCGACGAGGAGCAGCTGGAGCGCCTGCCCGACGACCACCCTGCCCGCACCGACGACCGGCTGGCCAAGACGCTGCTGCTCGCCGCGCTCGTGCCCGAGGTCGAGCCGCTGCGGGGGCTGACCGTGCGGCGCCTGGCTGACCTCAACCACGGCACGATCAAGTCCCCGATCGCCGGCGCCGAGCGCGCGACCGTGCTCAACAAGGTGAAGGGGTGGGCGGCCGAGATCGGCGAGCTGCGTGTCGACGGCGACGAGCAGGACCCCCACGTGGGGCTGCGGCTGACCGGCGTGGACACCGAGGCGATCCTCGACCAGGTCGCCGAGGTGGACAACCTCGGCCAGCGGCGCGCGAAGGTGCGCGAGCTGCTCAGCGAGTCGCTGGGGGTCGAGGAAGGCGGCGGGCTCACCGCCTCGACGGTGACGCTGGTGTGGCGCGGGTCGAAGCGCACCATCGACGTGCGGTTCGCCAACATCCGCGACCACGCCGACATCCCCACCAGCGAGCTGGTCGCCGACGACCGCCCGCGGATGGTCATCGACTACCCCTTCGACGAGCCGGGCCACGGGCCCGCCGACGACCGCGCGCGGCTGCAACAGCTCGGCGAGCAGCTCGACCCGACGCCGACGGCGTGCTGGATCCCGCTGTTTCTCACCGAGCAGGCGATGGAGCAGCTCGGCCGGCTCGTGGTGATGGAGCACGTGCTCACCGGCGACCGATTCGAGGGCGCCACCCGCCACCTCGCCCCCCAGGACCGCGTGCAGGCCCGCGAGCTCATCGACAACCAGGCGCGGACGCTGCGTCAACGCCTCGTCGACGTGCTGCGCCAGGCCTACGGCATCGACACCCCCGACGAATCGATGGTGCGCACCGACCTGCGCCCCCACGAGCAGTTCCCCAGCCTCGACCCGTCGCTGGCGATCCGCCCGCCGACCGCAGCGACGCTCTCGGCGGCGTTCACCGAGGTGCTCGACCAGCTGCTGGCCTCCCAGTTCCCTGCCCACCCCAACTTCGGCGAGGAGGTGCGCATCGGCGACCTGCGCACCGCGCTGGAGCACATCACCCGCGCGGTGCAGAACGAGGACGGGCGGGTGGACGTGCCCAAAAGCGACCGACGGGCGGTCAACAAGGTGCTCGCGCCGCTGAAGCTCGCCGACGTCGGGGAGGCGCACCTCATGCTGCGCCGCGACTGGCGCGATCACTTCTACGCCAAGCAGCGCGAGCATCCCGGCGAGGCCGTCACCGTCGAGCGGCTGCGCCAATGGATCGACGAGCCCCAGCCGATGGGACTCGAGGAGCGCGTCACCAACCTCGTGATCAGCGCCTACGCGCTGATGGCGAACAAGGCGATGAGCTTGCGCGGCGCGCCGGTCGGACCGATCGTCGAGCGGCTCGACCCCAGCGTGGAGCTGCGCGACGTCGAGCTGCCCGACGAGGACGTCTACGCCGAGGCCGCCCGGCGGGTCGGCGGGCTGTTCGGCGTCGTCGCCAGCCCGGTGCGCAGCGCCGCCTCGGTCGCCGAACTCGCCGGGCCGGTGCGTGAGCACGCCAAGCGCGACCGGGAGCCCGCGCGCGAGCTCGTCCGGGTCCTGGAGGCGCACCGCGACCGGCTCGCGCTGGGCGACGAGGCGGATCGGTTGCGCACCGCGCAGGCGGCAGCCGCGCTGCTCGACACGGTCGCCACCGCCGATGACCGCGACGTCGTCGAGGCCATCGCGGCCGTCGAGGTGCCAACCTCGCTGGAGGCGATGGCGCGTTCGACGAGCACCGCCGCCGACGTCCGACGGGCGCTGCAGGAGACCAACTGGGCGCTGCTTGAGCAGACCCGCCGTCTCGACGGCGAGTGGGCTAGCCACGCCGCCGGGATCATCGAGCGTGTGCAGCGCGCGGCTACGGCCGAGGAGGTCGCCGACTCGTTGACCGACACGTTGCGCACCGCCGAGCACGAAGCCACCGACCTGCTCAGCCGTGCCTTGCAGCGCCGTGAACCGGACGACAAGTCCGGCGGTGGGCCCGAGGGGCCGATCCCGGGGACGGATACGCCGCCCGAGTCAACCGGTCGCCAGCAGGGCTCGGAGGGACCCGGCACCTATCAGGCCGGAGACACGATCGCGCCGCCCGAGCCCGATGAGCCCCAGACCACGAGCGGCGCCGCCCCCGAGGTCGGCATCGAGGGGGCCTTCGTCGAGCCCTCCGGGCAGGTCCGCGTGCATCGCGCCGAGGTGCAGCGCCTCGTCGAGGCGCTGCGCGAGCACGCCGACGAGTTGGAGTCGCTCACCGTCGAGTGGGAGAAGCGGTCGCGGTGAGCCAGCGCCCCGTCGACGAGTCGCAGGTCCGCGCGATCGCCGCGCAGATCGGCGAGCGCGACCGGCGCATGGTGGCGGTCGCCGGCGCACCGACGTGGGAGGGCCCCGAACGGCTCGAGACCGACGCGGGCACCGTTCGGGTGCTGGCCGCCCCGTCGACCCTCGCGGTGCGCGCGGCACTGGTTGCGCACCGCGCCGCGGGCGACCACGAGCTGCTCGTCGTGGTCACCGACCGCGACGAGCGCGAGCTCGGCGAGGAGGTCGTCGCCGAGCTGTGGGACCACCGCGTGGTCCGCCCCTACGGCTGGGAGGCCTGCAAGCGCCTGTTCCGCGCGGAGATGCTCGACGGGCAGCTCGCCGACGACCGCTGGCTCGTCGACCTGCTCGTCGACCACGCGCCCCCGCGCGGCTACCCGCCGGTCGCCAAGGGCGTCCTCGACGCCGACACCGCGTGGCGGGCCTTCTGCCGCCACGGGCTCGGCCTGCGCGTCGACCGGCCCAGCACGCTAGATCTGCTGCGCTGGGCCGAGGCCGGCGAGGGGACCAAGACCCTTGGCCGCCTGAGCGACGACGACCGGGCGCGCGTCATCGACCGGCTCGTGCGCGAGACCGACCCCGGCGCCCTGCCCATCCTGCGGCTGGCCGCCGACGGCCGCGGACCACGCGCGGTCGGCCTGGGGCTGCTGGCGGGCGTGCTGTGGTCCCCGGAAGCCGTGGGCGAGGCGGCGGCGACTGCCCGCGGACGGTTCACCGAGCGCCAAGAGGTGCTCCAAGGACCCGACCCCGAGCGCAGGGCGCGCGGCTGGGCCCGTGCGGCGGAGGCGCTTGCGCGCGAGCGGCTTGCCGACGCGGACCCCAACGTGCCCGCACTGCTTGCCGACGTCGAGCACCAGCTCGACCAGCTCGGCGCGAGCGCGCTCGTCGGCGTCTCCGACCTGCTGCCCGGCGCGTTGGCGGCGCGGCTCGCAACGGTCGGCACCGCGATCACCGAGACGCTCGACGGGCACGGCACCGTCGAGGCGGCGCTAAGGGCGCTGGGCCGCGTCCAGGCGCACGTCCGCGCCGACGAGGACCCCCAGGCCGCGCGCGCGACCCACGCGGTGCGCCTCGCCGCGCGCGCCCAGGGACCGGCCACCTCGAGTGAGGCTGCGGACCTCGCCGACGCCGCCCGCCGCTGGATCGACGACGGCGCGTGGGTCGACGAGGCCCGCGCTGCGATCGCCGAGGGCGCCACGGTGCCTGAGCTCGCGAGTGCGCTGTCGGCGCTGCTCGCGCGCATCGACGCCGAGCGCGAGCCCGAGGACCGAGCGTTCGCCGCGCAGCTGGCCGACTGGAGCCGGGTCGAGCCACTCGGCGCCCAAGGCCTGCTGCCGATCGAGCGGGTCCTCGACGACGTCGTCGCCCCGCTGGCCGCACAACGGCCCACGCTCGTGCTCGTCGTCGACGGGCTCGACCATCCCACCGCCCACCGCCTGCTCGGCGACATCGAACGGGAAGGGTGGGCCGCGCAGGAGCCCGCCGACGCCCCGTGGCCAGCGGTCGTCTCGGCCCTGCCGAGCATCACCTACGCCAGCCGGGCGAGCCTGCTGTCGGGACGGCTCGTGGCCGGCGAGCAGAACGTCGAGCGCGACAACTTCGCCGCGCACGCCGCGTTGCGGAAGGCCGGCGGCGAACCGCGCCTGTTCCACAAACGCGACCTCAAGCCCGAGGAGGGCCGCCTCGGCGAGGAGGTCCGCGACGCCATCACCGACGTCTCCCGACGCGTCGTCGGGGTGGTGGTCAACGGCGTCGACGACCACCTCGACAAGGGCGGCCAGCTTCAACTCGTCGAAGGCCTGCACGGGGTACGGCCGTTGGCCTGGCTGCTGCAGGCCGCCGCCGAGGCCGGCCGCGTGGTCGTGGTGACCAGCGACCACGGCCACATCCGCGCGCGCCGGACGAAGACCCGGGTCACTGACGGCGGCGGCGAACGGTGGCGGCCGGCCACCAGCGAGCCGAACGACGACGAGGTGGCGGTCGCTGGTCCACGCGTGCTGCGCGGCGAAGGCGAGGTCGTGCTGCCGGCCACCGACGCGATCCGCTACACGCCGGCCGACAAGCTCGGCTACCACGGCGGCGCGACGCCCCAGGAAGTGCTCTGCCCCCTCGCGGTGTTCGCGCCAGCCAGCGCCGAGCTCGACGGCTACGCCCACGTCGCGGTCACCCAGCCGCCGTGGTGGTGGGACGTGCGACCGGATGCGGCGGCCCGTTCGGAGCCTGACGTTGAGGCCGCGGCACCGGCCGCCCCAGCGCCCGCCGCGCCGGCACCGCCGTCGACCGACCCCGACGGAGGGTTGCGGCTGTTCGACGACGAGGAGACGGCCTCGGCGGAGCCACAGGAGACCTCGGGTGAGGCCGAGGCGGCGGGTGCGGCGGCGCGGGGTGGGGTAGCCGGGCAGCCCGCCTGGGTGACCGAACTGCTCGCGAGCCCGCTGCTGGCCGAGCAACGCGCCCGCGCCGGCCGCGCCGCGCTCAGCGACGACGATCTCGCCGCCTTCCTGGCCGTGCTCGCGCGTCACGGCGACGTCGCCACCGCCGGTGTGCTGCAACGCGAGACCGGCGTGAAGGGCGTGCGCCTGCGCAGCAAGCTCCAGGCGCTCCGCCGCACCCTCAGCGTCGACGCCTACGACGTCGTCCGCGTCGACACCGACGGCACGGTGCGGCTGAACCGCCAGTTGCTGGCCGAGCAGTTCCAGCTCGAGCAGGCATAGGAGCGACCCGGTGAGCCGCGTCAGCCCGCAACGACGCCTCGAGATCGTCGATGCGTTGCGCCGCGGCACGGTGCCTGAGCGCGGCCTCGACGTGCTGGCGGTCGGCCTCGACCGGTTCGGGCCCGCCCTCGACGCCGAACTCGACCAGGTGGCGAAGGGCCAAGCCGGGTTCAAGGCGGTGCGCGGGGAGTACGGGTCCGGCAAGACGTTCCTCGCGCGCTGGCTGGGGGAGCGGGCGCGCAGCCGCGGGTTCGCCACCAGCGAGGTGCAGGTCTCCGAGGGCGAGACGCCGCTGCACCACCTGCAGACGGTGTACCGGCGGCTCGTCGAGCGCCTCGCCACCCCCGACGTGCACGGCGGCGCGTTGCGCTCGGTGGTGGACGGGTGGTTCTTCACCCTCGAGGAAGACGTCCTCGCCGACGAGTCGGTCGACGAGGACGACGAGGAAGCGCTGCTCGCCGCCACCGACGCGCTCGCCGAACGCCGCCTCGAGGCCGTCACGCGCCAGGCGCCCTCGTTCGGCGCGGTGCTGCGGGCCTACCGGCGCGCGGTGGCCGCCGACGACGCCGCGACCGCCGAGGGGCTCCTTGCGTGGCTCGGCGGGCAGCCGCACGTGGCTGCCTCGGTCAAGCGCCAGGCCGGGATCAAGGGCGACCTCGACCACGATGGGGCGCTGGCGTTCCTCGCCGGCTTGCTGACGTTGTTGCGCGACGCTGGCCAGCCCGGCCTCGTGCTGGTGCTCGACGAGGTCGAGACGCTGCAGCGGGTCCGCAGCGACGTGCGCGAGCGCGCGTTGAACGCCCTGCGCCAGCTCATCGACGAGATCGACGCTGGTCGCTTCCCAGGGCTGTACCTCGTGATCACCGGCACCCCCGCCTTCTACGACGGTCCGCAGGGGATGCAGCGCCTCGCGCCGCTCGCGCAGCGCCTGCACACCGACTTCACCGCCGAAGCGCGGTTCGACAACCCCCGCGCGCCGCAGCTGCGCTTGCAGGGCTTCTCGGTGGCGTCGCTACAAGAGATCGGCCAGCGCGTTCGGGACCTCTACGCGCAAGGCGCCGACGCGCCGTCGCGGATCCACGAACGGGTCGACGACGACTACGTCAAGCTGCTGGCCGAGCAAGTGACCGGGGAGCTCGGCCAGCAGGTCGGAATCGCGCCACGGGTGTACTTGAAGAAGCTCGTCGAGGCGGTGCTCGACCGCGTCGACCAGTTCGACGACTTCCACCCGCGCCGGGACTACCCCCTGACGATCACCGACGCCGAACTGACCGAGGTCGAGCGCAACGCCCGCCGCGCCGACTCGGTCGACGAGATCGATCTGGACGTATGAGTCCATCGCGATGACCGACTCACTCGACCGTGGGAACCTGGAGCCGGCCGTCGCGCACCATGTCGCGAACACGCTGGGATGGCCGTCGCTGCGGCCGCTGCAGCGTGAGGCGATCGCGCCTCTGCGGACCGGGTCGCACGCGCTGCTGCTCGCCCCGACCGCGGGTGGCAAGACCGAGGCGGCGGTGTTCCCGCTTCTGTCCCAGATGCTCGATGAGGACTGGCGCGGTCTGTCGGTCCTGTACGTGTGTCCGTTGCGTGCGTTGCTCAACGACCTGCACCAGCGCCTCGAACGGTTCGCCGGACTGCTCGGTCGACGTGTCGGGTTGTGGCACGGCGATGTCGGCCAGTCGGCCCGGCGGGCGATCCGCGACGATCCGCCCGACGTGCTGCTGACCACCCCGGAGTCGCTCGAGGCGATGCTCGTGTCGACCAAGACCGACGAGGAGGACGTGTTCCGCCACGTCCGCGCGGTCGTTGTCGATGAGGTCCACGCGTTCGCGGGCGACGACCGGGGGTGGCACCTGCTCGCCGTGCTCACCCGGATCGAGCGGCTGACCCCCTATGCGGTGCAGCGGATCGGCTTGTCGGCGACGGTCGGCAACCCCGACGAGCTGCTGGGCTGGCTCACCCGAGGTGGCGCTGAGGCACCTCGGCAGGTCATCAACCCGGAGCCGGTCGGGCCAGCCGTGACGCCCGAACTCGTCGTCGACTACGTCGGCACGCTCGAGAACGCGGCGCTGGTGATCTCGCGACTGCACCGCGGGGAGAAGCGGTTGGTGTTCGCCGACAGCCGCGCCCGCGTGGAGCAGCTCGGCCACGAACTTCGACGACTCGGGGTGCAGACGTTCCTGTCGCACGGCTCGCTGGGACGGGATGAGCGCCGCCGCGCGGAGGCCGCGTTCGCCGAGGAGTCTGACTGCGTGATCGTGGCGACCAGCACGCTGGAGCTCGGGATCGACATCGGCGACCTCGATCGGGTGATCCAGATCGACGCCCCCTCCACGGTGGCAGGCTTCCTGCAGCGCCTGGGTCGCAGCGGCCGCCGCACCGGGGCCCAGCGCAACATGCTGTTCCTCGCCACCGACGAGGCCTCCCTGCTGCAGGCGGTCGCCCTGCTGCGGCTGTTTGAGCGTGGCTTCGTCGAACCCCTCGAGCCGCCTGCCCTGCCATTGCACCTCGTGGCGCAGCAGGCACTCGCGATCGTGCTGCAAGAGCAGGGGGTCGGTCGGCACACGCTCCTCGTCCGGCTCGGCGCGCCGTTCGTCTTCGGCGACGAGGTGCGCGCCCATGCCGACGAGGTGCTCGACCACCTCATCGCCGACGAGTGGCTGCACGACGACGGGGGACTGCTGGGGATCGGTCCTGCAGGCGAGGACGCGTTCGGGCGCCGCCACTTCCTGGAGCTGCTCTCGGTGTTCAGTTCCGCGCCCGAGTTCGCGGTGTTGTGGGGGCAGAAGGAGCTCGGCTCCGTTCCCGACAGCACCCTGCTGCTGGCCGAACAGCAACGCCGCGTCATTCTTCTCGCCGGGCAGTCATGGTTCGTGCGCCACATCGACTGGGACCGTCGCACGGTCACCGTCGAACCGAGCGAGCAGCGAGGCATCGCGGGGTGGTTTGGTGGCGCCCGGCCCCTGCATGCCGAGCTTTGCCGCAGCATCCGCGAAGTGCTCTGCGGGGACACCCCGGAGCACGTCCATCTGAGCGACCGGGCTCAGGCCCAATTGGCTGCGGCGAAGGAGGAGTTCTCGTGGCTGCGACCCGGGGAGACCGCGCTCGCGGCCGGCGACGACGGCGTGACGCGCTGGTGGACGTTCGCGGGGCTGATCGCGAACCTCTGGCTCGCTGAAGCCTTGGCCGGACTACGCGAGTCAACCGGCGCGCGCCACAACCTCCGCCTGCGCCTGGCCAGCGATGTCTCAGCTGCCGAGCTCCGGAACGTGCTCGCCCAGGTCGACCTCTCCAAGATCTCGATCGGTGAGCAGCTGAACCGTGCCGGTCTGCAGACGATCAAGTTCGCCGAATGCCTCCCTGACCATCTCGCCATGCAGGTGCTCGAAGCCCGGTTCGACGCGCGCGCGAAGGCGCGCCGCGCGACCGAAGAGGTCATTCACGAACTTCGTTGAGCCAGGTCCGCCCGCGACGAGGATGGGGTCAGCGGTCCGGGCGCAGGGGGATTCTCTTCCTACAGGTCGAGCAACGTGGCGATCGTGTCGCGGACCTGCGCGAGGGTCACCGGGCCGACGTTGCCGAGCGCGCGGTCGATCCGCTGGGAAGCGACAGCTCGCAGGTGCTGGCACTGGGCTGCCGAATCGACATCCAGCCCGTTGGTGGGATCAGCTGGCACGGTGACTTCCGTCGCGTACCCGCGCACGGTGCTGCTCACCGGGACGACCTGGACGACGCTGGGCCTGTGCAGGAGGACGCGATCAGCGGTGACGATCACCGCAGGGCGTCGGAGACCGGCTTCGGCGCCCGCTGGAACGCCGAGATCGACCTCGACGACGTCACCGGAGGTCGGCATCCAGCCACTCGCGCTCGACGTCGGTTAACGGTTCGGTGAGTTGCTGACCCATCCGCTCTTGCCGCAACAGCCGCACCCCCCGAGCGACGGCCTCAGAAACGGTGATGCCGCGTTCTTGGGCGAGACGGCGTACTTCTTCATGGGTCGCGCGATCGATCCGCACGGTCGTGGTGTCGCTCATACGAGGATCGTACCCCGTGTAGACGGATCCGTCTACACACACTGTGGCTCGACCCTACCCGGCTTGGGCCGTGTTAGCGCGGTCGGCTTTGGGATGTAGGAGCGCATGGGTGCTTGCCTTGTGGACGGTCGGGTCCGTCCTCTGGGGGTTGACGTAGCCTGGAGGGAGCAGCGGCGCGGTCGAGGGAGGGCGGTATGCCGGTCGATCATGACGCGTTGATCGTGCGTGACCCGAATGTCTGCCATGGCCAAGCGACCATCAAGGGGACGCGGGTGGCGAAGAAGCTTTCGACGGCGGCGTTGTCCCAGCAGCGTCCGGCACGCCCGGCCGAGGGCCGCAGCCCGTGGGCGTGCAGGCGGGCCTGGTAGGCACCGGCGAGATATTGCGATCCGAGGTCGGAGTGGTGGATCGCGCCGGGGGCGGGGTCGCGGCGGGCCAGGGTCATGTCGAGTGCATCGAGGGCGAGCTCGGTGCGCAGGTGATCTGCCATGGACCAGCCGACCACGGCGCGGCTGGCGGCATCCATGACCACCGCGAGGTACAGCCACTGATGCTCCCCCGATTTCGTGGACACCCCGGCGCTTGGGACGATGAATCCTGGGCAAGGAGGTTTCCGCGATGGGCTATCGACCCCCGTACAGCGATGAGTTCAAGCAGCGCGCGGTGCGGCTGGTCACCGAGATGGGCATGACCCCGGCGCAGGCGGCGCAGGACTTGGGTTGTTCGGCGCAGGCGATCCGCGACTGGCGCAAGCAGGCCGCGATCGATGCGGGCGAGCGCGACGGGATCACCAGTGACGAGCGCGAGCGGCTGCAGACCGAGAACGCCGAGCTGAAGCGGCGCAACGAGCAGCTCGAGCAGGATACGTCCCGGTGCTCCTGCAGGACTTGCAGGAGCTCATGGCCTACGAGGGCCCCCAGCCGGCCGACCCATCGGCGCTCGCAAAGGTCACCGCGCCGGTCCTGCTCCTGCGGGGCCAGAAAACCTTGCACGGCACCTTCTTCGCCGACTCGGAGCAGCACGTCGCCCAGCACGTTGCCGACCCGCACGTCCGCGAACCGCTGCCGGGGCTTGGGCACTCTGCCCCGGTGCTCGCACCCGGGCCCGTCGCCAAGGAACTGGTCTCCTTCTTCGAATCGGTCCGGCAATCGGCCTGACCGGGCACGTAGCTCCGCCGGGGGGTCACCGACGTCGGTGACTGAGGTCAGCGCGTCGGCCTCTCCTTCGCCGGGTGGGGGCTGCATGATCATCGTGTCGCCAACGGTGCAGTCGGGGCCGCAGTGAGCGCGGTCGCGGCGTCGGCGGTCCGCCCCGCGTGAGAGCGGTGTGCTGTCCCCTGCCCGCGCCGTCGCCGATGGGGCCGAAGGCGTTGCTAGCCTGCAAGGCCTTCGTACGGGCTGGTGTGGAGTGACAGCGGTGAATGGCTCCGCGGCTGTGGGCAGTGGGGACGGGGTCGAGTTCGGGCTCCTGGGACCGTTGCGTGTGCGGGTGGGTGGCGCGGAGGTGGCCGTGGGGTCGGTGCGTCAGCGGGCGTTGCTGGCCGCGCTACTGGTGGCCGGCGAGTCGGTGGTCTCGGCCGACCGGCTCGTGGAGTCGGTATGGGACAGACAGGCGCCGCAGGATCCCGATCAGGCGTTGCAGACGCACGTGTCTCGTCTGCGCAGGGTGCTCGAGCGAGCGGCCGGTGAGGGCGCGCGTGATCTGCTGGTGACCCGGCCGCCTGGGTATGCGCTACTGGTGGCGGTGGACCAGGTCGATGCCCGTCGGTTCGAGCGCCTGGCTGACCAGGCCCGTGCCGCCGACAGCCCCGCGGAGGTGGTGGAGCTGGCGGACCGGGCGCTGGGGTTGTGGCGGGGCTCGCCGTTGGCGGAGTTCGATCGGGAGTTCGCGCGCGTCGAGGCAGCACGGCTGGAGGAGCGCCGGCTCGGTCTGCTCGAGGCGCGGGCCGAGGGGCTGCTGGCGCTGGGCAGGCCGGGGGAGGTCGTCGCCGAGCTGGAGTCGCTGGTCGACGCGCATCCCGTTCGGGAGCAGCTGCACGCGTGGCTCATGCTCGCGTTGTATCGCTGCGGCCGCCAGGCGGAGGCGTTGGGGGTCCACCGTCGGCTGCGCGACCGGCTGGTGGAGCAGCTGGGGGTGGAGCCCTCGCCGGCGCTGCGACGCTTGGAGCAGGACATCCTGCAACAGCACGACGCCCTCGCCGGCCCGGCACCATCCGCGGTGTCGCCGCACACCGGTCTCGCGGACCGGGGTGCTTCGCGGTTGCCGGTGGAGGTCACGAGCTTCGTCGCCCGGGAAGGCGACGTGGAACGGGTTGGGGCTGCGCTGGGCAGGGCGCCGCTGGTGACCCTGATCGGGCCCGGGGGAGTGGGCAAGACGCGGCTGGCGTTGCGGGCCGCGCACGAGGTCGCCATGCGCTTCGATGACGCGGCGCGGCTGTGTGACCTGGCGGCGGTCGAGGACGCCGGTGCGGTGCCTGCCGCGGTCGCGGGGGCGCTCGGGATACAACCCCACGGCTCGCAGGACCTGGATGCTGCGGTAGTCGCACACCTGCGCGGCCTGGAGTTGCTGTTGCTGCTCGACAACTGCGAGCACGTCCTCGACGGCGCCAGCCGGCTGGTCGACCGCATCGTGCGGGCATGCCCGCATGTCCGGGTGCTGGCTACGAGCCGGCAGCCGCTCGGTGTCGTCGGCGAGCAGGTGTGGCCGGTCGCGCCGCTCGAGACGGCGGCAGCCGGCGACCCGTCACAAGCGCCTGCGGTCGAGCTGTTTCTGCGTCGGGCGGAAGCCGCCGAGCCAGGGGCGGTCTTCGACGACGACGTAGAGGTTGTGGCCGAGATCTGTCGCCGGCTGGACGGGTTGCCGTTGGCGATCGAGCTGGCCGCGGCCCGCATACGCTCCATGACGCCGGTGGACATCACGGCGCGCCTGGATCGTCGCTTCGAGCTGCTTGCCAGCGACACGCCGACCGCCGATGCGCGCCATCGGAGCCTGCAAGCCGTCGTCGACGTGTCCTACGCGCTGCTGTCGCAGGCGGCGCGGCGGCTGTTCGACCGGCTCGCGGTGTTCGTGGGCGGGTTCACCTTGGACGCCGCGGAGCAGGTGTGCGCCGATGACGTGCTCCCTGTCGACGAGGTGGCGGCCCGGCTGGGCGAGCTCGTGGACCACTCGCTCGTGGTGGTCGAGCGCCGGCGTGAACGCGCGCGCTACCGGCTGTTGGAGACGCTGCGCGCCTACGCGGAGGCGCGGCTCGTTGCGCAGGCAGCGTTGGCAACGTGGAAGCAGCGGCACGCCGCCTACTGCTCGGGGCTGGCCGAGCAGGCTGCAGCCGGCGTCGTCGGATCCGACGAAGCCAGGTGGGTGGTGCTGTGCGACGCCGAGCTTGCCAACCTGCGAGCAGCGCACCGGTGGGCGCTCACCGCCGGACACGTCGACGTGGCGCTGCGTTTGCCGGCCCTGCTGCACCACTACGCCTACTTCCGGTTGCGCGACGAGGTGTTCCGCTGGGCCGAGGAGGCGGCCGCGCGGCCGGAGGCGTCAGACCGTGCGGACTATGCCCCTGCCCTGGCAGCGGCGGCAGCCGGCTGCGTGCACCGCGGTGAGCTCGACCGCGCCAGCGGCTACCGCGACGAGGCGCAGCTGGCGGCGTCGACCGCCGCTGAGCTCGCGCGGTTGCGCGTCCTCGAGCTCGAAGCCGACATGACGCTCTACCGCGGGCTGCTCGACGACGTCGACCGTCTCGCACAGGAGGTGGTCACCGCCGCGCAGGCGCTTGACCGCCCATTCGAGGAGGCGATCGGGCACCTCCACGCCGTGCTCGCAGCCGCCTACGGCGGGCGGACCGACGACGCGATGGCTCGGTTCGCCCACGGCTGGGCGGTGGCCGAGGCCACCGGCAGCCCGACCATGCACGCCTCGTATCGCATGCTCGAGGGCGAGCTGTGGCTCGACGCCGACCCCGAGCGGGCCGCAGCGGCGCTCGCCGAGGCGGTCGACGTTGCCGGGTCGGTCGGCAACTGCTTCGTCGAGGGTGTCGCGCGGGTGTCCCTGGCCTCGTTGCACGCCAGGCGCGGCGAGGCTCCCCACGCGCTGGCCAGCTTCGCCGACAGCGTCGCCCACTGGCGCCGGTCCGGAGACTGGGTGCACCAGTGGACCACGCTGCGCAACCTCGTCGTGCTCCTCGTCCGCTTGGGTGTCCACGAGCCGGCCGCCGTGCTCCACGGCGCGATCGCCAGCGCCAGCAGCGGCGCGTCGGCCTTCGGCGCAGATGCCGAGCGGATGGCGGCCGCCGACGCGGCCGCGCGGGAGTCGCTGGGACCCCAGCGGCACGCGACCGCAGCCGCCCGCGGTCACGCCATGGACGACCACGAGACGGTCGCCTACGCGCTGGCCGTCATCGAGCGGCTGGGGGGCTGACGGCGCCGGCCAGGACCCCTGAGTCAGACGATCCACCGTGCGCCGTATGCGGCAGCGATCCGCACGAGGTCGTCGGGGCCCACCTGCCCGTCCCGGTCCGCTTGACAGAGGTCGCGAAAGAACCCCTCGAACCCGGCAGGGGAGAACATGGAGAGCACCCGGCCAGAGCGGGGAACGACGCGCCGCTGCGCGTGGGGGACCCCTCGGGGGCCGAACACGAGGTCGCCGGGTCCGGCCTCGATCTCCCGGTCGCCGACGGTGAACACGTGCTCGCTCTCGAGGACGTAGAAGGCCTCGTCGTGGTGATCGTGGATGTGCAGCGGCGCGTCGACCGCGTCGATCTCCTCCACGATCGAGAACGCGCCACCGGTTGACGCAGCCGACGCCCGGATGACGAACGTCATGCCGGCGTAGCGCAGGCGTTCGCCGCCCCCGGCGTCGACCTTGTGGGCCAGCTCGGCGCGCGGGCTCATGGCCGAGCCTCGAACACGAGATGCACCGGCGTCTCGGCAGCACGGCGGAACCGCGAAAACCCCGCCTGCTCGAACACACAGCGGCTTTCGGCCTCGCCCGCCTGGGCGCCGAGTGCCATGCCGCCAGGCTGCGACAGGGCGCCCGGCGTGCACACCAACGTGGACATGCCGTAGCCGACCCTGCCGAGCGGGTTGAGGTTGTCCTCGACGCGGTCTGCGGCGTAGGGCTCGACGAGCAGCACCGTCCCGTCACCGGCCAGCCCCTGCCGCGTGTGCGCGGCCGCCGCCACGGGGTCGCCCGTGTCGTGAAGCGCGTCGAAGAAGCACACAAGGTCGTAGCCCTCACCCGGGAAGTCGGTCGCCGAGGCGACCTTGAACTCCACTCGGTCGCCGACACCGGCCTCGACGGCGCGCTTGCGAGCGACCTCGACGGACGCCTCGTGGTAGTCGAACCCGACGAGCTCCGCGTTCGGGTAGGCCTGCGCGAGCAGGATCGTGGTCACCCCGTGCCCGCAACCCACATCAGCCACCCGTGCCCCGGCCTCGAGCCTGGCCTCGACCCCGTCCAGAGCCGGGATCCACACCGGCACGAGGTTGGCGCGGTACTGGGGCGCGAAGAAGCACTCGGTCGCCGCGAACAACAGCGGGTCCTGCTCGTGCCACCCCACGCCCTCACCGGTCTGGAAGGCGCGCTCCACCCGGCCGTGGACCGCCCAGGTCGCCGCCATCGTGTCGAACGCACCGGCCATGTAGGCCGGGCTGTCCTCGTCGGCCAGCACCAACGCGTGCTCGGCCGGCAGCGCATAGCGAGCGGCGGCGGGGTCGTAGGTGACGTAGCCGCCGGCGGCCTGGTTCGCGAGCCACTCTCGCACGTAGCGCTCGACCGTCCCGGTGCGCTCGGCGAGCTCAGCGGGGGTCACCGGCCCGGCCCCGGCCATCGCCCGATACAGGCCGAGCCGGTGGCCGATGCGAGCCAACGCGCCGGACACCCCTGCGCCCAGATCGCCGATCACCTGACCGATGAACTGCGCAACTCGATCTTCATCGAAGCCGTTGGTGGACATAGCCGTTCCCTTTCCCTTGTGCCGATCCGACGGGAACGACCGTCGCAGGGCGCCCTGTCACCTCAGTGGCATCCCACTGTCACCGTCTGGCACCCACCAACACCGGCGGCTGCCGCTGCATACAGCGGTGCAAGAGCTTCGCAAGGACGGGCATGCCACCGGAGTAGTGGCCCTACCGCCGATATCGCGTAGCGGCAGAACCGCCGCAGGACCGTATCGGGACATCCGCCGTAGGTCCGCATCGGGAGGCCGCCTCTGATCCGAGCTCGATAGCTTCGTCGATAATGTGCTGCGGCTGATTCCGCACGTTGAGAGGTCGCCGCGCCCGTATGTCCGTGGCGGCTGCGGGGCGACAAGCGGGCAAGCCGGCGGTGGCAGCGGGCTCGCAGAAGCGAGCGGGAGATGGAGGGCCCTATCACGCTCCATGGCACGACGATTCTCGTGCCGTGTCCGTTGCCCCGGAGTCCGAAAATGGGGGCATGACGGGGGAGAGGCGTTAAGCGGTGCGGACTACTTCACCAGCGAGGCCACGAACCGCCTCGTGGAGTTCGTCGACGTTGCCGGTGAGATCGATCGCGGCGACGTGGATGGTCGCGTTGAGGTGGCGCAGGGTGTATGCGCGAGAGGTCTCGTTCTCGGCAGCGTACACGAGCCAGCAGCGGGGCAGCTCGTGTGCAACGCAGTAGGCCAGCGCCTGGTACATGTCGCCGCTGGGGCCGGTGAGTCCGGCGAGCGACTTGTACTTCGCGTCGAGCGCTGCGCGAATCGCCCCGTCGCGTCGTCCGCCACTGGGGAGATCTCACGTCCGCCCGTGGGGAGATCCAAATGTCCGTTGATGCGGCAGCGGACGTGGGGTCGACGGCAGCCACGGGTGACGGCACCGTCGCGACCGGCGTCGCCTGGGCACCACCGCACGGTCTGCACCGCGTCGAGGTGTCGGTCGACGGGTCGCCCTGGCTGGCCACAGAGCTCGCTACCGAGCTCGCGCCGGCGAGCTTGCGACGCTGGCGAGCGCGGATCGACCGGACCTCTCGGGGCGGTTTGCTGCGTGCGCGTGCGGTGCCACGGGTCGGTGCGCCCCAGGGCGGCCGGGCTTCACGTCCCTTCCCCTCCGGGACCGACGCCTACCACGCACGTCGGTTGCCGTAAGGGGGGTGGCGGGGACGCGCTGCACGGCACGATCGTGTCGGCACCAGCGGTTCCCCGGCCGCGGGGTGATGTCGCGCGGTTCAGATCCAGCCTGCTTCACAGGCCCGGTGGGCGGCATGGCGGCTGGGGCGTCGAACCCAGACGAGCAGGTTGTCGACGGTGCGGTGGGACGTCAGACGACCGGGGAGTCCCGCGCCAGCTCGTCGAGCGTGTCGCGCATGACGAGCAGCGCGTTGTGGGCGTCGAGGTTGCGGTCCTGGCCTGGGGCGAGGGCGGGGTCGGCGTCGATCGTTCGGACGGCGTCGGCGATGAGGGTCTCGCGGGCCAGCGCACCGAAGTCGCCCGTGGTGTCGAGGTAGGCCAGCACGCGCGCTGCTTCGGCACGGCGGTCGAGCGCGACCATCATGGTGATGAACTCGACGGAGACCATCCGGGTGACGTCGGTGTAGTCGGTGTCGAGCAGCTCCTCGACGTGTTCTCGCAGCATCCTCACGGCCAGCGGTCGGTGCCCCTGGTCGAACACCGCCCGCGCCTCCATCGGCTGGCTCACCCGATAGGTCCCGGAGGGGGTGTCGATGCGCGCCGACTGGGTGAAGATCCGGGTGGCGTCGGAGTGGCGACCCGCGAACTGCGCCGCGTAGCCGCGCAGGCCCAGCGCGAAGTACAGGAATGTCGGTGGGCCGTGCGCCCGGTAGCGCTCCGCCATCTCTGAAGCTAACGCATCGAGCTCGGCGAACCGTCCCCGTGTCATCAGCCCGGCTCCGACGCCGGCGATCTCCACCAGGTCGGCCGCGTGGTCCTCGCCGTGTGCGCGCAGCCAGGCGACGGCCTCCAGAGACGATTCGTGTCCGTATGGGCTGTCGTCGTACATGTAGGTGTGGGTGAACCGGAGCACGGGGTGGTTGGTGTGCCCGTGGCGGGTCACGACCCGCTCGTAGGCTTCGTGGTCGTCGGCCTGTGCGCGGCGGTCGGCTGCCCACAGCAACCAGAACACGACGGCGGCCTCGTCGTCTGGCGGTGTGAGGTCGAGGATCCGCTCGGCCCAGTCGCCGATCTCGGCCTGCCGGCGCAGGTTCACCTCCGGGGCGACCGGGCGGACCAGAGCGTCGGCCAGCTGAACGTCACCGGTTGTGCACGCCCAGTCGAAGGCAGCTCGTAGGTTGGACCACAACTCTGCCAGCTGGGCGACGCCCTCGACCTCGCCGTGGCCGGTGAGCAGCTGCTGGATGCGGACGACCTCCCCGCGACACCATCGTGCGTGCCGTGCGGCGACCTGGTCCACCGCGCCGTGCGCGGCGAGCCGCTCGGATGCGAACTGCCGAAGGGTTTCCAGCAACCGGAACCTGCGGCCGAAGGGGCCCGCTTCGACCGTGACCATCGACCGTTCCACCAGGTCGCTGACGAGGCGGTCAGCATCGACGGTGTCCAGCTCCGGGGCGGCCACCGCCTCGGCCGCGGCCAGGTCGAAGGGTCCGGCGAACACTGCCAGCCGATCGAACGTGACCTGCTGCGCCGGTGACAGCAGGTCGTAGGACCACTGCACCGTGGCCTGAAGCGTCCGGTGCCGCTCGGCTACTGGCCGGCCGCTGCCCAGCAGGCGCAGGTGGTCGTCGAGCCGGAACCGCAGCTGGGCAGGGGTCAGGGTCCGCGAGAGCGCGGCCGCCAGCTCGACCGCCAGTGGCAGGCCGTCGAGTTGTCGGCAGACCTGTTCGATTTCGGCGCGAGCGACGTGGAGGTCGAACGTCGCCCCGACCGCCCGCGCTCGGTCGGCGAACAGCTCGACCGCCGCCCCGGCGGGGTCGAGTGGGCCCACCGTGATCAGCTGCTCACCGGCGATGGCAAGGCCCTCGCGGGACGTGGCCAGCACCCGCGTGTCCGCACCGTCCTCGGCGATCGCACGCGCCAGCGCGGCCGCACCGTCGACCACGTGCTCGCAGTTATCCAGCACCAGCATCGTGTGGTGCGCGCCCAGCGCCGCGACGACCGATTCGGTCAGGGTCCGTCCCGCACCTCCGGTGACGCCCAGCGTCTCGGCCACCGCACGGGCCACCTCCCCCGAGCTGGCAATCTCGGCCAGCTCGACCAGCCAGACCCGCCGGCCGTTCGCCTCGGACCGGTGTGCGGCCGCCGCCGCGAGCGCGGTCTTACCAATCCCGCCGGGCCCGACCAGTGTCAGCACCTGCGACGCCTGCAGGGCGTCGGCGATCGCGTCCAACTCGGCGTCGCGGCCCACCAACCGTCCCGGCCGGTGGGGCAGGTTCCCGCGCCGTTGCGACGGGGACACCGGCGGTGGCTGGCCGCCTCGCAGCCCGGCGTCGTGGTCGAGGACCTGTGCCTCGACCTCGCGGAGCCGCGGTCCCGGTTCGACCCCGAGCTCGTCGACGAGGTGCTCGCGGGCACGTTGGAACGCCGCCAGGGCGTCCGCCTGCCGGCCCGCCCGGTACAGCGCCGTCATCAGCAGGGCCCACAGCTCCTCGCGGAACGGGTGGTCGGCGGTCAGCTCGGTCAGCGTGGCGATCGCCCTGGCCGGCTCGGCCCTCACGCGTCGGCCGAGGTCGTACTCGACGGCCCCCAGCCACTGCTCGACCAGCGCGTCCACGGCGGGCTGCAGCCTCGGGGCGTCCAGGCCCGCCAGTGGCATGCCGGTCCATGTCGCCAGCGCCGCATCGACCTCGCCGGCACCGACGTGGTGCCGGAAGCGGGCCACGTCGACCGCCCCGGGATCGAGGTCGAGGCGGTAGGCCGCCCCGGTGCGGACGATCGCGTCGGTGCCCAGGGCCTTGCGCAGCCGGGCGGCATAGCCCTGCAGGGTCTTGTCCGCCGTGCGGGGCGGGTCCTGGCCCCATACGACGTCGATCAGCCGGGGCACCGGTACCGCGTCGCCGACCGACAGCGCGAGCGTCGCCAGCACCGCCTGGCACTTGGCTGGTCCGACGTCCAGCGGCTCGCCGATGTCGGTGGTTGCCCGGACCCCGCTGAGCAGCTCGACCTGCACCACCGCGAATGCTCCTGCCACAGCGTCGAGGTCGCCCGCTGCCGTTCGACACCTCGATCGTTCGACCATCGTCGCAGAGTCGCACCCATCGGCGCACCACCTCGGCTCCACTCGTCTCCCACCGAGGCTCCACTCGCACGTGTCACCTTCCGGTCGTGGCCATCGACAGCGCGGCAGACCGCCACGCATCGACGACCACCCGCTCATGGCTCGCGGACCCCATCGGCCGTCTCCGCCGGTCTGGCGAGCAGCCCGACACCCGTGGAGGTGCACCATGAAGAAGGCAACCGTACGAGTACCCGCGCCGCACCTCACTGAGGATGCACTATCGCCCGACGGGGCATCCACCGGCGCAATCTGGTCGATGCGCAGCGCCAGCCTCACCGCCGGGGCCGGACTGCTGCTGATGGCAGCGCTGTCAGGCTTCGGCCTCATCATCGTCGTGGAAGGGCTTGTGACACCGGGCGATGCCACACAGACCACCATCGACATCCTGGCGTCCGAGGGGCTGTTCCGCGCCGGCATCGTCAGCGTCTTCGGCGTGATCGCACTCGACGTCGTCGTCGCCGGCGCGCTCTACCGGGTGTTCCGCCCGGTGAGCCGACACCTGTCGGCGCTCGCGGCAGGGTTCCGGCTGGCTTACTCCGCGGTCTTCCTCGCTGCGGTCGGCCACCTCGTCGCCGCGCTGCGCCTGTTGGGCAGCCAGGGGCCTCTCCCAACCTTCAGCACCGAGCAGGTCCACGCCCTGGCCATGTCGCGGATCGGCACGTTCGACGCCGTCTGGGACGCCGGCATGGTGCTGTTCGGCCTGCACCTGCTCATCGTCGGCCACCTGGTCTACCGGTCCGGCTTCCTGCCGCGGCTGCTGGGGCTCCTGCTCACCGTCGCCGGGGTCGGCTACGTCTTCGACAGCGTCGCCACCGTGCTCTCCGGCGGGTCCGTACCCGAGGTCGGAACCTACACGTGGATCGGTGAGCTGCTCCTGGCGGTCTGGCTCGTCGTCCGTAGCCGACAGATCGCCTCGAACGAGAACCCGGTCCGCGACAACTGCCCGACGGGAGGCCACCAATGACCACCATGACCACTCCGACCGTCAATGAGACCACCCCGACCCCCGGCTCGACCAGGCGCACCGCGGTCCTGGTAGGTGTGCTGTTCCTGGCGGCCACGGGCACGTTCCTGGTCGCCGACGAACTCATCACCGGCGTGCTGGATCTGCCCGACTTCCTGACGAGCGCACCTGCACATGCCACCGCGCTGAGCGCCGGTGCGCTGCTGGCCTTCGTCGACGGGCTCGCCGTCGTCGGCATCGCCCTGCTGCTGTACCCGCTGCTCGAGCGCTACAGCCAACCCCTGGCCCTGGGCTACGTCGGCTTCCGGATCGCCGAGCTCGCCGCCATCCTGCTGTACCTGGCCACCCCCTTGCTGGTGTCCCAGATCGGTGGCGGGCTTGCCGACGGCACCGTCGACGCCGCCGCCGGCCAGCATCTCGGCGCGGTCTTCCAGGCGCAGTACGACGTGGCAATCGTCATGATCTACCTGTTCACCAGCGTGGCGGGAACGGTCCTGGCCGTCGCACTGCACCGATCTCGACTGATCCCACGTCCGTTGGCAGTCCTCGGCCTAGCCGGCTACCCGGTGCTGCTGGTGGGAACCGTCCTGCACGTCTTCGACCTGGCCGATGTCACCCAGGGGGCCGGGCTGCTCGCGGTCGCCCCCGGTGGGCTCTTCGAGCTGATCCTGCCGATCTGGCTCATCGTCAGCGGCTTCAGCCGGCCTCTGCGGCTCGGGAAGGGGACCGCATGAAGGCGATCGTGCAGGACACCTACGGCTCGGCGAACGTGCTCGAGCTGCGTGACATCGCTCGGCCCCGGGCCGCGGACGACGAGGTCCTCGTGCGCGTGCACGCGGCCGGCGTCGACCGAGGCGTGTGGCACCTGATGACCGGCCTGGCGTACCCGATACGTCTGGCCGGCTACGGGCTACGCGCACCGAAGACGCCGGTTCCCGGTATGGACCTCGCCGGCGTCGTGGAGACGGTCGGCTCGGACGTGACCCGGTTCCGGGCCGGCGACGAGGTATTCGGCGTCGGGAAGGGCGCCTACGCCGAGTACGCCCGCGCGCCCGAGGACAAGCTCGCGCCCGTGCCCGCCAACCTCACCTTCGAACAGGCCGGGGCGGTCGCTATCTCCGGCTCGACCGCCCTGCAGGCGGTCCGCGACCACGGGAAGGTCCGTCCCGGTCACCACGTACTCATCGTCGGCGCATCCGGCGGGGTGGGCACCTACGCGGTGCAGATCGCCAAGGCCTCCGGTGCGCACGTCACCGGCGTGTGCAGCACAGCCAAGACCGCGATGGTCGCCGACATCGGCGCCGACTGCGTCAGCGACTACACGCGAGAGGACTTCGCCGACGGCAACCACCGGTACGACGTCATCCTCGACATCGGCGGTAACACGTCACTGTCACGCCTGCGGCGGGCACTGACCGACACGGGCAGGCTCGTCATCGTCGGCGGCGAGGACGGCGGCCGCTGGCTGGGCGGTATGGACCGCGTACTGCGAGCACAGCTGCTGTCACCGTTCGTCCGCCAGACACTGGGCACGTTCATGAACCGCGAGAACCACGAGGACCTGCTTGCGCTCACCCAACTGATCGAGGCCGGCAAGCTCACCCCGCTGATCGACCGGACGTTCCCGCTCAGCGAAGCCCCGAGGGCGCTCCAGCACCTCGAGGACGGCCACGCCCGCGGCAAGATCGTCATCACCGGCCACGGAACGACTATTGCGGGCCATCGCTGAGCAGCAGCACAGACGCGGCATGCCGAGTCCCCGATGGCACGCGCACCGACAGTTCCTGACCGAATCGCAAAAGCCACCTCGGCCGACACGGGGCCTCGCCGGCCGGATCGGGCTGGCGGGGCGCGACAGACGACGAGGGGCTTGGGCAGTGGCACCAGTCGCTCAAAACGTATCCCGGGTCGATCCAGACAGGGACCGAGCCCCACCGTGGGGGCGAGCCACTGCCATCAAGATGGCACCATGGCACCATATCGATGGTGTCCACGTTGGGAGTATGATGTCCATCACCGTCAAGGTGGATCCACAAGGCCGCGTCGTTATCCCTCAGACCGAACGTGAACGTCTCGGCCTATCCGACGGCGGCGCCCTCGAGCTCGTCTCCACACCCGAAGGCGTCCTGCTGGAACGTCGCCGCCGTGCCACTGTCACCGTGGATGAGAGCGGACTCCCGCTGGTCACGGTCGACGAACTCGAAACCGTGAGCAACGCCACCACGGTCGAGGCCATCCACGCCCAGCGAGATCGCGAGTGATCGACACCTCGGTCATGGTCGCGGGCTTGGTCCGCAACCACGAGTTCCACTCCGTCGCCCGCCCCCATGTGGTCCAGTCTGCTCGCAGTCAGGTGCCGGGGATCGTGGTCGCCGAGACCTGGGCGGCCCTGCGTCGTGCTCCTTGGAACTTGGACGCGGCCACGGTCGCGGAGACCCTTGGCCCCTGGAACTCAGAAGGGCGTGTCGCAGCCACAGCAGCCTCGGCCTACGCCGAAGTGTTGCGGACAGGCCGTTCGCTGCACCTCGGCGGCAACGTCCACGACCTCCTCATCGCCATGACCTGCCGGGACCACGGGCTGCCCCTCGCCACGCTCGACCGGCGTCAGGCAACCCTGGCGAGCGGACTCACCGGCCTCGAGACCGTCTTGCTGCCGCCCGAGGGGTAGTCGCCGCTCATCGGTAGCTGTTGCGGACGTCTTGGACGAGCTCGCCGTCGCGGACCTCGAGGATGCGGTCGGTCATCTCCGCGACCGCGCGGTCGTGGGTGACGATGAGGAAGGCGGTGCCCAGCTCACCGTTGAGGTCGCGGAACAGCTGGTGGACCGTGTCGGTGTTGGCGGTGTCGAGGTTGCCGGTCGGTTCGTCGGCGAGGATCAGCGGTGGCCGGTGCATGAGCGCTCGGCTGATGGCCACCCGCTGTTTCTGCCCGCCGGAGAGCTGGTTGGCGTTCTTGTCCTCCAGCCGCGGCAGACCGAGGAGTTCGAGCAGCTCGCGCACGCGCTCGCGGTCCTGTGCGCCGATCCGCCGGCCGGTGATGCGCAGCGGCATGGTGAGGTTCTCCGCCACACTGAACTCGGGCAGCAGGTGGTGGAACAGGAAGACGAACCCGATTGACTGGCCACGCAGACGTGCGCGGAGCCGACGGTCGAGGCTGGTGGTGTCCTGACCGGCGAGCGCCATCCGTCCGGCTGTCGGGGTGTCGAGTAGGCCGAGCAGATTGAGCAGGGTGGACGGGCGTCGAACGCGTCTGGAGCGGACCGTTCCCGTCCGCGAGCAGTAGCTGCGGTTGATGTCCGGAGCCACCGCCCGACTTCGAACAGCCGGTTCAGGTCGTGAGCCCTGCCGGTATCGGCGCAACAGCTATGCGTCGGCGGCGGCCTCTTCCAGGACCTGGCGGACCGCGTCGGTCACCAGGTCTGGTCGTTCGACGTGGATGAAGTGCCCGCTGCCGTCGGCGACGACTCGGCGTGCGTTGGTCGAGACGGTCGCGAGGTCCTCTTGCATGGTCTGGCGGGCCGCTTCGACGTCTCCCTCGAGACCCTCGGGGACGGCGGCCTCGGCGCCCAGGGCCTTGCCGGCGGGGAGCACGACCACGGGAATGTCGCCGAGGGACTGCCGGCTGCGGCGGAGATGATCGAGGCTGTCGCGTAGCGCGATCATCTCGTCGGCGGCGCTCACGACGGTGGAGGCGTCCATGAACTTGACGGCGCGCCGGGCGTCGGCGACCTCGGCGGGCAGCTTCGACGCGACGGGGTCGGGGTAGGCCGAGGCGAACAGCGCGGGGATGCCGCTGGCGTTGACGGCGGCGATGACGCGCCGCTGCCGTCGCATCGCCTCGGCCATGGCGTCTGCCTTGGCGGTGAACGCGGCCGGGAAGGTCTCGAACTGGTCCTCGTGAGTGGCGTCGAGCAGCACGAGACCGGCGACCTCGTCGGGGTAGGTGTGGGCGTAGGCACGGACGATGGGCCCGCCGAGCGAGTGCCCGACCAGGACGTAGGGCGTGGGGGCGCCGGCTTCGTGCAGGACGGCGCGCAGCTCGTCGACCAGGACGGGGAGGTCTCTGGGGCCCGGTCCGGGCTCGCTCCAGCCCATGCCCGCCCGGTCGTAGGCCAGCGTGGCCGACTGCGCCGCGATCTCCGGCTGGACGTAGTGCCAGTCCAGCGCCATGCCGCCCTGGCCGTTCTCGAACACGACGGTGGGGCCCCCGGCGCCGGCCTGCAGCACGTGCAGCTCGTGTCCGCCGACGTCGACCAGGCCGCCGGGCGCGGGGTGGGCCCGCTGCAGGCGGGCCTGCTGCACCCGGCCGGCCAGCGTGGCGGCGGACAGGAGCCCGAGCAGGCCGAGCATGCCGTTGCGGATCCACCGCAGCAGGTTGCGGGTCGCTCGGCCCCATCGTGGCCGACGAGCGGTGGCACTGTTCATCTGAGTTCCTTTCGGTCGTGCCGAGGTTCTCATAGCGCCCACGGCGCGCCGGTGCGAAGGGACGGAACGGGACCGCCGCGGCCGCGCATCCCCTGCCAGACTCGCGGCACGGAGGCCGCTGGCGGGAGATGTCGACCGAACTCTCGTGAGAGTGTCACCGGGGTTGTGCGGCGATGGCGGCGTCGAAGTCCCCCACGGCGCTGTGGCATGCCGGATCGTCAGCGCAGACGGCGCTGACGCGGTCGAGGGCCCGCGCAAAGCCGGCCGGGATCCCGTCGACCCAGTTCTCCCTCGGATCGATCGGCGGGCTCAACGTCACCGACCGGATCGTCTCCGGCGACCGCTCCGCCGCCAGCAGCGCCACCTGGGTCCCATACGAGCCACCCTGCAGGTTGAGCCGGTCGTAGCCCAGCGCCCGGCGGACGACGTCGACGTCGCGAGCATTGGCCAGGTGGTGGAACGCGTCGAGATCGACGCCATCGCCGGCCAGCCGGTCACGACACTCCCCGAGTGCGCCCTCGATGTCGGCGGCGGGGTCCTGGGCCTCCAGCGCGGGCAGCTCGGGGCACTCCAAGGCCGGGTCGCTGCATACGGTCTCCTTCGTGTGGCTCGGCGTTACGCACGGGGGTTCCAGCGGAAGTTGCGGACCGCGACCACCAACGACACGGCGACCAGGCCGACCAGCACAGCCAGGCTCGGCGCCGAGGCGGAGAGCGCCGCGGTGAACCCACCGGCGTCGGCGGGACCGTCCCATCCCAGGCGGACCAGCTCGGTCAGCGCCCCGCCCCCGGTGGCCCGCATTCGCCAGCTGATGTCGGCCAGCGGGGTGAGGCTGGTCCAGATGCCGCCGCCGATCAGCGCGGCCAGCACGGGCAGCAGCGTGATCTCGGCGGTTCCGACGCTGCGGGTGAACGCGGCGGCCGCGACCGCGACCACGCTGCCCAGCGAGACCGAGAGCGCCACGGCGAGGACCAGCAGCTCCGGCCGGGCCGGGATGGTGTCGAAGGCGTAGCCGGTGGCGGCGAACAGGATCGCGGCCCCGCTCGCGGCCAGCAGGCACACGGGTGCAAGGGTGCCGGCCAGCACGCTGGTTGCCCGTGTGCCGGCGATTTGCCAGCGCTCGAGCAAGTGTTGCTGGCGGCGGGCGACGAGGGTCGTGGTGGCGGTGGAGGCGAGGGTCATGCCGGCCAGGAGCACCAGCATCAGGGAGGTGATTCCGCCGACGACACCGCTGGGGACGTCGGTGGGCGGGGGGTTGGTGATCAGGTACCCACCGGCGGCTACCGGGACCAGGATGCCGGTGACGACAGCGACGCGGTTGCGGGCGAGCATGACCAGCTCGGCGCGGGCAAGGGCGATGACGTTCATATCGTGGCCTCCTCGCGGGTGGTGCCGGCGACGTCGTGGAAGACTTCGGCCAGCGTCGGCTCGGAGGCGTGCAGGTGTCGCAGCGCCACCGCGTGGGTTTGTGACCAGCCCAGGAGTGTCGCCAGGTCGTCGGCCAGATCGCGGGTGCGGATCTCGATGTGGTGCCCGTCGCGCTGCGGGGTGACAGTGGCATGGCCGGTGAGGGGCTGGGGCAGCGAGGGAGCGCCAGGGTCGAGGTCGCAGCGGATGCGGGCGTCGCGGGCGGCCAGCACCTCGTCGAGGGCTCCGGCGACGGCGATGCGGCCGTCGTGCAGGATCGCCAACCGGTCGGCGAGCGCCTCGGCCTCCTCCAGGTAGTGGGTGGTCAACACAGCCGTCGTGCCGGTTCGGAGCAGGTCGCGGAGCAGTTCCCAGGTGCCGGCCCGGGACTCGGGATCGAGGCCGGCGGTCGGTTCGTCGAGGAAGAGGAGCTCGGGGTCGGCCGACAAGGCGGTCGCAAGGTCGAGCCGGCGGCGTTCCCCGCCCGAGAGCCGGCCGATGCGCACGTCGCGGCGGTGCATGAGGTCGACGCGGGCGAGCTGCTCGTCGACGGGGCGGTGGGCCAGCTTCCCTGCGCCGGTCATCTTGTGCCACAGGGCGAGGAACTCTGCGGGGGTGAGCTCGTCGGGCAGCGCGGATTCCTGCAGCACGACCCCGATGCGGGCGGCCAGGCGGCGGCGCTGGCGGCGCGGGTCCATGCCCAACACTCGGACCCCGCCGCCGTCGGGTGCGCGGCGGCCCTCGAGCGCTTCCAGGGTGGTGGTCTTGCCGGCACCGTTGGTGCCCAACACGGCCAGCAGCTCGCCGCGGTAGGCGGTGAGGTCGATGCCGCGCACCGCCTCGTAGTCGCCGTAGGCGCAGCGCAGTCCCGTCGCCGTTACGGCCACGTCGTCGGCGGTCGGTCGGGCCCCTGGGGAGGTCGGGGGAGCGGATGGGGCGGTCGTGGCTCCGCTCGCACCCTGCCGGGTGTGGCGGTCACCGGTGCTGGTCGTGTTCATGGGGGCACCGTGCTCGTCGGAGACGGGCTGTTGGTAGTGCCGGACCTCACCGGTTCGTGTGCGCTGTTCACGTCGATACGTGACAGATGTCACCCGCGCACCGCTTGGCGCTGGGGCATCATGAAGCGCATGGAACCGAGCCCCGAAACGACAGCTCCCGACGGCGGACCGCACCGCGATCGGGCGTCGATGGCGGGGCCGGCAGCCGACACTGGTACCGACCTGGACCGCATGCGTCGGCAGACCCGCTGGTCGAGCCTCGGCATCGTCTACGCCCTCGGGATGATCGGGATCGCGGCAGCGCTGGCCACCAGGCCGCTCGGTGTGGGCCTCGGTGTCGCGGTCGCGGCTGCCGTCGCGGGGTCGCTCGCCGCCGGCCGTCTCATCGATCGGCGCATCGCTGCGGCGGCTGCGACCGCGAGCCCGGACGAGCATGCGGGCGACGCGCCGCTCGTGGCCGTTGCCGTCGTCGCGGGCCTGGTCTACGCGGTGCTCGCGCAGGTCGCTGACGCTGCACCGTTGCCTGCCGTGGCGGACGAGCCGGAAGGGTCGTGGTTCGCCGTGCCTGCGGTGGCCAACATCGCGGTCGTCGTGACGGTCGCTGGCCGACGGTGGGTCCTCGCCGGGCTGCTGGGCGGGCTGGTCGCCACGGTGGTCGCGGCCGCGGCCCGCTTCCTGATCGTCGGCAACCTCGAGTGGGTCTGGTTGGTCCTCGAAGGTGGGCTCGTCGCCGGCGTGGCGGTGGCGTCGAGGGCCGAGCTGCGCCACTGGGAGCTCGTCGTGCGCCTCGAGAGGGCCAGACAGCTAGAAGGCGCGCTGGCGGTGGCGGAGGAGCGGCTACGGTTCGCCGCCGACCTGCACGACATCCAGGGACACCATCTGCAAGTCATCGCGCTCAAATGCGAGCTCGCCGGCCGGGTGGCCGCCTCGGACCCGGCCGCGGCTGCCGGGCACATGGCGGAGGCCGAAGACCTCGCTCGCCAAGCCCTGGCCGACACCCGCGGGATCGTGCAGGGCTACCGCACGGCGTCGCTCGGTACGGAACTGACCAACGCCACCCGCGTGCTGGCCGCTGCAGGCATCGATGGCCGTCTCAGCAGGGACGCGCAGGTCGCCGCCGACGAGGTCGAAGACCCCGGCCGGCACCTGCTCGGCCTCGTCGTGCGCGAAGCGACCACCAATGTGCTGCGCCACAGCCGCGCCGACCAGGCCCGCCTCGCCCTGACCCTCGAGGGCGCCACCGCACGCCTGGACGTGCGCAACAACGGTGCGAACGCCACGGGCAAGGCCACGAGCCCCGACGGGACGGGTCTGGCCACGCTCGCCGAGCGCCTGCGCGCGGCCGGGGGTGCGCTCGAATGGGAGCACGACGACGACTGGTTCGGCCTGACCGCCTGGATCCCCGTCGGACACGAGCAGCTCTCATGATCAAGCTCCTGCTCGCCGACGACGAAGACCTCGTTCGCGGCGCTCTCGCCTCCCTCCTCGACCTCGAGGACGACATGACCGTGGTCGCCCAGGCGGCGACCACTACCGATGCGGTCATCCACGCCCGTGAGCACCGACCCGACATCGCCGTGCTCGACCTCCAGATGCCTCCCGCCGACGGTTTGCGTGCCGCAGAGGAGATCCGTGCCGAGCTGTCCACCCACATCGTGCTCGTCACCCGCCACGCACGGCCCGGCGTGCTGCGCCGCGCGCTGTCTGCCGGGGTGAGCGGATTCGTGCCGAAGACCACCCCCGCCACGCGACTCGCCGAGATCCTCCGCGGCGTCGCCGACGGCCAGCGCTACGTCGATCCCGACATCGCCGCGTCCGCGCTCACCGAGAGCGCCTGCCCCCTGACCGCGCGCGAGCTCGACGTCCTTCGCGCCGGTCGCGCGGGCGAGGAGGTCCAAGCCATCGCCGAGGCGGTCCACCTCGCGCCGGGCACCGTGCGCAACTACCTGTCCTCGGCGATGGCCAAGCTCCAAGTCTCCACCCGGCACGCGGCCATCCATCGCGCCTGGGAAGAGGGATGGATCTAACCGCCGGGATCGGTGAGCACCCTCCAGCGGCCCAGCGGCGTTCGTGCCCGCCAACTGCCACTCCGAGACTGATCGCTTGCTTCGGTCGGGGCTTGCTTGCCAGATCTATCGGGTCATCTGGACGCGGCGACGTAAACCGCTTCCGGCGCATCATCCTCGGTGCTGCTACTCGCCTGCGTTCTGCTCGGGCGGAGGCGGCTTCGCGGGCCGCAAGTACAACACGCCTACCGCGAGGACGACGAAGAGGCCGCCAAGTATCCCTATCGCCCACACGAGATACGGCTCGTGTGGCTCGAACAGGGAAGGGATCAACAAGATGATCGCCGCTCCCGTCAAGGTCATGCCTATGAACAGGGCCAGGAAGGTCTTGGACGCATTCATTGCGTCGACTCGTCTGAAGCAGCGCGCGGCAGCGGTGCCCATTACACCCTGGCAGTGGCGCAGGCAGCGATGACGCGTCGCGCGGGCGGGCAGCGACCGCAGGATACCCGTCTCGCAAAACGCTCGAGTACATGACACCAGCAGAGAAGTTCGGGGATATTGGAGCGCTGTCGCGCGGGCGCGTCTACGTCACGGGGCAACGTGGTGCCCGGCACCGCGCAGTCGTTAGCCGAGCCCTTCGAATTGCCGTGCCACCTGCTTCAGCCGCTCGTGGTGGGACATCCACCACGCGTGGTCGACGTCTGGGAGATTGTCGACACCCAGCCTGTGCCCGACGGCACCGTCGATCAGTTCCCGAACGATGTCGGCGTGTCCGGCGTGCCGGTGGCTCTCGGTGGTCACATGGACGAGGATTGTGTGCAGCGTGGCTCGCGCCCGGTCCTCCGGCCACCAGGAAACGAACCCAACCGTGCTCAAATCGACCGCGTCGATGGTGGCGTCAGCGTGGGTCCAGACCCGCCGATAGAGGGCGACGATGTCGTCTCGGGACTCCTCGACCGTCGCCCACATGTCCGTGTTCGGCTCCTCGTCGTCCATCCAGGGCAGCGACTCTGTGAACGGGCGATCGAAGACCGCGCCGAAGTAACCCGCCTCGACCCCTGCCAGGTGCTTGACGAGCCCAAGTAGGTTCGTGCCTGTTCGCACTAGCGGGCGGCGAACGTCGTATTCCGATACGCCGTTGAGCTTCCACAGCAGCGCGTCACGGGCCACCTGGAGGTAGCGGTGCAAGTCGGCCTTGGGATCCGGGTTGGGCATAGCACCTCCACGATGCGGACGAGTTCAAACGCGCAACGTCAGCCGCTATCATCGCCGCTCGGGAGGGTGCTGTCGCAAGGCCCGGCATCCACTACTGACGGTGAGCACCCTTACCTGCTCTCGGGCCCGCCTGGCTGTTCGGTCCAACCTCGCAGCCTCTGGCGAGGGATGTTAGACCGCAGTCGGCCTCCGCCATCGAGGTCTCCCTCATCAGACGGGGACCCGGGGCTCGGTGCGAGTAGCAGGAAGGGGCACCCGATGGGTCGAGGCCTTCGCGAGCAGCAGCGCCGAGCCCTCCCGGCCATCGACCGTTGGGCGGGCTATGCGGCGGCGTTCTGGGCCGCCGCGTTCGGGATTCGCAGTCTCTACTGGGCGCTCGGAGGAACCGTGGGCCTCGGGACGATCTCGGAAGGGCTCCAGGCTGCCGCCGCTGCCCGCGATCCAGGGGTCTTGGCAGCCCTGTGGTGGGTAACGGTCATGCTCGCGGTCGGCACGGTCCTCGGGCTCGCGCTCGTGCGTGCTTGGGGCGCTGTCTTCCCACGCGTGCTCCCGGGGGTCGGCGGCCAGGCGGTGCCCCCGGCGTTCCTGTTGCTCCCCTCCTGCGGCGCGGGCGCGCTCCTCGCCGCGCACGGTGGCCAGTACCTCAGCTTTCTGGTCACCGTCGATCCGCTCGAGGGCGAGGCCTGGTGGTACGGGGTCGTCTGGGGACCGTGGTTCGCGCTCGGTGGGATCCTGTTCCTCTTGGCGAGCTGGTCGTACTTGAGGCGGCGGGGTGGGGGCACCCTTGCCGTTGTCGCGAGTTTCCTCGGGGTGGCCGGCGGGCTGCTCGCCGCATTCGCGCCGCAGATCATCGGCCTGTTGGTCGGCGCGTTCGTCGGATGAGCGCTGCTGCTCGGGGCGGTGTCACATTCGGACCGGCTGCGACGTCGTATGGGGAGAAGGGGGACCGCAAGACCTTGCGGCGCTCGGTCGCACGCACCGGCCTCTCCCGGAGGAGAAGACCATGGAGACAGCTTCAACGATCACCTCATCACCAACGAGTAGCGGTCCCCGGAACCCCGCGGTCGTCAGAGCTACGACCGTCGGCGCTGCGGCGGCGATCGTGGTCAACGTGTCGCTGTGGGCGATCGGAGGTGCAGCGGACGCCAGCTTCGTCGTGGACCCAGCCATCGGCGAGCCGGACCTGGAGGTGGGCGTTGTCAAGGTGCTCCTGACGACCCTTCTCCCGTTCGCCGCCGGTGCGGCGCTGCTGGCGCTGGCTGCTCGGCGGTCGCGCCGGTGGGTAACCATGCTGGCGACCGTAGGGGGCGTGGTCGCCGTGGCATCGGCCGCCGGTCCGCTGGCGGGTGGCCACGACACCGCGACCGGCGTGCTGCTGGCGACGATGCACGTGACGACCGGTGCCGCCTTTGTGGTAGCCGCAACAAAGGTCACGGTGGTACATAGGCAACGGGCCGTGCATGAGTGACTGCGCACGGCAGGGCGGGTGAGGTGCTCGGTCAACGGCCGCACGATCCGGGACGCCAGAGGCAGGGACGATGCGTGCGGTGGCTGCGGTGGGCGACGCTGGCGGCCGGTGGGCTGGTCGCCAGCTACGGCGTGCTGATGTCGGCGGTGCGAGCACCGGCACGGCGGGTCGCGGCGACGGCTCCGTAAGCGTCTGCGGCCGAGCCGACCTTCGTGTTGTCGGGACCCGCTCCACAGGCGCTGGTGTTCGTCGCGTCGGCGGCCCTGCTCATGACGGGGATCGTGCGGGGCAGGTGGCTGGCTGCATGGATGGGATGGGCGACCACCGCCGGCTTCGCGCTGCTCACAGGGTTCAGCGTGGGGGCGCTGGTACTGCCGGTTGTCGCGCTTCTGCTGCCGGCGCTGTTGCTGGCCGGCGCCCGGGGCCGGAGCGCGCGGACGGATCCGGCGTGACGGCCCGCAAGGGATTCCGGCCGGCCAGAGGTCTGTCGAGGATCTTCGTGGGCGGTGCGGGGCAGGGTCCACGCGGCGCCTTCCGGGAAGGGGTTCACCGGTGGTCAGGATTCTCGGTCGCGCACTCGGCGGCTATGGCGGATTCGTCAAGGTCCGCAAGATCCCCGCCAAGCGGACGATCCGCGAACGGCTCACTGGCGCACTGCAGGGCAAGGCGGTGGGCGCGCGCGAACCGTCGCCCGATCACCGGTGCAGGCGCGGCGCTGTCTTCAGCGGGCCAGGCGGCGCCGGTGGCGGCCTCGAGCGCGACCGTGGCGGCCAGCGCTTCGCCGAGGGGGTGGTCGGGCATGGCAGGCTCCAGCACGGTCGATCCACCTCGGGCACGTCGGCTCTTCCGGTTGAGCCGAGGCTGCTCGCGTGCGGGGGCGTGCCCTCGGTGGGGCCGTCGAGGGTCGACGGGATCGCCAACCGTCAGCCGAGCCGGAGTGAGGTCGTCGGGGGGCTCAGGAAGGGTGTACGTGGGTGAGCTTGTCGGGGTTTCGGATGACGTGGATGCGGGTGACCCGCTCGCCGTCGATGTCGATGCTGATCACCGTGGGGCCCTCGGCGGTGGTCATGATCGCGCCGGGCGCGGCGTTGACGAGGACGGGCCGGTACTCGGCGTCGGGTTGACGTGCGGCGATGCCGGCGACGAACCGGGCGACGGGGTCGGCGCCGGTGACGGTGCGGCGGGCCGCGCTGGCCTTGCCGCCGCCGTCGCTGACGAGCTCGGCGTCGGGGTGCAGGACGGCGAGGAGGCCGTCGAGGTCGCCGTGGCGGGCGGCCGCGAGGAACCGGGCAGCGACCTCGTCGGCGTGGGCGGGGTTGGCCGATTGGCGGGGTCGGCGGGCTTGGACGTGGCGTCGAGCGCGGGCCACGACCTGGCGGCAGGCAGTCTCGCTGCGGTCGAGGATGCCGGCGAGCTCGTCGTAGGGGTAGCCGAACGCGTCGCGGAGCACCAGCGCGGCGCGCTCGGCGGGGGAGAGGGACTCGAGGGCGACGAGGAAGGCGATGCGCACCGAGTCGGCGAGCTCGGCATCGTCGTCGTCGGCGTCGCCGGTGGCCAGCAGCGGTTCGGGCAGCCACGGGCCGACGTAGGCCTCGCGGTGGCGGCGGGCGGCGCGCAGCGTGTCGAGGCAGCGGTTGGTGGTCATCCGGGCGAGGTAGGCGGCCGGTCGTGCCACCTCTGGGTGGTCGACGGGCTGCCAGGCGAGCCAGACGTCCTGGAGGACGTCCTCGGCGTCGGCGACGCTGCCGAGCATCCGGTAGGCGATCGCGAACAGCCGGTCGCGCTCGGCCTCGAACACGCCCGTCATGTCGGGCTCCGCTCGGGCAGTGGGCAGGAGGCTGCGGCGGCGAACCCTTGCGGGGGCACACCGAGCGCCCGGTTGGTCCGGGCGCGGGCGTTCTCGTGGCCCACCGCGGTGGCGAGCTCGACGGTCGCGTCGGCGCCGAAGCGGGTGACGAGCGCGTCAACGAGGTCGCCGGGCACCTCTGCAGGGGTGGCCGTCATCGCGTCGGCCAGGGACAGCGCGAGCCGTTGGTCGTCGTCGTACCGGTCGCTGTCACGCCAGCGGGGCAGGTCGCGGATCTGCTCGCGGGTGACCCCAGCGTCGACGGCGGCCGCAGTGCCGATGTCGACGCAGAACGCGCACTCGACCAGCGTCGCGGCGTGCAGCTGCGCGACCGCGCCCACGCTGGCCGGGGCGAGCCGGGTCCGCTGATGCGCCGCGTCGCCGGCCATCCGCGCCAACGCGACCCTGGGCACCCGGGCGGTGACCCGCCAGGCCTCGGGGATCGCCCCGAGCCGCCGGCGGGCCGCGATGAAGCCCAGCCGCAGCAGCGGGTTGCGGGGCGATCCTCCGATCCCGGAGATCCGACCGCCCGAGAAACCCGACCTCGACGGCGCAGGCACTGGGCCGGCGCCGGGACGGGAGTCCGGGCGGGCAGAAGCGCGCGCGGGGGGGCTACGTACCGCCATGACGAGGAGCAGGACTACCGCGAGTCCGACTCCGCCGGCCAACGGTAGCCACGTCAGCGCCTGCTCGACCGGGCCCAGCGGCAACGGCGGATGCGCGACGTGATAGGCCAGGTGCGGCACCGCGTGCACGAGATAACCGGCCAGGGCGACCGCCCGCACAGCCCGCGACGCGACCCACACGGCCACGGCGAGGACGAGGCCGGTCGCGGCGAACCCCGCCCCGGCGTCGACCACGAGATGATGGTTGAACGGCCCGTCGGCGGCCACCCACGCCGACCCGACCCCAGGAAACGACTCGTAGAAGTGCCGCGGCGCCGCCAGCGCCCACATCCCCGGCACCAGCTGGCCCACCGCAAGCACGGCCAACCCTGCGCGCACCCACCGCATCACACACCTCCCGTCGAAAGCGACCTTTACCCATCTCGACGACGCAGGCGCCGCTCCTGTGACACAGCACGGCGAAGCCCTGGCGATCTACCGAACGCGGTGCTCGCCGGGGCAGGGGGTCGGGTCTCGCCCTCGCGCCACGTCACCGCCGCGCTGCTGAGCTCGGGCAGAACAAGGCCTTCGTGTGCGCGCGCTACTCCGTCGTCGGTCCGCCCGGGCACGTCGCCACCGGTACTGGCCAGCCCTGACCGTCGAGGCGCCCGGTGGCCTCACGCGAGCCGGAAGCTGAGCTGGCGGCCGAAGACCTGGTAGCCAACGCGTGCGGCCGTGGCGAGTGAGGCCTCGTTCGCCGTGGCGCTGCGCCATTGCGGGCATCGGCCAGCCGCGATCGCGCGCCGGGTTGCTGCGGCGGCCAGCGGGCCGGCGTGTCCACGTCCCCGGAAGGTGGGAGCCACGATGATCCCGACGTGGGCGATGTCGGCGGGCCAGTCGACGTGGCCCGCGGCCCCCACCAGCTGCCCGTCTCCCGCCCGCCTCGCGGACCACTGTCCGGTCGCGGGTTTCAGGGCCTGCGGCGAGTCCGCGAGGTGGCGCCACAGCCCTCGAGCGGCCGACGGCTCCTCGCCGGGCAACCCCATGGCACGCTCCCATCCCTGGCGAGTTGCCAGGCCAGCCCGACGACGCGCGAACGAGTAGCGTTGCTCCACATCGCGAGAAGGGCTCCACCGTTGATGGTCCCATCGACCGCCGCCGAGGTCGACGCGGCCTGGGCGCGTCGGAGCCTCGGACTGTCCGATGCGCAGCACGATGACGGTCGTGCCGAGCCTATCGGCAAGGGCTTCGGGCTGGCCAGCGAGCTGCTCCGCGTCCACCTTGGTGGCGACGCCGAGCCGGCGTCGGTCGTGGTCAAGCTGTGGGACCTGGACGGGGCCGCGAGTGGCCGCGAACTCCACGTGCTGCACCGGCTCGGCCGGCTCGGGCCGCGCCATCCTGCCTGTCTGGCGGGGGCCGTCGACCAGGGCAAGGCACGTGCCGTTCTGGTGCTGGAGGACCTCGTCGACGTCGACCAGGGGGACGGCCTCCAGCAGCTCTCACCCGAGCCCGCCGCCCGCGTGGCACGGTTGCTCGCCGATCTGCATGCCCGCTGGTGGCGCTTATCCCGGCTCGTCGCAGCCGCCGACTGGTTGCCCCCGACACCTTGGCTCGGCCTCGACCGCGGCTGGCTCCGTCGACGTCGTAGCGTGTTCCTGGACCGGTTCGGTTCGGACCTCGCGCCCCCCACCCACGGGATGCTCGACAAGCTCGAGCACACCTACCCGGCCGCTGCCGAGCAGCTGACCAATTCGGCGCCCACGTTGCTCCACGACGACGTCCATCTCGACAACGTCGTGTTCGACCGCTCCACAAACGAGCCGATCCTGCTCGACTGGGCGCGCGCCAGCCGCGGCCCGGCCGCCCTCGATCTGGTCGAGGTGCTGCTCGATGTCGCCGAACCGGCCGCCGCCAGTCCGGCTCTGGCCGCCTACCTGTCCCGTCTGCGGGAGCTCGGCGTACCGCGAGCCGACCTCGACGAGCTCCACAGTGACCTCAGCGCCGCTGCCATCGTGTCCTTCGCTCGGGCGAGTTGCGGGGTCGCTAACTGGCGGCCGACCATAGAGCGGGAACTGCGCCTGCTCACGTCCGGGATCGAGCGACTCCCACTTCGATCCCGGGCTCGGCTGCGCGACCTCTCCCTCGACTGAGCCGGTCGGAGACGCGGCCATGCAGCTCTCACTCACAGCAGTCCGATCCGCCCAGGGCCGCGGAGTAGCTGACAGCGGAGTCATACGCCAACTCGCGGCGGCGGGAGCGCGACCCTCTGGTATCAGTAGTGATACCATTGTTGCATGCCGATGACCTTGCGGCTCGACGAGCAGGAGGCCGAAGCGCTCCGGCGCCGCGCGGCGCGGGAGGGCCGTTCGATGCAGGAGGTAGCGCGCCAGGCGCTGCGTGAGTACATCGAACGGACGAGCAGGCGCGAATTGCTGGACGAGGTGCTCGACGAGCAACTGCCCCGCTACGCGGAGGCGCTCGAGCGTCTCGGACGTTGATCCTCCTCGACGTCGACGACCTCCTCCACATCGCGCAGCGAGTTCTGCCCGAGGTGGAGGTACGGGATGCTGGCTTGCTTGACGCTGCCGTGGCCCGTCCCAGGGCCAGCGCCTTCGGCGAAGACGCCTATCCCACCCTGCACGAGAAGGCGGCAGCGCTGTTGCACTCCTCGGTGCGCAACCATGCGCTCGTTGACGGCAACAAGCGGCTAGGCCTCGCGAGCGTCATCGCCTTGTACGGCATGAACGGCGTCCGGCTCACCTTCACCAACGACGAGGCGTACGACCTCGTCATCGCCGTCGCCGCAGGTGAGCTGGATGACGTGCGCACCATCGCCGAGCGCCTCGCGGCCCGTTGCGAACCAAGGGCGTAGGCCGATCTCAGGCGGTGAGCCCGGCACGGTCGAGGGTCTTGATGAGGTTGGGGCGGCGCTTGTACTCCTCGCGGATCCGCGTGACGAGGGCAGCGAACTCGTCGGCCCGACCCGCCCGCTGGTGCAGCGGCGCGAGGGCGCCGAGCAGCTCGGCGACGTGGGTGTAGGCGCGCTGGTCAGCAGGGCGAAGGGCGGCCTCCAGCTCGCGGGCGTAGACGTCGATCGCGTCGTCGGGGGCGTGCGCGGCGCGGAGGTCAGCCAGGCGTCGCCACTGCGCGTCGGTGGCCCCGTGCTCGCGCGCGGTGGTCCAAGCGGCTTCGACGTCGCCGTCGGCGAGGTGCAGCTCGACGAGCAGGGAGCCCGGCGCGTCGGCCCAACCCGTACGCCCCCGCAGCGGGCTCGGGGGACGTTGGCTGCGGTCCTCGTGCGCCTGGGTGGCCAGCTCGTGGGCGATGCGGTAGGCCTCCTCGCGCTCGGCCTCCCAGCGCCCGAGCGGCTCGGCGACCGCGCGCAGCCGCTGGTAGCGGGTCGCGCTCGGGCGCCCCGCGAACTGGGCGCGCTCGAGCTCGAGCGCGGCGTCGAGCCGCCCGAGCCGCTGATAGGCCTCCGCGAGCGCATCGGTCAGACGCGTGTCGGCCTCCGGGCCGAAGGCGGCGAGGGCGCGCTCGCCCCAATCGACGGCGAGGTCGTCACGGCCGGCCTCGGCGCACGTCGCCATGATGCGGACCCAGTCGAAGGGTCGCGCGAGCGTCTTGCCGCGGATCTCCAGCAGGGCGTCGAGGTCGTCGCCGGCGAGCTGCTCCATCAGCTGCTCGAGGCGCAGCCGGCGCCCGTATCGGTCGCGGTCGTCGTCGCCGGACCCGTAGGCGGGCAGGGCGTCCCATGCCGCGCGGATGCGCGCGCAGAGCCCGTCCCAGCCGTGGGCGCCGAGGGCGTCGCGGTACTCGCCGAGACGGTCGGCGAGCGTCTCGAGCTCGCTGGACAGCGCCAGCGCGAGGAGGCGCTCGGCGACGGCGACACGGTCGACCGAGGCATCGCGCAGCGCCGCCTGGTGCAGGTCCACGAGGCGCTCGGCGAGGTCGTCCAGCTGGCCGCCGGAGTCGTCGACGCGGCCGATCGCTCGCTCCACCTCGGCCAGTCCGCGCTCGGCGAGGTCGACGACCGCGTCGGCGAACCCCGCGTCCGCCAGCTCGGCGATGCTGTCGATCGCCGCGTGCGCGTCGGCGGTCCACTCGTACATGTCCCGCCAATGCACGAAGCCGCCAGGGTCGAACGCCTCGGCGAGCGCGGCCTCGAACGGAGCGAGATCGACCGGCCCTCCTCGGTCGGCGGCGACGCGCACCGCGAGCCGGCGGTGCACCTCCGGATGGTCGCGGGCAGCGTCGAGTAGGAGCGCGACGACCTCGTCGTGGGCTCGCGTCGCGAGCCAGGCGCGCAGGGCGTCCTCCTCAAGGGCAGCCTCGGTGGCTGCCTCGCGCGCCGAGCCCCGTGGCGAAGCGGCCTGCCCGATTGCGGCCAACCCGGCGGCGACCTCGTGCTTGCACACGTCGCCGTCGGAGGCGTACGGACACGTGCACGACCAGGGGACCTCAGCGCCCGCGCGCGTCAGCTCGACCTGGTAGGGCTCGGTGCCGTGCACCGTCGCGTGGATGCGCTCGTCATCGACGGTGGCGAGTTCGACGAGTCCGCGCTCGGCGTAGTCCTCGCCCCGGGCGAACACCTCGGGGCCGGCCTCGACCTCGAGCACGACCTCGGACAGCCATGCGCGGGCGCTCACGAGGTCTCCCCGGTGTCGGTGCTATGCGGCGTCGTCGCGAGCGTGGCGTGGGCGAACGGTCGCGCGCGGCTGGTGGGGGTGAGGTCACCGGGGGAGGCGCGGTCGCGTTCGAGGGCGCCGATGCGTTGGAGCACCCCCATGGTGGGGCGCTGCACGGCGCGGATCGTCCACATGTCGAGCGGTGTGCCGTCGGTGTGGCGCCAACCCTCGGCGATCAGCGCCTCGGTGACCAGCGCGTCGGCGTCGTCGGTGTCGTCGACGCCGGCGGCGAGGGCAAGCAGGAGCACGGTGCCCGCGCGGTGCTCGGCGGTCCCGCGCCGTGCGGGCGGCATGCGCTCGGCGAGCAGCTGGTAGAGGGCGACGGAGTCCGATGCGGCGGCGCCACCGCGCTTGGTCCGCAGCAGCCGCCCGCGGTACTTGCGCAACAGACCGAGCTGCTGGGCCGATTCGCGCAGGTCGAGCACGGGGATGGTGAGGTCCTCGCGGTTGCCGGCGCCGATCCACTCCTCCCACAGGTCGAGGTCGTGCATGGCGGCCTCGACGTGGGCGGGCGGGAGGTAGCCGGCCTTGGTGAGCTTGATGCCGTCCTCGCCGACGCGCTCGAGCAGCCACTGGTAGGGCCGCATCATGTCGGCCGCTGCGTCGGGGTTGATGGTGACCGGCGCGTCGATCGCGGCCTCAGCCAGCAAGCGCAGCAGTCGGCGCCGGACCGGGTGGCCGCCGACGCCGGCGAGCAGGTCGGCGACCGCGACGGGCACCTCGCGCGGCCGCGGCGGCGAGCCCAGATCGAGGTCGGCGAGGCGGGCGTTGACGGTGTCGGCGTCGAAAGGTGTCAGCCGGATGCGCGCGGGGTCGTCCTCGGCGCTGAACCAGCGGCGGAACTCGGCGAGCAGCTCGGCGTGGTCGGGGTGCGAGGGGTCCTGCGCGCCGACGATGACCTCGTAGGCGGGCACGCCGCCGCAGTCCTCCGGCGGCTCGGCGCCGTGCCCGTCGCGGCACGCTGCCGGTGGTGCGCTCTCCTCGTGGGTCTCGATCGCCTCGAGGGTGAGCGTGACCCGCCAGTCGTCGCCGTAGTCGTAGATGTAACGAAGCCGCTCGCCCGCATCGGTGAGGACCTCGCCGGCGCGCACGAGTTCGGCGGGCACACCCGTGTCGCCCTCGGCAATCTCGAACGGGCACAGGTACGCCGGCTGCCCCCACGGGTCGTCGGGGTCGCTCGAGAACCGGTGCAGGTGGTAGTCGTCCCACCCGAACGCGGCCTGGAGTACGACGTGCAGCTCGTCGAGGTGCAGCCCCGGTGACACCGCCAACTGCCGCCACACCGCCGGCGCGGCGCCGTCGAGTTCCGCGCGCAGCACGTAGGTCGTTGTCGGGCCGCTCCGCCCGTGCGGTGGCTGGGTTCGTGCGGTGGGACCGCTGGCCGTGGGTTCTCCCATGGCGGCATTATCGCGGAGACCGCGACCTCGAGCCGGTGCCGGCATCGTGACATGACATCCGCGAACCGCTTCCTCGTGATGCGCGTCCGTGGGCTGGACGGGACATGTGCACCGGGCGCCGGCTCCGACGCACGTGGCCCGTAGCATGGCCCCCACGGATGCGGTGGTCAGGAGCGCTCGTGGCCTCTGGGCTTCTGGGGTGAGCAGTCGCACGACGCGGTCCCCCGTGCCCGGAACGCAGCGGTGATGCTGGCGTAGTGCGTGCTTGTCGGAGAGGGGTGACGAGGTGACGGTACGCGTCGATGTCGCCCCCCGCGTGCTCGAGTGGGCCATCGAGCGGTCTCGTCGGGATCCCGCGGAGCTCGAACGACGTCACCCGAAGCTCTCGGAGTGGACGCGAGGTGAGCGGCGGCCCACCTTGACCCAGCTCACCGAGTTCGCGCGGGCGACGCGAACGCCCGTGGGGTACCTGCTGCTGGCTGAACCACCCGACGAGGAGGTGCCGCTCGCGGACTTCCGGACGCTGGAAGACGAGGCGATCGAGCAGCCCAGCGCGGATCTCCTCGACACGATCGCGCTGGTCGAGCAACGTCAGGCGTGGTACCGCGGCTTCGCGCGCTCGATGGGCGAACCCCCGGTGCCGTGGCCAGGCGTGGCGAGTACCGAGGACTCGCCGCGGGTGGTGGCTGAGCAGATGCGGTAGGTCTTGGCCTTCACCCTCGAGCAGCGGACGGCGTTCTCGACGTGGGAGGAGGCGCGCAGCGGCCTCGTCGCAGCGATCGAGGCTGCCGGGATCCTCGTCATGGTCAGCGGGATCGTGGGCAGCAACTCGCATCGCCGGCTCGACCCAGGTGAGTTCCGTGGCTTCACGATCATCGACGATTACGCGCCGGTGGTGTTCGTCAACGGCGCCGACACCAAGGCCGCGCAGATCTTCACCTTGGCGCACGAGCTCGGCCACGTCTGGCTCGGGCAGTCCGCCCTCGACAGCCCACGGATGGACGTGCACGCGGAGCATGACCTGGAACCGTGGTGCAACGCCGTTGCGGCGGAACTGCTCGTCCCCGAGGCCGACCTGCGGCAGCACCACGACCCGGACCGCGATCTCGTCGAGGAGGCCGGCCGGCTGGCTCGCCGCTACAAGGTCAGCAGGCTCGTGGTGTTGCACAGCCTCTATGACGCGCGGCTCGTGGCATGGGAGCGCTTCCGAGCGTCGTACCGCGAGGAGCTGGAGCGGGCCGCGGAGCGGCCTTACACCGCAGGGGGCGACTACTATCGGACCCAGCCGGTCCGCATGAGCAGGCGCTTCACCCGAGCGGTCGTCGCCAGCGCACTGGAGGGGCAGACGTTGTAGCTGGCGTCCGATCCCATCGAGTTCTGCCGGATCCTGGAGGATGGTCAGGCCCGTGAGCTCGGCGGTTGCCGCGACCAGGAGGTGAGGTGGGGCCTGTGGATCTCCCCGTCTTCGAAGACACCGGCATGATTACCGTGCGAGGCATGTCTGAGCCGATGCACGAGCTCCCCGAGTCGATCGTCCTTCCCCGGGAGGAGTACCGGCTCCAGCACGCAGCCTTGGAGGCGGCACTGGACGTGTT
The DNA here is from genome assembly GCF_004322855.1 of Egibacter rhizosphaerae. Classification (NCBI taxonomy): domain Bacteria; kingdom Bacillati; phylum Actinomycetota; class Nitriliruptoria; order Egibacterales; family Egibacteraceae; genus Egibacter; species Egibacter rhizosphaerae. The sequence continues at coordinate 451,911 of NZ_CP036402.1, read as the reverse complement.
CGACCGATTCCCGGAGGTCGATCAAGGCGGCGCGGCTCGTCGGCAGGTTGAGACCGCCCTGCGAGTCCTCCTGCGGCGGATCTGGCCCTTCCTCGACGAACTCGACGGTGAGTAGGCTGGTGGTCATGGACGTAGTCCAGGAAGCGACCTTGACCCTGGGACAGGCGGCCCGGCGCCTGGGCACGTCGGTCGATGAAGTCCTTCGGCTCGTCTATGAAGGGACGCTTCCCGCTGTGCCCGAGCGGGCGACCGGTCGCTTGCTGGTCGACAGCGCTGACGTGGAACGCCTCCGCGACCGCAGCAGCTGATCTCCCGAGTGCCCCCTTCGGGGCTGACTCTTCCAGAACGTCGAGTCGGGCGTCCGATCGTCGACGGTGAGCTCCTCGACGTTCCTGTGTGGGTCTTGACAGAGGTGCCACGAGCCGTCAGGCTAACAGTGTTAGAAACATCGTCCACTGATCGGAGTCGCCCGGTGTCGGCGTCTGCCCCCGTGCCCGTGCGAGAACGCCGTCGTCAGCAGACGCGGGCAGAGATCTTGGAGGCGGCCTGGCGGCTTGCGGAGCGCGACGGGATCGCGGCCTTGTCGTTGCGGGAGCTGGCGACAGAGGTGGGGATGCGGGCGCCGTCGCTGTACACCTACTTCGAGAGCAAGGCGGCGATCTACGACGCGATGTTCGCGCAGGGCTACCGCGAACTCGACGCCATGAAGGCCGGCCTCGAGCTCGACCCGGACGATCCAGTCGGCACGCTCGAGCGCAACATCGAGGCGTTCGTGGACTTCTGCGGCGAGTCGTTGGCGCGGTTCCAGCTGATGTTCACCCCAGCGGTGCCCGGGTGGCAGCCGTCGGCAGAGGCCTACGCGGTGTCGGTGACCACATACGAACGTTCGGTCGAGGACTTCGCGCGGTTGGGCATCGAAGAACTGCGGCACTTCGATCTGTTGACCGCGCTGCTCTCCGGGCTGGCGTCCCAGCAGTTGGCCAACGACCCCGGCGGGGATCGCTGGCGCCGGCTGAGCCGCGAGGCCGCCGAGATGTATCTCGCGCACGTGCACAAGGGGAGGGGACAGCCATGAGCGTGGACATGACTCGTTGGGCGCAGGAGATCCCGGGGATCTCGCGCGACACCGATGCCCGGGAGGTCGCACTGGGTGCCTACGAGCGGCTGCTCGAGGCGCTCGAGCAGCTCGAGCCCGAGGAGTGGCGCGCGCCGACCGAATGTCCGGGCTGGGACGTGGCGGCCATGGTGGGCCACCTCATCGGCGCGGCGAAGGCGGGCGCGTCCGTGCGCGAGACGTTGCGGCAGCAGCGATGGGCCAGACGCCACGCCGAGGCGTTCGACAGCAACCGCCTCGATGCGGCCAACGAGCTGCAGGTCCGCGACCACGCCCACCTCACACCGGACGAGCGCATCGCGGAGCTCCGCCGCCTGGCTCCCGCCGCCGTGCGGGGACGGATGCGGCTGCCGCGCGTGCTGCGCCGCATCGAGCTGCCCCTCGACCCTGGCGGATCGAACGCTGCGGGAATGCCGGCCACGGTGTCGCTGGGCCACCTGATGGACGTGATCTACACCCGCGACGTGTGGCTGCACCGCGTCGACATCGCGCGCGCCACCGGGCGGTCCGTCGACCTCGACTCGTCGACCGAACGCCGCGTGGTCGAGGACGTCGTGGCCGAGTGGGCCGAACGGCACGCTCAGTCCTTCCATCTCACCCTGCACGGTCCGGCGGGCGGGGTGTTCCGCCACGGCGAGGGGGGACCGGAGCTGGCGTTCGACCCGGTCGAGTTCTGCCGGGTCCTGTCCGGACGCGCGTCGGGCGAAGGCCTGCTGGCCACCCGCGTGCTGTTCTGAGTCGACACAGCTCGTCGGCCTGCATCGGCATGCACGACAAGTGAGCACAAGGAGGTCCACCCATGGACAGTGAGCGCATTCACCGCATCACCTCCGACGACGGCACCGAGATCGCCGGCCGCGTCGTCGGGCGGGGTCAGCCGTTGGTGCTCCTGCACGGCGGGGTCTTCTGCGGCGAGACCGCCTGGGAGGGGATGCTGCCCCACCTCACCGACCGGTTCACCTGCTTCCTGCCCAGCACCCGGGGCAAGGGCCTGAGCGCCCACGCCCACCAGTACTCGCTGCAGTGGCAGCAGGCGGACGTGATGGCCTTCATCGACAGTATCGGCCAGCCGGTGCCGCTGTTCGGCTGGTCCGGCGGAGGGCTGACGGCGCTGGGCGTGGCCGAGCAGAGCGACGCGGTAACCGCGGTGACCGCCTACGAGCCGGCGGTCTTCGAGACGATCGACGAGGACACCTTCGCCGAGATGGGCGCCACCCTCACCCGCATGGCCGAGGGGGTGGACCGGGACCGGCCCGCTGAGGCGGCACGCCAGTTCCTGGCCCTCGTCGGCAACGACGACGAGTTGGCCGCCCTGGTCGCCGATGGCCTCCACGAGGTCACCGCACCGAACCAGCTCGCCGACCTGCGGGTGCTGCAGAACGTCGACCCCACGGCGCCGAGTGCCACCGACCCGGCGGCGCTGGCCACCATCACCGCGCCGGTCCTGGTCCTGCAGGGTGACCGCCCGGCCTTGTCGTGGTTCCCGCGCATGAACCAGCACGTGGCTGAGCACGTGCCTGGTTGCGAGGTCCGCACGATCGCCGGTGCCGGTCACCTGGGCCCGGTCGCCGCACCCGAGCCGGTGGCCGCGGAGCTCCGCCGCTTCCTCGTGACGAGCGGGGAGCGTGATACCGGAGAGTCGTCTCGTCGCTTGGTGGGTTAGATTGCCGTCGTGCGCATTGGTGACATCGACATCCTTCCCGTCAGCGACGGGATGGTGGGGATGGAGCAGGCCTTCTTCGTCGGCCTGGACTTCGCCGCCCACCCGCAGCTGCTCGCCGACGACGGTCGGGTGCACATTCCGGTCGGCTGCTTCCTGATCCGCACCGGTGGACGGACGGTGCTGATCGATGCGGGTTTCGGACACGTGCAGGAGGAAGCGGTGGACTGCGGCTACCTGCCGCAGGCGCTGCGCGCGGCAGGCGTGTCCCCCGCCGAGATCGACGTGGTGGCCTGCACGCATCTGCACCTGGACCACATCGGGTGGCTGGTGGCCGACGGTGCACCGTTCTTTCCCAACGCGGTCGTGCGGTACGGTCAGGCGGACTGGGAGCACTTCGCCAGCGGTGCGTACTCCCACGACCACGTCCGGCAGATCATGCAACCGCTGCAGGCAGAGGACCGCCTCGACCCGTTCGATGGGGACCTCGAGACGGTCGCACCCGGCCTGACCGCTCGCCACACCCCCGGACACACGCCGGGCCACTACGGTTTCATGGTCGCCTCCGGCGACGACCGCGCCTACATCCTCGGCGACGCGGTCGAGTCACCGCTGCAGATCGAAGAAGGCGACTTCCACGCGCTGTCCGACGTCGCTCCCGAGGTGGCGGCCCGGACCCGTGAGGCGCTGCTGCAAGAGATCGAGGGCAGCGAGCACGCGATGACCGGCTCGCACTTCCCCGAGTTGGCGTTCGGACGCGTGGTCACCGGCACGGGCCGGCGCTTCGTCCCGGTGGGCTGAGCGGGCCGAGCGCGGGGCGTGGTGGCCCGCGACGACGATGGCAGCCTGTACGCAGAGTGGTCGATTGTGGTGCTTCGTGCACGTGTGCGTCCGTGCCGTTGGGCCTCGTGCCAGAAGCTGACGAAGACGTGGGGCAGGCGCGCAGGGCAGTGCTCACCTCCCGCCTTCGGAGGGTGCGGACCGGAGGCTGCCGTCCGGCGAGCCGGGCGGGTCCGGCGGCGCCTGGGTGTGCGGCAGCACGTGTGGCTTGTAGCGGGCGAGCAGCGCGTGGCCGATCCCGAGCGTGGCGAGGACGGTCGCGGGCACGGCCACTTGGGGGACCGGCAGGGCCAGCGCCGGGACGATGAGGAACCCGATCCAGAGCGAGATGTAGGTGAAGTAGAGGTGGTCGAGATAGCGCGCCTGCCAGCCGTGGCGCTGGAGGCGTGCCTCCCGGTGACCGCGGACGAGGCGGTAGGCGATCACGGCCCCGAGGCCGCAGAGTCCGGCGAAAGCGACGCGGGCGCCGGCGGCGAGGTGCGGCCAGTCGAGCGCGACGAGGGCGACCATGGCGACGAGCAGCACCGCGACGAGCGCGGCGTAGAGCCGACGCAGCCACTGCCGACGCTCGGCGGTCACGCTGCGCGGAGACAGCACACGCAGGCCCACGATGAGGCCGCCGACGCCGGCGCCGGCGTGGAGGAGCACGAGCACGGTACGAAGCATGGGGTCTCCTTCCCCTATGGCTGGTCGAAGGGATCCAGCCCGGGGTCGTCGATGAGGTGGGCGACCGCGCCGAGAAGCTCCAGCCAGCCGTCGAAGGGGGCTTCCTGCCCGGAGTCGGCCATCGCTGTCCCGCGGCAGTGGCTGCGGTCGTCGAGCGTGAGCCGCACGACCACCATCCGCCTAGCGGGCATGACGTCCCGCCCTCGTCAAGGATCTGCGTCCAGGGGCCATGCGTGCCTCCGTCCGGCGCGGTGGGTGCCGTCCGAGGGGTGGCGTTCATCGCAGGTGCACGGTTGTTCGCCCGCAGAGGACTCCTGGTGAACGGTCCCGACGGCTACGTCTCAGCGGGGTGGTTCCATCGGATCGGGGCGCGCGGGTCGGGGGTGTAGGAGCAATAGGTGCCGGTGCGCACGGTCGCCCGGAGGTGCTCGCCGAGGGTCGGGTGCGTGTCGGCGATCTTGGCCATCGCTGCGCGGATCGCCCGGGTGACGTTGAGTCGGGCGCGCTCGGTGTGCGAAGCGGCGTGGCGGTCTCGGCCCCCGAGGCCGACGGCCCGGGTGAGCTCGCTGGTGAGGAAGTCGAACTCCTCTCGGGCCCGGCTCGCCCGCTCGGGATCGTGGTGCCGCTCGGCCTCCTCGAGGTCGGCCTCGAGCTCTGCGAGCCGGGCTCGGTAGGCAGCCTTGGCCTGCTCGTCGAGCAGCGCGCCCGCGTCGCCGAGGTCGCGGCGCGCGGTGAGGTCGTCATCCGCGCTCGGCGCGGAGCGCCGGGCGTCCGGCGGAGCCTCGGTCCGCTCGAGATCGATCGCGTGCAACTCCCTTCCCGGGTTGGCGAGGAGGCGGGCGAGGTAGCCGAGCCCCTTGGTGTCTCGCAGTCGGACGAGCATGCCGTCGAAGGCGATGGTCCAGTAGTCGCCCTCGCGACGGAACTGCTCGGCCGGCGCGGCTGGCGCGTCCACGCGATCGGCTGCGGCCTCTACCGGGGCAACGTCCGCGGTGCCGGGGATCTCAGGTGCGTCGTCGGACCGTGCGCTGTCCGCCTCGAGGGCCGCGAGGCGTGCGAGGACGGCCGGGAGCCCGGCGGCGCCCGCGAGGTCCCTCGCTTCCCGCAGGCGTTCTTGGACTCGTTCCCGTTCGTCACCGCGGGCGAGGAGGACCTGGGCGTGTGCGCAGGCGGTGCGCGCCTGCCAGGTCCGGGCCTCGAGCTGGGCGTTGGCGGTGGCCGCGCGGGAGAAGAGCGCGTCGGTGTCGGCGTCGGCGAGCACCGCCGCGAGCAGGGCGCGGAACAGCCACACCGACCCCAGGCACACGACCGGGTGGGGCATCCCCACCGCCACGACCCGGTCGGTGTAGGCGTCGAGGAGGGGAGACAGGCGGGCGGCGGCGTGCCGGTCGTCGAGCTCGTGGGCGGCGAGCGCGGCCACCGCGGCGGTGGGCAGCCACAGCCCGTCCCGCGGTTGTTCAGGCAGGTCCTCGCTGAGCCGGTGTAGCTGCTGGCGTGCTTCGGCGCCATGGCCGCGCTCGACCTCGGCGAGCGCGAGCCAGCCGCGCGCCCACCCGAGACGCGGGAACTGCTCGACGAGCCGCCGCCAAGTGGCGTGCAGCTCGCCCAGGCGGCCCTGCTCCCACCGGATGACCGTGAGCTGGTTGCCGTGCGCATGCGCCGCGTCGGGGCGGCCCGCTCCGAGGTCGAGAGCGCGGGCTGCCCGCTCCTCGGCGGCCTCCAGCCGGCCGGTCAACAGCGCCCGCATCGCCTCGAGGCTGGCGGCGGTCCACCGGTGGTAGGGCATGCGGGCCTCGTCGGCGAGGCGGGCGTGCGCGGCGAGATCGTCCTCGGCAGCGCGCACGTCGCCGGCCTCCACCCAGCAGGTGATCCGCCGGGCGAGCGCGACGAGCTCGAGCGCCGTGTCACCGGTCGAAACGGCGAGCTCGCGCATCTCGTGCGAGAGGCTCAGCCGCTCCTGGAGACCGTCGGGCCCCCACACGGCCATCCAGCGGGCGCGCAGTGCCGCGCCGAGTGCGGCGGCGTCACCCGCCTCGCGGGCCAGATCGACCGCCTCTCGGCTGAGTTGGCCCTGCGCCGCCGCCTCCGAGGCGAAGGTGAGCTCGAGGGACAGCCTGGCCAGCAGACGAGCGCGCAGCGCCCCCGCCTCCACCCCCGCGAGTGCCTCCTCCAACAGCGCACGCAGCTCCCGATCGCTGACGCCCGACTGGACCTGCGGCTCACCGAACCCCAACGCCGCCTCGGCCAGCTGCCAGGCAGTGCCGAGACGACGAGCACACTCGGCCGCACGGCGGAACGTCTCCTTGGCCGCGGGATAGTCCCCGGCGCAGGCCCGCGCGTGACCGAGCCGCAGCAGCAACGTGCAGTGCTCGTCCTCGCCCGCATCGGCGAGCGTCGCGGCCTCGAGAGCGCGGCCGTACTGCCGTGCGGCGTCTTCGTACGCCAGCGAGGCCATGGCCGCGTCGCCGGCACGCCACGAGTAGCGCAACGCCTTCGCGGCGGCCCCGGTCGCGGCCGCGTGTGCGAAGTGGTGCGCGAGCGCCTCGACGTCGGCGTCGAGACCGCGTCCCTCGAGCGCCTCGCCGACGGCGAGGTGCAGCTCGGCGTGGGCGCCGAGCGGCAGGTCCTCGTAGATGACCTCGCGGAAGAGCGGATGGGTGAAGCGGTAGCGGCCGGCGGCCTCGTCGACCGTGATGATGCCGAGCCTCGCGCTGTGAGACAGTGCGGCGACGACGTGGTCGTGCGGCAACCCCGTCGCCGGTCCGGCCAGGGCGAGGTCGAAGTCGCGGCCAACGACCGCCGCCGCGGAGAGCGCCCGGATCGCATCGGCCGACAGGGGGGAGAGGCGGCGCCGGATGACCGCCCGTACCGAATCCGGCACAGGCGGAGTGACGCGACCGGGCACGTGCAGCGGCTCCGTGGCGGCCAGCAGCCGCGTGACCTCCCGAACGAACAGCGGATTGCCCTCGGTCACCTCGAAGATGGCCGCGACCTTGCCCTCCGCCGGGGTGATGCCCGTCTGCTGCTCGACCAGGCGGGCGACCTCCGACAGTCCCAGCCCCGCCAGCGGCACGACCTGGCCCTCGCGGACGAGCTCACCGAGCATCCCGGTCGCCTCCGGGCCCCCTTGGATCTCCCGGGCGCTCGCCACGATGACGACACCGCCGACGCGGTCCTCGCGGACGAGGAACCGCAGAAGGTGCAGCGACGCCTCGTCCGCAGCGTGCAGGTCGTCGATGAGCAGTAGCAGCGGCTGCTCCGCCGCCGCAGCGGCAAGCAGCGCAGCGATCTCATCGAAGAGTCGGAAGCGGTCACTGCCCGTGTCCGCGACAGATGGCGCGTCGGCAGGGTCGGGCCGCTCGTCGGCGAGCTCGGGCAGGATGCGGGCGAGCAGCGACGCGCCCCGGACCGTCGGCGCCGGCAGCCCGTTCGGCTCGTCGGTGACAGCGAGGTTGCGCAAGAGCTGGGTCCACGGCCAATAGGGGGGCGAGCTGCTGTCCTCCCAACAGCGCGCACGCAGCACCCGCAACCCTCGTTCCCCCGCGTGGACGGCGACCTGATCGGCCAGGGCCGTCTTGCCGATCCCCGGCGCCCCGGTGACCAAGAACAGCTCCGGACGCTGCGCCGGCGGGCCCTCGACGGCAGCGAGGAGCTCGGCCTGCTCAGGCTCGCGCCCGACGAACACCGCCCGGCGCTCCCGACCCGGATCGCTGGTGGAGGCCATGAACTGTGCAGTCTCTCACAGGCCGCCCCAGCGAGCGGCGAACGAGCGTGCAGGCCAGATGAACGCATCCCCGCCGTGAGCAGCCCATGCCGTCGCGTCGCTGCGAGGAGGAGACCATGCCAACGAACGCCGCCACAGGGACGCCACGACCCCTGGCCCAGGGGTGGGTGACCCTGCAACGGGCGGTCGCGCTCGGTCAAGTGCTGGTCTTCACCGGCATCATGCTGCTCGTGCGCGGCCAACTCATCCCGCCCCTGGCCGTCGCCACGGCGCTGTTCGCCGCCGCCGGCCTCCTCAGCCTGCGCGCGCCGCGCACCGGGGCCGTGACGGTAGGGATCCTCGCCGCGCTGTGGCTGGCCTCCAACGTCGCCTTCGCCGCGCAGGTCGTCCCCGACCTGGCCGCCGTCTCGATCATCGAGATCTTCGTGCCGACCTTCGCGATGAACGTGCTCGCGATCGCCGGCACCCTCGGCCTCGTGGGCAGCCTGCTGCGCAGCACCGGCATGGCCGCGCGCTACATCGGCTGGGTCGTGGGTGCGGTCCTGGCGACCGGGATCGCCACGAGCCTCATCGCAGGCCTCACGTGACGGGAGCGTCCTGCTGAGCACCGCTCACAGGACCGCCGTCGCCTGTCATGTCGTTCCAGCAGCCTCCGGCTAGCTGGCGAGCTCGACGGAGCGAACAGGGCGTTGCTATTCGGTCTCGCCGCTGCTCTCGGCGATCCCTTCGCGCACTGCCCAGACGCCGAGTTGGGTTCGGCCCGACAGCCCGGTCTTGGTGAGCAGGTTCGAGACGTGGGTGGAGGCGGTCTTGCGGGTGATGAAGAGGCGGTCGGCGATGCCGGAGTTCGTGTAGCCACGGGCGACGAGGTCGACGACCTCGAGTTCCCGCGGGGTCAGCGCCGCGTGCCGTCCGCGCCCACCGTCGCCGCGTGAACCGCCGCCGTCGCCGCGCCCACTGCGCCCTCCGCCTCGGCCTGCGACGTGGAGTCGCTGCCGCCCGGCCTCACAGCGGTCCCGGCGGGCCCCGGGCCAGTGTTCCAGCCACCTCACCGCGGCGGCGGCGTGTTCGCGGGCTTCTTCGAGACGCTCGCTGCTCGACTCCCCCGCGATCTCACCCCCGCGGACGAGTTGCTCGCTGAGACGGTGGTGCGCGTCGGCGAGGAGCGTCGCTCGTCGTCCACGCCGCTCGGCGGCGACCGCGGTGCGCAGTGCGGTGACGCTCTCGGGCCTCCGCCCCCATGCGGCGTGCACAGCGCCTCGGGCGTGCGCGACGAGCCCGGCGTGGCGCGGCAGCACCGGCGGCGCCTCACGCTCGACCAGCGAGTCGACCAGGCCGGGGTCCACGCCGGCGTCGACCGCGGCAAGGGCAGTGTCCCACCACATCGAGGCGACGCAGGGGCAGACGTCGTCGACGTGCTCGCCGACCCGGCGCAGGCCTTGCTCACCCGCGTCGGCATCACCGCGGAGGGTGCCGAGCGTGGCGAGAACGAACCCGGCGTCGACCTCGCTCTCGGCCGGTAGCGGTCCGCCGCCGAGATCGAGTTGCTCGGCGTGCGCGCGTGCTGCTCGGTCGAGGTCGCTTTGCTCGGCGGCGAGGTAAGCGTCGAGCGAGGCCCGCCACGACGCTTCGTGGGGTGCGAGCGGGACGCGTCGTGCGGCGACGAGCGCGGTCTCGGCGGCACCGAGGTCGCCGGCGGCGACCGCGAGGTAGGTGGCGAGGAGGTCGAGTTTGTGGTCGAGGCGCTCGAGGCCGTAGCGGTCAGCGACATCGCGGGCGTCGGCGAGGATCTCGGCGGAGCGTTCGGTGCTGACGTCGTCGGGCTGCTCGGGGACGAGCCGGTTGTGCAGCGAGCCGGCGAGCGTGTCCACGTCGCCGTGGCGTTCGCTCTCGTCGCGGGCGCGGTTGAGCAGATCGGCGGCGTGGGCGAGATCATGTTCGGTCTGGTGCTCCGGCGAGTCGAGCAACCCGCCGGCCTTGTGCAGCCACGCCTTCGCGAGGGTGCGTCGGTCGCCGATCCGTTCGGCGATCGTCGCGGCTCGGTCGCCGGTCTCGACCGCGGCGGCTGGATGCCGGCGGGTCTGCTCGAACCGCGCCCGGGTCGCGAACGCGTGCGCTTTCGCCGGCGAGTCCGGCAGTGTCTCGGCGGTGGCGACCGCGTCGCCGAGCACTGCCAACGCCGTCGAGGTGTCGTCGTCCCACCAGCGGAACCAGGCGAGGTGGCACCGCGCGAGCGTCGCGGCCTCGAGGTCGCCGGTCTCGTCGGCTTGGGCGGCCCACTGCTCGGCGTGGGCGGCGGCGAGCGCGAAGTCGCCGATCTGCGCGGCGGCGCGCGCGGCGAGCTCGGAGAGTTCGGTGTCGCGGCGCGAGGCGAGCGCGAGCTCGGCCGCGGCGAGCGCTTCGCGGGGCGCTCCGGCGTGCAACGCGCCGCGAGCCGCTTCGTGCGCGTGCGCGGCGGCCTCATCGGTCCGCTCGGCGCCCGCGGCATGGTGCGCCAACGTGGCGTGGGCGACGTCACCGCGCTCGCGCAGCGCGTCGTGCGCCCGGGCGTGCAACGAGCGGCGCACCGTGTGCAGCACCTGGCCGGCGACGGCATCGGCGACGAGCGCGTGGCGGAACCCCAGCCGAGCGTCGGCGGCTTCCTCGAGGACGCCGGCGCGAACGAGTCCGGCAGCAGATTGGGCGAGTGCCGCCTCGTCGGTGTCCAGCGCGGCGGCGATGGTGGCCAGATCGACGCGACCGGCGAGGACCGCGGCGGCTTCGAGCAGCCGCCACGCGGCCGCGTCAATGCCGTCGAGGCGGCGCAGCGCGGCCTCGCTGGTGCTCCACGGCAACTCGGCGGTCGCGAGCGCTTCGGGGTCGGCCAGGCGTGCCCCGGCACGGGCGTGGGCGCCGCCGGCCCCGGCGTCGAGGAGCTCCTCGACGAAGAACGGATTGCCGCGGGTCCGGCGGCGCAGACGCTCGACGACCCCGGCGTCGACGGGGCGGCGGTAGGCGTGCTCGAGGAACTCGTGCAACTCCGCGGCGATGAGCGGCTCGACGGGGATGTGGCGGACGGTGCTCTGGCGTTCGAGCTCTGGCAGGGCGCGCGCGAGCGCGTGGCGGCGCTCGAAGTCCTCGGGACGGAACGTGGCGACGACGAGGAGCGGCTCGCGGCTGCGGGCGAGGCGCGTCAGCACTTCAAGGCTCGCCGAGTCGGCCCAGTGCAGATCCTCGAGGACGACGACCGCGGGCCGCGAGCCGGTGAGGTGACAGACCAGCGCGACGCCGGCGCGGGCCAGCTCCTCCTGACTGTGGGTGTGGCCGTCGTCGGGGTGGTCGGCGAGGCGGACGAGCGGGTCGAGCAGGTGCCCGATCGGGTGCCGCCAGCGCTCCAGCGGTTCGGGGACCGGCTCGAGGAGGGCGGCGTGGTCCTCGGCGAGGTCGCGGACCAGGCCGAACGCACGGTCGGTGTCGCCCTCGCGCGCCTGGCCGACCAACGCCGGCACGTCGGCGGGCAGCTCTCCCGCGAGCTCGCGCAGCAGCCGCGTCTTGCCGATACCCGCCTCGCCGGTGACCAGCGCTACGACGGGCCCGGTCTCACAGTGGACCGCGTCGAGGCTTCGACGGAGCTCGTCAAGGAGCCCGCCGCGACCCACCATCGTCGGCAGCCGACCGGGTCTAGAGGCGAGCATCGCTCTATCATAGGCAGCAGCGGTCGGGACACAGCGCCCCCGGTCGCGGGTCAATCGCGGGGCTGGGCGCGTCGCGTCACTGGGCCGCGGGCACAGTCACGAGGACGACGAGGATGACCGTGGCGAAGGCCGCGCCGAGCGCCATCGCGCGGGCCAGGGCCACGCGCGGCGCCGGCCGGCTGACAGGTGCCGCGCGGCGGCGCGCGGCGGCGGCGCGCAGGCCCTGTTGCCGCTCCTCGGCGACGACCTTGACCAACTCGTCCTGGATGAAGTGCATGGCGTGCTCCTGGTCGGTTGAGGAACACGATGCGCGTCTCAGGCACCCCGCCACCTCGGGCACATGCCCGAGATTCCGGCGCCATCCGGATTCCGGCGCGATCTAGCCCAGGTCCGCCACGGTCATGCCGGTGACCGCTAGGAGTCCGAACGCGACGCCCCAGAGGGTGATCGACACCAGCTGCCAGCCGATCACCGCCGACCGGCTCGCGCCGAAGGAGACCATCGCCGCCGCGGTGATCTGACTGGGGAGCACGGACTGTCCGAGCAGGCTCACCCCGGGTACGCCGAAGCGGTCGAACATGCGCCGGAGCTTGCGTCGTCGCGACGAGGGCTCGGTAGGCTCGTCCGAAGCGAGGCGCCCGCGCGCCGCTCCGGCTCCCATGACCAGCACCAGCATGGTCACGGCGTTGCCGAGGATGGCCACGGGGATCGCGGCAGCGGGATGGACGCCCGCGACCACGCCGATGACCGAGCCGAAGTAGGACTCGACGAAGGGCACCGCCCCGGCGACCAGCACGCCGAACCAGGCCAGCAGCTCAGGCAGGGACTCCGTGAACGACTGCAGTTGCTCCACCACGGGAACCTCCGGGGATCGGGCGGGGATCGGGACAGCGCAGTCCGGATAGTACACTGTGCTAGCACGCTGTGCTAGCATGGTCGGCAACGGTCGGGAGTTGACCGTCGGCGAAGGACGGCGATGAGTACCGAGCGACGGGCCGAGATCCTGCGTGCCGCCCGCGAGATCGCGATGCGGGGAGGGCTCGCAGCGATCAGCGTCCGCTCGGTGGCAGCGGAGGCGGGCATCGGGGCCTCGACGCTGCGCCACTACTTCCCGACCCAGCGGGAACTGCACGACGCCGTGGCGGCGGCGTTGATGGACGAGCAACTCGATGACCTGCGCATCGCCGATGCCGGACTCGATCCGGCGGCGCGGCTGACCGAGTGTCTCGCTCAGTTCCTCCCGCAGAGCGACGAGCGCATCCACGATCTGGACCGGTGGCTGGCGCTGCACCACGCCGTCCGCAAGGGCGAGGCCGACCCCGCACCGTTGGCGGCGATGAGCGCGCGCGCCGCCGAGCGGATCGACGCCTGGTTGGAAACCCTGGCCGAGGAGGGTGTGCTGCGGGACGCGCCCCGGCAGCGGCACCTCGCCACGGTCCTCGCGGTGGTGGACGGGGTGTGCCTCGGGTTGCTGACCGGCACCAGCCTGGCCACCGTCGCCGACGCGCTCGAGGTCGTGGACGCCACGGTCCGACACACGGTCGTCGCGTCCGGGCGCGCCCCCTAGTCGATCGTCGCCTGCGACATCCAGCAGCCGGTCGGCTCGCGCAGCCCGCCCTCGCCCCTTACCGAGCTCCCATCCCGCCGAGCAGGAGGTTCCCATGTCGGCAACGCTCAAGATCCTCACGGCCGTCGCAGGGGTTGTGCTGACCGTCGTTGGTGCTCACGCGCTTCTCGGCATCTTCCCGACCGACAGGAACGTGCACCCACCGCTCAGCCCTGCGCCGAAGGCGCCGGTACTCTGGATCGCCCACAGTCGGCGCGTCGGTACCTGCACTAACAGGTGCTCGGGAAGATCAGGAATCGTACCGCTCTACCGAGCGCGAGCCTGTGGAGTCGAATGTTTGCTTTGGTTCCGTGCTCGCCCACTGACGGCCGAGGAACCACAGTCCGCGAAGTCCGAAGGCTGTCAAGACGCCGAACGTGAAGCGAATTTCGCCCGTCCCGGCGGCCAGTTGGGCGAAACTCCAAAGCGCGTACCCGAGAGCGAGTGGAGAGGCCACGAGCGTGCTCGACGACTGAGCGGTGGCGCCGCGACCGTCCGGCGCGGCCTGGGCACCCCGAAGAGGGCCCGACGGGCGGGGATCACACGAAGTGGATGCCCCCGTCGACGATGACCGACTGGCCGGTCATGTAGTCGCTGTCGGGCGAGGCGAGGTAGGAGACGAAGCCGACGACGTCCTCGGGGCGCTGCATGCGTCCGAGGGAGATCATCTGCTCGGTGTACTTCTGCTTCGCCTCACCCGGCTCGAGGCCCTCCTCCTCGGCGAGGCGTTCGTCGATGAGGTCCCACATGGGCGTGTCGACGATGCCGGGGCAGTAGGCGTTGACGGTGATGCCGTGCTTGGCCCATTCCGCGGCGGCGTTCTGGGTCAGGCCGCGAACGCCGTACTTGGAGGCGACGTAGTGCCCGAGCATGGGGAACGGCCGGTGCGCGACGAGCGATGCGGCTCCGATGATCTTGCCGCCGCGGCCCTGCTCGATCATCTGGCGCGCGGCGGCGGTGTAGGTGAGGAACATGCCGCGCAGGTTGATGCCGAGCATGCGGTCCCAGTCCTCGGCGGACACCTCGAGCAGTGGCTTCACCTCGGCGATCCCGGCGTTGGAGACCATCACGTCGAGCTGACCGAGCTCGCTGACGAGCCGCGCGACCACGTCGTCGGGACCGCCGGCCTCGGAGATATCGCCGGGCACCACGGTGGCCCGGACCCCGCGTGACTGGACCTCGGCGGCGAGGTCGTCGAGCGCCTCACGTTGGTCGGGGAGGTCATTGAGAGCGACGTGCAGGCCGTCTTCGGCGAGTCGGCGGGCGATGCTCGCGCCGATGCCGGACGCGGCCCCGGTGATGCACGCGACACGCTCGGTGGTGTGGGTGGGGGTGGTCATGGCCTACCTCACAATCGCTCGGGTTGGTGTCGGTCGGTCCTGCGATGCGCCGGCCATGTACCCACTGTCGGGCCGTCGACGCTCCAACCGCCTTCTCGCGGCCGGCGGGAGAGGCCTCGTCGTGGTCGACGGCGGCGGGGTTGGCGGCGGCTCTCGGGGGTGTCCGCCCCTCTGGCGAGGGGCCATCGCAAGGTTGGGCACGAGCGGGTCTACGCCCTCTGGGGTAGTCGCGTGCCGGTGGTCTGCGACGAGGCGCGTACCGCGGTCACGCTGGACGGCCGACGCGGGCGGGGCGGAATGCTGCGTACCATCAGCGGCGTCGGAGGAGGAGGAACCGGGCCCATGGCGTCTGTCCGTGACGGGGTGCGCGGCGTGGTGGGCCGGTACCGGCGATATCGCCGCGCGGGCGGTCGGGCGAGGTCGTGGGTGCCCGATGTCGGGTTCGCGACGGGGGTGTGCGCGGTCGCCTTCGCTTCGCTGGCGTTGTCCGACGAGCCTGCGGTCCGGGCGGTCGACGTCGGCGCCTATGGGCTTCTGGCTGGGGGGTCTGCGTTGCTGCTCCTGCGGCGCCGCCAGCCCGTGGCGGTTCTCGCCGCGGTCGCTGTGGTGGCCCTGATGTCGTTCGCGTTGGGCTACCCCGGTGGCCCGCCGACGGTGGTTCTGATGGCCGCGATCTACGCGGCGGCAGCGGCGGGGCGACAAGCTTGGACGTGGTCGGCGGTCGGGCTGTTCGCGGGGGTTGGCTCGGTGTACCGGGCGCTGGTCGAGGGCGACCCGCTCGTGACGATCGCGTTGAACTCGGCGTTGTTCGTGCTCGTCGCGTTGCTCGGTGATGCGGTGTCCAGCCGCCGTGCACTGCGGGGGGAGGCCGCGGCGCGGCTTCGTCACGCGGAGGAGGAGCGCGAGCGGGACGCGCAGCGGCGTGTGCTCGACGAGCGTCTCCGCATCGCTCGTGAGCTCCACGACGTGATGGCGCACACCCTCAGCACCGTGACGGTGCAGGCCGGCGCGGCGGCGGACAGCCTCGACGAACGGCCGGAGGCTGCCCGCACCGCCGTGGCGACGATTCGGGGCAGCACCCGCCAAGCGATGTCGGAGCTGCGGGCGACCGTCAGCGTCCTGCGCGACGGCGACCAACGCTCCGGGCTCGCTCCCACCCCTGGACTCGTGGATCTGCCGCCGCTGATCGAGTCGGTGGAGCATGCGGGCCTGACCGTCGCGCTGCACGTCGAGGCGGGTGAGCGGCCGTTGCCGGCCGCCGCGGAGCTGACCGCTTACCGACTGGTCCAGGAGGCGCTGACCAACGTGGTGCGCCATGCCGGTGCGGCCACCGCGACTGTCGTCGTTGCGCGTGAGGGCGACACCCTCGTGGTGACGATCGACGATGACGGGTGCGGCACTGCCGCGGTCAGCCAGCCGGGCTTCGGGTTGCAGGGAATGCGCGAACGCGCAGAGGCGGTCGGTGGCTGGTTGCGCGCGGGTCCGCGGGCCCAGGGAGGGTTTCGCGTCGGGGCGGACCTGCCGGTCGGGGAGCTGACGCGGTGACCGCCTCGAGCGAACCGGTGCGGGTCCTGCTGGCCGATGACCAGACGCTCGTGCGCGCCGGGTTTCGGCTGATCCTCGAACGCGACGAGGGCATCGAGGTGGTCGGGGAGGCCGGCGATGGGCAGGAGGCCGTCGACCTGGCGCGACGGCTGATGCCCGACGTCGTGCTGATGGACGTGCGCATGCCGCTCATGGACGGGCTCGAGGCCACGCGTCGCATCCTCGCGGACCCGCGCACCGAGGCGAGCAAGGTCGTGGTGCTGACCACGTTCGAGGTGGACGACTACGTGTTCGACGCGTTGCGCGCCGGGGCGAGCGGCTTCTTGCTCAAGGAGACCGACCCCGCGGAGCTGCGCCAGGCCGTTCACGTGGTCAGGTCGGGGCAGGCGCTGTTGTCGCCGAGCGTGACCCGACGGGTGATCGCGCAGTTCGCTCGCGCCGCTGACCAGCGCCCCACCGAGCCCGAGCGGCTCGACCGGCTCACCGCGCGGGAGCGCGACGTGCTCGCTCTGGTCGCGGAAGGGTTGACCAACGACGAGGTCGGCCAGCGACTGTTCATGAGTCCGGCCACGGCGAAGACGCACGTCAGTCGAGCCATGAGCAAGCTCGATGCCCGTGACCGTGCACAGCTCGTCGTGATCGCCTTCGAGACCGGCCTGGTCGGGCGAGGCTAGCTCCCCCGGGTGGGGTCGAGCCGGGTGGGGTCGAGCCGGGTGGGGTCGAGCCGGGTGGGGGTCGAGCCGGCGGGACGCCGGCTGCGTGGTCGCGTACCCCGCCAGCGGCACCTCCTCGACGCGGCGGTACGCCCATTGACGGAGCCGGATCGCGACGCTCGGCGGACGACGGCGCCCGACTTCTTGCGGACTATCGGTGTCGACACCGAACGCAAGGGAGGGCGACATGGGACAGGACCGCACCGCGCTGGTGATCGGGGGAGGGGTCGCCGGACCCGTCGCAGCCGAGGCGCTGCGCCGAGCCGGCATCGAGGCGGTGGTGTACGAGGCGTACGCCGACAGTGCCGAGGACGTGGGCGCGTTCCTCGGTCTCGGGCTCAACGGCATCGACGCGCTCCGCGCGGTCGACATGGACGCGCCGGTGCTCGACCGGGGGTTCGCCACGCCACGGATGGTGATCGCCAACGGCAACGGCCGGGTGCTGGCCGATTTCCCGAACGGCGGGACGCTGCCGGACGGGACGCGCGCGATCACGATCGCCCGCCCCGACTTGTGCGCCGCGCTGCGTGAGCAGGGCGAGCAGCGCGGCATCCGCATCGAGCACGGCCAACGGCTGGTCGACGCCCGTGCGACCTCCGAGGGGGTGCGGGCGGTGTTCGCCGATGGGAGCACCGCCGAGGCGGACCTGCTGGTCGGCGCTGACGGGATCGGGTCCGCCACCCGGCGGGCCATCGACGCGTCCGCCCCCGAGGCGAGCTACGTCGGATTCCTCAACACCGGGGGGTACGCCCGCGGGCTCGACCTCGACACGGAGCCGGGCGTGACCCACCTCGTCTTCGGTAAGCGCTGCTTCTTCGGCCACGTCAAGGCACCGGACGGGACGATCTGGTGGTTCGCCAACCCCCCGCGCGCGGTCGAGCCTGCACCCGGCGAGCTCGCGGCGATCTCACCCGACGAGTGGCGCAGCCACCTCATGGAGCTGTTCGCCGAGGACCGCACGCCCGCGATCGGGGCGATCGAGCACACCGACCGCATCTTCGCCGGCTGGGTCACCTACGACATGCCGTCGGTGCCGACGTGGCACCCGAGCGGATGATCATCATCGGCGACGCGGCCCATGCCGTGTCCCCCTCGGCCGGGCAGGGCGCCTCCATGGCCATCGAGGACGCGGTCGTCCTCGCCCAGTGTCTGCGTGACGTGCCGGCCATCCCCCGGGCGTTCGAGCGCTACGAGCAATTGCGCCGCGACCGCGTGGAGTCCGTCGTCGCTCAGGGCCGCCGCAACGGCCAGGGCAAGACGGCCGGCGCGTTCGGGCGCGTCACCCGCGACCTGTTCATGCCGCTGGCGATGCGCGCGATGTTCCGAGGTGGCCGGGACCCGTTCCGGTGGCAGTGGGACCACCACATCGACTGGGACGCGCCCGTGACCAGCCCAGCTCCCTCGGTGGCGCTCCCACCACGGCAGTAGCCACGACGCGCCGCTCGGCGATGTCGAAGCGGGCCGGCGCGAGCACGCTCGTTGCTTGGCCCACTCGCTCCGAGTCCGTCTCGACCCGGCCGGCGGGTTCGTAGGTGCCCATCACCCGTGACGCAGCAGCTGGACGAGGTCGCCGGCTGGAAGGCGCGACTCGTAGCCGGTGAGGCGAATGGCCGCGGCCCGGTCGACGGGGCTATCCGTCCGCGCCGGCTGCCGTGTCGCCCCGATGGTGTGCGTTCACCAGCTCCTCCCACGCGGCCAGGAGGTCACGGCCCCGATGGGTCCCACGCTGGACGATTCGGTGAAGCGCGTCCGTTGCCCGGGCTCGCTCTTCCCCGTCGGCGACGCCGAGGAGCGCGACGAGATCCACGTCGTCCTGAGGGCGCTGTGCCTCGCGCGACAGCAGCTTCAGGGCCAGGAGGTGGCCGATGCGGGCGACCGGAACGATCAGGCCGGGGAAGACCTCGAGCGCTTCGGCATCGTCGGTCAGTTCCTGCTCGATGCCGGAGGAGGCGAACAGCAGGTCCGCGACCGCCGTTTCGTGGCCGGGTTCCGAACCGAGCCGGACCGCGGCCAGTCGCTCCAGCGAGTCGTGCTCGAGGGAGGCCAGCAGCACGTAGGGCGGCACCAGCCGGCGCACGACTTCTTCCGCGGCCGTGTCGTCGGCGACGGCGACGGCCAGATCGACGTCACGGGTGAAGCGGGGTTCGGTGTGGGCCGACACGGCGAGGCCCCCGACGAGCGCGAGATGCACGCCCGCCTCCCGGAGCCGGTCAACGAGGTCGCGGAGGGTGCGCTGCAGGTCACTCACTCGTTGATCCGCAGCGTGACCGGTGTGCCGGAGCCGTCCCCGTGTTCGGCGCCCGGGCGTTCCCGGAGCCAGGCCGCCAGGCGCCGGTCGATCTCCTCTGCCGACGCGTCTGGACAACGGCGGCGGAGGTTCTGGCGCATCATGGCGACGCCGTCCTCGTGCAGCGCGAGGGCCGCGCGGAGCCGCTCCGCCCGCTGGTCGTCCATGGCGCCATTGTCGCAGAGCACGGCGCCGCGTGCCCTCGGGACGCCCTTGGCAGGCGCTGCCTCAGGTACGAGAGGTCGGCTCCGCCCGGCTGCTCGACCTCGGCGAGTCGCGCGGCGTCCAGCACCGCCAAGGTGACGTTGTCCAGCCCGCGTGCCACCGCGGTGTCGCGGGCGGATGGAGATCATCAGGCACAGCGGTGATCTGAGGGCGCTCACCGGGCTTCTGGCCTGGGTGCGAGCCCCATTGAGCGCTCAGGTCTCCGACGGTCGGGGGAGGGGTTGGAGGCGGTGGTCGGGGGTGAACAGGCGGCGGGTGAGGCCGAGTCCGACGATCGCGCTGGTGGTGGCGACAGCGCCGAGGACGAGGAACATGACGACGGCCTGGACGAGGACGGCGTCGACGGGATGGACGCCGGCGAGGACCGGCGTAGGCCGTCATCGCGGCGACCCACAGCCACGACCACGCCAGCGACCGGTCGGGGTCGAGCACCACCGCCAGCGTGCCGCCGACCAGCAGCAGCTGAACCATCGCGCGGGCCGCGGACCAGGCGATGCGCCGTTCGAGGCCGAGACGCTGCCAGCCGGAGATGCCGACGGCGACGGCGACGAGGGCCAGCGAGGCGAGCAGGCCGAGCGCAGTGACGTCTCCCTGCCCCATCATGATGCTCCTCCATCGGAGAGGAAGGTGTCGAGCTCGGCGACGTCGCGGAGTCCTTCGGGGGTGCCCGCGTGGACCAGCGCTCCGTCGACGAGGGCGAGCACGCCGTCGGCGATGCGTTGCAACTGCGCGAGCTCGTGGGTGACCCACAGCATCGGCGTCCCCCGGGCCGCCAAGTCGACCGCGAGACGCTCGAACGCGTGCTTGGGGGCGGCGTCCAGCGCGGAGGTCGGCTCGTCGAGCAACAGCGCCTCGCAGTCGGCCACGAGCGTGCGTGCCAGGCAGGCGCGTTGGGCTTCGCCGCCCGAGAGGCTGTCGGCGTCCCGGTCGAGCAACGCAGGGTCGAGTGCGGCGGCGGTCAACGCGGCGGCGAACCGGTCGTCGTCGCCGGCGGGCGCGGCGACGACGAGGTTGTCGCGGACCGTGCCGGCGAACGGCGTCGGCGTCTGGAAGACCATGCCGACGCGGCGGCGGAGCTCAAGCGGGTCGAGACCTGCGAGGTCGGCGCCGCGATAGGTCACCGTTCCGGTGGTGGGCACGTCCAGCCGGTTGCACAGGCGCAACAGCGTCGACTTGCCCGCCCCGGACGGGCCGATCACCACGGTGATGCCGGACGCCGGCACCTGTGCGCACACGTCGGTGAGCACGGCGGTGCCGTCACGTTCGACGTTGACGTGATGGAAGGTGAACAGGTCTCGTGCGGCGGCTGTGGGCGCAGGTTAGGTCATTGCGCGCCCCGGACGGGTCGGTGCAGGTCGAGGGCCCACGAGTAGCCGACGAGACAGGTGAGCTGGACCAGGAACAGGTAGAGGAGGAAGAGCACGGCCGCGCCGAGCTCCTCGGAGCCGCCGTAGGCCCGGCCCACCTCGACGCCGATCTCGAGCAGCAGCACCCAGCCCAGCGACATGCCCGCGAGGAAGCTGCCGGTCGCGCCCGAGGCGACGAGCAGCGGGCCGAGCGCGACGGGCACGGGCGTGAACGCCCGGTAGGTCACGGCGAGGACGACCCAGCCGCCGAGCCAGGCCGCCCAGAAGCTGAGGCCCGCCGCCAGCAGCATCACGTCCTGCGCGGCGAGCCGCCTGCGGGTCGCAGGCAGCGACGCGCGCAGCCAGGCGAGGACGTGGCGAGCGGCTGCCGGCAGGTGCATGCGCTCCCTCAGCCCTGGGGTGTCCTCGCCGGAGGCCAGCACCCGAGACGTCTGTTGGCGAGCGATTGTCGGTCCCTGGTGAGCGCGGCAGCAAGACGAGGTAGCGTTGATCTGCGATGAGCGAGGATGGGGACGAGGAGGGGGACGGAAACGGCTTCAGTCCCGTGATGGCGATAGCTCTGGGACCCACCTTCGGCGCGCTCCTCGGCATGCTGGGGATCACCGTGACGGACCACATCGGGCCGGCTATCGCGATTGGCGCGGCCATCGGACTCATGTTCGGCGCGGTGATCTACGCACTCTTCGGTCAGCACGAGGAGCCGTAGCCCGAAGCGCGCCTCGCGGGCGGGAGTGCGCAGTCCCGGGTGGGCACGGGCGGGTCACCAACGGTCGACGATCTGGATGAGGTTGCCGCAGGTGTCGTCGAACACGGCCATCGTGACGTTGCCGAGATCGGTCGGGGGTTGGGTGAACTCGACGCCGCGCTCGGTGAGCCGTTCGTACTCGGACTGGACGTCGTCCACGCCGAACTGCGCCAGTGGGATGCCGTCCTCGACGAGGGCGTCTCGGTACGGCTTGACGGCGGGATGGCCCGCGGGCTCCAAGAGCAGCTGCGCACCGTCGGGCTGTTCGGGTGACACGACCGTCAGCCACCAGGCGTCGTCGCCGATGGGGATGTCGTGGTGGGCTTGGAAGCCGAGGACGTCGGTGTAGAAGTCGAGGGCTGCCCGCTGATCGTCGACGAAGACGCTGGTGAGGTGGATCTTCATGAGGCGTCCTTTCCGGGGTTCAGCCACCGCTGGGTGAGGTCGGCGAGGGGTTCGCGGTTGAGGTAGTGGAGCTTCGAGCGCCCACGCCACTGCACCGTGACCAGGCCAGCGGACTCGAGCACGGTGAGGTGCTGCGAGATCGCCTGCCGGCTGGAGTTGATGCCGTGCCGGGCGATGAGCAGGGAGCAGATCTCGAACAAGGTTTGTCCGTCGCGGGTGGCCAGTTCGTCGAGGATCAGACGGCGGGTCTCGTCGGCCAGGGCCTTGAACACGTCGGTCACACGGCAAGATTACGCAAGCAGTCACTTGCATGTCAAGGGATTTATGCGCGCGGCCTGCGCCGGTGTGGCGTCTGTGTCACTTGAGCCAAGATGGCACTTGCCGTGGTGCCGTACCGGTGCCATACTGCCGCCATGGATCTCACTCCGTACATCGACCGTTTGCGCCGTGACCTGGCCGTGGCCGCCGAAGCCGGTGGTGACGAGGCCCGCGCGCTTGCGGACCGGCTCTCCGCGCCACTCGAGTCGGCCGCGCAGCTCGTGCTCCTCGAGGCGCTGACCGCTGCCACCGAGGAGATCACCGTCGAGCTCGCCCCGGGCTCGGTGGAGGTCCGCCTACGCGGCCGCGAGCCCGACTTCGTGGTGACGCTGCCCCCGTCCGCCGAGGGAGCCGACGTCTCCGCCAGCGACGACGCCGACCGGGCGGGCTCCGAGCCGGGAGGGCTGGCGCTCGGCGTGGCCGGACGGGACGCCTTCGCCGACGAGGGGGGCACGGCACGGCTCAACCTCCGCCTCCCCGAGACGCTCAAGGCCCGCATGGAGGAAGCAGCCCGCGCCGAAGGGCTGTCCCTCAACGCCTGGCTGGTCCGCGCGGCGGCTGCGGCGCTCGACGCCGGGGAGCGGCGGAGTCAGCACGCCCGGCCCGGGGGCGCCAGCGGCGGCCAGCGCTTCACCGGCTGGGTTCGGTAGCGGGCCTCCGCCACTCCACCCGCCACCGAGCCGGCGCCACACACCGCCCCCGCCCTGCACGCCCGAAGGGAGCGCCATGCAGACGTTCCACACGCCCGAGCCGATCACCGCGGTGATCGACGTCGCGCTCGGTGCGGTCCACCTGATCGCGAGCGACCGGACGGACACCGTCGTCACCGTGAACCCGAGCGACCGCACGCGCGAAGCCGATGTTGAGGCGGCCGAGAAGACCCGCATCGAGCACGACAGCGACGGGCTCGCGGTCCGCGGTCACGCTCCCAGTGGTCTCGGCAAGCTCGTCGGACCGAGCTCCCGTTCGGGATGGGTGTCGGTCGTGATCGAGCTGCCTGCGGGCTCGGACGTCGAGGTGGACGCACAGGTCGGCGACGTTCGTGCCGACGGTCGTCTCGGCGAGGTCCGCGTCAAGACGAACGGCGAGATCCGGTGCGACGACACCGGCCCGGCCCGGCTCGAGACACGCGCCGGCGCCGTGACGCTCGGTCGTGCCGGCGGACGGGTGACGGTCGTCGCTGCCGGCGAGGTGCGCATCACCGCGGTCCAGGGCGAGGCCGAGGTGAAGAACCTCAACGGCCGCACCTGGATCGGTGAGGTCACCGGCGAGCTGCGGGTCCGCTCGTCCAACAGCGACATCACCATCGGCCGGACCCACGGGCCGATCGAAGCCAGGACCGCGAACGGCGCGATCAGCGTGGGCGAGGTGACCGGCGGCAGGATCAACCTCGCGACGGGCTCCGGCCAGGTCGACGTGGGAATTCACGCGGGCACCGCCGCCTGGGTCGACGCACACTCGCGCTTCGGGCGGATCACCCGGGACCTCGACGACGCGCACGGGCCCGGGGACGACGGGGCGACCGCCGAGATCCGCGCCCGCACGTCTTTCGGCGACATCGCCATCCACCGCGCCTGAGCAGGGGCGCATCCGCACGAGGGAGGAACCCCCATGCCCATCGCACCCAACCCGCCAGCGATCGCCGCCACCGGCCTGTGCAAGTCCTACGGCGACCACCTCGTCCTCGACGGCATCGACCTGCACGTCGCCGAGGGGACCGTGTCCGCGCTGCTCGGCCCGAACGGGGCCGGCAAGACCACGATCGTGAACATTCTGTCCACGCTGGTCGGCGCCGATCAGGGCCACGTCGAGGTCTTCGGTCACGACCTGACCGCCGAGCCCGACGAGGTTCGCGCGGCGATCGGTCTGACCGGCCAGTTCTCCGCCGTCGACGAGGTGTTCACGGGCCGCGAGAACCTGCGGCTCATGGCCGATCTGCACCACCTTCCACGGGATGCGGGGCGTCGACGCGTCGCCGGACTGCTGGAGCGCTTCGACCTCGTGGACGCCGCCGACACGCCGGTGCACACCTACTCCGGCGGGATGCGGCGACGGCTCGACCTCGCCATGACGTTGGTCGGTCGGCCACGGCTGATCTTCCTGGACGAGCCGACCACCGGCCTCGATCCCCGCAGCCGCCGTGGCCTGTGGGAGATCGTCCGCGAGCTCGTCGCCGACGGGGTCACGGTCTTTCTCACCACCCAGTACATGGAGGAGGCCGACCAGCTCGCCGACCGCATCGTCGTGCTCGACCGTGGGACGGTCGTGGCCGAGGGCAGCCCCGACGAGCTCAAGCGTCGCCTGCCCGGCGGGCACGTCCAACTCGAGTTCGCCAACGTCGACGACCTCGAGGCGGCCGCGACCCGTCTTGACGCAGCCGTGCGCGACGAGGCGGCGCTCGCGCTGCGCGTGCCCGGCGACGGCAGCCTGCAGACGCTGCGTGGGCTCCTCCACGAGCTCGACGCGGCCGCGGTCGACGTCGCCTCGTGGTCGGTGCACCACCCCGATCTCGACGACGTCTTCCTCACCCTGACCGGGCACCCGACCGCGACAGCCGGCTCCGAGCCCGCGTCCGCCGCACCGACCACGGAGAACGAGTCATGAGCACCATGGCCCGCACCCTGCGCGACTCGACCACGATGGCGCGGCGCAACCTGCGCCGCCAGGTCCGGCTGTCGCTGATCGTCTACCAGCTGGCCGTCCCCGTCGTCCTCCTGCTGCTCTTCGTGTACGTCCTCGGCGGCACGATGGGTGATGGGCTCGGCGTGCCCGAGGGCGGGCGTTCCGCCTACCTCGCCTTCGTCACCCCGGGCATCCTGTTGATCGCCATCGCCGGTGGTGCCACGAACACCGCGATCGCCGTGACGATGGACATGACCGAGGGCATCATCTCCCGGTTCCGCACCATGTCGATCGCCCGTGGATCGGTGCTCACCGGACACGTCGTCGTCGGCGTCCTCCAGGCGGTCGCGGTCGTCGCGGTCGTGGCGGGACTGGCGGTCCTGCTCGGGTTCCGCCCCACCGCGGGGCCGTTGGAGTGGCTGGCCGTCGCCGGCGTGAGCGCCCTCATCGCGCTGGCCATGACCTGGCTATCGGTCGCGTTGGGTCTGGTCGCCAAGAGCGTCGAGAGCGCCAGCAACCTCCCGATGCCGCTGATGCTGCTCCCGTTCCTCGGCAGCGGGTTCGTACCGGTCGAGTCGATGCCCACCGGGATGCGCTGGTTCGCCGAGTACCAGCCCTTCACCCCCATGATCGACCTGTTCCGCGGGCTGCTCACCGACGCCCCGATCGGCAACAGCGCCGTGGTGACGATCGCCTGGTCGCTCGGGATCGCGCTCGCCAGCTACCTGTGGGCGCGCCGCAGCTACGAACGGGTCACCGACCGCTGAGCGCGGCCTTGAGCGCGGGTTCGAGTCCGGGTTGGCGACCGAGCCAGGGGCCCGGACGCTCATGCCCCCGATGGTCGAGACCCGATGCGCACGCCGCTGACGAGGGCGGTGGGCGTCAGTGCCGTCGACACCGGGTGCGGCGTGGCACGATGCGGCCATGACGCCCACCGCTCGCTCCGAGGACACGTCGCTCGACGCGGCCGTGAGGTTGTTGCGCGCGGCCGGAGCGCTGTTCGTGTTCTTGCACGGCAGCCGAGCCGAGGGGACCGAGCGGGCGGACTCGGACGTCGATGTCGCGGCGCTCTTCGATGGCGAGGTCGACGAGGCGGAACTTCGATCGCGTCTGCCGGCGGGGGTCGATCTGCTGGTGCTCGATCGGGCGCCGCTGGAGCTGGCCGGGCGGGTGGCGTTGCATGGCCGCCTGCTGGCCGAGGCCGACGCGGCGCGTCGGGTCGAGTGGCAGGCCATGACCCGCAAGGTCTACCTCGATGAGCGTTTCCGGGTAGAGCAGGCGCGAGCGGACTTTGCCGAGGCGTGGCGCGGTGGTTGACCCCGAACGGCTCGCCCGGCTGCTGCGCAGCGTGAGCGACGACGTGGGCCGCTTGGAGCCGCATGCCTCGGCGGCGCCCGAGGACGTGCTCGCCGACGACGTGCGGCTCGATCACGTGAAGTATCGGTTCATCACCACGATCGAGGCGGTGGTGGACGCGGCCCATCACATCTGCGCCACCGAGGGCCTGCGTAGCCCCGCGACCAACGCGGACGCCGTGCGCGAGCTCGCCGAGCATGGCGTGTTGCCGCGGGAGCTCGCCGACGAGGTGGCCCGCGCGGTCGGGTTCCGCAACGTGCTCGTGCACCGCTACACCGAGGTGGTGGACGAGCACGTGGTCGCGCAGCTCGCTCGTCTCGCAGCGCTGCGGGAGTTCGTGCGAGTCGTCTCCGAGCGCTACCTGTAGACGACGACGCCGCTTGACTGGGCCGGAGGGCACGGCTTGCATTTACTTCGGTAAGGTATACCTTAGCGGATCGGCGCCGTGGGGTGCGGCGTTCCCGATCCGCGACAGGAGTGTGTGTGTCCCTGAACGCCGAACCCTCGACGGCGACTCCGGCCCCGACACCGAGTCCGGAGTCGACCCCGGCGAGGGAGAGTCGTCGCCGCGACTCGTGCGCCACCACCTCGGTTGACGCTGGCGAGTCGATGGTCGGGCGGGGAGGTCAGGTCGAAGCGTGGATCCTCCTCGAGCACAACGGCCCCTGGCCGGCGACGGCGCCTGACGGGGTCGTGGACCCGGGTGTTCTCGCCGAGGCGCGACGGCGCGCTCCCGGCGTGCGTGTCCAGCTCATCCGCAGCGCGGAGCGGCCCCGGGTGACGCGACCCCTCGCCCTGCTGGCGTGGACCTCGGGGACGAATCCTTGGGTCGAGGCGCGTCGGCTGGGGAGCGAGCAGGAGCTGCTCGACGTCGACCTCGAGGCCCTGGCTCGGGGGGCGCCCGTCGGCTTTGGGAAACCCGTGTACGAGCCGTTCCTCACGGTGTGCACCCACGGGAAGAAGGACCCCTGCTGCGCCGAGTTCGGCCGACCCGCCTTGCGGGCGCTCTCGGTTGCGCTCGCGGGGCGCGTGTGGGAGACGACGCACCTCGGTGGCGACCGCTTCGCGGCGAACGCACTCGTTTTCCCCTACGGGCTCTGCTACGGGCGCGTCGGACCAACCGACGCGCTGGCGCTGGCCCGCTGCGCCGACGCCGGGGAGGTGCACCTGCCGAACCTGCGGGGCCGCACGAGCCTGTCGCCCGCCGCCCAGGTCGCCGAATACCAGATCCGGCGGGCGACCGGCCTCACGGGACTCACCGACGTGAGCGTCGAGGACGTCGCCGAGAGCGACGGGCAGTCGGTCGTGCAACTGGCCAGCTCGGTGGGACGATTCGAGGTCGCGCTGGCGCTGGTCGACGAGGGGGTGCCGGGTGTCGGCAGCTGCGGGAGCGGGGCGACCGCTTCGACGGGCCGGTGGGTGGCGCGATTGGTGCGCCACGTCGAGGCGGCCGCCGCGGCTGATGTCGCGTGACGCCCCCGGTGCCGCCTCGGCAACCCGACGTGGCGCACCGGGGGGCCAGGCTGCGCGGGGCGGGGGGTCACGGTTGGCGTGCCGTGGGCTTGCTCGTCCTGGCGGTGGGGCTCGCCGTCGCGGTGCTGGCGAGCCTGCGGTTCGGGTCGGTCGCCCTGTCGACTGAGGCCGCGCTGGGCGCTTTGCTCGACTTCGACGGCTCGAGTGAGCACCTCATCGTCCGGCGCATGCGGCTACCCCGCACGATGATCGGTCTCGGGGCGGGCGCGAGCCTCGCCGTGGCTGGTGCGATCATGCAGGCGGCGACCCGCAACCCGCTCGCCGGTCCCGGCATCCTCGGTGTGAACGCCGGCGCCGCGGTCGCCGTCGTCACCACGGTCCACGTCGCCGGGGCCGTGACCCCGAGGAGCTCGGTGTGGGTGGCGCTCGCCGGCGCCTTGACGGCGGCCCTGCTCGTGTACGTGATCGGTGCGGCCGGGAGGTCGGGCGCGACGCCGATCAAGCTCGCGCTCGCCGGTCTGGTGACGACCGCGCTGCTCGAGTCGTGGACCTCGGCCGCCCTGGTCCTCGACCGTCGCACCCTCGACCAGGTGCGGTTCTGGCTCGCTGGCTCGCTCGCCGGCGGCGAGCCGGAGCTCCTGTGGCAGGTTGCGCCGCTCATGCTGGCCGGGATCGTGCTCGCCCTGCTGCTCGCCCGGCAGTTGAACGCGCTCGCCCTTGGTGACGACGTGGCTCGCGCGCTCGGACAACGGACCGGCAGTGTCCGGGTCGCGTGTCTCGGCGTGGTCGTCCTCCTCGCCGGGTCGGCGGTCGCGGTAGCCGGTCCGATCGCCTTCGTCGGCCTCGCGGTTCCGCACATCGCCCGCGTGCTCACCGGACCCGACTACCGCTGGGTGCAGGCGTACGCGGTCGTCCTCGGCCCGACGCTCCTCCTCGCTGCGGACGTCCTTGGTCGGGTGGTGGCCCGCCCGAGCGAGCTGCAGGTCGGCATCGTCACCGCCCTGTTGGGGGCGCCGTTCCTCGTCGCGCTCGCCCGCCGTCGATCGCTCCCGAGCGTTTGAGGCGCGACGCGATGCCCGAACTGCTGCCCCGCCCCCACACTCGCGGGGCGACCGGGTCCCGGTCGCAACGGGTCACGGTGCGGTTGCCGGCCGTGGCGCTGTCGACCCGGATCAGTCCACGCACGGTCGGTGCGGGCATCGTCGCATTCGCCCTGGTCATGGCTACGACGGTCGCGGCGCTGCTGCTCGGCGAGGTCGAGCTCGGCCCCGGCGGGGCGCTCAGCGCGCTGGCCGGCGCCGAGGAGACCCCGGAGGCGGAGGCGTTCGTCGTGCGCGCCCTGCGGTTGCCCCGTGCCCTTGCCGCGGTCCTGGTCGGCGGGGCCCTCGCAGCGAGCGGCGCGATCTTCCAGGGACTCGTCCGCAATCCTCTCGTCGCGCCCGACGTCATCGGGGTCAACGCCGGCGCGGGAGTGCTCGCGGTCCTCACGATCGTGACCGCCCAAGCGGTGGTGTGGCTGCCGGTGGCGGCGCTGGCGGGGGCGGTGGGTACAGCGTTCGCGATCTACGGTCTCACGTGGCGCCGGGGGATCAGCGGCCATCGGCTCGTGCTCGTCGGCATCGGCGTGAACGCCGCCCTGACCGCACTCACGACGCTCCTGATCGTCCGGTTCCCGGTCGAGCGGGTCTCGTCCGCGGTGCGATGGCAGACCGGCACGCTGCACGGCACCGGCTGGGACGAGGTCGCGCTCGTGGGGGTCGGTGTCGCGGTGCTGCTGCCCTTGGGGGTATGGCTCACGCGCCAGCTCGGGGCGCTCGAGCTCGGCGACGACGCAGCCCGCGCGCTCGGCGCCCGGGTCGAGCCCGCCCGTGCGGGCCTCCTGGGCGTCGGCGCGGGACTCGCTGCCGTCGCCGTGGCCGCGAGTGGCCCGATCGGCTTCGTCGCCCTGGCCACGCCACACCTCGCTCGTTGGCTCGCCGGGCCTCTGACGCGGGGCGTGCTGGTCCTGTCCGCCCTGCTCGGCGGCGGGTTGGTCGGACTCTCCGACCTCGCCGCCCAGCACGCGCTCCCGACGAGCCTGCCGGTGGGTGTGGTGACCGCTGCGGCCGGGGCTCCCTACTTCCTGTTGTTGCTGTATCGCACGAACCGTGCTGCTCTGTGATGGAGGTCCAGCCGATGCGCCGACGCACCGAGACGCCCGCGACCACGCTCTCCCCGCGTAGCGAGGACTGGGTCGCGGACCGTCCGAGCCACGGCTCGAGTGGGTTGTGGGCGGAGCACCTCGAGCTGGCGTACGACACCGAGACCGTCGTGCGCGACCTGTCGCTCGAGGTCCCCGAGGGGCGCATCACGGTCATCTGCGGTCCGAACGCCTGCGGCAAGTCCACCCTGCTGCGCGGTCTCGCGCGCCTGCTGCGTCCGCGCCATGGGGCGGTACACCTCGACGGCCAGTCGATCGCGCGACTGCCGACGAGGGTCGTCGCCATGCGTGTCGGCCTGCTGCCCCAGGCGCCCCAGGCCCCCGAAGGGCTGACCGTGGAGGACCTGGTCGCCCGTGGCCGGTTCCCTCACCAGCGCTGGTTCCAGCAGTGGTCCTACGAGGACGAGCGGGCGGTGGACGCTGCGTTGGCGCTGAGCGGGGTCGACGACCTGCGCGACCGGCCCGTCGACGAGCTCTCCGGTGGCCAGCGTCAGCGCGCGTGGATCGCGATGGCGCTCGCGCAGGAGACGCCCATCCTCCTGCTCGACGAGCCGACCACCTTCCTCGACCTCGCACACCAGGTCGAGGTGCTGGACCTGCTCGCCGAGCTGAACGAGCGGCAGGGACGCACGGTCGTCATGGTGCTGCACGACCTCAACGAGGCCTCCCGCTACGCGCACCACCTCGTCGCGATGCGCGGCGGGCGCGTCCACACCAGCGGCGCCCCGGCCGAGATCCTCACCCCCGAGACGATCGGCGAGGTGTTCGGGGTGTCCGCCCGCGTCATCGAGGACCCGGTCACCGGCACACCGCTGTGTGTGCCGTACAGCGAGGCCCGATCGGCCGGACGACGGGGACGGTCCGATGCTGACCGCGGCGCGGGTGCGGTCCGCCTCGAGACCGGAAATTGATAAGGTTAGCTTTACCTAATATCAGCCGAGGACTGGAGGATGCGTGACACACGCGACCTTGCGATTGATCGGGTTGGTGGCCGTAGTGGCCGCGTTGCTCGTGGCGTGCGGCAGCACCGAGGGCGGAGATGCGGAACCTGACCCGGAGGCCGCCCCCGACGGCGACGACGCGGAGGAGTCCGCGGAGGACGGGCAGCAGGAGGAGCCTCCCGACGAGAGCGGGGAGGCGACGTCGGAGCCGGAGGACGGCGGGGACGGCGACACCCGCACCGTGGCTCACGACCTCGGCGAGGCCGAGGTGCCCGCCGAGCCGGAGCGCGTCGTGGCACTGGACTCCCCGCACCTCGACGCCGCCCTCTCCCTGGGGGTGGACCCCGTGGGCGCGGTCGAAGTGTTCGCGGGGGAGGGGTTGCCCGCCTACCTCGACGACCAGGCCGAGTCGGTCGTTCCCGTCGGCACGATCGAAGAGCCCGACCTCGAGGCCATCGTGGAACTCGAGCCGGACCTCATCCTCACCGCCACCGTGCGCCACGAGGGCCTACGGGACGAACTCGAAGCCATCGCGCCGACCGTGTTCACCCAGTCGTCGGGCACCACATGGCAGGACGACTTCCAGCTCGTCGCCGACACGCTCGGTCGGGCTGAGGCCGGCGAGGAGATCCTCGACGATTACGAAGCACACGCGGCCTCGGTCGGCGAGACAGTCGGCGCGGAAGGGGCCGAAGCTGCCGTTGTGCGGTTCCTACCCGACGAGACGCGTGTCTACGGACCCGAGACGTTCTCGGGGAGAGTGCTGCGGGAGGTGGGGTTCGAGCTGCCCGAGCTCGAGTACGACGAGTACTCGATGGCGCTGATCAGCCCCGAGCAGATCGGCCGGATCGACACCGCCGAGGTCATCTTCGCGACGGCGTACGGTGATCCCGCGGAGAGTACGCGGGGTGAGGTCACCTCCCTGTGGGAGCAGCTGCCGGCGGTGGGCGCGGGATGCCAGTTCGATGTCGCCGACGACGACTGGATGATTGGCATCGGACCGATCGGCGCCGAGATAATCCTCGAGGACGTTCTGGAGCGTCTTCAGGGGCCGGCCTGCCCGTAGGCCCAACTCTGCTCCGCGCTTCGGTGACCTCGTGGCACTCGTTGGCCGCAACAACCCGTGGGGGCTTGGGGTTGCGCGCTGGTCTCAGATCCGGGGTGCCTCTCGGCGCACGCCCTCGAAGCGGTCGAAGTCGTGGTCGAAGGACACGATCGTGCCGCGGTGCTCGATCGCCAGCGCCGCGAGGTGCGCGTCGTTGACGAGGTTGCCGCCTGCTCCCAGCCCGCGAAGGAGGTCCCGCACGAGTCGCGCGTGCTCGAGGGTGGGGTGCACCACGACGGCCGGTGGGGCGGCCAGCCACCCGTCGACACGGTCCATCGCGTCGTCGATCGTCAACGGCGAGGGGAACAGCCCGTCGCGGGTGGCAAGGCGCACGAACGCGAGCAGGACGACCCACGCGAACGCGACCGTGTCCTGCCCGGACAAGGCTCGGTCGAGCCATCGTCGTGACGGCTTGTGGCGCTCGGCGTCCACGTTGACCGCGTACAGCAGGACGTTCGCGTCGACGAGCTTCACGAGCCGGCCCGCTCCTTGCGAACAAGGTCCTCGTCCTCGAGGTCACCGGCGACCTGCAGCGCGCGGTCGAGGTTCACCGACGGGCGTCCGAGCGAGGCGGTCGGTGTCTGGAACTCCTCGGCAGTATCCCCCGCGCCGCTGCGGATGACGTCGTTGAGCGCTTCCTTGAACGTCATCCCGCGCTCGCGCATCCGACGCCGCACGATCTGCGCGGTGTCGGGGTCCAGGGTCACGGTCGTCCGCATCGGGCTCATCATAGCATCAGGACTACTGATGCGATGATGCATCCGTGAGGTATCGCTCGCGGTCGGTTGGATCGAGCTTCTCGACGGCGAGGCGGAGTGCGGGGCGGGGCATCGTTACCGCGTGCTCGGTGAGGAAGCGGTGGAGGGCGGCGGGATCCCTGGACCCGGCGTGTTTGAGGAAGATGCCGACCGGCTTGTGCACGGTCGGATCCTCGTCGCCGGCCAGTTGCGCGGCGATGGCAAGGCCCGCGGCGAGGTCGTCGTCGCTGCCCGCGCGGACGAAGTGCAGGGGCGCGGTGATCGCGGTCCGTCGCTCGAGTGATGCGGGGGAGGCTGCGAGGTCGTGCAGCGGAGTGGGGGAGCGACCGGCGAGGTAGCCGCCGACGACGCGGGGCGCGGCACGATCGACCATGTCCCAGGTGGTGATCCGGTCGTGGCGGGCGAGGTAGCGCTCGTAGAGCTCGCGGCGCTGGTCGTCGTCGAGTCGGCGGCGGGCCCGGAAGTCCAGGATGCTCATCGCCGTCATCCGGGGCTCGTAGGCGGGATGATCCAGCAGCTGGTCGACCTCGACCAGCGGCAGGTCGGTGTGGGCCTTGGCGACGTCGAACAGGTCGCGCATGCGCACCCCGAACGCCGGCTCGTCGGGTGCCAGCCGCTTGCGGACCTTCGCGAGCTCGTCCTCGGCTCGCAGGGCCTCGAGCTCCTCGACGATCGCCGTCGCAGACGACTTGGACGTCGACATCCCGCCTCCCTGGTAGCCGGGCAGGGAGCGTAGCGGGTCAGGCCGGCGAGTCGACGGTGGCGAACTGGCACGAACCCGTGATGGTCGGCGGCGAATTCGTGTCAACGAAGGGCTCGGCGCTTGCCTTCGGTCCAAGCATAAGCCACTATTAATATAGCCATCTCCTTATGGAGTTCGACCGGATGGCGACGAGGGAGGCCCGGGATGGCGATCGACCCCGAAGGTACGGCGAGACTGGTGACCCGTGAGGTCCGCACCGACGCCCGTGACGGGCGGGCCACGCGGGTGGTGGTGGCGCGTCGCTCGTATGCGACCACCCAGGACGACCTCTGGGACGCGGTGACCAATCCCGAGCGCATTCCGCGCTGGTTCTTGCCGGTCAGCGGCGATCTGCAGCCGGGTGGACGCTACCAACTCGAGGGCAACGCGGAGGGCACCGTTGAGCGGTGCGATCCGCCGCGGTCCTTCGAGGTGACCTGGGAGTTCGCCGGGCAAGTGTCGTGGCTAAAGGTCGAGCTGGCGCCGTCGGCCGACGGCGCCACGCTCGAGCTGGCGCACGAAGCGCCGGTAGACCCGGACTTCTGGGCGCAGTACGGGCCCGGCGCCGCCGGTATCGGGTGGGACCTCGGGCTCATGGGCCTCGGCTTGCACCTCGACTCGGCGGCTGGGGTCGACCCGGCCGACGCCGACGACTGGGTGGTGAGCGAGCCGGGCGTGGCGTTCGTTCGACAGGCCGCTGCCGACTGGGCCGACTGTGCGATCGCCGACGGCGACGACCCGCGGGCCGCGCAGGAGGCAGCCGAGCGCACCGTGGCCTTCTACACCGTCCCGCCGCAGTGACCGACGCGTCGTTCGCTGCGCTGGGCGACCCGGTCCGAAGGCGGATCCTC
Organism: Egibacter rhizosphaerae; assembly: GCF_004322855.1. NCBI lineage: Bacteria > Bacillati > Actinomycetota > Nitriliruptoria > Egibacterales > Egibacteraceae > Egibacter > Egibacter rhizosphaerae. The sequence goes on along the minus strand of NZ_CP036402.1, from coordinate 417,634 downwards.
GAGCTCCTCGCCGAGGGGGAGCAGCCCGTCGGCACGCTGGTCGTGACCCTGGCCGCCGAGCACCCCATCAGTCAACCGGCGGTGTCGCAGCACCTGCGGGTGCTGCGAGACGCCGGACTCGTGACCGTCCGCGCGTACGGCACCCGGCGCTTGTACGACCTCGACCGCGACGGGCTTCGCGAAGCGGCCACGTGGCTCGCCGGGTTGGCCGAGCAGCCGGGACCGTTCACTCAGCCGTTCGATGCCCTGGCCACAGAGGTCGTTCGCAGCCGTCGTGCCACCACGATCCGGGAGGGCGGGGCGCGCGCGGACCCCGCCGCGGGCTGAACCGTATCGACAGCGACCTCGGCTTCGCCCTCCCCGCCGGCGAGGTGGTGCGGGGGCGGAGGTCCTCGAGATGGGGCGGCGGCTCGACCGAAGTCGCTCATGTCGAGACCGCAACGGCGCCGGGCTTCCGGGTTTCGCGCTGGGCTCGTAGCTTCAGGCCGGCGTGATCTAGTGGTTCGTTGCGTAGGTTCCTTTCCTGTTGGGGGTCGGGGGTGGATACTGGCCGGCATGGCCAACCATGCGAAGGTTCTGGACGTCTCGGAGGAGGACCGGCGGGTCCTGCAGTCCCGCGTGGCAGCGCGGACGGTGTCGGTGCGGGATCGGGAGCGGGCCCAGATCGTGCTGCTGGCCGCTGAGGGACTGCCGGCAGGCGAGCTCGCCGCCCGCGTGGGGTGCTCCCGACCCACGGTGACCCTGTGGCGCAACCGCTACGCCAAGGACGGGCTGGCTGGGCTGGACGATGCGCCGCGCTCAGGCGCGCCGCCCAGGCTGACCCGCCAGCGCACCGACGAGATCCTGGCGGCCACGCTCGCGCCGCCACCGGCGCATCTGGGGGTGACGCACTGGTCGTCGCGGCTGCTGGCCCGCCACCTGGGCGATGTGTCGCACACCACGATCACGCGGCTGTGGAAGTCATGGCAGCTGCAGCCGTGGCGCGCCGAGACGTTTAAGTTCCCCACCGACCCCGAGCTGGTCGCCAAGGTGCACGACATCGTCGGGCTGTACCTGCACCCGCCGGAGAACGCGGTCGTGCTGTGCGTCGACGAAAAGTCCCAGATCCAGGCGTTGGAGCGCACCCAGCCGATCCTGCCGCTCAAGCCCGGCCAGGCCGAACGGCAATCCCACGACTACCGCCGGCACGGCACCACCACCCTGTTCGCCGCCCTGGAGGTGGCCACCGGCAAAGTGGCCGGCGCCTGCTACCCCCGCCACCGCCACGAAGCGTTCCTCCAGTTCCTCAAGCAGGTCGCCAAGACCTACCCGCGGGTGCCGCTGCACGTGATCGTCGACAACTACTCGGCGCACAAGCACGCCGACGTCAAGACATGGCTGGCCAAGAACCCGCGGATCCAGCTGCACTTCACCCCGACGCACTCCTCATGGATGAACCTGGTCGAATCGTTCTTCTCGATCATCACCCGCCAGGCCATCCGCCGCGGCTCGTTCACCTCCGTGCGGCAGGTCACCGACGCCATCGCCACCTTCATCGACGGCTGGAACGACCGCTGCCAGCCCTTCACCTGGACCAAAACCGCCGACGACATCCTCGCCACAGCCAACCGGAAAGCCGACTCCGTTACAGAGCACTAGCCCACCCTGGCGCCCCGATGGGCCGGGAGATGGGCGTCGATCCGTTCCCATGGCGTCTCTTGTGCTGGTGCGATCGACGCAGGACGATCGAGTCGCTCCCGATTCTCGGGCTGGGAGCCCGACGCCAGGGCCTCCGGGTGATCAGCGAGGGCACGCCGAGCGACGGCAGGCTCAAGCGATGCTTCGCTTAGTCCCGCTCGCGGTGGCGCTCAGCGATGTCGAGCTGAGCGAGCCTGCGGGTCGAGGTCGTGCGGCAAGGGGTCAAGTCGGCATGGCTTGTGCCGACATTGACAGCACGGGCAGGACAAGCGAGTAAATAGGGGTCTCCTGACGTGTTCGTGGGTCATGTGGGGGCTCGGCCGGGCAGGGGTGGGCAGAGTCCGCCGAGGGTGAGCATGGCCAGCGCGATCAGCGGTGGGGGCGAGTGGAACCCGAACGCGACGCGGGTCAGCAGCCGGATGCGGGTGTTGGCGCTCTCGATCCGCGCGTTCGAGAGACCGTGGGCCACGGCGGCGTAGATGCGGGTCTTGTGCGCGCGGACGATGCGGGCGAGCTTGACGAAGCTGGGATCTTCGAGCGGGCTGCCCAGGCGAGCCAGCGCTCGAGCAGCGCGATGGCGGCCTCGGGGGTGTGTTGGTGGAACACCAGGCGTAGCTGCTCTTTGAGCAGGTAGGCGCGACACAGCCGTTGGTTGGTCGCCGCGATGTCGGCGAGCTTGGCGCCCTGGCGCTCGGCGAGGTCGCCGGGGCTCTTCCACAGCGCGTAGCGGGCGCCCTTGAGCTCTCGTGCGTGGGTGGTCTGCCCGGCGCGGCGCGCGTCGTTGCAGGTCTGGCGGCGCGCCTCGTCGAGCGCGTCGGTGGCCCAGGCCACCACGTGGAACGGATCCATGCAGCGGACCGCGCCTGGCGCGCGCCGGTCGACGACGTTGGTGATCCAGTTGCCCGCATCCCCGCTGAGATCAGCCGGAGCCGGGCGGCGCGCTGCTCGCCGAGGTCGCCCGGAGAACGCCTCCACGGTGGCCTCATCCCGGCCCGCCCGCGCCCAGATCAGCCGGCCGGAGTCGTGATCGACCACGACGGTGAGATACCGCTGCCCCTTGCGATGGGAGATCTCGTCGATGCCGATGCGGCGCAGCCCCTCGAGCGGGTCGATCTTGGCGCCGCGCTCGTCGGACACGCGGGTGATCGTCGCGCCGACGGTGCGCCACGCCACCCGCAACAGGCAGGTGACCGCCTTCTTCGACGTGTGCGTCGCCAGCCACGCGGCCTGCTCCTCGAACGCACGGGTGAACCCCGCGCCGTGACGCGCCCACGGCACCGTCTCGGCGTCGTCGTCCCACTCGACATCCTCGATGACCGTCCGGTCGTCGACACCCAGCAGCCGCTTCCATACCCTGACCCTGCGTCGCGGTGCTCTCGCGTGCGTCCGGCAGGGTGCCGGCATCGGCCTGACAGGGCTTGAAGGTCTCCCGCATAGTGGGTCCGAGGACCGTTGCAATGAAGAAGGTAGTCTGGCAGCTCGGCAGAGTCGCTGTGCTGCTATTGCTGCTTGCCGCGATTGGATATGTGCAGCATCTGGCGATTCAGCCTTGGAGAATGATCTCCCATTCGGATCTGGTGTGGCCATGGTTGGTGTCGGCCGCGCTCGTGGTCGTGTTCCTGGTGATCGCCTTGGTTGGACGCAATGGGAGACAGTCCCGAATCATCCTGCTGGTTGAGATGTTCGTCTCCGCAACCTTCGGTCTGATGCCGCCATCGCTATGGCTGCAGTGGTTCTTCTCCGGACCGCTGGACTGGCTCCCTGACAACTTCCTTCTCATTACCGGGGCGGGCAACACCAACGGGTTCGCGGCCGCGGTCTCGATCGCGTGGTTGGTCGCGGCTGGGATGGCGCTGGTACGCCGAGTTGGAAGCGACGCGCAGGAGGGGTTGCCGGGATAGCGGTTTGTTGGGCTGACATGGTGGAGTTTGCCTGTGGGGAGCAAGACCGTCCTCGACCGTGATCCGGAGGAGGTTAAAAGGGGGGTCTACTGACGAGATTGCAGGTCGTGCGGGTGGTGGGGAAGCCGGCCGGGACCGTCCCGTGAGCTGCGAGACCGTCCCGTGAGCTGCGAGCGGGGTCCGCGTGGACGCTTCGACGCGCCTCGACGTTTACGCAACGTCAGCGACCCGCAGGGCGTGCGAGGACGCGCGTCGCGTTAGTGTTCGAGCGGCTCGATGAGGAAGTCCAGCAGCCGTTCGACCGCGCCGACGAGGCTCGGCTCGAGGTCGGCGATCGAGTCGACGGCGCGCAGCAGCCTGCGCCACAGTGCCGCCGGCTCCTCCTCGCCGAGCGCGCGGCAGATGCCGGTCTTCCAATCCTGCCCCTTCGGGACCTCCGGCCAGGCACGCAGGCCGACGGCACGCGGGCGCACTCCCTGCCACACGTCGACGTAGGGATGGCCGGTCACCAGCACGTGCGCGCCCGTGATGCGCTCGGCGATGCGGGTCTCCTTCGAGCCGGCGACCAAGTGGTCGAGCAGCACGCCGAGCCGTCGGTCGTGAGCGGGACCGAAACGGCGGACGGCCTCGGGCGCCTCGTCGGCCCCGCCGATCGGCTCGACGACCACCGCGGCCTCGCGCAACTCCTCTCCCCAGACCTTCTCGAGCAGCTCGGCGTCGTGGAGCCCTTCGACGTAGATGCGGTGCGGGCTGGCCACGCGCGCCTGCTGTGAGCGCCCGACGAGCGCGCCCGAAGCGGTCTCGTGGCGCTGGTCGGCAGGGCGCTCGGCGGGATCGGGTCTGCGCACGAGCGTGGCTGGCTGGTCCTCGACGAGGAAGCGGCCCCCCCGCAGGGGGAAGGCGCGCTCGCGGTCGCGCCAGTCGCGCAGCACCACCGACCCTCGTTCGAGGCGGACGATCTCGCCGCTGAAGCCGGACGCGCGATCCTCGACGATGGTGCCCGGCACGGCGGGAACCTCGCGGGAAGCGCGGTCGGTCGAGCGGCGGTCGGGGCCGCCGGTCGGATCGGGTCGCCAGGATCGCACGGGCGCTCGCCAGGGTCGGTGGGACAGGGCGAGGGGAGCGTAGAGCACGCCCTGCCGTCACCGCGGGAGGGCCCGTTCGAGCACGTGGGGCATCCGGGGCCAGCGTCGTCGTCGAAGTCGGCCTGCGCTGCGATGGGCGCACGAGCGCGGTGGCGTTGCACCGTTTCCATCGTGACGGGTGTGGCCGAAGGGGGGTCGTGTGACCGATGCTGGTGTCCGGTAGCGGCCGCGACGCCGCCCGCCACGCCCGCGATCGGGTGTGGGGTCAGGGTGCACGGCGCCGTGGGCGCCTCGACGGTCACGACGAGACGTAAGGAGCACGACATGGGCTTTGCGAATCCGCATGCGCTGGCAACGACCGAGTGGCTCGCCGAGCACCTTGACGATCCGAAGGTCCGCCTCGTTGAGGTCGACGAGGACACGACCGCCTACGAGCGCGGCCACATCCCCAACGCGATCGCGTGGCACTGGGAGCGGGACCTGCACCATCCGGTCCAGCGCGACTATATCGACCAGCCGGGCCTGTCCGCGTTGCTGGCCCGTGCGGGGGTCGACGACGACACCACCGTTGTGCTGTACGGGGGCAACAACAACTGGTTCGCCGCGTACGCATACTGGCTGCTCAAGTACCGGGGATTCGACCAGGTGACGCTCCTCGACGGGGGCCGCAAGAAGTGGGAGCTCGAAGGTCGGGACCTCACGACCGACGTGCCCTCGCTCCCCGAGACCGACTTCCGCATCCGCGAGCCGGAGCGACCGGAGCTGCGCGCGCTGCGCGACGACGTGATCGGGGCGGTCGACCGAGCCGAGTTCGTCGACGTGCGCTCGCCCGAGGAGTTCTCGGGACAGAAGCTCGCGCCCGACCACCTGCCGCAGGAGCAGCCCTACGTCGCCGGCCACATCCCGGGCGCCGCGAACGTGCCGTGGTCGAAAGCCGCGCGCGAGGACGGCACGTTCAAGCCGATCGAGGAGCTGCGCGAGCTCTACGAGGGGGCCGGTGTCGACGGGGATGGCGAGGTGATCGCGTACTGCCGGATCGGAGAGCGCTCGTCGCACACCTGGTTCGTGCTGAGCGAGTTGCTCGGCCTTGACAATGTCCGCAATTACGACGGCTCGTGGACCGAGTACGGCTCGCTCGTCGGCGTCCCTGTCGAGCGGGACGCGTGAGTCCCGCGACCACCGACCGCCCCAACGGGAGGAGTCGACCATGAGCGCGATCGACCAGTGCCTGGCTAACAACGAGCAGTACGCGGCCGCGTTCGGGTCGGCCGACCTGCCGGTGCCCCCGTCGCAGGCGTTGGCCGTGGTCGCCTGCATGGATGCCCGCATCGACGTCTACCGGGCACTCGGGCTCGGGCTCGGCGATGCGCACGTGATCCGAAACGCCGGCGGGGTGATCACCGAGGACGCGATCCGCTCCCTCACGATCTCGCAGCGCCTGCTCGGCACCCGAGAGGTGCTGCTGGTGAGCCACACCGACTGCGGCATGCTCACCTTCCGCGACGACGACGTGAAGGACGCGATCGCCGACGAGGTCGGGTTTCGGCCGCCGTTCGCGTTCGAGGCGTTCGACAGCCCGGAGGAGAACCTTCGGCAGTCGATCGCGCGAATCCGCGCGAGCCCGTTCCTTCCCGACACCGACCGGGTGCGGGGCACGGTCTACGAGGTCGCGACCGGGAAACTGCGCGAGGTCACGCCGAGCTGAGCCGTCTCCCCGGCACTCGTCGAACTCCGAGGTGTCGAAACCCCGCAGTGGGGGATGTTGCAGGGCAGTACCACGAGTGCGCCGCTTTGCCTGGCGCCGTGCGCAATACCCAATGGACGCGACATCGACGCCGCTTGCCGGGCAGTCCTGGCGGCGCGAGGCCGCCCGCCCCGGGAGTCCGCCGATGAGAGCCTCGCCCGTTCGGATCCGAATCGGCGCGGTCGCGCTGGCCACGGCCGGTGTGTCGTTCCTGCTGTACCCGCTCCTGCGTCCGTGGGAGGACGAGACCACCGTCGTCGGTGCGACCGCGGCGATGAGTTCGAGCGCCTGGGTGGCCTCCCACGGATTCGCGATGATCGGGTTCGTGCTGCTCGGCCTCGGCGTCCTCGCCGCGTGGGGTGCCGTCCACCGCACTGCGGGGGAGCCCGTCGCGCTCCTCGCGGTGTTGCTGACCTGGGTCGGTATCGGCCTCACGCTGCCGTACTACGGTGCGGAGACCTTCGGGCTCCATGCGGTCGCCGCCGCAGTCGACGCCGGCGAGGCCTTGGACGTGGTGGCGATCGCCGACGGGTTCCGCTACGACCCCGTCGCGGTCACCAGCTTCGGCCTTGGCCTGACGGCGTTGGCGGCTGGGATCGTCGCCCTCGCCATCGCGGTCCGCCGCTCGGGCATTCTCTCCCCCGGCGCTGGGCTGCTGCTCGCGGCCGGCTTCGTGCTGTTTCTGCCGCAGTTCTTCGCGCCCCCCGCGGGGCGGATCGCCCACGGCGTCCTGGTCGCCGCGGGCTGCCTATGGACCGCGTGGTCGCTGTGGACGTCAGGGAGAACGGCCCATGACGCGGACGTGGACCGACCTCCGATGAGCGGACACCTCGACTGAGTCCCATGACCCACCGACACCGGGGTGGTGACCAGTGAACCCGGGACCTTCGTCCTGCTGGGCCAGGGACGATCGACCCTGAACGCCCGCATTTTGTGAACGAGTGTGTTGCGAAATCCCTGGCGGCGAATTCCGGAGGTAGTGATGCCAGCGCCCACCGAACCGCGTGACGCCCGTGTCCTCACGGACGACGGGCCGCCGGCGCTCTCCCGCGGCACCGCAGGGCCTCGGCACCACACCGCGCTGACGCAGCGGCTGGCCGAGATCTCCGAGCTCACACCGTACCTCGAGTGGCTCATCACCCCCGAGATCCGCGGGCAGCTGGCCGGCATGCTCGGCTTCCTGCACGACGACGTCCTCCACCACGCGCACGAGGAGGAGCGGGTGATCTTCCCCCCGCTCGAGCGTCTCGGTCCCGAAGGCGAGCGCTTGCGGGCCGCTCTCCTCGCCGAGCACGACACGCTACGCGAAGCCGCGGCCCGCCTGGACGCCTGTGCGGTCGTTCACCTCGACCAAACCACGATCCCCGGCCTGGCGGGCTTGATGCGCGCGACCGAGGCGCTCCTGGCACACCATCTCGATCAGGAGGCCTTGGCCACCGAGCGATTGCTGGTCCAGCTTCCCGACTGGGCTCGCCAGGAGGTCGCCGAGGGTCTCGAGCGGCTCGATGCCCTGGAGGTCCGGCCCGGTCCGGGTCCCGACGAGTGGTGGCTACCTGAGCGCATCGCGCACAAGGATCCCGTGGCCCACGACCCGTCGCGGGATCCGGAGTGGCGTGCGTCGTGCGATCCGCGGGCGCTCGTTCTCGCACGCTCTGCGGCTGCGGCCGCGGCCGATGGGACGAGCGTGAACCGGTGGCGTCAGGCGATCCTGCAGTGGAGCGGGTACCGACGCCACGTCGACACCGTGGAGCGCTGCATGCGCGAAGCGGGGGAGTGGCCGTGGAGCATTCCCTCGGCGGGCTGAGCCGTCCGGCCTCCCGGGAGGGGGCTCCCTGGGGGCGGAGGGGATAGGCTCCCGTGTCGCGGACGTCCGCGCCGAGGGGCCCGAACCGTCGAGGGAAAGGACGCGGCTGGTGGCTGGCGTCGACGACACCCGGATCGTGGATCTCGGGGCGTTGGCGGCCGAGGTTCTGGCCGCCGCGCGGGCGGCACCGGCGGGTCGAGCCGCGCGGTCGCTCCTGCCGGGTGCCGGCTCCGCGCTCACCCAGACCATGCTCGGCCTCACCGCCGACCGCGAGCTCGCCGACCACGAGAACCCGGGGATTGCCACGCTGCACGTCCTCGAGGGTCGTGTCGAGCTCCTCGCCGGGGACGAGGCAGTCGAGTTGACCGCGGGACAGTGGGCGCTGATCCCCGCCATGCGCCACGGGCTGCGGTGCCTCGAGGACGGCGTGGTCCTGTTGACCGTGCATTCCGCACGTCCGTCGCCCTAGGACCGTGAGGCCGGCGCGGGGGGTCACCCCCCACTGGCGGGGTCGTCGGTACGGTGACCCGCGGATCCGCGGGTCACCGTACGACGCTTCTGAATCGAGCCGCGGCGCTGTACGCGTACCCGCGTGGGCGCGGGTACGCGTACAGGGGGTCCGGTGCCGCTGAGTGTCACGGCTCCCGGTGGCTCGGGTGGCGGGCTCCGGTCACGAGGCCCCGCGGGCGAGGTCGTTCCAGTAGGCCTGGAGGCGGTCGGCGAGTTGCTTCGGTTGACCCAAGGCGACGAGGTGGCCGCCCGGCATCTCGTCGGAGGTGATGCCGAGACGTTCCTCGGCGACGTGGCGCTGGAAGTCGGCGGGGAAGAAGCGATCGTCCCGGCCGGCGAGCACCCGGGTCGGCACGTCGGGCCACCGGTCCAGTGGGAACGGCTGCGCGAAGGGCGTCTCGGACTGGACCCGAGCCTCCTGTCGGAGGACCTCGGCCACGACGGCCGCGGGAAGGTCGTGGAAGAACTCCTCGAGCACATCGACCTCGTCCGTGACGGGGCGATTCTCGCGGGCTGCGTGCTCGGCGCGCGCCTTGGCCTGGCCGGTCGCCGCCCACCACGAGCCGCCGGTCTCGCCGGGCAGCGGGATCATCGCGTTGACCATCACGAGCAGGGAGACCTTAAGGCGTTCGCAGACCAGCGGCGCGGAGAGGCCGCCCATCGACTGGGCCACCACCACGAGCGGGTCGGAACCGCGGGCCGCGGAGGCCACGGCGTCGGCGTACTCGTGCAGACCCGCGCTGTCCTCGTCGGCCGGTAGGTCCACCGCAAGGGCCGTGTGGCCACGGGCCTCGAGCTCCGGGACCAGCCGGTGCCAGTACGAAGCCAGCCCGCCGGCACCGGGCACGAGCACGAAGGTGGCCGGAGTCGGCGTAGTCACGGGAGCTGCCGAAGCTGTCATGGTGTCGTCCTTCGTCGCCGGCGGTCTCTGGTAGGTAGAGACCCGGCTGCCTCCACGAACTCATCGCTGGCCGCGTGCCCGGGCGAGAAGCAGCCGCGCGTGGCCCACACCGATCCGTGCGGACCGCCGACCGGTCACAATCGCCCCCTCGTGATCGTCTGCGCTCGTTCGGTGGCGACACCGTGCACCTTCCAGAGGGCTCGAAAGTCAAACCACGACACGATCGGCGGCCTGCCAGGGTGTCGGCCTACGCGGTCTCCTCCCGCTCGGCGGCGCGCTCGGCCCGCTCGCTGGACTCCACGACCAGCTCGGGGTGGTCCTCCTCGTGGCGGAACGCGCGCACCAACGCCCAGCAGGCGGCGAGCAGGAGGATCGCCAAGGGCACGCCGGTCGCGATCGAGGCCTGCTGCAGGGCCTCGAGCCCGGTCTCCCCACCGAGCGAGAGGAGAATCGCGGCGACCAGTCCCTCGAGGGCCGCCCAGAACACTCGCGTGCCGGTGTGCGGGTAGATGCTGCCGCCCGACGCGTGGATGTCGTCGACCAGGGAGCCCGAGTCCGACGAGGTGATGAAGAACAGCGCGATCGCCGCCACGGCCACGAGCGACGTGAGCACGCCGAACGGCAACAGCTCGAGCGTCTCGAACAGCGCCACGTCCAGGTTCTCCTCGGCCGCGTCCACCACGCCGGGCTCGCCGGTCAACTCGGCGAACAGCGCGGTCTCGCCGAACACGGTGAGCACGAGCGCGGTCACCACGGTGGGTACGAGCAGCACGCCGGCGATGAACTCGCGGATTGTGCGGCCGCGGGAGATGCGCGCGATGAACATCCCCACGAACGGCGACCAGGAGATCCACCAGCCCCAGTAGAACAGCGTCCAGTCCGCCTCCCAGTCATCGCCGACGAGTTCCTGCGCACCGAGTGAGAGGCGCGGCAGCGACGACACGTAGGCGCCGAGGTTGTCGAACAGCGCGTTCAGCAGGAAGACGGTCGGGCCGGCGAGCAACACGAACACCATGAGCACGCCGCCGATCCCGACGTTGGCCAGGCTCAGGCGCCGAATGCCACGGTGCAATCCGAGAACGACAGAACCGGTCGCGATGACCGTGATGACCGCGATGATCGCCACCTGGGGTCCGATGCCGGACGGGATGCCGAACACGTGCTCGAGGCCGGCGTTGATCTGCGTGGCACCGATCCCCAGCGACGTTGCCACGCCGAACAGTGTCCCGACGATGGCGAGCACGTCGATGACGTCGCCCGGCCACCCGAAGATGCGGTCACCCAACAGCGGGTGAAAGGCCGAGCGCATCGCGAGGGGCAGCCCACGCCGATAGGCGAAGTAGCAGAGGGCCAGCCCCACCACGATGTAGATCGCCCAGGCGTGCACGCCCCAGTTGGGTCGGAGCGGGGCGCGGTGCCTGGCTTGCGCCGGGTCCGTTTCCCCGCCCCGCCCGCCGAACCGGACGTGCGGCTCTCACCGCATCCGGCTCTCCACAAGGTCATGCCGGGAAGCTGGCTGCTGTGCGGGGTTCCTCGGTCCAGGGGGTGGGGATCTGTGCGCCTCGGTACCGGTGCCTGGTGATGGCGACGGTCGTGGGGTCGAACAGTTCCACGCCTTCGTCCGCTGCCCATGTTCTGCCTGCGGGGCGCAGGTAGCGACGGCGGAGCGTCTTCCAGTTGGCCTTCGGGTGTTTGTGGCGGAGCCAGTGAACTACTCGCCACCAGGTGTAGTGGCGGAGGTAGCCATAGGTCGCCGACGCCGAGGAGTGTCGGAAGTACTGGGTCCAGCCCCGCAGCACCGAGCTGAGGTGCTGCAGCAGGCTGGCGAGGGATCGGTTATATCCCTGTGTCGTGGCCGACTTCACCTTCCGCTTGATCGACGCGAGCGCCTTCTTGGCGGGGTAGGTGTAGATGAAGTGGCGGTCCGACCCCTGTTGGCGGTCCCGTTTGATCCGGAACCCGAGGAAGTCGAACCCCTTGTCGATGTGGGTCACGCCGGTCTTGGCCTCTGACAGGCGCAGGCCCATCGGCGCGAGGAGACTGGCGATGTCGCCGCGCAGCGCGTCGGCGTGCTCGCGGGAGCCGGAGACCAGGACGACGAAGTCGTCCGAGTAGCGGATCAGCCGCCAGGTCGCCCCGCCCCGCAGGCGGTGCCGATAGCGTTGTGTGGCGTCTCCCGCGTTCTGCCACTGCTCAACGACGTGGTCGTCGAGCACCGACAGGGCGATATTGGCCAGCAACGGGGAGAGAATGCCTCCTTGCGGAGTGCCGGTGTGCGTGTCCCTGCTGACCTGATCCTCCGAGAGGATCCCGGCCTTGAGGAACGCCTTGACCAAGGCCAGCACCCGCTTGTCCCCGACCCGTCGGCGCACCCGGTCCATCAGGGCCGTGTGGTCGATCTCGTCGAAGCACGCCTGGATGTCGGCTTCCAGCACCCACTCGTAGGAGCGAGCGGCGTAGAAGCGGACCTCCTCGATGGCGTCTTGGGCGCGGCGTCGAGGCCGGAAGCCGTACGAGCACGGCTGGAAATCCGCCTCGAAGATCGGCTCCAGCACCAGCTTCAGGCTGGCCTGGACCACCCGATCAGCCACGGTGGGGATCCCCAACCGTCGCTTCTTGGTCGTCGCCGGCTTGGGGATCGTGCGTTCGCGGACCGACTGAGGCGTGAACGCGCGCGCCCTGAGCTGGGCGCGCAGACCATCCAGAAACGCCTCGACCCCGCCCTGCTCGATCTCGCGGGCGGTGCGCCCGTCGACACCGGCAGAGCGCGATCCCCTGTTGTTTCGGACCCGAGTCCACGCCACCACGAGGAACGCCGGGTCAGCGACAAGGTTGAACAGGTCATCGAACCGACGGTCCGCATCACCGCGAGCCCATCGGTGCAACTTCGTCTGGATCTCCAGTACCCTGACCCGCGCCTGCGCGGCGTCGGGCCATGGCGCGCCAGTGTTCACCGGCGACCTCCTGGCATTCCAGTCCGACCGTTGCGATCTTGCTGCCTGCCTTCGCCATGTGGACGGCTCTCCCGCCCTCGGACTACTACACAGGCTCCGTCCCACCCCCGGGCCAACAGTCGGCTGTGGACCTGCCCGTCACCGGCCTGGCTGGCCGACGGGAAGGGCAGCCCAAGGGCGGTTCCCACGTTCACTGATCTCCGGTCGACGGATCCGGCGTCCGGCTTTACCCCTGCCGCCTCGCCATGGCTACGCCGCAGGCTTTCCCCATGGCCTCCCCAGCCGGTAACTGGAACCGCTGCAGGAGTCGCATTCCCCAACACAAGGTCCGCGCGCACGACTGACCGGCCCACATCCACCAGGTTCGAGCCGGATCCACACTTAAGGGGCTTCAACCACCGGTTCACTCGCGTTACACCCTTCCGTCTCGCTAGACGAACCCGAGCCGTCTGGTAGTGCCAGCCCGCTCCGCCGTTGTCGAGGCTGCTCTCCACCCTCCCCTGCACACCCAGGATCAGGCTGCCTCCAGCTTCACCGCCCTGCTGCGACAGGACAGAGGAGGGTCCTTACACCCCTCCCGGTCAATCAGCGCCTCGTGGCGCACGTGGAAGAACGTGGTGGTCATCGCGTCCGTCGCGGCCTCGGGTGACCCGGGTTCCGCGTCGGACCAGGGTGGGACCTGGAGCCCGAAGTGGCTGATCGGCTCCGCGACGCTGAAGAACAGCAGGCCGATGCCCATGCCCGCGCTGAACAGCATCGCGAACCACGCGGGGTAGCTGTAATGCGGACGTGCATCGTCGGGGCCGAGCCGCTTCTCGCCGTGACGGCTCACGGCGAGCCAGACCACGAACACCAGGAACACGGTCACCGCGCCGAGATAGAGCCACGCGAGATTCGCCGCGATCGCGTCCTGCACGGCGGCGAACGCCTCCGTCGCCCTGTCCGGAGCGAGCGACCCGAGCGCGAGGAACGCGACGATGATGATCACCGCGGGGATGAACACCTGCGGGCGGATCTCGAAGCGGGTTCGCGTCTCGAGCTTCGTGGTGAGGTAGGCGGTCTCCGCCTCCTCGCCACTCGGGCGTTGCGAGTGGGCACCTTCGCTCATGGCTACCACCCCTGGTCCCCGCGTATCGGTGGACAGTGAAGGTGAGCACGGTGGGTGGCCAGCGATTACCTCGCTGAGACGAAAGAAACACGACTTTCACGTCCGACCGGACGGGGCTACCCCGGGTCGTCGACGAACCCGAGGAAGAGCGGGACGCCGTTCTCGGTGTCGCGGACCGCGAACGCGAAGGAGCGGTCGACGACGACTTCGGTGAGCGCCGGCGCGGACTCCGCCATCACACCACCGGTGACCGCGGCCGCCTCGGTGCCTTCCTCGTCGACCTCGATGACGGCCTTCTGCGCCACCGTCTCGAGCCACGGGTTGTTCGGCGACATGCCGGTGAAGTCGTGGCCGTCGCCCCAGGCGCGCTCGATCCCGAGGGCCTTGAGGGGCGCGGTGAGGTCGTGCTCGGCCTCGAGGTCGAACGTCGGCAGGACGACCGGCAGCTCCTTGCGGGACGCTCGCTCGGACAGCTCCCGCCACTCGTCGGCGCTGAGCTCGTCGAGCACGGCCGCGATGGAGGCCTCGTCGGTGGGTAGCAGCACCTCGAACCCGAATCGCGCGTCGGTCGCCTCCTCGTGCTCGCCGTAGGGGAGACGGGCCAGGTACGAGGTCGCGCTCGTGGTCCGCGGCGACGAACACGTCGGCCTCGTCGTGGTGCATGAGGTCGGTGGTCACCTCGGCGCCGTCGTCGCGGGTGAACGGTCCCGCGGCGGTGTCGTCGGGGTCGAACTGGTCGGTCCAGTCGCCGGCGAAATGGGTGGCGTTGGCCAGTACGGCGACCGCGTTCGCCCGCGGCAGCCCGAGCGCGTCACTGATCTCGTCGACCAGGCCATCGGTGCGCTCCTCGGCCCACGCATCGATCTCTTCGACGTCGTCGGCGTCGCCGAGATCGAGCTCGTCGATGCTGGCGCCGAGCGTCGCGCGGATCTCCTCGCGGTAGTCGCCCTCGACGGGGTAGTCGGGGGTGAACCACGCGGCGTTGGCGAGGGTGAGGTCGACGTCGGGCGCGGTCGCGAGGTCGAGGAGGAGGCCACCCACCTGCCCGTCGGTCACCGCGTCGACGTCGGTGTGCAGCGCGGCGGCGATCTCCTCGGCGGTCTCGCCCTCGGCGCCCGGCAGCAGCAGCACAAGCAGGGCGGCCGCGGACACGGGCGAGAGCACGGTTCCGGCATCGTCGTCTTCGCCGCCGGCTCCGTCGTCGCGGAGCTCGTCGAGCAGCGCGAACCCGAACGCATCGATGCCCTCGGCGAGACGGGAGGTCCGTTCGGCGTCGACGTCGGCGAGGCGGCTCCGGTCGATGTCCTCCACGTCGCCCACGGGTCCGGCCTCCGCCGGTGCGCCGGTGCCGCTCCCGCACGCGGATGCCAACAACGCAGCGGCGGAGAACAGCGCCGCTGCTCGCGTCGCCCCACTGGTTCGGCCCATCTTGCGTCCCCTCCGGCTTGCCGACGGGCTCGGCCAATCGTGCCCTGTTCCGACGTTGCCCGACCTCGCGAGGTTCCGCGGCGGAAGCGTCCGAGGGGAGGCTCCGATCGGCGGCTGAAGTTGGCCGGTCACTCCTGCTCGGGATGCCACGCCTCTGCCTGTAGTCGCAGGTCATCGAGGCGCTGCCAGTGCCGTCCCACCGCTTCGAGCCCTTCGGGAGTGAGGCGTACCGTGGTGCGTGGCTGACGACCCACGAACGCCTTCTCGATCTCGACGATGCCCGCATCCTCGAGCCTGGCGAGGTGACTGCCGAGATTGCCCGTGGACAGCCCGGTCAATCGCTGCAGGAACGTGAAGTCCGCCTCCCGGCACGCCGACAGCGCCGTCGCGATCGCGAGCCTCGCCGGCTCGTGGATCAGCTTGTCGAGCCGTGTGAGCTCGGCGAAGGGTGGATCCTGCCGGTCGTCCGAGTCGGTCACACCTCGCCCCCCACGGCACCCCGAGGCCCTCGCGTGAGCAGGCGCACGTACTCGACGGTCCCGGCGAGTACCAGCCAGACAGGTACGAGCAGGGGTTGGTAGCCCGCGAGGGGGTGGATCGGCTCGGCCAGGGCCGGCGTGGCCGGCGGGAGCGGGACGTCGATCAAGGCCCCGAGGGAGAGCAGGCTGGCGACCGCGATCACCGCCCCGATCACGAGGTGCTGGGCGTAGGCCCACGGGGCCTGCCAGGCGAGCGCGGCGATCAGCAGCCCCAGCAGCACTCCCGTTCCAAAGACGGGCGAGTCGAGCGTGGGGTGGTCGAGGGCCATGGTGACCAGGAGCGCCGTCGCGGCCACCACCACGATCGCGACGCTGCGCCATTCCCAGCGGAGCGCCACTCTCCCGAACCGGGCGCGGTGCCACCGATGGGCAAGGACCGTGGCCCCGGCCGCGGCGAGCACCCCTATCCCGAGCGCCGGCAGGAACCAGCCTCCCAGGTCCCAGCCCAGTTCCCCGACGCCGAACAGCAGGAGGAGCGCGCCGAGCGGCACGATCCGCAGGCCCGGCACCGTCGCGAGCTGTGTCCGCCGCTCGACGGCTCGGCGATCGATCAGATTCATGATGCAGACCCTTCTGCACTGCAGACTCATCTGCAAGATAGCCACTCCGGCCGGGGTCCGTCAACGCCCGTTGCAGGCGGACTTGACACATCGAACTTCGTATATGATCTTCGAGATATGGATGAGCCGGACGAGACTTCGCACCTCAGTCGGAGCATGCTGAGCGATCGTGCGTACGAGGCGCTGCACGAGCGGATCATCAACCTCGAACTCGAGCCCGGTCAGCGGCTCAACATCGATCGGCTGTCGCGAGAGCTGGGGGTCAGCCCCACGCCGTTGCGGGATGCGCTGCGGCGCCTCGCGGACGAGGACCTGGTCGGGGTCCAGCCGTTCAAGGGCTTCTACGTGGCGCCGCTGCTCGACATCGACGAGATCCACGAACTCGCCGAGGTCCGGGCCCTCATCGAAGCGCACTCGGTGGAACGCCCCGGTGGGGCCGCCAGTGGGACGGTGACCGACCTCCGCAAGGAGGTGGAGCTCATGGACGGCCTGATCGAGGCCGATGAGCTGGACCTGCGGGGGTTCAACGGGGCCGACGCGCGGTTCCACACCACGCTGGTCGCCTCCGCGGGGAACCCGATGCTCGAGCGGACGTACCGCAAGCTCAACGCGCACGTGCAGATCGCCCGGCTGTTCATCGGTCGCGGACGCGTCGATGCGAGGCAAGCCAACGACGAGCACCGCCGGATCGTGGCGGCCCTCACCGAGGGCGATCTCACCAAGGCACGCGCCGAGCTCACCGCCCACATCCAGGGTGTGGCCGATCGGTTGGGACACGAAGGCGAGGCCGTGACATGAGCGGGGTCGCGGAGGCGATCGTCGAGCAACTCGTCGGGGTGGGGGTGCGGCGTGCCTACACGGTGCCGGGGGAGAGCTTCCTACCGCTGCTCGATGCGTTCGACCGCCATCCCTCGACGATGCTCGTCTCGACGCGGCATGAGTCCGGGGCGGCGTTCATGGCGGAGGCCGACGCCAAGCTCACCGGTGTCCCCGCCGTGGCCATGGCGACGCGCGGTGTGGGGGCATCGAACCTGTCGATCGGGGTCCACACCGCTCGGCAGGACTCCACCCCGATGATCGTGTTGCTCGGCCAGGTTGAGACGGCCCACCTGACACGCGAGGCCTTCCAGGAGGTGGACCTGCCCGCGTACTACGCGGAGATCACCAAGTGGGCGGCCACGGCCACGAGCGCCGAGCGGTTGCCCGAGCTCGTGGACCGCGCCTGGCACGCGGCGACCTCCGGGCGACCCGGGCCGGCGATGCTCGCACTGCCGGCGGATGTGCTGGAGGGGGACGCGCCGGAGGACGACGGGTGGCGGCCGAGTGTCGCGCGGCACGCGACGGCGGCGCTCGCGGGCCCCGAGGCCGAGGAGTTGGCGGCGCGCCTGAGCGAGGCTGCGGCCCCGGTGATCATCGCCGGTGGCGGGGCGCAAGGAGCGCGCGAACAGCTGGTCGCGGCTGCCGAGGCCCTGGGCGCAGGGGTCTACGCGAGCTTCCGCCGGCAGGACGTCTTCCCGAACGACCACCCCCTCTACCTGGGGCACCTCACGCTGGGGACGCCGCCGACGATCCTGGAAGCGCTGCGGGAGGCGGACGCGGTGCTCATCGCCGGCGCCCGAATGAGCGAGATCACCACGCAGGCGTACACGCTGCCGCGGCCGGATGCGTGGATCGCCCAGATCGACGCCGACCCCGAGATGGTCGGTGCGGTCGTCCCGGTCGACCTCGGCGTGGTCGGTGGCGCACGGGAGGTGCTGGGCCAATTGGCTGCCACGGCCGCCCAGCAGCCCGCACCGACCCGTGACTGGCGCGAGGCCCACACCGCCTTCGAGGAGGCGAGCCGGCCGACCGCCCACGTCGGGGATCCCATACACCCGGAAG
Organism: Egibacter rhizosphaerae; assembly: GCF_004322855.1. Lineage (NCBI taxonomy): Bacteria > Bacillati > Actinomycetota > Nitriliruptoria > Egibacterales > Egibacteraceae > Egibacter > Egibacter rhizosphaerae. The sequence goes on along the minus strand of NZ_CP036402.1, from coordinate 399,542 downwards.
CGGTGATGGCCGCACTGGCCGCCACGCATCCCGACGACACGCTGATCGCCAACGACGCCGGCAACTTCTCGGTCTTCGGGCACCGTTTCTGGTCGTTCCGACATCCCAGGACCCAGCTGGGGCCGACGAGCGGTGCGATGGGCTACGGGGTGCCGGCGGGGGTCGCGGCGGCGCTGGCGGAACCCGAGCGGGAGGTCGTGGTGCTCGTCGGCGACGGGGGCCTGCTCATGACCGGGCAGGAGCTGGAGACCGCGGTTCGATACGGCGCCCGCCTCACGGTGGTGGTCTTCCGCAACGGCCTGTACGGCACGATCGCGCTGCACCAGGGTCGCCAGCACGGCCGTACGTCCGGCGTCGACATCGGCGAGGTGGACGTGGCCGGCCTCGCGCACGCCTACGGGGCGGCTGCCTGGCGGGTCTCCCGATCCGACGAGCTCGAGCCGGCGCTCGCGGCCGCGCGCGACCACGCCGGTCCAGCGGTCGTCGACGTGCTCGTCGATCCCGACGTTCTGACCCCGGCAGCTCGACTCAGCGACCTCGTCGCGGAAGGAGGCTCGCGATGAGCCGCCGGCCGCAGGTCGTCAAGATCGAGCCGATCCCGGTCGCCCACCAGCTGCCGAGCGGACACCGCTACGGCAGTGCCCGCGGGCAGATCCCGGCCCGCGCCGCGACGCTCGTGCGGCTCGAGACCAGCGAGGGGGTCGTGGGTTGGGGTGAGGGCTTCGGCCCCCCCGGTCCGGTGGTCGCAGGTGTCGCCGAACTTCGCGACGAGGTGGTCGGCCAGCCCGTCGACCGCATCGTGCCCCTGGTTCGTCACATCCTGCAGACGGGCTATCACCGCGGTCTCGGCGGCGCGCATCTCGCCGCTCTCAGCGGCGTCGAGATCGCGCTGTGGGACGCGTGGGGCCGCACGCTCGGCGTGCCGGTGACATCGCTGCTGGGCGGGCGCGCCCGCGAGGAGCTGGTGCCATACGCCTCCACCGGCTACGTCCTCGACCACGAGGACGGGGAGGCCGCTTACGCGGCCCAGCTCGAGACCGTCGCGAGCGACGGATTCCCCGCGGCCAAGGTCAAGCTCGGGCTGGGCGCCGAGCGCGACCGGCGACGCGCGGAGCTCGCCCGGGAGAAGCTGGGTGACGACCGCGTGCTGATGGTGGACTTCAACGGCAACTACACCGCTGATCTCGCGATCGAGACGTTGATGGCGATCCGCGACCTGCGCATCGCGTGGGTCGAGGAGCCCGTTCCTCCCGAGGACCTCGACGGCCTCGCACGCGTTCGCGCCGCAGGCGTGCCGATCGCCACCGGCGAGGCCCTCTACACCCGGTACGGCTTCCGGCCGGTGATCGCCTCCCAGCTCGCCGACGTCGTGCAGCCGGACGTCGCGAAGTGCGGGGGCATCGCCGAGGCGCGCGTCATCATCGACCTCGCTCACACCTGGAACCTTCGGGTCTCCCCCCACGTCTGGGGTGGGGCGGTGGCTCAAGCCGCCTCCCTGCAGCTCCTCGCCGCCGTCCCCGCGACCCCGCACACCGCCGTCGCCCCGCAGCCGTTGTGGCTGGAGTTCGACCGTGGGGCGAACCGCCTGCGTGACGACCTGCTCGTCACCCCGATCCGGCCCGTCGACGGGGTCGTCCCGGTCCCTGACGGCCCGGGACTCGGCGTGGAGATCGACGAGGACGCCGTCACCGAGCTGCGCGTGAGGACATCGTGAGCCGCGTGACACTGGCCGTGTTCGGCGGCACGGGGTTCATCGGCCGTGCCGTCGCCGCGGCCGGGCGCGCTCGGGGCTACGAGCCGGTGCTCCTGGCACCCGACGACCCGGCCGGGGCCGCGGTCGTGGCCTCCGACGTGCCGGTCGTTTACTGCGACGTGGCCAGCCCGGAGAGTGTGCGCGAGGCGCTGGCGACCACGCGCCCGGGCGCAATGGTCCACCTCGCCGCCTACGGCTCGGGGCCGGCGGGACTGCTCGCGGGCGCGAGTGAGAACCCCGTGGCCGCGGTGGACGTGAATGTGCGGGGACTCGTGAACGTGGTCGAGGCGGCCGGCGAGGTCGGGCTGGACCGGATCGTGTGGTCGAGCTCCACGACCGTCTACGCATTCGGCACGCCCGATCCACGGTCACTCGTGGACGAGCGCGTGCCCCCCGCCCCACAGACCATCTACGGGGCGACCAAAGCCGCCGCGGAGCTGATGGCGGCGCCACTCGAGGGACGTACCGGCGTCCGGCCGGTCGGGTTGCGGTTGCCGCTCGTGTTCGGACCGGGACGCTGGTACGGGGGCTCGCAGGACGCGCTGGTCGCCTTCGTCGCCGATGTCGCCGCCGGGCGACCGACCCGCATCCAGGCGACCGACACCCTCGCCGACTGGATGTACGTCGACGACGCCGCACACGCCCTGCTGGCCGCGCTCCACGCCGACTCCCCGGGCCACGTCTACAACCTCGCCGCCCACCAAGCGTCGCTGGCCGAGCTCGCCCGCGCCGTGGCCGCCCACGCCAGGGCGCCGGCCGCGGTCGACCTCGTCGCGCGGCAGGGACCGGATTTCCCGCTCGTCGACGGCTCCGCGGCCGTCACCGACCTCGGGCTCGAGCCGCCGCTCGGGCTCGCCAGCGCTGCCGCCGACTACGTCGCCCGAACGGAGGTCACCGATGCCCACGCCGACTGAGCGCCTGGCCGAACTCGGCCTACAGCTGCCCGAGCCCGCCAAGCCGTCCTTCAACTACGTCCCCGTCGCGGTGCACGGCGACCTCGCCTTCGTGAGCGGCCAACTGCCCAAGGAGGAGGGCGAGGTACGCATCACCGGGCGCGTCGGCGAGGACGCGGACCTCGAGGAGGCCAGGACGGCCGCCCGGATCTGTGTGCTGCAGGGGCTCGCGGTCACCGCGGACGCGCTGGGCGGTCTCGATCGCATCCGGCGCGTCGTGCGCGTCACCGGCTTCGTCGCGAGCGCCGAGGGCTTCCACGGGCAGCCGAAGGTCGTGGATGCCGCCAGCGACCTGCTGGCCGAGGTGTTCGGGGACGCGGGTCGCCACGCCCGCTCGGCGGTCGGCGTGGCCGAGCTCCCGCGCGACGCCCCGGTCGAGCTCGAGTTCATCTTCAGCCACGACAACGTCCAATAGGGACGGGAATGGCCATCGAACAAAAGGAGGCACCGAGATGCGAGCGCAACTCCGCAGATTCTGGCTGCTCGCCGCGCTGATGACCGCCGCCCTGGTCCTTGCGGCCTGCGCCGAGGACGAGGACGACGTGGCCGACGACGAGCCCGACGCCGACGGCACCGAGGAACCCGAGCCTGACGACGAGCCCGACGACGAGCCCGACGACGAGCCGGACGACGAGCCGGACGACGAGCCCGACGAGGAGGAGGCCGAGGAAGAGCCCGACGAGGCCGCCGACGAGACCATCGATGTCGAGGAGCGCACGATTCGGCTGGCCACGATCCGGACCACGGACGACCCCGCGCACGCCGGGGCCGAGCGGTTCGGCGAGATCCTCTCCGAGCGCACCGACGGGGCGGTCGAGGTGGACATCTTCCCCGACAGCCAGCTCGGCGACTTCCCTGATCTGTTCGCCGACATGCAGGCCGGCGAGCTCGACATGTTCTACGAGGGGATCTCGATCTACCCGACGCTCGACGGCGGGGACAACTTCCTCGTCACGAGCGTGCCGTTCATGTGGGAGAGCTACGAGCAGTTCCGGGAGGTCATGGAGACCGACCGCTTCCAGGAGCTGTTCGACGAGGCGGCGGAGGAGACCGGGGTGCGCGTCATCGCCACCGCGGGCGACAAGGAGCCCCGCGCGCTGAGCGCCGACCGCCCGGTCGAGACCGCCGACGACATGGAGGGCCTCTCGCTGCGGATCGCCGAGGCCGAGATGCCACAGCAGTTCGCGACCGCCCTCGGCGCCCAGCCCGAGGTTGTGCCCTTCAGCGATCTGTACCTCTCGTTGCAGCAGGGTGTCGTCGACGCGCAGGAGAACGGCGCGATCTCGATGGTGACCCAGAGCTTCTACGAGGTGCAGGACTACTTCATGCCGATCGACTACATCCGCGACGTCGAGACCTTCTACATGAGCGACGAGATCCACGCGGACCTGGAACCTGAGCTCCAGGAGGTCATCGAGGAGGCGGCCGAGGAGGCCGGCGAGGTCGTGACCGAGCAGGTCGGCGAGCAGATGGACGAGGCCATGGGCACCCTCGAGGAGAACCTCGAGATCGTCGAGCCCGACATCGAGTCGTTCGAGGAGGCGCTCGAGGGCGAGTTCGAGCAGTTCGACGGTGACCTCTGGGAGCAGGGCCTGCTGGAGGAAACCCGCGAGCTGGCCGAGGAGGCCGGTTAGCCCACTCGGCCGGGGCCGGGGCCGGGGCCGGGGCCGAGTCCCGACCCCGGCCGCCCCGTGGCCTGACGGGGGTCCTGTGGCCCCAGCGGCGGCCCCGGCCGGCCGTTGGCGATGAGGAGGTGACGTGACGACGCTCCCCGTCGAACCCTTGCGCGCCGGTGTGCACCACCTCGCCCGCGCGTGCGCCGGCCTCGCCGGGCTGTGTTTCTTCGCGATCTTTCTCATCAACGCGGTCCAGATCGCGATGCGGACCTTCTTCGGCGGTGGCTTCCTGTGGGTCACCGATCTCAGCCAGTTGCTGTTCGTCTGGATGGTCATGCTCGGGGTCGTCGTGGCTTATCACCAGCGGGGCCACATCGTCGTCGACTTCGTCGTCGCGCGGTTCCAGGGACGCTCGGAGCTCGCCCTCGCCACGGCCGTACGCGCCATCGAGTTGGTGCTGTTCGCCTCGCTCGTGTACGCGGGCATCCAAGTGACCCTCGTGCGCACCGGCATCGCGTACATCCAGTTGGGTCTGCCCACCAGCTGGGCCTTCGCCGCGGTCCCCACCGCCGGGACCCTCCTGTTGCTCGCCGCGCTGGTCCTGCCGTTGCGCTTCGAGCGGGAAGCGGCGCGCGACGACGTCGAGCCACCGGAAGGAGACCAGGAGTGAGCGCCCCGTTCGATCTGTCCGCCGCGAGCTCGGCCGAGCTCGCCCCCACGCTCGGCGAGGGGCAGGTAATCCTCCTGCCCGTCGGCGCCACCGAGCAGCACGGACCCAACCTCGGTCTCGGGATCGACTACCGCATCGCCGATGGCTTGGCCCATCGGATCGCCGAGCGGCTGTACGGCCTCGCACTCGTCGCGCCGCCGTTGCCGTTCGGGCTCTCGGCCCATCACATGGCGTTTCCCGGCACGATCTCTATCGGATCGGACGCCTTCCAGGCCGTGATGACCGACGTCGTGCGCAGCCTGGCGCGCCACGGCCCGCGCCACTTCCTGTTCGTGAACGGGCACATGGGCAACCAGGCCGTGCTGTCGGTGCTCACCACGCGGCTCGAGTTCGAGGACGGGCTGCGGGCGGCGTCGGCCTTCTATCTCGCCCAGGCACGCGACGTGATCCAGGAGCACGCGGTCACCGATCGATGGGGCCACGCCTGCGAGATCGAGACCAGTGTGGCGATGGTGCTGGCGCCGGAGCTCGTCCACACCGACGCGCTCGAGGCCGGCGACCTGATCGAGGAGTACGGGCCCTACGAGGACAATTACCAGCCGCACGCGCTCCAGGTGCCCAAGTCGTTCGCGGCCCGCACCCGCAACGGGGCGTTCGGGGACGCCCGCCGTGCGAACCGCGGGGCGGGGGAGGAGATCGTGGAGACGGCCGTGGACCGGATCGCGGCCTTCGCTCGTCACTTCGTCACGACGGACCCCAACGCGTGATCGCGCTCCTCTTCGTCCTGCTGTTCGCCCTCATGGCACTGGGGGCGCCGGTGTGGGTCGCCATGGCCACGTCGGGCGTCGCCTACGTGTTGATCGCCGATCTCGGCGAGGCGACCCGGCTCCCCACGGCGATGGTGGACGGCGTGTCCGGCTTCGAGTTGCTGGCGGTGCCGTTCTTCATCCTCACCGGGGACCTGATGAACCGCAGCGGGATGACCAAACGCCTGATCGACCTCGTGCTGTTCTTCATCGGCAAGGTCCGGGGCGCTTTGGCGTACGTGTCGGTCAGTGTGAGCTTGTTCGCGTCGGGAATCTCGGGCAGCGCCCCGGCCGACGCCTCGGCGGTGAGCGCCGTGCTCATGCCCGCCATGCGCGAGGAGGGCTACCGGCCGACGTTCGCGGCGTCGGTGAACGCGGCGTCGGCGATCATCGGGCCGATCATGCCGCCGAGCATCCCGATGATCTTCGTGGCCCTGGTCACCAACCTCTCGGTCGGGCAACTGTTCCTCGGGGGCGTCGGTCCCGCGCTGCTGCTCACCGCGATCCTGTTCGTGGTGCTGTTCCTCCGTGGCCGCCACCAGCCCATGCCGGTGGCCAAACCCACCGAGCGGTCGTTCGGCAGCCTGCGGCGTCTGCTCAGCGAGGCGCTGATGGCCCTGGTCGCCCCGGTCATCATCGTCGGTGGCGTGCTCACGGGCGTTGCGACGGTGACCGAGCTCGCGTTCGTGGCCAGCGGCTACGTGTTGCTGGTGGGCATCCTCATCTACCGGACGATCTCGCTGCGGGACCTGTGGGGGATCTTCCGCGACAATGCGGTCTTCGCCTCGACGGTGATGGTCCTGTTCGCGGTGGTGGGGATCTTCAGCTACATCGTCGCCGCCGAGCGGGTCGGGGACGACCTTGCGACGCTGGTGGACGGCCTCGATGTCGGGCCGGTGCAGTTTCTGCTGCTCGCGATGGTCTTCTTCCTCGTCGTGGGACTGGTCATCGACGCGGTACCCGCCATCCTGATCTTCGCACCGATCCTGCTGCCGGCCGCGCTCGACGTGGGTGTGGACCCCATCCACTTCGGGGTGGTGATCGTGGTCAACCTCATGATCGGCCTGCTGACGCCGCCGGTCGGGGCGTTGTTGTACGTGGTGAGTAAGGTGAGCCAGGTCTCGTTCGTCGGGCTGACGCGTCAAGTCCTGCCGTTCGTGGTCGCGTTGCTCGGTGGGTTGGTGATCATCGTCCTGGTCCCCGAGATTGTGATGTGGCTACCCGAGGCCATCTTCCGCTGATCCTGACGGGTCGTTCGTGGTCCGCGGAAGCGGCTCCGGGAACCGGTCATCGACGGCTCCGGTCCAGAGCGACGGCTCCCGCCCGGGGTGACGGCTCCCGCCCGGGGTGACGGCTCCGGCCAGGGTGGAATGTTGACGCGACGTCGACACGCAGAAGGAGTACGCACATGAGTACCGAGGGGATCGAAGCGCTGACCGGGGCGAACCTGGTCGCTGACCGTGAGCGCGCCGAAGGAGCGCGCTTCCGCGGGCCGGACCCGCGCACCGGCGGGGAGGGTCCGCTGGCGGTGGCCGAGGCCACCAGCGGCGAGGTCGCCGACGCGGTCGCTGCGGCCGTGGAGGCCGCGCCGGTGCTGGCTGCCTGGACGCCGCAGCGGCGCGCTGAGGTCTTGCGAGGGCTAGCCGACGCGCTGGACGCCGACGGCGAGGCGATCATCGCCGTCGCCGATATCGAGACCGCCTTGGGGCGGGCTCGGCTGTCCACGGAGTTGGCGCGGACCAGCAACCAGCTACGCCTGTTCGCCGACGTGGTCGCGGAGGGTCGCTACCTGGAGGCGACGATCGACGCGCCCAACCCCGATGTGGTGCCCCCGAGACCGGATCTGCGCCGTCAGCTCGTGCCCCTGGGTCCGGTCGCGGTCTTCGGTGCGAGCAACTTCCCGTTGGCCTTCAGCGTGCCCGGTGGTGACACCGCCTCGGCGCTGGCGGCGGGCTGCCCCGTGGTGGCCAAGGCACACCCGTCCCACCCGGCGACATGCGAGCGGACCGCCCGGGCGCTGCGGGCGGCGCTGACGGACGCCGGCGCCCCGCCCGGCTCGCTGTCGATGGTCCACGGTCAAGGGGTCGAGGTCGGGTCGGCGCTGGTCGAGGCGCCGGGCATCGCCGCGGTGGGATTCACCGGCTCGCGGGCGGGGGGTCGGGCGCTGCACGATCTCGCGGCACAGCGTGATGTGCCGATCCCGGTCTACGCCGAGATGAGTTCGCTGAACCCCGTGTTCGTGACCGACGGTGCGCTGGCGGCCCGAGGCGAGGAGATCGCTGACGGCTTCCTGCAGTCGATGACCATGGGCACCGGGCAGTTCTGCACCAAGCCCGGGGTGCTGGTGCTGCCCGACAGCGCCGAGGGCGCCTCGTTCGCCGAGCGTGTTGCCGAGCAGGCCGGGGCGCATGCGGGTGGCCCACTGCTCAACGGGCGCATCGCGTCCGCGCTGGCCGAGCAGCTGGCGCGAACCCGAGCGATCGACGGCGTCGAGGTACTGGCAGCCGGTGAGGTCACCGAGCGCGATGGGTTCGCCGCCCGCCCGACCGTTCTGCGCGTCCCTGCCGAGCGCTTCCTGGCCGAACCGGATCTCGCCGCCGAGCACTTCGGACCGATGGCCGTGCTGGTCACTGCCTCACCCAGTGAGCAGATCACCGTCGCAGCCTCGCTGGAGGGCCAGCTCACCGCCACCGTGCACACCGAAGAGGACGAAGCGGACAAGATCACCGAGCTGGTCGAGGAGCTGACCCGCATGGCCGGCCGCGTGGTGTGCAACGGGTATCCCACCGGCGTGGCCGTCACCCACGCGATGCACCACGGCGGCCCCTATCCGGCCACCACCAACCCGCTGCACACCTCGGTCGGCTCCACAGCCATCCGCCGGTTCCTGCGTCCCGTCGCCTATCAGACGGCCCCGCAGGCCCTGCTGCCCCCCGCCCTGCGCGACGAGAACCCGCTCGACCTGCCTCGGCTGCTCGACGGCGCGTGGACCACGGCGCCGGTCGAGCGTTAGGGCGAAGACCGGTCGCTGCCGTGGGCGTCATCGCCCACGGCAGCGACCGATGATGTCCACACGCGGGCTGTTTGCGCGCCCGATCAAGGCACTGTGCGGGCGTGACGTACGCCCATGCGCGAGTCCTCGATGCCCCAGGAGACGACACGCTCGGGGTACAGGCGGATCAGGGCGCTCGGTTCGGTCAGCGCCTCGGCGCGGCCGCGCACCTCGACGCCCCGCGGTTGCCACGGCGGCAGGACGTCGTCGATGACGACCGCCGCGCGACCGGTGCGCGCGACGTCCCGGAACTTCTTCGTCGACGGCAGGTCCATGCCCTCGAAGTCCAGCGTGTCCAAGTCGCTGTTGTGCGTCCAGCCGGTGGGGACGACGTGCGGGGTGCCGTCGGGGCCGACCGTGGCGATGCGGCCGAGACGACGATCGCCGTGCAGGTACTCGAGTTCGGCGTCGGTGAAGACCTCGCTCACGGGTGCACTCCTTCCACCGGGCCGCTGGGCGCGGCCCATGCCGCGGCCCTCTGTGCCGAGGGACTACACTCCCTGTGTAGTTCCTAAGTATGCACAGTCTGTGTAGTTGTTCAAGGGGTGGTGCTGTGGAACCCAGCAACGCGCGCAGTCGCCGCACTCGCGGTGCCCTGTTGGGCGCGGCCCGTGCCATCCTCGAGAACGAGGGATTCGACGCGTTGACGATGGCCGCCGTCGCCCGACGAGCGGGCGTGACCCGACGCGCGGTGTACCTGCACTTCTCGTCGCGGGCGGAGCTGCTCGCCAACCTGTTCGGGTACGTGGCGCAGGCCGAGGGACTCGCGGACTCCCTCGAGCGGGTCTGGCAGGCGCCCGACGGGCCGACGGCGCTTGAGCGGTGGGCGCACCACCTGGCCGACTATCATCCGCGGATCATGGCAGTCGACCGCGCGATCCAGCAGGTCGAGGCACGGGATCCGGACGCGGCCGCCCACCGCGAGCGCGTGTCGGCGGCTCAGCTCGAGGGCTGCGGAAGGATCGTGGCGCAGTTGGCCGACGAGGGATGCCTCGCTGCGGGCTGGACGCGGCGCACGGCCACCGACTTCCTGTTCGCGCTCATCTCGACCGATATGTTCGAGCGCTTGCTCTTCCGGGGGTGGTCGTCCTCGGAGCTCTCCGAGCACCTCGCCGGGTTGCTGCGCGCCACGTTCGTCGACGCGGACACAACGGGGTTCGAGCTGACCTCGCCGCAGTCGCCGACGTGACGTGAGCGCTACCTGAGCAACAGGGCGTTCGAAACCGCAGTCGTAAACTTTATGTCATCGGACCTACCGGGAGAGTGTGATGAGACTCGGCTTACACTACGTGTCGTTCTCCGGTCCGCCCGATCCCCCGAAGATCGCGCCGACGCTCGCCGAGACCGCACGCACGGCCGAAGACGCCGGCTTCTCGGCGTTCACGGTGATGGATCACTACTTCCAGATGGACATCGAGGATTGGCTCACCGCCGAGGAGCCCATGCTCGAGGCCTACACGACCCTCGGTTACCTGGGGGCGGTGACCGAGCGCCTGACGCTCGGGACGCTCGTGACCGGGGTCATGTACCGCTATCCGGGCCTGCTCGCGAAGATCGCGACCACGCTGGACGTGCTGTCCGAGGGTCGCTGCCGGTTCGCCATCGGCGCATCCTGGTACGAGCGCGAGAAGCGTGGTCTCGGTGTGCCGGTCGTGCCGATGCGTGAACGGTTCGAGCGGCTGGAGGAGACGCTGCAGATCTGCCTGCAGATGTGGAGCGACGACGACGGGCCCTACGAGGGTCGCCACTACCAGCTCGCCGAGACGATGTGCGTGCCCCAGCCGGTGAGCCGGCCGCATCCACCGATCATGGTCGGGGGTGGTGGGGAGCGCCGAACCCTGCGGCTCGTCGCCCGCTACGCCGACGCGTGCAACCTGTTCGGCGCGGAGCCCGAGGAGCTCGCGCGCAAGCTCGGCGTGTTGCGGGCCCACTGCGAGGCCGAGGGCCGTCGCTACGAGGAGATCGACAAGACCGTGCTCGAGCTCGGTTCCCCGCTCGACGATCCGGACGCGTTCGTGGCGACGCTGGAGCGTTACGCCGAGCTGGGGGTAACCGAGGTCCTGACCGTGCCGGACCGGCCACCGGTCCAGTTCGCCGAGCAGATGGGCGAGCTCGTCGTCCCGAGGGTCGCCGCGATCCGGTGACGGCTTGCGCTCACGCGCGGCGCCCCCACGTCAGAGCGTGCACGGGGGTGAGTTCGGTCGAGCCGAGGTCGACGAATCCGTGACGCGACAGTAGCTCGTCATAGGCGCTGCGCGGCAGCAGCTGATCGTCGATCTGCGCCTCGAAGAACTGGATGCCGCCCATGATCCGGCCGGGAACGCTGGCCAACCCCTCGTCGGTCTCGGGGAAGGGGAAGTCGCTGATGACGAACCATCCACCGGGCTCGAGGGTCCCGAGCACCCGCTCGGTGGTGCGGTCGAGGTCCCGGCACTCGTGCATCGAGATGTTGTTGACCACGAGCGCGGCGGGGTCGTCGAGGACGAGGTCCTCCAGCGGACTGACGTGCACCGAGACGCGCTCGGACAGGCCGGCCTCAGCCACGCGGTCGCGGGCCAGGCTCACCGAGTACGCGTCACCGTCGACGCCGACGATCTCACAGGTGGGGTAGGCCTCGGCCAAGCGCAGTAGACCCTCACCGGACCCGCACGCGGTGTCCACGATGCGCCCGCCATCGGCCAGACGCTCGTCGAGGCCCGAGACCTGCCCGAGCCCGGAGCCCACGAGGCGCGTGTAGAACGGAGTGCCGGTGCCGGCCACCCCGGCGATCCACTCCGGGCCGCAGTCGTCCCACCAGAGCCGCTCCCCGGACGGGAGGGCCGCCTCGAAGCGGTCGAACATCTCGTGCTGTTCGAAGACCAGGAAGACCCCGCCGATGTAGGCGGGCGAGTCCATGTCGAGCAGGAGCGTGGCTACGTGCGGGGCGAGACGGTAGCGCTCCCCGTCCCGCTCGCACACGCCGGCAGCCAGCGCCGAGCGGCACCACACGGCGACGTAGAAGCCGTCCAGGCCGAGGCGGCGGGCGAGTCCTTCGGGCGAGAGCCCGTCAGGTTCGTGGGCCAACGCCTCCACGAGGCCGGTGCGCAGGCCGAGGCTGATCGTGCGGTGGCTGGCGTAGCCTGCGGCGTGGGCGAGCAGGGGCTTGGCCTGCTCGGCGACGGTGAGTGCGGCGCTCGCGGTGGCGGTCATCACGGCTCCTGTCGGTGGCGGTCGAGTTCGCTCGGTGCTTGGATGTGCCCTGACGATGGCACCTCCCGGGGGTGCGGCGCATCCGTGACCTCACCCAATCCGAGCGCAACTTCGGAGTGGCCGGCACGGCCCGGCGCGTGAAGGCGTTCCGTTCCCTACGATCACCGGCATGGGGACCCGCCTGGCCCACCTCGAGGCTGCCGAGCGTGCCCTGGCTGAGGGTGATTGGCCCGCAGCCAGGGATGCGTACAACGCCGCGCTCGAGACCGTTGAGACTCCCGAGGCCCTCGCCGGGCTCGGCGAGGCCCTGTGGTGGCTCGGAGAGATCCCGGCGGCGATCGAGCGCACCGAGCGTGCCTACGCGGCCTTCCGCCGCCGGGGCGAGCCCAGGGCCGCCGCCCGGGCGGCCCTGTGGCTCGCGCTGCGCCACGACGCCAACCTCGGCAACTCCGCCGCGGCCGCCGGCTGGCTCGCACGTGCCAGGACCCTCGTCGACCACCACGACTTCGAGGACCTTCGTGGGTGGGTGTTGTTGTACGAGGCCGAGACCGCCGGTCCGGGGCCAGGCCAGGCCGCCGCGCATCGGGCCCGCGAGCTGGCCCGGGAACACGGGGACCTCGCGCTCGAACTGTGCGCCACCAGCGAGCTCGGAGCCCAGCTCATCTCCGGTGGCCGGATCGGCGAAGGCAAGGTCCACCTCGACGAGGCGATGGCCGGGTCGCTCGCCGGCGAGGGCGACGCGCCGTTCACCGTCGTCTACGCGAGCTGCAACACCCTGCATTCATGCACGGCCTGTGCCGATTTCGAGCGGGTCGTGCAGTGGGCGCGCGCTGCGGATCGCTTCGTCCGGAGGTTCGGTTGCCCCTTCTTGTTCAGCCGGTGCCGCACGATCTACGGGGCGGCCCTCGTCGCGGTCGGTGATTGGGTCCAGGCCGAGGAGGAGCTCGTGGCCGCCGTGCGCCTCACGCGCGAGGCACTGCCGCCGGTGCACGCGGAGGCCCTCGCAGGGCTGGCCGGCCTGCGCCTGGAACAGGGCAGGGAGGAGGAAGCCGCACGCCTCGTCAACGGCCTCGGCGAGCACCCGCTAGCCGCTGCGGTCCTGGCCAGGATCCGCCTCCAGCGCGGTGACCCCGCCGGGGCGGAGGCCCTCCTGCGTCCCTGGCTCACTGGGCCCGCGAAGGCCACCCTTGAGGAGCTGGCAGCCCACGAGCTCTTGGGGGAGGTCGAGATCGCGCAGGGGCGAGCCGACCGGGCCGGCGAGCGCGGCCGGGTGCTCGCCGAGGCCGGCGAGCGATCATCCTGCGAGCTCACGTTTGCCCGTGGCGCGCGGTTGATGGCCCGCGCCCAGGCCGGTGACGACGAGGCGGTCCGGTCCGGGCTCGAGCATGCGATGGCGGCCTTCGCTCGGCTGCGGATCCCGCTGGAGGCTGCGCGGACGCGGATGGAGCTCGCTCGCTGCCTCGTCCACGATGCCCCGGAGTCTGCGGCCGCCGAGCTACGCCACGCTCTCGAGGCCTTCGAGGGACTCGGCGCCGCGCGCGACGCCGATGCCGCCGCGGCGCTGCTTCGCGACCTGGGGGTCAAGGTTGCCCGCTCGGCGCCGCGCGGCCGGGCTTCGTTGAGCGCCCGAGAGCGTGAGGTCCTCGCCCTGGTCGCCGAGGGATTGTCGAACCCCGAGATCGCCGAGCGGCTGTACATCAGCCGCCGCACCGTGGAGCACCACGTCGCCCGCGTCCTTGAGAAGCTCGGCGTGCGTACCCGTGGCGAGGCCATCGCCAGCGTCGCCCGGGGCCAGCCCACCGACGCTGCCGAGCCCTGATGTCGGGCGTGGTGAGGTGCCGATCGTCGGCGACCCCTGGGGGAGTAATCCTGCTGATCGGCGTCCGGGGGGAGCCCATGCGCGACCCCTTGAGGACCGTCGAGGACTGGGACGAGCGCTACCGCACCAGCGAGCTCGTGTGGCGCGCCGAGCCGAACCGGTGGGTGCGCACCCACTCCCAGGGCCTCGCGCCGGGCACCGCCCTGGACCTCGCGTGCGGCGAGGCGCGCAACGCGGTGTGGCTGGCCGAGCGTGGATGACAGGTCACGGCGGTCGACTTCTCGGCCGTCGCGCTGGACAAGGCCCGCGAGCTGGCCACCAGCCGCGGGGAGGGCGTCGCGATGCGGATCCGCTGGATCGTCGACGATGTCCTTACCGACGACGACCCAGCGACCTACGACCTCGTGCTCCTCGTCTACTTCCACGCGTCGCAGGCTCAGCGCACCGCCGCGGTGCGGCGCGCCGCCGCCGCCGTCGCCCCCGGTGGGCGGATGCTCGTCCCGCCCTCGATCTCGTCGTCGAACTCGAGCGTCACACGGATGCCGAGCGGGGCGTCAAGGGGCCGTCCCTCGGCAGGGCGCCCTGACCCCTGCGCCCCTGACCCCTGCGCCCCTGACCCCATCAGGGACGATGGCATCGGTTCTGACCGTTTCACCCCCGCTCGCGGCCGCAGCGAAGCCACGGGACGATAATGTGCCCGTTTGTCATGCTCCATACGGGTTCGACCCAATCTACGCATCCTCGAGGAGGCACCGTGCCCACGGTCATCCGGGACCTGTTCGCCGAGCCACGCACTCGCTGGCCGATTCTGGGCGGCTCGGTGGTGTTGCTCGGGATCTTCTTCGCGTTCGATCTGCGCAGCAACGGGATGGAGCGCAACTTCTCGTTCGCGAACATGGCTGATCCCGTGTGGACGCTCGAGGAGTTCGGCGCGTTGTGGGTCTACGGAGGCTTCGCGCTGAACCTGCTGATCGCGGTGGGCACGGCGACGCTGATGGTGCTCGCGTTCACGTGGGCGAGGGCCGCTCGGCGCGCCACCGCCTGCTCGACGAGCGCGGTCGCGCCCGTGGCGATCGCGTTCGGCACGTTCACGTGCCCGGGCTGCATCCTGCCGGTGACCGGTCTGTTCGGGGTGACGGTCGCGGCGACGTCCCTACCGTTGCTCGGCCTCGAGATCAAGGTCATTGCCCTGGCCGTCGTGATCGGCGCGCTCGCCTGGGCCGTGCGCGCGAGCAGCCGGGCCAGGGGCTGGTGAGCGCTTCCCGACCAGGGGTCATTTGGTTGCGGGCTCGGGCGAGGAGCTCGCGCCATCGATCTCCGCCTTGCGGGCTACCAGGATCCTGAAGATGAGATCATCCGGTAAGGCCTCGTCGGGTGGGAACCGAACGACGGTGCGCGAGGCGTCGTAGGGCTCCAGATCCTCCGCGAGGTCCTGCAGCACGCGCCCGTACATCACGTAAAGAGCCACGTGTCGCTGGGCTGCGCCGATGCTGACCAACGGCTGACCGAGATAGCGGAAGGCGGGGACGCCGCGGCGCATGACCTCCTCGACCTGAGGACTCACCTCGGTGACGGCCCGACGCATGCGCTCGATGCCTCGCGCTTCGACTCGGGCAGCTTCGCGAGGTAGTCGTCGACGGGGGACGTCATGGTCGAACCTCCGTGCGGCGTGTGGTGGCGGTGCCCCTCGCAGGGGTAGACGCACGAGCCTTGGGTGACTCATCGGCCTCCCACAGCGCGGGTGCGCCCATTGCTGACAACGGGGAACTCTCGCGACCGACCCTGGGGAGAATTCCGTGTCGCTCACACCCGCATCGCCTTGGCGGGAAGTCGGCGCAGCTTGTCGCTTTCGGGTACGGACCCGGTCGCGGTCGACGACGAGGATGGCCGGCGGTTACCACACGACCTCAGGAGGAGCACATGAGCGGCAAGATCGGGACGACCGGCACGGGGGAGTCGCAGGCAACCGACACGGTGGCGGCGCCTCGTGAGCAGGTTCAGGGCAGCCAAGTCGAACGCCGGGCGTCAGGGTTCACTCGAACCGCGAAGCCGCCGGGTACACAGCGTTGCGGGGACCCCATCGCCGGCTCGCGCTTTGGTCCGCGCGCGAGCGCGCCGTACTCGAACGCGAACGCGACGAAATCAGTTCACAGCCCGACGACGACAACCGGCCGTCATCCTGACCGAGGCCGGCAGCTTCCGCTCAACCGCACGCGTCCCGCAGGCTCGGGTACGGATTGATGATCTGATCGCCGTCCGCGTGGATCTCGAAGTGCAAGTGCGGTGAGGTCCCTCGCGCGTTGCCGGTCGTGCCGACCGTGCCGAGGGTCTGGCCGGTCTCCACCCGCCCCGAGACCGCGAGGCTGTCGAGATGGGTGCCGATGTAGACGTGACCGTCGACCCCGTGCAGGCGGAACTGCAGCCCGGCGCGTTCCCCGCGCACGTGCTCGACACGGCCCGGGACGGGGGCGACCACCCGAGTGCCCCTGGCCGCGTACAGATCCACCCCGTTATGGAAGCGACCGCCGGGTTTGGCGATCCCGAAGTCGTTGACCCACCGCGCCGATCCCCGGACGGGGCAGTGCCAGCCGCCGGGGATGGCGAGGGTGCTCCCCGGCAGGATCCGATCGGGGTCGGCGATGCCGTTGGCTTCCGCGAGCCGGTCGACGCCGACCCCGAAACGCTGGGCGATGCCCGACAGGGTCTGGCCTGGCGCGACCCGGTGTTCGCCACCCCCGCGTGAGGCGACGTTGCGGGCGGCAGGGCCGCCCACGTTCAGGCGCTGACCCGCCTTGACGTGGTGCCGACTCGCCAAGCCGTTCCAGTCCGCGAGCTGCCGTGCGGTGACGCCGTAGCGGCTGCCGATCATCGCGAGGCTCTCGCCGGGGCGGACCACATGGTGGCCGCCGGATCCGGCCCCGCCACCGGTGGCTCCCGGGATGCTCAGGGTGGAGCCGGCGACGATGCGGTTCGGGTCGGCGAGGTCGTTCGCCCGTCGGAGCGCCGAAACCGTGGTCTCGTGGCGCTGGGCGATGTCCTCGAGGGTCTCCCCGGGCTCGACCGTGTGGTTCTCGGGCGCGGCCCCAGCTGTGAGCAGCGCGCCGGTCACGACGAGCATTCCTGCCGTCCAACGACGTCCCCGCCACGCCGACCGGCCGGTCCTTGAGCCTGTCTCTCGCGGATAATCGGACATCACTATCCTCCGTGCCGACATGCACGACATGTCTTTACTGTGACCACATCACTGTGACCACATCACTGTGACCACATCACTGTGACCACATCACTGTGACCACATCGAACACTCATTCCAACATGACCATCCGTACGGGGCTGTCCACGCTCAGCAATACCCCCGTTGGGCGGACGTCTCTCCGTCGCGACGAACGGTCGCCGTCCGCGCCTGCGCCGCAAGCAGCTCGTCCTGGGGGCGAGGAGGAGTCAGCAAGCGCCTCGAGCGGGTGGGTCCCATTCGGCGGCTCAGCGTCGCTGCCGGATGCGGATCATGTTGCCCGCGGGATCCCGGAGGGCTCAGTCGCGCGCGCCCCACGGCTGATCGACCGGCTCCTGGACGATCTCGGCGTCGCCGGTCTGCACCGCACACCTCGGTGACGCTGAGGTCGCCCCGTCGCAGCAGCGCCATCGCACGCTCGATGCGCCGCGTCATCAGATAGGCGCAGGGAGACTCCCCGTAGGCGCGCCGGAATTGGCGGCTGAGGTGCCCGGCCGACATGTGCACGCCGCGGGCGAGGGCCTCGACGTCGAGCGGCTGCGCGTACTCCCGGTCGATCCGGTCGCGGCGGCGCCGCAGTCGCGCGAGTTCGCGCAGGTACTGCGCGGCGGCGCGTGTGCGGGTCCGAGCGCGAGCCTGCCATGTCGCCGTGGCGTTTGCCCAGTCCTCGCCCGGGCCCCCGCGCCGCTACGGGGTGCGCAGGGCGGGGTCGCTGGACTCGCGGTGCCGTGCGGCCAGGAAGGCCTCCCAGGTCAGCTCGCCGACCGCCCGGTCCGGGGCGAGGTTGGCCCCGTCTCGAAAGGCGCGGGCGGCCCGTCCCGGAATGCGCACCGGCACGATCGGGCGCCGTGTACGGTGAGCCCGTAGGTAGCCGCGGGCCAGATCTCCCAGCTCGTGGATCTGTGGACCGGCCATGTCGGGCACGTGTCCGGCCGGGGGCGCGAGCGCCAGGTCGGTGAGCCGACCGGCCACCTCGCCGGCCTCGACCGGTTGGAACCGGAACCCGGACGGCACCGGGATGGCCGGTAGCCGGCTCATCTGGCGGACGGTCGCGAGGATCAGGTCGTGGAACTGGCTGGCGCGCAGCGTCGTCCAGGGCAGTCCCGAGTCGGCCACCACCCGCTCGGCGGCGAGCTGCGATGCGTAGTACCCGAACATCGCCCGGTCGAGGCCGGCGGTGGCGGGGATACGGTCCGCCCCGACGACCGAGATGAACACCAGGTGCTGAGCGCCTGCCCCTACCGCGGCCCGCACCAGATGCCGCGCCTTCTCCTCGTCGCCCTTGGCGCTGCCCGCGCAGTGCACGATGACCCCGGTGCCGGCCACCGCGGCATCGATGCCCTCGCCGGTGGCCAGGTCGCCCCTGACAACCTCGAGGCCCGCTCCGCCTCGGTCGAGGTCGGTACGGCCGGTGCGGCCTTGACGGCTAAGCACGCGTACTTCGTGGCCCCGGGCGCGCAACCGCGCGACGACGTGACGGCCCAGGGTCCCCGTACCGCCAGTGACCAGAACGGGACGCACCCGGTCGCTCGGGCCATCGTGCATCGGTTCCTTATCGTGCATCGGTTCCTTATCGTGCATCGGTTCCTCCAATGTCACATCGGGGGTGTTGGGCGGGTCACTTACTATGACCCCTGGCAGCGCGAGGATGTGACTGATGAGCGACCACGACTGGCTCGCCGACCGGTTCGAGAAGCAGCGGCCCCATCTGCGGGCGGTGGCCTACCGGATGCTCGGGTCGTTGGCCGAGGCCGACGACGCCGTGCAGGACACGTGGCTGCGCGCCAGCCGGGCCGGCGCGAACGACATCGACAACCTCGGCGGGTGGTTGACCACGATCGTCGCGCGCGTGTGCCTGAACGTGTTGCGGTCCCGCAACGCGCGACGGGAGGCCTCCCTCGACGCGGACGTCCCCGACCCCGTCGTCGGGCCCGGGGACGAGCCGCCGCCCGACGAGGAGGCGCTCTTGGCGGACTCGGTGGGTCTCGCGTTGCTCGTCGTGCTCGATGCCCTCTCCCCGGCGGAGCGGGTCGCCTTCGTGCTCCATGACATGTTCAAGTTGCCCTACCAGGACATCGCTCCGCTGGTCGGTCGGTCTCCCGCGGCCGCGAGACAGTTGGCCAGCAGGGCCCGCAGACGGGTTCGGGACGCCGGGCCAGCGACCCCCGACCCCGATCTCGGACGGCAACGGGAGGTCGTCGACGCGTTCTTCCGGGCCGCCCGCGGTGGCGACGTCGACGCGCTCGTCGCGGTGCTCGACCCCGAGGTCGTGCTGCGCGCTGACGCCGGTGTCGGGGCGCCCCAGGCGTCGGGGGTGTTCCGCGGCGCGGCGGCGGTCGCGCGCCAGGCGCTGCGGGGTGCCACCCCCGCCGCGGTGGTGCGACCGGCCTTGGTAAACGGCGCCGCGGGAGCTGTCATCACCGTCGGGGAGCGGCCCGTTGCGGTGATGGGCTTCACCGTCGCCGGGGGCAGGATCGTCGAGATCGTCGCGATCTCGGACCCTGAACGCGTCCCGAGGATCGCTGCCCCGGGGCGGTCGTGGTCACCGGGCACCGCTCGGTGATGGAGCAGCCCGTCCTACCGGCCGCGCGGGCGAGGTGCTGCGGTGATCGCCGGGCATGGACACCGTTGCCTATTCCCGGGACTCCGGTCGCTCGGCGGGCATCGCCGACTCGGTCGTGAGCAGCAGGATCGCGCTCAGGAGCGCCAGGAGCGCCCCGGTGCCGAACAACGCGATGTCGCCGTACCCCGCGAGCTGCCCCGCGAGCAGGCTGCCGGTCATCCGCCCGCCGCCGAGCACGGCGGTGGCGTACACGCCCTGCATGCTCGCGCGGAACTCGTCGCTGGCGCGGCGGTCGAGGTAGATCTGCGGTGCGACCGCGACGGTGACGATGACGAGGCCGTGCACGAGCTGCGTGCCGAGCGCGATCCCCACGGTCGGCACGAACGCGAGCAGCAGCAGTCGCACGACCTGCGCCGCCATGCCCAGGACCACGAGGCGGCGGAACCCGACGAGCCCGAGCAGCGCGCCGAACGCGAGCATCCAGCCGATCTCGACCACGACGCCGACGTTGAACACGATGCCGGCCCACTCCTCGCCGATGCCGACCGAGTCGGTCAGCCACAGCGGGTAGAACGTGAACCACAGCCCGTTCGAGATGTTCGCGAGCAGCATCGCGAGCACGAACCAACGGATCCGTTTGGCCATGAGCGCGCGGATCGCCGCCCGTGTCGCGACCGGCCGCCCGACCGGGCTCGTCGCAGCGACTCCCGTGATCGGCGGCAGCCGCCACGTGTTCGCGACCCCGAGTGCGCAGGCCAGCACGGCGGCGACGATGATCGCCTGCGTCGAGCCGGCGCGCTCCACCAGGAAGTACAGCGCGAGGCTCGGAATGATGAACCCGACCGTGCCCCACACCCGCACCCGGTGGAACGGGGTGTCACCACTCAAGCCGGCGGCGCGGCCTTGGAAGAAGAGGCCGTCCTGGACCGACATGATCGGTTGGTAGGCGAGGCTGTGGAGCCCGAACAGCAGGGCGACGAGCGCGAAGCCGGTCGAGTGCGACATCCCCCACAGGGCCGCGCCCCCGATCGCGAAGCTCCCGGCGAGCAGCCGGCGGGTGGGCACCCCCAGGTCCGCGAAACGGGTCAGGAAGATCGGCGCCACGATGATCGCGAAGCCGCTCAACCCCACGACGAACCCGATCTGCGGGTCGGAGAGGCCCTGCTCGCGGCTGAGGTAGATCGGCAGGAACGGGCCGATCGACCCGATCACGGCGTACGCGAGGACGTACTGGGTACGGATGCCGCGCATCAGCGCGACGCGGGGTGGCAGCGCATCTCGGCTTCGTACCCCTGGTGCGAGTCGCTGTCAAAGAGACGTGCTGACCCTCCCGCCCGCTGAACGCCCGCCGCGCCCGGTCGACAGCACCCCGCGAGCTCACCGGCGGTTGATCAACGCGTCGCGTCGGCCAGGAGATCGACCTGATCGACGTCGGCGACGGTCGGGTCGAGGATGAGCTCGTCGAAACCCGCGTCGGCGAACGCACCCACCGTCTGGGCGACGCTCTCGGGGTCGCGCAGGATGCTGTCGGCGATCATGTTCGCCACCTCGGTGCCCATGGGCCCGTAGTAGTCGAGCGCGTAGTCGCGGGCCCGCTGGCCCACATCACCGAGGCCGAAGTACACCAGGGCGACGAGACGCGGCTCGCCGCTTCGGCCAGCCTCGTGCCAGGCGGTGCGGACCCGGTCGGCCCACTCCTTGGCCGTGTCCGGGGGGAGCCCACCCGCGGTCCAGCCGATGCCGACCTCCGCTGCCCGGCGGATCGCCGCGTCGGTGTTGCCCCCGATGAGCAGCGGGACCCCCTCGGGGCGCGTGGGCTGCGGCGTGATGGGTCGGCTGCCCTCGACGAGCGGCTCTCCGCGCCAGGCGGCCAGCAGCTCGTGGAGCTGCGCGTCGAAGCGCTGTCCGCGCGTTTCGAAGTCGCGGCCGGTGAGCTGGTAGTCCGTCGCGCGCCATCCCACGCCGAGGCCGAGCGTCAGGCGCCCACCGCTCAGCTGGTCGACGGTCGCGGCCTGCTTGGCGAGCTCGGCGGAGCTGCGCGGCGGCGCGATCAGCACGTTGGTGAGCAGCCCGATTCGCTCGGTGACCGCGCCTGCCGCGGCCAGGGCGGTGAGCTCCTCGTAGGTGGGGAATTCCACCGCGCCGATCGTGGCCAGCGTCGAGAAGCCCGCGGCCTCCGCACGCCGTGCCCACTCCAGCATCCGACCGCCCGGCGTCCCGGGAATGCTGTTGGGGATCCCGATCCCGACGTCCATGACACTCTCCTTCATCGATGGCCGCCGGACTTCCGTCACTCGCCCGACCAGCCCTGTTCAGCCTCGTCAGCCCCCTGCGGCCCAGGACGCCCATCGTGTGATGTCGACCACGATGAGTGGGCCGTTCGGGGGCGCGTCCCGGTAGTGGGGGTACTTGCCGACCAGGTGCTGCAGTCCGTCGTGCTCCGGCTGGGGTTCGTCGACGATCGCGGCGTGCCCGTCGGCCCGGACCCACCACAGATCGCTCCAGTCCTCGCCGTAATGGTCGACGAGCAGCGAGCACCGTGGCTCGTGCCAGAGGTTCGCCAGTCGCTGCAGCCGCTGGTGCCGCTTGGGCTTGCGGTCCACTGCCGTGTAGACCGCATCGCCATCGACCGCGAACACCACCGGGACCACGTGTGGCGCGCCGTCGGGGCGCACGGTCGCCAAGCGCGCGATCCGGCTGTCGGCGAAACGGGCGCGCGCGTCGCGTTCGTCCACTGGGACAGCCTATGCAGCCGGTCAATGTCCCCCGGGTCGTGCGCGTTGTCACCCCGGGTCGTATCCGTTGCTCCCGCGTCGTACCCGGTGCCCCCGACCCGTACCCCTCGGGCAGCCATCGGCCGCTCGGTCCCGGCTTCGCGGGTGGGACCGGACCGCTCGGACCCGGGCCCGCGAGTGGGACAGGCTCGATACTGGCGGCATGTGGCTCGTGGTTCGAGTGGTCGCGCTCGCCGTGGTGATCGCCGGCGCCCTGGTGCTGGCCGGGGAGGGTGATCGGCTCCTCGCGTTGGTGGATCGCGCCGTCGGGTTGTTCGGAACCGGCCCCGTGATGCCGCACGACGGTGGGGAGTTGCCGTGGCCGATGAGGGTCGGCGGGCTCGCCCTCGGATTGGCGGCCGCGTTCGCCCATCCCGTCGGCCGGGCCGTGCGCCAGCTCGTCACGTTGCTGCACGAGCTCGGCCACACCCTCGTCGCCGCCGCTCTCGGCGCACGCCCGGCCGGCATCGTGCTGCGACACGACGCCTCGGGGCACGCGAGGGCGCGGTGGGTGGGGCGCGCGGGACTGATGCGGCGCCTCGCACTGGCCGCGGTGGCGTTCGCCGGGCTCCCCGCAGCAGCGACCGTCAGTGCCATCGGTGCGCGCCTGTTCGACCTGGTCGGACCGGACGCCGTGCTGTGGCTGTTCGCGATCGCCGGGCTCGTCGTCACCCTGCTGGCGCGGAGCCCGTGGTCACTGTTGGTCGCCGTCGGCACCGGTGGCCTGGCGGTCGCCGCGATGACCGAGGCCGCCGAGGCATGGGCGGCCGGGATCGTCGTCGCGGTGCTCGCGGCGATCGCGGTCCGGACCACGCACGACAACTGGCGGGCGCTCGGTCACCCCCTCCAACGAGGCGATGACGCGCGCGCGGTCGCCGGCCACCTGCGGCTTCCCGCACGGATGGTCCAACTCGTCCAGTTCGTCCTGGGCGCAGGGTTGAGCGTGTGGGCAGTGTGGCTGCTCTTGGCGCCCCTTCCGGGGCTGACCTGAGCGCTTCGAGGCGCGCCCCGCGGCTTGCGGTTCCCCCTTTGGGGAAGTCGGCGCGTGCATGAAGCAAGGCTTTATTGCTAGGCTTGCCATGACGCAACGGCGCGTCACCGAGCCTGCGGGACGCGGGGGCTCCGCGCCGTTCTTGCTGTCGTCCGGTCGCCGGGCTCGGTCATCGAGATCCTTCGAGAGGGAGGCCCGGGCGTGACCACCGATCTACACCAGTTCGCGCTGGCCAGCATCGACGTGGCCGTGGCCGAGCTCGGCCTCGACGATTGGATCCGAGAGGTCCTGCACCAACCGGAGCGGTCGATCGCCGTCCAGGTGCCCTACCGCGGGGACGACGGCGAGATCCGCCTCGTCCCGGGGTACCGCGTGGCTCATTCGACGGCCCGTGGTCCGGCGAAGGGCGGGACGCGCTTCCATCCCGACGTGACGCCCGAAGAGGTCGCCGGGCTGGCCACGTTGATGAGCATCAAGACCGCGGTGCTCGATCTACCGCTCGGCGGCGGGAAGGGGGGCGTCACGGTCGATCCGAAGCAGCTCAGCGAGACCGAGCTCGAGTCGCTCACCCGCAGCTACACGCGGGGGATCGCGGCG
The DNA here is from genome assembly GCF_004322855.1 of Egibacter rhizosphaerae. Lineage (NCBI taxonomy): Bacteria > Bacillati > Actinomycetota > Nitriliruptoria > Egibacterales > Egibacteraceae > Egibacter > Egibacter rhizosphaerae. Next base: position 375,527 of record NZ_CP036402.1, on the reverse strand, counting down.
AACATCGGTGCCGACCTCGACGTGCCCGCCCCGGACGTCGGGACCGGTGAGCGGCACATGGACTGGATCGCCGAGGAGTACGCGGCGGTAACCGGCCGTCCCAACCCGGCGGTGGTGACGGGCAAGTCGATCGCTGCCGGCGGCTCGTTGGGGCGGGACTCGGCGACCGCGGCCGGCTGCCGCACCGTGCTGTTGAGCAGCGCCGCGCGGCTGGGGCTTCCCGCCGATGCGCGCGTGGTGATCCAGGGCTTCGGCAACGCCGGGTCGCACCTCGCCCGCATGCTCGCGGCGGACGGCCTCCGCGTGGTGGGGCTGTCGGACAGCCGTGGCGGTCTGCACGATCCGAACGGGCTCGACGTGGCGGCGGTCTGCGCGGCGAAGGATGAGCACGGGTCGGTCACCGCCTATCCCGCGGAGCGGGTCTCCGACCGGGATCTGCTCGGACTGGACTGCGAGATCGTTGTCCCGGCGGCGTTGGAGGCGGCGATCGACGAGACGATCGCGGAGGAGATCCGTGCCCGGCTGATCGTCGAAGCCGCCAACGGTCCCTGCACCGTGTCCGCCGACGAGGTGCTCGCCGATCGGGGCGTCGTCGTGGTGCCCGACGTCCTCGCGAGCGCCGGGGGCGTCACGGTCTCCTGCTTCGAGTGGCAACAGAACCTCTACGGGGAGCGCTGGAGCGCCGACACCGTCGCCACACGGCTCGAACAGCGCATGGCCGAGGCCGCGGAGGCCCTTTGGGCGGTCGCGGACGAGCGGGGCCTACCGCTGCGGACCGCCGCCACGGTCCTGGGCCTCGGACGCATCGCCGACGCCGTGATCGAACGTGCGGGGCAGCGCCCTGCCGCACTCGTGTCCTGATCCGCCGCACTCGTGTCCTGACCCGCCGCGCGGCATCTCACGTACCATGAGCGTGGCCGTGAGCGGCCGTCGCGACGAAGGGTCCGCGTGTGGAGCAGCCGACCAGTGGAACCGCGCTCGTCGACGAGCTGATCGATGGTGTGCGCATCGGTGACAACCTGGTCTTCCAGGGGGAGGCGGGCACGCCGCTCGCGTTGCTGGTGGACCGGTTCGTGAGCGCCGCCCGGGGGCAACTCCCGCTCGTGATCGTCAACGCTGCGGAGCCGTGGAAGGACGAGGTGCCCGAAGGCGTCACCGTGCTCGACTGGTCGCCCGTGCACGACGGGACGCCCTCACCGCTCGCGCGCGCCCTCGACGAGGATGCGACGTTCGAGGACGCGCTCGCGTCCCTGCGTGCGGTCGAGGCCGACGTGGGCAGCGGCGCGGCCTTCGTGTTCGACCGGTTGTCCGCCGTGCAGGACGCGTGGGGTAGTGACGCGGCCCTGGAGCTCTTCCTGTCGGCCTGCCCCCGGCTCTACCGTCAGCGCAGCCTCGCGGTGTGGCCGGTGGACTGGGATCGGCACCGGCCCGCGTTCCTGCGACGGCTCGGCGAGATCACCCAGGTGGTCCTCGAGCTCGCGGCCACCGACGGGGATCTGCAGGTCACGGTCCGCAAGGCGGACGGGCGAAAAGCCAGCATCGTGGGGCGCAGCGTGCGCGCCCGTGTGGCCGACCGGGACCTGCAGGCGACGGAGGCGCCGACCAGCACCCGGGAACGGTTGGGCACGGTGATCCGTGACCAACGGCTCGCACTGGGCATGCCCCAGGCCGAACTCGCCCGGCGCGTCGGCATCACGCCCTCGGCGCTCTCCCAGATCGAGCGTGGGGTCCGAGGGCCATCGGGTGACACGCTCATGGGCCTCTGGGAGGTGCTCGGGGTGCCGTTCGGCCCCACCACACAACCCCAGGACCGCGGCTACCGGGTCGCCCGGCGCAGCGGCCGGGAGCGGGTGGGCATGCAGGACGGGCTCACCGGCGAGTGCCTCGTCGACGATCCCGCGGCGGGGGAGCTGTGGCTGTTGGAGCTCGCCCCCGGTGTGACCGGCGGCCGGTCGCCGTTCGCGGTCAAGAGCATCGAGGTCGTCACCGTCGTCCGGGGCGTGCTCGATCTCCACCTCGAGGGGCGCACCGAGACGCTGCACGAGGGTGACGCGCTGGTGGCGGCCGAGGCGGCGGTCACCGGCTGGGCGAATCCGAGCAGCACGTCCACCCAGGTGCACTGGAGCCTGCACCCCCGGCCCTGAACGCGGCGAGTTCGCGGGTTCAGCGCCTCGAGCGCGACCATGAGCAGGAAGATCTGCAGGCTGATGATGACGAGGACGTAGATGCCCACGTTCGCTGGGATCGTCCGGCGGGCTCGGCGCATTACTCGAGCATCTCGAGCGCGCGGCGGGTCTTGTCCGTGTCCGGTAGCGACACCATCGGGTTGGAGCAGATCAGCATGAGGCCCTTGATGCGCCCGTCGAGGATCGCGTCGATCTGCTCCTCGTAGGACGATGCGGCGGGGTTCCGCGGCGCGGCGGAGGGTGCGGGTCGAGCCCCCCACGAACTCGACCCGCACCGGCCCGCCGGCGGGAAGGTCGGTGTGACGACCTACCACCCGTACATGTTCGGCGAGGCCCGATCGTTACAGACGACTTGAGAATTCCTCGCGAGGTATCCGAGCGAGCGGCGGTGCGCTAGTGGTCGCGGAATCGTGTGGCGGTACGCCCCAGGGGCGGGAGAGGTGCACCAGCTGTCGCCGCCACGACGGGCACGGTGGCTGTGACCGCCCGTCCAGGAAGGCGTTGGCGGCGCGATGCAGCCCGGGCGTCAACGGCAGGTAGGGGTGGGCCTCGCGAAGCGGGCAGGCGTCCTCCGCGCCCTCTATCCGCCAGCCCTGGGGCATGAGGCCGAGGTCGCTGGTGGCCGTCAGGCTGAGCGCCCGTGTCCCCTCGGGCAGCGGATCGGCGAGGATGCCCGCCGCCGACCGCGGCCTTCCCAGCAGCTCGCGCGAGAGCGGGGCGTCGACGTCGAAGTGGAAGTCCACCGCCTCGGCAAGCGGGGCCAGCATTCGGAAGCCGTCGCCGCCGACACGTCCGCTGCCGTCCGCACTCGGCTGCGGCCAGCCGACGGGGTTGTCCGGGAAGGGGCCGACGAGGAGCAAACGGCTGTCGCGGGGGAGCGCGCCTTCGGCGGCAGCCGCCCAGGCCACCCACGCCGCTTGCGAGTGCGCCGCGATCGTCAAGGGCTCGTCGAGATCCGCGGCCTGAGCCGCCAGGAGCTGTACTTGCTCGTTGAAGGCGCGCTGCGTGTGGCCCTGCTCGTAGGGCGCCCCGGTGCGGATGGGACAAACCGCGTCGCCACGCGGCTGTCCCTCGCCCGTGCCGGCGTAGGAGTAGTAGTAGGTCTGCTCGCAGGTGAACCCGAGCGCCCTGGGGTCGGTCTCGAATGCGGCGCCGTCTCCCGACGCTGAGTTGATCCCCGACATCATGAGCAGCGAGCCCGGTCGGGCGTCGGCTTCGACCGCGTCCTCCCCGCGGCTGACGACGACGAGGAGGAGTGCGAGGGCCCCGGCCGCGAGGACGAGGGCGGGGATCGCCCGTGGTTCGGGAGGCCGCGACAGCCAGGTCGCGGTTGCGGCCGTCAGCAGCGCGGAGGCGAGGACGAGCATCGCGACGCCACTCGGTGAGCTGCGGTCGGCGAGGGTGCCGATCGTCACGAGGGCGAGGGCGTAGACGGCGAGCGGGCCGAGTCTCAGGCCACCGCGGACGCTCGTCGCCAGTGCCCTGCGAAGCGTCGGCTGCCCGGTCCATGGGGACGGGGCGAGGACGACCGCGACGAGGCCGGTGAGCGTCGTCGCCGCCCACAGCAGGCGGGAGTAGAGCGCGGCATGCGCGACGAAGTTGAGCTGTGCGGCCAGCAGCGCGAAGGGAGCCGCGGTCCCGTAGAAGGCGGCGGCGAACGGGAGCCGCGCGCGCCAGGGCCCGGGCAGCAGGGCCGCGAGGAGCGCCGTGCGTCCTGCTATGGACGCCGCGATCCCGAACCATGCCCAGGGGTGGGACGGCGCCCACGACAGGAGCGCCCGCAGGTCGGCGAAGACGTCCAGCGGCGGGAGGGCGACCAGGTGCACCACTCCCGGCCACGCCGGCAGCCCGGGGAGCAGCGCGACCGTAGCCGCCAGCAGTGCGGGTACGAGCAGCCATGCCGCCCGCGGACGGCGTTTCACCTCGGCCGACTGGAGCGACTCGTCACGGGTCGACACGGCGGGCATCAGCGAGGGCCTGCCCACCTCGTCGGGGTCGAAACGGATCGGTGGACCCGCATATCGCGCCGCCCACTGGGTATGCGTGTGGCGCCCTCGAGGGGAAGGACGTGCCGATGGGTGCGCTGCAGGACCGGGTCGCGGTCGTCACCGGGGCCTCGAGCGGGATCGGCCGGGCGACCGCGCTCGAGTTGGCGGATCGCGGCGCCGCGGTCGTCGTGACCGCCCGGCGCGAGGACGCCCTGGACGAGGTGGCGCAGGCGTGCCGGGAACGGGGAGCGGAGGCGATCGCGCTGCCCGCCGACGTCACCGACGCGGACGCCGTCGACGACGTGGCGCGCCGGACGGCAGGCACGTACGGCCGGATCGACGTCTGGATCAACAACGCGTCCGTGAACCTCTTCGCGCCCATCGAGGAGGCTCCCGTCGAACTGTGGCACCGCGTGGTGCAGACCAACCTGTTCGGCGCCTACCACGGGGTTCGTGGCGCGCTGCCGTGGATGCGAGAGCAGGGCGAGGGCGTGATCGTCAACGTCGGCTCGGTGCTCTCCAGGGTCGGGTCGCCGTATCAGAGCGCCTACGTCACCAGCAAGCACGCCGTGCGGGCGCTCTCGGACTGCGCGCGACAGGAGGTCGGCGACGTGCCCGGCATCGACGTGTGCACGGTGCTGCCCGGGCCGGTCGATACCCCCCTGTTCCACCACGCGGGCAACTACACGGGCCGGGAGGTCGAGCCGGTCACCCCGGTGGCGTCGGCCCAGCGCGCCGCCGCCACGATCGTGGCGTGTGCGGCCCGACCCCGGCACGAGGCCATCGTCGGCGCCTCGACCGCGCCGGCGCTGGTCGCGAACCGGTTGGCGCCAAGCCTGGTGGAGCGGGTGGCCGCAAGGCAGGTCGCGAAGGACCACTTCGGCACCTCGCCGGCACGGGCCTCCCCGGGGAATCTCGTCGAGTCCACCGGGGCGACGACGGTGAGCGGTGGCTGGAGTCGAGGCTCGCAGCAGGTTGGCGTCGAGAGCCGGCGTGCGGCCTCGACTCGAGGCGGAGGAATCCGAATCCGGGGGTCCGTCGTCGCCGGCGTCGTCGCGTCCGCAGCACTCGCCGTGTGGGCGGTGCGGCGGGCATGAGCGCCGTCACGGTCGCGCGAGCGGACACGGACACCGCCGATCCGGCCGGGGTCGGACCGGGCGGGTCGCCGTCCCTGCCGGAGCACCGGCGATGGGAACGAGTGCACGGCCTCGCGATCCACACCCGTTGCTGGCCCGGGCCGACCGGTGCCCAGCGAACCCCCGCGGTGGTGCTGCACGGGCTCGGCGTGGCGAGCCGCATGTGCCAGCCGGTCGCGGGACGGCTCGCGAGGGACAGGCCCGTGTGGGCGCCGGATTGGGCCGGCTTCGGCCACAGCGAGCCCCCGTCTCGCGATCTCGACATCGACGGGCACGCCGACCTGCTCGCCGACTGGATGGGCACGATCGGGGTCCCTGCGGCGGTGCTGGTCGGCGTCTCCCTCGGTTCGCAGGTCGCCGCGGCGCTCGCCGAGCGCTATCCCGCCCGCTGTGCCCGTTTGGTGCTGGGCTCACCGACCGTGCAGGCGGATCGCCGAACCTGGCGTCAGCAAGTGCCCCGCTGGCAGCTCGAACAGGCGACCCAGTCCGGCCGGATGCGGGCGATCCAGCTCGGGGACTACGCCCGTTGCGGCCCCCGTCGGGCGCTGAGGACCTTCGCGTTCGCGCTCGCGGATCGCATCGAGGACCGCTTGCCACAGGTCGACGCGCCCGTGCTGACCTGCTGGGGCACCCGAGATCCGCTCATCACCCGCGGCTGGGTGGAGGAACTCGCCGCCCGTGCTCCCGACGGGCGGCTGGCGGTCCTGCCGGGCGCCGTGCACGCCCTCAGCCACGAGCACCCGCTGGCCTTCGCCCGGGTCATCGAGCACTTCGTCGACAGCCGCCCGGCACGAGAGCAACCAGCCGACCGACGGCCCCCGAGACGAGGAGCCGCGTAGATGCCGCCGCCCAACTTCGTCGCGAACTTCGACTCGGCCACTGCGATGGCGCAGGCCACCGCGCACGCACTGCGCGGTGAGCCGTTCCCAGCGCTCGGCAACCCCCCTTCCCTGAAGCCGGCGGCGCGGCGGGCCAACCTGCTGCCCTCCCGCGTGCGGGAGAAGGGCTTCGTGGTGAGCGGGGCCGCGGAGACGATCAGCCCGCGGCGGGTGCACCGGCTCGACATGGAGGCCGCGGCCGATTGGCTGGCGGAGGAGTACCCGCCGGGACCCTATCCGGCAGTGGCCGTGGGCTCGTCGTGCGGCGCGCTCGTCAATCTCTACGCCGCCATGGGCATCCCCTGGCTACCACAGACCCTGCTCGTGCCGGTGCGCCAGAGGGTCCACCCCGACGACCCGACGGCGGCGATGGAGAAGGCCCGCCGCTACGGCCACCGGATGATGGAGGCACTGCCCGACTGGCAGTTGCACCACATGCACGACGCGAACCAGGACCGCCTGATGGTCCGCGCCCTCACCTACTTCCGTGTGAAGCGTCGAACGCTCGGTCCGGGCTACGAACGGTTCCTGCGCGAGCGCCTCGAGCCGGGCGGCACGATCATCGTCCCCGAGTGCACCCGGACCTGGGGCACCACCCGCCTCGGGGAGCGGTACGTCTTCCAGCACGGCGCCCTGGGCGGGGCCACCGAGGAGGAGTTCCACGAGGGCAGTGAGCGCGTCGCCGAGTACCTCGAGCGCTACGACTCGCCCGTGCGCCGGTGGGACGGTCCCCAACCCGACGGGAGGAGCCCGGAGGCCGAGTGGGGCTTCGAGCCGGCCCTGAGGGACGACATCGAGCGCTTCGCCGACGAGCACGGCTACCGGGTCAAGCGGCTGGTCTTCGAGGAGCCCGACGACCCGAGCCCGATGGTCGCCGACCTCCACCGGTGGTGGTATCGGCAGCGACGCATCCCCGCGAACCGGCTGCTCGTGTCGAGCTTCATCGTGAATGAGCCCTACTGGGGGTTGCGCACCGGCTCGGTGCCCTTCTGGATGAAGTTCAACATGCAGCCCTCGCTCACGACGCTGCATCGCTACCTCGACAGCGTCGACGAGCCGTTCGACGAGCTCTACCTGATGCTCTTCCAGCACGGGGTCGAGGCCGTTGGACTGCCTTCCAAGGAGCAGTGGCGCGCCGTGCTCGACCGTGCCCGCCAGCACGGGACCACCCTCGGGGTCGATCTCGACGAGTACCCGCTCGACTTCCCTCACTACGCGAAGTACGACGATGCGCTCCTGCGCGAGGTTGCCAGTCGCTACCCGTGGCCGGCGCCGCTGTCGCTGCACGACCTCGAGACGTTCCTCGAGAGCCACGGGCACCGTTACGCGGTCGACTGGTTGTCCGCGACGCCGGCGTGAGCCCGCCCACCCGGCCGGCAGACGCGTTTGTTCGCGTGAGCACCGGGTAGCCCGCGTCAACCCAGCCCGCAAGGAGGCAACCGGTGGCCGAGAACGTGAGCGACAGGATCCTCGAGCGTCTATCGCAGTGGGGGGTCGAGCGCGTCTACAGCTACCCCGGGGACGGCTTCAACGCGCTGCTGGGCGCGCTGCAGCGCCGCGGCAACGACCCGATGTTCGTCCAGACCCGACACGAGGAGATGTCGGCGTTCATGGCGACCGCCCACGCGAAGTGGACCGGGCAGGCAGGCGTCTGCATGGCGACCTCCGGTCCCGGGGCCATCCACCTCCTCAACGGGCTCTACGACGCCAAGCTCGACCACCAGCCCGTCGTCGCCATCGTCGGCCAGACCAACATGAGCGCGCTCGGTGGTGACTACCAGCAGGAGGTGGACCTCCTCTCGCTCTTCAAGGACGTCGCGGGGTACCTCCAGATGGTCGGGACGTCGGAGCAGATCCCCGCGGTGCTCGATCGGGCCTTCCGGGTCGCCCTGAGCGAGCGCACCGTCGCGGTGCTGGTCGTGCCCGCGGACGTGCAGGAGATGGAGTATCAGCCGCCGACACACGAGTTCAAGATGGTGCCGGGCAGCCTCGGCTGGTCCCGGTCACGCGTCCTGCCCGAGCCCTCCGAGGTGCAGCGCGCGGCGCGGATCCTCAACGAGGGCGAGCGCGTGGGGATCCTGATCGGCCAGGGCGCGCGGGGGGCCGCCGCGGAGGTCGTCGAGGTCGCCGACCGGCTGGGCGCCGGCGTCGCGAAAGCGCTGTTGGGCAAGGACGTCCTGTCCGACGAGCTGCCGTTCGTCACGGGGGCGATCGGCCTGCTGGGCACCAAGCCCAGCTACGACATGATGATGGGCTGCGACACCTTCCTGATGATCGGCTCCAGCCTCCCGTACACCCAGTTCCTCCCGGAGTTCGGCCAGGCACGCGGGATCCAGATCGACATCGACGGGCGGATGATCGGTCTCCGCTACCCGATGGAGGTCAATCTCATCGGCGACGCGCAGAGCACGCTGGCCGAGCTGCTGCCGCTCCTCGAGCGCAAGGAGGACCGTTCCTGGAGGCAGGAGATCGAGGACGGCGTCGCACGCTGGTGGGACATCGTCGAGGCGCGCGCGATGCAGGACGCCCATCCGCTGAACCCGCAGCGGGTGTTCTGGGAGTTGTCCCCCCAGCTGCCGGGCAACGCCATCGTGACCGCCGACTCGGGGTCCGCGGCGAACTGGTACGCCCGCGACCTCAAGTTCCGCGAAGGGATGCGCGGCTCGCTGTCGGGCACTTTGGCGACGATGGGTTCGGCGATGCCGTACGCGGTCGCCGCCAAGTTCTGCCATCCGGACCGCCCCGCGATCGCGCTGGTCGGTGACGGAGCGATGCAGATGAACGGCAACGCGGAGCTGCTGACGGTCGCGAAGTACTGGCAGCAGTGGTCGGACCCGCGACTGGTCGTGCTGGTCCTCAACAACAGCGACCTCAACCAGGTCACCTGGGAGATGCGCGCCATGGAGGGCGTGCCCAAGTTCGAGGAGACCCAGGTCCTGCCGGACATGAACTACGCGGAGTACGCGCGGTTGGTTGGGCTGGACGGGATCCGCATCGACCGGCCGGATGATGTCGCCGACGCCTGGCGGCGCGCCCTGGGGGCGGACCGGCCGGTGGTCATCGATGCGGTCGTGGATCCCGAGATACCCCCGCTGCCGCCACACGTGGAGCTCGACGACGCCAAGGCGATGATGCGCGCGGTCCTCAAGCAGGATCCCAACGCCGCGGACATGATCAAGCACGCCTTCGAGGGCAAGGCGCAGGAGTTCCTGCAGCGGGGTTGACACTGCCCGACACAGGGGCCGCGGCGTGCCGTCAGCGGCGTCGCGCGAGCACGGCCGCTGCGGCCGCGAGCGCGGCGCCGGCCACCGACAGCCCGGGCTTGTGCGTCGCCACCCAGAGCTGGCCCGAGCGATCGTGGGCCCGCTCACCGAACCTACCCCGGGCGCCGAAGTCGACGTCGTCGTCGAGCGGCACGTCGAGGTTGTCGGGTCGCTCACCCACCGGCTCGTCCGTCTGTTGGTCGTCGAGGCCGGTCGCGCCGAGGTAGCGGTCGAGCAGCGCGGGGGCGAGGCGGTTCGCCCAGCGCACCAGCAGGGTGGGCAGTCCCACGTCGAGTTCCCGCGGGGCGTGGTCGGCCGCCCACGCGACGGCCCGCGCCGCGACCTCCGGCTGGAAGATGGGCGGCATCGGTTGCGGGTGTCGCGGGAGGCGGTTTCGCACCCAGGAGAACTGGGGCGTGTTCACCGCCGGGAGGTTCACGGTGGTGAGCGCCACGTTGCTGTTCTCGGCGCGCAGCTCGGCGCGCAGCGAATCCCTGAAGCCCTCGATCGCGTGCTTCGCCCCGCAGTAGGCGGCTTGACCCGGGATCCCGCGGAGGGCCAGCGAGGAGCCGACGAACACGAGCGTGCCCCGGTCACGCGCCCGCATCCGCTCGAGGGCCGCGAGTGTGCCGTTGACGTACCCCAGGTAGGTCACCTCCGTGACACGACGGATCTCGTCGGCGTCGATGCGGGACACCGGTGCGAACACCGACGCCATCGCGTTGTTCACCCACACGTCGACCGGGCCCAGCTCCTCGTCCACGGTGCTCGCGGCGGCCTCCACGGCCTCGGCATCGCTGACGTCGGTGGCCACGGCGACGGCTTCGGGCGCGCCCGCGGCCTCGACCTCCCGCCGCGCGGCCTCGAGTCCGGCGCGTCCCCGCGCCAGCAGGGCCACCCGATCCCCCGCCGAGCCAGCTCGCGGGCGACGGCCCGCCCGACCCCCGCGCTGGCACCCGTCACGACCGCGACCCTCGGTGTTCGGTGAGGCCCGGCAGGTGTCATGCCGGCGCCCTACCCGCCACACCGGCCCGCAAACGCGGGCGACGGCCCCCTGGGGGACGTGTGGTCGTGCCGCACGTGGGCACACACGGGGTCCGACATGGTGTCGCCGCGAGAGAGGGGGAGCCGATGAAGGCCGTCGTCTATCAGGAGCCGTTCGAGGTCGCCGTCGAGGAGGTCGAGGACGCCCGCATCGAGGCGTCGACCGACGTGGTGGTGCGCATCACCTCCACGGCGATCTGCGGCTCCGACCTGCACATGTACGAGGGCCGCACCGACGCCGAGCCCGGCATCGTGTTCGGCCACGAGAACATGGGCGTCGTCGAGGAGGTGGGGTCGGGGGTCGCGTCGCTGCGGAAGGGCGATCGCGTCGTCCTGCCGTTCAACGTGGCGTGCGGGTTCTGCGAGAACTGCGAAGCCCGGCAGACCGCCTTTTGTCTCACCGTGAACCCGGGCTACGCCGGGGGCGCCTACGGGTACGTGGGCATGGGGCCCTATCCGGGGGGACAGGCCGAGTACCTGCGCGTGCCGTTCGCGGACTTCAACGCGCTCAAGCTCCCGCCCGGCGACGACCACGAGGCCGACTTCGCGATGCTGGCCGACATCTTCCCGACCGGCTACCACGCGACCGAGATGGCCGAGGTCAAGCCGGGCGACACCGTCGCGGTCTACGGCGCCGGCCCCGTCGGCCTCATGGCCGCCTACTCCGCGCAGCTGCGCGGCGCCGAGCGGGTCTTCGTCGTCGACAAGGTGGCCAACCGGCTCGAGTTGGCGGAGCAGCAGATCGGGGCGATCCCGGTGAACTTCGCCGAGGTCGACCCCGTCGAGTACATCGTTGACCAGACCGACGGGCTCGGCAGCGACAAGGGCATCGACGCGGTCGGCTACCAGGCGACCGTGTCCGACAGCAACGAGGAACAGCCGGCCGTCGTGCTGAACCAGCTCGTGGGCACCGTTCGGCACACCGGCCTGATCGGGACGGTCGGCCTGTACCTCTCGTCGGACCCGGGGGCGCCGTCGGACGAGGCCAAGCACGGGCGTCTCTTGCTCGAGATGGGGCGGTTCTTCGAGAAGGGGCTGCGCATGGGCACCGGCCAGGCCAACAGCAAGAACTACAACCGAGAGCTGCGCGATCTCATCATCGCCGGCCGCGCCCGGCCCAGCTTCGTGGTCTCCAAGCAGCTGCCGCTGGACGAGGCACCCGACGCCTACCACCGGTTCGACCAGCGCGAGGAGGGCTACAGCAAGGTGGTGCTCCAGCCCTGACTAGAGGTCGGCTCGACCCTCGAGCACCGCGCGCGCAGCGTCGTGGATCCGCTGGTGGTTGCTGCGGGCCTCCCTGCGCAGCCGCTGGAAGGCCTCGTCGGCGTCGATGCCGTGACGTTCCGCCAAGAGGCCCTTGACCCGTTCGATGACCAGGCGCGACTCCAGGGCCCGCTGCAGCTGCTCGCTGAGTTCGCAGGCCTCGCGGTGCACCCGAGCGTTGCGGATCGCCACTGCGGCTTGGGTCGCGATGCTCTGGAGCAACGGCAGGTTGCGCCGGTCGACCCGGCGCTCCTCGCTGGTGGCGACGACCGCGAGGACGCCGAGCACCTCGTCCCCGGCACGCAGCGGCACGACGATGGTGGAGGTGGCACCGAAGGCATCCAGCACGGCGCGGTGCTCGGCGTCTTGTGGGCCTGCTCGATCCTCGTCCTCGAGTACGTCGGCGATCCACGACAGCACGAGTGGTTCACCGGTCTCGGCGACCTTGGTGACGTAGGTGTTGCGGATCTCCTGATGGTGCGTCACGAGCTGTTCGAGGAGGGCGCGCGTCGTCGGGTCGCGGTGGGCACTGACCTCCGGACGGAGGGTGCCCTGCTCGTCGAGCAGCGCGATGACACAGCCCTCCCCCAGTGACGGGCCGGCCATCTCCGCGGCCCGCCGCAGGGTCTCGTCGAGATCGAGTGAGGCGGTCAGCACCTCGCCGACGCCGGCCCGGAACCTGGCCTCCTCGCACTCGATCCGGAGGCGCTCGTGCAGCCGTGCCCGCCACAGAGCCCGGGCGCACTGGCGGGCCGTTGCGCAGGCGAGGTCGTGCTGTTCGTCGTCGAGGTCGCAGGACTGCTCGAAGCCGAGCACCACTGCGCCGAGGTCGTCCCCCTCGGCGGCGAGCGGGGCGACCAGGTGAGCCTCGTGGGTGAGGTCCGTGCCCCTCAGCGACCGGAAGCGCTGGTCCCGCTCGGTCGCATCGCGCCAGGCGATCGGTCGATGATGCCGCGACACCCAGGCAACGGGCCAGCGTGGATCGGCCGGGCCGGTGGTTCCGTGCGCCACCATCGGGTCGCCGCCGACCTGCCGGGCCAACCGCAGAGCACCTTCGTCCTCGTCGACCAGCCAGACCGCCATCATGGCCGCGTCGAGCTCGTCCCTGACGGTGGTGGCCATCGTCTCGATGACCTCGTCCAGGGTCACGGTTCGCGCGAGTGCTGCCGTCAGGCGTTGAAGTCGGCTGAGTGCCGAGTGCGATTGTTCGCTGTGCCGGCCGGCGGCAGTCTCGGCGGCGAGGACTTGCTCGCGCTGGCGCTCGACCTGCGTGCCCCGAGCCTGTTCACGACGTAATCGCTCGAGCTGTCCGGCCGGATCGGCGACGTCGTGCTGGTCGGTCCGCCGCGACGTCGAAGCGTTTTCGGTCGACACGAATCCCCCTCGCAGCGCTGGCGAGTCCCCCTGCACCTGCATCGCCGGCGCGCCCAAGGCTCGGGGCGGATCCGCGGTGGCGGTGGCCCGGCCTCACTGGAGCGTACGCGGTGCCACACGGCCCTACAATGCACATCGTGCGCCGGTGTCGAGCCCCCTGGCCCGGGTGTTTGGTCCGGCCGCGTCGGGGCACGTCGCAATCGTAGCTCGCCGGGTGCCAGATGTGAGGGCCAAAGGGGCCATGACGTCACCATCGCGGGTCACGCTCGTCGCCTCGGCGGTCGACTGCGACGCCGCGCGTGCGCTCGTCGCGCAGCTGCCCTGGGGAGTGGTGCTCGAGCGGGTGCTGGTGGTCGATGCGCGGCCCACACCCTCGGCTTCGGACAGCTCCTCCCCGCTGCTCCCGGATGCGGGGATCACCGGGCCATTGGCGTCCCGTCTCGAGGTCCTTCGCTGCCCGGGCGGCAATCCCGTGGGTGCGCGCAACGTGGGTTGGCGGGCGGCGACGACCCCCTGGGTCGCCTTCCTCGGCGAGGACGCCCGGCCCGCGCCCGGTTGGCTCGAGGCGCTCGCCGAGGACCTGCACGCGGCCGAGCAGGAGGCCGGGGACGCCCCCAACCGTGGCGCCGTGCGCGGGCCCGGCGACCCGGTCGTGGCCGTCCACGGCCGGGTCGAGGTCGAACCACCGTCCGGGAGGCGTCCGACGGAGCGCGAGCGGCGGTTCGTCGACCGCGCCCGCGCGCCGTGGGCAGCCACCGACGCGGCGTACCGTCGTGACGTCCTCGCGGCGACCGGTGGGCTCGACGAGCGTTTCGCGACCCTCGACCACGCGCATCTCGAGCTCGACCTGCGGGCGGCGGCGTTCGGTCGGGTACGCCAAGGCGATCGGGTGGTACGACGTGAACCTCCCCCCGGTTCCTCCTGGCCGGCGGTGGCGGAGCGTGACCGCGCGTCCGATGTCCTGTTGCGGTGCTTGCACGGACCGGGGGCACGGCCACGCGACGGCCCGCGCGCGACCGGGATGCCGTGGCAGGTGTTGACCGGCGCGCTGGCGAGCGTGACCTGCGTCGCGGCGGCCGCGGAGGCCGTTCGTCGGTCGATGGGCGTTGATCGGCGACGCTCGGGGCGCGTGGCGGTCGTGGGCGCGGCGGCCTGGGCCGCGAGCACGACCCGCCTGGCGCTCGTCCGGCTGGCGCCAGGGCCGCGGACCCCGCGGGAGGTGCTCGGGATCCTACTGACGACCCCGGTGCAGCCGCTCTCGGCGACGCGGTGGTGGCTCCACGGGAGGCGGACAGCGCGCGGCGCCACCCGGTGGCAACCCCCACCGCCCGCGGCGGTCCTGATCGACCGAGCGGTCCTGGACTCGACCGAGGAAGCCGCGCCGTCCGAGACCGGCTCGAGCGAGCGGGCGGGTGGATCCCCGCACGCGCCCGCTGTACAGAGCCTCCGGGACGCCGGTGTGCGGGTCGGCGTCTTCGCGGTGGAGGAGGGCGTCGCCACCGGGACGGTATCGGCGACGGAAGTGGATGCGGGTAATGCCGCCCTCGAGCGGAGCCTGGGTGGCGTGGATGCCCGGGCGGTCTGCCCGCACGGTCCGACGGACGGCTGCCGTTGCCGGCCGCCTCGTCCGGGGCTCCTGCAGGTGCTCGCCCAGCGCTTGCAGGCGGACCCGGCCGATTGTGCGGTCGTCAGCGACCGGGCGGCGCCGCTGCGCGCGGCGGTCGCGACGGCCGCCCGCGGCCTGCTCTGCGCGAGCGACCGCACGCCGGGGGAGGAGGTCGGCGCCGCGGTCGAGCGGTCCGACTCGCTCGTGGACGTCGTCGACCGTCTGCTGGCCGGCCCGCCGGGCAACCGCTCGTAGCCGTCGCGCACGGCTGGCGCCATCGCCGGGGACCGCGTCGTTCCCTCGCGCGGGACCTGTCCGACGGAACGACAGCTGATCCCCCCTGCCGGCGGGCGTTGAGCCACACCGAGTGGGTACGTGGTGGCTCCGTCCGAACCGAGCGAGACGCGTGGAGCTCACGCCGCGGAGGGATTTACGATGCCGGACTTCGATCTCGCAGCGCTCGACATCGCGGTGATGGCCGCGTACGTGGTGTTCGTGCTCGCGCTCGGCTGGTACGTCGGTCGACGCAAGCAGGACTCGGAGGGCTTCTTCCTCGCCGGCCGCGGCATGATCTGGCCGCTCGTCGGGTTCGGCCTGATCGCCTCGCAGTTCTCCGGCACCCAGTACCTCGGCCTCGCCGGCGCGGGCTACGACGAGGGCATCGCCGTCTGGAACTACGAGTGGCTGGCCACGCTCGTGCTCGTGGGCTTCGCCCTGTTCGTCCTGCCCTTCTACATCCAATCCAGGGTGTCGACGGTGCCGGAGTTCCTGGAGCTGCGCTACGACCGCCGTTCCCGGTACGCCTTCAGCGGCTTCACCGTGTTCACGGGGATGTTCATCGACAGTGCCGGGGCGATGTTCGCCGGCGCGCTGGTGCTCCAGCTGCTCTTCCCCGATCAGCCGCTCATGCTGCACATCGTCACGATCGCCCTGATCGGCGGGATCTACGTGATCCTCGGCGGGCTCCAGGCCGTGATGATCACCGACACACTGCAGGGGGTGCTGCTGTTCGGCGCGGGCGGGGCGATCTTCCTGTCGGTGTTCGCGGAGTTCGGCTTCGACTGGAGCGCGCTGCCGGCGCTGGCACCCGAGGGCGGCTGGACGCTGGCCCCGCCGGCCGACGACGAGTTCCTGCCCTGGCCGGGGATCTTCACCGGCGCGGTCTGGCTGGGCTTCTACGTGTGGATCTCCAATCACATCATCGTCCAGAAGGTGCTCGCGGCGAAGAGCCTCGACCACGGCCGCTGGGGTGCCCTGTTCGCGGGGCTCATGCAGCTGCCTCTGCTGGTCCTGCTCATCTTCCCCGGCGTGCTCGCCCGTGGCGTGTACGACGACGTGCCGGACGGCGACATGGTCTGGCCGGCCCTGATCTTCGAGTTTCTGCCCGTCGGGATCCGCGGCCTGATCGTCGCCGCCTTGCTCGCCGCGATCATGTCGACCCTCGACTCGGTGCTGAACGGGGCGTCGAGCCTGGTCGTCAACGACTTCATCAAGACCCGCCGACGCCAGTTCACGGAGCGGCAACTGCTGCTGATCGGCCGGATCCTCGTGGGCGTGTTCATGGTGCTGGCCGCCGCCTGGGCGCCGGTGATCACCACGTTCGGGGGCATCGTCGAGTACTTCCAGTCCTTCCTGGGCTACGTGACG
Source organism: Egibacter rhizosphaerae (assembly GCF_004322855.1). Taxonomy (NCBI): domain Bacteria; kingdom Bacillati; phylum Actinomycetota; class Nitriliruptoria; order Egibacterales; family Egibacteraceae; genus Egibacter; species Egibacter rhizosphaerae. The sequence goes on along the minus strand of NZ_CP036402.1, from coordinate 359,142 downwards.
ATGCCGCTGGTGATCGTGCTGCTGGGCGGCCTCTTCTGGCCCCGCGGCACCCGTCAGGGGGCGTTCTGGACGTTCGTGATCGGTTGCCCGATCGGGATTCTCGGGTTCCTGTCCGGCGAGGTCCTGGAGCTCTTCGAGCTGCAGTTCCTCTACGGCACGGGACTGATGGTCCTGCTCAGCATCGGTCTGTACATCGGCCTGTCGCTGGCGACCGAGGCGCCTTCGCGGGAGCAGGTCGCCGAAGTGACGTGGACGCGTGAGACCTGGCAACGCGAGACCCGCGAGCTCCAAGACAAGCCGTGGTATGCGAACTACCGCTACCTGTCCGCAGGGCTCGTGATCATCACGCTCGCTGCCGTGCTGCCGCTCATCTAGGAGGTCCCGGAGATGACCCCCGACGCCGTCGGCCTCGCGATCGTGCTCATCGGCGGGATCGTCCTGCTCGGGAAACTGCTCCGCGCGTGGTGGGGCGTGGCGCAGCGCCTGTTCCTGCCCGCCTCGATCCTCGCAGGCTTCCTCGCACTGGTGCTCGGCCCGGACGTGCTCGGCGCGGCGGTGGGGGCGGTGTTCGGTGAGGAGGCCGCCCTGGCGGACGGGGTGTTCGGGGAGACGACCCTCGAGGTGTGGGAGACGCTGCCCGAGCTGTTGATCACGGTCGTGTTCGCAACCCTGTTCCTCGGCCACCGCATCCCGAGCCCACGGACCATCTGGGAGCGAGGCGGGCCGCAGCTGTCGCTCGGCCTCACGATGGGCGCGGGCCAGTACGTCCTCGGGATCGCGCTCACCGCCCTCGTGCTCACGCCGATGTTCGGGATCAACCCGGTGGCCGGGGCCATGATCGAGATCGGCTTCGAGGGCGGACACGGGACCGCCGCCGGCCTCAGCGGCACGTTCGACGCCGTGGGCTTCCCCGAGGGTGCCGACCTGACGCTCGGCATGGCCACCGTCGGCATCGTGGGAGGGATCCTGCTGGGGGTGGCGCTCGTCAACATCGGCGCCCGCACCGGCCGGACCGAGATCCTCGACGCGGCGACGCAACACTCGGCCGACGAGCAGCGGGGCATCTTCGGCCGCTTCGAGCGCGGAGCGGCCGCGACCATGACGGTGCGGCCCTCGTCGATCGAGCCGCTGACCATCCACTTCGCATTCGTGGCCGTGGCGATCCTCGTCGGCGTCGTCCTGCTGGAGGGGCTGCAGGCGCTGGAGGACGCCACGTGGGGCGCGCAGGACGTCGAGGTCATCGAGCACGTCCCGCTGTTCCCCCTGGCGATGGTCGGCGGCGCGCTCGTGCAGTTGCTCATCGACCGCTTCGACGACCGCGCGCTCGTGGACCGCGCCATGATGATGCGCATCCAGGGGATCTCGCTCGACGTGCTGATCGTCGCGGCGCTGGCCACCCTCTCGCTCGACGTGATCGGCGAGCACCTCGCCTCGTTCCTCGCGCTGGCGGCCGTGGGGCTCGCGTGGAACGTGCTCGCCTTCTGGTTCCTCGCGCCGCGGATGATCCCGATCTACCCGTACGAGCGGGGCCTCACCGACTTCGGGCAGTCCATGGGGGTCACCGCGACGGGCCTGATCCTGCTGCGCATCGTCGACCCGGAGAACACGACGCCGGCACTGGAGTCCTTCGGGTACAAGCAGCTCGGCTTCGAGCCGTTGCTCGGAGGGGGCCTCGTCACCGCGCTGTCGGTGCCGCTCATCGGCGCCTTCGGGCCGTGGCCCCTCTTCGCGGCGATGTTCGTGCTGCTCGTCGTGGCCCTGGTCGTCGGGATCGGCTACTTCGGACGTCAACAGCCCCTGCAGGCCACCGAGGACGGGTGAGGCGTCACCGTCCCCACGAGGAGAGATCATGACCGAACCGGACCGCGTCGTGCACGCGATGGTGGAGCTCACCGACCTCGTCGCCGAGGACTTCGACCTGCTCGAGGTGCTGTACGTGTTGTCGGCGCGCGCCGCGGAGCTCTCCGGGAGCACCGCGGCCGGCGTCCTGGCGCTCGACGAGCAGCACGACGAGTTCTCCCTGGCCGCCGCGACCTCCCGGGACGTGCGCTGTCTGGAGCTGTTCGAGGCGCAGGGGGCGTACGGCCCCTCCCGCGCGGCCTACCACGCACGGTCCACGGTCATCGCGAGCGACCTGTCCGACAGCTACGACGAATGGCCCGAGTTCGTGGAAAAGGCGGTCGAGGCGCGGTGCCGCAGCTTGCTCGTCGCGCCGATCCAGCGCCGCGGCGTCTCGGTGGGCACGCTCACCGTCCTGCGCGAGGTGCCGGGCAGCTTCGGCGCCGACGTCGAGGCGATCGTCGACGGCCTCGCCCGGATCGCGGCGATCGCACTGCTCACCGAGCGCACGGCGCGATCCGCCCAGGAGCGTCGGTCGAGCCTCGCCCGCGTGCTCGAGGGTCGCGAGGTGGTGGAGCAGGCCCAGAGGGAGGTGGCCACCCAGCTCGGCGTGCCCCTGGCGCAGGCGTTCGACCGGCTACGGCGCTACGCGCGGGAGCACGACACCCTCCTGCAGGAGGCCGCCGACCGTGTGGTCTCGGGTCGGGTCGAGGCCGGCGCCCTGCCACACCTCTAGCCGGAGGGGTTGCGGCCCGGCTGCGCGCCGCCTCACCGGTTCTGGGCAGCGGGGATCAGCGCGAGGCCGCCGTCGACGAGGACGGAGCTGCCGGTCATGTAGCTGCCTGCGCCGCCCAGTAGCGCGGTGATCGTCTCCGCGATCTCTTCGGCGTGGGCCGGACGCCCCATCGGCAGCGCCGGGCGGCCCTCGTTGGTGGGGTCGGTCTCGTGCTGACCGGTCATCGGGGTCGCGATCTCTCCGGGCGCGACGGAGTTGACCCGTACCCCCGGTCCCCGAGCTCGAGGGCCATCACCTTGGAGACCAGCCCCATCCCGGCCTTGGCGGCGCTGTAGGCGATCGCGTTCGGCAGCGGGATGTGCTCGTGCACGCTGGTGACGTTGATGATGTGTCCGCCGTCGGACTCGGCCATGTGCTGCGCGGCCTGTTGGGCCACGAGGAAGCAGCCCGTGAGGTCCACGTCGATGACCTGCTGCCAGTCCTCGAGGGTGTGCTCGAGCGCCGGCGCCTGATGCATCGTGCCCGCGTTGTTGACGACGGCGTCCAGGCCGCCGAGGTCGCTGATCATGTCGTTCAGCACCAAGGGGATGCGGTGGGGCTCGGCGAGGTCGAGCTGGTGGACGCGTGGCGGGCCGACCCCCAGCTCCTCGACCTCGGCGGCCGTCTGCGAGGCCCCGTCGGCGTCGCTGCGATAGGTGATCGCGACGTCGTGTCCCTCGCGGGCGAGGGCGATCGCGGTGGCTCGGCCCACGCCGGAGTCGCCCCCGGTGACGATCGTGCGGGTCATGGATGCTCCTTCGATCTGGGTCGTCAGCTCGCGTCCCGAGCGACCGCGCCGACGTGCCCCGTGCATCGAGGACGAAACCGGCCCTTCCGTTGCCGCCCTCCGGGGCGAGGCCGGTGGGGCGTGTGCTCCCGCCGGGCGTGGGTACCGTGTCGCGGTCGTGCACGCCTCCGACACGAGCCCCTCGTTCGATAGAAAGGTGTCGGCCATGGAGGTCCTGGTCATGATCCCCGTCGCGCTCGTGGCGATCGCGCTGCTCGCGCTCGTGATCGGCTGGGTCACGTCCCGCGTGTCGGGCCGCGAGACCGGACCCGAGGAGGCCGACGCGCCCGGCGACGTGTCGAGCGGCCCCCAGGGAGCGACGCATCCGGACGAGTACGGCGGCCGGGTCGGCGATCCACAGCGGGAGCCGGTGGACCCGCACCCCACCGATGGCGATCGTCCCGCCGAACCGGGCGCCGAACCCGAGCAGCCGCGGCCGAGCCGTTCGATGCAGGAGGACGGGCCCGGGCGATCGGATCCGTCGACCTCGACACACCCGACGGACACGGCGCACGAGGAGCCGGGCGCCGACGGGCCTCCCGGGGCGGGACGGCCACGCTGAGAACGGACCTCAGGCGTGGTGGTGGGCGTGCAAGCGGCGTCGGCGGCGGCGGGCCGCGAGCCCGGCGGCCACCGCGGCGAGGAGCGGTAGCAGGACGACGAGCACCCGCAGGACCCAGACGACGACCTCGATCGGTGCCCCGAGGATCCGGGCGATGACGTCGTTGGCAGCGGCCACGGTCGCCACCGCGACGAACGTGCCCGCACCCCACAGCGCCACGGCCCGGGCGGGGACGTCCAGCAGTCGCTGGTTCACGTGGCTTACGTCCTCGCGCCCGCGGAAGGCGCGCTCGATCCACGGCCAGGCCGCCGTCGCGGCGACGAGCAGCAGCGGCACGGCGACCCCCATCAGGAACGGCGCCGACCACACGGCCCGAGGGCCGAGAACTCCAGTGGCGGGGCGAGGCGCAGCAGGCCCTCGACCCAGAACAGGAACCAGTCCGGCTGGGACGCGTTGCTGGCCTCCCCGATGCGGTAGGGGGCGTGCAGGTCGAGGTCCGCGTAGGGCAGGAGCGCAGCCGACAGCGAGATCACCGCCGCGACGCCCAGCGCGAGCACCGTCGAGGTCATCGCCTGCCACGGCCAGAGCGGCTCGCCCACCGTGTACTGCTCGCCGTCGAGGTCCGCTCGTGGCCGTTGCGTGTGCTGTTGCCGGGCGATCAAGCTGAGGTGCAGCCCGAGCAGGGCGGTGATGACGAGGGGGGCCCACAGCGCGTGGAGGGCGAACATCCGAGGCAGCATCTGCCCGGTGGGGAACTCGCCGGCGAAGAGCCACTGCGCGAGGGTCTCACCCACCCAGGGGATCGAGATCACGAGGGCGTAGAAGATCCGGAGGCTGGTGCCCGCCAGAACGTCGAACGGGAGGTTGTGGCCGGTCCATCCGGAGATCACGGCGACGAACAGCAGCGCGACCCCGATGAGGTGCGTGAGTTCGCGGGGAGCCCGGAACGCGCCGGTGGCGACGACCCGAACGAGGTGCGCGAGGATCGCCCCGATGAACACGTGGCTGGCGATGCGGTGGATGCGCCGGAGGAGCATCCCGCCGGGCACGTCGTTCGAGAGGGTCACGACCGATGCGTACGCCGCGGGCATGTCGCGTCCCCGGTGCAGGTCCGACCCGCCTTCGTACGTGACCGTGGCCGCGGACGGCTCGTAGAACAGCGTCAACGCGATCCCCGTGGCGACCAGTATCGCGAAGCTCACGACCGCGACCTCGCCCAACAGGTAGGACCAGTGGCGTGGGAAGGGCTTGCGCGACAGCTTCGCGACGAACGGGCTGATCGCCAGGCGACGGTCCACGCCCACGATGACCGCGCGCACCGGGCGCGTCATCAGCCGCCCCCTTCGTCGAGCAGGCGGTCGGTGCTGCGTCCTTGTCGCGGGCGCAGCCCGGTGGTGGGGCCGACGTGGCCGATGAACGCCCCTGCGGCCACGAGCACGCCGTCCTCGAGCCGCAACGGCAGTTGGGGGAGTGCGCGCTCGGCGGGACCGAAGGTGGGCACCGCCCCCGCCCCGGCATCGAACGACGCCTGATGGCAGGGACAGAACAGGACGCCGGTGCCCGCGCGGAACAGCCCGACCGGGCACCCCATGTGCGTGCACACCTTCGAGTAGGCGACGAGGTTGCCGTCGACCACCCCGTCCATGTCGGTCGGCGGGCCCAGGTCCTCCTCGGGCGCGCGGATCAGCACGACGGCCGAGAGCTCCTCGCGCAGCGGGCCCCCGTCCGGTCCTTCGGGCCAAACGGTGTCGAGTCCCCCCTCGGGCAGTGCCTCGGGTGCGAGCGTCCGACCGTCGTCGTCCAGGAGGCGGGTGCCCTCGGCCCAGCGGGTCCGCAGCCCCACGTCCGGCCGGGTTGGCCCCATCGAGGTCGCGGGCGCGAGCAGTCCGATCGCGAGGGCCCCGCCGGCGGTGAGGATCGTCCGCCGCCCCCAACGCAGCCGGGAGGCGGCGGCGGTGTCCTCGTCCACCGCCGGATCGATCGCGACGTCGCCGGGGTCGACCGCGGGGCCCTCGCTCGGGAGGTCAGGGCGCTCCTCGACCCCGGTCACCTGCGGGTAGTGGGCGAGGACCAGCCGGCGCAGCGCCGCGGCGAGGCCGCCGAAGGCCAGGGCGAGCAGCAGGCCGAGGACCGCGACGTTCGCTTCCAGCACGAAGGCGACGGCGAAGCCGAGGCCGCCGGCGGCGCTCAGCGCCCCCCAGGCGAGGACGGCGCGGAACGAGGCTCGATCCCGGGTCGGCTCGCTGCGTTCGTGTTCCTGCACTGGGTCACCCCTCCCGTCGCGGTCGACGGGCTACTGACGCGGACGGCGGTGGGCCAACGCGATCGCGAACCCCACGAGGACGAGGACGCCTCCCGCCGCGAGCGCCTGCGACACCCGGTCGAGCTCCCGGAGCCCGAGCGGTGTGGTCGGCTGGTCGTCCATGCTCGTGGTGTAGGCGGCGATGTCGGCGACGCCCTGCTCGTCGAGCTGGTCGTCGTCGAAGGCCGGCATGGTGAACGGACCCACCCGGATGGCCTGTGCGATGGCGACCTCGTCCAGCTGCCGCACCGCCAGCACGAGCTCGCCCCCGCCGGAGATCCCGCCGACGCCGGTGGCGCCGTGGCACTGCATGCAGTTGGCCGCGTAGAGATCGCCTCCCCGCGCGGGGTCCCCCTCGCCGACAGTGGGGATGTCTCCGGGCAGGCCGAGCTCTGAGGACAGCCACGCGGCCAGCGCGTCGCGGTCCTCGTCGGTGATGTCGGGCTCCTCGAAGATCCCGGCCTCCTGGTCGACGATCGGCATGCGGCCGGTCCGCACCAGCAGGTCGTTGTACGAGACGGAGGTGTCGTCGATCGGCGGGCCGGCCTGCACCCCGGTGCCGGAGCCGCCCCCTCCGGACGTGCCGTGACACGTCACGCAGTAGCGGGCGTAGACCTCGCCCCCCCGCTCGACCTGCGCCCGCTCGGGGTCCTCGGTCGGATCGTCGGCGTCGTCGTCCTCCGAGGCGACGGCGAGCGTCGTGGGGACGAGCACGGCGACCGCGACGGCGACCCCGAGCCACTGCAGCAGCGGTCGCGCCGCCCCGCGGCGTGGCGCGCTCGTCATGCCGGCGTCGGGTCCATGCAGGCGCTCCCCTTCCGCACCTTGGGTTACTGGGCGGGTCGCGCCCACGCGGGTGGGCGGCGACCGAGTGTGCCCCCCGTACCCGTTGACGGTCCATTCATTCGTGCGGTGGCTCGGGACAGACCGCGTCGTTGGGTTTCGAGCCGGCGGGGCCGGGTAGGCGGGGGCGCCGCGGGGTCCGCCCACGCACACCGCCCCCCTTCACCCGGTCCGCCGAGCCGCTTCGAGGAGGCCCGACGATGCGACGCCCCAAGCTCCGCGACTGGCCCGTGATCCAGCAGTTGCGCGGCGAGGATCCGTGGGGCCTCGGGCGTGCGGCCCGGTCGGCGCGCACCGAGGAGGTGCACGCGCGCACCGACGATGCGGACCGGGTCGTCCCGTCGGTGTGTCCGTTCTGCGCGGTCGGCTGCGCGCAGCGGATCCACGTGAAGGACGAGCAGGTCGTGCACGTGGATGGCGACGCGGACAGTCCGATCTCGCGGGGCCGCCTGTGCGCGCGCGGCTCCTCGACCGGTGAGCTCGTGACCGGGCCCGCCCGCGAGCGCCGTGTCAAGTACCGCCGTCCCCACGGCACCGAGTGGGAGACCCTCGACCTCGACACCGCGATGGACATGATCGCCGACCGGGTGATCGCCACCCGCCGCGAGACGTGGGAGGACACCGACGAGCAGGGGCGGACGCTGCACCGGACGATGGGGATCGGCTCCCTCGGCGGGGCCGCGCTCGACAACGAGGAGAACTACCTCATCAAGAAGCTGTTCACCGCCCTGGGCGTGGTGCAGGTCGAGAACCAGGCCCGCATCTGACACTCGAGCACGGTCCCCGGTCTGGGGACCTCGTTCGGTCGCGGGGGCGCGACCACCTACCAGCAGGACCTCGCGAACAGCGATTGCATCGTGATCATGGGCTCCAACATGGCCGAGTGCCATCCGGTGGGGTTCCAGTGGGTGGTGGAGGCCAAGGAGCGCGGGGCCCGAGTGGTGCACGTCGATCCGCGGTTCACCCGCACGAGCGCGCTCGCCGACCTCCATGTGCCGCTGCGGCCGGGCAGCGACATCGCGTTCCTCGGGGGCCTCATCAACTACGTCCTCACCCACGAGGCCGACTTCCGCGAGTACGTGCTGCCCTACACCAACGCCAGCCACGTCGTCTCGGAGGACGCGGAGCTGCCGACCGATCTCGACGGGCTGTTCAGCGGCTACGACCCCGAGACCCGGACCTACGACGACACCAGCTGGCAGTACGAGGGCAGCCAGGGGTTGCAGCACGTCGCCGCCGCGGGCGACCGCGACCGCGACCTGCCCGCGGACCACGAGGAGGAGGGCGGCGAGGCGTTCGAGGGAGGGTCGATCGAGGACATCCACCACGTCGAGCGCGACGAGACCCTCACCCATCCCCGGTGCGTCTACCAGCTGCTCAAGCGCCACTACGCCGCCTACACGCCGGAGAAGGTCGCCGAGGCGTGCGGCATCGACGTCGAGGCCTTCCGCACCGTCGCCGAGTGGCTCGTCGCGAACTCCGGGCGGGAGGCGACCAGCGCGTTCGTCTACTCGGTGGGATGGACCCAGCACACCGTCGGCGCGCAGTACATCCGCGCGGCCTCGGTTCTGCAGCTGTTGCTCGGCAACGTCGGCCGCCCGGGGGGTGGGATCCTCGCGCTGCGCGGTCACGCGTCGATCCAAGGGTCGACCGACATCCCGACATTGTTCGACCTGCTCCCGGGCTATCTGCCGATGCCCCACGCCGAGCAGCATCCCGACCTCGACACCTACGAGCAGCGGATCACCGCCCACAAGGGGTTCTGGGCGAACGCACGGGCCTTCGCGGTGAGCCTGTTGAAGGCGTGGTTCGGGGAACACGCCACCGCCGAGAACGACTACTTGTTCAACCTGCTCCCACGCCTCACCGGCGACCACAACGCGTACCAGACCGCGCTGGACATGATCGACGGCACCGTTCGCGGCTACCTGCTGTTCGGTCAGAACCCGGCCGTCGGGTCGGCCAACTCGGGCCTGCACCGCGAGGCACTGCGTCACCTCGACTGGCTGGTGGTCCGGGACCTCACGATGATCGAGAGCGCCGAGGCCTGGCGCAGCGCCCCCGAGGTCACCGAGGGCCGCGTGCGACCGGAGGACGTCGGCACCGAGGTCTTCTTCCTGCCCTCGGCGGCGCACGTCGAGAAGGACGGGACCTTCACCAACACCCAACGGTTGCTGCAGTGGCACGAGCGGGCGGTCTGGCCGGCGGAGGACCAGCGCAGCGACCTCTGGTTCTGCTACCACCTGATGCGTCGGATCCGCTCCAAGCTGTCGGCGGATCCGGAGGCGGCCGAGGAGCCGCGCAACGCCAGCATCTTCTCGATGACGTGGGACTATCCGACCGAGGGGGCAATCGCCGAACCCGACGCCGACGCGGTCCTGCGGGAGATCAACGGCCGGCACGCGGACGGAACGCTGCTGTCGGGGTACCCGGAGCTCACCGATGACGGGAGCACCGCCTGCGGCTGCTGGATCTACAGCGGCTGCTACGCCGACGGCGTGAACCAGACCGCGCGTCGGACGCCTCGGACCGAGATGGGGCCGGTCGCGGCCGAGTGGGCGTGGGCATGGCCGGACAACCGCCGCGTGCTCTACAACCGGGCTTCCGCGGACCCCGAGGGCAACCCCTGGTCCGAACGCAAGGCACTGGTCTGGTGGGATCCCGAGGCGGCGGCCTGGACCGGGGACGACCGGCCGGACTTCGTGCCGGGCCGCCCACCCGACTACGTGCCGGACGAGGACGCGCTGGGGCCCGACGCGATCGCGGGCACCGACCCGTTCGTCATGCAGGCCGACGGCAAGGGGTGGCTGTGGGCCCCGTCCGGGCTCGCCGACGGCCCGCTGCCGACCCACTACGAGCCGCGCGAGGCCCCCACGGCCAACCCGATCGAGGGCCAGCAGAGCAATCCCGCGCTGCGGGAGTACCACCACCGGTTGAACCCCTACCACGGTCCGATCGACGGGCCCGACGACCCCTACCCGTACGTCGCGACGACCTATCGGGTGGCCGAGCACCACACCGCCGGGGGGATGAGCCGATTCAGCGCTCGGCTCTCCGAGCTGGCTCCCGAGATGTTCGTCGAGGTGCACCCCGACCTCGCGGTCGATCGCGACCTCGAGCACGGAGGCTGGGCGACCGTGTCCAGCGCCCGCGGGGTCATCGAGGCACGGGTGCTCGTCACCGAGCGGATCGCGCCGCTGAACATGGCCGGGAGGATCGTCCACCAGATCGGCCTGCCGTACCACTGGGGTCACGCCGGCCGGTCCACCGGGGACGCCGCCAACGACCTCTTCCCGATCGTCCTCGACCCGAACGTCTACATCCAGGAGGTCAAGGCGGGGACCTGCGACATCCGCCCCGGGCGTCGTCGGCGTGGCCCGGGTGCCGCCTTCGAAGGGGGCAGCGCGTGAGCGAGGACACCAGCCCAGCGCAAGCGGCCAGCGTCGGCGACGAGGTGGTGCCCGCCGCCGGACGACGATACGGGTTCTTCACCGACACGACCGTGTGCATCGGGTGCAAGGCCTGCGAGGTCGCCTGCAAGGAGTGGAACGCCGTCCCCGACCACCTCGGCGGCTTCACCGGCCACTCCTACGACAACACCGGCGAGCTGGGCGCGAACGCGTGGCGCCACGTCGCCTTCGTCGAGCAGCCGGTCTCGCCCACGGTGGGCCTCGAATGGTTCGACCAGCCCCCGGACGTCGCGGTGCAGGGGGCGATCGATCCCAGCGGTGAGGTCGGCCAGCCTCCGGGCACGGGTACCGAGGGGGACGTCGGGGGCATCCGGCTGCTCATGAGCTCGGACGTGTGCAAGCACTGCACGAGCGCCGCGTGCGTGGAGGTCTGCCCGACCGGAGCGCTGTTCTACACCGAGTTCGACTCGGTCGTGGTGCAGGACGACATCTGCAACGGCTGCGGCTACTGCGTGACCGCCTGCCCGTTCGGTGTCATCGAGCGCCGCGAGTCCGACGGCGGGGCCCACAAGTGCACGCTGTGCTACGACCGGCTGAAGTCCGGGACGCAACCAGCGTGTGCGCAGTCCTGCCCGACCGACTCGATCCAGTTCGGCCCGCTCGACGAACTGATCGAGCGCGCCGAGAACCGGCTCGCCCGAGTGAGCGAGTACGAGCCGAAGGCGCAGCTGTACGGCCGCGACGAGGAGGGCGTCGCGGGCACCGGTGCGCTCTTCCTGCTCCTCGACGATCCGGAGCACTACCGGTTGCCACCCGATCCGGTGACGCCGACCCGCAACCTCGGCCAGATGTGGCGGTGGGCGGGGATTGCCGCCGCGGCACTCGCCACCGGCGTTCTGGCGAGCGTGGGCGCGGGCGGCGCGGGGGGTCGGTGATGAGCGAGCCCACGAGCGCACTCCCGACGTCCCATGTCAGCGGTCGAGCGACCGCACGGTTCAGCGACGACCTCCCCTCCGAATGGCCCGAGGAGGTCGCGACCTACCACGGCCGCCCGGTGGTCAAGGAACCCGAGTGGACCTGGGAGGTCCCCTGGTACCTGTTCTTCGGCGGGATCGCCGGCAGTGCGTCGGTGATCGCTGCGGCCCGGGCCGTCACGGGAGACGAGCGCGCCGCCCGGCGGGCCCGGCGCCTCGCGGCCGCGGCTGCGGCGCTCTGTCCCCCGTTGCTCATCGCCGACCTGGGCCGGCCCAAGCGGTTCCTGCACATGCTCCGAGTCCTGAAGCCGAGTTCCGCGATGAGCGTGGGCAGCTGGACGCTCGCGGCCTTCACCGGCGCGTCGAGCGCCGCTCTGGCCGCCGGGGAGGCGGATGCCCTGCGGCGCGTCCGCCCGCTCACCGACGCCGGGGCGGCGGCGCTCGGCCTGGCGATGTCGACCTACACGGGCGTGCTCGTCGCCGACAGCGCGATCCCGGTCTGGCACCACGCCCGGCGCGAGCTGCCGGCCCTGTTCGCGGCCGGCGCGACCGGCGGGGCCGCGGGCTTGCTCCAGGTCGCGCACCCCGCGCCCGAGACGCGTCGCCTCGTGCTGGGCGCGGCGGCGGTCGAGCTGGCCGTCGAGCGCCGCATGACCCGCCATCTCGGGGTCCTGGGCGAGGTCTACGAGCAGGGGGATACCGGTGCGTGGTCCAAGGCGGCCAAGGCGTGCACGGCGGTGGGCGCCGCGCTCTCGGTGCTGCCGTCGAGGTGGTCGCAGCGAGCAGGAGGAGCCCTGATCGCCGCGGGGGGACTGTGCCAACGTTGGGCGGTCTATCGCGCGGGCTTCGCCTCGGCCGCCGACCCCCGCCACGTGGTCGTCCCGCAACGGCAGCGGCTCTCCGGCGGGCGGAGCCGGGCGCGGACGGACGCGTCGAGCGCGACGTCGAATGGGGAGACGCCATGAGCACCGAGAACCGCATCGAACGGTCCGAGGGCACCCCCGCCATGCGAACGCGCTGGTGGATGGCCGCCGCGACGTTCATCGTCCTGTTCCCGCTGGGCGGCGTGTACGGCTGGAGCGTCTTCGTCACCCCACTGCAGGAGAGCTTCGACTGGACCTGGACGCAGGCGATGGCCCCGCTCATGGCGAACATCGGGGCGATCTTCCTCGGCGCGTACTTCGGCGGCCGGGTCCAGGACCGCTGGGGGCCGCGATGGGTCGTGGTCATCGGCGTCGTGGTGTTCTGCGTCGGCGTCGCGACCGGGGTGCTCGTCACCGACCCCGGCGATCTGTGGATCCTTGTCGCCGGTCACGGCGTGCTCGCCGGCATCGGCCTGGGCATCGCCTACATCCCGTGCCCCGCGCTGATCGTGAAGTGGTTCCCCGACCAGCGGGGGATGGCCGCGGGCCTCGCGACCATGGGCTTCGGCGCCGGAGCGCTGCTCGCCGGACCCGCCGGTGAGGGCCTGATGGCGCTCGTGGGCGACGTGCCGCCGGTGTTCGGCATCCTCGCGGCCATCTACCTCGTGATCGGATTGCCCTTCGCGTTCTTCCTGAAGGATCCGCCGGAGAGCGCCGACCTGCCCGACCCGCCGCCCTCGCCTCGGGGCGACGACCTCACCGCGGGGGAGGCCCTGCGGACCTGGCAGTGGTACGCGCTGTGCATCGCCTTCCTCGCGAACGTCACGGTCGGCATCGCCCTCGTGACCCTCGCCTCGCCCATCGCCCAGGAGGTCGCGGAGGCCAGTGCTGGTCAGGGGGCCTTCATCGTCGGCCTGCTCGGCGTGTTCAACGCGCTGGGTCGACCCGGGCTGGCGGCGCTCTCGGACCGGGTCGGCCGGCGGACCACCTACACCGCGATGCTCGTGGTCCAGGCGCTGTGCTTCGTGGCGATCCCGTTCGTGCCACAGATCGTCGTGTTCGCGCTGCTCGCCTCGATCGTGGCGCTCGGGTTCGGGGGCGGCTTCGGGATCACCCCCGCGTGGACCGCCGACCTGTTCGGACCCGAACACAACGGGGCCGTCTTCGGTGCGATGATCATCGCCTGGAGCGCGGGCGGGGTGATCGGTCCGCTCGTGACCTCAGAGTTGCGCGACCTGACAGGCTCGTTCGAGGTGCCGCTCTACGTTTGGGCGGTCGTGGCGTTCGTCGCCGCGATCCTGCCGGCGATCCTCGCGAGGGCACCTGAGCGTATCGCCGAGGGTGGCGAGACTGGCGCACGGGACGGCGCGTCGATGGACGAGAGCGGAGTCCCGGCGCGGTGAGGCATGGGGGAGGAGTCCCGGCGCAATGAGGGACGAGAGAGGAGTCCCGGTGCGATGACCGACGAGAGAGGAGTCCCAGCGCGATGACGGAGGACAGAGGAGCCCCGGCGCGATGACCGACCGGTCGGGCCGCTCGGGGGCCGGCGAGACCTCGGTGCTCGAGCCCCAGGGGCCAGCGGCCGAGATCATCGCCACCGTCTGGCAGATCCTGCTGTGGGGCGCGGTCGTCACCTTCGTGATCACGATGCTGTGGCTCGCGCTCGCGCTGCTGCGACGCCACGGCGGTACCTTGCGGGAACCCTTCGTCGTGGTGTGGGGTCTCGTCCTGCCCGGTCTCGTGCTGCTCGGGCTCATGGGGGTACTGCTGTGGAGCGGGGAGCAGGTGTACGACCCCCCCGGCAACCCCGACCTCACCGTCGACGTCGTCGGTCACCAGTTCTGGTGGGAGATTCGCTACAACGCGGGCGAGGAGGACGAGGTCATCACGGCGAACGAGCTGCACATCCCGACGGGACAGCCGATCGAGCTGCGCCTGCACGCCTCGGACGTGATCCACAGTTTCTGGGTCCCGGAGCTGCACGGGAAGATGGACATGGTCCCCGGCCGGGTGAACGAGCACTGGCTCGAGGCCGAGGAGGCCGGCGTCTACCGGGGGTTCTGCGCGGAGTACTGCGGGATCGCGCACGCGCAGATGCTCAAGATCGTCGTGGCCCAGGAGCCGGCCGCGTTCGACGCCTGGCTCGACGAGCAGCGCGCTGAAGCCCCGGAGCCCGACACCGAGTTGACCGCCCAGGGCGAGCAGGTCTTCGAGGATGCCGCGTGCATCGACTGCCATGCCATCCGGGGGGTGGGCGGCCCCGAGCCCGGTGACCTCACGGAGGGGGAGTTCGGCGTCGGGCCCGACCTCACGAACCTCGCGAGCCGCCAGACGCTCGGTGCGGGCATCATGCGCAACAATCGGGGGGAGTTGTCCGGCTGGATCCTGGATCCGCAGTCCAACAAGCCGGGGGTGTCGATGCCGCCGACCGATCTCGACGGTGAGCAGCTGGAGGCGTTGCTCGCCTACCTCGAGTCGCTCGAATGAGCGCACCCCCCGCGGACCGGATGGAGGCCACCTGGGCGACGAAGCCCGGGGTGCTGGGATGGCTCGGCGCGGTGAACCACAAGCAGGTGGGCAAGCGCTTCCTCGTCACCGCGATCGTGTTCTTCGCGTTCGGCGGCATCCAGGCGCTCCTGATGCGCTGGCAGCTGGGGGCGCCGGGACAGAGCGTCCTCGACGCGCAGACGTACAACGAGCTCTTCACGATGCACGGCACCACGATGCTGTTCCTCTTCGCGGTGCCGATCACCGAGGCGCTCGCGATCTACTTCGCGCCGTTGATGCTGGGCACGCGGGACATGCCGTTTCCCCGCCTCAACGCGTTCGGGTACTGGGCCTACCTGGCCGGGGGAATCTTCCTGTACGCGAGCTTCTTCGCCGGGAGCGTCCCCGACGGGGGATGGTTCGCCTACACCCCGCTGACCGGGCCCGAGTACAGCCCCGGGGACAACATCGACTTCTGGCTGCTCGGCGTGACCTTCGTGGAGATCAGCGGGATCGTCGCCGCGCTCGAGATCGTCGTGCTCGTCCTGAAGACACGGGCGGCGGGGATGACGTTTGCGCGGCTGCCCCTGTTCGTGTGGAGCGTGTTCGTCACCGCGCTGATGGTGCTGTTCGCGTTCCCCCCGCTCGTGATGGGCTCGATCATGCTCGAACTCGACCGCAAGGTCGGGACGGTGTTCTTCAATCCCGACCTCGGCGGTGACCCGGTGCTCTGGCAGCACATCTTCTGGTGGTTCGGCCATCCCGAGGTCTACATCATGAGCCTGCCGACGTTCGGGGTCGTGTCCACCCTGATCCCCGTGTTCGCGCGGCACCGCATGGTGGCCTACCCGCTCGTGGCGGCCGCCACCGTCGCGATCGGCATCATGAGCTTCGGCACGTGGGTGCACCACATGTTCGCCACCGGCCTGCCGTTCATCGGCCTCGCGTTCTTCGCGGCGGGCACGCTGCTCATCACGATCCCGAGCGGCGTGCAGATCTTCGCGTGGATCGCGACGCTCTGGAACGGCAGACCGAAGTGGGACCCTCCATTACTCTACGTGATGGGCTTCTTCATCGTGTTCGTGACCGGCGGCCTCACCGGGGTCATGTTCGCGATGATCCCGTTCACGTGGCAAGCGCACGACACCTACTTCGTCGTGGCGCACTTCCACTACGTGATCATCGGGTCCACGGTCTTCCCGCTACTCGCGGCGCTCTACTACTGGACGCCCAAGATCACGGGGCGGATGCTGTCCGCCAGGCTCGGCCACCTCGGCTTCTGGTTGTTCTTCATCGGGGTCAACGTCACGTTCTTCCCGATGCACCAGCTCGGCTTCGACGGGATGGCCCGGCGGATCTGGACCTACGAGGCCGGCCTGGGTTGGGAGCTCGGCAACCTCGTGGCCTCGATCGGCGCCGTGGTCTCGGCCCTGGGGATCGCCGTGGTGCTATTCGATCTCTTCCGGGGGAGCCTGCGTGGCCCCACAGCGGGCAACGACCCGTGGGACGGCGGCACGCTCGAGTGGGCGGCGACGAGCCCACCGGCGCAGTACAACTTCAGCCACTCCCCGCGGGTCCTGGGCCGCTACCCGCTGTGGGACGGCGTGGCCGAGGACGGTGCCGGTGCGCTCGTCGAGCGCGCCGACCGCCGGGAGCTGCTCATCAGCAGCGTGCTCGACGCCGAGCCCGAGCGCCTCATCACGATCCCCGTGCACTCGCTCTGGCCGCTCGGGACGGCACTGTCGGTCGCGTTGCTGCTCTTCGCCGTCCTCGTGGACATGCTGGCCCTGTTCATCGCGGGAGCGTTGGGGGTCGCGGTGTGCCTGATCGCGTGGGGCTGGAGTCGTCAGGACGTGCCATGAGCCGCGTGGTTGCCGTACGCGAGCCGATCTGGTGGGGTGCCGTCGGCGCCATCACCGTGCTGTCCTCCATGCACGTCACGATCGCGTTCGCCGCGATCTACCTCGCACAGGGCGCCGAGGCGTGGCCCCCCGCGGAGACGCCGTTGCCCGCACCCGGTCTGCCGCTCGCGGTGGTCGGGGCCGGGGTGCTCACGTTGCTCGCCGCGGTCGCGGCGCACCGCCGGGTCGCGCGGGACCAGCCGGGTCGGCTGCAGGCCGCCGCGGCCGTCGTGGCCGTCCTGCTGGCGATCTCGGTCGCGCTCTCGCTCGGCGACCTCCTCTCGCTCGGCTACGACCACACGGTCAACGCGTTCGCGTCGGCCTACTGGGTGAACGTGGGCCTGCACGCGATCGTCGCCTTCGCGGTGCTCGTCGCCCACGCGGTGCTGGCGCTGCGCCACTGGGCCCCCGAGGAGCAGTTGCGGCTGCGCAACGCCTACGTGGCGACCCTGCTGCTGACCTATTACGTCGCCGTCGGCTGGGGCACGGCGTACGCCGTCCTCCACCTCGTGCCGCGGTACTGGGTGGGTGGTGGGGCATGACGCGAGTCCAGGATCCGGGTCCGCACCCCGGCTGGCGCTGGTTCGCGCTGCTCGGCGGCATGAGCGCGTACGCGTTGCACCTGATCGTCAGCTACTACGCGCTGCCGGCCGTCTGCGCGTACGCCACCCGGATGCCGTTGTACGTGGCGACGGTCATCGCGCTGGCCGTGGCCGCTGGCGCGACGGTCGCCGGTTGGCGCCATCGCCGGATCCCACCGGGTGACCCCGAGGACCCGCGCCTCGAGCGCCAGCGCTTCATGAGCCGCGCCGGCGTGGTCCTGAGCCTGGTCGCCACGCTGACGATCATCGCCGCCGGGGCGGCGACCCTGCTCTTCGATCCCTGCCAGAACTGGGTGTAGCGCGATGCCCCCGCATCCACGACCGGCCCACCATCGGCAACGACTCGGTGCGGTGCTCTCCTGGGTCGGGCTCGCGGTGATCGTCGGGGTCGTGGCGGCCGCTTGCGATCCCGAGGAGGAGACGGGCGACGCCGCCTTGGCGGAGCGGGGCGAGGAGGCACTGATCGAGTACGGTTGCCTGTCGTGCCACGCGATCGACGATCTGCCCGGTCCCCAGGGTGGGGTCGGCCCGCCCCTGGACGGGATCGCCGAGCGTCGGGTGATCGCGGGCGAGCTCCCGAACACCCGTGAGAACCTCGCCGCGTGGATCGCGAACCCCCAGGAGATCGATCCGGGCAACGTGATGCCCGACGTGGGGGTCAGCGACGATGACGCGGAGGCGATCGCCGAGTACCTCCAGAGCCTCGACTGACGGATCGGTCCCACGGCCCGTCCCCGCCCAGCAGCTCCGGGCGCCAGCAGCTCAGTCCGTTGTCAGGGGAGGTGGTGCGAGGATCGTGCCGCCGTGCTCACGGAACGCGGCCTCGAGCGTCTCCGGTTCGAGCGTCCAACCGGCGGGCACCGGCGTCGCGAGATCGTGTCCCGCCCGGCGGAAGAAATCCTCGAGCCCGCCCGGGGTCGCGACGAACAGGAGGTCGGCGGTGTCGGACTCGATGCGATAGGCGTGCGGACGTCCCGCGGTATGAACGCGACGTCCCCGGCCCGGACGTGCTGTGGATGGGTCCGGTCCCCGATCCAGACGAGGGCCGCGCCGTGCAGCACGATCATGGTCTCGTCCTCGCGCCCGTGCACGTGCCAGGGCGCAGCGTCCCCGCCGACCTGGCGGCCCCGCAGGACCGCGAGCTGGCCGCCGCTTCCTGCGGCGTCGAGGAGCACATCGACCGTGGTCTCGCCCAGCCATTGCAGGGACTGGCGCTCTTCTGCGCTGACGATGCGGGGGTGTGCGCTCACGGCCTCGCTCACCTCCCACGGACCGCGATGGCGACCGCGGCGGCGCCGAGCAGCACGAGCGCGGGCGTGAGGAGCGCGGAGGCGCCCAGCTTGCGAGGGGTCATCGAGGGTTCCTTCCCACCGGGTTGCGGACGGTGGGAGGGTGGCTCGCCCCGCTGTTCGGGTACCAGACCGAACGATGCTCGGTCTTGTTCGCCGGATGCTCACCGGTGCCCGGCCGTGGGCACGACGGCGTCACCGACCTCCTGCGCCCACAGCCAGGCGCAGACTCTGGATACCCCCTGGGTGAGGTGGCGCCGGTAGGTGCTGAACGGCAGGCCGAGGGCCGCCGCGGCCGCTTCCTGGGTCGCGGCGGGGCGTGCGTAGGTGGTCTCGACCGCGCGCTGCAGCCGCTCGTCACGGGGGTGGCTGCCGAGCTGGGCGATCGCTCGACCGAGCAGGTCCTCGAGGGCGGCGGCGTCGGGCGGCCCGGAGCCGGTGTTCGAGGAGAGCAGTCGGGTGCCCAGCAATGGGTTTCGAGCGAGCAGGTCGGGGCGGCGCAGGTCGCGCAGCGCCTGGCGCACCGCGGCGCAGAACTCGTCCCGGTCGAGGATCCGTGGAGCGGGGCCCGGACCGGGACCAGCGTAGGGTCCTGCTGGAGCGCGCGCTCCACCTGCGAGGGCGCGGTCTGCCGTCCGTCGAGGCACGCCACGTGCGCCCCGGCGTGGGTGGCGCGGCGCGCCATCTCCTCGAGCAGGCTCGTCTTGCCGACGCCGCCGGGCCCGTGGATGTAGCGGACGGGCGAGGGGGGTTCCCGAGCCCCGAGCGTCCGTTGGAACGCCTCGAGCTCGGCTTCGCGCCCGACGAACCGGTGGCGACGCCGCGCTGTGAGCGACTCGGCCAGCATCGGGCTCCCCAGTGGTCGGGCAGCTCGACGGTGCCCCACCCGCCGACCGGATGCAAGGTCTACGCCGGCATGGCCGTGAGCATGGCCGTGTAGAGCACCACTCCGGCCACGAACCATCCGTACCGGCTCTGTGACTCGCTGGGGAGCTCTTCCTTGAGCGCCACGAGCACGACCCCGCCGGCGAGGAACGCGGTGAGGGCGCCGGTGAGCACCTCGGGCACGTCGAAGAGTGCTCCGACTCCCCACCCGGCGAGCACCATCGCGCTCAGGAGCGGCCGCGCGAACCGCCGGTACAGCCTCTGTCGGCGCCGCGCCAGGCCCCAGTCGATCACGAGGAAGTGCACGCCCACCGCGACCGTGAAGGTAACGAGCTCCGCGACGCCCTCGGTGGACTGTTCCCACAGCACGAGGCCGACGCTCGCGTAGTACGCGGCGAAGGCCAGGGTCTCGAACTGGACCGTCCGGCGCACCGTGTCGGACGTCCGGCGGGCGAGGCGCTCCATCCCGTAGAGGGCCACGAGGCCGCCGAGCGCGAGCAGGTGGGCATCGTGTGCGGCGAACCCGAGGTCGTCCTCGAGCGGGCCCGCCACGTGCTCACCGGCCTCCTCCAGCTCCGGCAGCAGGTGCAGGAACACGAAGGCGACGCTGAAGCCCCCGCCGATCGAGGTGAAACGACGCGTCCAGACGTTGCTGCGGTCCTCGGTCGGCAGGAGCCGTGGGGCGAGCTGCAGCGATGCGAGCAGCAGCGCCGCCGCCAGACTGAGCGCGGTCGGCTCCTCCACGGCCGTGGGATCACTCGACGCCCGAGGATTCGGGGGCGAGCGACTCGTGCCGGCCGGTGCGCGCCTCCTTCCTCAGCGACTTCGTGATCGAGACGCAGATCGCGAGCAGGAGGATCGCGAGCGGCACGCCGGTCGCGATCGACGCCTGCTGCAGGGCTTCGAGGCCGGTCTCACCCCCGGCGAGCAGCAGCACCCCCGCGACGGACCCCTCTGCGACCGCCCAGAACACGCGGGTGGCCTTGTGAGGAGCGAGGCTGCCCCCGGACGCGTGGATGTCGTCGACGAGCGACCCGGAGTCCGACGAGGTGATGAAGAACGCCGCGATGATGAGGATCGCGACGATGCTCGTGACGGTCGTGGCCGGCAGGCCCTCCAGCATCGCGAACAGGGCGACGTCCAACGTCTCCTCCGCGGCGGCGACGACCCCGCCCTCGCCGAAGAGCTCCCGGAAGAACGCCGTCTCGCCCAGGACGCTCAACACCACGGCCGTCACGGCGGTGGGCACCAGCACGACGCCGGCGATGAACTCGCGGATCGTCCGCCCTCGCGAGACGCGGGCGATGAACATGCCCACGAACGGGGACCACGAGATCCACCAGCCCCAGTAGAAGATCGTCCAGTCGGCTTGCCAGTCGCCCGCGGCGAAGGCCTCGGTCTCCAGGCTCATGCCGGGCAACGAAGCGACATAGGTACCGAGGTTCGACACGAGCCGCTCGAAGATGAAGACGCTGGGCCCGGCCAGCAGCACGAACAGCAACAGCAGGCCCCCGAGGCTGATCGTGGTGATGCTCAGCCGTCGGATGCCCCGGTCGAGCCCGAGCACGACCGATCCGGTGGCGATCGCGGTGATACCCGCGATCAGCCCCAACTGGATGGTCGGGGCCGTGCCCGTGCCCAGGACGGCGTCGAGGCCGGCGTTGATCTGGACCGCACCGATGCCGAGCGAGGTGGCGACACCGAAGAGCGTGCCGACGATCGCAAGCGTGTCGACCGCGTCGCCCATCCAGCCCTGGATGCGGTCCCCGAGCAGGGGATAGAAGGCCGAGCGAAGAGTCAGCGGCAGGTGCCGGCGATAGGCGAAGTAGCACAGGGCCAGACCAACGAGGGCGTAGACGCCCCACGCGTGCAGGCCCCAGTGGAAGAAGGTGCGGTTCATGGCCTCGGTCGCCGCACCCGCCGTGCCGGGCTCGGCCGCCGCGCCGGGGGGCTGGTCGATGCCGAAGTGGCTGATCGGTTCGGCGACGGCGAAGAACAGCAAGCCGATCCCCATGCCGGCGGCGAAGAGCATCGAGAACCACGACAGGTAGCTGTAATCGGGTTCGTCGTCGTCCTCGCCCAGTGGGGTCTTGCCGTACGGGCTCAGCGCCAACCAGCCGACGAAGACCAGGAACACCGTCATGGCCGTGAGATAGAACCAGCCCAAGCGATCGGCGATCTGCTCCTGGAGGGTGGTGAAGACGTCGGCGAGGACGTCCGGAAAGGCCGCGCCCAGGGCCACGAACAGGACGATCAGGCCCGCTGCCGGGCCGAACACCTGTGGGCGGATGTCGAAGCGGGTTGCCGTCGCGAGCTTCTGGGTGCCGGCCCCGGTCTCGCCGTCTTCCGAGCCTTCTTCGGGCTGGGTCTCCTGGCTCACCGGATCTCCTCCCGGTCGACCGTGTCGTGCTTTGCCGCCCGACCGATGCCCGTTGTCCGCTGCTGGAAACCGGTCCGCGCCGGGGTGGGTTGCGGCCGTCGGACAGCGTCCAACCCACGTGTGAAGCGGCTGGCGGCGGGTACCTGGCGGCGTCCGACGGAATGTCAACCGAAAGCCTTGGCCCCAGGGGGACGTATGATCCGATCCACGGTGGTGGCGGTGCTGTTGGCCGGGAGCGCACTGGCTGTGGGGCTGCGGATTCGTCGCCGAAGAACCCCCGCCGACGTCATGGGCTGCGTCGCGCTGGTCACCGGTGCATCGCGAGGACTGGGGCGGGAGGTCGCACGGGAGCTCACCGATCGCGGTGTGCACGTGGTGATATGCGCCCGCAACGGGGATCAGGTCCTCGACGCCGAACGTGAGCTGCAGGAGAGCGGCGGCGGAGAGGTCCGGGGCGAGGTATGCGACGTGACCGACCCGCGGGCCGTGGCGGAGCTCATCGACCGGGTCGTTCGCTGGCGGGGCCGGCTCGACATCGTCGTTGCCAATGCCGGCACGCTCATGGTCGGGCCGTTGTCGGCACAGGACACCGAGGAGGTCCAGCAGGCGTCCGACGTCATGCTCTGGGGGGTATGGCACGCGATCACCGCGGCCCTGCCCCACCTGCGCGAGAGCGAGATCCCGCGGGTGACGGTCGTCACTTCGATCGGTGGCAAGGTGCCCGCGCCACATCTGCTCGCCTACTCGGTCGCCAAGCACGCCGCGGTGGGGCTGTCCGAGGGCCTTCGTGTGGAGCTCGCCGACGAGGGGATTCCCGTCACGACGGTGGTCCCGGGACTGATGCGAACGGGGTCCCATCTGCACGCGCGGATGCGCGGGCGACCGGGGGCGGAGTTTCGCTGGTTCGGGCTCGCGGCCGTCGTACCCGGGCTCTCGATGCGCGCCGAGCGGGCGGCGCGCCGGGTGGTGGAGGCGACCATCCGCGGAGACGCGGAGCTCATCCTCGGTGCGCCCGCGCATGTGGCCGTACGAGCGCACGGGCTGGCCCCCGGTCTCGGAACCCGCGCCGCCGCACTCGTGCACCGGGTGCTGCCGCGCGGCGCCGACGCTCCGGAGCACGAGGGGGTGCGCGGGGTCGCGACCGAGCCGGGTCGGGGGATCGTCGGTGCGGCGGGCCGGCCGTCGGCGCGGCGCCACGGTCAGCACACCGATTGAGACGACCGGCGAGGCTCGATGGTGCCGGTCGCCACCACGTGAACGGCTGGTCGTCCGTCGCGTTCGACGCCGCTGGCCGTTCGCGACCCCGGTCGGCCAGCGGCGCCGAGACCCTTACGAGAAGCCCTGCCGAGTCGGCGGGCCGGGTCAGTTGTTCGGTGACTCCGCGCTGAGGTCGGCGAGTGCCGAGTCGGGATCACGTTCCCGGGCGAGGTCGCCGATGGTGACGATCCCCAGCACCTCGCCGTCCTCGACGACGGGGAGCCGACGAACCGATGAGCGGTGCACGATCGTGACGGCGTCGCTCACCTCGGTCTGGCGCTGCACCGTTACGAGCTCCGTGGTCATGATCTCCTGGAGCGTGATGGTGTCGGGGTCGCGACCCCCGCCCATGACCCGGACCGCCAGGTCCCGGTCGGTGACGATGCCGGAAGGCACGTCGTCGTCACCGCCGGTCACGATCACGTCCCCGATGCCGTGATCCCGCATGAGACGGGCGGCCTCGGCGGCACTTGCGTCCTGCGGGCACGCGCGCACGTCACTGGTCATGATCTCGCCGATGGTTCGGGCGGCCATGGAACCTCCGTTGATCGCTGGTCTGATCGGTCCGCCCCTCGATTCCCACGTCAATACGCTCGACACGTCGCGTCCTCACAGGCGCCCGATGAGGGCACGCGGATCGGGAACGACATCACGGGCGCCGTGGCGGAAGAGCAGCTCGTCCGAGAAGCCGCCGGTCCGGACCCCGATCATCCCGATACCGACCCGCTGAGCGGCCTCGGCGTCCCACGGGCTGTCGCCGACGAGCACGGCGCGCTCCGGGGCGATTTCGAGCTGCTCGCACCCGGCCAGCAACAGATCGGGGGCGGGCTTGGACGCGGACACCGCCTCGCTGTCGATCACGGGCGGCTCGGTGCCGAGTGCCTCGATCAGCGCGGTCGACTCCTCCCCGCTCGCCGAGCTCGCGACCACGTGCGCGACCCCGCGTCGGCGCAGGTCCTCGAGCAGGGCCGTGGCCCCGCGAGTCTCCCGAGCCCGGTCGACGAGTTCGAGGAACCGGGCGGTGTGCTCCGAGGACACGGCCTCGGCATCCGGGACCGTGCCGCCGACGAGCCAGGGAACCAAGCGGTCCGATCCCATGCCGACCGCGGAGTGCACGTCGGCGGTCGGGACCGTGTGACCGTGGCGCTGGAGGGCTTCCTGCCAGGCGATCACGTGCAGGTAGACCGAATCGACCAGCGTGCCGTCCAGATCGATCAGCACGCCGCTGCGGGCTTGGCTCATCACCGGTCCTCTCTCGGACGTGCTCAGCGGTGCGCGTCAGGACGACTCCGCTGCGTGCTGGGAGATGTCGTCCGGGCTGGTCGGTGGCGGGGCCTGCCCGTCCTGCTGTCCGTCCTGCTGCTCGTCCTCCTGGAGCTCGTGCACGTCCCATCCGTGCTGCGCCGCCAGGTGCAGCACGCCGCGACGCTCTTCGTCGGGCGCGTGCGTGTGGCGGACCGCGTCCAGCAGGCGGTGTGCCTCCCGGTCCACCGCGTCGATGCGCTCGTCCCGGGTCCCCTGAATGACGACCTCACGAAGGTCCCCGAGCGTGTCGAGCAGGACTCCGAGCATGGGGAGATCGGTCGCGATCTCCCGCAGGTGACCGAAGGTGCGGCGCAGGTAGTCCTCGTAGCCGAGGGCGGCCCGCAGCACGAGCTGCCGGTTCTCCTGTTGTGAGAAGTGGCTCGGTGCCAGGGGACGGGTGAACAGTTCCCGCAGCGCCACGCCGAGGTGGCGGACGGCCTCGTACGCACTGGTTCGATCCGCCGAGTGCGGGGCCATGGTGGCGACGGCGACATCGACGATCTTGCTCAGGGTGAACTCGACGTCCTGACCGGTGGTTCGGCGGGAGTCGATCGCGAAGGCGTCTCGCAATGCGCGGCGGACGTCGTGCAGTTCCTCAGCATCGGCGAGCGTCGCCTCCACGCTCAGGTGGGCGAGTGCATGGCCCTCGGGTACGAACGAGCCGGCGCGCACCTGTGCTTCGAGCATGGAGGAGTCCGGCATCTGGTCCAGAAGCCGAGGGACGTCGATGTCGTTGACCCACCCCGTCCGGGGGGCGATCAGAGACAGGCGGACGTGCTGCGAGAAGTACCTGGCGTCGGTCGGCTCCCTGCCCTCGGAGCTAAGCGCCGCTCGATCGTCCGGATGCGCCTCCTGGATCGCGGTGCGCGCCTCCTCGGCGAGGTTGTTCAGGATCACGCCAGTGTCCGTGGCATGGACGCTGTTGGTGATCGCCGCCACGATGTTCGCGAGGGCGGCGAGCGTGAGCAGGAACGCGAGGGCGGTGCCGACGGGGGGTGCGCCGCCTTCCGCGGGCGGCGGCAGCGCGAGCAACTGGAGTCCGGTGAACGTGAACACCGCGATGACGAAGCCGATGCTGTCCAACAAGAAGCGGTCCTCGAGGTACCAGCGCACCACCCGGTTCGACATCTGCCCTGCCGACAGCTGCACGAGCATGCCGCGGATCCAGAACAGCAAAGCGGTGACCGTGATCGTCGCCCCGACGACCGCCGACAGGAACGCCTGGGTCGCTTCGACCGTGAAGATCGCCGGTGGTGCGGGGCGGATGGCGGCGTCGACCGCGATGGCCGCGCCGGCGAGTGCGGCGCCACCCAGCATGCCCCCGATCGGGGGCGTCAGCGGGTTGCGGCGCACCTGTTCGAGACGTTGGGACCGCGGAGCGGGCATCGAAAGTTGACCTCGGTCGGGATCGGCCCCATCCGTGTTCCCGGTGGGGAGGTCGACAAACGCCTCGGTCGGCGGCTGTCCGTGGGCCGCCCTGGGACGGGTGGCTCCTCGGCGGTGACCTCCGACCTGAGTGGTTTCGACCGTTGCGAGGCGGGCATCCCGTGCTCCGCTCCGCTGTGGAGCGATTGCCCCGATGAGGAGGTGCTCGCCATGGCCGCGATGCACGAGACCCGCGAGAGAGTGACGACCGCGCCGCCGGCGGTGGCGTCCACGCCGCCCAGCCTGTTGCGTTGGAACGCGGTGCTGGGGGGAGCGGTACTCGGTCTGGCCCTCTTCGTGCTCTTGATGATGCTCTGGGCCGGCCTGGTGGTCGGCGCTGGCATCGACGACCTGCTGGCCGGTGCTGGTTGGTACATCGGCGCCGCAGCGGCGGCGTCGATGCTGGCCGGGGCCTACAGCAGCGGCCTGATGGCCGGGATTGGGAGCCCTGTGCCCGGGTTGCTCAACGGCTTGGGGGTGTGGGCCACGATGACCATCGTGGTCGCGATCGTCGGCCCCGGAGCGGCCGCGGCGTTCCTCCCGGCGATCGGGGACGTCACGATCGCGACCGACGGCTGGATGTGGTGGGCGCCCTTCATCGCCACGCTGTTGGGGGCCATCGTGGCAGCACTCGGCGGCATGGCGGGTGCGGCGTCCGTGCCGACCCACGTCGAGGAACGCGAGCTCCGCCTCGACCCACCACCCTCCGAGGCGTCGCCGGCCGATGGGCGCCCGGCGGACGTCGAGCGCCGCACGCGTGCCGCTCCCGAGGACGGCCATCCACGCGATCCGCAAGGGCTGGCCGCCCGCACCGACGAGCATCGCGAGAGTGCCCGCCGGGACGGCGAGCAGACGGGCGGCTGGGGGGTCGATCCGGCCGAAGAGCAGCATCAGCGTGCGCGGACCGGTGAACCGGACCCCGTGGAGCCGCGCGAGGACTTCACGGGTGACAAGCGACGCTCGTGATCGCAGTCCCGAGACCCGCATCGCTTCGACCTCGGGCCTGAGGCCCGACGGTGCCCGAACTTCGAAGGAAAGGAACGCGACGTGAGCCAGGTGAAGAAGTCCATTGAGGTCGAGAGCGACGTCACCACCGTGTACAACCAGTGGACCCAGTTCGAGGAGTTCCCGCAGTTCATGGAGGGCGTGCAGAGCGTCGAGCAGATCGACGACGCGCACCTGGCGTGGACCGCCCAGATCGGGCCGAGCACCCGCGAGTGGGAGGCCGAGATCACCGAGCAGGTGCCCGACCAGCTGATCGAGTGGCGGGCCCTCGGCGACGTGCGCCACGACGGTCACGTGCGTTTCGAGTCGCTCGACGGGGGACGCACGCGCGTGACGCTGCGCCTCGACTTCGAGCCCGAGTCCTTCGCCGAGAAGGCGGTGGATGCCTTGCACATCGTGGACAAGCGGGTCGAGGGCGATCTCGAGCGTTTCAAGGCGTTCATCGAGGAACGGCAGATCGCCACTGGATCCTACCGCCAGGAGATTCACTAAGCCGCAGACAACCCACGGTGCGGCGGCGCCCACGGGTGCCGCCGCACCGTTGTGTGCGGGGGCCGAGATCGCCGGAGCATCACCGCGAGCCCATGCGTCGCTATCCCCGCTCGTCGGTGCCGCCGCCCTCGCCCGCGGCTCGTGTCACGATCGTGCCCTCGCGCAGCGGTGGGGGATCCGAGACGACCGAGCGCGCGGCCTCCCGCACGAACCACACCGAGCACGGGATGTCGCGGGCGATGTCCACCGAGAGGCCCGCGTGCGGGCGGCGGCCGGCGGGGGAGCGCGCGCTGGTGCCCAGCACCAAGAGTCCCGCACCGATCTCGTTGGCCACCTGGACCACCTCGTTCTCGATCATGCGCCCCATGCGCAGGAGCGCCGATTCGATCGGCGCGCCGAGCTGATCCGCGTAGGCGATCTCGTCGTCGAGCAGCTGGCGGCCCTCCTGCTCGGCGCGCTCGTAGTCCGTCGGGCTCGGGGAGTCACCGGAGATCTGTGGCGAGAGCAGCTTCACGTGGAGCAGGTGCAAGGAGGAACCAGTGGCCGCGGACAACTCCGCGGCCGCGTCCACCGCGTTGCGGGCCTTCGGGGTCCCGTCGACCGCAACGAGCACCTTCGCTGGGAACATCCTCATGCCGCGCCCTTTCGGCGTCCTGTTCGGGTGAGACGGCAGTTGCTCGCTCGTGCTCCCGTGCCCGTGCGGGGGGACGCTCGAAACGTGTGCGGCGTGCCCCGGTGCTTGTCCGTGCGCCATGGGTCATCGAGGCACGGCCGGACCTGCACCGTGCGCACGACAGCGGGGTGGCCGATCGTCGACCACCCCGCTGCTCGCCGCACGCGCTCCGAAGTCAGTCGTGCCGACGCATGCGCCCGTCGCGCCAACCTTCGTGGAGACGGCAGGTCTCGGAGGGGTTGTAGCGGGACAGCCGCGTCTCGCAGCTCTCGACCCGGCACACCCGGCCCTCCTTCTGCGTCAGCTTGGGGCCGGACATGACCCGCTGATGCCGGGACTTGCGGAGCATGACGGTGTTGTTCGAATCGACGGACATCACGGACCCCCTCGCGCGTCGATCGAACCTGCAACTGCGTGCAGCCGGTTCGGGTGACCGGTGGTGTGGTGCACCCCGGGGTGCGGGGCCGACCCGGGCACCATGCGCCGCGGGGGACTCACGCAGACGGGGCAGGGCTGAACCGGGTTGCTCTCGTCCGAAGTCGAGTAGTACCAACGTGCGCACATTTCACAGAACGCCCAAGTAGAAGGCATCTCACGCTCGCTTGATCGCTTTACAGGTCAGGGGCAAGCGACAGCGACAGTCTGGGCTGCCGTGAACGAGCGACGGAGTCCGGGTCGCCGCAGTCCTCGGGGCGACAGGGAGTCTGGGCCGCGTGCACGCGCCGGACTTCGTAGCGACGGAGTCTGGGTCGCACCGGTACGCGTCGTGATGAGGACGGGCCTTACTGTGCCCGCGATCCCCGGCCGGTCAAACCCCGATCTCGTGCTCCGGACGAGGTCCGGCCGGACACTGGCTGCGGTCCCGCCGCGGGCGTTTCTACCTGAGCGCTGCGGTGACGCTCGATCCGGCCCCTCAGGGTCGCGATCCGGACCAGGGCTTCGGTCAGTTCGACATCGTCGGGTGGGCGGCCGGCGCAGAGGCCCTCCAGCGCCTTGGTCACCGCGCGCTGAGCCTCGCTCAGTTCGTACGTGGCATCTTCGAGCAGGGTGCGGGTGTGGTCGTTCACGTCGGTTCCCGAGGGACGGCTGGGCCTGATCCAGCGAGGGCGTCGGTTGCCGAGTGGCGGCGAAGCCCCTCGAGCTCGTCCCGCTGACGAGCTGCTCGTTCGGCCAGTGCCTCGAAATCGAAGGCCGACAGACCGGGCCGGGTGTCCTTGATGTGGTGCAGCGAGATCCAGAGATTGCCCTTGGCGTCGACGCCCGCGCAGAGACCCTCGAGTTCGACCAGTCGCGAGAGGGGCGACGCGCCGATCAGCTGGCCGTTGGGCTTCAAGCGGCCGAGGAGTTCGGCCGCGCCGGCCCCGATCTCCTTGGGTCGGGCACGCGGCAGCTTCAGGGCGTCGAAGATCTCGAGCAACGTGGCGCGGTCCGCTTCGATCTCGCCAGCCAGTCGGGAAACGGCCTCCCCGAGGGGCTCACCCTCGTTGGCCTTCGCGCAGCGGCGCGCCAGACGGGTGCCGGCGGTCGCCCCGGCGAGGTGATCGTTCAGGTACACGCGCAGCCGGACCTCGGGGTCCGCGGAAAGCGTGATGAGACGCATGAGGCGGGTCCGATCGTGTCGGCCGGAACGGTGTGATCCGTGTGCCGTTCGTGCGGCCCGACCCGGGTACCCCGGCGCCGGTTCACCAAACTCGGCGTCGACGCGTGAGCCTCTGGCTTCCGAGCGGCTCCATGCGTGCACCGCACGGCACGGTTATCGGCTCCGCGTCTGGAAAGGAGGGCGCGGTCACGCCCCCTGCGAGATCGAAAGGTCGACGATGCGAATCGCGATGGTCGCGGAGGGGGCGGAGCCGGAGCCTGCCCTGGGAGCCGGCGCGGCTCGAGGGCGTGAGGGCGACGTGTGTGCCTGGGCGACGCACCTTGCCCGCGCGGGGAACAGTGTCGAACTCAGCGTCGGGCGACAGGCGCCTGGTCTGGTCGAGCACTCGGAGCAGGAGGGCCTGGAAACGCGACGCCTGCCGAAGC
Source organism: Egibacter rhizosphaerae (assembly GCF_004322855.1). NCBI lineage: Bacteria > Bacillati > Actinomycetota > Nitriliruptoria > Egibacterales > Egibacteraceae > Egibacter > Egibacter rhizosphaerae. Next base: position 329,061 of record NZ_CP036402.1, on the reverse strand, counting down.
CTCCGTCGAGCCCGGAGTCGTGGGATGCGGCGACGGAGCCCATCGCGGACGCGCTCGCCGAGCAATGGCGTGAGGAACCGCCCGACCTGATCCATACGTGGGGCATGCTGGCAGCGGCCGCCGCGCGGCGCGCGGTCGGCGACCGCCCGCTGGTCCACACCTTCACCGATCTGCGCTCGCTGCAGAGCGCGCACCGCATGGTCCGTGGCAGCCGGCCCGCCGAGTTGGCGCTCGAGCAGCAGTTGGCCTACTCGGCCACTCGCTGTGTCGTCCACTGTGGGGCGGTCCTCGCCAAGCTGCGCGCCCTCGAGGTCTCACGCTCCGACATCTCGAGCCTGCCGGTGGGCGTCGACACGAGGCGGTTCTCGACCGACGTGCCCGGCGTCGAGCGCTCTCCCGGCGGCCGGCTCGTGACCGTGGCCTCCCCGCCGTCACTGCACGACCTACAAGGGGTCCTGAGCGCGCTCCGCGAGGTACCCGAGACCGAGCTCCTCGTCGTCGGCGGTCCCCGGCCGGCCGAGCTGGACGGGGACGAGACGATCGGCGCTCTCCGAAAGCATGCCCGGCAGGTGGGGGTCGAGCACCGGGTCCGCTTCCTCGGCCAGGTGCCTCACCGGGAGGCGCCAGCGCTGCTGCGCTCCGCGGACCTGCTCGTTCAGTATCCGACGGTGCCGTCCCACGCCTCCATGGTGCCGGCGGCTCAGGCGCTCGCGTGCGGGGTACCGGTCGTCGCGGCCGATCTCGGCGGGCTCGGGCGGATCGCAGGCACGCGCAAGCCGTCGCCGGTCGCGACCGTGCCTCCGCGTGACGCGCGAGGGCTCGCCCGGTGCCTTCGGACGCTGCTCGACGAGCCCAAGCGTCGCCGCGAGATGGCGCGGCTCGCGCCGTCGGTCAAACACGGCTGGACGGATTGGACGACGGCGGCGGGGCATGCGGCAGACCTCTACCGCGAGGTGTTGGACGCGCGGGCGGCGCGTACCCCAGCCGCTGTGTCCGCCGCGCCGGGTCCGTGAGCCGCGGCGGGCGCTGCTGGTTCGTGCACATCGTCAATGTTCCGAGGAGGTCCGGGGAATGAACGCTGCTGAACCGACGGATGTCCCGCGGGTCGTGGTTGCCGGCGGGGGCTTCGCCGGCGTCTCGGTTGTGCAGGCGCTGCATCGACGCTTCCGGGGCGCGGTCGAGGTGGTCCTCGTCTCGCCGCGAAACCACATGCTGTTCCAGCCACTGTTGCCGGAAGTGGCGTCGGGCGCGATCGAACCCCGCCACGCGGTCGCTCCGATCCGGCAGGCCCTACCGAGGGTGCGCTTTCGCATGGGTGAGCTCGACGGGCTCGATCCGGCGCGGAAGACGGTGACCGTCCAACCGCCGGCGGGGGATCCCTACGAGCTGGCGTACACCCACGTCGTCATCGCGTTGGGTTCCGCTCCGAGGGCGCTGCTGATCCCCGGACTGGACGAGCACGCGGTCGCGTTTAGTACGGTCGCCGAGGCCCTCCACCTGCGCAACGCGATGCTCTCCCGACTCGAGATCGCCGAGTCGACCCAGGATCCCGACGCTCGTGAGTCCGCCCTGCGCGCGGTGTTCATCGGCGGTGGCTACACGGGTGTGGAGGCGTTGGCGGAGTTGCACTACCTCGCGCAGCGCGCGGCCGAGCGCTTCGAGAACGTGGAGCCCGAAGAGATCCAGTGGACCCTGGTGGAGGCCGCGGACCGCATACTGCCGAACCTGCCGCTGGAGCTCGCCGACCGTGCAGTGGTGAAGCTGCGACGGCGGGGCATCGACGTGCGTCTTGGGACGACCGTGGAGCGCATCGATGACGGGCGGTTGCAGTTGTCCACAGGCGAGGAGTTGTTGGCCGACACCGTCGTGTGGAGCGCAGGGGTGGAGCCCCACCCGTGTGTGCGCCGCCTCGGCCTCGACCTCGACGACGCCGGCCGCGTCGAGGTGGATCGCACGATGCGTGTGCCGGATCATGCGAACGTGTGGGCGCTGGGGGACTGTGCGGCAGTGCCGCGTCCCGACGGCGGTTCGTATCCACCCACCGCGGAGCAGGCGACTCGTCAGGGGAAGCAGCTCGGCAGCAACCTGGCGCGGGTCCTGCAGGGGCGGGCGCCGGAGGCCTACGCGCACGGCGAATCCGCCGAACTGGTCACCTTGGGCAGCCACACGGCGATGGGGACCGTGGCGGGTCGTCAGCTCGTCGGGAAGTTGCCGTGGCTCGCTCGCCGCGCGTACTACGTCGCACAGATGCCCTCGGTGAGCCGGCGCGTACGCCTGGCGCTGGAGTGGAGCCTGGGTACGGCGTTCCCCAACGATCCCACGCAGCTGGATGCGCTGGAACGTCCCGGCGGTCCGCTGCACCGCTCGCTGATGCGGGCCGAGTCGCGCTGAGGAGAGGCTTCCTCGCACCGACGGACAGGGGACGTCGCTGTTTCTGGACGGTGGTTCCGGGCATCCCGGGGGCTCCAACGAACAAGGGAGGAGCTACCCGAATGAGGAAGCTACGGAGTTGGAGCCTCGCCCTGGTCTTCGCGCTGGCGCTTGTCATTGCGGCCTGCGAGGTCGATGACGACACCGATGTCGAGGACGAGGGCGCCGAAGAGGAACCCACTGAACCGGAGGACACGGACGACGACCTCGACGACGAGGAACCCGAGGACGAGGAACCCGAGGAGGACGACGCCGCGGAGCGTGTCGAGACGGCGGCCGAGAACACCGAGGACGCTGGGACGGCTGCGCTCGAGCTCCAGCTTCATCCCGACGGCGCACCTGGCGAGGACGACGCCGGCGTCGGCAACGACGAGGACGACGACGCCCTCGACGACGATGACAACGGCCTCGATGACGACGAGAACGGCGTCGACGAGGACGAGAACGGTCTCGACGACGATGACAACGGCGTCGATGACGACGAGAACGGTCTCGACGACGATGACAACGGTCTCGACGACGAGAACGGCGTCGACGAGGACGACGACGCCCTCGACGACGACGACGTCGGTGACGAGGCCGCGCCGGAGAACGGCACGGCGGAGCAGGCCCTGGAGTTCGACGGCAGCGTCGACTTCGATGCCGACCAGGCCTGGCTGGAACAGGTGAACGACGACGCTCGCGCGATCGTCATCGATGGTGACCAGGCCTACCTCCGCTTCGCCGAGGACGCGGTTAACGGTCAGGCCGGTGACGAGAACGGTCTCGACGACGATGACAACGGCGTCGACGAGGACGAGAACGGTCTCGACGACGATGACAACGGCGTCGACGATGACGAGAACGGCCTCGACGAGGACGACGAGAACGGTCTCGACGACGAGAACGGCGTCGACGAGGACGACGAGAACGGCGTCGATGAGGACGACGACGCCCTCGACGATGACGAGGACGGCGTTGCCGACGACGAGGGCGTGTGGGTCGAGGTCGATCTCGAGGACCTACGGGACGCGCAAGCGGTCGGGGGCCCCGGCGGCGTTGCGTTCCAGAGCCCACAGGACGCCATCACCGAGCTGCAGGACGTCGTCGAGGCAACCGAGGTCGACGATGGTAACGGGGTCGATGACGAGGCCGGCGTCGAGGATGACGAGGACAACGGCGTCGATGGCGAGAACGGTCTCGACGACGAGGACAACGGCCTCGATGATGACGACGACGCCCTCGACGACGAGGACAACGGCGTCGAGGACGACGCGAACGGCGTCGACGAGGATGACAACGCTCTCGACGACGAGGACAACGGCGTCGATGACGAGAACGGTCTCGACGACGAGGGCACGGACGCCGAGGCCGGTCCCGAGGACACCACTGGTCTCACGCAGTACGAGGTTGTGATCGAGCGGGACAACGGTCTCGATGACGAGAACGGTCTCGATGACGAGAACGGTCTCGATGACGAGAACGGCGTCGATGACGAGAACGGCGTCGACGATGACGACAACGGCCTCGACGATGAGAACGGTGTCGACGATGACGACAACGGCCTCGACGATGAGAACGGCGTCGACGATGAGAACGGCGTCGAGGACGACGAGAACGGCGTCGATGATGACGACAACGGTCTCGACGATGAGGCCGAACAGGTCACCGCGCAAGTCTGGATCGATGAGGAGGACCTGGTCCAGGCCATCCAGTACGACCTGGACGAGCCCACCACCGAGGACGGTCTCGACGACGACAACGGCGTCGAGGACGACGAGAACGGCGTCGACGACGATGAGGGCGGTGTGACCGATGACCCGGGTCAGGAGCCCGGTGATGAGGATGCCGCCTTCCGCTACATGGTCATCGAGTTCGACGACTTCGGGGGCGAGGTCGACATCGAGATCCCGGACGACGACCAGGTCCAGGAGATCGACGAGGAGCAGCTGCGGCAGCTGCTGCGCCAGCCCGCCGGAGGCGATCGCGACGCCACCGATGAGCTCGGCACGACCGACGAGGACGACGAGGGTCTGGACGACGAAGCCGGGTCCTAGGGGCTCATCGGCTCAATGACAGGTGGCCGGGCCCCGCTGGGCCCGGCCACCTTCGTCGCCAGCCTCGATTAATCGTGTCGCTTCCGCGAGGGAGTGAGTCGGGGTTGGTGGGCGCTGTGGTTGTGCTCTCTTGCCTCTGGCGTGGTGTTGGCAGGTGTGGAGCGGGCGGGTCGTTGCGTTCGCGGACAGCACGAGGTCGCGGTCGGTGACCACGTCGTGGTGTTCGCGTGGGTTGTCAAGGTTCGCGGGGCCGGCGGGTCAGACAGGTGCGGGGGGTAGGGCGCGTAGTCGCTGGAAGGCGGCGAGCAGCTGGGGTGGACTTCCCCCGTGCAGCTGGACACCTCGATAGAGAGGATGGTCCGCATGTCAGCACCTCATGGGGCTTGACGCCCCGCCACTGAGGATGAGAATGGGGCCGGGCCGTCTCCTGACCTCGCTCGTCTGTAGCGCCTCGAGCCTGCAGTGTCAGCATGAGGCAGGGGGCCTGCCAGGTACCACCGATTGTTCCTACGAGGACGTGGCTCAGACTCTGGAGCCGGTACGGGCCCCTGGGACGGCCCACCTCTTCGTGCCCGGACCGGCGACCCAAGCAGCGATTTGCCCCGCCGCCGTCGTGCTCGCCACCGACAAGACCCCCTCCGGTGCCTCCGAGCCCTGGCATACCGCAGACTGCATTCACGGCTCAGACGGGCAACAGCACGGGGCGCAACGCACCCGACGGAAGTTCTCTGCCGAGTTCAAGCGTGAGGCCGTGGAGCTGGTGCGTACCAGCGGGAAGTCGATCGCCGACGTGGCCGCCGAGCTCGGCATCTCCGACACTTCGCTGGGCAACTGGGTTCGTCAGGCCCGGGTCGATGATGGTGAGCGTGACGGTGTCTCCAGCGACGAGCGCGAGCGGCTGCGGACGCTCGAGCAGGAGAACGCGCACCTGCGCATGGAGCGTGATCTGCTCAAACGAACAGTCGCCTTCTGGGTCAAGGAATCGACGTAGTGACGCGCTACCGCTGCGTGGACGCCCAGAAGGCAGCCGGGTTCGCCGCCACCGCGGCCTGTGAGGCCGTCGAGGTCTCCACCACGGCCTACTACCAGTGGGTCGCCGGTGAGACCCACGAGCCCGGCGACAAGGAGCGCGCCGACGCTGCCCTGCTGGCCGAGATCCGCGACATTCACGCCCACATGGATGAGACCTACGGGTCGCCGCGCATGACGTTCGAGCTGACCCGGCGCGGCTGGCAGGCAAACGAGAAACGCGTGGCCCGGTTGATGCGCGAGCACGGCCTGGTCGGCTACCGGCCGGTCAAGCGCGCCTCGACGACCCAGCGCGACACCGGCGAGCCGCCGATGCCCGACCTGGTCGGCCGCCACTTCGACCCGGCCTGGCCCGATCACGTGTGGTGCGGCGACCTGACGTATGTGCCCACCGGCGAGGGCTGGCTGTACGTGGCCACCGTCATCGATCTGGCCAGTCGCCGACTGATCGGCTGGTCGATGAGCGACACGCCCGACGCGCAGCTGATGATCGCCGCGCTCGACCATGCGGTCGCCGAGCGCGGGGTGGTCCGCATGAACGGCGTGATCTTCCATCACGACCGCGGCACCCAATACATGAGTGAGGCGTTCGCGCAAGCCTGCTGGCGGCTGGGCGTGACCCAGTCGGCCAGCCGGCACCGGCTCGTGCCTGGACAACGCCGTGGCCGAGAGCTTCTTCGCGACGTTGAAGGTCGAGCTCGTCAACCGCTGCCGCTACCAGACCCGACGCGAAGCGCGCACATCGATCTTCCGGTGGATCGCCCGGTACAACGACAGGAGGCTGCACTCGACGCTGAACTACTTGCCGCCGACCGAGTGGGAACAAGCACACAGCTGCCGCGCCCCCGATAGCGTGGCGACCCCCATCGCCGCATAGGCACGGTGTCCAGCCCTACGGGGGAGGCCCAGGGGGTCCAGGGCCAGTGGGCGTGGAGTCTGATGGTGACGCGGCGGGCGCTGCGGGCCACGCGCGCGGCGGTGTGGAAGAGCTGGTAGCGCAGGCGTTTGGTTCGGCGCGGGCGAGCTCGCCGTCGAGGGTCGGAGCTTGGGTCCAGACCTGCAGGTTGAGCGCGAGCAGCGCCAGCTGCAGCCACACGGCGTTGCCGTCAGAGTCGCCCCAGGGCAGGTTGCCGATGCCGAGGTCTTTCAGCGTGCGGATGCGGTCCTCGGCGCGAGCGCGGGCGCGGTGGCGCTGCTCGAGCACGGCGAGATCGTCGTCGGGTTGGTCGGTGAGCAGGGCGGTGAACCGGCACCCGTCGAGGTCGTCGATGGTTTGCTGCGCGCCGGGGTGCAAGGGTTCGCGGCGGATGATCAGCCGCGAGGCGGCCGGCCACCCCTCGCGCAGGTCGATGAGGCGGGTGAGTTCGGTGACCGCCGCGCCGGGGCGCAGCGTGTGGTCTTGGCGGATCGCCGGCTCCCAGGCGCGCTCGTCCAGCGCTTTGATGGCGGTCTTGACCGCCTCGGTGATCTCGAAGCTCGCCGAGAACCCGCAGCCCTGGCCGACGACTTGGGCGAGGAAGGCCCTGACCGCATAGCCCACACCGCCGCGGATGAGGACCTCGCGGTCGTCGTACGAACCCCTTGGTCTCGGATGCGTGTGCTGGACAAACCGCATCCTCGCAGGCCAAGCGGTCATCTCATTCCAGGCGCCCCACCCCGCGCCTAACCGGCGTGTAGGGTCGGGCGCTGGCGCGGTGCGCTTGTGAGTCGACGGTAGGTGGGCAGCGTACGTGCCGGTTGGTTTCCCGCTCGGCATACAGCGTGACGCCACCGTGGTCGCAAGCGTCCGTTTCCAGCGCCCGCCCGTCGAACCGTGCGTGCGGTTCTCCCGCACACGGCTCACCGACGTCTTTCACCGTCGGCGTTCGGCTATCCACGCCAGGCCTGGTGGGGCCTGGGAGCGACGACGATCCCGTCAAGGCGCATCAGGCCGAGTTGGTCGCCGGACTTGTAGGCGACCACCGACCAGCCGAACGCTCGCGAACGTTGATGCCGTTTGGCGATCACGCCCGCGAGTCGCATCAGCGCATAGTCCCTGATCTTGCCGAAGCTGCGGGTCAGGCTGCCCGACGAAGCGATCGTGCGGGACCTCAACCGGTTCTTGCGCGGCTGGGCCGAGTACTTCCGCTACGGCAACTCTCTTGGGCTTCGACCCAAGGCGTCGAAGACGGTGATCGTGCACCTGCACGAAGGCGGTGAGGGCCTGGACTTCCTCGGGTTCCACCACCGTTGGGTGCGCGCGAAGTCCCGCCGCAACCGGCACGTGTGCTTCTCCTCGCCCGCTGTCCCTCGGACAAGGCCATGCAGCACGCCCGCGACCGTCTTCGTGAGCTCACGCAGCGGCGGATCCGACAGAAGGTCAGAGAGCAACACGCGTGCGTGCTCGGCCTCCTGGCGGTTGCGACACATCACGACGTAGAAGTCGGACCGGAGCGCGTTGCCGTCGTTTCCGACGGTACGTTTCTCCGGCCCGCTCACCGAACCGGACGTGCGCGTCTCCGCGCATCCGGCTCTCCGCAAGACCCGGCTGTTCACGCGGCGTCCTTGTGTGCCGCAGGCCACGGCGAGGGGATGTCGCTGCCCCGGTAGCGGTAGCGCACGGTGCGCACCGTGGTGGGGTTGAGCAGTTCCACCTTGCCGTCCGTGGGCCACCAGCCTCCTGCGAGGTGGCGGCGTCGGAGCTGCTTCCAGGTCGCACGGGGGTGTTTGTCTCGCAGCCAGCCGATGACCCGCCGCCACGTGTAGGCGCGAAGGTATTCGAACGTGGCGTAGGACACCCCGTGCTTGAAGTAGTTGGCCCACCCGCGCAGGATCGCGTTGAGGCGATACAGCAGGGTGTCGTACGGCACGTCCGGTCCGAACCTGGAGCGCTGCCGCACCTTGTCCACGATCCGCAGCACGGACCGTTTGGACGGGTAGGTGTAGACGTAGCGCTTGGTGGTTCCCTTCTTGGTGTGACGCTGGATGCGCCAGCCGAGGAAGTCGAACCCCTCGTCGATGTGAGCGACGTTGGTCTTGGCTTCCGATAGGCGCAGGCCGATCGGAGCCAAGGCCTCAGCGAGTGTCTCCCGCAGCTGCTCGGCGTCGGCCTTCGTGCCCGAGACCATGAGCACGAGGTCGTCGGCGTACCGGACCAGCCGGTAGTTGGAGATCCCGTGTCGTTTCCGTCGGGCGCGGACCACACGGTCGCCCATGTGGGTCTCCCACGCCTCGACGAAATGGTCGTCGAGCATCGTCAGCGCGATGTTGGCCAGCAGCGGCGAGAGGATGCCCCCTTGCGGGGTGCCGGTGTGGGTGTCCCTGGTGACCTGGTCCTCGGAGAGGATCCCGGCTTTCAGGAACGCCTTGACCAGCGCCAGGACGCGTTTGTCCCCGACCCGTCGACGCACCCGGCCCATCAGGGCCACATGGTCGATCTCGTCGAAGCACGCCTCGATGTCGGCGTCGATCACCCACTCATAGGAGTTGGCGGCCAGCAGCCTGATCTCAGCCACAGCGTCCATCGCTCGCCTGCCGGGCCGGAACCCATACGAGCACGGCGCGAAGTCCGCCTCGAAGATCGGTTCCAGCACCAGTTTCAACGCCGCCTGCACCACCCGGTCGGTCACGGTCGGGATGCCCAGCCGGCGACGCTTGCGCGTGCCCGGCTTGGGGATCATCCGCTCCCGCACCGCCAGCGGCCCGAACGCCCGCGTCTTGAGCTGCTCACGAACGGTCGCGAGAAACGCTGCTGGTCCCGGGTCGGCTTCGATGTCGCGGGCGGAGTAGCCGTCCACGCCCGCCGTCCGGGCACCGGTGTTGTGGCGCACCCGATCCCACGCCACCACGAGGAACGCGGGATCGGCGACGAGGTTTGCCAGGTCATCGAACCGGCACGCAGGACCGTTGCGTGCCCATCGGTGCAGCTTCGTCTGGATCTCCAGTACCCGCGCCCGAGCCTCATCGAGGTCCGGCCACGACGCGCCCGTCTTCACCGGCGACCTCCTGGCATTCCAGTCCACAAGCTGCGGTCTTGCTGCCTTCCTTCGCCATGTGCCGGGCTTTCCCCGGCTCGGACTACTACGAAGGCTCCGCCCCACCCGGCGGCCATCAGCCGACGGTGAGCCTTGCCGCCGCCGCGGGAGGCCACGTCGAAGGACTGCGGCGTTTCCCCGAGAAGTCGTGTGGGGGGGCGACGCGCACTGCCAACCGGCCCCTATCCGCCAGATTTGAGCCGGCACGCCGCTTACGGGGCGTCAACGCTGGTTCCTCTCGTACACCCTCTCACCTCGCTTGCCGGACCCGAGCCGTCTGGCGATCCCGACCCGTCCCGTCGTTGTCAGGGCGGCTTCCCACCCTCGGCTGCACCTCCAGCCTCGGGCTGCCCCGGGCTTCAAACGGCCCGCTGCGACAGGCCGCCGGTGGAGCCCTTTCATCTCCACCCGGTCAAACAGCGCCTCGTGGCGCACGAGATCGTCGGCGTAGCGCACCATCACTCCCACGCCGTTGGCCTGCCACCACCGGTCGAGCCGGTGCAGGTAGACATTGGCCAACAGCGGCGACACCACGCCGCCTTGCGGGGTGCCGGACACGCTGCCTTCGACCACGCCGTGCTCCATCACTCCCGCGCGCAGCATCACGCGCAAGAGCTTGAGCACCTGACGGTCGCAGATGCGCTCCTCGACCGCTTCGATCAAACCAGAGTGCGGAATCTCCTCGAAACACGAGGCGATATCGGTCTCCACGACCCACCGGTTGCCGTCCCAGGCCTCGTCGATGAGGACCTGCAACGCATCGTACGCCCCACGCTTGGGTCGGAACCCAAACGAGCAAGGCAAGAAGTCGGCTTCGAAGACCGGCTCAATGACGATCCTCACCGCCGTCTGCACGATCCGGTCCCGAACCGCCGGGACCGACAGCGGGCGCTGCTCCGACGAGCCGGGCTTGGGAATCCACACCCGGCGTGCCGGCAACGGCCGATAGCCGCCGCCCTTGAGCTCGACGGCCAACTCATCGAGCAACGCGCCCCGATTGGCGCGCACCTGTTCCCACGCGCGCTGCAGCACGTCCCTGCGATAGACCTTGTCGTACAGCGCGTGGAACCGTCGCCCGGGATCGGCCTTGGCCGCCCGGTACAGCGTGCGTTGAGCTCCCCGGACTGGACTCCCACCGGCAGGCGACGACGAGCTTGTCGCGGTGGTCAACTACACATCACCTCCGCTGTGCTGGGCGCACGAATAGCCAGGGCTAGCCCCGGCGGCTTCAACCATTGACAGGGGGGACGTTTGCGTTACCATCCTGACCCTAATTGGGGGCACGAGCGTTGATGTCGGCATCCCCCGACCCCGGTGGGCTAGCAACACACCAAGTGATTTGCGGGGAAGAAGGGGACGTCTGCTGAGGGACGGGAGGGTTAGCGGTGGGCCAGGGGAACCCGTTCGATGTCGCGGGACGTGATAGCGCCACCGGTCACGCGTTTGGACAATCCGGAGGTGCAGACGCCGAGCACGCCTACGCGGTCGGCATCGACTTTGGCACGCTGTCCGGGCGTGCCCTCATCGTACGGATCTCCGACGGTGCCGAGGTCGGCACCGCTGTACATGAGTACACGCACGGAGTCATGGACGAGACCCTTGCTACCTCAGGCGCCCCGTTGCCGCCCGAGTGGGCACTCCAAGTGCCCTCCGACTACGTCGATGTCCTCAAGAACGCGGTGCCGAAGGCGTTGGCGGCAAGTGGTGTGCCCGTCGAGCAGGTCGTGGGTATCGGCACGGCCTTCACCGCCTGCACGGTGCTGCCGACCGCCGATGATGGCACCCCCCTCAACGAGCTGGAGGCGTTTCGCGATCGCCCGCACGCGTACGTCAAGCTGTGGAGGCACCACGCCGCACAGCCGCATGCCGATCGGATCAACGCTCTGGCGCACGAGCGCGGTGAGCCGTGGATCAACCGCTACGGCGGCAAGCTGTCGTCGGAATGGGAGTTCGCCAAGGGACTTCAGCTTTTTGAAGAGGACCCGGAGACCTACGGCCGCATGGACCACTGGGTCGAGGCTGCAGACTGGATCGTGTGGCAGCTCACCGGTGTGTATGTCCGCAACGCCTGCACGGCGGGGTACAAGGCCGTGCGGCAGGACGGCCAGTACCCGGACGAGGACTTCTTGTCCGCCCTCGGTTCGGGGTTCGGCGGCTTCGTGCGGGACAAGGTCGAGCGACCGATTGTCGATCTCGGTGAACGTGTCGGTTCGCTGACCGCCGAAGCCGCCGGCTGGACGGGCCTGCCCCAAGGCATCGCGGTGTGCGCCGGCAACGTGGACGCTCACGTCACCGCGCCGGCTGCGCGCGTGGTCGAGCCCGGACGGATGTTGGCGGTCATGGGCACCTCCACCTGCCACGTGATGAGCAGCGACGTGCTCGCCGGTGACGTACCTGGAATGTGCGGGGTTGTCGACGGCGGCATCGTGCCGGGGTTGTGGGGATATGAGGCTGGCCAGAGCGGCGTCGGCGACATCTTCGCCTGGTTTGTCGACCACTCCGTGCCGCCCTACGTCTACGACGAGGCGGAGCGCGCCGGGGTCGGCGTCCACGAACTGCTCACCGACCAGGCGTCGCGTTTGGCCGTCGGCGAGGCGGGCCTCGTGGCCCTCGACTGGCACTCCGGCAACCGCTCGGTGCTGGTCGACCACGAGCTCTCCGGCCTGATCGTCGGCACCACGCTGGCAACCCAGCCTCACGAGGTGTACCGGACTCTGCTGGAGGCCACGGCGTTCGGCACGCGGCGCATCATCGCGGGGTTCGAGGACTCGGGGGTGCCGGTCAACGAGCTGGTAATCGCTGGCGGGCTGCTCAAGAACGAGTTGCTCATGCAGATCTACGCCGATGTCACCGGCAAGGCCTTGAGCATCATCGACTCCGAGCAAGGTCCCGCGCTCGGCTCCGCCATGCACGCCGCCGTCGCGGCAGGCGCCTACCCAGACATCCACGCCGCAGCCCATGCAATGGGCAAGGCCCGCGAGGCGGTGTACACGCCGGACGAGGACGCGGCCGCCGCCTACGACGAACTGTACGCCGAGTACGAGAGGCTCCATGACCACTTCGGGCAGGGGGAGAACAACGTGATGCGACGGTTGAAGGCCATGCGCCGCCGGGTGGTCAGCGCATGAGCGTCGATGTCTCCCCCCAACTGCTCGGGGATCTACGCGCCGAGCTGGTCGAGCGCCACCAGCAGCTGGTGCGATACGGCCTCGTGGTCTGGACTGCCGGCAATGTCTCCGCGCGTGTGCCCGGACGCGAGTTGTTCCTGATCAAAGCCAGCGGCGTCGAGTACGAGCGGCTGGAGCCAGCGTCAATGGTGCTGTGCGACCTCAATGGCGAACGCGCTGAGCAGTCTGGTCTCAAGGCCTCCAGCGACACCGCGGCCCATGCTTATGTCTACCGCGCGATGCCTGAGGTCGGCGGGGTCGTGCACACGCACAGCAACTACGCGTGCGCGTTCGCGGCAGCTGGGGAGCCTGTGCCGTGCGTGCTCACCGGGATCGCCGACGAGTTCGGCGGGGAGATTCCCGTCGGTCCGTTTGCGCGCGTCGGCAACGACGACATCGGCGAGGGCATCGTGTCGACGCTGGCCGGTCACCGCTCTCGCGCGGTGCTGATGCAGAACCACGGGGTGTTCACGGTCGGCGCCAACGCCGAGGCGGCCGTCAAGACCGCGGTGCTATGCGAGGACTCGGCGAAGTCTGTGCACCTCGCCCGCAGCCTCGGCGAGCCGCTGTCTATTGCCAGCGCAGACATCGATGCGCTGCACGATCGCTACCGGAACGTCTACGGCCAGCAGTGAGCTCGCAAGGAGTGCCCCGAGCTGCTCAGCACGATCGGCGAGGGAGGGAGGTCGAGGGACGGAGTCGAGGGAGGTACCAGGGCGCCCGGGGACGTGACCGATAGCAGGACGGGCTAGTCCCACCGACGGCTCTGGGTGCGTGGCGCAGGAGTGCAACGCACCAGTGCGGGCTCCAACCCAGCAGCCAAGTGTGCCAGACGATCGTAAGAAGGGGGAAACGATGCGGGTGAAGTCGAGCCGGAAGGTAAGCGTGATCGCTCTGCTCATGGCGGTAGGTCTGTTCGCGGCCGCGTGCGGCGAGGACCTCACCGACGAGGTTGCCGACGCTGACGACGCCGAGGCGGACCCGGAGGCCGAAGGTGAGGAAGAGACCGAGGGTGAGGAGGAGGTCGAGGAAGAGACCTTCGAGATGGAGCAGCCCGACACCCCAGGTGAAGACATCGAGCTCGAGTTCTGGACGTTCGTTGACCTGCACGCGGAGTTCCTGATCGCGCAGGCGGAGCGGTTCAACGAAGAGAACGAGGATTACAACATCATCCTCGACGCGACGTCGATCAGCTTCGACGAGATGCACGACCGAACCCTGATCGCGTTGGAGTCCGGGACCGGCGCGCCGGACCTGGTCGATCTGGAGATCCAGCGGTTCGCGACCTTTACTCGTGGTGAAGTGCAACTGCTCCCCCTCGACGACGTGCTCGACCCTTACCGTGACGACCTTGTTGAGGAACGCATGGCGCCATATGAGGTCGACGGCACGCCGTACGGCATCGACTACCACCTCGGCGCTTTCGTCACCTACTACAACCAGGACATCATGGACGAGGCGGGGGTCGACGTTGACGACATCGAGACGTGGGACGACTACGTCGACGTTGGCCTCGAGGTCCAGGAGAACACCGACATTACCGCGTTCGCCTCGGTGGAGACCCTGAATCGATTGTCCCTCCTCGGCCCGATGCTCCAGAACGATGGCGGACTCTACGACGCGAGCAACGAGTCGATCATTGACAGCCCTGAGAACGTTGAGGCCGTGGAGATGGTCTCCGATATGGTGCACGAGCACGGTGTCGCCGACCTGGCGCCGGGCGGTGGGCACGCGGAGCCGGAGTTCTACGAGGCGTTCAACAATGGCGAGTTCGCGTCGGTGTGGATGCCGCAGTGGTATATGAGCAGGTTCCCCGACCTCATGCCGGACCTCGAAGGCTCGATGGTCGTTCGGCCCATGCCCGCTTTTGAGGAGGGCGGCACCATCAGCACCATGGGCGGCGGTACCGGGACGGCGATCACCAACCAGATCGACGATGACAAGGTCCAGGCCGCGCAGGAGTTCATCGGCTATGCCAAGTTGAGCTACGACGCGCAAGTCCGCGTCTGGACGGACCTGGATTTCGACCCATTCCGCATGGACGTCTATGAGGACCCGGCGCTTTCGGAGCCGGAGCCGTTCTTCGCGGACGAGCCGGTGCTCACCATGATTGAGGAGACGCTGGATCGGCTCGCACCCGAGTACACCGGACCGCGCTATCCCGAGTCGATCCTCGCGCTCGAGGAGGAAGTGGTTTTCCCGGTGCTCTCTGACGGTGAAGACCCCGCCGAGACACTGGCGGACACCCAGGCCGAGATCGACGCATACGACGACTGACGACGCTCGGCGTACAAGGCCGCAGTGGCGTCATGCAGGGTGGCGGCTTCGAAGGGTGAGGGTCCCGCGCCGCCCGTGGACAAACGCTTATTGAAGGGCGTCGGTGCGCCCCAAAACAGCCCCCGATCAGAGGGGACGCCGTGTCTGAGTCCACGAAGAAGAAGCCCGAGCGCGACGAATCGTCGAAGCCGCCTGCACCGCCGAAACGCTCTGTGATCCACCGCAAGTGGTTCGTGGTTACGATCTTCCTTCTGCCCTTCGTACTCCTGTTTGTCGTGTTCCGCGTCTATGCGATCGGTCACGCCGTCGTCATGAGCTTCCAGGACATTCAGGGTGTTGGGGGGCAATCGGAGTGGATAGGGCTCGGTAACTACCTCCAACTGGCCACCGACAGCACGTTCTACCTCGCGCTGCGCAATACGGCCGCGTATGTCGCCGGGACGTTGGCGGTGCTTATTCCGTTTCCCTTCGTCCTCGCCGCGCTGCTTCACACCGGCCTCGTCCGACGAACCACGATGTTCCGAACGGCGATATTTCTACCGGTGCTGACGTCGCTCGTTGTGGTGGGTGTGATCTTCTCGTTGCTCCTGAGCACCAATGGATTACTTAATCAAGTCCTTGCGACATTCGGGTTTGAGCCGCAGGCATGGCTACAGACACAACACCTCGCGGTGCCGGCGTTGGTGATAATGGCTACCTGGCGGTGGACCGGCCTGAACGTCATCTACTTCACAACGGGTTTGTCGAACATCGACAACGATCTTTACGAATCGGCCGCGGTCGACGGCGCGGGGATCTTTCGAAGGTTCTGGTACCTGTCGGTGCCATTGTCCAAACCGATTATCCTCTTCGTGACCGTTCTGACACTGTTCAACGGCTTCCAGCTGTTTGTAGAGCCCTTCATCATCTGGGGGACCGGTGCCGGGCCCGGCCAAGGAGGTCTGAGCATCGTCATGCTGCTGTACCGCGAGGCGTTCACATCGTTCCGTCTGGGCTACGCGTCTTCCATCGGAGTGGTGCTCGCTGCGATCATCATGATGGTCTCGATCGTGCAACTGAAGCTCTTCGGGTTCTTCAAGAAGGACGAGGATTAACCTCCTGCCGCAGCACCCAGCCAGTAGATCCTGGGGAGGTACGAGCCGATGACCGACCGTCATCTGGACGAGCAGCACGAGGCGTCTACCCCCTCGGCGTCCAAGGCTGCGGCGGGGCTGGGGGGTAAGGAGCGTCGGCGACGTCAGCAGCTCATCGCCACGGCCATTATGTCGCTAGTCGCGCTCGCCTTCCTCATCCCGCTCTACTGGCTGGTGATCAGCGCAGTCCGTGCCCCCGACCGAATCTTTGCCGATGCCGGTGACCTGTTCCCCTCGACGTTCACGTTGCAGAACTTTGCCGCCCTGTTCGAAGAGACCCTGATCATCAGTTGGTTTACAAACTCAGTGATTTTGGCAGCAGGTTCCACGATCGGGTCTTTGATCGTCGTCACCATGGCGGCCTATCCACTGGCGCGGATGCAGTTCCGGGGCCGCAACGTACTCTTTATAGGCGTTCTCGCCTCGCACATGTTGCCGTTCCATTTACTTCTCATTCCACTGTTTGTGCTCATGGTCGATTTGAACCTTATGGACACCCACCTCGGCGTTATCGTGCCGTTGCTCGCCCACCCGTTCGGGCTGTTCTACATGCGCCAGTACATGCTCGGCCTCCCGCAGGACCTGCTCGATGCCGCACGGGTGGACGGCGCATCCGAATACCAGATCTTCCTCCGGGTCGTCGTCCCAATGGTCAAGCCAGCGCTGGCGACGCTCGCGGTGCTGTTCGCACTCGAGCAGTGGAACGACCTACTCTGGCCGTTGATCGTGATGCGCAGCGAAGACAACTTCCCGCTGTCCGTCGGTATCTCCTCACTTATCGGACTGTACCGGCCCCGCTGGGATCTCGTCCTCACCGCATCGTTCCTGTCGGTACTGCCGGTCGCGCTGCTGTTCATGAAGCTGCGTAACGTGTTCATCAGTGGCCTCGGGCGACTCGGCACGGGGGGCAAGTAGCAACCCCCTTAGCTGACCAGGGGCAGAGCTAGGAAGCCCTGATCCAACAGCCAGTCACAGCGCTGTGATCGATCCAACAAGGAGGAGGAGCTGATGAGACACACGACGGTTGACCGCCCGCGCAACGGACGTTGGAATGTCCTACGCATCGTGCTGCTGGGCTGTCTAGGCGTCTCGGTGATGGGATTCACCGACTCCAACCCGGACGGCCGCGCGCAAGGACCGCCTCCTCAGGGCAACCTAGAAATGGAGGGCGACTACGGCTCGAGCACGCCGGTCGACGATCCCACTCACGATCCCTCGATCGTTAAGGCGCCGAACGAGCAGAGTTACTACGTCTTCTCGACCGGCGTTGAGCGCTCTCCGGAGGACCCGGGCGGGGTGTTCGTTCGTCAATCCGAGGGCACGCTAGCCGGTCCGTGGGAGTCCATGGGCGAGATCGACGTTCCGGAATGGACCCTCGACTACGAGCACTCCCATATCTGGGCACCACAGGTAGCCCGAGAGGGCAACACGTACTGGCTGTACTACGCAGCGTCGACCTGGGGGAGCAACACCTCCGGGATCGGGGTCATGAGCACCCAGACTCCCGGGGACCTCGACAGTTGGGTCGACCACGGTCCAGTGATCACGTCGGACGGCGACGACCAGTACAACGCGATCGACCCACACGTGTTCCGCGACGAGGGGACCTGGTACCTCGTGTTTGGCTCTTACTGGGACGGGATCTTCCTGTATGAGTTGGAGGACATGACCTCGGTCACGGGAGAGCCGGTGAATCTTGCCCAGCAGCCCGGTGAAGGTCCGGATGTCGAAGCACCCACGATCTTCGAGCGTGCCGGGTACTACTACCTTGTAACGTCCAGGGATGTGGCCGTGACAGACGAGTACCACATAACCGTTGGACGATCTGACGACTTGGCCGGACCTTACATCGACTCAGAAGGGGTACCGCTGCTCGGCGGTGGCGGGACGGTGCTGCTGGACGGTTACGACGAGCAGGACGGTGTCGGGGGCCAAGACGTCGCGTTCGAGTTCGGCCGGCATTACCTGGTCCACCACTACTACGAGTGGTCTCCCTTCAACATCCGGATGCAGATCCGTGAGTTGCAGTGGGAAGAAGGCTGGCCCTACATCGACCGAGAGGAGTAGCTCCGCTCATCCCTGTTGCGGCAGCCGGGCACTTGGTCCTCAGGGCGTCCCGCTGCCTTGTGCCACCGGAGCTGGTTTCGACCCCTTCGGTCGGTCGGCGTCATCCCACCAGCAGCGGCGACAGCAATGACTCGGGGGGTGTCCCGCTCCATCCAACATAAGGTGAAGCACATGATGAAGGCGCAGCTCTCGCTAGATCCCGCGTTCGTCGTCGCGGACGTGCGGAGGCGGACGTTCGGTTCGTTCGTGGAGCACATGGGTCGGTGCGTGTACACGGGAATCTTCGAACCGAGACACGAGACGGCAGATGAGGACGGTCATCGTCGTGACGTGCTGGATTTGGCCCGGGAGATGGGGGTAACGATGGTGCGTTACCCAGGGGGGAACTTCGTGTCAGGCTACCGGTGGGAGGATGGGATTGGTCCGGTGATGCATCGTCCGCGACGGTTGGATGCGGCGTGGCATTCGGCCGAGACGAACGAGCACGGCATCGGGGAGTTCATCCTTTGGACGCGCAAGGCGGGAGTAGAGCCGAACTACGCGATCAACCTGGGCACACGTGGGGTACAAGAGGCGTTGGACCTGTTGGAGTACGCCAACCATCCGGGGGGGACGTACTGGTCGGACCTGCGGATCGCGCATGGGCACGCCGAGCCGTTCGGCATCAAGATGTGGTGTCTGGGCAACGAGATGGACGGTCCGTGGCAGACCGGGCATAAGACGCCTTACGAGTACGGGCGGCTGGCGGCAGAGACCGCTCGGGCGATGCGCCAACGCCAAAGCGGTCTGGAGTTGGTCGCCTGCGGCAGTTCCAACTCGTCGATGCCTACATTCGGCACGTGGGAGGCCACAGTGCTCCAGGAGTGTTACGACCAGGTCGATTTCATCTCCGCACACGCGTACTACAACGAACGGGCGGCGGGTGACCTGGCCAGCTTCCTCGCGTCCGCGGTGGACATGGAGTCGTTCATCGAGGACGTGGCGTCGACGGCGGACCACATCGGGGCGAAGCTGCGAAGCCGCAAGCGGATCAACATTTCCTTCGATGAGTGGAACGTCTGGGACAATGCAGCCACCGGAACACCGACCGTCGACTGGCCGTCCGCGCCGCGGGTGGGCGAGGATACCTACACACTCGCGGACGCGGTCGTGGTGGGCAGCCTGTTGATCACGCTCTTGCGGCATAGCGACCGTGTGACTGCAGCGTGTCAGGCACAGCTGGTTAACGCGTTGGCGCCACTGCGCAGCGAGGCGCAAGGGATGGCGTGGCGGCAGGCAAGTTTCTGGCCGTTTGCGCACGCGTCACGGTTGGCCAAAGGCAAGGTGCTGGATACCCACGTAGTGGGGCCGAACTACCCGAACGAGCGGTTCGGTGACACTCCAGTGATTCACTCGGTGGTTACGCACGACGAGGAATCGAGTGAGCTGGTAGTCTTCGTGGTGAACCGTCATCTCGAGGAGCCGGTGGAGCTATCAGTGGGCCTGCGCGCGTTCCCCGGCTACCGGGTGGTCGAGCACGTTATCCTCGACGATGAGGACGTTCACGCGATGAACACCGAACAAGAGCCCGACCGGGTCCAGCCTCGCCGTGCGGAGTCCAGCCAAGTCGATGGTGAGGACGCGCAGGTGCTGCTGCCGCCAGTGTCCTGGAGCTTCGTCCGTCTCCGCCCCAACGGTTGACCCCTGGACGAGCGCATAGAGAGGACACCATGAACGAGAAGCTGGCGGCGGGCGAATCGGAGGCGCCGGCCCAGCCACGTGGTAAGAACCGCGATCGTCGGTACGCGGTGATGGGGGACGTGGCGGCACTCGCCGGCGTCTCGCAGATGACCGTCTCACGCGTGATCAACGAGCGTGCGGGAGTGCGAGCCGAGACCCGCGCGCGAGTGCTCGCCGCCATGCAGGAGCTGCACTACCGGCCCAATGCGGCGGCCCGCGTCTTGGTGACCGGCCGCTCGAAGACGTTGGGTGTGGTCAGCTTCGACACTACCTTGTACGGGCCGGCGTCGACGTTGTACCACCTCGAACTGGCCGCCCGCGCCGCCGATTACTTCGTCAGCGTTGCCCCTATGCGAACTCTCGATTCGCAGTCCGTGAATGAAGCCGTTGAGTATCTGCGCCGGCAGGCCGTCGACGGCATCGTGCTCATCGCTCCCCAGAGAGCTACCGTGGAAGCACTGCGCAAGCTCGCGATCGACCTGCCCGTCGTTGTGGTCGAGGGGGGTGCCGGTGGCGGTTCCCCCGTGGCTGCCGTGGACCAATACGCGGGCGGCACGCGGGTGACCCAGCACCTGCTCTCGCTGGGGCACGAGACGGTGTGGCACATCTCCGGACCTGAGGACTGGCTGGAAGCTCAAGGACGGCGTCGAGCTTGGCAGGACACCCTAGTGGCTGCGGATCGGGAGGTCCCCCCGCCCCTCGTCGGGGACTGGGGCGCGCGCTCGGGCTACGAGCACGGCCGGGCCCTGGCAGCCGCAAGAGCGACGGCCATCTTCGTCGGCAACGACCAGATGGCGTTGGGGGTGTTGCGTGCCTTGCGTGAGGCCGACCTGCAGGTCCCCGACGACGTAAGCGTGGTCGGCTTCGACGACGTCCCCGAGGCCGCGTACTTCTCCCCGCCCCTGACTACTGTTCGCCAGGATTTCGGTGAGTTGGGACGCGTCAGCCTGGACCTTCTGATCCGGCAGGTGGAGGGCGAGCAACTCGACTCCCACTACGCGATGATCGAGCCCGACTTAGTGCTACGTGAAAGTAGCGGTCCACCACCGACCCACCTCGGCTCGGCTCGCAACCGCGGGTAACACGGCTAGGCTTGGAGCCCGCAAAGTGCTTGACGTTCAGGCCGCCGTCGACGCCGGAGGCAGCGCCCAGCCCCGGGAAGCCACCCCCGACTCTTGCTCGCCGATTCGGGGTAGATAGCGTTAATATGCGGCGCGGGCGCCCCCCAACGCGGCGCGTTGGGGGGCGCCCGCGGTGCAACGAAGTTACTTCATCGTAGACCCGCTCAGTGGCGGGAGGTGGGAGGGCGTTGATCCAGCCCAGGCTCCACGACGAGCTCGAGGTGTGGTTCCTCACGGGGAGCCAGTCCCTCTACGGCGAGCAGACGTTGCAGGAGGTAGCTGAGCAGTCCCAGCGGATCTCGGAAACGATCGACGAGGTGCTCGGATGCAAGCTGCGCATGGTGGCCAAACCCCTCCTGACCACCAGCGACGCCATCCGGCGTCAGTGCATCGACGCGACGTCGACTGATGCGTGCGTCGGAGTTATTGCCTGGATGCACACCTTCTCGCCCGCCAAGATGTGGATCGCGGGCCTCAACCGCTTGCAGAAGCCACTGTTGCATCTGCACACCCAGGCCAACGAGTCGTTGCCTTGGTCCGCGATCGATATGGACTTCATGAACCTGAACCAGGCAGCCCACGGCGACCGAGAGTTCGGGTACATCCAGACCCGTATGGGTCTCGCCCGCAAGATCGTGGCCGGGCACGTCGCCGACCCCACCGTCGCGTCCCGCCTGGAATCCTGGGGACGCGCTGCCATCGGCTGGCATACGTCTCAGAGCCTGCGGCTAGCACGCTTCGGTGACAACATGCGCGGTGTGGCGGTGACCGAGGGCGACAAGGTCGGTGCGGAGATGCAGTTCGGTGTCTCGGTCCAGGCCTATGGCGTCAACGACTTGGTCGAGGCCGTCGAGGCAGCCCCTGCCGTCGAGATCGATGCGTTGGTCTCCGAGTACGACGAGCGTTACAGCGTCGCATCCGAGCTGCGCGGCGGCGGCGAGCGACACGAGTCGCTGCGCTACGCTGCCCGGCAGGAGCTCGGCCTGCGCTCGTTCCTCGAAGGCGGTGGCTTCACCGCCTTTACCACCAACTTCGAGGACCTTGGCGCCTTGCGCCAGCTGCCCGGGCTGGCCGTCCAGCGGCTCATGGCCGATGGGTATGGCTTCGGCGGCGAAGGGGACTGGAAGACGTCCGTGCTGCTACGGATCCTGAAGGCGATGTCGGTCGGACGCGATGGCGGCACGTCGTTCATGGAGGACTACACCTACCACCTGGGTCCGGGGGAGCAGAAAATCCTCGGTGCCCACATGCTCGAGGTCTGCCCCTCGATCACCGACGAGACACCGAGCCTGGAGATCCACCCGCTGAGCATCGGCGGCCGTGAGGATCCGGTCCGATTGGTATTCAACGCGCGGCCCGCCCCCGCTTTCGTGGTCGGCCTTGCCGACCTGGGGGACCGCTTCCGGCTCACCGCGAACGAGATCGAGGTCATCGAGCCCGACGAGCCCCTGCCCAAGCTGCCAGTCGCGCGAGCAGTCTGGAAACCGCAACCGGACCTGGCGACCTCGGCCGAGTCGTGGCTGCTCGCGGGAGCGCCTCACCATACCGTGCTCAGCTCGGCGGTCGGCAGGGAAGCGCTGAATGACTTCGCGGAGATGGTCGGCGCCGAGCTTGTGATGATCGACGCCGACACAAGCGTGCAGCGCATCGCCAAGGAGCTGCGATGGAACCAGGCCTACCATCGGCTGGCGCAGGGCCTCTGAGTGCACCGTTCGGGACTGGCGCCACCGGCGAGCCCGCTCAGCTGTTCACGCTGAGCAGAGGTGCAGGACTCGCGCTATCAGGTGGCGGCGAACAAGCCACCCCATCACCTACACGGCGGCGCGAGCCGGTCATTCGACAAGGTGCACTGGACGGTTGCGGACTCCGACACAGATACGCTCACACTGACCTACGTCTCACCGACCGGCCAAGAGGGCTACCCCGGTCGCGTCGAGGCAGAGGCGATCTACCGCGTGACCGGCGACACCCTCCGCGTCACCTACCGGGCCACGACTGACGCCCCCAGCCCGGTGAACATGACGAACCACAGCTACTTCAACCTGTCGGGCGCTGGGAGCGGCTCGGTGCTCGAGCACGAGCTCGCGATCTTCGCCGACCATTTCACCCAAGGCGACGAAGACCTCATCCCGACGGGGGAGGTGGTCGAGGTTGCTGGAACCGCGCTGGACCTGCGCTCTCCCGTGCCCATCAGCGCATCGAAGCGGTTCGAGGATGGGACGGCCTCGAGGGTTGAGATCCCTAGCGTCGAAGGCCCGGAGGGCTTTCAAGCCGTGCTCGACGAAGCGCAACGGCCCGCTCCTTCAACTCCTCGGGGTACCTGCATGGTGTAGCCATAGAGCCCACTGTCCTTTCCAAGCTCCACGCTCTCCACCATCTCCGGAAGGAGGCTTCGCGGGCCACCAGGAAGGCCCCGGTGAGAAGCCAGTCGCGGTTGTCATCGGAGGCGGCAGCCGAAAGCAGGAGGGCACGTTCGATGCCGTTCACGTCGGTCCGGCGGTCCTGTACATAGCGCAGCTGCCGCTAGAGGCGAACGTCCAGCACACGACGCTCATGGCCACGAACATGCCGCTGGTCGGACGAGGGTGAGCGACGAACCGGCCGCGAGATCCGCGGAGCGGCATCCGGTTTGTGGTCCCTGTACGGTGCCCTCGGCGGAGCCGTGGGCGCGCGAAGATCGACGCGATGGGTGGGCGATATGGTGAACGAGTTGCGTAGCAGGGGATGGTTCGGGCTCTCGGGGAAGAACGGGTTCATCCACCGTTCCTGGCTGAAGAACCACGGAACTCCCCACGAAATGTTCGACGGGCGTCCCGTCATCGGCATCGCCAACAGTTGGTCCGAGCTGACGCCGTGCAATGCGCACCTTCGTCAGCTGGCTGAGAAGGTGAAGCACGGCGTGTACCAGGCGAGCGGATACCCGCTCGAGTTTCCGACGATGTCGCTGGGCGAGACGATCATGCGCCCCACGACCATGCTCTACCGCAATCTCATGAGCATGGACGTGGAGGAGTCGATCCGAGCGAACCCGCTCGACGGTGTCGTTCTCCTCGCAGGATGCGACAAGACCACGCCGGCACAGCTCATGGGCGCTGCGAGCGTGGACGTGCCCTCGCTCATGGTCACCGGCGGGCCGATGCTCAACGGGAAGTTCCGCGGGGGTGAGCTCGGCTCTGGGACCGACGTGTGGCGGTTCAGCGAGGAGGTTCGCGCGGGCCGCATGTCGGCGGAGGACTTCGTCGATGCGGAGGCCTGCATGTCGAGGAGCAACGGGCACTGCATGACGATGGGCACCGCATCGACGATGGCCTGTCTCGTGGAGGCGCTCGGGATGCAGCTCCCGGGGTCGGCGGCCATCCCGGCCGTGGACGCGCGTCGCTACACGCTGGCCGAGATGGCGGGTCGACGCATCGTCGACATGGTCCACGAGGACCTGCGGCCATCCGACGTGATGGTTCGCGAGGCGTTCGAGAACGCGATCAAGGTGAACGCGGCCATCGGAGGATCGACCAATGCGATCGTGCACCTAGCGGCGCTCGCGGGTCGGCTCGGGGTTCCGCTCGAGATGGAGGACTTCGATGTCCTGCCCCGGGACATCCCCACGTTGGTCAACCTCATGCCGAGCGGTGACTACCTGATGGAGGACTTCTACTACGCCGGTGGCCTGCCCGCGGTCATGCGAGAGCTGCTCGACAGCCTGCACCGCGAAGTGATCACCGTATCGGGCGCCACGGTGGAAGCGAACGTCGGTGACGCTGACTGCTGGGATCAGCGCGTGATCAAGGACTTCAATCAGCCGCTGCAGCCTGCCGACACGGGGACCGCCGTCCTGCGCGGGAACTTGGCGCCGGACGGGGCGCTCCTGAAGCAGTCGGCCGCCTCACCCGCGCTCATGAAGCACCGGGGTCCGGCCCTCGTGTTCGACAGCATCGAGGAGTACGACGCGGCCATCGAGGACCCGGACCTGGACGCAACCGCCGACACGGTGCTGATCGTGCGGTATGCGGGGCCTCGGGGATACCCGGGAATGCCGGAGATCGGCAATCTGGCCTTGCCTCGCAAGCTTCTCGAGCAAGGCGTGCAGGACATGGTGCGGATCTCGGACGCGCGGATGAGCGGGACCTCGTACGGGACGGTCGTCCTGCACGCGGCCCCGGAAGCCGCCGTGGGTGGTGGGCTCGCGTTCGTTCGCACCGGCGACATGGTCGAGCTCGACGTCCCGGCGCGCACGTTGCTGCTCGACGTGGGGGACGGCGAGCTCGACCGTCGGCGTGCGAGCTGGTCGGCACCGCCCTCGCCCCACCAGCGGGGCTACGCCCATCTGTATGCCGAGCACGTCCTGCAGGCCGACAAGGGCGCCGACCTCGACTTCCTCGTGGGTGCTAGCGGGCGCGAGGTGCCGCGCCGTCCGTTCTGACCGGGGGGAGCGGGATCTGTGGAGCCTCGACACCGGACCCGGCGCCGAGTACGTCGACGACCTCGTCGCCCCTGCTCGAGATCGTCTCGCTGTGACACCGGCGCACAACCCGCCGACCAGCCGGGCAGCCAGGGAGTGTCGGACGCTCCCGGTAGCCAACCCGGCAGTGCCTTAGCCTGCCCCTGTCCAATGAGTTGCTGGCCGTTCAAGGGGTCGGGTGAGAGGATCCCACCGCAGGCCGATCGATGAGCTGCGAGCCGGGGAGGGGCATGCACGCGCACTGGGACGAGGCAGGTCTGGCCTTCGCACTCGTGGTCGCCGTCTTGGTGGTCGCTGGCCTCGTGCGCGGTGTCGGCAGTCGATCGCTGCGCCGCGGGATCGTGTTCGCGGTGGGGTGGGGACTGTTGACGCTCGCGTTGTGGTCCCCGTTGCACGAATACGGACACGTGTCGTTCGCGCTGCACATGGTGCAGCACGTGCTCATGATCGCGATCGTGCCCCCCCTGCTGTTGTACGCGCGTGTCGGGCACGCGCTTCGTGATGTGCTCCCACGCGCCCTGATCCGGCGGAGCGGCGGCGCGTTGCGCGTGGGCAGCCGCATCCGCGGTGGCATGTTGAGCGGGCCGGGACGAGTCGTCATCGCCTTGACCCACGCGGTCGTGCTGTGGACGGTCCATACCCCGGCGCTCTACGAAGCGGCGCTGTTCTCGTCCACGGTGCACCACATCGAGCACCTCGCGTTGCTCGCGAGTGCCTACGCGGTCTGGTGGGCGGTCATGACAGGGCCGGCGTCCCGCATCGGTGGCAGCGTGCTCGGGCTCGCGGTGAGCGGGGCGGCCGGCGGGGTGCTCGCGACTTTGATCATCGTGTCCCCGGAACCGTGGACGGAGGCCCACAACCCGCATGTGGTCGGGTTCGCGATCTCCCTGCTCGAGGATCAGCAGCTCGGTGGTGGGGTCATGGTGCTGGTCGGCAGCGTCGTCTGGACGTTGGCGGCGGCTGTCTGTTTCGTCCGCTGGTTACGGGCGATCGAGCGGCGGCAGGCGGCGCGTGATCGCGTCGACCGCCGTGAGGTCCCGTCGCCGTGAGCGCGTGAGGCCCGGGCCGGGCCTGCGCGTGCAGCTGCGCCGGAGTTTCGAGCGATTCGCACCGGGAATCGAGGGCTCGTGCTGCGCCCGTCGGACGGGAGCAACCAGCCACGACCCAGCCCAGCGGTTCGGGCTGACATGGGGGTGAGTCCGGACCGTGCGGGGCATCGCCGGGGTTGGCCACCCGCTGCACGCGGGGGGCCAACCCCGGCACAGCATGCGCCCGCTACGGGCCCGGTGGCGGGCCGTCGCGATCGTGCAGCACGGGACCGCCACGCATGAGCGTGCCGCCGATGTAGAGCGGCACGAACTGCATCAGCGCGAACGCGATGCCGGCGAGGACCACGGCCCACTGGGCGCGCCGCGTGGTCGTGGCGAGAGCGTCACGCTGCTGGGTGAGGAGCTCCTGGCCTTCGGCGGTCCGTTCGGCGTAGTCGTCGATCAAGTCCGCCGCCTCGACGAGTTGCTCGTTCAGGGACGCGAGCGCTTCCGCAGAAGCCTGTGTTCGTTCGGCGGCTTCCGCGAGCTCCTCGCTCGCGCGTTCCGTCTGTGCGGCCTGACCGCGAAGGTCGCCCGGCAGGTCCTCGAGGGCCTCGCGCAGCTCGCCCACCGAGTCGCCGAGCGGTTGGTCGGCGTCGTACGGCACACCGATCGCGAGTCGATCGAGCGCTGTCAGCGTCTGGTCCATCGCCTCGGCGGCTTGCTCCACCTGCGGTAGCGTCCGGTCGACCGACTCGAGCGCATCCGCCACGTCCTCGCCGGTGAGTCGCGTCGCGGATTCGAGGGCCCCTTGTCCCTCGTGCATGCTCCGGGCCAGGGCGTCGGTTGCCTGCTCGGACTCGGCGAGACCCTCCGCGAGCAACTGCATGGTCTCGTCGGCAACGACGAACGACTCGTCGACGGTCTCCAGGACCTCCGCGGAGAGAGCGAGGCTACGAGCCACCCCCGCGTCGACATCGGCCACCAGCTGCCGGCCGATCAGCGTGCCCACGATGCTGGCAACCAGGCCCAGGACCGCGATCGCGACCATCACTCGACCGGCGAGGGTGGCGCTCAGGTCGGACTCCTCGAGTGGCCTGCCATGGTTTCCCGTCGTGGTCGCCGGGTAGAAGGGCGCGGCCATCCTATCGGCGCGCGCAGTGGCCGATCGTCACGCCCGCGAGGGACCGAGGACGTCACGTGACCAGTCAGGAGCACTCGTTCCCCGACGCGGACACGAGGCCTCCCCCGGCGATCGTGGCTCGGGGCCTGCGGCGGGTGTTCGGCGACGAGGTGGCGCTGGATCGGCTCGACCTCGAGATCGAGCCAGCCACGATCTTCGGCTTCGTGGGACCCAGCGGCTCGGGCAAGACCACGGCCGTTCGGCTCTTGACCGGCATCGACCAGCCCACGGAGGGGCAGGTGGAGGTGCTGGGTCGCCCGTCGTCGGGCTTCGACGGGGCGCTGCGCAAGCGCATCGGCTACATGCCCCAGCAGTCGGTGCTGTTCCCGAACCTGTCGGTGCGCGAGAACCTGACCTTCGTGGCGTCGCTCTACGGTCTCCCCATCCGTCGTCGGGCGCTGCTGCGTCAGGCCCTGGAGCAGACCGAGCTCTACGAGCATCGCCGCAAGCCGGTGCGCGCACTGTCGGGCGGGATGCAGCGGCGGTTGGCGCTCAGCGCCGCCCTGGTGCACCACCCCGACGTCCTGTTCCTCGACGAGCCCACCGCCGGCATCGACCCCGTCCTGCGGCGCCAGGTCTGGGATCGGTTCAAAGCCCTGCGGGACGAGGGGCACACGCTGTTCGTGACGACGCAGTACGTCGGCGAGGCGGCCTACTGTGACCGGGTGGGCGTGCTCTCCGCTGGCCGCCTCGTGGCCGACGACACCCCCGATCGACTGCGGCGCCGGGCCTTGGGCGGGGACGTGCTCGAGCTCGTGCCGCGCGAGGCGATGGGCACGGAGGCCGCGTGGCGGCTCAGCGAGGTCGAGGGTGTGCGGGATGTGCGCCTGCTCGAACAGGGACGGCGTGTGCACGTGATAGTCGACGCCGCGGAACAACAGCTCGCCACGGTGCAGGCATGGTGCACCGAGCGCGGAATCGGGATCACGTCGCTCGGCGAGCATCTCCCCCCGTTCGACGACGTATTCGCCGCCCTCATGCAGGAGGGCGATGACGAGCCGGTGGCGGCGGGGTCCGACCGATGATGCGAGCTGCGGTGCGCGCGCTCGCATTCGTGCGCAAGGAGGTCGTCGACGTCGGCCGACAGCCGCTCCTTCTGTTGGCGCTGGTGGTCGGTCCGTTCCTGATCCTGCTCGTCTTCGGCGCGGGACTGCGGGAGGAGGACCCGCCGATGCGCACGGCGATCGTCGCCCCCGACGACACGGAGATCCGAGAGCAGGTGGAGGAGTTCGCGGCCGACGAGCGAGAGCGGGATCGCCTCATCGTCGAGGACGTCGGCAGCGACGAAGAGGCCGCGATGCGCGGGCTCGCCGATCGGGACCTCGACCTCGTCGTCGTGTTTCCCGAGGAGGTCGCGGGGCGAGTGCAGGAGGGCGAGCAGGCCGTCATCGAGCTCCACCACAACGAGATCGACCCGATCGAGGACCAGGCGATCACGCTGCTGAGCCGTTCCGCGGTCCAGGAAGTCAACAATCGGCTGCTCGCCGACGTCATCGCCGACGTCCAGGACGACCTGCCCTCGGAGACCGAGGCTGCGCAGCAATACCAGGAGCTCCCGCCGGAGGTGCTGGTGAGCCCCTTCCGGGGCGAGCCGTCCGCGCTGGGCGGCGAGGTCGAGCTGACCGACTTCTATGCGCCGGCCGTCGTCGTGGTCCTGCTCCAGCACTTCGCCGTGACGCTGCTCGCGCTCTCGATCGTCCGGGAGCGGGCGATCGGGGCGACGGAGTTGTTCAAGGTCGCGCCTCTGCGGACGTCGGAGTACGTGGTCGGCAAGTTCCTCGCCTACCTCCTGCTCGGTGCCCTCGTCGGCGTCGTGCTCGTCTCGCTGCTGGTGTTCGGCCTCGGGGTACCGATATCCGGCAGTTGGGTGCAACTGGGCCTCGCTCTCGGGATGCTCGTGCTCGCCTCCACCGCGGTCGGCATCGTGGTCGGGCTGGTGGCGAATTCCGACAGCCAGGCGGTCCAGTACGCGATGCTGCTCCTGCTCGCCACGATCTTTCTCAGCGGCTTCCTGCTGTCGCTCGATCGGTTCCTGCCGTTCGCCCAGCCCATTGCATGGCTGTTGCCGGCGACGTACGGCACCGAGATGGCCCGGACGGTCATGTTGCGTGGGGAGGCGGCGTCTCCGGGCCTGCTCGTGGCACTGGCGGTGTACGGCGCGGTGTTCGCCGCGGCCGGCGTCGTGCTGGCACGCCGACGGGTGACCACGCCGGGCGGCAGCTGACGTCGCTGATTCCCTGGCATCGCGGACGAGGATCGGGTCGTGGGGCCCGGGTTTGCAATGGTGACGAGCGAGCATGCCGTCACCCCGGTGAACGGCCGGGGACGACGAGGAGGCCCAGATGAGCTACGCCCGGCAGATGCTCGACACACACCCTGGCACACTCAGCCTCGATGCGGATCTCGTGGCGAACGTCGTGGACGCGCTCTCCGACTGTGCACAAGCTTGCACGGCCTGTGCGGATGCGTGCCTGTCCGAGGGCGAGGTGGGGATGCTGCGCGACTGCATCCGCCTCGACCTCGACTGTGCCGATCAATGCGCGACCGCGGGACGTGTCCTGTCACGTCACACCGACTACGACAAAGGCGTGGTGCAAGCGGTTCTCTGGGCGTGTGCCCAACTCTGCGCGGCCTGCGCCGACGAGTGCGAGCGGCACGCCAGCAGCCACGACCATTGTCGGGTGTGCGCCGAGGCGTGTCGACGCTGCGAGGAGGCCTGCCGGCAGGTGCTGCACGCCGTGGCCGCATGACACCGAGCGGTCGCCGTGACGCGGGTGGGACGTCCGGCTGCTGACGTCAGCCCGTTCGGGCTTCGGGGGTGACGGGTGTGCCCACCGGCCCGCTGACGGTCCCCATGCCGGCGGAGTTGCCGCTCGAGCCGCGCGGCCGTGGTTGGGTGGTGGCGTTGCCCGACGGTGACCTCGAGGTCTCCAACCCCGACAAGCCGTACTGGGTGGAGGAGGGGTACACGAAGGGCGACCTGCTCGGCTACTTCTACAACATCGCCGAGTACCTGCTGCCCTACGTGCGCGACCGCCCCCTGATGCTGCGCCGGATGCCGGACGGGGTCGAGGGGGAGGGGTTCTTCGCGAAGCAGGCCCCGCCGCACACACCGACCTGGATGTCGACCGCCACCGTCACGTCGGTGAGCGACGACCACACCGTCGAGTACCTGCTCGCGCAGGACACGCGCAGCCTGCTGTGGTTGGCGAACCTGGGAGCGATCGAACTGCATCCCTGGCACTCGCGGGTCGACGACCCGGGGCGACCCGACTACGCGTTCTTCGATCTCGACCCCGTGGGGGCCGACTTCGACGTGGTGCGAGAGGTCGCCCTCCTGGTGCGGGCGGCCCTCGACCACCTCGGCCTCGTCGGCGTTCCGCGGACGTCGGGCGCGAGGGGGATGCAGGTGTTCGTGCCGTTGCGTCGGGCGCATTCGGCGGCCGCCGTGCGCGCCTTCGTCCACGCGGTGTGCCAGCACATCCATCGCGTCGCCCCCGAGCGGACCACGCTGCGCTGGCGCGTCGCGGAGCGCCCCGAGGCGGTGTACCTCGACTACGGGATGAACGCCGAGGGCAAGAGCCTTGCCGCGACCTACTCGCCGCGCCCCGAGCCGCACGCACCCGTGGCGACCCCGCTCACCTGGGGGGAGGTCGAGGAGGGGATCCGCCCGCAGGACTTCACGATCGCCTCGATCTGGTCACGGCTCGACGCCCTGGGGGGCGATCCGGGGACGGGCATCGTCGAGGGCGACCAAGACCTGCGCGCGGCGATGTCGATCCTCGGAGTCGCGGACGCGGAGGCGCCCGCGCGCCATCGCGTCAAGGCTCGACGCGGCGAGGACCCGTCACCCCGGTTCGCCCCGATGCTGGCGACCGCGTGGAACGGCGGCGGGTTCGACGATCCCGAGTGGCGCTTCGAGGTGAAGTGGGACGGCGTGCGCGCCCTCGCGACGGTGGTCGCGGGAGTCTCGGGCGAGGTGCGGTTGCACACGCGGGCCGGGAACGACGTGACGGCCACCTACCCGGAGGCGGCGGAGCTGGCGCAGCAGGTGCGGGCATCCTCCGCGGTGCTGGACGGCGAGCTCGTCGCGCTGGACGACGACGGGCTCCCATCGTTCCAACGGCTCCAGCACCGGATGCATCGCCGGCTCCCTCCACCCGGGGCGCAGGCCGACGTGCCGGTCACCTACGTCGTCTTCGACCTGCTCGCGGTCGACGGGTCGTCCCTCCTCGAGCGTCCGTTGCACGAGCGCCTCGCCCGCTTGGACGACGTGCTGGAACCGCGGCCCCCGATCGTGCGCAGCGAGGGGGTGCACGAGCACGGTACGGCGATGCTCTCGTCCGTCGCGGAGCGCGGACTGGAAGGGTTGATCGCGAAACGCCTCGCGTCGCCGTACCGACCCGGTAGACGCAGCCACGACTGGCTCAAGCTCAAGGTACGTCGACGGGCACGCTGCGTCATCGGCGGCTGGACACCCGGTCAGGGAGCCCGTGCGGGGAGCTTCGCCAGCTTGCTCCTCGGGGTGTGGGACTCGGGGAGCCTGCGCTTCGTCGGCCGTGTCGGCACGGGCTTCACCGACCGCGAACTCGACCGGCTCTCCGCGATGCTCGGCGAACGCACGATCGACCGGTGCCCGTTCGATGACGGTCCGGTACCGCCGAGGGACGGGCGGTGGGTCCGCCCCGACCTGGCGTGTTGGGTGGAGTACGCCGAAGTGACCGATGACGGGCGGCTGCGCGCCCCCGCCTACAAGGGCTTGGTCACCTCGCCCACCGCTGGGGAGGTGTAGCCGGCGCGGTCGGCGATGCGGCCCACGCGTACCGCCCCGCCGTTGGCGCCGTCTCCGGTTGCCGCGGGGCTAGGCTGCCGGTTGGAAGGCCCAACCCTCACGGGTGGGCGCGTCCTCGCGGCACGCGCAGTGGGACCATTCGGCCTCGCACCACACGACCCAGGGATGGGCGTCGATGTGCAGGTCCACACAGCCGGGCTCGGTGCACTCGAGCCAGCCATCCGCGTGGACGAGCAACTCTCCGCGGCAGAGGTCCAAAGCTTGGGCGTCCATGCGCATTCCTTTGGGAGGCCACGTTCCTTCGCCGGATGACACCCTCAGGGTAACTCACAAGTTTGTGGTTTACGCTTTCACGAGTCTGACACGGTGGCGCAACCTGGTCAGTAGGCCTCGCGTAAGGTGGGCCTCACGGGGTAAGCAGGGGACAAACATGTGTCGGCACCCCGAGCGAGGGCCACGCACCCGGCTCGCGGGCCGCACCGGGAGGTGAGGCACGATGCCGCGCGCGGTCTGGACCGGGGTCATCGCCTTCGGGCTGGTCAATGTGCCGGTCAAGCTCTACACGGCGGTGCAGGAACGCTCCGTCAAGTTCCATCAGCGGGAGCAGGAGACCGGTTCGCGGATCCGCTATCGCCGTGTCTCGGAGGACACCGGCGAGGAGGTGCCCAACGAGCGCATCGCCCGCGCCTACGAGCTCGAGGACGGCCGCTACGTCACGATCGAGGATCACGAGCTCGAGGCGGCCGCTCCGGAGAGCGTCCGAACGATCGCGGTCGAGGAGTTCGTCGACGTCGCGGACGTCGACCCGCGCTACTTCAACCGGACCTACTACGCGGGCCCCAGTGGCGACGCGGCGGGGCGGCCGTACGCCCTGTTGGTGCGAGCGATGGAGGAGAGCGGTCGCGCGGCGGTCGGGCGGCTCGTCCTTCGCTCCAAGGAGCATCTCGTCCTGGCACGCCCGGTCGAGGGCCGGCTCACCCTGCACACGATGCACTTCGCGGACGAGGTGGTGGCGCCGACGTCGATCGAGGCACCGTCGATCGAGCCCGAGCAGCGTGAGCTCGCCGCGGCCACCCAGTTGATCGACGCGTGGACCGAGGAGTGGGAGCCCACCCGCCACGAGGACCGCTACCGCGAGCACCTCCTCCAGGTCATCGACCAGAAGGTGCGTGGCGAGGAGATCGCTGCCGCCCCCACCGCCGAGGAGCCGAGCGGGGTGATCGACCTGGTCGCCGCCCTGCAGGAGAGCGCCCGCCGCCAGGGCAGCCCCCCGCCGCAGGCCGAGGCGGGAGAGGCTTCCGCGGACGAGAGCCCGCCGCTCGAGGAGCGCTCCCGTGACGAGCTGTACGAGCTCGCGCAGACGCGCCAGCTGCCCGGGCGCTCCCGCATGACGAAGGAGCAGCTCATCGAGGCGCTCCGCGCGGCGGAGGAGCCGCACCACGCCAAGAGTGCCTGACGTGCAGGAACACGTGAGCGCTCGTCAGGGCCGGACGCGTCCCGCCAGCACCGCTTCGGCGGTGACGTGGATGCTCTCGTGGGAGCTGCGCGCGGCGTGTCGCAAGCGATCGAACGCCGTCTCGGGGTCCTCGCCGTAGCGCTCGGCCAGCACGCCCTTCGCTTGCTCGATCACCACCCGGGAGTCCAACGCGCCTTCGAGCTGTTCGCTGAGCTCGCGGACGTGGCCGTGCGCCCGGGCGTTGCTGATCGCCAGGGCGGCCTGGCTGGCGACGCTGTCGACGAGCGACACGTCCTCGTCGGTGAGCTGGCGGTCCTCGCTCGTGTTAACCACGACCAGGACCCCGTGGGTCTCGTCGTGGGCGCGTAGGGGTGCCGCGATCGCCGAGGTGGCCCCGAAGCGGTCGAGCAGCTCGCGATGCTCCGCGCTCAACGTCACGTCGTCCAGTGTGTGTGGGTGGACCGTCGGCAGGACCACTGCTTCCCCGGCTTCGATGGCCTTGAGCAGATACGGGTTGCGCACCGGTTCCTGGAGGGCCACGAGTTGGTCGAGGAGCGCGCGCTTGGTCGGGTCGCGGTGCGCGGACGCGACGGGGTGGAGCTGCCCCTCCTCCCCGACGGTGGCGATCACGCACGCGTCGGCCAGGGAGGGTCCGGCCATCTCGGCGAGCTGCTTGATGAGCTGTTGCTCGTCCAACGAGCGAACGAGCACCTGCCCCACTCCGGCGCGGAACTCCGCGCGCTCGCGCTCCGTGGTGAGGCGCTCGTGCAGGTGCGCCCGGTGGAGCGCCTGCGCGCACTGGCCCGCGACCGCACGCATGAACTCGCGTTGCTCCGGGTCGAACGTGCGCGGCTCGGCGAAGCCGAAGACGATGCCCCCCAGATCCCTACCCTGAACTGCGAGCGGCGCGACGAGGTGTGCCTCGTGCCGAATCGAGTCCTCCGGCACGGCGGGGAATCGCGTCCGCCGTTCCTCGCGGTCGCTCCACTCCACGAGCTCGTGGTGGTGCAGGGCCCATGCGAGAGGCCAGCGCTCGTCGTCGGCGACCGCGTCCCAGTCGGCCATGACATCGCTGGGCACGCCGACGTCACGCACTCGACGAAGGGTACGGGGATCGGGGCCCTCGAGGAGCCACACGGAAACGAAGTCCGCGGCCAGCTCCTCCCCGACCGTGGTGACCATCACCTCCAGGACATCCTCGACCGACAGCGCCTGGCCGAGCTGGAGGGTCAACCGCTGCAGGCGAGTGAGCAACGCACGGGCCCGTCCCGAGTCCGCGCGAGCCGGCCCGTCATCGGTGATGGCCCCCTCGGCTGCCACGGGTTACCTCGCAGACTCGCTCGATACGGCTCGCCCCTGCACGTCAGTCCGACTGACCGCCAGCAAAGTAGCACGGTCGGTCGCGAGCGTGAAGTGGCGGTTCACGGTGCCGGGTCGGCGTGTCCGTGGTCGGCGGCATCCCCGTGTTCTGTGAGCAGCCGATGCCGTTCGACGCGGTCGCCGGCACGATCCGCGCGACCGCGAACGACGTCCGGTCTACGCCGAAGCCCGTGGCTGGTCCGAGGGGTCGGGCGCTCTGCGCTGCAGTCGTCGAACCCCCGCGATCCCGGAGGTCATCGCGGCGACGACGACCAGCGACGAGACGTTCATCTGGGCGACACCGGAGAGGGCGTGGCCCAAGTTGCAGCCCCCCGCCACCTGTGCCCCGAGGCCGAGGAGGAATCCGCCCGCCAACAGGCCCGCGTAGCGTGACCGGTGCTCGCTCCGCAGCCACCAGCCACCCGCCGTCCCGGCGGCGAGGGCCGCCCCGACGACGATGGCGACGAGGAACGCGATCCGCCACCAGGCCGGGCTGCCGGCGACGAGCCCCGACGCCGCTCCCGTGGTGCTGGCACCGAACCCCGTGCCGGCCGCCCCGGCAGCGAGCCATGTCACTACGAGCCCGAGCCCCAGGGCCGAGCCCGCGAGCGGCCAGGACCACTGCCACGAACGGGTGGGAGCGTCCCGCCGGGTCCGCGCGAGGAGCACGAGGACCACGAGCAGCAACAGGCCGGCAACGGCGAGCCTGGGCAGGCCAAGCACACCCGGGACGGTCGCGGCGTCGCCTCCAGGCAGCAGGGTGGGTCCGAGCGCGGGAAGCCCCGAGCCCACCACGTCACCCACCGCCCATGCGGCGAGACCGACCCCGGCCCCGATCATGCCGGCCCCCAGCTTGTACCAGAGCCCGGAGACGCACGACGCTGCCACCGCCATCCCCGCGCCGAAGACGAGCCCACCAACGACGTTGTCCACCGGCCGGAAGGCGAGCCCGCGGCTCAGCTGGTCCCAGGGCGACAGGGTGTAGACGAGGGCGAGCCCCACCGCGCCGATGGCGACCGCCAGCAGCCAGGCCTTGGCGAGGCCCCAGCGATGCTCGAGTGCACCACGGAACGTGGCGTGGAAGCAGTGCTGCCCGCGTTGCAGCACGTACCCGAAGACCCCACCGGCCAGCGCGCCGGCGGCGAGTTCCGCTGCCATCCTCTCGCGCCTCCTGCGGGATCACGCTGGAGCGGCAGGCCCATCGGACCCGGGTCGGCCAGCGCTCACCTCGTCCCCTCCTCCGATAGCCCGTGTCGGGCCCTCGCGTGGTGGTGCGATCGCTATTGTCCCGCTCTCAGGAAGGGATCGCTGCGGTGACCGTCACCGACGTTGCGCATCCGACGCCGGCACGCAGGGGAGTGACATGCTCGAGACCGTGCGGTCGCACGAACGCGTCAGCTCGGAGCTGCTCACGGTGCTCGCGGAACCGGGATGTCCGATCTGCACCGGGATCGCCCGCGTGGCTCACGCGGAAGCGACCCGTTTGCTCGGCGAGTCCGTCACCGATCCGGGGACACGCGAACGGTGGCGCGCGGCCAGGGGACCGTGCCGGGACCACGCCCGCACCCTGCTCGCGGCGGCGGAACGCGCCAACGAGGGACACGCGGTCGCCCGGTTGTACGTCGACCTCGTCCCCAGCGTGCAACAGCGGTTGGCCCGGGAAGCCTCACGGCCAAACCTGCCGGGTCG
The DNA here is from genome assembly GCF_004322855.1 of Egibacter rhizosphaerae. Taxonomy (NCBI): domain Bacteria; kingdom Bacillati; phylum Actinomycetota; class Nitriliruptoria; order Egibacterales; family Egibacteraceae; genus Egibacter; species Egibacter rhizosphaerae. Next base: position 292,106 of record NZ_CP036402.1, on the reverse strand, counting down.
AGGTCGCCGCCAGCGGGCCGGGCTCGCTCGCTGCCCGCTGTGCGGCGTGACCGAGGTCTGGGCCCGGCGGGCGCTGCACGCACTCGCCGCGGCCACTCCTAAGGGCGAACTGGACCGGGCGGCGCGGGTCGAGGGCCGCGAGATCTGTGCACCGCACCTCGCCTTCGGTATCCGCAGCGTGCCTCGTCGGCGGGAGCGGGTCCGGCTCGCGGAACTGGGCGAGCTGGCCGCCCAGCGCCACCGGGAGGCGCTCGACGGGCTCATCGACGAGCTGCGCGGCGGCTCGCCCCCGAGGCCGCATGTGCTGGCCGCGTGGCGCGGGGCCGTCGAGTGGCTCGCCGGGTTGGCGACGTCGCGCGGGGGGCGCGGCCGGACGTCGACCGACACCTAGCCCCGCCGTGCCTCAGGCGATCTGGTCCTCGATGGTCGCCATCACGGCGTCGGCGTCGTCGTACTGCTCCGGGGGCAAGGAGCGCAGCGTCTCGCAGATGTCGGGATGCGCGCCGCGCGCCTCGGCGGAGGCGGCGAGCTCGTCGGGTGTGGCCGGGAACTCCGCGTCGGCGATCGCCCGCTGCACCTTCGTGGGATCGTGTTCCATTCTCGGTCGTCTCCGTCCGCGCGGTTCGAGCTTGCCGGCCCTGCCATGCCCGGTGTGGGCGGTTCGAAACCGCACGCGGACCCCCCGCGCGGGTCCGATCGGTGGTGCTCGTCCCCTCGGACGAGGACCGGGCCAGGGTGATCCTCGGAGCGGACGTTTCTGCGCGCCGCGGCTGGTGATCACTGTGGTTGCGGGTCGCGCACGGCGATCGCGGACAACGAGGGGTTTCGATGAGGCTGACCCACGACGACGTGCGCTCCCTGGCGGGCTACGAGGGGCAGGGCGCGCCCGTGACGAGCGTGTACGTCGATGTCGACGGCGAGCGCTACCCCCGTGTCGAGGACGCCCTCGCCCGCCTGGAGTCGTTGTTCGACGCCGCGGAGCGGGCCGCCGACCGGCAGGGGCACGCGCCCGACGACACCGTGCAGCGGGATCGGCAGGCCGTCAGCGAGTGGCTGCGCGCGATGGAGCGCACCGAGACCGCCGGGGTGGCGCTGTTCGTCTCGCGGGGTGAGATTATCGCCGAGCTGCGCACTGCCGTGCCGTTGCGCAACCGGGTGCGCGTGGGTGGCGAGCCGTTCGTGCTGCCGCTGCAGGTCCTCCTGGACCGGGCGCACCACGTCGCGTTGGTGCTCGTGCAGCGTGACGAAGCGGAGATCTACCGCTATCACCTGGGCCGGACCTGGCGTCACGAGGAGCGCGAGGCCGACGAGGTGCCGGGGTACCGGACCCACCAGGGCAACAGCGATCTGCGGGCGCAGAAGCACGATCAGCACTGGGTCCAGCGGCACTACGACGAGACCGCCGAGCGGCTCCGACTGCTGCACGCGCAGGCGCCGTTGGACGCCGTCGTGGTCGCCGGTCCCCACGAGGAGGCCCAACAACTCCGTCAGCACCTAGCGGGCGAGGTCGATCACCTGGTGCGCGGCGAGCCGGTCAACCTCCCTGTCGAAGCCGGCGCGCACGAGGCGGGCCAGGTGCTGGAGGACGTGGAACACGAATTGGCACGCGAGCGCAGGTCGGCGCTGCTCGACCGACTGGAAGCGTCAGCCGGGCAGCCCGAGAGCGCCGCATTCGGGCTGCGGCACACGATCGATGCCTTCAACGCGGGGCAGGTCGAGACGCTACTGGCGGCGGAGACGGCGATGGCGCCCGGTTACCGCGCCGACACCGGAGCGCTCGCGGTCGAGCCGGGCGAGGCGCGCGCGTACGGCGACAGCGAGCCCACACCGGTGGACCTCGTGGACGAGTTGCTCGAGCTCGCGTACGCGAGCAGCAGCCACGTCGAGCTCGTGGGGGACCCGGAGGCGCTCGGGGGCCATCCCGTCGCGGCACTGCTGCGCTACTGACGCGACCGCACGTTCGGCCCTAGTGGTCTGTCGATGATTTGGTGTGGTGGTCGAGGGCGGCTCGTCCTCGGCGGACTTTGGCGATGATCTCTTCGGCGGTCTTGTGCCACACGAAGGGCTTGGGGTCGTGGTTCCAGTGGTTGACCCAGGTCGCGATCGCGTCGGTGAGTTCGCGGACGCTGGTGAACACCCCTCGGCGGAGGCGCTTGTCGGTCAGTTCGCGGAACCAGCGCTCGACGAGGTTGAGCCACGACGCCGAGGTGGGGGTGAAATGAGCGTGGAAGCGGGGGTGGTTGGCCAGCCACTTGTTGACTTCGGCGTGCTTGTGCACCGAGAGGTTGTCCAGGACCAGGTGCACGTCGAGGTCAGCGGGCACCTCGCGGTCGATGCGTCGCAGGAACGCCAGGAAGTCAGTGTGGGTGTGGCTGCGCCGGCACTCGGTCAGCACCTGGCCGGTGGCGGCATTCAACGCGGCGAACAGGTCGGTGGTGCCGTGCCGCTTGTAGTCGTGGGTCATCGTTCCTGCCCGGCCGGGCTTGATCGGCAGCGACGGCTGGGTGCGGTCCAGCGCCTGGGTCTGGGTCTTCTCGTCCACGCACAGCACCACCGCGTGCTCGGGGGGATCCAAGTAGAGCCCGACGATGTCGACCAGCTTGGCCTCGAAGTCGGGATCGTTGGACAGCTTGAACGTCGCCACTTGCCAGGGCTTGAGGTTGCGCGCTTTCCAGATACGCGCGACCAGGTCCTTGCTGACCCCATGACGGGCCGCCATCGACCGGGTCGTCCAGTGCGTCGACCCGTCCGGCGGCCGCGCATGCAACGTGTCAGCCACGATCGCCTCGACCGTGGCGGCCGGCACCTGGGGCTTGCGGCCCCGGCCCGCCGCGATCACCCCCACCCCGGCGACCCCGGACTCGCCGAACCGAGCCCGCCACCGGCGCACCGTGTCCGAGGTCGTCTCACACCGCCGCGCGATCTCCTCGTTGGCCACCCCATCGCCAGCCAGCAGCAGCGCCCTGGCCTGCACCACCTTGCGGTGCGGCAACGACGACGAGCGAGCTATCACCTCAAGCTCGCCACGCTGCTCGTCGGACATGGACAACGCGGGCGCGGTAGCGACAGGCATGCCACATCCTAACCCACCTTGCTATTTGTGCGACAGACCACTAGCGGTCTCCGAGCTCGGGCTTCAGGCGCAGCTTGCCCACGATGACCTGCTCGGCCACCTCGCGCAGCGGCCGGCGATGCGCCCGGGCGTAGTCGCGCAGTACCTCGAAGGCCTCGCCGGTATCGATCTCCAGCCACGCGCTGAGCCGTCCCTTCGCCTGCTCGATCACGACACGGCTGTTCAGCGCCTCCTGGAGCTGCTTCGACAACTCGGCCTGCTCCGTGTAGGCCCGGCTGTTCACGACGTAGGCGACGGCGATGTCGGCCAACATCTGGGCGGTGGCCAGGTCGGTGTCCCCGAGCTGCGCCGGCTGACTGGCGACCAGATCGACGACCCCGAGGGTTTGGTCGCGAAGGTGCAGCGGGACCGCGTAGATCGCCTTGAGTCCCGCAGCGACCGCTCGCTCGTTGAACGCGGGATAGGACGTGTCTTCGGTGAGGTCCGGGATCGCGATCTGCTGCCCGCGGTTCAGGGCTTCCAGGCACGGACCTTCCCGCAACTCGAGCTCGATCTCCTCGATGGCGCACCCGAGCTCGTCGTTGGCGGTGGCGAACCTCGCGACGCCCTCGCTGTCACGCAGCAGGACGCCTGCCCCCTCGACCGGCAACAGCATGGTGCAGTAGCGAGCGAGCCGGTGGAGGATCTCGGTGGGTGTCTCGGGGTGCGCGACCGCGCTCGCGAAGTCCACGAGCACGCTGCCCAGCGCACTGGGGGAGGTCGGATCCTCGGGCGACGCCATGGCCGCCCCTTCATCGCCGGATTGCATCATCCGATCATGCCACGGGGCGACATCGCCGCAGCGAAACCGAACGGGGCCCGGCGCGAGTTGGCAGCGCGGTGCCCGTCGGGGCGGGGGAGAGGGGACCTACCAGTAGTGGCGGCGGGGACCGACGGCGCGTCCCACCGACCCGAGGATCCAGAGGATCACGCCCACCACGACCAGGACGATCCCGATCGTCGAGAGGATGGGTGGGACGTCGAGCAGGGCCGTGAGGATGATGAGCAGGATGCCCAGAATGATCATCGGGAGCTTCCTTCTTCACGTGGAGGGGTCCTTCTGATGTGGGCGACGCGGCGAGACGTGGCTCACGCCCCGTGATGTGCGACCCGCTCCGCGAAGTCGTCGCCGTCCCGTCGGGTCTCGACGCGCACGTTGGTGACGACTCGCTCCGCGTACGGCTGGACCGCGGTGTGGGCAGTGTGGACCGCGTCCCAGACCTGTCCGAGCGGGGCACGGAGCAACGTGCTCGCGGCGCCGGGAACGATCTCCAGGCCGCTGCGCCTGAGCGCGTCGATCGCTTCCTGGACCGCTCGCTCGTGATCCTCGCTTTGTCCCATCGGCTCGATCGAGACCTCGGCGAGCGCCGGAATGTCTGTGGTGTTCATCGACCGCCCCTTCGTGGGTCTGTGTCCGTCGCAGACCGCCCCGGCATGCCCATCTCGAGGACGTCGAAACCTCGTTCCGCCGGATCGTTCGTTTGACCGGTCGTCAGCGTGCCGGGGAGTGGGGATCCTCCCCGACAAGGCGCTCGGCGCCGGACGAACGATGGCGAGCGGCCATGGTTCGACAGATCGTGACTGGGTATCGAAGAGGGCCCACACGAAGCGATCCGACCCGGCAGGGGATGTGGAGGACCACGATGGCACTGCGGCACTCAGGCCCGGTCGCCCACGGGGAGTTCCCCGACAAGGAGCGGGCGACCGAAGCGATCGAGGAGCTCACCGAGTCGGGGGTCGATGCGTCCCGGATCTGGATGGACGCGCACGCGCCGCGACAGAGCGGTACGCCCCGGGACGTGTCCCAGGCCGATCAACGCGACCTGCGGCGCTCGGTGGTTCTCGGCGGATCGGGGATGGTCCTCGGCGCGGTGACCGGTGCCGTGCTCGGCGCGGTGATCGGGATCTTCGCGCTCGGCCACGTGCCCGGCATCCTCACCCTGGCGCTGGCCCTCGGGGCGTTCGGGATCGGCGTCGGGTTCCTCGTCACGATGCTCGGCCGCGTCAAGGAGGGCGTGCACTCCGGCACCGTCACGGACGAGCCGGCCGCGGACATGCCCGTCCACATCGCCGTGGCGTGCACGGACGAGCGCGAGCGCGAGGAACTGGACGAGCGGCTCGCGGAGATCGGCGCGCGACTCCGTGACCCCGAGGAGCCGATCGACTACCCCGATCGGTAGACCGCGGTTCGGTAGACCGCGGTCGGTTGCCGCAGCAGCCACCGGGTAGTTTGACCCCAAACGGCGTCCCAGCCACCACCCGCTCGAGGGCGCGAGTCGATGTGGGGATCGGCTCGCAGCACCCTCTGAGCACGGCGGCGGGGTAGACCCCCCGGGGGTGGGCCTACCCCGCCGTCCTTCAGCGGTCGGCGTCGATGCGTCCCACCCCGACCGAGACGTCGAGGACAAGCCGTCCGTCCACGCCGCTCACGACGATGTCACGGTTGACGCCGAGGCCTCCGCCACGTTCGCCGAGCAGCGCGGCCTCGCCGATGCCGACCGATGCGCTCCCCTCCACTTCGACGTCCTCGGGGACCAGGATCTCGAGCTCTCCGACCCCGACGCTGGCCTCCACGTGTGCCTCGGCGCCGTCGAGGTCGAGATCCCGCAGGTCCAGCGTCAAGCTGCCGATCCCGAGCTCGTAGGGAGAGGCCAGCTCGGCGACAGCGGTCGGTCGGTGAGTCTGTTCACCGAGCGCTCCCGGGATGGGGGCCTCCCCGGCCACGCCGAACAGCAGGACGACGCTCAACACCACGCCGGCGGCTGTGAGCGTGCCGCTCCCCCCGCGTCGCGCGGTGGCCATTATCCCGAAGCCGACGACGACGAGCGCGAGCGCGCCGGCCAGCGGCCACGGGAGCGTGAGGACCTCGAGCCGGTCGAGGAGCCAGCCGACCCCGAGGCCGATGAGCAGGATGCCGGCCACCAGCGCCTCGATGCGGCCCCCCGGCTCAGGTGCCGGGGAGCCGCGCGGGGCGGGAGGGTCCGGTGCCTCGTGTGGCGGTGACGGGGCCGCCGGTGCGTTCATGTCCTCTCCTACGCGCTGGCGTCGTCGGCTTCGCCCCCGAGGGCGGCGTGTGCCGCGGCGAGGCGCGCAACGGGTATGCGGAAGGGGGAGCAGGATACGTAGTCGAGGCCTGCCTCGTGGGCGAGCCGGATCGACGCGGGGTCGCCCCCGTGCTCACCGCACATCCCCGCCTCCAGCTCGGGCCGGGTCGCCCGTCCCTCCGCGACGGAAATGACGACGAGGCGGCCCACCCCCTCCTGGTCGAGGGTGCCGAAGGGATTCACCGGGATGATCCCCTCCTCGAGGTACCGAGGGATCACCGCCCGCTCGAGGTCGTCGCGGCTGAACCCCCAGGTCATCTGGACCAGATCGTTGGTGCCGAACGAGAAGAACGTCGCGCGACTAGCGATGGCCCCGGAAGTGAGTGCCGCGCGCGGTGTCTCGATCATCGTGCCGATCCGGTAGGAGACCGCCGGCCCGCCCTCGAGGGTGACCCTGGCCTCCTCGTCGATCCACGAGGCGATGCGCTCGAGCTCGTTCACGTGCGCGACCAACGGCACCATGATCTCGACGTCGGGCGCGTACCCCCCGCCCTTGAGTTCCGCGGCCGCCTCGAGCAGGGCTCGCACCTGCATGCGGTAGAGTTCCGGGCGGAGGATGCCGAGCCGGCAGCCACGGGCACCCAGCGTCGGGTTCACCTCGGAACGCGCGCGAGCGGCGGCGAGCAGCCGCTGCTCCTCGGCGTTGAGCTCGCCGCGGTCCTCGGCGACCGCGCCCTCGACGAGGGTCGAACGGCCCCTCGGCGGCGCGCGAACGGCCCTGTGCGCGGGGGCCCGTGGCGCCGGGGAGCGAGTCCCGAGCTACGCGTCCGACCGGGTGCGGCGCCACCGGTCGGTCAGGGTCCAGGGGGCGTGGAGCACCGCTTCCAGCGGGCCCCGTGGGAACACGGCGCGCCACGCGACCGCGATCGCGATGCTGAGGAGCACGCCTGCCGCCAGCCGAGCCGCGGCCGGCCCCACCTCGTCGGCGGTGAGCTCATCGAACCACTCGTGGAGCGCGAGCAGGTGGCCGACGTAGACCGTGAGCGCGAGCTGGCCGGCGGCCGTGAGCGGCCAGACCGCCCGGGGCGCGAGATCCGCCACGAGCAGCAGCAGGGCCAACACGAGCACGGCCGAGGCCGTCGCGTCGATGATCCACAGCGGCATCTGCCCGTGGGGCTCCAGCGCCCACAGATGGTCCCAGTCGAGGGACTCGGTCACGTCGCCCCACCGCTGCTCGGCCAGCCGCCCGATGCCCTGCGCGGCGCCGGTCACGGCGACGGCACCGACGGCGAGCCAGAGCTGGAGCCGGCGTTGGTTCAGGGGACGACGCGCCAACCACATGCCGATCAAGAACGGCGCTGCCCAGGTGACCAGCGGGTACGGCCCCGAGAGCACCAGGCCGTGCAGGATCTCCAGCGGCGGGTCGCCCATCTCGATGGTCTGCCGGGCGAACGTCTCGGGGTCCTCGCGCTGACCCCACAGGTTGAGGACGGGCCCGAGCAGCGTCGATGCGGCCGCAAGCAGCAACAGCCACCGGTCCCGCAGCCCGAGCACGACGATCCCGAGCAGGAAGAGGACGGCGTAGTCCTGCAGGATCACGAGCACGTTGTGGTCGAGAGTCTGCAGGGCCAGTCCCAGCGGCAGCAGGATCGCCGCGCGCCAGGCCAGCCGAAGTCGGGAGCGGGCAGGGGTCGCCGATCGGGCCCGCGCCAGCAGGGTGACACCGACGCCGGCCAGCAGGCCGAACAGCACCGCGGCCCGTCCGTGGGGTAGTGCGTAAGCCGTGCCCGCGGCTCCCTCGGCGTCGGTGGGGCCGATGTGCACCGCGAACATCCCTGCGATGGCCAGCGCTCGCGCCGCGTCGATGCCCCGCAGCCGCGCCCCCTGGCTCGTGGCGGCGGATGGTGCCCACGCGGTCGGTGGGGCGGGCCCGCCGGCATCGGCATGGCCGTGAGGGTGAGGCGTCACCGGTCGACCCCGGCGGGCCAACCGTCGGGTGCGAGCAGGCTGTCGAGCCGGTCGACGACGAGGTCGGGCCGGTCCTCGGGGGCTGCCGCTCCGACGTCGTCCATCCCGTCGTCCCCGGTGAGCACCAGCGCCGAGGTCGCCCCCGCACGCCGGGCCATGCGGATGTCGGTGCGCAGGCGGTCGCCGATCATGAGGGCCCGGTGCGGGGGCACGTCGAGCCCGCGCAGCGCGGCGTCGAGCATGGCGGGGTCCGGCTTTCCGAGCGTCACCTCGCAGGTCGTGCCCGTGCACGCCTCGATCGCGGCGACGATGGCCGCGCAGTCCGGCTCCCCCCGTCCCGAGGGCAGGGGGCAGTACGGATCGGGGTTGGTGGCCACCAGCCTCGCGCGCTGGTGGAACCAGATCGCGTCGAAGGCGGCCTGGAGTTTGCCGTAGTCGAATCCCCGGTCGTAGCTCGCGACGACCACGTCGGTCAGCGCGGGATCCTGGGTGACGTGTACCCCCGCGCCCTCCAGGGCACGGACGAGCGGGGCCTCGGCGATCGGGTAGACGGCGGCGCCGGGGGCGTGGTCGAGCAGCCATCCGGTCATCGCGACCACCGTGGTCACGATGTCGTCGACGGGGGTGGGCACGCCCAGCTCGGTGAGCTTCCGGGCGTACTGCGCCGGGTCGCGCGTGGGGTTGTTCGTCACGAAGCGGACGGGGATGCCGCGGCCGCGTGCCGTCTCGATGAAGGTGGCCGCTCCGGGCAGCAGCCGGTTGCCCAGGTAGACCGTGCCGTCGAGGTCCAGCACCACGGCGTGGACCTCGTCGAGCCCTCGCGCACGCGGCCGCTCGGCCGGACCCTCGGCCATGGGTGTCCTCCGGAAAAGACGGGCCGGGGTGCTGGGCCTGGTCAGCCGGCCCGGTCGGTGTCCTCCCATGACCGACTCGCCCTGGCCTCGATGCGGGCAAGGGCTGCATCCACCCCGGCGAGGAACGCGTCCGGGTCATCGTACAGCCATGCCCGGTTCGCGAGCTCCTCGCGCAGTTCGCTGGTCATTGGTCCCCCAGAGCCTTCCGGAGACGCCGGATCGCCTCACCGGGGTTCCCCTGTCCCCGAGTCGAGCGGCGCGTGGTGGGTGCGTGACACGCTGGTCGCGCACCTGCCCGAGCGTAGCCTCCGAGCGTTGCCCTGCCGTTGCCTCGGGGTGAAAACGGGCCGACGACGTGTGCGCGGTGCGTGCTCCCGCTGCGGCGTGTGGGTTGTGGCACGGCGGTTATGCTGCCGAGGCACTGCCGCCGCAGCCGATCGTTCGCGGGGGCGTCCTCGCGTGAGGCGCTGGTGGGGGACCCCGACCGCGACAGACAGGAGTTGAGCCGTGGCCGAGATCATCCAGCAGACCGACAAAGGGCTCGACGTACCCGACGAGCCGATCGTCCCCTTCATCGAGGGGGACGGGACCGGGGTGGACATCTGGCCGGCCAGCCAGCGGGTCTTCGACGCGGCCGTCGACAAGGCGTACGGCGGACAGCGTCGCATCTCGTGGAAGGAGGTGCTCGCCGGCGAGAAGGCGAAGAACCAGACCGGCGACTGGCTGCCCGACGAGACCGTCGAGGCCTTCCGTGAGCATCTCGTCGGGATCAAGGGGCCACTGACCACCCCGGTGGGTGAGGGCTTCCGCAGCCTGAACGTGGCGCTGCGGCAGATCCTCGACCTCTACGTGTGCCTGCGGCCCGTCCGCTGGTTCACCGGCGTGCCAAGCCCGGTCAAGCACCCCGAGAAGGTCGATATGGTCATCTTCCGGGAGAACACCGAGGACGTCTACGCGGGCAAGGAGCTCCAGGAGGGTACCGAGGACGCCCGCAAGGCCATCGACTTCTTCCGTGAGACCTACGGCTGGGACATCCGGCCCGACTCGGGTATCGGCATCAAGCCGATCAGCGAGACCGGCACGAAGCGGCTCGTGCGCGCCGCGATCCAGTTCGCGGTCGATCACGGCCGCCAGAGCGTGACCCTGGTGCACAAGGGCAACATCATGAAGTTCACCGAGGGCGCGTTCATGCAGTGGGGCTACGACCTGGTGCGTGAGGAGTTCAGCGACGTCGCGGTCGGCTGGGAGGACTGCGGGGGCGACCCCGGCGACAAGATCCTCGTCCAGGACGTCATCGCCGACGCGATGCTGCAGATGGTCCTCCTGCGGCCGGAGAACCACGACGTCATCGCGACGATGAACCTGAACGGCGACTACATCTCCGACGCGCTGGCCGCGCAGGTCGGTGGGATCGGGATCGCGCCGGGCGGCAACATCAACTACGAGACCGGCGTGTCGATCTTCGAGGCGACGCACGGCACCGCGCCGAAGTACGCGGGCCAGGACGTCGTCAACCCCGGCTCCGTGGTCCTCTCGGGAGAGTCGATGCTGCGCCGCATGGGCTGGGACGAGGCCGCCGACCTCGTCGTCAAGGGCCTCGAGGGCGCGATCGCCGACAAGGTCGTCACCTACGACTTCGCGCGCCAGATGGACGGGGCGACGAAGGTCAAGACGAGCGAGTTCGCCGAGGCGATGATCGAGCGGATGTGAGCCATGCTCCGGCCACGGGGCGCGCGGCTCGCCGCGCGCCCCGCCTCGCGCCCGACGAACGCCTCGCGGGCTACATCACGCGCCGCGGGCGCTTCGCGAGGAAGGACCCGTCGAAGGGGCGCAAGCTTCCCGGGCGGTGGAAGTGGCTCGGGGCACTCCTGTGGGTGGCGTGGCTGGCCTACCCCTTCTGGCAGGGCTGGCGCGAGCGGGCAGCCGACGACGGTTGACGTTCGGTCGGTCGCGGCTCGCGCGCCCGACACGTGGCCGGAGCCGGCGCCGCGTGCGAGACTTGAGGACGCTTCGGCCGGGTAGCCAAGTGGTAAGGCAGCGGACTGCAAATCCGCTATTCACGGGTTCGATTCCCGTCCCGGCCTCCATCCATCCATCCATCGGGTCTTTCGGGTATTCCGGGGTGAGTGTCCCGGATATTCGCGTCCGGGTGTTCATTCGTTAGGTTGAGGCGGGCGCCAGCCGATGGCGGCGGCAAGCCGCTGACGACCTCTGTGTACCGGGCCCGTTCTGGCGCCCGGATACGCTGACCTCGACCGCGGTAGTGACACCACCGCACGCGCCGGCGCTGACGAGCGTCCCCATCGAAAGGAGGTGGAACGGGTAGCATGATTTGCATGACCGACGTCACCAGCTACGAACGCGCCACCGCCGAGCAGGTGCGGGCCCACGCCGACCAGCTTCGTGCTGCCGCACAGGCCGCCGGCCTGTCCAACGTGCGCATACGCGACGACGGCACCCTGGTAGTGCACTCACCCGACCCCGGCTACCGCCAGATCTTCGACCTGGCTGACCGCGCCGAGGACATCGTTGGCTGCTACGTCCACGTGATCGGTGACAACGTGCCGGCCGCTGAGGGCGCTCGCCCCCTGTGAGCCGCGTCGACCAGCGGCTCGACGATGTCGACGCCGCGCTCGCCCACATCAGCGAGCTGCTGCCCGACGACTACGAGGCCTGGCAAACGCGACCCCGCCTGCCAGCTCGCCGTCGAGCGGCTGTGGATCCTCGCCGGAGAAACCAGCGAACGCTACCGACGAGACGCGGGCATCCCGCGCGGCGTCGAGCCGTGGCGCGAACTGCGCCGCTACCGCAACCTGCTCGCCCACCAAGAGCCCGCCGAGCGGGACCCAGGGCGCGTGTGGACCGAGACCATTCGTGATCTCGACAGACTCCGCACCGACATGCGCGCCCACCGGCAACATCCCTAATCCCGCGCCGCCGCCCACCTTCGGGCGGCGGCGCGGCTGCCGTCCGTGCCGCATCTCGCCCCGGCGTCACGGACCGAGCGCCCCGATGTCCGAGATCGCGGCGAGACTGGTGTGCAACCTGGCCCGGTCGCGGGTGCGAGGCACCTCGCCGAGACCGGCCTTGAGCTCCAGGTCGTGGAACGCACAGCGCCGAACTGAGCCTCGAGCGGGGACCCCTATCCCGACGGGGATATGATATCCCCGTACCTTCCCCTTGACGGTTCGCGACGAGTGGTTCGCCACGAGTGGGAGGGCTCAGTGTCCCAACTGGCGCTGCCGGGACGGCTGCAGGCGACCTTCTGGCCCGGCGGCCGTGTGCCGTCCGACGGTCATCTCGCCCTGTGGGGCGTCGACGACCTCGAGGCCGCGGCGACGGCGCATGCGTTGCCCGGGGGCGCAACCGTCACGTTGCCGACGGTGCTCCCCCGAACGCCTCGGGCGCGCACCCGCGTCGTCACGGCTGAGGTTCCCGCACTCCTGATCCCGGTACTCCCTGCGGCTCGGGCGTTGGCGGCCTGGTCCGCACCCGCCGACTGGCCCCCTTGGCAGCGGCCGGCGGATTCGCTGCTCGCATGGAGCGTCGCGGCGAAGATCGCGCTCGAGGTGGTGGCGGCCGGGGGCCTCGTCCCGACGCTGCGGCCGGCGGGCCCCGACGGCGCGGTCGCTTCCTGGCGGCTGGTGCCCCCCCGCGACGGTCGGTGGGAAGCCCTCGGCCAGGCACTGCCTCCGGCCGCTCACGCATTGCCCGACGACGCCGACGAGGCAGCCGTGTGGTCGCCCGTCGCACTGTTCGGCGCATTCGGCGACGCCGTCGCGGACGCGTGTGGCCGGGCGCTCGACGGTCCGGTCGCGGCCGGGGCGTCCGCGAGCCGTAGCTGGGTCGCCGGCCTCATCGGGCCCGATCCGCTCGTGACGATCGACGGTGCACAGCACGGCTCCTGGGACGACGCGGTCGACCACGGGCCTGCCGAGGACGGTCTCGCCGCCCAGGTAAGCGCGTGGGCTGCGCCCCTGATCGATCGCGACGCGCCGACCGCGGCCCGGCTCTGTCTGCGCCTCGATACGCCGGTGACCGACGAGCCCGACGCCCCGTGGCGCGTCGACTACCTGCTGCAGGCGGCGGACGACCCGAGCCTGCTCGTGCCGGCCGACCAGGTATGGGACGCTCACGCGACCACGCTCGAGGCGCTCGGGCGCCACGTCGGCGACCCCCAGGAGTCGCTGGTGCGCGGCCTCGCCGAGGCTGCGCGGCTGTTCCCACCGGTCGAGCGCAGTCTCGCCGAGCCGCGGCCCGCCGGCCTCGAGCTCGACACAGAGGAGGCCGCGCAGCTCCTCACGGACCGTGCTGGCGAGCTTGCCGCAGCGGACGTGGGGGTGTTACTGCCCGCCGAGCTGACCGCCAGCGGTGCGCGACGCCTGCGGGCTCGTATGCGCGTGTACGACTCGCCGCCCGACCCTGGCAAGGGCATCACCGACGCGGGCCTCGACGAGGAGACCATCGCCTCCTTCGAGTGGGAGGTGGCGCTCGGCGACGACACGATCTCGGCCCGGGAGCTCGCCGAGATCGCCGCCATGAAGTCCTCGCTCGTGCGCTGGCGTGGCCAATGGGTGCGCGTCGACCCCGACGAGGCGCCGCGACTGGCGGACATCGCGGGTCAGCAGGGCGAGTTGTCCGGGGTCGAGGCCATCGCGATCGCGCTGTCGGGCGAGCGCGAGGTCGACGAGCTCGGGGAGGTCGAGGTCATCGCTGACGGTGCGCTGGCCGATCTCGTCGCCGATCTGCGCGCGGGCGAGTCCGGGCCCGGCGAGCCACGCCTCGACGGCATCACCGCCGAGCTGCGGCCCTACCAGCGCCGCGGGGTCGCGTGGCTGCAGGCTCTCGCCGACCGGGGCCTCGGCGCGCTGCTCGCCGACGACATGGGCCTCGGCAAGACGCTGCAGACGATCGCCCTGCTCGCCGATCGCGCGGGTGAGCGCCCCAGCCTCGTGGTCTGCCCCACCTCGGTGGTCGGCAACTGGGAGCGCGAGCTCGCCCGTTTCGCCCCGCATCTCGAGGTCGTACGCCATCACGGTGGCGAGCGGGCGGGGTACGCGGCGGAGGTTCCCGCGGGCGCGGTCGTGGTGACGAGCTACGGGCTGGTGCGCCGCGACATCGATCTGCTGGCCGACGTCGCCTGGGAGTGTGTCGTGCTCGACGAGGCACAGCAGGTGAAGAACCCCTCCTCGCAGGGCGCGCAGGCGGTGCGGCGACTCGAGAGTCGTCACCGGGTCGCGCTCACGGGTACCCCGGTGGAGAACCGCCTCTCGGAGCTGTGGTCGGTGCTCGACTTCGCCAACCCGGGCTTGCTCGGCCCGTTCGCCAGGTTCAAGGAGCGCTACGCGGTCCCCGTCGAACGCTGGCGCGACCCCGACGCGACCGCACGGCTGCGCCGCCTCACCGCTCCCTTCCTGCTGCGGCGGGCGAAGACTGACGCGTCCGTGGCTGCCGACCTGCCCGCCAAGCACGAGGTCGACGTCTCCTGCACCCTGACCCGCGAGCAGGCGACGTTGTATCAGGCCGCGGTCGCCACGATCCTCGACGACGAAGGCCTCGGCGAGGGCATCGAGCGTCGCGGGCGGGTGCTCAAGCTCCTCATGGCCCTGAAGCAGATCTGCAACCACCCCGCGCAGTACCTGGGGGAGGACGGCGGCACGCTGGCCGGGCGGTCCGGCAAGCTCGACCGCACCGCCGAGATGCTCGCCGAGATCACCGACAACGGCGCCCGTGCGCTGGTGTTCACCCAGTTCCGCGAGATGGGGGAGCTGCTCGCCCGACAGCTGCAGGCGGCGCTGGGGCTTGCCGACGTGCCGTTCCTCCACGGCGGTGTCGCGCAGCCGGCCCGAGATCGAATGGTCGAGCGCTTCCAGACCGACCCGTCGTGCCCCCCTGTGCTGCTCGTGAGCCTGAAGGCCGGCGGCACCGGGCTCAACCTCACCGCCGCGACCCACGTCGTGCACTACGACCGCTGGTGGAACCCCGCGGTCGAGGACCAGGCCACCGATCGTGCCTACCGCATCGGTCAGAGTCGCGAGGTGACCGCGCACAAGCTCGTCACCGCCGGCACGCTGGAGGAGCGCATCGCCGCCCTGCTGGAGGACAAGCGGGCCCTCGCCGATGCCGTCGTCGGCGAGGGGGAGGCCTGGCTCACCGAGTTGTCCGACGCCGAACTGCGCGAGCTCGTCGAGCTGTCCGATGTCGGCTCGGGGTCGGGCCCCCGTGAGCGGGAGCCCGCCGCGTGAGGGCCGGCGCAGGCGATGTCGGAAGGCCATGGCGATGAGCCCGCCGCGTGCCACGTTCGGCCTCACCTGGTGGGGGCAGCGCTGGATCGGGGCCCTCGAGGCTCTGGGCGCGGCCTACGCCAATCGGCTCCCGCGGGGGCGCACCTATGCCCGCAAGGGCACCGTCGAGGGCCTCACCGTGGACGTGGGCGAGGTGACCGCGCGCGTCGTTGGTTCTCGAGCCACGCCCTACCGGGTACGGCTGCGCCTGCCGGTGTTCACCGACGCGCAGTGGGCGGAGGTGGTGGCAGCGCTCGCCGGTGAGATCCGCCACGTCGCCGCGTTGCTCGACGGGCAGATGCCCTCCGACGTCGATGAGGTGCTCGCCGCGTGCGGCGTGTCGCTCTTCCCTGGTCCGCGCGAACTGGACACGCGTTGTTCCTGCCCCGACGCGGTGAACCCGTGCAAGCACGTTGCCGCGGTGCACTACACGCTGGCCCAGACCTTCGACGCCGACCCCTTCCTGCTGCCCGAGCTGCGTGGGCGGGATCGAGACACCCTGCTCGCCGAGCTGCGCGCGGCTCGCGCGGGTGGCGCGGTGGCGAGTGCTGAGACCGAGCCCGACGAGCCCATCGTGGCGCTTGAGGCGTTGTCGGCGGGTTCGCTGTTCGACGCGCGCGGCGACCTCGCCGCGATCACGGTGCAGCCACGTCCGCCGGAGGATCCCGGCGCGGCGGTCCGTCGCCTCGGGGCGCCCCCGGGTGCGGACGCCGAGGTGCTCGAGGCGCTGGTCGAGGGCGCCGCCGAGCAGGCGTGGGGACTTGCGACCGGGGAGGGGGAGGTCGGCGAGGACCTCGACCCGGAGCTGGTCGACGCGGTCCGGGACCTCGCGCCCGCGACGAGCGCGGAGCTCGCCGAGGCACTCGGAGCGACCGTCGCGGACGTGCGTGAGCGTGTCCGCCCGCTCCTCGAGGCAGGAGCGGTGCGGCGCTCCGGCCACGCGCGCGGGACGCGCTACTGGGTCTGACACCCCACGTCACGACGGGGCCGACCCCTGGTCGTCAGGCAGCGGTCGGAACGCGTGCCCGGCGGTGCTCGTGGGTGAGGGGCGTCAGGTCCCGCTGGCGGCTTGCTCTCGTGCCTGGGCCAGCTCGGCCGCCGCGCGCGCACGCGTGGTCCGCAAGGCCAGGAAGATGGCGGCCGCCACCAGGAGCGCGAGCGGCAGGGCGATCGGCAGGATCGGGTGCGCGAGCAGGCTGACGGACAGGATCCCGAGCACCAGGCGGATCGTGCGGTTGCGCGTCGTCGAGCCGCTGAAGACCGCGTGCAGGCTCGTGATGATCCCGAGCGTCGCGACGAGGACCATCGCCCCGGGCAGCAGCTGCGGCACGCCGGGCTCCTGGACGACCTCCGGCCAGGTGAACAGCGCGACCATGAGGATCAGCAGCGGCAGGCACATCTCGATCGCGCGGATCATCGTCCTCGTGAACGACGCGTCGGCGATTTTCGAGGTGACCGCCGCCGTCACCGAGGTGGGCGGGGACAGCTCGCCGAACGCCGCGATCAGGAACGCGTAGAAGTGCACCTGCCACGGGTCGAGGCCGGCGGAGATCATGAACGGCGCGATGACGACCGCGACGATGATGTAGGTGGGCGCGGGGGGCAGCCCCATTCCGACGACGTAGCCGAACACGAAGGCGACGAGGACGACGAGCACGAGGTTGATGCTCGCGACCTCCACGAGGACCTGACCGACTGCCGTCGGCACACCCGTGATCGTGAACGAGGCGGTGACGAGCCCCAGCGTCGCGAGCAGCAACGTGAGCTCGGACGTCATGCGCGCGAATGTCTCGACGAAGCCCTGGTAGGGAGCGAGGAGGTGGCGGGGCTGTCGCAACTCCCGTGACCGCAACAGGCGGATGACGAGCATGACCGAGAGCACCACGAGGAGGGCGAAGAACACCCGCTGCGCCGACTGCATCGCCGGTGCCCGCTGCACCCCCATGAACCAGATCAGGCCCGCGATGGCCGCCGCGTAGGCGAGCAGGTTCGCCTTGTCGGTGAGGCCGAGGCGCTCGACGTCGGGGACGTAGCCGGCCGCGTTGAACCGCGCGGCCAGGAGGTACACGGCGAGGCTCACGCCGAGGAAGTAGATGATCGCGGGCGCGAACCCGCGTGCCACGATGTCGAAGTAGCTGACCCCCATGAAGTCGGCCATCAGGAACGCCGCGATCCCCATCAGGGGCGGCATGAGCTGCCCCCCGAGCGACGTGGCGGTCTCGATCGCGGCCGCTCGCACCCGGGGAATCCCCGAGCGGATCAGCGCGGGGATCGTGACCGAGCCGGTCGTCGCCGCGTTGGCGGCCCCGCTGCCGCTCACCGCGGCGACACCGAACGAGCCGATCACCGCGGCCTGCGGCAGCAGGCTCGGCGAACGTGACGCCAGGCGCTGCGCACCCTTGAGGATCGAGTCGATCGCGCCGAAGCCGCGCAGGATCGCGAGCACGAGGATGAACGACCCGATCAGCGTGAGGCCGAGCTGGGGGAGCTGCTCGAAGACGCCGGTGCTGGTCTCGAGGCTCATCGACGTGACGACGCGGTCCCACGACATCCCGGAGTGGCCGAACAGGCCCGGGATGAAGCCGCCGTAGACCACGTACGCGATGAGCAGGAGGTTCAGGACGAAGAGGGGGACGTACTTGCGCCGGCTGTACTCGAGCAGCAGCACGATGAGGGCCGCACCCGCGAGCATGTCGGTCTCGTTCCACCGGCCGACGCGGACGGTGCGGATGTCGTCGAACTCCACGAAGAGATAGCTGCCGGCTGCCGCGGCAACGGCGATGAAGACCATCGCGATCGCCGCGCTCACGAGTGGCGGCAGGCGCGGATAGAGCTCGCCGCGGCGCAGGTCATCGAGCGCGGCGAGCACGTACGCGACGGGTACGAGCCCCACGGCCAGCTGCGTCGGTCCCCCGGCACCCGTCGCGTAGTAGTAGAGCAGGGCGGCGGTGAAGAAGAGCGCGACCCCGTAGAAGGCGATCGTGGCGGCCGTCCGCAACCACGCGGGTTGGCGGTTCCCCGAGCGCGCCTCGCCCTCGGGGACGGTGCCCTCCTCGGTCGATCGCTCGGTCTGCTGCGCCATTGGTCACCTGGGATCCGACGGCAAGGACGTCGCGGGGCCACCGTCGCCGGCGGCCCCGCGGATGCTACTACCGCTGCGCGGGTCGATTACTCCGCGATGCGGTCGTCCCACTCGTCGTTCCACACGCCCTGGTCGCGCATCCAGTCGGCCATGCCCGGGTGCACCAGCACGTCGTCGACCGAGGACTCGACGCCGCGCCGCTGGAGGTCGGCGGGATCGTTGGCGAGCACCTCGAACGCCCCGTCGGCGTCCGCGAGTTCGTCCGCGTGCTCGGCGATGACATCGAGCTTCTCGTACACGTCCTCGGCGCTGACGTCCGGGCCTACGTGGAAGCCGTAGAAGAACGGCACGAACAGGGCCTCGTCGACCCCGATGTCGGTGTCGAAGTGGTCGGGGTCGATCGAGACGACCTCCATGCCGGCGTCCTCGATCGCGGCGACCTCCTCGTCGCTCGGGTTGAGGACCTGTCCGTCGGTCTGCAGCAGCCCCTCGTTCACCCAGGGCGCCGGGGTCGTCTCCGAGGTGGTGTAGGCGGGCATCGCGGAGATGTCGCCCTCCTCGAGCGAGCTGCCGGCCACGCCCGTGTCGACCTCGACGTACTCGTGCTCCGCGCCGGCGGCCTCCATCGCGGCCTCCAGGTTCGCGCGGACGTCCCACGGGGCCGGCGAGGTGAACACGGGCTCACCGGTGAGGTCCGCCCACGACTCGAACTCGTCGGCGTTGTCCTCGTGGATCGCGAGCCCGGTCTCCATCGGGTAGGCCCAGAAGGACATCACCAGGTCGCGTTCGGCGTCGTCGCTGAAGCCCTCGTAGCGGTCCCGGTCCTCGGCGGCTTCGGCGAAGCCGATGTCGGCCCCGTAGTAGGCGTCGAAGTCGCCGGTGGCGTAGCCGATGACGCTCTGCAGCGCGCCGCCGGTCGGCAGGACGTCCGTGTGGAAGCCCTCCCACTCGCGGTTCAGCAGCGCGGAGAGGTTGACCAGAGCGGTGTGCCCGGAGGACCCCACGTCCGAGGTCGCCCACTCGATCTCGGTGGCGTCGGGGTCGGTCTCACCCTCGCCCTCGTCGAGCGCGGGCTCCTCCTCGTCCTCCTCGTCCTCCTCGTCCTCCTCGGCCTCCTCGTCCTCGGGTTCGTCGGCCTCCTCGGCCTCCTCGTCCTCCTCGTCCTCGTCGGGCTCGTCCTCGACGTCGTCCTCGTCGACGTCCTCGTCGCCGAGTTCGGCCTCACAGGCCGCGACCAGCAGCGCGAGGCCGAACAGCACGGCGATCAGGGAAAGGATGTGGGGGCGCGTTCTCATGTGGCCTCCGGGTCGGTCGGGGTCTTACGCCTGTCGTAGCGCGGGGGGCGATTGTACGGGGCTGAATCGTTCGATGCGCGGAGTGCCTACTCGACGATCCCTTGCTCGGTCAACCAGTCCTCGGCGACGAGGTCGGGGT
The DNA here is from genome assembly GCF_004322855.1 of Egibacter rhizosphaerae. Classification (NCBI taxonomy): domain Bacteria; kingdom Bacillati; phylum Actinomycetota; class Nitriliruptoria; order Egibacterales; family Egibacteraceae; genus Egibacter; species Egibacter rhizosphaerae. The sequence continues at coordinate 272,328 of NZ_CP036402.1, read as the reverse complement.
CCTCGTTCTGGAGCTCGGTGCGTTGATTCAGGTCCAGAAGCTCGTCGAGGGTGAGCGCGGCCGAGACCTCGTTCAGTGCCTCGGTGAGATCATCGCTCACGGCGTCGTCGCGGACGACCGGCACGAGGTTCTCGCTGGGAACGAGACCCTGGTCGTCCTCGAGCAACACCCAGTCGTTCTCGCGGATGACCGGCTGGGCCGTGAACAGGCGCGCGACATCGATCTCGTCGGTCTCGAGCGCCTCGATGGTGAGTGGCCCGCCGGCGTCGAGCTCGACGAACTCGGCGAACTCGATGCCGTAGACGCGCTCGAGGCCGGGCAGTCCGTCGTCGCGCTCGACGGCCTCCGGCGCACCGCCCATCACGAGCTCGCCGGCGACCGGTTCCAGGTCCGACAGCGTCTCGAGGTCGTACTCCTCGGCGGTCTCGGCGGTGACGACGTGCCCGTTCTGGTTCTGGGCGTCGGCCGGCTCGAGGACGGTGACGTCGTGTTCGGCGAGTTCGCCCTCCAGGTCGGCGTACAGTTCCTCGGCGTCCGTCTCGGCCTCCAGTCCGCCCTCGGTCAGGTGGTTGAGCAGCGACCCCACGTACTCGGGCAGCACGTCGATGTCGCCGTCCTGCATGGCCTGGAAGTACACCTCGCGCGCGCCGATGTTGAACTCGGTCTCGACCTCGAGCCCCGCCTCCTCGAGCGCGAGCGCGTAGATGTTGCCGAGCAGCACCGACTCGGGGAAGTCCGCCGAGCCCACGGTGACCGGTCCGGCCTCCTCGGCGCCGGCGTCCCCGTCGTCGGGTTCGTCGGGTTCGTCGGGTTCGTCGTCCTCGGGTTCGTCGGGTTCGTCGTCCTCGACCGGATCGTCGTCGGGGTCCTCCTCGAGCGGGTCGTCGGCGCAGGCCGCAGCGAGCAACGCGAGGGCGAGGAGCAGGGCCAGCAGCCCACCGGCACGGTTCGTCCTGCTACACCACATCGGGCATCCTTTCGTGTCCCTTGGATCGTACGGTAGACGTTCGCGGTCGACGTGGCGCCCGCTCGAGAAACCCGTCAGGCCACCGGACTGGGTATCTGTTGGGCCGGCTGGGTCGCAGCCTCCTGCTCCTGCAAGCCGCCGGGCACGACCGCTCGTTGCACGAGTGCGAGCACTCCCTCCATGGCCAGCGAGAGCAGGGCCACCAGCACGGCGCCGACGAGCATCTCCGCGAAGTTCAGGCGGGCGAGGCCACCGAAGACGTAGGAACCGAGCCCACCGATACCGACGAGATTCGCCAGCGTGGCGGTCGCGATCACCTGCACCGCCGACGTGCGGATGCCCGCGAAGATGAGCGGGAGCGCGTAGGGCACCTCCACCCGCCAGAGGACCTGGAACCCGCGCATGCCCATGCCCTCGGCGGACTCCCGGACCTCGGAGTTGACCTCGCGCACCCCGGTGTAGGTGTTCGTGAGGATCGGCGGGATCGCGAAGGCGACCAGGGCGATGAAGGTGCCGGTGAACCCGAAGCCGATCAGTATCGCGAAGAGGACGATGATGCCGAACGAGGGCACGGCGCGACCCGTGTTCGCGAGGTTGATCGCGAGCGTCCCGCCTCGCCCGGTGTGCCCTACCCAGAGACCGACCGGCAGCGCGATCGCGATCGCGGCCGCGAGCGAGGACAGCGAGTACCAGAGGTGCTCCAGCACACGGCTGGGGATGCCGCGGCTCCCTGCCCACCGGTCCGGGTCGGCGATCCACTCCCACACCTCGAGCGGTAGGTCAGGCATCAGCTCGCCCTCCGGCGCCAGGGGGTCAGCAGCCACTGCACCGCCAGCAGCGCGAGGTCCAGGGCGACCGCGAGCAGCACCGCGAGCACCAGGCCGACCAGCGCGGGAGTGGGGAAGCGCCGCATGACCGCGTCGGTGAACAGGTCGCCGAGACCCCCCGAGCCGACGAGCGTGGCCACCGTCGCCAGCCCCACCGTCGTGACGGTCGTGATGCGCAGGCCCGCGATGATGACCGGCAGCGCGAGCGGCAGCTCGACGGTGAGGATCTGCCGGGCACGCCGGTAACCCATCGCCTCGGCCGCTTCCCGGACGTCGCGATCGATGCCGTTGAAGCCCTCGACGGTGTTGCGCACGAGGACGAGCAGGGTGTAGATCGCGAGGGGGACCACGGCGGTGGTCATCCCCAGACCGGTCACGCCGACCATCAGGACGAACAGCGCGATGGACGGGACCGTGAACAGCAGGCCCGCGAAGCCGATGAGCGGCGGGTACAGCCACTGCCAGCGCACGGCGGCGAGCGACAGGGGGAACGCGAGCACGAGGCCGAGTGTCACCGGATAGGCGGTGAGCTGGACGTGCTCGACGAACAGCTCGCCGACCATCGGCGCGTTGCGCTCGATCCATGCCCAGTCGACGAGCGGTTGGTCGCCGGTGATCGCGACCGCGGGGGTGGGGCTCATCGCAGCTCTCGGCGGAGGCGCTCGGCGGTCAGCACGCCGCGGTAGCGCCCGTCACCGTCGGTGCAGACCGCGAGGCCGGCCTCGTTGGTCATGATCGTCTCGAGGGCGCGACGGAGGCTGTCGGCGGCGGACACGGTCGGTGCGCGACCGGTCGGGGCCGCGCCGAGCGTGCCGGCGCCGTTGAGCTCCGAGAGACGGACGATCCCGTGCGGGCGCTCGTCGTCGACGATGACGACCCAGTCCGTACCGGCCGTCGCGGCGACGTGCCGGGCCTCGTCCACGCCCGTGCCGGGGCTCGCCGTGGCGCCCGGCTCGGGCGGCAGGTCCCCGACCGTGCGAAGGGCGAGGCGCTTCAGACCGCGCTCCTCGCCGAGGAAGTCCGCGACGAACGAGTTCGCGGGCTCGGCGAGCAGCCGCTCGGGGGTGTCGTACTGCTCCAGGACCCCGCCGACGTTGAAGATGGCGATGCGGTCGCCCATCTTGATCGCCTCGTCGATGTCGTGGGTGACGAACACGATGGTCTTGCGCACCTCGGCCTGCAGGCGCCGGAACTCGTCCTGCAGGCGCTCGCGGACGATCGGGTCGACCGCGCCGAACGGCTCGTCCATGAGCATGATCGCCGGGTCGGCGGCGAGGGCGCGGGCGACCCCGACGCGCTGGCGCTGCCCGCCCGAGAGCTGGTGGGGATAGCGCTGGGCCATCTCGCGCTCCAGGCCCACGAGATCCATGAGCTCGTCGACCCGCGCGGCGATCCGGTCCTTGTCCCAGCCGAGCAGCTGCGGGACGGTCGCGATGTTGCCAGCCACCGTCCGGTGCTGGAACAGCCCCGTCTGCTGGATCACGTAGCCGATGCCGCGTCGCAGCTCGTGGGTCGGCTGGGACATCGCGTCGGACCCGTCGATGAGGATCCGCCCCGCCGTGGGCTCCACCATCCGGTTGACGAGTCGCAGCGTCGTGGTCTTGCCGCAGCCGGAGGGGCCCACCAGGACCGCGACCTCGCCCTCGGCGACGTCCATCGAGAGATCGCGGACCGCCACGGTGCTGCCGTACTGCTTCGACACCGAGTCGAACGTGATCACGAACGTTCCTCGCCAGCAGACGTTCCGCGTGAAGCGCGCATGATAGGGGACCCCAGCCTGTGCGTGGTGTGGCGATCGATGTCGAGCATGCCCCGCGAGCCTCACCGCATCACGCGACCTCCCGTCACGACCCGGCGGCCGTCCTTCAGTACCTCGGCGACGAGGTTGGTGCCGAAGCGGTTGGTGACCGCCGCGGGATGCTCGGCGTCCCAGACGACGAGGTCGGCCGCCTTCCCCGGTTCGAGGCTGCCGCGTTCGTCGGCCACGCCGAGCGCGTGCGCGCCGTTGATGGTGGCCATGTGCCACGCGGCGGCCGCAGACAGCCGGAACAGGCGCACCGCGAGCTCCAGGACCGTCTGCATCGAGCGGGTCGGCGACGTGCCGGGGTTGTAGTCGGTCGACAGGGCGAGCCGGGCGCCGGCGGTCACCAATCGACGCACCTGCTCGGGCAGGTGGGGTTTGGTGACGTGGCCGGTCGGGTCGGGCGTGAGCTCCCCGAGGTGGTGCGCGACCCCCGGCAGGAGCACCCCCACCGTGTCGGCGGCCACGAGCGCGGCGATCGCGTCGGCGTCCGCGTGGTCGAGGTGGTCGACCGAGGTGGCGCCGTGCTCGACGGCGAGCGCCGTGCCCCCGACGTCGGCGGTCTGGTCGGCGTGGACCTTGAGGTCGAACCCGGCCGCGACGGCTGCGGTGAGCAGGCGGTGGCTCTCCTCGCGCGTGAACCCGAGGGGGTCGATGAACACGTCGAAGAACCGCGCGTGCTCGCGGGCCGCGGGGAATGCGCCGATCACCGCGTCGACGAACGCGTCGCGGTCGTCGGCGCGCTCGGGGGGCAGCGCGTGGGCCCCGAGGAACGTGGGGACGAGCGTGATCGGGTGCGTGAGCCCCGCCGAGAGCCGCAGCAGGCGGAGTTCGCCATCGGCGTCCCCGCCGTAGCCGGTCTTCGCCTCGCTGGTCGTCGTCCCGTGGGCGAGCATCACGTCCAGATCGGCCAGTGCGCGCTGGCGCAGCTCCTCGTCCGGGGTCGCGGCGGTGTGGGCGATCGTCGCGGGGATGCCGGTGGCTGCGCCCTCCGGTGGGGGCACGCCCCGGATCCTGCGATCGTACTCCTCGTGACGGGACCCCCCGTGGGCGAGGTGGACGTGGCTGTCGACGAAGCCGGGGGTCACCAACCGCCCCTCCGCGTCGACGATCGCGGCCTCGCGGTACCGCGGCCGCAGAGTCTCGGTCGGGCCCACGTCGGCGACGCGACCGTCGGCGACCGCGACCGCCCCGCCGGGGATGGTCTCGAGGTCGTCGAGGGCGTGCCCGCGCGCTCCCCCCGGTGCGGTGCGCGCCGTGACGAGCCGCCCGGCGTTCACCACGAGCAGCTCGACGGGATGGGCGAGCGGTGTCCCGGCGGCCGCCGAGCTCATGCGATGGCCTCCTCGACCTCGGCGAGCGCGCGGGCCAGCGCGTCGGGCACGTCGATGCGCTGGTGCACGCGGTCGCGGACGACGGGTTCGCCGCCGACGATCACGTCGGTCACGTCGCTCGCGGTGGCCGCGAAGATCGCGTGCGCCCCGGCGGTGGCGGCGGTCGCGCCGGCGGTGCGCGGGCTCGCGAGGTCGATCGCGACGAAGTCGGCCAGCGCGCCGGGTCGCAGCGCGACGTCCCAGCCGAGTTGGCGGTGCCCGTCCGTGGTCGCCGCGGCGAGCAGCCGCTCGGGGGAGTGGTGGCCACGCTCGCCGGTCACCAGGCGCTCGTTTAGTTCGATGGCTCGGGCCTCTTCGAACAGGTCGATCACCGCGTGGCTGTCGCTGCCGACGCACAGGGGGCTGCCCGCGTCGGCGATCGCCCGTGCGGGACCGACGCCGTCGGCGAGCTCGCGCTCGGTCGTCGGGCACAGGCACACGCCGTTGGTGGCGCCACCGAGCGCCGCGATGTCGGCGTCGTCGAGGTGGGTCGCGTGGACCGCCGTCAATCGCGGACCGAGGACGCCGTGTTCGGCCAGCACGCCGGTGGGCGTGCGGCCCGTGGCCTCGCGGCACGCGGCGTTTTCGGCCGGCTGCTCGGAGACGTGGACGTGCAGCGGCGCCTCGCGGGCGTCGGCCCAGGCGACGACGGTGGGCATCGCGTCGGCCGGCACCGCGCGGACGCTGTGGATCGCCGCTCCCCGCCGTAGCCGCGGGCCGTCGGACAGGTCGCTCGCGCGCGCCGCCCAACGGTGCACGTCACCGTCGCCGAAGCGCCGCTGCGGCCCGGTCAGCTCGCGGCGGTCGAAGCCCCCGCGCAGGTAGCAGGTGTCGAGCAGGGTGAGGCGGATCCCGGCCGCCCGTGCGGCCTCGGCCAGGGCGCGGCCCATCGCGTTGGGGTCGGCGTAGCTCGCGCCGTCGGGTGCGTGGTGCAGGTAGTGGAACTCGCCGACGGCCGTGACCCCGGCGAGCGCCATCTCCGCGAACACCGCGGTCGCCAGTCGGTGGTACCGGTCGGGGTCGAGGACCCCGGCGATCGCGTACATCCGTTCACGCCACCCCCAGAAGTCACCGGCTCCCTGATGGGTGCGCGCGCGCAACGCCCGGTGGAAGGCGTGTGAGTGCACGTTCGCCAGCCCCGGCACCACGAATCCGTCGAGCCGCGTCGCCTCGGCCGGCGGGGAGGTCCCGGCGCGGACGTCCACGATCCGCTCCCCCTCGGCGAGGATCGTGACATCGGATCGAGCGGCGCCGTCGACCCACGCCAGTTCGGCGTGATGGACCCGGCGCGTCCCGGCGGACGCGGCATCCGGGCTCATGCCGCCAGCTCCCGGAGGACCGCCGCCAGCGCCCGCACCCCCTCGACGCAGTCGTCGGCGTCGGCGTGCTCGCCCGGGCTGTGGCTGATGCCCTCGCGGTTGCGGATGTAGAGCATCCCCGTCGGGATCGCCGCGGCGAGCGCCCCGGCGTCGTGCCCCGCCGCGGTCGACAGCGACACCGGGCCCCACTCCGCGGCCCGCAGGATGCCGTCCAGGCGCGAGCGCAGCGCGGGATCGAACACGACGCCAGGGGCGTAGGCCTCTCGCCGACGTTCGCAGGAGACCCCGGTGGCCTCGGCGGAGGCCGAGGTGGTCGCGGTGACCGCCTCGAGCAGTGCTTCGACGGTGGCGTCGTCCTGCGCGCGTGCGTCGAGCCAGGCGCGCACCCGCCCCGGGACGGCGTTGGTGCCCCCCGGGTGGACCTCGACCCGCCCCACGGTGGCGACCGCGTCGCGCGCGAGCGCCTCCCGACCGGCCGCGCCGATCAGCGCCGCGAGTGTTCCCATCGGGTCGCGGCGGTCGGCCATGCGGGTGGTGCCCGCGTGGTTGGTCTCGCCCGAGAGCGTGAAGGCCCAGCGCCCGTGCGGGCGGATTCCGGTGCCGATCCCGACCGGCTGATCGGCGAACACCAAGCCACGGCCCTGTTCGACGTGCAGCTCCACGAACGCTCCGACGCGGCGGAGCCGGTCGGGATCGGGGCCGATGGCGTCCGGGTCCACACCGGCGGCCGCGAGGGCGTCGGCGAGGCGGATCCCGTCACGGTCGCGGCGCTCGAGCACCGAGTCGGGGGCGAGCGTCCCGGCGGCGAGCCCGCTGCCGAAGCAGGGTGTGTCGTACCGGGCGCCCTCCTCGTCGGCGAACGCGCCGACCGCCAGCGGCCGCGACGGCGTGAACCCGTCCGCCCGCAGCGCCTCCACGGCACTGAACCCGCTCACGACGCCGAGCGCGCCGTCGAACGCGCCGCCGTCGGGCACGGTGTCCAGGTGGCTGCCGGTGACCACGGCCGCGCCGGGCGCGAGGTCATTCAGCCGCCGGTCGTCGGGCCACCACCACGCCCACCGGTTGCCGTTGCGGTCGATCTCGACCTCGAGTCCCAGGTCGTCCGCTTGTCGATCGAACCACCCCGCCGCGGCCGCGTCCGCGTCGGTCCAGGCGAAGCGGTGGTAGCCGCCGGTCACAGGGTCGCGGCCGATGTCCGCGAGCGGGTCGAACCGGGCGGCGAACGCCGCGTGCGGGTCGCGTTCGACGTTCACGGACGCTCCCGCATCGGCAAGCGCTGCCCGCGTGTCCGAGCGACCTCGGCGGCGCGCTCGTAGCCGGCGTCCGCGTGGCGCATCACCCCCGAGGCGGGGTCGTTGGTGAGCACGCGCTCGAGCTTCTCGGCGGCCAGCTCGGTGCCGTCGGCGACGGCGACCACCCCCGCGTGCAGCGAGCGGCCGATCCCCACACCCCCGCCGTGGTGGAAGCTCACCCACGAGGCGCCGCTGGCGGTGTTCAGCAGCGCGTTCAACACCGGCCAGTCGGCGATCGCGTCGCTGCCGTCGGCCATGGCCTCGGTCTCGCGGTGCGGCGAGGCGACCGACCCGCTGTCGAGGTGGTCGCGGCCGATCACGATCGGTGCGCTGACCCGACCGGTGGCAACCAGCTCGTTGAAGTGGGCACCGAGCCGGTCGCGCTCGCCGAGGCCCAACCAGCAGATCCGCGCCGGCAGCCCCTGGAAGGCGACCTTCTCGCGGGCCTCGCGGATCCAGCGCACGAGCCGATCATCGTCGGCGAACTCGGCGAGTGCGGCTTCGTCCGTGGCAGCCAGGTCGGCCGGATCGCCCGACAACACCGCCCAGCGGAACGGACCGCGCCCCTCACAGAACTGCGGGCGGATGTAGGCGGGGACGAACCCGGGGTAGTCGAAGGCGCGCGGATAGCCGCCGAGCTGGGCCTCACTGCGCAGGCCGTTGCCGTAGTCGAACACCTCGGCGCCGGCGTCGAGGAACGCGACCATCCCGGCGACGTGCTCGACGATCGACTCGCGGGCCCGCCGGCGGTACTCCTCGGGGTCACGCGCGCGCAGGTCGTCGGCCTCCTTCAGCTCGAGCCCGGTAGGCACGTACGCGTGCAGGTCGTGCGCCGAGGTCTGGTCGGTCACGACGTCGGCGGGAAAGCCCTGCTCGGCGAGGTCCGGCACGACCTCCGCGGCGTTGCCGCGGACGCCGATCGACAGGGGCCTGCGCTCGTCCCGGGCCGCGGTGGCCCGGCGCACCGCGTCATCGAGATCGCCGGCCACCTCGTCGAGATAGCCGTGCTCGAGGCGGCGCTCGATCCGGGCGGGGTCGACCTCGACGCAGACCGCGACCCCGTCGTTCATGGTGATGGCCAGCGGTTGCGCGCCGCCCATGCCGCCGAGCCCCGCGGTCAGCGTGATCGTGCCGGCCAGCGAGCCGCCGAAGCGTTGGGCCGCCACGGCCGCGAAGGTCTCGTAGGTTCCCTGCAGGATCCCCTGGGTGCCGATGTAGATCCAGCTGCCCGCGGTCATCTGCCCGTACATCGTGAGCCCGGCCTCCTCCAGCCGGCCGAACTCGCCCGGGGTCGCCCAGTCCGGGACGAGGTTCGCGTTCGCGATGAGCACCCGCGGCGCCCACTCGTGGGTCCGGAACACCCCGGCCGGCTGACCCGACTGCACGAGCAGGGTCTCGTCGTCGCCGAGGTCGCGCAGCGTCTCGACGATCGCGTCGAACGCCTCCCACGACCGCGCAGCCCGCCCCGAACCCCCGTACACCACGAGATCCTCGGGACGCTCGGCCACCTCGGGGTCGAGGTTGTTGCACAGCATCCTGAGCGCCGCTTCCTGGGCCCAGTTCCGGCAGGTGCGCTCGGTGCCGCGCGGCGCGGTCACGGGCCGGGCCGTGGGGCCGTCGTCGGGCATGCCCGGTACTCCTCGAACAGGGGCGGGCCACGGGCGTCCCGCGTCGAGATTGACGCGTAACGTCGTCATGCCGCAGGATTGGCGGCGCATCGCACCATCCCGGTCGGGGGGCGTCAAGCCGCTGCCACGGTCTTGTCACGTCCGCACACTCGGTGGGATGGGGCCGCGTCGACGGCGGCCGCCGGTGATGTGACCTTCGTGCACCCGCTGCCCAGGAGGGCCCCACCCACCGTGATCGAGTCGCGCCGCTCGTCGGGCGCCGACGGGGTCGTCCCGCGCTGGGTCGGGCGCCTGCCCGGGCTCGCGACCGTGGCCGGCCTCGCCGGGATCGGGTTACTGGTCGAACGCTGGGTGCCCCTGTTCGGCGCGGCGGTCGTAGCGGTGGTGGCCGGGGTGCTGGTGCGCTCGATCCTCGGGTTGTCCGAACGTCTGCGTCCGGGGGTCGGCTTCGCGGCGAAGCAGGGGCTGCAGATCGCGATCGTCCTGCTCGGAACGGGGTTGGGGCTGCAGCAGGTCGGGGGGATCGGGGGCTCGGCCCTCGCGGTGCTCGCCGTTGTCGCGCTCGGGGGGATCGCGGGCATCTGGGGGCTCGGCCGGCTGCTGCGGGTTTCGTGGGAGCCCCGCGCCTTGCTCACCGTCGGCACCGTGGTGTGCGGGGGCACCGCGATCGGCGTGCTGGCCCCCACCATCCGCGCGCGCAGCGACGACGTCGCCGTCGCGATCGGGGTCGTGTTCGGCATGAACCTGCTCGCGCTGCTCGTGTTCCCCCCGCTGGGGGGTGCGATGGGGCTCGACCAGGCGGCGTTCGGGGTGTGGGCGGGCGCGGCGATCAACGACACCTCCTCGGTGGTCGCGGCCGGCTACTCAGTCGGCGAGGAGGCCGGCGACGTCGCGACCGTGGTCAAGCTCGTCCGCACGACGTTGATCCTCCCACTGGTCATCGCCTTCGGGTTGTGGGCCCAGCAGCGGGCCGCGGAACAGGCGGGCCTCACCGCGGGGCAGGCCCTGCGCACCCTGCCCGCCTTCCTGCTCTGGTTCGTGGCGGCGGCCGGGCTGCAGAGCGTCGGCGTGATCGACGCGCTCGGGCTCGGCTTCCTGCCGGAGGTCGGACGGACGCTCATGGTGATGGCGCTGGCCGGAGTGGGGCTCGGCGCCGACCTAGGGGCGGTCAGGCGTGCCGGTCCCCGGCCCCTGGTCGTGGGCGCGGCAGGGTGGTTGCTGATCGCCGTCCTCGCTCTCGCCACGATGGCGGCCACCGGCTGGTGGTGACCCGCAAGGAGCGCCTCGTGCCCACCGTTCGGCACCCCGACGACCTCGACCGCTCCACGCTGGAACGGGTCGCCTTCGAGGGCGCGCCGCTGTCGATCGAGCCGGCGCTGCTCGCCCGCGTCGACGAGCACCGGGAACTGATGCTCACCGCTCTGGCGGGCGAACGGGTCTACGGGGTGACGACCGGCATGGGGTTTCTGTCCACGATCGACCTCGACGACGAGGCCCGCGCGAGCCACCAGCGGCGCCTCCTGCTCGGTCGCGCGGTCGGCTCGGCGCCGTGGCTGCCCCCCGAGGAGGTGCGGGCGATCATGCTCGCGCGCCTCGCGGAGTTCCTGCACGGCAACTCGGGGGTCAGCGGTGCCCTGTGCAGCTACATCGCCGACCGGTTGAACGACGGCTTCTGCCCGGCCGTTCCCGAGCGCGCCGTGGGTGCCGCCGGGGAGATCCAACCGCTGGCGCACCTGTTCCAGACGTTCGTCGGGGTGGGCCTCGTGCTCGGCGATCGGGGCGGCACCGAGGAGGCGGAGGCCGCGCTCGCCGGTCGCGGCGTCGCGCCCTACGAGCCGGGACCCAAGGAAGGACTCGCGCTGCTGGCCGGTGCCCCCGCGGCGGTCGGGCTGAGCTCGGCGCGGCTGCGGGTGGCGGAGCGGCTCTCGGCCCAGCAGACCGTCGTGGCCGCCGCCGCGTGCGAGGGCATCGACGCCCCACGTAGCCCGTACTCCTCGGAGCTCGGCGGCCTCGCGCGCGACCCCGTGCTCGCCGGTGTCCTCACCGAGCTGTCCGGGTTGCTCGGCGACGGTGTCGCCGACGCCGGTCACCAGGCTCCGGTGTCGTTCCGGGTCGTGCCGCAGGTCCTCACCCAGCTGCGGCGCACGGTCGTGCGCCTCGGCGAGGACACCGATCGTCGTCTCGGGGCGGTCACCGATTCGCCCGCCTTCGTCGACGGCCGCTTCGTGACCTCGGGCGCGTTCCATGCGATCGACCTCGCGAGCGGACTCGATCACCTCGCGCTCGCGCTCGCGCAGGTGGGGGAGCTCGCGGTGCAGCGGACGCATCGACTGCTCGACGAGCGCGTGACCGGCCTTCCCGCGCAGCTCACCCGTGAGGCCGGCGGCTGCGGGCTCGTCGTCGTGCACAAGCGCGCGGTCGGGGCGCTGAACGAGCTGCGGCGGCTGGCTGCGCCCGTGTCGCTCGGGGCCGCCGACACCTCGCTCGGCCAGGAGGACGTCCAGACGTTCACGTTCGAGGCCGCCGCGCGGCTGCGCCGCGTCGAGGAGCTCGCCACGGAGATCACCGCTTGCGAGCTCCTCTGCGTCCGGCAGGCCTGGTGGCTGCGCGGGCGCGCGCCGGAGCACGGCGTACTGGGTGCGCTCGCCGGCGTGGTCGCCGGAGCGGTGCCTCCGGTGGAGGAGGATCGTCCGCTCGGCCCCGAGATCGACCGGCTCGTGGCCCTGCTCGATGCCGACGGTCTGCCACCTCCGCCGTCCGCATGACCTCGCCGGTGCCCCCCTCTGGGCGGGAGTGTGTGCGTGAGTGATCAGAACCCCGCCCGGACGCGCCGGTCTCCGGCTAGTCCGCCTCGCGGAGTTGGCTGTCGAAGACGAACACGCGCGCTGCGTAGCCGGTGAGCGGGTCGACCCTCGCGAAGTACGCATCCGGCTCATCACCGACGATCGCGGCCACCTCGCTGCAGAAGTCGTCCTTGGTCGCGAGGTGCAGCGCGTCGTGGTGGGCGAGCACCGAGCTCATCTCCCCGCGATCCACCAGCGTGCGGTCGGCGACCGTCAGGGTGTCGAGGCTCAGCACCGTCACGATCTCCGGGTCGCCCTCGCTCGTCGACACGCGCACCGAGCTGGGCCCGCGCCCGTAGAAGTCCCGTTCGAGACGCGTGACCGCCTCGCCGATGGCGGCCCGCTGGTCCTTGCTGATGGCCATCCGGGAGTGTCCTCTCGCTTGCACGCGAGCGAGCTCGCGCCGATACCATCAGCGTATCGGGCTCGCCCGGTCGGCAGCGGCCGGGCGGGACCGGACGGACACAGGCTCGTCACCGGTGAGGCAGCGCACGCGCGTTGGCGCACAGGTGGCGGGCGAGGCTAGGGGAGGCCGTGTCCGGGTGTACGGCCGGCGCGCCTCGACCGTCGCCGGTCCGGTGGTGCTGGTCGCTCGCTCGCTCGGACCTCCCCGCGTCGGTGGAGGACTGACCGTGTCGACAATCACGCACATCGAGATCCGCGACCCCTACCTCATCGACCATCCGGCGGTTCAGGAGCTGCCCGAAGGCCCCCTCGACCGCGACTCCCTCGGCCGGCTCGCGCGGGAACTCGCCGCCGATCCCCGAGTCTGGCGCCCCTACGTGCGACACGACCCCTCGGGCCGTTGGTTCGCGCGCTTGCTCTGGCGCCCCGAGCTGGAGGTCTACGTGCTCGGTTGGGCACCCGGCCAGGAGACGACGATCCACGACCACGGCGAGACCGCCGGCGTGTTCTGCGTCGCCGAGGGGCGGCTGCACGAGGACCACACGCGACGCGCCGGACGGGTCCCGACGGGAGACCGGTTGCTCGCCCGCACGCTGGGTCCCGGCGACGTCGCGACGTTCGGGCCGGAGTACCTGCACAACCTCGGCAACCGAGAGCAGGGTCCGGCGACGAGCATCCACGCCTACTCCCCGCCGCTGTCGGTCATGCGGTTCTACGACGACGTCGACGGCACGCTCGGACCGGTCTCCGAGTGGCGGATCGAGCCGCCCACGGCCGATCCGGCGCTCGCCACGGCGACATCGGGTCAGCGGGACACGCGATGAGCGCGACCGAGACCCGGGAGCCCGTCGGCATCGCTCGGATGCTCGCCGACGCACGGGCACGCCTGCGCCGGCTCGGACCGGAGGAGGCCGCGGAGGCCGTGGGGCGCGGGGCGGTGCTGGTCGACATCCGACCGCAGGCCCAGCGGCGGCGGGAGGGAGAGGTGGCCGACGCTTGGGTCATCGAGCGCAACGTGCTCGAGTGGCGCTTCGATCCCCGGTGCGAGGCGCGCCTGCCGTGGGTGCGCGATCACGACGTCGAGGTCGTGGTCATGTGCTCGGAGGGCTACACCTCGAGCCTCGCGGCCGCGAGTCTTCGGGAGCTCGGCCTGCACCGCGCCACCGATCTGGAGGGCGGCTACTGGGCCTGGGTGGCCGCCGGGCTCCCGACGGTGCCCGGCGGACGCGAGCCCGATGGGTGAGACCCCACCCGGCGCCCGCGAGCCGCTCGACGGGGAGACGCTCGATCCCGCCCGGGTCGCCCGGATCGCGGCCGAAGGGGGGCGGGCCGACCTCACCCGGGGTGCCCGCGAGCGCAACGAGCAGGCAGCTCGCCTGGCCGACGACCTCGTGTCACGGGGCGAGTCGCTGTACGGGCGCAACACCGGCGTGGGGGCGCTCCTCCGGGAACGTGTGGAGCCGGTGGACGCGGGTGACCACTCGCGACGGCTTCTGCGCAGCCACGCCGGCGGCGCCGGGGAGGTCGCGTCCATCGAGCGCGCCCGCGCGCTCATGGTCGTCCGAGCCAATCAGCTCGGTGCAGGCGGCGGCGGGGTCAGCTCATCGCTGCACGAGGCGATCGTGCGGGCGCTCAACGCGGGCGTGGCCCCGGCGGTGCACCGGATCGGCTCAATCGGCACGGGCGACCTCACGGCTCTGGCCGAGCTCGGGCTCGCGCTCGCCGGCGAGGGCCGCTGGCTCGGGCACGCCCACCCACCGGAGCCGGTCGACATCGCACCGGGTGACGCGATCGCGCTGATGTCGTCGGGGGCCGCCACGCTGGGGGAGGCCGCGCTCGCCAGCGACGAGCTGAAGCGACTGCTCGCCGGCGCGGAGATCACGGCCGGGCTCACGTTCACCGCAGCCCGTGCGAACCCCGCTGCCCTTGACCCGAGGGTCCACGCCGCCCGGCCGCATCCGGGGCAGGTCGCGGTGGCGCGTCGCCTCGCCGAGCTCGTGGGGGCGGCAATGCCCGCGCGCTCGCAGGATCCGGTGAGCCTGCGGAGCATCCCGCAGGTCCAGGGGGCTGCGCGCGACGCGGCGGACGAGCTGGGGCGCGTGCTGCAGGTCGAGCTCAACGCGGCGGCCGAGAACCCGCTGCTCGACGTCGAGGTCGGGCGGGCACTGAGCAACGGCAACTTCCACCTCGCGCGCCTCGCGCTCGTGCTCGACCAGGTTCGGGCGTCGCTGGTGCAGGCCGCTGCGCAGTCGGTGCGACGGGTGGCGGCACTGTGCGACGAACGGGTGACCGGCCTCTCGGCGTTCCTGGCCGGCGAGGACGCGCCGGGCAGCTCGGGGGCGATGATCCTCGAGTACACCGCGAGCGCCGCGCTCGAGGAGCTGCGGGCGGCCGCGGCACCGGCGACGTTCGCACCGCCGGTGCTCGCGCACGGCCAGGAGGACCACGCGAGCTTGGCACCGCAGGCCGCACGCGGTCTGAGTCGGGCGCTCGAGCACTACACGACCGTCGTCGCGGTCGAGCTCGTCGCGGCGGTCCGTGCGCTCCGGCTGGCGAGCCACCGACCGGCTTCGGCCGCTGGCGAGCGCGCCTACGACGCCGCGGCGTCGACGCTGCCCACGCGAATGGAGGATCGCGACCTCTCGCGGGACATCGCCGCTGCGGCCGACCATCTCACCAGCGGCGGCTAGTCGGCGAGGCATTCACCGATTGGGCGAGGCATTCACCGACCGGCACCGCCACGTCCAACCAGTTGCTCGGCGGGGCCAGCGGGCAGGACCACTCCGCGTCGTAACAGCACGACGGGTGATAGGCGAAGTTGAGGTCCAGCACCAGTTCGCCGTCGGGCGTCGTCCCGAGGTCGGCGCCCTTGCAGGTGTCGAGCAGGTAGCGGCCGCCCCCGTAGGTCGTGTCGCCGTTGGTGGCGTCGCGGAACGGCACGAACAGGCCTCCGCCGTAGGCGTGCAGCCAATAGACCTCGAGCGAGCCGACGGGCAGGGCCACCCGCCCGATGCGTTCGAAGAGCAACGGGGGACCGGTGCTGATCGGCAGTTCGAATCGCTCGTGGTCGACGTCGGTCTCCACGGGCGCGGTGAACGCGAACGAAGGGTCGTAGGCGAAGTAGGGCACGGGCGGGCCGGCGGTGGGGTCGAAGGGCGCCGTCGGCAGCGGTGACTCGGGATGGGTCGCGAAGAGTTCGGCCCGCCGCTCGCGCCATTCCTGGTGGGCAGTCGCGGGGTCGCGGGGCCACCGGGCGCGGACGTCGGCGTAGAGCCCGTGCACGCGCCGCCGCCAGTCGGCGAGCGCGAGGGCCCCTGGTTGGGTGGGCCAGGGGTCGATCATGGTTGGGTGGGCCAGGGGTCGATCATGGTTGGGTGGGCCAGGGGTCGATCATGGTTGGGTGGGCCAGGGTCGATCATGGCCCGCGAGCCTTCCCCGTTTCCCGCGGGCCAACCGGCGCGTTCCGTGGCACCGACCACGGGAGCGTGCCGCCCGTGTCGGGCTATCATCGGGTGATCGATCGACCCGCACGGTGCCGGCGCGCCGACGGGTCCCGACCGTCGAACGTTGCGAGCGATGGCCAACCGCAAGCCGTCTTGGGACGACCGGGAGTGGGAGCAGGTCTGGGATCAGCTGCTCGGACCGGCTGAGCGGCACCAGATCATGCGAGACGTCTGGTTCGGCAGGCTGCCCGAACAGCCCTTCGAGCGTCGCGTGGCGATCGAGTTCGCCCGGCGCTGGCGACGGCGTGCGATCTGGTTGTCGCTGCTGTGGTTCGTGTGGGTCGGGTACTGGATGCTCTCCCTGGTCGGCGAGCTGACGTGGGCGACCCACACGCCGCCGCCGAGCTACCCCTACGTGATGGCGCTGGTCGGGGTGCTCGGTGTGGTCGCCTGCTTGCACGGTCGGCGCCGCATCCTTCCGGTCGCGGTGACGCCGGAGGGACCGCGCTAGCGTCATCCACGCGCTCGCCGCGGCGACCCCCGGGCGGTGGGGGCGGCACCTCCCCGTCCGCCGTGCCGAGGAACCGACGAGCCGCAGCCCCGACGAGCCGCAGCCCCGACGAGCCGCAGCCCCGACGAGCCGCAGCCCCGACGAGCCGCAGCCCCGACGAGCCGCAGCCCCGACGAGCCGCAGCCCCGACGAGCCGCAGCCCCGACGAGCCGCAGCCCCGACGAACCGGAGTCCCCGTGAGCCATGTGACCGTCCGCGGCGAGGATGTGCCGGCCCTCGGCCTCGGCACCTTCCAGCAGTCCGGCGACGAGTGCTACCGCGCGGTGGGGCACGCCCTCGCTGTCGGCTACCGCCATGTCGACACCGCCCAGATGTACCGCAACGAGGCCGAGGTCGGGCGGGCGATGGCCGAGGCGTCCGTGCCCCGCGACGCGGTGTTCGTGACCACGAAGCTCGCGCCCCGCAATCTCACGCCCGACGCGGTCCGCAGCAGCCACGAGCAGAGCCTGCGCGATCTGCGCGTCGACGGCGTCGACCTGCTGTTGATCCACTGGCCCAACCCGGACGTTCCGCTCGAGGACACGCTCGAGGCGATGGAGACCCTGCGCGCCGAGGGCAAGGCCCGCCACTTGGGGGTGAGCAACTTCCCTCCGAGTTGGCTGGATCGCGCGGCCAAGCAGACGGAGTTGCTCTCGAACCAGGTCGAATACCACCCCTACCTGAACCAGCGCGACCTGCTGGAGCGGTGCGCGCAGCACGACCTCGCCCTCACCGCGTACTCGCCTCTGGCGAGGGGAGCGATCTCCCGGGATCCGGAGATCCGTGCCATCGCGGACGCCCACGGGCGCACGCCGGCACAGGTGGTGCTGCGCTGGCTCTTGCAGCAGGACCGCGTCGTCGTGATCCCCAAGGCGACCGCGCCGGCGCGTGTCGAGGAGAACTTCGACGTCTTCGACTTCGAACTGGCCGGGGACGAGATGGCCGCGATCCACGCCCTCGACCGCGGCAACGCCGGACGCGAGATCGATCCCCCGAGCGCGCCGGACTGGGAGCGGACCGACTAGCGGCTAGCAGCGCGGGGAGGCGGGCAGCACCCCCGCCGCTCGCTCCCCGAGGCCGCGCGCGCCGGCGATCGTCGCCCCGACGACCCCGGCGCCCCCGTCGCTCCACGGGAGGTTGTCCCCCCAGAAGGCGTAGGCCAGCAGTACGAGCACGATGAAGGCGAAGACGGCGACGGCCCGTCGCTTGCTGACCCGGCGCGGGCGCCGGTTCGCGTCGTCCTGCTTGACCCGGGCCATCCCCTCAGCGGAAGAGTGTGTCAGCCCGGCCCGGCTGTTCATCAGGGCGCTACCCCAACCGAACATCGAGCGCCTCCCCGCGTGTGGTGGCGACAATGGTAACGGCGCTACGCGAGGTAGGGGGAGGCGTCGATGAACGGCCGCTCGGCCCGCCCGAGCTCGGTCTCGGGCGGCGCGCCTTCCCAGAACTCGTGCATGATCCGGTACCAGTTCGCGTGGGCACGCAGGCGTCCCAGGATCGAGTTGACCCCCCACTGGATGCGGTTCAGCAGCAGGTAGTCCGCCGGGAGGTTCAGGCGCCGCAGCATGTCGATGTGGCCGAGCCGGGGGTCGGTGGTGGTCCGGATGACCTCGCGGGCGAACTCGGGGGTGTAGGTCCACTGGCGGTCGGCGAGGACCGGCGCGTTGATGATCGCGAACCAGTCGAAGACCCGCTGCGGGTCGATCCGAGCGCGTGGCGGGATGAACCCCGCGTCCTCGAGGACGGTGACCAGCCGGTCGGCGTCCCCGTTCGACACGGCCTGGAGCGCCTCGGTGAGCGTGTTCCGGGTCTGGCTACGGAACAGCTTCACGCTGCCGAAGTCGAGGAACACCACGGAGCCGGCTTCGGGGCCGGAGGTGGGGAACAGGTAGTTGCCTGGGTGCGGGTCGGCGTTGAACAGGCGGAAGCGGTGGAGCGACCCGTAGACGAAGCGGAAGATGATCTCCCCGTACCGGCGCTGCTCCTCGTCGTCGCTGGTGGCGAGCATGGTGTCGAAGTCGCGGCCCTCGAGGTACTCGGTCACGAGGACGCGCGGACGGCACCAGTCGGAGAAGACGTGCGGCACCCGGATGAACGGGTGCCCGTCGTAGCGCACCGCGAACGCGTGCTGGTACTGCGCCTCGCGTTGGTAGTCGAGCTCGTCGATGAGGCGCTCGCGCATCTCCTCGAGCAGCGGACGGATCTCGAGGTTGGGGGAGACGACCCGCGCCATCGGGGCGAACGCCTCGGCGTTGGAGAGATCGGCCTCGATCGCCTCGGCGACGCCCGGGTACTGCACCTTGACGACCACCTGGGTGCCGTCCGGTAGCGCGGCGCGGTGAACCTGCCCGATGCTGGCGGCCGCGAGGGGCTCCGGCTCCCAATCGGCGAACACCTCCTCGGGGCGTGCGCCGTACTCGTCCCGCACCACGCCGGCGATCGACTCCGGATCGGCCGCGGGGGCGTGATCGGTGAGCTGGCCCAGCGTCTGCTGGTAGGCGCCGGCGATCTCGGGAGGCAGGTCGAGATCCACGAAGCTCGCGATCTGCCCGATCTTCATGGCCGCGCCCTTCATCGAGCCCAGCATCTCGAGCATCCGCTCGGCGGTCTCGGCGTGGAACTCGGGCTCGGCCTCGGCGTCGCGCAGACCGCGCAGCCGTGAGCTCACGTAGCCGGCGCCCGTCGTGGCCGACAGTCGCGCGAGGTCAGCGCCGCGCTGGGCCCGGCTGCCGAGCCCGTCCCGCGTGCGGCGGGGTGCTCGCGCGGAGCGTCGGGGTCCGGCGGTGGCGGGACCGGTGGCGGGACCGTCGTCGACGGCGTCGTCCCCCTCGTGGCCGACGCGATCGTCGTTTGGGGAACCCGGGTCATCGCCGTCGCGGGATGAAGGCATGCCCCCATTGTGCCGACCGGGGTACGGGGGGCCCGTTGCGCCGATGGGCGATCAGGGTGGGTTCCCGTCTACGATGAGGATCGCGGAGCCGACGGGAGAGGAGGGCAAGCGGGATGCTCGAGCTGGTCCTCGTGCTGCTCGCGGCCGGCGTGCTGCTCGCCGCGATCCTCGGGGTGAACCGGCTCGTGAAGTTGCGCAACCGGGTGTCCTCGGCGTGGGCCGACCTCGAAGTTCAGCTCACCCGCCGGCGCGAGCTGATCCCGAACCTCGTCGCGACGGTGGAGGGCTATGCTCGCCACGAGCGGGACACGCTCGAGGCCCTCGCCACCGCCCGGGCGGCCGGGGACCGATCGCGCGAGGACCCGCGCCGGTCCGCCGACGCTGAGGAGCAGGTCGATCGCCGACTGGCGTCGGTGGTCGCACTTGCCGAGGCCTATCCTGATCTCAAGGCGGACGAACGGTTCCGCGAGCTGCACAACGAGCTGGTCGGGACCGAGAACAAGATCGCCTTCAGCCGTCAGCTCTACAACGACACCGTGACCGCGTACCGGACCGCGACGCGATCGTTCCCCGGCGTGTTGTTCGCCCGGCGGCTCGGCTTCGAGCCACCGGCCCTGTTCGACGCCGACGTGGGCGAGCGCGGCGCAGCCACAGTCCAGCTCGACCGGGAGTAGCCGTGCTCTACGACCAGCTCGACCGCAACCGCTGGATGACCGCGCTCATGTTCGGCGGCTTCGCCCTCCTCGTCCTCGTGGTCTCCGTCGCGATCGAGGCGGTGGTGACCGGGGGGAACGTGTCGGCGGCGTCGGGGATCATCGCGACGGTCATCGCCGTGGTGGCCATCCTGATCGCGTGGTTCCAGGCCGACCGGATCATCCTGTCGTCGCTGGGCGCGCGCGAGCCGAACCCCGATGTCGCCGAGGAGCGCCGGATCGTCGACCTCGTCGAGAACCTCGCGATCGCCGCGCAGGTGCCCGCACCGAAGGTCTACATCATCGACGATCCCGCGCCGAACGCCTTCGCGACCGGTCGCAGCCCCGAGAAGGGCGTCACCGCCTTCACCACGGGTCTGCTGCAGAAGATGAACCGCCAGCAGACCGAGGCCGTCGCCGCGCACGAGCTGAGCCACATCGTGAACCGGGACGCGCTGGTCGGGGTCGTGGCGGCGGTGCTGGTCGGCGTGGTGCTCATCGTCTGCCGCCTGCTCCTGCGGGTGCTCATCTTCGGCGGCGGACGCCGGCGCGGTGGCGGAGGAGGGGGGCATCCCGCGATCATGATCCTCGGGATCGTCGTGATCGTGCTGGCGCCGATCTTCGCGATGCTGTTGCGCTTCGCCGTCAGCCGGCGGCGCGAGACGCTCGCCGACCTCAACGCCGTGAAGCTCACCCGTAACCCGGACGCGATGATCGGCGCACTCGAGGTCCTCAACGGCGACGAGACCCAGGTCGACTTCGGCCACGGGCTGGCGAGCCACCTCTGGATCGAGGGGCCCGAGCACGAGCGCGGCTCGTGGCTGGATCGGCTCACCGCGACCCACCCCCCGATCCCCGAACGAATCGAGGCCCTGCGCGCGGTGGCCGGCGACATGCGGTTCCGCTAGCTCCCCGTTCCCCGCTGCGCACGACCGACTGAGGAGGCTGTGATGGAGTCGACCGTGCTCGAGGTGACGACCGGATCCTCGCGCGGGGTCCACGATCTCACCGACGAGGTCGCCGGATGGTGCGCCGGTCGCGGCGACGGGCTGCTGCACGTCTTCGCGCCGCACGCGACCTGTGGTCTCGCGCTCGTGGAGACCGGGGCCGGCAGCGAGCACGATCTCCTCAGCGCCGTCGACGAGCTGCTGCCCCGCGACGAGGGCCGGTGGCAGCATCGGCACGGCCCGCCGGGCCACGGGGCCGATCACGTGCTCCCTGCGCTCGTCGCGCCGTTCCTCGTGCTACCGGTCGACGCGGGTGAGCCGGCGCTGGGCACGTGGCAGCGCGTGTGCCTGGTCGACCCGAACGCCGACAACCCCCGCCGTCGGGTGCGCGTGAGCTTCCTCGCCGGGTAGCAGAGCCGAGGCGGCGCGGTCCCGCCCGGAGGCGAGTCGGCGATGCACGCCGGATGGCCCGATCGTCGGTGTGGGTCGGTGACGGCCCGGCCTCGGTGTCAGGCGGCCGATCCCGACGACTCCCGATCACCGGCGAACTCCGGCATCGTGCGCTCGTAGGGCGCGTGCAACAGCGGCGAGGACACGAGATAGTCGGCTGTGGCGCGGTTGGTCGCCACCGCCACGTTCCAGACCGTGGCGATCCGCAGGAGCGCTCGCACGTCGGGGTCGTGGGGCTGTGCCTCGAGCGGGTCCCAGAAGAAGATGAGGAGGTCGACCGCGCCCTCGGCGATGCGCGCGCCGAGCTGCTGATCGCCACCGAGCGGCCCGGACAGCATCGTCTCGACCTCCAGGCCCAGCTCGTGGGTCAGGATGCTGCCGGTCGTCCCGGTGGCGACGAGCTCGTGTGCGGCCAGGATGTCGCGATTGAACGCTGCCCACTCCGCGAGGTCGACCTTGCGGTGGTCATGCGCGACCAGGGCGATGGTCTTGCGGCCGGTCCGAGACATCGCCGCTCCTTTCGTTTCGTGGGCGACGAAGCCATACGTACCAGCTTCGGGCGGGCGGGGAATTACCTGACCGTGTCGATCGGGCACGTCCCCCGTGAGCGGACCACGTTCGGTGGCGGGCGCCCGGCCGCCGAGGCCGGTCCCTAGGCTCCCTCCGCCTCGGAGTCCGCCTTCACCGCGAGCACGGGGCAGTCGGCGCGGAGCAGGATGTCCTGCGCGTTGCTGCCGAGCACCAGCTTGCCCACCGGACTGCGGCGACGAAGCCCGATGACGATCAGGTCGACGTCCTCCTCGGCGCTGAACTCGATCAGGTCCTCGGCGGGCGATTGGCCTCGCACCAGCTCGCGCACCTCGTAGTCGATGTCCTCGGCGCCCAGCTGTTCGTGGATCTGCTCGAGCTGCTCGCGGTAGGTGATGACCTGCTCCGCTTCGTCACGCGTCCCGCCCCGCATCGAGTGCAGCACGACGAGCTTCGCATCGCGCAGCCGCGCCTCGGCGACCGCCGCCTCCAGCGCCGCCTGTCCCTCGGGTGAGATCAGGTAGCCGACCAGGATGCGCACATTGGCTCCGTTCTCTTGGCGCCCGCACGGCGCGACCGTCGGTTCGGTAGCGTAGTCTGCATCGCGCGGCAACAGGAGACCGGGTCCCGGACCGCCCACGGGGCTGCCCCGATGCGCTCGTCGGGGCATCCGGAGCGCGCGGGGAGGGGACGCTCACTGCGCCGCGGGCGAACGCGATGCCGACGCGAGGGAGCGACCATGGCCAAGGACATCGTGCTGATCCCCGACGACCGGCCCGGCATGCTCGCGCGCCTCGGGGAGGCGGCGGAGCAGGCCAACATCAACATCGAGGGCGTCGCCGCGTTCACCGGCGAGGGCAAGGGCGTGGTCCACGTGCTCGTTCCCGACGCCGAGCACGCGCTCGAGGCGCTGCGGGCTGCGGGACTCGACGTTCGGGCCGCACGGGACGTCCTGGTCGTGGACTGCCCCGACGAGCCGGGGGCGCTGGGCAAGATCTGCCGCCGACTCGCCGACGCGGGGGTGAACATCCAGCAGGCCTACCTGGCGACGCAGACGCGGCTCGTGCTCGCCGTGGACGATCCGGACACCGCTCGCAACGTGCTCGGCTGACGAGTCTTCGCGGCGATGTCCAACGGCCCCAACACCCGGGACCCCGGTGGGTCCTCCGAGTCGGACGTGCACGCGAGGGTCGCGGCCGGTGCGCCGGACTCCTCGGCGGGGGATGGCGAGGCCCCCGTCGATGACTCGATCGCGGCGGCGGCCTCCGCCGCGGCCACCCGTGCCGCCGACGCGGGGCCCGACCCGGTGCTCGAGGGGCTCGCCCTCGCGGTGGCCCGCCGCCTCCCGCCACGGGAACGTGATCCGGACGCCATCGCGGAGGCGGTGCGCCACGCGGTGGCGGTGCTCGAGGGTCGGCGCGGGAGACAGCTGCACATCGCCATCGACGAGCACGGGGTGTCCGGGGGCGGGGAGCGGATCAGCTCCCGTCACGGCGCGACCACCATCGATGTGAACTGCCCGGACGGGCCCTACCTGCTGGCCACCGCGCTCGCCGAGTTGCGCCGCCGGGACCTGGCTCCCGCATGGGTGCTGCACCCGGTGCTCGGCGTCGCGCGTGGGCCCGAGGGGGAGCTGCGGACGGTTCGGCCCGCCCGGTCGGCCACGACCCGCGAGGCCTGGCTGCACCTCGTGCTGGATCGCCGGCTCGAGGTCCACGAGCGCGCCGAGGTCGCCACCGACCTCGAGGAGGTCCTCGAGGACGCGCGAGCCGTCGGCGCCGCCGAAGGGGAGATGCGCGACCGGGTGGCCGGGGTGGCACGACAGCTCGCCGACGCCGCGAGCGACGACGGAGCCCCGCAGGCGTCCCACGAGCTCTCGGCGTTGCTGGACTGGCTGCTCGCCGGGCGCTTCGCGCTGCTGGGCCTCGTCGACGCCGAGGGGCGCCGGTACGGGCTGGCCGGCCGGCGGATCGACCTGCCCCCGCCCCCCGGCGACCTCAGCGGTCCGGACGCTCTCACCGTTCGCCGCCGCCCGCAGGTAAGCAGCGTCCTGCGTCGCGAACGGCTCGTGGAGATCGCGACCGCGGGCGTGCGGCTCGTCGGCCTGTTCGAGCGCGAGGCCCACGCCGACCCGGTCGACGTCGTTCCCGTGGCACGACGACGCCTCGCGGCGCTCATCGCGGCCGAGGACCTCGTCGAGGGATCCCACGACGAGCGTGGCCTGCGGGGGCTGTTCGCCTCGCTGCCCCTGCCCGAGCAACTGGGTCGGGAGGTCGGCGCGCTGCGTCGCGACCTCGTCCCGCTCCTCGCGTTGCGAGAGCGTAGTGGCGTGGCCGTGCGCGGACGCGTGGGCGAGGACGGCGATGCTCGGGTGTTGGCCACGCTCCCGCGCGAGCGCTACTCGCCCGCGGTGCGTGAGCTGCTGGTCGCCGCGCTGGTGGCCGAGCTCGGCGGGGTCGGCGCCGAGGCACACGTCTCGTTCGGCGACGCGTCGGTCGGCGATGCCGGTGGGATCCTGCTGCACTTCACCGTCCATGCGGGTAGCGAGCCGCTCGCCGAGCCCGATCTCGCACGGCTCCAGGAGCTCGTCCGTGACGGCACGCGGACCTGGCCGGACCGGGTGGTGGCTGCTGCGGGAGAGGGGGAGCAGCAACGTGTCGCCGATTGGGCGCGGCTCCTGCCCGAGGGGTACCGAGCCGAGACCGACCCGGACGAGGCCCTGGCGGACGTGCGGGTGCTCGAGTCCCTGCTCTCCCAGCCCCACCCCGCCCGGGTCCGTTTCGCCGTCGAACCCGACGGTCGCGTCACCGCGCGCCTCTACCACCGCGGGGAGCCGATCGAGCTCTCGCGCCTCCTCCCGGTCGTCGAGTGCCTCGGATTCGTCGTGGCCGACGAACGCCCGCACCGCGTCGAGCGGGCGGGACAGGTCTGGCACCTGCACCGGCTGGGGCTGCGACCTGCGACCGGGGGACCGGCCCCGGAGCAGGTACGGGCGCACGCCGACCAGGCGGACGCCGCCGTTGTGGCGGCACTCCGAGGCCGGACCGAACCGGACGAGCTCGACCGGCTGGTCCTCACCGGCGGTCTTCGCTGGGACGACATCGCGGTGCTCCGCGCGTACCGGAGGCTGCGCCGCCAACTCGGCGTCGGGTTCACCGAGGCGTACCAGAACGCGGCCCTGACCGGGTATCCCGACGTGGCCCGCGGCCTGCTCGACCTTCTCGCGGCGCGTCTGCACCCCGAGGAGCCAGCGTCCAGCCGCGCGGAGCGCGTGACGGCGGCCCGTGAGAACCTCGACGGGGCGCTCTCGGAGGTCGAGCGGTTCGACGAGGACCGCATTCTGCGCGGCTACGCGGGGCTCATCGAGGCCACCAATCGCACCAATCGCTGGCGAGCGCGTGACGACGTCCGATTGGCCCTGAAGCTCGACAGCGCGGCGGCAGTGCGGGCCCTCGGGGCGACCCCTGCTCGCACCGGGCCCCGCGTCGAGACCTTCGTGTACGCGCCCGAGGTCGAGGGCGTGCACCTGCGCGGCGGCCGGATCGCTCGGGGCGGGGTGCGGCACAGCGACCGGCGTGAGGACGTGCGCGCGGAGGTCGCCGACCTCGCACGCGCCCAACAGCAGAAGAACGCGGTGATCGTCCCCGAGGGGGCGAAGGGAGGCTTCGTTCCGAAGCGGGACACCCCGGCCCTCGACGCCTACTCCATGTTCGTGCACGCCCTGCTGGACGTCACCGACAACGTGGAGGCGGGGGAGGTCTCCCCGCCCGCGGACGTGCACCCCTCGGACGGGGACGATCCGTACCTCGTCATCGCTCCGGATCGAGGCACCGCGACCTTCAGCGACAGCGCGAACGCGATCGCCCTCGAACGCGGCTTCTGGCTCGGGGACGCGTTCGCCTCCGGAGGATCCACCGGCTTCGACCACAAGCGCATGGGCATCACCGCGCGTGGTGCGTGGGTGGCTGTACGTCGACACCTGGCCGCACTCGGTATCGACGTCGACCGTGATCCCGTCACCGCCGTCGGCATCGGCGACATGTCCGGCGACGTGTTCGGCAACGCCCTCTTGCAGAGCCGCGCGGTGCGGTTGCTGGCTGCCTTCGACCACCGCGACATCTTCCTCGACCCGCACGCCGACGCGTCGGAGGGGTACGAGGCGCGCGCGGAGCTGGCCCGACAGCAGCGCTCGAGTTGGCAGGACCTCGACCGCCGCGCGCTCGGCTCGGGGGGCGGGGTCTGGTCGCGCGCCTCGAAGGCGATCCCGCTCTCGGACGAGGTACGCGAGTGGCTCGGGTTCGACGCTGGGAGCGCCAGCCCACCCGAACTGGTGCGCGCGATTCTGGGTGCGCCGGTCGACCTGTTGTTCGCGGGCGGCGTCGGCACGTTCGTCAAGGCGTCGGACGAGCGGCACTCCGATGTGGCCGACCGTGGGAACGACGGGGTGCGGATCGACGCGAGCCACCTGCGGGCCCGGGTGGTCGGCGAGGGCGCGAACCTCGCGCTCACCCAACGTGCTCGCGTGGAGTACTCCCGCCGCGGGGGCCGCTGCCACACCGACGCGATCGACAACGTTGCCGGCGTGGCGACCAGCGACGTCGAGGTCAACACGAAGATCCTCCTCGACGAAGGGGTCGCCACCGGACGGATCGACCCCGAGGAGCGGGACGCGCTGCTCGCTCGCGCGGAGTCCGAGGTGGCCGAACGGGTACTCGCCGATTGCGACCGGCAGGTCCGGGCTCTCGCCCGTGAGGTCGACGCGAGCGAGGGTCAGCTGGATGCGTACGCGAGCCTGGCCGAGCGACTGGAGGGCGTCGGACGCCTCGACCGAGACGCGGACGTGCTGCCCGACGACGATGAGCTGGCCCGGCGTCGGCGGGCGGGCGCCGGACTGGTGCGCCCCGAGTTGGCGGTGCTGCACGCGGCGAGCAAGCAGGATCTGCGGGCCGCAGTGCTCGCGAGCGACCTGCCGGATGACCCTTCGCTGTCCGGCCTGCGCGACGATGCGTTCCCCGCCACCGTCCGGGCCCGGGTCGGGTCCGAGGACCTCGAGCGACATCGCCTGGCTCGCGAACTGGTTGCCGCCCGCCTGTCCAACGAGCTCGTCGACCGGATGGGGCCCACCTGGATCGACCGTGTGGCCGACGAGCTGGGCGTTGCGCCCCCACTGGTCGCACGGGCGTGGTGGATCGCGCGCGGCGTGCTGGGCGCGGCCACGCTCGCCGACGAGCTCGGGGCGCTCGGCGCGGACGTCGATGCGGGCATGGTGCGCGCGGCGGAACGTTGGCTCGTCGACGTCACCGACCGGACGGCCCGGAGTTACGTCGCCGACGGACGAGCCGCGGACGAAGCGCTGGCCGGGGACCTCCCGGTGGTCGAGGCCGTCGATCGGGCGCTCAGCACCGCTCCCGGCCGACGCCGCGTCGGTGCGCCCTGGACCCGGGAGCTCCCGGCCCCGCTCGTGGAGCGGCTCGCCGCCGCTGGGGCGCGCGAACTGGTCCCCGACGTGGCCGCCGTCACCCGTGATGTCGGGGTCGACCCGGTGCACGTCGCGGCCACCTTCGCGGCGGCTGAGGCGGCCCTGCCGTTCCAGGACGTGAGCAGCCACCTGGCCGACGCGCCACGTGAAGGCGTCTGGGTGCGTCGCCAGCGGGCGGGTCTCGCGGACGACCTTCGGCGCGCCCGGCGAAGGGTCGCACGGGTCGCGGTGCGTCTCGCGCCGGCCGACCCGCCCGAGGACGCGGTCCGGGCGCTCCTGGAGGCTCGGGAGAGCCTCCACGAGCGCGCCCTCGAGATGGTGGCCGCACTCGCGGACGAGGCCCCGCCGAGTCTCGACGCGATCGGAGTGGCGGTGCGCGCACTCCGGGACCTGGCGACGACCGGCGAGGGGGTCGCCCGCAGCGGTTGACGCGGCCCGCGCGGGTCAGCCCGACGCGCGGGGGTCAGCCCGACGTGCGCTCCTCGATGCCCCGGTACTCGCGCTCGGGGTGGCCGGTGTAGATCTGCCGTGGACGGCCGATGCGGTTGTCGGGGTCGGCGTTCATCTCGCGCCACTGCGCGATCCACCCCGGCAGCCTCCCGAGGGCGAACAGCACGGGATACATGTCGATCGGCAGCCCCATCGCCCGGTAGATGAGCCCCGAGTAGAAGTCGACGTTGGGGTAGAGGCGACGCTCGACGAAGTAGTCGTCGTTGAGCGCGGTCTCCTCGAGCTCCTGCGCGATCTCGAACAGGGGGTCGCTGCCGGCGAGCTTCCGGATGACGCGGTCGGCGGTGTCCTTGATGATCCGCGCCCGCGGGTCGTAGTTCTTGTAGACCCGGTGTCCGAAGCCCATGAGGCGGAACGGATCGTCGGGGTCCTTCGCGCGCTGGATGAAGTCGCTGGTGTCGCCGTCCGCGTCGCGGATCCCCTTGAGCATCTCCACCACGCGCTGGTTCGCCCCGCCGTGCAGCGGCCCCCAGAGCGCGTTGATGCCGGCGCTGACCGACGCGAACATGTTCGCCTGACTCGAGCCCACCAGGCGCACCGTCGACGTCGAGCAGTTCTGCTCGTGCTCGGCGTGCAGGATCAGAAGTTCGGTGAGGGCGCGGGCGAGGTCCGGATCCACCTCGTACGGCTCGGCGGGGACGGCGAACATCATGTGCAGGAAGTTCGCGGCGAACTTGAGGTCGTTTCGGGGGTAGATGTAGGGCTGCCCGATCGACCGCTTGTAGGCGAACGCTGCCACCGTGGGCAGCTTGGCCATGAGCCGGTAGGTCGAGACCTCCACGTCCCACGGCTCCGTGGGGTCCTGTTGGTTCTGGTAGAAGGTTGACATGGCGCTCGTTCCCGCCGAGAGGATCGCCATGGGGTGCGCGTCGCGGGGGAAGGCGTCGAAGAAGGGCTTCATGTCCTCGCGCAACAGCGTGTGGTAGGTGATCGACTCGCGGAAGCTGTCGAGCTGTTCGCGGGTGGGCAGGTCGCCGTAGATCAACAGGTACGAGGTCTCGATGAAGTCCGAGCGCTCGCAGAGCTGCTCGATCGGGTAGCCGCGGTAGCGGAGGATCCCGTTCTCGCCGTCGATAAAGGTGATCTCGCTCTTGACCGAGCCGGTGTTGCCGTAGCCCGGGTCGTACGTGACCAGGCCGGTCTCGCTCCGCAACTTCCGGATGTCGATCGCCTGCTCGTTCTCGGTCCCGGTGAAGACCGGACCCTCGTACGCATGCCCGTCGAACTCGATCCGTGCGTGATCAGTCATCGATCGTTCCTCTCGCCGGATGCCGGACCGCGACGCGCGGCATCAACCGGACGTAGCCTACCTTGTCGATCCCAAACCGATGGGCCTTCGGGGGTCCTGTTGCTCGGTCATCGCTTCGCTCGCTCGACGGACCTGCGCACCCATCGATCCGCCGAGCCGCCCACCCTGCGTTCTGCGAGCCTGTGCCGCCATGACCACTCCTCACCCCCGCAAGCAAGTTGCTGACGACTACGTCCGCCGGTTGCGCGACCACCTCGACCGCATCTACGGGCCGGGGGCAGCCGCCGGTGTCCACGAGCGGCTGGTGCGGCTCGTGCAGGACACGGCGACGCGGTTGGCCGATCGGCGTCCCACCGCGCCTGCCGATCCGCCCTTCGACGAGCGCGACGTGCTCCTCATCACCTACGCGGACCAGATCCGCGAGCCCGACGCTCGCCCGCTCGACACGCTGCACCGGTTCACTCGAGCCCACCTGCAGGACGTCGTGAGCGGCGTCCACCTACTGCCGCACTACCCCTCGACGTCCGACGACGGGTTCGCGGTCGCCGACTACACGGCGGTCGATCCGAGCTACGGCACTTGGCGCGACGTGGTGCGGCTCGCCGAGGACGTCGACCTGATGCTCGACGCGGTGGTGAACCACACGTCGGCGGGTTCGGTGTGGTTTCGCAAGTGGCAGCGCGGCGACGAGGCCTTCCGCGACTTCTTCATCGAGCTCGACCCGGAGGCCGACACCGGCTCGGTCGTGCGCCCGCGCACCTCGCCGCTGCTCACACCCGTGGACACCGCCGACGGCCCCCGCTGGGTGTGGACGACGTTCAGCCCCGACCAGGTCGACCTCAACTACGCCAATCCCGAGGTGCTGCTCGCGGTCAGTGAGGTCCTGCTGTTCTACGTCGAGCACGGCGCCCGGCTCTTGCGGCTCGATGCCATCGCCTTCCTCTGGAAGGCCCTGGGCACCGCCTGCATCCACCTGCCGGAGACGCACGAGATCGTGAAGTTGTGGCGCACGATGCTCGACGCCGCCGCGCCCGGAACCCTGATCGTCACCGAGACGAACGTCCCGCACCACGAGAACATCAGCTACTTCGGCAACGGGGACGACGAGGCGCATCTCGTCTACCAGTTCCCCCTCCCGCCGTTGGTCCTCGCAGCCTTTCACTGGGCTGATGTCCGGACGCTCCGCGACTGGCTCAAGACGCTGGAGACTCCCTCGGATCGGACCTCCTTCCTCAACTTCCTGGGCTCCCACGACGGGATCGGGCTCCGGCCGGTCGAGGGCCTGCTCACCGACGGGGAGATCCGCCACCTCGGCGAGCTCGTGCAAGCCCATGGGGGAGGGGTCTCGTACCGCGCTCGGCCGGACGGTTCCCAGAGCCCCTACGAGCTCAACACCGTGTACTTCGACGCCCTGAATCCGGCGGACACCGTGGAGTCCACCGAGCGGCAGGTCGCTCGGTTTCGGGCGGCTCATTCGATCCTGCTCGCGCTGCAGGGTGTGCCCTTGCTGTACATCCACGCCCTCCTGGGAAGCCGCAACTGGACCGACGGTGTCACACGCACCGGTCGGCTGCGTACGATCAACCGCGAGAAGCTCGCTCGCGGCGAGCTCGAGGCCGAGCTCGCCGATCCGTCATCGCTCCGGCGGATGGTGCTCGACGCGCTCGCGGGGCTGATCCGGGTTCGCCGTGAGGAGCCGGCGTTCCACCCGGCCGGGGCGCAGCGGATCCTCGACGGGACGCCCGCGGTGCTCGCGATCGAGCGGACGAGCCTCGACCGCACGCGTCGCGTCCTGGCATGCACCAACGTCTCGGGTGTGCCGCAGCGGTGCCGACTCGGGCGGGACGAGGGGCTGGAGCGCCCCGGACGGTGGCGCGAGATCCTGCACGGGGGCTGCGTCCGGGGCGATCGCGACGGGACGTTGGAGGTCGAGCTGCCCCCGTTCGGCGTCGCGTGGCTGGCTGACGAGGCTTGAGGCGGGCTCGTTCCGTCGTGATCGCGTCCCCGGCGTCTATGCCAGGGAATCGAGGACCTGCGCGATCGGGGGGCGTTCCCGTACCCCGACGTCGTGGTGCACGGATTCGACGCGGTCGTCGGAGTCGCGCACGAACTGCGTGAGACTTCGCGGGATCTCGCCGTCGCGAAAGAGGGTCGTGGGGTCGATGCGGCCCTCGGCCGCGAGCCGGTGCATCGCGACCTGGGCGATGGTGGCCGCCATCCGCGAGAGGTCGGGCAGCGGTTGGTGGTGATGGATGCGCTCGCCCACGTCGACCTGAGCGAGCGCCTCGGGGCCCGCGTGGGCGAACGTGTCGACGAGCAACCCGAACTCCACCCCGTAGCCGGTGAAGAAGGGGAGCTGCTCGAGCAGCGACCGCCGTCCCGCGTACTCACCCGCGAGCGGCTGGACGACCGCGGCGAGCTCGGGCCAGAACAGGTTCAGCAGTGGCCGGGCGAGGAGCTCGGTGACCCGGCCGCCCCCTTCCTCGGCGCTCCCGCGGTCCCCGACGGATCGCTCGTAGAACGCCTTGACGAGTTGCACCTCGGGCTCGGCCAGGAAGGGCACGAGCAGTCCCCACACCAGCGCTGGATCCGGCTTGTGCAGATCGGCGTCCACGAAGACGACGACCTGGCCGCTCGTGACCGCGAGGGAGCGCCAGAGCGCGTCACCCTTTCCCAGGGAGGGCTGATGCTCGGCGAGGATCGCCGTGTCCCGGTGCACGCGGGCGCCGGCCGCAGCGGCGCGTTCGGCCGTGGCGTCCTCGCTGCCCCCGTCCATGACGACGAGTTCGTCCACAACGTGCTCGGGAAGGGAGGCGACCATCGAGACGACGTCCGCGATCGTCGCCGCCTCGTTGCGCGCCGGGATCACCACGGAGACGGTGAGCTCGCTCTCCATCTTGCGGGCAGCGACCTCGTAGGGATGGTGGTCCAGAGCACGATACGTGCGACGCGCGAACCACTCGTCGCTGCCTCGTGCGGGCGACACCTAGTCGGTCACCTCGAGGGTGAACTCCATCCCTGCTTCCCGGTGGCCGGGCACCGAGCAGTAGAGCGTGTAGGTACCGGGCTCGAGCTCGACGGTGCCGGTCCCGGTCTCTCCTCCGCTGGTGAGCGGGACGATCTCCTCGTCGCCGAGCTCCTCGACATGGATGTCGTGTTCGGTCTGGCCCTCGTTCTCCATCACGAAGCCGATCTCGCCTGCGGAGACCTGGTCGGGGACGTCCTCGTAGTACATGTCTCCCGCCACGAGCTCGACGGTCTCGTCGGCGTCGAGGTCCTCGGCGTCCTCTTCACCGTTCTCCTCGCCGTTCTCCTCGTCCGCGGGCTCCTCCTCGCCGTGCGCGGTGGGGGGAGTGATCTCGCGGGGACCGACCGCGTTGGCGATGATGCCCGCGCCGACCACCGCGGCGAGGCC
Organism: Egibacter rhizosphaerae; assembly: GCF_004322855.1. Classification (NCBI taxonomy): domain Bacteria; kingdom Bacillati; phylum Actinomycetota; class Nitriliruptoria; order Egibacterales; family Egibacteraceae; genus Egibacter; species Egibacter rhizosphaerae. The sequence goes on along the minus strand of NZ_CP036402.1, from coordinate 239,720 downwards.
GACGGCGATGCTCACCGACAGCGTTCGGACGGGCACGTGCTTGCGGCTGCCCACGAGCGACGCGACGAACAGGACGTAGCCGGCGAGCAGTAGGGCGACCAGCGTCGCCCCGATCGCGGGGATGGCCAGGAAGATCCGGGACATCGAATAGCCGAAGAGGGCGATCGCACCCAGCACGCCGAGCGGCAACAGCAGCGGGGTGAAGTAGCGCTTGCGGAAGTTCTCGTTCATCTCGCGTGGCCTCGTCGTCGCAGGTCGGCATGGGCAGCGGCGGTCGTCCGCGTGGGTGATGGCGTCTCACGCGTGCAGCCTAGGGCTCCGGGGGCGGGTCGGCCCGTCGGGGATGACGGGCGCCCTGCGGCAACTCGGGCGCCACGTCGCGCCAGTACCGTATGTCCGGGGCCCCGTTCTCCTCCTCATAATGCCAGCGCAGGAACAGCGCCAGGATGACCCCCCAGAGCAGCAGGACGCCCCCGATCTTGAACACGAGTCCGGCGATCTGCTGGTCGAGGAGGGGATCCAGCCCCCACAGGGGTGCGGTTAGCGCGTAGGCGTCGAACCAGGCCTCGCCGCCGTAGGTCAGGACGCTGGCGGGGACCGCGGGCAGCGTCGACTGGGCGAACAGGTAGGCGATCGCCCACGGGTACTCGAGGGGTGGCATCTCGGGCAGCGGGGACAGCACCGGCCACCACAGCACGAAGGCGACCGCGACCAGCGCGAGGTGCGTGCCCGTGTGCAGCAGATGATGGGTCGCGGCCGTGTTGACGAGCGCCGGCCAGTGCAACGCGATCAGGGCGCTGTTGAAGAGCAGCAGGGCGGTGAGGGGGCGGGTGAGCCACCGCCAGGCAGCGCGCAGCGGTGCGGGTGAGAGCATGCCGCGCAGCAGCCAGCCCGGGAGTCCGAGGAGCAACAGCGGGACGGCGACGAACGCGAGCAGCAGGTGCTGGACCATGTGGGCCGCCAGCATCTCGCTGGCCAGCGCGTGCAGCGGCCAGTCGAGGGTCAGCCAGAGGACGAGCACGCCGGCCGCGAAGGCCCACAGCTGCGACCGGGAGACGGCCCGCGTGGCCGGAGCGCCCGGGGTTCGCGAGCGCAGCACGGCCGCATAGGCCACCAACAGGCCGCCGGCGAGCAGCCAGACCTCGGGGTGCGGCTCCCATCCGAACGCGGACGGTCCCACGGGACGGCCTCAGGTGTTGAGGGCTACAGGGACATGATGGCGGTGACCAGGAACAGCACGGACGCGAAGGCCAACCCGATCGCGAACAAGCGACGGAAGAGGGGCGTGTCGAACCGCAGGTGCATGAACCAGAGGATGACGAGCAGGAACTTCATGATCGTGAGCACGATCAACACGGGAACCGCGACCCTGCTCGCGATCGGCAGGAAGTGGATCGCCACCTCCATCGCGGTCAGGACGGCGAGGATGGCCGCCACCTCGATGTACTCCCTGACGCCGGGGTGGTTGTGGTGGTCGTCGCCGTGCTCGAGGTCCTCGCCCTCGGTCGTCGACTGCTCGGTGGTGGGGTTGGCCATGCGTGCCCTCGCTACTCGACCGGGACCAGGTAGATGAGCGTGAAGATCACGATCCACACGATGTCGACGAAGTGCCAGTAGAGGCCCACGTTCTCGACGATCTCACTCCTGCGGTGGTTCAGCTTGCCCATCAGCGACCGCGACCACAGGATCAGCAGCATGAGCACCCCGACGGTCACGTGCACGCCGTGGAAGCCGGTGAGCACGTAGAAGCTCGTCGTGAAGGGGCTCGTCGAGAGGGTCATGCCCTCCTCGATGAAGACCGTGAACTCGTAGATCTGCCCCGACAGGAAGATCGCGCCCATGAGCGCGGTCGCGAGCAGCCACGTCCGCATCATGCGCTCGTCGCCCCGTTGCGCTCCTGTGAGGGCGAGCACGATCCCGAGAGAGCTCATCAGCAGCACGAACGTCGAGACGGAGGTGAACGGGATGTCGTAGATCGTCCCGGGGTTGATCTCCGGCGAGTCGCCGTACGACGTCATGTAGATCAGGTACGCGGCGACGAAGGCCCCGAAGAAGAGGCATTCGGAGGCGAGGAACACCCACATGCCGAGCTTCTCGTTGCTCACCCCGAGGCTCGGGGCGGGGTGGTCGCCTCCGCCCGCGGGCTCGCCCCCGCCGTCGGTCGTCGTCGTGGCCTCGGCCATCAGTGCTCCTCCTCGGCGGTGGGCTCGAACGCCCAGCCGAACGCTCCGAACAGCAGGATCGCGATCCCGGTCGCGATGATGCCCCACATGAGCGCACCGCCGGTGAACGGGCCGTAGCCCATCACGAAGATCCCCAGGGCGACGATCAGCGGGTAGAAGGATCGGTCCGGCATGTGGATGTGCTCGGGGTGGTGCTCGCCCTCGTCCTCGGGGCCCGCGTGGTCGTGCGACGCGCCGGCGGGCACCCGGACCCCGCGACCACGTCCGACCGCGTACTTGCGGTGCCAGAGCTCGTCGCGGGCGGTCACCTCGGGCACGACGTCCCAGTCGTGCTGGGGTGGCGGCGAGGTCGTCATCCATTCGATCGTGCGGGCGTCCCAGGGGTCGTCACCGGCGATCTCGCCGTGGCGCTTGCTCCACACGACGTTGATGAGGAACAGCAGCACGCTGAACGCGATGATGAAGGAGCCCCAGGTCTCCACCTGGTTCCAGAACTCCCAGCCGTAGCCGGCGGGGTAGCTGTCGATGCGTCGGGGCATCCCCTGCAACCCCACGATGTGCATCGGCGCGAACGTGAGGTTGAAACCGATGAAGGTGAGCCAGAAGTGCCACTTGCCGATCCGCTCGCCCAGCATGCGGCCGGTCATCTTCGGGAACCAGTAGTAGACCCCCGCGAAGATGCCGAACATCGTGCCGCCGAAGAGCACGTAGTGGAAGTGCGCAACGACGTAGTAGGTGTCGGTGTGCTGGTAGTTGTGCGGGACGATCGCGTGGGTCACACCCGAGAGCCCGCCGATGGTGAACATCGCGACGAGCCCGAGAGCGAACATCAGCGCCGTCGTGAAGCGGATGCGACCGCCCCATATCGTGCCGAGCCAGTTGAAGATCTTCACCCCGGTGGGGACCGCGATGAACATCGTGGTGAGCGCGAAGGCGCTGTTGGCGACCGGGCCGAGCCCCGAGGCGAACATGTGGTGCGCCCAGACGCCGAACCCGAGGAAAGCGATCGCCAGCCCGCTGAACACTAGCGCGGAGTAGCCGAAGACCGGCTTGCGGCTGAACACCGGCAGCACCTCGGAGACGATCCCGAAGGCCGGCAGGATCAGGATGTAGACCTCGGGATGGCCGAACAGCCAGAACATGTGCTGCCACAGGATCGGGTCGCCGCCCTGGGTGGGGTCGAAGTACCGTCCGTCGAAGCGGACGTCGAACATCAATTGCCAGAGCGCGACCGCGATGATCGGGATCGCGAACAGCAGCAGGAAGTTCGTGACCAGCGACATCCAGGTGAACACCGGCATCCGCATGAGACGCATGCCGGGCGCTCGCATGTTGAGGATCGTGGTCACCATGTTCACGGCCTGGATCAGGGACGCGAGCCCGACGATCTGCAGCCCCACGGAGTAGAACAGCATCCGTGACGCGTGGCCGGCGTACACGTCGGTGTTGCCGGGGTCGGGCCCGACCTCGCTCGACAGCGGCGCGTAGTTGAACCAGCCGCCGTCGGGCATACCCCCGAGGAAGATGCTCGAGTAGATGAAGATGCCGCCCAACAGGAACACCCAGTACGACAGGGCGTTCAGGCGGGGGAAGGCGACGTCGCGCGCGCCGATCTGCAGCGGGAGCACATAGTTGAAGAACCCCGCGGACAACGGCATGAGCGCGAGGAAGATCATCGTCAGGCCGTGCATCGTGAACAGCTGGTTGTACTGGTCCGCGTTCAGGACCTGCCCGTCGGGGCCGGCCAGCTGGACGCGGATCAACAGCGCCTGGATGCCGGCGATGACGAAGAAGGTGAAGGCGGTGACGAAGTAGAGGATGCCGATCCGCTTGTGATCGACGGTCGTCACCCAACTCCAGAAGCCCGTCTCCTTGCTGGGCCGCCGGAGCAGCCGGCTCGGCTCCGGTGCTTCGGTCATGGCGCTCATGCGCTCGGCTCCTGTCGGACCTGCTCGCTGTCGGATCGGTGGATCGTCGGTTTGGCTTCGCGGGCTCGGGCGTTGGTCCGCACCGTCGCTACTCGAGGCTCATGAGGTACTCGACCAGCGGCTCGACCTGCTCGGGGTCCATCTGCTCGTCCTCGATGAGGTTGGGCATCTGCGCGCCGGGCTTGAACTCCTGTGGGTCCTCCAGCCACGCGCGCAGGTTCTCGCGGTTGGACTCACGGAAGCCGCCGGCCATCGTGTCGCGGGTCGCGAAATGGGTGAGGTCGGGGCCGATCCGCACCTCGGCGGCTTGCCCGTCCGGTCCCTCATAGCCCTCGATGGCGTGACACTGGATGCACGCCGCCTCGGTGAAGGCCTGCTCGCCCTCGGCCACCAGGTCCTCGTCGGCCTCGTCGGCCGGCTCGGCCGGTTCGGACTGCTCGTCGAGCCACGCCTGGAACTCGTCGGGCTCCTGGGCGATGACCTGGAACCGCATGCGGCTGTGCGAGAGCCCGCAGAACTGGGCGCACTGGCCCTCGTAGCGCCCCACCTCGTCGGCCTGGATCGACATGTTGCGCACCTGGCCCGGCACGATGTCCTGCTTGCCGGCGAGGCGGGGGACCCAGAACGAGTGGAGCACGCCCTCGGCCGCACCGCCCTCCTTGGGTCCGACGCCGCCGGGATCCGGCTGCTGGGCCGACAGCGCTTCCATGTGGAGGTAGACCGGCTGCTCGGTCGGGATGTGCAACTGCGTCGACGTGACGACGTCCTGCCCCTCGTCACCGAGGTACTCGAACTCGAACCAGTACTGCTTCGCGACGACTCGAACCTCGAGGGCATCGTCGGGCTGCGCCGCGAGGTCGAAGGTCGTCTGGATGGTCGGGACCGCGATCACCGCGAGGATCACGGCCGGCACGAGCGTCCAGAGGATCTCGAGGCGGGTGTTGCCGGCCACCTGCCTCGGGAGCTCGGAGTCGTCCTCGTCGGACCGGCGGCGGAAGCGGACGATCGCGAAGATCAGGATCCCGTTGACGAGGATGAAGACCCCGACCGCGATGGGGAACACGATGTTCCACAGCTGGTCGGGCGCTTCCGCGAAGGGCCCGGCGGTATCGAACGTGTCCTGCGGCGCGTCCGGTGCGCAGGCGGCCAGCACCGACACGAGCAGCCCGAGCACCGCGGCGCGAAGGAGGCCGCGGCGCCACCTGCCCCGGGTGGGACCGGTCACCGGCCCCCTCGCGGCCGAGCGGGTCGCCGGAGCCTTCATGAACCCTCCTGGTGGACGTCGTGACGACGAGCTGCCGCCCCCGCGCGGGGAGCGGACCCCGCCCGCGGGCCGCGGAGAGTCTACCGCCGGGCGGCGGGAGCGCCGCCATCTGGCGGACCAGGCGGACCAGGATGAGACGTCGGTGCGAGCGTCGCCGGATCGGACGATGGTCACGGCGTCAAGTGTGGCATGGAGGAGCTTGGGGACCCAAACCTGATCGGGAGCGCGATGTCGGGTGATCCGCCGCGGGCGCTAAGGTTCCGGGTCGTGTCCGGATCCAGAGTTCAACTCATGCGCAACCCACCGGTCGACGATCGACTCGAGGCGCGCATCGTCGACCTGTGGGTGCGGGTGACCAACGCCGGCGGTGCGGTCGGGTTCCTCAACCCGACGAGCCACGAGGCGGTCGCCCCCCTTGCGCGGCAGCAGCTCTCCGCGGTGACCGCTGGGCGGGACGACCTCGTCGTGGCCCGTGACGGGGACGAGGTGCTGGCCCTCGGGTTCCTCGCCACGCGAGCCAGCGAGGTGTCCGGACACGTCGGGACGATCCAGCGGTTGCAGCGCGACCCGCAGGTGCGGGGCGGTGGGCTGGGGGCCCGAGTGCTCGCGGAGCTCGAGCAGGCCGGCTGGGAGCGGGAGCTCAGCCGGCTCACGCTGACCGTCCGTGCCGGCACCGGTCGCGAGGCCTTCTACCTCGCGCACGGGTGGCAGCTCGACGCGCGCCTGCCCGGGCGCTTGCTGGATGCGATCGGTGCCGAGGTCGACGAGCTGCACCTCTCCAAGCCACGGCCGGCCTCGGACCCCCGGCCGAGCGGGGAGGTCCCGCGGCTGGTCGACGGTGAGGCCCCGCGAGCGTCTGGCACCGGGAAAACAGCCGCGCCGCTGCCCGTGCGACGCCTCGATCTCGACTTGCCCCTCCCGGATTACGCGCACCCGGGTGATGCCGGCCTCGACCTGTACGCGGCCGAGGACGTGCGCCTGTCGCCGGGAGCACGGGCAGTGGTGGGCAGCGGACTCGCGGTCGCGATCCCCGAGGGACACGTCGGGTTGGTGCATCCTCGATCCGGCCTCGCGGCGCGGCACGGCGTCACGCTCGTCAACGCGCCCGGCACGATCGATGCTGGCTATCGCGGCGAGGTGAAGGTCGTGCTCGTCAACCTCGATCCCGCTGAGCCGGTGACGCTGCACCGCGGTGACCGCATCGCGCAGCTCGTGGTGCAATCGGTCGCGCACGTGGCACCGGTCGAGGTGGACGAACTGCCCGAGTTCGAGGATGCGCACGAGCAGACACCGGGGGGTGCGCGGGGCGCCGGCGGGTTCGGGTCGACGGGTCGGTGAGCAGGGGTGACGACCCTGGCGTCCGGGACCGCCGGAGAGTTGCGGTCCCGTGACGGCTGCGGCAGCATGTCCATCGACGCGGACGTAGCTCAGCTGGTTAGAGCGTCTCGTTGCCAACGAGAAGGTCGCGGGTTCGAATCCCGTCGTCCGCTCGGTCCGACCCCGGTGTGGCCGGGGTCGACGTGTGTCGGGCGGACCAGGGACGACGGCGCCGGTCCCGCGGGTAGGGCCCCGACGCCGTCCGGATGCCGGGGGCGAGGAGCGGCAGCCATGGGTGACATCGGAGCCATCCGACCGCTGCTCGTCTCCGTGGATGGGGACGATCCCGTGCGCGTCGCCCTCGAGTGGGAACGCGAGCTGTACGTGGGGGAGGCCCCGGGTCCGTCGAGCGGGGACGCCGGTGACCGCCGGCACGAACGGGTCGTGGCGGCCGGTGGCGCGACGCTGCAGGCCCTCGATCAACTGACTCCGTCCGCGGTGACGTTCGCGCTCGAGTGGGCGGCCGTGGTGCACACCGCCGCCGAGCTGCCCGACCTCGTCGTGGCGATGCCCCGCGTGGAGGTCGCGGGCGTGCCGATGCGGTATGCCGGGGCGGTGGTCGACGACGGGGACGATCCCGCGTTGCTGGCGGCCAGGGCCACGCTCGATGCGCTCAACCGACGGCTGGGGGTCACCGGACTCTAGACTGGCGACGTCCGCGGCCTGCGGACATCGCCAGTCTCCGTGCCGTGGGGGGCCCATGCACGACCGCCTCGGGGCGCTGGATGCGTCGCTGCTCGCCCTCGAATCGCCATCGACGCTCCTGCACACCGGAGGGGTGAGCATCTTCGGGCCCGGGCTCGACTCCACGAGCGTGCACGATCGCCTGCGCGAGCGCCTCCCCCGGGTCCCGCGAGCCCGTCAGCTCCTGCGTCCGACGCCGCTGGGCGGCAAGCCCGTGTGGATCGACGCACCCGCCTTCGACCTGAGCTACCACTTGCGGCACGCGGCGCTACCGTCGCCCGGGACACTCGAGCAGCTCGGGGATTACGTCTCACGCCTCATCGGGCGACAACTCGACCGGTCCTACCCCCTGTGGGAGCTGTACGTCATCAAAGGGCTCGAGGGCGGCCGCACCGCCCTGTTCGGCAAGATCCACCTCGTCATGGCGGCGGAACAGGAGCAGGAGGGGGATCCGTTCGCCGCCCTGCTCGACGAGGCGCCCGACGCGGAGGAGGCCTCCGCCCCCAGGATCGACTCGGAGCCCGAGCCGCCGCCTTCCCCGCTGGAGCTGACCGTCGATGCGGTGCGGGAGCGCACCGTCGCGGCGGTACGACTCGGTGCGCGGGCCGGCGGTGCGGTACGGCGGCCCGCGCAGGCACGCGCAGCCGCTTCGGCGGTCGCGACGTCCGCGCTCGGGCTCGTGGCGCGCGCGGCGCGGACCGCACCGCCCAGCCCGCTGAACCGGCCGCTCACCCGCCACCGACGGTTCGCGTTCGCGTACGCGGAGCTCGCCCAGCTGCGCGACGTACGCAGCGCGTACGGGGGGACGATCAACGACGCGGTCGTGGCGGTCGTGGGCGACGCCGTCGGGCGGCTGCTGCGCAATCGTGGCTACGATACGAAGGACCTCGACCTGCGGGTCATGGTGCCGGTGCGTGTGGAGGAGGCCGGCACGGGCGAACCGCTGCCCGGCGCGCACACGCTCCGGGAGGGGGCGGTGGGGGTGCTCGCGCCCCTGCCGGTCATGGAGATGGACCCCGTCGCGCGCCTGTACCGCGTGATGGGGGAGCTCGCGCACCTGCGCGACAGCGGTCAGGCGGTTGCCGCGGACCGGCTCGCGAAGGTCGCCGGATTCGGTCCGCCGGGCCTGCACGCGATCGCCGCCCGCCTCGCGATCGGCGAGCAGCGCTACAACCTCGCGCTGTCGAACGCGCCCGGCCCGCAGTCACCACGGTGGCTGGCTGGCGTGCCGCTCGAGGCCAGCCACCCGTTCATCCCGCTGGCCGGCGACGCGGGCCTGTCGGTCGCGGTGAGCTCGTATGCGGGCTCGCTGTGCTTCGGGCTGCTCGGTGACCGGCGCGCGGTGCCCGACGTCGAGGACCTCGCCGGCCACCTGCACGACGCGGTCGTGGATCTCGTCGCGGCCTGTGGGGCGCGCACCCGCGACGGGGTGCACCCACCGTGCCCGCGCGCCGCCGACGGGCCCGAGGACGAGGGCGGCCCCGACGAGTCGGGATAGGCTCGGAGGATCACGATGGAGATCTACGATGCGCTGGCCAAGGCTCGCGGCCGGGGGGAGCGAGCGGTCCTCGTCACCGTGCTCGAGGTCGCCGGGGACGCGCCGAGCCATCCGGGCGCCAAGCTCGTCGTGACCGACCAGGGCCCGGTCGCCGGCACCCTCGGGTGCAGTGAGTTCGACCACGCCGGGCGGCGGCTCGCCGGCGAGGCTCTCGCGGGCGGCGAACCACTGCGCCGGCGCCTCGACTTCGACGAGCACGGGCACGAGCGTGCCCTCGAGCTGTTCGCGGAGGTGCACGAGCCCGAACCCGCGGTGCTGATCCTCGGCACGACCCCGGTCGGTCGTGAGGTGGCCGCGCTGGCGCGCCGGCTGGAGCGGCGGGTCACGCTCGTCGGCCCGGGGGGTGACGCGACGGTTCCCGCCGGCGTCGAGGTGCGCGCCGACGACCCTGAGCGGTACCTGCTGAACGCCCCGCCGGGGTCCTCGGATGCCGTGCTCGTCACCGACCACGACGCCCCCTGGGTCGAGGAGGTCCTCCGCGTCGCACTCGCCAGCGAGGCCTACTTCGTGGGGATGCTCGGCAGCCGCCGCCACGCGCCCGACGCGGTGCGGACACTACGCGCACAGGGAGTGCCGGAGGCGCACATCGCGAAGCTGCGCGCGCCCGTTGGGCTCGACATCGGCAGCCGGACGCCCGCCGAGATCGCCCTGTCGATCATCGCCGAGATCGTCGCGGCCGAGCGCGGCGCCGACGGGGGTCGGCTCGGCCTCGACTGGTCGGCGCAGCCAACGTGAGCCCGCCCGGACCCGGCGCCGAAGGGAGCCTGCGCGCGTGAGCCGTGACCACGACGCCGACGCCGGGGGCGACCCCGCGGTCCTCGGGGCCAAGCGGGCGCTGCGTGAGGAGGTCTGGCAGGCGCTGTCCGACGCCGGTGCGGCGCGGTTCCCGGGCGCGCGCAACCGCATCCCGAACTTCTCCGGCGCCGAGGAGGCGGCGCAGCGGCTGGCTGCGCTGCCGGAGTGGGATCGGGCCGACGCGGTTAAGGCCAACCCGGATGCCCCACAGCGGCCGGTGCGAGCCCGCGCGCTCGAGGACGGGTTGGTGTGCTACCTCGCGGTGCCACGCCTGGCGGGTGAGAAGCCCTTCCTGCGCCTGGATCCCGACCGGCTCGAGGTCGCACCCCGGGACGCGGCCTCCATCAAGGGAGGGGAGGCGCACGGCGAGCTCGTCGGTGTCGACGAGATGGAGCCCGTCGACCTCGTCGTGAGCGGGTGCGTCGCCGTGGATCGGCGCGGCGCGCGTCTCGGCAAGGGTGGCGGGTTCGCCGACCTCGAGCTCGCGCTCGCCGTCGAGGCCGGCGTGGTCACCGAGGACACCGTGGTGGCGACCACGGTCCATCCCCTGCAGGTCGTCGAAGCCGACCGAATCCCGCTGGCCGAACACGACACCACCGTCGACGTGATCGTCACTCCCACCGAGGTGATCCGCTGCCCCCGTGAGCGGCCCCGACCGGCCGAGATCGCGTGGGACGCGCTGACCGACGAGAAGATCGCCGCGATCCCGTTGCTCCGGCGGCTCGTCGGGCGCGCATGACCCCCGAGGAAGCCGCTCAGCGGCTCGCCGCCGACCCCGGGCGCACCGCGTTGTGCTGTGACTTCGACGGGACCCTCGCCCCGATCGTCGACGACCCTGCGGACTCCGCGCTGCCGGAGGGGACCCGGGAGGCGCTGTGGCTGCTCGCGCGACGGCTGGGCCGCGTCGCGCTCGTATCGGGCCGTCCGGCCGGCTTCCTCCTCGAGCGGGCTGCCATCGAGGGGATTGCACTCTACGGCCTCTATGGGTTGGAGGAGGCCGAGGCCGACGGGACGGTAAGGCCGCATCCCGACGTCGCTCCGTGGGAGGACGCCGTCGGTGAGGCGAAGGCGTGGCTCGCCACCGAACTGGACGGTCATCCCGGCATCGTGATCGAGGACAAGGGGCGCTCGGTCGCGGTGCACTGGCGTCACGCCCTCGATCACGCGCGGGCCGAGCTGATCGTCGGGGTCACCGTCGACACGATCGCCGAGGCCACCGGGCTGACGGCCGAGCCGGGCAAGCTCGTCGCGGAGCTGCGTCCGCCCGTTCCGGTCGACAAGGGCGACGTGGTCGCCCGCGTGGCTGCCGACGCGGCGGTGGTCGCCTACGCGGGGGACGACCGTGGCGACATCCCCGCGTTCGCGGCGGCTCGTCGGCGGGGAGGCATCGCGATCGGCGTCGACCACGGCGTCGAGACGGCGGACGAGGTCCGGGCCGCCTGCGACGTGCTCCTCGACGGGGTGGCCGCGTTCGGGACCTGGCTCGATGGCCTCGCGGCCCGTCTCGCTCCCTGACCTCGCCGGATGGCTCACCCTCGGCGGGCCTCGACCGCCTCGCGCAGCAGACGCCGCTGTTCGCCCAGCCACTCCTCGGGCGCGCCGATGGTCACGGCACCTCGCAGGCGATTGGCCCGCTCGGCGCGTTCGCCAGCGTCCATCGTGAGCGCCAGGTGTAGCGCGGCTGCTTGATCCTCCACGTCGAACGGGTTCACGGTGATCGCGCCGCCGGACAGCGTCGTCACCGCGCCCGCCTCTCGTGAGAGCACCAGAACCCCGTCCGCGTGGTTGAGTGCCGGGCCCTCCTTGGCCACCAGGTTGGTCCCGTCGCGGACGGGGTTCGCGAGCAGCACGTCGTAGCGCTGCAGCGCCGCGATCGCCGCCGGGTAGTCGTCCACGACGCGCAGGTCGATCGTCTGCTCGCCGAAGCGCTCGGCGATCCGTGCGGCGAGCTGCTCGCAGTGCTCGACGTAGGCCCGGTAGGCCGGTACGGACTGGCGCGAGGGATTGCAGATCGCGAGGTGCTGAACGCGCTCGCGGTGCTCGGGATGGCGTTCCAGGAGGAGCTCGAACGCCTGCAGGCCACGCGCGATGTTCTTCGACAGGTCGGTCCGGTCGACGCGCACGATCAGCCGACGTCCGTCACGGGAGGCGTCGAGTCGCTCCCCGGCCTCCCGGGTCGCGGGCGCGTCGGCCGCGCTCACCAGGGCGGTCTCGTCGACGCCGAGCACGACGTCGGTCACACGCGTGCGGCCCCATTCGTGCTCCACGGTCTCGCCGGAGAGGCGCGCGCCGAGGGTCTCGTGGGTGCATCGCCGCAGGGCCGAGGACCATTCGGGTGCGCTGGTCACGACGACGTCGGCCTGCAACAGGCCCTCGAGGGCGTCGCGGGCCACCTCGTCGGGCAGCATCGCGAGCTCACGGGGCCGCGCCCACGGGGTGTGGATGTAGCTGAGGATCGGCGCCTCGGGCCAGTGGGCGCGGATCGTCCTGCCGGCGGTGAGCAGGTGGTAGTCGTGCAAGTGGACCTCGGGCCGGTCGCCGCCGGCCTCCAGGACGGCCTCGGCGACCTGCCGGTTGACCGGCAGGTAGCCGTCGCGCCAGTCCGACGACCACGGGCGGTGGGGTTCGTACGGCGCGTTCCACATGCCGTGCACGGTGAACCACAGCAGCTCGTTGGCGATGCGGTTGTAGTACGCCTCGAAGCGCTCGTACCCGGGATCGACGAGCGACAGGCGGAAGCGGCTGCCGTCCGCGTCGACCTCGAAGGTGCCCGGATGCTCGGCGGCCACCCGGCGATCGGTGTCCGACAGAGCGACCGACACCCAGGTGCCCGGCTCGTCCTGCAACGCGCCCCCGAGCGCGGTCACCAGGCCGCCGAACCCCCGCCGACTCTCGAGGTCGCCGTTCTCGTCGTACGCGAAGCGCACCGGACCGCGGTTGCTGGCGATGAGAAGCTGATCGGTCTGCATGGTGTGGCCTCCTACCCATCCACACGGTCGGTGAACGCCCGTTCCACCGTGCGCACGATCGTCGTGTCGTCAGGGGGTGGATCCAGGACGTCGTCGAGCCCGACGGCCGCGTCGTGGATCTCGGGATCGGACGGATCGGCTCCCAGCGCGGCCAGGAGGCGCTCGGGGCACCACCGGCGCAGGAGTCCGCACTGCACCAGCGCGCCGTGACGGCGTCGACGTTGGGCGAGGCCGACGAGCTTGCGGCCGCCAACCAGGACCTCCCCGCGTCCGGGGACCGCGTAGCAGACGGCCGCCAGGAGCTGCGCGCGGGGGTCGGTGCCCGGCGGGGGAGCGGCGTCGGGATGGACCGTGAGATCGGGCACGCCGAGGTCGGCGAGCGCGGTGCGCCAGGCCTCCCCGACGGTGAGGAAGACCCCGCTCAGCTCGTGCGTGCCACGCGGACCGAGCCACTCATCATCCGCGGGCAGGAGCACGTCGAGTGAGAGCATCCCCGGATCGAGCAGCACCGCACCACCGCCGGAGCCGCGGGTCACCTCCTCGATGCCGACGGTGCGGCGCAGGGTCAGGTGTCGTTGCCCTCGGCCCCGCACGATCGCGGTCCGGCTCGCGCGGTACCAGCGCAATCGCGGTACCGGGTCGTCGGCGAGCCGGTCGAGGAGCGCCTCGCTCCGCGCGAGCAGCGACGTCGGCTCGCCGACCTCCAGCGGATCGATGACCCACGATCGGCTCATCCCACGTCGCGGACCATCCCGTACTTGTCCTCGTACGTGGTCATGTTCGTGTTCAGCGCGTTCATGACCTTGCCGACCATGGTCGGGGCGATCTTCACTCGTGAGACGACCTCCGCTCGCGCCTTGCCGCCCTCGCCGCCGGGCAGCACCTGGCAGAAGTCCAGCGTGAACTCGTGTGGCGAGTGGCTGATCACCAGGAAGTTCGCGTAGACCCCGTGCTTCATCTCGTCATCGACGTGGACGCTGACTTGGCGTCCACCCCCGCTCTCGGGCGGGGTCGGCTCGGGTGGGGTGGGATCGTCGCTCATCGCGCGCTCCTGTTGGTGGGTTGGCTGCAGGGGATCCTAGGTCCCGGGCCGTCGAGGCGTCGGTGGCGATGACCGGTAGACTCGACCCCTGTCGCGGGCGCTTAGCTCAGATGGCGAGAGCGCGTGCCTTACAAGCACGAGGTCGCTGGTTCGAGTCCAGCAGCGCCCACTGCACTGTCGGAGGTGGCGCGTGCCCGACCTCCACGCGGCAGACCCGGAAAACCCGGTAGACGTCACGTGCTGGCCGCACCGACTCGTCGTCGCCGAGTGTGCTGGGCCGGCAGTGGCCCAGCGCGGGGTGGAGGGCCGCGGAAGCAGGTTCGAAGGGGCGCGACATGGGGTCGAGCGTCGCCACCGTTGAGTTCTGTCGGCTCGCCGACGGGTCGCGCGTGGCGTACGCGACCGTTGGTCACGGTCCGGCACTGGTGATGCTGCCCGGGTGGCTGTGCCATCTCGAGGAGAGCTGGGCGCATCCGGCGGCGGCGAGTGCGCGTGCCAAGTTCGCGGGGGCGCGCCGGTTCGTGTGGTACGACCGGCTCGGCTGCGGGTTGTCGGACCGTGAGGGGTTCGAGCCGTCGCTGGACAACGACGTCGACCAGCTGGTGGCGGTGTTGGACGCAGCCGGCATCGACCGGGCCGATCTGATTGGCTACTCCTTCGGGGCGCCGCCCGCGGCGGTGTTCGCCGCTCGCTATCCCGAACGTGTCGACCGGCTGGTGTGCTACTCGGCCTTCGCCCGCGGCACCGCCATCAGTACCGCCGAGGGGTCCGAGGCGCTGAAGCACCTGATCCGCCTTGACTGGGGGCTGGGGTCGCGCGCGCTGGCCAGCAGGCTGGTGCCCAACGCCAGCTCCAGGGACCTGGCATGGTTCGACCGCTTCCAGCGCACCGCGGCGTCGGCGGAGACGGCCTGCCGGCTCCTGGATCACCAGTGGACGATGGACGTGCGCGAGGCGCTGCCCGCCATCCGCGCGCCGACGCTGGTGCTGCACAACCGCGACGACCGCGCGGTGCCCCTCTCGGCTGGGCAGGAGATCGCCGCCCTGGTTCCCGGCGCGGAGCTGCGCGTGCTCGACGGCAACGAGCACGACCCGTTCATCCGGGATTCCGGATCGGTCGTCGAGTCGATCCTCGCCTTCGTCGATGGACGGCCCCAGCCGGCCGAAGCCGCCCCGCCACCCCCCGGGGTCGTGCTGACCCCGCGGGAGCGGGAGGTGCTAGTGCTGATCGCGCGCGGAGCGGCCAACAAGCGGATCGCCACGACGCTGGGGGTGACCCTGGCGACGGTGGAGCGTCACGTCACCAACCTCTACCGCAAGCTGGATGCCAACGGGCGGGCGGATGCCGTGCTGGCCGCGGTCGACATGGGGCTGGTCTCCCCGACGAGGTAGGTGCCGGGGGTTCCGCGGGGCCGCGCGATGAACGCGGCCATCGGACCTACGGGGTTTCCATGAGTTGACCCTGCGGGGGGTCCGCGACGCGGACCGCGTGCTTTCGGCCGTAGCGTCCCTGCCGTCGTCCCACGGCGTCGTTGACCGGGATCAGCCGTGGCACGGCACCAGCACGCCCGCGATGGATAGGAGGGCTCATGCCGCGAACGGAACCCATCAACGTGCCGATCGAGGAGATGCCGGTGGAGGTCGCCGACGGAGACCTCGTGACCCGCTATGCCGAATGGGGTGATCTCGCCGTTCGTCACCTGGACCTGCCGGCCGGCACCGACCTCGCACCGGTGCTCAAGGGGCTGCCGGACGATCGATGTGTCAGTCCGCACTGGGGCATGATCCTCGAAGGCGCCGTTCACCTCGAGCATGCCGACGGTCGACGCGACGTGGCCCACGCCGGCCAGGCGTACTTCTGGCCCGCCGGTCACCTGGCCTGGACCGAGCAGCGCACCGTGTTCTTCGAGGTAGGGCCGCTCGCGGAAATGCGCCACGTCCACGAGCACATCACCGGGGACGGCGGCTGACCCCGGTGGAGTGACCGCCGGGCCTAGCGTGTTTACTCGAAGGGGGTATCATGAAGCAAAGCTTCATCGAACCGCCCCTTATCGACGCGCCGGGAAGTGAGCCCCATGACCACCGAGACGCAGGCACCAGCAGCTCCGCCGGTCCTGACCAGCGACGGTCGAGCGTGGCTGCAGGGACGTCGCGACCGTGCCGCCGCACGCCTCGCCCAGGTCGAGGAGGAGCTGACCCTCGACCGTTCCGAGGGACTGTTCGAGGAGCGACGTCAGCTGCAGGCCCAGATGCACGACTGGGACGCTCTCCTCGCCCGCGCGGTGGCCCCCGGCGAGCTGCGCGACGACCCGACATTGGTCGAGGTCGGCGACGAGGTCGTGGTCGAGCTGCCCGACCGGACGCGCGAGACGCTGTTGATCGTCCACCCCGCCGAGGCGGCCATGGACGCGCACCGTACGTCCAGCGCTTCCCCGCTCGCGCAGGCGGTGCTCGGCCACCGCCCCGGTGACCGGGTCACCGTGCAGACGCCGGCGGGCGTCTACGGCTGCACGATCGTGGCGCGCGAGCGCAGCTCGTAGCGAGCCACCGCGATCAGGGGTCGCCAGCGGGTCCCTGCGGGTACGGCCAGCCGTTCGGCACGCACGCCCCGGTGCTGATCGTCTGCTGCTTCATCACCGGCGCGGGGGCGCCCTGACTGGGGCATGCGTGGTGGCCGTAGCCGAGGCCGTGGCCCACCTCGTGGTTGACGAGGTAGGCGCGGTACTGCTCGATCGGCCGGCCGTCGAACGGCTCGGCACCCTCGCGCCAGCGCATCGCGTTCAGCGCGGCGAACTCACCGTTCCAGCAGCTGTAGCGGCCGGCCGTGTGCAGGCCGGCCCGTGCGCACAGTTCGTCGGTGGTGTCGGGTGAGGTCAGCGCCACGCGGATGTCGGCGTCGTCGGGTTCGACGCGCTGGAGGCGGTACGCGTCCTGGGAGGCCCAACCCCGCTCGTCGTCGGTGAGGATCGCCGCGGCCGCGGGGACGAACCCGGCCGGGTCGACGCCGGCCTGGGGCTCGTACTCCAGTGAGTAGGTGAGGAGTTCCCCGTTCTCACCGACGATCTCGCCGACCCCGGTGACGGCCTCGAAGCCCTCCGGGGTGGTGCGCGTGCGCGGTGGGGCGGTGAGCGTGAAGGTGCCCGACAGCGGAGCCCGCCCGGCCACGTCCTCCTCACGACCGTGGGCCTCGCCGGGTTCCCGTGTGTGCAACGTGCCCGACAGCCGCACCTCCACCTCGCCACGGGTGTCGAGCGCTTCCGGGAGCTCGGTGAGCTCGACGGTCAGGCGCTCGTCGTCGAGCTGCACGTCGAGATCGAGCGCCTGCTCACCGGCGTGGAGCTTGACGGTGCTGTCCTCGGTCGGGGTGCCGTGCGCGTCGGTGATCTCCAGGCTCAGACGGCCGGCCTCGCGCTCGCTGAGATCGACCGTGGCGCCGGAGGCGGGATCCAGTTCCGGTTCCGCGACGTGACGGCCGACGCCGCCGACGAGGCGGGCGAGGCCGTCCACGGCGCGGTCCGAGAGCACCGTGGTGCCGCCCAGCACGGTCGTCGACTCGGGCGTGCGCTCCAGGAGCACCGCACCCAGCGCGCGCGGAGGGTAGTCGGCGGGGGAGAGGGCGAGCATGCCCCCACCGGCGGCCGCGAGGGAACCCCCTGTCAACGCATCGGGGAAGTCCTCGCCCGTCGCCACCACCAGCGGATCCGTGTCGTCGCCGGTCTGATGGTCATGGAACCGCTCCGCGAGCGCCGCGCTGGTCTCGTAGCGTTCCGCCCCCGCGGTGCGCGTGACCTCGAGGCCGAGGTCCTCGAGTGCATCGACCACCTCCTCGCCGACGGCGCGCTCGCCACCCGCGAGCTCGACGCGGTCGACGTCCCATTCGTCGAGCAGCTCGCGGGTCGGAGCGGGCAACTCGTCCTCGCGGGTGAGCACCAGGGGCCAGCCGTTCGCGGCCGCCGGGACCGACAGGGCGAGGGCGTCGGGGAACGTCTCACCGGAGGCCAGGGTGATGGTCTCGGGCTCCCCACCCCGGGCCTGGTCGTCGAACCGGTCGCTGATCGTCGAGGGATCAGAGGCGGCGCGGGCGATCTCGGCTGCCGTGCCGTGCCGGTCGTCGCCCGCCAGTCGCAGGACCTCCCGGCCCTCGGACTCCAGCGCCTCGGCGACGGTGGGGTCCAGCGCCGCGCTCCCCCCGAGCAGCACCACCGTGGCCTGGTCGGCGAGATGCTCGTCGAGGAACCCCGCGACGGGCTCGGCGAGCCGGTCCCCGTGGGTGAGCAGCAGCGGCGCGTCGACCCCGTGGGCCAGCGGCACTCCCGCGAGGGCGTCGGGGTAGTCGTCGGCGCGGGCCACGACCGCGGTGTCGAGCGCGCCCGGGGCCTCGCGCTCGGCCAGCGCGGCTCGGGCCGCCTCGACCGAGGTCTCGACCCGGTCCGCACCGGCCACGCGCACGATCTCGCTCGACGGCTCGTCGCCGGGCTCCTCAGCGGTTGCGGGTGGGGCCGGGCCGAACACCGCCACAGCCAGGACCAGCACGATGGCCGTCGCTCCCGCGGCCGGTGTCGCGCGCAGCCGGCGACCGGCACCGGGATGAGGCCTGCCCTCGGCCGAGCTCGTCACGCGTCACGCCTCCCTGAGCCCGCATCACGGGCATCGGCGTACGATGCCTTCGTGCGGCACCCACCTTGACGCGAGCGAGTCGGTTCACCGGCCGGTATCCCGGCGCCGACCCGTGCCACCGGACATGTCACCGCGCCGGGGGTCCCCGGCGGGCGATGAGTTCTCGCGGCCGCGGGGGTCTATTTGCTGGGGCCGTCCTGCTGCGTGTCGCTCGGGGGTCGTCGGCCCGGCCGAGAACGGACGATCGAAGGAGCGTGGGATGACTGGTGTGCGAGTGCTGGTCGGGACGAGCAAGGGGGCGTTCCTGCTGACGTCCGACGGTCGCCGGCAGGACTGGACGGTCGAGGGACCGCTCTTCGGCGGCTGGGAGATCTACCACGTCGCCGGTTCGCCGGCCGATCCGGACCGGCTGTACGCGTCGCAGTCGAACGGGTGGTTCGGCCAGGTCGTGCAACGATCCGACGACGGCGGAGCGAGTTGGGCGCCGGTCGGTAACGACTTCGCATACGAGGGCGAGCCGGGCACGCACCTGTTCTACGACGGCTCGTCGATGCCGTGGAGATTCACCCGCGTGTGGCACCTGCTGCCCTCCGCGGAGGATCCGGACGAGCTTCTTGCCGGGGTCGAGGACGCAGCCCTGTTCCGCAGCCAGGACGGTGGCGTCTCGTGGACCGAGTTGCCCGGCCTGCGCACCCACGCGTCAGCCTCCTCGTGGGCTCCGGGGGCAGGAGGGCTGTGCTTGCACACGATCCTTCCCCTGCCCGATGACCCGGACAGGATGCTGGTGGCGATCTCGGCAGCCGGAGTGCTCGCCACCGACGACGCCGGAACGACGTGGCATCCCTCCAACGCGGGGCTCAGTTCGGAGTTCATGCCCGACCCCGAGGCGGACGTCGGCCACTGCGTCCACAAGCTCGCCCAGCATCCGGCGCGACCGGATGTGGTGTTCATGCAGAAGCACTGGGACGTGATGCGGTCGGACGACCGGGGCCGCTCCTGGCGTGAGGTGAGCGGGAACCTCCCGACCGACTTCGGGTTCGCGATCGACGTGCACGCGCACGAACCGGACACCGTCTACGTGGCGCCGATCACCAGCGACGAACAGCACTACCCACCGGACGGGCGGCTGCGCGTGTACCGGTCCCGCACCGGGGGAGGGGAGTGGGAGCCGCTGGGCGAGGGGTTGCCCCAGGCCAACTGCTACGTCAACGTGTTGCGTGACGCGCTCGCGGTGGACTCGTTCGATCCGTGCGGCGTGTACCTGGGCACCACCGGAGGGCAGGTCTACGTCTCCGCCGACGAGGGGGACCACTGGCAGCCGATCGTGCGGGACCTGCCGCGCGTCCTCTCGGTCGAGGTGCAGACGCTGCCATGAGCGAGCGTGCGCGCACCGAGGCTGCCCGCATCCGGTTGGTGGTGCCCCACCAGCTCCGCACCCTCGCGCGCGTGAGCGGGGAGGTCACCGTCGAGGTCGCGCGGCCGGCCACGGTGGAGGCCGTCGTTGACGCGCTCGAGGCCGCCCACCCGTCGCTGGCTGGCACCGTCCGGGATCGTGCCACCGGCCGCCGGCGGGCGATGATCCGCGTGTACGCCGACGGCGAGGACTACTCCGATGCCTGGACCGAGGCCGAATTGCCCGCCTCGGTCATCCAAGGCCGGGAGCCGGTGCGGCTGATCGGGGCGATCGCCGGGGGGTGACCCGTTCTACGGGCGGGACGCGCGGCCGCGGCCCAGGAACCCGCTGACGATGCTGGCGATCACCAGCGCCCCGGCGATGATGAGCATCCACCACAGCGCCTCGACGGCGAGTCCGACGCCCCCGATGATCAGCGCAATGAGAATCAGCGCAATGGCCAGTCCCACGAGGTTCTCCTTCGGTTGATGGCAGGGCGAGCCGTCCGGCTCGGTCGCCCCCCGATACCCGTATTGCGGAGATCGAACCGTGGGAGAGCCGTCGCGTCCGCTCACCCCGCGGGCGGAGCGAGGCGTCGGGTACCTTCCCGCGGCCTAGACGGCCCGTGAATCGGGGCGGACGGTCTCGCCGGCACGGTGGCGAGCGGCATCGCGCTCCAGCACGAACAGCCTTCGGCGCACCGCGTCCCACGCCTCCGTGCCGAGGGCGAGCCATCGCAGCTCCTCGGCGATCCGGCCCAACGCCCGTTCGTCGACGGGCTCGCCTCGCTCGAGCGCCTCGCGCAACGCCAGCATGCGATCCTCGAGATCCTGGCCGGGAGCATCCCAGGTCAGGTACAGGGGCGCTTCGCTGATCCCCTCGTTGAGCAGCGCCATCACGTACGCGACCTCGCGCCGTGGACCCACGGCGGTCAGGTCGGTCCCGTGGACGGTGAGCTCCACCTCGCGCTCGTCGACCCCCACGGTCAGTTGGAGCATCCCTCCGTCCAGCTTCCGGTCGAAGATGTCGGAGAGGACCCACGCGAGGCCCCTGAAGAGCGCGCGGATCGGGAGTTCGGCCTCGGTACGCCTCGTCGACAATCCCACACGCTGGAGGATGGCCTCGACCCGGTCGCGGCACTCGGCGAGGTCGTCGTCGCGCACCATGATCGTCTGGTGTCGGACGTCGCGCAGGCGGGCGACCTGGCGCAGCTTCACGATCGGTACGACCAGCAACACGGCGACGACGAGCACGGCGATGATCGGTGCGTAGACGTACCCCTTGAGGATCTGTCCCACGGTGGAGCGGCCCGCGACCCGATGGTTGACCGTGAACGCCGTGAGTCCACCGACCACCGCGGGCACGAGGACGAGCAGCACGGCCGCCACGGTCCGCACCAATTGCTCGTCGCCGCCGAGGAACGGCAGGACGAGTTCGCCGACCTCGGGGAACAGCACGGCGACCGGCAGGACGATCCACGCGAGCGACAGCAGCCCGACCGCCGCGATCTTGGTGTCGTCGCGGGACGGCATGCGACCGAAGAACGTGATCGTCGCGAGCCCGAAGAGCTTGCTGAACGTCTTCGAGATGGCCAGGGCGATCAGGCGGATGACGGCAGGCATGGTCACTCCGGCGGGTGGCTGCGGCGGTAGGTTGCGCGATGGCCCGAGCGGCGACAGGAGTGGGGGTGGGCTGGACCGAGGCGAGAGTCGAGGACGCGCGCTTCGTGCTGCGCGAGGAGCATCACCGCCCGGCCCTCGAACGGCTGCTGCGACTGGCGCGGGAGACGTTCCACTACGATCTCTCGGACCTCCAGCTCCGCGACGTGGACGGGTTCCTCCGGCTGCTCGGATTCGCCACCGAGCGCGATGGCGGCGACATCGTCGGCCTCGCGTTCGAGGACAAGCTGGTCCCCGAGATCGAGGACGTCTTCGACGCCCTCGCCCCCTACCTCGAGGCGGGCTCCTACGTGCGGATGCACGGCGGGACCAACGCCCGGTGGCGTTACGACTTCGACGGCAACGTGTGTCACCGCCGCGACGAGCCCCCCGACTACTGGAAGGGCCGCTGAGGGCTTGCCGACGGCCGGCGCCGGCCGCGCTACTCGAGGTCGCCGCGCTCGCGCACGCGTTCCACCAGCTGGCGCACCTCCTCGCGGCTGCCCGGGCTCGCGTCGAGCCACTCCCGACGCACGCGCAGGAAGCGTTCGCCCAGGTCGGCGCGAACGTCATCGGGCACGTTCTCGCGCGCGGCGTTCAGGACGTCGCGCTCCTCCTCGTCGAGATGATGGGTCACCGTCTCCACGAGCTCCTCGAGCTGCGCCTCGAACGCGTCCGACTGCGGGTTCTCGACCTCGAGGAGCGCCAGCAGCTCCTGGTGGCCCTCCGCGTGCTCCTCGGCGCTGTGCGCGATCTCCTCGTCCTCCTCGGGTGCGCGGTGGCGCAGGCTCGGGTAGACCTCGCGTTCCTCGGCCTCGGCGTGCGCCACGAGCAGGTCGGCCAGCTCCCGCAGCCGCGTGGGGCGGTCCTCCTCGCGGTCGCGCAGCCGTCGGAACAGGCGCTCGAACTCGCGATGATCGGCGAGGATCAGCTCGACGACGTCGTTGCTCTCGCGGACCGACGCGCCGCCGGGGACGGGTTCGGACATGGGTCGCCTCCTCTCGGGTCGGACCGCACCGATTCCCCCTCGCCGAGGAATCAACCATGTGCCGGCACTCCGCGGACGGTGGAGGAGCCGCCCGTCGCCGCACCGGTCACCCGTGGAGCTCACCCGTGGAGCGCGCCCTCGCCCCCGCGTGGGCGCGGGCGCGATCGCGTGCATGCAGCCGCCGCAGCGCGTAGGGGAGGATGCCGCCGTGGGCGTAGTAGTCGGCCTCCTTCGGCGTGTCGAGGCGTACGCGGACCGGGAAGCGCACCGGCTCCTCGTCCGGCTCGGACCGGGCGGTGACCTGGAGGGACGTGGGGGCCCGGTCGGGCTCGCCGCTCCAGCCGTCGAGCCCGTGGAGGCCGAACGTCTCGGTGCCCGACAGGCCGAGCGCGTCAGCCGGCTGCGGGAGCTCCAGCGGCAACACGCCCATGCCGACGAGGTTCGAGCGATGGATGCGCTCGAAGCTCTCGGCCAGCACCGCGCGGACGCCGAGCAGCCGCGTGGCCTTGGCTGCCCAGTCGCGGCTCGAGCCGGAACCGTAGAGGCGGCCGGCGAGCACGATGAGCGGGACGGCGTCACCGGCGTATCGCTGGTGGGCTTCGTAGATCGACAGCTGCTCGCCCGACGGCAGGTAGGTCGTCACGCCGCCCTCCGTGCCGGGCGCGAGCTCGTTGCGCAACCTCGGGTTGGAGAAGGCACCGCGCAGCATCACCTCGTGGTTGCCCCGGCGCGAGGCATACACGTTGAAGTTGACCGGGCGGACCCCCCGGTCGGCGAGGTACCCGGCCGCGGGGCTTTCGGCCGGGATCGCGCCGGCGGGGGAGATGTGGTCGGTGGTGACCGAGTCGCCGAGCTTCAGGAGCGCGCGGGCGCCGACGATGTCGGCGGGTGGGGCGGGCTCGGTGGCCACGCCGTCGAGGAACGGCGGACGGCGCACGTAGGTCGAGTCGGGATCCCAGGCGAAGCGGGCTCCGGGGGGCGCGTCGACCTCCCGCCAGGGACCGTCCCCGGAGAAGATGTCGGCGTAGCGCTCGCGGAACAGGTCCGTGGTGACGTGGGTCCGGGTGACCTCGTCGATCTCGGCGTGGGTCGGCCAGAGGTCGGCGAGGTACACTGGTTCGCCGGCGGGGTCGTGGCCCAAGGGCTCGCGGTACAGGTCGATGTGCACGGTCCCGGCCAGCGCGTAGGCGACCACGAGCGGGGGCGAGGCGAGATAGTTCAGCCGGCAGTCCGGGTGGATGCGGTCCTCGAAGTTGCGGTTGCCCGACAGCACGCTCGCGACGGTGAGGTCGTGCGCGCGGACCGTCTCGGCGACGCCGTCGAGCAGGTCGCCCGACTGGCCGATGCAGGTGGTGCAGCCGTAGCCCACGAGATGGAACCCCAGCTCCTCGAGGTGGGGGAGGAGGCCGGCGCGCTCGTAGTAGTCCATGACGACCTTGGAGCCCGGCGCCAGCGACGTCTTCACCCAGGGCTGACGCGCCAAACCCGCACGGGTGGCGTTGCGGGCGACCAGGCCGGCGCCGACCATCACCTCGGGGTTGGACGTGTTGGTGCAGCTCGTGATCGCGGCGATGACGACGTCACCGTGGGTGAGCTGCGTCCGGCGGCCGTCGGTCAGGGTGACCGGTGCGCGCTCGGCCTCCGGCGAGTCGTCGCCGGTGATGACCCGGGAGGCGGGATCGCGGGGTGCGGGTGAGGACGGCAGGACCTCCCCGGCATGCCGCTTGGCCACGGAGAGGCGCACGCGGTCCTGGGGGCGGCTGGGGCCGGCGAGGCTCGGCTCGACCGTGCCGAGGTCGAGGGAGAGGTGCTCGCTGTAGACCGCCGCGCGGTCGGGGTCGTGAAACAGCCCCTGCGCCCGCGCGTAGGCCTCCACCAAGCGCACGTGGGCGGGGTCGCGGCCGGTGAACTCGAGGTAGCGCAGCGTTTCCTCGTCGATCGGGAAGATCGCCGCCGTCGATCCGTACTCCGGGCTCATGTTGCCGATGGTCGCTCGTGTGGCCAGCGGCACCTGTGACACGCCGGGCCCGTGGAACTCGACGAACTTGCCGACGACCCCGTGGTCGCGCAGTTGCTCGGTGATGGTCAGCACGAGGTCGGTCGCGGTCGCCCCCTCCGGCAGCGCCCCGGACAGCTCGAACCCGACGACGCTGGGCGTCGTCATCGAGATCGCCTCGCCGAGCATCGCGGCCTCGGCCTCGATGCCGCCGACGCCCCACGCGAGCACCCCGAGCCCGTTGATCATCGTGGTGTGGCTGTCGGCCCCGACTGTCGCGTCGGGGAACGCCCATCCGTGTCGCGAGGTCACCACGTCGGCGAGGTACTCGAGGTTGACTTGATGCATGATCCCGGTGTTCGGCGGGACGACCCGCAAGTCCCCGAAGGCCTGCTGGGCCCACTTGAGGAACCGATACCGCTCGCCGTTGCGCTCGAGTTCGATCGTGGCGTTGCGCAGGAACGCGTCCGGCACCCCCGAGATCGCGGCCGGGATCGAGTGGTCGATGACCAGGTGCGCGGGTAGGCCGGTCTCCACGGCGGTCGGGTCGTCACCGAGCTCCGCCAGGGCGTCCCGCACGGCCGCGAGGTCGACCGCCGCAGGCACGCCGGTCGTGTCGTGCAGCAGGACGCGACCGGGGGTGAAGCGCACCTCCTCGGCCTCTTGCTCGGGGGACCAGTCCGCGAGGCGCCGGATGGTCGCGGCGGTCACGTCCCGACCGTCCTCATGGCGCAGCAGGTTCTCGAGCAACACCTTCAGGCAGAAGGGCAGGCGTTCCGTGCCCGGGATCGCGTCGAGGCGGCAGTACCACCACCGCTCGCCGTCGACGCGGAGCTCGTCGACGCTCCCGAAGCTGTCGGCCGGGCGGGCTGCATCGTCTGCCACGTGACGTCCTCTCGGTGCTGGTGCGGCCCCGGTCTCACTCGTCGACGAGGCCGAGGATCCGATCGGTCTCGGTCAGGTCCGCGACCACGGCGTCGGCGCCGAGGCCCTCCAGTTCATCGCGCTCGAAGCGTCCCGTGGCGACCAGCAGGCAGTTGGCCGCTCCCGCCCGGGCACAGGCCACGTCGTTCGGCGTGTCGCCGATGACCCAGATCCGGTCCGGGTCCCGCCCGAGGGTCATCGCGGCTCGCTGTCGAGCGACCGGGACGAGCTCGGCGCGGTCGGGGTGGTCGCTACCGTAGGCACCGAGCCGCCAGTCGAGCCAGGCATCGACGCCCACGGCCGCGGTCTTCGCGCGCGCGTTCGGCGCGACGTTGCCCGAGAGGATGGCCTGCACGACCCCGGGTCGCGCGTCGAGCGCGGCCAACAGCTCCGGCACACCGGGCAGGGCCCGCGCCTCGCGGCGCAGCCGATCGTCCTCCTCGGCCAGCCGAGCCACGAGGCGATCGAGGATCTCGGGGACCCGGTCGGCTGCTCGCGTTGCGGGCTCCTCCATGGACGCGAGGATCTCGACGGTGATCTGCGGATCGGTCTTGCCGCTCATCGCCACGCCGTGATTGTTCGGGTGACGGCCGGTGACATCCTCGATCGCTCGGTCGAAGACCTCCCTGGCCAGCGGCCCCGCTCGCAGCAGAGTGCCGTCGATGTCCCACAGGATGAGGTTCACCCGGCACAGCCTAGATGGGGTCGACGCCGCCGGCGGCCGTGGCCCACGGTCTCGCCGGCTCGTCCGGCGTCACTGCTCGCTGGGCTCCAACGACGGATCGCGGGAGGCCAGCCGCCACCACGAGACCCCGTAGGCGAGTGTCAACGCGGCGAGGGCGGCCACGACGACCCAGCCGGTCGCGCTCCCCCAGATCGCGGTCTGCTGCATGAACGCCCAGAGCGTGCCCACCGCGCTCGCGGTGAAGAGCGCACCGAGGACGCTCGACCCGGCGTCCGCCAGCGCCCTGGCGCCGACGAGCAGGACGGCGCTGAGCGTGACCGCGAAGACGCCGATCATGCGTAGAAGCGCGAGCCCGGCGTAGAGCTCGGGCACGTTCGCCGCGTCGTCACTGGGGGCACCCACGCTGACGTGAAAGCTCTCGGCGACCACCACGGGGGCGACGAGCAGCATCACGCCGACGACGAACAACACGCCGCCGTGGACCTTGAACAACCGCAGTCGCGCGGTACGGGTTCGCATGGCGGTGGCCCTCCCGCTCCCGAATGGACTTGGCAGCGAATCACATGATGCGCTCGGTGCGGGACGGGAGGCAAGGGGATATCGGCTCGTGGCGACGTCGCGGAGCCGTGGGGCCGCGAGTGTGGCCGCGGTACCGCGGGGTGGTTCCGACGGTTCCGCGCCTGCAGCACGAGGGCGGACGTGTCATCGGGCTCGCCCGGCCGACCGGCTCCACGGGCGCAGACGGGCCGCGGCGCGCATGGCGCCGCGGCCCGCGTCCTGCGACCCCGCAGGCCTTATTCGACGGTCACCTCGACCGTGTCGGTTCCCCCGTACGTCTGGTGCGCACCATCACCGATCTGCACGCACAGCTCGTAGTCCCCCGGCTCGAGGTCGAGCTCGAACTCGTCGCTGCCATCGCTGAGGTGGTAGTACCCGTCGTCCTCGGCGTCGTCACTGGGGCCCGGAACCACCCCACCGTCCTCGACGCAGCCGATGTCGACCAGCAGGTGCAGGTGCCCCTCACCCACATCGACCCCGTTGACCTCCGCGAGCTCCACGTTCTCGACCTCGAACTCCATCTCGACCGGCGATTCGACGGTGTCCCCGTCCTCCGGCGAAAGAAACGTCACCTCCGCATCGTCCGGCTGAGCGCCGAGGTCGTACTCTTCGTCCTCGTCTGCCTCGTCTGCCTCGTCTGCCTCGTCGTCCTCGTCCGCTTCGTCGTCCTCGTCCGCTTCGTCGTCCTCGTCCTCGGGCGCCTCGACCTCTTCGTCCTGGTCGTCCTCGGGCTCCTCGTCCGGGTCCTCTTCGACCTCGCACGCGGCGAGGGCCAGGAGTCCGAGGACGAGCACTGCGATGAGTCGCCGCATCAACTCTCCCATCTCGCCGATGGCCCCTCCGCGACGAACAGGCAACGCGGAGGCCATCGGCCCCCCTCAACGGTCAGATCGGCCGCACTCCAACGCGTCGCTTGTGAGCACGACTGATCCCATGCTATTGGGTTGGGCGGAACACGCCACGATTCTCAGACCTCCACGATTACGTGGCGTCCGGTCCCCCGGGCTGGGATCGTTCCCGGTCATGGGCTGCGGTCCGCTAGGCTGCGAGGGTCCGCCCGGCGGTACCCGCGACAGCGACGGGTACCGATCTCGCGAGCGAAAGGAGCGGACATGGGGGTGCGCCACGTCGCGTTGTTCCGGTTCGTCGAGGGCACCAGTGACGAGCACGTGCGTCGCATCGACGAGGCGCTCGCGCAGTTGCCCGAGGAGATCCTCGAGCTGCGCTCCTACGTCTTCGGGCGTGACCTGGGGGTGAGCGGCGGCGCGTGGGACTACGGCGTGGTGGCCGACGTCACCGACGTCGATGCGTTCGTGGCGTACCGCGATCATCCGAGCCATCGCCGGGTGGTCGACGACCTGATCGGGCCGGTCGTCGCCGAGCGCGCG
The DNA here is from genome assembly GCF_004322855.1 of Egibacter rhizosphaerae. NCBI lineage: Bacteria > Bacillati > Actinomycetota > Nitriliruptoria > Egibacterales > Egibacteraceae > Egibacter > Egibacter rhizosphaerae. Next base: position 211,714 of record NZ_CP036402.1, on the reverse strand, counting down.
TCGATGCAGTTGGCGACCCCCTGATCAGCGACCTGCTGACCGGCCATCCCCGTCTGACCGGCCGTCCCCGTCTGACCGGCCATCCCCTTCCGACTGGCCGTTCTCCGGGCGCCGCCTGCCTGGGCAGCCTTTCCCTGGGCGGTTGTCCGGGCGCGGTGCGGCGATCCCTCGCACCCCGTACGATTCGCCCCGATGGCTGACCGTGTGGCGGACTGGGCCGGACTCGTCGCTCGACGTTATCCGCCGGCCGACGCGCAGTCCTGGGATCGGGTCGGACTGCAGGTGGGTGCGCCCGACGATCCCGTCACGCGCGTGCTCGTCACGCTCGACGTGACCGAGCAGGTCCTCGACGAGGCCGCGGAGGTCGGCGCCGACCTCGTGCTCGCGCATCACCCGCTGCTCCTGCGGGGGGTCGAGCGGTTGACGCCCGACACCGCGCCCGGTCGGCTGGCGCTGCGGGCCGCCCGTCAGGGGGTGGCGGTGCTGGCGGCTCACACCAACCATGACGTCGCGGCGCGCGGCACGACCGAGCCGACCGTCGAGGCGCTCGGGCTTCGCGAGGTCGTGCCGCTGCGACCGCAACGCGACCCGGACGCCGAGATCTGCAAGCTCACCACCTTCGTGCCCACCGACGCCACCGACGCGGTCGCTGCCGCGCTGTCCGAGGTCGGTGCCGGAGTGATCGGGGAGTACGAGCAGTGCACGTTCCGGGTCACCGGTACCGGCACGTTCAAGCCGAGCGCACAGTCGGCACCGGCTCTGGGGGAGCGCGAGACCCTCAATCGGGTGGAGGAGGAGCGGCTCGAAGTCGAGGTCGCCCGAGCGGACCTCGAGGCCGCGGTGGCGGCCCTCGAGCGCGCGCACCCGTACGAGGAGGTCGCGTTCGACGTCTACCAGCTCGTGCCGGTCGGTGATCCCGGCCCGAAAGGGCTCGGCCGGATCGGGGTGTTGCCCGAACCGTGCTCGCTGCGCACGGTTGCCGATACGCTCGCGAGCGCGCTACCCGCGCCCCACTTGCGCGTCGCGGGCGATCTCGAACGCACGGTGCGCACCGTCGCGGCGTGCGGGGGCGCCGGGGATGCCCTGATCGACGACGCGCACCGAGCGGGCGCGGACGTCTACGTGACCGGCGACCTGCGCCACCACCCCATGCTGGACGCGTTGACCCAGGGACTGGCGCTCGTCGACGCCGGCCACTACGCCACCGAGGCGGCGGCACTGCCCGAGGTCCGCGCCGCCCTCGACGAGGACGCCCGCGGGCAGGGCCTGTCGTCCGGTGTGGTGGTGTCGCAGGTGCGCACCGAGCCCTGGGCGTCCTACCGTCCCCCGGCCGGACCGGCCGGCGGGCTCGCCCCTAACCCGGCGACGCGCGAGGAGCCCACATGATCGCGGCCACTCCCGATCAGCAGCGCGAACTGCTGGCGCTGCAAGGCACGGACACCGCGATCCGCCGACTCGAGCACCGCCGCGCCCACCTGCCCGAGCAGCAGCAGCTCGACGAGGCGGACGAGACGCTGGCCAAGGTGACGCGCGAGCTCGCGAACGCCCGCGACGAGCTCGCGGACGCGGAGCGCCGGAACAAGCGCCTCGAGGACGACATCGCCGCGGTCGAGTCGCGCCGCAAGTCGGAGGAGGCGCGCATGTACTCGGGTCAGATCTCCTCGGAGAAGGAGGTCGAGGCGATGCGCGCGGAGCTCTCGTCGCTGAAACACCGCAAGAGCGACCTCGAGGACGAGCTGCTCGAGGTGATGGAGCGTCGCGAGGAACTCGACAGCCTCATCGCCGAGCTGTCCTCGCGACAGGAGGAGTTGCAGGCGGAGGTCGAGCGTCTCACGGCTGCGCGGGACGAGGCCGCGAGCGGCCTCGACGCCGAGCTGGCCGAGCAAGGACAGCGGCGCGCAGGCCAGGCGGGCGCCCTCCCCGATGAGCTGCTCGCCACGTACGACCGTGTGCGCGAGCGCCGGCAGGGGGTCGGTGTGGCGGCGCTCGAGCACGGCACGTGCTCGGGATGCCGCCTCGAGCTGACCGCCATCGAGCTCGAGCAGGTGCGCGCGGATGCCAAGACGGGGCTCGCCACCTGTGAGCACTGCGAGCGCATCCTCGTGCCAACGTGAGCGGCGGCATCGCCCGGGCGGTGCGTAGCGTGTCCGACGCGGCGTGGGCGGCCGGTTACGACCTCGTCTGTGGGCACGCCGATCGGGGGGAGGGGGCAGCCCACCGACGGGCGCTCGTCGCCACAGCCAGTGGCGTCGTCTGTGAACTCGGAGTCGGCACGGGGCGCAACCTCTCCTGGTACGGGGGGGTGGCGAAGGTCGTCGGCGTGGACCCGAGCCCGGCGACCCTGGCCCGGGCCCGGCGCCGTGCCCTGCACGCCGGGATCGAGACGGAGCTGCTCGTCGCCCGGGCCGAGGCGTTGCCGCTGCCCGACCAGTCGGTCGACACGGTCGTCGCGAGCCTCGTCCTCTGCACGGTGGGCTCGCCCGCGGAGGCACTGGCCGAGGCTCGTCGTGTGCTGGCCCCCGACGGGCAGCTGCTCTTCTACGAGCACGTCCGCGATCGGGATCCCCGGGTGGCTGCGCGCCAGGCGCGGCTCACCCCCGCGTGGCGGCGCCTCGCCCGGGGCTGTCATCTGGACCGCGACGCGCTCGGCGAGGTCGTGTCCGCGGGCTTCGTCGTCGATGCGCTGATGGAGGCGCCACTGGATCGCGCACCGGGGGTCCTGCGCCGGCACTTGATCGGTCGTGTATCCCTACCGACCTGAGCCGGCCTAGTCCACGCGGCCCTCGTACTTCACGACCTCGACCCGCTCCCGCAGTACCAGTCCACCCTCCACGAGCTCCTCGACGTCCCCGAGGAACCGCTCGACGCGCTCGGGGGCGTCGACGACCATGAGCACCAGCGGCAGGTCGTCGGACAGGCTCAGCAGCGCGGCCCGGTGCACCACGTTCGAGGCGCCGAAGCCCTCGATCCCGCGGAGCAGCGTCGCTCCGGCCAGGCCGTGCTCGCGGGCGCGGCGGACGAGCTCGCTGCCCACCGGGCGGCCGTCGTGTGTGTCGGACTCCCCGAGAAGGACGGTGAGGCGCACCGCGGTGGCCGGCAGGCGATCGCTGCGCCCGCTCGGGACGATGAGGTGGGTGAACGGGAGGTTGGTGACGGCCCGCAGCCGGGCGGGCAGCTCCTCCCCGAGCCAGCGGGAGATCCCCGCCGGCCGGGTCGACACGACGATCTCGTTCGGCGCATCGTCGCGCAGCGCCTCCTCCACCGCCGCGACCGGATCGGGGTCGGTCACCGACCCTTCGACGCGCACACCCAGCGACGAGAGCGACTGCACCGCCCGAGCCAAGCGCTGGCTCGCGGTGTCGACCTCGTCGGTGGGCGAGGGGGCGAGGACCCGGATCTCGCACGGCCCGCGGGCGACCGTCGCGGCGATGTGGGCGCGCAGCTCCTGGCTGTCCAGCGTGCGGTTCGCGACCACCAGCAGGCGGTGCATCGGTGCGCTCCTCCCCGGGAGCGTGCAGGGTACGCGGTAAGCTGCGCCGCGTCGTGCCCCACGCTCACCAGCCCCGCCCGGCGGGAACGGCTTGAGCACCGGGGTGGGGTGGTGCTAGCAGCCCGGTCCGCGGTCGGCGCCGATGTAGTTGCCGTCGGCGCCCCCCAGCGGCCCGTCGACATCCGGATCGTCGACCGGATCCTCCATGGTCCCGGTGTCCTCGTGCGACCCGTCCTCGCCCCCGATGCCTTGCGAACCCTCGGTCGCCCCGGGATCCTCCTCGACGGCCTGCCGGTCGTCATCGGTCACGCCGTCGTCGTCGCCCGCCGGCCCCGTGTCGTCGCCTGCGGGCCCCGTGTCGTCGCCTGCAGGCCCCGTGTCGTCGCCTGCGGGCCCCGTGTCCGTGCCCCCAGCCTCCTCGGCCGTACCGTCTCCCCCCGACGAGGACGGGCCTGGGTGCGAGTCGCTGTCGTCCTCGTCCGCGTCGGTGGTGTCCTCGGCCACGTCGCCGAGCGCGCCGTCCACGAAGGCCGCGGACAGCTCGGCGACGTCGACGGGGTCCACGTGGGTGACATACGGCGGCTCGTCGGCGATCTCGCCCGGCATGGTGGCGGTGTGGATGTCCTCGCTCGGCACGTCGAGCCCCGCCACGGCCAGCTGGCGCATACGGTTCAGGGTGAGGTCCTCGTCGACCTCGAGTGAGCTGGCAGCGGCATCGGTCAGGTCGAGCAGCCGCCGGGGGCTGACGGCGGTCTGTCCCGAGACCACTTCGTCGCGCAGCTCGACGAGGAGCCGCTGCTGGCGGGCGATTCGCCCGAAATCGTTGTCGATCGACCGTGCACGGGAGAAGGCGAGGGCCTCACCGCCGTTGAAGACCTGGCAGCCCGCCTCGACGTCGAGGTTGGCGTCCTCGTCCTGGATCGGTGCCTCCATCCACATCTCGACCCCGCCGACCGCGTCGACCAGGTCGACGAAGCCGCGGAAGTCGATCTTGGCGTAGTGGTCGGGGGTGATGCCCGTCCAGTTGGAGATCGTCTGGACCAGGCACGTTGGTCCACCGACATCGCTGCGCTCGCCGATGCCGTACGCGGTGTTCAGCCGTCCGAGGCTCCCGTCGCAGAGCTCGACGTAGGAGTCGCGCGGCAAGCTCAGGATGTCCGCTCGCGGGCCGTCAGGGTCGAGCCGCACGAGCATGTTCGTCTCGGTGCGCTCGCTGTTGCGGTCGCCACCGGTGCCGAGCTCGGCCTGCTCCTCCTCGGTGAGGACGCTCCGGTCGTCGGATGCGGCGACGAGCACGGTCACGACCTCGTCGACCGGGTCAGGGAGCTCGACGTCGTCCTCGGCCGTGTCCTGCGTCCCGTCCCGGTCCTCGTCGCTGTCCCGATCGTCCGGCTCCCCGGGGTCCTCCTCGGCAGCCTCCTCGCCCTGCGACGCCTGTTCGGAGAAGTCGACGTCCCGGCGCTCGATCCCTTGGTCGAAGCGCCACACGAGCGCTGCGGCGGCCGCGGAGGCGCCCAGCACGAAGACGCCGACGGCGACACTCACGCCGATCAGTACTCGGCGTCGTTTGCGACCCATGCGTTCTCCCATGTAGCTCGTCTTGCGTGCCCGCCCTCCGACGTCCGAATGAACGACGCGTGAGGAGTCCGAAAGGTTCCGGACGTGCGGGATGCTCCTCTCGTCTGCCCGGCCAGGACAGCGAGTCCCCGGTTCGCGCCAATCCTACGTGCTCTCGGCGCGCGGCGGACCGGAAGCGCTCCCGCCCCGTCGCTGTGCCCGTCGGAGCAGCCCGATACCCTTGTCCGGGAGGAGGGGAGTCGGCCAGGCGGCCGCGGCGGCCCGCTTGTCGGGTCGCCGAGGAAAGTCCGGACTCCAGAGGGCAGGACGCTGGGTAACACCCAGGCGCGGGCAACCGCGCGGGACAAGCCAACAGAGAGCAGACCGCCGAACGGCGCCCTCCGGGCGCGCGTGGCAAGGGTGAAAGGGTGCGGTAAGAGCGCACCGGCGCCGCTGGAGACAGCGGCGGCCAGGGAGCCCCGTCCGGAGCAAGGCCAAGCAGGCGCGATACGAGGTGGCCCGCCCAGCGCCAGGTAGGCCGCACCGAGCCGGGACGGCAACGTCCCGGCCCAGAGAGATGGCCGCCACCCGTCACCGCACGGGCACAGAATCCGGCTTATCGGCCGGCTCCCTCCTCCCACCTGCAGTCTTGGTCCACCAACTCCGCACGATCAGCCGAACGTTCGACGGCTCGAGAGTCCCCGTGGTGCAAGTCGTCGCGACCGATCTGGACGGCACGCTGTTGCGCAGCGACGGTGCCGTCTCCGCCCGCACGCGCGCCGCGCTGCACGCCGTGCAGCGCGAGGGCCGGTGGGTCGTGCTGGCAACGGGACGGCCCATCCGCTTCGTCCATCGCCTCGCGGCCGACCTGGGGGGACAGGGACCCGTGATCTGTGCCAACGGCGCCGTCGTGTACGACGCGGCACGGGACCGGGTCGTCGAGGAACGGGCCCTTCGCCCCACGACGACCCGCGAGGTGATCGCGGCCCTGCGGGCACAGGAGCCCGACCTGGCCTTTGCCTGGGAGACCACCCGCGAGTTCCGCTGCGAACCGGGCTTCGCCGCGCTCGCCGAGTGGCCCGTTCCCGACGGGGCCGTTCTCGACGAGAGCGTGCGCGACACGCACGACGGAGTGGTCAAGCTGCTCGCTCGCCATCCCGCCGGAGACATGTCCTCGATGTTCGATGGGCTGGCCGCGCAGGTCGACGGGCTCGCGACCGTCACGCACTCGACCGCCACCCTGGTGGAGGTCTCAGCGGCGGGTGTGGACAAGGGCACCGCGGTGGCGCAGTTCGTCGCGGAGCGCGGCTTCGCCCCCGAACACACGATCGCGTTCGGGGACATGCCGAACGATCTGGCGCTGCTCGACTGGGCGGGCTGGTCGGTCGCGGTCGCCAACGCGCACCCGCTCGTGCGGGCTCGGGCCGACACGATGACGGCGAGCAACGACGAGGACGGTGTCGCGCTGGTGCTCGAGGGACTGCCGAGGGGCCCTTAGGAGGACTCGTCCGGGTCGAGCTCGACGAGCGCGTCCGGTCCGAGGCGGTCCGCGACGAGTTGCTTCAGCTCGTCGATGCGTCGGGCGTCGCGCGCCTGCCGGCGCTTGAGGCGGCGCAGCTCGCCGACCGCGACGCCCGGCAGGTCGGGTCCTTCGTCGCCCCCCGCCGGGCACTCGGTGCGGAAGTCGCACCAAGCGCAGAGGCGCGACGGCTGCGGCTCGAAGGCCTCGGAGCGGATCCGGGCGGCGGTCTCGCGTACCTTCGCGACGGCGGCGTCGACGTCGATCTCTTCGCGCGGCACCGTCACGCGCATCCCGGGCACGACGAAGTCGAGGGCGACCCAGTCGGGATCGTGTCCCCACAGATGGCGTGCCGCGAGCGCGTAGATCGCCAGCTGCAGGTCGCCGGCGACCTGCTCACGGGTCTTCGCGCGGCGATTGGTCTTCCAGTCGATGATCCCGAGCCCGTTCGAGGCCGCGCCACTCGAGGCGTCGGTGCCCGCGCCGGTGGGCACCACCAGGTCGATTGAGCCGACAACCACGATGTCGTCGGGCAGCGGCACCTCGAACCACTGCTCGACGGCGACCGGGGGGACGTAGTGCTCGGCGAAGCGGGCGTGGTGGCGGGCGAGGACGTCACGGGCGTGGGTGTACCAGCGCAGCTGTTCCTCGCGTTCCATCCCGGCGAACCCCGTCGTGTCCCACGCGTCGTAGAGGGCTTGCAAGAGCTCCTCGAGCGGTGGGGGATCGGGCAGCTTCCGGTCCCACCAGCGCTCCAGGGCCCCGTGCACCGACGACCCGAACGACAGGTGCGGGCTCGGGGGCTGGGGCAGCTTGTCGATGTACGCGTAGCGGTACTGGCGCGGGCACCGGCGGTACGTGTCCACCCGCGAGAACGACAGGCGCAGCGGCTCGTCCGTGACCGGCTCGCCCAGCAGCGTCGTGCCGGATGCGGGTCCGGCCGCTGCGCCGGTCGGCGTTGCGGCCGTCGGTGCCTCGACGTGGGATGGCTCGGAGGGACGTTCCATGTGGGGCAGGGTACTGACCGGGTGTGACCACGCGCGGCAGGGACGGTCGACCTGGGGACGGGTGCCGTCCGCGGGATCACGGCTGCGGCCTCGCGTAGCATCGGCGCCGGAACACGTCGTCGACCCGAGAGGTCCCGCGAGTGCATCGAGCCGGGCGTCGCTGGAGCATGCGGGCCGTGGTCGTGCTCGCGCTGCTGGTCTGGGGCTGCGACGACGCGGCGCTCGAGTCGGACGCACCGGACCCGCCCGACGAGGCCACGGACGCCGGAACGGGAACGGGCGAGGCGGGCAGCGAGGCTGGCGGCGGCACCGCTGACGACGATCCCACGGAGTCCCAGGAGGACACCGCAGGGGCGCCGGGAGATCCCTCGGCCGACCTGCCCGAAGGGGTGTTGTTCGCCGCGATCGGTGACGCCCCTGACACCCTCGATCCCCACGAGGCGACCGGACTCACGCGGCTGGCCGTGCTCGAGAACGTCTACGACCGGTTGGTCGAGCCGAACGGGGTCGACGGCGTGGAACCCGCTCTCGCGGAACGTTGGGAACCGGTCGACGGGGGCCAGCGGTGGGTCTTCGAGCTGCGCGAGGGGGTGCGCTGGCACGACGGTGCCGAGCTCGACGGGCACGACGTGCGGTACTCGATCGAGCGGGCGAAGTCGGCCCAGCAGCCGGACCGGCTGGGCGATGTCTCGTCGGTCGAGGTGCCGGACGAGCACACCGTGGAGGTCGTCCTGGAGGAGCCGCGGGCCAACCTGCCGGCCGATCTCGGACGCGGGCGGGGCGTGGCGATCGTGCCGGAGGGGTCGGGCGAGGTGCTCCGTGACGACCCGGTCGGCACGGGCCCGTTCGCGGTGGCCGACGCCACCGGAGCGACCGAGCTGGAGCTGGAGGCGTTCAGCGACCACTGGGGCGGTGCTCCCGAGCTCGACGGGATCACCTACCGCACGGTCCGGGACGACACGGCGCGGATGGACGCGCTGGCCGCCGGGGAGGTGGATTGGGCGCACCGGGTGACCGCCGAGGTGCGCGCACGGGACGCGGACGGGGAGCCCGAGTGGGACGACGTGATCATCGGCACTCGGCCGCGCCCCGCGACGGTCGCCTACGCGCTCAACCACGACCGGCAACCCTGGGCCGAGGCACCGGTGCGGGAGGCGCTGGCCGCCGCAGTGCGGCGCGGGACGATCGCCGAGGCGGCGCGGCGCGGCGCGGCCCAGCCCGGCCGGACCGCGCTGCCTCCGGGCACGCGGTACCACATTCCCGGGCCGCCCGGTCTCGGGGCGGGCGGGGCCACGGCGGATCCCCTGGGGGCGGCCGGCCTGGAGGAGGACGCGCTCGAGGGTCTCGAGCTGGATCTGCTGGTACCCGACGATGACGAGGCTCGACGGGTCGGTAGCGCCCTCGCCGCGCAGTGGCGCGGCATCGGCCTCGACGCCCGGACCCGTGTGGCCGCACCGGAACGCTACGAGAGCGCACTCCGCGACGGCGCGTTCGATGCGACCCTGGTCCGCTTGGAGGACCACCGCGACCCCGCCGACACCTACGAGGCCCCGCTCCACTCCGAGGGGGCGCACAACGTCCACGGCTTCGTCGACGAGGAGGTCGACGCGATCCTCGAGGAGGCGCGGCAGATACTCGACCCTCAGGAGCGGGCCGAGGCGTACGAGCGCGCCGTGGACCGGATCCGAGAGCAGCACGCCCTCACGTACCTCTACCATCCGCTCGAGATCCAGGGTTGGCGGGCCGACGTCACCGGCTACGAGATCCGCGGCGAGGGATCGGTGCGGTTCGAGGACGTGAGCGTCGAGCGGTAGGCCGCACCCGAGGGACGCGAACGAGGCGATGGGCCGGCTCTCGGACGCCGCGTAGCCTGGGATCCATGCGCCCGCCCGAGCCGCTCGTCCACGCCGCTCGTGGCGTCCTCATGGGCGCGGCGGACATCGTGCCGGGCGTGTCGGGCGGCACGGTCGCGTTGATCGTGGGGATCTACGACCGCCTCGTCAGGTCGGTGGGGGCCTTGGCACGAACGGGAGCGGCGTTGCTCGCCCTCCGGTTCCGCGCCGCGCGGGAGCACGTCCGCGATGTCGACCTGCGTCTGCTGATCCCGCTCGCGCTCGGCGTCGTCGCCGCTCTCGGACTGGGCTCCCTCGTGATCCCCCCGCTGCTCGACGGCTATCCGGCCGAGACGAGCGCGGCGTTCTTCGGGCTGATCGCCGCCTCGCTCCCGCTGCCCTGGGGCCGGATCGAGCGGCCGACCCGTCGCCTCGCCGCCGTGGTCGGCGTCGCCGCCGTGACGGCCTTCGTCCTGGCGGGCCTGCCGCCGCGCGAGATCGTGGACCCGGCACTGCCGATCGTCTTCCTCTCGGCGATGGTCGCGCTCTGCGCGATGATCCTGCCGGGGCTGTCCGGTGCCTACCTCCTGCTGATCCTCGGGGTGTACGGGGCCAGCCTGACCGCCCTGCGCTCGGGGGACGTCGTGTACGTCGCGACCTTCGCCGCGGGTGGGGTTCTCGGCCTCGGGTTGTTCAGCCGCCTGCTGGATCATTTGCTCACCCACCGCCACGACGTGACGATGGCGGCCCTGGTCGGGCTCATGGCGGGGGCGTTACGGGCCCTGTGGCCGTGGCAGACCGAGGACCGCGAGCTGCTGGCCGTGCCGCTCGAAGCGCAGACGCTGACGACGGTCGGCGTGGCGGTCGCCGCGTTCGTGCTGCTGCGACTCGTGGTCCGGCTCGGGACCCGGGCGGCGGCGGGCTCGTCGCCGCCCGCTCGCTAGCGGGTCACCGGCGAGCCGCTCATCGCTCCGCCGCCGACGTCCCGAGGTGGCGCGCGACGAAGTCGATCGCCAGGGCGGTCTGGCGGATCTGCTCGTCGACCGCGAGCGAGCCGTGACCCGCGTCGAACACGTCGTACTCGTGGGGAACGCCTCGTGCCGCCAGCGCGTCGACGTACCGATCGACCTGACGGCGCGGGCAGCGGGTGTCGTTCTCGCCCGTGATGATCAGCACGGGAGCGCGGACCGCGTCGACGTGCGTGAGAGGGGAGCGGTCCCGCCACAGCTCGGGCCGCTCCTCGGGCCCTCCGCCGAACAGCGAGCGATCCAGCGCCTGCAGGTCGGGCGACTCGTCCTCGTAGGCCGTCAGGTAGTCGGCCACCGGCACCACGGCCACCCCGGCATCCCACGCCTCGGGGGCGATGCCGAGGCCGAGCAGCGTCACGTAGCCACCCCACGAGCCACCGGTCAGCACCACCTGCCCGGGGTCCGCGATGCCGTCGGCGACGAGGTGGTCCCGTCCGGCCCGGCTGTCGGCGACCTCGGGCCGTCCCGGGTTGCCCTCGAGCGCGTCCTCCCAGGCCTTGCCGAACCCGGTCGAGCCGCGATAGTTCGGCTGCAGCACCGCGAAGCCGTGGTCGACCCAGGCCTGCACCTGGGGGTCGAAGGCGTCGTCGACCTGGGCCATGGGGCCTCCGTGCACCTCCACGACCAAGGGGAACGGGGCCTCACCGGCGGGCAGCGCGAGGAACGCGTGGACCTCGCCCCCCTCGTCGTTCGGGTACCGCACCGCGGTGTAGGGCATGCCGTCGGGTGCGCGCTCCCCGGGTGGCGCGAGCAGCACGTGATCGGTGTCGTCCTCGAGGCTGCGGACCTCGCTCTGCCGGTCCCCGGACGAACCGACGTACCAGACCGGACCGTCGTCCCGCACGCGCGCACCGGTCACGGTCCCACCGCGGGTCGGCAACCGCGTCGCGGAGCCCGCGTCAAGGTCGTAGCGCCACAGTTCGCTGCGGCCCTCGTGATCGTGGGTGAGCAGCAGCGCACGTCCCCCCGGCCACCACCCGCTGGCGGAGACCTCCCCCGGCAGGTCGAGGCGCAGTGGCTCGCGGCGCCCGACGCGCGGCTGCCAGATCTCCGGGCGCATCCGTCCCGAGCGGTCGCTGTGCAGCACGAGCCGCTCGTCGCCCATCTCGCGCGTGAACGGGCCCGGCACCTCGGTCACGCCGTCCCCGCCGCCCGGGTCGGCGACGGTCTCGCCCGTGGCGCGGTCGACCACGCGCGCGGTGGGGTGCAGCGAGTCGCCGTGGTCGGTGTGGCTCAGGGCTACGAGGGTCCCGTCCGCGGAGACCCCGTCGACCCCGAGCGGTTGCTCGGACACGAGCAGCCGGTCCGCCGAGGTCCCGGTCCGCGCCCCATGCAGGCGCCACACCTCGTACCCCGCTCGGGTCGCGACCCCGACGACGCCCCCGTCCGGTTCGAGGGCGAGTCCGGTGGACCATCCCTCGGGCACGTCGGGCGCGAGCGGGGCGTGGGGTCCCCCATCGAACGGGGTCACCACCCACCGGCCCACCTCGTCGCCGTCGTGGTCGTCGAACCACACCACGCCCGAGCCGTCGGGCAGCACCGCCCCGGCGCGCACACCCGTGACCTTGTCGGTCAGACGGCGGTGGGTGTCGGTCGTGGCGTCCCAGGACGAGAGCTGCCAGACGCCCTCGGCGTTCGACGCGTACACGAGGCGATGGGGGGCGTTCCGTGCCCACCGGGGGAGGCTCACGCGGGCGGCGCGGAAGCGTCGCATCCACGCTGGCTCGTCGGCACCGGCGGCGCCGGGCACCGGTTGCGGAGCGGCCATCAGGCGATGCCCACGAACTCGGTGGACTCGATCACGTGACCCTTCGCCGAGGCCCGCAGCTCCTCGCGGGTCACGCCCGGCGGCACGTCGAGCAGTTCCACGTCGAGGGCGTGCAGCCGGAAGAAGTACCGGTGCGGCCCGCGATCCTCGGCCTCCTCGCGCTGGGGACCCACGTACCCGACTTCACCGAACTCGTTGAGGCCCTGCACGACCTCCACGGGCTCCTGGATGACCGCGCTGCGTGGCAGGCCCTCCGGGAGGCCGTCGACGTCGGGGGGGATGCCGTAGGCGAGCCAGTGGGTCAGCACCCCCTCGTCCGCATCGGGATCCTCGCACACGAGCACGAGCTCCTGCGTCCCCTCGGGCACTCCCTCCCACTGCAGGGGCGGGCTGCGGTCCTCGCCCCAGCCCGTGTGGGCGTCGGGGATGGGGCCGGCGTCGTCGAAGGCCGGGCTCGTGAGCCGGAAGGCGGCCATAGGGGTGCGGTCCTCCTGGTTGGGTCGGCCGGGGAGCGATCGGACGTGGGCACGGGGTACGGGCTGGGTCGGTTCCCTAGGCTCGGGTCAACAGGTCGCGGATCCGGTCGAGGCCTCGCTCGAGGTCGTCGTCGCCGAGGGCGTAGGACAGGCGAACGTGTCCGGGCGCCCCGAAGCCCTCGCCGGGGACGAGCGCCACCCGTGCCGTGTCGAGCAGGACCTCGCAGAGGTCGAGCGAGGTGTCGACACGCCGGCCCGCGACCTCGGTGCCGAGCAGGCCCTCGACCGAGGGGAAGACGTAGAAGGCGCCCTCGGGCAGCGGGCAGGTCAACCCCGGCAGGTCGCGCAACCGCTCGTAGGCGAGGCGGCGCCGCCGGTCGAAGGTCGCACGCATGCGCTCCACCTCGTCGCGGGGGCCGTTCAGCGCGGCGATGGCGGCGTGTTGCGCGATGTTCGCGACGTTGGAGGTCGTGTGGCTCTGCAGGCGGCCCATCGCCGCGCTGACCGGCTGGGGCGCGATGGCCCAGCCCACGCGCCACCCGGTCATCGCGTACGTCTTCGCGACCCCGTTGGCGAGGATGCACTGGTCGGACAGTTCGGGCACCTGGGTGACCATCGAGGCGTGTTGCGCGTCTCCATAGACGAGATGCTCGTAGATCTCGTCGCAGACGACCCAGATGCCCCGATCGAGTGCCCAGCGTCCGATCGCGGACACCTCGTCCGGCGGGTAGACCGCGCCGGTCGGGTTTGCCGGGGAATTGAAGATCAGCAGCTTGGTGCGGTCGGTCACGGCGGCGTCGAGCTGTTCGACGGTCACGCGGTAGCCCGCGTCGGCACTCGCCGGAAGTTCCACGGGGGTCGCCCCCGCGAGGCGGATCTGTTCGGGGTAGCTCACCCAGTAGGGAGCGGGCAGGAGGGCCTCGTCACCGGGGTCGAGGAGCGTCTGGAAGACCGCGTACAGCGCGTGCTTACCCCCGTTGGTGACGAGCACCTCCGCGGGCTGCGTCGGCCTCCCCCCGTGGCGCTCGGTGTCGGCGGCGATGGCCGCCTTCAGCTCCGGCAGCCCACCCGCCGCCGAGTACCGGTGGGTCGCGGGGTCGGCTGCCGCCGCCTGCGCCGCCTCGACGATGTGGGTGGGGGTGTGGGCATCGGGCTCCCCGGCGCCGAAGCCGATCACGTCGGCGCCGTCGGCACGCAGCGCCTTGGCCTTCGCGGTGATGGCCAGCGTCGCGGACTCGGTCAGGCCCGCCACACGCGAACTCAGCGCAGGGGTACGCGCGGCGTCACCCCCGCCTCCTGCCGCCGTCCCCGCGGTGCCCTGGGTCGTTCGGGATGTGCTTGTCATGAGTCTGCGTCCTGTGCTCGGTCATGCTCGGGCCGCCACCGGCCACCGTCAAGCGGGGGGCGCACGAGTGGCCAGGGATCCCCGGACCGCCGTCGTGTCGCCCTCCGCTCGAACGGGAAGGTACACGCCGCGACATCGCGAATCGCGGTCCCGTCCGGGATCTGCTCGCTGCGTTCGTCCCGACTCGACCGCGAACACCCGACACCGCCGGATCTCGACGAGAAGGAGTGCATCACGATGGGTCGCTATACCGTGCCGGGCCTGGACGCGGACACCGGGGCGAAGGTTGCGCAACTGCTCCAGGGGCGCCTCACGGCCACGATCGATCTGCAGCTCACCCTCAAGCACGTCCACTGGAACGTCGTGGGCCCCAACTTCGCCAGCGTGCACGAGATGTTGGATCCGTGGGTCGACGCGACGCGACAGATGTCCGACGCCCTCGCCGAACGTATCGCGACCCTGGGGGCCGAGCCGGTCGGCACCCCGGGCTTCGTCGCGCACCACCGAACGTGGGAGGAGTACTCCCTGAACCGCGCCGACGCCTCGCGGCACCTCGCCGAACTTGACAGCGTCTACTCCGGCGTGATCGGCGACCACCGGGCCGCCATCCACGAGTTGGAGGACCTCGATCTGGTGAGCCAGGACATGCTCATCGGTCAGGCAGAGAAGCTCGAGATGCAGCAGTGGTTCGTGCGGGCCCACCTCGACGACGGCCGCGGCTAGTCGTTTCGGACGGGGCACGGCCACGGCACGTGCGCACCTATCGTGTCGCCGTGGCGGCCGTGGCCGTCGCGAGCGTCGGTCCTCCATGGCTCCCGGGACCGTCCTGGGCGTCGGCGGCCTCGACCTCGTCCCGTGCGATGCCCAGGATCGACAGGATCGCGTCCAGATAGGGCACGCTGACACGGGTGTCCGCCGCGGCTGCGACGACCGGCTTCGCGTTGAAGGCGATGCCCAGCCCAGCGCGGCCGAGCATGCCGAGGTCGTTGGCCCCGTCGCCGACGGCGACGGTCTGGCTGATCGGGACGCCGGCGCTGGACGCGAAGTCCTCGAGGGCTCGTGCCTTGGCGGCGCGATCGATGATCGGCCCGACGAGCCGCCCCGTGAGGCGGCCGTCAACGATCTCCAGCGTGTTCGCGCGCGAGTAGTCCAGCCCGAGCTCGGTGACGAGCTGGTCGGTCACCTGGGTGAACCCACCGGACACGATCGCGAGCTCGAAGCCGAGGCGCTTGAGCGTGCGCGTGACGGTCCGAGCGCCCGGCGTGAGGCGCAGCTGGTCGCGGACCGTCTCGAGGGCCGACGCGTCCACCCCCTCGAGGAGCGCGACCCGCTCGCGCAACGAGGCCTCGAAGTCGAGCTCGCCCGTCATGGCGCGCTCGGTCACGCGGGCGACCGCCTCGCGTTGGTCCACCAGCGCCGCCAACTCCTCGATCACCTCGCCCTGCACGAGGGTCGAGTCGACGTCCATCACGATCAGCCGCTTGGCCCGCCGGTACAGCGAGGCCTCCTGAACCGCGACGTCGATCCGCTCTCCGGCCGCGGTGGCCGCGAGCGCGTCCCGCAGCTGGGCGCCGTCGCCCCCGGCGACCTGCAGCTCCACACTCATGATCGGGTAGCGCGACAGGCGCACGATCCGATCGATGTTCGCGCCGCACTGGGCCAGTGAGGCCGACACCGCCGCCAACGAGCCCGACGGCAGCGGTTGACCCAGCACGACGACGTGGTGCCGCTCGGACTCGTCACGGGGCCGTCCCGGCACCGTCTCGAACTCGAGGCCGACTCCGAGCTCGTCCGCCGTCTCGGTGAGGGCGACCCGTGTGGCGGTCTCGTCCTGGCCGCACGAGACGAGCAGTCCAAGCAGCAAGCGCCCGTGGATCGCGGTTTGCTCGATGTCGAGGATGCGGGCACCCCGGTCCGCGAGGGTCGCGCACAGCCGTGCGGCGATGCCGGGGCGGTCCTGTCCGGTCACGGTGATGAGCAAAGCATTGGTGTCGTCCATGGCGCGCAACCCTAGCGGCTTCCGGCGTGCCCACAGATCCACGCGGGGGTGCCCGGCGGAGCGGCCGGTGCACCGGCTAGCCTTTGTGGCCATGACGGACGAGGCCGAGGAGTTGCCCAAGCCCCGAGAGCTGCTCGCGGCGCGTGTCGCCGCCGAGGAGCTGTTCGATACGTTGCGGGACTGGTTCGACGTGCCCGACGAGGTCACGATCGACCTCCGGGCGGTGGACTCCGCGGTGAGCGAGCTCAGCGATCCGCAGTACGTCATGGCCATGGCGATGCGCAAGCTGCAGGCGCTGCACCTGCTGACCACCCCCGGCGTCGTGACGACCACCGACGTCGTCCTCACGGTGATCCAGGACCTCGAGCGGGCGCTGCTCCAGGCCCCCTCGATGCACCTGCGCAACGCCGCCGCGGAGACGGACTGGGACGCCGCGCTCGCCGAGCTCGACGAGGACCCCATCGACCCGGCGGGCGGCCACGACGGCGAGGGGGGCGAGGGCGAGGGCGAGCCGGCGGAGGCCGGGGCCGCGGGGGACCGGATCGAGGCGTTCCGCCGCCACCATTCCGCGCTGCACGAGGCCGCGCGGGCCGTGCTGCGCGCCAGCGACGGGGAGATTCGCCGCCTGATCTAGACGATCCCACAACGGTCGGTGACCGGTCGGGCGGATTGTGACGCGGAAGGGGCCGGAGAGGCTGGCAAGCTGGCAGCGTGGACCCGAACATCCTCGACCTGATCCTGGCCCTCGTGGTCCTGTTCGCCGCGTTCTCGGGTTGGCGGCGCGGCGCCCTCGCGCAGATCGCGACGTTCGTCGGTGCCGTCGGTGGCGTGGTGCTCGGGGCGGCCTACGCGCCGTCGCTGGCCAGCCGGTTCGCGGTGGAGCCGGGGGTCGGGCTGGCGGCCCTGACGCTGGTCGGGGTGCTGCTGGCCTTCCTCCTCGGACAGACCGTGGGAGCGATGCTCGGCGCCCGCCTTCGTCGCGGGGCGGCGCGCATCGGGATCGGCCCGGTCGACTCGCTGCTCGGGCTCGGCGTCGCCGTGGCCGGGGTGTTGATCGCGGCGTGGTTGCTGGCCAGCGCGCTCACGCAGGGACCGAGCCAGTCGATCGCCGCACAGATCCAGGGCTCGGAGGTGCTCACGCGGCTCGACGACGCCCTGCCGGATCCACCCGACGTCGTCAACCGCGCGGGTACCTTCCTCGACTCGCGGGGCTTTCCCCAGGTCAGCACCGGGATCGGTGCACCGGTGGGGCCGCCCGTCGACGACCCCGAGGACGGCGACGTGCGGGCCGCGGTCGACGCCGCCGCGGACAGCGTCGTGCGCGTCGAGTCGCAGGGTTGCGGGAGGACGAGCCAAGGGTCGGGCTTCGTGACGGTGGCCGGCCACGTCGTCACGAACGCCCACGTGATCGCCGGCGGCGACGACGTGAGCGTGGCCGGAGTCGGAGGCACCCACGAGGCGACGGCGGTGGCGTTCGACCCTGCCACCGATCTCGCCGTGCTGCGCGTCCCCGACCTCGACGCCCCCGGGGTCCCGTGGGTGGAGGAGCCCGCGGAGCGCGAGACGACGGGGGCGACGCTCGGGTTCGCCGGCGGGTCCCGAGACCTCATCACCCGCTCGGCGACGGTCTCGACACGGCAGAGCATGATCGGACGCGACATCTACGGTGACGATCCGGCGACCCGCGAGGTCCTGACCGTCACCGCCGGTGTCGAACGTGGCGACTCGGGCGGCCCGTTCGTCACCCGCGAGGGCAGGGTCGGCGGGGTGGTCTTCGCGGCCTCCACGGCGCAGGAGGGCCACGGCTACGCGCTCTCGGCCGAGAGCGTCCGCGACGCGGTCGCCCGGGCGGTCGACCGTCCGGACGGGGTCAGCACCGGGGACTGCCGAGTCGCCGAGAGCTCGCCGGTGCAGGGCGCCCCGGCACCGCTGCCCGTCGGTCGTTAGCCGGGCTCGTTAGCCGGGCTCGTTAGCCGGACTCGTCGGTCCGCAGGAGCTCGGCGACCTGGAAGGCCATTTCCAGCGCCTGTCGGTTGTTGAGTCGCGGGTCACACGCGCTCTCGTACCGCGTGCCCAGCTGACCGTCGACGATCTCCTGCGCGCCACCGAGGCACTCGGTCACGTCCTCGCCGGTCAGCTCCACGTGGATGCCTCCCGGGACCGTCCCCTCCTCGGCGTGGACCGCGAAGAACGTGCGGGTCTCGGTGAGCACGTCCTCGAAGTGGCGGGTCTTGAAGCCGTTGTCGCTGGTGAACGTGTTCCCGTGCATGGGGTCGCAGGACCAGACCACCGGCAGGCCGCGGTCGCGCACCGCCCGCACGAGCTCGGGCAGACGATCGCCTGCGTGTTGCGCGCCCATGCGGCTGATCAGGGTGAGGCGCCCCAACTCGCCCTCGGGGTTCAGCCGCGCGGCCAGCTCCTCGACCTCGTCGACGGTGCTCTTCGGACCGAGCTTCACGCCGATGGGGTTGCCAACGCCCGACAGGAACTCGACGTGCGCCCCGTCGAGCTGGCGGGTGCGCTCACCGATCCAGAGCATGTGCGCCGAGCAGTCGTACCACTGGCCGGTGAGGGAGTCGCGGCGGGTGAGTGCCTCCTCGTACTCGAGCAGCAGGGCCTCGTGGCTGGTCCAGAAGTCCACGGTGTGGAACGTGGGATCGTTCTCGACGTCGACACCGCAGGCCTTCAGGAAGGCCAGCGCGCGCGTGATCTCCTCGGCCAGCTGCTCGTACCGCCGGCCCTGAGGGCTCTCGGCGACGAACTGCTGGTTCCACTGCTGCACGCGCTCGAGATCCGCGAACCCGCCGCGTGTGAACGCGCGGAGCAGGTTCAGCGTCGCCGCGGCCTGGTGGTACACCTGCACCAGGCGGTGCGGGTCCGGGGTGCGGGCCTCCTCGCTGAACTCGAGCGCGTTCACGGCGTCGCCCCGGTAGACCGGCAGCTCCACCCCGTCGCGGGTCTCGGTGTCCCCCGAGCGCGGCTTCGCGAACTGGCCGGCGATGCGGCCGACCTTCACGACGGGGAGCTGTGCGCCGTACGTGAGTGCCACGGCCATCTGCAGCAGGACCTTCAGCTTGTCGCGGATCGCGTCGGCACCGAACGCCGCGAACGTCTCGGCACAATCGCCGCCCTGCAGCAGGAAGGCCTCGCCCCGTCCCACGGCTGCCAGTTGGCTCCGCAGCGCGCGGGCCTCGCCGGCGAAGACCAGCGGCGGCAGCGCGGACAACTCGCCCGACGTCGCGGCGAGCGCGTCGCCGTCCGGCCACGTGGGCTGCTGCCACGCGGGCCGTGCGCGCCAGGAGGAGGGCGTCCAGGTCCGGTCGTCGACCGGCGGGGCGACACCACCGCCGGCACCTTCGTCGCGGAGTGGAGCGATCGTGGGATGCATACCAGCATGGTGGCGACCCGCGCGACCGCCTGCAATTCCGCGGGTCGATGCTTCCGGTGGCCGCCCGGGGCGCAACCTCGCTGTGCACCGGTAGCCTGCGTGCGCGACTCGGCCGACCGATCGACGGGAGCACTCGCGATGGAGATCGAGGGAACGGTCGCGCTCGTGACCGGAGGCGCGTCGGGGCTCGGACGCGCGACGGCCGAACGGCTGGCCGCGCGTGGCTGCCGGGTCGTGGTGCTCGACCTCCCCGACGGCGACGGTCCCGAGGTGGCGCAGGAACTCGACGGTGTCTTCGTCGGCGCCGACGTGACCGACGAGGAGCAGGTCCGGGATGCCGTCGCGACCGCGCGCGGTGAGGGTGAGCTGCGACTGGCGGTCAACTGTGCGGGCATCGGCCCACCGGCGCGCGTGCTCGGCAAGGAGGGAGTCCACCCGCTGGAGCAGTTCGAGCAGGTGGTGGGGGTGAACCTGGTCGGCACGTTCAACGTGCTGCGACTCGCGGCGGAGGCCATGGCCGCGCTCCCTCCGGTCGGGGAGGACACGCCGGAGCGCGGCATCATCGTCAACACCGCGTCGGTCGCCGCGTACGAGGGCCAGATCGGCCAGATCGCCTACGCCGCCTCGAAGGGCGGCATCGTGTCGCTCACGCTGCCGGCCGCCCGGGACCTCGCGGGCCGGCTGATCCGCGTGTGCACGATCGCGCCGGGACTGTTCCGCACGCCGCTGCTCGCGGGGCTGCCCGAGGACGCGCAGGCGTCGCTCGGCGAGCAGGTGCCGCATCCCCGGCGGCTCGGGGCACCGGAGGAGTACGCCGCCCTGGTCGAACACATCGCGACGAACCCGATGCTCAACGGGGAGACGGTCCGTCTCGACGGGGCACTGCGGATGGCTCCCCGGTGACCTCCCAGGGCAGGTGACCTCCCAGGGCAGGTGACCTCCCCGGTCCGGCGAGGATCCGGCGAACGGGCTCGGGTACGCCGTGCCGGTGGCTATCGCCCGCGGCTGACCAGGCCCCGCAGCAGGGCGAACCCGAGCACCGATCGTGGATCGAACGGGTTTCGCCAGAGGCCCGCGTGGTTCGCGGCCTCGGTGAAGAGTTCGGCGGGGTGGGCGAGCACGCGCTCGGGCTGGCCCGCGGCGGCCTCGTGGCGCAGGTCGTGCACGAGCAGCAGGGACTGCAGCGCGGTGGTGGTCGCCGGCTCGAAGATCTCGATCCCGAATGCCGGGGCGCCCCGGTACGCGGTGGCGAGGGCGCGGTTCTTGGTCACCGAGCGCGTGGCCGTCGGGGCGGCCACGTTCGCGGACACGACGCGGCCGTCCTCCGCGGCGGTGAGCGCCCGCCAGCGCTGCACGCGCTTGGCGAGCAGGTAGCTC
The DNA here is from genome assembly GCF_004322855.1 of Egibacter rhizosphaerae. Taxonomy (NCBI): domain Bacteria; kingdom Bacillati; phylum Actinomycetota; class Nitriliruptoria; order Egibacterales; family Egibacteraceae; genus Egibacter; species Egibacter rhizosphaerae. The sequence goes on along the minus strand of NZ_CP036402.1, from coordinate 190,928 downwards.
GCGCCCTGCTGAGGGATGATCGTGTCCGCGATCCCGAACGCCCAGCCCTCGCTGCTGGTCATCGTCTCGGGGTAGTTGGGAGCGAACGTCCGACCTCGCGAGACGCCGCGCGCGAGGTTCTGGGCGCGCCCTCGCGCCCCACGGGCACGGAAGCGGCGACGGGCGTGGGCCACGGCCTCCTCGGGGGCCGCGAACGCGTCGGTGGGGGTCACGAAGTGCGCGACCGCGACGTCCTCGCGGATCCCGGTGAGGTGTGCGGTCAGAGCGTCCGCGGCGAGTGCTGCCCGGATGTGATCCGGCCCGTCGGCGTACACGGTGTTGAGCACCACGAGCGGTCCGGGTCGGTCGCGGACCCACGCACACAGCTCGGGCAGGTCGGTGGTGAGATCGGCTCCGGCCCGGTCGGCGAGCGCGTGGTCGCCGGCGCCGCCCTCGGAAGGCCCGCGCGTCGGGACCACGCCGCGCCCCCGCCCCTCGTGCAGAGTGGCGAGCAGCCCCTCCCAGCGACCGGCCCCCGGGAGGTCGATCGGGAGCACGGTGGCGCCCCACTGCGACAGCCACCACACCGGGCTCAGCTCCGCACCGGCGCCCAGGGCCACGATGGTCACGTCCGACAGGTCACGCCAGTCGGGCTGGCGCACGACGGTACGCACGGCTTCAGCCAGGGACGGCTCCACCGTGCCCTCGTCCACCCAGTGGCCGAGCTGCGCGAACAGCGAGTCGCCGCGCAGCCGGCCTCCCCGGTACGGCACCACCGCCTCGGAGGTGCCAACGCTCTGCCCGTGCACCTCGACGTCGTGCAGCGGCCGGCGCGGGGGCAGCGACGCGGCCTCCGCCAGGGGGACGCTCCCGTCCGGCCCGTCCGGCTGTTCCGGCGGCAGGAACTCGAACCGCTCGTGGGCCTCGGCGAGTCCGGCGCGTGCGACCGCGACGAGATCGTCGGCCCGCAGCGTCTCCCGAGCGACCAGCCGGCGGGCGTGCCGGTGATAGCGGCGGCGCCAGTCGCGCTCGGCGCGGATGGACTCGGCGAGCTCGGCGTCGACTGCCGAGGCCGCCGCCGCGAACACCGCCCGCCCCGCGCCGCGCGTGCTGCGGCGTCCATCGGTGCGGGGGATCGCGACACCCTGCTCGGCGCCCGGTTGCTCGTGGTGCTCGTGTTGCTCATCGCGGGCCGGACGGGCGCCGGCGGAGGCGGAGGCGGGGGCTTCGTCGGGCTCGGGCACCGTGACCTCGGCGATTGGGCGAACGTGCGGCCCCGATGCTCTCCCACCCGGGCGATGTTGTCGATCCGGTCGTGACGGCCGGCCCGCCGCGCCGGGCGTTGCGTTCAGTCCGCGACGGGTTCGGAACGCGGCCGCCGGACCGCGGCGATCGTCCGCGAGGTGTGCGTCAGCAGCTCGCGTCGACGGAGCTCCTCGAGGCGCGTGACGACCTCGGCGGGCAGGTTCGCGTCGGGTCCCCGTTCCAGGATGGCCCGCAATCGCCCGTGCAGCGCGTAGAGCTCCGCGACGGCGTTCGCGAGATCATCGCCCCCGACGGCTCGAGCCGCTCGCGTCACCGTCAGCCATCCCTGGTGCGGCGGCACGGGTGGGTCGCAGCCGCTGCCCTGCAGGCAGGCGTCCAGCTCCTGCCGGCGGGCCTCCAGGAACGTGACGATGTCGTCGGCGGCCGAGGGAGCGGCGGCAGGGACCCCCGTGATGGCTGTGCCGGCCGGAACCGGTTCTTGCGCCGTCCCCCACACCTCGCCCCCGACCTCCACCACGATCATTTCCTGTCCTGTCGTCTTCTTGCCGGTCCCTCGTGGAGCCGTCCTACCGCTCATGTCCGGAGTGTCGGCATAACGCTCCGTAGTCTGAGGGGCATTTGGTCGGGTCCCCCGGGTGGGCTACCCGGTCTAGTCCCTGTCGTCCGGTGTTCGACCATCCGTCGCGGCGTGTCGGGGGGTGAGGACGGGTGACGGCTGGGCCCCACCGGAGTCGATGACGGCTGGGCCCACCGGAGTCCCACGTGCCGTTTCCGGCCCGCTGCCAGCCGCTGCGCGATTATGGGGACGTGCCCGAACTTCCCGAGGTCGAGAGCGTCCGCCGCCAGCTCGCGCCGCGCCTGGTCGGCCGGTCGGTGCTGGACGTGACCTACGAGTCACAGGACCGCTTCGAGGGGCTGGAGCGGGTCGGCGGCACGCGGGTGCTCGACGTGCGGCGCCGCGGCAAGTACCTGCTCGCTCACCTCTCGGGGGCTCCCACGGGCACGGTCGATCGTGAGCTCGTGATGCACCTCGGGATGACGGGATCGTTCCGGTTCCGGGGCGAGCCCGCGCCGGTCGGCGGCACCGCGTGGACGCCCGATGCCTATGTGCGCGCGACCTTCACCCTCGACGACGGGGTGCTCGACTTCCGCGACGTTCGCCGATTCGGCAGGCTCACCGTCGTTCCGGCCGGGCACTACGACGGGATCGCCACGCTCGCGGCGCTCGGCCCGGAGCCGCTCTCGGACGACTTCGACGCCGAGGTGTTCGCTCGCGCGCTCGCCCGCTCGCGGGCGCCGGTGAAGACGCTGCTCCTGAACCAGCGGCTCGTCGCGGGCGTCGGCAACATCTACGCCGACGAGGCGCTCTGGCGAGCCCGGATCAACCCGCGGGCCCGGCGAGTCGGGCCGGCGCGGGCACAGCGGTTGTGGCGGGCGCTGCGGGAGGTCCTGACCGAGGCGATCGAGCGGGAAGGCACGACGTTCCGCGACTACCGGATGGTCAACGGCGAGTCGGGCCGCAACGCCGACTTCCTCGTCGCCTACGGCCAGGAGGGGAAGCCGTGTCCCCGCTGCGGCGATCCACTCCGCAAGATCACGCTCGGTGGACGCGGGACGACCTACTGCCCCCGCTGCCAGCGCCGCTAGCGGGACCGCTCAGACGCCGGATTGCTCCCGGGCCTTGCGTGCCGCGACGAACGACCGGATCCCGAGGCCCACGTACACGGCACAGGCCACGGCCGCGAGCGTGCCCACGACCGGCGCGATGCCGGTGTCCCCGGTGACGAGGGCACCCACCTGGCGCAACGAGCCGAGCGCGCCGAGCAGGGCGAGGACGAGCGCGGCGTGGACGAAGTGCTGGTGAGCGGAGACGAGCGCGGCCACGATGCCCAGCACGAGGACGACGGCGCCGAGGCCCGCGGGCAGCAGCGCGGTCCAGTGCTGGGTCTCGCCGAGCGTGTAACCGGCCAGGCCGAGCGCGATAAGCAGCACGCCGAGCCCTTGGGTGAGGCGGATCATTGCGGGACCCTCCGTGACGGTGCTGAGTGACGCAGGCTAGACGCCGCCGCGGGTGCGGACCTCGTCGATCGCGCCGTAGTCGACGGCCTCCTCGGCCGAGAGCCAGAAATCGCGGTCGGCGTCCCTGCGGATCGTCTCGAGCGACTGACCCGTGCGCTCGGCGAGGATCTCGTAGAGGCGCTCGCGCAGGTAGACGATCTGCTTCGCCTGGATCTGGATGTCGATGTTCTGGCCGCGGGCACCGCCGAGCGGCTGGTGGAACATGATCCGCGCGTTCGGGGTGGCCGCCCGCGTCCCGGTCCCCGTAGCCAGCAGGAACGCCGCCGCCGACGCCGCGACGCCCACGCAGACGGTGTTCACCTTGGCGTTCATGATGTGCATCACGTCATAGACGGCGAACATCCCCGAGACCAGCCCTCCGGGGGAGTTGATGTAGAGGGTGATGTCCTTGTCGGACTCGGCGTCGAGCGACATGAGCTGTGCCACGAGAGTGTCGGCGACCGTGTCCTCGATGGGTCCCTTGAGGTAGAGGATCCGGTTCTCGTAGAGCCGATGGAATACGCTCGCGCTGGCAAGGTTCTCGAAGGGGATCTCGTCGTCCGCGGCGCGGTACATCGTCATCGTGAAGCGTCCCTTTCCAGCACACGGCCCTCCTCGTCGCGCGGGGCAGACCCCACAGCCTAGCAGGGCCATTGGCCCCGGCGGCTTGACGCCCGTGGGCTCACGCGGAAAGACTGCACGAGGTCGAGGACGCCCGGGTGACGGGGACGAGTAGGGGGATGTGATGGACGCGGGATCCTCTGGAGGCGGATCCCGGACGCTGTCCCGGGGCCTCACGGTCCTGAGCGCGCTCGGAACCGATCCCGAAGGGCTGACCGTCGCGCAACTCGCGGACCGCACGGGACTCGACCGGGCCGTTCTGTACCGCTTGTTGACCACGCTCTGTGAAGAGGGGCTGGCGGTACGCGACAACGACTCCCTGCGGTTCCGCCTCGGGGTCGCGCTCGTTGCGTTGGGCGCGGGTGCGGCCCGTGGGCTGCCGGTGCGCCGGCACGCCCGGCCCGGGATGCGCGCGCTCATGGAGCAGTGTCGGGAGGCCGTGTGCCTGGCGGTGCGGGACCGGGACCACGCCGTGGTGGTCGACCGTGTCGAGCCCCCCGGACGCTCCGCTCGCATCGGCTATCACGTCGGCTTGCGGCACCCGCTCGATCGGGGCGCTCACGGCAAGGCGGTGCTGGGCTCCCTCGAGGACGGGGATCCGGCGTTGGCCGCGTTCGAGAGCGCGAGCCCGGAGCTGCCCAACGGGTACGCAGTCGCCGAGGGCGATCTGGAGGGCGGGATCGTCGGGGTGGCCGCACCCATCCGCGAGGCCGACGGGACGGTCGCGGCCAGTGTCGGGATCGTCGCCCCCGCGACCCGTCTGCCCGATGCGGGCGCGCTCGGTCCGAGCGTGCGTGCGCTGGCCGACGAGGTCTCGAGACGGCTCGCCGACGGCGAGAGCCGCGCCGGGAGCGCGGCACGGCGGACCGAGCATGCCGGTGATGGTGCCGGCGACGGGCGCGGCACGGGCAACGCCGCCGTCCCGGTGCGGCCACGCCAGACCTAGCCCATCAGGAACCGGATCGCGACGAGGGCGACGACCCCGCCGGCGGCGAACAACAACAGCGCTCCCAGGATCGTGAGAAAGGCCGTGGCGAGGCGGCCCCGCCCGCGGGCCTCCGGCTCGGTCCCGCCCGGGCTCTGCCACGCGAGCTCGGTCGTCTCCTCACGCGACGAGATGGGCATCGGCGAACGCGAGGTGCCCCAACCGTTGCCCCGCGGGGACAGCGGCTCCTCGGCCGGCTCCTCGGCCGGCTCCTCGGCCGTCGAGGGGAGGCCGTCGTCGACCCGCTTCGCCCACGGTTCGCCGGCGGCGTCCGGCGCTGGTTGCCCGGTGGGCTCGGCCGCGGCTTCGTGGGCAGGTTCGGCCGCGGTTTCGGCCGGGGGTTCTGGGGAGGGTTCGTGGGCAGGTTCGGCCGTCGGTTCGGGAGCAGCGTCGGCCGCGGGCTCGTAGGCCGGGGTCTCATCGGCCAGCGGTCCCGGATCCGGTGCGGCCGTGCGCGACGCCGGGGGTGGCGGTGAGCTCGGGGCCTGCCGGTCGGCCGGTTCGTCCGACGTCTCGGTGAGCGGCGGGTGCCCCTCCGGTGCGGTCGTGAGCCCGGAGGTCGCCTGCTCCGGTGCCGGTGTCGCGGCGGGCTCGGGCTCAGTGCCCTGATCGTGCGCCACCTCGCGCTCGGCCCGTGGGGGCGGCGGATCAGCCTCCGGTAGCGAGATCTCGAGCACCGAGTCCGGTTCGCCCACCGCAGACGGGGCGGTCGACGCGTCGGGCGCGCTGGCTCCGGCGGCGGACACCCCCGCCGACGCCGCCGGGTCATCGGCCGCTCGGTCGACCCCCGCCTCCGGCACGAGCTCCTCGGGCGCCGGGGTGCTCGGCTCGCGTGCGGCGAGCGCCCGCACCAGCACGCGATGGCCCAGGTCCGGGGTCGGCGGTAGTCCCTCGAGACGCCGGCGACCCCGCCGCATCGCCCGGACGAGCTCCCGGCACCGGCGGCGACCCGCGGCCGCGCCCGCGCGTCCCGCCTCGGTGTCGCCGAGGAGCCCCAGCGACCAGTCGGCCAGCAACGGCTCGTCGCACTCGCCGTGCTCGACCTCCTCGCCGGACAGCTGCACCAGGGCGCGCGTGAGGTCCTCGCCCGCGGTGTCGAGCCGCTGGTTCTCGGTCGGCACGCCTCGGTCGTGGGCGAGCAACAGCGCTCGGAGCGCGTCGTCGTCCAGCGCGTTCACGTCCCGTTCGACCGGCGCCTCGGGAGGCGGCGGGTCGGGGGTGTCGCGCAGGAGCAACCCGGCGGTGGGCGACGCGGCCGGCCGTCCCTCGGCCTGCAGGCGCTCGCGCCCGGCGACGAAACAGCGACTGCGGACCCAGGCCTCGAGGGGCGCGTCGTGCGGCACGTTCCTCCAGAGGTCCGTGTAGACCTCGACGAGGAGTTCCTCCTCCTGCCCATGGCCCATCAGTCGCTGGGCGACGGCGTGCGCGGCCGATGCGGTGCGGTGATAGACCTCCGCCAGCGCGAGGGGGTCGCCGGCCAGGAGCGCGGCCCGCAGCTCGGCCTGGGTGCTGCGACGATGATCCCGGCGCGCGATCTCGGCGCCCGTACTGGGGCTTGCCTGGTCGACCGACACGCGAATCCTCTCCCCATCCTCGACGACGTCCCCGGAGGCCGACGGTGGCCACTGGTGCCACGCGCGTCGGACCGTGCTCCCAGCGTAGAGGACCGAGCCGCGATCTCCGGCGGATTTTCTGCGAAGGTGCGGCCGACCGCCGGCGCCATCCCGCGGCGGGGCGCCGGCTCACTGGGTACGGTGCAGCCCGCGCGGGTACACCGGTGGTCACGGCGCGCGTGCCCGTGTCACGCCGCGCGCTGAACGTCCGACGGGAAGTATCATCGGACTGCCGGACTTCCCGACAGGCGAGATGCCCCCGCGTCCCCGTCCCCGACGGATCGAGGCCCCCGGAGTGGATCGCAACACCCGTATCCGGCTGCTGGTCGCGGTGTCGCTGATCGCGATCCTGTTGATCGCGTTCGCGACCCTGCAGCCCGACGACCGGATCACGTACCAGGAGTTCGTCGACGAGGTGGAGAGCGGTGAGGTCGAGTCCGCGACCTTCACGGGCCAGTCGGTCGAGGGCGAGTTCGTCGACGAGGAGCGGGGCACGTTCTCCACGGTCGTGCCGCCCGAGCTCGTGGTGGGCCGGGACGGCATCGAGGACTTCCTCGTCGAGAACGACGTCGAGCTCGACGCCGAGGTCGAGACCGACGGGGGCTTCACGCTCCTGCTGTTCTTCCTCTTCCCGCTGCTGCTCTTCGTCCTCTTCTTCTGGTACCTGAACCGTCAGGCCAAGGGCCAGATGGGAGGGCTCGGCAACGTCGGCAAGTCGAAGGCGAAGGTCCACAAACCGCACGAACCCACCACCCGCTTCAGCGACGTCGCCGGGTACAAGGAGGTCAAGCAGGAGATCGAGGAGACCGTCGCCTTCCTGCGCGAGCCCGAGCGCTTCCGGGCCGCCGGCGCGAACATCCCCAAGGGCATGCTGATGGTCGGTCCGCCCGGGACCGGGAAGACGCTGCTCGCCAAGGCGGTCGCCGGGGAGGCCGGTGTCCCGTTCATCTCCGTGACCGGCTCGGACTTCATGGAGATGTTCGTCGGCGTCGGCGCCAGCCGCGTCCGTGACATGTTCAAGACCGCCCGCGAGCACGCGCCCTGCATCATCTTCATCGACGAGCTCGACTCGATCGGGCGTAAACGAGGAGCGGGCCTCGGTGGCGGTCACGACGAGCGGGAGCAGACCCTGAACCAGATGCTGGGCGAGATCGACGGGTTCGAGGGCAGCGAGGGCGTCGTGATCATGGGCGCCACGAACCGGCCCGACGTCCTCGACCCCGCGCTGCTGCGCCCCGGCCGCTTCGATCGGCAGGTGACCATCCCGTTGCCCACGCTCGAGGAGCGCATCGAGATCCTCGACGTACACCTCAAGGGCAAGCCGATCGACGACACCGTCGACCGCGAGGTGATCGCCCGCGGAACCCCCGGCATGGCCGGCGCCGACCTGCAGAACCTCATCAACGAGGCCGCGCTCATCGCGGTGCGCAACGACAGCGAGGTCATCCGCATGTCGGACATCGAGGCCGCTCGCGAGCGCCAGACGATCGGGCGGGAGCGGTCGAGCGTCCGGCTCGACGAGCAGGAGAAGCGGGCGGTCGCGTACCACGAGGGGGGCCACGCGCTCGCGGCCTTCATCGAGGAGGAGGCCGACCCGGTCTACAAGCTGACGTGCCTGCCGACCGGCATGGCCCTCGGTGTCACCGAGCAGCTGCCCATCGACGAGCGCCACATCTACCTGCGCAGCTACCTCGACGCGCGCCTCAAGGTCATGCTCGGCGGCCGAGCCGCGGAGCTGGTGGTGCTCGGCCAGCCGACCACGGGTGGGCAGCACGACCTCGTCCAGGCCACGCGGCTCGCACGGGCGATCGTCCGTGAGTACGGGATGAGCGACGCGGTCGGGCCGGTGGGGTACGGGGACCAGCAGCAGGTCTTCCTGGGCGAGGAGCTCGCGCGCGGGTCGGAGCACTCGGAGAAGACCGCCGAGGCGATCGACGCCGAGGTGACCCGCATTCTTCGGACCTCGCTCGACGAGGTGGTCGAGAAGTTCCGCCAGCTCCGAGGGGGGCTCGACGAGATGGCCGCTGAGCTGGTCGAGCGCGAGACGTTGTCTGGCGAGGAGGCTCTCGAGGCGGTGCGCCGCGGCGTGTCCGAGGAGCTCGCCGAGGAGCTGCTGCGGGGCAGCGCCGTCCCGGGCAGCACCTGGGAGGCGATGGGTGGCTCGCGCAACGGGCAGGGCCCCGATGACGATGAGCGGTCCGACGACCGCGAGGAGCGGGCGGGGATGGCGTGAGCGCCCTGTCGTCGATCGGGTTCGTGGGCGGCACGGGTCCTCAGGGTCGGGGCCTCGGCGTGCGGCTGGCGCTGGCGGGCCATCGCTGTGTGATCGGGTCCCGCACCGCCGAGAAGGGCGCGGAGGCCGCCGAGTCGGTGCGGTCCGTGATCGCGGAGGCCGGCCGTGAGGGGGAGCTGCCCCACCCGATCGTGGGCACCGACAACGCGGGCGCGGCCGAGTGTGACCTCGTCGTGGTGGTGCTGCCCCAGGAGGCGCAGGCGAAGACGTTGCCGCCGCTCGCCGACCGGTTGTCGGGCAAGATCGTCGTGAATTGCGTGAACGCGATCGGCTTCGACGACGCGGGGCCCTTCCCGCAGCGTGTCCCGGCCGGCTCGGCCGCGGAGGAGTGCCAGCAGCTCGTGCCCGAGGCCCGCGTGGTCGGTGCGTTCCAGAACGTCTCCGCGGTCAAGCTGCGCAAGCTCGACGGTCCGGTCGAGACCGACGTCGTGCTGACCGGTGACGACCAGACCGCCCGCGAACAGGTCGCCGCGCTCGCGAGCGCGATCCCGGGGATGCGCCCGGTCCACGCCGGGCCGCTGCGTCTCACGGGCCCCGTCGAGGACATGACCGCTCTGCTCGTCGCCGTGAACAAGCGCTATCGGGTGAACAGCAGCCTGCGGCTGTCGGGCATCCCGGACGACAAGCTCGGCGCGGACGCCTAGGACCCGGCGGCCGCGGGACGCAGGGGGAGCGCCGGAGGGCCCCTCGGCGAGGCCGCCCTCGGCAGCCGGGCGCCGGTCGCCCGCGCGAACGCGGCGGCCTTGTCCATGGCCTCCTCGTGCTCGGCGGCAGGATCGCTGTCGGCGACGATGCCCCCGCCCGCTCCGTAGCGTGCGACCCCGCGTGCGATCGTCGCGGTGCGGATCCCGACGCTCAGCTCGAGCCCGCCCCGCGAGAGCGTCCCGATCGCGCCGCAGTAGACCCCGCGCCGGGTGGGTTCCAGCAGGCGGGTGCGCGCGACGGCCATCCGTTTCGGCGCGCCGGTCACCGACCCGCACGGGAACAGCGCCGCGAGGAGGTCGGCCACGCCGACCCGTCGGGCGAGGCGCCCCCGCACCGTCGAGGTGAGGTGCCACACCGTGGGGTGCGACTCGAGGGCCGCGAGCTCTGGCACCCGCACCGAACCGGTGGCGCACACCCGCCCGAGATCGTTGCGCTCGAGATCGACGATCATGACGTGTTCGGCGTGGTCCTTCGCGCTGGCGAGCAGCTCGTCGGCGGCCCCGGCGTCGGAGGCGGGGTCGTCGTGGCGCGGACGCGTGCCCTTGATGGGGCGGACCCACACGACATCGCCCTCGGTGCGCAGGAACGTCTCGGGTGAGACCGACGCCACCTGGGCACCGCCGAGGTCGAGCCACGCCGCGTGTGCCGCGTGGGGGTTCGCGTGCCACAGGCGGTGCGCGAGGTCGATCGGCGGCGCGGGCCACGGCACCGCGATCTGCAGCGTCAGGTTCAGCTGGTACAGGTCGCCCGCGGAGATCCATTGCTGCGCGCGCTCGACGGCGGCTCGGTGGGCCTCGCGGTCGAGGGAGCAGCGGGCCGCCTCCCCCCGCACGCTCGGGGACTGACGGGCGTGTGGACGCCGGGCGGCCTCGTCGAGCTGGGCGGCCAAGCGGTCCAGCCGGTCCTCGACTGGCTCACGGCTGTACCCCGGCACGTCGGCGGCGACGAGCGTGACCTCCTCACCGTCGGGGGGCCAGCACGCGGCCGTGTCGTAGACACCGAAGGACAGGGCCTCGAGGCCGGCGACCGGCGGCCTCGGGTCCGGCGGCAGGTCGAGCCAGGCATCGCCGGCGTGCTCGGCGATCGCGCCGACGGCCCCGCCATGGAAGGGCGGTTCGTCGGGACCGGGTGTGTCGCGCCAACCGACCGTCTCGGCGAGTGCGTCGAGCGCGGGCGCGCTCGCGAGCCGAGCGAGTGGCTCGCCGACGACGAGGGTCCAGCCGCGGCGCACGACCGCAGCGGTGTCGCGGCGACCCGCGAGGCCGGCCAGGTCGAGCGGTGTCGCCGAGGTCCGCTGACGTCGGGAGTGGACCCGGGCCTCAGTGGTGGGTGGGGACGCCATACTTGCGCCGGAACGTGGCGTCGTCGAGGGTCTCGAGGTCGCCGGTGACGGTCGCCTCGTACGCCTCCGCCTCCGCCTGGTGGCTGAACGTCTGCGCCCACAGCAGGTTGCCGGTGTCCTGGGCCTGCAACTGCACGTCGTACATCGTTCCGCCTGCGGAGCCGCCGCGCGTGCGGGTGAGGACTCGGAAGTGGCGGCGGGCGGTTTCGGTCACGGCAGCCCCTCGACGGTCGGACGCTTCTGCGGATCGATCGGAGGGTTCGCGGCAGGTCGGCGCCGGCCCCCCAGGATGGAACCCCCGGCCCCCTGAGGTTCCAGGCCACAGCGTACTGCAGCCCGAGACCGGGGGGAAGCCACCGGGCGGACGGATGTCGACGGGCGGCGGTCTAGACTTCACGACGTGGACCCGACCCGTCAGGAGCGTCGCGTGAAGCTATACACACGCCGCGGGGACGACGGCACCACGGGACTCTTGTTCGGTGGCCGCGTCGACAAGCACGATGCCCGCACCGACGCGTACGGCACGACCGACGAAGCCGTCAGCGCGTTGGGCTTGGCGCGCGCCGAGCTCGCCACCGATGCGCAGCGGGAGTGGCACGAACGGGTGCTCGAACTCCAACGTGAGCTTTTCGTCGTCGGCGCGCAGCTCGCGACCGATCCCAGCAACTGGGGCCGTCTGGAGCCGGGCGTGTCGCGCTGCACCGATTCCATGGTCGAGACGCTGGAAGCGCGGATCGACGAGACCACCGACCGCTACCCGCTCCCCCAGGAGTTCACGGTCCCCGGTGGGAGCCGTGCCGGTGCCGCGATCGACCTGGCGCGCACGGTGGTGCGGCGGGCCGAGCGCCAGGTGAGCGCCATGTATCGAGCGGAGATCCTCCCCGACGACGTCGCGTTGCGCTACCTGAACCGGCTGTCCGACTACCTCTTCGTGCTCGCCCGCGCGGTCGAGGGAGGCGCCCACACCCCCACGCGAGACCGGTGAGCGGCCCGGCAGGCGACAGCGCCGACGCCGCCGGGTACACCCGCGCCGGTGCGGGGCAGCCCGAACGCGTCGTCTCGCTCGTGCCCAGCCTGACCGACCTCGCGGCCCGGCTCGGTGCGGGCCCGCGCCTGGTCGGGGTGACCGACTGGTGTCGACACGGGGCCCCCGCCGGGGTCGCCCGACTCGCGGGGACGAAGACGCCGCACCTTGCCCGAACGGTGGCGTTACGGCCCGACCTCGTCCTCGCGAACACCGAGGAGAACCGCTCCGGCGATCTCGAGCGGCTGCGGGCCGAGGGCATCGCGGTCCACGAGACGTTCCCGCGTCGTGTGGCGGACGTGCCCGCGATGATGCGCGGGGTGGGGGAGGCGCTCGGCATCGACGCGGAGCCGCTCGCCGCCGAGCTCGAACGGGCACTCGCCGACGCGCCGAGCGCCGGAGCCTGGCCCCGCGTCCTGCTCCTGGTCTGGCGGAAGCCGTGGATCGCCGCCGGCCCCGACACCTACTCGAGCGATCTGCTGCACGCCGCGGGGCTGCGTAACGCACTCACCGAGGTCGTCGAGGGCGACGAGCGCTGGCCACGGGTCGATCGGGAGCGCGTTGCCGCCGCCGCGCCGGACGTCGTGTTGCTGCCCAGCGAGCCCTACGCGTTCGGCACCGAGGATCTCGATGCGGTGGCCGAGCTCACCGGCGGGTGCGCGGCACGGTTCGTCGATGGCGAGGCGCTGACGTGGCACGGCCCCCGCACGGCCGCGGGCCTGCGCGAGCTCACCGGGGTGGTGGCAGACGTCGGTCGGCATCGCGGCACCCGGTGTGCCGACACCCCGTCGGCGGCCGACTCGGCGTCACCATGCGCCTGGTGATCCAGCGCGTGACCCGGGCGGCGGTGTCCGCGGACGGTGAGATCACCGGCTCCATCGGCCCTGGTCTCGCCGTCCTGGTCGGCGTCGGCCAGCGGTCCACGGTCGAGGATGCGCGCTGGCTGGCCGCCAAGACCGAACAACTGCGCGTGTTCCCCGGCGAGGGCGGCCGCATGGCCCGATCGGTGGTGGAGCTCGGAGGCGGGATCCTGGCCGTTTCGCAGTTCACGCTGTACGGCGACACCCGCAAGGGGCGGCGTCCTTCGTTCACCGCGGCCGCGGGGCCCGAGCAGGGCGAGGAGCTCTACGACGCGTACTGCGCGGCGCTCTCGGTCCCCGTCGCGACCGGTCGGTTCGGGGCGTACATGACCGTTGACCTCGCCGCCGACGGTCCGGTCACCCTGCTCCTTCGCAGCGAGGACGGCGAGCGCGAAGGTCCTTGACCTCGGCCGGGTGGCCATGTGTACGGTGCAGGCAACGGGTGGGCGGTGACCGCCGTGAGGCGGTCGGATGAGCACCCGGGAACGGCGGCTTAAGTTCCGTGCGCGGCCCGCCGACGGGTCAGGCAATGCCCGTGTGGGTCGCCCCCGATCGTATCGACGAGTGAGCACATGCCATCACCTTCCCCGCACGCCCGCGGCGTCCCGTGGGCGGTTGGCACGACCTCCTCGCTTGCTCGGCTCCTCGCCCTGGCGGGCGAGGAGCTCGATGCCGACGTGCAATTGCTCCCCCCGCACGCCGAGCCACGGCGGCCCGAGCACGGGCGGCTCCTGCGGCTCTGCTACCCGGACGGGCGGCTACGGGCGTGGCTGTCGATCGCGCCCGACCGGCGTGCCCGCCTGAGTTCCGACACCGAGCGGATCGTCCGGCTCATCGCGCGGTTCGTCGACGGCGAACTGGCCGAGGCGATCGACGTCACGACCGTGGACCGGGAGTGTGAGGCGGGGATCCGCACCGTCCTCGAGCGGGGCCACCTGCGGATCGTCTACCAGCCGATCGTCGACCTGGCCACCGGGGACGTGGTCGGTGTGGAGGCGCTCTCGCGCTTCCCCGAGCCTCCACAGAACCCGCCGGACGTCTGGTTCGCGCATGCCGCCACCCTGGGGCTCGGGATCCCCCTGGAGGTGCTCGCCGTCCGCCGTGCCGTCGAGGTTCTGGATCAGCTCCCCGCGTCGGCCTACCTATCGGTGAACGTCAGCCCCGCAGCGGCCGCCAGCGACGAGCTCGCCCGTGCGTTGGCCGACGTGCCCGTCGATCGGCTGGTACTCGAGATCACCGAGCACGCCGAGGTCAGCGACTACGCCGCCCTGAACGCTGCCGTGGACCGACTGCGCGCGCGGGGTGCGCGGCTCGCCGTCGACGACACGGGATCGGGCTTCGCCAGCATGCGGCACGTGCTGCGGCTGGCTCCGGACATCGTCAAGCTCGACACGACGCTCACCAGTGACATCGACTCGGACTCGTTCCTGCGCGCCCTGGGCTTCAGCCTCCGGTCGTTCGCGTCCGCGATCGACGCCGAAGTGGTCGCGGAGGGCATCGAGACCGGACGCGAGCTCGACGCCCTGCGGTTCCTCGGCGTGCGGTACGGCCAGGGTTACTATCTGCGGCCGCCGGGGCCGCTCGCGCTGGAGCCCCCGCTATCGCTCGCGGGGCGCCTCGGTGAGGGCGAGACCGCGCCGCTGCACCGACCACGTGAGTCGGGTGGCCGGGGGGACGTGCAGGACATGGGGTCGTTCAGCCGGGCCACGCCTGCGTGATCGGCCAGCGTCGATCGCGGCCGAAGGCCCGCGCGGTGACCTTGATCCCGGGCGGCGCCTGACGGCGCTTGTACTCCGCACCGTCGACGAGGCGGGCGACCTCGCGCACGACGTGGCGGTCGAAGCCGTCGGCGACGAGCTCGTCGACTGAGCGCGCCTCCTCCACGTAGCCGCGCAGCACCGGGTCGAGGACCTCGTACGGCGGGAGTGAGTCCGTGTCCTGCTGGTCCGGCCGTAGCTCGGCCGACGGGGGCTTCGTGATCGAACGCTCGGGGATCGCCGGACCGTCCGGACCCAGCCAACCCTCTCGACGACCACCGTTGCGGCGCCGTGCGAGTGCCCAGACCGTGGTCTTGTCCACGTCCTTGAGGACAGCGAGGCCCCCGGCCATGTCGCCGTAGAGGGTCGCGTAGCCGACCGCGTACTCGCTCTTGTTGCCCGCCGCGAGCAGCAGGGCGCCGAACTTGTTCGACTGCGCCATGAGCAGGGCGCCACGGATGCGGCTCTGCAGGTTCTCCTCGGCGACGTCGGGCTCTGTGCCGGCGAACACGGGCGCGAGGGCCTCCTCGAAGGCCTTCATGGGGCCCTCGATCGGCAGGACCCGATAGGGGGTGCCAAGGAGCGAGGCCAGCGCCTCGGCGTCCTCCAGGGAGCCTTGCGAGCTGTACGGCGAGGGCATCGCGACGCACGTCACCCGAGCGGGTCCCAGGGCGTCGACGGCGATCGCGGCGGCGAGCGCGGAATCGATCCCACCGGACACGCCGACGATCGCGTCGGCGAAGCCGTTCTTGCCCAGGTAGTCGCGGGTGCCGAGGACCAGGGCGTCGTAGATGGCCGTCTCGGGCTCGAGCCGCGTGGCGGTCGTGGGGACCGCGGACGCCGCCGGCCCGACCTCGGTCAGCACGATGTCCTCGGTGAACTGCGCACCCCGGGCGGTGACGGCGCCGTCGGGTGCGACCACGAACGAGTCCCCGTCGAACACCACCTCGTCCTGGCCGCCGACCAGGTTGCAGTAGACTAGCCACGTCCCCGTCGACCGAGCGTGATGCACGGCCCAGTGTTCGCGCTGTTCGCGCTTGCCCCGCTGGTAGGGGCTCGCGTTCAAGCTGAGCAGGACGTCCGCGCCGGCGGCGGCGGTGGCGGGCAACGGTCCGCCGTCCCCCCAGAGGTCCTCGCAGATGGTGACGCCGACGCGGCACGACCGGGTTCCGTGGCTGGGGACCTCCAGCAGGAGGGTCCCGGATCCGGGCTGGAAGTAGCGGGCCTCGTCGAACACGCCGTAGTTGGGGATGCGCTGCTTGCGGTACACGTCCACGATCCGACCGTCGCGCAGCACTGCGGCAGCGTTGGCCAGCGTGCGGGTCGTCTCGGCCTCGCTCATCACCGTGTCGACCGTGGTCTCGTCCTCGCCCTGCACGTCCTCGACGAAACCGACCACCAGCGTCACGGAGCCGGTTGAAGCGGCGAGCTCCTCGAGCCCGCGCGCCGTGGCGCGGACGAAGGCGGGCTTGGTGACCAGGTCCTCGGGCGGGTATCCGGTGAGGCCGAGCTCGCCGGTGACCACGAGATCGGCGCCCGCGTCGACCGCCCGCCGATATCCCCCCAGCAACGCGGCGAGGTTGCCCCCGAGGTCGCCGACGGTCGGGTTGAACTGGCAGAGGGCCACGCGCATCGCGGTTTCCTTCGGGCCGGGTCCGTTCGGGGGCGGGGCCAGGATCGCGCAGCATGCGTGCGCGTGTCGAGACAGCTCCAGGTTTTACCGGGAGGAAACGTCCTGGTGACGGCCCTGCAGCAGCCCCTGCCTAGCTTGCGCTCGCCGGGACGGTCGACGGCCCACGCTCGGCGAGGGCCCAGCTATGAGGGGAGGCAACGAGGATGAGGCGAACGACACGACGCGTGCTCGTCGTGGGAGCGCTGCTGGCGGGCTTGCTGATCGCCATGGCTGCGCCCGCGCTCGCGCAGGACGCGCTCGACGTGCACACAGAGACCACGGTGACCTTCTACCTGCTGGTGATGGTGCTGGTCTTCCTGATGCATCCGGGCTTCTCGATGCTCGAGGCCGGTCTCACGGCCTCGAACAACGCCGCGAACATCATGATGAAGAACATGATGGTGATCTCCATCACGTTCATCGCCTACTTCGCCGTCGGCTGGGGCTTGCACTACGGCGTGAGCGCCGGAGGGCTGTTCGGGACCAACGAGTTCTTCATCGTCCCGGGCACGTACGGAGCGGAGCTGGGCGACTTCGCGTTCCTGTCGAGCGAGTTCATGTTCGACGCCGTGTTCGCGGCGACCGCCGCGACGATCGTGTCCGGCGCGGTCGCGGGGCGGATGAACCTCTGGGGCTTCATGGTCCTCACGCTCGTGATGACCGCCGTGATCTACCCGGTCGTGGGGCACTGGGGTTGGGGCGGTGGCTGGCTCGAGGAGGGTGGCTTCGTCGACTTCGCCGGGTCCACGATCGTTCACCTCACCGGGGGCGTGGCGGCCATCACCGCGGCCGCGATCCTCGGCCCGCGGCCCGGGAAGTACGACGATCGGGGCAAGGCGCGGATCACGCCGGGGCACTCCTCGCCACTCGCGATCCTGGGCGTGTTCCTGCTCTTCTTCGGCTGGTTCGGGTTCAACGGGGGCTCGGTGTTGCCGGATCCCGACACGATCGACGGCCCCCTGTTCCTCGAGATCGGCCCGGTCCTGCTGACCACGGCGCTCGCGGCCAGCGCGGGGGCGATCACCGCCGCGGTGATTTCGGCGATCCGCTCGGGCGGGAAGACGGACGTGTCGATGACCGGCAACGGCCTGCTGGCCGGCCTCGTCGGGATCACCGCCGGTGCGGACCTCGTGGAGCCGTACGCCGCGATCCTCGTGGGGCTCGTCGCGGGCATCCTCGTCTCGATCGCGGTGCCGCTCGTCGAGCGGATGGGAGTCGACGACGCCGTCGGCGCCTTCAGCGTGCACGGCGTCTGCGGTGTTCTCGGGACCTGGTGGGTCGGGTTCTACGCGGTCGACGGAGGGTTGTTCTACGGCGGTGGCTTCGATCTGGCCTCTTGGGCGATCATCGGGACCGTCGCGGTGACCGTGTTCGTCGCGTTGATGACCGCGGTCGTCTGCTACGCGCTCAAGTCGGCCGGGCTCCTGCGGGTCGACGACGGCGCCCTGGAGGAGGAGGGCCTCGACGTCCACGAGCACGGCATGGCCGGCTATCCGGAAGGCGCCCTCGCCGGCAACACCGAGTAGGTGCTCCCCGCCGTCCGCCGCCGGCCACTCGTGGCGTCGCGGTCCCGAGGCCTCGGGTCCGACCGCTAGGATCGCGGTCACGATCGAGAGGGGGAGCGCCGTGGACAAGCAGCAGGAGTACGTGCTCCGCACCGTCGAGGAGCGGGACATCCGCTTCGTGCGCCTCTGGTTCACCGACGTGCTCGGAATGCTCAAGTCGGTGGCGATCACCTCGAGCGAGATCGAGGGTGCGTTCGCGGAGGGCATCGGGTTCGACGGCAGCGCCGTTGACGGCTTCGCGCGGGTCCAGGAGTCCGACATGCTCGCGGTGCCGGACGCCTCGACCTTCCAGGTCCTGCCGTGGCGGGGTGAGGAGGCCGGCGTCGCCCGCATGTTCTGCGACATCCAGACCCCCGAGGGCGAGCCGTTCGCCGCGGACCCGCGTCACGTGCTGCGTCGCAACCTCGCCCGAGCGGGGGACATGGGCTTCAGCTTCTACGTCCATCCCGAGATGGAGTTCTTCCTCTTCAACGGGCCCGACGACCCGACGCCGCTCGACCAGGGCGGGTACTTCGATCTCACGCCGCTGGACGTGCAGTCGGACTTCCGGCGCCAGGCGATCCAGACCCTCGAGGCGATGGGCATCTCGGTGGAGTACAGCCACCACGAGGTCGCCCCCAGCCAGCACGAGATCGACCTGCGGTACGCGGACGCGCTCGCGATGGCCGACAACGTGATGACCTACCGCCTCGTGCTCAAAGAGGTGGCGATGCGGCGGGGGATCTACGCGACCTTCATGCCGAAGCCTCTCGCCGAGCACTGGGGCTCGGCCATGCACACGCACGTGTCGATGTTCGACGGCGACACGAACGCTTTCTACGACCCGAGCGACCCCCACCACCTGTCCGACATCGGCAAGAAGTTCGTCGCGGGCGTGCTCGCGCACGCGCGTGAGATCACCGCCGTGTGCTGTCAGTGGGTGAACAGCTACAAGCGGTTGGTGCCCGGCTTCGAGGCGCCGGTCTACGTCTCGTGGGGCCGTCACAACCGCTCTTCGCTGATCCGCATCCCCATGTACAAGCCCCACAAGGGGGCGTCCGCCCGCGTGGAGTTCCGGGCGCCCGATCCCGCGTGCAACCCCTATCTCGCGTTCAGCCTGATCCTGGCCGCCGGCCTGCGCGGCATCGAGAAGGGCTACGAGCTGCCCGCCGAGGCCGAGGACAACATCTACGAGATGACCCAGGCGGAGCGGGCCGCGGCGGGGATCGACCGGCTGCCGCACAACCTCGGTGAGGCGCTGCACGTGATGGAGGACTCGGAGCTGGTCGCTGAAGCACTGGGCGAGCACGTCTTCGACTTCTTCCTCCGCAACAAGCACACCGAGTGGGAGCAGTACCGCGCCCAGGTCACGCCGTTCGAGATCGACAAGTACCTGCCGATGCTGTGACCGGCAGCACGTAAGGCGAGCCGATGGCCGAGCCCGGGGCAGGGTCCCCGGCCCACCTCCCGGCGAACGCCGCGGAGGAGCGGACGGACCCGGCACGGAGCACGCGCGACCCCACCTCCGCGCTCTTCGCGCGGATCGGCGTGTCCAGGGAGGAGGGCGCCCAGTCGCTCTCGACGCTCGGTGTCTGGACGGCGGACGGGCCGGTGTGGGAGGACGACCGGGGGTGGACCGCGCCGGCCGTGGTCGACGCGTTGACCACGGCGCCCGCGCCGGCCCCGGCCCTGCGCGGGCTCGTGCGGATCGTCGAGACCTACGGCGTGGCGGCCGTGCGCGGGGACCCGCACCTTATCGCCCGGCTCGCGGCTCTCGCCGCGGTCAGCGACGCGCTCGTCGACGTGGCCATCACCCATCCCGAGGTGTTGGAGCTCCTGGCGGGTGTGCTCGATCCCGACCTGGTTGAGCGCGTCCGCCAGCGGGCGAACCAGGCACTGGCCGGCCAGGACGACGAGGGGGCCGCAGCCGGCTTGGCGCGCGTCCAGCGGCTCGGGCTCCTGCGCATCGCCGCACGCGACCTGATCGGTCTCGCGGACACGCCCTCCGCCAGCGCGGAGCTCGCCGACCTGGCGGCCGGCCTCCTGCGAGCCGCTCTCGACCGGGCACAGCGGGACGAGGACGTCCGGGTCGCGGTGATCGGCATGGGTAAGCTCGGCGGACGCGAGCTCAACTACGTCTCCGACGTGGACGTCATGTTCGTGCACGAGGGCGACGGGGACGCGGCGACCCGCGTCTGTCGGCGCTTCCTCGCCCTGCTGCGCGAGCGCACCGCCGACGGCCAGGTCTACGACGTCGACGCCAACCTGCGCCCCGAAGGGCGCGACGGTCCGCTCTCGCGCACGCTCGACGCCTATCGGGCGTACTACGACCGGTGGGCGCACACCTGGGAGTACCAGGCGCTGCTCAAGGCGCGTCCCGTGGCGGGGGATCCCGAGCTGGGGCGGGCGTTCGCCGAGCTCACGGCCCCGTACGTCTGGCCCGACCGGCGCGAGCGGGATGCGATCGGCGAGATCCAGGCCATGAAGACCTCGGTGGAGGAGAGTGCCGCGGTCCAGAAGGCGGGCAGCCGGGAGGTCAAGCTGGCACCCGGTGGGATCCGGGACATCGAGTTCGCGGTCCAGCTCCTGCAACTCGTCCACGGGCGCCACGACCCCGCGCTGCGGAGCCCCAACACCCTGGAGGCGTTGGCCAGCCTCGCCGATCACGGCTACGTCGACGAGGGCGACGCGAACCTGTTCGGCGACGCCTACCAGTTCCTTCGCACGGTCGAGCACCGGCTGCAGTTGCGCGGCCTGAGGCGAACCCACGTGGTGCCGCAGGACGAGGCGCGCCGTGACCGTCTGGCACGGGCGTGCGGGTTCCGTGACATCCGGGCCGAGACGGCCGCGAGCCAGTTCGACCGCGAGTACGCGCGGGTGCAGAGCTACGTGCGGCGCCTCCACGAGAAGCTGTTCTACCGTCCGCTCCTCGGTCGCTTCGCGGAGCTCTCGGCCAGCGACCAGCTCGTCGTCGACGGTGCCGAGAGCGAGCTCGGGCACCAGGCCGCGATCGAACGGCTGGCCGCGCTCGGCTTCGCCGTCCCCGAGCGGGCGCTGCGCGACCTCGAGGCCCTGGCGGGTGGCGTGTCGCGCCGAGCACGGTTGTTGCGCGCCCTGCTGCCGGGCATGCTCGCGACGTTCGCCGAGGCGCCCGATCCGGACGGGGGGCTCTCGGCCTTCCGGGAACTGGCCGAGCGGCTGGAGAAGACGCCGCAGTTCCTGCGCACCCTGCAGGACAACCCGCCCGTCGGGGACGTCCTCGCGCGGGTCCTCGGGCAGTCGCGCCTGGTCGGGGAGTGGCTCGCGCGCCAGCCGGAGCTCCTGCCCGGCCTCGACGGGCCCGAGTTGCCCGGCGCGGAGGACCTGCAGCGGCAGGCGCAGGGTCTGTTGCGTCGCGGTGAGGAGGCAGCTCGGGCATCCGACAGCCTCCGCCGGTTGAAACGCCGCGAGATCGCACGCACGGCGGTGGCCGACCTCCTCGGCCGCGCCGACCTCGCCGCCGTGGCCGGTCAGCTGACCGCGCTCGCCGAGGCTTCCCTCGACGCGGGCGTGACGCTCGCGACGGGTGAGCTCCCGATCTCCTTCGCGGTCATCGGGATGGGCAAGCTCGGTGGGGGGGAGATCGGCTACGCGAGCGACCTCGACGTCATCCTCGTGTTCGAGCCGGCCGAGGCGCGCGCCGAGGCGCTCGAGGTCGCCGACGGACTCGTGCGTTCGCTCTCGGAGATCACCCGCGAGGGCTTCGCGTTCGAGGTCGACCTCGGGCTGCGGCCGGAGGGCCGCGACGGGCCGATCGCGCGAACACCCGACTCGACGGTCACGTACTACCGACAGTGGGCGGACTCCTGGGAGTTCCAGGCACTCACGCAAGCCCGGCACGTCGCCGGCGACGCCTCGCTGTCCGCCCGCGTCCTCGAGGCCCTGACCCCCCTGGTCTACCCCGTCGAGCCGTCGTCGGCTCGGGAACAGGCCATCCGGCAGATGAAGGCGCGGGTGGAACGGGAGCGCGCGGGCGGACGTCGCGGGATCGGGGTGCGCCGGGGTGACCGCACGGACCTGAAACTCGGCCCCGGCGGCTTGGCGGACGCCGAATGGACGGCGCAGCTGCTGCAGTTGCGCCACGGAGGAACGCACGAGTCGCTGCGGGTGCCCGGTACACTGCCCGCGCTCGACGCGCTCGAACGCGAGGTGATCCTGGAGGCCCGGGAGGCCGCGTGGCTGCGCGACGGGTGGCGGCAGCTCGCGAGGATCCGCAACGCGCTGTACCTGGCTGGCCACCGCGAGACCGGCCTCCTGCCGACCGGTCCCGGCCAACTCGATCACGTCGCGCGCATGCTGGGCTACGAGGCGCCGGGCGGCCAGGCGTTGACCGAGGACGTGGGGCGTGCCATGCGTCGGGTCCGGAAAATCCACGAGCGTCGCTTCTACGCTGGCTAACGAGCGGGTATACGGACAACGGCCCTCGGCCCGCGCGGCTGCCCCGACGACCCGGCCGCGCTCTGGAGAGATGACACCTTTCGGGACCTCTGACGACGTCGTCTTCCTGGCGGCACTGTGCGCGGCTCTGCTCCTGCTCGTTGCGGGCATCGTGGAGCGGCGCCGACATCGGGCGCGCCTGGGCGCGGTCGAAGTGCGTGTCGCGGTGAACGGGAGCAGGGGCAAGTCGACTGTCGTGCGTCTGGCGACCGGCGCGCTCGACGCCGGTGGCTTCCGGACGCTCGGGAAGACCACCGGGTCCGAGCCGCGCCTTCTCCGCGCGTGGGAGGGCGAGGAGGAACCCATCCACCGGCGCCCGGAAGGGCCGAACGTGGGCGAGCAGTTGGGGGTCGTCCGTCGCGCGGCGGACCTGGGAGCGGACGCACTCGTCGCCGAGGTCATGGCGATCAACCCGGATTACCAGCGCAGCTTCGTGGACGAGCTGACGGCGGCGAACGTCCTCGTCGTCACCAACGTGCTCGGCGATCATCTCGAGGAGATGGGCCCCACGACCGCGGACGTCGCGGCCGCCTTCGGGGACGCGATGCCCGATCGCGGCACCGTCGTGATCGCCCCGGGACCGCATGCCGACGCCCTGCGATCGGCGGCGCGAGCCCGCGGCAACACGGTCGTGACGGCCGACCCCGAGGCCGTGGATCCCGCCGTCCTGCGCGGGTTCGAGCACCTCGTGTTCGCCGAGCACGTCGCTCTGGTGCTCGCGCTCGCCGACGTGCTGGGAATCCCGGCCGACGCGGCACTGCTTGGCATGCGCGCCGCTCCCGTGGACCCGCTCGCGACACGACTTCTCCCGGTCGGCGACCCCGAGCGTCCCGCGCTGTTCGTCAATGCATTCGGTGCGAACGACCCCACCTCGTCCCTGGCGGTGTGGCAACACGTTCTGGACCGCGGCCACGCCTCCGACGGGCTCGTGACGATCATGAACTGCCGCGGCGATCGCATCGGCCGGACCCGGCAGTTCGTGGAGGAGGTGTTGGGGCATCTGCCGATCGACACCCTCGTCGTGACCGGATCGGCCACCCAGCCGGTGCTCCGGGCGGTCGAGCACGGCGACCTCCGGGTACACGAGGTGCGCGACTACACTGACCTGGCACCGAATCGGGTCGTGGAGGCCCTCCTGCCCTTGCTGACCGATCGGGTGTTGCTCGGCGTCGGCAATCTGCATGGTGGCGGCGTGGAGATCGTCCGAGGCCTCGAGCAGCACGCGGTCGGTCAGCGAGCAGGAACGAGCGGCTAGATGTTCGGAACCGAGCTTTACGTGTCCCTGGTCGTGGGGGTGGTGCTGAGCCTCCTCTACGCCGAGCGCACCGGCGTGATCCCGGCCGGGCTCGTGGTCCCCGGCTACCTGGCGCTGATCTTCGACCAGGTCGTGTTCGTGTCCGCCGTGCTGCTGCTGTCGTTCCTCGCGTTCCTGATCGTCGAGCGCGGGGTGGAGCGGGTGGTGATCCTGTACGGCCGCCGACGGTTCGTCGCCATGCTCTCGGTGGGCATCCTGCTGAAGCTGGCCTTCGATGCCCTGTACCCGACGATGCCCTTCGAGGTCTACGAGTTCCGCGGCATCGGTGTCATCGTGCCCGGGCTGATCGCGAACGCGATCCACCGCCAGGGCGTGCCGCACACGCTCTTCTCCACGTTGTTGCTCTCGGGTCTCACGTTCCTGATCGTGTGGGCCCTCGGCGTGGTGCTCGGGTAGCGCTCGGTGTCGGACGAAGCCACGTCGGCGCGTGTCGGGCTGCGATCCCGGCTACAGCGCATGATCCGACGACACCGTGGGACCGCCACGCGCGACTGCATCCTCGGTGCGGTGGTCGTGCTCGGGATCCTCGTCCTGCTCGGAGACCCTCCCGAGGTGGCCGATGCGGACCAACCCGATCCCGGGGCCGGTCAGGACGGAGCCCGCGCGGAGACCGTGTTCTCGGCCGCGATGGTCGGCGACCTCATGTTCGGGCGCCACGTCGAGGAGGTCACCAGGCGGCAGGGTCCCGAGGCCCCGCTCGAACCGGCGGCCCCGTATCTGGACGCGGACTACGTGTCGGGGAACCTGGAGCAGGTCGTGAGCGAACGCGACGATCTACCCGAGGCGGACAAGCTGATCCACTTGCGCACGGGACCGGCGCCGCTCGAAGCGCTCGACGAGGCGGGCTTCACGACGCTGACGCTCGCGAACAACCACACCATGGATCACGGTCTGCCGGGCCTGGCCGACACGATCGCTGCGCTCGACGAGATCGGCCTCGACCACGTCGGAGCGGGGGAGGACCTCGACGATGCCAGCGACATCCTCTACCAGGAGTTCGGCGATCTCACCGTGGCGACGCTCTCGTTCACCGATGTCTTCGTCGAGGGCTTCGTCGCGCGGGCGTTCCAGGGCGGGGTGCGGTCCGCGGACCCGGATGCGGTCGTCCCCGCGATCGAGCGCGCCCGCAGCGAGGCGGATCTGGTGATCGCCCAGTTCCACTGGGGCGAGGAGTACGACTTCGGACCGAACGCCGATCAACGGGATCTCGCCGAAGTGGCCGCACAAGCCGGCGCCGACGTGGTGGTCGGCCATCATCCGCACGTGCTCATGCCGGTCGAGACCATCGACGACACCCTGGTCCTCTACAGCCTCGGCAACTTCGTGTTCGACCAGGGGTGGACACGCACCCGGGAGACGGCGGTGGCGCGCTACGAGCTGGGGCGGGACGGTGTCGCTCGGGTCGTTTTGGAGCCGATGTACATCCGGGAGGCGACACCGCGCCCGCTCTCGGGGATCGACCGCCCCTATCGCCGCGCGCGCATCCACGATCAGCTCGCCGGGGATCTTGACTGGGAACGCGCGGGAGATGCACTGGTCGCCGAGATCGACCACGGCCATGTTCTGGAGCAGGCGACGGACGAAGGCGAGGGGACCGGCCCGTGACGAACCGTTGGATCAACGTCGTCCTGGGCGTCGTGGTCGTCGCCGGCCTGATCGGCGTGGCGATCTACGAGCAGCCGCGCAGGGCCGAGGAGCGCGCCGAGCTGCTCGGGGAGGAGGTCGACGTCGTCGAGGGGGAGATCGATGCGGATCTCGAGCCGGTGCGTCCCTCCGACGAGGAGGCGGGTGACGGGGTCGACGAGGGTGACGGGGAGGAGGATGCGCCTGCGGAGACGACCTCCTCCGGGGACACCACGTACGGGGTCAGTGCGGGCCATCCGTTGGCGGTCGACGTGGGCATGGACGTGCTCGAGGACGGCGGGAACGCGATGGACGCCGCGGTGGCCGCCTCGTACGCCCTGGGGGTCGTCGAACCGTTCGGCTCGGGCCTCGGCGGCGGGGGAGCGCTCGTGCGCCACGAGCCCGGGGAGGAGCCGCAGGCGTACGACTATCGAGAGATCGCGCCGCAGAGCGGAGAGATCCCGGCGTCCGACATCGGCGTCCCGGGCTTCGCAGCGGGCATGGCCCACGTGCACGAGGCTCACGGCACGGGCGACCTCGAGCGGCTGATCGAGCCGGCGATCGCCCTCGCCGAGCAGGGCATCGAGGTCGACGACTACCTCGCTCAGCGGCTGGAGGACGCCGCCCCGCGCCTGCCGATCAATCGGCTGCCACGGATGTTCCCCGAAGGCGAGCCGCTCGAGAGCGGGGACGCGCTGGTGCAGCCGGAGCACGCCGAAGCACTCCAGCGGGTGCGCGATGAGGGTCCCGAAGCGATCCACGGGGGTGAGATCGGCGAGCGCGTCGCCGAGGAGGTAAGTGGTCTCGAACTGGGCGACTTCGAGCCGTACGAGGTCGAAGAGGTGCCGGTCGCGCGAGGCTCGTTCGCTGGGTACGAGGTCCTGGCCGGGGGTCCGCCCGTCTCCGGTCCGCCGTTGGTGCAGCAGCTGCAGATCAGCGAGGCACTCGGGGTCGAGGATCTCGATCCCGAGGGGGCGGCCTATCATCACGCCGTCGCCCAGGCCTGGCGCAGCGCGGAGGAGGACCGCACGGTCTTCGTCTCCGACCCCGCCTTCGAGGACGTGCCCCTCGAAGAGCTGCTCGACACGGAGTACACCGACGAGAAGGCCGCGGCGATCCCGGACGACGGGTTCGTCGAGGTCGACGAGGAGACGGGCACGACGTCCCCCGAGTCGGAGACGACCCATCTCGTGGTCGTCGATCCCGACGGGACGATGGTCTCGGTCACGAACACCCTGAGCAACTTCTTCGGCTCGGGCCTGCAGGTCGAGGGCTTCTTCCTCAACGACCAGCTCAAGAACTTCTCCCGGGATCCCGAGTCAATCAATTCGGTGGAGCCCGGGAAACGCCCTCGCAGCTTCATCACCCCGGTGATCGTCGCCGACGGCGACGAGCCCCTCCTCGGTCTCGGCTCGCCGGGCGGTCGCAGGATCCCGAGCATGCTCGCGCAGGTGTTGATCCGATGGGCCCACCACGACGAGACGCTGGCGGAGGCCACCGAGGCGCCCCGGTTCCACCTGGAGGGCCGCGAGCTGGAGATGGAGGAGTCGCCGTCCGGCGACCTCGAGGACGGGCTTGTCTCGCGGGGCTACGAGATCGTGGACGACGTGCCGTTCACCGAGTACTTCGGCGCGGTCCAGGCGCTCTCGCGCGACCCCGGCACCGGCGACGTCAGTGGCGTTGCCGACGATCGCCGCACCGGCTCGTGGCGTGCCGTGGGGGACTGACCGCTCGGCGACGCCGGATCCCGCCGCGAGCCGGTACGGTCCGCACCGACGAGACCGCGCCCGGCGGAATCCGCCGGGCGCGGGACGTCACTGGTGCGGGTTGGTTGCCCCTCAGCCACTGGGCACGGGCTCGGCGGCCCACTGGGTCGCGGCGTTGGTCACCAGTCCGGTGATCGCGCCGTAGATCAGGTAGCCGAGGAGGTTGAACCACGCCGCCTCACCGAAGACGAAGAACTCGCCCCCGGTGATGGCGGGCTGGATGAGCAGCACACCGAGGATCCACCAGATCACACCGTGTGCGAGCCCGAGGAGCGCTCCGCGCCCCCAGCTGTGCTCCAGACGCCCGAAGGTCACGGCGTACACGAGGCCGAGGACGCCGGTGACGATCAGCAGGGTCAGCCAGCCGACCCCGACCCCCTCGTTGCCGACGAGGTTACCCACCGTGGCGATGGTCCCACGGGCTTGCAGGATCACTCCGAACACGACGCCGCCGGTCAGACCGCCGACGACGCCGCCGAGCAGCTTCATGCGGTCCATGGGGGCTCACCCCCTTCCTGGCTCGTTTCGGACGAGGCGTTCACCTGTCACGACGGGGATACCCGCGACCGAGCAGGACCCGATCCGCCGAGTCCCCGATCGCCCTCGGAGGATGCCCGTCTCCGGCGCGGGTTACCCCTGGGGGCGGCGGGCACGTGTGCCGGTGAACACGCGTCGGGGGCCACCCGTGGGCGGCCCCGACCAGGTCCCGGTGTCCTACCGCGGTGCCTTACAGGTCATAGTAGAGGTGGAACTCGTAGGGGTGCGGGCGCAGACGCACCTGCTGCACCTCCTCGTCGTACTTGTACTCGAGGTAGGTCTCGATCAGGTCCTCGGTGAAGACGCCACCCTCGAGCAAGAACTCGTGGTCCGCCTCCAGCGCCGACAGCGCCTGCTCGAGGCTCTCCGGCACGGCCGGTAGGTTCTCGAGCTCGGATCGCGGCAGGTCGTAGATGTCCTTGTCGACCGGGTCCGGGGGCTCGATCTTGTTCTTCACCCCGTCGAGGCCCGCCATCAGCATCGCGCTGAACGCGAGGTACGGGTTGCAGGAGGGATCCGGGACGCGGAACTCGATCCGCTTGGCCTTCGGGCTCCGGCTGATCAGCGGGATGCGGCAGGCCGCCGACCGGTTGCGCTGGCTGTACACCAGGTTGACCGGCGCCTCGTAGCCGGGCACCAGGCGGCGGTACGAGTTCGTGGTGGGGTTGCTGAAGGCCAGCACGCTGGGTGCGTGGGCGAGCAGTCCGCCGATGTAGTACCGCGCGGTGTCCGACAGCTGAGCGTAGCCGGCCTCGTCGAAGAACAGGGGCTCACCGTTCTTCCACAACGACTGGTGGGTGTGCATCCCCGAGCCGTTGTCCTCGAAGATCGGCTTGGGCAGGAACGTCGCGCTGCGCCCGTTGCGCCGGGCGACGTTCTTGACGATGTACTTGAACATCATCGTCTTGTCGGCCATCGCGAGCAGGCTGTCGAACTTGATGTCGATCTCGGCCTGGCCGGCGCTACCGACCTCGTGGTGCTGGAGCTCCACCTCCACGCCCGCGCGCTCGAGTTCCAGCGTCATCTCGCTGCGCAGGTCCTGGAAGTGGTCCATGGGCGGGACCGGGAAGTAGCCCTGCTTGTGTCGCGGCTTGTAGCCGAGGTTGGGCTCTTCGTTCTTGCCGGTGTTCCACGGCGCCTCGACCGAGTCGATGTAGTAGTAACTGTGCCCTGGCGTCGTGTCGAAGCGGATGTCGTCGAAGACGAAGAACTCCGCCTCGGGCCCGAAGTAGGCGGTGTCGGCGACGCCGCTCCCGGTCAGGTACTGCTCCGCCTTCTGGGCCACGTAGCGGGGGTCGCGGGTGTAGCTCTCACCCGTCACGGGGTCCTTGACGAAGCAGTTCATCACCAGCGTCTTGTGCTGGCGGAACGGGTCGATCGCGGCGGTCGTCGGATCCGCGACGAGCACCATGTCGGATTCCTGGATCTCCTGGAACCCGCGCACGGACGAGCCGTCGAAACCGAGGCCCTCGCTGAATGCGTCCTCGCCCAGCGCATGGGCCGGGATCGTGAAGTGCTGCATCAGGCCGGGCAGGTCGCAGAACCGGAAGTCGACGAACTCGACCCCCTCGCTCTGCACCCGGCCCATGATCTCGTCTGAGCTCCCCAACTTGCGCTCCTTTCGTGTCACTGGCGTTCCGCACGGGCCGCCGTTGGGGTCAGGGGGCGAACCACCTGACCGCCGTCGCAAGCGGAGACTACGGGCCCGGCTTGTCGCGGCCATTACCCCCTTGTTTCCGACCCGTTACGGGAGTGCCGGAGCGCTCGCGGAGGGCGTTCGGATGCTCAGTCTGACTCCGACTGGTCGTGGGCCGACTGGTCGTGGTCGGGGAGCATCGCGTCCTCGTCCTGCGGCGTTGGCGAGCTGCGGTAGGCCGCTGCACTCGACGGGGCGCGGCGGGTGATGGGCCCCACGTGCTCCTCGTCGGTGCGGGTCCAGATCGTACGCTGCGGGAACGGGATCTCGATGCCCTCGCTGTCGAAGGTGGCCTTGAGGCGCTTGCGGATCTCCCGTTCGACGCCCCACTGCTTGCCGGGCTGCGTCTTCACCACGAGGCGGATCAGGATCTCGCTGGGCCCGAAGTCCTGCACGCCCCAGACCTCGGGCTCCTCGACGAGGAGCACGCGCCACTCCTCGTCACGCCAGAGCTCGTCGGCGACGCCCTTGATCACGTGCATCGCCTTGGGGATGTCCGTGTTGTAGGCGACCCCGATGTCGAGCAGGCTCTGGGCCCACTGCTGGCTCATGTTCCCGATCCGTGTGATGGTCCCGTTCGGGATGTGCCAGACGGTCCCGTGGATGTCGCGGACGCGGGTCGTGCGCAGCGTGATGCCTTCGATCACCCCGATGGCCTCGCCCGCATCGACGATGTCCCCGAGGCCGTACTGGTCCTCGATCAGCATGAAGGTCCCGGCGAGGAAGTCCTGCACGAGCTTCTGGGCGCCGAAGCCGAGGGCGACGCCGACCACGCCGGCGCCCGCGATCAGCGGGCCGAGGTTGATGTCGAACTCCCCAAGGATCATGAAGATCGCGATCGCCCAGATCGCCGCGCCGGCGAGGCTGCGCAGCACACCACCGATCGTCTCGGCCCGCAGGGTCGCGCGACCCAGGTCCATCGGCGTGGTGTCCGCAAGCGGTGCCCGGTTGCGGAGCGTGCCGAGCCGGCCGAGCCCGTCCCCGGCCGCGATGCGGCGGGTGGTGCGTTTGATGAAGCGCCGGACGACCCGGTGGGCGAAGTACGCGATCGCCAGGATCAGCACGATCCGCAGCGCCGGCGGGACGATGGTTTGCGCGAGCTGGGCGATGCCGCTGCGGTCGGTGAGGTCGAGCACGAACTCGTACACCGCACCGCCGGCCTCGGCGGCCGCCTCCCCTGGGCTGGTAGCGAGCAGGGCGTTCGCGGCCATCCCTGCCACTGGGCTGAGCATGACACGGTCCTCGGGTCGGTGGGATGCGACCGCGCAGCCTAGCGAGCGGCCCCTCGTGCGACCGTGTCCGGTGGTCGGAAACGGTGGCGTCGGGGGCGGTGCGTGGGTCTAGGCGTCGACCGGGCTGGGGAGCGAGCCGCTCGGACGGCGCCACACGCCCGCGCTGATGGCCTGCTCGCCCGCTCGGTAGGACGACCGCACGAGCGGTCCGGACTCGACGTGGGCGAAACCCAGCTCGGCGCCGACCGCGCGGTAGCGTTCGAACTCCTCGGGGGTCACGTAGCGCTGCAGGGCGAGGTGCTTGTGCGTTGGCTGCAGGTACTGGTTGACCGTGAGGATGTCGCAGCCGACCCCGGCGAGGTCGCGCATCGCCTCGATCACCTCCTCCTCGGTCTCGCCCATGCCGAGCATGAGGTTGGACTTGGTCGCGCTGTTCGATCGTTCCTTCGCGCCACGCAGGAGCTCGAGGCTGCCGTCGTAGTCGAAGGCGGGCCGCACGTGGCGGAACAGGCGCCTGGGGGTCTCGAGATTGTGCGCGAGGACCTCGGGTTCGGCATCGAGGACGAGCTGCAGCAGATCGGGATCGCCGCGGAAGTCGTCGATGAGCAACTCGACCCCGCAGTGGGGGAGGCGCTGCTTGATCTGGCGGCACGTCTCGGCGTAGAGCCACGCGGCCTTGTCCGACAGGTCGTCGCGGGCGACGCCGGTCACGACCGCGAAGTGCAGGCCCATCGCCTCGACGGCCTCGGCGACCCGCACCGGCTCCTCGGTGTCGTACTCCTTGGGCTTGCCGGTCGCGATCTCGCAGAAACCGCAGCGGCGCGTGCAATCGGGGCCACCGATCAGGAACGTCGCTTCGCGGTTCTCCCAGCACTCGTGGATGTTGGGGCAGTCCGCCTCCTCGCAGACCGTGTGGAGGTCGAGATCCCGCATCGTTCGCTTGATCTCACGATAGTTCGCCCCCGCGAGCGGGGTGTCGCGCTTCAGCCACTTCGGCTTGCGCTCGGGGATCTGTGGTTTGCCCACGACGGTCAGGCGCGTGGCGCCCTCGGGGATCAGCGACGTGGTCACCGGCGACTCCTCCATCGGGTCGGATCGGCCATCCTATGGTCGGCATTCGGCGCGGGTCGGCAACGGGCGATCGTCACGTGCCGGGCTCAGGGCTTGCTGTGTGCCGGCTCGCGGTCGAGCGTGAGGCCGAGGTCGCTCGGTCGAGCCGGCTGGAGCGACACGCCGAGGGCCTCGCCGAGTCGCGGCACCAGCCGTCGGCGGACCTCGTCGACGTGGGTGTCCACGCCCTGCGCGACGAGCGAGGTCACGCCGCGGTCACCGAGCCCGCACGCGACGATGCCCAGGTAGTGGCTGAGGTCCGGGTCGACGTTCAGCGCGAGTCCGTGGCTGGTCACCCGCCCATCGACGGCGACGCCGATCGCGGCCAGCTTGTCGCGAGCCACCCAGACGCCGATGGGGGCGTCATCGTCCAGTTCGTGCGACGCCCGAGCCTGCACGCCGTAGCTGCGCGCGGTCTCCGCGCAGGCCCGCTCGAGCGCTTCGACGTGCGAGCGCACCGCCTTCGCGTGCGGGAGCTTGCGGATCGGGTAGCAGACGATCTGCCCCGGGCCGTGGTACGTGACGTCGCCGCCCCGCTCGACCTCCACGAGGCGGATGTTGCGGCGACCGAGGACGTGGGCGGCGACATCGGCCCGCCGCCCCGCCGTGTAGACGGGGTCGTGCGTGAGCACGAGCACCACGTCGTCGATCTCGTCCGCCGCGCGTGCCGTCACGAGCTGACGCTGCCACCGCAGCGCGTCCTCGTAGGGCACCTCTCCGCACCAGACCGCGAGCATGCTGGTCGTCCTGTCCGGCGTCACCGACGGTTCCGGGCGCGCAGCTGACTAGTAGCCGATCTCGCCCGCCCAGTCGTGGGTCTCGACGACTTCCTTGACGTCGGTCACGTAGCGGGCGGCGTCGGCCCCGTCGATCAGCTGGTGGTCGTAGGTGAGGCACAGATACACCATGTGCCGGATCCCGATCGAGGGTCCCGCGTCGTCGTGGACGACCACCGGGCGCTGCTGGATCGCGCCGGTGCCGAGGATGCCGACCTCGGGGTAGTTCAGGATCGGCGTGTCGAGCAGCACGCCGCGGCTGCCGGTGTTCGTCACCGTGAAGGTGCCGCCCTCGATGTCCTGCATCTCGAGCTTGCCCTTGCCACGGGCCTTGTCGGCGGCGGTGTTGATCGCGCGCGCGAGGGCCGGCAACGTCAGGTCGTCGGCGCCCTTGACGTTGGGGACGAGCAGTCCCTTCTCGGTGTCCACCGCGAGACCCAGGTTCACGTAGTCCCGCAGCTTGACCTTGCCGGCCTGCCAGTCGGCCTGGGCGTTCATGTACGGGTGGCGCTTGAGCGCGAGGACCGCCGCGCGGGCGAGGAACACGAAGGGCGACAGCGACACGCCCTCGTGGGCGCGGAAGGTGTCCTTGTACTGCTCACGCAGGTTCATGATCCGCGTCATGTCGGCTTCTTGGACCGTCGTGAGCTGTGCGGTGTTGGCCAGCGACTCCTTCATCTTGGCCGCGATCCGCTGCCGCACGCGGGACAGGTCCTCGAGGCGCTCCCGCTCCCCGCTGGTCGGGGCGGCGGCGGGTTGTGCGGGCTGGGCGGACTCGGCGGCGGGTGCGGCAGCCGGTTGGGCCGCGGGGGCCGGCTCGCTCGGGGCGGGCTGGCTGGGGGCCGGCTCGGTCGAGGTGGCCTGACCGGAGATCACCGACTCCACGTCCTCGCGGGTGATCCGCCCGCCCTGGCCGGACGCGGGGATCTGTGAGGGGTCGAGGTCGTGCTCGCGGATCAGGCGGCGCACGATCGGCGACATCGGGGTGCCGTCCGTCACCGCCTCGCCATCCCGTGAGGTCGAGGTCCCCGCCTGCGCGGGCGCAGCCTCCTGGGAGGCCGCGGCCTCCTGGGATGCCGCGGCCTCCTGGGCCGGCTCGGGCTGGCGGGTCGACTCCTCGGTGGCCGGTTCCTCGGCCGGTTCCTCGGCCGGGCCTCGCTCCTCGGCCTCCTCGGCGGGGCCCCGCTCCTCGGGGGCCTCCTGCGTCGTCGCGCCGCCACCCTCGGCACCGTCGCCGCCGCCGATGACGGCCACCACCGTCCCGACCTCGACGGTCTCGTCGACGGCCACCTTGATCTCCTGGAGGACGCCGCTGGCGGGTGCGGGCACCTCGGTGTCGATCTTGTCGGAGCTCAGCTCGAACAGGGGCTGGTCGGCCTCGACCTGGTCGCCCTCGCTCACGAGCCAGGACGTGATCGTGCCCTCGGTGACGGACTCACCGAGCTGTGGAAGGGTGACTTCGGTGGCCACGGCGG
This sequence comes from Egibacter rhizosphaerae, assembly GCF_004322855.1. Taxonomy (NCBI): domain Bacteria; kingdom Bacillati; phylum Actinomycetota; class Nitriliruptoria; order Egibacterales; family Egibacteraceae; genus Egibacter; species Egibacter rhizosphaerae. The sequence continues at coordinate 157,203 of NZ_CP036402.1, read as the reverse complement.
TGCTCCTCTCGGCTGGTGCGGGCTCGGACGGCTCCACGGCGGCGCCCTCTCCGGGCGGCGGCTGAGCCGCGGGCGCGGGCTCGTCCGTGTCGTCCTCGGCCGGTGTCGCGGGCTCTGCGTCGGGTGGCTGCGGTTCGGGCGTGTCGTCGCTCGGGGCGACGCCGCGACGTCGGCGCCGTGGCTCCTCCGGCGAGCCGCCCCGTCGGCGGCGTCGCGGCTCGCGCACACCGGGTGGGGCGTTGGGTCTGCGTCGCGTCCCGTCGGCCACGTCCACGGTCTCCTTCGCCTCGCCGGTTGGTGGCGTCACCGCCGTTCGCGGCTTGCGGATCAGCCGTGCAGGGCCTTGCCGGCGATCGCGAGGTGGGCCTCCCCAACCGCCTCCGACAGGGTCGGGTGCGGGTGAATGAACTGCCCCACCTCGGTGGGCAAGGCTTCCCAGTTGTAGATGAGCTGTCCCTCGGCGATGAGGTCGGTGGCCTTGGGCCCGACGATGTGCACGCCGAGCACCCGGCCGCCGTCCTTCACGGCGAGCACCTTCACGTGCCCGCTCTCCTTCATCATCATCGCGCGACCGTTGTGGCTGAACGGGTAGGTCGTCTTCTCGAACGCCACCCCCCGCTCGGTCAGTTCCTGCTCGTTGTAGCCGACGCTTCCGACCTCGGGATGTGAGTACGTGACGCGCGGGACGCCGGCGTAGTCGATGGGCACCACCGGCAGCTCGGCGGCCTGCTCGGCGACCAGGAACCCCTCCTGGAACGACGAGTGCGCGAGCCCCAGGGTGTAGGGGGGCAGGATGTCGCCGACCGCGTAGAGGCCCTCGGGGCCCGTGCGGGCGTACTCATCGATCTGGACGAACCCGCGGTCGAGGCGGACCCCCGCCTCCTCGTAGCCCAAGCCCTCGGTGATCGGTCGGCGGCCGATCGCGACCATGAGCACGTCGCCCTCGACGGTCTCCTCGCCCTTCGCCCCCTCGAACGTGACCCGCACGCCGTCCTGGCCCTTCTCGACGGCGTTGACCTTGGCGCCGGTGTGCGCGGTCATGCCGCGGCGCTTCAGCTGCTTGCCGAGCTCCTTCTGGGTGTCGACGTCCTCGTTCGGCACGACACCGTCGAGTGCCTCGATCAGCGTGACCTGCTCGGAGCCGAAGGCGTTCCAGACCGAGGCGAACTCCACGCCGATCGCGCCAGCGCCGATGATGACCGGACGATTCGGCACGTAGTCGAGGTAGAGCGCGTGATCGCTGTCGATCACCCGCTCGCCGTCGGTCTCGGCGCCCTCGATCGGCAGTTGGCGCGGCACGGATCCGGTCGCGAGCACCACCCCGCGGTTGGCCCGCAGGGTGCGCTCGCCCTCGTCGGTGCGGACCGTGACCGTGGCGTGGTCGGAGAGGTGTCCGGTGCCGGCGATCGTCTCGACGCCGCGGGCCTTGAGCGTCATCTGCAGGCCCTTGTGGTTCGCGTCGACGATGCCCTTCTTGTACTCGAGGACCGCCGCCATCTCCACGGCTTCGAAGGTGGCCCGCACCCCGAACTCGTCGGACTTCTGGGCGTGCTCGGCCACTTCGGCGGCCTGCAGGAACGCCTTGGTGGGGATGCAGCCCCAGTGCAGGCAGGTCCCGCCCACCTTGTCCTTCTCGACCAGGGCGACGTGCATGCCGAGTTGTGCGGCGCGCAGGGCGGTCGAATAGCCACCGGTTCCGCCGCCGAGGACGATCAGGTCGTAGGTGTCGGCCATCGCAGCTCCTGCTCTCGGTGAGGGTCGGTCACGGTCAGGGTCGGTCGCGGTCAGGGGCCGCCCTTGCGCGCCGCGCACGGCCTCACCCCGTGCCCCAACGGTGGGCGGCTCGCGCCTGCGCCCCGCATCCTAGCGGGCGCCGTCAGGGGAGGCGGCCGGCGAGTTCCGCGGCGCGCTCGGCCACGAGCTCCGCCGCGCGCTCGAACCCGTGCGGGCCCAGATCCGCCGCGTCATCGAAGGCCGCGCCCGCGTCCTCGAGGATCTGCCCGGCGATCGCGAGGGCCCGGGCCCCGGCGGCGTGGGCCCGGTCGCGGACCCAGCCGGGTGCCTTGCTGTGTCTGGTCTGGGCGTCCAAACGGCCCTCGCCGGTCACGACCACGTCGGCGTGGTCGAGCGCGCGGTCGAGTCCGGTGAGCGCGGCGACGGCAGCCGCGCCGCCCTCGAGCCGGGCGTCGCAGAACGCCGCGAGCGCGAAACCGAGGCCGCCGGCGGCGCCGGCGCCGGGCACTTCCCTCCACGGCCCACCGGGGAGCGTGCCCTCGACGACGTCGGCGAACCGGGTCAGTGCCTCCTCGAGGCGGGGCAGGTCCTCGGGGCTCGCGCCCTTCTGCGGGGCGAACACCGCAACGGCGCCGTCGGGGCCGAGGAGCGGGTTCGCGACGTCCACCGCCGCGGTCACCGGGACCTCGAGGGCGGGCGCGGGCTCGATCGTGGCGAGGTCGAGGAGCGGGAGGGCCCCGACCTTCACCCCGTTGCCGTCCGGGCGGCGCAGGCGGTGGCCGAGTGCGAGCACCGCGCCGGCGCCGCCGTCGACGGTGGCGGTTCCCCCGAGCGTGACGACGATGCGGGTGACTCCGGAGTCCGTGGCCGTCCGGATCAACTGCCCGACGCCGTAGCTCGTCGCCCAGCGCGGGTCGCGGTGCTCGGGGGACACGTGCGCGAGGCCGCACGCCTCGGCCCCCTCCACCAGCGCCGGCCCGCTCGGCAGCGCCACCCAGCGTGCGGTGCGCGCGTGCCCGGTGGCGTCCACCACCTCGGCCTCGTGGACCCGCACGCCGCTCACCGCGTCCGCGACGACGTCGAGCGTGCCCTCGCCGCCGTCGGCGGTCGGGATGAGCGCCAGCTCGTCGTCGGGTCGTGCCCGTCGCCATCCGCGGGCCACGGCCTCGGCGGCCTCTCGGGCCGACAAGGTGCCGGCGAACTTGTCCGGGGCGACGACGACACGCACGTACGGCTCCTCGATCGTCCGGTCACGCGGCCTTGCCCGGGCGTTCCCGCGTCGCTCGCGGGTCCCACGCGGAACGCGGGGAGTGTAGGTGGGCCCGGCCTTCGCGGGCGGCAGCCGGGCGGGGCCCGGGACCGTCGCGATGCATCGCCGTCGTCTGGGGCATACTCCGGGCAGATCGGATTCCTGATGCAGTCAAAGGGAGGCGTCGCGCGCATGACCGCCGAGGCGATGTTCGGAGCCGGGTGCTTCTGGGGCGTCGAGGTGACGTTCCGCAACGTCCCCGGCGTCACCGACGTGCGGGTCGGCTACGCGGGTGGAACGACCCCGCAGCCGACCTACGAACAGGTCTGCCGGGGCGACACGGGGCACGCGGAGGTCGTGCGGGTCACCTACGACCCCTCGGAGGTCTCGTACGATCGGCTGCTCGACACGTTCCTCGAGGCCCACGACCCCACCCAGGTGAACCGCCAGGGACCCGACGTGGGGAGCCAGTACCGCTCCGTCGTGTTCGTCGCGGACGAGGCGGAACAGGGCGCGGCGGAGAAGGCGGTGGCCCGGCACCAGCAGCGGTTCGATGCGCCCATCGCCACGCAGATCGACGACGACGCGACGTTCTGGCCCGCCGAGGACTACCACCAGCAGTACTTGGTCAAGCGCGGCCTGGCGAGCTGCCGCATCTAGGGGGGCCGTGCCGGGCGCTCGGGACGATGGCCGGCCCCCGTGGTGCGCTCGCGCCTCGACGCTACACTGCAGAGTGCCCTCAGCCCGAGTAGCTGCGGGCGACATTCACCAGCGACTCACGAGGTTCTGCCGATGAGTGACGGCATCTCGATCCCCCTGACGGTCACGACGAAGGAAGAGCCGATCATCCTCACGGATGGCGCGGCCACCAAGGTCAAGGAACTGATGGCCCGGGAGGAGAACGCCGAGGACATCGCCCTGCGTGTGGCCGTGCAGCCCGGCGGGTGCTCAGGGATGCGGTACGCCCTGTTCTTCGACGACCGCGAGCTCGAAGGCGACGTCGTCGCCGACCAGCACGGCGTGCCCGTGCGGATCGACAAGATGTCGGCACCGCACCTCAAGAACACGCAGATCGACTGGGTCGACAGCCTGCAGGGTGCCGGGTTCTCGATCGAGAACCCGAACGCGCAGTCCAGCTGCGCCTGCGGCGACAGCTTCCACTGACCGGGGCTCGAGCCCGGGGCCCGGCGGAGCGACAGCACGGCTCCCGGCTCCCCGTCCCTCGTCCCGGCCTGCCCGCGATGTCGGCGGGCACTCGATGCTCGGTTGTGGGACGCGCGTTCCGGCCAGCGCTGTCGGCACGACTGTCTGCAGGGAGGATTCATGACGACCAAGCCCGTCGAGCGGGTCGACACGGTCACGGTCCGCTTCGCCGGCGACTCCGGGGACGGGATGCAGTTGGCGGGTACCCGCTTCACCTCGGTGACGACCGCGCTCGGCAACGACGTCGCGACGCTGCCCGACTTCCCCGCCGAGATCCGGGCGCCCGCCGGCTCGCTTCCGGGCGTGTCGGGCTTTCAGCTGCACTTCGCCGACCACGACATCCTGACGCCCGGTGACAGCCCGGACGTGCTCGTGGCCATGAACCCCGCGGCGCTGAAGACGAACCTCGGTGATCTGGAACGCGGCGCGACCCTCGTGCTGAACACCGACGCGTTCACCCCGCAGAACCTGCGCAAGGCGCGCTACGAGTCCGATCCCCGCGAGGACGGGACGCTCGACGGCTTCAAGGTGCACGAGGTGTCGATCACGACGCTGACGATCGGGGCCCTCGAGGGCTACGCGGAGCTGGGCAAGAAGGAGAAGCAGCGCGCGAAGAACATGTTCGCCCTCGGGCTGATGTCGTGGATGTTCTCCCGGCCGACCGAACCGACGCGAGAGTGGTTGCGCGAGAAGTTCGGGGAGCAGCCGCGCGTCGCCGAGGCCAACATCGCCGCGTTCGACGCCGGTTGGGCCTACGGCGAGACGACCGAGGCGTTCGACCACGCGTACGAGGTGGCCGCGGCCGAGCTGCCGCCGGGCACCTACCGGCAGATCACCGGCAACCTCGCGATCTCGTACGGGCTCGTCGCGGCGTCCCAGCAAGCCGGGCTGCCGCTGTTCCTCGGCGGCTACCCCATCACCCCCGCCAGCGACGTGCTGCACGAGCTGTCGAAGCACAAGAACTTCGGTGTGCGGACGTTCCAGGGCGAGGACGAGATCGCCAGCGTCGGGGCGGCCTTGGGAGCGGCGTTCTCGGGGCACCTCGCGGCGACCGTGACGAGCGGTCCCGGCGTCGCGCTGAAGACGGAAACGATCGGGCTCGCCGTGGCGGTCGAGCTGCCGCTGCTCGTGCTCAACATCCAGCGCGGAGGGCCGTCGACCGGCCTGCCGACCAAGACCGAGCAGGCCGACCTGCTCCAGGCGCTCCACGGCCGCAACGGGGAGTCGCCGGTCCCGGTGATCGCCGCCTCCACGCCGGGCGATTGCTTCGACGTCGCGATCGAGGGCGCGCGGATGGCGCTGACCTACCGCACCCCCGTCTTCGTGCTCTCGGACGGCTACCTCGCCAACGGCGCGGAGCCGTGGCGGGTACCGGACGTGGCCGCCTTGCCGGATCTGCGCGGCGCCGTGCGGTTCGCGGTGGCGGCCGGTGCCAACGGCGAGAACGCCGAGCACGGGTTCGCGCCGTTCGATCGCGACCCGGACACCCTCGCACGACCCTGGGCGATCCCCGGCACCCCGGGGCTCGAGCACCGCATCGGGGGACTCGAGAAGGCCGACGGGTCCGGTGACATCTCCTACGACCCGGACAACCATCACCGCATGACCGAGCTGCGCCAGGCGAAGGTCGACCGGATCGCCGGCGACATCCCTGCTGCCGAGGTCGATCGGGCCGACCCCGGCGCCCGTGTCCTGGTCGTGGGGTGGGGCTCCAGCTACGGGCCCATCGCCGCCGCCGTGCGCGCCTGCCGCGCCGAGGGACTGGCGGTGGACCAGCTGCACCTGCGCCACCTCAACCCGTTCCCGCCCAACCTCGGGGAGGTCCTCAGGCGCTACGAGCGTGTGCTCGTGCCCGAGATGAACATGGGGCAGCTGCGGTCCCTGCTGCGTGCGCGCTTCCTCGTCGACGCGCGGGGCTACAACCGAGTGGCCGGCCTGCCGTTCGGGACGGGGGAGCTGCGGGACGCCATCGCCGACGAGGTCGCGGCCGCCGAGGGCCGCGGCGAGCCGGAGAGGAGCCTCTCGTGAGCACCGACACGTCCGAAGGGCTGTTGCCGCAGGTCGGCGACGGCGCGTCCAACGGCGATGCGCGCGAGCTCACCAAGAAGGACGTCACCAGCGACCAGGAGGTCCGCTGGTGCCCCGGGTGCGGGGACTACGCGATCCTGGCCAACGTGCAGAGCGTCCTGCCCAAGCTGGGCGTGCCCCGCGAGAACTTCGTGTTCGTGTCCGGCATCGGGTGCGCCGCTCGGTTCCCGTACTACGTGGAGACCTACGGGTTCCATTCGATCCACGGCCGGGCTCCGGCGATCGCGACGGGCATCAGCACCGCGCGGCCCGAGCTCAGCGTCTTCGTCGTGACCGGCGACGGCGACGCCCTCTCGATCGGCGGCAACCACCTGTTGCACGCCATGCGCCGCAACGTGGACCTCACGGTGCTGATGTTCAACAACCAGATCTACGGGCTCACCAAGGGGCAATACTCGCCCACCAGCGAGGTCGGGAAGGTCACGAAATCGACGCCCGTCGGCTCCCTCGACCATCCCTACAACCCCGTCAGCCTCGCCCTGGGTGCCGAGGCGACGTTCGTCGCCCGGTCGGTCGACAACGAGCGCCAGCACCTCGCCGACCTGATCGAGCGGGCCGCCCAGCACCGCGGCACCTCGTTCATCGAGATCTATCAGAACTGCAACATCTTTAACGATGGGGCGTTCGATGGGGTGCGAGGAAACAAGCCCAACCAGATCCGCCTGGAGCACGGTACGCCGATCCGCTTCGGCGCGGAGGGCGAGCACGGGGTCGCCATGGGGGCCAACGGCGAGCTCGAGGTCGTGGACGTCGCCGAGGTGGGGGAGGAGGCGCTCCTCGTCCACGACGCGCACCGCGACGATCCCGGGCTCGCGTTCATGCTCTCCCGTCTCGCGCACACGCCGCACGGGCCCACGCCGATCGGGCTGTTCCGCCAGACCGAACGGCCGGTCTACGGCGACGAGGTCGCTGCCCAGCTCGACGACGCCGTGGCACGCAAGGGGCCCGGCGATCTGCAGGCGCTCCTGCGCGGCCGCGACACTTGGACGGTCTAGGCAGCCGTCCTCGCGGGGACGCTCGGCTCGCCTGTCGGCCCCTGCGGTGGCATGATGCGGGAGCGGTCGGTTGGCTCATGCGAGGCCGACGGCCGGGCAGCCCCAGGCACCATCGTCCAGACCACCCCGACCCAGGAGCCAGCGTTGCGGGTACTGCTCGTGTCGAGCGGGCCGCGTGTGACCGACCAGGTCACCACGGCCCTGACCGGTGACGGCGAGGTCCATTTCACCGAGGTCCGTCGGCCGGAACGCGCGGTCCTTCTCCTCGATGCGATCGCGGACGGCCGGAGCGACGACGAGCCGTTCGACGTCGTCGTGGGCGACAACGACACCCAGCCGACGGGCGGGTTCTACCTCTCCCGTGAGATGAAGGCTCGTGAGCGGATGGGCCGCCCGATGCCGCCGGTGATCCTGCTCATGCATCGCCGCCAGGACGAGTGGCTCGCCCGGTGGGCCGAGGCGGACGCATGGGTGATCAAGCCCGTCGATCCCTTCGACCTGGCCGACGCGGTCGAGGCGTTGGCCGAGGGGAGGCCGATCCCGCGCCTGCCGGGGGTGGTCACCTTCGAGGAGGCCGGCCCGGTGAAGGGGCCCGGCCAGCCCGGTGAGCTGCCGGGCCGTCCCGAGTCCCGGGAGCGGGCGCTCGGCAGTGGCCGCGAGGCGACCCATCGGTAGGCGATGACGACCCCTGAGGTGCTTCCCACCGCCGTCGGAGCCGCCGGCCCCGCCGAACGGCTCGACTGGGCCGAGCTCCTCGACGGGCTGGTGCGCGGCGAGGATCTCGACGAGGCGAACGCACGCGCGGCGCTCGATGCGATCATGCGCGGGGACGTTCCACCGGCCCAGGTCGCCGGCTTCCTCGTGGCGCTGCGGGCCAAGGGGGAGCAGGCATCCGAGCTGGTCGGGCTCGTGGCGACCATGCGGGCCCACGCGGTCCCGGTCCGAGCACCGGACGGGGCGGTCGACACGGCGGGCACCGGGGGCGACCGCTCGGGTACCTTCAACGTCTCCACGCTCGCGGCCGTCGTGGCGGCCGGTGCGGGGGCGGTCGTGGCCAAGCACGGCAACCGCGCCGCGAGCGGGCGCTGCGGCTCGGCGGACGTCCTCGAGGCATGGGGGCTCGTCACGGACCTGCCGCCTGAGGGGGTCGAGCGCTGTCTGGCCGAGGCCGGGATCGGGTTCTGCTACGCGCCGAGCTACCACCCCGCGACGCGCCACGTGATGCCGGCTCGCCGCGAGCTGGGCATCCGGACCGTCTTCAACGTGCTCGGTCCGCTCACGAACCCCGCCGGCGTGCGCCACCAGACGGTCGGGGTGAGCGACGTGCGGATGGCCCCGCGCATGGCGGAGGTGCTCGCCCGCCTCGACGCCCGCCACGCACTGGTGTTCACCGGCCCGGGCGGGATGGACGAGCTCAGCACGACCGGGCCGAGCAACGTGTGGGAGGTCCGCGACGGGACCGTCACCGAATGGGAGCTCGAGCCCGAGTCGCTCGGCTTGCGCCGCGCGAGTCTGGCCGAGTTGCAGGGCGGTGACGTGCCGCTCTGTCGCGGGATCGCCGACGAGGTCTTCAACGGCGCGCCGGGGGCGCCGCGCGACATCGTGGCGCTCGGCGCCGCCGCGGCCCTCTACGCGGCGGATCGCGCCGCGTCCCTCGGTGAAGGACTCGAGGCCGCGTTCGCGGCGATCGACGAGGGGCGTGCAGCGGCGACGCTGGACCGCTGGGTGACGGTCGCACGGGAGGCCGCCGCCACCTAGCCTTCTCGAGGCGCAACGGGTCCCCGCCGGTCCGCGCGCCCGACTCTCGGTCTCACCTGCCGCCGATCCTGTCGAGGTTGCCGTGGAGCCGCTCTCGAGCGACGAACTGCTGGTCTTCTGGGTCCAGCTCTCGGTCATCCTGTTGACAGCGCGCGGCCTGGGCACGCTCATGCGCAGGATCGGGCAGCCCTCGGTGATCGGCGAGCTCGCGGCGGGCCTGTTGATCGGGCCGACGCTGCTCGGACGACTGGCCCCCGAGGTCCACGGGTGGTTGTTCCCCCAGGAGCCCGTGCACAGCGGCCTGCTGCTCGCGTTCGCGTGGGTGGGCGCGGCGCTGCTGCTCACCGTCACCGGCTTCGAGACGGACCTCGGCCTGCTCAGGAAGCTCGGTCGTCAGACGTTCTGGGTCTCGACCGGGAGCCTCGTCGTGCCGTTGCTGCTGGGGTTCGCCATCGGGTGGGCGATGCCCGCGCTGTTCATCGGGGCAGCGGGGGACCGGGTCTCCTTCGCGCTCTTCGCCGGGATCGCGCTGGCCATCTCCGCCCTCCCGGTGGTGGCGCGGATCCTCATGGAGATGAGCCTGATGCGACGGAACTTCGGGCAGGTGACCGTCGCAGCCGCGATGGCCAACGACCTCGTGGGGTACTTGCTCGTGGGGGCGGTCTCGGGGCTCGTGGCGGCCGGCGGGTTCGATCTCCTGGACCTCGGCGTCACGCTCGCGCTGTTCGCGCTGTTCGTCGCGGTGACCTTCCTGTACGGCCAGCGGGGGGTGGACCGGCTCCTGCGGGCGGCACGGCGAGGCGAGCACGGCCAGGAGCGGTCGTTCACGGTGCTGCTCGGGGGCACGTTCGTGGCGGCTGCGATCGCGCAGGCGATCGGGGTGGAGGCGGTGCTGGGTGCACTGCTGGCCGGCATCGTGTTCGGTCGTTCGCGCTACCTGCGGCCGGAGGCCCGCGCGTCGATCGAGACGCTCACGAGCTCGTTCGTCGCCCCCCTGTTCTTCGCCACGGCCGGGCTGTTCGTCGACCTCGGGCTGTTGCTCGACCCGGAGATCGCGCTGTGGGCGGTGGTGGTGCTCGTCGTGGCGGCCGCCTCCAAGCTCGTCGGCTCCTACCTCGGGGCGCGGATGAGCCGTCTCGGACGGCTCGAGGGCCTCGCGCTGGGGATCGGTCTGAACGCGCGGGGAGCGCTGCAGGTGGTGATCGCGACCATCGGTCTGGGCATCGGTGTGCTGAACACCGAGTCCTACACGGTGATCATGGTCACGGCGATCGTCACGTCGATGATGACCCCGCCGCTGCTGCGCGCGGTGCTGCAGCGGTTCGAGACCTCGCCGGAGGAGCGCGCTCGCCTCGAGCGCGAGGAGATCCTCTCCCGCTCCATCATCGCCCGCACGAGCAGCGCGCTGCTGCCCACGCGCGGCGGTGGGAACTCGGTGCTCGCTGCGCAGCTGCTGCATCAGTCGCTGCGGCCGGAGGCGTCGGTCACGCTCCTCACCATCCATGGACCGGACGCGGACGCCATGGATCGCCGCAGCGCCGAGGAGGCGGTGGCGGAGGCGCGCGAGGTCTTCGCGGGGCGCAACGTCGACCGCGTCGACAAGCAGTCGCGCGAGATCCCCGCGGCGATTCGCACCGAGGCCTCCCTGGGGCACGGCCTGCTCGCGCTCGGTCTGACCGAGGCGTTCGCCGGCAGCGAGGCCGTCTCACCGGTGCTGGCCCGCACGATCGCCCAGGCGCCGGTGCCGGTGCTGCTGGTCAAGCACGGGGTGGGCGTCGACGGACACAGTCAGCCGCTCGACCTGCGCCGCATCCTGGTGCCGATCGGCGGTGACCGCGTGTCGCGGGCGGCACAGGAGATCGCCTACACGCTCGGTGAGCGCTCCGGTGCCGGCGTGGACGCGCTCCACGTGGTCAATCGCCCCGACCGGATCGGGGAGAGCACGTACTGGCAGCCCGGGTCCTATTGGCACCCGGGGGCCGGCGGCGAGTCGGACGCCAGCTCGCTGGCGATCGCCGCGCGCGTGCTGCGGCAGGCCGACGAGCTCGCCGAGCAGTTCGGGTGCACGGTGACCCCGCTCACCCGAACCGGTCCCTCGCTGGGCGCCGAGGTCGCCGCCGCCGCGAACGAACGGGGGTCCGACCTCATCGTCGTGGGTGCGGTGGGACGCTCCACGGACGAGGGGTTGTTCCTCGGCCACGGGGTCGACTACCTGCTCGAGAGCGCGCAGCAGACCGTCCTGGTCGTGGTCTTCCCCAGCGACGGGATGTAGGCCGCGTCAGGCCGCGTCGGGCTGCTCGGCAGCCTGTCGCAGCTCCCGGCGGCGCTGCCGTTCCGTCTGCCCACCCCAGACCCCGAAGCGCTCCCCGGACGCGAGGGCCACGGCGCGACAGGGTTCCACGACCGGGCAGCGTCGGCAGATCCTCACGGCGGCACGGATGTCCTCGGCCCGGTCGGAGAAGAACAGGTCGGGACTCGCGTCCCGGCAGGCGGCCTGCGCCACCCACGTGTCGTCCTCGGGCAACGTGCTGACCGAGTGGCCCGCTGCCGGGTGCTCGTGGCGGTCCGACCGGGTGTCGCTCGGGCTCGCTGCGTTGCGCATCGATCCTCTCGCCTCGCACGGCGCTGTCCGTGTACCGGACAACGAGCGGGCAGAGGGTCGAGTTCCCGCGCGGGTGTCTCGGTGGCCGTCCGGGAGCGGGGAGCCGTAGGCTGCGCGCCGAGCCGGTTCGGGGGCCGGGACGGTCCCGATCCCTCGGCGGCCGCCGAGGGGCCGATCCGGAAGTGCCCGCGTGAGCCGCACGAGGAGGCAGGATGCCCACCGACACGCCGACCCGCCTGTCGGTCAGCGACACCGACGGCGTCACGACCATCACGCTCTCGCGGCCAGACAAGCTGAACGCCATCGATCAGACGATGGGCCGCGAGCTGGAGGCGGTGCTCGATGCTCGCGACGCGGATCCGGCCGTCCGAGCGATCATCCTCACCGGACAGGGGCGAGGGTTCTGCGCGGGCGCCGACATCGCGGCGCTGGCCGAGATGGCCGGCACCGATGCGCGTCCCCCGGCGGTGCGCCGCTCGATGCGCTCGGGCTCACAACGCCTCGCCCAGCGCCTGCTGGCACTGGAGACACCGCTCGTGGCGGCGGTGAAGGGGCCCACCGCCGGTGCGGGACTGGGTATCGCGTTCGCGGCCGATGTCGTGCTCGCATCCGAGGAGGCCTCGTTCGCCTTCGCGTTCGCCCAGCGGGGTCTCGTGCCGGACTTCGGCGTCACCTTCCTGTTGCCGCGCATGGTCGGCCTGCGCGCCGCGCGCGAGCTCTGCTTGCTCGGGGAGACGGTCGACCCCGTCCGGGCCGAGCGACTAGGACTGGTGACCCGGGTCGTCGCCGCGGACGACCTGCTCGAGGAGGCGAACCGGGTCGCCGCGACCCTCGCCCGAGGTCCCACGGCGGCCCTCGGGATGACCAAGCGCTTGCTCCTCGACGCCTTCGACTCTGACGCGCAGACGGCGCTCGACCGCGAGTTCACGGCACAGGCGATCGCCTTCGCGGGGGAGGACGCGGCGGAGGGGGCCGCGGCGTTCCGCGAGCAGAGAGCTCCCGAGTTTCGCGGGCTCTAGTCGGCCGGGGTCGGCGGCGGTGCGCCTCGATCCAGTCGAGCGTGCGCTGCGCTCGGGTCCTCGTGACGGAACGGTTGCGCCCTGCGCGGTACGAACACGTCGTCGCAGGCGAGGCGGCTGATGTGGGTGGTCCGCGGGTGGACGTTACCCTCGAACCGTGGGCCCACGACGCCCCGTGGCATGCGCACACCCCCAGGTTGAGCGCGTGCTCCGAGCCGGCGGCCGGCTCACCCGTCGTTGATCCCGAGGAGGAGGAACCCGTGGCCGATGCACCAGTTCGTACGCCGGACGCCGCCGAGACCCGCCTGGGCCTCGCCCCCGGAACGCGGTATCGCTGCGCCCAGTGCGGCAACCTGACGCGCTTCGACGTCCGCACGACCGAACGGCTCTCGCGCTTCTGGCACTTCGATCTGTCCGGTGCGGGGACGCCCGAGGAGCAGGAGATCCGCGACCTGGAGATCGAGGAGGTGCGCTGCCGTTGGTGCAACACCGGTGACGGCGTGCACGTCGTGCGCACCCCGGGGCCGGAGGCAGCCGACGCCTGAGCGCCGCCGGCCGGTCGACAGGGCCGGTTGTCGCACCCCTTCCGTACGGTCGTGGCGTAGGCCGAGCCGAACGCCCGGTGAACCGATGACAGAAGGGAGTGCCGGTGGACGCGAACTTCCCCGAGGCCGCCACTGTCCGCAATGGGCCCCGTGACGGGGCCCACGACGGGCCCCGCACCCGAGTGGACGGCGTGCCGTCCCGCGTCGCACCTGCGTCCGTGAGCCTCGACGGCGCCATCCTGGCCGGGGACGCCCCGGCCGCCGAACCGATCGTCCTCGACTGCGAACCGTGTCCGCACACGCGGTCGTCGGAGTGCGACGACTGCCTCGTGGGTGCGCTCATCGCAGCGGAGGACGCGGCCCGTGCGCCCGGGTCGGGGACCGGCGACCGGCCGGGCGGCCGGGAGCGGGTCGGATTGTCGGTCTCGGCGCCGGAGCCGACAATGGCGCGCTGATCCGGGGCGTCCGGCGATATGGCGGACTCGTCCTGGAAGGTGTCGCGATCGGTGCCGACGATGCGGAGCGGTGGTGGCGACGAGAATCGAGGAGGCCGGGTCGCCCGGGCCCACCCGTCGTCGGCCGCTGTGGCCGCTACACGTGCTCACCGCCGTCGTCGTCGTGGCCGGGATCGCAGCGGTGGCGCTGCGCCCGCTCGCGCCCGATCTCGGCGGCGTTCCCGATCCCGCGCGATGGTTCGACGCCGACCACCTGGCCGCCGTCGAGGCCTATCACGGGCCGCGGTACCTGCTCAGGCTGCTGGGTCTTGCCCTTCGGATCGCGATCCCCTGCCTCATCGCCTTCACGCCCACGGGCCGCCGCGTCGTCGCTGGTCTGGTCGACCGCATGGGTGGATCGACTCGTCCCGTGCTCGCGGGCGCCGCCGTCGTGGCCGCGATCGTCGTGATCGTCGACCTGGCCGTGCTGCCCCTCAACGTGTGGCTCGGCTGGTACCACGACGGGATGTGGGGGTTCTCGACGCAGTCGTTGCCGGAGTGGCTCTGGCACTGGACTCGCAACATGGCGGCGATCTGGTTGATCGTCGCGGCCGGCGCCGCAGGAGCGTTGGGCCTGGCTCGTCGCGCACCGCGAGCGTTCGCTCCGCTCGCCGGGCTCGCGGGCGGCGCGGCCGCGGCGCTGCTCGTGCTCGCGGCACCGCTCGTGCTCGAGCCCCTGCAGCACCGAACCGTGCCGCTGCCCGAGGGCGAGATGCGCACCGACGTCTCCCGCGTGATCGAGGCAGCGGGCGAGGACATGGACGAGATCCTGGTCGCCGAGGCGAGCGCCCGGACGACCCGACAGAACGCCTACGTATCGGGGTTGGGGGCGACCCGGCGGATCGTCCTGTACGACACGTTGCTCGAAGCACGGCCACCGGAGGACGTCGGGATGGTGGTCGCCCACGAGCTGGCCCACCATCGCAACGGCGATCTCGCCCGCGGCACCGCGGCGGCGGCCGCGGGAGTGGTCGCCGCGGCCTACGTCCTCGCGGGCGTCATGGGTCGGCGAGTTCGCGCCGGGAAGCAGCGGACGCTCGCGGACCCTCGCGGCGCCGCGGTCGCCGTGGCCGTGGTCGTGCTGCTCGTCAACGGTTCGGCGCCGGTGGCGATGAACGTGTCACGCGACATGGAGGCCGCCGCGGACCTGGGCTCACTGGAGCTGACCGGGGACCGCGACGTCTACCTGCGCCAGAAGGCCGAGATCGGCCGGGCGAACCTCAGCGATCCCGCGCCACCCACCTGGGCGCGCCTCCTCTGGTCCTCGCACCCTCCGGCCGCGAGTCGGCTCGAGATGGGCGAGCGCTGGCCGCTCGACTGGAGGGGCCCGGTCCGTCCCCATCTACGGGTAGGAGGCCTGGACGAGGAGCAGCAGGACCGGTGAGATGGGCAGCAGCACCGGCATCAGCGCGTGCCGATGCTCGACGCAGCGACCGAGGCGGTCCGCAGCGTCACTACCACGGTCCGCGCCCGCACCCGCTCGGTCCGGGTGCGGTCATGTCCGGCCTATCGTCTCCGGCTGGAGCCCCCGCGGGAACGCGAACGACTGGGTGAGGAGCCACCCCTCGACCGGGAACCGGACCGCGAGCGCGAGCCACCCGAGCGCGCCCGGCGACCGCGGCTCGACAGCGCCGCGTCCGCTCCGGCTTCCGCACCCTCGCTGGGCTGTTCCGCCAGCACAGTGCACGGTGATGAGCCATGGTGGGATTCTCCGCCGGGTCGCTGTGCCGGTCCATTCGGACCTCTGGACAGGCTAGCCCGAGGCGGTCGAGCCGGGCGGGAGACGGCGGGTGCGCAGCGTCGCGAGGTCTCGGCCGAGGCGGTCGACGATCGCGTCCCAGGCGAACTCGCTGGCAACGAAGCTCCGGGCGGCATGGCCCATCACACTCGCGCGCTCGCGGTCGGCCACGAGGCAGCCGACCGCCGCGGCGATGGCCGCCGGGTCGGCGCCGTCGACAGTTAATCCGGTACGGCCCTCGAGCAACGCTTCGGGGGAGCCCCCGCTCGCGCCGGCGACGACGGGGGTGCCGCAGGCTTGCGCCTCGAGGAACACGATCCCGAACCCCTCCTGCTCGAGCCCGCCCCAGCGATCCCGGTTGGGGTGCGCGAACACGTCCGCCGCCGCGTGGAACGCGGGTAGGTCGTCGGCGGTCACGGTGCCGGTGAGGACCACCGCGCCCGGCGGGAGCGCGGCCGCGGCCCGTTCGAGGCGCGGGCGCAGGCGACCGTCGCCCACCAGGACCAGGCGGGCGTCCGGCGCGTGGGCGCGGATGCGGGGGAGGGCGTCGAGGAGTCGGTCCTGACCCTTGCGGGGAACGAGGCGTCCCACGCACAGGATCATCGGCGCGTCGCCGAGGCCCAGCCGTCGCCGCACCGCGGTGCCGTCCGCCTCCGGCGTGAAGCGCTGCGGATCCACACCGTTGCGCAGCAGGTGCACCGGCGGACCGCCGGGCCCCACGAGCCGTCGGATACGGTCGGCGGTCCACTCGCTCACGGCGAAGAGCCCGTCGGCGCCTCGCAGCGCGCGACGGATGCGCCCACCGACTATCGGGGCCCGACCCGGGATCTCGATCTCCGCCCCGTGCGAGACGACCGCCCAGGGCACGGTGAGCGCGTGGCCGAGCAGGGCGAGCGGGACGGGTGACAAGAAGAGCACCGTGTCGGCCCGGTGCCGGTGGACGGCGTGCCGCAGCGCGCGGTGCGTGCGGGGTTCGGGTAGCAGGTACCGCGCGGGCGCGCGCCACACGGGGACCGACAGGTCCCGGTCGTGCGGGCCCGCGTCGGGATGCTGTGGCGCGAGGACGGCCGCTCCGGGCAGCCGTGTGGCGAGCTCGACCGCGAAGCGCTGGATACCGCCGACGTCGGGTGGGAAGTCGTTGGTGACGAGCAGTGTGCGCATGGGTGAACCGTGACGCTAGCGCACGTGGACGGGTCGGGGATGTGGAACGGGTCACCACATCGTCGCTTCCGTGGCGTACCCTGACCGGTGGCGGGATGGATCCCATGCGGATTCATCGAGGAGCGGGAAAGGGAACCGGGTGGGTCCGGACGCACGGGGCGACATGCGTGTCCTCCGCGGAATCCTCCCGCCGATCGTGGGAGCCCTGCTGGGGCTCGTGATCGGCGCAGCGGGCATTCTCGTGGCTCAGACGGGGGTTCTCGTGGCGCAGGTCGTGCTGCTCGTCGCGCTCGCCGGTATCGGTGGCGCCACCGCGCGCCATCTCGCGGGCATCCTCGGCGCGCGACGCGATGCCGAGCAGCAGGCGGAGCACCGGGCGGAGTTGCTGGCGACGGTCGTCTCGGCCGGGCGTGGGATGACCACCGCCGACTCGGGGGCGGTCCTGTCCGCCGTCGCCGACGCGGCGGCGGAGTTGGGCTTCGAAGCCGTCGATCTCTCGTTGTACGACGACGGCAGCCAGCGGTGGAGGGCGGTCGCACGGCGTGGTGACGCGGAGTCACTGCCGACGACCGGGCCTGCCGAGGACGGCATCCTCGAGGCCGTCGCCGCATCCGGCGACGTCGTCGAGCTCGAGGATCCCTCCGGCTGGACCGTCCCCTCCGGCCGGGACGCGGGGGACGGGGTCTCCGGAATGCGCACGGTCCTCGGTTGCCCGGTCTGGAACGGGGATGCCCTCACCGCCGTTCTGACCGTCGGTACGACCCGTTCACGGGAGGTCTCGGCCTACGAGCGGGAGTGCCTCGAGTTGCTCGCGCGGCAGGCGGACGCGGCACTCGCGCTGGCCCAGCAGTTCCTCCGCCAACGCAACCTCGAGCGGGAACTGCTGCGACAGGCCGCGACCGATGCGCTGACCGGCGCGGCGAACCGCACACGCTTGTTCGAGCGGATCGACGACGCCGTCGTCGCCGACGAGGCTCCGATCGCGGTGCTGTTCCTCGATCTCGACGGGTTCAAGGCCGTCAACGATCGCCTTGGTCATCAGGCCGGTGACGAGTTGCTCCGCATCATCGCCCAACGGCTGCAGCGCTGCCTGCGGCCCCACGACCTCCTCGGCCGCCTGGGGGGCGACGAGTTCGCGGTGTTGCTCACCGGCGTGGCCGACCCCGAGGCAGCCCTGGTCGTGGCCGAACGGATCCAGGAGGCGATTCGCCAGCCGATCGCCTTGACCGCCGGGGAGGTCGAGCTCGTCGCGAGCGTCGGCATCTCGTACCGGGAGCGAGGGGACTCCAACGATCGTGAGCGGTTGCTCTCCGATGCCGACACGGCGATGTACGAGGCCAAGGCCGGCTCCGCCCGGGGCATCCGGTTGGGGCGCACGTGCGCCGTCGCGCTCCCGGAGAGCGACTCCGGGCCGGCTGCCGGTCCGGAGTCCCGTCCCTCATCCCTGCGGGGGACGGACGCGCGTCACGGGGTGGCCGAGCCCGCCGAGTCCGCCGAGGTCGGGGAGGTCGGGGAGGTCGGCGAGCCCGGCGAGGTCGGGGAGGTCGGCGTGCCCGGTGAGGTCGGCGAGGCCGTGGTCTCGACATCGTCGGGCAACTCGCGGTCGCGGGTTTCCGGTAGCAACCAGTAGGCGCCGGCCAGGACGACGATCGGCACGAAGAGCGTGAGCGCGGCGGGCTGCGGACCGATCGCCTCCCAGAGCGCGCCGAACAGGGCGAGGCCGCTGCTGGCGCCGAGCACGCCGGCGACGGTGAGCCAGCCAGCGACCGTGGCCCGCACCCGGGTGGGGAACAGCTCCGCGTCCATGGCGCCGGCCGGAGGACCGTACGCCGACTGGCCGAGCAGGCTCAGGAGGTAGCCGACCACGACGGCGGTCGCCGTTCCGCTGTAGAGCACGATCGCGCCGCAGCCGGCCAGGGCCATGCCGAGCATGCAGCTCGGCCGGCGGCCCAGGCGGTCGGCGGCCCAGCGACCAGCCAGCAGACCCAGCAGCCCGATCGGACCCGCCGACAAGCCTGCCAGCGTGAGGGTGCGCAACGGCAGGCCCACGACCTGTTCGCCGAACAGGAAGACGTAGGTGTTGGCCGGGCCGGTGACGAACCCGATGCCGAACGTGAGCGCTCCGAGCAGCACGAGGCGTGGGACCAGCGGACGCGGCACGGCGCCGAGTCGCCACCGGGTCGCGGGGGTGGAGCGGCGCGCGGAGGCGAAGACCGTAGGTTCGCGAAGTGCTCGGGCGGCGAGCGGGAGCAGGAGCACCAGCAGCGCCGCCGACGCGAACAGGCCGCGGAACCCGAGGACATCGCCGGCGAGGTCGCGCACGAGCAGCGTGACGCCGGTGCCCAGCCCGTAGCCAGCGGCGATGACGGCGATCGCTCCTGCCCGGTCACGGGTCGGTACGTGCTCGGCGGCCGTCACCCCCGCCACCGCGTTCGTCGCCGAGAGGAACGGGCGGCCGAGGGCGAAGATCGCCACGAACCACCAGTACGAGCCCGCCAGCGCCGAGAGGCCGGTGAGCACGAGCCCGAGACCCGTGGAGACGAGGAGGACTCGTCGTCGGCCAGCCCGATCGGCGAACCCGGCGAGCGTGAGGCTGCCGAGCGAGGCGAGGCGGATGATGGCGAGACCGAGCCCGACCACGGATCCCGGCAGCGCGAGCTCGGTGACCCGGTCCGGCTCGAGGGACGGGTCACCGAACGCGGTGGAGATGTCCGCGAGGGCTGCGGCGGGGCCGAACTGGGCGAACCCCGCCATCGCCGACAGCGCAGCGGCCGTGAGGACCGGGCCGGAGAGCCACCCGCGAGGTGTGCGGCTCACGGGCGCGTCGGTGCCTTGGCGCGCGGCGCGCGGCGCTTGGTGACGGTCACAGGGGTAGGGCTCCCTCAGGAGGGAATGGTGGGCGCGCCGACCACGGCACGGGGCATCCGCTCGCGCGAGCGGTGTCCCGTGGCACTGTACTCTGGTCGGCTGCGCTGTCCGCGCCGGACCGGTACGACCGGGCCCATAACACCGGTACGACCGGGCCCATGACAAGGAGATCCCCCGTGCATCACTGGCCTGGACGTCCCTACCCGCTCGGTGCGACCTGGGACGGGACGGGGACGAACTTCTCGCTGTTCAGCGAACACGCCGAGGAGGTGGAGCTGTGCTTGTTCGGCGCGCGCGGCAAGGAGCGCCGCATCACGATGGCCGACCGCACCGCATACAACTTCCACTGCTACCTACCCGGCGTGGGGCCCGGCCAGCGCTATGGCTTCCGGGTGCACGGCCCCTGGGAACCCGAGGCCGGGCACCGCTTCAACCCCGACAAGCTGCTGATCGATCCGTACGCGAAGGCGATCGACGGTGGCGTCGACTGGGACGAGTCCGTGTTCGGTTACCGGATGGGCGAGGACGACCGGGTCCGTGATGACCGCGACAGCGCGCCGCACGTCCCGCGGGCGATCGTGGCGAACCCCTACTTCGACTGGGGCGAGGACCGCCACCCGTTGACGCCGTGGACCGATACCGTCATCTACGAGACCCACGTGCGCGGCCTCACGATGCAACACCCCGATGTCGAGCCCGAGCTGCGCGGGACCTACGCCGGGCTCGCGTCCCCACCGGTCCTCGAGCACCTGATCGATCTCGGCGTCACCGCCGTCGAGCTGCAGCCGGTCCACCATTTCGTGCACGACCACTTCCTGCACGAGCACGGGCTGCGCAACTACTGGGGCTACAACTCGATCGGCTTCTTCGCTCCTCACGACGAGTACGCGGCGTGGCGGCACACCGACGGCCAGGTCCAAGAGTTCAAGCAGATGGTGAAGGAGCTCCACGCCGCGGGCCTCGAGGTGATCCTCGACGTGGTCTACAACCACACCGCCGAGGGCGACCACATGGGCCCGACCCTGTCCTTCCGCGGGATCGACAACCTGGCGTACTACCGCGTGGTCGAGGACGAGCCGCGCTACTACATGGACTACACGGGTACGGGCAACAGCCTCAACGTGCGCCACCCTCACGTGCTGCAGCTCATCATGGACAGCTTGCGCTACTGGATCCTGGAGATGCGCGTGGACGGCTTCCGCTTCGATCTGGCGGCCGCGCTCGCGCGCGAACTGCACGACGTGGACCGCTTGTCGAGCTTCTTCGACATCATCCAGCAGGACCCGGTGATCAGCCAGACGAAGCTGATCGCCGAGCCCTGGGACGTGGGGGAGGGCGGCTACCAGGTCGGCAACTTCCCGGTGCTCTGGACCGAGTGGAACGGCAAGTACCGCGACACGATCCGCGACTTCTGGCGCGGCGATTCGGCGGTGCTGGGGGAGACCGCGACGAGGTTGTCCGGCTCGAGCGACCTCTACGAGCACACCGGGCGGCGGCCGAACGCGTCGATCAACTTCATCACCGCCCACGACGGTTTCACGCTGCGCGACCTCGTGAGCTACAACGAGAAGCACAACGAGGCCAACCTCGCCGACCCCGACTCGGGCGAGTCCCACAACCGTTCCTGGAACCACGGGGTCGAGGGCCCGACCGACGATGAAGATGTCAACGCGCTGCGGCAGCGCCAGCAGCGCAACTTCCTCGCGACGCTGTTCATCAGCCAGGGTGTGCCCATGCTGCTCGGTGGCGACGAGTTCGGGCGGAGCCAGCGGGGCAACAACAACACCTATTGCCAGGACAACGAGCTCGCCTGGTACGACTGGAGCTGGCTCGATCCCACGGATGCGGACGAGCCGAACGAGGCCGCGGGCGGCATGACCCCCGGCGAGCAGCGGTCGCTGTACCAGTTCACCCGGACGCTCATCCATCTGCGTCGCCAGCATTCGGTCTTCCGGCGCCAGCAGTTCTTTCGGGGCCGCGAGGGCACGTCCGAGGGCAGTCGACGCGGCCCCATCGGCATGGTCGACCTCGACTGGCTCCGGCCCGATGCGAGCGCGATGACCGACGAGGACTGGGACACCGCGCGGCTTACGGCCCTCATGTTCTTCCTCAACGGGCGCGCCCTCCCGACCCGCGACGACCGTGGGCGGCGCGTGCTCGACGAGTCCTTCCTGGTGCTCTGCAATGCTGACGCGGTCGACGTCACGTTCCGGGTGCCGAGCTCACGCTACGGGGAGCGGTGGCGCGTGCTGCTCGATACCGCCATGCTGCGGGAGGCCGACGGCTGGCTCCTCGGGGCGGGCGACGAGCGCGAGGTGACCAATCGCAGCCTGGTCGTGCTCCGCCGGCTCGACGACGCCGCGGAGGTCGGGGCTCGTCCTCGATGAGTGCCCCGGGCAGCACCTACCGCTTGCAGTTGCGGCCCGACTTCCTCGACTTCGCGACGGCTGCGGACCTCGTCGGATACCTCGCCGATCTCGGCGTGAGCCACCTCTACTGCTCGCCGATCCTCGCGGCGCGTGCCGAATCCACTCACGGCTACGACGTCGTGGATCCGACCCGCGTCCGCGAGGAGCTCGGCGGCGAGCAGGGCCTTCGGGACCTCGCCGCGCGAGCGCACGCGCACGGCCTGGGGGTCGTCGCGGACCTGGTGCCGAACCACGTCGGCACGGGGCCCGAGAACCCGCTGTGGGAGGAGCTGCTGGCCGGGGGCCGTCTGTCGGCGGCCGCAGCCGTCTTCGACGTGGATTGGGACCATCCCTTGCCGGGGGCGCGGGGACGGGTGGTGCTCCCGATCCTCGGTCGTCCCTACGGGGAGGTCCTGCACGCGGGCGAGCTCGCGGTCGAGGCCCGCGAGGACGGGTATCGGCTCCGCTATCACGAGCACGACCTGCCGCTGGCCCCCGAGACCGTGGGGCTCGTCCTCGAGGCGGGCGGTCCCGCGGGACTCGCGGGCTCCCCGGGCGAGCCCGCCAGCTGGAGTGCGCTGCACGGGCTCATCGAGGCGCAGCACTATCGGCTCGTCCACTGGCGCACCGGCGGGTCCCTCGTCAACTACCGGCGCTTCTTCGCGGTCGACGACCTCGCGGCGGTCCGCGTCGAGGATCCCGACGTCTTCGAGCGCACGCACGGCACGATCCTGCGGCTGGTCGCCGACGGGGTGCTCGCGGGGCTGCGCATCGACCACCCCGACGGTCTGCGCGACCCCGGCGGGTACTTCCGCAGGCTCGCCCGGCGCAGCGGTGGGGTGTGGACGGTCGCGGAGAAGATCACCGAGCCCGGTGAGGTCCTACCCGATTGGCCGGTGGCGGGCACGACGGGTTACGAGTTCGCGCGCGACGTGCTCGGGTTGTTCGTCGACCCCGGGTTCGAGTCGGTGGTCGACGCGTTCTTGCTCGAGGTGCTCGGGGAGCGCGGCGGGGACTTCCGGGCCGGGGTGGTGCGAGCCAAGGGCGAGGTGCTCGCCGACGATCTGGCCGCCGACGTCGACCGACTCGCTCGTCTGCTGTGGCGGGCGGCGGAGAGCCGGCGCGAGGTGCGCGACACCGTGTTCGCCCAGTGCCGGGAGGTGGTCACCCGGCTCGCGCAAGCGATGCCCGTCTACCGGACCTACGTCGACCCGGAGAGCGGCCGGTCCGATCAGGTGGATCGCGAGCGGCTGGACAGGGCAGTTCGGGTGGCCGCGGGCACCCTCCCCGACGGATCGCGCGCGGAGGCCGTCGAGCGGCTGTACGCGTTCGTGGGGGACGTCCTGACGGGTCGGAGCCTGCGACCGGACACGGCCCCCGCGGTCGCCGATCCCGTTGCCGCGGCGGACGATGCGGCGGAACGGGAACTGCGTGCGCGCTTCCCACAGCTGTCGAGCGCGGCGATGGCGAAGGGCCTGGAGGACACGCACCTCTATCGTGATCTCCGGCTGGTGGCGCTGAACGAGGTCGGCGGCGATCCGACCACGATGGGGCTGGACGCCGATGGGTTCCACGCGAGCCAGGCGGAGCGGCAGCGCCGCCAGCCCACCGGGATGCTGACGACGTCGACCCACGACACCAAACGCGGTGAGGACGTCCGGCTGCGGATCGCGGCGATCAGCGAGCGGGGGATGGACGTCGTCGCGGCCGCGCGCCGCTGGATCCTCGCCGAGGTCCCCCGGCAGTTCGAGCAGGAGTTCGAGCAGGAGTTCGAGCAGGATGTGGAGCGGGGTTCGCCGCACCGGGCGCCCGACGCGGCGATGCAGTGGCTCGCCTACCAGACGCTGCTCGGGGTGTGGCCCCTCGATGGTCGCTGGCCGAACGACGAGCTGCGCGCCCGCGTCGTCGACTACCTCGTGAAGGCGGGCCGGGAGGCCGCGACGCACACGAGCTGGCACGAGCCCGGTCACGCGTACGAGGAGCGGCTCGGCTCCTTCGTCGCGTGGTTGCTCGACCCGGACCACGGTCCCACCTTCGCCCACGAGCTGTCCGCGTTCGCGCACGAGGTGGCCGAGATCGCGATCGTGAGCGGCCTGGCGCAGACGCTGTTGCGCGCGACGTCCCCGGGCGTCCCGGACACCTATCAGGGCACCGAGCTGTGGGGTGACGACCTGGTGGATCCCGACAACCGGCGACCCACCGACTTCGCGCGTCGGCGCGACATGCTGCCCGGGCTGGACCGGGCGGACCCGGCCGAGCTCTTCGCCGCGCGGCGCGACGGCCGGGTGAAGGCGTACGTGTTGCGGGAGGCCCTGCGCCTGCGTGCGCGGCGGCCTGCCGCGTTCGGCTCGCAAGCCGGCTATCAGCCGTTGCCCGCCCGTGGTGAGCGCGCGGACCACGTCGTCGCGTTCGCACGGTCGGCACCTGACGGCGCGGGGGCGGTGGCCGTCGCGCCTCGCCTGCCCGGAAGGATCATGGCCGAGGCCGGCCACCCACCGGTGGGTGAGGCGTGGGGCGACACGCGGGTCACGTTCCCGGCCCTGGACCCGGGCTCGTGGCGCGACGTCTACACCGGGCGCCATCACCAGGGACCGATCGCGGATCTCCGCGAGGTCTGCGCCGTACTCCCCGTCGCACTCCTCGAACCGGCGGGCACGGCACCCGGCGCCCAGGACACTCCCGACCGGAGGACTCCGGAGGGCTCCCCGGCCCCGCCTCGACCGCAGGGTTAGCCGGCGCGCCGCTCCGCCGCAGCCTCGGAATGCCGGAGCTCTCCGTACTCCTCGTCGCGTTGCCAGGCCGCCGGCGCGAGGCCGAGCGCGGTTCCGAGCTCGGCCAGCACGGCGGTGGCGTCCGGCGAGAGGCGCCCCGCTCGTGCGCGCTGGGCGAGCGCGTAGGCGTCCTCCTGGGCGCGGGAGAGGTCGGGTTCGATCCCCAAAGCGACCGCCTGGTCCAGCCACCCCCGCACACGTCCGGCCAGCTCGGGGGTGAGATCGGCGCACGCCTCCGCGGTGGCGGCCTCGATGTGACGCTCGAGGGCGAGGCGTGCCGGTTCCACGTCGAGCTGGTAGCCGTGATCGTGCGCGTGCTGCACGAGGTCGACGATCGGTGCGAAGCGCGCGGGGTCCCCGCCGGGACGATCGTCGAGGGCGTGGATCTCGGTGTCGAGATCGCGGGCGAGCGTGAGCTCCGCGGCGGCACGCAGGTCGCGCGGGAGCTCGTAGCCGGCGGCGCGCAGCATCTCGAGCGTGCGCCGGTGGTCCTGGTAGAGCCGCGAGTACTGCTCGTGGAAACGGCCCGTGAGATCGGCGAAGACCGCGTCGACGATGGCCACCCGCCGTGACGGGAGCGCGGCCTCGAGACCGAAGGCGTGGCCCCCCACGCTCGAGCGGTCGCTGCCGAGCTCGTCGACGCCGCGCAGCAGCCGTGCGAGCGGGGCGGTCGGGAAGTGCTCCCACAGGTCATCGAGGTCGAGCGCTCCGCCGGGGTCCTCGGCGACGGAACCGTGGAAGTCGAGGCCGCCGAGGTGGGCGAGCGCGACCGCGAACCGCCGCTCGCGGGTCGTGGCCGTCGACCGCACCCTGAGGGCGCCGGTCGTCAGCCCGAGTCGGCTGTGGGAGGCCGAGCGCCACGACGTGACGGTCACCTCGTGGCCGGGCACCGTGCTGGGCTCGCGGTCGCCTCCGCTGCCGTTGACCGCGTGCTCGAGGGCGACGTGCGCGGCCACCCGCCAGGATGGCACGGCCTGCGGCAGGACGTCGCGATGCCAGATGTCGGCGCCGCTGCCGAGGTCGGGCTGATTGCTGCGCGCTTCCGCGAGGCGTTCCAGTACCGCCTCGCGGGGGGCCGGTGCTCCCGCCTCGTCGAGGAGGTCGAGCACGCGCGCGGCGAACCGCATCACGTAGGTCGCCTCCAACCCCCCGATGTCGGCGAAGAACCATCCACAGCTCGTGTACATCCCCATCGCGTGCCGCCCCGCCTCGAGGAGCGTCCACACATCGGGCTGCCGGTTCCCCGCCAGACCCCGCCGACCGTGCTGCTGCAGGAACGAGAGCGGCGACTGGGCGCCCGTCAGCACGTCGATGTACGCATCGCGTGCGACCCAGGGGTCGCGTAGTAGCTCGGCGTCGGTCAACGCCTCGGCGGCCGCGTCACGGACCACGTCGAGCGCCGCACGCAGCGGGGTCCGCCACTGCTGGTCCCAACCGGGACGCCCTTCGCTCGCGCACCCGCAATCGCGGATCCACCGATCGACGCCGTGGCTGCAACTCCACGAGCTGCCCTCGCCGTCGAGGATCTGGACCTCGGCTTCGGGCGGGCGGGCGGCGAGCGCGGCCGCGTAGTTCGTCGGCTCGAGGCCCTCGCTCCTGGCTGCCCCCGCGAGCACGTAGGCGAGGCCGAGCTCGCCGAACGGGTGGTGGTGGCCGAACGTCTCGCCGTCGAGGGCCGCGTGCACCAGCCCGCCGTGGTGACCGGCCTCGCGGATGGCGCGGAGCATCGTCGAGGAGTCCATCGCCTTGCGGTCGAACGCGAGACGTTGTGCGAGCGGCCCGTCGTAGAACCAGATCGCGAGCTCGCGTCCGGACCCGTCGGAGTGGGCGCAGCGGTACGGCCTCCCCACGTCGAGTCCGGCTTCGACCTCCTGCCAGTCACCGCCCGGTTCACGGATGCGGGCGGCCTGGTGCGGCGCCAGCACCGTGAAGCGGAGCCCCTCGTCGATCAGCGCGTCGATCGTGGCCGGGTCGGCGGCGGTCTCGGGCAGCCAGAGGCCCTCGGCCTCGCGGCCGAACCGGCGCCGGAAGTCGGCCAGCCCCCACCGCACCTGGGTCCGCCGGTCCTGGTCGTTCATGAGCGGCAGGATCGTGTGGTGGTAGGCCTGCGCGATCGCGCCTCCGTGACCCGTCCGGACCGAACTGCGCCAATCGGCGTCCAGGATCCGGGCGTAGGTGTCCGGTTCCTGGAACGCCAACCAGTTCAACAGCGTCGGTCCGACGTTGAACGACAGCTGCTCGAAGTTGTTGACCAGCTGCTCGACCCGGCGATTCGCGTCGAAGATCCGCGCCACCGCGTTCGCGCGGTAGCACTGCCGGTGGATCCGCGCGTTCCAGTCACGGTCGGGCGAGGCCGACGGCTCGGGTTCCAAGCGGCCGGTCCACGGGTTCGCGCGGTCGGGCTGGTAGAAGTGCGCGTGGATGACGAAGGGTTGCACGTCGCGAATCCTAGCCGTGGCTCATGTGTAGGCAGGCCGCGCGGATCCGGGGGAGGCGGTGCCGGACTCGTCGGTCCCCCCGGCGGTTTCGGGCATGGCCTGCCGCGCGATGTCGGCGGGCGACGGCTCGCTGCCGGACACGAAGTCGGTGACCGTCGCGGCGAAGTCCTCGGGCACCTCGCGATGCGGGAAGTGCCCCACGCCCGGGAACGTGACCAACTCGGCGTGCGGGAGCACCGCGGTGGCCCGACGGCCGTGCTCGACCGGGATGATGCGATCCTGCTCGCCCCACGCCAGCATCACCGGCACGTGCGAGAGCAGGTGCAGGCGGTCGATCGCGCTGACGCGCTGCCCGCGGACGTCGACCGTCGACCGCAGTGTGTGCAGGAACGCCGATCGGGCCGGGGTGGTCGCCAGGCGTTCGCAGGTGACCCAGGTCTGCGCTGCCGCGCGGGTCGGGCGCAGACCGACGCGCCCCAGCGTGCGATGGATGGCCCGGCCCACCTCGATCACGCGCCGATGCAGGATCACCGGGAGCACGAGCTCGGACCCGGGGAGTGACGCGGCGCGCAGTGGCAGGCTGACCTCGGCGCCGAGGCCACCGCTGGCCACGAGCACGAGGCGCTCGCAGCGTTCCGGGAAGAGGTAGGCGAACTGCAGGGCGATCCCGCCCCCCAGCGAGTGCCCCACGATCGTAGCGCGCTCGTGACCGAGCATGTTGAGAAGGTCGCGCACGCTGCTCGCGTAGGCGCCCAGGGAGTAGTCGGCCCGCGGCTTCGCCGACTCGCCGTGGCCGAGCAGGTCGGGTGCGATCACCGGGCGGTCACGGCCGAGGCGGTCGAGTACCTCCGCCCAATCCTCGGAGCTGCCCGCGATGCCGTGCAGCAGCACCAGCGGGGAGGTCCCATCGCTCGCGTGACCCGCCTCCCGGTACCGCACCAGGTGGCCTTGGATGTGGGCCTCGCGGATCTGCATGGTCCTCAGACTACCTTGGCGTAGGGGTCCGACCCCTGCTGGCGGCCCCGTCGGCGATGCCCCGGATACCGTCCCGTCGGGCCCGTCGGCCGGTCTCATCCTCGGTTGAGCGCGGCGATGCTGGCGGCGCGTGCGGGCACGCTCACGCGGACCCCACCGTCAGCCTCGGCGAACTCGGGGGCTGCGCCGCTGCCCCCGTAACGCGGGTGCTCGGTCGAGAGCCGCACCGTCCAGGATCCGGCACGACCGGATTCGCGCGAGGCGGTTCCCAGCTCGAGCTCGCGGGGCGCGTCGTCGAGGTTGGCGACGACGAGGCAAGCCACGCCCGACGGGTGCGCCCGGCGGATCGCGATCGCGCGGTCGTCGACCCAGCAGACCTCCACGAGATCGCGGCGCCCGGAGGCGAGGGCGGGCTCCCCCCGACGCAGCGCCAGGAGGTCCGCCCAGAGGGCCCTCCAGGAACGACCCGCGGCCTCCCGGGACTTGCCGTGGTCCACGATGCTCGCCGCGAAGGTGGTCGGGTCCTGTGGATCCGGTACCTCGCCGTGGAACCCGGGGAAATCGGCGAACTCCTCGCGCCGGCCCCGGCGGACGGCCTCGGCGAGCTCCGGCTCGGGATGGCCCGAGAAGTACAGGAAGGGGTTCGTCTCCCCGTGCTCCTCGCCCATGAACAGCATCGGGGTCGAGGGTGCCGCGAGCAGCAGGAGCACGGCGGCCCGCAACCGCCCGTGGTCAACGGTCGTCGTGAGGCGATCGCCGGTGGGCCGATTGCCGACCTGGTCGTGGTTCTGCAAGCACGTCACGAGCCGGTGGCTCGAGAGCGAGCCGAGTGCCGCCCCGACGGTGCGCTGGCGGCCCGGCGAGTACCGGCCGTCGTAGACGAACCCCCGGCTGTAGGAGCGCGCGACGTCGGGCAGTCCCGTGTAGTCGGCGTAGTAGCCCTCGCGCTCTCCGGTGAGCGCGACGTGCAAGCCGTGGTGGAGGTCGTCGCACCACTGGCCGTCGAGCCCGAGCCCGCCCGCCTCGCGCGGGCGGATCGTGGCCGGGTCCTGCCGGTCCGTCTCGGCGATCAGCTCCAGGGGACGCTGCACTCGGGTCGCGAGATCCGCCACCGCGTCGGCCATCTCGGCGAGCACGTGCGTGGACGAGGTGTCGATGAGCGCGTGGGTGGCGTCCAGGCGGAGCCCGTCGACATGGAAGCTCTCGAGCCAGTGCAGCGCGTTGCCGACGATGAAGCCCCGCACCTGGTCGGCGCCGGGACCGTCCAGGTTGAGCGCCTCGCCCCACGGCGTCGCGTACCGATCGGTGAGGTAGGGGCCGTACCGGGGCAGCACGTTGCCGCTGGGGCCGAGGTGGTTGTAGACGACGTCGAGGATCACCCCGAGCCCGCGGCGGTGACAGGCGTCCACGAAGCGGGCGAAGCCCTCGGGTCCGCCGTACGACTCGTGGGCCGCGTACCAGAAGACCCCGTCGTAGCCCCATCCGCGCTCGCCGTTGAACGCGTTGATCGGCATCACCTCGAGGTGGGTCACGCCGAGCGCCGCGACCGCGTCGAGTCGCTCGGTTGCCGCATCGAACGTGCCACCGGGGGTGAACGTCCCGATGTGCAGTTCGTAGATCACCGCACCCGCCAACGGCGCGGACCTCCAGCGGGCCTCCTCGGGCGACCACGCCAGCGCCGAGACGTCGAACAGCGCGCTCGGCCCGTGCACGCCGTCCGGCTGGCGGCGGCTCGCCGGATCGGGAAGGAGCTCGCCTCCATCGAGCCGGAAGCCGTAGCGGTCACCCGTGCGGGCGGGCACACGTGCCCTCCACCACCCGTGCGCGCGCTGCTCGAGCGGCACGGGCTCGGTGTCGCCCACCTGCACCGCCACGCTGCGCGGTCGTGGAGCCCACAGATCGAAGGTGGTCGTGCCGTCGTCGTGCACCGTGGGGCCGTGGGGCTGTGCGTCGATCGCTGCGCTCCTCGGTCGTGCCTCGCACCGGCGCCCCGCAGCCTAGGCGACCGATCCGGCGTGGGCGTATTAGCATCCTGCCCCATGCGCCAGTCCCAGCTCTTGCTCCAGACCCTGCGCGAGCCGCCCGGCGACGCGGAAGCCGCCAGCCATCGCCTTCTCGCCCGCGCCGGCTACATCCGCCGGCTGGCCTCGGGCATCTACTCCTATCTGCCGCTCGGACTGCGAGCCCTGCAGAACGTGGAGCGAATCGTCCGGGAGGAGATGGACGGCATCGGTTGCCAGGAGCTCCTGTTGCCGGCCCTGCACCCCGAGGAGGTGTGGATCGAGTCCGGGCGCAGCGAGGCCATGGACGAGGTCCTGATGCGGGTGGACGCACGAGCCGGGCGGTTCGTGCTGGGGCCCACGCACGAGGAGGTCGTCACGGCGCTCGTCGATGCCGAGGTGTCGAGCTATCGGGAGCTGCCGCGGCACGTCTACCAGATCCAGACGAAGTTCCGCGACGAGGTGCGGCCACGGTTCGGCCTGCTGCGCGTGCGGGAGTTCGGCATGAAGGACGCCTACTCCTTCGACACCGATGCCGAGGCGATGCGTACGACCTACCGGCAGTTCTACGACGCCTACCGCCGGATCTTCGATCGCTGCGAACTGCCGTACACGGCCGTCGAGGCGCTTGCTGGCGCCATCGGTGGCGACGTGAACCACGAGTTCATGGTGCCGAGCCCCATCGGCGAGGACCGCTTCGCGTGGTGCACGGGCTGCGGCCACGCGGCGAACATCGAGGCCGCCGGTGCCGGGTGGCCCGAGAAGCGGCCGCAGGGCGAGCAGCCCCTCGAGACCCACCACACCCCCGGGGCCGACACCATCGACGGCCTGGTCGAGTTCTTCGCCGACCGGGGGATCACCGCTCGTGACTGCCTGAAGACGATGGCGGCCAAGGATCCCGACGGCAACGTCGTCGTGCTGCTCGTACCGGGGGACCGGGACTTCCGCCTCGGCGGCCTCGAGCCGCTCGACGACGAGGGCTTCGCCGTCAACCCGGCCCTGTCGCGCGGGTACCTGGGGCCGATGGGGTTGCAGGAGCACGGGGTCGAGGTGGTCGCCGATCCGCTCGTCGCAGGCAGTGGTCCGTGGATCACCGGTGCCAACGTGCCGGAGCATCACGTCACCGGAGCGACGCTGGACCGGGACTTCACGGTCGACACCTGGCGGCCCTGCGCGACCGTCGCCGACGGCGACCCCTGTCCCGAGTGCGAGACCGGGGAGCTGCGGGTGGAGCAGGCGGTCGAGGCCGGTCACACCTTCCAGCTGGGCACGACCTACTCCGCGGCCCCCCCGGGGGCGACCTACGTCGACGAGCACGGCCACGAGCAGGTCATGTGGATGGGCTGCTACGGCATCGGGATCGGTCGGACGCTCGCGGTGGCCGCCGAGGCCCACCACGACGACGAGGGGCTCGCCTGGCCGATCGAGGTGGCCCCGTTCGCGGTGCACCTGCTGGCTCTCGGTGGGCACCGCAACGCTCAGGTCGCCGAGGCCGCGGAGCGGCTCTACCGAGAGCTCGCCGGCGCCGGGATCGCGGTCCTCTACGACGACCGTGAGACCAGTCCGGGCGTGAAGTTCGCCGACGCCGACCTCCTGGGCATGCCGACCCAGCTCGTGGTGGGCGGCAAGGGGCTGGAGCGCGGTGTCGTGGAGCGCAAGGACCGCCGCTCGGGTGAGCGGGACGAGCTCCCGCTCGATGACGCGGTCGGGCTGCTCGCCGGGTAGGGGATGAGGCGGTAGGGGATCAACCCCATCGGCGGGCGGCGCGGAAACGTGGTGCAGTTACCTGCGCCGGCGCGGGTAACTGCACCACGATCCGGTCGGACTGCGGGACGCGCGCGCTGTCCGGACGCCAGCCGGTCGTTCGCGGTACGCCGACCCGCGCCGGCGCGGGTCGGCGTACCGTTCCTCGCGGCGTTCGGTGTCGGCTCGTCCGGATCTGGACCGCTCCGCGGGCAGGTCTGAGACGGCTCAGGGGTCCGTCGGGTCGAGGTGGCGGCTCATCAGCACGACGGGCGCGCCTCGGCGGTAGCCCACCGACTCCCAGAAGGACTGGGCCTCCTCGTTGTCGGCGAAGACCAAGAGGTTCACGCGCGCACAGCCCCGCTCGGAGAGCCGGCGCTCGGCCTCGCTCACGAGCGCCGAGGCGACGCCCGCCCGGCGGGCCGACGACGCGACGGCCAGGCGCATGAGCCAGCCGCGTCGGCCGTCGAATGGCGCGAGGACCGTGCCGACGACCGCACCCTCGAGATCGGCCACGAGGGCCAGCCCCGGATCGTGGCGCAGGAGACCGTGTAGCTCGTCGTGGGGGTGTGGGGTGTAGGCGAGCATCCCCGCCTGCTCCCACAGGCCAACGATCGCTTCCAGGTCGGGTTCGGCGGCGCTGCGGATCTGCATCGCGCGGGAGGGTAGTGCGCCGGGGCACGGGCGACCGCATGCTGCCGCGGTCGGGGGGGATATGGTGACGCCACCACCGTCGTCGGCGTCCACACCGTCGGCGTCGATCGCCGCGACCAACGCGCCCGAGGGAGAGGATCCGACGTGCCGACCGTTTCGTCGCGCCCGGGTGACGGCACCGCCAGGGCACCGGCCGTGCGCCGGCCCCCGGTGCGCATGCTGGCGAAGCCCGGGATGTCGGCGGTTGCCCTCGCCTCGACCCGGATGCGGGCGCGCAGGCTCACCGCCGCCGAGCACGCCTGGTTCGCACGGATCCGAGCGCTGCGTCGCGAGCTCGCCGTGACGCACGCGGTCGTCCCCGGGCGCAGGAGCGAACCGCGGACGGTGTCCGGCGTCCTCGCCACCGCGGCGATGCCGGAACGCCACTGCGCGGCGCTGTTCCACCTCGTGCGGGCACGCTCGCCGCGGGTCGGGATCGAGCTCGGCACCTCCCTCGGCCTGTCCAGCGCCTATCAGGGGGCCGCGCTCGCGCTGGCCGAACCGGAGCCTCGAGCGCGCGGCCGGTTGATCACCCTGGAGGGTTCCGAACCTCTCGCGACGCTGGCCCGCCACAATCACCGCCGCCTCAGCCTCGGTCATGTCGACGTGGTGGTCGGCTCGTTCGAGGAGCAGTTGCCCGGTGTCCTCTCCGAGCTGCACCGCCGCGACGAGGGGATCGGCTGGGCCTTCGTCGACGGCGACCACCGCGAGGACTCCACCCGCGAGTTCTTCGCGCGACTCGCCGAGGCGTCCGAGCCGGGCGCGGTGCTCACCTTCGACGACATCGAATGGTCCGACGGCATGCAGCGGGCGTGGACTGCGATCGCCTCGGACGAGCGCGTGCGATGGGCGACGCGCACCAAGCGGCTCGGGATCGCGGTGATCCGCTGAGGCCACCGACACCGCCGGCGCGCGCGGGGCCCCGAGGCGGCAGGATGGCGGCTCATGGACGGGCCGTGGGACGTGGTCGTGGTGGGCGCGGGGCCTGCGGGGTCGGCCGCCGCGCTGGCCGCTCGCCGGGCCCGCCCGGAGGCCAGTGTCCTGTTGCTCGACCGCGCCGAGTTCCCCCGCGACAAGTCCTGCGGCGACGGGATCGCTCCACACGCCATGGACGTCCTCGCCCGGCTCGGTGTCGGTGACGTGGTCGACGACTACCAGCAGGTCACGAGGCTCTCGCTCGCCGCCCCGTCCGGTCGCACCGTGACCCGCCCACTGTCTCGCCCGGACCGGGTCGTGCCCCGCGCCGTATTCGACGCACGGCTCGTTGTCGCTGCCGAACGGGCCGGTGTGGTCCACCGGCAGCATCGCGTGCGCAGCCTCGTCACCCGTCCGGGACGCGTGGTCGTCGACGGCGAGATCGCCGCACGGACGCTCGTCGCTGCCGACGGCGCGCACTCGGTGGTGCGCCGAGCGCTGGGTCTGGCTCGCAATCCCGATCACGCGCTGGCGGTGGCGATCCGGGCCTACGCGCCCGCGCACGACGCCGTGCAACGGATCCATCTTGTGGCCGCGCACTGGCCCTCGTACGCGTGGACGTTCCCGATCGGAGACGGGCGGGCCAACGTCGGCTACGGCGCCTTCCGCGCGGACTTCCCCGGCCAGCGCAAGGACTTCCTCGGCGCGCTGGAGGACGCGCTCGGCCCGACGGGTCTCGATCCCGACACCGTGCTCGGCCATCCGCTGCCGGTGAGCAGTCATCGGCCGCCCGCTGCGGTGGGCCGCATCCTGCTCGTGGGCGATGCCGCGAGCCTCATCAACCCCGTCTCGGGCGAGGGGATCTACTACGCCCTCGCGAGCGGTGAGCTCGCGGGCAGGGCGGCGGCCGGCGATCCCCGGACCGCAGCCCGTCGATACCCAGCCGATCTGCATTCCCTACTCGGACGGCATCTGCGGCACACCGGCACGCTGGCTCGCCTGGTGCGCACCAGGGCCGTCGCCGAGGCGGGTGTCGCAGCCACCGCACGCCGACAGGGCGCGTTCGACGACCTCTGTGAGCTCACTCTGGGGGGCGGCCACATCACGCCTCGGCTCGCCGTGGGGACGGCGGGCCACCTGCTCGTCGGTCGGCGCTCGGGGCCCCGCGATCCGGTGCTGTTCGGCAGCGGACCCGTCAGCACCCACGAATAATCGAGGCTAGCCCCCCGAGCGCGTCAGCGTCTCGGCGCTGTCAGACCATTCGTCCTCGTCCAGGGCTCTGAGACCCTCGACCTCGAGGTAGCTGACCGGCACTCCGTCGGCCGTCTCGCGGTACTCGAGGATCATCCCGCTCCCTTCGTGGGCGACCTGCTCGACCTCGACGTCGATCTCACCATCGCTGTCGCCGCAATAGGCCGACTGCTCGTGGCGGCAGTCGATGATGCTCGCCTCCGCGGAGGAGACCAGTTCGTCCTCGCTGATGTCGAGGCGCTCTGCGACTGTCGCCTGCGCCTCGACCGCGTCGTGGGGGGCGGCGCGAACGGCCTCGAGATCTGCCGGGCGCAGATGCGGATTGGGAGCGATACGTTCCTCGGGCGGATGGTCGCGCGTTGTCTGCCATCCTTCGGAGCAGCTCTGGATTGATGTGCGAAGCGTGTCGGGGGTCCGCTGCGTGCAGGAGACCAACTCGCCGTCCCGGTCGTAGCGGGCGTCGAACCAGTCGTTCCAGGCGGCGGCCCGGAACACGTGGGTTACGCTTTCCACTCGCCCTTCCGTGCCGGGCTGCACCGTGCCACCGAGTATGTACTCAATCTCCACTGGCCAGTTCAAATCCTCAGGTCCCAGCGTTTCCGCGGCTGCGCTTTTCGCTGTCGACGTGGAACCTTCCTCGCCGGGCGAGAGAAGGGCGGCATCCTCCCCATCGGCTGGCAGGCAACCTTGCAACACGACGACGGTGCCACAAAGGAGAAGCACACGGAGGATCAATGTGCCCCCAGCGTGCGGAGACAGGCGACGTTGACTGCGTTGCTGCATGCTCATAGTGCTCCCTTTAGCAGTTCAGTTCGCACGTCGCTAGGTCTTCGGGCTCGGCGCCATTGGAGTTCACGATCCAGTGCATGTCGGAGGAGAAGCTGAAGTTCGGGTTGTCCTCGTCTGCGTGGTGTACATGGAATGTCGAGCGAAGGACTCTATCCGAATAGGCAGCGTTCGTCCACGGCTGATAGGTAGCCCCCGACTCAGAGCCGTACGGGTAGCAGTTGGTGCGCTCCCAGGATGACCCGGGAATGGACTCGACCGTGTGGTCCTCATACTCGTGAGTGACAACTGCTGAGGCGGCAACCCAATGGTCGATGCCGGATGGATTGCTTTCGCATGGGGAGTCGGCTGTGCCGCCCCGGAAATGCACTCTCTCGACGTGGTAGTAGAGGCGTCCTTGGGAGGTGTAGGTTTCCCACCACACTGCCGTGCCAAAGTATTTTGCTAGACCCGCGGGCGCGTAGTATGGCGTCCTGCCGGAGTCGAGGAGTTTCATGTCCGTGAGTTCTTCCGGGGTGTCCGGACTCTTGACGGGCTCATCGTCTCCATCGGCGTACGCAGCGCCGGTTATGGCGAGAACAGCAGCGCCCATTACGCCGAAGACAATCGTGAGCATGACGAGGGGGGAGAGTGGCAGCCGCTTTGGATGTATCAACATGTACCCTTCGCCCTAGATGGACGGTGAGTGCTACTAGTAGGCAACGAGACCTGCTCAGCATGACGGTGGACACGGATGTAGTCAAGAGGTAATGAAACATCGGCTACACATGGGAGTGCTAGGGCGCTGCTGAAGAATCCGTCGAGGTTCCGCGGTTCTGGCGGTGGGGTGCGCGAGAATGCGCTTCATGCTGGGATCAAGCGTGGCGGACCGGGAGTTGTTGGACACGGCGGCGTTGTGCGGGCATCTGGTGCCGGCGGGGTCGGTGTATGCGTTCCTCGCCGAGCATCGGCGGCGGGTGTTTCCCGACGAGATGTTCGCTGACTTGTTCCCGTCGGGGCGGGGCCGCCCGTCGGTGCCGGCGGACGTGATCGCGGCGGCGTTTGTGCTCAAGGAGTTGGAGGGCTTGTCGGACCGTCAGGCTGCGGCGGCGCTGTCGCGCGACATCGCGTGGAAGGCCGCCTGCGGCATGGGGCTGGACGAGGACAGCTTCGACGCGTCGGTGTTTGTGTACTGGCGGCGTCGGCTGAACGACTCCGAGCGCCCGCACCGCATCGACGAGGCGGTCAAGACTGTCGCTGCGCAGACTGGGGTGTTGGCCGGCAAGGCGCGGCGGGCGTTGGATTCCACGGTGCTCGACGATGCGGTGGCCACTCAGGACACTGTCACCCAGCTGGTGGCCGCGATCCGCAAGGTCAGAAGGCTGGTGCCCGAGGCCCGCCAGGTCGTGGTCGGCGCGCATGACTACGATCATGGCGGCAAGCCTGACATCGCGTGGGACGACGAGGTCGCTTGTGACGCGCTGGTGTCGGCGCTGGTGGCGGATGCGATCGCGATCATCGACTGTCTGCCCGTGACCGGTTTGGACGAGGAGGCCGAGCGGGCGGTGGCGTTGCTGGCGCTGATCGCCGGCCAGGACGTCGAACCTGGCGAGCAGCCCGGCACGTGGCGCATCGCCCGAGCGGTGGCCAAGGACCGCGTGGTGTCGGTGGTCGATGACGAGTCGCGGCACGCGCACAAGTCGCGGGCCTCGTATCGCGACGGCTACAAGGGCCACATCGCCTGCGAGCCCGAGACCGGGCTGGTGACCGCCAACACCGTCACGCCCGGCAACACCGGCGACGGCGAGGTCGCGGTCGAACTGCTCGAGGGTGAGGACGAGCCCGTCGAGGTGCTGGCCGACTCCGCCTACGGCGGCGGGGCCACCCGCTCCGACCTCGACGCCACCGGGCACACCGCGGTCATCAAGCCGCTGCCGCTGCGCCCCGCGGTGCCCGGCGGCTTCGACCGCGACGACTTCGCCGTCTGCCACGATGCGGGCACGGTCACCTGCCCGGCCGGCCACACCGTGGCGATCAGCGCCAAGGGCCACGCGACTTTCGGGCGCCGCTGCGACGGCTGTCCGCTGCGGGACCGTTGCACCACCAGCCGATCCGGACGCAGCCTGCGCATCGGCCGCCACGACCGCGAGCTGGTCGCCGCCCGCGCTCAAGCGGCCACGCCCGAGTTCGCCGAGACCTACCCGCGACGGTCGTTGGCCGAGCGGTCAATCTCCTGGCTCATGAAAGACGGACACCGCCGCTGCCGCTACCGCGGCGTCAAACGCAACCAGCTCGGCTTGAGCCTCCGCGTCGCGGCGGTCAACCTCACACGCCTGCTCAACCTCGGCATGCACTACGACCACGGCTGGCAGATGCCCGCAACCACCTGATGAGGACCCCAATACCCCTCGAGAACGCCTACAAGCCGACGCCGCCGGGCCGACGGCGCCTCCCATCGGCCGTCAAGCGCACCGGCGGCCGCAACGACCGCCACCGAAACCACACCAGAGCGGTCGCGGACCCAACCACGACCACTGACCAACGATGTTCAAAGCGACTACTTCAGCAGCGCCCTAGTGTCCTGAATCGTAAGTTCGTTGCATAATGTGGTACGATCCCTTCCTCCGATGAGAGGATGGGCGATGGCGGCTCGTGGCAGGCCAAAGGCCACGTTGGAGCTGTCCGATGAGGACCGGGCGACGCTCGAGCGGTGGGCGCGCCGTCCCAAGACGTCGCAGCGGTTGGCGCAGCGCTCGCGGATCGTGCTGGCGTGCGCGAGGGGCGCGTCGAACCGGGAGGTCGCCGCCGAGCTGGGCGTCAGCGAGGCGACGGTGGGCAAGTGGCGGCGACGGTTCGTCGCTGGCGGTGTGGACGCGTTGGCGGATGCGCCGCGGCCGGGCGCGCCCCGCCAGATCACCGACGCCGACGTCGAGCGGGTGATCACCAAGACCTTGGAGGAGGCCCCGCCGGATGCCACGCACTGGTCGACGCGGTCGATGGCCGCCGCGGCGGGCATGTCGCAGACGGCAGTCAGCCGCATCTGGCGCGCGTTCGGCCTCAAGCCGCACCTGACCGAGACGTTCAAGGTCTCCACCGACCCCGACTTCATCGACAAGGTCAGAGACATCGTCGGGCTCTACCTCGACCCGCCCGAGCGCGCGGTCGTGCTGTGCGTGGACGAGAAGTCCCAGACCCAGGCGCTCGACCGCACCCAGCCGGTGTTCCCGCTGCTGCCGGGCACCCCCCAGCGGGCCACCCACGACTACGTCCGCCACGGCACCACCAGCCTGTTCGCCGCCTTGGACCTGGCCACCGGCAAGGTCATCGGCCAGCACCGCCGCCGCCACCGCGCCGCCGAGTTCAAGACGTTCCTCAACCAGATCGACGCCGAGGTGCCCGACCACCTCGACGTGCACCTGGTGCTGGACAACTACGCCACCCACAAGACCCCAGAGATCCAACGCTGGCTGCTGCGCCACCCGCGCTTCCACCTGCACTTCACGCCCACCGGCGCCAGCTGGCTCAACCTCGTCGAGCGCTGGTTCGCCGAGCTGACCACCAAACTGCTGCAGCGCAGCACCCACACCTCGGTGCAAGCCCTCGAATCCGACATCCGCGACTGGATCGCCACGTGGAACGAGAACCCCCGCCCGTACGCGTGGCACAAGACCGCCGACGAGATCCTCCACGCCCTCTCCGAATATTGCCAACGAATCTCCGACTCAGGACACTAGGAGCCCGCGTCGGTAACGGCGAGCCTGGGGGGTAGAACGGCCGCTGTCCCCGGGACTGGCCCTGGACCGCAGAGCTCCTGGCCGCGTTCACGAGACTACGCGCGCTGCCCCCCCGGCCCACCTGAGCCCGCCGACCGGCGCGCCTTGACAACCCAGCCCAGCACGACAAGCGGTCACCCGGCCGGCTCGGGCTGCCCCGACACCCGCCCCAGCAAGCATCACCGCGGCCCGACCCCGGCATCCTCGAGGACCCCGCCGACCTCAGGGCCGCACGTCGCTACCGAGCGGACCCGTCAGCACCCCCACAAGTAGTCGAGGTTAGGCGGTGTCGTCGGGGACAAGCCAGATCACCCCGAGCGGCGGTAGGACGACCTCGGCCCGGGCGGGCAGCTGACCGAGCGGCTCGGAGTCGGCGACGACCTGGCCGCCGTTGCCGACGTCCGATCCGCCGTAGAGCCCGGCGTCAGTGTTGAGGACCTCGTGCCACGTGCCCGCTGCGGGCAGGCCGAACCGGCGACCCTCGCGCGGCTGGGGGGAGAGGTTCGCGAGGCACACGAGCGGGGAGCCGTCGGCGGCGAACCGGGCGAACCCGATCACGTTCTCGTCGGCGGCATCCGCCTCGATCCACTGGAACCCGTCCGGCTCCGAGTCGCGCTCGTGCAGCTGCGGCAGCCGTCGGTAGGTCGCGTTCAGGTCACCGACGAGATGCTGGAGTCCGGCGTGGTCGGGCTCCTCGAGGAGATGCCAGTCGAGACCGCGCTCCTCGGACCACTCCTTCCACTGCCCGAACTCGCCGCCCATGAACAAGAGCTGCTTGCCAGGGTGAGCCCACATGTACGCGTAGAGCGCGCGCACGTTCGCGAACTTCTGCCACCGGTCCCCGGGCATCTTGTCGAGCAGGCTGCGCTTGCCGTGGACGACCTCGTCGTGGGACAACGGCAGCACGTAGTTCTCGCTCCACGCGTAGAGCAGACCGAAGGTCAGCTCTCCGTGGTGGTGCTGGCGGTGGATCGGGTCGCGGGAGAAGTACGACAGCGTGTCGTGCATCCATCCCATGTTCCACTTGAAGCCGAAGCCCAGGCCGTCGAGGTGGACCGGGCGTGACACCCCCGGCCACGCCGTGGACTCCTCGGCGATCGTCACGGCGCCGGGGTTGCGGCCGTAGACGACGGCGTTCAGCTGCTTGAGGAACTCGATCGCCGCGAGGTTCTCGTTGCCCCCGTACTCGTTGGGCACCCACTCGCCCTCGTCGCGCGAGTAGTCCAGGTAGAGCATCGAGGCGACCGCATCCACTCGGAGGCCGTCGACGTGCAGCTCCTCGATCCAGTACAGCGCGCTCGCGAGCAGGAAGTTGCGGACCTCGTTGCGGGCGTAGTTGAAGACCAGCGTCCCCCAGTCGGGATGCTCGGCCTGCCGCGGGTCGGCGTGCTCGTAGAGGGCCGTCCCGTCGAAACGGGCCAACGCCCAGGAATCCTTGGGGAAGTGCGCCGGCACCCAGTCGACGATCACGCCGATCCCGCGCTGGTGCAGGTGGTCGACGAGGTAGCGGAAATCGTCCGGGTTCCCGAGACGGGCGGTCGGCGCGAACTGGCCCGTGACCTGGTACCCCCACGACGGCGCGTAGGGATGCTCGGCCACCGGCAGGAACTCGACGTGGGTGAAGCCGAGTGCTTCGCAATGGTCGGCCAGCCGGTGCGCCAGCTCCCGGTACCCGACGGGCTCGAGGTCCTCACGGTCGGGCTGGAGCCACGATCCGGGGTGCACCTCGTAAATCGAGAAGGGCTCGTGCAGCAGGTCACGCTCGGCGCGTCGCGCCAGCCACTCATCGTCCTGCCATTCGTGGGTGGAGTGGAAGACGACGCTCGCGTTGCCCGGCGGCACGTCGGTGTGGAACGCGTACGGGTCCGCCCGCAGCGCGAGCTCCCCGTCCGCGGTCACCATCTCGAACTTGTAGCGGGAGCCCGGCCCGACCTCGGGGACGAAGAGCTCCCACACACCTGAGGAGCCGAGGCTGCGCATCGGGTGCAAGCGTCCGTCCCAGCTGTTGAAATCGCCGACCACCCGCACACTGCGCGCGTTCGGGGCCCAGACCGCGAACGCGACGCCCGGCTGGCCGTCGACCTCGACGACGTGCGCGCCGAGCCGGCGCCAGAGTTCCTCGTGTCGCCCCTCCCCGGCGAGATGGAGGTCCACCTCGCCCAGCGTGGGCCAGAACGCGTACGGGTCGCGCAGGTGGTAGGTGGCGTCGGGATAGGCGACCCGCAGCCAGTACTCGGTGGGCGCGAGCGTTCGCGGAGCCACCGCCTCGAAGAAGCCGCTCTCGTCAGTGCGCTCGGCCGGGAACTCCTCGCCGTTCGCCGTGACGACCGCCACCTCGGAGGCCTCGGGCCGGACCGCGCGCACCACCGCGCCGCCGTCCGGCAGTTCGTGGATGCCGAGGAGTGCGTGCGGGTCGCCGTGCGCGCCCTCGAGCAAGCGGTCCACCTCGGCACGCGGCGCGCGCCACTTCGTCGGTGCGCTCATGGCTCCTCCTCGTCCCCGCTGGGGTTGTCGGGCCCGGATGGTTCGTCGGGGTCTGTCGGGTCCGGGTCGCGCGCGCTGTGGGAGGCACGCAGCACCCTCAGGATCCCACCGGCCGGGATGGCGAGCCACCCCGGCCGGTTGCCGATCTCGTACGCGAGCTCGTACACGGCCTTGTCGAGCTCGAACGCGTGCAGCAGCGCCTGGGAGGCCGTGGCACCGGGCAGCAGCGGCCCGGCGCGGCGAACGTACCCACCGAGGAACCTTCGGCGTGCCGCGTCGCGCCACGCGCCGGCGGCGAGCGGGGGCTCGGCCCCGTTGGCGCCGTCACGTTCGACGGAGGCGGCCGCGGCGTAGTCGAACGACCGCAGCATGCCGGCCACGTCCCTCAGGGGGGACGTGCGCGCGCGGCGCTCCTCGAGCGACTTCAACGGTTCGCCCTCGAAGTCGAGGAGCTGCCAGCTCGACTCGGGCGGCGGGATGCGGAGCACCTGACCCAGGTGCAGGTCGCCGTGCACGCGGACCAGTCGCCCGGCGTCGCGCAGGCTCGCGAGCTCGTCGAACACGGCGCGCAGGTCGTCGGCCGCGGCGAGCACCGAGGCGGCGGCTTCCGGCGCGCGCGCCTCGGCCAGGGCGAGGACCCGGTCGAGCTGCCCGCGCATCTCGGTCGCCCACGCGGCGCCGTGCCGCGCGTCGGCCTCCTCGACCCCGAAGGCCTCGCCCAGCGTGAGGTGCAGGTCGGCGGTGACCTCCCCGAGCCGATCGATGTCGCCGAGCAGGCCGTCCGGCTCCGAGGCCACCTCCTCGATGGTGCGTTCACCGGACGCCAGCGCGCGGGTCTGCGCGAGCGCGAGATCCCAGCCCTCGCGCCCGCCCGCGAGGAACGTGGACAGGATCGCCAGGGCGGTCTGGTTCTCGTCGTCGTCGGTGGTCGGAGCGCGCACCAGGGCACCGTGCTGCGCCGGGACGTGGGTGAAGCCCGCGGCCGTGAGGGCGCCGGTCACCTCCACATCGGGATGGATGCCGGTCTCCAGGCGGCGAAGCACCTTCAGGACGAACGCGTCGTCGATCACCACCGAGGAGTTCGATTGCTCGGCCCCGAGGGCACGGGCGGACGCGGTGTCGTCCGGGCGGGAGCCCGTGATAGGGCGAGCGGTCAGCCGCGCGCCCGCGAGGGTGGCGGTGCTGCCGTCGACGGTGGCTCGGGCCAGGTCGAGGCAGGCCCGGGGGTCGGCGAGCGCGTCCCCGAGGCCCTGCCCCTCGAGCTCGAACAGGGCGCCGACCTCGGCGGGGGCGAGGGGAACGTGGTAGTCCGCGGTGCCGCCGTCGGCGAATCGGGCCTCCACCAGCAGGACCAGCAGCCGATCGCTGAGACGGGCCGCGTCACGGACCTGGACCGCCGCGAGCTCTCGGGCCTTGTCCTGGTACCAGCGCTGGTGCGGCAGCCACGCGGCCAGGTCGGCCGCGAGTCGGCCGAGGCCAGCGTCGTCGGTGAGCGTCGGAAGGGACATCAGCGGTGCTCGACCTCGGTGAGGCGGAACCAGTAGAAG
Organism: Egibacter rhizosphaerae; assembly: GCF_004322855.1. Lineage (NCBI taxonomy): Bacteria > Bacillati > Actinomycetota > Nitriliruptoria > Egibacterales > Egibacteraceae > Egibacter > Egibacter rhizosphaerae. Next base: position 113,986 of record NZ_CP036402.1, on the reverse strand, counting down.
CCGTGCCCCCCGAGCGTGAGCAGGTACGGCAGCTCACCGATGTCCGGGAAGTAGGCACCCCCGATCAGCTCGACCGGGGTCTTCCCGGCGAACTCCGCGAGGTCCAGCTCGACCGGCTGGGCGGTGGCGGCGAGGTTGGCGACCACGAGGACCACGTCGTCCTCGGCCTCGTCGGTCGTCTCCGGTTGCTCGTAGCGGCGGAGGAACGCGAGGACCCGGTCGTTGGAGGGCTTGAGGGCATGGAACTGGCCCGTGCCCATGACCGGGTGCGCCTTGCGGATGTGGAGGAGGCTGCGCACCCAGTGCAGTAGCGAGCCGGGGTTCTTGCGCTGCGCCTCGACGTTCAGCGCCGGGAAGCCGTAGACCTGATCGAGGACCGGTGGGAGGTAGAGCTCCGCGAACTCCGCGCGGCTGAAGCCGCCGTTGCGGTCGGCGGTCCACTGCATCGGGGTCCGGACCCCGTCCCGATCACCGAGGAAGATGTTGTCGCCCATCCCGATCTCGTCGCCGTAGTAGAGGATCGGGCTGCCGGACAGGCTGAACAGCAGGGCGTGGAACAGCTCCATCTTCGCCCGCGAGTTGTCGAGCAGCGGGGCCAGGCGCCGGCGGATCCCGACGTTCATCCGCATGCGCGGGTCGATTGCGTACTCGCGGTACATGTAGTCGCGTTCCTCGTCGGTGACCATCTCGAGCGTCAGCTCGTCGTGGTTGCGCAGGAACACGCCCCACTGGCAGCCGTCGGGGATCTCCGGCGTCGACTCCATGATCTCGACGATCGGGCGGGCCTCCTCCCGCCGGACCGCCATGAACATGCGCGGCATGACCGGGAAGTGGAACGCCATGTGGCACTCGTCCCCGTCGCCGAAGTAGTCGACGACGTCCTCGGGCCACTGATTGGCCTCGGCGAGCAGGACCTTGTCGCCGAACTCCGCGTCGACGACCTTGCGGATCCGCTTCAGGTACTGGTGCGTCTCCGGCAGGTTCTCGCAGTCGGTGCCCTCCCGCTGGAAGAGGTAGGGGACCGCATCGAGGCGGAACCCGTCGAGGCCGAGGTCCAGCCAGAACCGGATCACGTCGAGCATGCGTTCCTGGACCTCGGGGTGGTCGTAATTGAGGTCCGGCTGGTGGCCGAAGAACCGGTGCCAGTAGTACGCGCCCGCCTGCGGGTCCCAGGTCCAGTTCGACGTTTCCGTGTCGACGAAGATGATCCGCGCGTCCTCGTAGCGCTCGGGCGTGTCCGACCACACGTACCAGTCCCGCTTGGGGCTCTCGGGGTCGCGCGACTCCTGGAACCAGGGGTGTTGGTCGCTCGTGTGGTTCATGACGAGGTCGGCGATCACACGGATCCCCCGGGCGTGGGCCGCTTCGAGCAGGTCGCGCACGTCCTCGACGTCGCCGTACTCGGGGAGGACGGAGAAGTAGTCGCTGATGTCGTAGCCCCCGTCCCGCAGGGGCGACTGGTAGAAGGGCAACAGCCAGAGGCAGTCGACCCCGAGCCACTGCAGGTAGTCCAGCCGGTCGATCAGGCCCCGCAGGTCCCCGGTCCCGTCGTTGTTCGAGTCGAAGAAGCCGCGGACGAGCACCTCGTAGAACACCGCGGTCTGGTACCAGCGGGGGTCGTCGCTGAGAGCGAGGTTGCGGGGACTCCCGGTGGGCGCGGGGGCTCCGTCGGTCATCGGCGTCCTCGCAGGGTGTCGTCGGCGTGCGGCGGCTACAGCGCGCGCAGGTGCAGCACGTGGCTCGGCTCGACGTCCGGGTCGAGCCGAACGTAGTTGTGGGGGCCGTGCCAGAGGTAGGTCGTGTCGGTCAGCAGGTCGTGGGCCTCGAACGGGCCGATCCCCTCCAGGCCGAGCTGCCCGAGGTCGAGCGCGGTGGTGGCCTCACGCGGGTGGTGCGGATCGAGATTGACGATCACCAGGATCGGATCCGTGCGGCCCGGGGCGACCTTGGAGAAGCACAGCATGGCCGGATCGCTGATCTCGTGAAACCACACGTTCGAGAGGTCACGGAGTGCGCGGTGCTCACGGCGGATCCAGTTGATGCGCGCGATGTACGGGGCCAGGGAGTCCGACCGGTCCCACTCGCGGGGACGGAACCGGTACTTCTCGCTGCCGAGGTACTCCTCGCTGCCGGGTTCGAGCGGGACGTTCTCGCACAGCTCGTAACCAGCGTAGATCCCGTACGAGGGGGAGAGCAGCGCCGCGAGGACCAGGCGCAGCTTGAACGCCGGCCGCCCCCCGGTTTGGAGGAACTCGGTGAGGATGTCCGGCGTGTTCGGCCAGAAGTTCGGCCGGTAGTACTTCGCGACCTCCCCGTAGGCGAGCTGGGTCGCGTACTCCGTGAGCTCCTCCTTGGTGTTGCGCCACGCGAAGTAGGTGTAGCTCTGGTTGAAGCCGAGCTTCGCCAAGGTCGCCATCATCTTCGGCCGGGTGAACGCCTCGGCCAGGAAGATGAGCTCGGGGTGCTCGCGTCGGAGCTCGGCGATCACCCACTCCCAGAACGGCAGCGCCTTGGTGTGCGGGTTGTCGACGCGGAAGACGCGGATGCCCCGGGCGATCCAGAACTCCAGCACCTCCCGCAGCGCCTGCCAGAGGTTCTCCCGATCCGAGGTGTCGAAGTCGAGCGGGTAGATGTCCTGATACTTCTTCGGCGGGTTCTCGGCGTAGGCGATCGTGCCGTCGGAGCGGTGGCGGAACCACTGGGGGTGCTCGGTCACCCACGGATGGTCCGGCGAGCACTGGATGGCGTAGTCCATCGCGACCTCGAGGCCGTGGCGCTGTGCCTCGGCGACGAACGCGTCGAAGTCCTCGAGGGTCCCGAGGTCGGGATGGATCGCGGTGTGGCCGCCCTCGGGCCCCCCGATCGCCCACGGCACGCCGGGGTCACCCGGCTGCGGATCGAGGTCGTGGGGGCCGCCCGAGCCCTTTCGGTAGGTCCGTCCGATCGGGTGCACGGGCGGGAGATAGACGACGTCGAAGCCCATCTCGGCGATCGCCGGCAATCGCTTCGCCGCCGTCTCGAACGTGCCGCTGCGGGGGGAGCGATCGTCCCCCTCGGCGGGCCAGAACGCACCCTCGGACCGCGGGAACATCTCGTACCAGGCGGAGAACCGGGCACGCTCGCGGTCGATCCACAGCGGATACTCGGCGCTCCACGTGAGGTCGAGCCGCTCGGGGTGCCGTTCGAGGAGCGCCAGCAGGTCCGCGTCGGTGGCTGCCGCGACCTTGTCGGACAGCGTCCCCGTTCCGCGGAGCACGGCGATCACCTCGGCGATGACCTCCGACGCGGCGGCGGGGAGGTCGGTGCGCCGCTCCAGCAGGCGCGCCCCGTCCTCGATCGCGACGTCGAGGTCGGTCTGCCCGGCCGCGTGCTTCTTGCGGATGCCGTCGGCCCACGTGCCGTAGTGGTCGGTCCATCCCCCGACCGCGAACGACCACGGCCCCATACGGTCGACGCCGAACGTCCCCAGCCACCGGTCGTTGGTGTCCAGGCGCATCGGCGTCTCCCGCCACGAGCGCTCCCCAGGGGCCCGGTAGGCCACCGCTGCCGCGAGATGGTCGTGGCCCTCCCGCAGCAGGTCGGCGCCCACCGTGACCTCGTCGCCGACCACCGCCTTGGCGGCGTAGCGACCGCAGTCGACCACGGGCTCGACTTCGGCGATCTCGATCCGTCCGCGCATCCCACACCTTCCAGGCGTCAGCCGGGCGTGAGCCGTACCGCGTCGCGGCCCCCTTCACACCCGCGGGCGGACGCGACGTGCGCGAGCCTACGCTCTGAGCGGCCGCGGCGCGCCCGGGTCGGGTCGGGCGGGCCTCGGTCGATCGCCGGACCGTCGCGATGCTCGTCGCGAATATCGTGGCGACCGCCCGAGCGACGCCTCGGGCGGATCCTGAAACGTAGACTGCGCCGCCCGCGGCGCTCTCGTGAGACCGAGTCCCGCTGATCCCGGAAACCGAGTCCCGCTGATCCCGGAAACCGAGTCCCGCTGATCCCGGAAACCGAGTCCCGCCGATCCCGGAAAAGGACGCCCATGACGAAGCAGGACGAGCAGGTCCCACCCACGAAGGCTCTGTCGACCTTTCGGGTGAACCCGTCGCTGCCCGAGCAGCTCGAGCCGCTCACCGGGTTGGCGTACAACCTCCGATGGGCGTGGGACGCGCCCACGCGGGAGCTGTTCCAGCGGGCGGACCCCCAGGCGTGGCTCGACTCCGGTCACAACCCCGTCGCCGTGCTCGCGCGTCTCGGCCACCAGCGCATGCAGGAGCTCGCGTCCGATGCGGACTTCCTCGCCGACCTCGAACGGCGGCGCGCGGCGTTGCAGCGGTACCTGACCGAGGAGCGGTGGGCCCAGCAGGAGGACCCGCCGCCGCCCGCCGTGGCGTACTTCTCCCCCGAGTTCGGCCTCACGGCGGGCATGCAGGTGTACTCGGGCGGGTTGGGCGTGCTCGCCGGTGACCACCTGAAGGCGGCGAGCGACCTCGGCCTCGACCTCGTCGGCGTGGGCCTGCTCTACCGGCACGGGTACTTCCGCCAGTACCTCGATCACGACGGATGGCAGCACGAGCAGTACCCCGATCTGAATCCGCACGACCTGCCGCTCACGCGTCTCGAGCGGGGCGGCGCGCCGGTCACCGTCGAGGTGGAACTCGCCGAGCGCACGGTGGGGTGCGCGATCTGGCGCGGCGAGGTCGGTCGGATCCCCCTGCTCCTGCTCGATACCGATCTCGAGGAGAACGACCCGTCTGACCGCCCCATCACCGACAAGCTGTACGGCGGGGATCGGGAGCACCGCTTACGCCAGGAGATCGTGCTCGGCGTCGCCGGGGTCCGTGCGCTCCGTCGAGCCCGTGAGCTCGGCGAGGTCCCCTTCGAGCCCATCGTCTACCACTCGAACGAGGGCCATGCGGCGCTGCTGCAAGTGGAGCGCGTCCGCGAGCTCGTCGTCGAGGAGGGCCTCGAGTTCGACGAGGCCGTCCAGGCCGCTCGGGCCCCGGTGCTGTTCACCACGCACACGCCCGTGCCGGCTGGGATCGATGTGTTCGAGCGCGACCTCGCGGCCCGCTACCTGGCCCCGATGGCCGATGCGTGCGGAGTCGACACCGACCGGATGCTCGCCCTGGGACGACACCACGGCGACGAGTTCAACATGGCCGTGCTCGCGCTGCGGCTGTCGTCCGCGGCGAACGGGGTGTCCCGACTGCACGGCCACGTCGCGCGCGACCTCTTCGACGATCTTTGGCCCGAGCTGCCGGCCGCCGAGGTCCCGATCACGAGCGTCACGAACGGCGTGCACGGCTCGACGTGGATCGGCCCCGAGATGACCTCGGTCTACGACCGCCATCTTCCGGCCGACTGGCGGAGTGACCCCGACGCGTTCGCCGTCGCGGCCAAGATCGACGACGAGGTCATCTGGCAGGCACGGCAGCGCGAGCGCGAGCGCCTCGTCACGAGCGTGCGAGAGCGGGTCCGCCATCAGCGGGAGCGCCGCGGCGAGCCCGCGTACGGTCTCGGGTGGACCGAGGAGGTCCTGGACCCGGACGCCCTTACGATCGGCTTCGCGCGCCGGTTTGCGCAATACAAGCGCGGCACGTTGCTGCTGCGCCAGCCCGAGCGGCTGCGCGAGCTGCTGTTGTCGCCCGAGCGACCCGTCCAGCTCGTCTTCGCCGGAAAGGCCCATCCTCGTGACGACGGCGGGAAGGACCTCATCCGCCAGCTCGTTCACTTCGGTGCCGACCCGGCCATCCGCGACCGCTTCGTGTTCCTCGAGGACTACGACATGGACCTGGCGGCCGCCTTGTACCACGGCGTCGACGTGTGGCTGAACACGCCGCGCCGGCCCTACGAGGCCTGCGGCACCAGCGGGGAGAAGGCGGCGCTGAACGGGGTGCTGAACTGCTCGATCCTCGACGGATGGTGGGACGAGATGGCCGACGCGGAGAACGGCTTCTCGATCGGCACCCGCGAGACGCATCCGCCCGAGGAACAGGACGCGCTCGACGCCGAGGCACTGTTCGACACCCTCGAGCACGGCGTCGTGCCCACCTTCTACGAGCGTCGCGACGGCTCGATCCCGCGCCGGTGGGTGGGGATGATCCGCCACTCGATCGCGTCACTCGGGCCACGGGTTCTGGCGAGCCGCATGGTGCGCGAGTACGTGACCGAGCTGTACGCGCCGGTGGCGGCACGGGCGGAGGGGCTGATCGCCGAGGGGTACCGCGGCGCACGCGAGCTCGCCCGCTGGAAGCAGCGGGTGCAGGAGGCATGGCCGGCCGTGCGTGTCACCGACGTGCGCACCGATCCCGGGGAGGCGGATCTCGGCGATCGCCGGGAGCTGCGGGTGCAGGTCGAACTGGGCCCGTTGTCCCCGGACGACATCGCCGTCGAGCTGCTGCACGGATCCGTCGATGCCGACGGGACGATCAGCGCGCCCGCCCGGCAGTCCCTCGAACTCGTCGAGCGGCACGACGGGACCGCGGACTTCGCCGGCTCCTTCGCCGTGCGAGACGTCGGAGAGTACGGGTACGCGGTCCGTGCCCTGCCCGACCACACCGGGCTCGCGAGTCGCGCGGAGCTCGGCCTGGCCCGGTTCGCCGCCCCGGAGGCGGCCGGCGACGAGGTCGGGCCCGAGGAGTCGGGCGAGCCGGTGTGGGAGGCGTCGACGTGACCGGGGCCGCCGACCGGCCGTGGTGGTCGGACGCCGTCGGCTACGAGGTGTACATCCGCTCCTTCGCTGACGGGGACGGCGACGGGGTCGGTGACCTCCACGGGCTCGCGGACCGCCTCGATCACCTGGCGTGGCTCGGGATCGACATCGTCTGGATCTCGCCGTGCTACCCCTCGCCCCGTCACGACGGCGGGTACGACGTCGCCGATTACCTGCGAGCCGCGGACGATCTCGGCGGGGACGCCGCGCTCGACCGTGTCATCGGCGGCGCCCACGACCGGGGGATGCGGGTCGTGCTCGACCTGGTACCCAACCACACCTCCAGCGAGCACCCCTGGTTCCAGCGGGCGCGGCGTTCGCGTGACGCGCCCGAGCGATCCCGGTACCTGTGGCGCGACGGCGCCACTCCCGGTCCACCCGAGCAGGGCGGCACGCCGCCGAACAACTGGGTGAGCCATTTCGGGGGGCCCGCGTGGTCCTACGATCGCGTCACGGACCAGTGGTGGTGTCACCTGTTCCTGCCCGAGCAGCCCGACCTGGACTGGTCCGATCCCGAGGTGTCCGCGGCCTTCGAGGAGATCCTGGAGAGCTGGTTCGCGCGGGGCGTGGACGGATTCCGGATCGACGTGGCGCACGGGCTGGTGAAGCACCCGGACCTTCCGGACCTTCCGCCGGCCACGGGCCCCGACCGGGTCGACCCGGCCGAGGCGGCGAACCCGGTCGACCCGGCCGAGGCGGCGAACCCGATCGACCCGGATGACCCCTTGGATGCCCACGACCAGCTCGACCACCGCTACGACGTGAACCAGGAGGGCGTCCGGGACGTGTACCGACGATGGCGCCGGATCGCGGACCGCCACGGCGCTCTGCTGCTCGGCGAGGTCTACCTCCTCGATCCCGAGCAGCTGTCCCCGTACCTCTCGGGGGACGGGCTCCACCTCGCCTTCTGGTTCGGGTCCGTGCACACCGAGTGGGACGCCGCGGCCGTGCGGGGGGTGTTGCGCCGCGGCGCGGACGTCGCGCCAGGGCACGTGGCGTGGATCATCGGGAGCCACGACGTGTCCCGTGCGCCGACACGATTCGGCGGGGGCGACATCGGTCGCCGACGTGCTCTCGCGCTCGCGACCCTCCAGTTCTGCCTGCCGGGGGTGCCCTTCGTGTACCAGGGGGACGAGCTGGGGCTCGAGGATGTCGCCGTTCCCCCCGAGCGCGCCGATGATCCGATCGTCACTCGGGCCGGCGTGACCGCCCGCAGTCGGGACGTGTGCCGCACGCCGATGCCGTGGGCCCCCGGGCCGGGCCTGGGGTTCAGCGGCGCGGCGGACCCGTCGCCCGAGCCGTGGCTGCCGATGGGGCCGCGCCGCGACACCGACACCGTGAGTGTCCAGCGCGAGGACCCTGACTCGCTGCTGCACCGGTGGCGCGCGCTCGTCGCGTTGCGTCACAGCGAGCCCGCTCTCGTCGAGGCCCCCGTGGAGTGGTTGACCGAGGAGGGGCCGGTCATCGCGTTCCGACGCGGGCCCTTGATCACCGTGGCGAACGCGGGGTCGGTGGCGGAGACGTGGGCGCCGCCGGGCCAGTCCAGCGCGTGGGTCCTGGCCTTCGACGCGGCCGGTCGTGGTGACGGGCAACGACTGACCGGACCGCTCGAGCTCGCGCCGGCCGACGCGGTGGTGCTGCGGTCGGATGAGCACTCGTGACCGGGGTGGCGGCGGGCGTGGGTCCCGTGTCGGCGGGCGTGGGTCCGCTGTCGGCGTCGCGCCCGTTGCTGCCGGCAAGGCTGGTTGGCACGAGAAGGAGCCGACCGCGCGGGCCCGAGCCGATAGACCCGTCGCGGCCGGCTCCGAGGGGCGGTCGTTGCAAACGCAGGGCGTACCCTGCGAGCGAGGGTGGACGACCAGCCGCGGAGGAAGGTAGCCGCGTCCAGTGGCGACGAGGTCGCGGAGCGGTGACGAGCATGTAAAACGTGGGACGGTGCCCGGAACGAGCCCGATAGGAGGCCGGAAGAGCATGGCGGACGGCGTGTACCAGATCCTGCCCGAGAAGCCCGTCGAGACCCTCGAGGCCTACGTCGCCCAGGGGGGCGGCGAGGGCTTGGAGAACGCGCTCGCGATGACTCCCGACGACATCGTTGCGGAGATCCGTGCCGCGGGGCTGCGCGGCCGGGGTGGCGCGGGCTTCCCGACCGGCATCAAGTGGCGCGGGGTGCGCGACGCCGGGATGGCGGACGGGCGTTGCTACGTCGTGTGCAACGCGGCGGAGGGCGAGCCGGGCACCTACAAGGATCGCCCGCTCATGGAGCGAAATCCGTACCAGATCCTCGAGGGGATGCTCATCTGCCTCTACACGACGGCGGCCGCCCACGCGTACATCGCCACCAAGGAGCGTTTCACCGAGGCCTATCGGCGACTGATCGAGGCCCGCGACGAGATGATGGCCGCCGGGTGGGAGGGTGCCGAACACCTCACGGTGGTTCCGGGCCCGGACACCTACCTCTTCGGTGAGGAGAAGGCGTTGCTCGAGGTGATCGAGGGCAAGCTCTCGATGCCGCGCCTCGTGCCTCCCTTCCAGGTCGGTCTGTTCGCGACGACGACCCAGCCGAACCCGGCGGTGGTCAACAACGCCGAGACGTTCAGCCACGCCACCCAGATCATCGCCAAGGGCGCCGACTGGTTCCGCACCGAGGGCACCGAGGAAACGCCGGGGACGTTCCTGTTCGCCATCTGCCAGGACGTACCGAATCAGGGGGTCTACGAACTGCCCATGGGCACCTCCCTGCGCACCCTCGTCTGCGACATCGGCGGCGCGGACCCCGACGACGTCAAGGCGATCTGGTCTGGCGTGTCCAACCCCGTCATGACGCCGGACCTGCTCGACCTGCCGCTGGACTTCAACTCGATGGCCGAGGCGGGGTTCGGTCTGGGCAGCGGGGGCTATGCCGTCTACGGCCAGCACCGTGACATGGTGCAGGTCACCCAGCAGCTCGAGCGGTTCCTCGCAATCGAGTCCTGTGGTCAGTGCAACGCCTGCAAGACCGGCAACATCTTCATGGCCGAGCGGCTCTGGCAGCTCGTTCAGGGCGAAGGCACGCGTGCGGACATCGACGCGCTCATGCACCGCACCGAGATCGTCACGGACCAGAACCGGTGCTACCTGCCCGTCGGAGCGGCGTTCGTCGTCCGCAGCGCGATCGAGACGTTCCCCGAGGAGTTCCACGGCCGGGTCGGTGCGGGTCCGGTGCCGGAGGAGATCCGGGTGCTCGCGCCGAAGATCATCGACTGGGACGAGGACGAGGGGGTGCTCGTGTTCGACCCCGAGTACTACCGCAAGCGCCCGGACTGGACGTACGCCGCGCCCGAGGCGGTCGAGGTCCCGGGAGAGCTGCTCCCGTGAGCCGCCAGCGTCGGCGCACCCGTCGACTGGCCTGATCAGCGTGTCCGACGAGTCCACGGAGGACGGTGCCGCCGAGGAACCGCCGCTCGCACGCCGCCCGATCGGCGTCGCGCTGCTGGCCGGGCTGATGCTGGCGTTCCTCCACACGGTCGGGGTCGTGGTGCTCGGTGTGCTCTCGGCGGCGCTGACTGCGGGGCCGGCGACCGCGGGCGGCGGCTGGGACGTCGTCGTGTGGGTCGCGGGCTTGCTGCCCGGTGGCGCTGCCGCGCGGCCCGTGCTGCGCCGCGCATCGCGCCCGGCGATCGCGGGGGTCCTCGCCGGGTTCGTCGCCGCCGGTGCCTACGCGCTGCTGGCCAGCCTCGGGGATCCCGCGAGCGTCCCCGTGTTCGGGTGGCGGGTGCTGTCGCTGGTCGCCGTGGGGCTCCTCGCGGGGCTCCTCACACCCATCGGCCCACTGCGGGGCGATCCCGGGTCGTAGCCGGTGTGGACTCATCCATCGGCTTCAGGTGCCCGTGGCGTCCACGCCCTCGGTTCCGAGGTGTGCGATGGCCGCATATCCCGCACGCTGTGGACACTTGTGCTGCCCGTGGGGGGCGCTGGCGCCCACACCTGGCGGTCGGCTCGTCAGCCCCGGCCGCCAGTCGTCAGCCCCGGCTGCCGGTCGTCAGCCCCGCCCGCGGTCGGTGTCCTGCTCGCTGTCGGTGGCGTCCTCGTCGGAGACCCGCACCGGATCGCCGTCCCGAGCACCGACCGACTGCCCGTTCGCGGCCGCGCGGGGCGGGTCGGCGGCCGGTTCGGGCGCGTTGGTCGCCCGGGGATCCCGGGTGGCCTCGACCCCCGGCGACTCCGGCCCGGCATCCGCGTCTCCCGCGTCCCTCTCCTCGGCGGGCGTCCCGCCGGTACTCCCGTGCGAGGCGCCCGCGGGCGTCGGGGGATCGCCGTCGAGCTTGGGGTAGGCGATCCGGGGGTGATAGACACCGACCAGCGTCTCGACGAAGGTGTCCTGCACGATCGCCAGCTCGCGGAAGGTGAGGTTCGCCTCGTCGAGCTGGCCGTCCTCGACCCGGTCGGTGACCAGGCCCCGGACGATGCCCTCGAGGTCGTCCCGGGTGAGGTTGCGGTCCGCGAGCGCCGCGGCGCGGCTGGCGCCTTCGCAGCAGTCCGCGAGCATGAGCACCGCCATCTCCTTGCTCGCGGGCTTTCGTCCGGGGTAGCGGAAGGCGCCCTCGTCGACCTCCTCCCGACCGCGGGCGTTGACCGCCTGGCGGTAGAAGTAGTCCACGCGCGTGGTGCCGTGATGGCTGGCGATGCCCTCGACGACCTCGGCCGGCAGTCGGGACGAGCGGGCCATCTCGATGCCGTCGTCGACGTGCGCCTGGATGATCTCCGCGCTCGCCTCCGGCGGGAGCTCGTCGTGCGGGTTCGCGATCCCGAACTGGTTCTCGACGAAGAAGTACGGTCTGCGCACCTTGCCGATGTCGTGGTAGAGGGCCGCGACGCTGCCCAGGAGGCTGTCGGCCCCGATCCGTCGGCACGCCCGCTCGACCATCGTCGAGACCATGATCGAGTGGTTGTAGCTGCCCAGGGCCTTCTGCTCCAGCTCGCGCAGCAGCGGGTGGTTGCGATCCTGCAGGTCGAGAAGGCTCGTGGCGGTGAGCACCCCGAACAGTGACTCGAGGAAGGGCAGGCTCCCGTTCACGATCACCGCCGTGGCGACCCCGTTGAGGAGCCCCGCCAGTGCGGCGATCTCGATCGGTCCACCGAACGTGGCCGCCAAGACGACCGCGAGCAGGATGTAGACCAGCGTCGACTGCCACGCCGCCTTCCGCAGGTCCCCGCGAGCGGACAGTCGCGAGACGAGCGGGACGCTCGCGAGGGAGGCCAGGATGGTGAACACCAGAACACCGGGCTCCTGCGGCATCGAGAACGCCACGAGCACGGCCATCGGGATCGTGGACAGCACTCCCACCGGTGGGTCGAACAGGATCGTCGCGAGCATCGCGATCGCGCCGGCCGGGAGGACGTACAGCCAGCCGCTGGTCGGGTCGGGCGCGAACAGCGCCACCGTCTCGGCGAGGGCGGCGAACAGGGTCACGAGCACCGCGAACAGCAGCAGCTTGCGTGACGAGGCCCACACCTTGCGCCGGTACGCCCGCAGATAGAAGGCGACGGCCGCCCCGGTCACGAACGAGACCGCGAGGGCCCGCAGGACCCACTGCCAGGGCTCTGCACCTTCCAGACCGAGCCGCTGCAGCGCTTCCATCTGGATCTCGTCGACCGGCTCACCCGCCTCGACGATCGAGCCGCCCCCCACGAACGCGCGCACCACCTCGTCGACCTCGCTCGCGGCCTCCTGGCGAGCTTGCGCCGTGGCCTGCTCGTCGACCCGGACGGTGGGTCGGGCCGCTTCCTCGATCAGTGGCGCGACCGCGACCTCGCCGACCTCCCCAGGGAACGAGCGCACGGCGAGCTCTCCGCGCAGCTGGTCGGCGACGACCTGGTCGACCTCGCCCTCCTCGATTTCCTGACGGGCGAGCTGCTGCGCGATGTCGACGGCATCGGACCGCGCCTCGGCGAGCTGCTCGTCGTTGAGGTCGACCAGGGCGGCGAGTCCTCGCTCGTCGAGCAAGTCCGTGCGCTCGGCCAGGCTCTCGACCTGCTCCTCCTCCGGTGGAGCCTCGTCGTCCGGACCGGCCTGGCGAGCGGTCTCGACACGCGAGAAGACGTCGCGGACGTCCTGCACGAAGTCGCTGCGGGCCTCCTCGTCGTCGACCAGCACCGGTTCGACGGATTCCTCCGCGGCCCGTTGCTCGCGCTCGGTGGCCTCGGGATCGGCGATCTGGACGCCTTCGGGGGCGAAGACCGTCCGCGGGCTCGGCTCGCCCTCACGGATCGGGGTGTCCCCGAGGAAGGCGGAGACGCTCATGATCGCCGGGACGACGAGCGCGGCCAATAGCAGCGCCGCGATGCGCTGCAGCCACTCCGGTCCGGTCAGCGGAGCCACATCACTCCTTCACGGAACACGAGGATCGATGACGCGAACGGCGATGCGTGACGGCGTTGCGTGCCTGCGGCGAGACCGTGGACGGACGCGTCCCGGCCGTTGCCGTTGTTCGCGCGGCCCACGGGGGACGGTTGAAGGGCCACGATGCACGGTGCCGAGCCCGCACGAGGGAGGCCATGCTGCGAGACGCGCCTGATCGGCCCGGCAGGACGTCGAGGTCGAGACCGTACCTCGACAGTACATCGTTCGCGGCGGCCGCGCGCCCCGTTCATCCCATCCCGGCGCCCGTCATCCACGCGCGTGCGGTGAGGCCGAACAGCACGAGGCCCGCGACCGCGAAGATCGTGTGCGGCGAGCGCCGCCCCTCGAGGCTCCAGCGGTGCGCGAACACGAGCGTCACGATCGGAAACACGAGGCCGTAGAGGATGTGGAAGACGTTGTCGAACCATGCCGCCCCCCAACTGCCGCCGACCGGGATTCGCCCGATCAGCAGGAGGACGAGCCCCACGAGCAGCTGACCGAGCAGCAGGATCTGCGCCAGCGCCACGAACCGCCAGAACGTCGGCGTCTCCTCGTAGCGCAGCAGCCGCAGGGCGAATCCCCAACCGGCGACGATCGCCCACGAGCCGACGATCGCGTAGCCGACCCAGTTGTGCAGGAGCGCCAGCGTCATCGCGCCCAGGGTACTGCTCGGGTCCGGCCACTCGGTTCGTGCCGACGGGGACCGCTACCCTCGCCCACGATGCTCACGCTGTCCGGTGTCGCGGCCCGTCACGGCCTCAACGAGCTGTTCGCCGGGGTGGATCTGCAGCTCACCCCCGGTCGGCGGATCGGGCTCGTGGGACCGAACGGGGCGGGCAAGACGACCCTGCTGCGGATCATCGCGGGCGATCGCGGGCCCGACGACGGGCTGGTGAACCGCGCGAAGGGCACCGTCGTGGGGTACCTGCGCCAGGACGTGGCCGAGACGCGAGGCCGCTCGGTGCTCGAGGAGACCATCGCGGCCGCGGGCGATCTCACGGCGCTCGAGGAGCGCCTGCGAACACTCGAGCAACGCATCGCGGACGCCGCCGAGCGCGGCGAGGACGCCGACGACCTGCTCGCCACCTACGCGCGGGTGCAGGAGACGTTCGAGCTCCGCGGCGGCTACGAGCTCGAGGCCCGGGCCCGCAAGGTGCTGGCCGGCCTCGGCTTCCGCGACGAGGAGATGACCCGTGACGTCGGGGTCTTCAGCGGCGGCTGGATGATGCGGATCGCCCTGGCCCGCCTCCTGCTCAGCGCACCGGACGTGCTGCTGCTCGACGAGCCCACCAACCACCTCGATCTCGACAGCGTCGGCTGGCTCGAGCAGTTCGTCGCGGGCTACCCTGGGGCGGTCCTCATCGTCAGCCACGACCGCGACTTCCTCGATGCGACCTGCAACCGCATCGGCGAGCTCAGCGGTGGTCGCCTGACCGAGTACGTCGGCGACTACGAGACGTTCGTCACCGAACGCGAGCTGCGCCGCGAACAGCAACGCAAGGCGGCACGCAACCAGCAGCGCAAGCTCGCGCAGGACCAGCGCTTCATCGACCGGTTCCGGTACAAGGCCTCCAAGGCGAAGCAGGTCCAGAGCCGCATCAAGATGGTCGAGAAGACCGAGCGGATCGAAGAACCGGTCGACGACCAGCCCCGGTTCTCGTTCCGCTTCCCCGAGCCACCGCGGTCGGGCCGCGACGTCGTGCGCCTGGAGCAGGTCGCCAAGGCGTACGGCGATCACACGGTCTACGGCGCGCTCGACCTGGTCCTCGAACGGGGCCAGAAGGTGGCGCTGGTGGGACCGAACGGCGCGGGGAAGTCGACGCTGCTCAAGCTGCTGGCCGGGGTGCTCGACCCGGACGCGGGGGAGCGGGTCTACGGGCACAACGTGCGGGTGGCGTACTACGCGCAACACGCCCTCGACCAGCTCGTCGAGACGCGCACCGCCCTCGAGGAGGTCACCGCCACCGTCGACACCCGACGCGTCAACCCGCGGAGCGTGCTGGGTGGGTTCCTGTTCTCGGGGGAGGACGCCGACAAGCGTGTCGGGGTCCTGTCCGGGGGCGAGAGGGCTCGGCTCGCGCTCGCGAAGCTGATGAGCGACCCGGTCAACCTGCTCTGCATGGACGAGCCGACCAACCACCTCGACGTCGCCGCTCGCGACGTGGTGGAGGAGGCGCTGGTGGCCTACCCGGGGACGGTCGTGCTCATCACGCACGACCGCCACCTGATCCGTTCGGTCGCGGACGCGATCGTCGAGGTGCGCGACGGCGACGCCGTGCTACACCCGCTCACGTACGAGGAGTACTTGGCGCGGCGGGGTGGTCACGCGGCGGCGGGCATGGAGGCCGTCACGGACGGGTCATCTCCTGCGGCCGCGATGGGGGAGGGCCACGCGACCACCCCTCAGCCCGTCCGGCGGTCGACGGAGGGCCGGGAGGAGGAGGCCGCGCGCAAACGCGCGGAGGCGGAGCGTCGCAACCGCCGTTACCGCGCGACGAAGGTGCTGCGCGAGGAGCTGACGCGCGTGGAGGCCGAGCTCGAGGAGGCCGAGGCCGAGGAGCGCCGTCTGGAGCGCGAGCTCGCGTCCCCGGAGGTGTACGACGACGGCGAGCGGGTCCGCGAGCTCACCACGAGCCACCACCTCGCCACGGAGCGCGTCGCCGAGCTCCTGGAGTCGTGGGAGCGGACCGCCACCGAGCTCGAGCAGGCCGAGGCCGAGCTCGCCACGGGGTGAGCAGCGCGGCATGTATCATCGTCCTAAGGCCCGTTGAGCCTTCGGGCGCGCACCACCGTCAACGAGACGAGGGGATCGCACGATGAGCGACATGGGAGGCGGCGCCACCGCAACACGGCCAGTGTCCGAGGCGGCCCCGGGGGTCCGCACCGGATTCATGAGCCGCGATCCCGCCCACCTGGTGGGCGGGATCGCGGCGTTCATCGTGTTGCAGTGGTGGATGTTCGACACGGGGGTCGCGCAGGCGCTCTTCGAGTTCGTCGCGGGGACGAGCTGGCTCATCATCCTGGGTGGGTTCATGATCGTGAGCTGGCTCGCGACGCGCCTGTCCTACTCGGCGCGCAGCACCGGTGCCGCGTACGGCGCCTACGCGCTGCTGATCGCCGCGAACGCGACGATCTTCGCGCCGTTGCTCTTCCTGGTCACCACGATCGAGCAGGCCGCGGGAGCGGTCACCACCGCCGCGCAGCTGTCGGCCATCGCCTTCGTCGTCCTCTCGGCGATCGCCATTAAGACCAGCAAGGACTTCTCGTTCCTGCGCGGCATCCTCATGTGGGGCTTCTTCATCGCGATCGCGCTCATCGTGGGGTCCGTGTTCCTCGGCGCGGCACTCGGCACGTGGTTCGCCGTGGCGATGGTCGGCCTGGCCGGCGCGGCGATCCTCTACGACACCCAACGCATCTACCACCAGTTCCCGCCCGAGCTGGTCGTGCCCGCGGCGATGCACCTGTTCTCGTCGGTCGCGCTCCTCTTCTGGTACGTGCTCCTGCTGGTGATGGGCCGCGACTAAGCAGGCGGTTCGGGCGGTCGCTCAGTCGGTCGCCGGTCGACCGGTCGCGCACGGCACGCCGCCGTGCGCGACCGCCCTCGAGGTGCCGTCACCTCGAAGGCGCTGCTCGTGGCGGTGCTAGCCGCCGTGGTCAGATGACCAAGGACCAGGCCTGGGGTGGGGCCAGTGTCCCGGCCGCGCCTCGTGCAGGCGGTCGCGCAGGGCGAAGTACGCAGGCTTGCGCTCGTAGTCCTCGTCCATGATGAGGGGAGCGCCCTCGCCCTCGAAGGAGTGCGGGACCCATGAGTGCTGGTCGCTGAAGCCCCACACGGTGAACGAGTCGCAGCCGTCGACGGCCAGGCAGGCGTCGAGGAGCTGTTCGTACCACTCGGCCTGGGTCGCGATCTGCTCCTCGGTGGGTTCGTCGTTCTCGAGCTCCATGCGGACATCGACCTCCGTGAGCGCGGTCGCGAGTCCGAGGTCGTCGAATCGCTCCAGGTTCTCCTCGACGTCACCGGGGATGTCGTACTGGAGCCCGAGGTGCCCCTGTGCGCCGAAGCCGTGGATCGGCACGTCGTCGGCGAGGAGGTCCTGCACGAGGTCGTAGTAGGCGTCGCTCTTCGCGTTGATGCCCTCGACGTTGTAGTCGTTGAGGAAGAGTTCCGCCTCGGGGTCCGCCTCGTGGGCCCACCGGAAGGCATCCGCCACGATCTCGATGCCGAAGCGCTCCAGCCAGATCGACTCGTCGGTGCGCAGCTGGGGCGGGTCGCCGTCGTCGAAGACCTCGTTGGCCACGTCCCACTGATCGATCTGGCCGGCGTAACGGCCCACCACGGTGTGGATGTGGTCGCGGAGATGGTCACGCAACTCGTCGTCGGTGAACTCGCCCTCCTCGAGCCATTCCGGGTTCTGGCTGTGCCACAGCAGGGTGTGGCCGCGCACGTCCTGTCCGTGGCGCTCGGCGAACGCGATGATCTCGTCGGCCCTCTCGAAGTCGAACTCGCCCTCTTCGGGCTGGACCATCTCCCACTTCAGCTGGTTCTCGGGAGTGACCGAGTTGAACTCCTTGGCCAGGATGCGCCGGTACTGCGGGTCGGTGCGGAACGGCTCCGGCTCGTCGGTGTCCTGGTGATGGCCCCCTCCGGCCACCGCGCTGCCGATGTTGAAGTCCTTGGGCGCGGCCCAGCTCAGCGAGTCCTTCTTGTCGAGCCCCGGTGGGACGAAGCCGTCGCCCTGACCGGGCGGGCCGCCCTCGTCCCCGGGACCATGCCCCGGGCCCGGCGCGTGCGCGAACGCCGGGGCGGCCGCGAAGGTGAGTAGCGCGAACGCGAGGAGTGTCGATACCGCGCGGCTGCGAGCACGGCGCCGTGTCGTCGGATGTCGCTGCATGTCGGCTCCTTTCGCTTGCAGTATGTTTCGGTCAGCAACAAAACACTGCGAATTCTCGGGTGACGCCGATCGGGCGTCAAGAGGTCCGCGAAGGCGGGCGACCCCGGGCCGCGTGGCGGAGCGAACGCGTGACGAGTCGCGATCGCGGAAACGGGAGGGGAGACGCGACCGGGAGGATTCGTCATGGCTGATTTGGTCCGGTTCCACCACCGAGCGCTCGGCGCACTCGACGAGTCGATCGAGCATGTCGACTCCGAGGACTGGCCGCGGCCGACCCCCTGCGAGAGCTGGTCGGTGCGCGGCCTCGTGAACCACCTGACCGCGGAGGCCCTGTGGGCACCGCACCTGCTGAGGGGCGAGACGCTCGAGGAGGTGGGGCAGCGCTACGAGGGCGACGTCCTCGGCCCGCGCCCGCACGAGGCGTGGAAGGAGGCCGGTGAGGCCGAGCGACGGGCGGTCGGGGCGGAGGGGGCGTTGGACGGGACCGTGCACACCTCGATGGGCCAGCTCGACGCCTCCACCTACCTCGCCCAACGGCTAACCGACCTCGTCGTGCACCGCTGGGACCTCGCGCGGGCCCTCGGCCACGACGGGACCGTGCCCGAGGACATCGCCACCTACTTGTACGAACGGTGGGCGCCGCATGCCGAGGGGCTCGCTGCCAGCGGCCTCTTCGCCCCGCCGGTGGAGGTCGGGCCGGACGCGAGCGCGTCGGACCGCCTGATCGCGCTCCTGGGCCGACGGCCGTGAGACCTCGCCTGATCGCGCTCCTGGGCCGACGGCCGTGAGGCCTCGCGCGGCCCGGTGCCGTCAGGGCGCGCGCGCTCGCAGCGCCAGCATGACCACCGACGAGGGCAGTCGGGACGAGAGGGCCGCGACGGCTTCGGCGCGGAGCCGCCGCCGGGCTCCGGCTTCGAGCCCCGCCACGAACCCCAACGTGTGCGGCATGTTGAGCCGCCACTCGACTGCCCGCTCCGGATCGTCGAGTCCCACGTCGACCTCCACGCGCTCGACCCGGGGGTCCGCGAGCCCCGCGGCGACCGCGGCTCCGGCGAAGGCCTCGGCCTCGCCGGTGAGCGCCGCGATGTGGTCCTTGAACGTCCGGTACCAGTCCGGACGCCGGTACCCGAACCGCTCGAGGACGGCTTCGACGACCGGCTTGGCGGGGTGCTCGACGTCGTTCGGGAACGTGCTCGCGAGCACGGGGCTGCCGGGACGGGTCACCCGGCGGCACTCGGCAAGCGCCGTCGCGGGATCGGGCACGTGATTCAGGCAGAACGCGGCGACGACGGCGTCGAAAGTCGCCTCGGCGAACGGCAGCGCCAGGGCGTCGGCGACCACGCCGGGAGGCCGCCGTGCCCGCCGGTGCGCCAGCATGGCGTGCGCGAGATCGACCCCGACCGGGTGCGCTCCCGCCTCGGTCAGCGCGTCCGACGCCACCCCCGTACCCGCCCCGAGATCCAGGACGAGACGCCCGGCCAGCGGTCGCGGCGTCGTCGCCAACAGAGCGGCGGCCATGCCCCGGTAGATCGAGGCGGGTCCGTTCGCCCAGGCCTCGGCCGAGCCCTCATAGGCTGCACGGACCTCGTCGGCGAGGCGTTGGTCCGGCCCGACCTCGCGCACCGTCACAACTCCCGGGCACCGTCGAGCGCTCGCGCCCTCCACCACGCGAGATCCTCGAGAGCCCCCTCGTCCTCGCCCCACGCCTTCTCCCAGCCGAACATCAGCAGGGTCCCGAGCAGGGAGAGGGCGCACTGGCGATCCCACCACGGACCCGTGTCCATCCCGTGCCGTTCGAGTGCCTCCCGGTACGCGCGCAGGGTGGCGTCCTTGGACTGGGGCAGGCGCGCCCGGTTCAGGCACACGTAGTGGGCGATCTCCGCGCACGGCGGACCGGCCCCGGTGACCGCCCAGTCCAGGAGGATCGTCCGCCCATCGAGGTCGCGACCGAGGTTGCCGGCCTTCCAGTCGCCGTGGAGGAGCGTCGCCGGCGTGCTCGCGAGCCCGCGCACGAGCGGCGAGGCGTCCTCGAGGAGCGCGAGGACGACCGGTGCGGCGTCGGGGGCGCGCTCGGCGAAGCGATCCCACCCCTGGGGGACGAGCCGCGTGGGCACGGCCGCGGTGCTGCCACGCGCGCGTTCGACGTCGGCCAGGTGTGGCCCGAACCACACGTACCGCTGGGACAGGGGGAGCAGGCCGACGGTGTCGCGGAACCCCCAGAACGTCGTGTGCAGCCGGGCCATGTGGTCGACGAAGGCGAGGTGTGCGTCCAGGGGGATCTCGACGTCCCCCTCGGGCAGCAGCCACTCGCCCACGTCGCGCATCACCACGACCGCACCGCGTCCTTCGGGGCGGTCGTCCCACGCGGCCCCGACGGTCGCGTGGTCGAAACAGTCAGGCAGTCGGTCGAGCAGCCCGCGGCGCCAAAGGGTGATCGGGCGACCGGCGAGGTCGCCGGTCGCCCGCATGATCCAGTCGTCGGCCACGTGAAGGTGCTTGAGGACGTAGCGCTGCCCGTCGACCACGACGCGCTCCATCCGCACCCCGGACTTGCCGTCGCCATGCACGAAGGGCTCACGGTGCGCACCCGGGCCCAGGATCTCCTCGATGCTCGCCGCGACCCGGCGCACGTGGGTCCGACCGTCCGGCTGCGCGCTCACGGGCCCTCGCCTCGCTCGTTTCCGTGATCGTCGTCCGACGGCAGCCACGGCGTCAAGCTCGGGGTCATCACGGGCGCACCAGTGGGGCCTCGACGGCCATCCGCTGCTGCAGCTCCCGGTCCCACACGCCGGCGCAGAAGACGAGGTGCTCGGTGATGCGGCCGTCGCGCAGCCGCCACGCGTGGAGCTGGCGCACGAGCGCGTCGCCGGTGGGCCCGTTCTGGCGCCACTCGAAGCGCACGAGGAGGCCATCGCGGGTCGCCTCGCCGTCGAACGTCGTGAACCGTCCCGGCCGGGGCAGGACGCACACCTGTTCGGCGATCGGCCGCCGGCCCTCGACCTGGAAACGCCAGTGCGGCACGTGGACGTCCAGCAGGGCACCCGGATCGTAGAGCGGGATGAGGACGCGGGGATCATCGGCTTCCACGGCCACTCGGTACCGGGCCGCGAGATCGGCGGTGGCTCGGGTGCCGCTCATGGCCGCGCCTCCAGGACCATGTTGACCGGTGCGTCCGCGGTGCGGCGGACACGGGTGAACCCGGCCTGGGCGAGCACGTCCCGCAGGGCCTGCTCCCCGGCCTGCGCGCCGAGCACCGGGTGGTTGCCCTGCGCGATCCCGTTGGCGGTGCAGACCAGCGTGGAGGCCGCGTAGAAGAGACGGCCGACCGGCGTGAGGTTCTCCTCGACGCGGTCGCCTGCCAACGGCTCGATCAGCATGACCGCACCGTCGGGACCGAGCGCCTCCCGAGCGCGTACGAGTGCCCCCACGGGGTCACCCATGTCGTGGAGTGCGTCGAAGAAGCACACGAGGTCGTACCCGTCACCGGGCAGCTCGGTGGCCAGGACCGTCTCGAAGGTCGTGCGGTCGGCCACTCCCGCCGTGGCGGCACGCTCGCGCGCGGTCGCGACGGAGGCGTCGTGCGCGTCGAACCCGTGCACCCGGGACGCCGGGAACGCCTTGGCCATCTCGACCGTCGACACCCCGTGGCCGCAGCCCACGTCGGCGACCCGCCCACCGGCCCGAAGCCTCGCCTCCGCGCCGTCGAGCGAGGGGATCCACTCGGTGGCGAGGAAGGTCTCGTAGCCCGGCCGGAACAGCTCCTCGGTGCCCGAGAAGAGACGCGCGTCGTGTGCGTGCCACGGCACACCCTCGCCCGCGGTGAAGTCGTCGGCGACCGGCCCGGCGGCCGCCCAGATCCCCGCCATCGCGTCTGTCGCCCCGCTCAGGTACGCGGGGCTCGACGGCTCGGCGAGGACCGCCGCGTGTTCGAGCGGAAGCCGGTAGGCCCCCCGCTGCGGGTCGTACTCCACGTAGCCGCTCGCCGCCTGAGCGCCCAGCCACTCCCGCACGTACCGCGGATGCGCCCCGGCACGCTCGGCGAGCTCGTGCGGGTCGACCGGGAGGCCGTCCGCCATCGCCGTGTAGAGCCCGGCGTGGTGTCCGATGTAGACCGTGGCACCGGCGAGGACCGTGCCGATGTCACTGATGACCTGTCCGGCGAAGGCCTCGACCTTGGACTCGTCCAGGGGCGTGTGGCCGGTGCCGACTGTCTCGATGCTCATGAGGTGCCCCTTCGCGTCGATGGGTCGATCGCCGTCGCGCCTGTCCGGCGGCGGCGATGACAGCGTCCCGGGGCCTGCTCGCGCGTCGCTTGCGGCCCGCTTGCGGCCCGCTCGCGCCGTTCCCGGCCCCCTTGTTCCGGGCCACCGGGCGCCCTACGTTCACGGTTCCACGCGGGGAGGCGTCATGGACTTCAGGGTCCTCGGTCCGATCGAGGTCGCCCACGATGACGGCGGGCGACTGCGCATCGGCAGCCGGATGCAGCGGCGCCTGCTCGCGGTGCTGCTCGTCCAGGGCGGGTACCACGTGAGCGCCGAGCGGCTGGTGGACGTGCTCTGGGACGGCGCGCCGCCGCCGAGTGCGCCGGCGGGGCTGCACACCTACGTGTCGCGACTTCGACGCGTGCTCGGCGACGCGACGGTGTTGGAGTACGACGCGCAGGGGTACCGCTTGCTCGCTCACGACGATCAGGTCGACGCCCGGCGCTTCGAGCGGCTCGTGGCCCGCGCGTGCACCCAGCTCGAACAGGCGCCGGCGGAGGCGGCCGCAGGCCTCGCCGAGGCCCTCGCCCTCTGGCGAGGACGCGCGTACGCCGAGGTCGCGGACGAGGACTTCGCGCGCCCCGAGGCGGTGCGCCTCGAGGAGCTGCGCCTGGGCGCGATCGAGGACGCGTTCGCGGCGCGGCTGGCAACCGGGGACACGGGGGTGGTCGCCGACCTGGACGCGTTCGCACGGGCGAACCCGCTGCGAGAGCGGCCGCACGCGCAGCTCATGACCGCCCTCGCTCAGGCCGGACGGCAGACCGAGGCGCTGTCGGTGTTCCAGCGGCTGCGCGGTCGGCTGGCCGACGACCTCGGGCTCGAGCCGTCCCCGTCGTTGCAACAACTGCAAGCCGACATCCTGCGCCAGGCACCGAGCGTCACGCCCCCGGCGACCCCGGCGCGCACCGGCGAGGATGCCGAATCAGCACAGGGCAACCTCCCTCGGCCGGTGACCAGCTTCGTCGGACGGCAGCACGAGACCGAGGCCGTCCGCCGCCTGCTCGACAGGGGCCGTCTCGTGACGCTCACGGGGGTGGGCGGGGTCGGCAAGACCCGCCTGGCCCTCCAGGCGGCGGCCACCGTCGCCGACCGCTATCCCGACGGGGTGTGGTGGTGTGACCTTGCTCCCGCGGATGCCGGCGCGGTGGGACACACCGTCGCGACGGTGCTGGGGGTGCATCAGCAGGCGCACCGCGACGTGGCCGACAGCCTCGTGGCCGCGCTCGCGGGCAAGCGCCTCCTCCTCGTGTTGGACAACTGCGAGCACGTCGTCGAGGCGACCGCGCGGCTCGCCGAGCACCTGCTGCGCAACGCGCCGGGGATCTCGCTCCTCGCGACCGGTCGGGAACCGCTCGCCGTCGACGGGGAGCAAATGTGGCTGGTACCTCCCCTGACACTGCCCGCGGACCGGATGGGCGGTGAAGACACGGACGCGCCCGCCGCACGGCTCTTCTGGGACCGGGCGACGAGCCACTGGGCCGACATCAGCGGTGACGACGCGACCGCGGCGGCCGTGGCCGACATCTGCCGACAGCTCGACGGTCTGCCGCTGGCCATCGAGCTCGCCGCCGCCCTCGTCCCTGCGCTCGAACCCGCGGAGATCGCTCGTCGCCTCGGGCAGCGGTTCCGGCTCCTCACCCACGGACCGCGTGCCGATCCGCGACACCGGAGCCTGGACGCGGTCGTCGAGTGGTCGTACCAGCTCCTCGATCCGGCGGAACAGCGCCTCTTCGACCGGCTCGGGGTGCTCGTGGGCGGGTTCACCCTCGCGACGGCCGAAGGCCTGTGCGCCGACGAGGAGCTCAGCGCGGAACGGATCGCGGGACTGCTCACCGGTCTCGTGAACCGCTCGATGGTCGCCGTCGACCGGGACGCCCACCCGGCTCGCTACCGCCTTCTGGAGACGCTGCGGCAGTACGCCGTGCAGCGGCTGGCCGCCCGGGGGGAGGAGGACGTCCTTCGGGAGCGGCACGCCGTGTGGTTCGTCGCCCTCGCCGAGCGGGCCGACGTCGAGGTCCGCGGACCCGGCGAGGCCGAGGCGGTGGCGGTGCTGGAAGCGGAGCTCGCGAACCTGCGGGCAGCCCATCGCTGGGCCATCGAGCACGAGGACTCCGATCTGGCGCTGCGCCTCGCCGCTGCCCTCTACGTCTTCGCGCGCTGGCGGCTCCGCGACGAGGTGTCCGCATGGGCCTCGGAGGCCGCGGAACTCGCGGGCGTCTGCGATCATCGCCTGCTGCCGCTGGTCCGAGGGGTCGTCGCCCACGGTCTGAGCCAGGCGGGGGACCTCACCCGAGCGCGCGAGCTGGCCGAGCGCGCGCTCGAGGAGGCGTCGAGCGGCGTGCCCGGGCTCTTCGTGCCGCTGCGTGTGCTCAGCTCCGTCGCGCTGTACGAGGGACGGCTCGAGGAGTGCCGGGCGCTCACCGAGCGGGCACTGGCGGCGGCCGAGGGCGACGGCGACGCCTACTCCGCCGTCTGGATGGGCATGCACGATGTCCTGTCGCTCGTGTACGGAGGCCACCGGGAGGCGGCGCTCGAAGCGGCCGCGCGGCAGTGGGAGGCCGCCGAGGCCCTGGAAAGTCCCAACATGCGGGGATGGGCCCTCTACGTGCAGGCCGAGGCCTGCGGCGACGCCGAACCCGATCGAGCCCTCGAGCTCCTCGAGCGCGCGATCACGCTCGCCCGGCCCGTGAACGACCGCTATCTGGAAGGGGTGTCGCGCGTCGCCCTGATCGCCCTGCGTGCGCGCCACCAGTCCCCCCACGAGGCGTTGTCCGCCTTCCCCGAGGTCATCCACCACTGGCGCCGCGCGGGTGACTGGATCCATCAGTGGACGACCTTGCGCAACCTCGTCCCGTTGTTGGTCCGCCTCGGAGCGGACGAACCCGCGGCTCGACTCTCCGGGGCGGTGCACGGAGCGGGAACCCCGGCGCCACCCTTCGGCGCCGATGCCGTGCGGGTCGAACACGCGCGCGAGTCGTTGTCCGAACGGCTCGGTGCGGAGGCCTTCCGGGCTCTCGCCGAGGAGGGAGCGGGGCTCGACGGGCCACAGGCCGTCGACCTGGCGCTGACAGCCAGCGCCGAGGTGCTGGGCGGCGAGACCCCGTCGCCGGCCCGCGCGGCACCGACCGGGCCCTGAGGGATCCCGGTGGGACCGGTGCGCAGCCGGTCCGTGCGAGGCCGGTCGGTTCGGCTCGGGTGGCATCCTGGCCCCCGATGGTTGCGCGAACGAACACCCCTGCCCCGATCTCGCGACGTCGGCGGGCCGCCGATGTCGCGGCTTCCGCTGCGGGCGGGTGTCGATGAGCTGGTCGATGGGATCCCCACGGCTCGGTGGCGGGAGCGGCCTGAACCCCGGTGTCGGACGGGTGCACCGGGGTCAGGACGGCCTCGAGGGCAAGAAGCTGCCCAGAGGGCTCATCGCGCGCGTGTGGCGCGAGTTCGCGCGCCCGTACCGGGGTCGGCTGCTGCTGCTGCTCGTCGCGATCGCCGGCGCCTCGGCGTTCACGGTCCTGCCGGCGCGTGCCATCGGTGAGATCGTCGACGTCATCGAGTCACCCGGACCGGATGCGCTCGCCATCCTCAACCTCTACGTGGGGCTGCTGGTCGCGATCGCCATCGGTGCTGCGGTGTTCAGCCTGTGGCAGCGCTACCTGTCCGCGCAGGTGGGCGAGTGGCTCATCGCCGACCTGCGCCGTTCGGTGTTCGATCACGTCCAGCGCCTGCCGATGGCGTTCTTCACGCGCACTCAGACCGGTGCGCTGGTCAGCCGTTTGAACAACGACGTGATCGGTGCCCAGCGGGCCCTGACCGGGACGTTCGGGACCCTTGCAGCCAACGTCGTGCAGGCCCTCGTCGCGATCGCGCTGATGATCCGCATCTCCCCGGTCCTCACCGCCCTCGTGCTCGCCGTGCTGCCGATCTTCGTGCTGTTGGCACGCAAAGTCGGGGAGAAGCTGCAGCAGCTGACGCGTCGGCAGATGGCGCTGAACGCCGAGATGAACACGCAGATGACCGAACGGCTCAACGTCGCCGGGGCGTTGCTGGTGAAGCTGTTCGGACGCCCCGCGACCGAGAGCGCGGCCTTCGCGGAGGACGCCGACGCCGTCGCGGAGGTCGGGGTGCGCACGGCGGTCGTCGGGCGACTCTTCTTCGTGATCCTCACGCTGCTCGGCGCGCTCGGGACGGCCTTGGTCTACTGGGTCGGCGGGCGCGGGGTGTTGGAGGGCACCTTCACTGCGGGACAGGTGGTCGAGTTCGGGATCCTCGTGACCCAGGCCTACCAACCGCTCGCCGCGCTCTCGAACGCGCCGGTGGAGGTGCTGACCGCGCTCGTGTCGTTCGACCGGGTCTTCGAGGTGCTCGACCTGAAGCGCCCCATCGACGAGAAGGACGACGCGGTGGAGTTGGGTCGGGACGTGCCGCTCGAGGGGGAGGTGCGCTTCGACGGGGTGTGGTTCCGCTATCCCTCGGCGGCCGACTCGTCGCTGGCGTCGCTCGAGCGGGGGTTCTCCGAGGTCCTCGATGCGGAGCCGGGTCCGCTCGTGCTCCGCGATGTCTCCTTCGTCGCCCCCGCGGGGAGCACGGTGGCGCTGGTCGGGCCGTCCGGAGCCGGCAAGACCACGGTCTGCCATCTCGTCCCGCGCCTCTACGACGTGGAGCAGGGGTCCGTGTCGATCGACGGGTTGGACGTGCGGGACACGACGCTGGGGTCGCTCGCCGATGCCATCGGCGTGGTGACGCAGGACGCGCACTTGTTCCACGACTCGGTGGCGGCGAACCTGCGCTATGCCCGCGAGGACGCGACCGACGAGCAGCTCGTCGAGGCCTGCCGAGCGGCTCGGATCCATGACGTCGTGGCAGCACTGCCCGACGGGTACGACACGATCGTGGGGGAGCGCGGCTACCGCCTCTCGGGCGGCGAGAAGCAGCGTCTCGCGATCGCCCGCGTGCTGCTCAAGGATCCGGCGATCGTGGTGTTGGACGAGGCGACCGCTCACCTCGACACCGAGTCGGAGGCCGCGGTGCGACGGGCGCTCGACGCGGCGCTCGAGGGGCGGACCTCGCTGGTCATCGCCCATCGGCTGTCCACGGTGGTCGATGCCGACGAGATCCTCGTGCTCGACGGCGGTGAGATCGTCCAGCGTGGCACCCACGATGAGCTCCTCGCGGCCGGGGGTCTGTACGCGCAGCTCTACCGGACCCAGCTCGCGGGCGCGTAGCGAGCCCAGCTTCCTCCACTCGTGGCCCGGGGGAGGACGTTTGCGTGCCCGGTGCCCGGTCAGGATGATCCGGCGGACGCCAGCGAGGAGGAGGGTGTGATGGCCGTCGACAGCGGGCGCGGTGATCGGGTCGGGTGGGTCGGCACCGGGGTGATGGGCGCCCCGATGGCCGGGCACCTGCTCGACGCGGGGCACCCGACCGCGGTCCACACCCGGACCCGAGAGCGTGCGCAGGACCTGCTGGACGGCGGGGCCGCGTGGGCGACGAGCCCCGCGGAGGCGGCGCGCGACGCGGACGTCGTGGGGGTGATGGTCGGCTCGCCCCAGGATGTCAGGGAGGTCGTGCTCGGCGACGACGGCGTGCTCGCCGGGGCCTCGCAGGGTGCGGTGCTGATCGACTTCACCACCAGCGATCCCCGTCTGTCGCAGGAGGTCCACGCGGCGGCTGCCGAGCAGGGGGTCGCGGCGCTCGACGCGCCGGTCTCCGGCGGCGACGTCGGCGCGCGGGAGGCTCGCCTCTCCATCATGGTCGGTGGGGACGCCGAGACGTTCGCCCGCGCACGACCGCTGCTCGAGCGGCTCGGACGCAGCGTCGTGCTCCAAGGGCCCCCCGGCGCGGGGCAGCACACGAAGATCGTGAATCAGCTGTTGATCGCGGGGATCATGCTGGGCCTCGGCGAGGGGCTCGTCTATGCCGTGCGGGCGGGACTGGACCCGGGGCGGGTCATGGAGTCGGTGGCGGGCGGGGCCGCGGGCTCGTGGTCGCTCGACACGTACGGGCCACGGATGCTCGAGGGAGACTTCGACCCCGGGTTCGCGATCGAGCACTACACCAAGGACCTGCGGATCGCTCGCAGCACCGCGGACGAGCTGGGGATCCCGGCCGGGGCTGCCGCGCAGGCCGCGGAGCTCTACGAGTCGCTCGACGAGCGTGGTTTCGGCGACCGGGGGATCCACGCGCTGGTGTTGGAGCTCTGCCGCCGCGCCGGGGTTACCTGGCCTGGTGGGCCCGGGGAGTAGTGGGCCTGGTGGGCCCGGGGAGTAGTTGGGTCACCCGTCCGTTCGGGTCCGGCCCCATTCGGATGGCCCGGTGTCGAACGTTGGGAAGGTTCGGTTCCGGGGGCACGTTGGGGAGCGACGGCTCGATGCGCGGGTCGTGGTGCAAACCCCCGACGGAGGAGTGGGACGGTGACGCAGGGACTCACGGTGTATTGGCGCCCGATGTGCGGCTACTGCACGACGCTGAAACGTGAGCTCGCGCGCAGGGAGGTCCCGTTCGAGGACGTGAACATCTTCACCAATCGGGAGGCCGCGGAGACCGTACGGGCGGCCAATGGGGGCGACGAGTTGGTCCCGACGGTGCGCGTGGGTGAGACGTTCCTCCCCAACCCGAGTGTGGAGGAGGTCCTCGCGGTGCTGGAGGAGTGAGCGTGGTGCGCGCATGAGCCGTATCCGCAGCACGCTCGCCGGCCCCGGCGGGGGCTTCGCCGCGGTGCTGGGGGCGATGGTCGCCTTCTCGACGGGGTTCCCGATCGTCAAGGGGATCGACCTGCCCGCGGCGTCGATCGCCTTCTGGCGCTTGGGACTCGGTATCGCCGTGCTGGGGGCGCTCGCGGTCGCGTTTCGGACGCCGTGGCCACGGCGTCTCGGTCCCGTGGTGGGCACCGGACTCGCCTTCGTGACCCACCAGTTGATCTTCATCGAGGCGACCAAGCTCACGTCGATCGCCGTCGTGACACTGGTCGCCGCGATGCAGCCCCTGCTCGTCGCGCTCGTGAGTCGCCGGACCGTCGGCGAGCGTGTCCCGTTGAGCCTGATCGCGTGGTCCGGGGTCGCGCTCGCGGGCGTGGCCCTCGTTCTGATGCGGACCGCCGGGGACGACAGCCGCGACCCGCTGGGAGACGTCCTCGCGGTCGTCAACCTCTTCGCCTTCACCGCCTACTTCCTGGCCGCGAAACGGGCACGAACGACCGGCGCGCCGACGCTGACGTTCACGGCCTCGTTCCTGGCCGTGGGGCTCGTCGTTGTGACGCCGTTCGCGTTCGCCGCGCCGACGCTGGTGCCGGCCACCGCGTTCGACGTGAGTTGGCTGGTGATCCTGGCGTTGATCCCCGGCAACGGGCACCTGCTCCTGAACTGGGCGCACCAGCGGGTCAGTGCGGCGTTGGCGTCGATCGCGCTGGCGGGGATCCCACTTCTGGGCTCGCTGTGGGGCCACCTGTTCTTCGGGGAGCCGTTCGGTCTCGTCCACGTGGCCGGCATCTCGCTGGTCGCGGCGGCGGTCGTGGGGAGCCGCGTGGTCGAGCACCGGCGAACCCGGGAGTCGAGGGCCGAGCCGGTCGCCGAGCGATAGGGAGAGTCCCGTGGAGGTCATCCTGATCGGTCATCCGAAGTCGAAGTCCACGAAGGCCGCGCAGCGGTTCTTCTCGGAACGGCGCGTGGCCGTCCACGACCGGGATCTGCGCAAGCGGTCCGCGAGTCCCAAGGAACTGCGTCGCTGGTCCGACCGGCTGGGCATCGAGTCGTTGCTCGACGAGACGTCGCGTTCGTACGTCGACCACGGGTTGGCCTACCTGTCGCTCGACACGGACGCGTGGCTCGAGCGCCTCGCCGAGGATCCGGGGCTGTTGCGCCTGCCGCTGGTGCGCTACGGCGACATCGTCACCGCGGGTCACGACCCCGACGGCTGGCAGCGGATCGCGGACGAGGTCCGGTCGGAGTGATGGTGTGCAGCCCGTGCGGTCCGAGCGGCCTGGGCGACCCGCAGCGGGTCTCGCGAGGACCCGTGCGACCCGTCATGGCGCCGGCTTCCCGTCCGGGGTCGCGCCGACGGCCGCCCCGTCCAGGAAGAGGGACGTGGCGCGCTCGAGGTCGTTGACGAGTGGGCGTGGCTCCGGCCGCTCCGCCCAACCGATCACGTTGTCGAGCCAGAGGATCGTCAGGGCTTGTGCCAGGCGCACCGGGGATTGATCGTCGCGGATCGCCCCGACCTCCTGGCCGCGCGCGAGGATCGGCTCGATCACTGCGGACAGGGCACGTCGCCGACCGAGCACGCGGAGCCAGTCGCTGCGGTGCCCGATGATCTCCCGGACCATGCGACCGGACACTGCGCGCGGCGTCCCCGCCTGGGCAGCGACGAACCGCTGGGCGAGCGCGTGCAGGGCGGCGCGCGGCTCGTCGGGGAATGGCCGTGCATCGAGGTCCCCCACGAGCGCGGCCGCGTGTTCGAGCAGCACGTCCTCCTTGCGCTCGAAGTGCACGTAGAACGTTCCCTTGGCGACCTTCGCGGCCTGGGTGACCTGGTCCACGCTCGTCGCCTCGACCCCCTGGGCGGCGAACAGGGTCAACGCGGACTCGACGAGCGCTGCCCGTGTGCGGTCTCCGCGCCGGCTCGTCGGGGGGACGGGTTCGGGTGCCGACATCGTGGCGTCGTGCGACACGCGATCTCCTCCTCCCGCGGCTTGCCCTGCCGCAGCGCGCTCGGCGACCATGACCCCGGTCAGCCTAGCCCCACGGTCGAGCGAGGGATGCACGTGCTGGAGACCGACGAGGTCGTGCCGCGGGAATCGGTGCAGGCTTGGCTGGACCGCCACGTGCCCGAGCTCGGGGGTGGCTCGCTCGAGGTCGAGAAGATCGGTCGGGGGCGGAGCAACCTGACGTTCCGCCTGACGCGCGAGGCCGGTCACGCGGTGCTTCGGCGCCCCCCGATGGGAGAGATCCCCGAGACCGCCCACGACATGCTCCGCGAGCACCGTGTACTCGCGGCACTGGCCGACACGGAGGTGCGCTGTCCACGGCCGCTGGCGGTGTGCGAGGACCCGGCGGTGATCGGTGTGCCGTTCTACGTGATGGAGGAGGTGCCCGGGCGTGTGATCCGGGAGGAGGCCCCCGACGAGCTGGACGAACCCGCGCGACGACGGGTGGGGGAGCGGCTGGTCGACGCGCTCGCGGAGCTGCACCGGGTGGACTACCGGGCGGCGGGGCTGGGCGACCTCGGTCGTCCCGACGGCTACACCGCGCGGCAGGTCCGCAGGTGGAGCAAGCAGTGGGAGGTCATGGCCACACGCGAACTGCCGGATGTCGAGGCCGTGGGGGACTGGTTGGCGACGAACGTCCCCGCCGACGGCCCGTCGGCGATCGTGCACGGCGACTTCAAGCTCGACAACGTCGTCGTGTCCGACCCGCCCGAACCCGACGTGGTCGCGATCCTCGACTGGGAGATGGCCACGCTCGGGGATCCGCTCGCCGATCTCGGCTACCTCCTCGTGTTCTGGCCGCAGCCCGGCGAGGGCCACCTCGCCGGGCTGCCGCAGCCGACCACGGCACCGGGGTTTCCCACGCGGCAGGAGCTCGTCGAGCGGTACGAGGCCGCCACGGGGCTGGCCACCCGGGAGCTGACCTTCTACCGGACCCTGGCCCTCTGGAAGCTCGCCGTCCTGACCGAGGGCCTGTACAAGCGCTACCTGGCCGGGCACGCCGACAGCGAGTGGTTCGGGGTGCTGGAACACGCCGTGCCGGAGATGGCCGCGCAGGCGCGGGGGTGGTGTGGTGCGTAGCCGCGCTTGTCCTCCTACCGGACTCGTGGGGTGGCGACTCAGCCGTGCCGGGCCTCTCGACCGTCGAGGTTCCTTGCGCTCGCGCCCACGGTTCGGCACGGTATCCCGCGATGCCGGCCAACCGCGTGCCTCCCCGGCGCGCTCGGAAGGGTCGGTGGAACCATCCCCGATACGAAGGATGCGACGTGAACAAGTCCCAGCTGATCGACGCGGCCGCCGACGAGGCCAACATGAGCAAGAGCGACATGGCGGACGCGTTGGACGCCATCACCAAGACGATCACCGAGCAGGTGGCCCGTGGAGAGAAGGTCGCGCTGACCGGGTTCGGGACCTTCGAGCGGCGGGAGCGTGCCGCTCGGACCGGGCGCAACCCGCAGACCGGGGAGCAGATCAAGGTGAAGGCCTCGAAGACGCCGGCATTCAAGGCGGGCAAGGCCTTCAAGGACGCCGTTTCGTAGCGTCCGCTCACCACACGTCGGCCGGCGGTTGGTCCGACCCGTCGGGTCGGGTCGTCCGCTGGCCGGCGCCCGCCGCAGTGCCCTGCCTCGCGTGTGTGCCTCGGGCCCGCCACGGTTCGTCGGGCGGGTCGTCGTCGAGCGGCTCTACGTGAGGTGGAGGTGGCGGAAGAGTTCGTCCGGCTCGCAGACGAGCCCGGTGACGAACGGGCCGAAGTCGGAGTACCGGGCACTCACCTCGTCGAAGCGCATCGTGTAGACGACGTCCTTGAGTGCCTTCGGATCGTCGGCGAGCAGGGTCACCCCCCACTCCCAGTCGTCCAGCCCGGTCGAAGCGGTGATGAGCTGGGTGATCCGATCGCTGAAGCGGCGACCGGTCTGCGCGTGTGCCCCCATCAGCCGACGGCGCTGCTCGAAGTCGAGCAGGTACCAGTTGTGCTCGCCACCCCGTCGCTTGCTCATCGGGTAGAACCCGATGACCTGGCGCTGCGGGAGGTCCGGGTAGAGGCGGTGGCGGGCATAGGCCTCCATCCGCTCGCGGAACGCGGCGAGCTGCTCCTCGTGCGCGTCCGTGCCCGGCTCGATCCCCTCGCGGCGCAAGCGCTCGACCTCCTCCTCCTCGGTCTGGCCGTAATCGCTGAGTTCGGTGAGCGACAGGTAGCTGGCGGCCGGGAGGAGCGCCTGGCCCAGCGGGCTGCCGGCGAGCTCGGTGTGCAGCCCGTCGAGTGCCGCCAGGTCCGGGCCGAGCGCCATCACACCGAAGTCCGCTTTCTGACCGAGCACGCTGAAGGCGAGGACCTGGTAGCCGTCACGATCGTCGAACGCCTTCAGGCGCCCGGCGAAGTCGCGCGCGGCCCCCTGGGCGCCCTCCAGCAGCTCGCGGCGCACGTGGAAGAACAGGTGCAGGACTCCCCAGCCCTCGGTCGGGACGACGGACGGCACGACGGTCTCCTTGACGGTGTCGGGTGGATCGGGGCACCTCGCGCCAGCGTAGTCATCGTCGCGATGGTCGGAGCGCACCCCTAGGCTCCGGCCTCGGTGACACGCTCCGATGCCTCCCCGTCCGTCGTGTGGGTCGACGGCCGCCCGCTGGCGTACGTCGCGGCCCGGCCAACCGGTGGTCGGCAACGGCGCGTCGCTCCCCTGCTGCTCGTCCACGGCTTCACCGGCTCGAAGGAGGATTTCGACGCGGTCCTACCCGGCCTCGCGGCGGACCGCATCGTGGTGGCGATCGATCTGCCGGGGCACGGGGATTCGCCCGGGCCCCGACGTCCCGAGGCCTACGATCTCCCCGCACTGGCCGGCTGGGTGCTCGGTGCGGCCGGGTCCCTGGGCTGGGAGCGGTTCCACTTGCTGGGGCACTCACTGGGAGGCCTCGTCACCCAACGCGTCGCCGACATCGCCAGTACCCGTTTGCGAGCGCTCGTGCTCGCCGACACGGGTGCCGGCGCGCCGGCCGACGAGGCGATCGAGGGACTCGAGGCGATCGCGACAGCGGTCCGGCGCGACGGTCTCGCCGCGGGCTGGCACGAGCGGTCCCGGCGCGCCGCGGCGCGGGCTGCAGGCGCGCCGGACCCCGCCCGCGAGACGTTCGACCGCCGTCGGTTCCACGAACTCGAGCCGGGAGCCGTGATCGGCGAGGCACGGGCCCTGGTGACCGCGACCCCCCTGCGCGCGTTGCTGTGTGGTTTCGAGGTCCCCACCCTGATCCTGCACGGCGAGCACGAGGACATCTGGCCGGAGCCCGATCAGCGCCTGCTCGCGGGGCTCATCCCGGGGGCACGGCGGGTCGTCGTGCCGGGTGGACACACACCCCAGCTCGACGCGCCGCAGGCGTGGCTCGGGCCGGTGCGGGCGTTTCTCGCCGAGGCCGACCGGTAACGGTGGGAGGCACACGCCGCACCCTGTTCACGGGTCGCTCACGCCCAGTAAACTGGCGCGACGGGGCCGTATCAGCGTGGAAGGGCTCCGGAGGTTCGAGCCGACCCACCGCCCGAAAACCCGAGGAGGAGTCGCCATGGTGCAGCGCACCGCGAACGGGCCCACCCCCGTGGAGGTCCCCAAGGAGCGCAACCTCGTCTCGACGCTCTGGGAGCGCGCTGACGCCGGGGATCAGCGCCAGATTCTCCGCTTCTACGAGGACGGCGGTTGGCAGGGTCTCACGTGGCCGCAGCTCGCCGAGCGGGTCGAGGCCATCGCCGCCGGCCTCATGGCCGCGGGCGTCGAGCCCGGCGACCGCGTCGCGCTCCTCAGCCCGACACGCGTCGAATGGACGATCGCCGACCTCGCCATCCTCGCCGCTGGTGGCGTCACGGTGCCGATCTACGAGACGAGTTCGGTGGATCAGACCGCGTGGATCCTGGAGGACTCGGGGGCGAAGCTGGCCTTCGCGTCGAACGCGGACTTCGCCAAGGTCCTCGACCAGGCTCGCTCGCAGGCGCCCGGGCTCGGGGAGGTGTTCGTCTTCGACGACGGCGGCCTCGACGCCCTGGCCGAGCGCGCCGGTGACACCGAGCGCGCCGGGGTGCGCGAGCGCGCCGCCACGCGCACCGGCGACGATCTGTTCAGCCTGATCTACACGTCGGGCACCACCGGCAACCCCAAGGGTTGCATGCTCACGCACCACAACATGCTGTGGACCGCGGAGCAATCGGGTGTGGTGCTGCAGTCGATGCTCAAGAAGGAAGACAGCACCCTGCTGTTCCTGCCCCTCGCGCACGTGTTCGCGCGGTTGGTCCAGTACCTGTTCCTACAGGCCAATGTCCCCATGGGGTACGCCCGCAGCAGCGACACGCTCATCGAGGACCTGCCGTCGTTCCGGCCCACGTTCCTGCTCGCCGTGCCCCGCGTGTTCGAGAAGGTGTTCAACGGGGCGCAACGCAAGGCGACGGGCGTCAAGCGCAAGATCTTCGACTGGGCCGTGCAGGTCGCCTACAAGTGGTCCGAGGCCGTGGATGCCGGTCGCAGTCCGGGCCTGCTCACGAGTGCGCAGCACGGCTTCGCCGACAAGCTCGTCTACTCCAAGCTGCGCGACGCCATGGGCGGTCAGGTGAACCACTGCGTCTCCGGCGGAGCACCGCTGGCGCCGCATCTCGCGCACTTCTTCAACGCTGCGGGCATCACGATCCTGGAGGGGTACGGGCTCACCGAGACCACCGCCCCGGCGACGGTCAACAGCCCCGACCAGATGCGGATCGGGACCGTCGGCGTGCCGTTGCCCGGTGTGGAGGTGTCGGTCGCGGACGACGGCGAGGTGCTGATCCGCGGGGGCAACGTCTTCCCCGGCTACTTCAACAATGACGAGGCCACCCGCGATGTCCTCGACGAGGACGGCTGGTTCCACAGCGGTGACCTGGGCGAGCTGGACGAGGACGGCTTCCTCGCCATCACCGGGCGCAAGAAGGAGATCATCGTCACCGCCGGGGGCAAGAACGTCGCGCCCGCGGTCCTCGAGGAGCGCCTGAAGGCCCACGCGCTCGTCTCCCAGGCGATGGTGGTCGGTGACAACCGGCCGTTCGTCGCCGCGCTCGTCACGCTCGACGCCGAGGAGCTCGCCTCGTTCGCGAGCGAGCGCGGGCTCGAGGGCTCCACCGCGGAGCTCGCCGGGCACGAGGCGGTCCGTGCCGAGATCGACAAGGCGGTCGAGCACGCGAATGCGGCGGTCAGCAAGGCCGAGACGATCCGCAAGACGAGGATCCTCGAGCGCGACTTCACCCAGGAGAACGAGGAGCTGACCCCCACGCTGAAGCTGCGACGAAACAACGTGGTCCAGCACTTCGCCGACGAGATCGAGGGGCTCTACGAGCAGTGAGCCTCGCGGTGCCGCTACCGTGGCCGAATGAGCGAGAGCGCGTCGTCGTCGCCGCCGCCGGCGGTCTGCTACCGCCATTCGGACCGTGAGACGCGGCTGTCGTGCACCTCGTGCGGGCGACCGATCTGCGTGGAGTGCACGGAGCCGGCCTCGGTCGGCCAGTTGTGTCCCGACTGCGTGGCCGAGCGGGGTCGCCAGGCGACGTACACGCGTGAGAGCCTCGCCCAGCTCAGGCGCCGCAGCGCCCGCGCGACGGTGACGATCCTCGGCGTGTGCGTGGGGATCTTCGCGGTCACGTTCCTGCTGCCGTTCATCGGCCTTCCAGAGCCCCGCACGGTGCTGTTCGAGCTCGGCGCGCAGTGGAACCCCGGGGTCGCCGACGGACAGCTCTGGCGCCTTCCCACGTCGATGTTCCTGCACGCCGGCATCCCGCACATCCTCTTCAACATGTTCGCCCTGTGGATCTTCGGCGGCGAGCTCGAGCGCGAGGTCGGGACGCCCTCGTTCCTCGCCCTCTACGCGGCCAGCGGGCTCTCGGGCGGGGCGCTCTACTTCCTCCTCGACCCCCTCGGCCCCACACCGGCCGTCGGGGCGTCGGGCGCGATCTTCGGGCTGTTCGGGGCCTGGATCGTCGCCATGTACCGCAACCGCCACACGCGGCAGGGCCGAGCAGGGCTCCAACAGCTGCTGTTGTTGCTCGGCATCAACCTCGCCCTCCCGCTGTTCGTCCCGAACATCGCGTGGGAGGCGCACCTCGGCGGGCTCGTCGCCGGAGCGCTCATCACCCTCCTCTGGACCACCACCGCGCTGCGCGCGCGTCCGCGTGCCCGCGTGGCCGTGGGCGTGGGCGTGGCCGTCCTGGCGATCGCCCTCGTGGCCGGGTACTAGTGCCTCGGATGGCCTACAGGAGGTCGCGTGTGCGGCCGATATCCTGACCACGATGTCGTCCCGACGGATCGAGACCAGCGACGACGTGTTCGTTCGGGCACGGCGGCGCGACGTGCACCCGTACCTGCTCGACGTCGCCGGGTACGGGGCCTGGTGGCCCGGGTGCCGTGCGCGGCCCGCTGCCGGTGGCGCCCAGCTGCTGCTGCGCGCCGGCGGGCACCCACGGCTCACCGACCCGCTCCGGTGGGGGCGTGCGCGGGTGCAGCGAGTGTGGTTGCAGCCGACGAAGGTTCGCCCGGATCTCGGCATCGACTTCAGCGTCCGCGGTGACCTGGTCGGGACGGCAGAGTGGTACTACCTGGACGAGCCCGACGGTGTCACCGTGCACTGGCTGCTCCACGCGGTGGTGCGGCACGGTTCGCCCGGGCGGACGCAGGACGCCCATCGGGCGGCCGTACGGGCCGGCCTGCACGCCCTCAAGGACCTGCTCGAGTCGGGTCGGTATCCCGGGCAGGAGCCGTCCGCCGCGCTGCTCGAGGACCAGCAGGACGCCATCGCCGCGTTCGAGGAGGGCGTGCGGGCACACCGGGCAGCGCGCACGAACGAGCCTGCACGCACGGGGTCAGGTCGGGCCATGAGCTCCGAGATCGACGAGGGTGACTGATGCGCTGTCCCAGTTGTGGTGCCGCGAACCGGGGGGACGCAGCGTGGTGCACCCTCTGCTTGGCCAGCATGCAGCCGTCGCCCGGCGCCGCCGCGGTACCCACCGGCGTCGCGGGGGCGAGTGCGACGCCGGCGGACCCCGTGCCGACGGAGCCCACGGCGGCCGACCCCCCGGCCTCCGCCCGCCAGGACTCGGCCCCGAACCCCGCTCAGGCCGCCGGCCCCAGTGCCGCGATCGTGCGATCGGGTGGGCAGGGTCTGGAATGGGACTGCCCCACCTGCGGTCTCGCGAACCCGATCATCGAGGACCGCTGCACCGGATGCGCCGCGTCCTTCGCCCAGAGCCTCAAAGGGGGCAGCGAGGGACCGCCCCGCGTCACGATCGGGGCGCTCCTGGCCAGCTGTCTCATCCCGGGGATGGGGCACGTCGCGGTGGGTCAGACGGGCACGGGCGTGGCGAGGGCGGTCCTCTTCTGTCTGTGGGCCGCCGGTGGCGCGCTGCTGCTCGGGGCCGGGGCCGGGGCCGGTCCGGCCGCCGCACCCCTGCTCCTCGGCGCGTTCGTGCTCTGGGTCGGCAGCATC
Organism: Egibacter rhizosphaerae; assembly: GCF_004322855.1. Lineage (NCBI taxonomy): Bacteria > Bacillati > Actinomycetota > Nitriliruptoria > Egibacterales > Egibacteraceae > Egibacter > Egibacter rhizosphaerae. The sequence continues at coordinate 75,576 of NZ_CP036402.1, read as the reverse complement.
GTCGACCTGCTCGGTCTGCCCTACGGGGCGCGACCGTTGCTGGGCGGACGGATGCTGCTCTGGGTGGTCGTCGCGGTCGTGATCCTCGCGCTGCTCGGCGGCTTCGTGGCCGCCGGTTCGGTCACGAGCGCCGCGGACGGGAGCGCCGCCTGACGCGGCCGCGATACCGCACGTAGGATGCGGCTCGGTCCGCTTGGCGGCCGACCCGCCACCTGCCCGCGGAGGACGGCACCGTGAGCAACGCCGTGCACGACTCGATCCTCGTCGCTGCCGCGCTCGAGGAGGTCTTCGATGTCGTCACCGATCTGGAGCGATATCCGGAATGGCAGGACGAGATCAAGGCCGTCGAGGTTCTCGAGACCGACGAGGGGCAACGCCCGCTGCGTGCGTGGTTCCGCATCGATGCGCGGCTGTTCCAGACCACGTACACCCTCGCGTACGAGTACCACGACGATGACGGCGAGCGCGTCATGTCGTGGGATCTCGTCGAGGGCGACAAGGTGAGCGAGCTAGACGGGTCCTACCGTCTCGCCGAGCGTGATCCGGGGTCGACCGAGGTCACCTACGAGCTGACGGTCACCCCTCGGGTGAAACTGCCCGGCCTGGTCCGCCGGCAGGCGGCACGTCGGATCGTCGACGGGGCCCTCAAGGGTGTGAAGCAGCGTGCCGAGGCCTCCTAGCTGGCCGTAGGTCTTGTCAAGCATCGTGTACGACATCCTTGGCAGCCCCCGGTGTGCGCGGGGGCTGGCGGGATGCTTGTGTGGCGGTGGGGTGCGAGGTCGGCGGGGCCGTAGGCCCACGCTGATCTATGCGACCTCCACTGAGGGTGGGGTCAGCTGGCTTCGTTCGGGCTCTGAGACGGGTGGAAGGCCGGGCGTCAAGCTAGGAGCGGCGTGACCCGCGAACGAGTCCGCCATAGCCCGTACGACGTCTGATCCGGCCTTCCTGTCCGCGAGCCTCGCACGATCGACCGCGGATGGGAAGGGTCCGGTGTCCTACTCCTTGCTGGCCCAGCAGGCGGGGTCGTACAGCGTCTGGTCGCGGACCATCGCGAAGGCGATCTTGTTCGCCCGGCGGGCCAGGGCGGTGGCGATGATCGCGCCGGGCTTGCCGCGCTCGCGCAGCCCGGCGGCGTAGCGGCGGGCGGCGGGATCTTGGTGCCACAGGCCCACGCCGAGGTCGAGGATCGCCCGGCGCAGCGGCACCGATCCCTCCCGGCTGATGCCGCTGTCACGCCGTCGTCCGGCGGACTCGTACTGGGCGGGGTTCAGCCCGGCGGCGCGGTACACCTGCCGGTGCGAGGGCCAGCGTGCCGGGTCGCCGACGCCGGCGGCGTAGCCGGCCGCGCGGACCGCCCCCCAGCCCGGCCCCGACGTCAGCACGCGGTAGCGGGTGGCGGGCACGAGCGCGTCGATGCGCGCGTCGACCTCGGCGAGTTGGCCGTCCAGGCCGTCGAGCAGCGCCAGATCGGCGGCCAGGACCTGACGGGCCACCGCCGCGTCGGGCGTGGGCAGCGCGTCGCGGGCCGCGGCCACGAGGCGCTCGGCCAGCGCCACGCTCACGCGCACGTCGCGGCGCGCCGCGAACGCCCGGAAGCGGGCCACGCCGAGCCGGGCGAGCCGATCGGGGTCTGAGAACTCGGCCGCGACAAGGCGGCCGACCTTGGTGCCCAGCACGCTCGACAGACTCGCGCCCAGCCCGGGAAAGCAGCGGTCCAGCTGACCGGTCAGCTGGTTCTTGACCGCCGAGCGGGCCTGCACCCGCCGGCGGCGATGCGCCGCCCACGCGCTCAGCTCGACCAGCAGCTCATCACCGACGGCCACCTCGTAGCCGCGGCCGGCCAGCAGCAGATCCGCGATCGCGGTCAAGTCGATCGGGTCGGTCTTGGTCCGACCCGTGCCGTTGACCCGCCGCTGGGCTGACACCCACGCCGGGTTGTGCTCCACCAGCTGCCAGTGCCCGGGCAGCACCCTCGAGGCGACCAGCGGCCGATGATAGTGCCCGCACGCCTCCACCCCCACCCGCACCAACGCCGTCTCCGCCGGCAGAACCCGCTCGACCCGAGCGACGAACCCCGCCACCCCCGACCGGTCGAGAGCGAACTCGAACGGCGCGGCCAGCCGCCGACCCGAGAAGTCGACCACCATCGCCATCGCCGCCGACTTGCCCACATCCACCGGCACCGCCACCAGCCGATCCAACCCCACGCCGACCGTCCGCGCCGAAAGTTGCTGCGCTCGAATACCATGCATGTGCATCATCAAGCCCACCTCCCGGTGGTGTCAGGAGAACCAGGCGCGACAACGCCCGACCCTCGGAACCTGTGCGGGTCCCTTCTGACACCTCCGGAGGCGAAACCCATGGAACCGCTACCGGCAGGTCATATCAGCCCCGTGCGCGTCCTGCTCGTCACCGGCAAGGGGGGCGTCGGCAAGACCTCGGTGGCAGCCGCCACCGCCCGGCGCCTCGCCCGCGACGGGGCCCGTACGCTCGTGCTCTCGACCGATCCGGCGCACTCGCTCGCCGACGCCCTCGATCACGGGATCGGTCCCGAGCCGACCGAGGTCGCCCCCGGACTGCACGCCGAGCAGCTCGACGCGCAACAGCGCCTCGCGGCCCAGTGGACGGAGATCCGCGGTTACCTGTCGACGCTGCTCACGGCCGGCGGCCTCGACTCGCTCGAGGCCGAGGAGCTGACGGTCGTGCCCGGCCTCGAGGAGCTCTTCGCGCTGCTCGACGTGCAGCGACACGCGGAGGACGGGCACTACGACGCGGTCGTGGTCGATTGTGCGCCGACCGCCGAGACGCTGCGACTGCTCGCGCTGCCGGATGCGCTCGCGAACTACATCGATCGTGGCCTCGCGGGAGGAGGGCGCGTCGCTCGTGCGGTGTTCGAGCGCACCGGTGGCGTCCCCCTGCCGGGTGACGACGTGCTGCGGGCCGCCGACCGACTCCAGCGGCGCCTCCGCGACGTCCGTGCGCGCCTACTGGACACCCGGCACGCGACGGTGCGTCTGGTCACCAACGCCGAGCGGGTGGTGGTGGCCGAGACCCGCCGCACGCACACGGCGCTGCACCTGTTCGGGTACCACGTCGACGCGGTGGTGGTGAATCGCCTGCTGCCCGAGGCGGTCACGGATCCCTGGCTCGAGGGCTGGAAGCGTCGGCAGGCGGAGACGCTCGACGAGATCCACGACGGTTTCGCCGGCGTTCCCGTGCTGACGGCCCCGCTGCTCGAGGAGGAGGCCGTGGGCGGCACCGCGCTGGACCGGCTGGGCGACGCCCTGTACGCCGACCTCGATCCCGCCGGCGTTCTTGCCGACGGAGAACCGCTCTCGTTCTCGTCGCTCGGCGGAGGCGTCACGCGCATGCGCCTCGCGCTGCCGTTCGCGGCCGCCGAGGACGTGACCGTGCACACCTCGGACGCGGAGTTGTTCGTCACGGTCGGCGGGCGGACGGGACGGGTCGCGATGCCGCCCTCGTTGATCGACCGGCCGGTCACGGCCGCGCGTGTTCGGGACGAGGCGCTCGAGGTCGACTTCGCCGCCGCCGAGCCCGCTGCGGCCAGCTGAACGCCGCCGTCGGGTGGCGAGGACGTGCCCCGACAGGCCGCGAACGGTCTAGACTTCGCCCTCCATGGACGTGCCACCGCGAGCGCGAGACGCCTTCGGCGATGCGTCGCACACGTGCGACCCCGAGGACGAGTCGGGGTCCGGGGCTCACGACGATCCCCGGGAGTCCCCGAGTGGCGACCGCAGGTGCCCGCTCTGTACGGCCCTCGACGCGTGGGAGGCGGCGGCCCCCGAGGTGCGGGCACACCTGCGGGCTGCCGGGCAGGAGTTCGCGCGGGCGGTGATCGCTGCCGTCGAGCACGCGGGCGCGTCATCGTCGGCGGGCGACCACGATCCCGCTGCCGCCTCCCCACCTCATGGCGAGGATGCCGGTGAGGCCGCGTCCCCGGGCCCGACCGGCTGGGCGCGCCCGCCCGGCCGGCCCCGCGGAGGCGGGAGCGGAGCGGCCGAGCCGGCCGAGGCGTCGCGCGACGCGGGAGACCGGCCCCGCTTGCGGCGGGTCGAACTCGACGAGTCCGGCTGAGGGCGCCGGCCCACGAAGGACTCCAACCGACCGCCGAGGGAGAGGAGCACTCGTGGAGGTCACGACGAGGGAGATCCGCGAGCTCATGGAGCGCCCGGCCAGCGGTTCGCCGGTCACCACCGTCTACCTGAACACCGACGGTGCGCGCTACCCGCGACCGGCCGACTACGAGGCACGCCTCGACGGCCTCCTGCGGGAGGTCCAGCAACAGGCGGAGGCGCTGGACAGCGGCGCCCGAGAGTCGGTCGGCGCCGATGCCGCCGCCGTCCGGAAGTGGGTCCGGGACGTGTTCGATCGGGGCGACACGCGCGGGCTCGGCTTGTTCGCGACCGGGGGAGAGGTGTTCGAGACCGTCCAGGTCGCGCTGGGGGTCCGCAACGTCGCCCGCCTTGGTCCCCGCCCCTACGTGGTGCCGCTCGAGGCGCTCGTCGGCCGCCAGCATCACATCGCGCTGGCCCTGATCAGTCGCGACCGGGCCCGCGTCCTGCGTTACCGGCTCGGAGTCCTCGAGGAGCACCGCGCGATCGAGGCGGAGGTCCACGGACAGCACGAGCAGGGCGGTTGGGCACAGGCCCGTTACCAGCGCGGGATCGAGCACGACGTCCTGCACCACTACAAGGACGTGGCCGAGGTGCTGCTGGCACTGCACGAGGAGGAGCCCGTCGACGCGCTCGTCGTCGCCGGGGGCGAGGCCGAGACAGCCGAGTTCGATCGTTCCCTGCACCCGTATCTGCAGGCCGTGCGCCGGCCGACGCCCCACGCCCTCCCGTTCCAGGCCGCACCCGACGAGATTCGCGAGTTGCTCGCGGAGGTGGAACAGGACCTGGTGAGCACCCGTCGCCGCAAGCTGCTCGAGCGCCTCGCCGCCGGCACCGGCCAGGCCGGGGCCACCGCCCGGGGGATCCGTCACGTGCTCGAGGCCGTGAACGCCAAGCGCATCGACACGCTGTTCGTCGTCGAGGGGGCCGGCGAGCCCGGTTATCGGAGCGCGAGCGGAGCGCTGGCCCTGCACGCCGACGAGGCGGCGGCGTACGGGGAGCCCGTCGAGGCGGTGACCGACGTGGTCGACGAGATCATCGAGGAGGCCGTGCGCTCCGGCTCGCACATCGAGCTCTTCCGCGACGACGAGCGGCTGGACGGGCATCCGGTCGCTGCCCTCCTGCGCTTCTGATGTCGCCGGGCCTCGTGAACGGGGAAGGTCACCGGCGATGAGCGGCACCGCGGTCGGTGTCGACATCGGCGGGACGAAGATCGCTGCTGGCATCGTGTCGCCTGACGGCTCCGTTTCGATGCACAGCCGCGTCGGCACACCGTCCGGCGATCCCGTGCGCATGGCGGACGCGGTCGTCGAGCTCGTGCAGAGCCTGGGCGCGGCATGGACGGAGCCGGCGACGTCGACGGGAGCGGTCAGGCCGGCCGCGCTGCCGGTCGGGGTCGGAGCGGCGGGCATCGTCGATCGCGACGGCAGGGTGCGCTTCTCGCCGAACGTGCCCGGCTGGCTCGATCACCCGTTGCAGGAACAGCTCTCCGAGCGCCTCGACGCACCCGTCGCGGTCGAGAACGACGCGAACGCGGCGGCGTGGGGCGAGTTCCGCGTCGGCGCGGCGCGTGGAGCCGGACGCAGCGCCGCGCTGTTGACCGTCGGCACGGGGGTCGGCGGCGGGATCGTCGAGGACGGCCGCCTCATCCGGGGGGCGAACGGGCTCGCCGCCGAACTCGGGCATCTCATCGTGGCCGAGGGGGGCGTCAAGTGCGAGTGCGGGAACCGCGGGTGTCTCGAGTCCTACGCGAGCGGGACGGCGATCGGTCGGACGGCGCGCGACCGGGTCCGGGACGGGTCGTTGCCGCCCGACTCGGAGCTCATCGCGCTCGAGCCCGACGAGTTGACCGGCGTCGCGGTCACCCGGGCGTCGCAGCGCGGCGACGAGGGGGCCCAGGCGGTGCTCGCCGAGTGCGGCTCGTGGCTGGGCGTGGGGCTCGCCAACGTCGTCAACGCGCTCGATCCCGAGGTCGTCGTCGTCGGCGGCGGCGGCGCGCAGGCAGGGGAGCCCCTGCTCGCGCCAGCGCGTGCGGCGTGTGAGGAGCGGCTCGTCGGCCGTGACTACCGGCGTGTCCCGCCGGTCGTGCCCGCCGAGCTCGGGGAGGACGCCGGGATCATCGGTGCCGCGATGCTGTTGCTCGACGGTTGACCGGCGACACCGCCGAACCGGCTCGATCCTCGTGCATCCGGTGACCGCATACACTTCACGTCGAACGTGCCGTTGTCGGGTAGGCAGCCCCCGTGCCCGCGCGCACGTTCGACGGTCCGCCGTGTCGACGAGGGAAGGTGGTGTCGCAGGTGACGCGCCCGCTCGCGCGCGACCGTGCACCCCTGTTGTACCGAGGGCTGCACAAGGTCGTCCCTGCCGCACTCAACGCGCTGTTCAGACCCTCGGTCGAGGGCATCGAGAACGTTCCGGACCGTGGTCCGGCGATCCTGGCGTCGAACCACCTGTCCGGCCTCGACGTGGTGCTCATGCCCGCGGTGCTGCAGCGACCGTTGTTCTTCGTGGGCAAGAGCGAGTACTTCCGCGGGCCGGCGCGTTGGTTCTTCCGCAACGTGGGGGTGATCCCGGTGGCCCGCCACGGCGGGGACGCGGCCGAGGCCTCCCTGCGCAAGGGGCAGGAGATCTTGGAGTGTGGCCAGTTGCTCGGGATCTATCCCGAGGGCACGCGGTCGCCGGACGGGCGTCTGCATCGCGGCAAGACGGGGCCGGTCCGCCTCGCACTGCGCACGGGTGCACCCATCGTGCCGGTGGCGATGCTCGGCACGAATCGTGCGGTCGTCCGCAAGACCCCGGTGCCGCGGCTCGGGCGCGTCGGGGTGCGGTTCGGTGAGCCGATCGACGTCCAGCGGTACGCGCACCGCGGAGACGAGAAGTTCGCCTTGCGCAGCGCGACCGACGAGGTGATGTACGAACTGATGCTCCTCTCCGGTCAGGAGTACGTCGACGAGTACGCCGCCGCGGTGAAGGCCGGTGGGGTGCCACCCGACGTCGAGCTCGATGCGTTCGGACAGTTGCCCGACGACGTGTTCGCGCTGCCCGAGGCGAGCTAGGCTCCCCCGGCGGTGGGCCGGTGCCGGGAGCAACGGCCGAGTCCTCGCCGTGCATGAACGGGCCGTCGATCAGGAGCTTGTCGTGACCGAACGCATCGGGGTGCTGACCGGGGGAGGGGACTGTCCCGGCCTGAACGCGGCCATCCGCGCCGTCGTCCGTCACGGCCTCGAGAGCCACAAGCTGCGGGTGCACGGGTTTCGCAACGGCTGGAGGGGCCCGCTCGACGTGACGGCGCAGACCCTCACCCTCGAGAGCACTCGCGGGCTGCTGCACCTCGGTGGCACGTTCCTCGGCACGAGCCGCACGGATCCGATCGCCGAGCCCGACGGGGTCGCCCGGATCCACGAGGCCCTCGAGGTGTACGAGCTCGACGGGTTCATCGTGATCGGCGGCGAGGGGACGTTGTCCGCCGCCAACACGCTGGCGGCCGAGCACGGCGTCCCGATCATCGGTATTCCCAAGACGATCGACAACGATCTCGGTGGCACGGACTACACGATCGGTTTCGCCACCGCGCTCGACATCGCGACGGACGCGGTGGACCGCTTGCACTCCACCGCGGAGAGCCACAACCGGGTGATGCTCCTCGAGGTCATGGGACGCAACGCCGGCTGGATCGCCACGCACGCGGGCATCGCCGGGGGTGCGGACTCGATCCTCATCCCCGAGCACCCCTTCGATGTCCACCAGGTGTGCCGCCACCTCAAGCGCCGCCACGGCTCCGGGCGGTCGTTCTCGATCGTCGTCGTCGCCGAGGGCGCGGTGCCGGCCGACGACACCCTGAACCTCACCGACTACGAGCTGGACCAGTTCGGTCGCCCGGTCCTGGGCGGGATCGCCTCGTCCCTCCGTCCGATCATCGAGGCGCAGACAGGGTTCGCGACGCGTGAGACGATCCTGGGCCACGTGCAGCGCGGTGGTACGCCCAACCCCTTCGATCGGGTGCTCGCGACGCGCATGGGCGTGCGCGCCGTCGATCTGGCCGTCGCGGGGGAGTGGGGACAGATGGTCGGGCTCGTCGGCGGTGAGGTGAAGCCCGTGCCGCTCGCGGAGGCCACGCGCTCCCTCCGCCGCGTGCCGGAGGATCACTATCGAGCCGCCGAGGTCTTCTTCGGGTAGCCGATGCCTTCTTCGGGTAGCCGATGTCTCCCGGTCCCCGTTCGCCGACGACTGGTGAGTGCCCCGTGATCGATCTCCGCAGCGACACCGTGACCCGGCCGAACCCCGCGATGCGTGCCGCGATGGCGGACGCGGAGGTCGGCGACGACGTCTACGGTGAGGATCCGACCGTTCGGCGCCTCGAGGAGGCCGCGGCGGCACGCTTCGGGCGACAGGCCGCCCTGTACTGTCCCAGCGGGGTGATGTGCAACCAGCTGTGGTTGCGGGTGCTCGCGCCCGGGGGCACCGAGGCGATCGTCGAGGACAACGCCCACGTCGTGAACTACGAAGCGGGCGCGGGCGCGCTCCTGGGGCACGTGCAGTTCCGCACCGTGCCGGGTAGCCGGGGGGTTCTCGACCCCGAGGTGGTCGCCGCGGCGATCCGCCCGGACGTGTTCCCCCTGACGCCGACGTCCCTCGTCTGTGTCGAGCAGACCCACAACCGCCGTGGAGGGGCGGTCACGCCCCTGGAGACGCTCGACCGGCTGCGCCGGCTCACCGACGAGGCCGGGGTCGCGCTCTACCTCGACGGGGCTCGCGTGTTCAACGCCGCCGTGGCTGCCGGGGTCGACGTCGCGGACTACGCCGCCCTGGTGGACGGCCTGTCGTTCTGCACCTCCAAGGCCCTCTCCGCGCCGGTCGGCTCCGCGATGGTCGGCGACGCCGACGCCATCGTCGAGGCGCGCCGGTGGCGGCGGCGCTACGGCGGGGGGATGCGCCAGGCCGGCGTGATCGCCGCGGCCTCTCTCGTCGCGCTGGAGCAGATGACCGACCGGCTCGTCGAGGACCACGCACACGCGCGCCTGCTCGCCGACGCTGTGGCCGAGGTGTATCCCGAGGGCCTCGAGGCCGGGACGGTGGAGACGAACATCGTCTGCATCGAGAACGTCGATGCCGCCGCCCTCGTCGAGGCGCTCGCCGATCGCGGCGTGCGGGCTGGCGCTCTGGGACCGTCGACCGCCCGGCTGGTGACCCACCCCGACGTGACCGAGGACGACTGCCGACGCGCGGCGGCTGCCCTGAAGGACGCGCTGGCCGACGTGGCTCGTTAGGCGCGTCGGGGCTGGCGGGACGGGTCCGCTACTCCTGGTAGGTGTACAGGGTCACGGTCTCGCCGCGGACGACGGCATCGCCCGGTGTGGGCAGTTGTTCCTCGACGAGCCCGATCTCCCCGCGGGTGAACGGTCCGAACGTCGGACGCGGGATGCCCTCGACGACCACCTCGAGGTGCCGGTCCTCGAGCTCGGCCTCGGCTGACTCGACCCCGTCGCCACGCACGTTCGGCATCTCGATCGTCTCGGGACCGAGCGAGACGGTGAGATCGACCGTGCTGTCCCGGTCGACGGTCGCGCCGGGATCCATGCTCTGACCGATCACCGTGCCTGCGGTGGGATGCTCGTCGCTCCAGGTCGTCGCGATCTCTCCGAGGGTCAGGTCCGCGTCGTCCAGCGCGGCGGTCGCCGCGCCCTCGTCCTCGCCGACGACGTCGGGCACCTCGACCTGCTCGATGCCGAGCGAGACCACCACCTCGACCTCGTCCCCCTGGCGCAGCTGCTCCTCGGACGTGGCGGTCGGCGCGGGCGTCTGCTCGATCACGTGACCCGAGGGCACCTCGTCGTCGTGACGCTCCTCGCGGACCGGCTCCAGCTCCGCGGCCTCGATCTCGTCCAGCGCCTCGGACTCCGGTAGGCCCGTGACGTCGGGAACGTCGGCGAACCGCCGCCCGAGCGACACGGTGATCGCGACGTCCTCGCCCGGGCGCAGCTCCTGCTCGGGGCTGGGCGCCTGCTCGATCACGTGGCCCTCGGCCACGTCGGGGTGGTGCTGCTCGTCGGCGATCACGTGGTTGAACCCGGTGTCCCGCAACTCGGCGAGCGCCGCCTCCTGCTCGATGCCGACCACCGACGGCACCGCCGTCAACGGTGCGTGCACCCAGTGCCACCAGGCCAACCCGCCACCGGCCGCGCCCACCAGCAGCCCGAGGGCGAGCAGGCCGACGACCAGCACTCGGCGGCCGCGACGCCGCGGACGGGCCGTCGCGGCGCTCGACTCGGCATCCGCCTCGACGCCGGCGCCCCGGCCGTCCACCGCATCGCCCCCGTCGGGCCCGTCGCCGTCGATGCCGTGGGCCCCGTCGCCATCGATCCCGTCGGGTCCCTCGGTGCCGTGGTGGGACGGCATGCCCGGGTCGGGCGCGGGCGGTCCGAAACCGCCGGGTGCGGGCGGACCATGAGGGGCGCCCTCGACCCCCGGGTCGGGCGGGGTGTGGACGAGACCCGCCGGGGGCGTGGTCGCCGCCCCGATCACGAGCGTGACCCCGTCGGGATCGTCGGGCGCGGTCAGCACCACGGGCTGGGGACCATCGGGCACGGCCGCCCCGAGGGCGTCCGCGAACGCGTCGACATCGGTGAACCGGTCGGCGGCGTCCTGGGCCGTGGCGCGCCCGACGACCTCGTCGACCTCGGTGGGGATCTCGGGGACGCTCTCGCTGGGCGGAGGGACCGGCTCCCGCACGTGTCGCAAGGCAACGGCCATCGGCGTGTCGCCGGAGAACGGGCGCGCTCCGGTGAGCAGCTCGAAGAGCACGATCCCGAGCGCGTACTGGTCGGTCGCGCTGTTCGCACGGGCGCCATCGACGAGCTCGGGTGCCATGTAGTGCACGCTGCCGATGAGCGCGCCCGTCTGGGTGTGGTTCGTCCCGGCCAGGAGCCGCGCGATCCCGAAGTCCGCGATCTTCGGGGTGCCCTCGGGGTCGATGAGCACGTTCTCGGGTTTCACGTCCCGGTGCACGACCCCGGCCTCGTGCGCGCGCCCGAGCGCCCGAGCGACCGGCGCCAGCGCGGCCATCGCCTCGGCCGGGGACAGGCGGCCACGCTCCCGGAGGACGTCACGCAGCGACGGACCGTCGACGAGCTCCATCACGATGTAGGGGAGGCCCGCGACTCCCTCGTCGTGCACGGCGACGATGTGGGGGTGACTCAACGCGGCTGCTCGTCGACCCTCGCGGGCGAAGCGGGCGAGCAGGTCGGAATCGTCTGCCAGATGAGCGTGCAGGACCTTGATCGCGACCGCGCGCTGCAGCCGCTCGTCCCGCCCGCGGTGGATCGTGCCCATGCCCCCGGCGCCGATGCGGGCTCCCACCCGGTACCGGCCGTCGAGCAGCTCACCCGGCCGCACGACGGCATCGCGATGGGGATCGGGCCACACGCCGGCCTCGGAGTGCGCCTCCCATTCCTGCTCGTGCCACTCGTGCTGACGGTCGAACAGCAGGGGCGAGCTGCGCAGCTCGGAGTCCGGCGGCGCGGGGGAAGGATCGTCGGCGCTGCGCATCGCCTACCAAGTGTAGGCCGGCGAGCGTGCGCAGCGCGGTAGGCGCCCCGCCCGCGCGACCGAGAGGCGAGGCTCGCTGCAGACAGCGCCTGCGCGGGGCCAGCGCCCCGCCCGCGCGGCCGAGGACGGCTCGGGACCGACCGGATCGGTCTCACGGGGGAGCGCGGTGCGCCCGCAGCGGACCCGAAGGGCTGTCGCTCGGGACGCCCGAGGGTACGTTGCGGCCATGGTCGAGCCACCTCCGCCCGAGCCACCTCCGCCCGAGCCACCTCCGCCCGAGCCACCTCCGCCCGAGCCACCTCCGCCCGAGCCGGCCGACCCCGGCGGTGAGTTCCTGGAGGGCCTGGACGCGTTGGGCTTCGCGTTCGTCCAGGAGGACCGCCACGGCACGCGGCAGTTCGCGCGCACCCCGAACCGCTACCTCACCGAGTGGGTTCACGACGACGGACGCGAGGCACTGTTCACCTGGGAGTTCTCCCTGGGCGAGTGGGCGCGATCGCAGGAGTGGCAGATCGGCGCCGCCGACACCTCGTCGCAGCTCCTGTTCCCCAGCCACGATGCGCGGCTCGAGCGCGACATCGAAGCGGTGGCCGCCGAGATCCAGCGCCTCGAGAGCCACCTCGCCCACCTCGACCTCTCGGATCCGGCGCTCTGACTGCGATACGGTCGGGCACGGCACGGGAGCCCGCGCGCGGCGGGCTGAGAGGGCGCCACGCGGCGCGCCGACCGTCCGAACCTGAACCCCGGTCACGCGGGCGCAGGGAGCCTCCTCGGCCCCGGCACCCGCGACGTGAGGAGGTGCCGCCATGGCCGACGCGATCGTCGTCGGCGGGGGCGTGATCGGTCTCTCCAGCGCTTGGCGACTGGCCCAGCAGGGAGCGGAGGTCGTGTGCTGCGACCCGTCGCACGGCCGGGGCGCCTCGTGGGCGGCCGCCGGCATGCTCGCGCCGGTCACCGAGGTCACCTACAGCGAGGCGGCGCACCTCCGCCTGAATCTCGCGAGCCGGGAGCGTTGGCCCGCGTTCGCGGAGTCGCTCACCCGGGTCACGGGCAACGACGTCGGTTTCCGCGAGTGCGGCGCGCTGAAGGTCGCGCGCGACGCGGGCGACCGCGCCGAGCTCGAACAGCTGACCGAGTTCCAGCACCAACTCGGGCTCGACGTGACGTTGCTGCGCAGCCGTGAGGCACGTCGGCTCGAGCCCGCCCTTGCCCCCGGTGTGCGTGGTGCGATCGACTGCCCCCAGGACGCGCACGTGGACAACCGCGAGCTGATCGAGGCGCTCTCACAGGCCGCGCGCGATGCCGGGGCGACGCTGCCCCCCGTCGAGGTCGAGCGGGTGCGCTCCGACGGCTCGCGCGTGCTCGGGGTGCGCCTCGCCGATGGGGGCTCGATCGACGCGCCCACCGTCGTCGTGACGGCCGGGGCCGGCACCGCGGCGCTGGCCGGGCGCACGGAGCCCGACGAGGCCGTCGCACAGGCCCTCCCGCCGGTGCGCCCGGTCAAGGGGCAGCTGCTGCACCTGCACGCCGAGCCCGGCGAGCCCCCGATCGCCGAGCGGCTGATCCGCGGGCTGCTCGTCTACATCGTCCCGTTCCCGGACGGGCACGTCGTCGTCGGCGCCACCGCGGAGGAACGGGGCTGGGACCGGCGGGCCACGGCCGGCGCGGTCCACGACCTGCTGCGCGACGCGACGGAGCTGCTGCCGGGCCTGCTCGAGCACGAACTCCTCGAGACCGCGACCGGGTTGCGTCCCGCGACGCCCGACAACGCCCCCGCACTGGGGCCGAGCGGTCCCGACGGCCTCATCGTCGCGACCGGTCACTGGCGCAACGGGCTGTTGCTGGCTCCGATCACGTCGGAGGCGGTGACCGCCTGGGCGGCCGGTGACGCGCCGCCGGAGGAGGCCCACGGCTTCGGGGTCGAACGGTTCGAGCCCCGCACGAGTGGGGAGGTACCCGCGGTGGGCGCGGACCCCGAAGGAGGATGAGGGGCATGGCCCGTATCCACGTGAACGGCGAGCCCCGGACCGTCACCGAGGGCGCGACGGTCGCGGATCTCGTCACCGAACTCGGGCAGGACCCCGAGCGCCCGGGCGTGGCGGTCGCCGTCGACGGCGAGGTCGTGCCGCGCGGACAGTGGACCGAGGCGGCGCTCGTCGAGGGCGCCCAGGTCGAGGTCGTCGGCGCCGCCCAAGGAGGGTAGCCATGGCCGCTCCCGTGACGAGCCCGACCGACGTGCCCGACCCCGGGCCACTGGTCCTGGCCGGGCAGCCCCTGTCGAGCCGCCTGATCCTGGGCACCGGCGGGGCCCCCAGTCTGCAGGTCCTCACCGAGGCGATCGAGGCGAGCGGCAGCGAGCTCGTGACCGTCGCGATGCGGCGTCTGGGCGCGGGCGGCGCCGGGGGCGGTCGCGGAACGCTGCTCGGGACCATCCAGGAGTGTGGCGCCGCCGTGCTCCCCAACACCGCGGGTTGCCAGACGGCGGTGGAGGCCGTGCGCACCGCCCATCTCGCCCGCGAGGCGCTCGGCACCGACTGGGTGAAGCTCGAGGTCGTCGCCGACGAGCGGAGCCTGCTCCCCGACCCCGTCGAGCTCCTCGACGCCGCCGAGCGCCTCGTGGACGAGGGCTTCGTCGTCCTTCCGTACTGCGGTGACGACCCCGTCGTCGCGCGGCATCTCGACGAGATCGGCTGCGCCGCCGTCATGCCGCTGGGCTCGCCGATCGGGTCCGGCGACGGCATCCGCAACCCGGCGAACATCGCGACGATCACCGAGGCGGCGTCGGTGCCCGTGATCCTCGACGCCGGCATCGGCACCGCCAGCGACGCGGCGATCGCGATGGAGCTCGGTTGCGCCGGCGTGCTGATCGCGAGCGCGGTCACACGGGCACAGGACCCCGCCCGCATGGCCGCGGCCATGCGGGCAGCCGTCGCGGCGGGGAACCTGGCCGCCTCCGCGGGACGAATCCCGCGGCGCCTGCACGCGCGGGCCTCCACCGACCCGCACGGCATGCCGCAGCTCGGCACCGCCGCAGGGGAATCACGGGGTGACACGTGACCGACCGTGACCGCGCTTGGCGCCGTACCCGCCTGGCCAGCGCTCGGCTGTACCTCTGTGCGCCGGCCACCCGGCCCGATCACGACCTGCTGGGGTTCCTGGGCGCGGTCGCGGGCGCCGGTGTCGATCTCCTCCAGCTCCGCGACAAGGAGGCGAGCACCGACCGTCAGCGTCGTGCCGCCACCGCGTTCCGAGCCGTCGCGGCCGCCGAGGAAGCGCTGTTCATCGTCAACGACGATCCCGAACTGGCGGGCGAGGTCGATGCCGACGGCGTGCACGTCGGCCAGGAGGACGGATCGGTGGAAGCCGCCCGCGCCATCGTCGGGGAGGATCGGATCGTCGGCCGATCCACCCACTCGATCGAGCAGATCGACGAGGCCTTGGAGACCGACGCAGACTACCTCGGGGTCGGCCCGGTGAACCCGACGCCGACCAAGGAGGGCCGTGCGGGGATCGGCCTCGAACCCGTGCGCCACGCCGCGGCGGTCGCCGACCGGCCGTTCTTCGTGACCGGGGGCATGTCGCTGGACACCGTGGATCCGGTCCTGGAGGCGGGCGCTCACGGGGTCGTCGTGGTGCGTGCGCTGACCGAGGCCGAGGAACCCGCCCGGGTGGCCGGTCACCTCGCCAAGCGCATCGAGCGGGCCGGCTGACGCGTCCGACCGCCTCGGCCTCGCGGTCGGCAACGACCGCTGCGAGCACCTCCGCGGTCGGGCATCGTCGGCCGGGCAAGCTTGTCGATGGATCACTGACGACAGCGGGAACGCCGGAGGCTCGAACGGCGGGCGAGCGGTCTGCTCGCGCGGGGTGAGCGACTCCCAGGAGATGCCGGATCGGGGGGGTCAACCGGCGCACGGGCACGCGCTGGCGCGCCGATATCGAGTCGTCGATGTCGGAAGCCGCGGTGCTTGGCACACTGAGCCCGGATGCGACTCCGACTGCTCACCGGCGCGGTCGTGCTGCTCGGCGCGGCGGGCTGTGGCCTGTCTTCGGCCGCGCAGTCCGAGCCGGTCACCGTGGGGGTCGGTGCCCTCGGGGAGCAGCAGGTGCTGGCCGCGCTCACGGTCGAGGCACTCGAACGGGCCGAAGTGCCGGTCGAACGCAGCGATGAGCTCGGGACGACCGTGGGGCTGCGCCGCGAGGCAGCGCGCGACCGGGTCGACCTCTATTGGGACTACACCGGGGCGGCCTGGTCACGGGGGATGCGCGAGCCCGCCCCACCCGCCGACCCGATCGAGTCGTGGGAGCGGGTCCGTGAGGCGGACCGTCGCAACGGCCTGCTGTGGCTGGAGCCGACCGACGCGGACGCCACCTTCGCGCTGTTCGTCAGGGAAGGGTCGCGACCGAACCCCGAGGCCGGTATGAGCTGGCTCGCGGGTGAACTCTCCGGGGGCGAGCGCACGCTCTGCGCCGACGCGGACTTCATCGAGCGTCCGGGGGGCCTCGACGCGCTCGCCGACGAGTACGCGATCGACCTGACCCGCCTCTCGCAGCAACCGATGAGCGAGGAGGAGGCCATCGCAGGGGTCGCCTCGGGCACGTGCTTCGCGGGCCTCGCGACCGCGACCTCCGGAGCAGCGCACGCGGAGGGACTCGTGCCCGTCGCCGACGACCTGTCGGTCTTCCCCTCGTTCCTCGTGGCACCGGTGGCGCGACAAGGATCCCCCGCTGACCGCGGCGAGATCCGGGAGGTGCTCGAACCGCTGGTTGATGCCCTCGACAGCGCCACCTTGCGAAGGTTGAACGCGGAGCACGAAGGCGGCGAGGCGCCTGACGAGCTGGCCGAGCGGTTCCTCGACGAGTTGGACGAGCTCGAGGAGTCCCCGGACGACGCCGAGCTCGATGGGTCCCCGGACGACGGATAGGGCCCGGATGGCCCGAACTCGTCGCCGGCGTCCGGTTGACGAACCGGTCGAGCTGACGTACCGTCCCCTCTGATCGAACGTACGTTCGGTCAGGCCGGCCGGGGCGGCCGGGGCGTGAAGGGAAGGCACGCTCCGGTCGCCGCTCCGGCCCCTCTCCCCGCATCCCTTCCGCGGGCCTGCCTTCCCAGGGCCAGCTTCCGGCCCACCTTCCCAGGGTTCGTCTGCCGGGCCCACCTCCCCAGGGTTTGTCTGCCGGGCCCGCCTTCCCAGGGTTTGTCTGCCGGGCCCACCTCCCCAGGGTTTGTCTGCCGGGCCCACCTCCCCAGGGTTCGTCTGCCGGACCCACCTCCCCAGGGTTTGTCTGCCGGGCCCACCTCCCCAGGGTTCGTCTGCCGGGCCCGCCTTCCCAGGGCTCACCTTCCCAGGGGTCCCTTGTGGCACGCAGGTGCGCCGATACGTGGAGGGGTGATGACCAAACGCGTGCGGGAGAGGGTCGAAGTGGTCGATACCCTGCCCGATCGACGGGCGAACGACGGCGCTCCGTCGAGGTTCCGTTGGAAGGGCCGGATATATCGGGTCCGTTCGATCCTGGGCTTCTGGCGGGAGGACACGGGACCGTGGTGGAGGCACGGGCTGGAGGTCCCACAACGAGACCTCTGGCGCGTGGATACCTCCCTGGGCATCATCGAACTCGTCCACGAAAGAGGGGAGTGGCGGGTCACCCGGGTGTGGGATTGACCCCCGTCCCGCCCACCGCTGATGCCTTACGCTGCGTTCGATGGATGATCCTGCTGTCCGTTCCACCTCCCACGAGCGTCGCGCTCGGCCAACTCGTCCGGCGCCGACCGATGTCCCGATCCACCCTCTCCTCGCCGGACGGTGGAGCCCACGAGGGCTCGACCCGGATCGCTCGGTCGATCCCGCCGACGTGCGAGCGCTGCTCGAGGCCGCCCGATGGGCCCCGTCGAACGGCAACGTCCAACCCTGGAGGTTCGTCGTCGCCGACGACGAGGACCCGGCCGCCCGGGAGCGGCTTCGTGACTGCCTGCACACCGGGAACGCCTGGGCGCATCGTGCACCGGTGCTGTTGCTGAGCCTGGCCGCCCGCGAGTTCCCCGCCCGCGAGGACAAGCCGTCTCGCGAGAACCCGTACGCGTGGCACGACGTCGGCGCGGCGACGCTCGCCGCGGCCATCGAGGCCACCTCGCGGGGTCTCGGGCTGCACCCGATGGCCGGCTTCGATCGCGCTGCTGCCGCCGAGGCCGTCGGCGCCCCCGAAGGCCTCGAGCCCGTGGCGTTGCTCGCGCTCGGCCATCCCGCCGCCGACCCTCGGTCGGTGCCGGACGAGCTGGTCGAGCGCGACGCTCGGCCACGGACCCGCACCGGCGTCGACTCGTTCGTCTGGCGTGGCCACGTCGGAGGGCCAGCTCCGAACGGCTCCTGAGCCGCGAGTCCGGCTCCTTCCGGCTTGCACCGATCGCTCGGTGCGGCGGACCCTGGTGCGCTGTGCGCTCGTCCCGGGCCTGGGTCGGCTGGGTGTGGACACGACAGCACCCGCCGGTGGTCACCTCCGTCCACACCGTCGTGGCGTCGTGCCACCGCATCCTTGGTGTGGACATGCCCGGGCGCGATGGCTGGCGCTCCTGTCCACAGCGAGCCCCTCACCCGGCCGCCAGCCGGAAGGTGTGGACGGAAGGGATCGTTCCACCCGCGGTTTTGTCCACACCTCCGGGGCACCCGCGGTTTTGTCCACACCTCCGGGGCGGGGAGACTGCGATGCCAGCATCGGGTCAGCCGGGCGGTCACGACGTTTCGCAAAGGCCATACTCGAGACAGCGCTCTACGGTGACGACACTACTCACAGTGTGCGGGAGGTGGCGCAGTGGACTCAACGACGCGGCTCGGGTCGCTCGCGGTACAACTCAACGTGGAGGCGGAGGGACTTCGCCGCGCCGCCTCGCGGCTGGACGAAGCCACGAAGGTCGCGTTGTCCGAGATCGCCCCCGACCTCGAGAGCTCCACCCTCGAGCTTCGCGCTCGGGCCGATCAGCTCGAGGACTGTGCCGAGCTCCTCCACATGTACATCCGCCAGACCCAGGACAGCGCGTAGGAGGCCCACCCGATGACCTCACGCCCGATGGTCTCGCGCCCGCACCCGCACGTCCCTCGTCCGCCCGGTCGGGAGTCCCGATCTGCGCCCGCCGCCTTCCCGGGGCACGGGTGGCCCGGCTAGGGTGGACGGTCACCAGCCGCGCGGAGGATCCCGTGCGGAATCGCGAGGTCCAGGGAGCAGTATGGAGAGCGACGAGACCCGTCCCACCCCCGCCCGTGCCGAGGATCGCGTGCTCGTGGACGGCATCCCGAGCCAACTGCCCGACTCGGATCCCGACGAGACCGCGGAGTGGCTCGCGTCACTCGAGGCCGTCGTGGAGCACTCCGGCCGAGAGCGTGCGCGTCACCTGCTGATGCAGGTGCTCAAGGCGCAGCACGCCCACGGGGTCGGCGTGCCGATGCTCACGTCCACGGGCTACATCAACACGATCCCGCCCGAGCAGGAGCCGCACTTCCCCGGCGACGAGCACACCGAGCGCCGGATCCGCGCGTTCATCCGCTGGAACGCGGCGGTCATGGTGACCCGCGCGAACCGCCCTGAGATCGGGGTGGGCGGACACATCGCGACCTACGCGAGCGCGGCGAGCCTCTACGAGGTCGGCTTCAACCACTTCTTCCGCGGCAAGGTTGCGCCCGACGGCAGCCGCCGGGCGGGGGACCAGATCTTCTACCAGGGCCACGCCTCCCCGGGGATGTACGCCCGGGCGTACCTCGAGGGTCGGCTCACCGAGGAGCAGCTGGACCTCTTCCGCCAGGAACAGACCCCCGGAGGCCTCGCCAGCTACCCGCATCCCCGCCTCATGCCGGACTTCTGGGAGTTCCCCACCGTGTCGATGGGGTTGGGGGCGATCGGTTCCGTCTACCAGGCGCGGTTGAACCGGTACCTGCTCCATCGCGGCATCGTGGACACCAGCGATAGCCGTGTCTGGGCCTTCCTGGGCGATGGCGAGATGGACGAGCCCGAGTCGATCGGCGGGCTGCTTCCCGCCGCTCGCGAGGGTCTCGACAACCTGACGTGGATCGTGAACTGCAACCTGCAGCGGCTCGACGGGCCCACGCGCGGCAACGGCAAGATCATCCAGGAGCTGGAATCGCTCTTCCGCGGCGCGGGCTGGAACGTCATCAAGGTCATCTGGGGCCGCAAGTGGGACGAGCTGCTCGCGCACGACCACACCGGCGAGCTCGTCGAGAAGATGAATTCGACGCCCGACGGCCAGTTCCAGACGTACGCGGCCTCCGGTGGTCAGTACATCCGTGAGAACTTCTTCGACTCACCCGAACTGGAGCGCATCCTGCAGGAGTCCTCGCTGACCGAGGACGACCTGCCGGTGCTGGACCGCGGCGGCCACGACTACCGCAAGGTCTACACCGCCTTCAAGCGTGCGACGGAGCACACCGGCGCGCCGACCGTCATCCTCGCGAAGACCATCAAGGGCTGGACGCTCGGGCCGGACTTCGAGTCCCGCAACGCCACCCACCAGATGAAGAAGCTCTCGGAGAAGGCGCTCAAGAAGTTCCGGGACCGCCTGTACCTGGACATCAGCGACGAGGAACTCGAGGGTGGTCTTCCGCCGTACTACCACCCCGGGGACGACTCGGAGGAGATGCAGTACCTGCACGAGCGGCGGCGCGAGCTCGGTGGTTACCTGCCCGAGCGTCGGGTGCAGGTGCACGGCCTCGAGCTTCCGTCGCGCGATGTCTACAGCGAACTGAAGCAGGGATCGGGCAAGAACGAGATCGCCACCACGATGGCGTTCGTCCGCCAGGTTCGCGACGTCATGCGCCACGAGGGGATCGGCGACCGGGTCGTCCCGATCATCCCCGACGAGGCGCGCACGTTCGGGATGGACTCGCTCTTCCGCGAGGTGAAGATCTACAACCCGCACGGGCAGATGTACGAGCCCGTCGACCGCGAGATGCTGCTTGCCTACATCGAGGGGCGGGACGGCCAGATCCTCCACGAGGGGATCACCGAGGCCGGCAGCGTCGCCTCGTTCACCGCCGCCGGCTCGAGCTACGCGACCCACGGGGAGTACCTGCTGCCCGTGTACGTCTTCTACTCGATGTTCGGGTTCCAGCGCACGGGAGACTCGCTCTGGCAGGCCGGCGACCAGCGGGCGCGCGGCTTCCTCGCGGGGGCGACCGCCGGACGCACGACCCTCAACGGGGAGGGGCTCCAGCACGAGGACGGTCAGTCGCTCCTGCTGGCTGCGAGCAACCCGGCCGTCGAGGCGTACGACCCCGCGTTCGCCTACGAGATCTCGGTGCTCGTCGAGGACGGCGTGAACCGCATGCTCGGCGACGAGGGGTGGGAGGACCCGCTGGCGCGTCCGAACGGACGCGACGTAATGTACTACCTCACGATGTACAACGAGCCCACCGTCCAACCCCCGATGCCCGAGGGCCTGGACGAGCTCGACATCGTTCGCGGCGTCTACCGCTACGCGGAGGCCCCCGACGATGCCACGCACCGCGTGCAGCTGCTCGCGTCCGGTAGCGCGATGAAGATGGCCCGCGAAGCCGTCGACCTGCTGCGCGACGACTGGGAGGTCGGCGCCGACCTCTGGAGCGTGCCCGGGTGGGTGCCGTTGCACCGGGACGGAGTGCGCGCGGACCGGTGGAACCGCCTGCATCCGCACGAGGAGCGCCAGGTCCCCACCGTCGAGCGCGTCTTCACCGATCCCCCCGGCCCCAAGATCGCGGTGACCGACTTCCAGAAGGCGGTCCCGAACCTGATCGCCCCCTGGATGCCCGGGCGCTTCGTGGTGCTGGGCACCGACGGTTGGGGGCGCAGCGACACCCGCGAGCTGCTCCGGCGTCACTTCCAGATCGACGCGCCGCACATCGCGGTGGCCGCCCTCGCCGAACTCGCCGAGGCAGGGGAGGTCAAGACCGACACGGTCGCCGAGGCGATCGACCGCTACGAGCTCGACCCAGAGGCCGGCTTCGACGTGCCCTAGCGGCTCCGCGAGAGCCGCACCCCGGGTCTACCAGCGGCCCATTCCGGTCCGCCCGGGCCGCTCCCGCCTCCCCGCAGCGTCCGAGGCGACCGGAGCCTCGGGGCGCCCCCCATCGGCAGGCCCGCTCGTGGGGGTCGGTGGGGGCGATCCCTGATCGCCCCCACCCCTCCATCGTGCGATCGTGAGCTCGTCACCGAGGCGCGGCCGATCCCGTCGCGCCACCAGCACACCGACGAGCGAACCGGAGGAAGTCTCGTGCGGGTCACCTTGCTGCTGCTCATCGTCGGCGCCCTCCTCGTGGGTGGCTGCACCGTGCCCAGGGCGTCGCTTGGGCCCGAGGAATCCCACAGCGTGCCCGTCACCGACGTGGACGCCCTGCGGGTCAGCGGGGGAACCACCGTCGAGGTCACGCTCGGTGAGGAACCCTCGCTGGAACTCAGCGGGCCCCGGCGGTCGCTGCGGCGGGTGACGGTCGAGGTGGAGGGCGACCGGCTCTCGATCCGTCCGGGCCGGACGTTCTGGTGGGGCGACGCGGGGCACATCCGGGCGACCCTCACCCTCCCGGACCTCGCCGCCATCGACGCGTCCGGGGCCGCCGAGGTGGACGTCGCAGGCGATCTGGAGGGCCATGGGGTCGACGTGCGGGCGTCCGGAGCCAGCGATGTCCGCGCCGGTGTCACGGCGAGCACGACGCAGGTGCGTGCGGGGGGTGCCTCGAGCATCGCGCTGGTGGGCGAATCGGGGGACCTCGAGGCTCGTGCCAGCGGGTCGAGCACCCTCGATCTCGGCGCGTTCGAGACCGAACGAGCCGCCGTGGAGGCCAGCGGCTCGTCGGACGTCGCGGTGCAGACGCTCGAGGAGCTGGACATCGAGGCCTCCGGCGCCTCCTCGGTCGAGTACGCCGGCGATCCGGGGGTGCGCCAGAACCTGAGCGGCGCCTCCGAGGCGCGGCCCACCGCGAGTCGGTCCGACCGGTAGGCGACCGCGACGCGGTCACGGTCCCGCGAGCGCGGTCGGCCGCGCGAGTGCGGTCGGTCTGCGAGGGTGCCGCCGTCAGACGAGTTCGCGCGGGATGACGAGGTCCCAGGTCTCGGCGAAGACCCGCCGGCCGCTCTCGTAGGCGTCGAGTGTCGCGTGCACGAGGAAGTTCTCCTCGTCGCAGGAGAGGTGGGTGCGCGCGACGGTCTCGGCCGACCAAGGGCCCCGGGAGAGCGCACGTGTGGTCAGTACTTCGCCCTCGACGCTCGTGAAGTCGTCGGCGGTCGAGCGGTACCACTCGTAGGTCTTGCGGCGGACCTCGAGTCCGTGGGCGCGGATCCGCCAAGCCCCCTGGTCCTCGATCACCTCGAGTTGGGAGCGGTCCGCGGCGAGGTCCCGAGTCACCAGCCAGTTGTGCTCGCCCGTCTCCACGGTCTCGGTCTCGAGGGGCGACGTGCCCATGGGCGGTCCGAACTCGACCTCGTCGTCGAGCTGGACAGCCGGACGCTCGGGGAGGAGCAGGGCGCTCTCCTCGGGGTGTACCTGCAGCGTCACGGGGCGAGGCGGTGGCCAGGCGAGCGGCCAGTAGGAGGTCGACAACGCGAGGCGGATCCGATGGCCCTTCGGGACGGCCTGGGCCACGTCGTTCAGCTTGACCGCGACGCGGACCGGAACGCCCGGCTCGAGCGGGCGGGGTGCCTCGTGGCCATCCCGGTGGCACAGGTTCAGCAACCCGTAGGTGATCCGGGTGGCCTTCCCGTCGGGCGCGACGTCGATCAGGCGGACGGCGATCATCGCGACGGGTTGGTCCGGCACCAGGACGAGGTCGGCGACCGCGCGCCCGAGGATCTCCAAGCGCTGGGGGAGGGGTTCGGTGTCGAACACGAGCGCGCCGCCGTCCTCCTCGCGTTGATCGTGGGGCAGGTCCGGGGCTGCCGCGTAGCTGCACCACTTGCCCGCGAACAGGCCGAGGGACAGCGGGGACTGGATCGCGCGTGGCTCGAGGGCGCCGGGCGACTCGCGCGGCTCGAGGATCCGGCCTCTGGTGAGGGGATGTCGGCGGGTCACGATGCGGGGCGTCGGCCAGACCGACTCGGCGACCCAGCGGCCGGGTCGGTGGTCGTAGGTGGCGACCGGGCGAACCGCGTCCTGCATCCACGCGCGCAGCATCGGCTCGTCGTCGATCCCGTTCTCGATCCCCTTGAGCCACCGGTCGAACCACCGGACGACCTCCTGCAGGAACCCGATGGCCGGCCCGGGCGTGCCGAGGTGCGGGTAGACGTGGCTCCACGGACCGATGAGTCCGGCGCGGGGCACGTCGAGGTTCTCGAGGAGGCGGAAGACCGCGTTCGAATAGCCGTCCGCCCACCCGCTGACGGCGAGGACGGGGCAGTCGATCGCGGCGTAGTCCTCGCACACCGAGCCGTGGCGCCAGTACGCGTCGCGGTGCTGGTGGCGCAGCCACGTCTCGAGCCAGAGACCGGACCCCTCCAGACGCTGGTGCCACATCGCGCGCCAGCGGTCACCGACGAGTGCGGGATCGGGTGGCAGGGCGTTGTAGGCGAACATCGTGGAGGCCCACGACAGGTTGTCGCCGAGCAGACAGCCACCCATGTAGTGCACGTCGTCGGCGTACCGGTCGTCGGTCGACGAGCAGGTCACGATCGCCTTGAGTGCTCGCGGGCGACGCGCCGCGAGCTGCAACCCGTTGAACCCGCCCCAGCTGATACCGATCATGCCGACCGAGCCGTCGCACCAGGGCTGCTCGGCGATCCACGCGAGCACGTCCTCGCCGTCGTCGAGTTCGCTCGGCAGGTACTCGTCGGTGAGCACCCCCTCGCTGTCACCCGAGCCGCGCAGGTCCACCCGCAGCGCCGCGTAGCCGTGGCCGGCGAAGTAGGGATGCGTGCGCTCGTCGCGTTTGCGCGTGAAGTCGCGCTTGCGGTAGGGGATGTACTCGAGGATCGCCGGGACGGGATCGTCCTCGGCGCCCTCCGGGATCCACATCCGCGCGGCGAGCCGGGTGCCGTCCCGCAGTGGGATCCAGGTGTGCTCGACGACGCGAGTCTTGTGTGGCAGATCGGTGACGGTCTCCATGCTCGCGGCAGGGCTCCTTGCAACGGGATGTGGTTGCGCCGGTCGGGGGCCACTTGCGCGCCGCCCCGCGCGAGCGGGTGGCGCGGAGGTCCACGTGTCAGTCCGGATCCTGCAAGCCGAAGGCCAGCTCCTCCCGGACCGCGTGCCACCGCGCCAGCAGCTCGCGGTTGCTGCGCGCACCCAGGTAGACCTCGGCGAGTTCGAAGCTGTAGGCGTCCTGGTCCTCGAGGTCGGACAGCTGGGTGCTCTCCTCGACGAGCGCGCTGATCTTCGTGCCGGGGATGCGCTCGATGATGCGCGCGATCTGCTGCTCGCTGGGCACGGCTGTCACCCGCGCATCGCGATACGCACGCAGGAAGAACTTCGCCGCGATGTCGTAGCGACCCTGCCCGCTCTGCATCTCGGGCGGCCGGCCGAGCGCGACGTCGGTCATCACCTGCAGATGGCTCACCCCGTCGACGAGGTCGAACAGGGGGGCGTGGCTCTGCGACAGGCGGGGGTTGATCTCGAGAACGGCGATCGTGTCGCGCCGCGCGTTGTAGAACAGCTCCATGTTGAAGGGGCTGTGGTCGAGGCCGATGGAGGTCATGACCCGCTCGGCGATGTCCACGATGCGGCGCTGTACCGGCGGCGGCAGCGACGACGGGTACTGGTAGCGCGCGAAGGAGCTGCGGTTCGGCGCGCGGACGCTGTCGACGATGCCGTAGACGTGTGGGACGCCGTGCTGGACGTAGCCCTCGACCGTGCAGAGCCGGCCGGAGATGATCTGCTCGGCGATGCAGACCTTCCCGCCGAGCTCGGCCAGGCGCGGGGGTAGGTCGGCGTACTTGAGGACCGACTCGAAGGGTGCGGCCAAGCGGGGCAGTTCCTCGCGGATCACCGGCAGAGCCGCGTAGAGGTCCTGGGGCTGATTGATCCTGAAGCCGAGGTGGCTGCGGAACGCGTTGAGCGGCTTGACCCAGATCGGGGGCTCGAGCCCCGTCGCGGCGAGGGGGTCGTCACCGTAGGGGTCGAGGATCGCATAGCCGGGCACCGCCTCGGGCGCGGCCTCCTCCTGCAGTTGGCGGCTCCAGTACTTGTGGTTGCAGGCCAGGACACCCTCGAGGCTCGGGGTGTGCAGCCCGCGTGGTCGGGCGAGCAGCGGGACGAACTCGGTGGCGGGGAAGTCGATGATGGTCGTGATCGCGTCGATCGACCCCTCGAAGTTGTCGAGCCGTCGTTCCGCCTCCGCGAGCAGCTCGGGGATGGGGAAGTGCTCGACGCCTCGCAGTTCCTCGAAGCTGAGGAGTGGGTGGAACGTGCAGTCGCGGGCCGCGGGCAGCAGCTCGAGCAGCGCTCGGTTGGGCTCGTCAAGCCCGATCACGAAGACGTTGCGCGGCATCGCGTCCTCAGGCGCCGAGAGAGGGGCGGGGCACGGATGAGCGTAGCACCGGCCGGGCTCTTTACCGCCGGGTCGGGAGGCATCTCGTGGGGCGTGCGGTTCCACGCTCGGCGGTACACTCGTCACCACGTATCGAACTGACGTTCCCCCCCTAGGGTGCTCCAGGGTGCCCCCAGGGGCGCCCCAGGCAGGTCAGGCAGGTCAGGCAGGGGCAGTGAACCGATGGGCCGACGAGGTGATGCGCGCGTGGAACCGTTCGTCCATCTCGCTGCGCGTAGTTGCTGGTCGATGCGCGACGGGGTTCTGCGGCCCGATGAGCTCGCCGAGGCCACGGCCGCGCGAGGCATGGCTGCGGTCGGGGTCGCCGATCGTGACGGTCTGCCTGGTGCGGTGCGGTTCGCCCGGGCGTGCGAGCGCACCGGGGTGCGCCCGATCTTCGGCGCCGATCTCGCGCTCGCACCGTACGGGCCCGATCTCGCGGCTTCGGGGGCGTGGCGTGGGCGACGCACGGGACGGCACCGAGCCGAACGGACTTCGTGGCCGCGGTCGGGGCCCTCGTGGCTCGAGGGCGACCCGGCTCGGGTCGTGCTGATCGCTCGTGACGCGATCGGCTATGCCGCACTCTGTCGGCTCGTCTCGGCGCATCACCTCGACAGCGCTCCGGCGATCGGTGCCGGAAGCCTCGGTGGGGGCGCCGGGACCTACGAGCCACGAGCGAGTCCGGCTCATCTGACGACCCATCTCGGGGGCGCGAGGGGGCATCTGTTCGTCCTGTTCGGCAACGAGTCCCCGTGCGCGCGCCTGCTCGATGCGGGGGAGCGTGATGCGGCAGCGCGAGAAGCCCGGTGGTGGGGTGACCTCGTCGGCGCTGACCACGTGCTGGTCGGTGTGACTCACCACCTCGCCCGCGGTGACGACGCGCGGGCGCGGGAACGGTTCGCGCTCGCCGACCGGCTCGGGCTGCGTGCGGTCGCGCACCAGGAGCCCCGTTACCGGGATCCCCGCGATGCGGCGGTGGCGGACACCCTCGACGCGATCCGTCAGCAGGTACCGCTCTCGGCGCGTCATCACCAGCGTCGCAATGCCGAGGGGTACCTGAAGAGCCCCGAGGAGATGGCGGCGGTGTTCGCGGAGCGACCCGATGCGCTGACCGCGACGGCGTGGGTCGCCGAGCGCTGCGAGGTCGATCTGGGGCTCGACCGTCTGCGCGTCCCGGAGCTCGCCGACGATCCGTCCATGGCGGAGCTCGGGGCCCGTTGCCGCGGCGGGCTCGACGCCCGCCGCCCGTGGGAGGACCCCGGTGAGGACGCTCCCCGGACGACGTACTTCGAGCTGCTCGACCGCGAGCTCGCGATGGTCGCCGAGCTCGGTCTCGCCGCGTACTTCCTCACCGTCGCCGAGGTGGTCGACCGGATCCGCGCGAAGGACGTGCTCGTCGCCTGCCGCGGGTCGGCGGCGGGCAGCGTCGTCTGCTACGCGCTCGGGATCAGCGATGTCGATCCGGTACGCCACGATCTCTGTTTCGAGCGGTTCATGAACCCGTACCGGGACGAACTCCCCGACATCGATCTCGACGTCGAGTCGGCGCGTCGGGAGGACGTCTACCGTGATCTGCTCGCGACCTACGGGCCCGAGCGGGTCGTGTGCGTGACCATGGTCGAGACGTTCAAGGCACGGATGGCGGTTCGCGAGGTCGGCAAGGCGATGGGACTGCCCGTCGCCGAGGTCGACCGGATCGCGAAGGCGTTCCCGCACATCCGGGCCCGGGACGTGCGCGCGGCGATCGACCACCTGCCCGAGCTCGCGGGGCGGGGGCTCGACGCGGCGCATCTGCAGCTGTTGTTCGACGTCGTCGAGCGCCTCGACGGGTTGCCCCGCCACCTCGCGCTGCACCCCTCGGGGATCCTGCTCGGGCCCGAGCCGAAGGCCCCGGGATCCGGGGATGGGCGCGGTGGCGTGGGCGCGGGATCCGGGGATGGGCTGCGCGACCTCGTGCCCGTGCAGCCGAGCGCGGCGGGCTTCGCGATGGCGCAGTTCGACAAGGACGATGTCGGGGCATTGGGCCTCTGCAAGCTCGACGTGCTCGCGGTGCGGATGTTGTCGGCCATGGCGCATGCGCGCGAGGAGGTGCGCGTGAGCCGCGGGGTCGATCTCGATCTCGGCGCGTTGCCCGATGGCGACCCGGCGACCTATGAGCTGATCCGCTCGACCGACACGCTCGGGATGTTCCAGATCGAGTCCCCCGGCCAGCGCGAGCTGCTCGGGAGGCTCCAGCCGGAGCAGCTCGAAGATCTCGTCGTCGACATCTCGCTGTTCCGCCCGGGGCCGGTGAAGGGCGACATGGTCGGCCCGTTCCTCATGCGGCGGCTCGGGCAGGCCGAGCCGGTCGTCCCGCATCCCACGCTCGAGCGCGCGCTGGGCGAGACCTTCGGGGTGATCGTCTACCACGAGCAGGTCATGCGCTGTGTCGCGGCGATCACGGGGTGCGACCTGTCGACCGCCGATCTCGTGCGCCGGCGCCTCGGGGATCCCGAGGAGGTGCCGAGGTTGCGAGATTGGGTGCTCGGCTGTGCCGCCGAGCGGGGCATTCCCGAGGGAGTGGCCACGTCGCTGTGGGACGCGCTCGCGCAGTTCGCCTCGTTCGGGTTCTGCAAGGCGCATGCGGCGGCGTTCGCGGTGCCGACCTACCGGTCGGCGTACTTGAAGGCCCACTTCCTGCCCGAGCTCGTTGCGGGGTTGCTCACCCACGACCCGGGGATGTACCCGCGGCGGTTGTTGCTCGAGGACGCACGCCGGTTCGGGGTGGCGGTGCTCCCGGTGGACGTGAACCGCTCCGAGCGCGCCTATCGCGTCGAGCGTGTGCCTGCCGCCCAGGCCTGGGCCGCGCTCGGCGTCGATGCCGGCTCGACCTCGCCGGAGGCGCAGGATGCAGCCCTTCCGCTCGGGTGGATCCGTGCGGACGACGGCATGCCGGTGCCACCCGGGACTCGGCGGATCGGCCGCGATCTCGGCGCCGTGCCCGATGCGCCGGGGGAGCGGTTCGCGATCCGCGTCGGCCTGCAGGACGTCGCGGGCATCGACGACGCGATGATCGACGCGCTGCTGGCGGGTCGACCGTTCACCGGTCTCGCCGACCTGCGGGAGCGCGGCGGGCTCAGCCGCCCGGTCGCCGAAGACCTCGCGCACGTCGGGGCGTTGGACGGGCTCGCGCACCCGGGGGCGTCCCGGCGCGACGTCCTGCTGGAGGTCGCCGAACGGTGGGCGGGGGCACGGAGACGTCGTACCGAGGCCGAGGAGCCCGAGCAGCTCGACCTGCTTGGGCCCGGACCGGCGGCGGGGCTCGGCGACTACCGCCCGAGTGAGCAGGTCCGCGCGGAGCTCGAGGTGCTCGGGCTCGACGTGAGCCGGCACGTCATCCGCTTCTACGAAGGGTTGCTCACGGCGCTCGAGGCCACCCGGGCGGTGGATCTGGTCGACTGTCGTGACCGGCAGCGGGTGCGGATCGCGGGCGTGAAGGTGGCGACCCAGACCCCGCCGGTGCAGTCGGGGCAGCGGGTGATCTTCCTCTCGCTGGACGATGCGACGGGTGTGGGGGACGCGGCGTTCTTCGAGTCCGTGCACGACCGCTGCGCCTCCACCGTCTTTCACTCGTGGTTGCTCGTGGTCGAGGGGATCGTTCGGCGCACCGGTGCGCGGGGGGTGTCGCTGAACGCCGATGCGGCGTGGGACCTGCGAAGGCTCATGCGTGCTTGGCGTGCCGGGAGGCTGGCCGAGGCCGTCGCATCGGGTCGGCGGGGTGACCGCAGCACCTTCGCGGCCGGGGAGGCACGGCCGGTGGACCCCGAGGCGGTGCGCTCTTCCGCGGCTCGGCTGCGGGTCCCGCGCACGAACCCGCACGGCGGGCCCGTCCCGGAGCCGGAGGGGGCGTCGGAGGGGCCCGAGGAGTTCACAGCGCAGCCCCCTCGTCGGTTGTGGCACCGGTCCCCGGGGTCAGCCGGATGAGTTCGTCACGGCCAGAACAGGAACGCGAGCGCGACGAACGTCACCGGTATGTTCGTGATCAGGTGCGCGAGCACGAGCGGCATGAGCCGCCGCTGCCGCAGGTAGATCAGCCCGGCTCCGCCGCCCCAGAGCAGGAAGGCGCTGGCGTAGGCCACGGCGCCCAGGGCGCTCGGCGCGAAGAGGAGGTGCTGGAGGCCGAAACCGATGCTGGGCACGGCGACCGCGAGCCAGGCGCGGCCCGTCGCGGCGTGCAGGCGCGGTTGGACGTACGCGCGGTACTGGAGCTCCTCGACGGGGGCGTTGAGGAACGGGAACACCGCCATCCACACGGTGAACAGCCCGAGCGTGAACGGCCCGAACGCAGTGCTCTCCATCTCGGCCCAGACCCCCACGAACGCCTCCTCGAACACCGAGCCGTCGGCGATCCCGGAGGGGCCGCCCGCGAGGAGCAGGGGAGCGAGGAAGCCGATCGCGAACGCCGCGTAGAGGACCACGAACCAACACAGCCCCCATGCGAGATCGCGGCCGATCCGGGCACGGTCGAAACCCAGCAGGTCACGCAGGCGCGCCTGCTCGCGGCGGAGCAGGTGGACGAGCAGCAGCAGGCAGACGATGTTGACCAGGTTCATCGCGAGCGAGGCGCCGAGTGGCAGGTGGAACCCGTCGGCCTGGCCGCTCGCGGCGAGCAGGCCCCAGACGAGGGCTGCTCCGAGCAGCATCAGGGGCAGGCGCACGAAGGCCATGACCACCGGCCAGCCCACGGTCGCGCCGGGGGTGCGGATGCGGGCGCTCGTCCCCTCAGCCACCGCTCTCCCGCTCTGCTCGGCCGGGTCCCGGTGTCCGGGGCACCGCGTTCGTTCTCCGAGGCCCCGTGTCCCTCGGCCTGCGCGCGGAGGTGCCGGGCCGTTCGCCGGAGTTCATCGGGCCGGAGTTCATCGAGTAGTGGTGTCGGTGAGCATCGCGACGAGTTCGTCGATGCGGTCGACCACGCATCGAGGGCCCGCGGTCTCGAGCCACTCGCGCTCGTGGGCGCCGGTGGCGACCCCCGCGGTCGACAGACCCGCGGCGCGCCCGGCCTCGAGGTCGTCGGTGGTGTCGCCGATCATCCACGAGGTCGGAGACGGCGCGGTCCCGAGGCCGTCCAGCGCCGCGAGGACCACGTCGGGGGCGGGTTTGTCCGGCAGGTCGTCGGTCCCCTGGACGTAGTCGACGAGCTCGCTCACGCCGAGTGCGGCACTGACACGACGCGCCATGTCGGTCCGCTTCGTGGTCGCGACCGCGAGCCGCCAACCGTCTGCCCGCAGGGAGGTGAGCGTCACGCGGACCCCGGGCATCAGTCGGGTCTGGTCGGCACAGTGTCGCCAGTAGAGCATCCGGTAGCGCGCGACGAGTTCGGGGACTTCGCGGGCCGGCACGTACCGTGCGAGCATCTCCGGCAGTGGCCGTCCGATCAGCGCGCGCACCTCCTCGTGGCTCGGGGCGGGCCGTCCGTGTGCGACGAGTGCCGCGCGGAAGGCCGCCGCGATGTCGTCCGCGGAGTCGATCAGGGTCCCGTCGAGGTCGAACACGGCCGCGTGCATGCCGCGCAGGCTACGACGCCTGGGGGGTGGGAACGAACGCGGCTATCCCGCGGTGCGGTTGCCCGCGCCGGCGCGGGCAACCGCACCACCGTTCCGAGGCCCACGATGCGTACCCTGGTGCCGTGACCGGGCAGCGGCCCCCCGAGCCGATCCTGCACCTCGACATGGACGCGTTCTACGCGTCGGTCGAGGCGCTGCGAGAGCCGTCGCTGGCCGGTAAGCCGCTGCTCATCGGCGGCACCGGCGGGCGCGGGGTGGTCGCGAGCGCGTCCTACGAGGCGCGGGTGTACGGCATTCGCTCGGCGATGCCGATGGCGAGCGCGCTGCGGCGCTGCCCCCACGCGATCGTCCGCCCTCCCGACTTCGCGGCGTACACCGACGTCTCGCACCGGCTGATGGAGCTGCTGCGATCGGTCACCCCGCTCGTCGAGCCGCTCTCGCTCGACGAAGCGTTCCTCGACGTGGGCGGCAGCGTGCGCCTGTTCGGGGAGCCCCCGCGGATCGCTGCGGATCTGCGGGAGCGGATCGCCGACGAGCTCCAGCTCCCCGCGAGCGTCGGTGTCGCCCCGAACAAGTTCCTCGCGAAGCTCTGCAGCGAGCACGCGAAGCCCGACGGGCTCAAGCATCTGCCGGTCGACGGGGTGACCGCGTTTCTGGCCGGCCTCGAGGTACGGGAGTTGTGGGGCGTGGGGGAGAAGACGACCGAGCAGTTGCACCGCTACGGGTTGCGCACCGTCGGCGACATCGCTGCGACCGAGCCGGCTACCCTCGCGCGGATCGTCGGGCAGGCCGCGGGCGCGCACCTCTCCGAGATCGCGCGGGGCCACGACCCACGCACGGTCACGCCCGACGAGGCGGCGAAGGGCCTCAGCGCCGAGGAGACCTTCGAGACCGACGTGGACGATCCCGAGATCCTGCGCACCGAGCTCCTGCGACTCGCCGAGAAGGTCGCGCAACGGCTCCGGGGCGGCGGGGTCGCCGGTCGCACCGTGACCCTCAAACTCCGGTTCGCGAACTTCCAGACGCTCACCCGGTCCCGCACCCTGCCCACGCCCACCGATCAGGCGACCGTGCTGCACCGTGAGGCCACCGCGCTGCTCGAGGCGCAGCGGCTCGAGCGGGTGCGTGTCCGGCTCGTCGGCCTGGGCGTCGGGAACCTCGTCGACGGTGGGGCGGCGCAACAGCTCGATCTGCTGGAGAGCGACCGCTGGGAGACGCTCGAGCACGCCGCCGACGACGCGCGGGCCAGGTTCGGGGATACGGCGGTGACGCGAGGGGCGTTGCTCGCTCGCGATCCACGGGCTGGTCCCGGTCCGGACGAGGGGTGGCCCACCCGTGACGACACGCGTGGAGGGTGAGTCGCGTGCGTCTTCTGCGGCGGAGCCGGTCCTCCACGCGCCGTGAGGGTCGCTCGAACACAAGAAACCCCCCACTTCTCGGGCGCGTGGCGCGCCGAGTCGCTACGATCCCGTACACCGGTCGCCACCGAACGGGCCGGGCCCGAGCGAGCGGGCGGGTCGTCCCACTCGATCGGGTGTGGGGGTTAAGCTGAGCGGTCATGATGCGACAGGTCTGCCAGCTGTCCCCGCTGGGGACCCTGATAGCAGAGGCTGACAACAGCAAAGACGGGACGACGCGGAGCCGCCAATGCCACTCTCCGACCGTGAGCAGCAGATCCTGAGCGACATCGAGCAGCGTCTTCGCGCCGACGACCCGAAGTTCGCGAAGACCGTCGGCGAGACGACGGTCTCGACGCAGGTTCGGCGACAGATCAAGCTGGCCCTCGCCGGTTTGATCGTGGGCTTCATCCTGCTGCTGTTCTTCATTGCCAGCCTGTGGTTCGGCGTCGCCGGGTTCGCTCTCATGCTCGGCAGCGCGGTGTACGGAGGACACCAGCTGAAGCGCCTCGGGGCGGACCAGACGAACCGCCTGGGCGGGCAGCTTCGAGGCGGGTTCGACCGCTACATGCGTGACAAGCGCGAGCGGGGCGAGGGCTAGCGCGCCGAACTCCCGGGACACGGCCGGTCTGTCGTTAGTCGGGCCTGTCCCGGTCGAGTCGGCCGGTGAGCCGCCCGAGCGCGCCGCGCGTCACCAGCCACGCCCGATCCCAGGGTTTGGGCGCGAGTTCGTCGGCGATCGTGTCCGCGGCTCGCTCGGCCTGCTCGACGAGGCTCGCCGAGGGCTCGGGCGCGAAGCGCGCGGCGGCCGCAGCGTTCGCGAGCGCGACGCTCGGACCCCACACCCGTCCGTTCTTGACCGCGAGCCGAGCCATCACGTCGCGATCGGTCTCGTGCTCGCGGGCGCGGACCCCGAGGCCGGCTGCGAGGTGCTCGACGCGACGTCTCGCCGCCAGCACCCGGCGGTACGGCGGTGCGGTCGCCCGCAACCGGAGCCGCCAGCCGATCCACGCCGCCCCCACCAACCCCACCCCCGACAGGGCTGCGAGAATGCCCACCCCCGGGCCGCGCGAGGCATCACCCGCGGTTCCCGCCGCCCCGTTCTGCTCCTGTTCCAGCCCCATGTCGTCGGGGAAGTCCGGTTGGTCGTCGGGTTGGCTCGGATCCTGTTGCCCGTCGACGTCCGTCTCGGCGTCGGCCTCGGCGGTGGCCTGATCCTGTGCCACCGTGTCGGTGGGGGCGAGGTCGGTGCGGTCGGGCACGAGGATGTTGCCGTCGTCTCGAGGGGTCGGCTCGAAGTCGATCCAACCCACGCCGGGGAACAGCACCTCGACCCACGCGTGCGCGTTCTCGTTCGTGATCTCCCAGCGGTTCTCCTCGGGATCGGCGAGCGTTCCGGAGGTGAACCCGACCGCGACTCGGGCCGGGATGTCGAGGGTGCGCAACATCACCGCCATCGCCCCGGCGTACTGCTCGCAGTACCCGACCCGGTGGTCGAGGAACGCGGCGAGCGCGTCACCGTCGTGGCCACTCGGTGGCGTCAGGGAGTACTCCCAGGTCTGGAGCTCGTCCTGGATCGCCAACGCCTGTTCCAGGGGGGTGTCCGCGTCCGCGGCCTCGACGATCTCCTCGGCGAGGTCGTACGCCTCCTGCGGAACGTCGTCGGGGAGCTCGGTCAGCTGACCGTCGGGGTCGTAGCCGGCCGCCTCGGCGACGCGGTCGGGATCGGGGTCGGGGATGGTGGCGGTGACCTCGTAGCTGTCCCCCTCGGCGAGGCTCGCGTCGCCGGCGAGCGTGACCGTGCCCGTTCGGGGGTCGAACAGGAAGTCGTCGGCCGGTTCGCCCTCGATCGCGGTGGGCGGAGAGGGAGTCGGAACGAGCCGGTCCACGGGTTGGACGACCTCGACGTCGGCGACGACCTCCTGCCCCCCGACGACCTCCACGTCGTCCAGCGGCGACCCGTCGCCGAGCGGTTGGCCCCCGATGCGGCGACCCTCGGCGGTCCATTGCTCGGCGTCCTGGTACACCTCGAGGCCCGTCGTCCGCAAGTAGACCGGCTGCGGGCTCGTGACCTCGATCACCGTGCCGGTGTCCTGAGCGGTGAGGCTCGGGCGCAACCCCACCATCGGGTTCGCGGTCACCGCGGTGCCACCCGCGCCCGTGAGCTCGTAGAGCGCGGGCTCGTTGTATCCGGGCAGGTTCCCGGACAGGGGCACCCCGGCGACGATCGCGAGCAGCCCCACGGCCAGTCCGGTCACGACCGATCCGCCCGGCCCGCCCGGGGTGGTGCGGCGCGGTGCGGGCGTGGCACGGTCACTGCTGGGGGCGAGCAGCGTGAACAGGGCCGCCACGAGGAACGGCAGGATCCAGGGCGCGGGCGTGCCCGCGAGGCCGGGCTCCGCCGGGACCGAGACGATCGCGAGGGGCACCGAGGCCAGGACGAGCGCGGCCAGGATCCCTCGCAGGGGGTGGCCGCGGACGACCACGGCGTCGTGGACGACGATCGCGATGGCCCAGACCCCGGCCACGATGAGCAGCAGGACGGCGGGCTCGGGGTCGATGGGCGCCGCCTGCTCCTGGATCGAGGCGAGCCCGGCACCGGTGAAGTGCCGGGCGAAGGTCAGCGTGTCGAGTGTCGGTACGACCCCCAGCACGCCGGTCCCCGGGAGCAGGACGGCGGTCGTGAAGCCGATCCAGCCGAGCAGGCTGGCCATGGCACAGCCGAGGCTGCCCGCCCCCAGCTGGTGGGCGGCCCACGCGAGCCCGATGGCGACGAGAACCGCGCCGACCAATGGGCGCAGGGCTCCCCACTCTCCGAACACCCTGCCGAACGGGACGAGCGCCGCGGCGAGCAGGGCGCCCGCCGCCAGCACGCGCCACGCCTCCCCGGTTGCCTTGCCTCGGGCAGGGGGGCCGTGGTCGGCCTCGCGATCCGGCCGCGACCTGCTCGATCGCTCGGGGCGCGACGGCGCGTCCTGCGCGGGAGGTGCGCTCATGAGGCTGCACCCACGGGTCGGCGGCCGCGACGGATCTGGTGCCAGCTCTGTTCGAGCTCGGCCTCGACGTCCGCGATCCGCCAGCGCCCGGAGCCGGCGAGCAGGGCCCGAAGCGCATCGGGCTGGTAGCCCCCGACGAACGCGATGCGGGTCGGGAACGCCCGTCCCACCTGGCGCAGGGCCCGGATGTCGTCGTCCTCGGTCACCGGGAGCCGCCGCCGCGTCCCGACCACCGCGACGAGCACCCCGGCGGTGCCGGCACGGCGGAGACCTTCCAGCGCCACCCGTTGGGCCTCGCCCCGCGCCGGCTCGACCTCGGCAAGGCGGGTGAGGTGTTCGCCGATGCGGGCCGGGGCCGGGGGACGACCGTCGGACGGGAGAACGAGGCGGGTCTCGTACCCGTGCGCCGACAGGGCGGACAGCACGCTGGCCGCGACGATGACCGCGCGTTCGAAGCCGCGGTCGCGACCCGTACCACGGTGCGCGTCGACGCGCGTGTCCAGGAGCACCGTCGCCTGCGCCCGCCAAGGCAGCTCGTTCTGGCGGACCATGAGCCGCCCGCGGCGCGCCGTCGTCGGCCAGTGCACCTGACGCAGGTCGTCGCCGTGCTCGTACTCGCGCATGGTGTACAGCTCATCGCCGGTGTTGAACAGTCGGCGCTGGTTGTGGGTGCCCTGGCCGTGCAGTCCTCCCCGGGGTGGCGGGCCCGCCAGCGGGACGACGGTGGGATAGACGAGCAGCCGGCTCGTGCTTCGGTAGCCGCGGCGTCGCTCGGCAAGGCCCAGTGGATCGCGCAGCCGGAGGGTCAACGGGCCGACCTCCCACCGCCCCCGTTGCGGTGGCGCGAGCTCGTAGCTGATCGTCGTCGTCCGTCCCGAGGGGATGGGGGCGATCGCGAACCGGGCGGGTTCGCCGTCCGCGGGCAGCAGCTGGGCCGGACAGCGATCCTCGACGAGCAGGCGGCTCGTCGGCCAGTTCGCGTCGTTGCGCAGCGCCAGGCGCATCTCCACCGGCTCGTCCGGTTGGGCGCGATCGGGCACGATGTCCCGTTTCACCGCCACTGAGGCCCCGGCCATCGAGACCATGAGGACACTCGCCACGACGGCGAGCGCGCTGGCGGCCGCGACGATGTACAACTCGGGGACGTCGAGCACCCGGCCGACGGCCCACGCCGCCACGCTCCCGCTCAGCAGTAGCAGCCCCCGGGTCGTCGGCATGCTCCTATCTCCGTCCTCGCGGGACCGGCACGCGGGTGACGACGTCGGCGACGATCTCGCTCTCGGTCCGGCCCGCGAGCTCGGCGTCGGGGCCCAGGACGAGGCGGTGGGCCAGGACCGGATCGGCGAGGTCCTTGATGTCGTCCGCGATCACGTACTCGCGGCCGTGGGTCGCGGCGAGGGCGCGGGCACCTCGCATGATCCCGAGGCCGGCGCGCGGGGAGGCGCCCAGATCGATGAGCTCGTGCTCCCGAGTGGCGCGCACGATGTCGACGACGTAGCGCTCGAGGCTCTCGGCCACCTGCACGTGCTTGCAGGCGTCGATGAGGGCATTGACCTCGTGGGTGGTCGTGACCGGTTCGAGGGTGTCGACCGGGTTGCCGGCGCCGTGATTGCGCAGCACCTCGACCTCGGCGTCCGCCGAGGGGTACCCGATGCGCAGCCGGGTCATGAACCGGTCCCGCTGTGCCTCCGGCAGCGGATACGTGCCGTCGAGCTCGATGGGATTCTGGGTCGCGATCACCATGAACGGGGAGGCGAGTTCGTACGTGCGTCCGTCCGTGGTGACCTGCCGTTCCTCCATCGACTCGAGCAGGGCCGACTGGGTCTTCGGCCCCGCCCGGTTGATCTCGTCGCCGAGGACGATGTTCGCGAACACCGCCCCCGGCTTGAACTCGAAAACCCCTTGTTCCTGGTTGTAGATCGTGACACCCGTGATGTCGGAGGGCAGCAGGTCCGGGGTGAACTGGACCCGCTTGACGCTGCAGTTGATCGACCGCCCGAGGGCCTTGGCCAGCAGCGTCTTGCCGACGCCCGGCACGTCCTCGAGCAGTACGTGCCCCTCGGACAGAAGGGTCAGCAGTGCGAGGCGTACGACGTCGCTCTTCCCCTCGATCGCGCGCTCGACGTTGTGCTGGATGGCGGTGAACGTGTCGGCCACCGCGGCGGTGTCGAGGATCGGCCCGGCAGGCTCGGTGGACACGCAGGCTCCCTCCTGGCTTGCCACGTCGGGTGGCGCGGTGTCCCGACCGCGCTGACCGGGCAAGGTGACGACGCACTCCCTCCCACGCCGATGCTATCGCTGCGGCGGGGCATCGTCGCCTGCGCGGGAGCGTGTCCCCGCTCGCTAGCATGCGACCGATGAGCGGTGAGGATCGGCCGGTCGACGGCCCCCGTCGCGGGACGCGGACCCACGAGGCGTTGCGTCACGGCGCGCACGAGGCGTTCGCCGAACTGGGTTGGCAGGGCACGCGCATCCAGGACATCGTGACCCGCGCGGGTGTCAGCCACGGCACCTTCTACAACTACTACCCGAACCGCGCGGCCGCCCTCGACGACCTCGTGCGCAGCAGCCAGGAGGAGTTCGTGGCCCTCGCCGGCGCCCATTGGGGGGACGAGGACGTCCGCGGAGCCCTGGAGCACATCATCGGGGGCTTCCTCGACATCTACCGTCGGGACGCCCCGATCGTGCGGACCTGGTTGCAGGCGGCTCGGGACGACCGCAGCTTCAACGACCTGTACCGGTCCTCCCGAGACCTGTTCGTGGCCCGGGTCGCGGAACAGCTGGAGAGCACGGCCGCCGCCTCCGGGCGCGCCGATCCCGGACCCCCGCCGCGCACGGTGGCCAGTGCGCTCGTCGCGATGGTCGAGCACTTCGCGTACAACTGGACCGTCCTCGGGGAGGACCACGACCCCGACGACGCGCTCCACGCGCTGCTGCTCGTCTGGGGGAGCACGCTGAACACGCTGGCCGGGTTCGACCTCGTGGACCCGCTCGTGCCCCCGGATCCTCGTGGGACCGCGTCGGCGGGGCCGCAGGTGGGGCAGTGATAGCATCGCCCCTGCTGCGGGGCATGGCGCCCGCCACTGGAGAGTCCCCGTAGCGGGAGGACGGTGTGGACGGGGGTGCGCCAGTATCGGTACCCAGCAACGGGAGCCGGACGGCTCCCGCGCAGTCGCTCGTCCTCAACGCCACGATGGAGCCGTTGTGCGTCGTACCGGCGCGACGCGCCCTCGTCCTCGTCATCGCCGACAAGGCGGACGTCCTCCACGAGAACGGGCATCGGTTCCGCTCGGAGCGACTCGATCTGCGAGCCCCCTCCGTGGTGCGGCTGCGCCGCTACGTGCGCACCCCCTACCGGCACCGGGCCGCGTTGAGCCGTCGGGGCGTGTTCATCCGCGACGAGCACACCTGCCAGTACTGCGGGCGCAGCGCCGAGAACGTCGACCACGTGCTGCCGCGGTCCCGGGGCGGCGCCCACGAATGGGAGAACGTGGTCGCCAGTTGCCGACGCTGCAACAGCCGCAAGAAGGACCGCACCCCGGAGGAGGCGGGGATGGCGTTGTCCCGGGCCCCGTTCGCGCCCCGGCCGACGTTCTGGTTGTTGGTGGCGGTGGGCGGCGTGCAGCCCGACTGGGACGACTACCTGCGCGATGCCCTGAGCACTTCGTAGCGGCGCCCCACCCGTCTCCACCCGATCGTATGCAGAAGGTACGGGATCGGATTCCTGCAGCACGACCCCGCTGCGGGCAGCCACGACGCGTCAGATTGCGGCGATCGTGGACGCCGAGTACGCGGCCGCGGCCAGAAGCACCGTCCCAGCCGCTATCCCGGTAACGGCGCTTACAGCCACCTGCAGTGCCCGGGCGACCGGAACCGCCACCAGCCCTGCGGCCGTGACCAGCGCAGCCACGACATGGAGCATGGGATAGTTGAGCACCATCGCCAGCGGGAACAGGTGCAGGCCCACGATGATCGCGATCCAGGGTGGGATCAGGTCCTGCCTGTCCCGTATGGCCAGCACCACCGCCCCGACCGCGGCGATCGCAAACTCGATCGCGACGATGATCCCGTACGTGGGGCCGGTCTGCTCGTCGAACACCGTCCCGTCGGACCAGTAGCGCCAGGTCAGAGCACCGCCTACGACCACCGCGACTATCGACAAGGCCAGGCCCGCGGCGAGCGGTCGCCGCAGTCGCGCGGGCGGCGCCTCGTGCGCCCAGCCGAACCAGACCATCCCGAAGAACCCGAAGATGGCGCAGGTGGCGACGGCATCTCGGACGAACTCTGCGGTCATCGCCAGCACTCCGGCGCCGTGGGGACACGGGCTTGCCCCCGCTCATGTGTCACGGCAGTGCACCACGACATTACCGGTGGCGGCCCATGTTAGAGCGTGCATCCACGGCATGCGCCGCTGGCACCGTCACCCCCGACCGCATGTAGAAGGTAAGGCGGGAGACCCCTCCACTTCTCCCCACCACGGCTCACCACCTGCTCGATTGGCGCGCTCACGGCTGCTATTGCGGGTTCTCGGGGCGTTGCGCACCGACCGTGACGGGCGTTGGGTACCCGCTGCCCTCGACGGTCCCTCCACTTCGCACCACCCTTCTGAACTGGGATCTTGTCGCCTTCGCGCGCTCAAGTTTCGAATTCATGCGCCGATGTGGTTGACGAGTGGAGCAAAGTGGAGCATGGTGGAGCGCACTCCCAGAGATGGGCGCAGTGTGGTCAGCCGCTCACACACCCGTATGGCTGGCACGGACAGCAGGCGCGAGGACGAGGCGCCTAAAGGGGAGGGACGGCGATGTTCCTGGGGGAGTACCAGCACACGCTGGACTCCAAGGGGCGCCTGATCCTGCCCTCCGCGTTCCGGGAGCGACTGCAGGAGGGGGTCGTGCTCACCATCGAGACGGATCGCTGCCTGTCCCTCTACCCCCAGTCGGACTGGGAGCGCATGCTCGAGGGACTGCGGGAGCTGCGGACCACGAGCGAGCGGGAGCGCAAGTACGCGCGCATGCTGCTGTCGTCGGCCCACCCCGACGCGTTGGACCGACAGGGCCGAGTGACGCTGCCGGCTCGCCTCCGCGAGTACGCCGATTTCACCCGCGACGTGACCGTCGTGGGCGCGGACACCCGGATCGAGCTCTGGGACCGTGAGCGATGGGAGAGCTACCGGTCGGAGGCCATGGAGGAGTTCGCGGCCACGGACTCGCCGTTCGAGTTGGGTGGGCTCTAGATGGTGCCGGCACTCGCCATCGACGGCGGCCCCGGCGAGGGGCGAGAGGACGCCGTGCCCGCGGAAGCCCGACCCGGAGGGGATTCGGGCTTGCCGGGGCACCGCCCGGTGCTTCTCGAAAGGGTCGTGGACGCGCTGGCGCATCCCGGCCCCGGGCTCGTGATCGACGCGACGCTCGGAGCGGGCGGCCACGCGGCGGCCCTGCTCGAGCGCTGCGGGTCACTGCGCCTCCTCGGGCTCGACCGCGACGCGGACGCGCTGGCCCTGGCGCGCGAGCGGTTGGCCCCCTACCGCGACCGGGTCGTGCTCCGCCGCGCCCAGTTCGACCGGCTGGGTGAACTCGCCGCCGACGCGCGGGGTCCGGACGAGGCCGTGGTGGGGGTGCTGCTCGATCTCGGGGTGAGCTCGATGCAGCTCGACCGCGCGGACCGCGGGTTCTCGTTGCGGCGCGACGGGCCGCTGGACATGCGGATGGGTTCCGGGGAGGGCACGACCGCCGCCGACCTCCTCGACCGCATCGACGTCGCCGACCTCGTCCGGTTGCTCCGTGAGGGTGGGGAGGACCGGCACGCACGCCGCATCGCCGATGCAATTGTCCGCGCGCGCCCGCTGGCGACCACCCGACAGCTCGCGGAGGTCGTCGCGGCGGCCGTACCAGCGCGGGCGCGGGGTGGGGCGACCCATCCCGCCACCCGTACGTTCCAGGCGCTGCGAATCGCCGTGAACGACGAACTCGGGCAACTGCGGCGGGCGCTGCCGCAAGCGCTGAGCCTGTTGGCACGGCCGTCGGACGACCCCGCGGGGCGCGGGGGTCGGCTCGTGGTGCTCACGTACCACTCGCTCGAGGACCGCCCGGTCAAGCGCCTGCTGGCCGACGCGGCCCGCGGGTGCATCTGCCCCCCGGACCTCCCGGTCTGCGGGTGCGGTCGCGAACCGGCCCTCGTTCGCGAGCCCGCTGGCGGACGCACGCCCACCGAGGACGAGGTGGGCACCAACCCTCGTGCCCGCAGTGCGCGGCTGCGCGTCGGGCACCGCACCGACGCCGCCCTGCCGCCCGAGGTCGTCCCCCCGCTCGACCAGCGTCCTTCCCGAGGGTCCGAGGACCCCACCGACCCCACCAACCCAGTCGACCCGGACGACCCAGTCGACCCGGGCGACCCGGATGATGAGGTGCCCTGATGGCAGCGCTACCTTCCCCCCGACCCTCAGCGCCCCTTCCCGGTCACGATGCGGACGGGCTGCAGCCCGACCAGCGTCCACGACCGGAGGCTCGCCCTTCCCTGCGGGTCCTGGAGCGGCGGCGTGCTCGCGGCAGAGGGCTCACGGCCTTGGCCGCCCTCGCGCTGTTCGGGGTGTTCGCGATCGTCGGTCTGCACGCCATGGCCGCGCAGGCGTCCTTCGAGGCCCAGGCACTGGAGCAGGAGGTCGCGGCGCTGTCCGACGAGGTGGACGAGCGCTCGGCCCGGGTTGCCGCGCTCGAATCGCCGGAGCGGTTGCGGACCATCGCCGAGGAGGAACTCGGCCTCGTGCCCGCCGCCGATCAGCGCTACGTCGAGCTCGACCCGAGGCTGGACTCGTTGCCTGAACGTGGCGTGGTCGACACGAGCGATCCCGATCCGCAGGACGGCTGACCATGGCTCCCGCGGAGCGCGGACTGCGGCGCGCGCTGCAGCGCGCGCGGCCCGGGCGACGCCTGACCCTCGTGCTCGCCGTCTACCTGCTCCTCGCGGGCGCGATCACGATCCGCCTCGTCTCGGTGCAGCTCGTCGACACGGAGGGGTACGCCGAGGACGCCGCGGCCCAGACCCAGCAGGAGATCGAGCTGTCGAGCCGGCGCGGTGCGATCCTCGACCGTGAGGGCC
Organism: Egibacter rhizosphaerae; assembly: GCF_004322855.1. NCBI lineage: Bacteria > Bacillati > Actinomycetota > Nitriliruptoria > Egibacterales > Egibacteraceae > Egibacter > Egibacter rhizosphaerae. The sequence continues at coordinate 32,375 of NZ_CP036402.1, read as the reverse complement.
AGCCGCTGGCGATCTCCGTACCGGCGGCGGCGGTCTACGGGGATCCCGCCGCCATCGAGGGGGCCGGCATCGACCCCACGTGGATCGCAGCCGAGCTCGCGCCGCTGCTGGAGCGTCCGACCGGCGAGTTGGTGGACGAGCTCTCGACCGACCGCCGCTTCGTCTACCTCGGGCGGCAGCTCCCCCGCGAGGTGGGCGAGGAGGTCGCCGACCTGGAGCTGCCCGGGGTGGGGGTGCTCGAGGAGCACGACCGCGAATACCCCGCCGGCTCGCTCGCGGCCCAGGCGCTCGGCCACGCCGGGATCGACGGTGACGGTCTCGCCGGCCTCGAGGCCGCCCACGAGGGGGTACTCCAGGGGACGCCGGGCCGCCTGGCCCGCGAGCGTGGGCGCAGCGGGGCCTCGATCACGGCCGCCAACATGGAGCGCGAGGCGGCCGAGCCGGGGGAGGACCTGACGACGACGATCGACCGCGGGCTGCAGGCGGACACGGAGCGGATCCTGGCGGAGACGATCGATGAGTACGGTGCGCAGGGCGCCAGCGCGGTGGTGCTCGCCCCGGGGTCCGGTGAGGTGCTCGCCATGGCATCGACCCCCGGCTACGAGCCCGAGGCGATCGAGGACGCACCCGAGTACGCCCGACGCAACCGACCGCTCACCGACGCGTACGAGCCGGGCAGCGTGCTGAAGGCCCTCACGGTGGCGACGGCGCTCGAGGAGGGCGTCGTCACCGCCGACGAGACGCTCTCGGTCCCCGCGGCGGTCGAGGTCGCCGGCCAGCGCTTCACCGACGTGCAGACCCGTGAGGACCGCGAGGCGGATCTCGGGGAGATCGTCGCGGAGTCGTCGAACGTCGGCGTCATCGAGCTCGCCCAGCAGCTCGGTCCCGAGCGGCTGGCGGCGGGCCTGCAGCGGTTCGGCCTCGGTCAGCCCACCGAGATCGGGTTCCCCGGCGAGTCGGCGGGCTCGCTGCCCGCTCCCGACGACTGGTCCGCGACGAGCCTGCCCACGATCGCGATGGGGCAGGGAGTCTCCGTCTCCCTCACCCAGACCGCGGCGGCGTTCGCCGTTCTGGCCAACGACGGGGAGCGCATGGCGCCGCGGTTGCTCCGCGACGAGCCGGCGGCGCCCGGCGACGCCTCCCGTGTCGACGGGCAGCGCGTGATCAGCCCCGACACCGCCGCCCAGGTGACCGGGCTGCTCGAGGGGGTCGTCGAGGAGGGGACGGGCACTGCGGCGGGGGTGCCGGGCTACGCCGTCGCCGGCAAGACCGGGACGGCACAGAAGCCCTCGACGACCGAGCGCGGCTACGAGGAGGGCGCGTACCTCGCGACGTTCGCGGGCTACGCCCCGGCCGAGGACCCCGCGGTCGTCGTGGCGATCATGGTCGACGAGCCGCAGGACGAGTACTTCGGGGGCGTGGTCGCCGCCCCGGCGTTCGCCGAGATCACGGCGACCGCGCTCGAACGCCTCCGCATCCCCCCGGACGATCCGCGCGCGGCCGAGGAGGAGGAGCCCGCTGATCCCGACCCCGAGGACGCTGCCGACGGACCTCCGGGCATCAGTGGTCCCAGCGACAACGAGTCCGACGATGGGGATGACCCGAGCAACCCGAGTGGGGGCGACGAGGGTTGACGTGGCAGCGGCTGCCGCGGCGGATGCCGACGTCGTCGGCCCTGACCCTGCGCCACGTCGCGCGTTGCGCGGCGCGGTGTGGATAGGATCGGTGCGTCCCCAGCACGCGAGCCGTCCCGTTCCGACCGAGAGGGCCGACCCACCGGTGTCCGCCAAGCTGCCCGCGCTCGCCGAGCTCGCCGCCCGCGTCGGCGGAGAGGTCGTCGGCGACGACCGCGTCACCATCGGTGATCTGACCCACGACAGCCGCCAGGCCGGGCCGGGGACCGCGTTCGCGTGCCGGCCCGGCGCGACCGCCGACGGCCACGAGTTCGCTGGCCGCGCCGTCACACAGGGCACCCCAGCGCTGGTCGTCGAACGGGTCCTCGATCAGCCCGCGCCGCAGCTCCGGGTGCCCTCCGTCGCCGACGCGCTCGGGGAACTCGCGGCCACCGTGCACGGGGACCCTTCCCACGAGCTGCGCGTGCTCGGGATCACCGGGACGAACGGCAAGACGACCACCGCGTACCTTCTGGAGGCCGCTCTCGTGCAGGCGGGCTGCACCCCGGGGCTCGTGGGCACGGTCGAGACACGCGTGCGTGGCCACCCGGTACCCGGGCTGCGCACCACCCCCGAGGCCACCGATCTTCAGCGCCTGCTCCGGCGCATGGCCGATGACGGGGTCGACAGCGTCGCGATGGAGGTCTCCAGTCACGGACTGTCCCTCGGTCGGGTGCGGGGGACTCGGTTCGCGGCAGTGGGGTTCACCAACCTCTCGCAGGACCACTTGGACTTCCATGCCGACATGGAGGCGTACTACCGGGCCAAGGCCGCGCTCTTCGACCCCGCGTACGCCCCCACCGGCGCGGTCTGCGTCGATGACCCGTACGGCCGCCGGCTCGCGGAGGAGGCGACGATCCCGGTCGTGCGGGTGAGCCGCGACGCTCCGGAACAGGTCCGAGCGAGTGGCGTGGAGCTCCGACCGGACGGCACCCGCTTTCGTGCCTGGCTCGGGGAGGCCTCCTTCGACGTCACGTTGCGTCTGCCCGGCCCGTTCAACGTAACGAACGCGCTGCTGGCGCTGGCCATCGCTGACGGTGCCGGGGTCGATCCCGCCGCCGCGGCCCTCGGGATCGCCGGCATCACCGGGGTCGCCGGCCGCATGGAGCGAGTGGACGAGGGGCAGCCGTTCAGCGTGCTCGTGGACTACGCCCACACCCCGGACTCGGTCGCCGGGGTGCTCGAGGCCGCCCGGGCGTTCGCTCCCGGCACGGTCATCGGGGTGCTGGGTTGCGGGGGCGATCGGGACCGCGCGAAACGGCCGCTCATGGGGCGCGCCCTGGTCGCCGGGAGCGACTACGCGATCCTCACCAGCGACAATCCCCGCAGCGAGGACCCGCGAGCGATCCTGGAGGCCATGGCCGAGGGGGCGCGGGAGGTGGCGGGTCACGCGTGGGAGATCGAACCGGATCGGCGTGCCGCCATCGCGAAGGCGCTCGAGCACGCGGGGCCCGGGGACGTGGTCGTGATCGCCGGCAAGGGTCACGAGGTCGGCCAGGAGGTGGAGGGGGTCGTCGCCCCGTTCGACGACCGTGCGGTCGCGCGCGAGATCCTCGCGGGGGAGAGCCCCTCATGTGAGGAGCGATCAGGGGAGGGGCAATGATCCCGCTGTCGCTGGCCGCGGTGGCCGACGTGGTCGGTGGCGAGTTGCGCGCCGACACGACCCCGGACGGGATCGTGCGCAGCGTGTCGATCGACTCGCGCTCGGTCGAGACGGGAGCCCTGTTCGTCCCGCTGTCGGGAGAGCGCACCGACGGTCACCGTTTCATCGAGGACGCGCTCGCCCGTGGTGCGACGGGCTACCTCGTGGCGGCCGACCGGCCGGAGGCGGGCGTCGGGCCGCCGGGCGCCATCGTCGTCGACGAGCCCCAGGACGCGCTGCTCGGGCTCGGACGGTGGGTGCGGGACGAGGTCGCCCCGGTCGTCATCGCGATCACCGGCTCGACGGGGAAGACGTCGACGAAGGATCTCATCGCCGCGGCGTGTCGCGAGGTGCGGCCGACCGTGGCGAACCCGGGCTCGTACAACAACGAGCTGGGGGTGCCATTGACCTGTTGTGCGCTCGAGGCCGACAGCGAGGTCCTGGTGGCCGAGATCGGCGCGCGCGGCCTCGGCCACATCGCGAAGCTGGCCGCGGTGCTGCGGCCGGACGTGGCGGTGGTCACGAGCGTCGGCGCGGCACACCTCGAGTTGCTCGGCGATCTCGCGACCGTCGCGCGGGCAAAGGGCGAGCTGGTCGAGTCGCTGGGTCCCGAGGGCGTGGCGATCCTGAACGCCGACGACGAACGCGTGGCGGCCATGCGCGACCGCAGCCCCGGAGCGGTCGTGACCTACGCCGGCGGCGGGGCGGCGAGTGCCGACGGTCTCGACGCGACGGACGGGACGGGGAGTCCGGGCGCGTCAGCCGATTGGCGCGCGGTCGACGTGCGACTGGATGAACGAGCGTGTCCCTCGTTCACGGCCCGGTTCGACGACAGCGAGGTCGAGGTCCACGTTCCCGCCAGCGGGCGTCACCACGTCGGCAACGCCCTGGCCGCACTCGCCGCGGCACACGCGGCCGGCGTCGACCCGTCGATCGGCGCGGCCGGTCTCGCGTCCGCGCGCCTGTCGCCGTGGCGTTCCGAACTCACCGGTGGGGACGGTCGACCGCTGGTCCTCAACGACGCGTACAACGCGAACCCGACCTCGATGCGCGCCGCGCTGGAGACGCTCGCGGCGCTGCCGGGGGAGCACCGATGGGCCGTGCTGGGCCTCATGGCCGAGCTCGGCGAGGGCGAGCGCGCCGCACACGAGGAGATCGGCCACCGCTGCGCCACGCTGGGACTCGACGGCCTCGTCGTCGTTGGCGCGGACGCCGCGGCCATCGCCGCCGGCGCGGAGCAGGCGGGCTTCGCGGGCGAGGGTGGGGTCACGCTGGTGCCCGACCCGGATGCCGCGCGCGAGGTGCTGGAGCGAGTGCTCGACGCCCACGACGCGGTCCTCGTGAAGGCCAGTCGAGCCGTGGGGCTCGAGCGCCTCGCCGCGGATCTCGTGGGGGAAGGCGCGGGCCCGTGATCGCGATCCTCGTCGCCGGTGGTCTCGCGCTCGTTCTGTCCCTGCTCGGCACGCCGCTCGTCATCCGGTTCTTCCGAGCGCGCGGGTATGGACAGTACATCCGTGACGACGGGCCCCAGGCACACCACTCGAAGCGTGGCACCCCGACCATGGGTGGGACCGCCCTCATCATCTCCGCGGTGATCGCCTATCTCGTGGCGGCGCACGGATTCGGGCCCGGTCTGTCCGCCGGGGGGTTGCTCACGATCGGCGCGTTCGCCGGCATGGGTGCGGTCGGCTTCATCGACGACTACATCAAGCTCCGCCGCAATCGCAACCTGGGGCTCTCGTCCACGGCGAAGTTCGTCGGCCAGGCGCTGGTCGCGGTCGGCTTCGCGCTCGGTGCGGAATGGGTCGCCGACAGCTCGACGCGGCTGTCGGTCATCGGGCAGACGGGCCTGGAGTTCGGCATCTTCTTCGTCGTGTGGATTTTCGTGGTGCTCGCGGCCACGTCGAACGCGGTCAACCTCACCGACGGGCTCGACGGCTTGGCCGCCGGCACCAGCGCGTTCATCTTCGCGGCGTTCGCCTTCATCGCGTACTGGATCTTCCGCAACGGCGAGGGCGAGATGCTGAACGGCGAGCTCGCCTACACGGGTCTCTACTCGCTCGAGGCGTGGCTGCACGCGGACTCGGTGGCCATCGCCGCCGCGGCCGCGTGCGGCGCGGCCCTCGGCTTCCTGTGGTGGAACGCCCCCCCAGCCCAGATCTTCATGGGGGACACGGGATCGCTCGCGATCGGTGGAGGGCTCGCCGCCATGGCCGTTCTCACCGAGACGGAGGTCCTGCTCATCGTCCTCGCCGGCCTCTACGTGCTCGAGACGCTCTCGGTGATCGTGCAGGTCGGCAGCTACAAGCTCACGGGCAAGCGGGTGTTCCGCATGGCCCCACTGCACCACCATTTCGAGCTGTTGGGCTGGCAGGAGACCACGGTCATCGTGCGGTTCTGGATGATCGGTGGTCTGTTCGTCGCGATCGGGATCGGCTGGTTCTACACCGACTACCTGGGCCGACTGGGGCTGCTGTGATGGGTGCGACCACTGCCGCCGAGCGTGACCCGGACCCCCGGAACGCGCGGGTGCTCGTCGCGGGCCTCGGTGCCTCGGGGCTGGCCGCGGCGCGCGCCCTGGCACGGGCGGGGGCGTCGGTGCGGGCGATCGATGCGGCCTCGTCACCGCACGCGCGCCGCGCGGCCGAGGAGCTCGGTCCACTCGGCGTGGACGTGCATCTCGGGGTCGGGTTCGAGGACCCCGCCCTGCTCGGCGACGCCGAGCTCGTGGTCGCGAGCCCCGGAATCCCGGAACACAACCCGTTGCTGGCCTCCGCCCTGGCCGAGGGGCGCCCGGTGTGGAGCGAACCCGAGCTCGCGTGGCGCCTCGCCGGTGGTCGGTCGCGGCTGGTGGCCGTGACCGGCACGAACGGCAAGACGACCACCACCGAGCTGCTGGGCACCCTGCTCGCGGCCCCGACCGGCGGCAACATCGGCACCCCGCTCGTCGATCTGCTCGCGGCCGCCGAACCGCCCGAGGTGGTCGCCGTCGAGCTGTCGAGCTTCCAGCTGCGCTTCTGCTCGACGTTGCGACCGGACGTCGCGGTGCTGCTGAACATCGCACCCGACCATCTCGACTGGCACCCCGACGTAGCCGCCTACACCGCCGCCAAGGCGCAGCTCTGGGCCGAGCAAGGATCGGGGGACGTGCTGGTGCTCGGGGACGACGAGGGTGCGCGCGAGGCGTGTGCCGCTCACCCGCCGGCCGGCCGGCTGGTCACCAGCGGTATCGGTCCGCCGGAGCCGGGCGGCGTCGGGATCGAGGACGGCCTGCTCGTCGCCCGGGTCGGCCGCGCCGGCGAACCCGCCGAGGCAACGGAGATCCTGCCGGTCGGGCACCTGGCGCTCCGGGGACCCCACAACCTCGCCAATGCGGCCGCGGCGGTCGGCGCGGCGGTCGCGGCGGGGGCGGATCCTGGCGAGCTCGCCGAGCCGCTGGCCGCGTACCAGCCGGGTGCCCATCGCCTCACGCTCGTGACCGAGCGCGCAGGGATCGCCTGGATCGACGACTCGAAGGCCACGAACCCGCACGCCGCGGCGGCCGCGCTTGCCAGCCGCGGCGAGGGACGGCGCATCGTGTGGATCGGGGGAGGGCTCGCGAAGGGGCTCGACCTCACGGTGCTCGAGCCCACGGTCGCGCGCTACGTCAAGCACGCCCTCGCGATCGGTGCCAGCGCGGCCGAGATCGTGTCCGTGGCCGGGACCGTCGGTGTGCCCGTCGAGCACACCGGTACCGTCGAGGCCGCCGTCGCCCGTGCCGCCGCCATCGCGGAGCCGGGCGACACGGTCCTGCTCGCGCCCGCCTGTGCGTCGATGGATCAGTTCGCGGACTACGCTGCGCGCGGCGATGCGTTCGCCGCCGCGGTCCACACGCTCGACGGTCGTGACGCCGAGGTCGGCCGTGAGTGAACGGTCCCCGCGCACGCTGCTCGCCCGCCCCCCACTGCGCGCCGGGCGGGCCACGCCGCAGGCGGCCCTGCTCCTCGCCTGCGTCGTCACCCTGCTCGTCCTCGGGCTGCTCATGAGCTTCTCGGCCTCGTTCGTCCGCGCCACCGCGGAGCTCGGCGACCCCTTCGGGATCGCCCGTCGCCAGGTGCTGTGGGCGCTGGTCGGCGTCGGGATCGGCTGGCTGCTCGCCCGTGCCGACCACCGGATCCTCGCCCGGTGGTCCGGCCCGCTCGTGGCCGGAGCCCTGGTGCTCTGCCTCCTCCTGTTCATCCCCGGACTCGGGCTGGAGGGCGGCGGCGCGCGTCGGTGGCTGGCGATCGGCCCGGTGACGATGCAGCCGAGCGAGGTCCTGAAGCTCGCCGTGCCGCTGTACCTGGCAACCGTGCTGGGACGACGGGCCGACCGGGTGCGCGCAGGGGATGTGCACGCGCTGCTCATGCCCGCCCTGCCGTTGCTCGTCGTCGCGTTCGCGCTCGTCGTGGTCCAGCCCGACCTGGAGACGGCTGGACTGGTCGCCGGTATCGGCGGCGTCGTGCTCCTGGTCGCGGGGTTGCCCGCGCGGCTGGCGGTCCTCGGGGGATCCGCGGTCGTCGCCGCCGCCGTGACCTTCATCGCCGGCGTGGGGTGGCGTCGCGACCGCGTGGACGCGTGGCTCGACCCCGCCGCGGACGCCGGGAACCTCGGCTACCAGAGCGTCCAGGGCTACCTGGCCCTCGCCAGCGGAGGCCTGACCGGCACGGGCCTCGGCGAGAGCCGCGCGAAGTGGCTGTACCTGCCCAACGCGGACACCGACTTCATCTTCGCGATCATCGGGGAGGAGCTCGGGTTCCTCGGCGCGCTGCTCGTCGTGGCGCTCTACAGTGGGCTGGCCATCGCCGGCATCCGCACCGCGAGGGCGGCCCCGGACACGTACGGCCGCCTCCTCGCGACCGGCATCACGGCTTGGCTGCTGATGCAGGCGTCGATGAACATCGGCTCGGTCGTGGGGCTCCTGCCCGTGACCGGCGTCACGCTCCCGCTCGTGAGCGTCGGCGGCACGTCCCTCGTCGTCACCCTGGCCGGCTGTGGCGTCCTGCTGTCCGTGGCCCGCGCCGCGCGACCCCCCGAGCCCGAGCCCGGAAGCGACGGCCGCGCGTCGGGTTCGGCCCCGGCCTCGCCGCGGGACACCGGCTCCGTCCGCCGCGCCCGCCGCACCACACCCGACCGTGCTCGCGACCCGAGGACCGCCCGCCACCATGACGACCACTGACACACCCACCCTCGCGCCCGGCGTCCACGTTCACCTGGTGGGGATCGGGGGCGCCGGCATGAGCGCTCTGGCCACGCTGCTCATCGAGCGCGGACACCCGGTGAGCGGGAGCGATCTGCGGGGTGGCCGTGCCACGTCCGCGCTACAGGCACTCGGCGCGACCGTGCACGTCGGCCACGATGCGCAGCACCTCGCCGGCGCGGATGTCGTGGCCGCGTCGACCGCGGTCCCAGAGGAGAACCCCGAGCTCGTGGCTGCACGGCGCACGGGGATTCCCGTGCTGCGCCGTGCCGAGCTGCTGGCGGCGCTCATCGAGGGCTTCAGCGGGATCCTCGTGGCGGGTACGCACGGCAAGACCACGACGACCTCGATGCTGACCGTGGTGCTCCAGGCCGCCGGTCTCGACCCCTCGTTCGCCATCGGTGGCCGGCTGAACGAAGCGGGCACGAGCGCCCACCACGGGACCGGCGAACTGTTCGTGGCCGAGGCCGACGAGTCGGACTCCTCGTTCCTCGCGTTCCGCCCCGACTGTGCCGTCGTGACGAACGTCGACCTCGACCACCACGACCACTTCGCCGACCTCGCCGCGGTCGACACGGCCTTCGAGGGGTTCCTCGCCAACCGTCGCGCCGGCGCCCCGGTGGTGCTCTGTGCCGACGACGAGGGCGCACGACGGCTCGCGGCGAGGGCCGATCCGCCGGTGCTCACCTACGGCCGGCACGAGGACGCGGACCTGCGCATCGTCGACGAGGCCCTCGGCGCCGCCGGCTCCAGGTTCTCCCTGCTGGCCGAGGACCGGGACCTCGGCGGCTTCGATCTGCGCGTCCCCGGCGCCCACAATGTCGAGAACGCAGCCGCCGCGGTGGCGGTCGCCAGATGGGCCGGAGCCGAGCTCGACGCGGTACGGCGGGGCCTGGCGCGCTTCGCGGGCGCCCAGCGACGCTTCCAGCACCTCGGTGAGGCCGCCGGGGTCCAGGTGGTGGACGACTACGCACACCACCCGACCGAGCTCGCGGCGACGTTGCAGGCCGCGCAGCAGACCAGCCCCGCCGGCCGGGTGATCGCCCTCTTCCAGCCGCACCGCTACTCGCGGACCGCCGCGCTCGGGCCCGACCTGGGAGCGGCGCTGGCCCGGGCCGATCGGGCGATGGTCACCGACGTGTACGCGGCGGGGGAGACGCCGGTCGCTGGCGTCACGGGGCAGCTCGTGGCCGAGTCCGCGGAGGCCGCTGGCGTCTCGGTCGCCTACACGCCCACGACGTCCGAGCTCATCGAGCAGGTCCTCGCCGAGGTGGAGCCCGGCGATCTCGTCGTGACGATGGGTGCCGGGGACGTCACCGAGGTCGGCCCGCAGCTGTTGGATCGTCTCCGCGGTCGCAGCGGCCTGCCGCCGGTGTCGCGTCAAGCCGCGCCGCGCAGGCCCTCCACGGCTGACGACGAGGAGGCCCAGGGGCCATGAGCGGCCCGGCTGCGCCGCCCCGTGCTCCCGCCGATGTTCACGGTGTCGGGCACACCGGGATGGATCCCGCCATCCGTGCCCGCCGCGCTGCGGTGCACGCGGCCGCCCGTCGCCGCCGGGCCCGGTGGATCGGCAGCACGCTGGCGGTGGTGGCCATCGTCCTGGCGGCGGCAGCCGTCGCGGCCTCGCCCCTGTTCGACGTCGAGCGAGTGGCGGTGCACGGTGCCGGCGAGGACCGGGCCGACGAGGTGCGGGCACGGGCGGGGATCGAGCCGGGCGACAACCTCGTGCTCGCCGATGTGGGCGAGGCTCGCGCTGCGACCGAGGCGCTGCCGTGGGTGGCCGAGGCCGACGTCTCGCGCGTTCCGCCCGGGGAGGTCCGGATCACGGTCGCCGCACGGGAGCCGCTGGCCGTGGTGCGCCTCGAGGACCGGTCGTGGCTCGTCGACGACCGCGGCGTCGTGCTCACGGGCGGGGGCCGCGACGACCTGGTGCACATCGACGCTCCCGGCGCCGACGTCCCGTCGCCGGGCGGGGAGATCGGCGAGCCCGCGGTGATCAACGCGATCGCGTTCCACGCGCGGCTGCCGTCCGACATCGCGGACCGCATCACCGCCTACGAGGCGCACGACGTGCTCGAGCTGCGCGCGCGTCTGGAGGCTGACGGGGGAACGGTGTGGGCTCGGGTCGGGCGGGCGGAGGACGTCCCCCACAAGGCCGGCGTGCTGGCGGGGCTGCTGCGGGAGCTGCCGAGGGAGGTCCACGACGCTGCCGAGGTCGACGTGCGGGTACCCGACAGCCCGGTGCTCGTGCCGGCCGACGACGGCGAGGGGGACACGTGAGCGGTGGGCTGACAACCGGCTGGCTCCTGTCCGGACTCGGCCGAAGGGGGCGGGGCGCCTGCTTGACCCCGGGGGGTGGGCTGCGTACCGTGCCGACCCGTGAACAGGTTTACAGAACACTCACCCTCTACCTCAGGGTGAGGGTTCGCGACGAGGCGCGGCGGCCGTCCGCGACCCGGGCTCGCAACCGGGTTGTGGACGTTCGCTCACCCGCGACCCCGAGCCAGGGGGCCGGGACGTCCCCCGTCTGCGCGGCGCAGGCAGCACCAACCGCCGCTCCTTCCCCGGCACCACGCGACGGTGCCTGTGTAGCGCGGATACGGGTACTGGCCAGTGAACAAGGCGACGTGAAGGAGAACCGGTGACGGCACCGCAGAACTATCTCGCGGTCATCAAAGTAGCCGGGGTCGGAGGCGGCGGCGTCAATGCCGTCAACCGGATGATCGAGTCGGGGCTACGCGGCGTCGAGTTCATCGCGGTCAATACCGACGCGCAGGCGCTGTTGATGTCCGATGCAGACACCAAGCTCGATATCGGCCGAGAGCTGACCCGGGGCCTTGGCGCCGGGGGCGACCCGGAGATGGGCCGGAAGGCCGCCGAGGAGCACCGCGACGAGATCGAGGAGGTCCTCAAGGGCGCCGACATGGTCTTCGTGACCGCGGGCGAGGGTGGTGGTACCGGCACCGGGGGTGCCCCCGTGATCGCGGAGGTCGCGAAGGGCATGGGGGCGCTGACCATCGGCGTGGTCACCCGCCCGTTCAGCTTCGAGGGGCGCCGCCGCAGCGTCCAGGCCGAGAAGGGGGTGCAGGACCTTCGTGAAGCGGTCGACACCCTGATCGTGATCCCGAACGACCGACTGCTCGAGATCAGCGACCAGAACACCTCCATGCTCGAGGCCTTCCGACTCGCGGACGACATCCTGCTGCAGGGCGTCGCCGGAATCACCGACCTGATCACCACGCCGGGCTTGATCAATACCGATTTCGCCGACGTCAACACGATCATGCGGGATGCCGGCAGCGCGCTCATGGGCATCGGCAGGGCCCGGGGCGAGGACCGCGCGGTGGAGGCGGCACGCATGGCGGTGTCCAGCCCGCTGCTCGAGGCATCCATCGAGGGGGCGCACGGTGTCCTGCTGACGATTTCGGGTGGCAGCGATCTCGGACTGCACGAGGTGAACTCGGCCGCCGAGATCATCTCCCATGCCGCCGACCCCGAGGCGAACATCATCTTCGGTACGGTGATCGACGACGCGGTCGGTGACGAGGTCAAGATCACCGTCATCGCCACCGGCTTCGAGCGCGAAGGGATGCTCTCCCCGCCACCGGTCGGGCGACCTCGCCGCGAGGCCGCGAGCGAGTCCGCGGAGCGCGACGACACGCGGGTCGGTCTCGAGGAGCTCGAGGAGGACGACGAGGCGGTGTTCCGCCCGTCCGAGAACGGCGAGACGCGCGAGCAGGGACACGACGCCAGCGACCGGGAGGGTGAGCGCCGACAGATCGTGCTCGAGGACGACGACGACGATCTCGACATCCCGAGCTTCCTGAAGCGGTGACCGACGTCGGTGGCTGGCCGGTCGTGGACGTCCGCGCGTTCGGCTTGGAGAGCGACCCCCGGACGCTGCTCGCGTTCAGCGGGCGCACCTCGGACGTGCCCGGTGGGGGGAACGTCTCCCTCGCGGTCGGCAACGGGCGGCCCGCCGCCGCACGTGCCGCGTTGTTGGCCTCCCTCGGCCTGGACCCGGGGGCGGCCGTCTTCATGGAGCAGGTGCACGGGGCCGGTGTCGCGGTCGTCGGCCGCGGGGACGTGGGCCGAGGGGTGATCCGGCACGACCAAGCGGTGCCGGGGGTGGACGCGCTCGTGACCCTCGACACCGACGTCGCGCTCGTCGTCCAGGTGGCGGACTGTGTCCCCGTGCTGTTGGCCGATCCGGGGCGAGGCGTGGCTGCGGTCCACGCGGGACGGCGCGGGATCGAGGCGGGGGTCATCGATGCGACCCTCGACGCGCTCGCGCCGCCGGAGGCCGATCGCGTCGCGGCCGTCGTGGGACCGGCCATCGGTGGATGCTGCTACGAGGTTCCCGCCTCGCTCGCCGACGAGATCGCCGGCGTCGTTCCCGCTGCGGTCGCCACGACGACCTGGGGCACCCCCGCCCTCGACCTGCCGGCCGCGGCCCGGGCGCAGCTGGCGGCGCGAGGGGTGACGAGCGTCGCGGGCTACGGGAGCTGTACCCGGTGCGAGAGCGACCGTTGGTTCAGCCATCGCGTGGCGCCCGGTGAGGGCCGCCAAGCCGCCGCGATCACCCGGCGCTCGGTGTCGCCTGTCGGGGACGGACGGCACGGCTCCCTAGACTGGGACGCATGAGTGCTTCCGCTGAGTCGCCTGCCTCCGGTGGCGCGCCGCGCGACCCGGCGGCCGAGGACCTCGACGGCACGGACGGGCCGGACGGCCGCGCCTCGCGGCTCGAGGCCGTGCGGTCACGGGTGGTCGAGGCTGCACGGCGCGTCGGGCGGTCGCCGAGCGCGATCACCCTCGTCGCGGTCAGCAAGGCGTTCGGTGCTGATGCCGTCCGCGAGGTCCGGGCCGCGGGCCACGTGGACTTCGGCGAGAGCCGTGCCCAGGAGCTCGCCGCGAAGGCCGACGAGCTCGGCCCGGGGATCCGTTGGCACTTCGTGGGGCGCTTGCAGACGAACAAGGTCAAGGAGGTGGTGGGGCGGGCGAGCCTCATCCACTCGGTGGACCGGGAGCGACTCGCGCGCGGAATCTCGGAGCGTGCCCGCGCCCTCGACCGGGTGCAGCCGGTGCTCGTCCAAGTCAACGTCGGCGACGATCCCGCCAAGGCGGGGGTCGCGCCGCACGAGCTGCGCGAGACCGTCGCCAGGGTGCGCGAGATGACCGGGCTGGCGTGCCAGGGGCTGATGACGATCCCGCCGCTCGAGGCGGATCCACGGCCGTTGTTCGCACGGCTCCGGGAGCTCCGTGACGAGGTGAAGGGGTCGTTCCCCGAGGTGCAGCACCTGTCCATGGGGATGACGGGGGACTACGAGACCGCGGTGGAGGAAGGGGCGACGATCGTGCGTGTCGGGGAGGCGATCTTCGGCCCGCGGCCCGGCGCCGCGTAGGCTTGGACCCATCGACCCGGCGCGGGTGGGTGGCGAACGAGACGAACAGGGGCGAGCGATGTCAGGGATGGTCAAGCGCACCCTCGCGTACCTCGGCCTCGTCGAGGAGTACGAGGACGAGTACGCCCGGGACGTGTACCCGGACGACCGGTACGCGTCGCGGGAGCCCGCTCGCGCGGGCGCGCCGAGGCGCGATCTCGCGCACACCGACCGCGTCGATCGGTTCGAGGACGCAGGCCGGGGCGAGGGTGGCGACGCGGCGAACGTTCGACGGCTCGCACCCCCGCCCGCTGATCGTGACGCGCGGACCGCCGCGCCGCGCGGGCAGCATGCCGCTGATCCCGACCCCGAGCTGACCGCCGGGCAGGTGCACGTCACGAGCCCGACGACGTTCAACGACGTCGAGGAGGTGGGGGAGCGGTTCCGCAACGGCATCCCCGTGATCATGAACCTCGCCAGCGCCAGTGAGAGCGTCGCAAAGCGCATGCTCGACTTCGCGTCCGGGCTCATCTTCGGCCTCGACGGGCGGATCGAGCGCGTCGGCGACCGGGTGTTCCTGTTGACGCCGTCGGGACTGCAGGTCTCGAGCGAGGAACGCCGCCGCCTCGGGGAACGCGGGTTCTTCAACCAGGCATGAGCACGCGCGTCGGCCCGAGGCCACCCCGACGCCACCGACCAACGGGAGACGAGCACCACGATGGGCCAGGGCATCAATCCCTTCGGGATCTTCTGCACCGCGCTGACGATCTACTACATCATCCTGCTGGTGCGGATCATCCTGTCGTGGGTCCCGTCGTTGCCGGACGCGCTGCGACCCGTCGCGGACTTCGTCTACCTGCTCACCGATCCCGTGCTGCGTCCGGTGCGGGGCCTCCTCCCGCCGCTGCGCATCGGCGGGGTCGGGCTCGACCTCTCGCCGATCATCGTGTTCATCGTGATCTCGTGGATCATCCAACCCATCGTCTGCCGCCTGACCGGAGGAGGCCTCTTCTGATGGATCGCCCAGCGGTCGGGGCCGACGAGAGGGCCAACGCACTGTCCGAGGGGAGCGCTGACCAAGCATGAGCCTGACCTCACGCGACGTCCTGAACACCGAGTTCCCCGAGAAGCGCAAGGGCTACGACGGCGAGGAGGTCGATCGCTTCCTCGACCGCGTCGCAGCCCGGATGGCCGAGCTCGAGCAGGAGCGCGACAACCTCCGCGCGCGCGTCGACGAGCTCGAGCGCGCCCAGGCCGAACAGCCGGCCGCGGAGTCGACCGCCGAGGCGCAGGCCGGGGTCGCCGACGCCAGCGAGCAGTCCCGCCTCATCGAACGAGCCCTCGTCCGGGCAGAGCAGATCGCCGACCAAACCATCGCCGACGCGGAGGAGGAGGCCGAGCGTCTGCGCCAGGAAGCGCGCACGGAGGCCGATCAGGTGCTCGAGCGGGCACGGCACGAGGCCGACCAGCTGCGCCAGCGCGTCGAGGAGGAGGTCGCCCGTGAGCGCGCCGCCACCCGCGAGGGGGTCGAGCGGGTCCGACGCGCGATCGCGGAACTGCGGCAGTTCCGCGACGACTACCGCGACCAGGTGCGAGCCGTCGTCGCGGAGCAACTGACGGCACTCGACCGAGCCGGCGACGTCCCCGATCTGCCCGAGTCCATCGAGCAGTTGGGGGATCTGCACGTCGGCGGCGACTCCCGGGGTGGGGATCGGGAGCGAACCCCCGACGATCCGCCGGAGCCGCCGTCGGAGGCGGCCGAACGCACGCCGTCCGGGGCGCCCGACGAGGGCGCCCAGCTGTCACCGCAGGAGGCCAGCGCGCTGTCCGCGGAGCTGTGGGGGCCACCCACCGGGCTGGAAGAGCCCGACGACCAGCAGCGGTAGGTCGTGCTGGCCACGAGTCTCGTGCTCGTCGCGGTCGGGGGCGCGGTCCTGGTGGCCGGCATCGTGTTCGCGTCCGCGGACCTGGTCGTGCTATCGGTGGCGGCGGCCCTCGCAGCGGGCGGCTTGCTCGCCCTGGGTGTCGCGCGTCACCGACCGGGGCTCCGCGCTTCGGCGCCCGTGTGGTCCGGTGCCAGCGAGCGGCCCGAGCGACCCCAGGAGCCGGCCCAGGCCCTCGGGGTCGAGGGACGTTCATCGGACGCGCCGTCGCCGACCGGGCCCGCGGGGTCGCGGCCGTCGTCGGATCCCGAGCAGGGGGCCCGGTCGCGTGGCGGTCAGTCGCCCGATGCCGGGCCGGGGACCTGAGCCCACGCCGATCGCTCGGCGGCGCGCTCCAGCGGGTGGGCCCGGTATCCGTACACGAGGAGCAGCAACAGGTAGGCGGGGCCGAAGAGCGGGCCGAGACGTTCGGCCTGACGCACGTGGACGCGCTCGTGCGCGAGCAGACGCGGCTCCGGCGGGCGGACGGCCACCACAACGTGTCCGAGGGTCATCGCGGAGAAGCCACGGTGAGCGAGGATCTGTCCGAGGGCCCCACGTGCGGACTCGACGACCACGAGATCGCCGTGGGGCCGCCAACGGCCGCGAGTGCTGGCCCCCGCCAGCAACCCGGCCACGGTGAGTGGCGCCGCCCAGGCGCGGGCGGCGAAGCGGCTCGATCGGGTGAGCGGAGGGGAGGGGTCCCACCGCGCGAGACGGGCGAGCATGTCGGGCTCGTGCTCCAGCGGTAGCAGGGACGGGGCGTCCCGACGACCGCGTCGCCCGACCGTGGTCACCACGGCGGCCGCGGCGAGCGCGAGCGCGAGCGCTGCGCGAGGAGCCCGGGCTGCGCTCATGCCTCGACGCGGAGGCGGACGGCCAGCTCGCGATCCCCGATGCTGACCGCCTCGGAGCCGGTGAGCTCGTCCGGGTCTCGGACATCGAGGCGACTGGCGAGCACCTCCCCCGCAACCTCCTCGCGGTGCGTCGCGATGGCGTCGGTGAGGACGTCGTCGGCTCCCAGCTCCAGTGAGATCCGCGCGTCCAGCGCCAGGTCGTGGTGCTTGCGCAGCTCGTTCAGGGCGCGGACGACCTCGCGAGCGAGTCCGGCACGCCGCAGCTCCTCGTCGAGCTCGAGGTCGAGCGCCACCGAGTAGCCCGCGTCGCTGGCGACCTGGAATCCGGTCTGCGACTCCTCGATCACCTGGACCTGCTCCTCGGTCACGGTGACCATCTCGCCATCGACGGCGACCCGCGCCTCACCACGCTCGGTCAGCGACTCGGCCACCGTGTCGGGGTCGGCGTCCGTGATCGCCTCGGCCACGACGGGGGTGCGTTGGCCGAAGGCCGGACCGAGGGCACGGTAGTTCGCTTTCAGTCGCCGGGTGATCGCCGCGGTCTCGTCGCTGGGCAGCTCGAGCTCGCGGACGTTCAACTCGTCGGCGACGATGTCGGCGACGAGGGGCCACCGTTCACGCTCGGCCGCCGGTAGCGACACGAGCGCGCGGCGCAGGGGTTGGCGCACGCCCACCCCGGCGTCCTCGCGGGCCTTGCGGCCCAGCGCCGTGACGTGACGCGCGGTGGCCATCGCCGCGCGCAGCTCCTCGTCCTCGGCCGCCGGGTCGGGCGTCGGGAACGCCTCCAGGTGGACGCTGTCGCGAGGCTCACGGCCATCGATCGGCGCCGCGGGCGCGCTTGCCAGCTGCTCGTAGAGCTCCTCCGCCAGGAACGGGGTGAACGGGGCGAGCAGCCGGGCGAGCTCGGTGAGGCAGGTGTGCAGCGTGGCGAACGCCGCCTGCTTGTCGGCGTCGCTGGCGGTACCGGCCGGAGCCCAGAAGCGCCGGCGAGTGCGCCGGACGTACCAGTTCGACAGGTCGTCGATGAACTCCTGAAGCCGACGGCCGGCGGTGGTCGCGTCGTAAGCGGCCAGACGGTCGTCGACGACCCGGACGACGTCGGCGAGCTCGGCCAGGACCCAGCGGTCCATCGCCGGCCGCTCGGAGACGGGTGGTGGATCCGCGTCCGCCGGACTCCAGCCGTCGAGCCGCGCGTAGGTGGTGAAGAAGTAGAACGTGTTCCAGAGGGTCAGCATGACCTTGCGGACGACGCCGTCGACGATCTCGTAGCCGACCCGCCGCGTGACCCAAGGACTGCCGTCGGTCAGCATGAGCCACCGCACCGCGTCCGCGCCCTTCGTGCCGATCAGCTCCCAGGGGTCGATGACGTTGCCGAGACGCTTCGACATCTTGCGACCCTGCTCGTCGACGATGTGGCCGAGGCAGAGCACGGTGCGGTAGCTGTTGCGGTCGAACAGCAGCGTCGACACGGCCATGAGCGAGTAGAACCAGCCCCGTGTCTGGTCGATGGCCTCGCAGATGTAGTCGGCGGGGAAGTGGTCCGCGAACGCCTCGTGGCTACCGGTCGCGTGCGGGTAGCCGAACTGGGCGAACGGCATCGCCCCGGAGTCGTACCAGGCGTCGATCACCTCGGGGACCCGCCCGGCGGTCCCGTCGCCGCACTCCTCGCAGGGGAACGTCACCTCGTCCACGAAGGGTCGGTGCGGATCCATCGTCGAGAGGTCACGGCCCGCGCGCTCGCCGAGCTCGGCCAGACTGCCGACGGCGGTCACGTGGTCGCAGGCGTCGCACACCCAGAGCGGCAGCGGCGTGCCCCAGTAGCGCTCGCGCGACAGCGACCAGTCGACGTTGTTGGCCAGCCAGTCACCGAAGCGCCCGTCGCGGATGTGCTCGGGGTGCCAGTCGACACCGGCGTTGACCTCGAGCAGGCGGTCGCGGATCCGGGTCGTCGCGATGTACCACGACGGCTTCGCGGTGTAGAGCAGTGGCGTGTCGCAGCGCCAGCAGAAGGGATAGGTGTGGGTGTAAGTGCCGCTGGCCACCAGCAGCCCGCGGGCGTCGAGGTCCGCGGTGATCGCCGGGTCCGCGTCCTTCACGAACTGGCCGGCGAACGGCGTGATCCCGGAGGTGAACCGACCCTCGTCGTCGACCGGGTTGACCACCGGCACGTCGAGGGCGGTGGCCGCCTCGAGGTCGTCGGCCCCGAACGCCGGCGCGAGGTGGACGAGTCCGGTGCCCTCCTCGGTGGTCACGAAGTCGGCGGTGGTGACGGTGCGCCAGTCGCTTCCGCTCTCGCCCTCCTGGTATCCCGTGCCCGGCCCGACGAGCTCGAAGGGGCCCTGGTAGGCGGCGCCCGCCAGCTCGTCGATACCGACGTCACGCACCACGTGGACGTCCTCACCGAGCACGCGCTCGACCAGGTCGGCCGCCAGCACCACTCGGCCGTGCGCACCCGCGTCGGCCAGCACGTAGCGGACGTCCGGTCCGACGGCCACGGCCGTGTTCGAGATCAGCGTCCACGGCGTGGTCGTCCAGACCAGCAGCGCGGCGCCTTCCTCGGCCAGCGGGCCGGTGCGCACCGGCAGCCGGACGTGGACCGACGGGTCGTCGGTCTGCGCGTACCCCTGCGCCACCTCGTGATCGCTGAGGGCGGTGCCGCACCGCGGGCACCAGGGCACCACGCGGTGACCGCGGTAGATGAACCCCTCGTCCCAGAGCCGACGGAGCGACCACCAGACGCTCTCGACGTAGTCGGCGTTCATGGTCCAGTACGCTTCCTCCATGTCGACCCAGAACGCGATCCGCTCCGTGAGGGCGTTCCACTCCTCGACGTAGCGCTGCACCGACTCGCGGCAGCGAGCGTTGAAGGTCGCGACGCCGTAGTCCTCGATGTCCTGCTTGCGGGTGAACCCGAGTTCCTTCTCGACCTCGAGCTCGACGGGGATGCCGTGACAGTCCCACCCGGCCTTGCGGGGCACCCGGTACCCCTTCATCTGCCGATAGCGCGGGAAGAGGTCCTTGAAGACCCGTGCCTCGATGTGGTGGACCCCGGGGGCGCCGTTCGCGGTCGGGGGGCCCTCATTGAACCGGAACGGGGGACCCTGCGGGTTGGCGTCCAGGGCCCGGTTCACCACGTCCCGGGCCGCCCAGCGCTTCTGGACGCGTTCCTCGAGGGCCGGGAAGTCCGGCTGCTGGGGGACGGCAGCGAAACCCACGAGCTCCTCCATGGCGGTGGTCGGACAGCGGTCGGCGGCACGGGCGGGGTGGCCGAGGGCCGCGTTCTTCGGCGGCGCCCCACGGATCGTAGCGATCCGCGGCAGAGGTCTCGCGCCACGCGGCAACACTCGATGTGGGTGCGATCCCCGACCGAGGGCTACACTGCCGGCCATGTCCGCCAGCGACGAGGACGAGGTCCTCGACCTTGCAGCCCAACGGGCCCGACTCGAGCAGGATCGCGAGAGTCGGCTGGCCCAGGTGGAACGCCTGTCCATGGAGGCGGCGGACGAGGCGTGGCACCAGCCGAAGCCCGACGAGACCGACCAGGGCAGCGAAGCGGTCGAACGTGAACGGTTGCGATCGCTCGCGGACCGGGCGCGAGCCGATCTGCGAGCCATCGACGAGGCCTTGGAGCGGATCGACGAGGGCAACTACGGGACCTGCGTGGACTGCGGTGACGCGATCGCCCCCGCGCGCTTGCAGGCGCGGCCCGAGGCGTTGACGTGCGTGTCCTGCCAGCAACGTCGACGCCAGGCGTCGTGAGCGCGACCCAGGCGGACGGGGCCGGGATGGTAGGCCCCGACGACGCAGTACCGCCGCCGGCGGCGGACGACGAGCACGGGGCTCCCACGAGGACAATGGGCGAGCACGGAGCTCCACCGCCGCGGCGGCGCGCGCTACCCGGACGGTTGGTGTGGGTCGTCGCGATCGCGGTCACCGGGATCTGGCTGCTGCTCGACCAGGCGACGAAGGTGCTGGCCGTCTGGTACCTCAGCGACGGTCCGATCGAACTCGGGGGCGAGTTCTCCCTCGTCCTGGTGCGGAATCCGAACGCTGCGTTCGGCATCCCCGGCTTCCCTGGCATGTTCTTGCTCGTCACGGTCGTCGTGCTCGCGATCATCGCTCGCCTGCTCACCCGGACCGATCGCCTCTCCCTCGCCCTCGCGTACGGGCTCGTGGCGGGTGGCGCGGCGGGCAACGCGCTCGACCGCCTCGCCCGTGACCCGGACTTCCCGCCCCAGCCGGCCCCGGGCATGCCCGGACGCCTGGAGGGGGCCGAGATCCTCGAGTTCCTGTCGGCCTACGTCCCCGAGGGAGCGGTCGTGGACTTCCTGAGCGTCGGCTGGTGGCCGGTGTTCAACGTTGCCGACGTCGGGATCACCGTGGGCGCGGCCTGCATCGTCGTCCTCATGATCCTGGTGGACCGGGAGGAGCAGCGGGCGGAAGCCGAACGGGCCGGGCACGACTCGGTTCGCCCCGAGACCACGACCCCGCGTCGCTAGCCAGCCGTGGACAGCGGTCCCGAGCGTCACGGCGCTGGTGTCGTGGCCGAGTGGGCCGTCGACGATGCCGAAGCGGGGGGTCGCCTCGACGCCGTGGTGGCCTCACGGCTCGGCTGGTCGCGCGGGCAGGCCCAGGCACGCATCGCCACAGGGCGGGTCATGGTCGATGGTCGACCGGCCGCCAAGTCCGATCGGGTCGTGGCCGGTACGCGGGTGGTCGTCGCCGAAGCTCCCGCACCCGATCCCGTGCCCGCCCCCGAAGGGGTGCCCGTCCGCTATCGCGACGCGCACCTGGCGGTGGTGGCGAAGCCGCCGGGCCTCGTGGTGCATCCGGGCGCCGGGGTACGTTCGGGAACGCTCGTGCATGCGCTCGAGGCGATGGGCATCCCGCTGGCGCCCGCCGAGGATCCGGAGCGACCGGGTATCGTGCATCGGCTCGATCGCGGGACCAGCGGCTTGCTGGTCGTCGCCTGCGACGCCGAGGCCCTCGAGGGCCTCGCGGAGCAGTTGCGGCGCCGAGAGGTTCGCCGCCGTTACTGGGTGCTGGTGGACGGGCAGCCCGATCCGCCCTCGGCGACCGTGGAGGCCCCGCTGGGACGGGATCCGCGCCAACGGTCGCGCTACGCCGTCGACCCGGGTGGGCGACCCGCGGTGACCCACTACGACGTCGTCGAGTCCCTGGGCGAGGCCGCGCGCCTCGACGTTCGTCTGGAGACGGGCCGGACACACCAGGTGCGGGTCCACCTCTCGACGATCGGCCATCCGGTGTGTGGTGACCGCACCTACGGGGCGGACCCCGCGCGTGCCGACGCGTTGGGGCTGGGCCGTCCCGCGCTGCACGCCGCCGGTCTCGGGTTCACCCATCCCGTCACCGGGGAGTGGCTCGCCTTCGAGGAGCCGCTCCCCGACGACCTCGAGAGCGCGCTCGGGGTGTTGCGCGACCGTGCTGGCACGCAGGAGTAGCATGGCGGCGGTACCCGAACGGCAGGAGAGTCGATGTCCGCGGTCAACGCGTTGCGCCAGGTCCTCGTGTTCACGGCGATCATCGCGGCGCTCGTCGCCGCGGGCGGCGGGCGCTGGTACGTCGTCGCGATCCTCGTGCCCGGGCTCGCCGCGCACTTCGGGATGTCCCTGTGGCTGCGGCGCGAGCGCCACCGGCTCGAGGGCGGGCCGTCCGTGGCCGGGGGACAGCCGCCCGGCTCCTGAGCGTTCCGGGGCACCACCACTGCCCGCACGATGTGCCGATGACGAACCGACGGTCCCGGCGGGGGTTGTAGGAGAGGAGCCGCGATGTCGAGTGTCGCCGCCCCCGAGGCGCCGCCTCCGCGGGGAGGCGAGCCCGGTCGACGCCGGTTCGGCAGGTTCGTCGGCCACCTCATCACCGTGGGTCTGGCGGTCGTGCACGTTCTGCTCGGCATCGCCGCCGCGGCCGCAGCCGAGGTTGACGGGACGCCCGGCCGGGCACTGGCGTTGGTCGCGGCGATGTTGTTCTCCGGGGTCGTGGCGGTCGCCAGCAGTCGCGTGGTCGAAGGGCGACGGACCTGGTCACCCTGGCTGGCACTGGCGCTGCCCGCACCCGGCTATCTCGTGCTGGGGCTGCTCGGCGTGGTCCCGATCTGACCGAGCCAGCGAACCGCGGCGGGGGGCGCGGGTGACAACGGTTTACACCCCCCGGGCTTTGCCCCTTCGATGGAGCCGACTAGGCTCCGGCCGGCCAGCCGACGAGGAGACCGTACGCGATGACCTGGGGCTTCGATACCCGCCAGATCCATGCCGGCACCGAACCCGACCCCACGACCGGGGCTCGGGCCGTGCCCATCTACCAGACCACGAGCTACGTCTTCCGCGACACGCAGCACGCCGCGGATCTGTTCAGCCTCGCCGAGCCGGGCAACATCTACACGCGGATCATGAATCCCACCCAGGACGCGTTCGAGCAACGCGTCGCCGACCTCGAGGGGGGCGTGGGGGCGCTGGCGACCGCCAGCGGCCAATCCGCTCAGACGCTCGCGATCCTCAACCTCACGGAGGGCGGCGGGCACGTCGTCAGCTCGGCGTCGCTCTACGGCGGGACCTACAACCTCTTCCACTACACGCTGCCGAAGATGGGTCTCGAGACGACGTTCGTCGACGATCCCGACGATCCCGAGGAGTGGCGGGGCGCGATCCGGTCCGACACCAAGGCGTTGTACACGGAGACGATCGGCAATCCCAAGGGCGACGTCCCCGATCTCGCCGCGATCGCCGGGATCGCACACGACTCGGGCGTGCCGCTCATCGTCGACAACACGCTCGCCAGCCCCTACCTGTGTCGCCCGATCGATCACGGCGCCGACATCGTCGTGCACTCCGCGACGAAGTTCATCGGCGGGCACGGCACCTCGATCGGGGGGATCATCGTCGACGCGGGCAGCTTCGACTTCTCCCAGAACGACCGGTTCCCGGGCTTCACGACCCCCGACCCCAGTTACAACGGGCTCGTGTACTGGGACGCCCTCGGTCCCGGCGCGTACATCGCGAAGGCGCGTGTGCAGCTCATGCGCGACCTGGGTCCGGCCGTGAGCCCTCAGAACGCGTTCCTGTTCCTGCAGGGGCTCGAGACCCTGAGCCTGCGGATGCAGCGCCACAGCGACAACGCCCAGCGGATCGCCGAATGGCTCGAGGGCCGTGACGAGGTCGAGTGGGTCATCTACCCGGGTCTCACGTCGAGCCCGTGGTACGAGCGAGCGCAGCACTATCTGCCCCGCGGGCAGAGCGCGATCCTGTCCTTCGGGATCGCCGGTGGGACCGAGGCGGGTCGCAAGTTCGTCGAGGGGGTCGAGCTGTTCAGCCACCTCGCGAACGTCGGTGACGTGCGCAGCCTCATCATCCAACCCGCGACGACGACGCACGCGCAACTTTCCGAGGCGGAGCAGCGCGCGGCCGGGGTCTCGCCCGAACTCGTGCGCCTGTCGGTGGGGCTGGAGACCGCCGAGGACCTGATCGACGACCTCGACGCAGGGTTCCGGGCCGCGAAGGCGTGACCACCGATCCCGCGGACGCGAGCGGCGACCGGGCGCGTGGCGCGACGCCCGCGAGCGGTGCGTGGGGCCCCGGGGACCCGGTGGGTCGCCGGCGGTTCGCACGCACCTTCGACCGGTCGCCGCTCGCGCTCGAGGCCGGTGGCGCGCTCGGGCCCATCGACGTCGCCTACGAGACGTGGGGCGAGCTCGCACCGGACGGCGACAATGCCGTGCTCGTCTGCCACGCGCTCACCGGGGACAGCCACGTCCTCGGGCCCCCTGAGCCCGGCCACCCCGAGCCGGGATGGTGGGACGGCGTCGTGGGGCCCGGTGCGGGTATCGACACCGACCGGTGGTTCGTCGTGTGCGCGAACGTTCTGGGCGGCTGCCAGGGGACGACGGGGCCCGCGAGCGAGGCCCCCGACGGGCACCCGTACGGCTCGCGTTGGCCGCGCACGACGATCCGGGACCAGGTCGAGGTCGAGGCCGCCCTCGCTCGGCACCTCGGTATCGAGGCCTGGGCGGCGGTGGTGGGCGGCTCCATGGGGGGCATGCGCGCCCTCGAATGGGCGGTGACGCACCCCGACCGGGTGCGACGCGCGGTCGTCATCGGATGTGGCGCGCAGAGCTCGGCCGAGCAGATCGCGCTGTCTGAGATCCAGATCCGCGCGATTCGCCTGGATCCGGGGTTCCGGGGTGGCGACTACTACGACGCCCCGGCCGGGCCAGGACCCCACGAGGGCCTGGGCGTGGCTCGTCGGCTGGGGCAGGTGACCTACCGCAGCGAACGCGAGCTGGCCGAGCGGTTCGGTCGCGCTCCGCAGGATGGAGAAGACCCCCTCGCGGGAGGACGGTACGCCGTCGAGAGCTACCTCGACCATCAGGCCGACAAGCTCGCGCGTCGGTTCGACGCGAACACCTACGTCGCCCTGTCCGAGGCCATGAACCACCACGACGTCGGGCGCGGGCGAGGGGGCACGGACGCGGCACTCGCGCGCGCCCGCGTGCCCGTGACCGTCGTCGGCATCGACTCCGATCGGCTCTACCCGCCGCACCAACAGCGTGACCTCGTCACGCGACTGCCTGATGCCGAGCTCGCCTGGATCTCCTCGTTGGTGGGCCACGACGGGTTCCTCGTCGAGACCGAGCAGGTCGGCGAGGTGCTCGCTCGCGCGCTGTGCCCCTGACCCGGCGCCGTTCGCGAAGCACGCGTCGGTTACCCTTCCCGCATGGTCGAATGGATCGCGCTCGACGGGGACGACACGCTGTGGCACTCGCAGGACGGCTTCGAGGAGGTCGAGGCCCTGTTCCGCGAGATCGTCGCCGAGTACGTCGACCCCGACACGGCTCGCGCTGAGCTCTACGCCACCGAGGCCGCCAACATGAGCGCGCTCGGCTACGGCGCGAAGGCGTTCACGATCTCGCTCGTCGAGACGGCCCTGCGGCTCTCGCGGGGCAGCATACCGGCCACCGAGCTGGACCGGCTCCTCGACGCCGGCAAGGGGCTGTTGACACGGCCGACTCGCCTGCTCGACGGCGCCGCCGGGGCGGTCGAGGAACTCGCCGGGCGCTATCGGCTGCTCCTCGTCACGAAGGGCGACCTGGTCCACCAGGAGCGCAAGGTGGCCGAGTCCGGCCTGGCGGAGCACCTCGACCGGATCGCGATCGTCTCGGAGAAGGACCACGACACGTACCGGCAGCTCCTCGCCGAGGAGGGTGCGCCCGCGCAACGGTTCCTGATGGCGGGGAACTCCCTGCGCAGCGACGTTCTTCCGGTGCTCGAGGTGGGTGCGTGGGCGGCCTACGTCCCGTATGCCTGGACCTGGGTGCACGAGCAGGTCCCCGATGGTGCGCCCGACGGCGTGCCGGTCTTGTCCTCCCTCGCTGAGCTCCCGGGGTTGGTCGCCGAGCTCGCCGCGGCCTGATCCGCGCGTCCGATCCGGCTCCCCGGCGGCAGCGGATCCGGTCCCGGTGCCCCGACGATGGGGCGAAACCAACGGGGCCTCGTCCCGCGGGTCCACGGACGGCGGTAAACGCTCCATCTCCCTGATCACGTTCATGTTGACAATCGCCGTATGCTCGGATATCAAGCACTCGAATAGAGAATGAGAACGCTCTCACACGCTGCCGTCCTGGACCCACCGCCACGCAGCGCCAACGCCGGATCCGCTCGGTGCCCCGCCGTCCGCAGCCCGTCACGAAGCAAGGAACCCCCCATGACGCTCGAGTTCCCACCCGGATTCGTCTGGGGCGTGGCGACCTCCGCCTACCAGATCGAAGGAGCGGTGGACGAGGACGGCCGCGGGCCGTCCATCTGGGACACGCTCAGCCACACGCCCGGCGCCGTCCGCCGCGGCGAGAACGGCGACATCGCCGTCGACCACTACCACCGCGTGGAGGAGGACCTCGATCTGATCGCCACGCTGGGCGTTGGGGCCTACCGGTTCTCGCTCGCGTGGCCTCGCATCCAACCGGACGGGCGGGGTGCCGTGAACGAGCGAGGGCTCGACTTCTACCGGCGCCTCGTCGACGGGCTCCTCGAGCGCGGCATCACCCCGGTCGCGACCTTGTACCACTGGGATCTGCCCCAGGCGCTGGAGAACGCGGGGGGCTGGCCGGCCCGTGACACCGCCCACCGATTCGCCGAGTACGCGTCGAAGGTGGGTGACGCCCTCGGTGACCGGATCGGGTACTGGATCACGATCAACGAGCCCTGGTGCGCGGCGTTCCTCGGGTATTCGCTCGGGCAGCACGCGCCGGGGCGGGCCGAGCCCTCCGCCGCCGTCGCAGCGGCTCACCATCTGTTGCTGGGACACGGCGAGGCCGTGGACGCGTTGCGGGCGACGGCGCCCGAGGCCACCCTGATGCTCGCCCTCAACTTCGAGCCCACCGGCCCCGCGACGAACTCGGACGCGGATCGGGATGCCGCCCGACGGGCCGACGGTCTCTACAACCGGCTGTTCATGGACGCGGTGCTCGGGGGCGCGTACCCCGAGGACGTCTTGGAGGATCTGACGGTCGTGTCCGACCTGGCCCACATTCGGGACGGGGACCTGGACGTGATCTCGCGTCCGGTCGATGCCCTGGGGGTCAACTACTACACGACCACGCTGGTGCGCGCGGGGGACGCGCCCGCCGAGGCGGCACCGACCCAGTGGCCGGGCTCCGCGCACGTCGTGGCCCACGAGCCCGAGCAGGCGACGACCGCGATGGGCTGGCGGATCGACCCCGACGGGTTGGAGCGCCTGCTGCGCCGGATCTCGTCGGCGTACCCCCGAACGCCGCTCTACGTCACCGAGAACGGGGCCGCGTTCGACGACGAGGTCGGCCCTGACGGGATCGTGGACGACGTCGACCGCATCGCCTACCTCGAGGGGCACCTGCGTGCCGTGCGTCGGGCCCTCGACCACCGGGTCGACGTGCACGGCTACTTCGTGTGGACGCTCATGGACAACTTCGAATGGGCGTCGGGCTACGACATGCGCTTCGGGCTGATCCGGGTGAACGGACCGTCGCGGGAGCGGGTCCCCAAGCGCAGCTTCGGGTGGTACCGGGACATGCTCCGCGCGAACGCGCTGGTCGGGTAGGCGCATGGATCGGGGAGCCGGTGGACGCGGTAGCCTGGCTGCGATGGCAGCCCGACCCCGTCGCGTTCTCGTCCGATGAGCCGCGGGAACGCTCGTTCCATGCACGGCGGCAACCAGGCCACCCTCGAACAGGTCGCTGCATTGGCCGGCGTGTCGCGAGCGACCGTCTCCCGGGTGATCAACGGCAATCCCCGCGTCAGCGAAGGTACCCGCACCGCGGTCGAGCGTGCCGTGTCCCAGCTGTCCTACCGGCCGAATCGCGCGGCTCGCAGCCTGGTGACCCGGCGCACCTACTCGGTGGCGCTGGTGGTCACCGAGCCGAACACGAAGTTCTTCAACGATCCCTTCTTCGCGCGGCTCGTTCACGGGGCGACGCAGACGCTGGCGTCGACCGACTACCAGCTCGTCCTGTTCACCCCGCCGGCCCCCGGCAGCCGCGAACGCCTCGACGACTACCTCACGGCGGGCCACGTGGACGGTGCCTTGCTGACCTCGTTGCACGGGGACGATCCACTGCCGTGGCGGCTGCATGACGCCGGAATCCCCACGGTGATCGGAGGGCGCGCCCCGCGGGGCCTTCCCATCAGCAGCGTGGACGCCGACAACCGGGGTGGGGCGCGGACCGCGGTGCGCCACCTCGTCGAGCTCGGCCGACGGCGGATCGCCACCGTGACCGGGCCGCGCGACATGCCGGCGGGCCTCGACCGCCTCGAGGGCTACCGGGACGCACTCGCCGAAGCCGAGCTCGCCGCCTCCACCGACCTCATCGTGGAGGGGGACTTCACGCGCGAGGGCGGCGCCGAGGCCACGGCGAGGCTGCTCGATCGTCGGACGGACGTCGACGCCCTGTTCGCGGCCTCCGACCTCGCCGCCCTCGGAGCGCTGCGCTCACTGCACGCGGCAGGCATCCGGGTCCCTGACGATGTTGCCTTGGTGGGCTTCGACGATTCCGAGCTCGCCCCGTCCGCGGAACCGCCCCTCACCACCGTGCACCAGCCCATCGAGGAGCTCGGCCGGCAGGCGACCGCACTGCTGTTGGGGGCGCTGGACGATCCCGACTACGAGCCGGAGCACATCGTGCTCGACACCGAGCTCGTCCGCCGCGACAGCGCCTGACCGCGGGCCGCCCCCCGTGACGGCCCGCGGCGTTCTCGGCACGTCCGCTGCCGCCGGCTGCGCCGCAGCGCGCGCCGCCCAGCGGGCATCAACCCTTGAGGCTGCCTGCGGTGAGGCCGCGGATGAAGTAGCGCTGCAGGCTGAAGAACACGATGAGGGGCACGATCATCGTCACGAAGGCGCCGGAAGTGAGCAGGTGCCAGTCCTGGCCGCGGCTACCCAGCAGGCCCTGTAGACGCACGGTCACCACCTCGACGTCGGCCGCCGAGCCGAGGAAGACCAACGCGACGAGCAGGTCGTTCCACACCCACAGGAACTGCAGTATGGAGAAGGCCGCAAGGGCGGGGAACGAGAGGGGGATGATCAGGCGCCAGAAGATCTGGAAGTGGCTCGCCCCGTCCACCTTGGCGGATTCGATGAGCTCACGGGGCAGCCCGGCCATGTAGTTCCGGAGGATGTAGACCGCCAACGGCATCCCGAATCCGGTGTGCGCCAACCAGACCGACAGGAAGTCACCCTGGATACCGAGGGTGTTGAACAGCCGGAAGATCGGCACGAATGCCACGAAGATCGGTACGACCAGGAGGGCGACCACGACGATGAAGAGGAAGTTCCGGCCTGGAAAGCGCATCCACGCGAACGCGTAGGCCGCGAAGGCGGCCGCGAGGATCGGGACGGCCGTGGCGGGGACGGTGACCGTCAGCGAGTTGAGGAACGCGTTGCCCATGCCCTGGGCGACGATCACGTCCACGTAGTTCTGGGTCGTCCAGGCGGTAGGGTCGAAAACGTCCCCCAGGGCGGTCCACCAACCGGTCGTGGTGATGTCGTCCACCGGGCGGAACGAGGTGACGAGGAGACCGAGGGCCGGCAGCATCCACAGCGCGCACAGCACCAGGAGGACGACGCGGGTGGACCAGCCCGCACGTCGCACGTCGGTCGGGTTCCGGTGCCGGCGGTCCGCGGTGGGACGGGCCTCGCGTGGCGGTGGGGGCGCAGTGGTCCGGCTCATCGCAGCGCCTCCTCTTGGCGGAGCCGACGGATGTTGGCGATCATGATCGGGATGACCGCGATGATGAGGAGCACCACCAACACCGCGGCTCGGCCCTGATGGCGGACCTGGAACAACTCGAAGTAGAACTGGTTCGCGATGACGTTGGTGTTGAATCGCCCCTGGGTGAGCGCGAAGACGACGTCGAAGATCTTCATCACGAGGATCATGACCGTCGTGGTGACGACGAAGATGGTGGACTTGATCTGGGGGATGACCACCCGCCAGTAGATCTGTCCCTCGCTCGCGCCGTCGATACGGGCCGCCTCGACCGTCTCGTCCGGGACACCCTTGATCGCCGCTGACAACAGCACCATCGCGAAGCCGGACTGCAGCCAGATCATGATGACGGTCAGCAGCAGCGTGTTGAGCCTGAGGTCCGAGGTTCCGAGCCAATGGATCGGTTCGAATCCCATCGCTTCGACGATCGCGTTGAGCAGGCCGATCTGGGGCCTGCCCGGAGGTCGCCACTCGTAGACGAAGCGCCAGATGACCCCGGCGCCGATGAAGCTGATGGCCATCGGCAGGAAGATCAGCGCTTTCGTGACCCGCTCCCACGTCGAGCTGAGCCGATCGGTCATGATCGCGACGGCGAGGCCGATCGAGACCGCCACCGTGGGGACCACCACGATCCAGATCGCGTTGTTGAGCAGCAACGACCAGACCGAACCGTCGCCGAGGAGTTGCCGATAGTTGGCGAGGCCGACGAACTCCTCGGCATTGGACCCGTGGAAGCTGTCGCGGATCGTCAGCAGGGCGGGAAAGACCAGGAACGTCGCGACGATCACGATCGCGGGACCGATGAAGACGTACGGTTTCAGGCGGTTCTCCCACGCGGGGGGGAGGGCCTCGACGACCTTGTTCAGCAGCCAGTAGAAGGCGAGCGCACCGAGCAGGCCGACCGCGATCGCGAAGATCGCACCTCCGAACTGGCCCATCGGGGACTCCGATCGCTCACGGGAATGACGGGGTCCGGCCGACCGGCCGGACCCCGTCCACGAAAGCCCTCACGGGGAGACGCTACTCGGGGAAGGACTCGTCGATGCCCTCGACGGCGCTGTCGAGGTCCGTCTCGCCAGCGATCCAATCGACGATCTCGGTCCAGAAGGCGCCGGTCCCGACCTCGGCCGGCATGTCGTCGGACGGGTCGAAGCGTGCGAACGAGGCTTCGGTGAGGAACTCACCCTGCCGCTGCTCGATGTCGGTGGGGTAGAGGCTCGTGTCGAAGCCCTCGTGTGCCGAGAGGAAACCACCGGCCTCCGCCCATGGCTCGCCGGCCTCCGCCGTGGCCATGTGCTGCACGAGTTCCTCGGCCGCAGGGTTGTCGGTGAAGAGGCTGGCGATGTCCCCCGCGGTGAGCGCCGGGTTGCCGTGCTCCTCATCGATCGGCGGGAAGGGGAAGAAGTCGACGTGTTCCTCGGGGTTCTCCTGGACCTCCTCGGGGAAGAAGCCCTGGATGAACTGCGCCTGCCGGTGCATGTAGCACGCCGGCGGGTCCTCGAACATCGGTTCCGACGAGTCGCCGAAGTTGGTCGTGACCATCCCGGTGTTGCCACCCAGCACGTACTCGTCACTGAACCCGCCCGTGATGTCCTCGAAGTGCTCGAAGGCCCCTCGGACCTCGTCCGAGGCGAACTCGAGCTCGCCCTCGACCCACGCGTCGGTGGCCTCGAGCCCGGCCGTGCGCAACATGATGTCCTCGACCCAGTCGGTGGCGGGCCAGCCCGTCGCGCCGGAGCTCTCGATGCCGATGCACCAGGGCACGTTGCCGTCGTCGACCATCTGCGCGGTGAGATCCTCGAGCTCGTCCCACGTCTCGGGGGCCGAGTAGCCGGCCTCCTCGAACTCGGGGACCGGGTACCACACGAGGCTCTTGAGGTTGAGCCGGTACATAAGTCCGACCACCTCGTCCTCGTACGTGCCGTCGTCCAGCGTGCCCTCGATGAGGGAGTCCTCGACCGCGTCGAGATCGAGGACCTCGTCGAGGTCGCGCATGTCCCCGGCGTCGGCCATGTCGCGCATGAGCCCCGGCTGGGGAAACAGGGCGATGTCGGGCGGATTCCC
Organism: Egibacter rhizosphaerae; assembly: GCF_004322855.1. Lineage (NCBI taxonomy): Bacteria > Bacillati > Actinomycetota > Nitriliruptoria > Egibacterales > Egibacteraceae > Egibacter > Egibacter rhizosphaerae. Next base: position 366 of record NZ_CP036402.1, on the reverse strand, counting down.
GCCCTCGACCCGGGTGTTGATGAGGGTCTCGAAGTCGTCGGAGCCCTCGTGCTCGACCTCGACGCCGTGCTCCTCGGCCCAGGGCTCGATGGTCGAGAGGAAGTTCGCCTGCTCCTCGTCATCGGCGAACGGGGTCATGATCGACACGGCCTCGCCCTCGATCCCGGTGTCCTCCTCGGGCTCGTCGTCGACGGCGTCCTCGTCGGGTTCCTCGTCGTCGGGTTCCTCGTCCTCGGGTTCCTCGACGTCCTCGTCGTCGGGGCCCTCGTCGGTGACGTCCTCGGCGTCGTCCGCGCAGGCAGCGATGGCCAGCGCCACGGCGACGAGCAGAATCCACAGGCGGCTGTGGGCGAGCAGTGATCTCAC